>NZ_JANHDP010000003.1 GCF_024494695.1 Natronoarchaeum rubrum | reverse complement strand
GTTACACTTCCAGACTTTTCGAGAGATACCGACCGCGGGCAGGTCGGGATCGAGACCCTGATCATCTTCATCGCGATGATCCTGGTCGCCGCGATCGCAGCGAGCGTACTGATCAACACCGCGGGCTATCTGCAAAATCAGGCATCCGCGACCAGCGAAGACTCCGAAGCACAGGTGTCGAACCAGGTGCTCGTCATCAGCTCAATCGGCCAGATCGATGAAGTGGATCGAGCAACGCAGGACGTGGAGGCCACGCTTCACGATAGTAACACCTCGTTCACCCTGTCTGGATCCTCAGATTACAGCGGGGACCTGGACATCAGTGTCGCAGGATCTGATGTCGGAACCTGGGACACGAGCGCACAAAGTAGTTATAGCGTTACAATCAATGATGGAGAAAGTTTTGAACTAATCGCAGATGATGGAACGAGCGGTAGTGGATCGTACACCGCAGGATCTGACGCTACCGCAACCCTGACTGGCGTCTCGATCGCCGGGACCGGGACCAATCAGGTCGGCCTGATGAACATGACGGTGATGCAGTCGCCGGGCGCCAACGAGATCGACCTCGAAGGCGCGTCCGTCGAGTACATCGGCCCCGACGGCGAAGCCACGCTCGGCTACGCCGAAACCGCCGCCGAAGGCAACTTCGCTGTGGAGGGGACGACCGACCCTGACAACACGGTGCCCGTTCTGACCTCGCGTCAGGACCGCTTCACGATCACCGTCGAACTCGTCGACGACGACAACTCCGACCTGCGCAACCTGCAGGAAGGTGAGGAAGCCACGGTCCGCATCGTCACCCAGTCCGGTAGCCAGGCCGTCACGGTCGTCAACGTCCCGCAGTCACTGAGCTCCTACAGCGACGAGGACGCAGTCGAGTTGTAAACGGCTCTTTCAACGGATTTCTTTTTGCTGTCGATTCAGAAGAACGTAAATCGCGCCGTAGAACTCTCTGTAACGTTTGTTCTCGGCCGAGACAAATGGTGGCCTAATTAGAGAGGTCTAGCTGAATCCTCTCTCCTGTACTGGTAGGTACTATCCTTTTTTCATATACGTTGTAACAGAGATGCAACGACCGCCGGAACGGTGGTCGGACAACAATCACGAGGATACACAGCATGGACGTTACACTTCCAGACTTTTCGAGAGATACCGACCGCGGGCAGGTCGGGATCGAGACCCTGATCATCTTCATCGCGATGATCCTGGTCGCCGCGATCGCAGCGAGCGTACTGATCAACACCGCGGGCTATCTGCAAAATCAGGCATCCGCGACCAGCGAAGACTCCGAAGCACAGGTGTCGAACCAGGTGCTCGTCATCAGCTCAATCGGCCAGATCGATGAAGTGGATCGAGCAACGCAGGACGTGGAGGCCACGCTTCACGATAGTAACACCTCGTTCACCCTGTCTGGATCCTCAGATTACAGCGGGGACCTGGACATCAGTGTCGCAGGATCTGATGTCGGAACCTGGGACACGACTGCCCAAGACAGTTACAGCGTCACAATCAGTGACACGGAAAGTTTCACTTTGACTGCAGATGACGGGACGAGCGCAAGTGGAACGTACAACACTGGATCTGACGCTACCGCAACCTTGACCAGCGTCTTGATCTCTGGGACCGGTACTAATCAGGTCGGCCATATCAACATGACGGTGATGCAGTCGCCGGGCGCCAACGAGATTGACCTCGAAGGCGCGTCCGTCGAGTACATCGGCCCCGACGGCGAAGCCACGCTCGGCTACGCCGAGATGGCGAGTGCTGGCGTTGGTGATTTCGCTGTCGAGGGGACGACCGATCCTGATAACACGGTGCCCGTGTTGACCAGTCGGCAGGACCGCTTCACGATCATGCTCGACCTTGCGAACGACGACAGCGCCGACCTCCGCAACCTGCAGGAGGGTGAGGAAGCCACGGTGCGGATCGTCACCCAGTCCGGCAGCCAGGCCGTGACGGTCGTCAACGTCCCGCAGTCGCTGAGTTCCTACAGCGACGAGGACGCAGTCGAGCTGTAAGCGGCACCGCTTTCGATCAGTCCCTTGGATGGGGAGCCTCTGACAACCGCGGTGCGTGACTGGCCGCGCTGATGCGGTCCCACTTTTTCCCCGCCGCGGCATCTCGACGCCGCGATTCGGGCCTATTTTTTAGACCGACCCGATTTATCTCACCTGATAGTTGCCACGTTATTTTCAAATAGATATATATCGCGCGTTCGGCAACTACGGGTACCTAACTGGCCAGGCATGACGGACAGGATCCACGTACTCCATCTCGACGACAACGAGCAGTTCCTCGACGTGGTCGCGACCTTCCTCGAGACCGACAACGACGACATCGACGTGACGTCCGTTATGGACGCCGAGGCGGCGCTCGACCGACTGGACGGCGCCCAGCGGATCGACTGCGTGGTGAGCGACTACCGCATGGGGCCGACCGACGGCGTCGACTTCCTGAAGTCGGTCCGAGAGCGCGACCCGCGGCTTCCCTTCATCCTCTACACCGGGAAGGGTAGCGAGGAGGTCGCCAGCGAGGCGATCTCCCAGGGCGTCACCGACTACTTGCAGAAGAAACACAGCGACCAGCAGTACGATCTCCTGGCAAACCGGATCCGGAACGCGGTCAATCGCTCGCGGGCCGAGCGCCACCTCGCCGAGCGCGAGCGGATGCTCGGCGGGCTCAACGAGGGCATGCGCTCGCTGATGCGCGCCGAGACGCGCGAGGACATCGCGGATCTCACGGTCGAGATCGCGGACGAAGCGCTCGAACTCCCCTGGCTCGCGGTGTATCTGCTCGACGAGTCCGCGGGCGTGTTGCGACCGAGCGCGTACGTCGCCGACGTCGAGGGGTTCGATGACGCACCGCCGACGTTCAGCGGCGGAGAGAGTCTCGCCTGGGACGCCTTCGTCGACGGCGAGGTGCGCCACCACGACGACGTTCAGGGACGGGACACGCTCTACACCGAGACCACCGACCTTACCACCGAGTTCACGGTCCCGCTGGGCGACCACGGCGTCCTGCTCGCCGGGACGACCGGCGACGCCGCGCTGCAAGAGGCCACGGCGGAGTTCGTCGAGATCCTCGGTGCGAACGCGCGGGCGGCGCTCGACCGGGCCGAGCGCGAGGCACAGCTCCGTGACCGTGACCGCGAACTGGAGAGCCAGAACGCACAGCTCAAGCGCCTCAACCGAATCAACACGGTGATCCGCGACATCGACCAGGCGCTGGTGAAGGCCTCGACGCGCGCGGAGATCGAACAGGAGGTTTGCGAGCGCCTCGTCGACATCGACCCCTACGCGTTCGCCTGGATCGGCGGGTACAACGACATCAACGAGACGATCCGGCCGCGCGCGAAGGGCGGCGACGAGGGGCAGTTCCTCGCGAACGTCGACCTGGACGGCACGGACAACCCCATCCAGCGCACCCTCCAGAACGCCGAGTCACAGGTCGTCCAGAACATCTTCGAGGACGACCGGATCGGCAGCTGGCGCAAGCAGGCGCTGAAGTGCGGCTTCCGATCGGTCGCGACCGTCCCGCTGGCGTACGACGGCGCGGTGTACGGCGTGTTGCAGATCTACGCCGACAGGTTAGACACGTTCGACGAGGAGACCAGCGGCGTGCTCTCGGAGTTGGGCGAGACGATCGGCTACGCGATCAACGCGATCGACCGGAAGGAGGCGCTGATGACCGACAGCGTCGTGCAGGTGGAGTTCCGCGTCCCCGACGCGGACGACTTCCTGTACGATCTCTCGGCGAACACCGGCAGTAGCGTCGACCTTCGGACGATCCTGCCCCAGTCCGACGGCAGCCACCTGATCTTCTACTCGATTCCGGACGCCGATCCCGAGGCCGTGCTCTCGTTCGCCGAGGGCGTCCCCGGCGTGTCGGACGCGCGCCTGATCAGCGAGCGCAAGGGTACCGCGCTGTTCGAGTGTCGGATCGCCAGTGACACGATCGCGACGACCGTCGCGGACCACGGCGGCGTCCCGCGGACGGTCCGAGCGGATCCCAACGGCGGCCGGGTCGTCGTCGACCTGCCCCAGGACGCCGAGGTGCGGTCGTTCGCCGAACGGATCACCTCGACGTACCCGTCCGTCGAGTTCGTCGCGCGCCGCGAGCGCGCCAGCGCCGCCCGGAGCAGGCGATCGTTCCGCGAGCGCCTCGACGACCACCTCACCGACCGCCAGCACGAAGTGCTGGAGGCGGCGTACTTCTCGGGCTACTTCGAGTGGCCCCGCGAGAAGACCGGCGAGGAGATCGCCGAGACGCTCGGCGTCGCGCCGCCGACCTTCAACCAGCATCTCCGGGCCGGGGAGCGAAAGCTGTTCGAGACGCTGTTCGAACCCGAAGCGCTCGACGACGAGTAGTAACGACGGCTCTCGTCGCCGTTCGTCGCTTGTGGCCCCGGTCGGCAACACTGATTGGTCAGCAGTGACGAGATGCACCCGATGACTAAGTGGCTCCGCCGCGGCGTCGGGTCGATCGTCGCAGTCGCGCTGATCGTCGTCGCCTACGCGGCGGCCTACCAGTTCGGCATGGCCCAGTTCGAGGGCGAGACGGTGGGGTTCGTCCACTCGATACAGGTCGTCGTCGAGGCCGTGACGACTGCCGGGTTCGGCGGCGACGCCCCCTGGGAGAGCCCGGAGATGAACCTGTTCGTCGTCGCCATGAATCTCACGGGCGTGCTGTTGGTCTTTCTTGCGCTACCGGTGTTCCTCGTTCCGCTTTTGGAGGACGCACTCGCGACCGATGTCCCGACGTCGAGCGACGAGGTCGGACACGTCGTCATCTGCGGGCACACGTCGATCAGCGAGTCGCTACGGGGGGAACTGGAGGCCATCGAGGTCCCCTACGTGTTCGTCGTCGAAGACCTCGACCAGGCCGAGGCGCTCCGAACCGAGGGATGGCCGGTCGTCGTCGGCGACCCGACGGCGACCACGGCGCTCGAAGCGGTGAATCTTCCGAAGGCTCGCGCCCTGATCGCGAACGTCGACGACGAGGTCAACGCCAGCATCGTGCTCGCCGCGAGTCAGGTCGCACCCAGCCGGCGGATCGTCAGCGTCGTCGAAGAGCAAGCGACGCGCGAGTATCACCAGTACGCCGGCGCCGACGATATCATCCAGCCCAGACAGGTGCTGGGACAGAGTCTCGCGCGCAAGGCGACCACGTCGCTGTCGACGGAACTCGACAACGCGATCGAGCTCGGCGACGACCTCGCTATAACCGAGTTGCGGATTCAGCAGGGCAGCGATCTCGCGGGCAAGACGCTCGCCGGCTCCGGAATCCGAGAACGCTTCGGGTTGAACGTGATCGGCACCTGGCACAGCGGCGAGTTCGAGCCGTCTCCGAAGCCGGACCACCGTCTGGACGAGAACACGATCCTCGTCGTGGCGGGAGGCCACGAGGACCTGTCGACGCTCAAGAGTCGGACGATCACTCCGGGTCTGAAGCGCTCGAATCACGTGATCGTCGTGGGGAACGGGTTGGTCGGACAGACCGCGGCGGCGTCGATACGCGATCTCGGGCGCGAAGTCGTCGTCATCGACGACGATCCGGAACAGGATCCGGACGTTCTGGGCGACGCTCGCGATCGGTCGACGTACCGGGACGCCGGCATCGAGGACGCCACGACGGTGGTGCTCGCGCTGGGCGACGACACCGCGTCGGTGTACGCCTCGCTGGTCGTCGAGCAGTTGGCGCCCGGCGTCGAGGTCATCGCGCGTGCGAACGAGGACGATAACGTCGCGAAGCTCTACCGGGCCGGCGCGGACTACGTGATCTCGCTCTCGTCGGTCACCGGCCGGATGCTCGCGACGAATTTGCTCGACGAGGAGGTGCTGACGCCGGAGACGCAACTCGAACTGATCCGGACGACGGCGCCCGACCTGACCGGCCGGTCGCTCGGCGACGCGGACGTGCGGGCGCGAACGGGCGCGACGGTCGTCGCCGTCGAACGCGGAGCGGACGTGCTCGCGGAACTGGGACCGGAGTTCACGATCGAACCGAACGACGTGTTGCTCGTCGCGGGCGACGACGAGGCGATCGCGGCGTTCACCGAACTCGTCGGCGTCGCGGCGAGCGATCAGATCGAGTCCGAGCACGAAGCGGCACATCTCTGGGAAGACGACTAGCCCGATCGACTTGGCGCCGGCCGTTCAGCGGTGGACCTCTCGCCATCCCGAACTATTATAGTGGCGTCAACTCACTTCTAGCTCGTGGTTTACGAGACAGGAAACCGGACGGTCGACGACGCGGTTCGGCGCGTGCTCGCCGGCGAGGAACTCGACCGGCGCGACGGGTTGGCGCTGATCGCCCAACCGGTCGAGGATCTCGCTCCGGCGGCGGACTACGTCCGCTCGGAACTGGGCGACGATACGGTCGACGCCTGCAGCATCGTCAACGCCAAGGCGGGCAACTGCGCCGAGGACTGTGGCTTCTGCGCCCAGTCGGTCCACTTCGACACGGGGATCGACAACTACGGCTTCCTCGGCCCCGAGAAGGTCCTCGAAGCCGCGAAGCGCGCCGAGCGCGACGGCGCCCAGCGCTTCGGCATCGTCGTCGCCGAAAAGGGCGTCTCGAAGGAGCGCCGGCCCGAGGAGTGGGAGGAAGTCCTGGAGGCGATCCGGCTCGTCAGAGACGAGACCGACGTGGAGGTCGACGCCAGCCTCGGCATCCTCACCGAAGAGGAAGCCGAGATTCTCGCGGCGGAAGGGCTCAACCACTACAATCACAACATCGAGACCTCGCCGCGCTTCTTCCCCGAAATCGTCGACAGCCACGGCTTCGAGGACCGGGTGGAGACGCTGGAAGTCGCCAAAGAGGCCGGGATGGATCTCTGTGCCGGCGTGATCCTCGGGATGGGCGAGACGCCGACCGACCGGGTCGACGCCGCGGTCGCCCTGCAGGAGATCGGCGTCTCCTCGCTGCCCGTCAACGTGCTGAACCCGGTCGCGGGGACGCCGATGGCCGAGAAGCTCGGCGATTCGGCCGACATAACGACCGATGAGATCATCGAGGCGGTCGCCGTCTACCGGCTGCTCCATCCCGAGGCGCGCGTCCGGCTCACGGGCGGGCGCGAGGTCAATCTCGACGTCGACGAGCAGCACCTCCCCTTCGAGGCTGGCGCCGACGGCGTCCTCACCGGCGATTACCTTACCACCGAAGGCCAGTCGCCCGGCGACGACATCGAGGTGATCGAGCGGGCCGGCATGGAACCGAACACCGACGTCAACGAGTTCGATCCCGAGGCGGTGAAAGCGCGCGGCGGTGAGGATTCGGACAGCGACGGTGGCGGAAGCGACGACGCCGCCGCCGACCTCGACACCGCGGCGGGAACGGCGACGAGCGAAGCGACCGACGACTGATCGCGGACCGATTCACGACACACCGACGCATGACAGACATCGACTTCGCGGTACTGGGAACCGGCGGCATCGGACGACGAACGCTCGAAGTCAGCCAGCACAAGGACGGACTGACCCCGGTCGCGGCCTGCGACCGGAACGGCATCGCCGCGGATCGCGACGGTCTCGACATCGACGAGCTGCTGGACGCGACGGAAGGCAATATCGCAAGCGGGCCACAAAGCGGCCCGGAACAGTCGAGTAGCGCGGAGCGAAGCTCCGCGGACAGTCGAGCGGCAAAGCCGCGAGACGACGGCGATCAGCCGCGAGACGGCGACGGCCGCGGCGATACCGAGGGGCCGGACGCAGCGACTGACGGCGGCGTCGCTGCCGACGCCACCGGCAGCGCCGCGGACGCCGCGGCGTCCGACGGCGTCAAGCAGACCGGCGAGGGCGCCGGCGTTGTCGCTTCCGAGCAGGGCGAGCCGACCGAGACGCCGATCGACGACGTGATCGCAGTGTCGGACGCCGTGGACGCCGTGTTGATCGCCCTGCCGAATCTCGAACACGACTTCATCCCGCGGATCGCCGATCGGTTCGCCGACGCGGGCTACTCCGGCGTCCTGATCGACGTGCTCAAGCGATCGCGCGTGATCGGGATGCTCGACGAGCGCGCCGACCAGCTGGAGGACACCGGCATCACGTTCGTCTGCGGCGCCGGCGCGACGCCGGGCTTCCTGACGGGCGCCGCGGCCCTCGCCGCCCAGTCGTTCGTCGAGGTCCACGAGGTCGACATCTGGTGGGGCGTCGGCCTGAAATCGGGCTACGAGGACAACCGAGGAACGGTCCGCGAGGACATCGCGCACCTCGACGGGTACGACGTCGAGACCGCCAGAGGACTCAGCGACGCCGAAATCGAGGAGATAATCGACGCCCACGACGGCGTGCTGGAGTTCCACGATATGGAACACGCCGACGACGTGCTGCTGGAGCGGGCGGGGATCTGCGACGCCGAGGACGTCACCGTCGGGGGCATCCTCGACGTCAGGTCGGACGAGAAGCCGACGACGACCACCGTCTCCGTGACGGGGACGACGTTCGACGGCGAGCGCGCGACGAACACCTTCGAGCTGGGCGACGAGACGAGCATGGCCGCGAACGTCAACGGGCCCGCACTGGGCTATCTGCGAGCGGCGGTTCGACGTAACCGTGCGGGTGAGTACGGCGTGTTCGGTCCCGCAGAGTTGATGCCGGGGTTCTGAGCCGCAGTTTTTGCTCCCGACCGTTCGAGCCGGGTGCCGGCAGGAAGTGAGAAAGGCTTTATCACCGGAGCCGCAGGGGCCACTCAACGAAGGAAAGCGCCGGGGTGTAGCGCTTCCGGTGTGTCACAACTGAGCTATGACGGGCGAACACGAGTCGATCGGTCGGGACGAAATTCGGAGGACGGAGCCGTGAGCGACGAGTACGAGTCCGGCGGCACCCGCCCGCCGGGGCCGCTCGACGGCGACCGCGGGTTCGACCTCTCGGCCCGCCTCGCCGACCGCGAGCGCCGGAACCTCCGGCGGCGACTCTCTCCCGCGAACCGCGTCGCCGAGCGCGCGCAGTTCGCGCCGGCAGCCGGCGGCGACCTCCCGGTGCTCGACGGCGAGGAGCGCCTCGTGTTCGCGTCGAACAACTACCTCGGGCTGACGACCGACGACCGGGTCGTCGAGGCGGCCGCCGACGCCGCCGATATCGTCGGCACCGGCGCGGGCGCGAGCCGACTCGTCACCGGCGACACGCTGGTCCACCGAGATCTGGAGGACCGGCTGGCCGAGAGCAAACATACGGAGCGCGCGCTCGCCTTTTCGTCCGGCTACGCCGCCAACGTCGGCACGATCGCGGCGCTCGATCCGGACGTGATCTTCTCGGACGAGTACAACCACGCCAGCATCGTCGACGCCTGCAAACTCGCCGGCGCCGAGGTGATCGTCTACGACCACTGCGACGCCGAGGACCTGGCGGCGAAGCTCGGCGACGCCGCGCGGAATCCCGAAACGACCGACGGTTCGTGGCTGATCGTCACCGACTCGGTGTTCAGCATGGACGGCGACGTGGCGCCGCTGTCGGACATCTGCGATCTGGCCGAGCAGGCCGGCGCGTGGGTGATGGTCGACGAAGCCCACGCCACCGGCCTCTACGAGGGCGGCGGCGGCATCGTGCAGCGCGAGGGGCTCTCAGACCGCGTCGACGTCCAGCTGGGAACGCTCTCGAAGGCGCTGGCGAGTCAGGGCGGGTTCGTCGCCGGCGACGACGACCTGATCGAGTATCTGGTCAACGCGGCCCGCTCCTTCGTGTTCTCGACCGGACTGGCGCCGCCGGCCGCCGCCGCGGCTTCGGAGGCGCTCCATCTCGCCCGAACCACGGACCGGCGCGACCGGCTCTGGCGGAGCGTCGAGTTCCTGCGCGACGGGCTGACCGATCTCGGCTTCGAGGTGCCGGGCGAAACCCAGATCCTGCCGGTGCTCGTCGGCGACCGGGGCGACGCGCTGGCGCTGGCCGACGCGCTGTACGAGCGCGGCGTCGTCGCGCCGGCGATCCGCCCGCCGACGGTGCCCGAGGGGACGAGCCGGATCCGCGTCGCGCCGATGGCGACCCACGGCGCCCGCAACCTCGAACGCTGCATCGACGCCTTCCGCGAGGCCGGCGAGGAGGTAGGGGTGCTATGAGTGGCGTCGCGGCTCGCCGCCGAAGCGATCCATGACCCGCGGCCTGTTCGTCGCCGGCACCGACACCGGCGTCGGCAAGACCGTCGCGACCGCCGGCCTGACGGGCTGGCTGCGCGACGCCGGCGTCGAAGCGCGCGCGATCAAGCCCGCCCAGACCGGACACCCGCCCGACGACGATGCGGCGTTCGTGGCCGAGGCCTGCGGCGACGCCGACGCCGCGACCTGTCTGCGCCGGCTCGAACCGCCGCTCGCACCTCGGGTCGCCGCGGAGCGCGAGGGCGTCGATCTCTCCTACGAGTCGATCCGCGAGGGCTGTAAGCGCGTTCTGGACGACCCAGCGGTCGACGCCGGCGTCGTCGAGGGGATCGGCGGCCTGCGAGTTCCTCTGGCCGGCGAGCGCGAGGTAATCGATCTCGTCGCCGACCTCGCTCTCCCGACCGTCGTCGTCGCGCGGTCGGGACTCGGAACGCTGAACCACACCGCGCTGACGGTCGACGCGCTGGAGCGCCGCGGCGTCGAGGTGGCGGCGATCCTTCTCAACGAGTACGAGGGCGCGAGCGTCGCCGAGCGAACGAACCCCGCCGAAATCGAGCGCATGACCGGCGTCGGCGTCGAGACGGTGCCGCCGCTCGATCTCGCGGAGCCGTCCGGGGCGGTCGACGGGCTGCGGGACGCCGTCGACGAGTGGTCGCCGATCGATGCCGTCGAAGACTGAGCCGTTCTCGGCGCCCCGGCTCGGTTCGTGAGCGGCGTCGGCTGACGCGTATCGCGAGCGCCGTTGCTCACCGATCCGGAGGAAGAGGAAAACGACCGCCCTACGCGATCTGGTCTTCGTACTCGGCTGCGGACAGCAACTCGTCGAGGTCGCTCTCGTCGTCGAGTTCGATCTCCAGCATCCACCCCTCGCCGTAGGGGTCGTCGTTGACGAGTTCCGGCGCGTCGAACAGCGCCTCGTTGACCGCGGCGACCTCGCCGCCGACCGGGGCGTACAGGTCCGAGACGGCCTTGATGCTCTCGACGACGCCGAACTCCTCGTCGGCGGTGACCTCGTCGCCGGCGTCGGGCAGCTCGACGAACACGACGTCGCCGAGTTCGTCCTGCGCGAAGTCGGAAATTCCAACGCGAACGGCGTCTCCGTCGCGGTGGGCCCACTCGTGCGATTCCAGGTATCGGCGGTCGTCAGGGGTCTCGAAGCTCATCTATCGAGGAATTTCGGGGACTCGACCCTTGCCTTTTTCGCCTGGCCGCGGACCTCGACGCGGACGTCGGTGCCGGCGTCGGCGTGCCCGGTGTCGACGTAGCCCAGGCCGATCGGTTCATCCAGCGTCGGGCTCATCGTCCCGCTGGTGACCTCGCCGATCCGCTCGCCGTCGGCGGTCGTCACCGGGTAGCCGTGACGCGGGACGCCGCGGTCGAGCAGCCGAATCCCGACGAAGCGCTGGTCGGGCCCCGCCTCCGTCGCGCTCGCCAGCGCGTCGCGGCCGACGAACTCGGTGTCGAGGTCGACCGCGAAGCCGACGCCGGCCTCGTAGGGGTTCCGGGGATTGTCCTCGGGATGGAAGTCCTCGCCCGCCAGCAGGAATCCCGCTTCGATCCTGAGGGTGTCGCGCGCGCCGAGTCCGCAGGGCTGGCAGTCGAACGCGTCCCAGACCGTCTCGGCTTCGTCCCACGGCGCGAGCACCTCGAAGCCCGCTTCGCCCGTGTAGCCGGTGTTCGAGAGCAGGCACTCGACGTCCGCGATCGATCGGTAGTCGGCCTCGAACCGACCGATGTCGTCGACCGCCTCGTTGTCGGCGTCCGGAGCGTCGACGGCGTCGGCGACGAGCCCCGGTGCGTCGGGGCCCTGTACGGCGAACATCGCGTACGTCTCGGTGCGGTTCTCGACGGTGGCGTCGAGCCCCCACTCGTCGCGGTGGCTCGTCCACCGATCGAGCATCTGCTCGTCGTGGCCCGCGTTCGGGACGAACAGGTACTCCGGCGTCTCGCTCGGCAGCCGGTAGACGACCGTGTCGTCGACGATCACGCCCTCCTCGTCGGTGATCATCGAGTACTGCGCGTCGCCCGGACCGAGCGCGGCGACGTCGTTCGACGTGAGCCGTTGCATCAACGCTTCGGCGTCGGGGCCGCCGACCTCGATCTCGCTCATGTGCGAGACGTCGAAGATCCCCGCCGCCTCGCGGACCGCCCGGTGCTCGTCCGTGATCGAGTCGAACTCGACCGGCATCTCCCACCCGCCGAACTCGGTGGTGTCGGCGCCGGCCGCCTCGTGGACCGCCGCGAGCGGCGGCTGTCGTAGCGACATACTCGACCGGTCGCAGGCCTCGGAGTAATGCTTTGCGCGTCACTGCGCACGCTTCGGATCGGCCGCTCGCCGGCTACGTCCCGGCGTCGTTCCGTCACACCTATCCAGCGACGCCGGAAACGGAGACCATGATCGAGCAACTGCTGGCCCTCCGCGATCGGCTGGGCGGCGGGGGCGGTGACGCCGCGTCGCCGCTCGACGCCGACGAGGGGGCTGGCGACGACGCCGGAGACGATGCGGGCGACGCCGCCGATGTCGACGACACCGAGGAGCGCCCGCGCGTCGGCCTGTTCGTCGACGGGCCGAACGTGCTCCGCGACGAGTTCGACGTCGACCTCGACGACGTGCGCGAGTCCGCCGAGGCGTTCGGCCAGCTCGGGATCACGCGGCTCTACCTCGACGAACACGCCACGCCCGGATTGATCCAGGCCGCCGAAGCGCGGGGCTACGAGGTCGTGATCACGAGCGGCGACGTCGACGTCAAGCTCGCCATCGACGCCAGCGAGTCCGCGGTGCGCGACGAGATCGACGTGCTCGCGATCGCCTCGCGAGACACCGATTTCAAGCCCGTCATCGAGACCGCGGGACGCAACGGCGTCCGGACCGTCGCCATCGCGCCGGGCACCCACGGCCGCTCGGACGCGCTGCGCAACGCCGCGAACGACGACGTGCTGCTCGGGGAGTGAGCGGCGGTCGCCACGGCGTCACGACGCCGCTGCGGCCGGTGCGGCGGCGCCGAATGACGCCCGCTACGGTCGGATGTAGGAGTAGCCCTCGTCCTGCAGCCTGGTGAGTTCGCCGGCGCCCGAGGGAACCGTCTCGACGCCGTCGACGAGGTCCGCCTCGTCGAGGTCCTCCATGTCGAGCGTGTTGCCGCAGGCCTTGAACGCGACGCCGTCGTCGAGCAGCGACCGGACGTGGTCGCTCCCCTCGCCGTCGGCCGTGAGCGGTTCGATTCCGTCTGCCTGCGCGACGACCTCGATCGCGTCCATCTCGACGGTCTCGTCCTGCGTGAGGTTCTCGGCGATGGTGAGCGCGGTCTTTCGGTCCCCCGGATCGCCCTGAATGAGGTGGAACACTGTCTGCATGCACTGCAGGTTCGACGAGTCGGTCAATAGTCGTTGTACGTACGCGAAGGGAAACTTACGGCTGGGGTGATAGCCGGCGGCGGACGCCGGAACGGCGGCTCAGAGGCGCTCCTGAAGCGTCGGGACGTAGTCGTCCATCGCCATTGCGAACTCCCGCTCCGACCGAAGATCGACCCACGAGAACTCGAACTCCAGGCCGACCTCCTCGCCGTCACCGGTCACCGCGTGCGTCCAGCCGTCGCGCGGTTCGTCGACGTCGACGTGGTAGAAGTGCCGGACGTACCGCCGCGGCGGCGACCGCCGGCGCGTCCACACGTCGGTACAGAGGTGGGTCTCCGCGCCGGCGACGTCGAGTCCGCTCTCCTCACGAACTTCGCGCCCCAGCGCGTCGTCGAGCAGCTCGCCCGGTTCCACGGTCCCTTTCGGTACCTGCAGGCCGTCGTGCTCGGGCCCCTCGAACACCAGCAGTTCGCTGCGGTTTCGCGTGATGTACGCGTACACTTTCGGCACGTACACGCCGTCGCTGGGCGACTTGCTCCGCGACCCCATCGTACTGACGCCGCCGTCGGTGACGACCTCGTCGCACCCTGTCGCAGCCGCCAGCCCGCGCTCTTCGGTCGGCTCAGGCATCGCAGTCCTCCCCACCTGGGGCGTCGGCCGCGTTCGGATCGTCGAGCGACAGCGGCTCGCCGTCCCAGTCGACCGCCAGCCGTCGTCGAGAGACGTACGGCCGCAGGGATCGGCGGGTGACGACGCCTTCGTAGGCGCCGTCTTCGACGACCGCGAGCAGCGTTATCCCGGCGTCGCGCATCCGGTCGGCGGCGATTCCGACCGGCGTCGACGGCCGTGCGGTCACGACGGGGCTGGACATGTACGATTCGACCGGGCGATCCGTGCCGCGCTCGGCGACCGCGGCGACCACGTCCGACTCGGTCACGATGCCGACGACGGACGTCCGGTCGCACACGACCAGCGCGGGTACCTCGGGCCGTCGCAGTCGGCTCGCAGCCTCGACGGTGGTCGTCTCCGGCGATACCTCGGGCGCGGTCGCGCTCGCGACCGCGGCGACGGGTACGTCGATCATGGTTCGATCGTCGGGCCATCGCCACTTAGTTGTGGCATACGAATGCCCACGAATTCCTAATATAATATTCTGTGTTGGGTGGTGTTGGGGATGAAAGCAAATGTAATACTGTTTTTGGGACGAAAATAAGTTGGTCGTCAGGCGATAGGTGGGGAAACTTCTCAACAGAGACCGCCAGCGCCGCTGTCGGTTCGTGCCAGCGCACGACGATCACGACGGCCGGCCGCCGACTACTCGCGAAGCGAAGCGCTTTCCCTCTCGGATTGCCCATCTCACGCCCATGGATCTGGACACGCCGGTGCTGGACGACCACATGCACCTCGACCCCGACCACGGTCGGGGGATCGACGCCGTCGAGGACTTCGCGCATCTGGGCGGAACGCACCTGCTGGTGGTCAACAAGCCCTCCTGGCACCTCGGCGTCGAGCCCGGCGACCCCGACGCCGTCGATCCCGAGGCGGCGGGCGAGGAGTTCCGCGAGGTGTTCGAGCGCACGATCGAGGTCGTCGAGCGCGCGAGCGACGTTCTCGACGGCCGGGCGTGGCCGGTGCTCGGCGTCCACCCCGGACTGATCAGCCGCCTCGTCGACGAGCGCGGGTTCGCGCCCGACGACGCCCGCGACGTGATGCAGGCCGGGATCGACGTCGCCGCGGAGTACGTCGCCGATGGCGAGGCGCTGGCGCTCAAGTCGGGGCGTCCCCACTACGAGGTGCCCGACGCGGTGTGGGATGCCTCGAACGACGTGATGCGCCGAGCGTTCGAGTGCGGCGCCGAAGCGGGCTGTGCGGTCCAGCTCCACGCCGAGGCGAGCGAGGATATGACCGAGGTCGCCGAGTGGGCCGAGGAGGCCGGCCTCCCCGCGGATCGGGTCGTCAAACACTACGCGGGCGGCCGTCTCGCGGGGCCGATCCCGAGCGTGATGAGCGAAAAAGAACGCCTGCGCGTCGCGGTCGAGTCCGGCGAGCCGTTCCTGATGGAGACCGACTTCGTCGACGACCCCGACCGGCCGGGCGCCGTCTTGGGTCCCAAGACCGTCCCCCGGCGCGTCCGGTGGCTGCTCGAAGAGGGCCACGAGGACGCCGTCCGGCGGGCGCACGTCGAGACGCCGCGCGCGGTGTACGGCATCGACACGGTCGGAACGCTCGGAGAGTGATCTGACGCTCGCCCGATCGAATCGGCCACCGTTTCAAGCTTGGTGTCGCTCTCTGAAACGGCCGCTATTCGCACGGTTTCGGCGACACTGGACGATCTCTCGGCAATATTCGCCCGGCTGGCGGAGAGAAAGGGTTTTCAGGCCGCCAGCGTACGGTCAAAGTATGAGCGCGCCGCCGAACGAGTTCTACTCGGAAGAACGCTGGCACAACTGGCTCGAC
Organism: Natronoarchaeum rubrum; assembly: GCF_024494695.1. The sequence continues at coordinate 575,005 of NZ_JANHDP010000003.1, read as the reverse complement.
CGGATATCGGACGAGGATCTCGACCCGGAGGACGAGGACTCGGCTCGACTCCTCTTGAACCTGCAGGACGACGCCGCGATCGCGGTCGCGAAGGTCGTCCGAGCGTACGACGCCGACGAGATCGACGCCGATCAGGCCGTCGAGGAGGTCGACGACATCCGCGGGATCGTCCTCGGCGAAGTCGAGTTCGACGACGAGGAAAAGGAACTGCTCGTCGACGACGTCCAGACCAGTCTGGTGTGCGTGTTCTACGCCGCCGAAGAGTACGTCACCGGTGGCCCGGCCGAGGACGCCGGCGTCGAGGAGTACGTCCGCGCCGCCGCCGACGCCGAGGCCGAGGAGGACCTCGATGCCGCCCTGGGCTACGTCGTCCAGGCGGGGACGCTGATCATCGACGGCGAGGAACTCGATCTCACCGTCGCCGAAGAACTGGAGTACGGCCTCGTCTCGACGTGGGTCAACGGGCTCGACAGTCTCCAGAGCGCGATGAGCGACCCCGAGGTCGTCGAGGAAGAGGAAGCGGACGACGAGTAGCTCGGACCCGCCGTCGAAGTTCTGCGCGGCCGAACGAGATTCTCGGTCCTATCTCCTGTCTTCGCTGCGTTCGTTTGCCCGGTAGCTACGCCAACACCCTTTTTGTTGCCCGTACCCTGTAACTGGTCACGCATGGAGTTCCGGGGCGACGAACGCGCGGTGGTCATCCAGATCGGAGCGGTGCTGCTGCTGGCCGCGCTCGTCATCGCGATGGCCGGCTACCAGGCCACGGTCGTCCCGGACCAGAACGGCGAGATCGAGTTCAACCACAATCAGGAGGTTCACGGACAGCTACAGGATCTCCGGAACGGCATCGTCTCGACGGCCGGCGGGAGCCAGGGCGGCGCCTACTCGCTCACGCTCGGAACGAACTACCCCGCCCGAGCACTCTTTGTCAATCCTGCACCGCCGAGCGGACAGCTGCGGACGCTGGGGACGGGACAGGTCGTGATCGAGAACGCCGACGCGATGGGCGGAGGCGGGGCGGGCAAGTACTGGAGCGGGGCCACTCGGACGGTGAACACCACCACATTCGCCTACCAGCCCAACTACAACGAGTGGGACAACGCCCCGACGACGATCTACGAGCACTCGCTGCTGTACGACGCCCACCCGACGGGTGCCAACACGACCGTCGCCGAGCAGGTGCTGGTCGACGGCGACGAGATCACGCTCGTGACGCTGGCGGGCGAGCTACAGGCGTCGTCCAGCGCGACGACGTCGGTGGACGTCAGGACGGTGAGCGCTTCGACGAACGCGGTCACCGTCGAGAGCACCGCCAGCAACCCGATTCGGATCACCGTGCCGACGCGGAGTCCGCGCATTTGGAGCAGCGCACTCGATGGCGACGCCACGATAGTTAACAACCAGACGACCGGCGACTACGTGAACACGACGATCGAACTCGACCCCGGCGAGTACGAGCTCCGGATGGCACGCGCTCGGGTCGGTGGGGCATCCAGCGGCCCGACGCCGGATACCGATGCCGAGTACCTCGTCGCGGTCGACGACGGCGGGCCGGTCCCCAAAGGAGAGCCGACGACCGTCGTCGCCGAAGTTCGGAACCGGCACAACAACCCGGTCGCCGACACGGAGGTGCGGTACAACGTCAGCGGCGGAACGACCAGCACGACGACGACCGACGGGAACGGCCGGGTCCGGATCGATGCCGAGGGCGGCGACACGGTCGGCGTCTGGATCAACGCGACCGATTTCTCCGGCGCGACGCCGTACGAGCGCTTCTCGATCGACGTCCGAGTCGGCGGCGGTGGTGGCGGGAGCAACGCGTACGATGTCTACTGGGACACGTCGAAGATCGCGGGCCAGAATGGAATCTCGTGTCCGGATCGATCCCCGCGAGGATCGTGTACGTTCGATGTCGGCCAGCGAGGCACTCCCGACGCGACGCTGTCGATGTACACTGACGCAGTCGCGGACGGTGCGACCGTCGACTACGCGATCAGCAACACGTCGGTCATCGAACTCGGTTCTAACCGTTCCACGACCGACGGAAATGGGGAGAGCGGGACGACGGTGACTGCCAAGGAGAACGGCACGGTGACGGTGTACGCGTCTAGTGGGAGTGACGGTGACGCGCTCGAGGTGACGGTGACGAACGTCAGCGACGATACGACTCCAACACCGAGCGGACCGCGTATCGACTCGTTCGACGTTCAACAACTGCCCGGAAATGGAAAAGTCGGGATTCGATACAGTTTCGCGGTTTCATCGGGAGATGGGAGTTTCGAGAGCGTGCGGGTCGTTCTGGAACGAGCGGACGATGGGTTCGAGGTGGATCGGGAAGGGTACACTCCGACCGGAAATACCTTCAGCGTAAACAACGAGAAATTCGAGGGCCTGGGTACCGGTCAGGAGTACGACGTGACATTAGTCGTCGAAAGCACTGCGGGGCAAGACTCAGAGACGATCCGCCAGGCAGCAGGATGAAGTCTATGCTACCGGGGAAACGGTGTCCAGATTCATGAATCTTCAAAGCGATACCCGCGCCCAGGCGGTCCAGATCGGCGCGGTGTTGCTGTTCGCCGCCCTGATCATCGCGATGACCGGCTACCAGGCGACGGTCGTCCCCGACCAGAACGCCGAGGTCGAACTCGCCCACAGTGAGCAGGTGCAAAGCGGGATGATCGAACTGCGGAACGCCATCGTCTCACCGGACGGGCGGACACAGCGGGACGTGACGATTCCGCTCGGAACTCGGTATCCCGAGCGGACGTTGTTTATCAACCCGGCCCCGCCATCCGGACAGCTAGAGACGATCCGGGGGCAGCTGAACGTCTCGAACGTCTCGGTCTCGGGACCGGGAGAAGCGGGCGACTACTGGGGATCCGGTCGGACGTTCTCGACCGGTCTGATCGAATACCGGCCGAACTACAACGAACTCGACGACGCGCCGACGACCGTGATCGAGGGGTCGCTGGTGTACAACCGGTTCGAGAACGCCGAGCGGACGGTCGCCGAGCCGACGTTCATCGACGGAACGCGCATCTCGCTGGTCGCGCTTCAGGGCTCGGTGAGCGCGTCGACGAGCGGGAGCGAGCGGATCAGCGTCCACACGGGCCGGCAATCGACCCGAACGGTGCCGGTGAGGGGCACCGCAGGCGAAAACGTCACGATCAGCTTGCCGACGCTACGCTCGGAGTCGGCGTGGGACGAGTATCTGGGCGACGCCGACCACGTCAGTGACTGGAGCGTAACCCGGACGCCGGGATCGAGTTACGGAACGCTCGAAATCGTCTTCGACCGGTTCGACGAGAGCGGCCAACCGATCGAGTACGACCTGAGCGTCGCCGAGGTCGGACTCGACGAGAGCGTCGGGTCTCCGGAAGCGAAGTACGTGACGCCGGTCGAAACGGGCGAATGGACGGTGTACTCCGGCAGCTCGACGGCCGTCTCCTTCGAGGTGCGAGGGAGGTACGACGATCCCATCGCCGGGCGGAGAGTGAACCTCAGCGTCGTCGAGGGCCGCGGCGAACTGGTCAGCGACAGTGGGCGCGGACGAACAGTCACCGCGACGACCGACGCCGACGGCCGGGTCGAAGTCGCGTACGTCGCGGGGAGCGACGAAACCGGCGACGTGACGATCGGGGCGAGCAGTTCGACCGCGCTCCCCGCAAACGAACCGTCGAACTTCTCGACAGCGACGAACGCGTCACAGCGGCTTCGGGTCGTCGCCGGCGAGAGCAGTTCCGGCCCCTACACCATCGAGTGGGACGACGAGAAGATGACCGACAGAGACGGCGACGGCGAGGACGAGCTCGTGATCGACGCCGCCGAGAGCCCGCCCTTCACCGCCAACGTGACCGCGGGCGTCGACTCCGGCCCGATCGAGTTCGCCGTCCAGAATCGGAACGTCCTCGTGCGGGACGAGAGCGCGACCTCGGCCCGCATCGTCGACGGCACCGCGCAGTTCGGCTTCGAACTCAATTCGAGCCCGCGGAGCGGCGAGTGGTACATCTACGCGTCCAGTCGCGGCAGCGGTGACAGAGTGCCGGTGTACGTCAACACGACGGGGCTGGCCGACGGGCCGACGATAACGAACTTCTCAGTGACGAATCCTGTCGGTCGATCCGTCACCGTCAGCTTCGACAGCGACGAGTCGCTGGCGGACATCGACGTCACGCTCGACGGACCCGAAAGAGCCACACTGGACGCATCCGACTTCACGGAGAGCGACGGGACCTACACCGCCAGCTACGAGGTGTCGACTGACGGGGCCTACTCCGTGAGGCTCCGGAACGCCGCCGACGCCGGCGGAAACGACGGGGCGGACGCACAGAACGAGACGGTGGTCGTCGGCGAGCCGCTCGTCTTCGCTGTCAACGCCGGCGGGTCGTCGTACACTGCCGGCGACGGCGTGACGTACGTCGCGGACGACGGCGGCAGTCCGTACACGACGGGCGGGAGCACGTACTCGAGTACGAGCGCCATCGCCAACACGTCCGACGACGCGCTGTACCAATCCGAGCGCTACGCCTCCGGCGAGGAGTTCTCGTACGACGCCGCCCTCGATAACGGGACCTACGAGGTGACGCTGAAGTTCGCGGAAATCTACTTCGGGAGCGGAAACGGAGGCGGGGGCGGCGACGGCTCCCGCGTGTTCGACGTCGGCGCCGAGAGCGAGGTGGTGGTTAACGATCTCGACGTCCACAGCCGCGTGGGGCCAGATACCGCGTTGGTGTTGACGCGGACGGTGGCAGTCGACGATGGAAGTCTAAACCTGACGTTCAGCGACGAAGTCCAGAACGCCAAGGTCAGCGCCGTCGTCGTCAGGCGGATCCCCGAGACGAGGATTGCGATCTCGCCGTCCGATCCGACGACTGCGGACGCCGTCACCGTCCGCGCCAAGACGGCGAGCGGCACCGACGGCCGGTCCTACGAGTGGGCGTTCGGCGACGGCGCGACGGCCACCGGCGAGACGGCAACACACAGCTACGCCAATGACGGAACGTACACGGTGACGCTGACGGTGACCGACAGCGGCGGCGCGACGAACACGGTGGCCCGACAAGTGCAGGTCGATAACGTCGCGCCGAGCGGGAATATCACCTATTCGCCGTCGACGCCGAGCACGACCGACGACGTAGCCTTCGACGCGTCGGGATCGACCGACGCCGACGGCTCGATCGCCACTTACGAGTGGGCGTTCGGCGACGGCGCCACGGCGACCGGCGAGACGCCGACCCACAGCTACGCCGACGACGGCAGCTACGACGTGACGCTCACCGTCACCGACGATGACGGCGCCACCGACACGACGACACGCACGATAACCGTCGTCAACGTCGCACCGTCGGCATCGTACACCACCGAACTGATCGACAACGACACCGACGGCGAGGTCGATTACATCGTCTACGACGCGACCGCGTCGAGCGATCCCGACGGGCAGATCGAAAACTACCAGTGGGAGATCGACAGCGACTTCAGATTCAGCGGCACGTACGACCGAACGAATCCCCGGTTCGTGATCGACGTCAACGCGGACAACAGGCGTGTCGCCACTGGCGAGGTCAGCCTGACCGTGATCGACGACGACGGCGCGCAGACGTCGACCGGGCTTCAGGAGACTGAGGTCCCGGCGTCCAGCCTGTCGACGCCCGGCATGGAGACGTTCGCCGTCCTGATCGGCGCCGCCCTCCGCCGTCGCGACTATCTCTGACCGACCAGTCGCGTCCAGTCGGTCGACGCCTCGTCGAGAATGTCCCCGACGAGTTCCTGTAGCTCCGACAGCCGGGCCGAGAGCGCGACGTAGACGCCGAGCAGCGCGACGACGACCAGCACCTGCGACAGCAGGTACTCGGCGACGTAGTACGACGCCAGCCGGGGATCGGTGACGCCGTACAGCGACGCCGTGATGCCGGTCGCGAAGCCGAACCAGTTCCCGCCGAGCGCGCCGGCGACCAGCATCGTGCGAACGAGGTTGAGGCCGTAGACCAGCGCCGCGACGCCGACGCCGAACGGCAGCCGCTTTCGCGGCGATGCCTTCGTCGCGGCGATGAGCCCGACGAACAGCGCGATCGCGCTGATCCCCGAGCACGCCGAGATGATCCTGATGCCGTAGCGAACCGGCAGCCCCTCGAAGTAGATCACGTTCGCGTACCCCTCCGGCCCGTACCCGACGATCGGATCGTAGCCGAGCACGGAGAGCCCGGCCACGGTGTGGGCCGCGACCGCGCCGAGCACCGCGCCGTGGATCGGACCGACGAACTGGAACGGGACGAACAGCGCCCCCATCACCGAGAACGCCACGGTGAGCCGAGCGCCGGCGTCGCGGTCGCGGACGACGAGCGTGCACGCGTACGCCGTCAGCCCCACGGTTACGAGCCCGATGATGCCGAGAAATGTTCTGGACGTGATCAGGTAGCCCGCCGCCGTGTGCAGCCAGAAGAGCGAAAAGAGCCCCCAGCCGACCGCGCCGATCTGACGAGCGAGACGCCCGCGCCCGAATCGGTTGCCCGCCGCGGCGATCCAGAGGCAGCCGATGCTCGCGAGAAACAGTCCGTCGATCACAGTCACCGATCGGAGCATCGACACGGAGAGTCATTATCCGGAATCCGAAATCAGTGTTGTCCCCGAGCGTATTCGACACGCGTCGAACTGCCCATCGACAGGCCCATATATCACCTTCCCTCACACACGCGTATGACAGCCGTCGGCATCGACGCCATCGAGATCAGGACCGGTCGGCTCAAGCTCGACCTTCCGAACACCTTCGCGCCAGCGCAAGGCGAGGATCCCGAAAAGTACACGAAGGGACTGGGGCTGCACGCCAGCTCGTTCCCCGACAGCTACGAGGACATCGTCACGATGGGCGCCAACGCCGCCCACCGCCTGATGGAGCGCAAGGGCCTGACGCCCGAGGACGTCGGCCGCATCGACGTCGCGACCGAGAGCGCGTTCGACAACTCCAAGCCCGTCTCGACGTACGTCGCGGGCTGTCTGGAGCAGGTGTACGACGGCGACTTCCACCACGCCAACAAGGGCGAGCGCAAGTTCGCCTGCGTCGCCGCCACGCAGGCGGTCGACGACGCGTACAACTGGATCCGTGCGGGCCGGAATCGCGGCAAGGCGGCGATCGTGATCGCGACCGACACCGCGCTGTACGCCCGCGACGACCCCGGCGAGGCGACCCAGGGCGCCGGCGCCGTCGCCATGCTGATCACCGAGGACCCGAGCCTCGTCGAGATCAGCGCCGAGCAGGGGTACGGCAGCGCCGACGAGACGGACTTCCTCAAGCCCCAGCAGCAGTTCCCGAGCGTCGACGGCAAGCGCTCGATGCAAGTGTACCTCGCGCGGATGCGCGAGGCCGTCGAGGACTTCGAGAGCGTCGCGGGCGCGACGCATCCCGACGACTACGCGTACATCCCCTATCACACGCCGTTCCCCGGAATGGTCCGCAAGGCCGGGCTGTTGGGCTACCGGCACATGATCCGCGACACGTCGATCGAGGACGAACTCGCCGACGATATCGGGCGCCAGCCCCGCCGCGAGGCGTTCGACGACGACGAGACCTACGAGGAGGCGATCCGCGACTACGTCGACGCGCTCGCGGAAACCGACCAGTACAAGCAGTGGTACGCAGCGACCGTCGAGCCGACGCTCGAGATCTCCCGCAAGGTGGGGAACTGGTACACCGGCTCGGTCCACATCGCGCGCGCCAGCGCGCTCCGTGACGCCTACGACAAGGACCTCGACCTGGAAGGCCAGCGCATGCTGGTCGGCTCCTACGGCTCGGGCGCCCAGGCCGAGGTCCACGCCGAGACGGTTCGGGAGGGCTGGCGCGAGGAAGTCGAGGCGATGAACGTCGACGAGCAACTCGACCGGCGCTACGAGCTCTCCTTCGAGGAGTACGAGGAGATCCACGACGCCCACAACCACGACGTCGATTCGGACGTCGAGGAGCTCACGACGCCCGACAGCGAGTTCGTCTTCGACGGTTGGGGTCGCATGGGCGAGCGCCAGTACCGCTACGTCGAGTAACGGCGTTCGACTGACGGCCTCCTTTTAGGGCAGTTCCCGCATCGCGTCGAGCATCCCGTCGAGGTCGGCGTTCGAGACGGCCAGCGAGTAGTCGTCGATCGTCGCGAGCTTCGGGGCGTGCTCCCAGAGCTCGTCGGGCTCTAACCCGTGAAGGACGACGGCGTTCGGCGTCGGGTTGACGACGCGGAGCGCGACCAGCGGCGACTCCCCGCGCGTGACGCCCGTAAAGACGAGCGCTCGGTTCGTGCTCTGGCCGTACATCCGGTAGAACTCCTCGCTGGAGAGGCGCGTGATCGCTCGGATGCTGTCGATCACGGTGTGGCCGGTGATCGAGTCCTGACTTCCCTCGGCGATCTCGGTCGCGTCGATGGCGTCGTAGAACCGACTCAGCGGGATCGTCGCGGAGTACTCCCGCAGGTCGAGCACGACGTCGCTCTCGAAGCCCGCCGAGAGCACCCGGGCGTACTGCCGGATGCGGTCGCCGCCGCGGCGCTCGTCGATGTCGAGCAGGCCGTCGACGATCCGCCCGACGACGCCGATGCCGGGACTCGATCGGCGTCCGCTCTCGTAGTCGCTGACGACCGACGAGGAGACGTCGAGCACCTCGGCGAGTTCGGTCTGGGAAACGTCGAAATCGGTCCGCCACTTGCGCAGCGTCGCCCCGGGGTCGTCGCTGAGCGTGATCTCGCCTGCGATCTTCTCCGCGAGGTCGCGGCGCGGATCCTGACGCTCGGTCATGGCTCATCGTGCGAGCGATTCTCGTAAAAGCGCATCGAAAGGCAACTTCGACGCGCGTCGAACTGCTCGGGGTCGCGTCCGCGGTGGAAGCGTTCACCCGACGCGTCGAGCCAGATCCGCCAGCGCCGCCGCCCCGTCCTCGACGACCGGATCGCCGTGGCCCATCGCGACCACGTCGACGTCGAGCTCCCGGGCGGCCAACTCCCGGATGCTCTCGGCGTTGCGCGAGGGATCCTTGGTCATCGGGAGCGGCGGCGTCGAGAGGGCGCCGTCGTCGCCCGTCACGAGGTCGCCGACCAGCGCGGTCCGGAGTTCCTCGTGGACGAATGCGGTATGGCCCGCCGTATGTCCCGGCGTCGCGTAGGCGTCGAACCCGCCGATGGAATCCTCGACCCGCCGGACCGGCTCGTCCGGCCGCGTCACCCAGACGCCGACGACGCGCTGGAACAGCCCCTTGCGGTTCGTCGGCGACGGCGACGCCGAGCCCTCGAAGTGGCTCGCGTCCGGTTCCCGCGCGTAGATCGGCGCGTCGAGATCCAATCCGGCGATCCCGCCGACGTGATCGAGATCGTAGTGCGTGATCAGCACGCGGTCGATGTCGGCCGGTTCGTAGCCGATCTCGGCCATCCTCGATCGGATGTCGTCGGCAGACCGGGGCGTGCCGGCGTCGACGAGCGTCACCTCGCCGTCGTCGATCAGGTAGGCGTTGACCATCCCGAGGTCGAACTGCCAGACCAATCCCTCGACGAGCGTCGTCGTCACGGCGCCACCTCCGGGGCGACCAGCGGTCGGAACGCGGCGCGTCCGTTCGATGACATCGTCCGTGACGTTGGCGCTCCGGCGGAAAATCGTTGGCGTCTCGGCGCTCGCGCGACTGCGGCCGGTCGGCGACGTCCACGTTTCGCGAAACCCCTAAGCTGTCCGAGACCTCAACCGTGTGGCATGCCATCGACGCTCGTCCACGTCGCGCTCGCGGGGCTGATCGGGACGGCGCTGCTCGCCGACCGGTTCGACACCCGGGCGATTCTGTTCGTGATGGCCGCCTCGGCGCTCGTCGACCTCGACACGTTTCTGGATCTCTGGCTGATCGGCACCCACCGCGCCGTGTTGCACAACCTCGTCTGGCCGACGCTCGCGGGGCTGGCGCTGTGGTGGGACCTGCGCCGCGAGGAGTCGTACGTTCTGGAGCGCTGGGGCGCCCGCGGCGCCCGCGTGGCGTGGGTCGCGCTCGTCGCGGTCGTGTTCTCCCACGTCCTGCTCGACGCCTTCTTCAACGGCGTCAACCTGTTCTGGCCGCTCCACGACCGGTTCTACGACCTTTCCGGCCAGTTCCTCTACTCCGACGAGCGCGGGTTCGTCCAGACGTTCGTCGAGTTCGATCGGGCGCCCGACGGAACCCGGACGCTCTCGAACGCCACCGCCGAGGGATCGGTCGGCGAGACCCACTACCGGACCGGCGTGAAGCCGACCGCCGACGGGAGCGACGCCGAGCGCTTGTTCCCGATCGCGATGACCGGCGAGCGCTTTGTTTTATTGCTGTCGGGCTACGGCGTCGTCGGCTGGCGACTGTTCGAGGAGCGGCGTCGCGACTGAGCGCGGGCGCCGACCGGCCGCCTCTCGTCGAGTCCGGCCCGACGCTCTTGCCGATCGAGCGCGTACTACCGCGCATGTACGACACCGTCCTGCTGGCGACCGACGGGAGCGAGACGGCCGACCGAGCGGCCGACCGAGCGATCGACCTCGCGGCGACCTACGGCGCCGACCTGCACGCTCTGTACGTCATCGAGACGCGGACCGCCTACGACAACGCGATCGTCGACCCCGAGGAAGTCGAGGCGAACCTGCGCTCGGAGGGGCGCGAGATCCTCGACACCGTCGTCGACCGCGCCGCCGAGGCCGGCGTCGACGCCGAAACTGCGGTCGAGGAGGGCGTCCCGGCCGACACTGTCGAGGCGTACGCCGAGACGCACGACGCCGACGTGATCGTCCTCGGGCGGCGCGGCCGCTCCGGTCTCCGACGCGCACTGCTTGGCAGCACGACCGACGCCCTCGTCCGGACGAGTCCGGTGCCGGTGCTGGTGGTCGGGGACGACGCCGACGACGAGGACGCCGCTGCCGAGGCGGCGTCCGCGACGGCCGACCGCGAGTGAACGGCCGGATCGCTCGCCGCCGGAGCAGAAAAGCTTAGTCACGCCACCGCGCCCTTCGTTACCATGACCGACCAGCGCGAGCGCGTCCGCGAAGCGTACGACGACCTCGCGGAGACGCACTTCGCGGAGCGATCCGGCGAACCGGCGGAGGCGTCGCTGCTCGACGAGGTCCGGGCCCGCATCTCCGCCGGCGCACGGGTGCTCGACGCGGGCTGCGGGCAGGGAACGCCCGTCGCGAGCGGGTTGACGCCGACCCACGACGTCGTCGGGCTGGATTTCTCGGCCAAACAGTTGGGACTCGCATCCGATGTTGTCCCGCGAGCCGAGCTGGTTCAGGGCGACATGACCGATCTCGGCTTCGGCGCCGACGCGTTCGACGCGGTCTGCGCGTACCACTCGATCATCCACGTTCCCGTCCCGGACCACGCCGCGGTGATCGAGGAGTTCGCCCGCGTGCTCCGGCCCGGCGGCGTGCTGTTGCTGTCCTCGGGCGGCACCGACTGGGCGGGGTCGAACCCCGACTGGCTCGACAGCGGCGTCGAGATGGCGTGGAGCTTCCCCGGGCCAGAGGAGACCTGCGAGATGATCGTCGAGGCGGGCTTCGACCTACAGGACTGGTGGATCGTCACCGATCGGCTCGGCCACGAGGGCGAGGGAGAGGTGCTCGACCCCGACGGTGAGGACGCCTACGAGGACGGCGAGCCGGTTGGGAAGCCGTTCTTCCTCGCCGAGCGGCGGTAACGGCGGCGTCGACGAGCGCGGCCGGGGGTACGTGCCGTCGCGAGCGTCGGAGCGGCCCCGTGCGGCACCGTTTTGTGTCGGCCAGCGGTAGTACCAGAAAATATGGTCGACTTCGTCTTTTCCGCCGCCAGATTGCTGCTGGCGCTCGTCCTCGTCGCACTGAACGGCTTTTTCGTCGCCTCCGAGTTCGCATTCGTGAAGGTCCGTGCGACGCGGGTCGACGCGATGGTCGAGGAGGGCGGAAAGGCCGCCCTGCGGGTTCAGGAGGCGATGGACAATCTCGACGACTATCTGGCGGTCACCCAGTTGGGAATCACGCTGTCCTCGCTGGGACTGGGGTGGGCCGGCGAGCCCGCCGTCGCCGCCGTGATCGAACCGGTGCTCGGTGCGGTGCTTCCCGAAGGTGTGGTCCACATCGTCGCGGTGGCGATCGGCTTCTCGATCATCACGTTCCTGCACGTCGTGTTCGGCGAACTGGCGCCGAAGACGCTGGCGATTCAGGAGGCCGAACGGATCGCCTTGTTCGTCTCCGCGCCGATGAAGGTGTTCTACTACCTCTTCATCCCCGGCCTCGTCGTGTTCAACGGCACGGCGAACTACTTTACCGGGCTGGTCGGCGTCTCGCCGGCTTCCGAGTCCGAGGAGACCCACAGCGAGGAGGAGCTCCTGACGATCGTCGGCCGCTCGGGCGAGCACGGCGCGATCGACGTGGAGGAAGTCGAGATGATCGAGTCGGTGTTCGACCTGGGCGACACGATCGCCCGCGAGGTGATGACGCCTCGTCCCGACGTCGCGACGGTCGCCGCGCGGACGCCCCTGTCGGAGCTGCGGTCGATCGCCGCCACCGGCCCCTACACCCGGTACGTCGTGGTCGACGAGGAGACCGACGTGCCCGTCGAGGGGTTCGTCCACGCCAAGGACGTGCTGCGCGCGATCGAGGAGACGGACGCCGCTGCGGACGACGGCGACGAGGGCGAACCGCTCGCTCGCGATCTCGTTCGCGAGGTGCTGGTCGTCCCCGAGACGCGCCGGATCGACGACATCCTCTCGGAGTTCCAGGCCCGCAACGTCCAGATGGCGGTCGTGATCGACGAGTGGGGCGCCCTCGAAGGCATCCTCACGATCGAGGACGTTCTGGAGGAGCTGGTCGGCGAGATCACCGACGAGTTCGATCTGGACGCCGACGAGCCGTCGATGACGGGACTCGAAGACGGCGCCTGGGAGCTCGACGGCGGCGTCCCGATCGATCAGGTCAACGAGCGCCTCGGGACCGCGTTCGCGAACGACGACTACGACACGATCGGCGGCGTCGTGCTGGGCGCGCTCGGCAGCGATCCCGCGACCGGCGACCGCGTCGCGCTCGACGGGTACGCCGCGACGGTCGCGGCCGTCGACGGCACCCGGATCTCGACGGTCGTCCTCCGGGAGTTAGACGCCGCGGCCGAAGCCGCTCCCGAGCGGGGGGACGCCGACGCGACCGGCCCCGGCGGGGAGTGACTTCAGTCGGCCGGCGATACTCGGTCGTCCGACCGCCCGGAGCCACCTGCTGGCACCCGATCGTCCGACGGCACGCGATCGAGCGATTCCTCGTCGGCGTCCCACTGGAGCGTGACCGTCCACGTCTCGTCGTCGCCCGACGGCTCGGCGTACTCGACGACGCGCACGTCGCCAGCCGGGCGCGGGTGCTCGTCTCCGTTCGCGGGCCGCGTCTCTCCGTAGTAGCCGGTCAGATCCTCGCGGAGCGTCCAGAGGTACGCGGCGACCTGGCTGCGGTCGAGCGTGCGTTCGCTCCCCGCCTCGGCGTCGCTCGCCGCGCCGCGTCCGACGCCGCCGGGTGTTCCAGTGGAGTGGTCGCCGACGACAGCGTTGATCACCGCGCCCAGCAGGAGCACCAGCCCCGAGAAGTACAGGTACGTCACGAGCACGATGACGCCGCCGAAGAAGCTTCCCGCGCCCGGATCCGAGAACGCCAGGTACACCTGAAAGAGTCCCTGCAGCGCCGCCCAGCCGACCGCCGCGAAGACGACGCCGGGGAGCACCTCGCGCGGTTCGAGGTCGGCGTCGGGGAACACGTAGTACATCGGGAAGAAGGCGATCGCGAGCCCGACCAGCAACACGATCGGCGTCAACAGTCCGATGAAGGGGATCGTGTCCGAGAGCACGGCGAAGGCGGCGCTGACCCCGACGGTCGCCACGATCGCGACGACGAGCGCGCCGAGGACGACGACGCCGTCTTTCAGCTTGTCGCTAAACGAGTTCTCGTCGACGGTTTCGTAGATCTCTGAGAACGCCGTGTCGAGCCCGCGGAAGATCTTGAGCGTCCCCCAGACCAGCACGACCAGACCGATCACGGAGGCGCCGCCGGACGAGCCGTCGCCCTGAAATAACTGGGCGACGACGTCGGCGATCGGGCCGGGGAGCCACGTCCCCGCGGAGTCGACGACGCGCTGTTCGAGGCCGCCGCCGAGCGTCGAGACGACCAGAAACAGCAAGATCAGCAGCGGCGCCAGCGAAATGAACGCGTTGTACGCGATCCCGCCGGCCATGAACGACACGTTCTTCTCGGAGAACTCTGCGAACACGCGCTTCGCGAGGTCGGTCGCTTCTGAGAGGCCGGGCATACGTGAAATGCCACGCAACGAGCCAAAACCGCGGGGGTGAAGGACGTCGGTTAGTTCCTACCGCCCCTCGAGAAGAATGTCTGGCTGTACCCTCCGGACATCACTTCGTGGGTAATCCTGCAAACCAGGGGAATCTTCATATTTCTCCCCGCCCTTCGTTCGAGTATGTCCGATGCGACGCTCGACGATCGCGGCCGCCTGACGCTCCCGAAAGAGCTCCGAGAACGGTACGGCGACCGCTATCGCGTCGTCGACCTCCACGACGGCATCAAGCTGATCCCCGTCGCGGAGGATCCCCTCGCTGCGCTCCGCGACGAGTTCGCCGATGTCGAGAAATCGGCCGACGAACTCCGCGATGCCGCCCGCGAAGCCGCGCTCGACGAGGCCGGTCACTGAATGTACGCGGAGACGGACTTCCTCCTCGCACTGATCAAAGACGACGACTGGCTGGGCGATGCGGCCGAATCGGTGTACCGCGACCATCGGAACGAACTGTGGACGTCGCGATTCACGCTCGTCGAACTGCTGCTGGTCGCCTACCGCGAAGACAGGGACGCGGAGCGAGTCGTCGCTAACGCCGCCGCCCTCGTGGAGGTCCGCGGCGATGTCGACGCAGTGGTCGCCGCGGCGACATACGTCGAGGACCACGGCTTCACGCCGTTCGACGCGCTTCATCTCGTCGAGTCGAACGGCGACGCCGTCGTCTCCAGCGACGAAGCGTACGAGGGGTACGCACCTCGGGTCGACCTCAGAGATACCGACGACGAAGCCTGACGGCGCGCCGCTCCGCAACCACTAAACGCGGTTCGTCCCTACCTCCGGGCAATGACCGACTGGACGGAGAAGTACCGCCCCGACACCCTCGCCGAGGTCCGGGGGAACGACAAGGCCCGCGACGCGCTGAAGGAGTGGGCCGACTCCTGGGAGGACCACCGGAAGGCGGCGATCGTCCACGGGAGCCCGGGGATCGGCAAGACCTCCGCGGCCCACGCGCTGGCCAACGACATGGGCTGGCCGGTGATGGAACTCAACGCCAGCGACCAGCGTCAGGGCGACGTGATCGATCGGATCGCGGGCGAAGCCTCCAAGAGCGGGACGCTGACCGCCGGGGGCGCCGGGCGCCGTCTCGTCATCATGGACGAGGCGGACAACTTCCACGGCAACGCCGACTACGGCGGCTCGCGAGCGGTCACGGGCGTCGTCAAGGACGCCAACCAGCCGATCGTGCTGATCGCAAACGAGTTCTACGACATGTCCCAGAGCCTGCGCAACGCCTGCGAGGAGATCGAGTTCCGCGACGTTTCGACGCGCTCGATCGTCCCCGTGCTGCGGGACATCTGCCGGCAGGAGGGCGTCGAGTTCGAGGACGAGGCGCTCAAGAAGATCGCCGAGCAGACCAGCGGCGACCTGCGCTCGGCGATCAACGACCTCCAGGCAGTCGCCGAGCAAACGGAGACGCTGACCGTCGACGACGTGATGACCGGCGAGCGCGACACGACCGAGGGCATCTTCGATTACCTCGACGACGTGATCAAGAAGTTAGACGCCGAGGAGGCGCTGAAAGCCTCCTACGACGTCGACGAGACGCCCGACGACATGATCAACTGGATCGAGGACAACATGCCCAAAGATTACGAAGGGCAAGAGCTCGCCGACGCCTACGGCTACCTGGCGAACGCCGACCGCTGGCTCGGCCGGGTGCGGGCGACGCAGAACTACTCGTACTGGCGCTACGCGGGCGACAACATGACCGCCGGCGTCGCCGCGGCCCGCCAGGGATCGAAGGGCGGATGGACTCGCTACGGCCCGCCGAGCTACTGGTCGAAGCTCGGGCGCTCGAAGGGGACCCGCCAGACGCGCGACGGCATCGCGCGGCGGATCGCCGAACAGAGCGGCACCAGCATCGGCACGGCCCGCCGGCGCGTACTGCCGTTTCTCGCGGTGATGACTCATCACTGCAAGAACCGCGATCTCACGGTTCGGATGGCCGCCGCCTACGATCTGGACGCGAAAGAGCTGTCCTTCGTCACCGGCAGCGGGAAAGACACGAACAAGGTCCAGTCGATCGTCGAGGACGCCGAGGAGCTGCGGGCGGAAGCCGCCGTCGAGCACTCCGGCGGCGCGTTCGAGGGCGCGGTACGATCGACCGACGACGCGGGCGACGACGACGCCGACGAGTCGAGCGACGAGAACGAGAGCGACGACGGTCAGGTGACGCTCGACGCCGGCGCGAGCGACGCCGACGCGACCGACGCGGACGCCGAATCGTCCGAGAACGATGCGGACGCCGACGCCGCCGAGTCGGACGACGACCAGTCCGGTCTGGACGACTTCTTCTGACGCGGTCGGTGGAGATCCGGCAGGCCCGCGCCACAACCACCCCGCAACTGTTCGAACCCACTGCGCACACACCGGTAAACAACGCGTTTTGCGGCGGCTCCTGTACCACGATCCGACGCTCGCGTCGACGACCCGGTCGAGCGGAGCGACGGCGTCCGCACAACCGATATCCGGGTCGCGTCGCCGAGCCTACCACTCATGAGTCGACGCTCTCCCGGGTCGCGACGTTTCCTCCTCGCGCTGGCGGCGGTCGTCGCGGCCCTCTCGGCGCTGGTCGTGTTGCCGTACCTGCAGTTCGTGCTGTTCGCCGTGTTGCTCGCGTACGTGCTCGACCCCATCAACGATCGGCTCGCGCGCCGGATCGGGCCGACGCTCGCGGCCGCCGCGACGATGATGTTCGCCACGGCGGTGATCCTCGTCCCGGTCGGACTGGCGCTCGCGACCGCCGTCAGGCAGGCCGACAGGATCGTCGAGGGTGTGGAGACGTTGGACGCCGAGGCGATCGCCGACCAGGTGTCGGGCCGGATCGGGATCGAGACAGAGATGCTCGTCCAGACGCTCTCGGACGCCGTCGAGAACGGTCTCCAGGGCGCAGCGGGTAACGTCGTCACCATCGTCGGCGGCATCCCCGAGCTGCTGATCGGGCTCACCGTGTTCGGATTCGTCCTGTTTTACCTGCTGCGCGACGGCGACGCGCTGGTGGCGTGGCTCCGGGGCGTGACGCCGATCGAGCCCGAGCTCCGCGAGGAGCTGTTCGCGAACTTCGATCGGCTCATGTGGGCCGGCATCGTCGGCACCGCCGTCGTGGCGTTCGTCCAGGCGCTGCTGACGGTGCTGGCGTTCGTCCCGCTCGGGTTCGGCAACGTGGCGTTCTGGTTCGTCATCACGTTCGTACTCTCCTTGCTCCCGCTGGTGGGCGCGTCGGTGGTCTGGATCCCCGCCGTCGGCTTCCTCGCGCTCGTGAACCGGCCGGTCGCGGCCGGCGCGCTACTGGTCTTCGGCGCCGTCGTGATCAGCGGGTCGGACAACGTGCTCCGCCCGCTGATCGTCAACCGCGGCGCCTCGCTCAACCCCGCTACGATCGTCGTCGGCATCTTCGGCGGCGTGGCGGTCTTCGGCGTCGTCGGCCTGTTCTTCGGACCGATCGTGCTGGGGATGCTGAAGATCATCGTCGAGGTGCTGGTCAGGGACGCCGCCATCGGTCCGGCGAGAGCGCCCGCGGCCGCCGATCGGGCGGCGGCTGGCGCATCGACGCCGAACGATGGCCGAGCAGCGGGCGTTTCGGCGGCCAATCGTACGGATCCCGAGAGCGACGGGGGCGGGGACGATGCCGATTCCGACGGAACTGATCCTGAAGCGACTGACACCGGTGCGCCTGCGGACGCCGATTCGGCTGACGGCGTCGACGAGACCCGCGATCCCGAGGGGTGAACTGTAGATGCGAATTCTGACATATCGTCCCGACGTATATTCTCGGATCCAGTAAACGGCGGTTATACGCGCTGACGTCGTAGTTTATACACGGAGGAACTGAAATGGCAGAAACATCTGTAGAAGAGATAGGCATCGCTCCCGATCAAAACTGGCGCGTCCCCGCCGGCACGGGGATCGTCCTCGCGCTACTCGGACTACTCGCGATCGTGTTTCCGTTCGTGACGGGCGTCTCGCTGTCGCTACTGCTCGGCGTCCTACTGGTGGCCGGCGGGATCGCCCACGCGGTCCACGCGTTCTCGGCGCCCGGCTGGACCGGGAGCGCCGTCCAAGTGGTTCTCGGTGTCGTGTACGTCGTCGCCGGGGTCATCTTCTTCGTGAACCCGGTGTTCGGGCTGACGACGCTGACGCTGCTCGTGATCGCGTACCTGTTCGTCGGCGGTCTGATCGAACTCGTCGCCGGGCTGGGGATGCCCCGCGAGGCCAACGGGCTCTGGATCGCGGCCAGCGGCGCGATCGGCATCCTGCTGGCCGGACTGCTGTTCGCCGGCTTCCCGTCGACGGCGCTGTGGGCGGTCGGCACGCTGTTCGGCGTCAACCTGCTGGTCAGCGGCGTCGCGCTGCTGTCGGTCGGATCGGCCGAACGCCGCGTCGTCAAGGACGAGCCGGCGACGTCGGTGTGATCGCACCCCGACTATTTTCGTACTCGGAACCGACCGCGACCGTCGTCCGTGGCGCCCCGCCGCGGTCTGCCTCGACGCGTACACCGGTCGAGGTGCCGGTCGTCGGAGGGATCGGTTCGGTCTCTTGCGCGACGACGAACGAGACGCGCACCGCGGGATCTCGGCCGGTCGCTCGTTCGATTCGTCGGTCGAGTTGCGTGGCGGTGTCGGGCGGAATCCCGGTCGCGTTCGGCCGTCCGACGACGGCCGAGACCGCCGGGTCGTTTCCGAGGAGGATGTCCTGTGTATCGTAGTCGACCTCGACGGCTTCGAGCTCGTACGCCGAGAGCGCAGCCTCGTCGAAAAAGCGCTCGGTCTCGGCGGTCGCCTGCTGTTCGAACGTGGTCGTCTGATAGGACGCGAACGTGACCAGTCCGAGCACGACCGAGAGCCCCACGAGTGCGACGACGAGCACCGCGCCGCGCCTGAGAACCGAGGAACGGGCGCTGTCTCGATGCGTCCTGCGTTCGGGCCGGTAGCCGCTGAACCAGAAGATCGCCAGCGCCGAGAGGTTGATCGACAGCAGGTTGACCAGCACCAGCACCGTGGCCGACGCCGCGACGCCCGAAAAGCCCCAGGCGATCCCGAGCCCCGCCGTCGCTGCGGGCGGAATGAGCGCGACCGCGATGGCGACGCCGACGAGTGTCGATCCCGACCCGCGCGAGACGCTGATCGCGCCGGCGATCCCCGAGCCGAACGCGATGAACAGCGAGAGGAAGTCGGGACTCGTCCGTTCTAGAATCTGTGGAATCGTCCGAATGTCGGTTCCCGGCGGGATTATCACTGTCCCCCTGAGCAGCGCCCCCGCCGCCGCGGCCACGACGATGGCCAGGACGAGTCCCGTCACCTGCAGCGCGATGCCTCGGGCCGCCAGATCGCGGTCCGCGAGGACGCTGCCTGCGCTCGCGGTGATCGCCGGCCCCATCAGCGGCGCGACGACCATGGCGCCGATGATCGTCGCCGCCGAATCGAGCAGCAGTCCGCCCGTGGCGATGACCGTGCTCAGGACGATGAACGCGAAGTACGTCAGCAGCTCCGGTGCGAGCGATTGGGCGTTGGCTTTTAGCTCCTCCCGCGAGAGACGATCGCCGGGATAGAGCGCCTCCAGCGCCACGATACGTTCGGAGACGACGGTCTCGGTCGGCAACACGATCGTGTATGCACTCTCGCTGACGCCGGCCGCTCGCAGGTCTTCGAGCACCGGCTCGACGCCCGTCGGTGGGACGGGAAACTGAACCATCGCCTCGAACTCGCCGCGACCGGTCTCGTCGAACACCGCGTAGTCGATTCCCTGGTCGTCGAGTGCCCGCAACACCGGCTGTCGATTTCCTTCCGGAATCAACACCTGCACGAGGCGCATACCGACGGTACCACGAGGTGGCGCTTAAGCGTACGACGAGCGCCACGCGATCGTCGGGATGGGCCAATATGCTTATGCCAGAGCCTCGAACACTGCTCTGTGACTGATGCCCGACGAATCGAGTGGGAGTACCGGAGCCTCCGGCCGCCTCGAGAGGCGACGATGAAGGAAGCAAAGGACCCGACGGAGCGGCTCAACGAACTCGGCGCCGAGGGTTGGGAACTCGTCGATACGATCGATTACACCGGCGGCGGGACGAAGTACCTGCTGCTCAAGCGCCCGGCCGAGGCCGACGAACGGACGCGAGAGGACGGATGAGCGAGGATGACAGCAGCGGGGAGATCAGCACCGCGGACACGATGCGCGGCCGGGCCGACGAGAGCCGGGTCAAGATCTGGCTGCTGTTCCGGACGAACCGGTTCGCCCTGACCGGCGCGTTCGCCGCGCTCGTGTTCCTGTCGTTCCTGGGACTGAGCCTGCTCTTGGAGCCACCGCTGTCGACCCAACTCGCCTCCGACGACACGATCGAGACGACGTTCTCGACGATGATCAGCGCGATCATCACGGGCACGACGCTGGTCGTCACGATCAGCCAACTCGTGCTCTCCCAGGAGAACGGGCCGCTGGGTGACCAGCGCAAGCGGATGAGCGACGCCATGGACTTCCGAACGTACACGAAAGACCTGTTCGGTACGGCCGTCCCGGCCGATCCCTCGGCGTTTCTCGGTCACCTCGCCGAGGAGATCGAGCGACGAGCCGAGGTAGTCGACCGGATCGTCCGCGAGAGCGACAACGAGCAGTTGATCGACCAGACGGGCGAGTTCGTCGACAGCATTCACGGCAACGCCGAGGAGGTTCAGAACGAACTCGACGGCGCCCAGTTCGGCACGTTCGACGTGCTGTTCGCGGCGCTGAACTTCAACTACGGCTGGAAGATCTATCAGGTCGAGCGCATCGTCGACGAGTTCGGCGACGAGTTCGACGAGGACCAGCGCGAAGCGTTCGAGGAGCTCAGATCCTCGCTGGCGATGTTCGGTCCTGCCCGCGAGCACATCAAGACGCTGTACTTCCAGTGGGCGCTGGTCGACCTCTCGGTGTACATCCTCTACGCGGCGATCCCCTCGCTGATCGTCGCCGGCGGCATGCTGACGTTCGTCGGTTCGGCGACGTTCACGGGCGTCTTCTTGTCCGTTCCGACCGTCACCTGGGTGTTCGCGGCGGCGTTTACTATCTCGCTGATCCCGTTCTTGCTCTTCGTCGCCTACATCCTCCGGATCGCGCCGGTCGCCAAACGGACGCTGGCGATCGGCCCGCTGATTCTGCGGGAGTCCCAGCGGTAGGCGGACGCCGATCGTCGGCGTCGCGCCGCCGTCGTCATCGTCGTCGAGTCGGCCGGCCGTCGCTACTCGTCCTCGAACCGATCGGGCGTCACGCGCGAGAGCCGCATCGCGTTGCCGGTGACGCCGAGGCTCATTCCCATGTCGCCGACAACCACCGCCAGCGCGACCGAGACGTAGCCCAGCGGGACGCCGACCGCCAGCAGCGCCTTGACGCCGAGGCTCGACCAGATGTTCTGCCGGATGACGGCGTTGCCCTTGTGCGAAAGATCGTACAGGTACGGCAGTTTCCCGACGTCGTCACCCATCAGCGCGATGTCCGCGGTTTCGAGAGCCGTGTCGGTGCCCGCCGCGCCCATCGCGACGCCGACGTTCGCGGTCGCCAGCGCCGGCGCGTCGTTGACGCCGTCGCCGACCATCGCGACGCTGCCGTACTCCGCTCGCAGCGCCTCGACGGCGTCGACCTTCTCGTCGGGCAGCAACTCGGCGCGGTACTCGTCGACGCCGACCTCCTCGGCGATCGCCCGCGCGGTGCCCTCGTTGTCGCCGGTGAGCATCACGACCCGGCCGACGCCGAGGTCGCGCAGGCGCTCGACGGCGCGCTTCGAGGCGGGCCGCACCTCGTCGGCGACCGCGACGACGCCGAGCAACTCCGCGTCGGTCCCGACGAGAACGACCGTCTTGCCCTCGCGTTCGAGCGCCCGAACGCGGTCGGCGACGGTCTCGACGTCGGCGCCGCGCTCGCCGTCCGACGGCGTCGCAGCGACGGTCCCGCCGTCGGTGCGCTCGCTGCCGGCGGGGCCGACGCCAGCGGCCGAGAGATCGACGCCCAGTTCCTCGAACAGCGCGGGCTTGCCGGCGTAGACCGTCCGCCCGTCGAGATCGGCGCGGACGCCTTTGCCGGTCAGGCTCTCGAACGCCGACGGTTCGGGCAGGTCGTCGACGCTCGCCTCCTCGGCGCGGTCGAGGATCGCCCGCGCGATCGGGTGCTCGCTTCGCCGCTCCAGCGCGGCGGCGTGTCGCAGCAGGTCGTCGGCGTCGCCACCGTCCGCCGGGACGACGTCGGTGACCGCCAACTCGCCCTTGGTGAGCGTCCCGGTTTTGTCCAGCGCGACGGCGTCGACCTCGCCCATCGCTTCGAGGTAGTTGCCGCCCTTGATGAGGACGCCGTTCTTCGCGGCGCTGGTAATCCCCGAGACGACTGAGACGGGCGTCGAAATCACGAACGCACAGGGGCAGGCGATCACCAGCAGGGTTAGCCCCCGGACGAACCACGTCCCCCAGTCGCCCTCGAACGAGTGGGCGAGGCCGGCGATCTCGACCGTCGCAGCGGTGTCGATCAGCAGCGGCGGGACGGCGGCGGTCAGGATCGCCAGCACGACGACGACCGGCGTGTAGTAGCCCGCGAACCGGTCGACGAACTGCTCGGTTTCCGTCCGTTCGGCCTGGGCGCCCTGGACCATCTCGATGATCCGCGAGAGCGTCGAGTCGCCCGCCGTCGAGGTGACCTCGACCTCCAGATACCCCTCCGCGGCGATCGATCCGGCGAACACCTCCTCGCCAGCGGTCTTGTCGACCGGCACGCTCTCGCCGGTGATCGGCGACTCGTCGACCGCGCTCTCGCCGTCTCTGACGACGCCGTCGAGGGGGATCTTCTCGCCCGGTCGGACGACGACCGTCTCGCCGACCTCGACCTCCTCCGCCGGCACCGTGATCTCCTCTCCACCGCGCCGGACCGTCGCCTCGTCGGGCGACAACTCCATCAGCTCGCGCAGCGAGTCCCGCGCCCGATCCATCGCGAAATCTTCCAGCAGCTCCGCGATGCTAAAGAGAACCGCCAGCGTCGCCGCCTCGACGAAGTAGCCGATCCCCGTCGCCGCGATGATCGCGGTCCCCATCAGCAGGTCGATGTCGAGGCTGCGCTGGCGCGCCGAGTAGTAGCCGCCCCGGATCACGGGCAGCCCGCTGGCCACGACGGCGCCGAGGAACAGCACGTCCGCGAGCGAGAGCGGGTAGTCCAGAACGCTCGCGATCTCGGGGTTGAGTCCCGTCAGGACGAACTCGAACAGCAAGCCGAGCGCGACCAGCACCGCGCCGATCCACGTTTTGATCGCGCGCGTGCTCGTCCAGATTTCGGCGGGCGGCGCGACGTCGACGCCGTCGCTTCCCTCTTCGCCGTCCGCCGGTTCCTCGTCGCCTCCGACGACCTCGTAGCCGGCGCCCTCGATCGCCGCGACGAGGTCCGACCGGTCGGTGCGATCTGGATCGTACGTCACCGTCGCCGTCCCGGTCGTCGGCTGCTCGGTGGCGTCGAGCACGCCGTCGACCCGCTTGAGGCTCTTGTCGACTTTCCCGGCGCAGGACGGGCAATCCATCTCGGGAACGGAGAAGCGAGCGGTCAGCTCGCGCCGCTCTCCGCCTCCCGCCTCCGCGCCCTGGTCCGACTTCTCTGTCATTACGTCAGGGTTAGGGCGGTACGTCGATAAGCCTTAGTTGGAATATTCCAAGAAACCGGGGCGGCGCCGGTACGGCGTCAGCACGACGCCAGTACCGCATCAGAGCGACGCCGACGGTCCTTCGGTGCCCGGTTCCTCGGCGACGTGGCGCTTCGCCAGCCGTTCTTCGGCTCGTCGGAGTCGGTAGGTCAGCGTCGATCGCGGCACGTCGAGGTGATCGGCGAGCTCGCCGACGTCGACCGCCCGCGGTGACTCGTAGTAGCCGTGTTCGACGGCAGCCCGGAGCGCGGCGTCCTGCTTCGGCGTCAGATCGCTCGTCTCGCCGGCGGCGTCACCCGCCGACGCCGCGCTCTCACCGGTGCGGAGCATCTCGGTCCGGGCGCAGTCGCCGACCGCCTCCTCCAGGTCCTCGAAGAAGTCGGCCACGTCGCCCTCGCCGGAGTGAACCAGCCGCCAGGTGTAGTGGCGACCCTCGTGGCGCGTCTCGAACAGCACGCCGTCGCCGAGGTGGTCGCGGGCGATGTGGGGCACGGAGTTGCAGTCGGGAGTTCGCTCCCAGTAGGAGTACAGCACGAGCGCGTCGTCGGTGTGTTCGAGCACTTCGGTCGACTGGGTGGCGCCGCAGTGCTCGGTCGCCAGGCAGTCCGCGTAGTAGTCGGCCGTCAGAAAGGCGTCCTCGATCGCGTCCAGCGCGTCGGGCGACCCCGTCGCGTGGTCGACCCGCCAGAGCTTCTCGTCGGTCGCGTGCAAGGAGAGCGAACGGATCCGGGCATCAGGGTACTCCGCGAGCGTGTCGGCCACCCTGTTGCAGCCCGGCTCGTACTCCAGGGCGAAGGCGAGTTCGCGCATAGCTGTCGATACACGGCGGCGGCCTAAAACCGTGCGGCGAGTTCCGGCGTCAGATCACGTCGTCGGGCTCGTGAACGTCCGCCATCCGGCGTGCTTCGGCGGCGTACTGTTCCCGGAGGTCGGCGTCGTCGACCGCTCCGAGGTTCTCCGGTTCGGCGTCGACGGCGGCCGTCGTGTCCCGGACGTCGGTGAACGACGTCAGCGCGCGCTCTTTCCGGAAGTATCGCTCGCCGTCGATCGTGGCGTACGTGAGGATGATCAGGTTCTGCTCGTCGTCGGAGTACGTTCGCTCGACGAGCCAGACGGTTACGCCCTCGTCGGTGTCGGCGTCGTCTGCGTCGGTTCCCATACTCGGTGTTCGGGAACCGAACGGAAGTCGGTGACGCCGACCGGATCTTACCGGTCTGATTCAATTTGCTATAGCGTTATCTGGTTTACTTCACTTGGTGCGGTGAAGTTGAGACTACAGAGGGTTTAGCGGGACTGTAATGCGTGGTTTCGGCTAAATCGACAAGTGGAAACTGCTTCAAATCGCTCTCTGAACAGGCGTCCTTATCATATTTCCAATCAGACGGGCGGATTTTGTCGGCTCCCGACAGTGTTACCCCTCAGACGCCACGGAAACCCTAACTGAAGACTTTATCACCCGATACCGGTTTCCTCCTTCAGCAGCATCAGTGTATTGTCGGCCGTCACGAGTGGCGAATGCTCGTGTTCTCCGGTCAATTCGACCTGTACCAGCAGGTCCACCGCTCGCCAAATCGAGTACAGGAGACGTGAATGCGAAGTAGAAGAATCGAAGCCCGAAATCCTTCGAGGTCGTCGCCGCCATGAACCGCTTGACCGACCTGTACCCGCTCTCGATCTCCCACCTGTAGCCGTATTCGCTGAGGTGGCCACTCCCTCGAGTCGTCATGAACACCGAGTACTGCCTATGGTCGTCGTGCTCGGAGTCCTCTTTCTGCCGGTAGATTAGCGTCGTCTCGTGCCACTCGTTTTCCCGAGGTGGAGCTTCCGGTCGGTCTCGTAGCGGTCCTGACCGCGCTGGAGCAATCGCTTGGCCTGGACTTTCTCGCTGGTCTGAATCCGTTTCGGGCCAACGTACGAGAGCCCACGCTGGCTGATCATCTCCAGAACGTGTTGGCTATCGAACTCCCGGTCCATCAGCACGTCATCGACATGAACGAGGTTCTCAGCCGAATCGAGCAAGTCCTCGACGATTTCCAGTTGTGTCTCTCCCTTTCGGACGGGGCGCGCATCCAGCACGATTGGGACGGCGTTGCCGACCAGCTGGACCGTCGCCCATTGATAGGCGTATTCGTCGGTTTGCTCTTTTGTCCCGATGATTTCGTCCTTATGGCCCGTTCTATCGCCGGTGAAGGGGTAGCTTCGATAAGAACGAAATCAGTCTATGAAACCCCTCTCAGAGATCTGAAATATTAATGCGAACTCAGGTCTGGCTTTGATAGAGAAGAACCAGGATGGCAAGTCCGATGAAGAAGTCCGGGAGAAACACGAACGCGCCGATATTTGGGCGAGGGCGGAAGCCTAGGATGTTGTGTACTAATGGATTTGACGTACCCGCGTATAGGAGCAGCGTGAGGCTTAGCACAAGCAGGCTTGCTGTGTACTTGTTCGGAAGATCACGATAAAGCTGCACGTAGATGGCTGCGAGTGCCACCAGTAACACGAGATTCAGGGTTGTAAAGAAAACCTCCATCCGAATGAGCAGTTCAACCTGGGAGGACAGCGGCCTCGACGGAGGGCCATGAGATGGAACTGATACGAAGAGTGCGACTAAGAGTGCGATACCACTCGCGGCGGTCGCACTCGCTACTGTCGTTCCAAGTGGACTCTTGATCCAGTTACGAATCATCATCAACTCCGGCCTGTTCCGCCACGTCTTCCATGATGTCGAGGTTGTTCATCATTCTATCTGAGAGGAAGTACATCTGCCCGTAATTGTCACCCTCCGTGGTCACGATATTGCTCTCTTCGAGGACTTCGAGGTGGTGCTGCACTGTTTTGTAGTTCAAACCCAGATCATTCGACAATTGATTGGTGTTTCGTGGCTGGTCGTTGAGTGCGCGGAGGATACGAAGCCGATTTCGGCCTCCATGAGACCCACCAATGAGCCACCAGAGCAACTGCCGCATCTATCGAGTATTCATTTGGTCGGTGCAAATACATTCTGTCTCGGGCCGAACGATACTACGGCCTCAAATCAGTCACTAATCCAGGAAATAATCCGATCAGCGATTTCACCGTTATTGTCGTCTTGCATCATGAGATGTGTATTTCCGGATATCCCTTCGTCCGGAAGGCTAAGCAGCGTCGATGCGGGACTTGTCTCTCCTGCGAGGTCTGCAGTTGTCTGGGTCGCTTCCTTGCGACCAGTCTGTCCACGCTCGTCGACATAATCGCCATACACGCCCATGAACGGTGCATCACCACCCATCTCCGCCACAGTTTGCGGGTCAGTCGGCGCACCGACCGGCTCAACTGCGACGATCCGGTCAACGAGATCCGGCACAGCTTGTGCAACCGTGAATCCGGAACTACCGCCCGCTGAGTGAACGAGCAGCACTGCCGGACCAACACGGTTGAGAAGCGCCTCTAGGGCGGCAGTCTCCTGAGGTGATGCGAACTGACTCCCACCGCCACCTCCGGTAGTCGTCCCTGGCTGAGTTCCAGTTGCTGCCTCAGTGGAATCCGCAGATGTGGAGTTTTGGTTGCCGCCACGTCCGCCCGTCTGGCCTCCACCTTGCCTACCGCCACCTCCGCCACTGGTGCTGACGTATGCGGGGAATGACGCAATGAGTTGGTCGACCGACTCGACCGGGTATCGAACGTCATCGTACGGGTCACTGACTTCAGGTCCGAACCCCCATGTCGGCCATGCTCGATCGATAGACCATCGAGAGAGTGATGCAGAGTCTGAGTTCTGGAGGGCAGCAGTGTCTAAGCCACCTGAATCGACGTTTCGAGGCGGGTTGAATACATACACTGGATGGCCAGCTTCGGCAAAGTACTCCACCCAACCGCGTCGACCGTCAGGTGTCGTCCGGTAAATGTACGGTGACAACCCAAGGCCGGGCACCATTACAACGGGTGACTTGTCGGTGGCCGTATCGGGCCGTGTATATACGACTTCAGCACGTCCGTCGATGACCGTACTACTGCTTGTGCCTGCGTTGCCGACGTAGAAATTACCGAACGTCGGAGAGTCGTCATTCTGTTGTTCGGATTGCGGAGAGGCCTCAGGAGAAGTCTGTGTATCGGTGTTCGGTCCGCTGTTGTCAGTTATGCTATTGCACCCTGCGATAGTCGCAGCAAGTGCGACTCCACTTGCGCGAAGAAACGCTTTCCGAGAGATGCCCGATGACATACAGATCGTACTGGCCGGGGAACTGACTTAGTCGATTGCCGAAATCGGCCACAGGTTAGGCACAAATTCATTCCAGTTCATGCAGAACGCCCGTTATTGACAGATGATAGTAAGTTGAGGTAACTACTGTGTCGCTCAGAGCGTCTGCATTGAGAGCGCCGGTCTCAACTACTGAGGTGCGCTCGAAAAACCGGGGTCCTGATATGCCCCTGGCGGCTACGTTCGGACGTGATAGACGCAGTCAGCATGCGACGGGCGACGGGGGGCCGCCCGTGACGCGCGAATCGGCAGGCGAGGACGGGAGCCCGTACGCTCCCCACGGCGAGTCCGAGACCGCGGCGATGCTGTCGGCCGTCGGCGTCGACTCCGCCGAGGAACTGTTCGACGTGCCCGAGTCGGTGCGCTTCGACGGCGAGTTCGGCATCGCAGCGCGCGGCGAGCGCGAGATTCGCGAGGAACTGCGCTCGACGCTCGGGCGGAACGACGATCTCGTCGAACTGCTCGGGCGGGGCCACTACGACCACTACGTCCCATCGCTGGTCGACCACCTCTCCCAGCGCTCGGAGTTCCTGACCTCCTACACGCAGTACCAGCCCGAGATCGCCCAGGGGTTCCTGCAGGTGCTGTTCGAGTACCAGTCGCTGTTCGTCGAGCTCACGGGGTTGGAGATCGTGAACTGCTCGATGTACGACGCCGCGACGGCGCTGGGCGAGGCGGCGACGCTGGCCGACCGGGTCCGCAGCGCGAGCGGCCACAGAGTGCTCGTCCCCGAGCAACTGCGCGCGGAGCGCCGGGACGTGCTGGCGAACTACGTCTCGGGAACCGATCTGACCGTCGGGACCTACTCGATGGACGACGGAAACGTCGACCGCGACGGTCTCGCCGACCGACTGGACGACGACGCGGTGCTGGTGTACGCCGAGACGCCGACGGTACGCGGCGCGATCGAGGAGGGGCTGTCCGAGATCGCCGATCTGGCCCACGAGAACGACGCGCTGTTCTGTCTGGGCTCGGATCCGATCGCGCTCTCGCTGCTCGAAGAGCCGGCGAGCGTCGGCGCCGACGTCGTGGTCGGCGACGCGAGCACCCTCGGGCTTCCGGCGAGCTACGGGATGGGGCTGGGCCTGTTCGCCACCCGCGAGGAGTACGTCCGACAGGTTCCCGGCCGACTCGTCGGCGCGAGCGACGACGCCGGCGGACGCCGCGCCTACACGCTCACGCTGCAGACCCGAGAACAGCACATCCGCAAGGAGCGGGCGACGAGCAACATCTGTACGAACCAGGCCTGGGTCGCGCTCCGGACCGCGATCCACGCCGCCTGGCTCGGTCCCTCGGGGCTCGTCGAGGAAGCCGAACGCGCCGTGACGAAGGCGCGCGACCTCGCGACCCGTCTCGACGCCGTTCCGGGCGTCGCGGCGCCGATCCACGATCGGCACCACTTCCGCGAGTTCGTCGCGCGCACCGACGCGCCGGCCGCCGAGGTGGCGTCAGACCTCGCAGACCGCGGGTTCGCGGTCCACGCCCTCGACGACGACCTCGTGCAAGTCTGTGCGACCGATCACGACGAGGCGACGCTCGACGAGTTCGTCGCCGCGGTCGAGGAGGTGCTCTCATGAAGTACGATCAAGCGCGCTGGACCAGAGACGACGAGGACGTGTACGAGCCGCTGCTCTCCGAGAAGGACGAGACGACCGTCGAGATCGGCGGTAGCGGGGACGGTGATGCCGAAGCTGAGGGCGCCGATTCACCGCTTCCAGACGACCTCACCCGGGACGAGCTGACGCTCCCCGAACTCTCCGAGCCCGAACTCGCGCGCCACTACACGCGACTCTCCCAGATGACCTACGGCGTCGACAGCGGGCCCTATCCCCTTGGGAGCTGCACGATGAAGTACAACCCCAAGTTCACCGAGGACGTCGCCGCGCTGGCCGACGCCGCCGTCCACCCTGACCGCCCCGAGCGGCGCCAGCAGGGCACGCTGGAGCTGCTCCACCGCCTGCAGGACTATCTCGGTCGCATCGGCGGGATGGACGCCGTCTCGCTGCAGCCGCCCGCCGGCGCCGCCGGCGAGTTCGCCGGCATCCTCGTCGCGCGCGCCTACCACGAGCACAACGGCGAGAGCCACCGCGACGAGGTGATCGTCCCCGAGAGCGCCCACGGAACCAACTTCGCCAGCGCGGCGCTGGCGGGCTACGACGTCGTCGAGCTGCCGGGCGGCGAGGACGGCCGCGTCGACCTCGACGCCCTGGAGGGTGCGCTGTCCGAAAACACGGCGGCGCTGATGCTCACGAATCCCAACACGCTCGGGCTGTTCGAGCGCGACATCGAGGAGATCGCCGAGGCGGTCCACGACGTCGGCGGGCTGCTCTACTACGACGGCGCGAACCTCAACGCCCTGCTCGGACGCGCTCGCCCAGGCGACATGGGCTTCGACATCATGCACTACAACGTCCACAAGACGTTCGCGACGCCACACGGCGGCGGCGGGCCGGGTGCCGGCCCCATCGGCGTCGCCGAGAAGCTCGCGCCGTTCCTTCCGGCGCCCCGCGTTCGGACGACCGAGATGGGCTACGAGCGCTTCGAGCCCGAACAGTCCGTCGGCAAGGTCCACGGGTTCGACGGCAACTGGCTCGTGCTCGTCAAGGCCTACGCCTACATCGCCCGGCTCGGCGACGACGGCCTCGCCGACGCCAGCGCGAAGGCCGTACTCAACGCCAACTACCTCGCCGAGCAGATCGATCTGGAGGTTCCCTACGGCCCGTTCCACCACGAGTTCGTCGCCAGCGCGGGCGATCGCGACGCCGCCGAAGTGGCGAAGCGCATGCTCGACTTCGGCGTCCACCCGCCGACGACGAAGTGGCCCGAAATCGTCCCCGAGGCGTTGATGACCGAACCGACCGAGGTCGAGAGCAAGGATTCGCTCGACCAACTCGCCGCGGCGTTCGACGCCGTGGCGGGCGAAGACACCGACGAGCAAAGCTCGTCGAGCCTTGCCTCGGCTTCGACTCGGCAGGACGCCGACGCGGCGACCGATGCGCCCCAGCGGACCGCAGCCCGGCGGATCGACCAGACCGCCGCCGCCAGGGACCTGCGGCTCTCCTGGCAGTCCCTGGGCGAATCAGAGGACGCGTAGGCGTCCCGCGACTGGCGGTTAGCAATTCTTAATAGTTCGAGCGCGGTCAGTTAACATATGACCGTCGTGAGCGTCTCGATGCCGGAGGAACTGCTCGAACGGATCGACGAATTCTCCGAGGATCACGGGTACACCGGCCGCAGCGAGGTGATCCGCGAGGCGTCGCGCAATCTGCTCGGCGAGTTCGAGGACCAGCGTCTGGAGGACAAGGAACTGATGGGCGTCGTCACGGTCGTCTTCGACTACGAGACGACCAGCGTCGAGGAGCGGATGATGCACCTGCGCCACGAGCACGAGGATCTCGTGGCGTCGAACTTCCACAGCCACGTCGGCGACCACTACTGCATGGAGCTGTTCATCTTGGAGGGGCGTCTGGAGGAGATTTCCGCGTTCGTCGGGAAGATCCGCGCGACCCAAGACACGCTGTCGGTCGATTACTCCGTGCTGCCGGTCGACGAGTTCTCGCAGGCGTTCGTGTAGTCAGGCCGTCGCGCTCGTGTCGACGGTGTCGTCGATCTTCACGAAGCCGTAGTTGCACTCGGGGCAGCGCCACTTCGTCTTCGTTCCGAGGTGGAGTTCCGTGCTGGCCGCGAGCCAGAACGTGTGTTCGGCCTCACACTGCGGACAGTACTGATCCAGTTCCATACGCGACAGTACCCGGCTCTCGGAATTTAACACTACTGTTTCTCGCGCTCTCCGAGCGGTCCCGCCCGTCGGCCGATTCGAGTGCCATTGCCGGAGCGCCAACAAGTAATAAATCATATGCTGATATATAAAATTCGTCAGTCGTGGATACCACAACCTCGGAGGATGAATTTGATGCGTGCCTTTTATCCGCTGTGGTTAGAACTCGATTTATGTCTGCTGATCGGCGCCACGTCCACACTCACCACTTTTTTGATGTACTCGACATCGATCATACCCTCTCCGTGTCATCGAAGAATTGGACACAGACACTTCTGCAATAGATGGATACTGACAGCTTGGATACTGACAGCTCACCCTCTATCAGCATCCGTCTACTGATATAAGAAAAATTGGAGTAGCCACCAGAGCTGCTGTTAGCAACAGTCGCTTCCGGCGTCGCAGACGGCGCCGTACTCGAGACCGATCTCGTCACTAATCGTTTCATTGCATTCGATCAACAGCGACTCGAACTCAGCCGCCGTCGCCTCCGACTGCGCCACATCGAGGTCCTCCCCGAGCGCCTCGGCGGCAGCCAGCACGTCTTCGTCGGACGAGCTCAACAGCACCCACCTCCGAGTGACTGCGCGAACTCCCGTCTGATCTGCTCGCTGACTACATCGTTCGTCTGCTTGAGCAGGGCGACGAGTTCCTCCTGCGCTGCCCGATGCTGTTGGATCGTCTCGTTGTTCGAGAGCTCAGTCTGGAGTTCCTGAAGATCGCTCATGACCGACGAGTCGAACTCGTCTCCTTGCAGCTGCTGTTGTTTTTGCTGGTACGTTTCGAGCAGTGACTGCGCTTCATCGTCGGCTTCGAGTTGCTCGCTTGCGTCCACGAACTGCTGGTAGGTCTCTGAGTCGCAGAGCGTCTCGGTGAACGCCTGCAACGACGCTTCGACGGCTGGCTCCTCCGATACAGCTTCGCTCACGACGCTGTCACCTCCTGTTCCGCCTCCTCGGTGACATCGTCCAGCCCGGTGATCTCTTCACCGAACGCGCGCAGTTCGTCCAGTCCGACTGGCTCGTCCTGACGCAGAGGGGCGAGCATCATCGGCACGTTGAACCGATCGCTGATCTCGCCGAGGTACTCCGCCTGCTGGGCGCGGCGGTTCTCGAAGAAGGCATTGTCGCCGTATTCCTCGGGGAGCAGGTAGTTCGCTACCACCAGCGAGGTTTCGATCCCGACTTGATCTTCGAGGTCTGCAGCGGCCCGGTAGGCCTCCATCATCGGGGTGTACTCGGGGTACATCACGAACGCGAACGTACTCTGTTCAGGGTCTTTCATCGTCTCGATGACCTCGTCGTACTGGTCGCCTTTCGCGGGGGCGGCGCCCTTCGTCAGCGACCCGAGGTCCATGAAGCCCTTCCAGTCAGAGGGAAGTTCGAGCAGTCGGAGCGTGTGCCCCGTGGGGGCGGTGTCGAAGACGACGACGTCGTAGCCGTCTTCGTCGAAGTAGCTCACGAACTTCTCGAGGGCGGCCATCTCTTCGGCGCACGGTGACTCCAGTTCCTCTTCGACGTTTGCGATCGCCGCGTCCACGTCGATCTGAGTGTCCTCTTTGTCCTCGTACATTCCGGTGACGTGGTCGAGGACCTGCGTGCGGTACTCTTCCAGCGCTTTCTCCTGGTCGATCCGCGCGGCGTCGAGGTTCGCCTGGCTGACCGAGGTCGGGTCGTGGCCGACCGGTTCGCCGAAGATGTCCTCGAGGTGGGCGGCCGGGTCGGTTGTGACGACGAGCGTTTCGTGGCCAGCTTCGGCGAGCTTCGTCGCCGCCGTCGAAGCGATCGTACTCTTGCCGACGCCGCCCTTCCCGGTGAAGAAGAGGTACCGTGTCTCGTCGCCCGGTTGCAGCTGATCGGCGACTGCCTCGGCGTCAGCCATCGACTCGAAGTCGACTGCGATTTCGGCGTCAATGTCAGTCGCCGTCCCGACATCGACGGTCGCCTCGTCGCCGTCGTACAGGACGCCGCCGACATCTGCGAGTAGGTCGAGCCCTGCGATCTCGCCCGGCTGGAGTGGGTACGTCGCCATCGCGTCGGCGCCGAACTCCGTCCGTGCGCGCTCGATAACGGCCTGCTCGTCTTCCCGCTTCCCCTCGAAGAACGGATCCTCACACACCGAACTGGGGAGATAGCCGTTGATGATCAGCAGTTGGGACTCGATCCCGAGGTCGCCGAGGTCGCTTGCACTGCGCTCGATCTCGTCGATCGAAGAGTCCTCGGGCTTGCCGACGAACGCGAATGAGGTTCGTTCGTCGTCCTGAAGCGTGTCGATGGCACGCTCGTAGTCCTGTTTGCGCTCCTCCATCGAGGCTGCCGGCCCGATGCAGGTCGAGCCGCCTTTCTCCAGTTCGGCGTTCCAGTCGGAGGGCAGCTCCATCAGACGGATGGTGTGTCCCGTGGGAGCGGTGTCGAAGACGACGACATCGTACTCCGGGCTGTCCATGAAGTCGACGAAGTTATCGAATGCGGCGATCTCCTCGACGCAGGGACTGTTCAACTGTTCTTCAACCGTCTCGATTTCGTCCTCACCGAGCAGTTCGCGCATCGGTTCGATCGTCTCTTGGCGGTACTCCTCGGCGGCAGTGTCCGGGTCGATCTCGATGGCCGAAAGGTTCTCGATGTCGTCGATCGCGGTGACCTCGTGGCCGATCTCTTGGCCGAAGATGTCCGAGAGATTCGGCGCAGGGTCGGTCGTCACCAGCAGCGTCTCGTAGTCGTTGTCGGCGAGCCAAGTTGCCGTCGCACAGCTCACGGTGCTCTTGCCGACGCCGCCTTTGCCGCTGAAGAAGACGAACTCGGTCTCATCACTCGTCGGCTCGACGACCGCTCGCGCGTCGGTGGGCGTTGTGCTCATGCGTTAGGCCTCCTGTGTCTGGGTAGTGGTTTCGAGTGCTGCCGCGAGTTCGTCGTACGAGAGGTACTCGGACTTGGCGACGATTTCGTCGTCGACGACGGTGATCGGCAGGATCGAGGGGCCGTGTTCCTCGACCAGATCGTAGATGCGCTGCGTTTCGAGGAACTGATCGATGTTGTGCTGCATGTTCGCCCGCGAGACGTCGACGTCCTCGAACTCCGCTTCGAGTTGATCGAGGGCGGCGCTGACTTCAACGAGCTCTTCGTCGGGGTCAGGACCACAGACGCCGGTGGAGCAACACATCGCCTCCTCGTACAGGGTGAGTTCAGTCATTGGTGAGAATAGATCGCTCGCTCAATTGTCTGGTCGACAATGCAGCTATCATGGATCACGGAGTGGACAGAGTTGCCTTGCATTCAGTTGAGCAGTTATTCAATCATGGTCATAAGCTCTTCGGCTCAGCGCGGACGTGGCCCAACGTGCGATTCAGAACATGTGCGGCGTTTAGGGCCTCAAAACACGTCAAAATAGAAGATTACTGCCAATGTATTTCTGGAGCCATCTTATAGAATCCTAAAATGATCGGATGTCAATCGAATGCGCGTGGCTCGCAGGTCGCTCCACAATGCTTAATCCACTATCTGCTCAATCGATGTGTATGTCATCGACTGAGCGGCTACAGCGGTATCTCGCCGACGAACGGGGTGGCTGTGGTGACGAGGAGGTCTCCCAGCGTCTGGCGGAACTCGAAGAGATTGATGCGGCCGCGGGTGGGCCAGCGCTGGACCAAGATGTCGGGCTGCTATCGGCGCTCGCGAACGAGACCCGGTACAAGATCGTTCGTATCCTCCACGTCGCTGGCGAGGAACTCTGCGTCTGCGAATTTGCGCCGTTACTCGATGTTAGCGACAGCGCGATCAGCCACGCCCTGTCCCAGCTCACCGATGCTGGACTCGTCACACGCCGTAAAGAGGGGAAGTGGCGAAAATATCGTGCGACAGCGCGCGCCAATGCTGTCCTCATCGCCCTCGATGGATCGCGGGAGCTATGACCAGTCGACGAGAGCGATCGGCGAGCTAGTTCTCACCGCTCCGTTGGAACCCGCTTCAGTGGTCAGTGTTTGAGAGTGGCTCCAGCTCTGACACGGCAGCTATTTGGTCCTATATAGGGCGAGATATTCCTCATATGAACCCTTAAGACGGCCTAAGAGAGGGTATTCCTCATGGGTACGGAATCGACGACGAAGTTGGGATTCGTGTGTGTCCAGAATGCCGGTCGCAGTCAAATGTCGGCAGCGTTCGCCGAACAAGAGCGTGACCAGCGAGAGCTAGGGGACAGCATCGAAATTCTCACAGGGGGGACACACCCGGCTGAGCACGTTCACGAGGAAGTCGTCACGGTCATGCGAGAGCGGGACCTCGATCTCTCCGACCGAACACCGCGGGAAGTCTCGACTGACGAGCTCGAATCGTGCGACATCGTCGCTACGATGGGTTGTTCGACGCTGGAACTGGACGCAGAAGATGTGGATGTTCGGGACTGGGCGCTAGACGATCCTCACGGACAAGATCTTGATACTGTCCGCGAGATTCGTGACGACGTGGAGCAACGCGTCGAGGCCCTATTTGACGAAGTCCATCAAGACGAACCGTAGCGCAGGCGCAACGAGGTCGTACACTCTCTGTAGGGGCTATTGAGTGGGCAGAACTGCCCACACCTGCTGATCAGTCAGGTGGGGTGCGCTGGTTTCCGGGCCTCGATAGTGGCAGAAACGAGATAGTCACTGAGATCGCGATCAGCGTCCCAATCGCTGATGAACTCGGTGCTCTCGTCTTTAGGGGCT
This sequence comes from Natronoarchaeum rubrum, assembly GCF_024494695.1. The sequence continues at coordinate 538,322 of NZ_JANHDP010000003.1, read as the reverse complement.
ATCTCGATCGCTTCGAAGCCGGCACTGTCGAGCATCGCTTCAAGGGAATCGACAGTCGACGCACCGGCGACACAGCCAGTTAGCGAGTCCGGGTCCATCTTGACGTCGTCGGGGAACGGGGCGGTTTGGACGACATCCGAGATGGCGACGCGGCCACCGGGCTTGAGAACGCGGTAGGCGTCGTCGAACACCCGTTGTTTTTCCGGAGCGAGGTTGACGACGCAGTTCGAGATGACGACGTCGACGGTCGCGTCTGCAACCGGCAGGTGACTGATCTCACCGAGGCGAAACTCGACGTTGACGGCGTCGTTCTTCGCAACGTTTTCCCTCGCTTTCGAGACCATCTCTGGTGTCATGTCGACGCCGATGACGTCGCCGTCCGGGCCGACCTCCTCTGCAGCGAGGAAGCAGTCGAAGCCCGCACCCGAGCCGAGGTCGAGCACTGTCTCGCCGGGCGTCATCTCGGCGAACGCCTTCGGATTTCCACACCCGAGGCCAAGGTCTGCGCCATCTGCGACCGACGCGACATCGTCGGCGTCGTAGCCAAGGCGTTCGCTCCCGGTCGCGTCCGCGTTGCCCTCACAGCACCCATCGTCGTCGGTGGTATCGATGCCGACATCGCCACAGCAGTCCTGACTGTCCGAAGCGATAGTCCCGTAGCGTTCGCGCACCATCTCGCGGGTCTCCTCGGGGTCACGGTCACCGGCCGCCGTAGTATCGTTACTCATGGGCACCTCGCAGCTCGTCGAGGGTTTCGAGAAGGGCCGCGGTCGTTTCAGTCGGTTCGTAGTACCGCCAGGACCCCTCTTTGCGGCGCGTGACAAGTCCTGCGGTGTACAAGCGGGAGAGCGCTTGGCTGACGGCGCTCTGACTGACGCCGACGGCGGCTTCGAGATCACAGACGCAGACGCCGTCATCGGCGTTCGAGATTCGGCGAAGCAGCTCGTATCGTGTGTCGTTCCCCATCGCGGTCAGTACTTGGAGGTCTGTCGCCATCGCGTCCGAGTCGACGTCTCCGGGCGGTGTGCAGCAGGTCTCGGCCCCTCCCGTGGCCCCATCCGTGATCGCATCCTCTGTCATATCAGCACTAGCTTATACAAGTGAGCACTAATATGTTTCCCTCGACGAGCCCCTCGAAACTCTGGAATCAAGTTGAACCCTGGGTACAGCGGTACCATCACCGATCTGAATCAGAATCGGTGCGGTAGAAAGAGAATACGTCGGTGAAGTTCCCTGAGGTAAAAACGACGTTCAAGATCGTGTGGGCTGAACGCGTATGCATTGAGAGTACCAGTCTCAACTTCTGGTCGCGTCAACTTCTCACAGTGTTGGCAATTGGTCCAGACCTTTCCAGTCGCCGCTTCCCTTCGTTCGACGATTTCGCTGTGCTTCGGAACGAACGCAGTATCGGCTTCGTTACATTCTGTGAGCGCTTAATCGCCTCGTACCCTGTCGAAAAGTGGAATCGGCGTTGGGCGCTCCGGGAGAAGCCATGCTGGAACCACCCGTGTCAGAACGACCATCCCCGTCAGTTCGACGAGCGTCTGGGGAAGGAGCTTATTAGCTACCTCAGGAAACGCTTTCCGTCGTCCATCTCATAGAACGAGTATGTCCACGACTATCGCCACTCCCCACGCGGACGAGACGTGCGTGTACTGTGATTCGTTTATTTTCGACCACGACCCCATCTGTGTCCGTGACTGTGTGGACGACTGTGGGTCGCCTGCATACTTCTGTAACTACGCTTGTCTGTCGACCTACATCGACGAAAACGACCTTACGACAGGCAATGCATGTAAGTGGACGCCAGAACGGGACGGCTGCTGCTAATCGAATACACTGTTAGATACGCGGACGTATCGACCGGTTAGTTCGACCACGATTCAACAGAAAAGAAGGCACGCATCAAATCCATCCTCCGAGATTGTGTGGATAAGCGTGTCTCGCACCGGTCGGACCGGAGTGGCTGTACTGCACCGGTCGGTCTCCCGCATTGAGCGCAAACACAAGTCTTTTAGATGTTTTAGGCGTGCCTAAACACATGCACGACGCGACGACCGGTGACGGCTGGACGCGGCGGAATTACCTTCGATCTCTGGGCGTGCTGGCCGGCAGCGCCTCGCTGGCCGGCTGTCTCGGCGAAACGCCCGGATCGGAGTCCTCGGAAGGTTCCTACTCGGTGTCGATGGCGCCGATGGGCGAGGTCGAGTTCGACGCTCCACCCGAGAGCGTGTTCACGATCTACCCGCAGTACGCCGACATGGCCGTGGCGCTCGGCCACAGCGGCGCGATCGAGTCGATGTTCGCCACCGAGATGGCCGAGACGACGATGAGCCACTACTACGACCACCTGGAGGGCGTCGACTACGAGTGGGGCGACCTCCTGAACCCGCTGGACGGCAGCTTCAGTCCCGAGACGGTCTACACGACCGCCGCCGACGTTCATCTGGCGGACCCCGCCTGGGTGAGCACCCAGAGCAACTGGGACCAGTCGCGCATCGACGAGATCCGAAACCAGCAGGGTCCCTGGTTCGGCAACTTCTACAGCGGTACGAACGCACAACCGCCCGAGGGATACCGCGACCAGTACGAGTACTACGGCCTCTGGGAGCTGTTCGCGAAGGTCGCAGCCGTGTTCGACGAGTCCGAGCGCTATCGGGCGATCAAGTCGATCCGCGACGACGCCGTCGCGACGATCGAGGAGAATCTCCCGCCCGAGGAGGAACGTCCGACCGCGGTGCGGGTCACGTACAGCGCCCAGAACGATCAGTTCTTCACCTACCACCTGAACAAGCCGGGGTACTGGCTGGCCGACACGCGCCCGCTCGGCGCGACCGACGCGTTCGCCGATCAAGACTGGGAGCAGCTGTGGGGTACCGTCGACTACGAAACCATGCTGGAAGCCGATCCGGACGTTATCTTGCACCTCTGGGGACTGACGCCCCGCCACGACATGACTCAGGTGCGCAACCAGCTGGATAGCGAGGCGTCGGGCCAGAAGCTCTCCGCCGTGCAGAACGACCGCGTGTACGCCGCCGGGATGCGCTATCAGGGCCCGATCATGAACCTGTTCCAGCTGGAGATGGGCGCCAAGCAGCTCTACCCCGAGCAGTTCGGCGAGTGGCCCGGTACGCCCGACGGCGGCGCTTCCTACCCCGAGATTCCCGAGGACGAGCGGCTGTTCGATCGGCAGGAACTGGCGAACGCGATCACCGGCTCGGGCGAGTAGCGGATTCCGAGCGGACAGCGAACATCGTCCCGGGGAGAACTAAGGTGGTCCGCTCCGTGGGTCCGGACATGAAGATCTACACCGGCCGCGGCGACGAGGGGATGACCGATCTCCGGGACATGTCCCGCGTCTCGAAGACCAGCGCGCGGATCGAGGCCTACGGCACGGTCGACGAACTGAACGCGCTGCTCGGAACGGTCCGACCGACCGGTCACGACGACGTCGACGACCACCTCGCCGCGATCCAGAATCACCTCCACGTCGCGCAGGCCGACCTCGCCAACCCCGACCCCGACGAGGACGATCCCGTCGTGCGCGACGACCACACCGACGAGCTGGAGGCGATGATCGACTCCTTCGACGACGAACTCGACCCCTTAGAGCAGTTCATCCTGCCGAGCGGGAGCGAGAAGGGATCGCGGCTTCACCACGCCAGAACGGTGTGTCGGCGCGCCGAGCGCCGGACCGTCGCGCTCGCGGCCGACCAGACGATCAACGGCGAGGCCGTCCAGTATCTGAACCGGCTCTCCGACGCGCTGTTCGTGCTCGCACGCGCCGTGAACAAGCGCGACGGCGTCCGCGAGGAAAATCCGGAATACTAGTCGGGATCGAGGCCGACCAGCTCCCGGCGCACGACGTCGGCGTACCCCGAGGTCGTCAGCTTCATCGTCGGGACGCCGACGAACGGCAGCGACGCCAGCGAGACCAGCGGCCGCTCGACGCCGACGCCCAGCGAGCGCACCGCGTTCTCGGCGGCGTCGAGCAGCTTCGCGGTCTCTTCAACCTCCAGATCAGCAGCACAGCCGGCGACCCGGTAGGGAAGTTCGGCGATCACGTCGCCGTCGCGGACCACCGCCCAGCCGCCGCCGAGCTCGTTGACTCGTTCGACTGCGGCGCGGAGATCGGCGTCGTCGGCGCCGACCGCGAGCACGCCGGTGGCCTCCATCGTCATGCTCGTCGCGACGCCGCCGCGCTCGATGCCGTACCCCGTCAGAAATCCGGTGAAGCCCGAGCCGTCGGCGTCGGGATGGCGATCGAGCAGCGCGACCTTGGCGACGTCGCGCTCGGGCGCGGCGCGGAGTTCGCCATCTACTTCTGCGGGTTCGACCGTCGTCTCGTGGGAGAGCAGTCCCTCGCCCAGTTGAATTGCGCGCACGTGGCCCTCGGCGTCGGCGGCGTCGGCCGGGACGCGGAACGCGTCGGGATCGGTCCGCACGTCGACGGCGTCGTAGAACCGGTCGGGGTACTCGTGGCTTCGGGGCGCGACGCGGACCTCGTTGTTGTGGACGACGACCTCGCCGCCGCTGATCACCGTGGTCACGTTGACCGATTCGAGGTCGTCGACGAGCAGCACGTCCGCGGCGTTGCCCGGCGCGAGGCTCCCGCGGTCGTCGAGCCCGAAGTGTCGCGCGGGGTTGAGCGTCGCCATCCGGATCGCGTCCGCGGGGTCGACGCCCGCCTCGATCGTCCGCCGGACGACGGCGTCCATCAGCCCCTCGTCGAGCAGTTTCCGGGGCCACATCCCGTCGGTCGAGAGCGATAGCTCCGCGGCGCCGACGCGGTCGACCGCGCCGGCGACCGCCTCGACGTCGTCCCGGATCGAGCCGTACCGGCCGATCGCGTGGATGCCGCGCTCGACGCGCTCGACGATGCCGTCGGCGGTGATCGCCTCGTGGTCGTTGTCCACGACGCCCGCGAACGCCGAGAGCTTGGCGCCGTCGCAGCCCGCGCCGTGGCCGCAGCTGCGCTTGCCTTCCCTCTCGGCGCGCTCGTGGAGCCGCTCGATCGGCGAGTCGCGCCCGACGACGTGGATCCAGTCGGTCTCGCCGACGCCGACGATCCGGTCGTCCGCGAGCAACTCGGCGAGCGCCTCGGCCTCGTCCTCGTCGGCGCGGGGCTCCTCGAACGTGTCCGCGAGGGGCTGGGGCGGAACGGTCGCCTTCACTGTGATCGGCAGGTACGACGTGGCCGCGAGCAGCGCCTCGACGCCCTCGGCGCCGAACGCGCCGCCCAGCCCGGAGGTTTCGGTGACGACGGTCGTCGTGCCGCCCTCCAGCGCGTAGTGATAGGCGTTTTCCAGCGTCTGAACCGTGTCGACGTGCGTGTGGGCGTCGATGAAGCCCGGCAGCACGGCCCGGCCGTCGGCGTCGATCACGCGGGTGTTCTCGCCGATCACGTCGTCCGCGTCGTCGGGGAGCGCGGCAACCTCGTTGTCGCAGATCGCGACGTCGAGCGCGCGGAACTCGCCGGTCTCGGGGAGGAACACCCGCCCGCCGGTGATCACGAGATCCGCGGGCGCCTCGCCGAGCGCGACGGCTTGCGTGCGCTTCATGCTCCCGTCGCCTCGTAGCGAACGAGCCCGTCGTCGCCCTCGGTCGGCGTCACGTCGCCTCGCGCTTCGAGCACGTCGAGGTGGCCGATCGCCTCGCTCATCGCCGGGAAGTACTCGGTCGCGGGCAGGTCGTCGAACAGCCCCTCCATCACGTCCATCGCGGTGGCGGGTTCCTCGACGAGCGCGCGGACGTTGTCCGTGCGGTCCTCGTGGGCGGCCAGCATCTCGTCGATTCTCTCGCCGGGCGCCTCGATCCGCTCGCCGTGGCCGGGCAGGATCTCGTCGAGCCCGCGGTCGCGGAGTTCGGCCAGCGAGTCGTTGTACGCCGGCAACATGCGCGGGCGCTCCCCGCCGGGCTCGGCCGGCGGCTGCAAGAGCGGGTTCGGCGTCACGTCGCCGAGCACGTGATCGCCGACGATCGCTCGGTCCCGGCCGGCTGCCTCGTACGTGAAGATGAGCTCGCCCGGCGCGTGGCCCTCGACGGCTTCGACCGTCACGTCCAGATCGGCGATCTCCAGCACGTCGCCGTCCGCGAGCGTGGCGTCGACCTCGCAGTCCGGCGCGTAGGGGAGATAGGCCTCCGGCAGTTCGACGACGGTGCTGGCGGTCGAACGGGACATCCCGTGAGCGACGAAGAAGTCCTCGAAGAAGGACTGCTCGTAGTCGAGTCGGTCGCCGAACGCCCGGATGATCTCGGCTGTTGCGGGTGCGGCGAGAATCTCCACCCCGGCCTCGCGGAGCCGCCGCGCGGCGCCGAAGTGATCGGGGTGGGGGTGGGTGATCAGCGCGCGATCGAGGTCGCCCGGTTCCAGATCGTGGTCGGCGAGCCCCGCCGCGAGAGCCTCCCAGGACTCCTCGCTGTCGGGCCCTGGGTCGATTATCGTCCGCCCGGCGAGGTAGGCGTTGACCGGGCCGACCTGGAACGGCGTCGGGATCGAGAGCCGGCTGAACATTCGTGGTCCGTTTGGACGGCCGAACAGTAAAACCGTTTGTGAACCGGTGACTCGGCGTCGGTCGTTGTCGCGAAAGAGAGATGCTACGGGACGTGTCGAGTCCGATGCCCACGGAACCTCGACCGTCTGGCGGGGACCGTCGCCGGTCCCCCAGTCTGCTGGCACACCACGGGTGGAGGGCAGGAGCGTCATCCAACGGTTGCCTCCGACGCCGCGATTTTAGGTATGCCTAACAATTTGTTAAAGCCACCGGTTTCGGCTCGCCTAAAAGCAAACGTTGCGAGGTGGAGCGGTTCGGCTCGCCCCGGGATCAGTAGGATCGTACGCGAGCGCGCTCCACACGGCCTGATCGCCCGAAGGCGTGCGACACGTCAGCAGTGTGACGCCACAACCGTTATATCTGTTGCCTTCCTACGGTCAGATATGAACCGGCACTTCAGCGATGCGCGGTACTACCTGGCCCGAGCGGGAGCACACGCCAAGCAGGGCGTCGTCGAGACGCTCGAACCCGTCGTGGCGAAGGCCCGCGAACTCGCCGGGCGCGAGGAGGAACCGGAACCGGGCCGCGTCGAGCGGCTTCGCGCGAAGCTGGACGAGGCCACCGATCGCACCGAGAACGAGGCGGCCGACTTCGCCGCCGACGCCCGCCGTCGCGTCCGGCGATACCGCGGGACGTGATCGCTCCGAGAAGCAAGTCTTAAGTCTCGGCTCCGAGTACCGATTTCTGTACCGGGTTGGTGGTCTAGCCTGGTTATGACGGCTCCTTCACACGGAGCAGGTCGGCGGTTCGACTCCGCCCCAACCCACTACGGATTTTGCGACAGTCACACGAACGAAGTGAGCGTGACATCGTGACGAACGAAGTGAGCACGTCTTCCTCCGGTTTGACATCGCCGACTCGTTTCTGTGTCTCCGCACGCCGGCGACCCACCAAAGAGCCAACTTGATGGCCCGTGCCAGTAGGAAGCATGGGAGACGCGTATACGGGAGCGAACCTGTTCGTCGACGCTCTGGAGCGGTACGGCGTCGAGTACGTGTTCGGCAACCCCGGGACCACCGAACTGCCGGTGCTGCGTGCGCTGGCCGACGGCGACCCGGAGTACGTGCTCGGACTGCACGAGGATATCGCCGTCGGGATGGCCGGCGGGTACGCCCAGACGCGGCGCTACCACAGCCACCACGATCCGGACGTGCTGCCGGTCGGGGTCGCAAATCTGCACACCACGCCCGGAGTCGCCCACGGGGCAGGCAACCTGATGAACGCGCGCTTCGCCGGGGCGCCCATCGTCGTGACCGCCGGGCACCACGCCACCGACTTTCGCCACGAAGAGCCGATCCTGAGCGGCGACCTCGAGGAGTTGACCGACCAGTTCTGCAAGTGGTCGGCGGAGGTGCTGGACGTCGCGGCGCTGCCGACGATGCTCCGTCGGGCGTTCCGGACGGCGCTGACGCCGCCGACGGGGCCGGTCTTCCTCGGGTTGCCGATGGACGTGACGACGGCCGAGACGGACGCCGAACCCGAGCGCCTCGGCCCGATCCCGGACGCCGGGCGCGGCGATCCCGGACAGATCGAACACGCGGCCGAGTTGCTCGTCGACGCCGAGGACGCGGTGCTGGTGGTCGGCGACGGCGTCGCCCGATCGGGCGTCGACGCCGTCGAGGCCGCCGTGGACCTGGCCGAGGCAGGGGGTTTGCGAGTCCACGGCGAGATTCTCGCCTGCGAGGTCGATTTCCCGACCGATCACGATCAGTGGGTGTCCTATATTCCGCCGGACGAGGATCTGGCGGCGACGATCATGAGCACCGACGTGCTGCTGTTCGCAGGGTGTTCTACGAACACCACGCTGTGGAGCCACGAGCGCGACCTCGTGGGCGCGGACACGACCTGCGTCCACGTCGGCGACGATGCCCGAGAAATCGGGAAGAACCAGCCCGCCGACGCGGCCGTACTGGGCGACCTCGGGCGGGTACTGCGGGCACTCGCAGACCGGGTTGATGACCGCATAGACGCCGAGACCGTGAACTCGCGGCTGGCGACCGTCGAATCGTTCAAGCAGATGGCGGCCCGGCGCGTCGACGCGATGGGCGAGGACGAGAGCGACGACCCGCGAGCCTCGAAGGCGGAACTCGTCGACGCGCTGGAGGTGGCGGCGCCGGACGCGTACGTCGTCGACGAGGGCGTCACCGCGAAGTACGCAATGCTGACTCGCTGGTCGTTCGAGCCGGAACAGTACGTCTCGAACAAGGGTGGCGGACTGGGCTACGGCCTCCCCGCGGCGGTCGGGGCCGCCATCGCCGAACGGGACCGCGACGATCGCGAACCGAGAGACGTGCTCGGTTTCGTCGGCGACGGCTCGTACCTTTACTACCCGCAGGCGCTGTACTCTGCCGTCCGCCAGGGCGTCGATCTCACCGTCGTGATACCGGATAACCGGAACTACCGGATCCTCAAGGACAACGCGCTCGAGATATTCGGCGGCGAGGAGTCCGGCCACGAGTTCGTCGGGATGGACATCGACCCGCCCATCGACATCCCCGCGAACGCCGAAAGCCACGGCGCCGCCGGCCGGTTGATCGAGCGTCCGGGCGAGATCGAAGCGGCTGTCGAGCGCGGGATCGAAACCGAGGGACCGGTCGTGCTCGACGTGCTGGTCCACGACTGAGCCCCGCCGGAAGTAGGTCGTCCGCGCCGCCGCGCCGAGCCGCGCCGCACCGCAGCCCGGCGTTCTCCGCGCGGTGTTCCCTACGACGCGTCGCTGGACGGTCCGTCCCGATCCGGCGCCTCGACCCACAGTCGCTCCTCGTCGGCGGTTTCCGGGAAGATCTTCCCCGGGTTGAGCGTGTCGTTGGGATCGAGCGCTCGCTTGATCCGGCGCATCGCCTCGACGCCGGCGTCGCAGTGCTCGGCGACGAGGTACTCGCGCTTGCCGGTACCGATGCCGTGCTCGCCGGTCGAGGTCCCGCCGAGTTCGAGAGCTTTCCGGACGATCTGCTCGGAGACCTCTTTCCCGGATTCGACTTCCGCCGGGTCCGACTCGTCGACCAGCACCGAGTAGTGGAGGTTGCCGTCGCCGGCGTGGCCGAAGCAGGGGATCAACAGGTCGTGTTCGTCGGCCAGGTCCCGGACGTACCGGACGATCGTGGGATAGTCGCTGATCGGGACGGTCACGTCACCGGGCGACGTGGCCGTCAGGTCGGGATCGTAGCTCCTGACGGCGAACGCGAGATCCTTGCGCGCTTGCCACAGTTCGGCCATGCCCTCGTCGTCGGGTGCCTGGTCGAAGCGCTCTACGTCGTGAGCCTCGAAGATCGTCCGACAGAAGTCGATCTCCGCTTCGATCCCGTTGTCCGCGTGGAACTCGAGGAACACCGTCGGCACGTCGGGGAGGTCGGTCCCCGAGTACTCGTTGGCCATCGTCGCGCTGGTCGCGTCGACGAGTTCGATCTTCGCGACGTCGACCCCCGACCGAACCGCGTCGAAGACGGCCGACGCGGCGTCGTCGAGCGTCGGGAACAACGCCCGGCCGCCGCGGATCTGCTCCGGCCGCCCCGCGAGTTCCAGGGTCGCGCGCGTGACGACCGCCAGCGTCCCCTCGCTGCCGACCAGCAGGTCGCCGACGTTGTAGCCGCTGGAAGTCTTGACCGCTCTGGAGCCGGTCTCGATCACGCTCCCGTCGGCGAGCACCGCCTCCAGTCCGAGCACCCAGTCGCCGACCTCGCCGTACTCGACGGTCTGCATCCCCGACGCGTCGTTAGCGATCATGCCGCCGACGGTCGAGATGTCGCCCGAAGAAGGGAGCGGGGGAAACCACAGACCGTGTTCGGCGACAGCCTCGTCGATCGCGGACCCGTAGACGCCCGGTTCGACATCGATCTGCAGGTCGTCGGGGCGGACGTCCAGCACCGCATCCATCCGGGTCAGGTCGAGAGAGACGCCGGCGTGAGTCGGCGTCGCGTTCGCTTCCAGGCTGGTGCCCGCGGCGAAGGGCGTCACCGGGACGCGGCGCTCGTCGGCCGCGGCCAGTACCTCGGATACGTCTTCGGTCGACTCGGCGAAGACCACGGCGTCGGGTCGGACCCGCTCGTCCGCAGCGGTTCCCCAGTCGCCGGCGTGGCTATCGCGATCGGAATCCCCGAACGAGACGTCGCCGTCGAGGTCGAGAGACGTCAGGAACGAACAGTCGTGGGTCATGGGCGTGGTGACCGAGGGAGCGAAGCCATCGGTCGCTTGCGAGACTTGTTCGCAATCGTTCGTGATAAAACTTCCAGCGAGCGCCGCAGTCCGACGGAAGCGTCGGCCGGGAGAGTCTCTACCGACTCGTCCACGGGGGCGAGATGAGTCCCAGGGAGCTCGAAGCCGCGATCGATATCGACGACAGTACGATCCACTACCACCTCGACGAACTCGTCGACGTCGGTCTCGTCGAGAAGCGCCGGCGAACGGACCGCGGGCAGGACGGCCTGTACACGTACTATCGCCCGACCGTGTCCGGCGCCGTCACGCTCACTGACGGCGTCGACGAGCTGATCCGCGGCGAACGGGAGTCGAGGCGATGTACGACAGTTCGGCCGAAAACTGATCCGCCGATCCGTCCGAAAAAGACCGCGAACCGCCCCCGAGATCAGTCCGACTCGAACCCTCGCGGCTCGTTCCGAATCCCGAGTCGCTCCTCGGCCTCTTCACTCTCCACGACCTCGTCCGGTAGCCGCCCGGCCAGCCGCGCGACCTGCCCGCGAACGTCGACGTCCTCGGTGCCCAGCACCGCGAAGCCGGCGAAGATCGTCAGGAAGCCGACGATCGCCAGCCCCGAAATTTGCTCGTCGAGCAGCGCCCAGCCGCCCAGCGTCGAGACGACCGGCACCGCGTAGAACACCAGGTTCGCGCGGATCGCGCCGGTGCGGTCGAGCAGGCCGAAGTAGGCGATGTAGGCGATCGCGCCGGCGAAGATGCCGACGTACACGAGCGCCAGCACGGCCTCGGGCGTCCAGACGATCGACGCCGCGGACTCGCCGGCGCCCAGACTGAGCGCGTGGGAGAGCGCGGCGGCGAAGGGCAGTCCCCAGGCGGTCCGGACCGTGCTGGAGATCGTGCTGTCGGCCCAGCGGATCAGGACGCTCCCGAGCGCGCCGGTGACGGCGCCGGCGAACAGGATCAGCTGGCCGACGCCGCCGTCGAGGAACATCGCGGGGTCGGGGTCGACGACCAGCCCGACGCCGAACAGTCCGAGCAGCATTCCGACCGCGCCGCGGGCCGAGAGTCGCTCGTCGGCCAGCAGCGCCGCGGCGAAGACGGGCGTGAGGATCGGGTTCAGGCTGAACACGATCGACGCGACCGCGCTGGTGGCGTACTGCTGGCCGACGAACAGCAGGGCGTTCGTCAGCCCGATCGCGAGCACGCCGGTCGCGAGGATGCCGACGACGTCGCCACGAGTCTCGGGAATCAAGTCCTCGCGAGCGGTCGTCGCCACCGCGAAGACTGCCAGCGCGACCGCGGCGATGTCGAACCGCAGCGCGACGAACAGCAGCGGCGGGAAGTACGCCAACCCGGCCTTTGCGGCGACGAACGTGCCGCCAAAGAGGACGGCCGCCGCGGCGAACGCGGCGAGGATGCGACGATCGGCCACGGTTACGCGCACCTCCCGATGCCCGAGACTTGCGAGCGGACCGGCGACGCGGGCGCCGAGTGATCGAACGTCGGCGTGCTGAGAGCGCGGATCATCTTACTCTACCGTAGGACTCCAGGGGTTATAGTTTCGTTCAGAAAATATTTCACGGGAAGAAATTGGGTGTCGGCGTGTCGATCCTGCGGGGGATGCAAGCGTTTCAGGGTGCGAAAGCGATTTCCCGCGACGAGTGCCAGATTCGGTATGGAATCCGCGCTGGAGGAGATCGAGTTCCTCGCGCTGTCCTCGAACCGCGTCGACGTGCTGGGGCTTCTCGCGGACGGCCGCAAGACGCGGACCGAGCTCGCCGAGGCGACCGGCGCCTCGCAGGCGACGCTCGGGCGCATCCTCGGCGACTTCGAGGACCGCTCGTGGGTGCGACGCGAGGACGGCGAGTACGTCGCGACGGCGACCGGTCGGCTCGTCGCGAAGGGCTTTACCGATCTGCTGGAGATCCTCGAAACCGAAGGCGAGCTCCGGGAGATCGTCCGCTACCTGCCGACCCACGCGATGGACTTCGACCTGCGTCACCTCGCCGACGCCAACATCACGGTGCCGAGCCAGACGCGGCCGAACGCGCCGGTCCAGCGACTGCTCGATCTGGAGCGATCCGCCGACGAGGTGCGGGCCTTTTCGCACGCGTTCAACGAGCAGAGCCTCTCGGTGATCGAGGAGCGCACGACCGCGGGCGACCTCACGTTCCGGGCCGTGCTCTCGGAGCGCGCGATCGACGCGCTCGACGACGATCCCGGACTGCGCGATCGACTGGCGTCGCTGCTCGACGCCGACAGCGCCGCGGTGCGGGTCCGCGAGGAGGGGATCCCGCTCGCGGTGACGATCGCCGACGACGTCGTCCACCTGCTGTTGCGCGACGAGAACGGCGTCCTGCAGGCGTCGGTCGACACCGACGACGACGCCGTTCGGTCGTGGGCTCACGACACGCTGGATCACTACTGGCGGACGGCGACGCCGCTGGACGCCGAGGCGTTCGCGGAGTAAGCTGTCGCATCGCCGCAGGTCAGTATCTTCTCGCGACTCAGCTGTGGTCGCGCTCGGGGAACTTCCGCGTGCCGGCCGGTTCGGACGTGGTCTCGGATGCCAGCGTCACTTCCTGATAGAGGTCCTCCAGCCGTTCGAGCGTGTTCGAAATGGCGTACTCCTGGACGGCAGCGCGGGTGTCGCGCTCCTCGGCCAGACAGGCCTCGACGGCCTCACCCATGGCGTCGAGATCCTCGTACTCGAAGCGGACGCCGTTCTCCGCCTCGATCGTCGAGGTAAAGGGCGCCACGTCCGTGGCGGCGACCGGCGTCCCGCAGGCGTTGGCCTCCAGCGTCGAGAGTCCGAGCGTGTCGGCGGTCGACGCGGTGACGAAGACGTCGATCGACGAGTAAAACGTCGGCAGGTCCTCGCGCGGGAGGAAGTCCCTGAACTCGACGTTGTCGGGCGCTCGGCGTTCGAGCTTCGACCGACACGGACCTTCGCCGACGATGACGAACGTGCGATCGGAGCGCTGCTCGGCGAGTTCGACGATCTCGTCGACGTTTTTCTCCCCGCTGATTCGGCCGCTGTAGCCGACGACCGTCTGCTCGGGGTACCAGTCTTCGTCGGTCGGCTCGAAGAAGTCGAGATCGATGCCGACGGGCAACTGGACGTGATCGACGTCGCGATCGATGCGCTCGGTCGAGGCCGTCACCGCGTCAAAACTGCCGAGCAGCGAGTTCTCCCAGGGTACGTACGCCGACGCCAGCGCCGAGCCCACCAGCTCGGAGTGGACGCTCTGCGGGAAGTACTCCTCGATCGGCGTGTGGTGGGTGTACACCGCGGGGATGTCCTGACGCCACGCGTACAGGCGCCCGAGGATGCCGACCGAGGCCGGACCGTGGCAGTGGACGACGTCCAGATCGGGCAGCTTCGAGGTGCGGACGAACAGCGGGATCCGGTAGCCGCTGTAGAACGGGTTCGGGATCGACGGGACCGCGATCTCGCGGTCGCCGGGGTCGTAGTCGCCGTCGGGGTAGACGACGTACACCTCGTGGCCGTTGCGCTCTAGCTTCTCGCGCCAGTGCTTGATCGTGTAGGTCACCCCGTCGATCTCGGGGAAGTAACTGTCCGTGAAGAACCCGATTTTCATATCAAATCACCTCCTCGTACAGGTCGCGCAACTGCTCGGCGGTGTTCGAGAGCGCGAACCGTTCGCTCGTGGCGGCGGCGTTGTCACCGAGTTGCTGTCGTAGCTCTGGTGTTTTCAATCTATCTAACTGCTCCTGAAAGTCGCCGTCGGTCTTCAGGCAGTCGTGGCCGTCGTCGAGCCACTCGAACGTGTCGATGTCGCGGACGACCACCGGCTTCCCGGCGCTCATCGCCTCCAGCAGCGCGATCCCCTCGTTTTCCTCGTGGGTCGGGAAGAAGAACACGTCGCCCGCCGCGAACGCGCCGCGGATGTCGTCGACGAAGCCAGTAAAGGTGCAGTTTTCGGGCGATTCGCGGATCAACTGCTTCGTCTCGCGGCCCTTCAGCGAGAGGTCCAGCGGGCCGAACCACGCGAAGTCGAGTTCGGGCATCTCGCGGGCCGTCTCGACGAACGTCTCCAATCCTTTGCGCTTGATGACGTGGCCGACCTGGAACACGGTCGGCTCCGATAGGTCGTAGCGCTCGCGGTACTCGTCTTCGAGCGCCTCGAACCCCGCCAGCTTCTCGCGGTCGACGCCGTTCGAGATCACCGTCGTCGGCGAGTCGGTGTACGACCGCAGCAGATTCTGGTTGTACTCTGAGGGACAGATCAACCGGTCGCCGAGAGCGTACGCCGCCCGGAGGTAGGGCCGGAGCGGCTTCGCCAGCGCGTTCGTAAAGCGGAAGCTGTCGCCGAAGTCCTCGGCGGTGACGTGCGTGTGGATCACGACCGGCGTCCCGCGGCGCTTCGCCCGGGCCGCGTGGGCGACCGACCGCGGGCCCATCAGATTGAGGTGGAGCACGTCGGCCGACGGCGTCGGCTCGACGGTGTACTCGATCCCCTCCCTGTCGAGCATCTTCCGCTGGTGGCGGACGGATTCGGCGATGCCGCCGGTGACCGAGTCCGAGAACTCGAAGTAGTGGCTGACGTTCATGGCGTTCCTCCGTCGGATCGTCGGCCGCTCGGATGCGGCGTCGACGACGCTACTGGTCGAGTTCCAGCCACGGGACCTCCATCAGCGCCGGGATGTGCGTCTCGATGTGGTGTTCCCAGACGCCCTCCTCGCCGAACGCCTCGCCGTGGTCCGCGGTGACGACGACGTCGCCGTCGAGTTGCTCGACGAGCTCCTCGACTTCCTCCAGCGCGATCCGGAGGTTCTCCTCGTAGTAGCTCATCGCGGTCGCTCGCGTGCCGTCCTGCAGCAGACTCACCGGGTCGAGTTCGAGCCAGAGGCCCGCCTTCATCGCGAACTGGCTCTCCTCGAGCACGCTCTCGACTTTCGGTCGGACGGTGTTACCGATCGAGGAGAGGACGCCGCCACTGCCGCCGTCCTCGCCGGATTCCTCTTCGTCCTGTCGCCGGATGCCCTTGCGGATCTGCTTTAGCTTCTGGCCCTTGCCGCGCGTGAGATACGGCGCGTGGGGCTGCATAAAGTGGATCACCGTCCGGTCGGCTTCTTCGACGGCGTCCTGATTCTGCTCGAACGCCTCGGTCATGCTTTCAGGGGGAACCGTCCCGAGATCGTCGTCCCAGCCGGTCTCCCAGACGTCGAACACGTTCGAGATGTGGTCCGACGCCGTCCACTCGTAGTCACAGGAGGCGCCCCACTTCAGCTCGTTCAGCGGGATGCCCAGATCGTTGATAAAGGGGTTCGACGAGAAGTACGCGATGTCGTGGTCGCCGTCGAGCGTGCGGTAGGCCCACTCGGGCGTCGAGGAGCCCTTGCT
Source organism: Natronoarchaeum rubrum (assembly GCF_024494695.1). Next base: position 522,248 of record NZ_JANHDP010000003.1, on the reverse strand, counting down.
CCAGCGCTTCTCGAGCGATCCGTCCAGGTAGTCGTCGTAGACGTCGCTAAACACGTCGTACCGGGCGGCGTCGAGTACAATGCAGTAGTCCCACTCTGACTCGAGGAAGCGCTGGTCCTGCATCAGTCGTCGGAAGATTCGATCGGAGGTCTATATGCTTTCCGATACGATCGGGGTCGTCACGGGGCAAGCGCCGCGATCTCGCGGTCGGCGGATCGTGGTACCCGTCCCCGGAAAGCACAACGCCTATTGGTCAAACATCGGAAGGACGGGTATGGACAGCCGCGTACCGAATCGACCGACGATGCGGGGGGTATCGTGACGGCGGACGACGCATCGCCGTCCGGCGCCGACCAGTCACCGATGGACAGCGTGCGAGCCGGACTCGGCCGCGCGCGGAGCGCGATCGCGACCGGGCGATCGCACCTCTCGCGGAACCGACTGCGAGCCGCGTTCGTGATCGTCCTTCTGCTGTGTGCCGGCGTGCTCGCCTACGGCGCCGCGACGGCGACGACGACGGCGAACGCCGAGGCCGTCCCCGAGGCGCCGCCGACCGAGAACCACACCGTCGTTACCGAGTCGGGACGGTACGGCACCATCGTCGCGTTCAACCCCGACGGGAGTCTCCAGTACTACAACAACAGCCACACGAAGTACTTCGACGTCGACCCCGTCGAGAACGAGTCGATGACCGTCGAGTACGCCGCGACGGACACGATCCACACGTCCGGACCGAACTGTCGGGCGCCCCCGTGCGCGCGGAACATCCTCGAACGGACGAACCTCTCGACCGGCGAGACCGAGGTGCTCTACGAGCGGATGGACCACACCGAGACCGCCGCCGAGTGGCACGACGTCGACCGGATCAACGAGACCCACGTCGTCGTCGCCGACATGGTCTCCGACCAGATCTTCATCGTCAACACCGAGACCGAGATCGTCACCTGGCTGTGGGACGCCCAGAGCGAGTTCCCGCTCGACGAAGGGGGCGCCTATCCCGGCGACTGGGCCCACCTCAACGACGTCGAGGTGCTCCCCGACGGCCGGATCATGGCGAGCCTGCGCAACCAGGACCAGGTCGTGTTCATCAACCGTTCGACCGGACTGCAGGAGGACTGGACGCTCGGCGCCGAAGGCGAGCACGACATCCAGTACGAGCAGCACAACCCCGACTACATTCCCGAGGAGCGCGGCGGTCCCGCGGTCGTCGTCGCCGACTCCGAGAACGGCCGCGTTCAGGAGTTCCAGCGCGAGGACGGCGAGTGGGTGCGCACCTGGCAGTGGGCCGACGAGAAGATGCAGTGGCCCCGCGACGCCGACCGGCTCCCCAACGGCAACACGCTGATCGCCGACTCCAACGGGAAGCGCGTGATCGAGGTCAACCCCGAGGGCGACATCGTCTGGGAGGTCCCGATGTCGCTGCCGTACGACGCCGAACGCCTGGAGACCGGTGACGAGAGCGCCGGCGGCCAGAGCGCCCAGGAACTGGGGCTGGAATCCCAGACCGTCGAGGAGAGCGACGAGAGCGGCGGAAGCTTCGGCTTCGATCCCTTCGATCGGGTCGAATCGACCGTCTCCGGCTTCGTTCCCCACCGGATCCACAACGCGATCGTGTTCGTCTCGCCGGTGTGGATGGGCGACACGCAGTTCGGCGCCGCGTTCGTCGCCATCCTGATCGCGCTGAGCTGGATCGGCCTCGAATCGCGGTGGAAGCTCCGCGACGCCGGCATCGGGTTCCGGTCGCCGATCGCCCGACGCGACGACGGTAGCTGATCGGGTCGCTTTCTTTTTCGTCCGGAGAGGGACGCTGCCGCCGACGCGTCAGTGTCGACGCCGAAGCGATATCGTTGCCGGGATCGAGCGCGCCGATGCCGAAGCGGCATCGCTACTGGGGTCGAGCGTCCCGACGCCGAAGTAGTGGAGAAGCGTAGCGTCGACGTCGAAGCGGCGGCGTGAGACGCCAGAGCGTCAGAGCTGACGCCCTCGGTCGGCCCACCGCCGGCGTCGCGTCGACAGCCTAGAACAGCAGCATCTGGTCGAACAGCAGGTACAGGCCGGCGAGGATCGTCTGGAACGACAGCGATCCGACCGCCGAGAGGGCGACGAACGTCCGGCCGTCCATCTCCGAGAGGCCCGCCGGAATCGTCAGCAGGCCGCGGATCATCAGCATCGAGTTGCTCACCGGCACGGCGATCGCGCCCCAGCGCTCGAACCAGCCGTCGAGCGTGTCGAGTCGGTCCTCGGAGACGCGGAACCAGCGCTTCTTGAGCAGGTACTCGCGGCCGCCGCGCCGGAGCAAGCGAAAGAGGATGTACTGGCCGATCGTCGTTCCGACGACGGCGATGACGACGACGGCAACGATCGTCCCCGGCTCGGCGCCCATCACCAGTAGCGCGCCCGGAACGACGAGTTCGCTCGGCATGAACCGCAGCATCATCGCGCCTTCGAGGATGCAGATGCCAAAGAGGACGAGCAGGCCGAGCTCCGAGCTGAGCCAGTTCTCGACCCACCCGGGGAAATGCTCGGTCTGTGCGAGCAGCATTGGCGAGTCGCTAATTCGCTGCCGAAGTTAAGGGTTGCTTGTTGGGGATTCTAGCCCTCGGCGACGATCAAGTCGTGCCGTCTCACTCCATGTAGCCCAGATCGCGAAGCCGCTCGCGCATCTCCTCGTCGGCGTCGTCGAGCGCGTCGGCCGCCCCGGCGTCGACGCCCTCGCCGTCGGTCCAGGCGCCGCCGACGCCCTCCTCGAACCGAGAGAGCGCGCGTTCGGCCGCCGCGACGACCTCGTCGTCGTCGGGATCGATCGGCGTCAGCTCGTCGGGATCCTCGTCGAGGCGGTAGGCTTCGTCGGGGATCCGGTCGGCGCGGACGTACTTGCTGTCCTCCGATCGCGCGGCGCGCAGCCGCGAGTACGCGCGGTGGTCGTCCGGCAGCTCGATCCCGGCGTTCGCGGCCTTCTCTTCGAGGTGGTGGAGCTCGATGACGGGCTGGGAGTACTCGACGAATGCGTAGTCGCCGTCTCCGCCCCCGTCGACGACCGCGCGCTGGCCGGGATCTGCGTCCGGCCCGGCGGCGAACTCGCGGTAGCTGGCCGAGAGCAGCGAGCGCGTGGCGTCCCGGTCGACGGCGTCGAACTCGTACCCGTCGCCGGCGGCCGGATCGACGTCGACGGCGTCGAGCGTCGTGTGATAGAGGTCGACGAGTTCGACCAGATCCTCGCGCCGGTCGGCCTCCAGGTCGGGATGCTTGACCATCAGCGGGACGTTGATCAGCTCGTCGTAGAGCGCGAACTCGTGGCCGTACAGATCGTGCTCGCCGAGGTTCTCGCCGTGGTCGGCACAGACCACGACCGTCGTGTCGTCCCACCGGTCGGTCTCGCGGAGCCAGTCGAACAGCCGCCCGAGTTCGGCGTCGATGTGGGCGATTTCGGCGTCGTACAGCCCCCGAATGTCCTCCCACTCCTCGTCGTCGATGTCGCGGGCGCCCGAATTGAACTCCTTGGAGTTCTGGCACACGTCCGAGGAGTCGACGCCCGGCGCGAACTCCTCGCGGTACTCCTCGGGCGGGTGGTACGGCAGGTGGGCGTCCATCAGGTTGATGAAGCCGAACCAGCCGGAGTCCTCGTCGCTCTGCTCGATGAACGCCTTCGTCTGGTCGATCACGGCCGGCGTCTTCGAGGCGGCGTCGTCGTCGCCCGCCAGTTTCGCGTGGGCCTTCGCCCCGAGGTGGACGATCCGATTCGCCAGGTTCCGCAGCCGGTCGTTGTCGTTGATCGTCTGCCAGAGGTTCGCCAGCGTGCCCGAGAGGAAGTTCCCGGGCATGATCTCGAAGGAGGTGTCGTGGTGCTCGAAGCCGCGCGTGAGCTTGGTGTACGGCGTGATCCAGGCGTTCGAGGAGTAACACGCCGTGTCGTAGCCCCGCGCGGACAGCACCGACGCCAGCGTGGCGACGTCGTCGAGGTAGGGGCTCTCCTGGTCGGCGCCGTGCTGGCTCGGATAGAGTCCAGTGAACATCGACGCGTGGACGGGGAGCGTCCAGGGCGCCGGTGCCACGGCCTCCTCGAACACCGTCGCTTCCTCGGCGAACGCCTCCAGGTTCGGCGTCGTCGGTCGGTCGTAGCCGTACGGCGTCAGGTGGTCCTTCCGGACCGTGTCGAGCACGACGAAGAGAACGTTAGACGGACCCGAACTACTCATTACCGGGCGTTCCGTGCAATCACGGATAAAACGCTCGGAACGAGCGTTTGATTCTCGCTCGTACGACGGTTAACAACGGAAACATTTTGAAGGGGCACAACCACCTTCGACGTGAATGGACGGGCGCAACTGGAGGATGCTCGCCGCTGGTGTGGCGGGCGCTCTCGTCATTTTCGCCGTGTTGTTCTATCTCGTCGGCGGGCAACGAATCATCGAGGAGTTGACCCACGCGACGCCCTCGCTCGTCGGGGCGACGGTCGGATTCGGTCTCCTCTGGCTGATCGCCTGGAGCCTGATGTTGCGGACGATTCTCGGCACGCTCGGCGTCCCCGTCGCCCTCGTGCGTTCGTTTGCGATCTACGCGGCCGCGGTGTTCGCCAACAACGTCACGCCGTTCGGGCAGGCCGGCGGCGAACCGGTCGCCGCCCTACTGATCTCGCGATCGTCGAACGCCCGCTACGAGACGGGTCTGGTCGGTATCGCCAGTCTCGACGTGCTCAACGTCGTCTCGTCGCTGTCGTTGATCGGGTTGGGCGTCAGCTACTACGCGCTCAACTTCACGCTGGGTGAGCGCCTCGAAACTGCCATCATCACTGTCGTCGTGCTCGTCGCTGCCATCGTCGTCGCGTTCACGTTCGTCTGGCACCGCCGCGAGCAGTTCGTCGAGTACATCGCAGGCGCCCTCGCACGGGTGCTCGGTCGCATCCCGCTCGACCGACTCGACGACATCGACGAGGACGATCTCGTCGAGCGGATGCAGCGCTTTTTTGGGCACGTCGAGCGCGTGGCCGTCAACCGCCGCCGGCTGGCGATCACGATCGGGCTCTCGACGGTCGGCTGGCTGTTTCAGGGCGCCGCGCTGATGGCGGCGTTCGCCGCAGTCGGCTACTCGGTGCCGTTCTACGTCGTCCTGTTCGTTATCCCGCTGGGTAACATGGCCGGCGCGGCGCCGTTGCCGGGCGGCCTCGCCGCGATCGAGGCGACGTTCGTCGCGCTGCTGGTCCCCACGACGGGACTGCCGGGCTCTGCGGTCGCCGCTGCCGTGTTGATCTACCGATCGGTGATCTACTGGATGCCGGTGCTGATCGGCGGCGGGTCGATGACGGCCTTCGGCGTCCGGTCGTTCGCCTGACCGCGCTCTTGCGTCCGGTCGCACATCCGAACGCCTTTTTATGCGCGTCGCGTCAGTTCCACACCATGGCGACGATAGCCCGCACCCCGGGAACAGGCAGCGAGCAGCGACGGCGCCCCGCGGCGCCGTGTCGCTGCCGGGGGGCGGACTGGCCGCGGCCGACCGGCGCCGGTCGGCCGATCGCGGCGGTGGTCACCGAGCGTAGCGTGCCGTCCGTTACTCGGGCAGCGGCCGGAGATCGACGGCGAGACCGGAGCCAGTATGCTTGACCGCATCCGCGAAGACGTCCGAACGGCACTCGACAAAGACCCCGCGGCCAGAAGCCGCCGCGAGGTCCTCACCAGCTACCCGGGGCTGCACGCGGTCTGGTTCCACCGGATCGCCCACGCGCTGTGGAACCGAGGGCTGACCTGGCCCGCCCGGCTGGTCTCGCACCTCTCGCGCTTTCTCACCGGCGTCGAGATCCATCCCGCCGCAACTGTCGGGCGGCGCTGCTTCATCGACCACGGCTCGGGCGTCGTGATCGGCGAGACCGCCGAAATCGGCGACGACGTTCACATGCACCACGGCTGCACGCTCGGCGGCAACTCGCCCCGCCCCGAGAAGCGCCACCCCACGCTCGAAGACGGCGTCACGCTCGGCGCCGACGCGACGCTGGTCGGCGATATCACGATCGGCGAGGGCGCGACCGTCGGCGCCGGCGCGGTCGTCGTCGACGACGTTCCCCCGGAAACCACGGTCACGGGCGTCCCGGCCGAACCGGTCGAACCCGGGACGACGACCGCCGACTCCGTGGCCGGCGACGATCCGGACGCCGATCCGGCGGAGCGACCGGCGCCGACCGACCGCGGCGACGACGGCGACTCCCGGCGACTTGGCGGCGACGCCGAGCGAGACGCCCAGAAGCGGGCCGCGCTTGCGGGGTCCGGCGCCGTCGCGCTTCTGGACGAGTCGTGCGAGGATCGATCCGGAACTCCAGACCCCGAGGAGTTGCTCGACGCCATCGACGCCGCGCTGGCCGACGCCGAGGATCGGGAACGGCGGCTCCGCGAACTGCGCGAGGACGTCGAGCGCCTGCAGCGCGACCGATAGCCGGCGCGGCGCTCTCGCGTCGTCGACCTCGGCGCCCTCCGCGAGTCACTCGCCGCGCTCGCCGAGCAGGTGGCGCGCGATCACGGTTTTTTGGATCTCGCTGGTCCCCTCGTAGATCGTCGTCACCTTGGCGTCCCGGTAGAGCCGCTCGACGTCGAACTCGGTGACGTAGCCGTAGCCGCCGTGGACCTGGACCGCCTCGTTCGTGACGTCGACGGCCGTCTCGCTGGCGACGTACTTCGCCATGCTCGCGAGCATCGCCGGATCGTACAGCGACTGCTCGCGCCCGCGCTCGGCGGCGCCGGCGGCGTCGTAGGTCAGCGCTCGCGCGGCGTGGATCCGGGTCGCCATCTCGGCGAGCTTGTGGCGGATCGTCTGGATGTCGCCGATCGGCCGGTCGAACTGCTCGCGCTCGGTGGCGTACTCTCTCGCCCTATCGAACGCGTCCTGGGCCAGCCCGACCGACTGGGCGGCGATGCCGATCCGCCCGCCGGTAAGAATCGACAGGGCGGCCCGCAGGCCGGCGCCCTCCTCGGTCAGCCGGTTCTCGGCGGGAATCTCGACGCCGTCGAACTGCAGAGCCGCGGTGTCGCTCGCGCGCAGCCCCATCTTGTCCTCAGTCTTGCCGACCGAGAACCCGTCGGCGTCCGCGGGGACGACGAACTGCGTGATCGAGTCGGGGTCCGATCGGTCGGTCTTGGCGAACAGGACGATCACGCCGGCGCGCTCGCCGTTGGTGATCCACTGCTTCTCGCCGTCGATCACGTACGACTGGACCTCGCCATCAGCCCCTTCGACCGGCCGCGCCTCGGTGGTCATCTCGGCGGGGTTCGAGCCCGCGCCGGGTTCGGAAAGCGCGAACGCGCCGACCGGCCGACCCGCTGCCATCTCGGGGAGCCAGCGCTCTTTCTGGGTCTCGCTCCCGAACGAGGCGATGCAGGCGGTCGCCAGACAGTGGACCGACAGCGCCGTCGCCACCGCGAGCGAGCCGTACGCGACCTGCTCGTTGACGACGGCGTAGGTCGTCCGGTCGGCGCCGTAGCCGCCGTACTCGGTCGGCGTCGTCAGGCCCGTCAGATCCAGTTCCGCCAGCCCGTCCCAGACGTCCTCGGGGAACTCGCCGGTCTCGTCGGCCTCGCGGGCGATCGGCTGGATCTCCTCGACGGCGAACTCCCGGACGACGTCCCGAACCGCTCGCTGCTCTCCGGTGAGATTCATACCGGGACGTTCAGATTCCGCATGGAAAAATATGATCGTCGCGGCGCACGCTCTCCGGTCGATCGATTCACCCGTCGCGTGCGAACGGTTCGTCGCGCGTCTCGCGCAGTCGATCGAGCGCCGCGGGGACCTCCTCGACGCCGACGCCGAGACGGCGCGCCGCCGCTCTGGCCGCCCGCTTCTCGTCGCCCCGGCGCTCGATGCCCGCCGGTCCGACGCCGAACTCGATCCGCGTTCGTCCCTCCTCGGGGTTCGACCAGTCGAGCACCGTCACGGGGCCGATTTCACGGGTGTTGCGGACGTGCGTGCCGCCGCAGGCCGTGACGCTCCAGTCCTCGATCGTCACCAGCCGGTCCGCCTCGGTGCCGCCGCTTCCGTCGCCCGCAAGCCCCTCCGTGGACCGGGCGTCACACGCCACGTCGTCGCGGTCGACCGCGTCGTCGGCCGGCGTCGTCTCCCAGGCGACGTCGTGGGCGTCCCAGACGACCCGGTTGACTGCGCGTTCGAGGTCGGCCAGCGTCGCGTCGTCGATCTCGGCGTCGGTCCGGAGGTCGATTCTGACCGACTCGTCGCCGCCGAGGTCGCCGTCGGGGGCGCCGATGTCGAACCCGGCGTATTCCACGTCGTCGAACAGCCGGCGCACAGCGCCGTACAGCGCGTGGCCGGCGGTGTGAGCGCGCATGCAGTACATCCGGCGCTCCCAGTCGATCGTACACAGGACGGACTGTCCTTCGCGGACGGCGTCGGGCTCGGCGAGTTCGTGGACGATCTCGCCGTCCTTCAGGCGAACATCCTCGACGCGGGTCGTCCCGATCCGGCCCGTGTCGGCGGGCTGGCCGCCGCTCTCGGCGTAGAAGTACGTCGTCTCGAGGCGCACGTCTCGGCCGTCGACCGACCGAACCGTCGTCGAGAACTGCGTGGTGTAGGGCTCGGCCGCCGCGCGTTGTCCGCTCATCACTCCCCCGTGGCGGGGAACCCACAAAAGTGATCGGGCCGCCGACCTGTCGGCGATGCGACTAGCTCATTCGGCGAGCTCGATATCGAGCCGCTCTTCGAGTGCCCCGACGACCGAGCCGGAGATGCCGGCCTGGTTCGCCCGGCCCTGCTCGATCGCCAGCAGGTCGGACTCGGGAATCTCCAGCTCGTCGGCGAGTTCCCCGCGCTGCAGCCCGGCGTCCTGGCGGGCTTCCTCGGCGACCGACCCGTAGCCGCTCACGAGATAGGGAAGGGGGTCGTCGTCGTAGTCGGTGCCCTCCTCCTCCCAGTGGGAGGTGTCGCCGTCCCACATCGTCGTGTCGGAGTTGGCCGCCTCCACCGGGTTCCGGTCGGAGCCGCCGCCGGACTGGTCCGTCTTCTTGTTGTCCTTGTGAGCGTTGTCGTCGTGGGGCGCGCAGTCGGGACAGACGTCGAGGTCGGCGCCGGCGACGTTCGCCGGCCGCAGCGACGCGCTCTCCGTTCCGCAGAGCTCGCAGGCGTCGGCCTCGCCCGACCCCGACGAGCCGCCCGTCGAATACTTCGCCATGCTACCCCGTAGGCGGGTCGCTCATTTCAATGGCGCGGTGACCGACGGCCGTCGCCGGCTCTCAGACGGGATCCAGCAGCTCGGACGGCGCGCCGCCCAGGGCCTCCAGCGCGTCGGCTTCGATGTGGTGCAGGTCGCCAGGGATCACCAGCAGGTGCAGCGGATCGCCGAACGAACGCTCCGCGAGGGCGTCGATCCGGTCGGCCGCCACCAGCGGGTCGGGGCTCCCTGCTCGCGCGACGACGACGCCGAGGTCCTCGCCGAACTCGGCAGCGAACTGCTCGGCGGCGACGTCGGCGGTCATGTACTCCTCGCGCTCGGCTTTGATGTCGAGGTAGACCAGCGTGTGCAGCCCGCGCTCGCGGTTCGCGCGGATCGTCTCGACGACGCTGTCGGGGACGCCCTCGGCGCCGTGGGCGTACTCGAACGGCAGCGTCGTCGCCTTGCCGAACCGGTAGTTCTGCAGCCCGGTGAGCCCGCTGGCGGCCGACTGGGCGGTGACGCCGTGGATCACTCGCGTGTCGATGCCGCGCTCGTGGGCGCGCAGTCGGAGGTCGACGTGGGTCGTCGAGACCATCGTGTCGCCCGCGGTGAGAAACACCGCGTCGCCCGCCTCGGCGGCGTCGAGGATCGGGTCCGGGTCCTGTTCGACGCCGGCCCGGTCGCGGACTTCGATCTCGATATCGTGGTTCGATTCGAGCTCCTCGACCGTTGCGCCGACGAGCTTGCTGGTGTAGAACTCCGCGAACGCCCGGTCGGCCGCCCGCAGCGCCTCGCGGCCCTCGACCGTGATCGAGCGCTCGTCGTAGAGTCCGAGTCCGACGAAGGTGAGCATGCTCTCACTCGGCGCGTGCGGGTGAAAAGTCGTGCGTGTTTCCGGCGACCGATCTACGCTCAGGCCAGGCGGGCCAGCAGCGACCGGAGCCAGCCCGCGGCGGCGCGAGCGTACCGTAAGCCGGCGAAGCGGCGTCGGTCGTCTTGCTGCCCCTCGGAAGCGTCTTGCTGCCTATCGGCGGCGTCTTGCTGCTCGTCGCGGTCGGCTCGCCGGGCGTCGCCGGCGTCCTCGTCGACCTCGACGCCCTCCCGCGTACGGTCATCGTCGCCGAGCGAGGTCGATGGCTCCGCCCCTGCGGTCTCCGGCGCGAGCCACGACCCGTCGACGCCTCCTCCATCTTCGCTCCACTCGACGCCGGCGTCGTCCGGCGTGTTCAGGGCGAGTCGGGACGAACCGTCCGACGATCGGTCGTTCGCGCTCGATTGCGACCGGACGGTCGCCTCCCGTTCGTCGGCGTCCTGCGGCGACGCCGACCCCCGGTCTGCATCGCTGCGCTCGCCCGCGTCGTCGAGCGAGTCGACCGACGTTTCGCTCTCCGTGCCCGACTCGAGGTCGTCCGCGGCCGACAGCAGCGCGTCGACGTCGGCGGCGAGATCTGGATCGATCCCGTCCGCGTCCGACTCGTCGTCCGCCTCGACGTCGTCTTCGATCGCTGCGAAGCTGTTCTCGGCGGCTGTGAACTCGTCCGATGCCACGTTCTCGTCCATCGTGTCGGTCCCGTCGCTCGTCGAGTCGTCGTCGAAGAACTCGTCATCCGCCCCGTCGTCGTCGAGCGGTACACCCTCTGATTCCGGCCGGTCATCGTCGGACTGCTGTACTCTCTCGGACGGATCGTCCGGCGTGTCGACGGTCGACTCCCCGTCGTTGACCTCCTCGGCCACGTCGGCGAACAGGTCCAGCACCGCGCCGTCGGCGTCGTCCGGTCGAAGTTCGTCGGCGTCCTCGCCCGGCGTGTGCTCGTCCGGTTCGGGGACGGCCTCGTCGTCCGCTTCGGTCTCGACAGTTTCCCAGTCGTCCGGAAACACGGCGTCCGGGTCGACCTCGGTCTCGGCGGCGACCGCCGGCGCGTCGTCGCCGTCGAACGTCGCGTAGTCGACGTCGTCGCTGACCTGCGAGAGCACCTCGTCGACGCCCTCGTCGGACACCGTCGTCGTCGGGCCGCCGCCCGAGAGCGTGCCGAACTCGTCGTCGGTCGTCGAGTCTCCGGACTGCACGTCGATCGGATCTTCCGCAGTGACGGCACCGTCGTCAGTGCCGTTCACGGCGCCCGCGTCGTCCTCGGGCGCCTCGCCTCGCTCGTCGTGATTCGGCGTCTCCGCTTCGAGTCGCTCGAACACCTCGTCGATCCCGTCCTGCGAAACCGTGGTCGTCGGGCCGCCGCCGACGAGCCCCTCGCTCGTCTCGCTGTCGGCGTCCCGCGCGTCGGCATCCTGCTCATCGGCGTTCTCTCCTCCGTCGAGGTCCGACAGCACGTCGTCGACGCTTTCGTCCGAAACGTGCTGTCGCGGCCCGCTCTCGCGCAGGCGCTCGACGACCGCGTCGGCGTCCTCCGCGTCGGCGTCGGCGAGCAGATCTGCCGGGTCGTCGTTCGCCGCGCTCCCCCCAGAGCGGTCGGCGTCGCCCTCGCTCCCCCGTTCGTTGTCAACCATACGCTATCGAATGAAACGTGAGCGGCAACCATATTAAAAATACGTATCAGATGAAACAAACGTCGGACGCGCGAGCGTCAGCGCTCGTCCACGGGAACGGCGACCAGCGACAGGTCGTCGGTCGGCACGACGTCCGAGAGCGTTCGATCGATCGCCGACCAGGACTCGGGCCGGTACGCGTCGGCGTCGAAGCTGTCGGCGAACGTGGCGAAGTCGGGGTTCGTGAACTGGGTTCCGTAGTCCCCGCCGCCGTGGGCGTGTTGCTGGCGGGCGATCGAACCGAACTCGCGGTTCTCGAACACGAGTACCGTGAAGCCACAGTCGAGCCGCCGGGCGGTCTCCAGGTCCGAGGCGTTCATCATGAACCCGCCGTCGCCGGTCGCGGCGACGACGTTCGCGTCGGTCGCGAGATCCGCCGCGATCGCGCCCGGGAGGGCGATCCCCATCGTCGCCAGCCCGTTCGAGATCACGCAGGTGTTGGGTTCGTACGTGGGGAACCGCTTGGCGAGCACGCCCTTGTGGTGGCCGACGTCAGAGACGAGCACGTCGTCGTCGGCCATCGCGTCGCGGAGCAGCGGAACGAGCCGCTCGACGGTGAGCGGCGCGTCGTCGGCCGGTCGCTCGGTCGCGGCCGCGTGGACGTCCTCGCGGATCTCGGTCCACCACTCGTCGTCGAAGCGCAGGTCGACGCCGCTCGCCAGCCGATCCAGCGCCGCGTCGATGTCGCCGACGATCTCGACGTCGGGGTTGTAGTGCCGCGAGATGTCCGCCGACGCGGTATCGACGTGGACGATCGCGCGATCCAGATCGGGGTTCCAGTCGACCGGCTCGTGCTCGGCGACGTCGTAGCCCGCCGCGACGACGCAGTCGGCCCGCTCGATCGGGGCGTACTGCTCGTCGACGCCGGAGGCGAGCGTGTACAGCGAGCGCTCGTCGGCGTCCGACACCGCGCCTTTGCCCATGTACGTCGCCGCGACCGGGATCCCCGTGTCGTCGACGAACGACCGGAGCGCGGGCGCGGCCCGCGTTCGGAGGACGCCGTTGCCGGCCAGCACGAGCGGTCGCTCCGCTGATTCGAGCAATTCGACGGCGGCGTCGAGCGAGTCCCGATCAGGTGCGGGCAGCGAGACGGGATCGCGCCGAGCGAGCGGTTCGTCGTCGACCGTCTCGCCGGCGACGTCGTAGGGCAGTTCGAGGTGCGTCGGGCCGGGCTTCTCGCGCTCGGCGCAGCGGAACGCCTTGCGGACCGCCTCGGCGGCGAACGCGGCGTCGTCGATCTGGGCGTTCCACTTCGTGACGCTGTCGAACAGCGAGACGACGTCGATCGCCTGGTGGCTCTCGCGCTGGATGCGCTCGCGGCGTCCCTGTCCGGTGAGCGCGACGAGCGGGCTCTTGTCGAGATAGGCGTCCGCGACGCCGGTCAGCAGGTTCGTCGCGCCGGGTCCGAGCGTTCCGAGACAGACCCCGGCATTCCCCGTGAGCCGACCGTACACGTCTGCGATGAACGCGGCTGCCTGCTCGTGGCGGACCGGGACGAACTCGATGTCTGAGTCGCCGAGCGCGAACAGCAGCTCGGTCGTCTCCTCGCCGGGAATGCCGAACACGTGCTCGACGTCCTCGGCTTCGAGGCAGTCGACGATCAGCCGGGCGGTGGTGTCCTCGCCCGCGGCGTCGTCCGTTGCGGTATCGTCGCTCATCGGTCACTCCGTGGCGACGTCGTCCGGGCCGCCGGCCGGCTGGACCCAGACGGTCTTGCGGTTGACGAACTCGCGGATGCCCATGTGGGCCAGCTCCCGGCCGTAACCCGAGTCCTTGATGCCGCCGAACGGCAGGCGCGGGTCGGACTTGACGAGCTCGTTGACGTACGTCAGCCCGGCCTCGATCTCGCGAGCGACTCGCTCGCCCCGGTCGAGATCCTCGGTCCAGATCGAGGCGCCGAGGCCGAGGTGGTGATCGTTCGCGAGTTCGATCGCCTTGTCCTCGTCGTCGACCCGGAACAGCGCCGCGGCGGGGCCGAACACCTCCTCGGCCGCCATCGGCGCGTCCCTCGGAACGTCGGTGACGACGGTCGGCGGGTAGAACGCGCCCTCGCGGTCGAGCGGCTCGCCGCCACATTGGATCGTCGCGCCGGCGTCCTCCGTGGCCGTTACCTGCTCGTGGAGGTCCTCCATGAGATCCTCGCGGGCCTGGGGGCCGACGTCGGTGTCCTCGTCCATCGGATCGCCGACCGAGAGATCCTGCATCTGCTCGACGAAGCGCTCCTCGAACTCGTCGTACACGTCTCCGTGAACGATGAAGCGCTTCGCCGCGATGCAGGACTGGCCGGAGTTGAGCGTCCGCGCCTGGACGCCCGTCTCGACGGCGGCGTCGAGATCGGCGTCGTCGAGCACGACAAAGGGGTCGCTTCCCCCGAGTTCGAGGACGTGCTTTTTGAGGTTCTTGCCGGCAGTCTGCCCCACCGATCGCCCGGCGCCCTCACTCCCGGTGAGCGTCACTGCTCGAATCCGGTCGTCGGCGATCACGTCGTCGATCCGGTCGGAGCCGATCAGCAGCGTCGACAGCGCGCCGTCCGGCACGCCCGCCTGCGAGAAGATGTCCTCGATGGCGAGCGCGCAGCCGGGCACGTTCGAGGCGTGCTTGAGCAGGCTCGTGTTGCCCGCCGCCAGCGACGGCGCGGCGAAGCGGAACACCTGCCAGAACGGGAAGTTCCAGGGCATGATCGACAGCACCGGCCCGAGCGGCTCGTAGGAGACGAACGTCTTCGACTCGGGCTCGCTTCCGATCACGTCGTCCTGCAGGTGTTCGCCGGCGCGCTCGGCGTAGTAGTCGCAGGCCCACGCGCACTTCTCGACCTCCGCGCGGGCCTCCGCGATCGGCTTGCCCATCTCGCGAGTCATCAGTTCGGCGTACTCGTCGACGTTCTCCCGGAGCACGTCGGCGGCGTCCTCCAGGATCTCCTGGCGCTGCGAGACGCTGGCGTCGCCCCAGGCCGGCGCCGCCTCGTCCGCGGCGTCGAGCCGCTGCTCGACATCCTCGTCGTCGTGATCCTCGTACTCCTCGATTACCTCGCCCGTGGCCGGGTTGGTACTCTCCATGTATGGTCCCCTCAGGTGAGCACACCACGGACTGACTGAAACACGATGGGGGTAGCGCCGGTATCGACGATCGACTGCGGGACCTCCCCTCGCGACGGTCGACGGCCGGGGAGGCGAGAACGGTCAGTCGAGTACGACGTTCTGGACCTCTCGGGCGCTCCCCCGACGGACGACGCCGCCGACGATCTCGTCGTCGACGAGTTCCCGGAGTTCGCCATCGCCGTCGACGACCGTCAGCTTCGCACGCTTGCCCTCCTCGATCGTGCCGATCTCGTCGTCCCGGCCAATCAGCTTCGCGCCATTGATCGTCGCCATCCGGAGGACTTCCCGCGGCGTCACGTCGAACAGCTTGCTGGTGAACTCCATCTCGCGGAACATGGTCGCGTTGTTGAGCATGACGTTGTCCGTCCCGAGCGCGACCGTCGTCGCCTCCGCAAGCCGTTCGAGCGGCGGTAGCTCGTCGAGGATCACCAGGTTCGAGCGGGGAAGACAGGCGACCCCGATATCGTTGTCCGCCAGCACCGAGTAGTCCTTCTCGCGGGTGTGAACCATGTGGGACGTGTAGTCCGGTTCCAGCGCCAGGCTCGCGTCTATGTCGTCCGGCCCCGGCTCGCCGGAGTGGAGCGCGAACACCTTGTCGGTCTCGCGGCAGATTTCCCGGGCGCGTTCGTCGCGCTCGGTGTAGGGGTAGTAGGCGTTGTACCCGTCGGCCTGCTCGATTTCGGTTTCGAGGTCAACGTCGTCGGGGAGCCCCTCCCCCGTGAGGAGGGTCAACGCGTCGACCGCCGTCTCCTCGTCGACCGACTCGAGGTTGTCGACGCCGTCGAGGCCGAGTTCCTTGAAGTCGACGAACGTTCCCGTGCCGGTGGCCCGCATGAACTCCATCGTGCGACGCATCCCCGTGCGCCGCTCCTCGGCAGTCGCGTTACTGTTGACCCGGCCCTTGACATTGGGATCGATGAAGAGTTCGGACCAGGTGTACCCCCGTCCGGCCTCCTTCGCGATCGAGTCGGTGATGTGGGTATGCGTGTTGACGAACGCGGGAACCACGATATCGTTCGAATCTACGCCTTCCTCCCTGATCTCCGAGATAGTTCCGTCCTCGACGACCACCGTTCCCTCGACGACCGACATCGCTTCGCCGGTCACGATCCGTCCCGAAAGTTCGGTGGGACCGTCGTCGGTCGTCTCGTCTCCCGCTGAGGGCCCTGAGTCGTCCGTGCTTGCGCCCTGACAGCCCGCGAGCGTCGCGATCCCTGCAGCAGCGCCGGTGCTTGCGAGGAAGGATCGTCGACTGACGCCGGGCCGCGTTCCGAGATCAGTGTGCGATCCGAGGTCGCGCAGCGATACGTCGACGCGCCGCGACGCGTCGTCCTGGCCGTCGTCGCGACGGCGTCGATCCGAGTGGTAGCTACATCCGCAGTGGACGTCCGTTTCCGTGTTCTCCATTAGCAACCACGCTCAGATGATTCTCTCGTAAATAACTTTGTTATAGGAAGATATAGGGATCATACGTAGTCAAATGAATTCTAAAGAGTCCAGGAGAGAAACGCGTGTCGAATCCGCGATGAAATCAGCGAGCACGGCTGCCGAGACTGGATCGGAAAGCTAGCCCTCAGGTCGTCACAAGAGCGGACGCCGGGATCCGGGTTTCCCAGAGGCCCGGGATCGTCGTTCGTTCTCTCAGACGCCGTCACCGCGGTCCGACATCACCGACTCGCCCGGCCGCGTCATGGCGCCGACGCCGAGCTTGGTACCGGCGTTGAGGCTCGTGTTGATACCGGTCTTGACGCCGTCGGCGAGCACCGTGCCGAGCTTCCGGCGGCCGGTGTCGACTTGCTCGCCCTTGACGGACATCCGGACGGGCTCGTCGTCGTGGCGGAGGTTCGCCACCTTGGTGCCGGCGCCGAGGTTGGCGTCGGCGCCGATGATCGAGTCGCCGACGTACGACAGGTGGCCCGCGCTCGCGCCCGAGAGCAGGATCGAGTTTTTCACCTCGACCGCGTTGCCGACGCGCGCGTCGGGCCCGATCACGGTCGCGCCGCGGACGTAGGCGTTCGGTCCGACGTCGGCGCCGGACTGGATCAAGACGGGGCCCTCGACGTACGCGCCCGATCGGACGCGCGCGCCCTCCTCGACGACGACGTCGCCTTTCAGGGTGGCGCCGTCCTCGATCTCGCCGTCGAGCTGGCGCGAGCAGTGCTCCAGCAGGCGCTCGTTGGCGTCGAGCACCTCCCAGGGGCGGCCCACGTCGAGCCACTCGCCCTCGTGCTCGACCGCGACGACGCGGTCGCCGTCCTCGATCAGCATCTCGATCGAGTCGGTGATCTCGTACTCGCCGCGCTCGCTTCGTCCTGTGCGCTCGATGTACTCGAAGATCGTGGGGTCGAAGGCGTACAGCCCGAGGTTCGCGAGGTTCGACGGCGGGTCGTCGGGCTTCTCGACGATGTCGACGACGCGGTCGCCGTCGCGTCCGACGACGCCGTAGGACCGCGGGTCGTCGACGCGCATCGTCGCGATCGCGGTGCTGTCGGCGTTCGCGAGCTTGGCGACCAGCCCGTCGTCGATGACGACGTCGCCGTTGAGCGCGAGAAAGCGCTCGTCGACGTGCCCGTCGGCCGTGCCGATGGCGTGGGCGGTGCCGCGCTGTTCGTCCTGATCGACGTAGGTGATCGGCTTCCCGCGGTGGGCGTCGCCGAGGTGCTCGCGGATCGCGTCCGCGCGGTAGCCCACCACGAGCACGTAGCCGTCGACGTACTCGGCGGCGGCGTCGAGCACGTGCTCGACCAGCGGCTTCCCCGCGACGGGGACCATCGGCTTCGGGCGGGTCGCCGTCAGCGGGCGCATGCGGGTGCCCTCGCCGGCCGCGAGGACAACGGCTTTCACGCTGCGGTCACCTCCGGCGTGCCGACACGCTCGGCGCGTCCGCCCGGACCAGTGTCGCTCCTGCCGCGTTCCGGTCGGCTTCCGGCGGCGGTCGCTCCAGTTTCACTCCCTGCGTTCGGTAGCGTTGTCACAGTCGCATCTCCGACTGCCGGCTTGAATACCTTGGCGTGTAACAGGTCGCTTCCAGAATCGTAAGCGACCAATAACGCTTTTGCACCCGTGGCATCGAATCCGGGTACGATGGCCGAGACGGACGTTTGCGTGATGATCCCGACGCTGGACGAAGCCGCGACGATCGGCGACGTGATCGACGAGTTCCGCGATCTGGGATACGAGAACGTGCTCGTGGCCGACGGCGGCTCCAGCGACGGGACCCGCGAAATCGCCGAGGACCGCGGCGCCCGGGTGTTCGTCCAGTCCGGCTCGGGGAAGGGACAGGCCGTCCGCGAGGCGCTTCGGCGGGTCGACGCCGAGTACGTCCTGATGCTCGACGGCGACGGCACCTACCGGCCCGCGGACGCCGAAGCCCTGCTCGAACCGCTCCGCGAGGGCCGGGCGAGCCACGTGATCGGCGACCGCTTCGCCGAGATGCACCCCGACGCGATGTCGGGACTCAACCGCTTTGGCAACGGGATCATCAACAGCGCGTTCGGCGTCGTCCACCACCGCGACCTGGGCGACATTCTCAGCGGCTACCGCGCCTTTACGACCGAATCGGTCGAGCGGCTCGATCTCGTCGCCGACGGGTTCGGCATCGAGACCGAACTGTCGGTCGAGTGCGTCCGCCACGGGATCGACACCGAGGTCGTCCCGATCCACTACGATCCCCGGCCCGACGGGTCGGAGACGAACCTCCACCCGTTCCGTGACGGCGCGACGATCATGCTGACGCTGTACCGGCTCGCGAAGATGAACAACCCGCTGTTCTACTACGGCAGCATCGGCGTCACCGCGATCCTGGCGGGTATGCTGGTCGCGACCTGGGTCGCGTACCGGTACTTCGTCGTCGGGATCAGCCACGAGGTCATGGCGATGCTCTCGGGCTTCGGCGTGTTGCTCGGCGTGCAGTTGCTCATGTTCGGCGTCCTCTCCGATATGGTCGTCACGCTCCACCGCGAGCAGCGCCAGCGTCTGGAGCGGATCGCAGCACGGGACGACGACGAGGAGTAGTGTCGATCGCAGCGCCCGCCGACGCCCGTTCTCAGAAGGGAAGCATCGCCCGGAGATGCCCGAGCATCCCGCCGTCGGCGCGGCGCTCGTCGAACACCGGGTACAGCACGTCGAGCAGTTCGTTCTTCGTATCGTACTCCCGGCGCTCGACGGCCGCGAGCGCGTCCCCGATGGGGATCGTCCGGCCGTTGGCGTCGTAGGGGATCTCCTGTCCCCCCAGCGCGCGCCGGACGTCCTCGTCGGTCGCGGGGAAAGATAGCTCGGCCTCGTCGAGGCGCGCGTCGAGCTCCGCGATGCCGAAGGCGATGACCTCCGGATCGTCGCCGTCGTCGCCGGTCGGTGGGCGCGCTGCCATTGTGTGGACTGAGACGGCTCCCCGCCTATCAACGCTACGCTTGCGTGCCGGGCGACCGGGTGGGCACGGCGTCGCGCCGACACCTTCGCAAGGACTTTCGGCGTCGCCGACCGAGCGTTCGGTATGACCGAGTACACGACGGTTTCGATCCCGAAGGACCTCGCGGACCGGGTCGAGGGAACCATCGAGGGAACCAGCTTCTCCTCGACGAGCGACCTCGTCCGGTTCTTGCTGCGCAGCATCGTGATCCAGCACCAGCAGGAAGGCGAACTGACCGAGGCCGAGTTCGAGGAGATCACCGACCAGCTCCGCGAGCTGGGCTACATCGACTGAGTTTCGTCGAAGTCCTCCAGCTGGCCGACCGGAGGCGCGGCGTCGAGCACGACCAGTCGCCGGCGGTTGCCGCGCCGGTCGAACGCCGCGACGGCGTCGCCGTCCCACGGCGGCACCGCCACGAGCACGACCTCGTGGAGGTCGTCTTCTTTCGTCACTTCGAGCTGCCCCAGCGGGTGCGAGACGAACCGCCCCTGCGTCTGGCGCGGCGGGATCGTCACGTCCATCCCGAACACGGCGTTGACCGAGCGGCGCTGCTGGGGCAGAAACAGGTCCGTGAACACCGGCGTCGCCGGATCGAGATCGGCGCCGTCTGCGTCGAACCCGCCGTTGCCGTCGGGCGACCCCTCGGAGACCGACCGATCGAGATCGCCCGCCGGCGTCACGGCGATCGCGGCGCTGACCGCCTCGGGGTCCTCGGCGGCGGCGAGTTCCAGCAGGGCGTCGAGCAGCCCCCTCGTCACGTGAACGTCGGTGTCGGTCGACACGTGCGTGGACCTACCGGCGGCGTAGGGTTAACCGTACCGACCGGTTCGGGCCGACGGTCGGTCGTCCCGGCCCCGCGCCAGATCGGTGACGAACTCGGTCGGAACGTCAGCTCGTGAGAAATCCGGTGAACGTCTCGGCGTACAGCCGCGGCGCGCGACGACGGGCGCCGGCGAGCGCGTCGGTCAGCGCGTCCGGGGCGTCCTCGACGACCGGCGCCCCGTGCCCGACTGCGATCCGGGCCGGCGAGAGGCCTCCGAGCGACCCGCGCGGCGGGAACAGGCGCAGCGCCGGGTGGACGCCGAGGCGCTCGTCGTTCGCCAGGAAGTAGTCGCTGGTCCCGACGGCTTCGGGGACGACGAGCGTGTCGGCCGCGGGCGAGAACAGCGCCACCTCGGTCCAGAGGCTCCGGTCGAGCACGCGGATGGCCCGATAGCCCGTGTCCGCGAGTTCGGCGTCGAACCGCTCGACATCGGCGTCCAGCGACTCGGCGACGTCGTCCATCGTCGCGTGGACGTACGCCGGCACGTCGTGGCGGCGGGCGATTTCGGCGGCGTCGCGCTCGTGGCGATCCAGCAGGACGACGACGCCGGCGACCGCACCCAGCTCGGCGACCGTCTCGTCGAGGTCGGGCGTGTCGACCGGGTCGACGAGCCAGACGTCCGCGTCGCCCCCGGCTCCGTCGGCGTCTCCCTGTGCGGAGTCGTCATCTACGACGAGTGCGTGACTCGCCCGCTGCATCGCCTCGTCGGGGTGGGCGATCCACGTGAGTCCTCCCTCCCAGCGGAACGTCTCGCTGTCGGCCGCCGCGCCCGAGGCTTTCATCGGCATGTGTCGTCTCTTGGGTCTCGCCCGGAATAAAGCCCGTCCACCGCGGCCGATTTGACGATCGAGGTCGTAGGGCGGGTATGCTCGCCGCTCTGGACCGCCTGGCGCTGGAAGCCAAGTCCCTCGAGTCGATGCGCGCGTTCTACGAAGACGACCTGGGACTCGATCTCGCCGCCGAAACCGACCGGGAGCTGTCGTTCGCGGCGGGCGAGACGATGCTGATCGTCCGCCGACCCGACGGCGTTCCGCGCGGCGGCCTCCACACGCACTTCGCGTTCTCGATCCCCGCCGACGAGTACGACGACTGGTGGGATCGGCTCTCGGCCGACCGGGAGCTGGAGGAACACACGTTCGGTTCGGCGTCCTCGCTGTACTGCTACGACCCGGCGGGCAACTGCGTCGAACTCGGGCAGTCCGACGTCGCGGGCCCCGGGATCGACGGCGTCTTCGAGGTCGTTCTGGAGGTCGAGCAACTGGACCGGGCGCTCGAGTTCTACGAGGCGCTCGGCTTCTCGGTCGTCGATCGCGGTGCCGAGCGACGCCGCGTCAGGCTCTCGGGACCGATGGATCTGGAGCTCTGGGAACCGCACCTCGGCCTCGCGGACGCCCGGGGCGGCGTCCACGTCGATCTGGGGTTTACGGCGCCCGACGTCGACGCCGCGGTCGACGCGATCCGGGAACGGGCCTGCCGGGTCGAGCGGGCTGGGAGCGACGCTGTGGTCAAGGATCCCGACGGGCACTACCTGACGATTGCTCCCCCGACCTGACGGGGTGTTTTTGTAGCCTCGCCGAGATAATTCGACTGTGACACCCGACGTCAGTCGACGGGCCATCCTCGCCGGAGCGATCGGCGTCGCGGCGCTCGGCGGGGAGAGCTACGTTCGGACGCGGCGTCTCCGGGGCGACGATCAGCCCCGTCAGGAAGGGTTCCGGATGCGGTCGCTGAACGTCGTCAACGAGTCGGACGAGACGGTACGGGTCGCCCTGCGGGTCACCGCCGGGAGCGGCGAACCAGAGGAAATCAGTGCCAAGACGATCGAGCTCACACCTGCAGGCACCGGGAGCGGCGTCGACGACGATCGAGCCCACGTCAACGGCAACTGGATCAAGCGAGCCGACGAGTATCACGTCCGCGCGGAGCGGGAGAACGAGCGTCTGGAACTGTCGGCGACGGAGATCGAGTCTCGACTCGACGGATCTGGCTGGGACGGCGAGTGTGCGGACGTGACGATCGTCGTCGGAGCCGACGGCGGCCTGAGTGCCCGAGTGGTTCCGTCAGACGCCTGTTGACGCGGAGAGCGGAGTGGCGTCGAGCGGCGGCGTCTACAGTCGGTCGGTGTCGATCGAGACGCCGGGCGGCGAGACGACGAGAAAGCCGCGGAAGTGGACGAGTTCGCCGCCGCCGTCGCGGACGTCGCGGGCGAAGCCGGCGGCTAACTCGTTGATATCGCCCTCGACGGCGAGCACGAGGACGTTCCCGCGGAGCACCGTCTCGCACCACTCGTCGGGATCGGCGGTCCCGTCGAGCACGCCCAGCACGACCTCGCCCCCGAGCGTCTCCCCCTCGTCGTCCTCCTCGATCTGGTCCTCGACGGCGCCCAGATCGAGGCTGAAGTCGGTCATATCCCCCTCCACGAAACCACCCGGCAAAAATCCTTCTCAGTCGAGTTGGTGCTCGTCACCCGGTCGCCCGGCTGGGAGTCAGTCGTTGACGTACTCCTTGCGGAACCCGCGGAACTCGGTGCGGTGGGCCTCCTCGTCGGTCAAAAGCGTCACCGCGATGTCCTCGGTCACGAGGTCGTCGTTCTCCTCGGCGGCCTTCGCGAGCTGTTTGTACTTCTCGATGGCATCCTCCTCGGCCTCGAGGACGCCTTCGATCACCGAGGGGACGTCGGTCGAGTCCTCGGGCGGCTGGAGCGACTCCTGGCTCGCCTCGAACTCCATCGATCCCGGCGGCTGCTCGTCGAGTTGCTTGAGCCGCTCGGCGAGCATCTGCGCGTGGTTGAGTTCCTCTTGTACGTCGGCTTCCAGGCTGTTCTTGATCTCTTCGGCGCGCACGCCGTCGAGCACCACCGCGTTCGACAGGTAGTTCATCACGGTCTCGATCTCGTCGCTGTAGGCCTCCTTGAGAAGCCGCGTAACTTCTTCGTCGGACATAGCGTCCTAGAATAGGACACGGGATGCAAATACGTCTGGTGCCGAACCGCACGTCTGGCCGCTACCGCCGAGCCGCGCTGACACGGTGCGCGTGCGAGCGTCGCCGCTCGTCGCGCGGCGGAAATCGGCCGATCGACGCCGGGTCATCGGCGACCTATGGCATTAGACCACACGGCGAATACATTAATCGATACTAGGAGAACTAGGTCGTTGACGTCGTACGGTTCGCTGCGACTGGACCGCCCGCCGGAGCGGCGGCGGCGTCTGTTCTAAAGACAGCTTTATATACCGTGAAGCCACTCTACGTTAGATACCATGTCCGACGACACGTCCATGGATTCGTCCTCTGGCACCAGCCAGGGGGGTCGAGTTCTTCCAGGGCACGTTAGATTCCACTGACGAGATAAAGTCAGCACGCGTTTTCGACACGACGCTCCGCGACGGGGAGCAATCGCCACGCACGTCGTTCTCCTACGAAGACAAGCGGGAGATAGCGGCTGTGCTGGACGAGATGGGCACCCACGTCATCGAGGCGGGGTTCCCGGTCAACTCCGACGCGGAGTTCGAGGCGGTGCGTGACATCGCCGCGAACACGACTTCGACCACCTGCGGGCTCGCCCGCGTGGTCGACAAGGACGTCGAGGCCGCGATCGACAGCGGCGTCGAGATGGTCCACGTGTTCTCCTCGACGAGCGACGTCCAGATCGAGGATTCGATGCACGCAACCCGCGAAGAGGTAGTAGAGCGTTCGGTCGAGGCCGTCGAGCGAGTCAAGGAGGCAGGCGTGACCTGCATGTACTCGCCGATGGACGCGACCCGCACCGACGAGCAGTTCCTTATCGACGTGATCGAGGCTGTCTCCGACGCGGGGACCGACTGGATCAACATCCCCGACACCTGTGGGGTCGCGACGCCGCGCCGGTTCTACGACCTGATCAGCACGGTCGTCGACCACACCGACGCGCGCGTCGACGTCCACACCCACGACGACTTCGGGCTGGCGACGGCCAACGCCCTCTCGGGCATCGAGGCCGGCGCCTCGCAGGCCCAGGTCTCGGTCAACTCCATCGGCGAGCGGGCGGGCAACGCCGCCTACGAGGAGTTCGTGATGGCGATCGAGTCGGTGTACCAGGTCGACACCGGCATCGACACGACCCGCATCACCGAGCTCTCGCGGCTCGTCGAGGAGCTGAGCGGCATCGACGTGCCGGGCAACAAGCCCGTCGTCGGCGAGAACGCCTTCTCCCACGAGAGCGGCATCCACGCCGCGGGCGTGATCGAGAATTCCGACACCTTCGAGCCGGGCGTCATGACGCCCGACATGGTCGGCGCGAACCGGAAGCTGGTGCTGGGCAAGCACACCGGCAACCACTCGGTCCGCGAGCGACTGGAGGACGCCGGCTTCGAGCCGACCGACGAGGAGGTCCGCGCGGTCACCCGCCGCGTCAAGGACTACGGCGCCGAGAAAAAGCAGGTCACGATGGAGACGCTGGAGCAGTTCGCCCGCGAGGAGGGCGTCACGCGCACGGAGGAGGTCAAGGTCTGATGCCCCCCGCCGGGTTCGTCCGTTCCCACCACCGGGAGCGGCAGGTAGAGCGCGACGACTCCGGGCGTGCCGTCGCCAGCAGCGGCGTTCGCGGCGTCACGCCGGCCCGTGCGCCCCGGCGGCGACCCCCGACGCGCAACAATTATAAGCGACGAACGCATCATCACTGCAATGATGAGAGGGACCCCCGCGACCGAGGGTACGAGCCCGGTCAGCGGCGGGTCCGCGGCGACCCTTCTCGCGACGCTCGGTGTGATCGTAGGGGCCCACTAGCCCCTCACACATCCACTTCTCGACCACGGATCGCACCGTCTTCAGATCTCCCAGCACCCGCTCGACATATGTACGGAACACAACCGCAACCCCGACGCCAGCATCGACCCACAAACCACCAGTCACGACGACCGACAGCGCCGACAGCATGGACCGCAGCGTCCGGTGAGAGCGCATGAGCGAACGCGCTCCCGTCACCGAGACCGAGAAGGAAGCGACCGACGCCGGCGACGCCGCGGACGCCGCGGCGTCCGGCGCCAACCGGTCGCCCGAGGAACGCGCCGAAGGACGGCCCGTCGCGACGGGCGCGGACTCGGTCGTCCGCGCGCTGGAGAACGCCGGCATCGAGTACCTGTTCGGCGTCCAGGGCGGGGCGATCATGCCCGTCTACGACGCGCTGTACGACTCCGACCAGCTCACCCACTTCACGATGGCCCACGAGCAAGGGGCGTCCCACGCGGCCGACGCGTACGGCATCGTCGCGGGCGAGCCGGGCGTCTGCATGGCGACGTCGGGGCCGGGCGCGACCAACCTCGTGACCGGCATCGCCGACGCCAACATGGACTCGGACCCGATGATCGCGCTGACCGGTCAGGTCCCCTCCGATTTCGTCGGTAACGACGCGTTCCAGGAGACCGACACCACGGGTGTCACCGATCCCGTGACGAAGACGAACTTCTTCGCCGACGACCCCGACGAGGTCGGCACCGACGTCGGCCAGGCGCTGGCCCTCGCTAACACCGGCCGGCCCGGTCCGACGCTGGTCGACCTGCCCAAGGACATCACGAACGCCGACACCGACGTCGAACCCGGCGAGCCCGAGACCCCGGACACGTTCCACGCGCCCGAGGAGGCCGACGACGAGGCCGTCGCCGAGGCGGTCCGCGCGATCGAGGCCGCCGAGAAACCCGCCATCCTGGCGGGCGGCGGCATCATCAAGGGCGACGCGACCGAGGAGCTGCGCGAGTTCGCCACGACCTACGATATCCCGGTCGTCACGACGATGCCCGGCCTGGGCTCGTTCCCCGAGGATCACGAGCTCTCGATGGAGATGGCCGGCATGCACGGCACCGGCTTCGCCAACATGGCGATCACGCACTGCGACGTGCTGATCGGCGTCGGCACCCGGTTCGACGACCGGCTGACCGGCGGCATCGACACGTTCGCGCCCGACGCCGAGGTCGTCCACGTCGACATCGACCCCGCCGAGATCAGCAAGAACATCCACGCCGACTACCCGCTGATCGGCGACGCCGGAACGGTCATCGAGCAGCTGGACGCCGAGATGGAGTTTGCGCCCGACGCCGACGAGTGGCGCGAGCAGTGCCAGACCTGGAAAGACGAGTACCCGATGGACTACTCGACGCCCGACGACGAGCCGCTCAAACCGGAGTTCGTCGTCGAGGCGCTGGACGAGGCCACGAGCGACGACGCCATCGTCACGACCGGCGTCGGCCAGCACCAGATGTGGGCCTGCCAGTACTGGACTTACACCGAGCCCCGCACCTGGGTTTCCTCCCACGGGCTGGGGACGATGGGCTACGGGCTGCCGGCGGCGATCGGCGCCCGCGTCGCGGCCGACGACGACCAGGAGGTCGTCTGCTTCGAGGGCGACGGCTCGTTCCTGATGACGATTCAGGAGCTGTCGGTCGCGGTCCGCGAGGAGATGGACATCACCGTCGCCGTCCTGAACAACGAGTACGTCGGGATGGTCCGACAGTGGCAGGACGCGTTCTTCGAGGGGCGCCACGCCGCCTCGGAGTACTCGTGGTGTCCCGAGTTCGACAAGCTCGCGGAGGCCTTCGGCGCCCGCGGGTTCGCGGTCGACGACTACGACGAGGTCGCCGACGCCGTCGAGGCAGCCGTCGAGTACGACGGCCCCTCGGTGATCGACTTCCACATCGACCCGCGCGCCAACGTCTACCCGATGGTTCCCAGCGGCGGGGCCAACGGCCAGTTTGCACTGAGCGAAGCCCAGCTGGAGGATCTCTAACGATGACAGGAGGACTGCAAGGACCCGGACCGAAGGATCGACCCCGACCTGACGGTCGGCGCAACAGCCAGGGGATCCGCGTCGATCCCGACGCCGAAGCCGAGCCCGACACCCGCCGCGCCGTGCTGTCGGCGCTGGTGAAACACGAGCCGGGCGTCCTGGCGGAGGTTTCGGGCCTCTTTAGCCGGCGCCAGTTCAACATCGAGAGTCTGACCGTCGGCCCGACCGAGGACGACGACCGGGCCCGGATCACGCTGGTGATCGAGGAGCCCGAGCCCGGCATCGAGCAGGCCAAAAAGCAGCTCCGGAAGCTGCTGCCGGTCGTCTCGGTGCGGGAACTGCCCGAGGACGCCAACCAGCGCGAGCTCGCGCTGATCAAGGTCGGCGCCAGTCGACCCGACGAGGTCAGCGCCATCGCCGACATGTACGACGCGAAGGGCGTCGACGCCGGCCGGGACACGATCACCGTCGAGATCACCGGCAGCACCCAGAAGATCGACGCCGCCGTCGACGCGTTCGAGCAGTTCGGCATCCACGAGATCGTCCGCACCGGGACGGCCGCGCTCTCGCGGGGCGCCGAGTACACCGCGACGACGCCCGACGGCGCGCCGGCCGACGACTGACCGAAATCTGACCGACCGACGAGCGATTCGCAACGTATACGCGACACGAAACGAGATCGACACACATGGCAGACGAATTCACGACAACGGTATATCGAGACGAGGACGCGGACAGTTCGCACATCGAATCGGAGACGGTCGCGGTGCTGGGCTACGGTAGCCAGGGCCACGCGCACGCGCTCAACCTGCACGAGAGCGGCGTCGACGTGATCGTCGGCCTGCGGGAGAACTCCTCCTCGTGGGACGAGGCCGAAGACGCCGGCCTGCGCGTCGAGACGCCCGACGTCGCCGCCGCCGAGGCCGACGTCGTCAAGATGCTGGTGCCCGACACCGTACAGCCCGCCGTCTACGAGGCGATCGAGGACGGTCTGGAAGCCGGCGACACGCTGCAGTTCGCCCACGGCTTCAACATCCACTACGGGCAGATCCGCCCGCCGGAAGACGTCGACGTGACGATGGTCGCACCGAAGTCGCCCGGCCACCTCGTGCGCCGAACGTACGAGCGCGGCGAGGGCGTCCCCGGCCTGATCGCAGTGTACCAGGACGCCACCGGCGACGCCAAGGAGCGCTCGCTGGCCTACGCGCAGGCGATCGGCTGCACCCGCGCGGGCGTCGTCGAGACGACGTTCCAGGAGGAAGTCGAGACCGACCTGTTCGGCGAGCAGGCCGTCCTCTGTGGCGGCGTCACCGAGCTGATGAAGATGGGCTACGAGACGCTCGTCGACGCGGGCTACAGTCCGGAGATGGCCTACTTCGAGTGCATGAACGAGATGAAGCTCATCGTCGACCTCATCTACGAGGGCGGGCTGATGGGCATGTGGAACTCCGTCTCCGACACCGCCGAGTACGGCGGGCTCACCCGCGGCGAGTACGTCGTCGACGAGGAGTACGCCCGCGAGGGCATGGAGCAGGTTCTCGAAGAGGTCCAGAACGGCGAGTTCGCCCGCGAGTGGATCTCGGAGAACCAGACCAACCGGCCCAGCTACAAGCAGCTGCGCGCGGCCGAGGAAGGACACGAGATCGAAGATGTCGGCGGCCGACTGCGCGACCTGTTCGCCTGGGAGGCCCAGGAGGACGCCGACGAGGAGAAAGAGCAAGTGCAAGCAGATGACTGACACCATGAAAGACGTCGACCACACCCATCCCAGCGACGAGGACAGCGTCGCGCGCGTCTTCCGGCGCGGGCGAGGCGTCGCCGCGGACGGGAGCGGTCGACCGAGCGACCGGGAGGACGAACAGGACGACGACGACGAGTCGATGGCGAATGTCGACCACCAGCCCCCGAACGGCGACGGGGCGAACCCCGTGTTCGAGCGCGGGAAGAAGCGAGAGGACGCCGTCGCAAACGACGTAACAGAGGACGAAGAATGAGCGAGGGAACGCTGTACGACAAAGTCTGGGAGAATCACAAGGTAACCGAGCTGCCGACGGGACAGGATCAGCTGTTCGTCGGCCTCCACCTCATCCACGAGGTTACCAGCCCGCAGGCGTTCGGGATGCTCGAAGAGCGCGACCTCGACGTCGCGTTCCCGAAGCTGACCCACGCGACTGTCGACCACATCGTCCCCACGGCCGACCAGTCCCGCCCCTACAAGGAGGACGCCGCCGAGGAGATGATGGCCGAACTGGAACAGAACGTCCGCGACGCCGGGATCGACTTTTCGGACCCGACGACGGGCGACCAGGGCATCGTCCACGTCATCGGCCCGGAGCAGGGGATCACCCAGCCAGGCAAGACGATCGTCTGTGGCGACTCCCACACGTCGACTCACGGCGCCTTCGGCGCGCTCGCGTTCGGCATCGGGACGAGCCAGATCCGCGACGTGCTGGCGACCGGCACGGTCGCGATGGAGAAACAGAAGGTCCGCAAGATCGAGGTCACCGGCGAACTGCAGGAGGGCGTCGAAGCCAAGGACATCATCCTGGAGATCATCCGCCGACTCGGCACCGAAGGCGGCGTCGGCTACGTCTACGAGTACGCCGGCGAAGCCATCGAGGACCTCGACATGGAAGGTCGGATGTCGATCTGCAACATGTCGATCGAGGGCGGCGCCCGCGCGGGCTACGTCAATCCCGACGAGACCACCTTCGAGTGGTTAGAGCAGACCGACTACTTCCAGGAGAACCCCGAGAAGTTCGACGAGCTCAAGCCCTACTGGGAGTCGATCCAGTCCGACGACGACGCCGAGTACGACGACGTCGTCACGATCGACGGCTCCTCGCTCGAACCGGTCGTCACCTGGGGCACCACGCCCGGGCAGGGCATCGGCATCACCGACCCGATCCCGTCGCCCGAGGAACTGCCCGAGGAGAAACAGGACACCGCCCGGCGCGCCCAGGAGCACATGCGCGTCGAGCCCGGCGAGACGATGGAGGGGTACGACATCGACGTCGCCTTCCTCGGCTCGTGTACGAACGCGCGCCTGCCCGACCTGCGACGGGCCGCCCGGATCGTCAAGGGCCGGCAGGTCGACGACGACGTCCGCGCGATGGTCGTCCCCGGCAGCCAGCGCGTGCAGCGGAAGGCCAAAGAGGAGGGCCTCAAAGACATCTTTGAGGAGGCCGGCTTCGAGTGGCGCAACGCGGGCTGTTCGATGTGTCTCGGCATGAACGAGGACCAGCTGGAAGGCGACGAAGCCTGCGCGTCCTCGTCGAACCGCAACTTTATCGGCCGCCAGGGCAGCAAGGACGGCCGCACCGTGCTGATGAACCCCCGGATGGTCGCCGCCGCGGCGATCACCGGCGAGGTCTCTGACGTGCGCGACCTGAAGGAGGTGAACCTCGCATGAGCGACGAAGTCGAGATTCCCGAAGTCGATTACGTGTCCGGGTCTGGCGTGCCGATCCGCGGCAACGACATCGACACCGACCAGATCATCCCCGCGCGGTTCATGAAAGTCGTCACGTTCGACGGCCTCGGCGAGTTCGCGTTCTTCGACGTCCGCTTCGACGACGAGGACAACCAGAAGGACCACCCGATGAACGAGGAGCGCTTCCAGGACGCCAACGTCATGGTGGTCAACAACAACTTCGGCTGCGGCTCCTCGCGCGAGCACGCCCCGCAGGCGCTGATGCGCTGGGGCATCGACGCGCTGATCGGCGAAGGGTTCGCGGAGATCTTCGCGGGCAACTGCCTGGCTCTGGGCATCCCGACCGTGACCGCCGACAGCGAGACGATCCAGGACCTGCAGGACTGGGTCGACGAGAACCCCGACGGCGAGATCGACATCGACGTCGCGGCCGAGACCGTCACCTACGGCGACAACGAGATCGACGTCACCGTCGACGACGCCCAGCGCAAGGCGCTCGTCGAGGGCGTCTGGGACACCACCGCGCTGATGAAGTCCAACGCGGGCGCGGTCCGCGACAAGGCCCGCGAACTGCCGTACGTCGAGGACGCGGCGATCCCGGACGCCGAGTAATTCGGCTCGGTCGATTCCAACGTACCGCGCAGCGGATTTCTTCGTTTTCGACGCCGAGCGTCACTCCGATCCTCCCAGCGACGCGTTCGCCCGCCGGACGCCTCCGCGTATTTGGCGTCGGACGGCGTACACTCGGTATGGCATCCAGACCGCCTGTCCAGTGCCCGTTGTGTTCCGGCGAACTCCCGGAGGAGAAGCGGCTCGAAGACCATCTCGTCGAGGAGCACACGAAGCGAGAGCTCGCACGGGACGTCGTCTCGGCCTACGAACAGTTAGAGGAGAGCGAACTCTCCGGGTGACGTTCCCTGCCCTCGTTCGGGACTCCGGAACCGACGACGCCGTACTGAAACACTTTTACCTGCTCGGGGGTTCGGTGTAGTTGGCCTTCCTAGGATCGGAAGTCCACCCCGCGTGTCACCACGCGGGTGCGTTTCAATACTCCAGAGCAGCAGGACTCGTCTATCGATCCTCTCTCCGCGACGATTTCGAGCGACTCCGTTCCGAGCCGCGGCCGCGACTGTCAGTCGGCTGACTGCGACGCCCGAGCGGCGGACGCGCTCTCGGCGTCGACGAGTTCGTCGGCGTCGGTCGACAGTGCCGTCGGCAGTTCGCCTTCGGTCGCGTAGCGGTACAGCGCGGTTTTCAGGATGCCGTCGATCGTGAACTGGACGAGGATGGCTGCGAGGATCCCCGAGACGCCGACGACTACCGGGAACGTGAACGGACCGAGCGGGCCGGCATCGACTGCGAAGCGGCCGGTGAACGCCCCGGCGGCGAGCACTACGGCCGCGATGATGCCCACCCACGCGATCACCGTCCCGAGCAGTTGCGTGCTGGCGGTCGCGACCAGCGATTTTCCCCACTCTGCCTCGACTGCGGCGACGACTTCGTCGAACGCGTCGTCGAGATCGCCGTCGGTCGTCGCGACGACGGGAAACGCG
Organism: Natronoarchaeum rubrum; assembly: GCF_024494695.1. Next base: position 490,497 of record NZ_JANHDP010000003.1, on the reverse strand, counting down.
AACACACCACCGACGCGCAGCGCCCACGCCGAGCCGAGACCGGCAACCGAGCCAAAGGGGAGCGAGTCACCCATCGAACGGACGAGAAAGCCGCCGGTACCGACGACGAGCCCCGCGACGGCGACCAGCTTCGCTCGGCCGACGGCGACGCGGAGGCCCTCGCCGAACGAGGGCGATCGCCCCTCGAACGCCTCGTTGAGTTCGTGACAGTACGCCACCATCAGAAACGCGAAGATGACGGGGAAGAGAACCATCGACAACACCGTGCTGTACTGCGCGAAGCGCGGCGCCACGAGGTACGTCCCGCCCGCCAGACCGACCGGGACGCCGACGCCGAGCACGGCTGCCAGCAGCGGGTAGACGAGCATCTGTGGCGCCGACAACAGCGTTCGCACGGCGTCGAGACCGATGCCGAACTGCCGCCGAAGCGATGCGAGACTACGCATCGCTACCTCCGCGGCTACGGGGTCGTCGACGGTGATCGGCCAGTTCGTTGTCGTTGCGGACGGATAGTTTCTGCGCCACGATCTGCGGGATCTGGCCGCGGTATCGCATAAAAATGTGTTGCGGTCGATATCCCGCTCGGTGTCGGGGTAACGACTCGCGTGGCGCCGATCGCCGCGGCGCCGTCGGCATCGACCGAATCGAACCACTTTCCAACCCCGGACGCATCTGAGCAAGCAATGACCCACCAGATTGCCGTCATTCCCGGCGACGGGATCGGACAGGAAGTGACGCCCGCCGCGGTCGACGTCCTGAACGCGCTCGACGTCGAGTTCGAGTTCGTCGAGGGCGACGCCGGCGACGCCGTCAAAGAGGAAACCGGCGAAGCACTGCCCCAAGAAACGCGCGACCTCGCGGCCGAGTCCGACGCCACGCTGTTCGGCGCCGCCGGCGAGACCGCGGCCGACGTGATCCTCCCGCTGCGCGAGGTCGTCGGCTCGTTCGCCAACGTCCGGCCCGCCGTCTCCTACCCCGGTCTGGACGCCGTCCAGCCCAACACCGACCTCGTGTTCGTCCGCGAGAACACCGAGGGCGTCTACTCGGGGATCGAATCCGAGATCGCCGACGGCGTCACGACGCTCACGAGGGTAATCACCGAGGAAGCCTCTCGCGACATCGCCGAGTTCGGCTTCGACTATGCCGAGGAGAACGGCTACGACGACGTCACGATCGCTCACAAGGCGAACGTGATGCGGACGACCGACGGCGAGTTCCTCGACGCCGCCGAAGCCGTGGCGGAAGAGCGCGATGCCGACTACGACACCGCGCTGATGGACGCGCTGGCGATGCACCTGATCATGCACCCCGAGGACTACGGCGTGATCATCTGTCCCAATCTCGCGGGCGACGTTCTTTCGGACCTCGCCGCGGGACTGGTCGGCGGACTGGGACTGCTCCCCTCCGCGAACGTCGGCTCCGAGAACGCGCTGTTCGAGCCGGTCCACGGCTCGGCGCCGGACATCGCCGGCGAGGGCGTCGCCAACCCCTCCGCGATGATCCTCTCGGCGGCGATGCTGCTGGATCATCTGGGCTACGACGAGCAGGGTGACCGGGTTCGCGACGCCGTCGAGACGGTGCTCGACGAGGGGCCGCGCACGCCCGATCTGGGCGGCGACGCCTCGACCGAGGACGTCACGCAGGCCGTTCTGGATCGGCTCTAAACCGGCCGCGGCTCCCGTCGGCGGGCTAATCGCTTAAGTCGATCGCCGGTAAATATTCTGGTATGCCGAACGTAAACCTCGACGACGAGACGATCGAACGGCTCGACGCGCTGCGCACCGAGGACGAGTCCTACGACGAGATCGTGACCGAGCTGATCAACATCTACGAAGCCGAGGAGTTGACGCTGTTTACCTCCGAAGGATAGGCCGTTTCGATCGCTCGTCAGTCCGTCTGTTCTGCCGCGGCCGAGCAGGCTCGCGCCCACTTCCCCTGTGACTCCAGGCGTTCCTGAAACTGCTCGGCGTACTCCTGGGCGAGCTCTGCAGCGGCTCGCTCGCGTTCGTCGCCGCCACCACCGCTGCCGCCGCCGAACAGCCCCTTGATCGCGCCGACGATGCCGTCGCCGCTGCCGCCCGAGCTTCGCGACGAGCCGCCGGAGGGCGCGCCGCCCATCCCGCCCATCTGCTCGCGCACGTCGTCGAGCGCGGGCATCACCTGCGGGAGCTTGTCGGTGTCGGCGACGAGTTGCGCGCTCTCGGGATCGTCCGGGTTCTCGATTTCCAACTCGACCGCCGTCATGATCATCCCCCACTCCTGGCTGGAAAAGTCGGATCGGGCGACGCGCTGGTTGAACTCCTGATCGACGGACATCCTGTCGCCGACGAACCGGTCGGTCCAGTCACCGTTGCTCATACCGAGTACGTACGGAGAGCCACCGTATCAGGGTTGTGCAAAGTCCTCGTTCGCTCCCTCCAGTCGCTCGCGAGGACGCCGACAGCGACCACGCGCAACCCTGCCCTCTCCCCGGGGCGCGCTACGGAGAGCGCGCCCGGCCGCGAGGCTGAACGGGTGACGTGACGATCCAAAAACGCGGAGTTCTGAGCCGTCTACAGGTTCACTTCGGCGCCGAGGCTCTCCTTGAGCGCGTCGTGGACCTTGCAGAGTTCGTTGGCCCGCTCGATCACGTCGTCGGCCTTGTCGCCGACGTCAGCCTCCGTCTCGACGTCGAACGCGACCGACTCCAGCTTGTCGTCGTCGTTGAGCTCGCCCGTGACGTCGATCGAGATCTCGCCGAGATCGCCCACGTCTCGCTGTTCGGCGGCGACGCGCAGTGCGGGGACGTAACAGGAGCTGTAGGCTGCCAGCAGCGCCTCCAGCGTGTCCGGCGCTTCCTCGCCGGTCGCATCGACGGTCGTCTCGAAGTCGCGGATCTGATTCGTCGTGGAATACCCTTCGGTCGACGTGGAGTGTACTTCTTTCGCCATAGCACCTAGAGAGTTTACCGCGACCGACGTAAGCGTTGGTCCGGCGGCAGGCGCGTCGAAAAAATGCGCCGCGGCGCAGCGCCTCGGCCTCAGTACCCTTCCGAGAGCTCGAACGTCTCGTCGCCGTCGAGCACGTGCACGTCGGCGTCGCTGCCGGTCCCTTTCACCTCGTCGACGAAGTCGTCGACGTCGATCTCGATCGGGCCGAACGTGTCGTAGTGCATCGGGAACGCGTGGTCGACGTCGAGCCAGTCGATCGCGATCGCGGCCTGCATCGGCCCCATCGTGAAGTGGTCGCCGGCCGGCACGGCGGCGGCGTCCGGCTCGAGATAGGGGGCGATCACGTCGCGCATCTCGGTCATCAGCCCGGTGTCGCCGGCGTGGTAGAACGTCGTCGACTCCTCGTCGCTGACCTGCGTGGGCTTCGTGTCGCTGATCACGAAACCCGACGGCATTCCGGCGCCGCTCTCGTAGTCGGTGTCGAAGCCGTTGGTGTGGTCGGCGCGGTGCTTGGTGACGAACGCGTCGCCGAGCTCGACGGTTCCGCCGAGGTTGAACCCGATCGTCTCCTCGACGCCGTACTCGTCCTCGACGTACCCGGCCAGCTCGGGCGACGCGGCGACCGGCACGTCCGCAAACTCGCCGACGCTCCCGATGTGGTCGGCGTGCCCGTGGGTCAGCAGGACGTAGTCGGGATCGACGTCGGCCGGATCGGTCGACGTGAGCGGGTTGTCGAAGAACGGGTCGATCAGCAGCTCTGTGTCCTCGACCGAGACGTGCCACGTCGAGTGGCCGTGCCAAGTGAGCTCCATAGTCACGGGAGAGTACCGCCGACAGCCACTTAATGGTACTCGGACCGGAAATTCAGGAGTCGGCGGCCGGCACGGGCGTGACGCCGATCTCGCCGTCGCGCTGACTCCGGGCAGCTATTTCACCGTCGCGGGCGAACCGACGGCCGTGCTCACGCTGCAACTCGACGAGTTCATGGTCGAACTGAAAGAGGGATCGCTCAAGAACGTCGGCCCGACGAACAAGTCCGGCACCGCGAAGCTGTTCGACGTCGAATCGGCCGAGGCCCGCGAGTTCGGCGACAAGCGCGTCAAACTCGTCTTCGAGGACGACGAGGGCAACGAGGTGCAGGTCGCGCTGTTTCCCGAGGATGTCCGGTCGATCGCGCGCGACATCGAGGCGCTGGAGGACGACAGTCCCGTCTTCGAGTGAGTCGACGGCCGGCGCCGCAACGGCGTCCAGCAAGAGAACCACGACGCCGCGACGCGCCGCCGTCGAACGTGACACCGACCGAACACCACCCCCGATTACCGGGACGCCTGGCGAGCGCGTTTCGACAACAGTTTTAGGCCGGGACCATTCAGACCGATCAAATGGGTAACTGTATCATCTGTGGCGCGCCCGTCGACGGGCAAGTCTGCAGTACTCACGAAGAAGACGTCGCGTTCGAGTTCGAAGGAGATTCGCCCGATCAACTGACCGCCAACCGGTTCTACCGCGGATCGGTCGACGGATTCGCCGACTTCGGCGTGTTCGTCGACATCGGCGACTCCGTCACCGGCCTGCTCCACCGGAGCGAGCTTGACCGCCGGCTCGACAGTCTGGACTGGGACTCGGGCGACGAGGTGTACGTCAAAGTGAAGTCGGTGCGCGACAACGGCGACATCGACCTCGGCTGGTCGATCCGCCAGTCCGCCGACGAGTTCCGCGGCTCGCTCGTGGACACGCCCCGCGGCGACGTGCGGACGGACGAGTCGGACGACGAAACGGAGGAGCAGGCGAGCGAGGGAAACGCGCAGTCGGCCGCGGCGACGGCGACGCCTAACGGCGGTCGCACCGCCGCGGTCGACGCCGACGAGCGAGACTCGTCGAGCCCTGCTTCGCAGGCTCAGCAGGACGCCGACGACGGCGCGAGCAAAGCGGCCGAGGACGACTCGTCCGCCGACGATTCCGATGCCGCCGCCGACGCGTCGACTGACGCGGACGACGCGACTGCGGAGGCGGACTCCACCGACGACGCGGCCGCCGACGAGTCGCCGACCGCGGAGACCGAGGAGAGCGACGACGCTGACGCCGGAATCGAACGCTCGCCGGTCGAGGACCTCGACGGTCTCGTCGACGAGGACGTCCGGATCGAGGGCGAAGTCGTCGGCGTCCGCCAGACGAGCGGTCCGACGATCTTCGAGCTGCGCGACGAGACGGGCGTCATCGAGTGCGCCGCCTTCGAGGAGGCCGGCGTCCGGGCGTACCCCGACGTCGACGTTGAGGACGTCGTCCGACTCGACGGCGAGGTCGAACTCCGCCGCGACGAGTTGCAGGTCGAGACCGAGACGCTGGCTCGACTGGAGGGCGAGGAGGCCGACGCCGTTCGGGAGCGACTCCGCTCGGCGCTCGACGACGCCGCCCAGCCCGACGAGCTCGAACTGCTGGCCGACAACGACGCCGTGGCCGCGATCGAAGACGACCTCGCCGAGGCCGCGACGGCGATCCGGCGAGCGATCCTCGAAGCGCGACCGATCGTGGTCCGCCACAGCGCGACCGCGGACGGCTACGCCGGCGGCGCCGCGATCGAACGAGCCGCGCTGCCGCTGATCCGCGAGGAGCACTCCCGACAGGACGCGGTCTACAACTACTTCCAGCGCCGGCCGATCGAGGGCCACATCTACGACATGGACGCCGCGACGAGCGACGTCACGGACATGCTGGAGGACCGCGAGCGCCACGGCGACCAGCTTCCCCTCGTGGTGCTGGTCGACGCCGGCAGCACGGTCGAGTCCGAGGACGGCTACGACCTGGTCGACGTCTACGACGTCGAGACGGTCGTCGTCGACGCCCGCGCGCCCGACGACGCGGCGGCCGACGCCGTCGACACGTTCGTCAACCCCGGGAGCGACGACGTGACGACGCCGTCGCTCGCGGCTAACGTCGCAGCGGCGGTCAACGCCGACGTTCGCGAGGAGCTGCGCCACGTCCCTGCGGTCGGCTACTGGGAGGACGCCCCCGAGGAGTACGTCGCGCTGGCCGCCGAGGCCGGTTACGACGCCGACGCCGTGCGCGAGATCCGCGAGGCCATCGCGCTGGAGGCGTACTACCAGACGTACAAGGACAAGCGCGAGCTGATCGCCGATCTGCTGTTCGAGAAGGCCGAGGGGCTGGCGGGCCACGTCAGCGGCCAGTTCCGGACGAAGCTCGACGCCGAAATCGAGACCGCAGAACGCAACCTCACGATCCGCAACGCCAGCGACGTGACGTTCGCGGTGCTGGACACCGACGCCTACACTCACCGCTTCGACTTCCCGACGACGACGCTGCTGGTCGACGCGCTGCACCGCCGCCAGCGCGACGAGCACGGCGCGCCGCTGGTGACGCTGGGCGTCGACGAGGACGAGATCCACGTCCGCAGCACCGAGCCGGTCGACGTCCGCGACATCGGACAGGCGGCCGCTGAGCGCGCCGACGAGGCGGGCGTCTCGGTCGTCGGCGGCCGCGACGGCCACGTCGAGTTCCTGGCCGGCCAGCGCGACGCCGTGCTGGAGGCCGTTGTCGCCTCGATCGCGAGCGAGCTGTAAGGTCCTCCTCTCCTGTCGTCCATCGTCCGTCGATAGCCGCGGCTTCGGCGTCGCACTCGTCACCACAGTTATGGTTCGGGACGCTGAATCCGCCAGTATGGACCCTGAGAACGTCCGCGTCGACGTCGAGGTGGAGGTCGAGGTAGATACCGACGAGCTGGAAGTCGAGGTCGGCGACCTCAAAGAGCTCGAAGCCGAACTGGAGTCGGACGGCGTCGAGATCGAGGTCGAAGCCGAGGTCGAAGTCGAGGGCGGCGAGGAGGACGAGCACGAGGGCGAGGAGGGAGACGAAGCGGATGACGAGGAAGAGGACGAAGCCGAGCACGAAGACGCCGAAAGCGAATCGGACGACGAGGAGTCGGAGGACGACTCGGCGCTCGGCGAGTAACGCGCCGGGCGGGCCCGCGTTTCCGGTGCACGATCCGCCAGTCGACATTCTTATTCGGCCGAACCCGCTTCGTACACCGTAATGAGTACCGAGTCGGACGTCACCGAGACCGACGCGTTCGAGCGCGTCTGCGAGGAGTTGATCGACCGGATCCTCGCCGGCGAGATCGAGCGCGACGACCTCGAGTCCGCGAAGCTCGACGTCTGCTCGGAGTTCTCCGCGCCGAAGGTGCCGAAGAACACCGAGCTGCTGGACTACGCGCCCGACGAGCGTCGCGAGGAGTTAGAGGAGGTGCTGCAGCGAAAGCCCGTCAGAACCGCCTCGGGCGTCTCGCCGGTGGCGATCATGACCAGCCCGCACACCTGCCCGCACGGGAAGTGCCTGTACTGTCCGGGCGGTCCCGCCTCCGACTTTTCGAGTTCCCAGAGCTACACCGGCCACGAGCCCGCGGCCGCCCGCGGCGAGCAGAACGACTACGACCCCTACGGGCAGGTCACGCTGCGGCTCGACCAGCTGCGCGAGATCGGCCACCCCGTCGACAAGGTCGAGCTGATCCTGATGGGCGGGACGATGACCGCCCGGAGCCACGACTACCAGGAGTGGTTCGTCAAGCGCGCGCTGGAGGCGATGAACGACTACGATCTCGACGCCGAGCCCGAGCCCGCCGAGGGCGAGAGCTTCGCGCAGGATCCCGACGAGTACGAGTTCTCGTATCTGGAGGACGTCATCGCCGAAAACGAGACGGGCGAGATCCGCAACATCGGAACGACGTTCGAGACCAAGCCCGACTGGTGCGACCCCGAGCAGATCGACCGGATGCTCGATCTGGGCGGCACGAAGGTCGAGGTCGGCGTCCAGACGACCTACGAGCGGATCAACCGCGAGATGCACCGCGGCCACGGCGTCCAGGCGTCGATCGACGCCAACCGCCGGCTGCGCGACGCCGCGTTCAAGGTCGGCTTCCACATGATGCCCGGCCAGCCCGGCATGTCCCAGGAGATGTGCCTGGAGGACTTCCGGCGCATCTTCGAGGACCCGAAGTGGCGCCCGGACTACCTCAAGATCTACCCGACGCTGGTCGTCCGCGGGACGATGACCTACGACATGTGGCACAACGACGAGTACGACCCCCTCACCAACGAGGAGGCCGCCGAACTCGTCGCCAAGATCAAAAAAGAGATCCCCCGGTACACCCGCCTCCAGCGCGTCCAGCGCGACATCCCCGCCGACTTTATCGACGCCGGCGTCTGGAAGTCGAACCTCCGCCAGCTCGCCCGCAAGCGGATGGAGGAACATGGCTGGGAGTGTTCGTGCATCCGCTGTCGCGAGGCCGGGATGAACGACGAGGAGCCCGAGAACGTCGAACTCGACGTGATGACCTACGAGGCCGGCGGCGGCACGGAGAAGTTCATCAGCTTCGAGGACTTCGAGAAGGACCTGCTCGTCGGCTTCTGTCGGCTCCGCTTCCCGAACGATCCCGTCCGCCGGGAGCTGGACAACGCCGCGCTCGTCCGCGAGCTCCACGTCTACGGCAGCGAGGCGGGGATCGGGCAGGACGCCGAGCTCGGGCAGCACCAGCACAAGGGGTACGGCCGCCGCCTGATGGACCGCGCCGAGGACATGGCCGCCGACGCCGGCTTCGACAAGGTCAGCGTCATCTCGGGCATCGGCGCCCGCGAGTACTACAAGCAGAAGCTCGGCTATCATCAGGACGGTCCCTACGTCAGCAAGCGGCTCTGAGGCGCTCTCTGGCGTCCAGGTTCCGTTTTCAGTCCGTGTACGGCTTCTCGATGTCTCCGCGAACCGTGATCAGCGCGTTCATCCGGCTGGTGACGGCGTCGAACAGCGTGATCAGCGGCGAGAACGCGCGCTCGACGAGCCGCACGGGTGAGGCGACCGTCAGCGACCACCGCTCGGCGTTCCCGAGGCCGAACGCCTTCGGGACGATCTCGCCGAAAATCAGGATGAGCGAGCTCGTCAGCACCGTCGTGACGACCACCGCCGGCCCGGCCGGAAGGTAGCTGGCCACGAGAACGGTCGTGATGCTGGAGATCGCGATGTTGACGACGTTGTTACCGACCAGTAGCGTCACCAGCAGCCGATGGGAGTCGTCGTGGAGATCTTTCAGAACGTGCGCTCTCGGGTCATCGGTCGTCGCCTGTCGGTCGATCCACTCGCGAGGAAGCGAGAAGATCGCGGTTTCGGAACTCGAGAAGAACGCGCTCAGCGCCAGGAGGACGACGATCGCGACGCCGCCGATCACTGCGGCTACGTGACTACTCATGGATCTTCTTTCGAGACACGTCCCAAGAACCCGGCGATGGACGCAGTTTAGCGGCGGCTCGCAGTCGTTCGAGAGACGGGGTAGGTCGGCAGCCGAGACCCGCATGGAAACCACACGAGTTGAAAGGCGGCCCCGACCGTGCCGTCTACCCGATCCTCTCTTCCGTCGCTACAAAACACCACCGGTACTCGACGCTCCGCATCCGGGAGGTCACTCCGCGCCGCAGTCGGCCTCGAAGTCGTCGTACGGGCGGGTGTGTTCGCTGTGGACGAGCTCCTCTTCGGCGATCTCGAGGCCGATCCCCGAGAGCTCACCGCTGATCCGGTTGAGATCGTCGCTGTCCTGACCGACGGCGACGACGTGGAGATTCTCCTCGCCGGTCATCAGCTCGCGCACCGAGACGACGCCCGAGATCTCCAGGGCCTCCCTGGCGAGCTGTTCGCGCTCGGGGATCGGCGCCGTACAGAAGATGAGCGTGTACAGGGGGTAGCCGACGAGTTCGTAGTTGACGTCGAGGTGCGCACCTTCCACGACGCCGTCCTCGACGAGCTGGGAAATCCGGTTTCGGACGGTACTCGGCGAGACGCCGTAGTCCTCGGCGATTTCGGCGGCCGAGGTCGTCCGAGCGTCGCCCTGTAGTCGGTAGATGACGTATTTGTCGAGCTCGTCCAGGTCGCGCGTCTGCATACCAGTGCGGGCGGGAGCGGGCCCCTAAGGTGTTTTGATCCTCAGAAGAGCCGGCGCTCGACGGCGCGGCCCAGCCGGCCGGGAACCTCGTCGCTGCGGGGCCGAACGACCAGCGCCGAGCAATCCACGCCGTCGACCAGCGCGGCGGCGCGACCGTCGCCGTCCGAGCCGGTGTCGACGATCAGCAGGTCAGTCTCCGGGCTCTCGAACGCCGCGGCCTCGCCCGGACGGACGATCTTCGTCGCCGTCGACGCCGACACGAGGTCGGCGATCTCGTCGTGGTAGTCCTCGATCGTCGTCGCGCGCTCTTCCGAGCCTGAAGCGCCGTCCGGGAACTCTAGGGTGACCGCGGCATCGTGAGCGGTCGCGATCGCGTCGGCGACGGCGATTTTCGAGGGATCGTAGGGCCCCTCGTCGGTGACGACCGCGATCGAGTCGATCTCGCCGACGTCGCGGTCCTCGACCAGCACGGCGTCGCAGTCGGTGTGATCGAGCACCCAGTCGACGTCGGTGCCGAACAGCCGCGACTGGAGCCCCGCCGGTTCGCGTTCGAGGACCAGCACGTTCGGTTCGGTCTCCTCGACGTAGTTGGCCAGCGCGCGGCGGGTGTCGTGGCTCACGATCTCGCTAGCACGGACGGGAACGTCGGCGTCGGCCGCGAGTTCGTCGGTCCGCTCCTCGAACTCCAGGTCGGCCGCGGACTGGTCGGTCGCGGCGTCCAGCGGCACCTGGTCGGCGACCTCGTCGAACTGCACCACCGAGACGTGGCCGTCGTGGGGCCGCGCGAGATCGGCCGCGACCGACAGCAGCGTCGCCTCGGTCTCGCGGGCGGCGCCCTCCGGCATCGCGACGAGCGCCTCGTAGTCCTCGGTCGGCTCGATCGCCTCGCGCGTCCGGCCGACGGCGTTGCGACCGACTTCCCGCCGAACCACGTCGAGCGCGGCGCCCTCGCGGTCGACGCGCGGGCGGCCGTAGTAGTAGAACCAGGCGATGCCGCCGAGCGTGATCACGACGGCGCCGACGATCGCGACCAGCCCCATCTGGGTCAGCAGCGCGAGACCGGTCACGATCCCGAAGATCTGCATCCAGGGGTACAGCGGCGAGCGGAACGTCGGCTCGTACTCGACGGTGCCCCGGCGAAAGGAGATCACGGCGACGTTGATCAGCACGAACACCAGGATCTGGAACGCGCTGGCGAGCTTGGCGATCTCGAGGATCGGGACGAACGCGATCAACACGAGCAACACGGCGCCGGTCAGCAGGATCGACTGGCTCGGCGTCCCGAAGCGCTCGCTGATCTCCGCCAGCGACGGGGGTGCGAGGTCGTCGCGGCTCATCGCGAAGGGGTACCGGGAGGACGACAGCAGGCCGGCGTTGGCGGTGCTGATCAGCGCGAGGATCGCGGCGACCATGACGCCGTAGACGCCGGCGGTCCCGAGCGTCGCCTGGGCGGCGTCGATCATCGGCACCTTCGAGCCCGCGATGGCGTCCAGATCGGTGGTTCCGAGCATCACGACGACGATCAGCGCGTACAGAACTGTCGTGAAGGCGAGCGAGCCCAGGATTCCCAGCGGGATGTTCCTGCTCGGGTTCTCGATCTCCTCGGCGACGCTGGTCACCTTCGTCACGCCCGCGTAGGAGACAAAGACCAGTCCGGTCGCGGCGAAGATGCCGCCCGCGCCGCTGTCGAACGCCGTCGAGAACGACCCCCCGTCGACGGCCGGTACGCCGCCCACGACGAACCACGAGAGGATCGCGAGCATAGCGGCGACGATGCCGATCTGTAGGGAGCCGGTCTGCTTGGCGCCGACTAGGTTGACCAAGATGAGTACCGTCGCCAGCGCCAGGGCGATCACCGTCGTGACGACGTCGGGAACGTCGAACACCCACAGCAGGTAGGGGACGCCGCCGACCAGCGCCAGGCCGCCCTTGAACGACAGCGCGAACCAGGTCCCGATGCCGGCGACGGTGCCCAGCAGCGGTCCCATCCCGCGCTCGATGTAGATGTACGTCCCCCCGGCTTCCGGCATCGCCGTCGCCATCTCGGACTTCGAGAGCGCCGCGGGGACGACCAGCAGCCCGGCGAGCACGTACGCGATCACGACGCCGGTGCCCGCGGTCTTGACGGCCAGCGCCGGCAGGATGAAGATGCCGCTGCCGATCATGGCGCCGATGCTGATCGCGAGCACTGCCGGAAGTCCGAGGTCCTTTTCGAGTTCCTTTGGCACAGTTACCAACCTCCGCCGTCGGGCGATCTCGCTGCCGTCGTCGACCCCGAACCGTCCCGTCCGCCCGGCGACCGCTCCGGCGGTACGTCTGCGGTCCTGTCGTTCCGGTCCACGGCGCATTCGACGTTCGCGTTTCCGGTCATTGCTCTCGGTTTGGACCCCGTGTCGTAAAAACGACTCGTTTAGATTCTCGCATCGTGATTCAAAGCGCGTATTTTTAGCGTTTCGTTTCTATAACTCGTTCAGCACCGACGAATCGACGGCAACCGCCCGAGACGCCGCGGGATCGCGAGTGGTGCGGACCGGCGCAAATTTACCGGATGCGTGCGCAACCCACGGTATGAGCGAGACGGCGACCGAGCGGCTCCGAAACAACGCCGTGAAGATAACGTCGCTCCTGATCACGGGACTCTGGATGGGGGGACTGTTTCTCACCGACCAGAATTGGTGGCTCGGCGTGTTGATCGTCGGCTACGCGGCCGTGCTCCCGATCGTCAAGACGCTGTTCGGCGACGACGAAGAGGAGTACGACGACGCCGACGAGGACGGCGAGTGGTCCCACTGGTGGGGGCGCGAGAAGAAATCCGGATCTTCGACGGACAGCGACGACGAGGACGACCCGCTGGAGACGCTCCGGGGACGGTACGCCCGCGGCGAACTCACCGACGAGCAGTTCGAGCGAAAACTGGAGCGCTTGCTGGAGACCGAGACGATCGAGGACGTCGAGGATCGGCGTCGCGCGGAACGGGAGTTGAACTACGAACGCTGACTCAGACCGCCAGCGCGACGTCGACGACGAGCATGACGCCGACCCCGGAGACGAACGCGAGCGTCGCCAGATCGGCGTAGCCGTGCCCGTGGCTGGAGGGGATCATCTCCCGGAAGATCACGGCCATCATCGTGCCGGCCGCGAACGGGAACACGTCGGTGACGACGGCGACGAGGCGAAGCCGGCGGCGGCCGCGAGCGGCTTGGGAATCCCGCCTGAGACCGTCGTGTACGTCAGCGTGACCACCGCGAGACGCCCGCCTTCGTCGTGGGGACCGCCATCGCGAACCCGTCGCGTTAGCGGTTGCGAGTTGCTATCGGCCATTGCCAACTTACATAATTAACTGCAATATTTATTTGCCACAACGATCCAGTAACACACGTCTGCGAGGTGAGACGAACGATGACACACACCAGACGGACGGTACTGCGGAGCATCGGATCGGCGGGACTGATCGCGAGCGCGGTCGGCGCGGCGAGCGCGACCGGCGAGGGAGACGCGCGGTACGTCGTCACCGCGGGCGGTGGCGACGCCGGAGGACGGGTCGAACGCGCGGGGTTCGACGTGCGACACGAACTCGCCGGCGGATCGGTGCTGATCGTCGAGGGGCCGAGCGGGGATCGCGACGCGCTCGCTTCCGTGAACGGCGTTCGGAACGCCGCTCGCGATCTTCGGATCGCATTCGACGGTCCGGCGCTGGAAGACGCCGACGAGACCCGAGACGAACCGCTGTACGATCTGCAGTGGGACAAACAGCGCACGAGCGCCGCGCCGGCCCACGACGTTGCGACGGGCGAGGGCGCCACGCTGGCGATCCTCGACACCGGCGTCGACCACGACCACCCCGACCTGACGCCGAACCTCGACGCCGACCGAAGTCGCCTGTTTCGGGCGGGCGAGATCCGAGAGGGTACGGGCGCCGTCGAAGTGCCGGTCGACCGCGACGATCCGACGAAGGGCACGATGACCGACTCCCGGAACGTTGCGGACGACGTGGACGGTCACGGCAGCCACGTCGGCGGCATCGCCGCGGCGCCGCGGAACGGCGCGGGGATCGTCGGGACGGCGCCAGACGCGTCGCTGGTGGCGCTTCGGGTGTTCTACTACGACGAGATCGAGAACGAGGACGGCGAAACGGTGTCGGCGCTCACGACCACGACGGCCGACATCCTGCTCGCGATCGACTACGCGGCCCGCATCGGCGCCGACGCGGCGAACATGAGCCTGGGGACGGAAACGTTACCTCCAAAGTCCCGGTCGGAGGGGATGCACGTCGCGTACGATCGGGTGATCAAGTCGGCGACTCGCCGGGGGACGCTCGTCGTCGCCAGCGCGGGCAACGCCGAAAGCGACCTCCAGCGCGGCGGCCAGTACTCGCTACCGAACAGCACGCCGGGGGCGCTGAGCGTCAGCGCGACCGGCCCGAACGACGAGCTGTCGTTTTACTCGAACTACGGAACGAACGAGATCGACGTGGGCGCGCCCGGCGGCGGCTACGAGACGCTGGAAAAGTCACTCTCGATGGACACCGAGTGGCCCTATCCGACGAACCTCGTGCTGTCGACGGTACCGCCGGAACTGTACGACGGCGCGACGCACTCGTACTTCGCCGGAACGTCGATGGCGGCGCCGCAGGTGACGGGACTGGCGGGGCTCGTGCGCGAACTCGATCCGTCGATCACCGCGAAGCGAGTCGAACAGGCGATCAAGCACGGCGCCGACGGCGCGAACGGCCGTTCGAGTCCCGAGCTCGGCGCCGGGCTGATCGACGTCGCGAACACCGTCGAACGGGTTTCCGGCGGGAACGACGGCTGACCCGGTCGGTCGTCATCCCATCCCGATCACGAACCGCAGGAGGACGAAGATCGTGACCAGCGAGACGACCGTCGTCGCGAACACGTCGACCGACGCGAGGCGCTCGTCGCCGCCGTACTCGGTGGCGTAGACGTACGTCGACACCGCCGAGGGCATCGCCAGCATCACGACGCCGGCCCGGACCGTCGAGGGCGAGGACGCCAGCAGCGAGAACGCCGCCAGCGCCACCGCCGGCATCAGAAACACCTTCAGCGCGACCACCGACCCGACCGTCGAGAGTTCGACGTCGGCCGACTCCAGCGACAGCGCGCCGCCGACGCAGATCACCGCGATCGGTAGCGCGAGCTGCGAAAGGGCGTCGAGACCGGCCAGCGCGGTCGGCAGCACGAACTGCGAGAGGACGTCGGTGCCGGCCACCGTGACGTCGGGAACCGGAACGTCAGTCACGGCGACGGCCAACCCGGCCGCCAGCGAGAGGATCACCGGATTCCGCGCGAACTGCGTCAGCTCGTCGGCGAGCGAGGCGTCGCGCTCGTTGAGCATCACGAGGATCAGGATCGTCAGGGGCACCTGCGTGAGCGCGCCCATCCCCAGCAGGATGCTGGCTTTGGCCGTCGTGACGTCGCCGAACGTCGCCGCCACGATCGGCAGCCCGAAGAAGCCGAGGTTGCCGTGGTACGACTGGACGATGGCGACGCTCCGGGCGCTGGCCGAGCGGGCCGACCGGTGAACGATCCAGCCGGTCGCGACCATGACGACGAGCACGGTCCACAGCCCCGCCAGCAGCGCCGGCGTGAGGACCTCGTCGAGCTGCTGGGCGTACGTCGAGGAGAAGATCAGCGCCGGCAGCGCGACGTAGAACGCCAGCGCGTTCAGCAGCTCCCGGCGCGCGGGCGTGAGCACGCCGATCGAGCGCGCGGCGATGCCGACGCCCAACAGCACCAGCATCGTCAGCAGATTCGAGACGAGAGACACGGCTACAGCAAGCGTGAGGCCGCTAATGGCTCTGTTGGATTCCGCTTTGCTCGCGGACCCGGTATCGCGGATCGACGCCGCGCTCGCGGAGCGACACGCCTTTCCCCCGCGCGTCGGACCACTCACGTATGGACCGCAAGCGGGAGATGACGAGCGTCGATCTGGCCGCCCTCGTCTCGGAACTCGGCAGCTACGAGGGTGCCAAGGTCGACAAAGCCTACCTCTACGGCGACGACTTTCTGCGGCTGAAGCTCCGGGACTTCGAGCGCGGCCGCGTCGAACTGCTGGTCGAGGTCGGCGACGTGAAGCGCGCCCACGTCGCGGCGCCCGAACACGTCCCCGACGCGCCGGGCCGGCCGCCGAACTTCGCGATGATGCTTCGCAACCGCCTGTCGGGCGCTGACTTCGTCGGCGTCGAACAGTACGAGTTCGACCGCATCCTCGAGTTCGAGTTCGAACGCGACGACGAGAACACGACGATCGTCGCCGAGCTGTTCGGCCCCGGTAATCTCGCGGTGCTCGATCCGAACCGCGAAGTGATCGACTGTCTCGATACGGTTCGGCTCAAGTCCCGCACCGTCGCGCCGGGCGCCCAGTACGAGTTCCCCGAGTCCCAGGTCAACCCCCTGGCGATGTCCTACGAGGCCTTTGCCGCGCTGATGGACGAGTCCGACAGCGACGTCGTCCGGACGCTCGCGACCCAGCTCAACTTCGGCGGCCTGTACGCCGAGGAGCTGTGTTCCCGCGCGGGCGTCGACAAGAACCTCGACATCGCCGACGCCGACGCCGAGCAGTACGAGCGACTCTACGAGGCCATGGAAGCGCTGGCGATCGAGCTCCGGACCGGCGCGCTCGACCCGCGGGTGTACTACGAGCCCGACGAGGAGGGCGGTGGGATCGAAGACGGAACCCGCGTCGACGTGACGCCGATCGCCTTAGAGGAGTACGAACACCTCCCCGCCGAGGCGTTCGACACGTTCACCGACGCCGTCGACGACTACTTCCACCACCTCGATCTCACCGAGGACGAGGACGCCGGGGGAAGCGGCCCCGACCGGCCGGACTTCGAGGGCGAGATCGAGAAGCAGAAACGCATCATCGAGCAGCAGGAGCAGGCGATCGAGGGGTTCGAGCAGGACGCCGAGGCCGAGCGCGAGAAGGCCGAACTGCTGTACGCCGAGTACGGGCTCGTCGACGAGATCCTCTCGACGGTCCGCGAGGCTCGCGAGAACGACGTGCCCTGGGAGGAGATCGAGGAGACGTTCGAGGCCGGCGCCGAGCAGGGGATCGACGCCGCCGAAGCAGTGCAACGGATCGACGACGAGAACGGCCGGGTGACCGTCCGGATCGACGGCACCGACGTGACGCTGGACGCCAGCGAGGGCGTCGAGCAGAACGCCGACCGACTCTACAAGGAAGCAAAGCGCATCCAGGACAAAAAGGAGGGCGCGAAAGCCGCCATCGAGGACACCCGCGAGGCCCTCGAGGACGTGAAGCGCCGGCGCGAGGAGTGGGAAGCGCGTCAGGAGGAACAACCTGAGGACGACGAGGACGGCGACGAAGCGGACGAAGACGAGGCCGTCGACTGGCTCGCCGAGCCGTCGATCCCGGTCCGCAAGTCCGAGCAGTGGTACGAGCGGTTCCGCTGGTTCCACACCAGCGACGGCTTCCTCGTGATCGGCGGGCGCAACGCCGATCAGAACGAGGAGCTGGTCAAGAAGTATCTCGATCGGGGCGACCGGTTCTTTCACGCGCAGGCCCACGGCGGCCCGGCGACGATCCTGAAAGCGACCGGTCCCAGCGAGTCGGCGCGGGACGTCGACATCCCCGAATCCAGCGAGCGGGAGGCCGCCACGTTCGCGGTGTCGAACTCCTCGGTCTGGAAGGACGGCAAGTACAGCGGCGACGTGTACGCCGTCGACTACGATCAGGTCACCAAGACGCCCGAGAGCGGAGAGTACCTCGAAAAGGGCGGGTTCGCGATCCGGGGCGACCGCGAGTACTTCCGGGACGTGGGCGTCGGCGCCGCGGTCGGGATCACCTGCGAGCCCTCGACGCGCGTGATCGGCGGACCGCCGAGCGCGGTGCGCGAGCACGCCGAGACGCTGATCGAGGTCGAGCCGGGACGGTACGCTCAGGGCGACGTCGCCAAGCGGGTCTATCGCGAGTTCCGCGAGCGCTTCGCGGACACGTCGTTCGTCCGGTCGGTCGCTAGCCCGGACCGGATCCAGCACTTCCTGCCCCCGGGCACCAGCCGGATCGCGGAGGACTGACCATGGAGATGCGCGAGGGGCTCCGGTACCCGTTCCG
Organism: Natronoarchaeum rubrum; assembly: GCF_024494695.1. The sequence goes on along the minus strand of NZ_JANHDP010000003.1, from coordinate 472,533 downwards.
GGCCGACCGGCCGACCGATCTGTTCGCGATCGGCGTCGTGCTCGGGCTGGCCGTGGCGGTCTTGCTCCGGATCGCCGCCGCGTTCTATCCCATCGTGGTCTGGGTGCCCGCGGTCGCGCTGGCGATCCTGCCGGCGGTGGCGCTGCTTGGCTACCTGCTGCGGGCGTTCGCGGCGACGGTCGAGGGCAGCGAGACGCCGCCGTCGTTCGGGGCGCCCTCGGAACTACTCCGAGACGGCGCCCGCGCGAGCGTCGTCACGCTGGCGTACCTCTTCGTCCCGCTCGCAGCGGTGCTGGTGACGCTCGTCGGGGCGTCCCAGTCGCCGCTCTCGGGCGAGTCGATCAGCCCCGGCGCGACGCTGGGGATCTACGCCGCGGGCACGATGACGCTCGTGTTCGTCGGCCTGTTCTGTTACGCGTATCTCGCCGCGTTCGGCGCGCTCGCCCGCGGCGAGTCGCTTCGGTCGGCGCTGGACCCGCGCGGGCGCCGCGGCACGCTCGGCGACGCGCGGTACTTCGTCGGCTGGGCGTTCGGCGCGATCCTCGTGCTCACCGGCTGGGCGGCGATGCTGGCCGCGACGAACCGAAACGTGCTCGGCCTGCTCGCGGTCGTGGTCGCGTTCTACCTGCACCTCGCCGGTGCCCGCGTCGCGGCGGAGGGGTACCGTCGCTCGCTCGGGCTCCACCGGCGCGACGACTGAGCGGCGTCGAGACGCCGCGTCCGCTCTCCGTCGCTCGCCGGTCGAATAACAGCGCACTTACGCCAGGGGCTCCGATCCTCAGCCATGCGAATTCAGGACCGCCACTCCGTCGAGGGGGGCCGGGAGCGCGTCACGCTCGTCCCCGAGAGCCTCGACGACCTCTGGCACCTCCAGTACGTGCTGGAGCCGGGCGATCTCGTCTCCGGCGACACGACCCGGCGCATCCAGCGCAACGACGACCAGATGCGCGACACCGGCGGGCAGCGCGAGCCGATGCACGTCACCATCGACGTCGAGGAGGTGGAGTTCCACAAGTTCGCCAATCGGCTGCGCGTCGGCGGCGTCATCGAGGACTGCTCGCGCGAGGATCAGCTCGGGCTCCACCACACGCTCAACGTCGAGGAGCGCGAGGAGCTCACGGTGGAAAAGGTGTTCAAGCCCGACCAGAACGAGCGCCTGCAGGAGGCCGTCGAGGCGACCGAGAACCCCGATGTCGCCGTCGCCACGGTCGAAGAGGGCCAGGCCCACATCCACACCGTCGCCCAGTACGGCACCGAGGAGCGCGCGCGCTTCACCGGCACGACCGGCAAGGGCGAGTACAGCCGGGGTCGCGACGAGCTGTTCGACGAACTCTCGACCGCACTGGCCCGGATGGACGTCGACGCGATCATCCTCGCGGGACCGGGGTTCACCAAGCAGGACGCGCTCGATCACATCGAGGAGGAGGCTCCTGAGGTCGCGAAAAAGATCTCGACCGTCGACACCAGCGGCGTCGGCGACCGCGGCGTCCACGAGGTGCTCAAGCGGGGCGCCATCGACGAAGTCCAGGAACAGACCCGCATCGCCGAGGAGGCCGAGTACATCGACGAGCTGACCGCCCGGATCGCCACGGGCGCGAAGGCGTCCTACGGCCCCGAGAACGTCGCCGAGGCCGCCGAGTTCGGCGCCGTCGAGACGCTGCTGATCCTCGACGAGAAGCTCCGCGAGGAGCGGGGCGCCGACGGCGAGTGGGAGATCGACGTCGACGAGGTGATCACGCAGGTCGAACGACAGGGCGGCGACGTCACCGTGTTTTCGAGCGACTTCGACCCCGGCCAGCAGCTCTCGAATCTGGGCGGGATCGCGGCGCTGCTACGCTACCGGCTGGAGTAACTGCGAAAGAAGGCGGTCGCAGCGGCGTCTACACGCCGAGATTCGACTCGACGATCTGGATCAGCATCCGCGCGAAGTTCGACTCCGCGCTCCAGATCGCCGTCTCCCGATCGCCGCCGGTCACTGAACCGTCGCCGACCACGCTCAGGAGCAGCGTGTCGCCGTCGACGAACACGACCCGTCCGGCCGGCGAGTCCTCGCCGTGGTGGACGGGCGGATCGGCGACGTGGACGCCGTCGACCGACTCGAAGTACGCCCGGACGTCGGGATTCTCGCTGACCACCGCAACGACCAGTCCGTCCTCGACGCGCTCGCGGAGCGTGCGCTCGATGTCCTCGGAGATCAGCGACTGGTTCCCCGATCCGAACACGACGCGCTCGTCGGCCTCGCGGATGAGTTCGATCGCCCGCTCTTCGACCCGATCGCCGCCCCGCAGCGTCCAGATCGCCTCCTGCTCCTCGTCGCCGTCGTCGTGCTGGTCGCGGACGTCCTCGACGTAGTCGAACGCCCGCTCCTGTTCGCGCTCGAACCGGGAGCGCAGCGTCTCGCGGGCCTCGTCGATGCTGACGGGGCGGTACTGGATCGGGTTGGACTGCTGGATCTCGACTAGCCCGCGGTCCGCGAGGTTTTCCGCAACGCTGTAGACCTGTGAGCGGGGAACGTCCGTGATCCGGTGGACGTCCCGCGCGGTGCCGGCCCCCAGCTTCTGGAGGGCGATGAACACCTTGGCCTCGTAGCTGGTCAGCCCGAGGCGTTCGAGCGATTCGACCGCGTCTGATTCACTCATCGGCGTGGGGCGTCGCGGTCGGCGAGTCGTCGCTCGACGCGTCGAGCGCCTCCGCGGGACCGATGTAGCGCGTCCACACGACCAGCAGGCTCGGCAGCACGACCACGCTGGCGACGAACGCGTAGATGATCGTCATCCCGGTGATGATGCCGAACTGCTGGAGCGGCGGCATGATCGCGAACACGAGCACGCCGAACCCGCCGACGGTCGTCGCCGCGCTGCCCAACAGCGCGCCGCCGGTGCCGGTGAGACTGACGCGCATCGCTTCCCACGCGTTGTCCTGCCGGTCGAGTTCGATGTTGTAGCGCTCGCTGAGGTGGATGCTGTAGGCCACACCCATCCCGATCGTCAGGCTGGTGATCATCCCCGTCAGGACGTTAAAGGACATCCCGAGCAGGTACATCGTCCCCAGGATCCAGCTGACCGACAGGGCGACGGGCAACAGCGTCACGATGCCGAGCGTCGCGCTGCCGTACTGGAACCGATAGACGAGCGCCAGGAACCCGAAGACCGTCACCAGCGTCACCAACAGGCTCTGGAGCACCGTATCGAGGAGTTCGCTCTGGCCGACCTCGTTGACGATCGGCGTACCAGTTGCGACCGCGGTGCGCGTTTCACTCGCGCCGTCGTCGTCGATAACGGCGGCGACGCCGCGGACGTCTTCGGTGATCGCGCCGGTGCTCGCACCGCCCTTAACTGAGATGGACATCCGGAGCGCCTGATACTCGTACTCGCCGGCGTCAGCGCCGGTGCGGTTGATCACCAGTGCGGCCTCGGAGGGCGCGGTCCGGTACAGTGCGTCGTAGACCTGCTCGACGTTCTGTTCGGGGATGCCGTCACCGTCCGTGTCAGCGGCGGTGAGCGTCGCGTTGAACGTCTCGTTCGAGTTGGCCGTCGACTGCATCACCGTCAGCGGGCTCTGAACGTCGGCCTGATCGTTCGAGAGGATAACCGTCGTATCCATCTCGGCGGCTTGGGCCGACGCGTTATCCATCCGGTGTAACGTCTCCGATGACGTCACGTCGCCCCTGATGAGGACCTCGCCCTGGGAGTTCTCGACCACGAAGTTGTCGTAGACGTAGTCCATGTGGTCTTTGGCGTTGTACTCACCGGGTTCGAGCGGCCCGGGGAGGCTGTCCATCCAGTCCGGCGGGTCGCCGGCGATGAAGTCCTCCTGCTGGAAGCTCGTGTCGACCTGCGTCGCGGCGGCGCCGCCGGCGACGCTGACCACGAGGGCGATCGCGATGACCGCGAGCGGCGCCTTGCGAGCCAGCGTCTCGCCGGTCGACAGCAGTTGACCCAGACGACCACCGCCGGTGCCGAAGGCGCGCTTCTTGCGGTCGAACCCGCGAGCTTCGAGGAACTCGTCGAGTTCGACCTTGACCGCCGGCACGAGGACGCCGAAGATCACCAGCGCCGAAAGGATGCCGACGGAGCTGACGATGCCGAAGTCGCGGATCGGCCCCATGGGACTGACGAGGTTCGAGAGGAAGCCGATGGCGGTCGTCGCCGTCACCCACACGAGCGTGGCGCCGACGCCGCCCAGCGCGACCCGCATCGCGCTGCGGACGCCGTCACCCGCGTCGGCGCTGCGATCCTGGCGCTGTTCGCGGTGGCGCATGAACACGTGGATCGCGTAGTCCACCGACAGCCCGATCAACAGGACCGGCACTGCGATGAAGATCATGTTGAACGTGATCCCGGCCCAGCCCATGAACCCGAACGTCCAGAGCAGGACCGCGATGATGCCGACGAAGCCGAGCGCGATGTCGAGTAGATCGCGGTAGGCGACGATCAGGGCCAACAGGACAAACAGCATCGCCAGCGGCCCGACGATCGCCAGGCTGTCGTTCATCGAGCGGGTGATCTCGTCGCTGATCAGCCCGAAGCCGAAGACGATGTAATCACCCTCGACCATCTGGGCGTCGGCGACGTCCTGCATTGCGAGTTGGCTATCGATGAGCACGTCACTCGCCGAGCCGGTCTGGACGTTCCCGGTAGCGATCTCCTGCCGGAGGATCATCATCCGGGCGTCCGCTGTCGTCGGGTTGTCCGGATCGTACTGGGTCGAGAGCAGTTGATAGGCCATTCCCTGCCCGTTATCGGGGTCGAGCGTCCCCGCGACGACGGCGTCGACTTCGCTCTCGTTCATCGACTCCAGTTGCTGGAGTTGGGCGTCGAGTGAGGGCTGGCTCTCCTGGCTCTGGAGCGCGGCGAACTGCTCGGCGAACACGCCGCGAGTTCCCTGCTGATAGGCCTGCTGGAGTTGGCTGTCCAGTTCGGCAGATTGGGTCTGGTAAGCCGACTCGCTGATTTCGCCGCGGTCGTACTGCGCCTGCAGGGCGATTTGCTGGGCGGTCAGGTTCCGCACCGACCCCGCGGAGGCGTTGAACTGCGCCGCCTGCTCGGCGGAGAGATTCGCGGTGGCGTCAGCGCGAACCGCGACCAGCGACTGCTCGATCTCGGCCGACTGTGCCTGATAGGTCGACTCGTTGATCTCTCCCTGCTGGTAGGAGGCGTTCAACTGAGCGTACTGTTGCTGCAGACCGGCCGTCTGATTTAGCGCGTCGCTCAACCCGCCGGCTCGGGTCTGCAGTTGCGCGGCGCGTTCTTGACTGATCGCCGTAATGGCGACGAGATTGGAGACGCCGAGTGCGGGCTGTTGCTGGTCGAGCGTCGCGTTGACCGTCTCGTTGTCCAGCAACGCCTGCTGGTACTCCAGCGACGACACCAGCGACTCCTTGCTGAGGACGTTCCCGGACTCGTTCCGGACGATCACCTGCACCCGAGAAACGTTCTTCTCACCGGGCGGAACGAAGTTGTTGGTGATGTAGTTCTGTGCTTCGACCGCGTCGTTGTCGCTCTGGAACGCGTCGAACGACGAGGACTGTTCGACCATGCCGGCGCCGCTGCCGAGCGCGAGCGTCAGCACGAGCATCACCGCGATGACGATCCGCGAGTGATCCATGATGAGCGACGCGAGGCGATCCGGCAGACTCACCGCGATCCCCTCCGGCTATCGTTCGATGCGTTTCTGTTAGTATCCTGCATACAACACCACTGTTGTTATGGAGCTACTAACAGAACGCTCGGTTTAACTGTGACGGTATCGTCAGCTGACAAAACCGAGCGACTGCTACGCGACGATGACGAACGATGAAGAACTCGGCCGGTTCGAAACGATCCGCGGCGTCCCGCCCGGTCAGTCGATCCGAACGGTCGTCAGATCCTCGGCGAACCGGACGTCGCCGTCGTAGCGGGCGCCGACGCTTTCGAGCATCTCCTCGTGGCGACCGTCGGTGTGCGGATAGAGGTGGGTGAGGTAGACGCGCCCGATCTCGCGGCCCGAGAGCGCCCGCCCGAGCGACGACGGCGTCGGGTGGTTGTCGACCTCGACGTCGTCGGGAAACGAGCAGTCGTGGACGAGCACAGCCGACCCCTCGGCGAACGACGCCAGCCCGGCGAAGGCCTCGGTGTCCCCGCTGACCGTCAGCCGATCGCCGAACCGGTAGGCGAGTCCGTACTTGGAGTGTCGGACCTCCCGCGCTCGCACGTCGAAGCCGGCGACCGAGAACTCGCCGGGATGGACCTCGCGGACGCTCAGGTCGACGCGGCCGTCGAGGTACTCGTGGACGTCGAGCAGATCGTCGAGGAGCGCCTTCGTTCCGGACGGCCCCACGACCGTCAGCGACTCCTCGCCCGCCAGCCAGCGGGCTTTCAACAGCGGCAGCAGGTCAGCGACGTGATCGAGGTGGTGGTGAGTGAGCAGCACCGTCGACACCGACTCGTAGCCGACGCCGCTCTGCTGGAGGCGATGCAGGACGCCGCTGCCGCAGTCGACCAGCAGGGTTCGACCGTCCTCCTGGACGAGCAGGCCGGACTGGAAGCGATCGCCCGTCGGCATCGCGCTGCCGGTCCCGAGAAAGGTGACGCGCATACTCGATCCCCCGACCCGGAGCGTCATAACGGCTTTGCACCGCCGAAGACGGGTTTGCTCGCAGGCCGAGACGGCGCCGAAGCGCGAGCACGATTGACGCAGCGAACAGTTCAGACAGATGTCATTGTGGTGTGTGGCCGCGCACCGATCGTCGCCAGCGGGAACGGGGGCGGACGCCCCGCTGCGGTCGCGGGGACATGATTTATTTCGGATGAACCCGTTGCAGGCGGTATGGCCGACCTGCTATCCGACGACGAGATCGCGGAACAGCTGCCCGAGGAGTGGGAGCGCGACGGCGACGAGATCGTGCGCGTTTACGAGTTCGACGACTACCTCCGGGGCGTCACGTTCGCGCAGATGGTCGGCGAGATCGCCGAGGCCGAGTTCCACCATCCGACGATCGAGATCCGCTACAAGGAAGTCGAGGTCCACTTCACCAGCCACGAGGAGGGCGGTATCACGGATCAGGACATCCACATGGCGGAGCTGATCGAGAACGAGACCTGAGGTGTTCCGCGACCCGTGGACGCGACGTACGTCTTCTCCGTCCGATTTCGGCTCTCGCCCGACGCTCCGGTCAGCGTCGAGCCCGCGACGTTCGAGACGACGCTCCGTCGTCCGGCCGACTCGCCCGGCGAGGACGGCTGGCTGTTTTTCAGGGACAACCTCTGGCGCGGCGACGTGAACGACCCGGCTCACGCCCGCGAGCGCGTCGAGGACGCGCTGGACGTGTCGGTCGAAGCCGTCGAGTATCGACGCTTCGACATGGACGAGGAGTACTACGACGCGCTCAAGGCAGCCATCGCCGAGGATCTAGAGACGTTCAAGTCCGACAGCGTCAGCGAAGTGCTCACCAAGTACTTCGGCAGTTCGGTGGAAGTCGAATCCTGAAGTTTGAGGGGCCGATGGTACGATTCAGTTCCTCTTACTGTGCTCCCCGTCAATGGTAGATACAGGCAAGATACTTGCCGTCTGCTGTTATGTATGAGATATGAAACGCCGCCAAGCCCTCCTCTTGGCCAGCAGCGCCCTCGCGGTGAGCGGTTGTCTCGATCTCGGGCAGCGACGTCAGGCAAGACTCGCGTACCTTTGGCTGGTGAACGACCGGGATGAAACGTACGGGGTAGAAGTGGTTGTGGAAGACAACGAAGAGGCGGTGTTCACAAGATCATTCGAGCTGGGGCCGGAATCAGGAACCTCGAATATCGACGTGGAAACCCCTGTAGACGGACTAGGAGACTACGTGGTCCGGCAACGATGGATGGCGAAACCTATGAGGTGGATACACTGACGTGATTGACGAGGACGAACCCTGCGTCGGCGTGCAGTTCGTACTGTTAAATAACGGGAGCGTCGATTACTCGGCAGAGTCGCTACAGCAGTGCTAGGTTCGAACACCTACTATACGTGAATTTCTCCCTAAATCGTATCTGAACAAGAAAATTTTCTGCCGAGTGCCCTTCGGTACATTTCCTAAGAGGGATCATCTGCGCAGCGGGAATCCGCTGGCGTCGAACTGGCGCCGATCGTCACCATCGCGACGCCGCCGCTCGTCGTAAACAAACTCAACTTGTACGCACGTACGTAAAAACTAATATCTAGTTGAAATTAGAGGTCGAAGAACAGCGTTGCCACGACGAGGGGCCGCGCTACCAGGCGAGCGTCGCCAACTTTGAGCGGCGCCAATCACCATCAGCGTTCAGCCATTCGACCCACGCCCCTCGGAAATCTCGTGGGTTGCGACCGTCCTTCACCCAAGGCCGTCTTCGCGGCGTCGATCACGTCGGCGATATGGGGGAACGACGTGGATTTGTGCTCCCCCAGGAGAGTGTCGATCTGGATATAGATCCGGACCGCCCACGCTTTCTAACTGAGACTAACTTGGTATAGATAATATGCATATCTAATAAAAGAGGGGTTGAGTTAGGTGGATTTAATTGCTTCTTTGAGTTATTATACATATGAACATCACAGACCGAAGACGAGTACTCCAACTCGGAGCAGGCGCTTTGGTAGGAATGGCAGGTTGTACCGGAGATACAGATAACCAGAATGGCGATCGCCCTAACGGACAGTCAGACTCGGACGAGGATGGTGTTCCGGACAGTCAGGATGCCTACCCAAACGATTCCCGTTTTAGCAAACAGGTCCTTTCGAAGTCCAATACATGGGAGATCGAGGAAGACCGGTGGCGCTACTTTGGATTTTCTCTCCGCGGAGAGGGGAAACTCTACTACGACTTTATCGTCCGAGAAGGTCCCGAGATTGACGTTATCTTGATGGACGAGTCTGAATACACGCATTTCGAATCCCAGTCACGGTATAATTATTACACAAAATTCAGTCAACTAAATAGCGCTGGCGGTACCGTCGAGCAGGTTCTCCCAGCTGGTTCGTATTATATCATATTCGACAATTCCGAAGCGGGTGAAGCCTCGCCACCCACTGATTTCAACAATAGTGTGGCTACGGTCGAGTTTGACATTGAAGTCGGGAGTAGCTAATCTCAGCTCAAGGAACTTCAGACAACCCCTAGTTCTGTTACTTATTACTGTAGCAAGAGGTTAGCGCCAAAGTTGTCCCTCGACTTCTCCATCCATGCTGATACAATGCGTTTGTCCGGAAATTTGTATGTCATCTCCGGGAGACGAACTGATCTGGTTTTCTCTTACCGACAGTTCCGTCCCGTTTCCGTCAAGAGTGACTAAGAGGGAGTAAGATGCTGGATACTTGAACTTATAAGACGTGTATCGATCTCCTCCTAGTTCGACCGACTCCTCATAGATCACCTCTGAACGCACGGACACTTCAATACTGACTGACGTAGGTTCCTGCTGATCGACGAGCAAATAGACCCAATACTCACTATCTCCCTCACCGAACTCCATCGCACTCACCGGGGTTGCCAGTGACTCTTCTTGAGAGATATTACAATCTAACTCGTCGTACCCGGTCAAGTTTCCTGCTCGGTCAGCCTCTTTCACTGCTATTGCCGGGCTGCCGATTATTGGAACATCGTAACGAGTCACACACCCAGCACAGGACGCGACACTACCGATGGCACACGCCCTGAGGAGTGTTCGCCGATGCATACCTAACAGTGTGAAAAGAAAACACATATACTTTTACATATCATACTTGATCTATTCGTCACCACTTCGTTCAGTTCGCACATCTACATAGCGGATATTTCGTTGGATTTCCAGCGAATATCTGGAAACTGGTCTACGCACTTACTCCCGGCGCAGCGCGTCGATCGGATCGACTCGCGCCGCGTTCCAGGCCGGGTACAGCCCGGCGAGGACGCCGACGCCGACGCCGACGACCACCGCCGCGGCGAACCACTCCGGCGCGAACGTCAGCGAGAGATCGAGGTAGTCCGTCGCGACGTAGCCGCCGGCCAGCCCGACCAGCGTCCCGAGCACGGCGCCAGCGAGGCCGAGAACGATCGCCTCGACGAGAAAGAGCTGGAGCACGTCGCGGCGCCGCGCGCCGACGGCTTTCATGATGCCGATCTCGCGGGTGCGCTCGGTGACGCTGACCAGCATGATGTTGGCGATGCCGACGGCGCCGACGATCAGCGAGATGACGGCGATGCCGGCGACGAAGCCGGTGAACGTCGAGATCACTTCGCGGATCTGGTCGACCAGCTCCTCGTTGGTCTGGACCGAGAACTCGTACTCGGCGGGCTTGAGCGACGCGGCGTCCGACTCGTCGTCGAGGTACGCCTCCACGTCGGACTGGACCGACGGCACGCTCTCGTAGTCGGTCGCCACCACGGTCAGCGAGGGGTAGACGCGCTGGCTCTCGCCGGTCGCGGGGCTCTCCGCGGTCGTCTCGTAGAACGGATCGGTCGGCACGAACACCTGCGGGATTGCGATGTCGCCGAACGGACTGCCGCCCCCGCCTTCGAGGACGCCGACGACCGTCGCCTCGCGGGTGCTGTTGGCGCCGCTGCGCAGGACGAGCGTGTCGCCGACTTCGAGTTCGGGATCGAACAGCGCCGCCGCCTCCCCGTTGATCACTACCTCGTTCGCGCCCTGCTCGAACGGCCCGCCCGCCTCGAACTGCCGGTCGGCGAAAAAGCCCGGCGACGTCGCCGTCGCGCTCTCCCAGGCGATCGATCGCCCCTCGTGCTGGAGCGTGGCGATCTGGACGGTGCCCTGCGGGACCGCCCGCTCGACGTCCGGCAGCGATCGTATCTCTTCGAGGTCACGCTCGGTGAACGCCGGCACCGTCGACGCGCCGGGCGGGCCGCCCTGCTGGCCCTCGGGCCCTACCGTCGCCTGCATCTCCGGCGGCGCGTCGCCCGATACCTCGCCGACCACCTCGGCCTGCAGGCTCGCGCCGAGCGTGACGAACGTGATCACCGCGGCGATCCCGATCGTGATGCCGACGACCGTCAGCGCCGACCGGAGCCCGTGCTCGCGGATCGCCCGCAGGCTCAACTGGACGCTCTCGCGCAGTTCCATCAGCGATCGCCCCCCCGGTCGTCCTCGTCGGCAGCGCTCGGGTCGACCGGCGCGTCGTCCGCGACCGCGGCCCGACGCCGTTCCTCGATATCCTCGATCCGGTCGATCTCGCCGTCCCGGAGGTGGACGATCCGCTCGGCGTGCTCGGCGACGTGGCGTTCGTGGCTCACGAGCAACACCGTCGTCCCGGCCTCGTGGAGGCGCTCGAACTCCCCCATGATGCGCCGGCCCGTCTCGGCGTCGAGGTTGCCGGTCGGCTCGTCGGCGAGCACGATCGCGGGGTCGTTCGCGAGCGCCCGCGCGATGGCGACGCGCTGGCGCTGGCCGCCCGAGAGCTCGTTGGGCCGGTGGTCGGTTCGATCGGCGAGCCCGACCCGGGCGAGTAGATCGTCGGCCCGTTCGAGGCGCTCGGCGCGATCGACGCCCCGAAACACGAGCGGGAGCGCGACGTTCTCCCGGGCGGTCAGGCGCGGCATCAGGTTGAACGTCTGGAACACGAACCCGACTTTCTGCCCGCGAATCCGAGCGCGACCGTCGTCGGACAGCTCGGTGACGTTCTCGCCGTCGACCAGCACGGTGCCGGCGCTCGGCGTATCGAGGCAGCCCACCAGATTCATCAGCGTGCTCTTGCCCGAACCGCTCGGCCCCATCACGGCGGTGTAGGACCCCCGCGAGAGGTCGAGCGAAACGTCCGCGAGCGCCCGGACGACCTCGCCGCCGCGCTCGTAGCGCTTCCCGACGCCCGAGAGCGACACCGCCGGGGGCGCGGTCCCAGGGGCGTCATCGGCGTCGGATGCGTCCGTGTGACCTGTCATCAGTCGGATGGACGTTCGTCCTCCGTCACCGTATTTCTCCGGGGAGAACGCTTATTATCGCAGGTCGCGTACTTGAGTGCCCCATGGCCGCCACCGACTACGACTTCTGGCTGCTCGACCTCGACGGGACGCTGGTCGACGTCGAGCCGTCCTACGTCAGCGACGTGATGGGCGAGGTCGGCGACAGGCTGGGAGTCGGCGTCACCGACCGGCAGGCCCAGGTGCTCTGGCATGGCTACGGCGGGCAGCGCGACCGGATCATCGACGGATTGGACGTCGACGCCGCGACGTTCTGGGAGACGTTCCACGAGGTCGAGGACCCGACGAAGCGCTCCGAATCCACGTTCCTGTACGACGACGCGTCCGCAGTCGCGGCCCTCGATCGGCCGACCGGACTGGTCACGCACTGTCAGCAGTATCTCACCGACCCCGTCCTCCGGCACCACGACATCGCCGACTGGTTCGATACGGTGGTCTGCTGTACCGACGACCTGGGCTGGAAGCCCGATCCCGCGCCGGTCCGCCGCGCCATGCGCGACCTCGGCGTCGCGCACAACGGCCACGTCGGCGCGCTCGTCGGCGACAGCGCCGAGGACGTCGGGGCGGCCCGGAACGCCGGACTCGACGGCATCCACGTCCAGCGCTACGACCCCGACGAGCGCGGCTTCGCGGTGTGGGGCGATCGGCGGATCCGCTCGTTCGACGAACTGGGCTGATCTCGTTCCGCGACGCCCGACGAGACGGTCCATCGGAACGGCCTCCACCGATTCTCGACGCCGAATCGATCGCCGTTATTGACAACGATACGATTTATTAGTTCGCGGAAATAACGTCGGCGCATGATCGCGAACCTCCCGTCGTGGCTGCTCGCCGTTGGCGTCGCCCTCGCCGGGCTGGTCGGCTGGCTGTGGTGGAACGCTGCGACGGAACTGTGGCAAGGCTGGAGGCTGTGGCGCAACGACCCCGTGCCGGTGATGGACGCGGCAAACGTCACCGGCGTGGTCGAGGTCGAAGGGACCGCGGCGTCGGGCGGGCGGACGCTCCAGTCGCCGTTTACGGGCACCTCGACGCTGGTCTGCGAGTACAAGATCCAGGAGTGGCGGAGCTCGGGCAAGAGCAGCCACTGGGAGACGCTCCACGAGAACCTGAACGCCGTTCCGTTTCTGCTGGAAGACGACACCGGCAGCGTCGCGATCGATCCGGAGGGCGCCGAGTACTCGCTCGAACGCGACGCCGAGATCGAGTCCGGCAGCGGCGAGACGCCGCCCGAGGAGATTCAGGAGTTCCTCGAGAAGGTCGGCGTCGAGCGGGAGGAGGGCGGGAAGACCTCTCTCGGACCGATCTCGTTCAACCGCGGCGACCGCCGCAAGTACGTCGAGAAGCGACTCGATCCCGGCGACCCGGTGCACGTCTACGGGCAATCCCGGAGCGGCCGAACCGCCGGCGAGGTCTCGGGGTCGGTCAACGCCGTCGTCGGAAGCGGCCGGGCGACGCCGAACTTCCGGATCTCAGAAGGCGACGAGTCGGCGGCTATCCGGCGACACGTGAAATCCGGCACGATCTACGCGGTCATCGGGGCCGTTCCGGGCGTGATTCTGGCGGCGCTCGTCGTTGGTGTTTGAGTGTTCCCCACCGATCGGCTAATTCACCCGATCGAACTACTGGGCCGAAGCGACAGCGGGGTTCGGGACGAACGCGCCCGCGCGACGTAGTAGCACGGCAGTGATCGCACAGAGTCCCGCAAAGGCTGACAGCGGACCGCCCGTCGGACCGAAGACGGAGTTCATGTACGTATAGGTGAGCAGAAACACGGCGCCGGACAAGGCGGTGTAATCCTGCAACCCCCACGAAGTGGCCTGTATCCAGTCCGGATAGGTCACGCGGCCGCGCCGCCGGGCCACGAGAAAAGCCACCGTGACGGCGGTCGACACGACCAAGTGGACTACGAGGGGAGCCTCCGACTCGCCAGTGGCGACCGAACTGACCGCCACGAGCACGAGGGCGGTTCCGACGATGGCGGGAACGAACGTCGCGGCGTACAGTATCACTTCGTTCCAAATCGACTCCTCGTCAGCATGGATACACGCCTCCAGGCGCGGCCGGAATAGTGTCGACGCCACGACGGCGCCGGCGATAGCCGTCAACCCCACGGCAAGCGCGTATTGTGACTCGCTCAAGACAGATCCGTCGAAGAATGTGCCATACACCGGCGCAGCGAGAAGGGTCGTAGTCCATAATCCTAGGAAGAGAATACCAATCTTCTCTAAGTGAGGCCGGTCAGCTTTAGCATTGGATTCCATCGACATACACGCAGTATGAAAGTAGCTGCAGTTATATATTGTGTAGATCACTATCTGAATATTTCGCAGTCTTAAACATATCTTACACAATCAATAATGTGATACTGTCTAGCTAAGGAATGAGCAGGTCAAAGAGCTAGGTGTTCATGCCACTCTCAGTCCTGCTCAGAGAGAATTTCGAGACGGATGATCTTGAGTGTTGGCAGCGTGAGCGGACGCCGACGCCCGTCAGGGTGTTCGGCGTCCGCCTCACCGCTGCCAGTTTATCGATCTGGCAAACACCGCCGTGTTACGGCACCTGGGCGGTAATCGCTCGCATGGAGCAGTCTGGCAGTGGATTCACGGATTGGCCGACAGCTTAGCAGACCCGCCGATGGCAACGCCGTCGTGGTTCGCTGACGATGAACTGGCTGTCCGACTCAACGATGAACACCACTGGCTGTATGCGGCGGTCGACACCGAGACAAAACTGCTGCTGGGCGCTGAGCTTTTCGAACAGCGCGTGACGGACGCCGCAACGGCGTTTTTGCGCTCTCTCGACCGGAAACACGATTTGGCAAACACCGTGTTTATGCTCGATGGCTACGGCTATCTGACTGCCCTCGCACGCCTCGATCTCAGCGATCGGCTCGACTACACCTTCCGAAACCACATCGAAAAGTGGTTTCAGATCCTCAGAATGCGAATCGACCGCTTTCATGCGTCGTGGGTGGGCAGTTGGGCCAGCGCTCAGCAGTGGCTTGCTGTCTTCGTTGAGTATTATAACCGACAGCGACCGCATCAGGCACTCAACCACCGTACGCCGGCTGAGGAGGTGCTAAAATAGACGATGCCAGCAATCTCATCTTGTAGACGAACTATTATAACGAATGAGCAAAATCACAAAATGAAGCGTAATGAGAGACAATATTAGTCGGAGACAGGTAATTGGATCGTTGGCAGCTACTGGATCTCTTGCCATAGTCGGAAGCAGTTCCGCCGCAACGAGCAACCGTGATACATATGATATTGGAGTCTACCTCCGAAAACTGGCCGATAAACACGGTGCAATCAGAATCGGGCGTGGATGGTTCCTGAACAAAGAGAGGGAGAAAGTCGTAGATACTGCTGGCAATCGGTACTCAGGTTATTCCCAGAATATAGATCCCACAGAGGGGTCATTTGTCCAGCAGCTTCATTTTGAAGATGGGTACAGTACACTCACAGAAACTGAGCTAAAACTGGACCAAGAGCAGCGGGCATCAATCAAGTCCCAGCACCGATCAGCGAGCGGATCTGCAATCCTTGTGAATAGGATCAGAGGGAAAAAAGCAGAAAGAGAATTCACCTTTGATGAGTTTGAACAAAAGGGTCAAAAAGCGAGAATTAGATCTAATGCTCATAGAGGACGTGCAAACTCTAATCCACGTAGGAGTCGACCAAAGGTCACCGCAGAGCAATCCCGAAAAGAGCCGCCAGTTGAAAGTGAGACAGAGGTGACCAATTCTGTCGATGCAAACTTTACGACTACCGCTAGTACGGAGAGGACTTTTAACGACGCTGATGACGGGACTGAAAAACTGGACAGTGGGATTCCAGGGCTAAATTATGTCGGTGCAAATTATAAAACATCAGATAACCGTTGTGGGGTCGCACAAAGAAGCACGTATATAACTGTTGATGCTAGTGCTACCGCCGAAGTATACTCCACTTTCTATCTTCCATCTCCAAAAAGTGATCTTAATATCCAATTTAGTGGCGATATACACGGAGTCGTGTCAAGCATCGGAATGGGAGGCTATGTACAGGCGGAAGGATTTGTGAGAGATGTTTCAGGAGAAGAGTCCGTGTTGTTGATGGATGCTGACATGGGGATTTGGGAACTTCCATTTGTTTCAAACAACGGAGACGTCAATTCTCAGTTTGGGCCGGGTGACGGAGCAGTCGGTGATCAACCATATCTTGACTACGAGTTCCAGAGAGATAGTCTCCGTGGCAATGTGGAAGTGGGGGTGCGTATGACTGTTGCATTCAACGGTTTCAGGGGAGGTGTCACAGTGACTAACTTCATACCAGCGAAGAATTCGAGTCAACCATCGGGGCTTGGGACAGAGTTCTTCAACATATCCATAAATTAATACACTATAGATCTCATTATAGATATCCAGACTCAATAGTAATTCTCTGTTTTCGGGTATAGTTTAAATATCACAATACTATTTCAGTAATAGAGAATCTGGATGAATATATAGCGAGTAGTTAATTATTTTTGGTTCGAGAATGGAGTCACGGGACACACTTGGCTCGCCGCGACCACGGGCTTTAACGCTCCCCGCTCCCAAGTGACGCGCATGTCAGCGCTGCGCGAGGCCCTGCGCGACCTCCCCGACGCCGTGTTCGCCGATCTCCTCGAGAGCGACGAGGCGTACAAGCTGGTGATCGACCTGCCGGGCGTCACCGCCGAGACGTTGGACGTGCGCGTCGAGGACGGCCGCCTCGTGATCGAAGCGCGGCGCACGAAGTCCGCCCCCGCGGAGTTCCGCTACCTCCGCGAGGATCGGTCGCTGTTTCTCGACGCCGAACTGCCGCTGCCGCCGGACGCCTCGGGCGAGGACGCCGAGGCCTCGATGTCGGGCGGCGTCCTCGAACTCACCGTCCCCAAGCGCGGCCAGGACGTCGAGACCACAATCGAAGTCACCGCCGAGTAAACCGGGGTGGTGACGCTGGTGAACCTCAGGGCGTACTGGCGGTTTTTCGTCGTCGCCAGGCGCTTTCTTCCGCTGTTGCTCGCGTACGCCCGGGACCGCAACCGGTTCCTGCTGTTCGGGCGGGGTCGGCAGGTCGACGCCGAAACCCGGACGCGCCGCGCCGAGCACCTGCTCGACGCGCTCCTGACGCTGGGCCCGACGTTCATCAAGCTCGGCCAGCTGCTCTCGACGCGGCCGGACATCCTGCCGCCCGAGTACGTCGAGGTGCTCGCCCAGCTACAGGACGAAGTGCCGCCCGCCGACTGGGAGCCCGCCCGCGAGGTACTCGAAGACGAGCTCGGCCCGATCGACGACCGATTCGACGAGTTCGACACCGAGCCGATCAGCGGCGCCAGCCTCGGGCAGGTGTACCGCGCGACGGTCGACGGCGACGACGTGGCGGTGAAGATCCGCCGCCCGGGAATCGAGTCGCTCGTGCAGGCCGACCTGCGGGTGATCCGCTGGTCGCTCCCGCTTCTGATGCCCTTTGTCGGGCAGGGCCGGTCGTTCTCGCTGCGGAACCTCGCCGACGAGTTCGACAAGACGATTCGCGAGGAGATGGACTACCAGCGCGAGGCCGCGATGCTCACTGAGATCCGGGCGAACTTCGACGGCGACGACGCCATCCGGATCCCGCCGGTCGTCGAGAGCCACTCCGGCCCGCGCGTGCTCACGATGGAGTATCTCCCGGGGACGAAGATCAGCCGCGTCGACGAACTCGACGAGCAGGGGGTCGACCGCGGCGCCGTCGCCGAGAATCTCCAGCGAGCGTACATGCAGATGATCATCGACGACGGCGTGTTCCACGCCGATCCCCACCCCGGCAACCTCGCGGTACAGGACGACGGGACGATCGTCTTCTACGACTTCGGGATGAGCGGGCGGGTCGATTCGTTCCTCCAAGAGAAGATCGTCGACTTCTACGTCGCCATCGCCAACCAGGACATCGACGGAATCCTCGACGCGCTGATCGAGATGGGGACCCTGAGTCCCGAGGCCGACCGCGCGGTGATGGCCGACGTGATGGAGCTGGCGATTGCCGACGCCCGCGGCGAGGACATCGAGCAGTACCGCGTCCAGCAGATCGTCGGCCAGATCGAGGACTCGATCTACGAGTTCCCGTTCCGGCTGCCCAAGAACCTCGCGCTCGTCCTCCGGGTGGCGACCGTCGTCGAGGGTGTCTGCGTCACGCTCGACCAGAACCACGACTTCATCACGAGCGCGACGGAGTACCTCTCCGAGGAGGGCTACCGCGAGGAGACCGCCCGGCGCTACGTCTCCGAAGCCGGCGAGCAGTTCCAGGAATCGGCTGCGGCGGCCGTCCGCGTCCCGCCGAAACTCGAAAGCGCGCTCGACCGAATCGAGCGCGAGAACTTCCAGCTCCAGGCCGATCTGGAGGACTCTGACGGCTTGCTCGACAGGCTGGCAAAGCGGATCGTCCTGGGGATGCTCGGCGCGGCCGGCACGCTGTCGACGGCGCTGCTGTACGCCTGGGGTACCGTGGCCTCGGCGGCGGTCGCCGGCGTGCTGACGCTCGTCGTCGTCGCGCTGCTGTACTGGTCGTTCCGAAGCAAGCGAGGCATCCGCGCGAAGCCGCAGTTCACCCGCCAGAGCATGCGCCAGCGCCGCGGCGGCGACTGAGAATCCCGCGGCAGCCGGCGCTCGACGGCGATCGTCAGTACTCCCGGAACCGTGCCGATCCGACGTCGATCCGCACGAGCACGTTCTCGGCGTAGGCGTCCTCGCTCGCGCCGTACTTCTCGTTGATCCGACCAGCGGCGTCCCGTGTCGCGGCCTCGTCCTCGACGACCGACGCCGTGCCGTGGATCGCGACCATCCACTCGGCGTCGCCACTCGCGTCCTTCTGGACCGAGAGCGCGACCTTCGGGTTCTCGCGGATGTCCCTGAGTTTGCGGCCGCCGGTCAGCACTTCCACGACGCCGTCGGCGTAGTCGTACCAGACCGGCGCGACGTGTGGCCGGTCGTCGACGCTGGTCGCGAGGTGGGCTATCAGCGGCTCGCTGGTCAGGAGCGTCTCGGCTCGTTCGGGGACGGCATCTGCCATGGGGGACGTACGACTGCGGTCGGGAAAACAGGTGGCCCGCGCCGTCAGGGCGGTGCGGCGCTCCGATCAGGCAACTCCGAGTCGCTCCGCGATCGCATCCGATATCTCGGTCAGGTAGACCCCACCCCACAGCGCCACGATGACGGCGCCGATCGAGTTGTACACGACGTCTTTCAGCGTGTCGTAGACGCCGTACTGGGTGAGCACCGACGCGGTGCCGAACTCCGTGGCGGCGACGCCGATGCCGAACTCCAGTAGCTCCCACAGCACCGCGAACGCCAGCACGAACAGCAGGATGATCACGCCCATGAACTTCGGCGGCAGGTACACTTTTTCCGAGTGCTCGTCGACGGCCCGTACCGTCGCATAGCCGACGGCTGCGACGACCGAGGAGGAGAGTGCGTGCGTGATGTGGTCCCAGTACTCACTCACCACCGGAACGCCGGAGTAGAAGTTCCCGTCGGTCACGCCCGGAATGCCGACGACGCCGATCCCGTGAAGGAACGCTGCGCTGGTGATCCACAGCGTGAGCCGCGGGTCCATCGGAATCTCGTAGTTGCGTTCGAGGATCGGCGGAAGCTGGGTCACCACCAGGCACATACCGGCGTTGACGATGATGCCGACACTCCCCCGTTCGAGGCCGACGAATAGCAGCCCGACGAGGCTGATCTCCATGAAGTACGACAGCTGGCGTTGGCGTTGCTTCGAGGGAAGCCCGCGGGCGAGCAGGTTGTTCACAGCCGCTCACCTCGCTGGTCGCCAAGCACTTCGTCTTTCATGTCGGCGGGCACGCGGTCCTCCATGGTGATCCGGCGCCGGAAGTACAGCGTGAACACGCCGCCGGCGAACAGTCCGGCCAGCGTGCAGTAGATCCACTCCCACATCAGGTTCGCGTTGGCTTCGTCCGGGTCGTCGACGGGGGTGATGTAGCTGGTGTCCAGGTAGACGTCGAACCCCCACTGGGCAACCCCCCACAGCGCGGCGGCGGCCATCGTCCCGATGACGACGAGTGCAACCGCAAAGCCCGGCGAGAGCCGGATCGACGTGAACGACTGGAGTTCGACGGCGATCACCAGCGCGATCGCGGCGACCGCGAAGTACGCCGCGAACTGGCTCGACAGTATCTCGGCGCCGAGCGCGAGTCCGACGACCGGCAGTGCGGCCATCAGCAACACCTCCCAGGGCAGCATTATCCGCGGCGTCCGGTAGGCCGCGGGCGGGATCAGCGCCAGTACGAGCAACACGAACGCGAACAGCGACCAGAGTTCGCCCGGCGCCACGACGACCACGCCGACGCTCGCGGCCGCCAGCAGCGCGACCAGCAGCCACGCGATGACGCCGTTCCGACGGCCGTCATCGAGCATCTGGTCGAGTTCGGAAAGAGACATAGCGACCGTAAGGACTTCGCACATAAAATTATGTGTGGCCGGCCGGCGGCGGGGCGTCACGGGTCGGTTCGCGTCGGCGTCACGCCGCGGCAGGCTGCGGTCCGCGACGCGGCGGCGTCACGCTGCGACGACGAGGTACACGACCGCGTATCCGACGAGCGCGGCGGTGATCCCCGTCAGCGCGGTGAACGTGACGCTCAATAGTAGCGGGTGACGGCCGAACTGCCGGCGAAGCTCCGTCGCGCTCGGGATCGCGGTGGGTCGGGTGGAGACGCCCGCACTAATCACGCCGACCGAGAGGATCGAGAACACGAAGTGGTAGGATACTTCGAGCGTCGGCGGCGCCATCGCCACCGCGGGGACGCCGTACGCGACGCCGGCCAGCGCTCGCAGGTCGACCAGCTCCGGGAGCGAAAATCCGGCGACGCGGGCGATCGTCACGGCGGCGAGCCAGACGACCGCCAGCTCGATCGCGAACGCACCCAGCAAGTGCATCGTGGGATCGCCGTGGAGCAACACCCGGCCGTCGAAGACGCCGACGTCGAAGGGATAGAACAGCCGCGGCGGCGCGCCGGTCACCAGATCGCCCCACGGGTGCGAGAGTAGCCCGGCGGTCGCCGCGAGCGCGACGGTCCGGGCCGGGAAGTCCGTCGTGATCCGGCACAGCGTCGCGACGCCGACGCCGGCGGCCGCGAACATCCCCATAACGACGCCGCCGAGCGGGCCGCTCACGAGGTAAGCCGCGCCGACCAGCGCGGCGAGCGCGATGGCGCTCACGCCTCGGCCCGCCGCTCGGGTCAGCGGGGAGCCGGTGCGCTTGACCGCCCAGAGGCCGAAGGCCGGCCCGGCCAGCAGCGCGACGACCAGCGAGTGGGTCATCGTCCGGTGGACGTCCCGCGTCGCGTCCCAGAGCGTACTTGGCTGGGTCACCGCGGCAGCATTGAGCGCGCCGACGTCGATCGCAACCGCGGCGTACGCGACGTCGACGTCCGGGATCGCCGCGAACGCGCCGGCGACCAGCCCGAGCGTCAGCGCCCGGCGAGCGGGCCAGCCTCGCCAGTCCGCGATCAGCGTCGCGAGGGCGAACGCCAGCAGCGCGTGTCCGAGAAACACGTCGTCGGAGCTAGGCGAGTGCGGCGTATAAGCCCCTCGCTGGCCGCGTGTAACGGTAGCAAGTGACGCTCTACGGCGGTGCGGACGGTTTTAGTTCGGCGGGTGCGTACCGTCGACCGGCCGATGACGATGGCTCCGCTCCGAGCCGGACTCGGCACCCGGCGACGACGAGCCCTATGAGTGCCGAGGCCAGCTTTCTATCCATACATTTGCGAAGAGACGTGAACGCTCAGGAGTCACGTCCACGGCCTGCTGATAACAGGTAGCCGTATCGACGTTCCTCAGCTGCGGTCTGTCGTTTTGGCTCCCCACGGTGGCGTCCGAACTGGACCGCAACCGCCGGCCGAACTCGTCGTGTCTGTCGCGGAGGGCATCGAGCTGGAACTGCTTGGGAAATAAACGAAGCCGAAGCTGGAGAAACGCACGCTACACCGCTTGTCAAATGTCCAATAGTCGTATGAGCGATGAGTGCTTACTTTTGATGGAACTATGCCCACGACAAGTGCAACGGCGGCCGAAGCCCACGCCGAGACGCCTGCGCGGGATACCCGACTCCGGCTATGGAACGCTGTAATGGCAGTTCTTCACCTTCTGCAAGGGCTGGCGATGGTCGTCCTTGCCGAGAACGTCATGTGGCCGGTTACGCGAACCAGATACGGATTCAACCCTGAAACGGAGTCGATTTTCCCGGAGACGGTTTCGTTCGTCGACGCCAACCTCCCGCTGCTCGTGGCCGGATTCCTCTTCATTTCCGCGGTCGCACACACCGTCATCTCAACTGTACGGTACGACAAGTACGTCGAGTATCTCGACAGGGGCATGAACCCCTACCGCTGGTACGAGTACTCCGTGAGCGCCTCGCTGATGATCGTCGTGATCGGCATGCTGGCTGGGGTCTGGGATCTCGGGACGCTCGTTGCACTGTTCGGACTCGTTGCGGTCATGAATCTTTGCGGACTCCTGATGGAACAACGCAACGAGTCGACCAACGAAACCGACTGGGCGCCCTTCTGGGTCGGTGTCATCGCCGGTATCGTTCCCTGGATCGTCATCGCGATCACGTTCATCGGCACTGTAACGGCTAGCGGCGGCGAGTTTCCCGAGTTCGTCATCTACATTTACATCTCGATTTTCGTCTTTTTCAACCTCTTCACGCTGAACATGGTCCTGCAGTATCTGGAGGTATCACGCTGGAAGAATTACATCTTTGGCGAGAGGATGTACATCCTGCTGAGTCTGGTGGCCAAGTCGGCCCTCGCGTGGCAGGTGTACTTCGGCACGCTGAACTCACCGATCTGAGCGTCGAAAGCATGGGTGACCGCCTGGATGGTCGCAGTAGTCGACGTTGCGTGCCCACTCAGTTCCGCGGCCTGCTGCTGAAGCGTCTTTCAGCCCGACAACTGCGAGGAGAACGACGGCTCTCGGAAAGTGGCGTCTGCTACCTTCTGAGAGAGGATAGTCCGAGCTTTCTCGCCATACATTTGCGAGGAGAAGTAAATGAACGTCAGAGAATCGCGTCTTCGGTGTGGCGTAGTTGTCCTGGAAGTGTCTCACGCCCTGCCGGCCGCAGATTCTCCCCACGGCTCGAAACGGGCGACAGTGTATTGGGGTGGCCGATCCAACCACAGGTATGCGGTACCTGACGCTCACCTTTCCACGGACGCCAGCGTCGGAGACCGATGACGCGCTGGTTCCCGGACTCGATGTCGACCGCGGCATGCTATGCAACATGAACTACCTCCACGACGAGACGCTCGTTCAGCTCTGTCGGCTGGAGGCGTCCCGTGACAGCGTCGTCGCCGACCTCGAATCGTGGGCTGACGCCATCTCCTACGACGTCATCGACGCCGAGAACGGGGCTCTGTACGTCTTCGTGCACTCGCACCCGACACCGGAACTGGCCGAATTACTGCGGATCGTCGAACGTCATCGGCTGCTCGTCGAACTACCGATCGAACTCGAAGCCGAGAGCGTGACGGTCCGCATCGCAGGTGCGTCTGCGGCGCTTCACGACGCGATGGACGACCTCCCCGCCGACGCCGCGGCCGACGTCCGCATCGAGCAGTTGGGCACGTACGACCCGGAGGTCGACGCCGCTCGGTCCGCCCTGACCGACCGCCAGCGAACCGTCCTCGATGCGGCCGTCGACGTGGGATATTACGCGACGCCACGCACCGCCACCATCGAGGATGTCGCGGCCGCCGCGGAATGCGCCGAGAGCACCGCATCAGAGCACCTCCGCAAGATCGAGGGCCGCCTGCTCCCGCGCCTGTCTTAAATGACCAGTTTTCGCCCGCAGTAGGCCGATTGGCCGTGGGTACCTCCCTCTGTACACAATGGCAACGACGGATCACACCGACACGCCGTCCGGACCGACCGGCTACCCGCTCGTGGGCAACACCCTCCAGTTCGCTCGCGGCCGGCTCGAATTCGTCACCGACACCGCGACCCAGTACGGGCCGGTGGCGTCCTACGAGGTCGCCGGTACGACGATCTATCAGGTGAGCGACCCCGACCTCGTCGAACAGGTACTCGTCCAACACAACCAATCCTACATCAAGGGCGACCTCTTCCAGGAGGCGCTCGGCGACGCGCTCGGCGAGGGGCTGCTCACCAGCGAGGGGTCTGCGTGGCGCGAGCAGCGCCACCGGATGCAACCCGCCTTCCATCCGGGGATGCTCGAACAGTACTCCGAGCAGATGACCGACGGCGTCGTGGGCCTGCTCGACTCGTGGGCCGACGGCGACACGCGTGACATCCACGAGGACATGATGCACCTCACCGTCGAAATCGCCGCCCAGACGCTCTTCGACGTCGACGTTTCCGACGAGAAAGGCGACGTCAGCGAGGCGCTCGAAGCCGTGATGGATTACGCCGAACGCCCGTACCACCCGCCCAGTTGGGTCCCGACACCGGAGAACCGCCGGTATCAGGCCGCCATCCGGACGCTGGAAGAAATTGCCGACCGCATCGTCGAGAAACACGACGAGGGCGACGGCAACGATATCGTTTCGATTCTCCTCGCGGCACAGGGCGAGGACATCACGCGCGAACGCGTTCGCGACGAAATCATCACTATCCTGCTCGCCGGCCACGAGACGACGGCACTGACGCTGACCTACACCCTGCACGCCCTGGGCCGCAATCCCGAGCAGAGCGCCGAGTTGCAGGCCGAACTCGACGACGTCCTCGACGGCCGGATTCCGACGATGGCCGACCTCGACGACCTGCCCTACACCGAACAGGTCATTCAGGAAGGCATGCGTCTCTATCCGCCCGTCTGGGAACTGGTCCGAGAAGCCGCCGAACCCGACGAGCTCGGTGGCTACGAGATCCCGAGCGGAACGACCGTCTCGATGCACCCGTGGGTGGTCCACCACGACGACCGCATCTACGACGACCCCATGACATTCCGCCCCGAACGCTGGACCGACGAGTTCGAGAGTTCGCTCCCGAAATTCGGCTACTTCCCCTTCGGCGGCGGTCCACGTCGCTGTATCGGCGACCGCTTCGCCATGCTCGAAGCTCGCCTCGTCCTGGCGACCATCGCGCAGGAGTGGACCGTCGATCCCCACGACGACCTCTCCTTTGCCCCCTCGATCACCCTCCGCCCCGACGGCCCCGTCGAGATGACCGTCAGCCGTCGTGACTGATTCACTGGCTCTCTCCAGCAGCGTGGGCGCGAACTCACAATCCCCCGATACGGGAAAGCCGGGTCCGAGTCATCGCACTCGGCCGCAACCAGTTCGGGAGTCTCGAGTCGGCTCTGGCGAGAACCGTTCATTCAGATGATCGATATCCGCGAACGCAGTAATGTCCTGTGTCGCGGTCAGCAATCGGGTATCGGGAGAGTCGTGCGTTCCGTGGCAAATTCCGACCCCCGATTCTGGAGAATTCGAGCAGTACGATGCCCTAATTCCCCGTATCGCCGACGAGCTTAATCGTTCCCGGTCCCTACGTCTAGCGTGAACCCGACAACCAACCGAGACGGCAGTCTGTCCGCCGCAACGCCGGAACACGAGACCGTAGAGCGGCGCGTACTCGTCGTCGGCGCCGGCGCGGCGGGAGCCCGAACCGCGATCGAACTCGTCGAGCGAGGCGTCGACCCCGAGGACGTCCTGGTCGTCGGGAAGCGAGCGCACGGCGACGCGCACACGACGTGGGCCCGCGGCGGCATCAACGGCGCGCTCGGGACCCACGACCCCGAGGACGATCCGACGATCCACGCGGCGGACACGCTCGACGAGGGCCACCACGTCAACGACCCGGCGAAGGTCGAGACGGTCACGGAGCGGATGCCGGCGCTCCTGCGCGAACTCGACGAGTGGGGGATGGAGTTCAGCCGGACAGAGGACGGCCGGATCGACCAGCGATACTTCGGCGCCCAGTCGTTCCGACGGACGGCGTTCGCCGGCGACTACACGGGCGAGGCGATGCTGGACACGCTCGTCGATCGCGCGCGGGCCCTGGATATCCCCTACCGCGAGAACGTGTTCGTCTCCTCGCTGCTCGTCGAGGACGGCCGGGCGCGCGGCGCCGTCGGGACCGACCTCGACACTGGGGAGTTCGTCGTATTCGACGCCGACGTGGTCGTCCTCGCGGCCGGGGGCTACACGGCCCTCTACCGACGCCACTCCTCCCGCGACGACGAGAACACCGGCGACGGGCCGGCGCTGGCGTACCTCGCCGGCGTCCCCCTGATGGACGTCGAGTTCGTCCAATTCCACCCGACCGGCATGGTCGGGCGCCGATACGGCGAGTCCTGGGACGGCCGCCTCGTCACGGAGGCCGTCCGCGGCGAGGGCGGGCGGTTGTACAACGCCGACGGCGAGCGGTTCATGGAGCGGTACTCGCCGGACCAGATGGAACTGGACGCCCGCGACGTCGTCGCGCGGGCGATCGCCAACGAGATCGCGGCGGGCCGCGGGACCGACCACGGCGGCGTCTACCTCGATATCTCCCATCGGGACCGGTCGTTCATCGAGGAGCGCCTGCCGCGGATGTACGAGCGCTTCGCGGATCTCGGCGTCGACCTGGCCGAAGAGCCCGTCGAAGTGGCGCCGACGGCCCACTACGGGATGGGCGGCGTCAGGGTCGACGACGACGGCGAGACGGACGTCGACGGGCTGTACGCCATCGGCGAGACGATGGCCGGCGTCCACGGTGCGAACCGCCTCGGCGGCAACTCCCTGGCCGAGACGGTCGCCTACGGCGCCGTCACGGGCGAAGCCGTCGCCGAGCGTCTCGACGACCCGTCGGCGCCGGAGGGGGACGACGCCGCGGCACTCGCGGCGGGGCACCTCCGCGACCTCGGGGCAATCGCGGACCGCGACGGCACCCACGACCCGGAGGCGCTCCTGGAGGACCTCCGAGAACTCCTCTGGGACCGCGCCGGAATCCTGCGGGACGGCGACGACGTCGCCGCGGGGCTTTCGGCCCTCGAAACGCTCCGCGAGAAGGCGGACGACCTCGCGGTCGGAGCGGCCACGAGTCGCTCGTTCGAGTTCGCGTTGAACCTCGGATTCGGACTGGTGGTCGCCGATGCGATTCTCCGCGCAGCGGAGCGACGCACGGAGTCCCGGGGAGCGCACGTCCGGACTGACTATCCCGAGACCGACCCGGACCTGCGGCGGAACATCGTCGTCGAGCAGGACGGCGTCGGCGGAATGCGCCTGTCGACCGACTCCATCGGGACGCCCAGCGACGCGGTGCAGGACGCCCTCGACGCGGGGTACGAACTCGACTACCACCAACTGGAGTGACTGGTCGTTCGCGTCGCACCTCGGGACGCCATCCGTTCGAGTCGCGAGCCCGGCGATCGTTCGATTGCGAACGAGCAGAGTACGGCGACGTCGTATCGTTCGCCGTCACCCGTGGCCATTGCGACGCCACTGCGTTCCCCACCTACTCGTAGCCTCTTTCGCGGGGGACCGCGTCGACGCTGCCGGATCGGCGTTCGATTCGGGTGCCGGGGGCGAATCGTGTGGTGCCGGAGAAGCATCGACTGCTGTGGCTCGCGCGCTGGCGTCGGTGCCCGACGCTCCGAACACGTCCGTCTCGAAGGTCCGGTTGTAGGAGACGAAATCGAGCGGCAGTTCGCGCTCGACGCCAGCGTACTCGATCGTGGCTTCGAAGTCGACCGAGAGCTCCGTCGTCTCGTCGTTTCGCAGGTGCGTGACCCACCACTCGTCCAGTCGGGTGTTGTTGATCGAGGCGTTCGCTCGGAGCGTCCGGGTGCTCTCGGCGGGGATCAGCGTCTGTTGACCGGCCTCGCCCTGACCGACGACGATCCCGTTCATCCGGACGGTGTAACTGACGTTCGTGATCGGGATCGGGACGGAAAGCGGGTTCGTGACCGTCGCGGAGGCGTTGATCGGGGTCCGCTCGACCGTCGCGTGGCCCCACTGCGCGTCCGTCTCCTCGACGGCGAGTACGGTCCGGTTGAACGCCGTGAACTCGCGCTCCTGGTCGGTCTGTAGCGGTGCGAGCAGATCGGTGCGGAACGTCCGCTCGCGCGTCCACCGGTCCGCCGGGACGTCGACGCCGCCGTACTCCAGAGCGACCGAGGGATCGACTCTCACGGTCGTCGTCTCGTTCCGATTGACGTGTGTCGCCCACCAGTCGGGCACCTCGTCGTTGTCGACCCACGTTCGGACCGTGACGACGTCGTCCCGGCCCTGTAACCGGACGCGTTCTTTCCGCTCGTCGGCGATCCTGACGTCGTTCATCGAGATCGTGTACCCGACGTTCGCAGCGCCGTCGGCGACACGGAGCAACAACGGGTTGTCGACGGCGATCTCGGTTTCGACTTCGGTCCGGTTTTCCTCGACTGTTCCCCAGCTGTTGTCGACCGACTCGACGCTCGGCCTGTCGACCACGAGCAGTCCGTAGGCCGCGATTCCGACCAGCGACACGAGCACGACGAGAACTGCGACGCCCGCTTTCCACCTGAGGGCCATCAGTAGTTGGCCACTCGACAGGTGTTTCCTTTGACGCCCACGTGGCACGTGCAAGCCCCTTAGGTCGGGGGACGTTTCGGCGATATCGCGGACTGTCGCCCGCACTTAGTTCGCCTGCACACCCAACGGCCGCGCTCATTGAGCGGCCCGTGGCAGCAGCTAGTGGATCATGACCACTGAATCAACAGAGGACCTCCTGATCGAAGGACTCGAAGAACTGTACTACACCGAACAGAAGCTGCTCGACGCGCTGGACACTCTATCAGAACAGACCGACGACGAGGACGTGAGTCAGGGGTTCGCCGAGCACCGCGAGGAGACCGAGCAGCACGTCGAGCGCCTCGAAAACGTGTTCGACGAGATCGGCGCCGAACCCCAGCGGCGCGAGGAGCGGGTCGTCGACGCGATGATCGAGGAACACGAGCAGTTCGCCGCGGAGAACGACGGCGAGGTGCTCGACCGGTACAACATCTCGGCGGGCCAGAAGACCGAACACTACGAGATCGCCGCGTACGGCAACGTCACGTCGCTGGCCGGTAAGCTCGGTCACGACGAGGCCGCGGACATGCTAGAGGAGACGCTGCGAGAGGAAGAGGAGGCGCTCGACGAGCTCTCGCAGGCGGGCGAGCAGTTCGACCAGCGTCAGATCGCCGGGGACTGATCTGGCGGATCGGGTCGGTCCAGCGATCGGTCGTTCCGAGATCGCCGTTCTTCTCGCGGATCAGCGCGCGAACGTCTCGGATAGCTTAAAGTAGTGTGGGGGTGACCCCCCGCCAATGACAGACGGCGGCGGGACCTGCGGACACTCGATACGGGTAGTCGACGACGACGCGTACCGCGAGCGCGACGTGCCGGAAGGGAGTCTCACCGACGACGGCGTCTGGAACTGCCCGCACGACGCCGTTCCCGACGGCGACCGCTGTATCTTTCACGTACCGATCGACGAGCAGGACGCCGCAGCCGTCCGCGACGCGTTCGCGAGCGCGATCGGCGGCGACGCCGAGACGGTTTTCGACGCCGCTTCCGACACCGATCCTGACGATCGCCTCGCACGCCGCCGTCGAACCGAGTTCGTCGACGCCGAGTTCGGGAGCCTACAGTTCCCCGAGGGGTCGGTCGTCGGCGACACCGACGTCGAGACGCCGATCTATCTCTCGCACGCAACCTTCGCCGGCGACGTCCGGTTCGAGGACGCAACGTTCGCCCGCGGCGCCTTCTTTACGGGTGCGACGTTCGAGGGCGGCGCGAACTTCTCGGAAACGACGTTCACGGGCGACACCCGATTCAACGGCGTCACGTTCCGCGAGGACGCCGCGTTCGACCGCACCGTCTTCGAGAAGGAGGTCCGGTCGGGCGGGGTCACGTTCGAGGGCGAGGCCGACTTCTATCGCGCCGCGTTCGCGGAGGATCTGAACCTCAAGTACGCGACGTTCGCGGGCAAAGCGACCTTCTGGAAGGCGACGATCTCGGCGACGGTCAGATTCAACGGCGCCGCCTTCCGCCCGCTCGACGACGAGTTCCACGAGCTGCAGGAGCTCGATCTCACCAACGCCAACTTCACCGACGCCACGCTTCGGGACGTCAATCTGGAGGCGAGCGAGCTGATCCAGGCCAAGCTGTTCGGGGCCGACCTCCGCGGTGTTCGCCTCTACGGCGCCGTCCTGACCGACTCGCGCGTCGACGACCGGACGCGGTTTCTCGGCCCGCCGGGCGCGCCCCCGTTCTCGCTTGGCGGGCTGGTGCGGTTCTGGCACAAGCCGCGGTGCGTCTACGATCCCCGCTACGACGGCGACCCGGTCGGCGACGGGACGCGCGCCCAGCGCAATCGGGCCAAGAGCACCTACCGCTCGATCGCGGAGGTCGCGAGTTCGGCGTCGCGCCCGGCGCTACAGTCGCTGTGCTTCGTCAACCGGCAGGACATCCACCGGCGGACGCACCGGGACGAGCTGGTGCGGGGCCTCCCGAGAGACCAACTGGAGGCCGACGGCGGGGCGCCGGCGTCGACGGCGGACCGCGCTGCGACGCCGATGCCGGGCCGGTCGTCGGCGTCGATCCGCCGCGGCGTCCGCACGACTGCGCGAAACGCCCTGTACCGCGGCGTGAAACTGTTCCAGTGGCTTCGGGCCGAGCTCTCCCGGTGGACGCTACTGTACGGCGAGAGCCCGTGGCGCATCATCGCGACGGGGCTGGCGATCGTCGCGACGTTCGCGCTGCTGTACCCGCTGGGCGGGCTCGTCCCGACGACGGGGCCGGACGTGACCTACACGAACATCGCGGAGAACCCGCGCCTGTTCTTCGACAGCGCGTACTTCAGCACGCTCACGTTCACGACGCTCGGGATGGGCGACTACCAGCCGATCGGGATCGCGCGCGTCCTGATGTCGATCCAGACGTCGCTGGGCGCGATCGTCGTCGCGATGCTGGTGTTCGTGTTCGGCCGGCGAGCGGCGCGGTGAGGCCGACCGTGTCGTGACGCCGACAGGAACTCGGATTCAGCCGGCGTTCTCGGCGCAAATCGACGATAATCACCAGCGGGCGACGAGATCGAACGCCGAACGAACATCGGGATACAGAAGTAGCTCAAATCCTTTCGTCCAGTCAGAGCCGGTTTCAGCGACACAGGTGTACGTTAATGACAGAGAAATACGACCTCATCATCGTCGGCGGCGGCATCAGCGGGGCGGCGCTGCTCTACTCCGTGGCGAAGTTCACGGACATCGAGCGCGTGGCGCTCCTCGAAAAGGAAGACGAGATCGCGGCGATCAACTCCCACCACACCAACAACTCCCAGACGCTTCACTTCGGGGACATCGAGACGAACTACACCCTCGAGAAGGCCGAGGAGGTAAAGGAGGGCGCGGAGATGCTGGCGGGGTACCTCGAAAACGTCGACCCCGACCGCGAGATGCACAGCAAGCGCAGCAAGATGGTGCTCGCGGTCGGCGACGAGGAAGTCGAGAGCCTCGAAGAGCGCTACTACGAGGAGGGCTTCGGCGACCTGTACCCCAAGCTTCGCGACATCGATCGCGACGAGATCGCCGAGCTCGAACCGAAAGTCGTCGAGGGCCGCGACCCCGGCACCGAAATGAAGGCTCTGCAGACGCCCGACGGCTACGTCGTCGACTACGGCCAGACTGCCAAGTCGTTCGTCGAGGACGCCCGCGAGGAGGAGGGCGTCGACGTGTTCGTCGGCACCGAAGTGACCGACATCGAGGAGACCGACGACGGTTACGTCGTCGACACCGGCGGCGCCAAGTTCGAGTCCGACGTCGCGGTCGTCGCGGCGGGCTCCCACAGCCTCCAGATCGCCAAGGAGATGGGCTACGGCGAGAACAAGTCGCTGCTGCCGGTCGCGGGGAGCTTCTTCCTGGGCGGCGACATGCTCAACGGGAAGGTGTACACCCTCCAGATGAAGAAGCTGCCGTTCGCGGCGGTCCACGGCGACGCCGACGTCCACGACGACGGCACCACCCGTTTCGGGCCGACCGCGAAGCTCGTCCCGGCGCTCGAACGGGGCCGCATCCGAACCGTGAGCGACTTCGCCGACGTGTTCGGGATGAACCTCGACTCGTTCCTGAGCTACGCCAACATCCTCGCCGACCGCATCCTGTTCCCCTACGTCGTCCGGAACCTCGTGTACGACCTCCCCGTGGTCGGGAAGCGGGCGTTCCTCCCGAACGTCCAGAAGGTCGTCCCGACGGCCGACGTCGACGATATCGACCGCGCCAAGGGGTACGGCGGCGTGCGCCCCCAGATCGTCGACACCGAGGCCAAGTCTCTGGACATGGGCGAGGCCAAGATCACCGGCGACGGGATCATCTTCAACATCACGCCCTCGCCGGGCGCGTCGACCTGCGTCAAGAACGCCATGCGCGACACCGACCAGCTGCTGGACTTTTTCGACGAGGACTACGAGTTCGACGAGACAGCCTTCCGCGCCGAGACGATCGGCAACTTCCCGCGCGCGGACGCAGACGACGCCGACGAGACGGACCAGCCCGACCCCGTCCCCGCCGAGGACTGATCGGCGCGGCGTCCGGTCGCTCCCGGCGACGCGACGGCGAGTGTTCGTTCTCGACCGTTCGATGATCGTTTTTTCGAATCTTACGACAAGAGCCTCCGACGAGGGGCGCAAAGCCATTTGTTCGTTCTCGGCTTCGTCTCCGCTTCGGCCTCCTTCTGAGGAAACTATATCCGAGAACAACACAATAATATTTGCACACTCTGAATCTATTACTGATTAGAATTTTGAGAAATTAGATATATTGTCAATTATATTCACTAACCTCAATCTCACGTCGAAACGTTGAAACCCGGATCACCCAACGTCTCTGGTATGGCCAGAGAGTTCAGCATGGATCGACGCGCGTACCTGAAGACGGTCGGCGTCGGTGGAGCGTCCGCCGCTATCGCGGGCTGTCTCGGCGGTAACGGCGGCAGCGACGACGTGATCGTTCCGGGGACGAACGCCGGGTTCGCACCGTTCGAGTTCACCCAGGATGGCGAACTCGTCGGGTTCGACATCGACCTCGCCGAAGAGGCGATCAGCCGCGCCGGCTACGAGGTCGGCGACTGGACCGACATCGGCTTCAATTCGCTGATCCCCTCGCTCACCGACGGCGACATCGATCTCATCGCGGCCGGCATGACGATCAACGAGAAGCGCCAGCAGCAGATCGCCTTTAGCGACCCCTACTACGAGTCGAACCAGTCGGTACTGGTCAGTTCCGATCGCGATTTCAGCCCCGAGTCTGAGTCCGATCTTTCGGGCGCGGTCGTCGGCGCCCAGGGCTCGACGACCGGCCAAGACGAGGTTGATCGCCTCGTCGAGGAGGGCGTTCTCGAGGCCGGAAACGTCCGGCAGTACGACAACTACACGCTGGCGGCGCAGGACCTCGAAAACGGTAACGTCGACGCCATCGTCGTCGACGTGCCCGTGGCGCGGAACTTCGCCGACAGCCGGGCCGTCGAGGTCGCGTTCATCATCGAGACGGGCGAGGCCTTCGGCCTGGGCATGCGTCAGGACGACGATCGTCTCCAGGATATCAACGACGCGCTCGCGGAGATCGAGGAGGACGGCACGTACGAGGACCTCGTCGCGGAGTGGTTCGAATAGAGCGATGGACCCCCTCGCGTTGCAGGCCGGGGACTGGCAGTTCGTCCTCGCGAACTGGCAGTACCTGGTGCTGGGTACCGCCGTCACGATCCTCCTGACCGCGTCCAGCCTCGCGCTCGGGTTTCTGGCCGGGTTCCCGGCCGGCGCGATCGAGGTGTACGGAAGCGGCAGACTCCGGTCGGCCGTCAGCACCGCGGGCGTCGTGTTGCGCGGGACGCCGATCGTCGTGCTGATGGTGCTCGTCCACTTCGGACTGCCGATTCCACGGCTCGGAACGCTACCGGCGCTCGACGTCCAGTTGGAGGTGTTTCTCGCGGCGACGCTCGCACTCGGATTGCGCAGCGCCGCCTATCAGGCGCAGGTGTTCCGCGGGGCGATCCAGTCGCTCAGTGAGGGCCAGATGGAGGCCGCCCGATCGGTCGGCCTGACGCGACGGCAGGCGATTCGCCACGTCGTGTTCCCGCAGGCGGTCCGGCGCTCGATCCCCGGCTTCCAGAACGAGTTCACGATCGTACTCAAAGACACCAGCGTCGCGTTCGCAATCGGTCTGGCCGAGCTGTTGACCCGCGCCGAGAACCTGTATCTCCAGCCCGGGCAGGGCACCGCCGTGATGGAGGTCATCATCGCGATCAGCGCGATCTACTTCGTGCTCACGTTCGCGACGAATCGCACGCTCGACTACTTAGAGGAACTGTACGCGATCCCCGGAGGAACGGAATGAGTCTACTACGCGTCGACCACGTCGACAAGTCCTACGGCGACGAGCGAGTACTACGCGACGTCAGCTTCGAGATGGAGCGACAGGACGTCGAAGTGATCGTCGGCCCCAGCGGCTCGGGCAAGTCGACGATGCTACGCTGCGTGAACCGACTAACCGAGATCGACGACGGGGAGATCCACCTCGACGGCGAGGAGATCCACGACATCGACCAGAACGAGCTTCGGCGTCGCGTCGGCATGGTGTTCCAGGACTTCAACCTGTTCGCCCACCGCACCGCCCGCGGCAACATCACGCTCGGGCTCGAAGAGGTGCTGGGCAAGCCACACGAGGAGGCCGCCGGGATCGCCGAGGACTACCTCGATCGGGTCGGATTGGCCGATCAGGCCGAGTCGTACCCGGCCGAGCTCTCGGGCGGCCAGCAACAGCGCGTCGGCATCGCACGGGCGCTCGCGATGCAACCGGAGCTGCTCCTGTTCGACGAACCGACCAGCGCGCTCGACCCCGAGCTGATCGGCGAGGTGCTGGAAGTAATGCGCGATCTCGCCGACGAGGGGATGACGATGCTGTGTGTCACCCACGAGATGGACTTCGCCCGGTCGGTCGCCTCGACGCTGACCGTTCTCGACGACGGCCGGATCGTCGAACGCGGACCGCCCGAACAGCTGTTCGAGAACCCCGACCACGAACGCACGCGGGCGTTCCTCGGCGACCTCACCGACGTACGATGACGGCCACAGAGGAGTCGTCCACGGCGCCGGAGGAAGCCCGCGGATCGACGATCGGAGAGCTTCCGGGCCGGCGCCGACTGATCGTCGGCGGCGTCGGCGCCGCCTTCTGGGCGTGGCTGTTGGCTCGCTGGGCGTACCACAACGCGTGGCTGGACCGGCTGTTTACCGCCGTCGGACTCCCGGACGTGATTCGCTCGGAGGTCCCCGTTCGCCTGCGCCAGCCGTGGCTGCCCGCCGAGCCGTTCGAGGCGGCCGGAACGGCCGTCGGCGAGGTCGCGGCGTCGCTCGGCCCCGCGAGCTTCCTGATCGAGTGGCTCGCGTGGCTGTGCAATCTCACCGGCTTCGCAACGACGATGGCGCCGAAACTGGCCGCCGGTGCGTTCGTCACGGCGTACCTGACGGTCCTGTCGATGCTGCTGGGGCTGGTGATCGCCGTCCCGCTGTCGGTCGCTCGGACCTACGGCGGCCCGGTACTGAGCCGCATCTCGCTGGCGTACACGGAGCTGATTCGCGGGACGCCGCTGCTCGCCCAGCTGTTTTTCCTCTACTTCGGCCTGCCGCTGGCGAACACGATCGGCGAGATCGGATTCGTCGGTAACGGCGCCATCCCCCGATCCGCGATCTTCGTCGCCGTGATCGGGTTCACGATCAACTCCTCGGCCTACCAGTCCGAATACATCCGGTCTGCGCTGCAGTCGGTCGACGAGGGCCAGATGACCGCGGCCCGGTCGGTCGGGCTCTCGAAGGTCCAGAGCATCCGCCACGTCATCCTCCCCCAGGGGCTTCGCTTTGCGATCCCCGGCTGGACCAACGAGTTCGTCTACCTGATCAAGTACTCCTCGCTGGCCGCGTTCATCACGGTGCCAGAACTGTTCCGGCGCGCGCAGGACATCGGGTCCGATACGTTCCGGTTCACCGACGCCTACGTGGTCGTCGGGGTGTTCTACCTCGCGCTCGTGCTGACGACCGCGATGGCCATGGGGAAGCTGGAATCGGTCGTCGCGATCCCGGGCGTCGGGAAGGCGCCGGACCGCGACTGAGCGGCCGACGGCGCGCCGCGACGAATCGCGTTTCTGCGGCTGGACGCTGAACGCCGGCAGTCGCGGGCGGCGATCAGTTTTCGCTGGCTCGGAACGCCCGCAGCGTGTCGCGCTTGGTCGGGTGGGCGTCGACCTGCTCGAAGCCGACGGCCTCGAAGATCTCGCGCCAGTCGCGGTAGTACAGCGGCAGGTCCTCGCGGACGTAGTTCACGTCCGGATCGCCGTCCCCGTGGCTCCCTTCGTTCTCGACGGTGACGACCCGGTCGCCGGCGATCCGCGCGATCTCGTCGAACGCTTCCGTCGCCTCGGGGTGGACGTGCTGGAGCGTCTCCACGGAGTAGACGGCGGCGAAGTGATCGTCGTCGAACCGCTCGACGAGGTCCTCGATCGCCTCGACGTAGAAGGTTCCCTCGGCGGCGAGGTCGGGGTAGGACTCCTCCATCACGTCGAACGCGTCGGCGTTGATGTCGACGCCGTGGAGGTTCTCGAACCCGCTTTCGCGCAGGTGCGCGAGGTGACGGCCGGAGCTACAGCCCAGTTCGAGCACGGGCGCGTTCGGGGCCAGCCCGTCGAGCGCCTCGCGGATCGCTTCGCTCGTCTCGTCGGACCCGCGGTGGGCGTAGTAGTCCGGCGAGTACTCGCCGCTCCGCTCCGCCCACTGGTCTCGAACGTCGGGAGAATCCATTACTCGGTGGACGGCGCCGACGCGTAAAGCACTCCCGGAGTGGGACGTGGAAACGCCTTCTCGCGGAAGACGCCGAGACGGACTCGAGCCGGTCCGGCGTCGATCATCGCAAGAACGAATCGCTTTTCCGGGATTCGAAGAAACGAGCGGTATGGAACGGTTGCAGGCGTCGCTTCACGAAGCCCCGATCGTCGACAAGGACGGCTACGAGTACCTGGTACACCCGATCAGCAACGGCGTCCCGATGCTCGATCCCGAACTGCTCCGCGAGGTCGTCGTCGGCGTCATGCAGGCCGCCGATCTCGACGGCGTCGACAAGATCGTCGCGCCCGAGGCGATGGGGATCCACATCGGAACCGCGCTGTCGCTCCAGACCGATATCCCGCTGGTCGTCATCCGCAAGCGCCAGTACGGCCTCGACGGCGAGGTCGCGCTCCACCAGACGACCGGTTACTCCGAGTCGGAGATGTACATCAACGACGTCGCGGAGGGCGATCGCGTGTTGCTTCTCGACGACCTGCTCTCGACGGGCGGGACGCTGGCGGCCGTCACCGGCGCGCTCGACGAGATCGGCGCCGAGATCGCCGATATCGTCGTGGTGATCCGCAAGGTCGGCGGCTCGGCGCTCGACGACACCGAGTACGAGGCGACCAGCCTCGTCGACATCACCGTCGAGGACGGCGAAGTGCAGATCCACTGACCGACTCGTTCACGGACGACTGGCTCGGCTGGATGCCGACGCGAACTCGTTGGCCACGACGTGAGTTCGCGGTACGGCAGCACGACGCACGGAGCTATACACGTTTGTGTACATTCTCTCGGAAGGCGGCGCCGAGATACGCTCGAACACGAAACTATTATTGAACCCGGGTAGCTGGTTGGGTGCATAGATGGCGACAGACACAGACGGGGAGATCGATCTCGAGTACGAACTCGACGAACGGCCGCCACTACCGAAGTCGATCCTGCTGGGACTGCAACACGTCGCAGTGATGATCGTCCCGGCTACTTTGGTGGCGTACATTGTCGGGGGACACGTCGGACTGGGCGGTGTCGACATGGCGTATCTCGTCCAGATGGTGTTGCTGTTCTCCGGGCTGGCGACGGTCGTTCAAGCGTACACCGTCGGTCCGGTCGGCGCCCGGCTCCCGATCGTGATGGGAACCAGCTTCACGTTTGTCAGCGCGGCGCAGGACATCGGCGCCAGCTACGGGCTGGCGGCCGTCTTCGGCGCGATCCTAGTTTCCGGCTTCGTCGTCGAGGGACTGATCGGCTGGCAGTTCGAGCGCATCGAGCCGTTCTTCCCGCCGCTCGTGACGGGGCTGGTCGTCGTGATCATCGGCCTGTACCTGATTCCGGTCGCGATGGATTATGCCGCGGGCGGCGTCAACGCTTCCGATTACGGTGCGATGCACAATCTCGGGCTCGCGACGCTCGTCCTCGCGATCGCGCTCGGGCTCAACCTGTTCGCAGACGGCGTTGCGAGAGTGCTGAGCATCTTGGCCGGCATTGCCGTCGGCTACGTGGTGGCCATCGCCGCGGGCATAGTCAACTTTCAGACGGTGTCCGAGGCCGCCTGGATCGCGCTCCCGCGTCCGGGCGAGTTCGGCGTCGCGTTCGAGCCGGTACCGATCGTCACGTTCGCGTTCCTATTTTTGGTGTCGGCGATGGAGACCGTCGGCGACATGTCCAGTATCACGGCCGCCGAGGGCCGGAACCCCACCGACAAGGAGTTCCGCGGGGGACTGTTCACCGACGGCCTGTTGAGCTCGATCGGATCGGCGTTCGGCGCTTTTCCCGTGACGTCGTTCTCCCAGAACGCCGGCATGGTCAACTTCACCGGCGTGATGAGTCGCCACGTCGTCGGCATCGCTGGCGGCTTCCTAATCCTGCTCGGGTTCGTCCCCAAGGTCGGCGCCGCGATCACGACGATCCCCGAAGCAGTCTTCGGCGGAGCGGTGCTGCTGATGGCCGGGATGGTCGCCGCCAGCGGCCTCCGACTGATCGTGCTCCACACTGACCTCAACCGCCGTAACATGGTCATCGTCGCCACGTCACTGGGGCTGGGATTGGGTGTCACGACAACTCCCGGCGCCCTCGCAGGGCTCCCGTCGGCCGCCGAGATGTTCTTCCGCCAGCCGGTGATCGTCACGGGCCTGATGGCACTGATCCTCAACACGTTCGTTCCCGGTGATCAGAGCCCACTGTTCGATGCCCCTGCCGCGGCCCAGTCCGCCGAGACACCGACGGTCGAGACGCCGACCGACGACTGACGCCGCGTCTCGGGATCGGAACCCCAGACGACGACCGCTTTTCTCTCCGTCACCCGACCGCGAGAACCGTCTGCTCAGTCCGCGGCGCCGTCGACCGACACTTTCCGGAGATCGGACTCTAGCTCCTCGACGTGCTCGTTGTACGCGTCGACGAACGCCGAGAACGCCGGGGCGTACTCCCGGATATCCGCCGCCGACGGCGGCTCGTACTGCGAGAGCACGTAGACGCCGCCCGAACCGCCCGCTCGGAGGTAGGAAGTGCCGTCCTGATCCCACTTCAGCTCCCAGCGCGTGCCGTCGACGCGGGTCGCGAAGGTTCCGTAGTCGCCGCCCTCGTAGCGCTGGAGTTCGCCGGCGATCACGTCGCACAGCTCCCGGATGCGCCCGAGCACGCGGTCGCGCTGGGCGACGACGGCGTCGGTCGTCTCGACGCTCGGGAACTCGGTCGACACGTCGTCGAGGACGCCGTCGAGCGAGTCGACGTGGTCGTTGAAGGCCGCGACGAACGCGTCGTAATCCGCCAGCGCAGTCGCGAGCGGTTCGGGCTCGGCGGGCTGTTTCGTCGAGACGACGTACGTCTCCGAGCCCGATTTGGGGTCGAACCGCAGGTACTCCAGGTCGCCGGCCTCGTACTTCACCGTCCACTCGCCGCGCCCGGTCGCGAACGTCTCCTGCCCGTAGTCCCCGCCCTGGAGGCGCGCGAGTTGGTAGGCGACCCGGCCGGCGTGGTCTCGCACCGCGGCGACGACCTCGTCCCGGCGCTCGGCGACGGCCTCGGCGTCAGCGACATCTACGTCTGGCCAGTCTGTCACGCCAGAACGAACGCGTTCGGGGGGTTTAAACGCCGCGCCGCCGGCCGAGGGGTGCGGATCCGTCGTCGCTCAGTAATCGTCGTGGTCCCGCGGTGAGTAGGCCGCGCAGTCGTCGCCGTCGACGGTCGATCCGCTGCAGTCGAAGTTGCCGCCGGCGTACGCGTGGCCGCGTACGGTACTCCCGTCGAGGTCGACGTCGCCGGCTCCGACCAGGCCCCCACCGACGGTCGCTTTCGAGGCGGTGACGCCGCCGTCGGCGTCGATCGTTCCTTCCACGGTGGCCTTCGAGATATCGACGTTCGTTCCCGTGGCGTCACCGCCGACCATCGACCCCGCGTCGATATCCACGTCGCCGTCGGCGTCGATCGACGCGGTGACGTTCGTGTTCGAGACGTCGACACCCTTGCTGGCGTTGACCGTCCCGTAGATGTTGCTGCCGCTGTCGAAGTCGACGTCGCCGCCGTCGACATCTCCGATCACCGTCCCGCCCCCTTTGACCGTGATACTACCGCTGGTCTCCACGTCGCACGCGACAGTGATCCCGTCGATGGTGAGGTCGTCCGATCCGCCGTTCGTCTCGGATTCGACCCACTCGCAGTTCTCGTCGGGAGTTGTCGGAACGGGGTCGGCCTCGAACGTATCGAGGACGTGGCTCTCGTCGGACGCCTCGGCGTACCAGACGAGATCGATCTCTTCCTCGACGGGATACACCGTCACGGAGCTGTCCGCACTGAGATTCGTGTCATCGAGTACGTCGGGGTCGGCGACGCCCTGGACGACGATACGGCCCTCCTGTCCACCGAGGTTGTCCCCGCCCTGATGGACGAGCTCGTGGCTCGGGCCGTCGTCGCCCGTCTGCAGGTCGATCGCGGTCTGGGGCGCAGGGTCGGTCTGTTCGGTGAGTCCACCGACCATGAACAGCGTGACCGCCGCCAGCGTGACCACGATCGCTACGAGCAGGCCGACGCCGATCACCGGTGCCACCGCTCGATCGGCGTCGGCCGCCGCGGCACGGGTGGTGCACCGCATGGCCGGCGCGTATGTACTCGAACGTGTTGTAACTTTCCCGAGCAGTAGCGGCGCGCTCGTCGCGTTCGACTCCGGTACCCGTCGATCTCGCCCATCCGCGTCCTGCGGCGCCACCGCTTAGTGGCGGGCGGTACGGACGTCACGGCGTCGTCACTGTGCAGTCAGCGTTCGCAAAGACGTCTCGTAGAAGTCGAGTTAGTCGATGTGGCCTTCGCGGCGGAGCTGGTCGGCGTCCTGGCTGGTGTAGCGCCATTCGATGTTGGCCTTCTCGTCCTGCCAGTCCCAGGGCTCGACGACGACGATGTCGTCTTGCTCGATCCAGGTGCGGTACTTCATGCGGCCGGGGATCCGGCCCATGCGCTCTTTGCCGTCCTCACAGCGGACTCGGACGTGGTTGCCGCCGTTGTGTTCTGTTACCACCGCGAACAGCTCGTCATCGTTGGGCATTCGGAGATTCCGACGCCCGCTTTCTTCACTCACAGCCGTAATAGGATCTGCGGACGTTTAAGTGGTTGGTAAGACGTGGTATCACGAGGCACGGGTGATGCGGTGGGCGGGCTATTTGCTCCTGTCTCCGAACCGCGACGTCCGGATCCCGCTCGGACGTGACGCGAGGTGCCGGACGACTCGTCAGTCATCGACACCTGCCAGCCGGGAGTGAAGTACCCCATTGAGGGGTAGCAGGGCGAACCAGCACGCGATCGCTACCCGATAATCGAACAGTGCGACGGGGATCGAGAGCGCAAAGACGAGCGGAGAGACGGCGAACCGGGCGATTCGAACTCGGACGGCACGCGATGAGATTCCCTCTGCCAGCAGCTCACCACGGGACGCGTACACCCAGACCGCAACGAGCGTCGCACCGACGACCGTCTGGGACGCCGCGTAGAAGACGACGCCGAACTCGTTCGGAAAGGCGGTCAGCACCGAGGTAGGATAGGGTAGAAACGAAATCGCGAGCAAAAACAGTAAGTTGAGCCACAGCAGCCGCGTATCGTGGCGTCGGATGTGGACGAACGTGTGCCGGTGTAACACCCAGTAGAGGCCGATGACCAGAAAGCTCAGCACGTACGCGAACACCTCGAGCCCTTGCTCGCGGACGAACGAGCCGAGAAACTCCGCCGATGCCCCGCCGCCGGTTTCGGGAAGCGGGATGTCGAGCACCAGGAGCGTGATCGCAATGGCGAAGACGCCGTCGCTCAGTGCCACGAGTCGATCGGTTTCCGCGATGGCGGCCATCAGTTGACCGTCCACGCCGAGACAAAAATAGGGCCGACCCGTGCTCCTTGCTCAGTTCGTCGTGACGACTTCGAGCACGTCCCGGTCGTCGAGTTCGTAGTCGGCGCCGCGCTGGCGGTTCGACCGGCAGTCGATCGCGTGGAGGAACCCTTCGCCGATGTCGGAGTGGAGGCTGTACGCGAAGTCCTCCGCGGTGGAATCGGGCGGCAGCAGGTAGCAGTCCGGCAGCACCTCGCCGCGCTCGTTGCCCAGCCCGTTGGCGCCGCCGGGGAACACCGGCGTCACGCCGAGCACGTCGAACAGCGCGGCCTCCAGGGCGTCCTGAACGCCCGTCGAGCCGAAGTCGTCGAGGAACTCGCGGATCTGTTCGAGGCCCGCTTCCTGCTCGTCGGAGACGTCGGCGACGATCTCGAACTCGCCGTCGCCGGGGCGGTAGTCGACGGCGCCGCCTTCGTCCGCGGACTTGAGGGCTTTTTCGGCGTGCGCGCTCGCGGGGACGAACGTGAGATGGTCGTACTCGGGATCCTCGGTGATCTCGTCCCAGTTGGCCTGGGCTTCGGGCATGTCCATCTTGTTGGCGGCGATCACCAGCGGCTTGGTCTCCTTGCGGATTTCGCGGGCGAGTTCGAGTTTGTCGTCGTCGTCCCACTCATCTGGGTCGAAGCCGACGCCGACGCGGCGGATCAGCAGCTTGATCTCGTCCTCGTTGGTTCGGAACGCGCTCATCTGCTCGGCGAGTTCCTCCTCGACGTCGTCGTCCTCGGTGACGTGGCCGCTCCGGTAGCGCTCGATGCCCTTCTCTAACACGTCGAGATACCACTGGTCGAGTTCGGTTTCGAGGAAGTCGATGTCCTCGCGCGGGTCGTGGTCCTCGGTGGGCTCGCCCTCGATGTCGGTCTTGC
This sequence comes from Natronoarchaeum rubrum, assembly GCF_024494695.1. The sequence goes on along the minus strand of NZ_JANHDP010000003.1, from coordinate 429,574 downwards.
CCGAGAAGTCGACGACGTGGACCAGCACGTCGGTCTCGTTGAGGTCGGTCAGAAACTGGTTGCCCAGCCCGTTGCCCTCGTGGGCGCCGGGGATCAGCCCGGCGACGTCGACGATCTTCGTCGGGACGAACCGGACGCCGTCGTCGCAGTAGCCGGTGTTCGGCGTGCAGGTCTCGTCGAACTCGGGGGCCGCACACTGGACGCGCACGTACGCTTCGCCGACGCTCGGGTCGATCGTCGTGAAGGGGTAGGCGCCTTCCGGCACGTCGTTCATCGTCGCCGCGTTGAAAAACGTCGACTTGCCCACGGAGGGCTTGCCGACGAGTCCGATCCGGTAACTCATTGCCCACAATCGTAGAGCGGGGCCTATACGGATTTCTCTCCGTCGTCGCTTCGGTATGCGTTGACGGGGCAGAGACGGGCGAACGGGCACCCGCCGCGTGTTCGGACTACAGAACCCGATCGATGGCGTCCATCGTGCGCTCGACGCGATCCTCGCGAGCGTTGTGGCCCATGTGCCCCACGCGTAGCACATCGTCCTCCAGGTCACCGAGCCCGGTCGCGAGCACGACGCCCTCTTCCTCCCGAAGCCGCTGCTGGAGTTCCTGCGCGCGCCCTTCGACGTGGAACGCGGTCACCGTCGGCGATGCCACGTCGGCGTCCGGATACAGCTCCAGTCCGAGCTCTCGGCCCCGACCGCGGCACAGATCGGCGGCGGCGTCGTGGCGCTCGAAGACGGCGTCGAGCCCCTCCTCGATCAGCAGGTCGACGGCGGCGTCGAGCGCCTGCAGGTTGTTGACCGGCATCGTGTAGGGGAACCACTCCTCGTCGGCGGCGGTCTTCCAGGGCGTCAGGTCGGCGTAGTACGAGCGGATCTCGGTCGCCTCGATCGTCTCCCAGGCGGCATCGGAGATCGACAGCACGGCGAGCCCCGGCGGCGCGCTGAAGCACTTCTGACTGGCGCCGATGCAGACGTCGATCTCGTCCGTGGGAACGGGCGTCCCGCCGAGCGAGGAGACGGCGTCGACGACGCTGAGCACGTCGTGGTCGTCGAGCAGGTCGAGCACCGGGTCGAGGTCGTTCAGCGTCCCGGTCGGCGTCTCGCAGTGGACCATCGTTGCGACGTCGAACTCGCCCTCGTCGAGGCGCTCGGCGACGGCGTCGACGTCGATCCCGCCCGTCGAGGGCGCGCGGCAGGTCACCGCCTCGCCGCCCGCGTCCTCGACGAAGTCGGCGAACCCGTCGCCGTACAGTCCGTTCGAGATACAGAGCGCGCGGTCGCCGTCCCCCACGAGCGAGGCGACCGCGGCCTCCAGTCCGAGAATGCCCTCGCCGCCCAGGATCGCGAGGTCGTCGTCGCCGTAGACGGCGCCCAGCTTGTCGGTCAGGTCGCGGTAGAACGCCACGAACTCCGGTTCGACGTCCGGGTTCGGCGCGGGCTCGGCCATCCGATCGCGCACCGCCGCGGGGACGGCCGTCGGCCCGGGCGTCATCAGCAGTCGGTCCTCGTCCATACCGGGAGGGCGGGCCGCCGCGTGCATAAATGCAGCCGAACTCGTCCGCGACGGCGGGTCGTCGCGACGTGCCCGCCCCTTTCGGTCGCGGGACGATGCCGCCCCTGATATCGGTGAAACAATCCGAACGCAACCGTAACTATCGGGAACGCTCAAGGCAACCGAGGCCAAGTGCCGGAGTGTGCTACGCAGACGGGTCGTCCTCGCAACGCTTCTCCTCGTCGCGCTGGTCAGCGGCGTCGCGGCGCCGGTGGCGTCGGCGAGCGCGGACATCGCGACGGCGTCGGCGTCGACGAGCGCAGACCGTGTGACGACCGGGGGGAACGCCACGACGACCGCCGCGAGCGACGCCGACACGCTCGGCGCCGACGTCCGGTTGCACCGGCTTCCCGAGCGCCCCGGGACGATACGGGTCGAACTCCGGTACACGACCCCGGAGCGCCTCGAAACCCTGGAGGTGCAGCTGCTCGACGATCCGTCGGTCGAGTCCACCGAAGGGTTCTCGACCGGTTCCGACGGGACGCTGACGTGGGACGAGCGCACGGACGATCCGACGGCGACGTACACGCTCGCGGTGAATCGGACGCTCGACGAGAGCGGGCCGATCGCCGGATCGGGCTCGTACACGTTCGTCGACATCGGCGAGTGGGCGCTCGTCCGGCAGCCCCGGCTCTCCCACAGCTGGAGCTGGTCGGGCGGCGGACAGGTGGCGCTCGCCCGCGAGACGACGGTCGACGGGCCGGGCGCCGTCGGCGGCCGGATCGCGTTTCTGGGCGCACACGAGACGATCACTCGCGAGGCAAGCGGGCAGCGCTTCGAGCTGGTCGTCCCCGACGCCGCCACGATGGCCGAGGAGCCGGAGAACGTGTTCGACTCGCTGAGCAGCGCGTCCGACGCGCTCCGGGTCGGCGATCGCGACGAAGAAGTGTTCCTGATCGCGGCGCCGACCGGCGACGTCGGCTGGGGCGTTAGAGGGCTGCAGACCGGGGACGCCGACGGCTGGGTCCGTGCCTCCGAGCGCCTCGACGAGGCCGGCAACGTCTGGCTCCACGAGTACGTCCACACGCGCCAGGACTTCGAGACCACCGAGGCGACGAAGTGGGTCACGGAGGCCTCCGCGACGTACTACGCCGCGTCGCTGACGCTCCAGCAGGACCGGATCGAGTTCGAGCAGTTCCGGAATCGGTTGTCGGCGGGTCGCAACAGCCGCTACGCCGAGGCCGTGCTGTCGGAGCCGTCGACGTGGGCGACCGGGACCAACTACGACAAGGGCGCGCTCGCGGCCGGCGAGATCGACCGCCGGCTTCGGCTGGCGACCGATAGCGGCGCGACGCTGCAGGCTCCCTTCCGGCGGATGAACGAACGCGGCGAGCCGATCAGTCAGGCGGCGTTCCTCTCGATGGTCGGCGACGCCGGCGGTGAGGACCCCAGATCTGCCGCACGGCGGTACACCGAGACGAGCGACGCGCCCTCGCTCTGGTCGGTCGAGGAGCACGAGAACGCGTTCGGGCAGCTGCCGGCGCGGATCGGCTACGAACTGCCCGGCGTCGACAGCCCGAACGCGATCCGCGTCGACGGCGAGTACCGCCAGCGGGCGATCGGCGGCGAGCGGCCGGTCACGCTCGTGACGGGCGAGCGACTCTCGGTCGACGCGATTGTCCGGAACGACGGCGGCACCGAGGGGAGCTACGACGCCACGTTCCGCGTCGACGGCGCGGTCGTCGAGCGCCGAACCGGGCAGTTGGCGGCCGACGCCGAGCGGACGCTGACGTTCGAGCACGGATTCGACGAGCCGGGGCAGTACGAACTCGCGATCGGCGGTGCCGAGCTTTCCGTAACGGTGCGAGAGCCGGCCGCCGCGCGCGTGACCGAAGTCGTGCTCGACCGCGATCGGATTCGTTCCGGCGAGAACGTCACAGTGACCGCGACGGTGACGAACGACGCCGACTACCCCGGCCGCGCGACCGTGACGGTCAGCGCCGACGGCGAGCAGCGAGCGGTGCGCGATATCGTCCTTACGGGAGGCGACCAGCGAACGGTCGAGATCACGCTCGCGTTCGAGAGCGCGGGTACCTACCGACTCTCGGTCGCCGACGGGCGGGCCAGCCGCGAGTCGACCGTGCGCGTCGTCGCCGCGGAATCGACCGAGGGATGGGCGAGCGGCGGCGCGCTCGCGAACGCGCTCGCCGTGGTCGTCGCGATCGTGCTGCTGGGCGGCGCCACGTACGCGTTTCGCCGTCCCTGATCCCCGTTCGCGGCGCCCCTCGCCGCAGTCTGACGGTTTCGAAGGGTATTCCTGCCGGCCGGCTGTACTCTCGGGCATGGTCAGCCGCTCGCTCTCCCTCCGTCCCGTCACGCCGCCCGATCGAGGCACCCGCCGTCCGCGACGCCGATGACGTCGTTCGACGAACTGTGGTACCTCGCTGACGAGGCCCAGCAGTCCGCCGAGCAGGCGCGCCATCGCCTCGACCGGCGATACGACGACTACATGCAGGTCGAGCGTACCCGCCGGGTGAGCCGGCGGCGCTTCCGGACGCTCGCCGAGCGCATCCGGGACAACGGGACGCCCTACGGCGCCCATACGATCGTCTATCGGTCCTCTGGCGAACTGCTGCTGGTGCGCCACGAGGACGTCGACATGTGGGTGCCGCCGGGCGGTGGCGTCTGCGAGGAGGAGACGTTCCGCGAGGCCGCCGAGCGCGAGGTCGCCGAGGAGGCCGGCGTCGAGGTCGACTACGACGGGCTGGCGATCCTCACTGAGGTGCGGGTCGTCGCCGACGACAACGTGACGTGGGGTGTGCTGCCGGTGTTCGCCGGCGAGGCCGAGACCACCGAGCCGTCCGTGTCGGACCCCGACGGCGAGATCTCGGCGGCGCGGTGGTTCGCCGACCCGCCCGAGGACACCCGCGACCGCCGGGACATTCTCTCCTGGCGGGAGCAGGCGCTGTCGGTCTGATTCTCCGGACTTCGTCGCTCGATGCCGCTACGGCGTCACCAGTCGGTCGGCTCCGGAGCGGCGTCTCACTCGCCGTGGCTGACGCCGTCGTTGGACTCGGCGGTGAGCCTGCGCAGCGCCGCCCGCGCGTTGCTGGCGTCGTAGCCGAACAGCACCGACTCGCCGTACGCGTCGGCGACCTCGGCGGCCCGCAGCAGGTCGTCGATGTCGACGTCGACGGCGTACAGCTCGACGCTAAAGGGCGTGTCGAGCAGCGACTCGAACCCCTTGGCGATCGTCTCGATCCAGTAGGTCGTCCCGTAGGCCGTGTCGTACAGCGGAACGACGAACTCGTCGACGTGGGACTCGATCGCCGCGAGGTCGATCCCGGAGCGCTCGTAGAGGTGACCGGGGTAGGGATCGGGGTGCAGCGTCAGGTAGGTGTCGCCCGGAACTCGATCGGCCGCTTCGGCGACGAACTCGGTGATCACGCTCGCCCGCCACGTCGTCCGGTCGTCGTACTCGCTCGCGGCGAACCGCTCCTCGCAGATTTCGCAGTGACAGTACTCTCCCCGCGGGAAGCCGACATCGTCCAGCCGAACGTCGCCGCTCGCGGCGGCGGCGTCCTCGACCATCTCCAGGATTCCTGCCCGGTACTCGTCGCGATTGGGACAGATGTAGGTCCAGTCGAAGTAGGGCTGCTCGCGGGTCGCGCGCTCGCCGTCCGCGCTCACCGGCACGAGTTCGGGACGCGCATCGGCGGCCGCTGTGTCGCCGAAACACGAGATCATGTTGACCGCGCCGGCGACGGGCTCGCTCGCCCGGCCGGTGACGTCTTTGACCTCGTAGAACGACCGGTCGAACTCGCCCCACGACAGCTCCTCCTCGTTGCGCGTCACCACGCCGTACATACCCGAGGCTGGGCGGGGCAGAGGGGTAAGTGATTCGCTCCGAAAAGCGGCGTCGCTACGCGTCGTCGTACTCGACGTCGACTTCGGCGTCGGTCGAGACGACCTTGTAGAGGGCGGCGATCACGAACAGTACGAGCAGGACCTTGACCAGTCGCTTCATGTTTCTACTTAGTTCCTGATACAGTATAACGTTTTCCGATTGTTTTCGTGACACTTGTCGCGAGATCGGTATCGACGGCCAACGTGGCCTGACGTTGAAGGTGGAGTCCGTCGCTACTACACGTATGTCGGGAGAATCCAGCGGCGACGGTCTGGCCGACGAACTCGTCAGCGCCTGTCGGACGTCGATCGGCGACACGCTGCGGAGCATCACGCTGTTCACCGTCGAGGACTACGACCAGCTCTACATTCGTGAGGACCTGGAGCAGGACGCCGAGCTCGATCGGTTTGTCGCCAACGAGCGCCTCGGGTTCACGTCCCAGCAGACCTACGGCGACTCCGAGCTCGGCGAGTACGAATTCACGATCCGAGCGTTCGAGTACGGGTACGTGACGCGCGTGATCGTCGGCGATAGAGGCGTGTACGTGACGACCGACGAGATCCATATGGACGAGTTCGAGGAGCTCGCGACGGCGGCGCGGGGTGTGCTCCGCGAGGAACGAACCTGAGCGTAGCGACTGGCTCCCGCGTTACGGAGGTGTACGCGCTGTCACTCACTTCGTCAAACAACGCGATTCTGTGAAATTAGCGGGTGTATTTACTCAATGAGAGTCAAGGTGTAGCACGGTGAGTAGATGATCGATGATCACTTCGAAGCACTGGCCGACGAGCAGCGTCGTGAGGTGTTGCTGACGATTCTGGAGCGGAACCCGCAGGACGACAGGACGGTCACGGCGGCCGTTCGAGCGGAAGGGGAGCGAACAGCTACGACCGAGCTCCACCACGCACACCTGCCGAAACTGGAGGATTACGGGCTGATCGAATGGGATCGGGGGCGCAACGAGATTACGAAAGGTCCGCTGTTCCACCAGATCCGGCCGCTGCTGGTCCTGCTCGAGGAGAATCGTGACAAACTTGTCGAACCGCCGCCGGCCGAGTGACGAGTCGTCGTCCGGTAGCCGGTCGTCCGTACCAGCTTCTATCGCGGCAGTGCTTCCGCGAGTAGCGTCGAGTCGTCAGAACGTGTGATTCTCGGAGTGACGGATCTGATCAGCCAGCGGCGTCGTCACTGAACCGGGCGTTCTATCGGCGACGCTGATCCGAAGACTTCGTCTTATACCAGCGAGAAAACTGCCGAAAATCGGCAGTTCGGCACAGGGATAGGTGGTTGGGACCAGTCCCGTCCCTGCACCGAGTTTAACTCCTCTCTCCACACGTATAACGCTACTGTGATTAATCGGGTGACAGCAGTTTCGTCCCGACAAATCTCACGTCGCGGTCCACAGCTGTCGCCCGCTCAGGGAGAACTGACTTCCGAGTGGGACCACTAGTCCCGAATAGCACCGGTTCGCCGGTCGTGTGGTTGGGACCATGAAGGATATTTCGAGTCACGAGCAGTCTGTGGAGTTGCTCCAGCAGTTGGGACTGAAAGAGTACGAGGCAAAGAGCTTCGTCGCGCTATCTCGGTTGCCGAAAGCCACCGCGAAAGACATCAGTGACGTCTCCGACGTCCCGCGAACGCGCGTCTACGACGCGATCCGGGTGCTGGAGGCCAAAGGGCTGGTCGAAATCCAGCACTCGAACCCCCAGCAGTACCGGGCCGTCAAGATCGACGAGGCGGCCGCGACGTTACGAGAGGAGTTCGAGTCCCGCACGGAGAAACTCGCCGACTCGCTGTCGGCGATCGACGCCGTGTCGCTGGAGGACGAGGACGAAGAGGTGTCTCACGAAGTCTGGTCGCTCTCCGGATCGGCGGCGATCCGGAACCGCACCAAGTCGCTGTTCGAGGACGCCGACGAGGAGATCGTACTGGTCCTCGGCGACGAGCGAAAGCTCACCGACGACCTCTTCGATCAACTTCGCGCGGCGCGCGATCGCGGAACGACCGTTCTCGTCGGCACGGTGTCGGAGACGTTGCGCGACAGGGTCAACGAAGCGATGCCGGAGGTCGAAGTGTTCGTCTCGGAGCTCGAGTGGCTCTCCGAACTCGAAGAGGACCCGACCGACACGGTCTCGATCAGCCAGCTCCTGCTCGTCGACCGCAGCGCGATCCTGGTCAGCACGACCCAGCAGGCCAACGTCCGCGGCGAACAAAGGAGAAAGCCGTGTTCGGCAAGGGCTTCGAGAACGGCATCGTCGTGATCGCCCGCCGACTGATGGCGACTGGTCTGGGACGCACCGACGATCCCGAGCGGAACTGATTCAGGATGTGACATCCCGCTACGCTCGACTTGCGCGGTGGAACTATGCGCGGGGTGTTCGCCGTGGTGTTCGCGAAAACGTCAGCGGGAGCGGAGGGATTTGAACCTGGTGCAAGACTCGTTTCGCTCGTCTCGCGTGGTTCAAATGTTCAAATCCTCCTCGTCGACGTACCTGCCGCTCGCGAACTTGTTCGCGGCAGAAAGGTAGATGTTCGTCGCCGAGACGGACACGGGCTCGCCTGCCACGTCCTCGAACAGCGCAGCCAGCTCGTCCAGGTACTCCGGCGAGCGCTGTTCGGCAACCTGCAGCATCCGCTTATCCTCGATCTCGACGCCGCGCATCGGGTCGGGTTTCGCGTCGCCGTCGACCCACGGCCGAATCCGGCCGCGCGGCAGCTCCAGCGCGGTGGCGATCGCCTGCGAACCGCGGTTGGATGCTCGGCGTAGTCGATCACCCGGCGATAGTCCTCGATTCGGTCGTACGGATCTTCGTACGCCCGCTGTCGTACGTTCTGGAAAGATCGGCGTCCGTAACAAAAGGAATTTTGTCCATGATTTGTTAGCGGTTTAATCTCTGATTAATTTGTTCTCTTGCCAGACAGTCAAAGTTAGGGATGGATTTATTACGCATAGATGGTATTGGACTGGTAACGCCGGGGCCACGACACGAGGACGCCGAGGCGGGGAGATGGCAACACCATTTCCATCGTCTCACCACAGGCAATGGATGCTCGTGGGAAGTCCTTAGCTGTCGCCTGCCGGCGGGACAAACGAAAACAATGAAACTCAAACAGCTATTCACGGACGATGACGCCGTGTCGCCGGTTATCGGCGTTATTCTCATGGTGGCAATTACCGTGATTCTCGCCGCCGTGATTGGGGCGTTTGTCCTTGACATCGGTGGCAGTCAGGAATCAGCACCGCAAGTGCAGTGGGAATGGGATAACACTCTAGAGACCCACAGTGGTACCGATGTTGCTGTCGTTGGTCTCTCCCATGGTGGTGGCGACACCGTTGAAAGCCCCAGTCAAATTTCCGTTACACAGTCTGGGACTTCTTGGACCCTTGGAGGTAGTTCGTATACCTCCGGAGATGTTGTCCTTGCACTGAATAATGATTCGAGTACCTGGACTGCGTCTAGCAGCGACTACACGTCCGGACAGATGAAAACGAGTAATGATATCTCGAGCAGTGGCACCCTAGAACTCATCTGGGAATCTTCTGACGGAAGTTCGTCGAACGTGATTAGCGATCACGACTACGAGATCTAACCGTCATTTCTTTCTTTTATATAGTGCAGTCTAAACTAGACTAATTAAGTAATCTGTTAGCAGCGAACTTTCTCCTCCTGCTTGGAATCGGCATCAAGTACGCTACTGAGGCCTCTGTGGGTGTGCTCGCGTTGGAACTATTGATTGGATACGGGTACTTCAGGACCGACCGCACATCTGAGAGTGAATAACTCTTTGTCCCCTCAGACATGCAGATCACCGTCAGGACCGGTGCCGATCTCGCCGCGATCGAAGATCCGGCCCCAGCGCAGCTGAGTGTACTCGGGGCGATCGGGACCGGCGCGACGCCAGGAACTCACGATCTCGCCGCGACGATCTTCAGCGCGAGGATCGCCCGGTCGGGCGTCGGCTCGCAGACGGCAAACAGGTACACGCCAGCGTCGGCGCGGACCTGTTCGTGTTGCTCGCGTCGGAGGTAGAACCACCCCGTCCCACCGCTGTCGAGGCGAACCATCGCGCTCTTGATCTCGACGAGCGTTCCCTGTTCGACGACTGGCAGCGCGACGGTCGGGGCGATATCGTCGTCTCGACTTCGGCATCGGCGTGTTCGACCTCGGTGTCCGGAAGGTAGGGCAGCTCGGGCACCGCGTCGATCACGTTGCCCTCGGCGCGCTCGCCTGCGCGCTTCGAGCTGACCGGGCGACTCGTCGGAGTACTCACGCCGACCACCCCTCGGCAGCATCGCTTCCGTGACGCCCGGGCGACGTTTCCGGGTCCGGCGTCCGCACGTCGAGTCCGGCGGCGCTCCCCTCGAAGATCCGCACCCACGTATCGCAGCGTGGGCAGCGGTGGGCCTGATCGTCTTCGTCGCCGTAGACACGCCGGAAATCGCCCGAGACGTGGCCTTCGCAGTGAAGACAGTCGGTACTGGAGGGTGACGACCAGGGGGCGATCGTCACGCAGACCACCCTCTATGGAAGTAGTGTCGAGAACGTGGTAAAACCGTCCACGCCCTTTTTATTTCAAGTGGGGTCGGAGGGATTTGAACCCCCGATCGACTGATATCTCCGAATCGCCTCGGTACTCCAGAGCGTCGTCGTCGCGAGCGATGATCAGTCGCCCGCTCGGCATATCAGTGGAGTTCGTCACCGGGCGGATATCTCTGGAGTCAGTCGCCATCCCGGACTTGGCCACGACCCCTCGGAATTTCGTTGGCCCGACCGCCCTAAAGTGGTTTCGATTCGGATTACTCCCGATCGGTCTCTGACCAGTCGCAGTCCTGGCACTTCCGGCCCGTGACGAGTTCGGTGACGCCGGGCATGTAGACGACTTCGAGCACGTCGCCGTCGCAGTCGGGACACTGGCGGTCGGCTTCCTCGATCGCTTCGGCGTCCATGACGTCGCCGTCCTCGATCAGTTCGGCGAGGCTCCGTGGCGTGACCATCCGGCCCTGAACGACGCGGTTCTCGCTCATGGCTCCACGAAAGGGGAGCGCGCGTGTAAAGTCTTGGAACCGCGTCGCGGCGCCGCGACGCCGCGCGGCGTCAGAGCCAGGGCTCGCGGCTCTCGCCCGGCCCGTCTTCGGCGTCGTCGGCGCCGACGGTGTCCCAGACGCGGTCGCGCTCGCCGCCGTCGGGGACCTGCGGGCTCGCGGAGGCGAGCGGGTGGTCGTCGGTTCCGCCGACCTCGTCGGGCGTCCGTCGCGGTCGTTCCGTCCCGTCCTCGCTCGGCGACGACGACTCGACCGCCGCGTCGCTCGGGGGCTCGGCGTTCGGGTCGAGCGCGAACAGCGTCGTCAGTCCGAGCACCGCCAGCGGCGCGTAGTCGCCGAACGGGTAGCCCAGCAGCGACAGCGGGAGCAGACCCAGCGCGACGGCGCTGCCGAAGCGGAACCGATCGAGGTGGACCAGTTCGCGCAGCGTCGGCGCCAGCAGCGCGACCAGCAGCGCGAAGCCGACGCCGACGCCGGCTGCGGCGACGCCGCGGGCGACCAGTTCGGGGTCGGTCACCAGCGCGACCTCCAGGCCGCCGACGTCGAGGCTGGCGAACAGGCCGAGGCCGACGATGACCGCCGGTCGCGGCAGGACCTCGCCGATGCGGGCGCTGGCCGTCTGGGCCGCGACGGCGAGGATCACCAGCGCGGCGAAGCGCTCGAAGATCACCATTTCGAGAACGCTCTCGATCGTCGGCGCCATCGCGGCCTCGACGGCCGCGAGCACGAGCAGCGGGATCCCGACCAGCAGCACGTTCGTCGCCTGCTCGCGGGGGCCGCCGTCCATCTCCGCGAGGATGACCGCCACGGTTGCGCTGCCGCCGAACACCAGCAGGCCGACCTGCAGGATGCCGGCCGTCGAGTCCAGCGCGCCCGCGAGCACGAGCGCGGGGAAGATGCCGTCCAGCAGCGGCAGGAACATGACAGTCGCGAGGAGCCTGGTCGAGCCGCCGACTAATCGCTCGATCTCCAGGGCGACCGGGTGTTGAGAGCTACTCATCGCTCACGACGGATGGCCGTGCCCTCCGGCCCGTGGATGGTCTGCGCCGCGGTGCGGTCCCGCCCGGACGCTCGCTGCGTCGGCGACCCCGTTCGCGCCGTTCCACCAGTTTGTCGCCAGTTTATTCTCCATCGCACCTGTAAAACAGCGGCCTGCGTCCGCGCGCGGCTGACCAGCGGTGCTGGCTGCGATGGAACTGGCGACGTCCATACTACATAATCTATCAGGTGGAGCAATAAACGTTCCGTGAGACGCGGCCACACGCCCCGAAACGCCCGCTGCGGCCGGATACTCTCGTCGATGTTCAACTTCGTACACCGATGCGTGGACGTTCGTCTATCGGGGCGGTGAGCGACCGCCTGCCAGTGCAGCCTCGGGATGGCAGCAATCCCCAGCGGAACGCCGTCTCGCAACGTTTTTGAATCGCCGCGGCGGACCACTGACATGGCGAACGACGTTCCAGACGACGGTCCATTCTCGGAGAAACTCCGCGTACCGGAAGCACTGACGTTCGACGACGTGCTGCTCCGCCCCAAGGAGAGCACCGTCGAACCCGACGAAGCCGATCTCGGCACGCGAGTCTCGCGTAACGTCGAGTTGAACGTCCCCGTGCTCTCGGCGGCGATGGACACCGTCACCGAGAGCGACATGGCGATCGCGATGGCCCGCCAGGGCGGGCTGGGCGTCGTCCACCGTAACCTCGATCTCGACCGGATGGTCGAGGAGATCGAGCAGGTCAAGCGCGCCGACGAGCTGATCATCCGCGACGTCGTCACGGCCGAGCCCGGCCAGACCGTCCGCGAGGTCGACGCGATGATGGAAGGAGAGGGCGTCAGCGGCGCCCCCGTCGTCGACGACGACGGCGAGGTGCTCGGGATCATCTCGGGAACGGACATCCGCCCGTACCTCGAAGTCGGCGAGCACGACGAGGTCCGCGAGGCGATGACCGACGAGGTCATCACGGCGCCCCAGGACGTCACCGCGCGCGAGGCGCTCGAACTGATGTACGAGCACAAGATCGAGCGCGTCCCCGTCGTCGACGACGAGAACCGCCTGTCGGGCCTCGTCACGATGCAGGGGATCCTCCAGCGCCGCGAGTACGGCGACGCGGCCCGCGACGAGAACGGCCGCCTGCGCTGCGGCGTCGCGGTCGGCCCGTTCAACCTCGAGCGCGCCGTCGCCGCCGACGAGGCCGGCGCCGACGTGCTCTTCATCGACACCGCCCACGCCCACAATCGGAACGTCGTCGAGGGGTCCCGCGAGATCAAAGAGCAGGTCGACGCCGACGTCGTCGTCGGCAACATCGGCACGCGCGAGGCCGCGGCCGAACTCGTCGACTTCGCGGACGGGCTGAAGGTCGGCATCGGGCCGGGCTCGATCTGTACCACCCGCGTCGTCAGCGGCGCCGGGATGCCCCAGATCACCGCGGTCACGCAGGTCGCCGACGTCGCCGCACAGCACGACGTGCCCGTCATCGCGGACGGCGGCATCCGCTACTCCGGCGACGCGATCAAGGCAATCGCGGCCGGCGCCGACGCCGTGATGCTGGGCTCGTACTTCGCGGGCACCGACGAGGCGCCGGGCCGCGTCGTCACGATGAACGGCAAGAAGTACAAGCAGTACCGCGGGATGGGGTCGGTCGGCGCGATGTCCGCCGGCGACGACGACGACAACCGCTACCTGAAAGAGGAACCCGACGAGGAAGACGAGTACGTCCCCGAAGGTGTCGAGGCGGCGACGCCGTACAAGGGCAGCCTCGCCAGCGAGCTCCACCAGCTCACCGGCGGGATGCAGAGCGGAATGGGCTACGTCGGCGCGGAGACGATCCCCGAGTTCAAGCAGCGCGCCGAGTTCGTCCGCGTCTCGGGCGCCGGCCAGCGCGAGAGCCACGCCCACGACGTCGTCATCACGGACGAGGCGCCGAACTACAGCCCCGACGAGTAACTACTCGCAGGTCGGGTAGCAGTCCTCCTTTTGCGCGGCGTTGGCGTCCTGCTGCGTTTTGAGCTCGCTACCACAGCACCCGTCCGTCTCGAAGTCGGACACGCCGGTCAGGACTACTGTTCGTCGATCTACAATGTACGACGGCGTCGAGACGCGATCGAGTTCGATGTCGAGCGTCGCTGAACCACGGCGGCAGCGTTACTTCACCGCGGCCAGAACCTGCCGCTCGAACTTCTGTGACGGCGCGTACGTAGCCAGCCCGGTGTCCGGATCGTAGTCCACGACGCCGTACTCGTCGAGCATCGGGAGGTGCTTGTGGTGGAGCGCGAGTTCGATGCGACGAACGAGCCTCTCGTCCGGTGCGGCGGCGTCCGTTTCGGCCGCCGCGATCCGGCGAGCGAGTTCGCGCCGGGCGAGGCTGCTCGCTTCGTCGCCTTCCAGTATCCGGATCGCCTGCCGCCTGCGCTCGTGACCCAGCAGTTCGAGTTCCCACCGCAGTTCCCCCACGTTCGGCGAGCGGCTCTCGGTCTCGTCTGAGCGCTCGTCGGCCCCGAGGACCGGATTATGGTCGTTAGCCATTGTTGTTAGAAGCCTACTCCGAGCACACACATAAGGTTTGGTCACCGGGCTCGAAACCGCGGCCCTATTTTATTACAAAAGGATCGGAATAATAAATTTGCGGCGCGTCACGTCTTCTGTACGCCTTGATCCGCCGCACCGTCACCGCGAGCGACTACCGACTCGGTCAGTGATGAAACTACCAGCTCGGCAATTGGTTAGTAGTGATCGTCAGAAAGCGGGCCGGACGCGATTTGAACGCGCGACCGTCTGATTAAGAGTCAGACGCTCTGCCGGACTGAGCTACCGGCCCTCCTGCACTTTCGGGTAACCGGGGTACAGTGAAATACGTTGTGTTTCAAACTCGTGATTGAGGGACGGTGACGTGCGGCTAAACCGGACGCCGCCGGCGATCAGGCGCCGATGGCGAACAGCGCGACGCCGACGGCCAGCACGGCGATGCCGAGTTGCAGTCGGCCGTTGGCCGCGAGCGCCAATCCGCCGATACAGAGGACCGTGCCGACGAACAGCAGCGCCCAGCCGAGCCGCGATCGATCGTCGTCCCTGTCGAGCACCGCATCGAACAGCAGTTCGGCCGCGAACTCTAGGGCGTCACCGAGCATACGTCGGTGGTCACCGGGTACCGGGATAGTAATTGTCAATTTGACTGACGATATCCTCTCGAAAACGTCGCTCTCGACACAGCGGTCGCTCGCAGGCTTGCGTCGAGAGAAGTGTTCCGTCTGGGAGTGAGCGAACGCAATCGCGTTCGCGAACGCCGATCGACGAAGTCGATCGGAATTTGAACCCGATGCAAATCCCAGAACGTCCGTTCCATTCTTCGTTACTTCGTTCCGCAGAAGGATGCTCCGTCTGGGATTTGAACCCAGGTCATCGGCTCGAAAGGCCGAAATGATTGGCCGGACTACACCAACGGAGCGCTCTCGCCCGCTTCGCGACCGGCGAAGCGTACCCTTCAGTTCCCGGCTAATTCGCATAAAGGTGTCGTTCCGAAGGCGCCGTGGGAAGGCGTTTCGGGGTCGAGGGCGTCGGGCCGCAGCTCGGGAGAATCACTGGACTGTGAGCATCCGACGGCTTCGCCGCATGTCGAACGTTTAACGCGCTTGCGGATCGACGACGGGATATGAAGTACGTACGGTTTCGGGACCCGGCGGGGTCCGTGCGACGCGGCGAGTACCGTGACGGGACGATCCACTTCGGCGGCAGCGAGTACGATCCGGCCGACGTGGACGTGCTTCCGCCGACCAGTCCTTCGAAGATCGTCTGCATCGGACGGAACTACGCCGAGCACGCCGACGAGCGCGGTGAGGACGTGCCCGATCGGCCGCTGCTCTTTCTGAAGCCGCCGAACGCGCTGGCCGGCCACGGCGACGAGATCGAACTCCCCGCGGGGAAAGAGCAGGTCGAGCACGAGGCCGAACTCGGCGTCGTGATCGGCGAGCAGTGCCGAAACGTCGACGCCGACGACGCGGCCGCGGTCATCGAGGGGTACACCTGCGTGAACGATATCTCGAACCGCGACGACCAGCGCGTCGAACAGAACTGGGTGCGGGGGAAGGCGTTCGACGGCGCGGCGCCGATGGGGCCGGTGGTGGCGACGCCCGACGAAGTGCCCGACGACGCCCGCGTCGAGTTGCGGGTGAACGGCGAGCCGCGCCAGGACTCCTCGACGGAACTGCTGATCTTCTCGATCCCGGAACTGATCGCGGAGATCACGGAGTACATGACGCTCGAAGCGGGCGACGTGATCGCGACCGGGACGCCCGCCGGCGTCGGCCCGCTGGCGGACGGCGACACCGTCGAGGTCGAGATCGAGGGCGTCGGGACGCTCGAACACGACGTCCGCGCGCCCTGAGACGGCCGCTACTTCTCGCGGGCGGCCTCGAACACGTCGCGGTGGAGCTCGTCGGTGACGGTCTCCATCAGCTGCTTGAGGTTGACGGCGTCGTCGCGGTTGTAGGAGACGAGCGTGTCCAGCGCGTCGTCGTCGCCGTTCTCGTACTCGTGCCAGAGGCGGACGGCGTCGCGGCCCGAGAGGTCGGGCCGGTCGCGCTCGATGCCGACGTCCTTCTCGACGGTCTTGAGCCCGCCCGAGTAGTCCAGTTGCTTGCAGGTGTACATCAGGTCGACGTGGGGCAGATCGAGGTCGAGGTCGAACGACGTCTCCAGGAACGGGACGTCGAAGCGCTTGCCGTTGAACGTCACCAGCAGGTCGGCGCCCTCGAACTGGCGGGCGAGCGCGTCGGCCGTGAGGGTATCTCCCTTCACGAGCGTCGTCGTGTCGCCGTCGCGGTGGAAACTCACGGTGGTGACCGAATCGCGGTGGTGGTCCAGCCCGGTCGTCTCGATGTCGAAGAAGCAGGCGTCCGATCGGAAGTTCTCGTAGAGCCGCCAGCGCTCGCCGGAGGGCAGCGCCCGGTCGAAGTAGTGGGCGTCGCCGCGGTCGAGGCGCTCGTAGGCCTCGGCGATGAACGACTCGATGTTCTCGGCCGTGGTCGGGCCCACGACGGAGCCGTCGAAGTCGTCCCAGTGGGTCACCCCGGCGCGCCAGAGCTTGCGCTCGGTCGCCTCGCCGACGCCGCTGACGGGGATGAAGCTGTTCTCGATTCGCACGTGTCGTCTGGGGCACCGCTCGCTCGTAAACGTTCGCTTTCCGCGGGCGGGCGAGGTGCTGGATGCCGCTATCAGGCTGGATGCCTCGCACCGGTCAGCTTCGAAGTCGTGTGACTGAGAATCACACGCGAACAGGTCGCGAAAGCCGGCCTTACCGCGGCAAGCGGCACGGGTCGCCGATCGCGACGCAACGGAGCGATCTCGGCACCTCGACGACCGAGCAGTTAATGAGGCCCGAGGTCGTTCAAATGGTCGATGGAACAGGGGGTATCGATCGCGATCGATCCGCACGTCCACTCCGAACAGTCCTACGACGGCCGGGAACCGGTGGAGATGATCCTCGCGCACGCTCGAGCGATCGGACTCGACGGCGTGGTGATCACCGACCACGACGAGATCGAGGCCTCGCGCCGGGCCGTCGAACTGGCCGACGAGTTCGGCCTCGTCGGCATCCCCGGCGTCGAGGTCTCGACCGCCCACGGCCACCTGCTGGCGATCGGCGTCGACAGCCGTCCGGCGAAGGGGATGGCTCTCGACAAGACTATCGAGGATGTTCGCGACGACGGCGGCGTCGCGATCGTCCCCCACCCGTTCCAGCGCTCGCGCCACGGCGTCCGCAAGCGCAACCTCGAAGACTGCGACGCGATCGAGGTGTTCAACTCGATGGTGTTCACGGGCTATCGCAACCGCCGCGCGCGCACCTACGCCCGCCGCAACGACTACCCGCCGATCGGCGCCAGCGACGCCCACTACCTCCCGTTCGTCGGGCGCGCGTACACGGAGATCACGCTCGCCGACACCGAGCTCGCCCGCCCCGACGTCGACGGCGAGGTCGTCGTCGACGCGATCCGCTCGGGCGCGACGAGTATCAGTGGCAAGCGCACGCCGATCTCCCGTAGCGTCCGCCAGTACGCCAACGGCGCGCTCAAGAAGACGGTCTACGGCGTCGCCGCCCGCATGCCGGGCCTCTCGGTGTCGCCCTACAGCAGCGGGTAGCTCACCGCTCTGTCTCGACCCCTGGCTCTTCGACGGGACTGAGCCGCCGGTCCGCGTTCTGATTCTGCCGGACTTCGCCCGCCGGACTTCACCTGCCGAACTGCGCTGGGACGCCGCCGTCGGCTGCTGTGAGCACTGTTCGTCCCCTGCGAGCACCGCGCATTTGAACCGACGGTGGGCGGTGACGCGCTGTCGGGCGCTGAGAGTGCTGGAAAGCTCGGGTTACTCGTCGGCCAGTCGCTCGACGACCGGATCGAGGTGGTCGCGGCCGACGACGGCGACGACGCTGTCCTCGTCGCTCCGATCGGCGATCGCCTCGGCCATCGCGGCCTCCCGGGCGCGGTCGCGCAGCGCCGCCGCGCCGCCGCCGTCGAGCGCGCCCAGCAGCGCGACGCTGCGCCGGATCTGTCGGCGCTCGTCGGCCGCCTGCGCGTCGGGCGCGTCGGCGTCCGTACAGCCGTGGTCGGTCGGCGCGTCGAGCTCGAACTCGACGTCGGTTCGGCGGGCGATCGGCGCGGCGAGTCGGGACGCGAGCGCCCGCCGGGTGACCGTCGCGAGGCCGCGGGCGACGCGTTCGAGTTCCTCTCGACCGATATCCGCGGCTCGGCTCTCGCGGACGAGCGCGCGCAGGAATCGCCCGCTGGGGGCGTCGATTCCGACCACCTCGCTCCCGTCGGCGGCGTCGATCGCGGCGCTCATCTCGCCGCCGCGAGCCGTCGATTGGTCGGGGTTCTCGACGTACGCGCTGTACAGCGGGACGGCGAGTTTCGGTAGTTCGAGCGCGACGACGTCGGGCGCGACGGCGTCGACGAGTGAGCGCACGCGGTGGACGCTGGCGGGGTGGTCGTGGACGACGCCGACGACGAGCACGTCCCGCGCGCCGGGAACGCTGCGGACGTGGTCGGCGTCGAGGCGGGGATCGTCGTCGGGGAGGCGATCGATCGGCGAGGGCATCCTGTCGTGACGGACGGGGGGCTCGCCGATCATAAATCTGGCGCTAACCGTTCGTAGAGGGGTTGTACTGTCGGATCTGCTTACTTGTTCGTCGGCGATAAGGTCCGTGACTCGGTCGGGAAGTCAGCCGCTGAACCTCGGCGTCGAGCCGCGGTGCGGCACGCTTACCCGGCCCGGGTCCCTCGCTTCGCACGAGTGATACAGGTGAGGACGACGTGACGGACGAGGTCAACGGCGGTCGGCCGGCAGACGCCTCGGTCGAGAACGACGCCGGATGGTGGTCGATCGAGGGTGAGACGACCGGCGAGCGGGTTCGCGACGGGCTGCCCCAGCTCGTGATCATTCTCGTCGGGGTCTGGCTGGGAACCACGGTCGCGTACAACGTGCTCTCGGCGGCGTTCGATCCGATCTCGGCGACGGCGTCGATCGCGATCGGGTCGCTGTACGTCGGGCTGCGCCTGCGTCGGTGGCTCACCGTCGACGACGAGGCTGACGACCGCGGGGACGAGCAAGACAGCGACGCCGCTGACGAACGAGCAAACGAGCGGGACGCCGACGCCGAATCGACGCAGTAGAGCAAGCGCGCGCGGTCAGGCCGAGAGCTCGGACTCGCGAAGCTCGTCGGCGAGATACACTGCGGCGGGGACGGGCTCTTCTTCCTCGAAACGTACGATCTCCTCGCCGTCGCGCTCGACGACGATCGTGGCGATCAGCTCCACGTCGTACTCGTCGGTCAGCGGGCCGTCCTTGTCCTCGTCGACGGGGATCTCCTCGACGCGGTCCTCGGGGAACTCGGCGGCGTCGAGCGCGGCGCCGAAGTCGGGGAGCTCGGCGCGACAGTCCTTGCACCAGTCGCCGCCCCACACTTTGATCGTGATCGAGTCGTCCTCGGCGAGTTCCGCGAACACGTCGACCGTTTCCTCGTGGGCGTCGGCGTCCCACGTCGGCGTCGGCTCCATCGTTTCGAGACTCATACACCGGCGTTGGGTTCGAGGGTGCTTAACCGCCTCGCTCCCGACAGCTCTCGCGGGCGGGAGCGGCGTGAGTGAGCGACGCGCGCACGGATCCATCAGTCGTTTACGTATCTGGGGCGTACCACGCGCCAATGAAGCGAAGCATCCTGGATACCATCGGGTCGCCGCTGGTACAGGTCGATTCGCCGGAGGGCGCCACCGTCGCCGCGAAGGTGGAGTCGTTCAACCCCGGCGGTTCGGCCAAGGACCGGCCGGCCCGCCAGATGGTGTTGGCCGCCGAGCGCGAGGGCGTCATCGAACCGGGCGACGAGCTCGTCGAGCCGACCAGCGGGAACACCGGCATCGGCCTCGCGCTGGTCGCCGCCGCGCGGGACTACGACCTGACGATCGTGATGCCGGCGGGCAAATCCGAGGAGCGACAGCAGATCATGCGGGCTTACGGCGCCGACCTCGAACTGATCGAGGGCGACATGACCGACGCCCGCGACCGGGCCGACGAGATCGCCGCCGAGGGCGCCGTCCAGCTCGGCCAGTTCACGAACGCCGCGAACCCCGAAGCCCACTACCGAACGACCGGCGAGGAAATCGTCGAGCAGGTTGGCGACCGCGAGGTCGACGCGTTCGTCGCGGGCGTGGGAACGGGCGGGACGATCAGCGGCACCGGCCGCCGCCTGAAGGAGGCGTTCCCCGAGATGGACGTGATCGCGGTCGAGCCCGAGAGCAACGCCGTGCTCTCGACCGGCGAGTCCGGCGACGACGACTTCCAGGGGATGGGGCCGGGCTTCGTCTCCGAGAACCTCGACGTCGACCTGATCGACGAGATCGAGACCGTCCGGCTGGAGGACGCCGAAGACGAATGTCGGCGTCTCGCCCGCGAGGAGGGGGTTCTCGTGGGGCAGTCCTCCGGCGCGACCAGCATCGTCGCCCGGCGCGTCGCCGAGCGGATCGCCGAGCCGGAAGCCGACTGCCCGCCGTCGCCCTCCGAGCTGACGCCGACGCCGGGCTCCGGCGACGACGAGCGTGCTGACGCCGACGACCAGCGCGCCGACGGCGGCGATCTCGATCCGACCGACGGCGCGTACGACGACTGCCCGCTGGTCGTCACCGTGTTCTGGGACAGCGGCGAGCGCTACATGTCGACCGGTATGTTCGACGCCGAGTGACGGTTCGCGACGCTGTCGACTCGCTCCGGACCGGCTCTTTTGGGACCCTACGCACGCTCGCAACCGGACGCAGAGAATGACGTAATCGTTCATCAAAATTTTTAACTACCGTGGTGGTAGTTGACAGCATCGTGCAACGACGTACGTTTCTGGCGAGTCTGTCAGCCGTCGCCGGCGCCGCGAGCGTCGGCGTCCCGGCGAGCGCGGAGCACGACGCCAACAAGTCCGAGCTGGATCTCGTGAGCGGCGACGGCAGCCACCACCCCGGGCCGCCGCGGTTCACCCGCGTCGGCGAGGGCTTCGTCAACCCCAACGGGAACGAGGGCGAGACGCGCAACGATCTCGCCCCGTGGAACCCCGACGGCGACGCCGAGTACTCGTGGTCGGTCGTCGACGCGCCCGCCGACGCCACGACGGAGCCGACCGACGCGCCGGTCGCGGAGTTCGAGCCCGACGCGCCCGGCGAGTACACGCTCGCGCTCGACGCCCCGGACGGCACCCACGAGCTGACCGTCCGCGTGTTCGACCGCGAGAACGCGAACGACGCCCGACCCCGGATCGATCTCGACGCCGACGTGGAGGGCGACCGGGTGATGCTGTCGGCGACGACCGAGATCGTCGAGGACGCGGACACGAGCCCCGACGATCTCGACGTGGAGTTCTACGTCGACGACCGGGACTCGCTCTCGCTCGATGAGGGGCCCGCGGTGCCCGCCGACCTGGACGAGCCGGTGCGGGTCCACGCCGTCGCGGTCGGCGAGCGCCACTCCGTCGCGGACGCGATCGACATCGTGCCCGGCGACGACGGGGTTTCGATCGAGTATCCCTACGAACCGCCCGAGTACGCCAAGAACGGCGTCATCTACGAGATTTTCACCCGGCGGTTCCCCGACGAGGACGATCGCTCGTTCGACAACATCGCCTCCCACCTCGACCACGTCGAGGAGTTGGGCGCCGACGTGCTCTGGATGACGCCGTTCGTCTCGACCGATCGGGGGTACGGCACCCCCGAGAGCCAGGGCGGCCCGCACGGCTACCATACGACCGACTACTTCGAGGTCGACCCCGATCTGGGGACCATGGAGGATCTGGAGGCGCTGGTCGACGCCGCCCACGAGCGCGACATCCGGGTCGTGTTCGACCTGGTGATCAACCACACCGCCGACACCCACCCGTTCTTCCAAACGGCGAACCGCACCGGCCGCGAGGGCCACGAGAAGTACAAGGACTGGTACCGTTGGGACGACTTCGAGACTCGGGACGCCGACACCTACTTCGGCTGGAGCGCCATTCCGAACCTGAACCACGAGAACCCCGAAGTCCGGCAGTTCCTGCTCGACGTCGTCGACTTCTGGGTCGAGAAGGTCGACGGGTTCCGCTGCGACGTCGCCTGGGGCGTCCCGATGAGCTTCTGGAAGGAAATCTACGACCGGATCAAGTCCCACGACTCCGAGTTCTACCTGCTCGACGAGAGCTGGCCGTACGACGTCGATCAGGGCGAGGGCCAGTTCGACGTCCACTACGACGACGCGCTGATGGAAGCGCTCGAAGCGGCGCCGAACGACGCCGAGGGGATCCTCGACGCCGTCGAGGAGCGCCGGTATCGCGGCGCTCACCCCGATTCGGTGTTCATGCAGTGGGCCGAGAACCACGACACCGACCGGTACAAGGCGCGAACCAGCAGGTCGGCGTCGATGGCGGCCGGCGCGGCGACCTGCACGCTCCCGGGCGTGCCGACGATCTACGCCGGCCAGGAGACCGGCCTCGACGGCTACCGCGACTGGATGAACTGGGGCGACTTCGACGAGGAACTGTTCGCTCACTACAAGAACCTCGTCGAGCTTCGCCAGAACCACGCCGCCCTGCAGACCGATGCCGAACTGGAACGCATCGAATACGGCGCCAACGCCGACGACATCGTGGCGTACGCCCGCCACGATCCGGAGTCGGGCGAGCGCGTCGTCGTCGCGCTGAACTTCGGGACGAGCGCGCGGAACGTCCGACTCGGCGACTACGTCGAGACCACCGACCTGATCACCGGCGAAGACGCCGATGTCGAGTCGGGCGACGGCCACACCGACGTGACGGTCGACCACGCGGTCGTGCTCTCGGCCGCGGAATCCGCGGACGAGTCGGCTGACCAGTCCCTCGCCGCGCCGCCCGAACCGTCCGGAGGCGACTCGATCCCCGGCTTCGGCGTCGCGGCCGGGGCGGCGGGCGCGGCCGGCGCTGGGGGTGCGGCGGCGCGGCTCGCCGATCGCGGATCGGAAAGCGGCGACGATAGCGACGACGACGCGGCCTGACCGCCAGCCGACGCCGTTTTTTACTCCTCCAGAAACTCGCCGAGGATCTCGTTGAACCGATCGGGACGCTCCCGCGGAACCCAGTGGCCACAGTCGTCGATCAGTTCGAGGTGAGCGCCCGGAATCGCGTCCGCCGCGACCGCGGACCACTCGGGAGGAACGAGCGAGTCCTGCGCGCCGTGGATCAGCAGCGTCGGCATCGACAGCTCACCCAACCTGTCGGAGTAGTCGGTTCGGACGCCGTTCGGCCGGAACTCGTCGCGCATGAACGAGAAGAACGCGTCGCCGGCGCCCGGCTCGCGGAGCCGTTCGTTGACCTCGGCGACGAACTCGTCGGACAGTCCACCGGGATCGTGGACGAACTCGCCGACGGCCAGCCGGGTCGCGTCGGTCGACGCCGCGGCGAACTGTCGGCCGAACGCGTTGGCGAACGGCGTGTTCGCCAGCAGGTACGAGCCGACGCCGCCGGGCACCGCGTCGCGCAGTCCGTAGCTGTCGACGAGGACGAGCCGTTCGACCAGTTCGGGCCGGCCGAGCGCGACGCCCAGCGCCGCGGCGCCGCCCATCGACACGCCGACCAGCGCGGCGCGGTCGATCCCGAGTGCGTCGAGAAACGCCGAGAGGACGCCGACGTAGTACTCGGTGGTCATCTCCCCGTCGGGGGCGTCGCTCTCGCCGTACCCCGGCCAGTCGAGCGCGTAGACCCGCCGACCCAGTTCCTCGGCGAGATGTTCGATGGCGTGCTTCCAGGAGAGCGCGGCGTCGTCGATGCCGCTGCCGTGCAGCAGGACGATCGGCGGCCGATCGTCAATTTCTGCCCGCCGGTCGGCGGCGTCGCGCTCGACGTCGTCCCCGCCGCTGCGGAGCATATCGACGCCGGCCTCCAGATAGCGTACTCGTAGCCCGTCGATTTCGACGTACCGCGAGTTCGCGGTCGGGACGCGCTCGCTGCGGATCACGTCTCGAACTCCGACTCGGTCACCCTGACGACGACCGTCTCCTCGACGTCGCGCAGGTCGTACTCGGGGACCGAGCCGTCGGTTCGGCGGACGTACAGCGGCTCGACGAGCTTGCCGGGGCCCGTCTGGACGGCGCCGGCGCTCGGCTCGGTCGCGGCGCCCGCGTCGGCGGCCCCCGCGTCGGCGGCGTCCGCGCTCGACGCCCCCTCCGCCGCTGCGGCCCCGGATCGGTCGCCGGACGCGCCGGGACCGGCCGGTTCGGGGGCACCGTCGTCCTCGCTGACGACGCCGTAGATCTTGAGATACGTGCCCGTTTCGGCGGGATCGACGCGGTCGTTCCGGACCGCCTCGGCGAGCTCCCGCGAGAGCCACTCGTCGGCGTCGATCGACGGCTCGCGGACGAAGGCGGTATCGACGAATCGGGTGAGGTACCAGTTGAGGTCGTTCAGAAGCGAGACGGCGGCGCCGACGCTGACCGTCTCGAGCGAGATCGCGTTCTCGAAGGGCTCCGAGAGGTCGTACGTGGAAAGCGCCTCCCGGGCGGTCTCGCGGGAGAGCAGCTCGTATCGCAGCACGACGTCGGGCGAGCCGACGAGACAGACGCGTGTCACGGTACCGATTGCGGTCCCCGTGGTATTGGGGATTTCGGCTCGGCGGAAACCAGCGGCGCCGCGCGATCGGCGACCGCTCAGAACGTCGTCAGCTCGCCCTCGATCACGCGCTGGGTGATGCCCGTGACGTCGGCGAGTTCGCGGTCGACGATCTCGGTGATCTCCGATTCGACGTCGCCCAGCTCGACGCCGTCGTCGGTGACGACGTGGACGTCGGCGACGTGGGGCTCGTCGATCGGGCGGCCGATCTGGCTGAGCAGGCGAATGCGAAGGTCGCGGATGCCGTCGACGTCGGCGACGACCTCCTCGGCGATCTGGGTCGAGAGCAGATTGTAGATCTTCCCGATGTGGTTGACGGGGTTCTTGCCGCTGGTGGCCTCCATCGACATCGAGCGGTTGGGCGTGATCAGCCCGTTGGCGCGGTTGCCGCGGCCGACCGAGCCGTCGTCGCCCTGCTCGGCGCTCGTGCCCGTCGTCGTCAGGTAGATCGAACCTTCCTCGTAGTCGTCGGCCGTGTTGACGTGGACCGACACCTCGCGGTCGGTGCGCTCGCTGGCCAGCGCCTCGACGTGGTCGTGGACCGCCGTGACGGCCTCGTCGTACTCGTCGAGATCCTCGACGTACTGGTCGACGATGGCGGCCGCGACGGTGATGTCGATCCGGTCGCCCTCGCGCTTGCCCATGATCTTCACGTCCGGACCGAGCTCGGGATTCTCCTCGGCGTAGGGGCCGTTGAGGCTGCGTTCGGCTTCGAGGACGATCTGCTCGGTTTCGGTGAGCGGGGCGTGACCGACGCCGAAGCTCGTGTCGTTGGCCATCGGCACAGTGGTACCCTCCTCGCCGAACACTTCCTGCAGGTCGCCGCTGCCCTCGCCGAGCTTGACGTCGATGACGACGTCCGTGCCGACGTCGAGCTGGGGGATGTTCTCCTGAAGGTACTCACGGGCGGCCTCCAGCGCGATCGTCTCGGCGGGGATCCGAGTGCCGTCGTAGCGCTTGGTCGCGCGGCCGACGATCAGCAGGTAGATCGGCTCCTGGACCTCGCCGCCGCCGAACGCGGGTGCGGCGTTGCCCGCGACCAGCTGGGTCTCGTCGGTGTTGAAGTGCAGCACCTTGCCGACGCGGTCGATGTACTCCCGGGCCAGCGCGCCACAGACCGCCTCGGCGATGCCGTCGCAGATGGAGTCGGGGTGGCCGATCCCCTTTCGCTCGACGATCTCGACTTCCTGGTCCTCGACTGCCCGCCGGTCGATCGGCTCGACCCTGATGTTCCGCTCTGTCATTACGTCCGAATTATCTTCGCCCCGTTCTATAACTTGCGGAAACCAGTACGGGAGAAGTAATGCCTGGGAGTTATCGGCACGGCGGCGCGACGCCGATCACGTCGCGTCGTCGGCCAGCAACAGCCCCAGGTACGACGTCCGGATCTGCTCGTCGGCGTCCAGTCCGAGATCGCCGAGCAGGTCGCGAACTCCGTCGCGCGCCGCGGCGATGTCGTCGGTCTCGCGCTCGGTCTCGACCTCGACGAACTCGCCCAGCCCGTCGACGGCGTCGAGCGTGACGTCGTACCCCGCCAGTTCGTAGCGCTCGCGGTCCTTCTCGACCGTGGCGGCGGCCTCGAACCCCAGCCGCTCGAAGATCTCGGTCGCCGTCGCGCCTCCGTCGACGCCGGTCTCGAACTCCTCGCGTGATTTCGATTCGGCGTCGAGCAGCGGTCCCTTGTAGGTGATTCGCGCGTCCTCCTCGCCCGCCTCGTCCTCCGGCGCGCGGACCCGTCGAACCCGGAGCGCTTCGTCGGTTTCGGCGAACTCCCGGTGGGGCGCATCGAAGTAGGTGTCGACCTGTCGAACGCGCTCCTGCCGGTCGGCGTCCAGCTCGACCAGTCGCTCGCGGACCGTCTCGTGGTCGGCCCGAACCTTGATCTCGACCTCGTACATGCGAGAGACGTCGGCGCGGGGGCTGAAAAGTGGCGCCGTCTCGGGCCGGTCTTCGACGCAGCGTCCGAACCGCCGGAAGGAGACAGTCCGGGTCCAAAACGTGATTGTTTTAAGCCGAACGGGCGACGTTCGAGGTATGAGCGACAATCAGGAGACAGAAGCGGCCGACGACGAGCAGGAAGCCGAGACAGAAGAACAGCAGGAGGGGCTGCAGGACGGGGACTTCGTCCGACTGGCCTACACCGCTCGCACCGTCGAGGACGACCAGCTCGTCGACACGACCGATCCCGAGGTCGCCGAGGAGGAGGGCGTCGACGACCAGCAACAGACGTTCGAGCCGCGCGTGATCGTCATCGGCGAGGGTCACATCTTCGGCGCCGTCGAGGACGACCTCACCGGCAAGGAAGCCGGCGACTCCGGCTCCGTCACCGTCCCCGGCGAGGAGGCCTTCGGCGAGCGCGACCCCGACGAGGTCCGCACGCTCAGCGCCGACAAGATCCCCGAGGACGACCGCTACCCCGGCGCGCACGTCGACGTCGACGGCGAGCACGGCCACGTCGAGGCGATCATCGGCGGCCGCGCGCGAGTCGACTTCAACCACCCGCTGGCCGGCCAGGACATCGACTACGACTACGAGATTCTCGACGAGGTCGACGACCGCGTCGAGAAGGCCGAGGGCCTGATCGGCATGTACGTCGACACGGATCTCGAGATGTGGATCGAGACCGACGAGGAAGAGGAGGAGGTCGCCGTCGAGTCCGACGAGGACGACGAGGACGCCGAACCCGAGACGGAAACCGAGACCGTCGAGAAGGAGACGCTGTACATCGAGGCGACGCCGCAGCTCTCGATGAACCAGCAGTGGATGTTCTCCAAGCAGCAGATCGCGCAGGACGTCACCGAGAAGCTCGGTCTCGACCGCATCATCGTCCAGGAGACGCTGGGCGAGGGCGCGGGCATGATGGGCGGCATGGGCGGTATGATGGGCGGCGGCATGGGCGGCGGCGACATCGAGGACGCCCTCGAGGACGCTGACGTCGACGCCGACGAGATCGTCGACGAGCTCGAAGACGCCGAAGAGTAGAGCGACACGGATGTCCGGGTGGTGGACGCGCCGAGCGTTTGCACTCTCTGCGACCGCTGCCCTCAGCGCCACCGCGGGCTGCAGTACGTCTTCTTCCGAGCCCGACGACCGTGACCGTCCCGGAGCGGTGTACCTCACCGCGATCGGCGTTTCGAACTCCGACTCCGTCGAACGAACGCTCGAGGTGCTCGTCGAGCGAGACGGCGAGCAAGTGTACCGGCAGACGCACCGTCTGGGTCCACACGGTGAGGACGCCGATTCGAGCGATACCGTCGAACTTGATCCGACCTGGGACCCATCGGTCGGAGGATCGTTCGTCGTCCGTTCCCGCCTTGATGACGCCGAGGACTGGCAGACGTTCGATCTCACCGAACAACTGCCCGCCGAGGAGGGCGATTCGCCTTTCTGCACGATGTTGCTCCTCGACGTGAATGGCGATGTCACGACCTGGTTCAACCCCGACGGTTCCTCGGAGTGTCCCGACGGCGTCGGACCGGGTACCGCGGACTGAGTCGTCCGTCAGGCCTCGTTCGTTGATCCCGGCGACGCCGTGCACCGCTAACCCCCGACGTACACGGAGCGGGAACCCCTAGCGACCTCCATGGGGGATTCGATTTCTCGACGCGCGATCCTCGCGGCGAGCGCCGCGGGCGCGAGTGCACTCGCGGGCTGTGGGGGACAGGGTGGTAACGGCGGCGACGGTGACGGCGGCGACGACGCGCCACTGCTGTCGACGCTCCGGTTGTCGAACTCGGCGGATCAGGCCGTGACGATCCACCTCGTCGTCGAGCGCGACGGCGAGTTCGTCCACTGGTCGACCCAACGTCTGGGGCCGCAGAACGGCGGCGCCGACGCGGCGCCGGCCGAAACGACGGTCGAACGCACCTGGTCCGACGAGACGGGCGCATTCACGATCAACGCCCGACTCGACCAGCGCTCGGAAGGACTGACGGTCAATCTCTCGGAGCTGTCGGGGAATCCGAGCTGCTGGGGGATCGAACTGGAGGTGACTCAGAACGGCGATTTCAACGTCTGGACGACGGAGGATCCCGAAGGCTGTCCGGTCGGTGGGGGTGGCAACGAGAGCTAGTCGGGGACGGCGTCTTATCACCGAGCAGCAGCGTCGAGCTGATCGGAAAGCGGCGTCCAGCTACCGAGCAGCGGCGTCGAACTGGCCGAGAAGCGGCGTCCGGCGACGGTCAGGCGATGTCACGGCTGGTGTCGATGTCGACCTGATCCTGCATCTCCAGCTTGATCGTCTCGGTGAGCGCCTGCCCGCCGCGGAACTTCGGCACCGAAAGCCGGTTCTCCACGTCGGTGCCGCGAACCGTCGTCGTCAGGTCGAAGACGATGTCGGCCATGTGCTGGGTGGTGTCCCTGTTGTCGGGCACCGAGTGGCCGTCCAGACAGTGCAGGATGGCGAGCGAGCCGGTGTTGACCATGTGGTTCTGCAGGTCGTTGAGGAAGTTGCGGTAGCGGCTCTGCTCGCGCTGTTCGAGCACGTCGACCGGATCGATGATCAGGTTCGCCCCCTCCGGGAGCGCGCGGATGAGCCGATTGGCCTGATCGAGCGGCTCGCTGCCGCTGATATCTCTGACTGTGGGGCTGCCCGTCGGCGCCGAGGTCGAGTCGATGGCGTCTCGTACCGCCTGATCGGAGCGCTGCGTGGTCAGGTACAGCGATCCGCGGGCCGCGGTCAACTGGTACAGCAGGAGCTCGGACTGGCTCGCGGGCGAGGCAGTGAATGCGATGATGCTTCCCGCGGGTATCCCCCCGTCCAGCTTCCGGTCGAGGACGTCGATCCCGGTGTCCAGTCGACCTTCCATGCGTTCGAGCCATCTATGTCGGATCGCTACATAATTGTTTGCCTCGATTGCGGCTTCGTATCAAAAATAGTGATTTTACTCACCCGCCGGAGCCCGGACCAGTTCTTGCTCGCGTCCGTACTCGGCGATGACGCGACGAAATCGGGGCGTGTCGTGGTCTGGGAAAGTACGCGGCGATCGCCGTTCGATGCCGTGAGACGGTCGCTAGTTCGCGGTTCAGCGACTGCGGGCCGACCTGGCGGGCGACGCCACCAGAGCAGCCAGTTCCCCGATCGCTCGCCGTACGGCCCCGTCTTCGAGCGGCGCGTCGGCGTCCGGAACGGGCACGAGGCGGTCGGTCCCGAGCAGCCGATGCGCGCCCGCCGGAACCGACGCGGTGCGGGTGACGGCTCCAGCGAGCACGGGCGTTCCCAGCGCCTCGGCCATCGCGGCGGTCTTGGCAGCGTTGCGCAGGCTGGCGGGCGCGGCCGTCGAGACCAGCACGACGCCGTCGGCGACCCGAAGCGGCCGAGCGGCGTCGCGTCCGGCGCCGGCCGGACAGTCGACCAGCACCGGCGCTCTCCCGTTCCCGTCGCGTACGATTTCGAGCGCTCGATCCTGTCGGGCCTCGGATTCGCCGGTCGGCGCCGGGAGGACGCCGATCCGCGGGTCGCCGACGAACTGTGCGAGCGCGCGCGGCGACGGGGCGTCCTGCAGCGCCGCGAGCGACGGCGTCGACGCCGCGCCGGCCAGCGCGTGGAGGTTCGGCATGTCCCAATCGGCGTCGGCCACGAGCGGCGTCGCGTCGCCTCGCTCGGCGAGCGCGCGAGCCAGCGCTACCGTCGTCGTGGTCTTGCCACAGCCGCCCTTGCCGCCGGCGATCGCGATCACGCCGGGTCTGGCGCGGTATCGTACAAAAACGTCCGGCCGAGATCGCTCGGCGGCGGCCTCGGTCACGGGTCGACGCGCACCGTCACTCGTCGGTGCCCGTCGGTTCGAGACTCCGATCGTCCGCGGCGTCGCGGTCGGTCGACGCCGATCCGTCCGCGGCGTCGCTGTCGGTCGACGCCGTGGCATCCGACTCGCGGTGGCCGTCGCCGATCTCGTCGACGACGCGCTCGTGGAAGTTCCGGAGGACGGCGCTCTCGTCTTCCGCGAGCACGACGTCGCTGGCCATCAGCGTCGCGAGGCCGAACGCGCGCGGCGACGGCGAGTCGACCG
The DNA here is from genome assembly GCF_024494695.1 of Natronoarchaeum rubrum. The sequence continues at coordinate 398,987 of NZ_JANHDP010000003.1, read as the reverse complement.
ACCGGCGGACGACCTCGATCTCGCCCGAGCGGATCCCGCCGAGCACGGTCTCGATCCCCGCGAGGTTCAGCTTGTCCTCGAGGATCTCGCGGTAGGTCTCCTCGATGACCGCGAACTCCTCGAGATCTTGGGCGAACCCCAGCAGCATCTCGCTGGAGACTTGCTGCTGGCTGGCGGACTTCTCTGTTCCCTTGTAGCGCTTGAGGATCATCAGCGAGCGGGTGGCGTTGATGCGGAAGTACCGCTGGAGCAGGTCCGTCTCGTCGAGGCTCGCACGCAACAGCTCGCGGGCGTCGTCGGGATCGAGGTCCTCGATGATCCCAACGATGTCGATCTTCCTGTTCAGCGGCATCGAGAGCGTGAAGCCGTTGTCCGCGACCGCGACCGAGACGTTGGCGTTGGCCGCCTGCGCGCACCGATAGGCCAGCAGGCGCGAGAGCCCCTCGTTGAACCGGCGGCCGTAGTTCGAGTGGACGTAGTAGTTGCGCTCGTACTCGTCGTGATCCCGTTCGACCTCGATCGCCAGCCGGTCGGCCGTGCTGACGCTCTCGACGCCCGCGTACCTGATCTGCTGGTCGAACATCCGCGCGAGCGCGCGGACGCTGTCGTCGTCCAGCGGAAAGTCGCGAAGCCAGTGTCGGACCGACGCCGCGCCGCCCGCGTCGTAGCGATCGAGTAACTCGCCCTGGAACTCCAGTATCTCTCGACCGAGATCGTACGCCAGCGGGAGTCGCTCGGAGTACCACGAGGGCACCGTCGGCGCCGCGCTCGTCCGGTCGACGTACACCTTCGACCCCCGACGGTAGCGGTACTCGAAGTTGCTGCCCCCGAGGACGAACACGTCGCCGGCTTCGAGCGTGTCGAGGTACTCCTCGTCCAACTGGCCGACCCACTCGTCGCTCGCGCGGGTGAACACGTCGCAGCTGAACGAATCGGGAATCGTCCCGATGTTGGTCATGTAGATGACGCGCGCGAGCCGCCCGCGCTTGCCGATCAGCGGCTCGCCGACGGGAAACTCCTCGTAGTGGTGCTCGCCGTCGGGCGGATCGTTCGCGTCTCGCCAGATCTTCGCGTACACGTTCCGGTCTTCCATCCCTTCGTAGTCGGCGGTGAGATACCGGGCGAGCTGTTCCCAGTCGGCGTCGTCGTAGTTCCGGTAGGGGTACGCTCGCCGGAGGATGCCGACTACCTCGCTCTCCGGGCGGATCTCGGCGATCGCCATGCCGTACACCTGCTGGGCGGCCACGTCCTGGGCGTTCTCGGGGATCGAGACGCCGTCGACGAACCCCTCGTCGGCCTTCTTGAGCATCACCGCGCACTCGACCAGCTCGTCGCGGTCGAGCGCGATCACCCGCCCGGTCACCGTCTCGCCGACGCGGTGGCCCGCTCGCCCGACCCGCTGGAGCAGGGCGGCGACCGATTTTGGGCTGCCGACCTGCACGACCAGATCGACGTGGGGCATGTCGATGCCGAGCTCCAGGCTCGTCGAGGACGTCACCACGTCGAGCGAGCCGTCCTTGAGCCGCTCCTCGACGTCCTCGCGGACCTCCTTCGAGAGGCTGCCGTGGTGGCACGCGGAGTTGTCCTCGTCGTAGTCGTCGAAGCGCTCGCGCAGGTTGTGGAGCATTCGCTCGGCGCCCGAGCGGGTGTTGGCGAACACGAGCGTGTTCGTGTGCTCGCGGATCTGGTCGTGGAGTCGCTCGTAGAACCGCTCCTGGATCACGTCGCGAGGCGTGTGGATCAGATCGTCGGTCGGACACTGGAGTTCGACGTCGAACTCGCGGGCGAACCGCGCGTCGACGATCTCGTAGTCGCGGGACGGGCCGCTCGGCGTCTCGCGGCCGACCAGAAACTCGGCGACGTCGTCGAGGGGTTCGATCGTCGCCGAGCAGCCGATCCGGGTCGGCGAGCTCTCCGCGAGCGCTTCGAGGCGTTCGAGGCTGACCGAGAGGTGCGTCCCGCGCTTGCCCGCGGCCAGCGAGTGGATTTCGTCGACGACGACGTACTCCACGGTTCGGAGCTTCTCGCGGAACTTCGGCGAGTTCAGCAGGATCGCGAGCGTCTCCGGCGTCGTGTTGAGGATGTGCGGCGTCTCCTCCAACATCTTCCGGCGCTCGCTGTCGGACGTGTCGCCGTGTCGGATCGCGTGGCGGATGCGAGAGACGGCAGCCGCGTCGTCGACGACGCCGTCGCCGGCGTCGCTGTCGTCGCCAGCCCCGCCGTGGCGCCGCTGTGCTACCTCGCGGATCCCCTCCAGGGGCTCGGTCAAGTTCCGGTGAATGTCGTTGGCCAGCGACTTTAGCGGCGAGACGTACAGGCAGTAGACCGAGTTATCGAGCCCTTCCTCGCGCTCGCGGCGGAACAGCTCGTCGATGATCGAAGTGAAACTGGCCAGCGTCTTCCCGCTCCCCGTCGGTGCGCAGATCAGCGCGTTCTCGCCCTCGTGGATCAGCGGGACGGCGCGTTCCTGGGGCGGCGTGAAGAAGCCCCCGTTCTCCTCGACGTAGGCGCCGAACTGATCGATCCACCACTCCTGGACCGACGGTTCGAGCAGGTCGAGAACGTCCCCGTCTGCGACCGTCGCCGGATCGGCATCGATGCCGTCCGCCGATTCCAGCCGCTCTCTCCATCCCATCAGGGATCACTCGGGACCAGCCACCTAAGTGCGTTTGGTCCCCGATCCTCGGGGTGCGGCGTGCTACGACCCCGTCTTCGAGGGGTTCACTCGGAGTTCTCGTCTGCTGCGTCGGCGTCGTCGACATCGTCGCCGCCGCGGACCAGCGCCTCGCCCGCCTGGGCTCCGCTCTGGGTTTCGAGGCGTCGTTCGATCAACGCCTCGAAGTCCGGCGTCGTGTCGTACTCGTCCCGACAGCGGAGCGCGACCCGCCCGCTATCGGTCACCTCGTACAGTCCCGACCGCTCGGCCGGCCCGATCTTCCGGACCAGTCCGTAGTCGTCGAGTACCGGTAGCCGGTTGTTGACGTTCTTCCGACTCTTTCCGGTGATCTGGGCGAGGTTCGGCGCGACGTTACGCCCGTACGCGTGCAGCGCTTCGAGAATCAGGAAATCTGTTGGTTGACGGAGTTTCACGGTGTCGCTCCCTGCAACACTGTACGTTCCGCTTCTGATAAGTAAGCTCCCCTTTTCTCCCGCCAGAAATGCGCAAAGATAAAACCGATCACAATTGCCATCGGTAATTATAAGTGGAAATCACCACATGACATCTTCATGGCCGGCGACGCCGCAGTTCGCCGCGATCGAGGAACCCGTTCGGCAGCGGCCACGGTTCTACCCGGCCACGGAACGGTCGTGTCAGAGCACCGCACGTGCGGTTCGCGACGCGGGAGGAATCTACTGTGACTGAACAGGTTTCGGCAGAGCCACTATCGGCAGTGCGTGACGGCGGGACTCGGAGCGAGCCGGGGCGTATCGCTGTCGCCGCCGACATCGACGACGCCGACCGGATCGCCGCGATGGCTCCCGAGGAGTGTTCAGTTTTGCTGGGCTCGCCCGGCTGCGTCGACGGCGTCGACCTCTGGATCGTCGACGAATCCGCGCTCGACCGGCTCGACGGGTCGTTTTCGGACGTCGACGGCACCGATCCGTCGGTCCTGTTGGTCGTCGACGACGACCGGCTGTCGGACGAGCGCTGGTCGACGATCGACGACGTCGTCCGACGGCCGCTTCGGCCGCCTGTCGTTCGCCGACGGATCGAGAACGTACTCGGCAGTCCCCGGTCGGACGCCGCTACGACCGCGACGTCTGCGACCGAGCGCGTGGGGATCGACTGCGTCGCTCATCCGGTCGTCACGGCGACTATCGAGGACGGCGAGCGTATCGTGCGCGGCGTCAACCCGGCCTTCGAGGAGGTGTTCGGCTACGACGCCGACGCCGTCCTCGGAGAGCAACTCTCGGAGTGGGTCGTCTCGCCTGACGAACGGGCGGAGGCCGCCGATCTGGTCCAGCAGGTCGAAAACGGCACCGCGGTCGAGCAGATCGTCACGCGCCGGACGGCGACCGGCCGCCGCGACGTGGCGCTCAAGATGCTCCCGGTGGCCGGCGACGACGCCGACGCGTTCGTCTGTTACGACGACGTCACCGACGAGCAGTGCCGAAAACAGCAGGTGACGGTTCTCAATCGCGTTCTGCGACACAACATCCGGAACGGAATGAACGTGATCCTCGGCAACGCCGAGATGCTGGCCGAGCGGGTCGACGATTCGACGGCGGTCGCGGCGGCCCGCGCGATCGAAGACGCGGCCGACGATCTCGTCGAACTCGGCGAGACCGCCGGCTCCCTCCAGACGACGTGGGACGGAACGGATCGGAACGCTCTCGACGCGGTACGGCTGGTCGATCGCGTCCGAACCGATCTGCGCTACGACTCGTCGACGCCCGAGATCCGGATCGAGGCGCCCGAGAGCTGCCCGGTCCTCGCCGACGCGCATCTGGAGACGGCGGTCCGGGAGCTCTGCGAGAACGCGATCCGGTACGCCCGGGAAGGCGCCCCGGTCGTCGTGCGCGTCGCGCAGGACGGCGATCGGACCGAGATCACCGTCTGCGACCGCGGCCCGGGACTGCCGGAAGCCGAACGATCGGTGCTCCGGGGCGACGACGAGACGCCGCTGGAACACGGTAGCGGACTGGGGCTTTGGATCGTCAACTGGATCGTCACCAGTCTGGGCGGCGAGATTTCCGTCGCCGATCGCGAGCCGACCGGGACGGCCGTAACCCTGTCGCTGCCGGCCGGTCAGCGTCCGGCCGACCGTCCGCCCGTCGAGGCCACCCGCTGACGCCGCTCCGGCTGACGACCGAAATTCCCGTCGACGGCATCGGGGGGTTCCGGTGCAGTTGCGGCGCAACTGGTCGGTACCTTTATTCTCACGCTGCCCGTTAGCTACACCTCGAATGGACGGTATCGCCGTTTCTCGGAGTGGGGTGTCCGGGACGTGAACGTTGCTTTCGAGCCGTTATCCGAGCCCGGTCTGGAGCTGATCGATCCGATCGAGCGGGTCCGCTACTCGCTGTTGACGGACGCGCCCGTCGTGCCGTCGACGGCCGATCCCGACGCGTTCCGGTTCCCGGTCGACGACGCCGTCGCGATCGAGTGCTCGTCGATCACGCTCCCGACGGTGGCGCCCGTCATCGTCAGGGACGAGGCGGGCGACGTCGTCGCGAGCGCCGAGCACTTCTCCCACGAGGAGCTCCCGGAGGGAACCTACAGCATGGAGGTGTCCGTCCAGCTTCGGATCTACCTCCGGGTCGAGAGCGACGTGACGATCTCCTCGGAGACCGAGCGGACTTCGATCGAGTTCGGCGAGCCCACCCGGGTCGTCGTCGGTGGCCGGTCGAAGCACGAACAGCCCGCGGCGACGCTGACGACGACCGACGCTCCGGAAGACATCATGCGCACCGTGACGGCGCTGAGTTCGTCGCTCAAGACGACGACCCCCGAGCGCTCGCTGCCGACGCTGCGCGGGCATCCGCCCGCGATCGAACTCGGCGACGAACTCTCGATTCCCGAGACAATCGAGCCCGCCGACACCGGCGTCGCGATCGAACTGCCGCCGACGTACCGCTACATCTACCCCGCGGCGACGCTGGCGTACTACCTCGGCGCCGAGATGGTGCCGGGCGACGCGCCCCGCATCGTCACCGACGACGGGTTCGAGTACGATCTCGACGGGCCGGGCGGCTTCGAGTCCGAAGTCGTTCGCGTGCTCAAGCAGGTGTTCTTCCTCGACTGTGTCACCCGCACCGAGGGGCTGTACCCGATCGATCTCCACGAGCGCCAGCGCCTGGAACGCGAGGTCGACCTCTCGTTTGCCGAACTGTACGAGGCGCCGCTGCGCGAGCAACTCGAAGCCTATCTCGACGTCCCCTACGACGCCGTCGAGGAGCTGTTACCCCAGTGGAAGCTGACGACGCACGTCTCGCCCACGCCCGAGAGCATCGAGACGCTGCCGTATCTGGTCAACGACCTCGCGGTCATCCGGACCGCCGAGCCACAGCAGGTGTCGGCGTCGTCGGTCGAAGAGACGGGGATGGGAGCGTACACTCGCGGCGCGGCCGAGTCGTCCGGCGGCGCCAGCGGCGGCGAGAACACCTACGTGCAAGTGGAGTCCGACGACGCCATCGAGCAGGCGTGGGTCGGCGACGAGACGCCGATCGGCGTCAGCAAGGCGACGCCGGAAGCCTATCGCAACCGCTTCGATCGCGACCCTTCGACCGGCGACATCGCGATCACGGTCGTCTGCAACGACGACCGCATGGACAAGGAGCGCGACATCGTCGACGAGGTGTACGGCTCCCGCGCGGACCTCCCGTTCGAGGTGTCCGTCGAGCGCGACCTGCGGACCGACGAACTCGCCGACGTGCTCGCCGAACCGGCGGAGTTTCTCCACTACGTCGGTCACATCGACGACGCCGGATTCCGCTGCGCGGATGGCACGCTCGACGCCGACACGCTCGACGACGTCGGCGTCGACGCGTTTCTGCTCAACGCCTGCCAGTCGTACGACCAGGGCGCGAAGCTGATCGAGGCCGGCGCGATCGGCGGCATCGCGACGCTCAGCGACGTGATCAACAGCGGCGCCGTCCGCATCGGCTCGACGGTCGCACGCCTGCTGAACTGCGGGTTCCCGCTCCGGGCGGCCCTCGAAGTCGCGAAGGGCGAGAGCATCGTCGGCAGCCAGTACCTGGTGATCGGCGACGGCGGGCTCACGATCGCGCAGGCCGAGAGCGGGACGCCGATCTTGACACACGTCGAATCAAGCGGCGGTGAATATGAAATCACGTTTGAGGCGTTTGCTACCACGTCTGGTGGTATGGGCGGTATGTTTATGCCGATTATCGAGTCTAACAAGACGTTCTACCTGAACTCCGGGGCCATCGGAACCATGACTGTCTCGGAAGAAGAACTCTTTCAGACGCTACAGTTAGAGAACGTCCCTGTTAGGATTTCCGAAGAATTACACTGGAGCAGCGAACTTTCTGCTGAAACTCTGGACTTTTAATCGATCGTCATTCCGATCGCCGCCGCTGCACTTCCAACTTGCGTCAGCGCCACCAGCGCAGCGAACAGCACGCCGGCCAGCCGCGGGTGATTTTTGAGGAACGACGCCATCTGGGTGCTATTGCCATCGGACATGGTACATGGCTACAAAAATGGGGAGAGAATATAAAAATATTTAAAATATAGATACACTAAACAAAGTGGATTTTGTATTGTGCTCTAGAAAACATATTCTTGGCAGCGCTAGCGGTCGTATAACCGCCGGAGAACGCGTAGTTCCGAGTTAGCTACAGAAAGTTGCGACTACCGAAGACGGTGCTATCTGCAATGGCGGCTCGTCACTGACTCGATCGGACGACCCACTTGCCGTCGAATCGCTCGACGACGCCGTCGAACAGCGCCGCGAGCGTGTTGAGGTCTCGCGGTTCGTGGGCGGTGGGATCGACGTGGAAGTGCGCGACGGCGTCGGCCGCGCTGACACGACCCGCGAGCACGTGGAGAAAGCGGAACGCGCGTTCGAGATCCGTGTGGTTCAGGAGTTCGGTCAGCGAGTGAAAGCAGACGATCGTCTCGCCGCCCTCGGACGGTGCGTCGGACAGAAAGCCGCTGATCTCGATCCCGATCTCGGACAGGTCCGCGGGATCGGTGACCGAGGCGACGTCGACATCGCTCCGCGCCGAGCGTAGCTCGCCGTGATCGCCGACCGCGAGCAGGCGCTTTCGCCCCGTCGCGGGGTGGTTCGAGAGTCGGTCCAGACAGTCCGCGGGATCGGAAGCAAATTCCGCGACGAGTACGTCGCCGGTCGGATCCGCAGTCGTGGCGAGATCCGTACAGAGCCGCGGCGGCGAGTCCTCGCCCGCGGCGTAGACGAGGACGCTCGATCCGGGGTCGAGCGTACCCGGAACGACGTCCTTACGGGGCGTCTTCGGTTCACGTCCGGCCATAGCGGAGGCACGTGATCGACACTCATATAACTATCCGTACGGCGAAACAATTCGTGACGAAGGACTATTATCGTGCCTTCCAAGGACACACACATGGAGGAGACGACCGGGCACGACACCGATGAGCGAGGCTCATCGAGCCCTCGTTCGCGGGCTCGTCACGACGCCGAGCGCGTCACGCTCGCGCGCCTGCCTTCCGGGGTCGAGATCGCGACGACCGTCCACCGCTACGACGGCGCCGAGGACGGGCCGACGGTGTACGTGCAGGCGGCCCAGCACGGCCGGGAGATCAACGGCTCGGAGGTCCTCCGGCGAGTCCACGATCGACTCGACCGCGGTTCGCTCGCCGGGACGGTGATCGCGGTGCCCGTGGCGAATCCGCTGACGTTCGACCGCGTCTCCTACACCGCGCCGGCGGCGCTCGACAGCGTCAACCCGAACATGAACCGCGTCTGGCCGGGCAATGCGGAGGGGTCGCTTCACCAGCGAATGGCCGCCCGGCTCTGGGAGTACGCCGGCGAGGCCGACGTCATCGTCGACCTGCACACCGGCAGCCCGAACATGCTGCCCCACGTCGTCTACGCTCAGGGGGACGCCGACGCGCGCTCGCTCGCCGCCGCGTTCGGGACCGACCTGCTGCTCGCGGAACCGGCCGGTGACGACGCGCCCGACGAGTGGCGCGATCGCGGCTTCGACGGAAAGCTCCGCGTCGCGGCAGCTCGCGAGGAGATCACCGCGATCACGCCGGAGCTCGCCCACAACAAGCAGCTGGTCGAATCCGCCATCGAGACGGGCGTCACCGGTCTGTTGAACGTGCTTCGGCAGCTGGACGTGCTCCCGGGCGAGATCGTCGACAACGGAACGCCGCGGCGGGCACGGAACCACCTCGGGAGCGTCGACGCCGAGGCGTCGGGGCTGTTCCGGATCACCGGCGAGTTCGCGGTCGGCGACAGGATCGCCCAGGGAACGACGATCGGAACGGTGTACGACCCGGCGACCTACGAGTCGCTCCAGACGGTCCAGTCGGGGCAGGACGGCGTTCTCTACGCGCTCCGGCGCGAAGCGACCGTGACGGCGGGCGATCGGCTCGCGGGCGTGGCGGTAGTGGAATGACGGCGCGGCGACCTCGCCGTCAGTGCGCTCAGAAGATGTTGGCCTGCCGGTAGACGTTGATTCCGTCGTTGGTGATCTCGTAAGGCTTGGTCTCGCGGGAGTGGTTGGCGTCGCGGATCTTCTGGATCTCGATCGCCAGCCGCGTCTCCCGGAAATCGGAGGGGCGGACGTACTGGAGGACGAACACGGCGTCGGTCAGGTACTCGACGATGCCGTGTCGGGACGCGAACGCCGAGTCCTCGCTGGCCTCGCTGGTCAGCAGCGTCGTGACGCCGGCGTCCTTGAGGCTCCGCGTGAAGTCGTAGATCTCGTTGCGCCGCACCGCCCGATCGTCGTACATCATCTCCAGCAGCGACACCGAGTCCAGCACCAGCCGCGAGGCGCCGAAGTCGCTGATCAGCCGCGGCAGCTCGCTGCGAATGCTCTGGAGGCTGTTGGCCATCTCGACGGGGTCGATGTCGACGACCGCGAGCTGGCCCTCCTCGGCGTACTCGTCGAACGCGAACCCCTTCTCGGTCGCGCTGCGGATCACCCGACTCCGGGATTCCTCTAACGTGATGTACACCGCGCGCTCGCCCTGCTGGAGCCCTCGGTCGAGAAACTGGAGCCCGAGCGTCGTCTTCCCCGTACCGGCGCTACCGATCGCTACCATCAGCGAGCGCGCCGGGACGCCGCCCTGAATCATCGCGTCCAGCCCCTCGACGCCGAGTTCGATCCGAGGAATATCGGACTCGTAGCCCTCGTCCTGCTGCTCGAAATCCGCGCCGCTCCCGGGCGCCCCGACGTCGCCGAGGTCTCCCAGCGCGCCGAAGTCGTCGGTCGCCATGTCGAACTCGCCGCCGCCCTCGCCGAACTCGCCAGGGGCGGGCGAGCCGTCCCCGAATCCACCGCTCCCCGTACTGCCTCCCGGCGTGCTGCCGCCGGGCGAGCTGCTAGCGGGCTGGCTGTCGCCCGGAATGTCCGGTGCGTCGCCGAGCGCCGAGGCGAAGTCGGTGTCGAATAGCTCGCCGTCGTTGTCCTGTTCATCGGACGATTCGTCGTCGTCCTGTTCGTCGGACGATTCGTCGTCGCTCGTGGGGTCGCCCGTCTTCGGTACGTCGTCGAATCCGGCGTCGGGATCGTCTCCAACCTCGTCGGTCATGTCGGCGAACGCCGACGCCAGATCGTCGGCGCCCCGCTCGGCAGTCTCCGTTCGCTCCGTCGCGTCCGGATCGACCACCGCCTCGTCGTGGCCGTCCGGAGCCCACTCGCCCGAGAAGAGATCCTCGCCGGCGTCCTCGGCGTCGCGAAGCGCCCGTTCGAACCAGTCGTCGGCTGGCGCGTCGTCGCCGCTTGCCTCCGACTCGCCGTCCTTCGGCTCGCTTTGGGTCGGATCGTCCGCCCGGTCGTCACTCACCGCGGCCACCTCTCAGGCAACTATAACACGTGCCCGTCTGAGGAGTTCCCCACACCCTCGACTCCGGGCGGCAGCTACGGAGGATGCCGAGCGTCGAGCGATGGGAAAGGCTGGTCATGATCTAGTAGATGTGGGACCCGTCCGGCGTACTACTCCGTTCGGGCCGTGTGCTACTCCGAAACCATTCGCCCCAGCCAAATTAAGGTTGCTGCCGGGGCCGTACGAGCGGTCGTCGACTTCCCCGGACCCTTCGCGGCCCGCGCGGGCGCCGATCGACGCCGTCGCGACGCCAACGGGGAGTTTTTCAGCCCCCGGCGCAACGTCGAAGACATGAACGTCGGGATCGTCGGCCAGAAGGGCAACGAGCAAGCCGCCTCGCTCGCCCGAAAGATCGCCGTCACGCTTCGAGACGACGGCGTCGCGGTGCGGCTCGACGAGGCCACCGCCGCCGCGCTCGACCGCCCCGGAACGGACGTCTCGGCGATGGCCGACTGCGATCTCGTGGTGTCGATCGGCGGCGACGGGACGTTTCTATACGCCGCACGCGGCGCCGGAACGACGCCGATCATGGGCGTCAATCTCGGGGAGGTCGGCTTCCTCAACGCGGTCGCACCGGTCGACGCCGTCGACGCCGTCACCGCCGAGGTGGCGCACGTCCGCGAGACCGGCGACGTGCGGGCGCGGGAACTCCCCCGACTTCGCGCGAGTAACGGCGACTGGACGCTGGAGCCGGCGATCAACGAGGTCGTCGTTCAGGGACCCCAGCGCGGCCACGGCAACGGCGCCGAACTCACGGTGCGCGTCGACGGCGCGACGTACTCGACCGGCCACGCCGACGGCGTACTCGTCGCGACGCCGACGGGCTCGACCGCCTACAATCTCAGCGAGGGCGGACCGCTGGTCCATCCGGAGGTGCCGGCGATCGCCGTCACCGAGATGTGCGGCGCCGAGTCGATGCCGTCGCTCGCGGTCGACGTCGACGTGGACGTCGCCATCGAACTGACCGACGCACCGAGCGGATACGTCATCAGCGACGGTCGGACGCGGCGCGAGATCGACGCCGGCACCACGGTCACCGTCACGGCTGCCGAGGAACCGATACGGATCGCCGGGCCGCGAGCGGACTTCTTCGAGGCGCTCGGAAAGCTGCAGTGAGCCGGCAGCCGCAGGTTCGCGTTGCCGCCGCTGGTCGGGTCGTGAGCGACGATATTCGCGCTATCGAAAGGCCTAATCGCGTACCGTAGTAACGTCGACTCAATGAGTGAGCAACTGCCGGACGTACAGGCGACAAGCCCCGACGTGGCGGTGGGGCTGAACCGCGTGGGCGTCACGGGCGTCGAGAAGCTGGTGAAGATCGCGCGACCCGAGCAGCGTCCGATCGTGTTGATGGCCGAGTTCGAGGTGTTCGTCGACCTGCCCTCCTGGCGCAAGGGCGCCGACATGAGCCGCAACATGGAAGTCATCGACGAGACGCTCGAAGCCGCCACCCGCGAGGAGGTCCACCGCGTCGAGGACGTCTGTGGCGACGCCGCCGAACGGCTGCTCGACAAGCACGATTACACCAGCGAGGCGATCGTCTCGATGGAGGCCGAACTCGTCCAGCGCGAACAGACCCCCGCCTCCGACCGGGAGACCCAGAGCACCGTCGACATCCAGGCCAAAGCCACCGCCACAGAGGAGGGCACCCGCGAGGAGATCGGTGCCACCGTGACCGGCATGACCGTCTGTCCCTGTTCGCAGGGCATGTCCGAGGCCCGGGCACGCCAGAAGCTCGAACAGCTCGGTATCGAGGACGACACCATCGAGGAGTTCCTCGACGAAGTGCCCCAGCCCGGCCACTCCCAGCGGGGCCACGCCACGCTGGCCGTCGAGAGCGACGGCGCCCCCAACGTCGACCTGACGACCCTCATCGACGTCGCCCGGGACTCGATGAGCGCGCGCATCTACAACCTCGCCAAGCGCCCCGACGAGGATCACATGACCTACCAGTCCCACGCCGACGCCAAGTTCGTCGAGGACTGCGTCCGCGCGATGGCCGACGGCGTCGTCGACCAGTTCGATCAGCTACCGGACGATGCCGTCGTCACGATGAAACAGTCCAACGACGAGTCCATCCACCAGCACAACGCACACGCCGAGCGACGCGTCGAGATGGAACAGCTTCGAGACGAAGTACAGAACTGAACGCCGGCGTTCGTCCACCAGCCGATTTCGACGGAGAGCTTCCCGCCCCCGATCTCGACGGTTGTAATTTTCATATCGGTGCCAGGAATAACCGAAACAGGATTTGACAGTTCGGGAGACCGTCGTACGAGTATGCTCTCCGTCGACGACATCGAAGATCAGATCCGATAGCCCGTCGGATCCGACCTCCGCGCGATCATCGCGTACGACGGCCGCGAGTACGACTGTTCGCTCCGCGACGATCTGGCGGAGCGGTATTCCGAGTCGGAGATCAGGCGGGTCGTCAACCGATCGATCGGTCCTTCAGTTGGGCGTCAGGGATCGCCCTTCGAGCCTGAAGATGGGCGCCCTCGACGCCCTCGTCAGGACGTACGAAGACGCCTGGCTGGTCGGCTGTCCGGCCCCGAACCGGCGAAAGGCGGGCGTGCTGGTTTCCGTCGAGCGGGACGGCGGGGACGCCACGCTCGCGGCTGTCGACGAGTGCATTCGGGCGCTTGAAGACCCTGTTCGCAAAGAGGCCGTGTAGTTCCAGCAACCGCGGCGTCCTAAAACGACAGCGTCTCGGCTGCCTGCCACCGCGGGACGAACTCGTCGTGGACGTCCGCCGCGAACTCGGGGTCTTTCAGGTCGATCATCGCGAACGCCTCGTCGACCGCGAGCGGGTGGGGTACCTGGACGCAGACCTCGACGCCGTCGAGGACGTTGAACGTCCCCGTCACGTCCGGGCTGACGCGCACCTCGTAGTTCTCCGACGGCGAGAGCGTCTGGCGGTGGCGCCGGCCGACGCTTTCGGGGAGCGAGTCCACGAGGCTGGGCGTCATCAGGACCTTGACGTCGACGCCGCGGTCGATCGCCTGCTCGAACTGCTCGGCGACGAGGTCGCCGATTTCGTCGAGTTCGAACAGCGAGGTCTGGTCCGACGCGACGAACACGATCCGCTCGTCGGCCGCCGAGAGCCGCTCGACGAGCAGGTCCGCGGTCTCGACCGCGCCGACCGCCGCGGTCCAGAACTGCTCCTCGACGGGATCGGCGGCGTCGAGTTCGTCCGAGAGGTCGTCGACGATCTCCTCGTACTGGTCGGCTTTCTCCTCGAGCTCGCGCTTCTTGTCGTCCAGCAGGCGGTCGAGGGCGGTGGCGGGTTCGACCGCGACGTACTTTTTGGGTCGGCTCGCGGTCTGGCTGCGAACGAGGTTGTACTGCTCGATACTGTTGAGAACGTCGTAGATGCGTCCCATGGGCACGTCGCTGGCCCGGGACAACTCTTTGGCGGTTGTGGGACCGGTGTTCAGTAGCGCGCGGTAGGCGCGCGCTTCGTACTCGGACAGCCCGAGGTCCCGCAGACTTGCCATACCGTGCTGTCACTCTCGAAGGGTTATAAACGCACCGGAGGTTTCCAGGGTGCGTCCCCCAGTTCGAGGGCCTGTCGCCGGCGTCACACCGCGTTGGTGGGGCCGCTCAGTCCTGTCCGGACCGTTCGTCGATCAGGGCGCTAACGCGCGCTTCCAGTTGGTCGGGCGTCTCGGCGGGGTCGGACGACACTGCGGCGTTCTCGGGAGCCTGCGAGCGAGGGCTCGACGAACTCGGTTCGTCGGCGTCGGTCACGATCGACGCCGCGGCGGTTCCGGCGTCGATCCCCTCGGCGTCGGGGACGACGACTTTCTCGTGGTCACCCATCCGAAGCGCCGCGCGGTGGAGGTCGGTCCCGGCGTCGTCGGCGATCCGGATCACGAGCGTTCCGTTGAGCAGGCGCGAGGCGGCCGAGCCGTAGCCGGCGACCTGCGGCCCGAAGCGATCCCACGCGCCAGCGAACGCTTCGACCGTCTCGCGGGCGACGTCGCGGTAGCGGTCCTCGTCCGTGAGGACTGCGAGGTCCAGCAGCGCGTCGGCCATCTCGACGTTGCCGTCGAGCGGCCGGAGCGGCCGGTCGAGCAGTCCTTCGCCGCTCGCGGGGCCGTCGCGGAACGAGCCCTCGTCGTGGAGTTCGTCGATCGCGGCGTCCGCGACGCTCCGGGCGAGGTCGATCGGGCGCTCGTCCAGCGCGTCGGGACCCAGCACCTCGCGGGCGGTCGTCAGCGCGGCGACCGTCCGGGCGTGATCGGCCAGCAGGAGCGACTCGCCGACCTCGTCGGCGTTCTCGGGGTCGCGGAAGTGGACGACCTCGCCGTCCTCGATCAGAGTCTCCGCGAGGTAGTCGAGCGCGCGCTCGGCGTACCGGCGTGCGGTATCGTCGTCGGTGTAGGCGTGGTAGGTCAGGAGGGCGTCGGCCGCCAGCGCGTTCCGGTCGGCGAAGTGTGTCGGATCGACCGGCGGCTCGTCGGCGGCCTCGCGGTCGGTCGGCTCGCGGGCGTAGAACTCCGCACCGGGGCCGGCGGACTGACTCCCGGCGAACGCGTCGCCGGTCCACAGCGTCGTGGTGAGGTAGTCGATCGTGTCCGCGGCGGGTTGGCGGTACTCCTCGCGTCCGGTGTAGAGGTAGGCGTTGGCGAACGCGCGCACGATCGCGGCGTTCGTATCGAGCATCTTCTCGTAGTGGGGCTCGCTCCAGTCACCGCCGGCAGCGTACCTGTAAAAGCCGCCCGCGTAGTCGTCGAGCAGGTTCGCGCCCACGGCGTCGAGCGTCCGGACGGCCTGCTCGCGCTCGCGCTTGAGCGCGAACTCGATCGTCCGTGGCATCGGGAACTTGGCGTCGGTCCCCCAGCCGCCGGCCTGCTCGTCGTAGGTCTCGTGGAGCGCGCCCAGAAGCTGCTCCTCGATCCGCGGCGTCAACTCGCCTGCCGGCGTGGCCTCGCCCTGCAGGCTTCGCGGGATTCGGCCGGCCTCGGCGCCCTTGCCGTCCCACATCTTCCGGACGCTGGTGATCACCTGGCGCATCCCGTCGGGAGCGAGATAGCCCGCGCCCGTGAGCTGCTCGCCGCTCGGCGTCAGGAAGACGGTCGAGGGAAAACCGCCCATGTTGTACCGCTCGCGGACGCGCGGGTGCCGGTCGACGTCGACGCGTACGGGGACGAACCCGTCGTTGACGTTGGCGGCGATCCGGGGCTCGCTGTAGGTCTCCTCGTCCATCTCGTGACACCACGAGCACCACGTCGCCGACAGCGACAGCAACACTGGCTTTCCGGCTCGGTCTGCGATCTCGAACGGCTCCGGACCCCACTCGTGCCACTCGACGCGGGTCCGCTCGGCGCTCTCGTCCATGTCTCGGGGTACGCTCGCGCGCTGGTAAGCGCTTCGGGATCTAGCAACAGTCATCACGGTTGGAGGATGTGGTGGACGAGTAGTTGCGGGGAACGCGACTGCGAACGTTCTCTGTGTGCTTTCTCGAACCGTATCGGACGACGACTCTCTGAAAGCCCCCGCCGCGTTCGACCGGTTGCGACTCG
Organism: Natronoarchaeum rubrum; assembly: GCF_024494695.1. Next base: position 382,955 of record NZ_JANHDP010000003.1, on the reverse strand, counting down.
CTGCGGTCCTCGCTCCGCTGTGGTCCTTACTTCGTCTCACCGGGTCGAGCGCGGCGGCCCCTTTCATTCCCGAAAGACGCCGAGAGGCGTCTTTCGACCCTCGCGAACCCTTCGGGTTCGCTCAGTCCCCCCGACCGCAACCTCGTCCTCCCCAGCCGATTCGCTCGCTTCGCTCGCTCATCCCTCGCGCGCTGCTGTCTCGCCATGGAGGCTCGACAGCACGCGCCACCGCAACCGCGCGGCCCGGCGCGCCTTGATGGCGCGCCGACGGGGGAGGGCCGGGCCGCGCGTGGTCGCCCCCGGGCGACCCGCGCAATGCGGTCCTGGCGGAATGAAAGGGCGAGGCTCGGTCGCGCCGTCGGGGAGTCGTTCCGGCGGCCCTACCCGAGCGTAGCGAGGGTATCCGCCGGAACGGCCGCGACCGAGCCGAGGGCTTTCGTAGTGTTTTCGTCAGTAGCTGTTGCGGTCACGGTCCCAGAGAGCGGGCCGAAGACGTTCGCGCAGTTCACATCTGTAGACCAATCCAAGCCAACCAATCCCAAACATGCTAGCGCCGGAAATCACGCGAAAGAGGGCGGTGCGATTCGTTGCGTTTAAGTAGGCCACCGGGGAAGGTACGGCTGCAATCAGATGTAGGGGCGTTCGGGTCCCGAGTCCGGAAGGGCGACAGTACAAGCGAGTCGTGGTAGCCAAGCGGCCCAAGGCGCATGGTTGCTAACCATGTGGCGTAAAGCCTCCGGGGTTCGAATCCCCGCCACGACGTGAAGACCGTCGGCCGAAACGTGTACGAGCACGAATCGTCACCGGCGGACCCCAACGCACGTGCCGCAAGGCGCGAGTGCAGATCCAACCCACACATGAGTGCAGAACAACCAGACGAACCCGAAGACGACGAGGACCTTCGGTACTTCGTCCGCATCGGGCAGACCGACCTCGATGGGACGAAATCCGTCGAGCGGTCGCTCATCGAGATGAACGGCATCGGCCGGCGAACGGCCAGAATTATCGCTGAGAAGGCGGGCATCGACCGAACCGCGACGTTCGGCCGACTCGACGACGACGAGATCGATGCGGTCGTCGAGAAAGTCGAGGAGTACGCGGACGAGGTTCCCGAATGGCTCACCAACCGCCAGAACGACTTCTTCTCCGGCGAGACGACGCACAAGGTCGGCAACGACCTGCAGATGAAGCGTCGTCACGACATCAACCGGATGAAGATGATCGACTCCTACAAGGGCACGCGCCACAAGCGCGGCCAGAAGGTGCGCGGTCAGCGGACCAAGTCCACCGGTCGTACGGAGGGCACCATCGGCGTCAACGTCGAGGAGATCCGCGAAGAGCAGGCCGAAGAGGCCGCCGCGGGCGGCGACGACGACGAGGGAGGTGAAGAATAATGCCGCTCGGTAGCAAGACGAAGGCCTACGAGACGCCGAACCATCCGTTCCAGGGCGAGCGCATTTCGTCCGAACACGACCTGGTCGGCCGCTACGGCCTCCGAAACAAGGAAGAGCTCTGGCGCGCCCAGTCCGAGCTTCGCAGCTTCCGTCGGGAGGCCCGCGAACTGCTCGGCCGCACCCAGGGCGACGCCGACGCCGCCGGTCGCGAGGGCGAGGAGTTCCTCGCGCGGCTCAAGCGCTACGGCATCCTGGACGACACTGACGGGCTCGACGATATCCTGTCGCTGGAGATCAACGACGTGCTCGAGCGTCGCCTCCAGACGATCGCCTACCGACGCGGACTGGCGAACACGCCACAGCAGGCGCGCCAGTTCATCGTCCACGGGCACGTCGTCGTCGGCGACCGACGCGTGTCGGTCCCCTCCTACAAGGTCGAGGTCGACGAGGAGGAGACCGTCGAGTTCGACGAGACCAGTCCGCTGGCGGACGAACTCCACCCCGAACGAGCGGAGGAGCAATAACATGGCAGAAAACGAGGGAGACAAGTGGGGCGTAGCCCACGTGCACGCATCGTTCAACAACACGCTCATCACGGTCACCGACCAGACCGGCGCCGAGACGATCGCCAAGTCGTCCGGCGGCGCAGTGGTCAAGCAGAACCGTGACGAGGCATCGCCGTACGCGGCGATGCAGATGGCCGAGACCGTCGCCGAGGAAGTGCTGGCGGCCGGCATCGAGGGCGTCCACGTCCGCGTTCGCGGACCGGGCGGGAACCTCCAGAAGAGCCCCGGCCCCGGCGCGCAGGCGACGATTCGCGCGCTGGCTCGCGCCGGCCTCGAGATCGGTCGCATCGAGGACGTGACGCCGATCCCCCACGACGGCTCTCGCGCGCCCAAAGGCAAGAGCGGATACTAACGATGGCAGTGGACTACGACGTCGAGTTCGTCGAACGCGAGGACCGAAACGCACGGTTCCTCGTCCGCGGGGTCACCCCCGCGTTCGCGAACGGCGTCCGCCGGGCGATGATCGCCGACGTGCCGACGCTGGCGATCGAGAACGTCCGCGTCGTCGAGAACTCGTCGGTGATGTTCGACGAGCAGCTCGGCCTTCGGATGGGGCTGGTCCCGCTGACCACCCCGCCCGGCGAGTTCGAGGTCGGCGACACCGTCACCCTCTCGATCGACGTCGAGGGGCCCGCGACGGCGTACTCGGGCGATCTGGTCAGCAGCGACGACCTGGTCCAGCCCGCCGACGAGAACGTCCCGATCATCGACCTGAAGGACGATCAGAGACTGGAGGCCGAAGCCGATGCCGTCGCCAAGTCCGGCAAGGACCACGCCAAACACCAGGGCGGGGTCGCGGTCGGCTACCGCAACCTCCAGCGCGTCGAGGTCGTCGGCGACCGCGGCGAGTTCGAGGACCCCGAGCCCCACATCGTCCGTGGCGTGATCGAGCACGAGGGAGAGCTGCTCCCCGCCGAGGACTTCGGCAACGATCTCACTAACCTCGACCAGTTCGAGGGCAAGGAGATCGAGGTCACCGACGTCGAGAACGCGTTCGTGTTCCACGTCGAGACCGACGGCTCGTTCACGGTCGACGAACTCGTCACACAGGCGGCCGACACCATCGAAGAGCGAGCGAGCGAACTCGAAACGGCAGTACAGCTTTGATATGATCGCCCCTACGAACCACACCCTGACGTCAGCCCGGTCCGGCAGCGAGAGCGCCGACCGGACGACGACGCCCGTGTCGGCAACTGCCGGCGCCGGCAGCCGATTCGACGCCGTTCGATGCGAGGTCGAACCGGTCCAGATCGAAAGTGGTTTTACGGGGCATCGAGTAACCGGAAGTGCGAGCAGGGATAGCCAAGTTTGGCCAACGGCGCAGCGTTCAGGGCGCTGTCTCGTAGGAGTCCGCAGGTTCAAATCCTGCTCCCTGCATCACACTTCTCACGCGGCCCTAACAGGAGGAAAGTTATGAGCAAGACGAATCCGAGACTGAACAGTCTCATCGCCGAGCTGAAGTCGGTGTCCCGATCCCGGGAAACCGATGTCTGGAGCGACGTCGCGGACCGGCTCGAGAAACCCCGCCGCACGCACGCGGAAGTAAACCTGGGGCGGATCGAGCGGTACGCGCAGGAAGATGAACTCGTCGTCGTCCCGGGCAAGGTGCTCGGGAGCGGCGCCCTACAGAAGTCGGTCACCGTTGCGGCGGTCGACTTTTCGGGCACCGCCGAGACGAAGATCGAACAGGTCGGCGAGACCAAGGCACTAGAACAGGCGATCGAACAGAACCCCGACGCGTCGAACGTGCGGGTGATCCGATGAGCTACGCAGAGTTCGAGGCCGACGTGGTCGTGGATGCGCGCGACTGCATCCTCGGTCGCGTCGCCAGCGAAGTGGCACAGCGCGCGATCGACGGCGAGCGGATCGCCGTCGTCAACGCCGAGGACGCCGTCATCACGGGCAGTGAGGACGACGTGCTCGACACCTTCGAGACGCGCGCCGAGATGGGCTCCGACCGAGGACCCTACTACCCCAAGCGCCCCGACCGGATCTTCAAGCGCTCGATCCGCGGGATGGTCCCCTACAAGACCACCGCGGGCCGGGAGGCTCTGGAGAACATCCGCGTCTACGTGGGCAACCCCTACGACGAGGACGGCGAAGTGCTCGAAGGCACGTCGCTGGACCGACTGTCGAACATCAAGTTCCTCCACCTCGGGGAGGTCAGCGAGAATCTGGGTGCTAACGTCACATGGTAACCAACACGAGCGGCAAGAAGAAGACCGCCATCGCCCGCGCAACGGTGCGGGACGGTGACGGTCGCGTGCGTATCGACTCCCGACCGGTCGAACTGGTCGAGCCCGAGCTCGCCCGACTGAAGATGCTCGAGCCGTTCCGCATCGCGGACGACGTACGCGACGGCGTCGACATCGAGGTCAGCGTGCAGGGCGGCGGCATCTCCGGGCAGGCCGACGCGGTCCGCACCGCGATCGCTCGCGGCCTCGTCCAGCACACGGGCGACGCCGAGCTTCGGGACGCCTACATGGAGTTCGATCGGTCGCTGCTGGTCAACGACGTCCGGCAGTCCGAACCCAAGAAGTGGGGCGGTCCCGGCGCTCGGGCTCGCTACCAGAAGTCCTACCGCTAAGGTGATCCAAGTATGATGGTACCAGTCCGGTGTTTCACGTGCGGCAACGTCGTAGGTGAACACTGGGAAGAGTTCAAGGCGCGAGCCCGCGAGGGCGACGAGGATCCCGAGGCGGTCCTGGACGAGCTCGGCGTCGATCGACACTGCTGTCGCCGCATGCTCGTCTCGCACAAGGACCTCGTCGACATCGTGGCCCCCTACCAGTAACCATGTCCCAGCCACAACAGTTCACGCGGTACGAGAAAGCGCGGATCCTGGGCGCTCGCGCGCTCCAGGTCTCCTACGGGGCACCGGTGCTGATCGACACGGACCAGACCGAGCCGATTCTGGTCGCCGCCGAGGAGTACGACGCGGGGGCGCTCCCATTCACGGTCAACAGACAATGACACTGATCACCGACATCCGACTCCGGCGCGTTCTCGACTCGCGGGGCAACCCCACGGTCGAGGCTGACGTACTGACCGAGAGCGGCGGCTTCGGCCGCGGTGCCGCGCCGAGCGGCGCCAGCACCGGCGAGTTCGAGGCGATCGAACTGCCGGCCAACGAGGCCATCGCCGCCGCCCGCGAGCACGCCGTTCCGCGCCTCGTCGACGAGGTGTACGCCGGCGACCAGCGCTCGGTCGACGGCGCGCTGCGGGCCGCCGACGGCACCGAGGACTTCTCGGAGATCGGCGCCAACAGCGCCGTCGCCATCAGCATGGCTGCCGCGAAGGCCGGCGCCGACGTGCTGGGCGCGCCGCTGTTCCAGCATCTGGGCGGCGCGTTCCGCGGCGACAACTTCCCGATCCCGCTGGGCAACGTGATCGGCGGCGGCGAGCACGCCGCCGACGCCACGGACATCCAGGAGTTCCTCTCGGCGCCGGTCGGCGCACCGAGCGTCGCCGACGCCGTGTTCGCGAACGCACAGGTCCACCAGGAGATCCACGACATCCTGCTTGACCGGGACCAGCCCTCGGGCAAGGGCGACGAGGGCGCCTGGGCGCCGTCGATCGACGACGCCGAGGCGTTCGAGATCGTCGAGGAGGCCACCGACGCCGTCGCCGACGAACTCGGCTTCGAGATCACGTTCGGCCTCGACGTCGCCGCTGCGGAGATGTACGACGAAGAGGAAGGCGGCTACGTCTACGGCGATCAGGTCCGCGACACCGACGAACAGATCGACTACATCGCCGAGCTCGTCGAGGAGTACAACCTCGCGTACGTCGAGGATCCCCTCGACGAGAACGACTTCGACGCCTTTACCGAGCTCACCGACCGGGTCGGCGACCAGACGCTGATCTGCGGCGACGACCTGTTCGTCACCAACGTCGAGCGCCTGGAACGGGGCATCGAGCAGGACGCCGCCAACAGCATCCTGATCAAGCCCAACCAGATCGGCACGCTCAGCGACGCGTTCGACGCGATCGAGCTCGCCGCCCGGAACGAGTACGGGACGATCGTCTCCCACCGCTCGGGCGAGACCGAGGACACGACCATCGCACACCTTGCCGTCGCGACCGACGCCGAGTTCATCAAGACCGGCGCCGTCGGCGGCGAGCGCACCGCAAAACTCAACGAACTCATCCGCATCGCGGACGACGCAGCATGACAGACAACGACGCAGAACAGGAGGGCCTCGACGCGGCGCAAGAGGAGGTCGACCAGGAGCCGGAACCCGGCGCCGGTCCGGCCGCCGAGCCCGACGAGGCCGAGCCCGTAGAGGGCGACGAGGAACCGACCGCCGACGCCGAGGAGGCCGAGGCCGAACCGCAGCTCGACGAGGACGTCATGTCCGACGAGGAGGCCGACCTCCTCATTCCCGTCGAGGACTATCTGGGCGCCGGTGTCCACATCGGTACCCAGCAGAAGACCGACGACATGGAGCGGTTCATCCACCGCGTCCGCACCGACGGTCTCTACGTCCTGGACGTCGGGACGACCGACCAGCGAATCCGCACGGCCGCGGACTTCCTGGCGAACTACGAGCCCGAGCAGATCCTCGTCACGTCCTCGCGCCAGTACGGCCGCTTCCCCGCCGAGAAGTTCGCGGAAGCTGTCGGCGCGCGAGCCCGGACCGGCCGGTTCATCCCGGGCACCCTGACGAACCCGAAGTACGACGGCTACATCGAGCCGGACGTGCTCGTCGTCACCGACCCGATCGGCGACTCCCAGGCCGTCAAGGAGGCGATCACGGTCGGCATCCCCGTGATCGCGATGTGCGACTCGAACAACTCGACCAGCAACGTCGACCTCGTGGTCCCCACGAACAACAAGGGCCGCAAGGCGCTGTCGGTCGTCTACTGGCTGCTGGCCAACGAGACGCTCGACCGCCGCGGCGCCGAACCCGCCTACGCTCTCGACGACTTCGAGAGCGGCATCTGACGGGCCGGCATCGCTTTCGATCGGCGCGGTAACTATTCTGCGATTACGTCGCAAACAGCGTTTTACGGCTCGCTCACTTGCGTAGCAACATGTTCTCTAGAGAGCGGCTCGCCGACGGAGAGCGCCGCGGAGGGGACCTATGAATCCGGTGACGGAGGATCATCCCGATCTCTCGCCGGACCGGATCTACGAGATCCTCGGGCACGCCTACCGGCGACAGACGCTGTGCGTCCTCCACTCCCGGCCCGGCGCCGTCGACCTCGAGGAGTTGGCGACGCTCGTCGCGGCGCGATGTCGGGACGAGCCGGTCGCCGAGATCGAAGACGGCGAACGGGACGCCGTACTGGTCGAGCTCCACCACAATCACGTCCCGCGGCTCCGCAGCGCCGGCCTCGTCGCCTACGATCCGGGGGCGAGCGGCGCGGTGGAACTGGTCGGCGACGTCGAGCCGTTGCTGCCGACGCTGCGATCGGGCGGCGAGGAACTACGGGAGTACCGCGTAGACTAGAGGTCCATCCCGCCGTTGACGTCGATAACCTCGCCGGTGATGTACGACGACTCCTCGCTCGCCAGAAAGCGCACGGCGGCGGCGATGTCGTCGATCTGCGCGAACCGTCCGAGCGGGATCTCCGAGCGGATCGTCTCCTGAATTTCGTCGTCGACCTCGTCGAGCATGTCGGTCTGGGTGAACCCGGGCGCGAGGCAGTTGGCCGTCGACCCCGAGCGCGCGAGTTCGAGCGAGATCGTCCGGGTGAATCCGAACAGCCCGCTCTTTGCGGTCGCGTAGTTGGCCTGCCCGAAGTTGCCCTGCTTGCCGACGATGCTGGAGATGTTGATCAGCCGCCCCTCGTCGGCCGATTTGATGTCCTCGAAGAACGTCTGGGTGACGTTGAACACCCCGCCGAGGTTGACGTCCATCACCTGGTCCCACTCCTCGCGTGTCATCTCCTCGAAGCGGGTGTCCTGCGTGATCCCGGCGTTGTTGACGAGCACGTCGATCTCGCCGAACTCGTCGTGGATCAGATCCCGCATCGCCTCGACCTCGCGGCGGCCGGTCACGTCGGCCTGCGCGGCGATCGCCGAGCCGCCGTTCGAGCGAATCTCCTCGACGGCGTCGGCCGCCTCCTGTTCGGAGGCCCGGAAGTTCACGACCACGTTCGCCCCCTCCGAGGCGAGGTGCTCGGCGATGCCGCGTCCGATCCCGCGCGATGCGCCAGTCACGAGACAGGTTCGCTGGTCCATGGGAATCACCTGAGATGGCCGGGGTCACGCCCCGCCCGTATTATCTAGCGCTTCGCTAGTCGTTGTGATAAAGGTGGGCGCCTCGCAGGATCGATGCCACGGATCGGGCGGCGAAAAACCGACGGGTCGGAATCGGGGCCGCGAAGATCAGTTCTCGTCGCGGTACGCCTGCGCCTGATCGATCCAGTCCTCCAGGCGACCGACGGGGACGTCCGTTTCCTCGGCCACTGCGACGACATCTGCGTCGGCCAGCTGCTCGACGGTGTCGATGCCGGCCTCGCTGATCTCGTCAGCGTAGGTCGGGCCGACGCCGTCGAGCTCCTGGAGGTCCGTACCGGCGAGTTCGCCGCCGTTGCTGCTGGGCTCGTCGTCCGTGCCGGTCTCGTCACCGGCGACGTCCTCAGCGAGCGCGGCGTCGGCGTCGTCCTCGTCGGCCGCAGCTTCGCCCTCGGTGACGTCCTCGCGAGCTTGCGAGCGAGGGCTCGAAGAGCTCTGCTCTTTGGCGTCCTCGACGATCTCCTCGTCGACGTTCATCTCGCCGGGCTCGGCGGGCTCGTCCCCGACCTCGGCCTCGCCGCGCTCCTCGATCTCCTCGTCGGAGCGATCCTCGCCGGGGAGATCATCCTCGACCTGCGAGCGCTCCTCGAACCACTCGCAGACGTCGGGCCACAGCTCGGCGTGCGAGCGCGAGGAGACGCTCATCCCGATGTGGCCGGTGCGGAACTCCTTGATCTCGGTGTCGTCGCTCGGGACGACCTCGTTGAACGGCTTGGAGGCCTCCGGCGGGATCAGGTGGTCGTACTCGGCGACGATGTTGAGAACCGGCATGTCGATCTCCTCGAGGTCGACGTGCTTGCCGTCGAGGTGGAGCTCGTTGTTGTACAGCTTGTTCTCCTGGTAGATGTCCTCGATGAACTCCTCGAACGTCTCGCCGGCGACGTCGATGCCGTCGCCGAGCCACTCCTCCATCCGGGCGAAGTTCTCGACGAAGTCCTCGTCCTCTACGTTGTCGTAGAACCGGACGTACTTAGTGAGGTAGTTCTCGACGGGGTCCATCAGCGCGAAGCCGACGTCGAGGAAGTCCGCGGGCACGTTGCCGAACGTGTCGGTGACGGCCTCGGGGTCGAAGTACTCTTCGTCGCCCCACATCTCCAGTAGCCCGCCGCTGCCGGCGAAACAGAGCCCGGCGGCCATCAGCCCGAGATTGCGGACCTTCTCGGGATGGAGCGCGGTGTACATTACGCTCATCGTCCCGCCCATGCAGTAGCCAAGCAGGTTGATGCTGTCCTGACCGGAGCGATCGCGGACGACGTCGACGCAGTTGTCGACGTAGCGGTCGACGTAGTCGTGGAGCTGGAGCGACCGGTCGAGCTGGGAGGGCTCGTCCCAGTCGATCAGGTAGACGTCGAAGCCGTTCTCCAGGAGCGTGCGCACGACCGAGCGGTCGGGCTGCAGGTCGAGGATGTACGGCCGATTGATCAGCGCGTAGACGATCAGGATCGGAACGTCGTGTTGCTCCTCGGTCTGGGACTCGTAGTGGTACAGCTGGAGCTTGTTCTCCTCGTAGACGACCTCGTGAGGCGTCTCGCCGACGTCGACCTCCGAGATGGTCTCGTTGGCGTCGGGCGCGGCGCCGGACTTCTTGACGACCTCCGCGGCCGACTCCCAGGTTTGACGCTGGAGGTCGAGCGTCGCGGTGAATGGGTTCATCATGTGTGGGTGTCTCCGTGGGATCTCACTCTTCGAGGTGCTCTAACACGCGGTCGAGCTTCCGTTCGACCTCGTGCTGGCGGCGTTCGAGCTCGACCAGTCGGTCGCCGATCTCCTCGACGTCGCTCTGGGTCGGGATCCGGAGCTGGCGGAGCGTCGCCTCGGCGCTGTCGTCGGCCATCTGCCGGACCTCCATGGCGTCCTGGACGGTCTCGCCCGTCGCGGCCGCGAACGCGCTCGTGGACATGACCTCCTTGAACGCCTGGTTGGCGCTGTTGAGCCAGACGTCGCGGAACTCCTCGACGTCGACCTGCTCGCCCTCGGCGGCGTCGGCGGTGCGCTCGACCATCTCCTGGGCGGCGTCCATCCAGACCTGATAGGCCTTGGCGTACCCCTGGACGCCCTCGCCGAGGCGCTCGTCGTCGGCCGACGATTCGAGGGTGTCCGACCAGGATTCGACGAACTCGGCCTGGGCCTCGACGTTCTGTTCGAGGGCGTCGACGAACTGCTCGTTCATCTCCTCCATGAAGGAAGTCCAATCGTGCTGTACGGCGTCTGTGGTGGATGAGTCGTTCATTGTCCAAAAATTGCGGCTGCTGTCGGAAAAGTGATTCGCCGATTCAGGCCGCGGAGACGTCGATCTCCTCGGCGGCGTCGACTGCGCTTTCCTCGACCTCTTCGTGGGCGTCGAGGAAGGTGTCGAAGGACTCGTCGACGGCGTCGACGTACTCGTCGGCAAACTGCTCGAAGCCGTCGGCGCTCTCGGCGAGCGCCTCGTGGACGGCCGACCAGGACTCGGCCTGGGCCTCGTCGTAGGCGTCGAACTGCTCGTCGACGAGTTCGCGGGCCTGATCGAAGTCCATCTCGGCGTCCTCGGGGGTCATCTGCTCGACGGCGTCGAAGTAGGCGTGGAGGGCCTCCTTGGTCAGCCGGGCGTTCTGCTCGCTCATCGACTCGGCGGTCTCGACGCCGTCGACCATCGCGTTCATCGCGGTCTTCTGGGCCTCGACGGCCTCGTGGGTCGCGGTGCGGGTCTGTTCGAGGGCGGTGCGCTGGAAGTCGAATGCGGTCTGGATGGGGTTTGCGTTACTCATTGGTATCACCTAGGGGGATGACGATGGTCTGGACGATGTCGCCCTCGTCGATGTCGAGGGCCTCGCGTTCCGCGTCGGGGATGCTGATCCGCCCGCCGCTCTGCACGCGGGTCTTGAACGTCGCGGTCCCCATCGTCATCGCGGGGAACTGCGAGAGGTTCCCTCCCGCGCCGGCGTTGGCGGAGAGGAACTGCTTCATCAGCTCCTGCTGACTCTCGACGGCCTGCTCGCCAGCCTCCTGCATCTGCTCTGCGAACAGCGCCGGCGGCCACTGCATCCCGCTGGAATCGTCCGTCATCACTACTCTCTACTCGGGCGGCGACAATAAGGCTTGCCCTCAAATGGTTCTCAATGGTGTCAGATGGTATCGGCTGGTTCAGGGCTCGTGGGTGCCGGTCTTCGGCCGTTCGGCGCGACGAGGATCTCGTCGCCGATGCCACGTCGGCGTCAGATCCAGCTCGGGACCACCGGCGGCCGCTCGCTGCCGCGGCCAGAGGACTGATAACCCCGTAGTTGCTTCGGGCGTCTATGTCCGACAACACGACGCCAGCCAATCCGCTGTCGGCGATGACCGACGCGTGGATGCAGATGACCCAGACGGCGATCGAGAGCGCGACGGCCGTGAACCGCGCCGCCCTCGGCGCCTACGAGAACGGCGCCGAAGCGAACGGAGCCGCGTCGAACGGCGCCGTACGCGATGCCGACGAGCCGGACGCCGACGTCGAGCCGAGCGAACTCCCCTCGCTCGCGTTCGAGGACGCCGAGTGGACGTTCGAGCGCTCCGTCGAGGACGCCGCGGAGATCGCGGTCGGCGACAGCGTCACCTTCACCAAGTCGATCACCGCCGAGGACGTCGAGCGCTTCGCGGTGGTCAGCGGCGACACCAACCGCCTGCATCTCGACGACGAGTTCGCCGACGACTCGCGCTTCGGCGGCCGCATCGCCCACGGGACGCTCGTCTCCGGGCTGATCAGCGCCGCGCTCGCGCGCCTGCCCGGTCTCACGATCTACCTCTCGCAAGACCTGGAGTTCCGCGGCCCCGTCGAGATCGGCGACCGAGTCAGTGCGATCGTCGAGGTCGTCGAGGATCTGGGCGACGGCCAGTTCCGACTCGCGACGACGATCGAGAACGTCGAGTCCGAAACCGCCGTGATCGACGGCGAGGCCGTCGTGCTGATCGACGACCTGCCCGAGTAAGCCGGCGATCCGTCTGTACTGGAAGACGCTGCGCACGATCCGGCTCGGCGGTCGACCGAAATGTTTTAGGAAAACCTAAACCCATACTTACGGGAGCAACGCCTCTGTGGCCGACCGATCGGCGCCGTTCGGGCGTCGACGGTGCGACAGAGAGGCTGGGGGCTCGTTCGTCGGAGGTAACGATGGCAACTCAGGGCACACACAGGTCGCGGACGACCGCGGAGAAACGGGACGCGGACGAACGAGAACGGAAGGCGCAAGGCGACATCGCTCTTTCGATCGAGAGCGTCTCGAAGTCGTTCGGCACGGAGCTGGCCGTCGACGAGCTGTCGCTGTCGGTCCGACAGGGCGAGTTGCTGACGCTGCTCGGTCCTTCGGGCTGCGGGAAGACGACGACGCTGCGGCTCGTCGCCGGACTGGAGCGACCCGACGCCGGCCGGATCGCGCTGGGCGGCCGCGAAGTCTCGGGCGAGGAGGCGTTCGTCGCGCCCGAGGACCGCGACGTCGGCGTCGTGTTCCAGGGGTTCGCGCTGTTCCCGCATCTCACCGCCGCGGAGAACGTCGAGTTCGGGCTGGACGACTACGACGCCGAGGCGAAGGACGCCCGCGTCGAGGAACTGCTCGAACTGGTGGGACTCGCCGATCAGGGCGACGCCTACCCGAACGAGCTCTCGGGCGGCCAGCAACAGCGCATCGCGCTGGCGCGCTCGCTGGCCCCGGAGCCGGAGATCCTGCTGCTCGACGAGCCGTTCTCGAACCTCGACGTCGACTTGCGCGTCGAGATGCGCGAGGAAGTTCGCCGAATTCTCAAGGAGACGGGCGTCACCGCCGTCTCCGTCACCCACGACCAGGAGGAGGCGCTGTCGATCAGCGACCGCGTCGCCGTGATGCACGACGGCCGGATCGAGCAGGTCGGCCGTCCGGAAGCGGTGTTCCAGCGCCCGACCTCGCGGTTCGTCGCCGGCTTTCTGGGTCACGCCAGCTTCCTCTCGGGATCGGTCGACGGCGACGACGTCGAGACGCCGATCGCGACGATCGACCGCGACCGGATCTACGGATTCGCGCCCGAGTACGACGACGCCGAGATCGACGTTCTCGTGCGCCCCGACGACCTGCTCGCGGTGTCCGCCGACGAGGACGACGCCGACGGCCGGATCACGTATCGCCGCTACCTCGGCCCCAGCGTCCTCTACCGCGTCGAACTCGATACCGGCGACACGATCGAGTGCATGCACAACCACAGCGAGACGCTCGATCTCGACGCCCGCGTGTCGGTTACGCTCACCGCCGACCACGAACTCGCGTGGTTCCCCGCCGACGCCGCGAGCCGGTGAGCGAGCCCGCCGAGCCCCCATTCTGCAGCGCGTCCGAACTTATTTGAACGGTCAACCGGTTCTACGTTGTATGAACCTGCGCGACGCGACGGCAGCGGCCGGATTGATCGCGCCGCTCGTCGCAGCCCTCGGCATTCTCGGCGCGACGCTCCTCGACCCGTCGTTCGCCTGGACGACGAGCGCGCTCTCCGACACTGGCGCGCTTCCCGACGGCCGGTCGGTGACGTGGTCGTTCGTCGGATCGAATCCGCAGTTCTTGGTGTTCAACGGCGGCCTGATACTCACCGGGCTCCTCGGGGTTCCGTTCACCGCGAGGCTGTGGTCGCGCGCGGAGAATTTGCCTCATCAGGTCGGCGTCGTCGCCTTCGTCGTGGCGATCGTCGCGCTCGGACTCGTCGGCGTGTTTCACCTCCCGCGACCGCCCCACGGCGTCGTGGCGATCACCCACTACCTCGCGGCGACCGTCGCGCTCTGGACCTACGGCACCGGATCGGTGCTGGCGGGCGCGGTGCGGCGCGGGCTCGCGACGATCTGGCTCGGAATCGGCCATCTGCTGTTCTGGCTCGTCTGGGCGGCGGCCCTCAGCTCGGGACCGATCCCCGGGCTGGCGATCCCCGAGACGGTCGGCGCGGCGATCTTCGGCGGCTGGGTCGTCGCGACCGCGCTCGAAGAACTCGGCTGGTGGCGGCCGACCCGTTCGGTCGGCGGGACCGCCGATCGACTGTGACGCCTCGGCGCGTTCGTCGCTCGTCCGGCTATCGTGGAGCTAAACGTCGATATCGATGCCGCTCCGTGCCGGTGCCGACGGCAACGAAACTGGGACGATGTTACCGCAAACGTAGTAATTCTTAACTCGGGGACGCCCTTACGTTCGCTCATGCACAAGGACGAGCTTCTGGAACTCCACGAGCAAATGGTCATCATCATGGAGAACTTCGCGGAGCGCGACCACGTCGACCCCGAGCTGTTCGAACCCTACTACAACCTCGACGTCGACCCCTCGCACGTTCACAAATCCAAGAGCGAGCACAAGCACGCCGTGTTCGTGCTCGGCAACGCGCTCGCGAACGCGATGAGCGACGACGAGTTCTCCAGCGCCGGCCGGATCGGCAAGCGGATGCAGGAGCTCGCCGACGACGCCGAGTCGAAGATATAAGCGCCCCGTTCGCTCGCTTTTCTCTCTCGACTCCGTTCGCGCCCCTCGCCGTCCCCGCCGAGTCGACGCCCACGCCGGAAAGTATTTGGTGCGCTTGTGGCTTGTAGCCGTATATGAATACGCGCACGCAGGAGCGCGTCGAGCGGTGGGAGTCCCGGTCCTTTTCGGGCGGTTACGGGGGCCTTCGGGACCTCGCGGACTCCGACTTCACCGGCGCGGTCGAGGCCGCGGGCGCGTGGCTGTTCATGCTGAACGGCCGCGTCGTCGGCGTCCACGAGGGTAGCATCGAGGACTTCGAGAGCGCCTCGGGAACGACGCACGTCGCCCCGGACCCGGCGCTGCCGCTGCTGTTCTCGATGTGGGAGACCGGCGGCGAGACCCAGGGCAAGTACTACACCGAGGACACCTCGGTCTCGGAGGTCGACGACACGCTGACCTCCGGCTCCTTTACCGGCTATCTCGAACTGAGCGAGAACGTGCTTTCCGGGGACTACTACGTCGTCTACTACGGGGGACGATCGATGAGCGCCGCCTTCGTCGGCAACAAGGAAGAACTGCTCGGCGGCGACGAGGCGTTCGAGCGCGCCGACGACGAGGTCGGCATCTACGAGGTGATCGACGTCGACGTCGACGTGATCGAGATTCCCGAACCGGACGACGGCGGCGCGGCGGACGAATCGGCGTCCGGCGGAGTCGGGGCGGGCGGATCGAGTGCTGTCGGCGGCGGCCAGGACGAGGTCCCGACCGAGGACGACACCGCCCTCTCGGCTGGCGGATCGACGGCGTCGACCCCGGAAGACGGCGTTGATGCGGACCCGACCGTCGGCTCCGACCCGGCCGATTGGGACGCTGAGACGGAGCCAACCGATGCGGACGCTGGGCCGGCCGACGCCGACACGCCCGCGGCTGACGCCGACGAGCGGATCGCTGGCTACGAGGACGTCGAGTTCGACGACGAGCGCGGCGTTCCGTCCGCCGATGTCGACGACGCCGCACCCGGGAGCGATCCCGACGACGGGCTACCGGACGAACTTGTCGACGACGTCGAACCGGCGCGGTCGGCCGACACCGTCGAGACGGAGCCGTCGAGCGGGGGCCGGCCCTCGGTCGACGAGGAGACGCAGAGCGACGAGCGACCGCCGGTCGACGAACGAACCGCGGCCGAACGATCCACCGTCGACGATCCACGCGCCGACGAGCGTGCAGCGTCTCCGACCGATCGCGACGCCGAACCGCGTCCGGACCCCGCCGATGCGGACGGGCGGGCAGATGCCGTAGAGACCGATGCGAGCGCCGGGTCCCCGTCCCGGCGGCGCGACGCTTCGGACGCTGCCGAGGACGCCGAACGGGACCGATCACGGTCGACGGGCAGTTCGTCCGACCGGTCGACTGGCGCGTCGTCCGACCGGTCGACTGGCGCGTCGTCCGACCGTGAGACTGGCGCGTCGTCCGACCGTGAGACTGGAACGTCGACTGACCGTGCCACGGGAGCGTCGGCCGACCGATCGTCGGCGCCGGCGACACGCGAGGACGCCGCGTCCGGTGCGGTCGATACGTCGGCTGCCCCCGGAGACGCGCAGCCCGGCTCCGACCGGAGGACACCGCGGTCCGCGGACGAGCCGACGGACCGCGGAAGCTCGGCGTCGGATCGCGGCGCCACTCGGTCGGACGAGACGCCGGACGACGCCGGCGCGGCCGCGGCGGAGATCGACTGGGAGAACGTCAAGACCATCCCCTCACTGGACCCCGACCACAGTTCGTCCCCGGAACCGGACGACGCCGGCGGCACCGCGGCGTCCGCAGCGTCGGGAACGGTGTCGCCGAACGCCGCGGCGTCCGGATCGGCGGCGTCGCGGTCCGACGATCGCAGCGGCCGTAGCGGTCAGAGGGATGCCGCGAGCGGCTCCGGTCGACAGTCCCCCGGCAGTTCGTCCGGGCGGGACGGCGCCCGGCGATCGCGGCAGGATGCCAAACAACCGTCCTCGCAGACATCGGACCGACAGACCGCCGGAACGGACCGTCAGCAGGCCGCTCCCACGCGGTCCGCCGACCCGAACGCCGGTCCGTCCCAGGCCGACCTGAAGGAGCGCGAGGAGCGGATCGAGGAACTCGAAGCCGTCGTCGAGCGCGTTCGCGAAGAGCGCGACGAGGTCGCGAGCGAGCGCGACCAACTCGACGAGGAGAACGACTCGCTGCGCGAGGAAATCGCACAGCTGGAGGGCGAGATCGAGCGCCTCGAATCGGAGGTGAAGCGTCTGGAGAGCGCGTTAGAGGACGCGGGCGTGACCGCCCACGACGCCGCGACGCAGCTTCACCCCTCCGAGGCGATCGCGGGCACCAACCTGTTCGTCCGGTACCGATCGAAGGGCGAAGCCACGCTGGAGTCGGCCCACGCGGGCGACGCGGACGCCGACGCGGTCAACGGCAACGTCCGGCTGGAGCGTCACACGCAGTTCGACGCCGACGACGCCGCGGTGAACGGCCAGCCCTACGGCGAATTCCTCGAATCGACGCTGGAGTACCAGTTCGTCCGCTGGTCCGTCGAGCGGCTGCTGTACGAGATCCGCGACACCGGGCACGCCGGCGGGCTCAAGGATCTCTACGACGCACTGCCCGACGTCGACCGCGCGGAGTTGGGCGGCGAGGTCGACATCGTCTACGAGGAGAACGGCGAGCAGGTCACCGAACAGGCCGCCTTCGACGTCGTGCTGCGCGACCGGATGGGGAACCCGCTGGTCGTCGCGGACCTGAACGACTCGCGGGACCCCGCCACCGAGTCGATGCTGGTCGAACTGGAGTCGGCGGCGAGCCGGATCAAGCAGGCCAACGAGGAGCTGTCCGCGGCGTTCCTCGTCACCTCGTCGTTCTTCGAGCCGGGGGCGCTGGAGGCCGTCGCCGAGGCCACCAGCGGCAGCCTGCTGAGCCGCGACTCCAGAGAGAGCTTCGTGAAGCTATCGCGAAAACAGGGATATCATCTCTGCCTCGTCGAGGCCCGCGCCGACGAATTCCACATCAACGTGCCCGAACTCTAAGTTGGCGTGCGGGGGATCCGAACGTTAGTTCTCGACTTCGACCGCGTCGTCGATCTTCATCTCGTCGAGCTTGCCGACGATGTCGTCGAGCTTCTCGTCGAGTTCGTCGACGAACTCTGCGGTGCGCTCGGTCGTGATGGCGCCCTGGCTCGACGGCTCGATGAGGTTCTCCTCCTCGAGCACGCGCAGGGAGTAGCGAACCTTGTGGTGGGGGTAGCCCGTCTCGTTGGACATCTTGACGATCCCGATCGGCTCGTTCTCGATGACCATCTTGAGAACCTGCAGATGGCGCTCCAGCATGTCCACTTCCTTCTCAAGTCTGTCTATCATGGCATTTGTTAACTTGTCTTTGCGGGGTTTAAATGTTACCCTCTCCCCGCTCGCGTCGAGTTGGACGTTTGACGTGGTGGAAGTTAACACGTTCGGTTTTCGAGGTCGGCGCGACGCGGCGACTGACGGATCCAGCGCGCGCCCTACACCGTCGCCCGCGTCATCGATCGCTGGACCCTCACCGGGCAAATCGTAATCGGTTTATCCGGGCGCTCGGAATCGGTCCCTGTTATGACCGTTACCATCGTCGGGTCGCAACTCGGCGACGAGGGGAAGGGCGGCGTCGTCGATCTTTTCGGCGAAGCCGCCGACGTGATCGCCCGGTACCAGGGCGGCGACAACGCGGGTCACACCGTGGTCGAGGGCGGCACCGAGTACAAGCTCTCGCTCGTGCCGAGCGGCGCCGTGCGCGGGAAGGTCGGCGTGCTCGGCAACGGCTGCGTCGTCAATCCGAAGACGCTGTTCGCCGAAATCGACGACCTGCGCGAGCAGGGGCTCGACCCTGACGTTCGGGTCGCGCGCCGCGCCCACGCGATCCTCCCGTTCCACCGCGTGCTCGACAACATCGAGGAGGACGTCAAGAGCGACACCGATCTGAAAGTCGGCACGACCGGCCGCGGGATCGGCCCCACCTACGAGGACAAGATGGGCCGCCGCGGCGTCCGGATCGGCGACCTGCTCGACCCCGAGGTCCTGCGCGACCGCCTGGAGTACGTGATCCCCCAGAAGCGGGCGCTCGTCGAGGACGTCTATCAGATCGATCTCGAAGAGGTCGACGACGTGATCGAGGGCGTGGACGTCGAGGACGCGTTCGACGTCGACGCCGTCTACGAGCAGTACAAGAACTTCGGCGAGCGGCTCACCGAAGAAGGAATGACCGTCAACGCCGGCGAGTTCCTCGCCGACACGATCGACGACGGCGGCGAGGTCATGTTCGAGGGCGCCCAGGGGACGCTCATCGACATCGACCACGGCAACTACCCCTACGTCACGTCCTCGAACCCGACCGCCGGCGGCGCTGCGGTCGGCACGGGCCTCGGCCCGACGACCGTCGGGCGGGGCGAGGTCGTCGGCGTCGTCAAGGCCTACCTCTCGCGGGTCGGCTCGGGACCGCTCCCGACCGAACTCGGTGACATCGACGAGCAGGAGGAGGGTGCCGGCGACACCGAGGCCGACGAGATCGCGACGTACATCCGCGACGAGGGCGGCGAGTACGGCACCGTCACCGGCCGTCCCCGTCGTGTCGGCTGGCTCGACCTGCCGATGCTGCGCCACTCGACGCGCGCCAGCGGCTTCACCGGTCTCGCAGTCAACCACGTCGACACGCTCGGCGGGCTCGACGAGCTGAAGGTCGCCACGTCCTACGATCTCGACGGCGAGGAGATCGACACCGTGCCGGCGACGACCGAGCGCTGGGAGCGCTGCGAGCCGAACTACCGCACGTTCGAGGGCTGGGCGGACGTCGACTGGTCGGCCGTCGCCGACGACGGCTACGAGGCGCTGCCCGCCGAGGCTCGCGAGTACCTGGAATTCCTCGAAGACGAACTCGACACGCCGGTGTACGCCATCGGCGTCGGGCCCGACCGCGAGGACACCGTCGTCCGCGAGAACCCCTTCGAGTAACCCGCGACCCCGTTCTGACTTCCGCTGACCGGGCGAAACCCCTACGCTTTTCTCGCTCGCCCGCCACCTACCGAGCATGAACGCGGGTGAATCCCAGTGAAGGAGTCGCTGCTCGACATCGTCTGCTGTCCGCTCGACAAGGAGGAACTGGACCTCGAGGTCGACGAGACTGAGGACGGCGAAGTGCTCGCCGGGACGCTGACCTGCACCGAGTGCGGCCAGAACTACCCGATCGAGGACGGCATCCCCAACCTCCTGCCGCCGGACATGCGCGAAGAGTCGCCCGCCTGATCGGCCGGTATCAAAGTTTTTGTCGCCTCGGCGCGACCGCACTGTCGTGCCAGAGGAGTTAACGGTTCACGTCAACCGGACGCGTCGGCACGCCATCGCGGTCGCCGACGACCCCTTCGAGACGTCCGGCTCGTTCGACGTCGTCCTCGTGAACCACGGCGACGGCGCCCACGTTCACCTCGGGCTCGACGGCGACCTGGCCGCCGCGGGCGAGGTCGAGACGCCCGCGCCGTTTCTCGACGCCGAGGCGACGCAGCGAGTGGCTGTCAGAGTACGAGCTCAGGGTCCCTTCGGCGGCGCGCTGACGATCTCGACGGGCTACGGCAAGTCGTCGATCGAGGTGCCCGTTCGGATCGACCCCGACGCCGGTCCCGACGTCGACGCGCGGCCCGATCCCCCGGCGTCGACGGCGTCGCTGCCGACGTTCGTTCGACCGGTAGCCGAGCGGCTGCGATCGGTCGACGGCGTCGACGCCGCCGATCCCGGGACGCTGGCCCTGGTCGCGCTGGCCGGGGGCGCGCTGCTGGTGGCCGTGCTCGTCGCGTCGATCGTCGACAGCGGCGTTGTCCTCGCGGGCGTGCTCGTGGTCGTCGCGGCGGTCGCCGGAGCGCTCGGATTGCTGCTCAAACCGTGATGCCGCCCGCTACTCGCCCTCGTCGCCGATCTCCGTAACGTCGAACTGTCCTTCTTCGTCGAACCGCTTCGCGCGCAGGTATCGCGCCCGGTAGCGGTTCGCGCCGTCGTACACGTCCGCCTCGCGGATCTCGTCGGTCCGGCCGTCGGCGACGGCGTCGACGATCTCCTCGATCTGACGGAGTTCGCTCAGCGTCAAGTCGAGCTGGTAGGTCCGTTCTGTCTCGTCTTCGAGCGTGGTCCACTTGCGGGCGGCCGCGACGACCAGCGAGCAGGGCTCGCGGCAGGGGAACGTTCCAGCCCCGCCGTCGGCGGCCAGCTCGTGGTCCTCGTCGAACTCCCACTCGCGCCGGCGGAGGCACTGGGAGTCGTCGCAGCAGGCCTCGGCGATCCAGTCGACGGCGTCGGCGTCGAGCTCGTCGAGCACGTCGTAGATTCCGGTCTGGCGCTCGGCGGTTTCGCGCCAGTCGGTCACGTCGAGCGCGCCCTCGCGCTCGCGATGCCAGTTCTGGACGGTCGCGGGATAGGTGAAGTCCACAGTCCTGACGAGGTCGTGACCATCGAGATCGGGGAACGCCCAACCGGTCGGCAGCGTCGGCGCCGTCCGGAGCGGGCGGTACCGGCCGTCGTCGTCGGTCTTGAACAGCTCGCGGGCGTCGAGCGGGTCGTGGTAGACCTCCAGCGTCGACGGATCCGCGTGAGCGTCGTCGACGTGCGTGACCGTGTAGCTCCGCAGGCCGTCCTCGTCGACGGTCGTGCGGATCGAGAGCTCGCCCCAGGTGCGCGCGACGCCGTCGGCGAGGGCGTCGTAGCGCTCCGCGACGGGGTGCTCGTCGGCGCGCTCGATCCAGTGGAGAAACGCCTCGCGGGCCTCGTCGCCGGCGTCGATCACGCGCTCCCAGTAGTACCAGTTGGTGACGTGGTCGCTTGCGGACGCCGCGGCGTCGTGAAACTCGCTCTCGGCGAGTCCTTCGCGATGCTCGTCGGGCGTTTCGATGTAGTAGCCGCCCTCCTCGGCGCCGTCGGCGATTCCCGCGCGGAAGCCGTCGTAGGTGACCTCGCCGTCACTCTCGATCGCCGACAGCAGGGCGTCGAACTGCGTCGCGTTCACGATCAGTCACCCGCCGCGCTGGTGTCGGCGCGGTCCGCGCGGGTTTGCTCGCGCACCCGTTCGACTGCGTCGCCAACGTCGGCGTCGGCATCGGCCGCCCGCTCCAGAACGACGTCGGCCATCAGCGCCTCGGTGCCGACGGCGCCCGAGTACCAGATGCGGTGGCCGTCGACCTCGGCGGGGATGTCGTAGCCCGTCCGGTAGTCGTCGGTCAGCCCCATGTCCTCGGGGATGTCCTCCTGGGTGTGGAACCCGTCCGCGATGAAGAGGGGGACGACGACGATGTCCTCGGTCTCGAAGAAGTCGGTGACGTCGTCGACCTCGGGATCCTCGTCCATGAACACGGCCTCGACCTCGTCGAACCGGCCGCGCTCGCGGATCCGGTCGGCGTGGTAGTAGATCGCCTTCGCGGAGTTCTCGTTGCGCTCGGTGCCGTGGCCGACGACCGCGAGGCCGAAGTCCTCCGAGAGATCGACGTCGCGCCCGGCGGTGACCGACTCGGCGCGCTCGGCGATCACGTCCGACATCGCGTCGTGGGTGCCGACCGGCCCGCAGTAGTGGATCGTCTTCTCGACGTCGCCCGCTTCGAGGCTGGCCTGGGTCGCGCTGACGCCGTCCTCGGAGTCCCACTCGGAGACGTCCCAGCCGTCCAGGCGCAGCTCGCGGGGGATCACCTGCTCGGTGAAGTAGCCCTCGCTGATAAACAGGGGGACGACGTACACTTCGTCGCTCTCCACGGTTCGAAGGACCTCCCGAAAGTGGGGCTCCTCCTTCCAGAACGCCTCTCGGACCTCGTCGAACGCGCCCGTCTCGCGGATCGTGTCCGCGTGGTCGAAGGTGGGCGTACTGGAGTCGGGGTTCAGGTGGGAGCCGTGGGCCACGATGACCAGCGCTTGCATACTCGTCGCTGAGGACTCAACTCCCATAGGGGCTTCGTCTGGGGCAGCATCTCCTGCGGCGGTCGGGACGCCGATTTCGACGTCGGCGTCCGGCCGAACACTCGCGTCGACGCCGCCGTGCGTCGCGGCGAGTCGACCGCACTCCGTCCCGCGATACCCGAGCCGTTTTTGCCATCACTGCCGTAGCACGCATCCATGTCACTTGCCGAACGGACGCGAGAGGCGACGCGGGAGCATCCGTTCCTCGTGGACGCGCTCCGCGCGGGCGTCGTGAACTACTCCGCGGCGGCGCGCTTCCTCAGCGTCGAGGGCGAGCAGGAGGCCGTCGCGACGGCGCTCCGCCGGTTCGCCGACGACCTGCCGGACTTCGAGGAGACCGAGCGGGACGCCCGCGTGACCATGGAGCGCCGCGTCGGCATCGTGGACGCGCCCGACCCGGACGCCATGCTGCGACTGGGCGACGTCGGCGTCGCACCGGACGGTCGGCTCACCGCGATCGCGGCCAACGGTGACGTCGGCGCCGACGATCTCGGCCCGGTCAGCCGACGGCTCGCAGCGGCGGGAATCGGCGTCGAGGCCGCCGCGGCGGTCGACGGCCGACTCACCGTGGTGGTCGGGGGAAGCGACGCCGCCGACGCGCTTCGGCTCGTCGAGTCGGCGGTCGCCGCCGTCCCGACGCCGCCGGTCGACGGCTGATTTTGGGGTCGGGCTCTCGGCCCGGGTCCGTGTCGTTCGCTACCACACACTTTTGCCGCGGGACGCCGACGTGGGGCACGTACGCATGACAACTCGAAACGCGTGTACCGTGGAAACGTCTGGCTGCGGCGGCTCCGTCTCGGCATCCCGTCCCGTCCCAGTCCCGTGGGAGAGCAATCGAAGGGTCCAACGATGAGCGACGAGGATGCCGTTCTGCTCGATGTCGACAAGGGGGTCGCGACGATCACGCTCAACCGACCCGACGAGCGAAACGCCCTGTCCCATCCAGTGGCCGACGGTCTCCGCGACGCGCTCGACGAGGTCGACGACTCGGACGCTCGCTGCGTCGTCCTCGAAGGGGCGGGCGGCGCGTTCTCCGCGGGCGGGGACATCGAGGCGATGGTCGAGGGAATCAAGGGCGACCTGTCGGTCGAGGAGCGCGTCCGCGTCGTCGAGCGGGCGTACAACCGAACGATCCAGCGCCTCGCGGAATTTCCGCTGCCCACCGTCGCGCTGATCGACGGCCCGGCGGTCGGCGCCGGGGCCTCGCTCGCGATCGCCTGTGACCTCCAACTCGCCAGCGAACGGGCGTCGATCGGCTTTTCGTTCCGGGCGGTCGGATTATCGGTCGACTCGGGGACCTCCTACCTGCTGCCTCGCCTCGTCGGCGAGAACGTCGCCAAGGAACTGGTGTTCACCGGCGAGATCCTCGACGCCGAGCGCGCGGCCGAACTCGGGCTGGTCAACCACGTCTATCCGGACGACGAGTTCGAGGAGCGCGCCGCCGAGCTCGTCGCCGAGGTCGCGTCCGGTCCGACCGTTGGGCTCCGACACGCCAAGCGGCTGCTCGGTCGGGGGCTCGAACAGTCGCTCTCGGCCGCGCTCGCCGACGAAGCCGCCGCGCAGGCCGCCGCGTTCGACACCGACGATCACGTCGAGGGCGTCGAAGCGTTCTTCGAGGGGCGCGACCCCGAGTTCGAGGGGCGATAGCGCGGCCCGGGGCGACGCCGAAGCGATATCGGAGGGGCGGCGACGGTCCTCCGCGATCGGTCCGACGCCGTTCCGGAAGTAGACGCCCGAGCGACGGTGCTGAGTGGGAATGCTTGGAACCGGCTCGTTTGATCGGGGCTAACCTTCATACTGTCGGGCTCCGAAAAACAAGATGACCATGAACTGCAGAGTTGTCGTCGAGGCCGCGGTGCCGGTGTACGACGTCGAGTCACCGGACGAGGCGGTCCGGATCGCCATCTCGAAGACCGGCGAGATGCTCAATCCCGACCTCAACTACGTCGAGATCAACATGGGCGAGCGGTCCTGTCCCCACTGCGGGGAGAGCATGGAGCCAGCGTTCATCGCAGCCGACGAGAGCCTCGTCGCGCTCGAACTGGAGATGACCGTGTTCAACGTCGAGCGCGAGGAACACGCTTCTCGGATCGCCCGGAAAGAGATCGGTCAGCGCCTCGAGAACATCCCGCTGGAGGTGCTCGACGTCGAGGTCATCGAAGACGAGGACGACGAGTCGACGAACGACGAGTCGAACGACTCGGAGGAATCGGCGTCCGACGACGATGAGGTCCTCCCCGAGTTCGAGGATCTGATCGAGTAATCGCCCCGCTGCGCCGAGCGACGCCGCGCCGGCGTATCGACGACAGTTCTCGGTTCACCGCTCGCCAGCGGCGCGCGGAGACGCCGCTGGCGGATCGCATCACACGGCGAACGCTGATGAGTCGTTTGGAGAGAGAAGACAGCAGCGGCCCCGTCGGGCCAGGAGCGTCAGAGAGGCGTCTGCGCGTAAGGTCGGAACTCAGTCGGCGGTCGCGGCGACGGTTTCGGTCTCCTCGTGGTCGACGTCGCTCGTGATACATTTCGCGAGCGCGAAAACGGCCGCCTTGTGGTCGGTCTTGGACTTGTGAATCGATGTCGGTCGTACGCCGAGATCGTCGTAGGACTCGAAGTCGAGCGCCGTGTCGTTGTACTCCTCGTAATTGTTCGATACCTCTGCGAGCAGACCGTGAAGGTGGATGAGCTCCTGCTTCTTCATAGGCAAGAGCATCTAACGACTGCAGGGTTATATTATTATCTTGAGTCCCGTTACCACACGGCTGTGTTAACCACTTTCGTGGAGTTCGTTACGGGCAATTTACCGGCCCGTACCGTCTCGTTACCAACTGTATCGACGCTGATAAGACAGTCGATTACGGCACGGCAGCGGTCTGATCCATCGGCGTTTGAACCTGTTCGTCGTCGGATAGCTGAAGATTTTTACGACCGTATCGGCTTCTGTCCCACATGGACTACGAGGACCAACTCGACCGCGCGCTCTCGGAGACGCCGGACATCGAGGGGAGCAGCGAGCGCTTCTCGGTCCCGGATCCCGACGTTCGCCAGGAGGGCAACGCCACGGTGTACGAGAACTTCCAGACGACGGTCGACCGGCTCGGCCGCGACGAGGATCGGGTCGTCAAGTTCCTCCAGAACGAGCTCGGCACGAGCGGTCAGATCGACGAGAGCGGGCGAGCCCGTCTGACGGGCGAGTTCCGCGAGTCCCGCATCGACGATGCGATCGACGCCTACGTCGAGGAGTACGTCCTCTGCCCGGAGTGCGGACTGCCGGACACGCAGTTGGAGCGAGAACAGGGTGCGTTGCTGCTTCGCTGCGAGGCCTGCGGTGCGCGCTCGCCCGCCGGCGAGTGAGTTCCGGCGCTACGTGCAGTGACTACTCGAACTGCTGGAGCGTCTCGAGGTCGCGGTCGGTCTGCATGAACTCCGCGAGCTGTCGAGTCGCGTGACAGTTCGGGCAGTGGAAGTTTTTCTGGGAGGCGGGGAGATCGTTGACCGTCGTCTGCCAGTTTTTGTCGCACTCGGGACACAACAGTTTCACAGTCGCCTCGTCCATGCGAGTGTGGTACGCAACGACACGGCAAAAAAGTTGCCGGCGATCCTCAGTCTTCGACGACGTCGAGCAACTCGGTGTATCGGTTCCGGATCGTCACTTCGCTCACCGACGCCGCCTCGCCGACCGCCTCCTGGGTCACCTTGTGATTAGTTAGCAGCGACGACGCGTACACCGCTGCGGCGGCCAGTCCGACGGGGCTTCGCCCGCTGTGAAGACCTTCTCGCCTGGCGGTCGACAGCAGCGAGCGCGCGCGGCGCTCGACGTCTTCGTCGAGTTCGAGCGCGGACGTGAGCCGCGGGAGGTACTGCTCGGGTTTCGTCGGTTCGACCTCCAGCCCGAGTTCGCGACAGACGTACCGGTACGTTCGGGTTAACTCGCGGCGCCCGACGCGACTCACCCGTTCGAGTTCGTCGAGGCTGCGAGGCGTTCCCGCCTGCCGGGCGGCGCCGTACAGCGCCGCCGTCGCGACGCCCTCGATCGAGCGCCCCGGCAGCAGGTTCTCGTCGAGCGCACGGCGATAAATCACGCTGGCGGTCTCGCGGATGTCTTTCGGCAGGCCGAGCGCGCTCGCCATCCGGTCGATCTCGCCGAGCGCCTGCCGGAGGTTGCGATCCTTCGAATCCTGCGTCCGATAGCGCTCGTTCCACTTCCGCAACCGCTGGGCGCGTCGGCGCTGATCCGCCGAGAGCGTCCGCCCGTAGCCATCGCGATCCTGCCAGCCGACGTTCGTCGAGAGACCTTCGTCGTGGATCAGTTTCGTCGCGGGCGCCCCGACGCGGGACTTCTCGGCGCGGTCTCGGGCGTCGTAGGCGCGCCACTCCGGCCCGAGATCGATCTCGTCTTCGTCGACGATCAGCCCGCAGTTCTCGCAGGCCGTTTCCCCATGTTCCTCGTCGTGGACGACGCTGCCGTCGCACTCGGGGCACTCGCCGGTCGATTCGGTCGTCGTCTCGCTTTCCGACTCTCGGACGCTCGTTCGCGTTTCTGTGTCGCTCATGGCTGGAGGGGGCCGATGATGTAATCTCGGTTACATCGGGTAAGATAGCGTTACCTATATAGTTATCGCCGTTTTTATATGTGCTGCGAGAGTAGCAACTTAGTTATTGGTGTACACTCGCATATTGACGCCACCGATAATCCAGATATAGATCGACGGGCAGAACTCTCCTCCGGCGTCGTGCCGTCTCGCGGCTCGTCCGGCGGCGCCGCTACGGAATCGTGATGAACGGGGAAAACGAGGACGCCTTAGATGCGGCCGACGTTCTCGACTTCGACGCTCTCGACGCCGTCGACGTTCGCGAACGCCTCCTCGACGGCCTCGGTACCGCCCGCGTCGTCGGGGACGATCACGGTCGGGAGCAGCGCGACCAGTCCGAAGGCGACGTCGTCACGCTCGACGCCGTTGATCTTCGCCCCCTCGGGGAGGGACTGCTCGAGACGGTCCTGGAGGTCGTCCAGGTCGACGTCCGGGCTCTGCGGCATGACCTTGACGGACGCGGCTACCTTCCCCATTGTTAGGGACCCATGAACCCGCAGTCGGGGCACTTGTAGAGGTTACTCTGCTTGCGACACTTCGCACACCGGACGATCTGCGTGCCACAGTCGGGACACTTGAACGAGGCGGCGCTCGTGCCGGCGATGTTGATCCCGCACGAGACGCACTTTTGCGCTCGCTTCTGCTGGGACTGACTCATACGACTCACTTCCGCCCGCCCGCTTTTAACGGTTGTCTTTCGACACACGGGACGTGACACCCGTTCACTCCTGACGTGCAGCGATCCGATATCCGCAGCCGCTCGCTCTCACGCCGACGAGACGAGCAGTGGCACCAGCAACACGCCCATCAGGTGGACGCGCCGGGCGCCCGCCCGCGCCGGCACCAGCCCGATCGCCGCGGCGACGACGAACGCGACGACGCCGATCCAGCCGGCGAACAGCCCCGAGAGGACGCCGAGCAACAGCAAAACGCCGGTCGAGAGGCGTCGCTGATTCAGTCGCCCGACCAGCTGCAAGTAGCGGTCGCCGACCCAGAGGGTGACGAGGAAGCCGACGACGCCGGCCAGCAGGACGCAGGGGACGAGCACGGCCAGCGTCAGCGGCGCCTCGGTCCGCTCGAAGGCGACGATCACGCCCGATCTGGGCCGGCCGAGCGCGACCAGCGCCACCAGCGCGAAGATCGCGTTGGCCGTGTCGACGCCGCTGGTCGCGACGACGTACGCGCGGTCGTCGTCGCCGCCCGGGACGCAAGCCAGCACCGCGACCGCGGCGATCGCCGCCGAAATTCCCGGGAGATAGCCGACGACCGCGCCCGCGATCGCTCCCGCCAACGCGGTCAGCGCGACGCGCAGGCGCGAGGATCGGACGGCGGTGCCCGTCTGTCGCGGGACGCCGCCGCCCTCCATCGCCTCCAGCAGGACCGGCGCGCCGAACAGTCCGGCGAACAGCGGTGCGAGCATGCCGCCGGCTTCCAGCGGCGCGGCGGGGTCGGCGTCGAGCGCGACGACGCCGAGCGCCCCGCTGGCCGCCTGGGCGAGCGCACCGCCGGCCCGCGCCCGAAATCCGGACTCGGCGGCGACCAGCCCGGCGAGCACGGCCCCCAGTACGATCGCGACGTTGGCCGACAGCGTCGGGTAGACGGCCGTCACCCCGCGGGTCAGCGGCATCGCCAGCGGCACCGCCGCCACCACCGCGAGGCCGCTGCCGAGCGCGGAGAGCCGGATCGCCTCCCCGCCTCGACCCGCGAGCACCATCCGGTGGCCCGGCAGCGTCGTCGCGGCGGTTTCGGCGTCCGGCACGCCCAGCGCCAGCGCGGGCACGACGTTGACGAAGGTGTGGACGACGCCGGCCGACAGGATGCCGACGCCGACGCCCAGCGGCAGTCCGGGCAGCGTCGGCGCGATCGACGCCAGCACCAGCGCGACGTTGTTGGCGTGGATGCCCGGGATTAATCCTGTGAGAGTGCCCAGCGCGGCGCCGCCGGCGACCCACGCCAGCACCAGCGCTGTCAGCTGCGGGTCGACGACTGCCTTGACGCCGAGTGCCTCCATCGGCCCGTGCTCGCCCCGGCTTCCGAGGTAAACCTGTGGTCGATGTCGGCGGACGCCTGCGACCGGTGCCGCCCGTGGGACCGTCCGGTAGCGGTCGGCAACCAACTTCAGTCATCCCGACGCCGGGTGGTACGTTCGCCTTTATTCCATCACGAGCCAGAACACTGTATGGCAGCGAACGGAGTTCGACGAGGAGTGATCGTACTGGTACTGCTACTCGCCGTCGTCGGGGCGAGCGTCGTGCTCGCCGGCGGCGCGCTGTTGCAGGACGAGGGAGACGCCGGCGGAACGCCGGACGACGCGACGGCGGCGCAGGAGAACCGGACGGTCGACACGGACCGCGTGAACGTATCAGTCCGGCTCGAACCGGGCGACGAGATCGAGGGCGAACTCCGGTACGAACTCGTCGTCGTCGGCGAGATAGCGGCTGCGAACGACGCAGCCAACGGCACCGTCGACTGCCGGGGCGAACTCTGCGTCGTGACCGGCAACGTCAGCGCCGACGCGAGCGGCGAGGACCTGCCCCGGTACGACCTCAGCGGCGTCGTGACGAGCGCGAGCCCCGAAGACGGCTACACCGCCAACGTCACCGGGACGCTGGAGGGCGACGCGATCGAGGGACTCGGACTCGGCGCGTACAACGTGACCGCCCCGAACGTTACGGATCCGACCAACGACTCCGTGCTGGCGGGTGCTGGAGCAGAGGACGCCGGAACGACCGCGAGCGGCGTCGAGGCGCTACAGACCGACGGCGGCGCGACCGACACCGACGAATCCGAAAGCGAGTCGACTGACACTGACGCCGACGAGGCCGAGGTCCAGTCGGCCGACACTGACGACGCGACCGGGACCGAGGACGACGCCGACGGCGAGAGCCCCTCGGTGACGTTCGACGGCTGCTCGTCGGCGACCGTCGAGGGCGACGCCTACGCCTATGAGGCTGGTCTGCGCTACTACGTCCAGAGCGGACTCGACACCAGCACGATCGACGAGAGCGAGATCTCGACGCCGACGACGATCGACGGGAACGAACTGATCGGCGACGCGCGGGCGACCGACGTGGTCGTCGAGACGGTGCTCGTGCTCGACGAGGACTTCGGCGTCGTCACGCAGGCGTCGAACCCCAACTACGAGGAGTGCGTCGACGAGATCGAACAGCAGTACGCCGACGCGGAGGACGAGCAAAGCGACGAGGACGCGAACGCGACCGCCTGACGGCTACCCGCCATTTACGGACGGCGGCGTGGTAGCCCCGTCCGGGGATGGGATGACTGTCGACCAGATCGCTCGCGAGGAGGTAGTAACGGCGACGCGCGAGGACGGCGCCGCGGCGATCGCCGAGCGGATGGCCGAGGCCGACGTGGGCGCCGTCGTGATCACCGAGGGCGACGAGCCGGCCGGGATCGTCACCGACCGGCAGATCGCGACGACCGTCGGAGCCGACGGGACGGTCGCGGATCTCGACGCCACCGACCTGATGACCGCCGACCCGGTCACGGTCGGCACCGACGCTGCCCCGTTCGAGCTCGTCCAGACGTTCAGCGACGCCGGCGTTCGGCGGCTGCCGGTCGTCGACGGCGACGGCGCGCTTGCGGGGATCGTCTCGCTCGACGACCTGCTGGTCCTGCTTGCCAACGAGTTCGCCGACGTGGGCGACGTGCTCGAAGCTCAGTCGCCGCGATTCTGACCATGAGACGCGACATCACCGATAGCCCGCCCGTCGAGGAGACGCGGTACTCGTGAGCACGACGACGCGCTGTCCGGTCTGTGGCACCGAGATCCGGACGGGCGATCCGGCCGAGTCCGACTATCGCGACGAGGAGTGGCGCACGCTCACCGTCGAGTACGAGGGCGAGATCTACCGCGTGTGCTCCGATGACTGCAAGGCGGCGTTCGAGGACTCGCCCGACGAGTACGTCTGAGCGGGTCCGGTCCGTGTCGGCAACTCGCGACGCTCCGGCAGCTTCTTTCGGCCTCGCGACCGAACGACACCCATGCTCTCAGTCGGACAGAAGGCGCCCGATTTCTCGCTACCCGGCGTCGTGGGGCGCGATACGGCGATGTACGATCTCCACCGGTTCGTCGACGGCGTCGAGGCCACGGTGCTCGCGTTCGTCCCGTCGGCCCACGCGCCGGTCTGCGAGGACGACCTGCGGGCGCTCGGCGCCGCCGGCTGGGCCGACCGCGATGACCTACTGGTCTGGGCGATCACCGGGGACAGCATCTTCGCGAACGCCGACGCCGCGGAGGATCTCGACCTCGACTTTCCGGTCGTCAGCGACTTCCACGCCGGCGTCGCCGACGCCTACGACGTTCGCCTGGATGACTGGCACGGCCACCGCGACATCCCGGGTCGCGGGTTCGTCGTCGTCGACGCCGACTGGACGGTGCGCCACGCGTGGCAGGCCGACCCGTTCGCGACGCCGAGCCCGCCGCCGCTCGATGCCGTCGCGGCCGCGCTGACCGACCTCGGCGTCGACGTCGACGCGCCGACCGTCGAGTACCGCGTCGACGACTGACCGAGTGCGCGGCGACCGATCGGCTGTCGGCGTCGCTCGCGGTGGCGTCGCCACGGCGTCGTGACGCCGCGGCGCAGCCTTGCCGGTTGCCCAAACCGTTACCCGATCGCTCGGCCAACCCTGACGAGTGGTCGACGACGCCGAAAACGGGGCCGACGAGCACGCGGGCGAGCCCGACGCCGGAGAATCCGAGGCCAACGACGAGGGCGGATCCGGCGCGCGCGACGAGGAGTCCGTCGCCCGCGTCGTCGCGAAGTACTACCTGTACGTCGCCTCGCGATCGGAGGGGTTCATCTACCCGATCGTCACGCTGTTCTTGCTCCACCGCGGGCTGAGCTACGGCGAGGTCGGGCTGGTCAACGGGCTCTTTTTCGCGGGCACGGTCGCCGGCGAGATCCCGACCGGCTACGTCGCCGATCGGCTGGGACGCCGGAACAGCCTGATCGTCTCCAGCGCCGCGGTCACGGGGGTGATGCTCTGGTTTACGATCGCCGATTCGGTCGCGGAGTTCAGCCTGCTGTACGTCGTCTGGGGCGTCGGCGTCACGTTCCGCTCGGGCGCGGGCGACGCCTGGCTCTACGATACGCTCGACCAGCGACACACCACCGAGGCGTACGCCCGGATCAAGGGTCGGGCGAGCGCCGGGTTCTTGCTCACCTCGGCGGTCACGTCGCTGGCGGGCGGCTACATCTACACGATCGACCGCGTCGTGCCGTTCTACGGCGCCGCAGCGATCACCGCCAGCGGCGTCCTGATCCTGCTGACCTTTCCGACGACGAGCGGCGGCGCCGCCGACGAGCGGTTCACCGCGAGTGACGCTATTTCCGTCGTCCGAAACCAGTTCCTCCGGCCGCCGCTTCGTTCATTTATCGTCGTGACGGCCGTGCTGCTGGCGGTTCCCGAGACGGTCGATCTGTTCGTCCAGCCGATCAGCGTCGACCTGGGCGTCCCCGAGGCGCGGCTCGGCTGGCTGTACGCCGGCTTCATGCTCGTCTCGGCCGCGGCGACGTACTACACCGGCGCGCTGCGCGAGCAGATCGGGATCGGCGGCTGGTTCACGATTGCGCCGGTCCTCGTCGCCGTCCCGCTGCTCGCGATGGTCGTCGCGCCCGCTGCCGCGATCCCGGCCTTTTTCGTCGCCCGCGCGGGCAAGAGCATCTCCTACGCCCTGCGCGGGCAGTATCTCAACGACCGGCTGCCCTCGCTCGGCCGGGCGACGGTACTGAGCACGGCGTCGCTCGTCTACGGCGTCTTCATCGTGATCGGCCGGTTCGTCGGCGGCGGCCTCGCCGACGCGATGTCGCCGAGCGGCGGCCTCGCGGTCATGGCGGCCGCGATGCTGGCGATCGTCGCGGCGACCTACGCCGTCGAAAATCCGTTTTCGGCGTCCGACGCCGGCTCGACCGATCCACCCGCCGCCGGGACGGCCGACGAGTGAGCGAGCTACTCGGGGCGCTTTTTGGCGAGCACGGTTCGCTCGAACTCGCAGACCAGTTCGTCGTCCTGGTTGAACGCCTCTACTTGCATCGTGACGACGCCGCGCTCGCCGTCGCTGGTCTCGCGCTTGTCGAGCACCGTCGTCGCCGCGCGGATCGTGTCGCCGTGGAACACCGGCGCCGGATGTTCGACCTCGTCGTAGGAGAGGTTCGCGACGATCGTCCCGTCGGTCGTCTCGGGGATCGTCAGCCCGACCGCGAGGCTCATCGTGAGTAGCCCGTTGACCACGCGCTCGCCGAACTGCGTCTCCGCGGCGAACTCGGCGTCGAGATGCAGCGGCTGCTGGTTCATCGTCTTGTCGCAGAAGCGCTGGTTGTCGCTCTCGGAGATCGTGCGGCGCTTCTCGTGGGCGATCCGCTCGCCGATCTCGAACTCCTCGTAGTAGCGCCCCGTCATGAGTTCGAGGTCACGCGCGGGCGTGAAAAGCGCTTGGTGGAGCGCTCGGTTTCGGTGGTCTCCCGATCGTCCTCAGGCTTTGGCGCCGGCGACGCCGCCGCCGATCGCGGCGCCGCAGTGGCCGCAGGCGGTCAGGTAAAACCGCTTCGAGGCGGCGAAGAAGCCGGTGGTGGCGTCCATTTCGACGAACTCGACGTCGGAGGGCTCTTCGAGGGTCGCGTCGCACTCGGGACAGTGGACCATGACCGCCGATTGTGATGGACGGATTATAATTCTTGTTCCCTCACACGGCGCCGCCACCGCCGCCCGCCTTCGCGCCGGCGACGCCGCTTCCCAGCGTCGTCCCGCACTCGACGCATTCGACGGCGTAGAACCGCTTCGACGCGGCGATGATTCCCGTCTCCGCGTCCGTTTCGACGAACTCCACGTCCGACGCCTCGGCGAGAGTCGCCTCGCACTCGGGGCAGTGGACCATGTCGGGTCCTTGTTCACACTGCGTGATAATTTCTGGGGCTCGCGATCGTGCGGTGGCGCCGTCAGCGCTTCCGGAGCGCAGCGCGGTAGTGTGGGTCGGCGCCGCCCCCGCTGTGGACAATCTCTGCGACCGTCCAGCCCGTCCCGACCGCGGCTTCCCGCAGCCGATCGGGACTGAACAGGCGGAACTGCAGCGTCGGCCCCACGTCGCCCTCGTACTCGCAGTGGTACGTCCGGTGCGCGAGGCCGGGCGTCGGGTCCGGTCGGTAGCCGAGCAAGTCCGACGCGTTCTCTCGCGTCGGGTCGTAGGCGTCGACGACCGCGGTCGCGTCCGGCGTCGTCACGTGCGCCAGATCGCCGAGGAACTCGCTCACTCCCCGCATCGACCCGGCGAGTCCGAGCTGGGTACCGTGCGCGAGCGCCGACCGGAACCGGTCGCGCTCGAACGTCTCGCGCAGCGAGAACATGTCGCCGCGGCGCGCGTCCGCGACACCGCGGTCGCGCATCGTCTCGACGAGGTGATCGCTCACTTCCAGCGCGACCGTCTCGACGCGCCGCTGAAAGTACAGGGCGTGCTGGCCCGCACCGGCGCCGAGGTCGACCAGCGGGCCGTCGAGCCGCTCGACCAGCCACTCGCCGTCGGGGGTGGTCTCAGGGTCGAACTCACCGAAGTAAAACCGCTCGATGGGGTGTTCGCGCACCTCGGCGCCGTCGACATCGCGGAGCGGCGCCTCGCGCTCGCCCTCGTGGTGGTCCCGGATCGCTCGGCCGTACGGATCGTGGTCCGTCATACTCTGTGCCACACTCTCAAATGTAATAAATCCGTAACGAGATGCGGTAGCGAGTCCCGAATTGGGCGACGGTGCCGAGTACCGAACAGCGGCGTCGTCCGCTCTTTTCTCACCTACTCAGCCGTCCACTCACGCGCCTGCTCACCCACTCGGGCCCAGCATCACGACAGTTTTTACCCGGTGGCGGCAAATCCGAACGACATGACCGATTCGGGGACCCCGGAGCAGATGACGTTCGGCGACATCGGTTCGGGGGCCGACGACGCCGAGGACGGCCGGGAGGCCCACGCCGCAGCGGAGGCACGCGCCGTCGCGGGCGATGGTACCGGCGACGGCATCGAGACGATCGACCCGACGCGTGAGGGCGTCGACGCGCAGTACGGCGAGCCGGCCGAGACCAAGACGCTCGCCGTGATGCAGGTCGACTACACGATCGAGGGCAACGGGCCGAGCGAGCGCCCGATCATGCACGTGTTCGGCCGCGACGCCGACGACGAGCCCGAGCACGTCAAGGTGATCGGCTTCCGGCCGTACTTCTACGCGCCGACCGACTCGCTGGAGCGCCCGCCCGAGGACGAGTACGACGTCCTGACGGGCTCGGCGGAAACTGACGAGAACGGCGAGTACTTCGAGAGCATCCGGGGCGAGAAGCTGACCAAGATCTTCGGCCGAACCCCGCGGGACGTCGGGAACGTCCGCGACGAGTTCGATCACTTCGAGGCCGACATCCTGTTCCCCAACCGTTTCCTGATCGACAAGGACGTCGAGAGCGGGATCGAAGTACCCCTGCGCCGCGACGAGGAGGGCGCGCTCGTCGTCGTCCACGACGAGGTCGAGGCCGTCGAGTCGACCGCTCGGCCCCGCGTGAACACGTTCGACATCGAGGTCGACGACCGCCACGGGTTCCCCGAGCCCGAGGACGCAGAGCAGCCGATCGTCTGCCTGACGAGCCACGACTCCTACGACGACGAGTACGTCGTCTGGCTCTACGACGCGCCGGTCGGCGGCGTCGACGCGCCCGAAGCCCTGGGTGAGTACGACCCCATGGCGGAAGACGCCGACTACGAGGTCCGGACGTTCGACTCCGAAGAGGCGATGCTCCGGGCGTTCTTGGAGTACGTCGAGGATACTGATCCGGACGTGCTGACGGGCTGGAACTTCGAGGACTTCGACGCGCCGTATCTGGTGAACCGGCTGGAGAATCTCGGACTGTCCTACGACCGGCTCTCGCGAGTGAACGAGGTCTGGGCCGGCGGCTGGGGCGGTCCGGACATCAAGGGCCGAGTCGTGTTCGACCTGCTCTATGCCTACAAGCGCACGCAGTTCACCGAACTCGAATCCTACCGGCTCGACGCCGTCGGCGAGCAGGAGCTCGGCGTCGGCAAGGAACGCTACACCGGCGACATCGGCGACCTCTGGGAGCAGGATCCCGAGCGCCTGCTGGAGTACAACCTCCGGGACGTCGAGCTCTGCGTCGAACTCGACCGCAAGCAGGACATCGTCGCGTTCTGGGACGAGGTGCGATCGTTCGTCGGCTGCAAGCTCGAAGACGCGCCGACGCCGGGCGACGCGGTCGACATGTACGTGCTCCACAAGGTCCACGGCGACTTCGCGCTCCCCTCGAAGGGCCGCCACGAGGGCGAGGACTACGAGGGCGGCGCCGTGTTCGACCCGATCACGGGCGTCCGCGAGAACGTCACCGTGCTGGACCTCAAGTCGCTGTACCCGATGTGCATGGTGACGACCAACGCCTCACCAGAGACCAAGGTCGACCCCGAGGCGTACGACGGCGAGACCTACCGCGCGCCCAATGGGACCCACTTCCGGAAGGAGCCGGACGGCATCATCCGGGAGATGGTCGACGAACTCCTCAGCGAGCGCGAGGAGAAGAAGTCCCTCCGGAACGAGAACGACCCCGACAGCCAGGACTACGAGCGGTTCGACCGGCAGCAAGCAGCTGTCAAGGTTATTATGAATTCTCTCTACGGGGTCCTGGGATGGGATCGGTTCCGCCTCTACGATAAGGAGATGGGGGCCGCCGTAACCGCAACAGGGCGAGACGTTATCGAGTTCACCGAAACAGCGGCGAACGACCTCGGATATCAGGTTATTTATGGTGACACTGATTCTGTCATGTTGGAGCTCGGCGACGACGTCCCGAAGGACGACGCCATCGAGCAGTCCTTCGAAATCGAGGAGCACATCAACGACGCCTACGACGAGTTCGCGCGCGAGGAACTGAACGCCGAGGAGCACCGCTTCCAGATCGAGTTCGAGAAGCTCTATCGACGATTCTTCCAGGCGGGCACGAAGAAGCGCTACGCCGGTCACATCGTCTGGAAGGAGGGCAAGGACGTCGACGACATCGACATCACCGGGTTCGAGTACCAGCGCTCGGACATCGCGCCGATCACCAAGGAGGTCCAGCTGGAGGTCATCACCCGGATCGTCCGCGGTGAGGACATCGAGGAGGTCAAAGACTACGTCCACGAGGTGATCCAGCGCGTCCAGAGCGGCGACGTCTCGCTCGACGAGATCGGCATCCCCGGCGGCATCGGGAAGAAACTCGACAACTACGACACTGACACCGCGCAGGTCCGGGGCGCCAAGTACGCCAATATGCTGCTCGGGACGAACTTCACCAGCGGATCGAAGCCGAAGCGACTCTACCTGAAGAAGGTCCATCCCGAGTTCTTCCGGCGCATGGAAAACGAGAACGGGTTCGATCCGCAGACCGACCCGCTGTACGGCGAGTTCAAGCGCGATCCGGACGTGATCTGCTTCGAGTACGAGGACCAGATCCCCGACGCGTTCGAGGTCGACTACGAGAAGATGCTCGACAAGACGCTGCAGGGCCCGATCGAGCGCGTCCTCGAAGCGCTCGACATCTCCTGGGAGGAGGTCAAGAGCGGCCAGGAGCAGACCGGGCTCGGCAGCTTCATGTAGTCCCGATCCGCGGTCCGCCAACTCACTCCGAGAGCAGTCGCTCGTAGACCGGCCAGGCGGCGTCGCCGCTCGGCGCCGCGACCCGCTCCCCGTCCACGACGACGCCCGATCCGTCCGTTACCTTGCCGGCGACGCCGACCGGCGTCCCGCGGGCTTCGAGCGCCGCGACGACGGCGTCGGTGTCGTCGGGGTGGACCGCGATCAGGAGCGTTCCCGCCGTGCTCGCGCGCCAGTGATCCATCGACAGCGCCTCGCTCACGGCTTCGACGCCGGACATCGTCGGCACGGCATCGGCGTCGACGTCGATGCGGACGCCGGCGCTGCCGGCCACCTCGTGCAGGGCGCCGATCAGCCCGCCCTCGGTCGCGTCGTGCATCGCCGTGACGCGACCCGCGTCGACCGCCGCCGCGCAGTCCCGCACCGTCTCGACGTCGTCGAGCCGTTCCTGAGCGACCGCCAGCGTCTCGGCGGGCAGGTCGATCTGCTCGGGGAACAGCGAGGATAATAGACCGACGGTCTCGACGCCGGGGCCCTTGGTCACCAGCAGGTCGTCGCCCGGACGCGCGCCGTCGGGCCGGACAACGTCCTCGGCGTCGCCGACCGCGAACGCCGTTCCGCTGCCGACCCACGGGTACCGGCTCTCGTCGTAGCGCGCCGTGTGGCCGGTGACGATACTGACGCCGAGATCGCGACACTCCTCGTCGACGGCGCCCCAGAACCGCGCGAACTCCTCGTCGGTCGTCTCGGGCGGCAGGGCGAAGGAGACGGCGACGTGTGACGGCGCCAGTCCGGAGACGGCGACGTCCGAGAGCACGATCCGGATGCCGAAGCGACCCGCCCGCTCGAAGCCCAGTTCCGGCAGGATCGAGATCGGGTCGGTCGCGACCGCGAGGACGCTGTCGTCGATCTCGACGAGGCCGAAGTCGACGCCGTAGGTCGGTCCGATCGCCACGTCGTCCCGCGCGGCGCCCAACCGCGGCGCGATCTCTCCCTCGAAGAACTCACGGTCGATCTTTCCCGCGTCGTCCATACCCATCGGTCCGACGCGATCGGTTTCCGTGTTCCTACTCGTCCGTCGAGACGATTCTGATCGGTCCGCGCGCCGTTCCGTCCCCGGCATCTGCAACGCCACGTGTTCCGGAACGGGAAAAGTATTTTCGCAGAACGCCAACTGATTGCGAGAAATGCGAAACCATTATGAGCGGGCGACCCCACCGTTCGAGTGACAGAGGACTTTCAGCAATGGCTACGCTACAACTCAACAATCTCCACGCGAAGGTCGCAGAGGACGGTGGCGAACAGATCCTCAACGGGGTCGATCTCGAGGTCGAGCCCGGCGAGATCCACGCCCTGATGGGACCGAACGGCAGCGGGAAGTCGACGACGGCGAAGATCATCGCCGGCCACCCCGCCTACGAAGTAACAGAGGGCGAGGTGCTGCTCCAGTTCGAGGGCGACGAGTTCGAGGGCATCGAGTTCGACGAGGACCAGAAGACCTGGAACCTGCTCGACCTCGAGCCCAACGAGCGCGCCGCGCTCGGCGTGTTCCTCGGCTTCCAGTATCCTGCCGAGATCGAGGGCGTCACGATGTCGAACTTCCTTCGCACGGCGCTCAACGCCAAGATCGAGGAGCGCGAGGAGCTCTTCGAGGACGAAGAGGACGCCGACGAGGACGAGGAAGAGGAGGAAGCGGGCTACGAGAACTCCCCGATGGAGGGCCCCGCCGACGAGGGCGAGGTCGACGTCGCGGAGTTCCAGCAGATCCTCTCCGAGAAGATGGAGCAGCTCGACATGGACGAGAAGTTCGCCCGTCGCTACCTCAACGCCGGCTTCTCCGGCGGCGAGAAGAAACAGAACGAGGTGCTCCAGGCCGCGATCCTCGAACCCGAGATCGCCGTGCTCGACGAGATCGACTCCGGGCTCGACATCGACCGCCTGCAGGACGTCTCCGACGGCATCAACGCGCTGCGCGACGAGCAGGGCACCGGCATTCTCCAGATCACTCACTACCAGCGGATCCTCGACTACGTCGAACCCGACCACGTCCACGTGATGCTCGACGGCGAGATCGCCAAGAGCGGCGGCGCGGAGCTTGCCGAGAAGCTCGAGGACGAGGGCTACGACTGGGTCCGCGAGCAGGTCTACGAGACAGCCTGATACGGCTCCAGCGATTACCATACAACACTAAACCATGAGTTCAGATCAAGACCACCTACAAGAGACCGACACCGAGGAACGGTTCGAGTTCAAGAAAGAGGAGAACTCGGCCGTCCGCTCCGACAAGGGCCTGACCGAGGAAGTCGTCCGGCTCATCAGCGACGACAAGGACGAGCCCGACTGGATGCTCGAACGGCGCCTCCGCGCGCTGCGGCAGTACCAGGAGATGCCGATGCCGCAGGGCTGGCCCGGCATGCCCGATCTCTCCGGGCTGGACGTCGAGCAGATCGTCCCCTACATCCGCCCCGACGTCGACAAGCGCGAGGGCGCGGACAACTGGGAGGACCTTCCGGACGAGATCCAGGACACCTTCGAGAAGCTGGGCATCCCCGAAGCCGAGCGCAAGGCGCTCTCGGGCGTCGGCGCCCAGTACGAGTCCGAGGTCGTCTACCAGAACATGCAGGAGCAGTGGGAAGAGAAGGGCGTCATCTTCTGCAACATGGACGAGGCCGTCCGCGAGCACCCCGAGCTCGTCAAGGAGCACTTCATGACGAACTGCGTCCCCCCGAGCGACAACAAGTTCGCGGCGCTCCACGGCGCGGTCTGGTCCGGCGGCTCGTTCGTGTACGTCCCCGAGGGCGTCACCGTCGAGATGCCCGTCCAGGCGTACTTCCGGATGAACTCCGAGGGGATGGGCCAGTTCGAGCACACGCTCATCATCGCCGAGGAAGGGTCGGAAGTCCACTACATCGAGGGCTGTTCGGCGCCGAAGTACGGCACCCACAACCTCCACGCCGGCGGCGTCGAAGTGTTCGTCGGCGAGGACGCCCACGTCCAGTACTCGACCGTGCAGAACTGGTCGAAGAACACGTACAACCTCAACACCAAGCGCGCCATCGCCGAGAAGGGCGGCACGATGGAGTGGGTTTCGGGCTCGATGGGCTCGAAGGCCACGATGCTGTACCCCTCGACGATCCTCAAGGGTCGCGGCGCGACGGACAACCACATCACCATCGCCTTCGCGGGCGAGGGCCAGGACATCGACACCGGCGCGAAGGTGTACCACAACGCGCCCGACACGAAGTCCACCGTCGAGTCCAAGTCGATCGCCAAGGACGGCGGCCGCACCAACTACCGCGGACTCGTCCAGATCGCCGACGGCGCCGAGAACTCCTCGACCGCCGTCGAGTGCGACGCGCTGATGTTCGACAACGAGTCGACCAGCGACACGATGCCGTACATGGAGATCGAGGAGTCGAAGGTCAACGTCGCCCACGAGGCCACCGTCGGCAAGATCGGCGACGAGGACATCTTCTACCTCCAGTCGCGCGGTCTCGACGACGACGACGCCAAGCAGATGATCGTCTCGGGCTTCATCGAGCCGATCACGGAGGAACTGCCGATCGAGTACGCGGTCGAGCTCAATCGCCTCATCGAGCTCGAGATGGAGGGGAGCCTCGGATAATATGAGTACGCAGGTACACGCCACGATCGACGAGAGCACCGTTCGCCAGATCTCCGAGGAGCTCGGGGAGCCCGAGTGGCTCCTGGAGACGCGTCTCGACGCGCTCGACGCGCTGGACGACCTCGACATGCCGTCGGTCATCCAGACGCCGGGCCGCAAGTGGACGAACCTCGAGGATCTGGACTACGAGTCTCTGGTCGATCCGCTCGATGCCGCCGAAGAGAAGGAGCTCGTCGACGCCGAGGGCGTCGAGGTGCTTCCCTGGAGCGAGGCCGTCGACGAGCTCGACGACCTCCTCGAAGAGCGCTTCGGCAGCGTCGTCGACCCGCAGTCGAACTACCTCACCGCGCTGTCGACGGCGCTGTTCTCGACCGGCACGGTCGTCCACGTCCCCGAGGGCGTCGAGGCCGAGGACGTGAAGGTCCGGACCGAGATGAACAGCCAGTCGCTGTTCAA
Organism: Natronoarchaeum rubrum; assembly: GCF_024494695.1. The sequence continues at coordinate 341,055 of NZ_JANHDP010000003.1, read as the reverse complement.
CTACACGCTCGTCGTCACCGAGAAGTCTTCCTCGGTCACGCTGCTGGAGCGCCAGAGCACGGGCGACGCCGACGTCGAGGGCGATCGCTACTACAGCGGCGTCGTCGAGATCGCCGCCGGCGAGAACTCGAACGTCCAGTACGGCTCGCTCCAGAACGTCGACGAGGAGACGTACAACTTCACCCACAAGCGCGGCGACGCCGACACGTACGCCACGGTCGACTGGATCGAGGGCAACGTCGGCTCGCGGCTCACGAAGTCCAGCGTCGAGACCGAGCTCAACGGCGACGGCTCGGAGACCCAGATCGTCGGCGCGTTCTTCGGCCACGAGGACCAGCACTTCGATCTCGACGCCCGCGTCTGGCACCGCGCCGAGCACACCACGGCCGATCTGGTGACCCGCGGCGTCATCGACGACGTGGCACGCTCGGTGTACGAGGGCGTTCAGGACGTCGGCTCGGGCGCGTGGGACACCAACTCCTACCAGCGCGAGAACACCCTGATGCTCTCAGACGAGAGCGAGGCCGACGCCTCCCCGAAGCTGATCATCAACAACCACGACACCGAGGCCAGCCACTCCGCGACCGTCGGTCAGGTCGACCAGGAGGAGCTGTTCTACATGACCAGCCGCGGCGTCGACGAGGAGGACGCGACGAACATGCTCGTCGAGGGCTTCTTCGTCCCCGTCCTCGACGAGGTCGCGGTCGACGAACTCCGCGAGGATCTCGAAGACCTCGTGGCCCAGCGTCTGCGGGAATAGCGCCGCTTTCGGTTCGTTTTTTCTTCGGCTACTGCTCCCGAGTAGCGGCGGCTCAGCCGCGTCACTATCCGGAAGATCGACGGTCGAGCTGCCCTCCAGCGTCCCCGCGAGGCGACGCCGAAGCAGCATTCGACGAACGTTGTTCGTCGGCGACGATGAACTGTACCTCGACGACCAGCGGCTCTTCAGTGTCCTCGCTGAGTTCGCTGTACAGACGATCGGTCAACTCCGGTCTGACGCCCGGATTGCGGCTGGAGACCGTGACGACGACGCGCTCGATCGACTGAACGGGGTAGCCCTCGTCGAGCACCACCTCGACGGTTTCGAGTTCGTACTCATCGTATTCGGACTCGTTGAGCACGGCGGCCACGTCCTCCTCGGCGGCCGACTGGACCTGCGTGGTGTGGATGTCGAGCATCGTGACCCCGGCCAGCGGCGCCGCCAGCACCAGCAACGCGGCGGTGAATACAGCCGCGTACGCGTACGTCACCGTACGCGTCGGGGCGACTTCGAACAGCCCCTGCGGGCGATAGCCGGCGACCCACAGCGTCGAGAGGGCCGCGAGGTTGATCGACAGCACGTTCACGGCAACGAGTCCGGCGGCGCCCAGCGCCGCACCGTACATCCCCCACGCGACGGTGATCCCGACGGCAGCGGCGGGCGGGATGAGCGCGGCGGCGATCATGACGCCGACGATCGCTTCCGAAAAGCCCCGCGTCAGACTCAGGATGCCGGCGACGCCGGCGCCCAGGGCGACCGCCAGCGAGAGCAGATTCGGCGAGACGCGCTCTTCCAGTTCGGTCGCGACGACGATGTCGACGCCCGCCGGTTCCAGTCCGGCGAAGCGGGCGAGGACGGCGAGGCCGATCGACGCCAGGACGACCACGGCGAGGCCGACGAACTGGTAGGCAAACCCGGTCGACCTGAGATCGGCGTCGCCGGTGACGATCCCGATGTTGGCCGCCAGCGCGGGGCCGATCAGCGGCGCGATCACCATCGACCCCACCACGACCGCGGGCGAGTCAGCCAGCAGCCCGGCCGTAGCGACGACGGCGCTGATCAGCAGCATCGTGACGTAAATGGGAAACACCGGCATCAGTTCCTCGGCCTTCGTGCGGAGGACCTGCCGCGACGTGCGGATACCCCGCTTGCCGCCGCGGCCGTACTGATCCCGGAGTCGGGAAAACTGTTCCGAGAGCACCGTCTCGGCGTCGATCACGACGACGCTGGCGTCGTCGTCGATACCAGCCTCGTGCAACCGGTCGAGCACCGGCTCGACGGCCCGGGTGGGTAGCGGAAAGCGGATCACAGCGGCGTAGCCTCGGCCGCTGGTCTCGTCGCTGACGACGTAATCGACGCCCTCCTCGTCGAGGATGTCGAGGATGGCACCGCGTTTGCCGCCCGGCACCCTGACTTCGAGGTAGCGCATGGGTGACGTGACCACAGATCGGCGGATAGCTCTGGGGGCGCTGTAGCCGTCGGCCTGTGTTGCCGCTCGTCGTCCCGCCGGACCCGGGCCGGGGCCGGAGACGCCGCAGGACGCAGAAAGTAGGGAGCGTTAAGTGACCGGCTCTCCGAGTGGTGGGTATGAGCCTGGGTCAACGCGTCTCGACTGACCGCCAGCTCGCCCGGCTCCTCCAGATCGGAGTCGTGCTGGAGGAGGTCGTCGAGGCGCGTGCCTATTCGCACTTGGAGTCGCTCTCGCCCGACGAGCGGGCCGAACTCGACGAGGATATCGCCGAGTTGCTCGACCACGCGGCCGAGGAGTCCGCCGAGCACCGCGCCCGCCTCGAATCGTTGGTCGACGAAATGGACGCCGAGACGGTCGGCTACGACGAGATCGAGCTGCTGGTCCGCGAGCACTACGCGAGCAACCAGCCCGAGGACTTCGACGGGCTGCTGTACGACCAGCTCTGCAACGAGGAGACCGCCTACAAGTTCTACGACGACCTCATCGAGGCGATCGAGGCCAGCGACGCCGACTACACCGTCGACGAGGCGCTGGTGCTCGACACCCTGCGGACGATCCGCGAGGAGGAAAAGGAGGGCGTCGAGGAAGTGACCGCGATCATGGAGGACCGGGAATGAACACCGATAGAGCGAGCTCTATCGAGCTCATTCTCGATCTCCGAGGTGATCTCGAATGAATACAGCAGACCAGTACCTCAAGGCGATCTACCTGGCGCAGATGATGGAGGACGGGCCGGCGTCGACCGGACGGCTCGCGGACATGCTCGACGTCAGCCCCGCCAGCGTCAACGAGATGATCGGGAAGCTGGAGGATCGGGGCCTCGCCGACCACGAGAAGTACAAGGGCGTCGAACTCACCGACGAGGGAATCGGCCGCGCGCGGGACGCGCTGCAGACGTACTGCATCATCGAACGGTTCCTCGCGAACGTGCTGGAGGTCGAGAGCTACCGCGAGGAGGCCCGCGCCTTAGAGAGCGTCATCGACGACACGGTCGCCGAGCGACTCGACACGATCATCGACCGCCGGTCGGAGTGTCCGGACTGCTTCGATCCCGAAGCCGATCGCTGTGAGTGTCTCACGGTCGAAGGCAAGGCGGACTGACCGCGGTTCGCGCTCTTACTGCACGTACAGCTTCTCGTCCAGCAGCGTCGCGATCCGCCGGTCGTTCGCCGGCGTGATCGCGACGTAGGGGCCCTCGACCGGCCCGAACACGTCGACGATCCGGCCCGCCGTCGAGAGCGACTCGTCGACGACCTCGCGGCCGATCGGCGGCGGGTCGTCGGCGTCGTCCAGCCGCACGATCGCCAGCCCCTGGGCCGTTCGGTCGACCTTGCCGAGTCGCTGCATCACTCGCGCATCGTCGAGACGTAGGCGGCCACGGCCTGAACGACGTCGTTCTTGGCGTCGTCGGCGTCTTTGACGAGCACGCGACCGCGCTGCTGGTAGTGCTCGCGGGGGTACGCCACGTCGCGCTCGACGACGGCGTCGTAGCCGACCTGCTGGACGGCCTGTGCGATCTCCTCCACTTCGGGGCTCGGCACCGCGAGCTCCTCCGGGACGCGGCGTCCCTTCGACCGCGTGAGGTCCGCGTCGAAGTACGCGGGCCAGATGACGTTTTCGACCATACTGGTCGGTCGGCGTCGACGACGTAAAAAGGTCGGTTTCCGCGACGAGTCGGCACCCGTCGGTAGCGGGCGATCAGTTCCGTCTGCGCGCCAGGACGCCGACGCTCAGCAGCGCGGCGACCGCGGGGACGACGCCGAATCCGGGGACGCTGTCGCCGCTGCCACTGTCGTTGCCGTCGCTCTCACCGTCAGCGGTCGAGTCGCCGCTGTCGCTCTCGTACTGCTGGAGTTGTTCGCTGATCTCCTGAATCGCGTAGACGACTCGCGGCGCGGGCTGTTGCATGTAGTTGTTGTTCGCCTCGATGATCCGGTCGTTCTGCACCGCGCTGGTGGATTGGACGGCCTCTCGATCCGGAACCTCCGATCCCTCCAGCACCAGCAGGAACTCGGGATCCTGCGCGATCAGCTGTTCGTCGTTGATCTGTTTCCAGCCGTCGAGGCCGGCCTGCGCAGCGGTGTTCTGCCCGCCGGCGGTCGTGATCACGTCGTGCTGGAACGTCCCGGCGCCGGGCGTCGTGCCGAAGAACTCGAAGTAGACGCTCGGGCGGTCGCTCTCGCTGACGTTCTCCCGGACGGCGTCGATCTCGGTCTGCATCCACTCGACGGTCTCGGTGGCGCCCTCGCAGGCGCCGGCGAGCTCGCCGATTCGCTCGGTCTTGTCGTACACGTCGTCGATCGAGGACGCCGACGCGAACTGGTAGACGGTCAGACCGTTGTTCCGGAGCTGGTCGACGGTCTCGTTGGCGACCGTGTTCGGCGCGAGCACGAGGTCAGGGTCGAGGTTGACGACCTTCTCGGCGGACGTGGTGCCGTCCTCGTTGCTGACGATCGTCCGGTTGTCCGTTCCGTCGAGATAGGTCGCGTACTGCGAGACGCCGACGACCTTGTCCCTGGCGCCGATCTCCCAGAGCGTCTGGGCGGCCGAGGGGTTCAGCGTCACGATCGTCTCGGGCTCCTGCTCGATCGTCATCTCCTCGCCACCGGCGTCGGTGACGGTTCGCGGGAACGAGCAGTTCAGCTGGTCGTCCTGTGCCGCGTCGGCGATCGACGGCGTCGCGGTCGTCGCGTCGACGACTTCGGCGTTCTGTCCGAAGTCGTCCGCCGGCGCCCCGCCGGCGGCAGCCGCGGCGGGCGCGGCGGCGCCCGCGATCAGGGCGGCGCACGCGACGAGCGCGACGAGGACCGCTGTCCGTGTTCGTGTCATCGTCGTGTCCTCGTCCCGTGTCCAATAAATATTTGTCTACTGCAACCGGGGTTGTAGACACGTCGTGACCACCGCACCGGAATCCGCGGAGAACCGGCTGTCTCGTCTGGGGAGCCTCGCGACCGCAGCCCGGACCCGACCGGCGGTGCGCGCGGTCGTCTGGTCGGTTCCGCTGGCGGCGCTGCTCGTCGCCGTGATCCTCGTGAGTGCCACGATCGGCCCGGTCGACATCACCCCGCTGGCGGCCGCGAAAGCCGCCTACGACGCGTTCGTCGTCCCCGCCGGCGTCAGTCTCGATTCCGGCGTCTGGCGACTCGCGCCCGGCGTGGGAATCCCCTACGTCTGGCCCGACCTGCAGTGGATCGCGCCGCTCTCGGCGTCGGTCCCGGCGACGACGCGGACGATCGTCGTCAACATCCGGCTGCCCCGCATCGTGCTCGCGGCGACCGTCGGCGTCGGACTGGCCGCCGCGGGCACCGTGATGCAGGGCTTCTTCCGGAATCCGCTGGCCGATCCCTCCATCGTCGGCGTCTCCTCGGGCGCGGCGGTCGGCGCCGTCGCCGCCATCGCGGTGCCCTCGCTCGTGCCGGTCGACCTGCGACTGGCGGCGTTCGTCGGCGCCATCGTCACCGCCTTCGCGGTCTACGCCATCGCGACCGAGGGCGGCCGGACGCCCGTCGCGACGCTGCTGCTCGCCGGCGTCGCCGTCCAGACGTTTCTGGGCGCAGTGATCTCGTACCTGCTGCTCCAGAGCGGTGAAAGCCTGGAACAGGCCGTCTACTGGCTGATGGGCCACCTCCAGCACAGCACCTGGGGGGAAGTGGCGTTCGTGCTCCCGGTGACGCTGCTCGGGCTGGCCGTCCTGGGCGCCTACACCGGGGAGTTGAACGTTCTGTTACTCGGCGAGGAGGAGGCTCACCACCTCGGCGTCGAGGTCGAGCGCGCGAAGCTGCTGTTGCTTGCGGTCGCCAGCGTCGTCACCGCCGCTGGCGTCGCTGTCACGGGCGTCATCGGCTTCGTCGGGCTGATCGTCCCCCACGCGATGCGGCTCGTCGTCGGGCCGGACCACCGCGTGCTGCTCCCGACGAGCGCGCTCGCGGGCGGCTCCTTTCTCGTCGTCGCCGACACGATCGCCCGCTCGGGGGCCGCCGAGATGCCGGTCGGCATCGTCACCGCGGCCGTCGGGGCGCCGTTCTTCCTGTTCCTGCTCAAATCGAGGGAGGTGCACGGGCTGTGACCGAGAACGCCGGGTCGGCGTCCCGCGATGGCGACCCGACGATCAGCGTCGCGGACGTCGAGATTTCGCTGGGCGACGTTCAGGTCCTCTCGGGCGTGTCGCTCGACGTCGCGCCCGGCGAACTCGTCGGCGTCGTCGGGCCGAACGGCGCCGGCAAGACGACGCTACTACGAGCGATCAGCGGCGTCCTCGCGCCGGACGCGGGCGAGGTCTTCGTGGACGGCGACGAGGTCCACGAACTCTCCTCGGGCGCCGCGAGCCGGCGGGTCGCCGTCGTCCCGCAGGACACCGCCGTCTCGTTTTCCTTCGACGTGCGCGAGATCGTCGCGATGGCGCGCCACCCCCACCGGTCGCGGTTCACCCCCGCCTCGGCCGAGGACCGGCGGGTGATCGAGTCGGCGCTGGAGCGCACCGGCGTCGACGCCCTCGCGGACCGGTCGATCGACGAGGTCAGCGGCGGCGAGCGCCAGCGCGCGCTGCTCGCTCGCGCGGTCGCTCAGGAGACGCCCGCGCTGTTGCTCGACGAACCCACCGCGAGCCTCGACGTGAACCACCAGGTCGAGACCCTGGAGATGGTGCGCTCGCTCGTCGACGACGGCACGGCCGCCGTCGCTGCGATCCACGACCTCGATCTCGCGGCGCGATACTGCGACCGGCTGGCGATCCTGACCGGCGGCGAGTTTCTCGCGGTCGGCCCGCCCGAGGACGTGCTCACCGAGTCGGCGGTCGCGGCGGCGTTCGACGTCCGGTCGGTCGTCGGACGCGATCCGGCGACCGGATCGGTCTCCGTCACGGCGCTGGCGGACCGGGCCCCGTCCAGAGGAGCCCGGGTCCACGTCGCCGGCGCGGGCGAGACGGCCGCCGAGACGCTCGTCGCCCTCGACGACGCTGGCTTCGACCTCTCGGTCGGTCCGCTGCCCGAGGGCGACGTCGCCGCGGCGACCGCCCGGAGCCTCGGCGCCGATCTCGTCTCGACGACGCCGCTGTCGCCGCCCGACGACGCCGAACTCGACGCGGCGCGCGAGCGGGCCCGTACCGCCGACGCCGCCGCGCTCGTGCGGAGCGGCGCCGACGCTGCGGTCGACGCGCTGGTTGCGACAGCCGCCGCTGCGCCCGCGCAGATCGCGGTCGCGCCGATGGACGCCGATGCCTCTCCGGCGGACGCCGATGCGGCCGACGCGTCGGCAGTTGCGCCGGAGCGGGCACCCGAAGCCGTCGCGGACGCGGTCGATGCCGTCGAGGGAGACCACTCTGTCGGTGACGGCAGCGCCGCCGTCGACCGCGACGGTGCGGCGCCGGCGCCGGACGACTGATGCCGACGTCTCACCCCGCCGACCGATGCAAAGCGTTAGTACGCGCCCGTCGTAGGACGACCGGGAGTCGGCATGTTCGAGAATAGGGGGGAAGCGGGGGAACGGCTGGCCGACCTGCTCGTCGAGCGCAGCGTTCGAGCTGACCTCGTACTCGGGATTCCGCGCGGGGCGCTCCCGGTAGCCCGCCCCGTCGCAGATCGACTCGACGCTGAACTGGACGTGGTCGTCGCCAAGAAGATGGGCGCGCCCCACAACGAGGAGCTCGCGATCGGCGCCGTGGCGAGTGACGGGAGCGTCTGGCGCAACGAGGAGCTGATCGACCGCGTCGGCGTCGACGACGCCTACGTCGAGAGCGAACGAGAGCGGACGGCCGCGAGCGCCCGCGAGAAACTGCGGACGTACCGCGGGGTTGCGAAGACGCCGGACGTCCGGGACCGGGCCGTCGTCGTGGTCGACGATGGCGTCGCGACGGGCGCGACCGCCCGGGCGTGTCTCCGGCAGGTGCGCGATCGGGGCGCGGAGCGAGTCGTCTTGGCGGTGCCGGTCGGCTCGCCGAACTCGCTGGCCGCCCTCCGGTCGTTTGCAGACGAAGTGCATGCCATCGAAGCGCCGGCGGGATTTCGGGCAGTTGGCCAGTACTATCGAGATTTCGGACAGGTTTCCGACGCCGAAGCGAGGGATTACCTCGATCGGTAGCGCCCGCCGGCCGGCCGCCCGGATCGTGATGCCATCCGACAAGTATTTATATATCACTAACCTTCACTACGAAACACTTATAAGGCTTTCCCTCTTATGGAGTAGTAGGAGCGCGGTACCCGGCCGTATTTTGGGATTTTCCCGACCGGTCAGCCCTTGCCCTCCCACCCACGGTGAGTTACCAATGACAGAAACGAGCATCCGAACGAACGACGACGTATCGACGCGGGAACGAACGACGGAGCGGACCGAGGAGAGCGAAGACCAGCAGCTGTGCCCCGAGTGCGGCGGCCGGCTCGAGTCGGACACCGAACACGGTGAGACGATTTGTACCGAGTGCGGACTGGTCGTCGAGGAAGACGAGATCGACCGCGGGCCCGAGTGGCGCGCGTTCGACGCCGCCGAGAAGGACTCGAAGAGCCGCGTCGGCGCCCCGACGACGAAGATGATGCACGACGACGGGCTCTCGACCAACATCGGCTGGCAGGACAAAGACGCCTACGGCAACACCCTCAGCTCCAGCCAGCGCGAGAAGATGCAGCGCCTGCGCACCTGGAACGAGCGCTTCCGCACGCGCGACTCCAAGGAACGCAACCTCAAGCAGGCCCTCGGCGAAATCGACCGCATGGCCTCCGCGCTCGGCCTCCCCGAGGACGTTCGCGAGACCGCCAGCGTGATCTATCGCCGCGCGCTCAACGAGGACCTCCTCCCCGGGCGCTCCATCGAGGGCGTCGCCAGCGCCGCGCTGTACGCCGCGGCGCGCCAGACTGGAACGCCCCGATCGATCGACGAGGTCGCGCAGGTCTCCCGCATCGACGAGATGGAGTTCAAGCGCACCTACCGCTACATCGTCCGCGAGCTGAACCTCGAAATCCAGCCGGCGAACCCCGAGCAGTACGTCGGGCGCTTCGCCTCGGAACTCGACCTCTCCGACGAGTCCGAACAGCGCGCCCGCGAACTGCTCCGCACGGCGACCGACAAGGGGATCCACAGCGGCAAGAGCCCCGTCGGGCTGGCGGCGGCGGCCGTCTACGCCGCCCCGCTGCTGTGCAACGAGGAGATCACCCAGTCCCAGGTCTCTGAGGTCACCGACATCTCCGAGGTCACCATCCGCAACCGCTACAAGGAACTGCTCGAGGCCGACGGCCAGGCGCAGTTCGCCTGAGACCGCAGCCGGGAGCCGCGGTTCGGCGTCCCGGCGGCGGTCCGAACGGTAACCACCGTCGGTCCGGGTCGGTTTTTGAACTTTGTTTTCACGTACTTCGAGCGGCCGCGCCGGATTTTCCCGACCGACTCGGCCTACAGTCCGAGTAGATCGCCGTCAAACCACCACAGCACGACCAGCACGGCGACGACGCCGACCGGCAGCGGCGTGACGCTCGGGCGCGCGAAGCCGGCGGCGAACTGGATCAGCGAGAGCATCGCGAAGACGGCCAGCCCCGCGGTGACGCGCCGGTCCTCGCGTCCGAACAGGACGCCCGCGAGCGCGCTGGCGAGCGCGCCGGCGTACAGGAGCGTCGCGATCGGCCACGCCTGGATCCGTCGGGGCAGCGCGCGCGGTCCGCGCGTGAACTCGAACAGGTACTCGTAGAGCGTGACGACGCGCAGCCCTTCGAGGTTGATCCACCCCCACGCGAAGAACACGTCCGTCTGTCCGGGAAACGCGAGCACGACCCACGGCGACAGCCCTGCCAGAAACAAGGCCAGAAATCTGCCGGCACGGCGTGCTTCGGCATCGCCGTCCCCGGTAGCGTCGCGCGTTTCGCCAGCGGCGTCGGGCGCTTCGGCGTCAGTCACGGCCTCGCGCTCACTTCCGGGTGATCATCCGCAGGACGTCCTCGTCGGCGAGCTCGTGGTCGAGGCCGACCTGCTGTTCGTCGTGCTTGACGCTGTCGCCCGACACCCGTGCGAACCGGAATCGCTCCTCGAACTCGCCGCCGAGCTTGTGCGCGGCGTCCTCGACGGTGCTGCCCTTCTCGATCATCAGGGGCTCCTCGTAGTCGATGCCGCGGCCGGGCTTGTCCATGTAGATGCGGATGAGATCCAGTTCCTCCCAGATGCGCTCTTTCAGCGCGTCGAGGCCCTTCTCCTTCTCGGCGCTGATGAACGTCACCTCCTCGGGATCGAGATCGTGCTCGCGGAGGTTCTCCTTGACCGTGTCGACGTAGCTCGGATCGATCAGGTCGGTCTTGTTGACCGCCGTGATCGACGGGATGTACACCCGGTTGTCCATGATGCCGTCGATCAGCCGGTCGATGTCGACGTGCTCGTTGATCGTCACGTCGGCGTTGACGTAGCCGTGCTCGCGGAGGATCTCGCCGATCGTGTGATCGTCCAGATCGAGGTCGACGCTGGAGGTCACACGGATGCCGTCTTTCCCCTTGCGTCGGATCGAAACCCGCGGTGGGTCCTGATCGACGCGGATCTTGTTCTCGTACAGCTCCTCGTTGAGTCGCTCGTACTGGTCGATCTCGAACGCCGAGAGCATGAAGATCACGAGGTCGGCCGCGCGGACGACCGACAGCACCTCCTGCCCGCCGCCGCGACCGCTGGCGGCGCCTTCGATCAGTCCGGGGACGTCGAGCATCTGGATGTGCGCGCCGTTGAGATCCAGCATCCCCGGGTTGACGTCGAGCGTCGTGAACTCGTAGGAGCCGACCTCGCTGTCGGCGTTGGTCAGCGCGTTGAGCAGCGTCGACTTGCCGACGCTGGGGAACCCGACGAGAGCGACCGTGGCGTCGCCGTGCTTCTCGACGTGGTAGCCACCGCCGCCGCCGGAGGACTGCTGGCGCTTGGCCAGTTCCTCCTTTTTCTCCGCGAGCTTGGACTTGAGACGTCCGATGTGCCCCTCGGTCGACTTGTTGTAGGGCGTGCTGGCAATCTCTTCGCGGAGTTCTTCTATTTCCTCTTCGAGCCCCATCACGCGGCGATAGGAGAACGACGCCCGAAAACCCTTCCTTTCGCACCCGTCGCCGACCGGCGGATCCCCGGGATCGATCGGCGGGTCGTCTCGCCGCCGACTCCGGCGTTCCCGTTTCAGGGGCCCGTTCGCGACGTTTCGACATTTTCTTGCCGAACCCCCCGTATCGCAAACGTGTATGCCGGACCCGTCCCGACTCCGCGACAGCACGCAGATCGTGCTGCCGACGGAGGATCTGGACGGATTGCGCGAGGAGATCGAGTCGCGGTTCGTCGTGACGATCGTTCCCGAGGGCGAGCGGCTCCGGATCATCGGCAGTCCCGTCGAGATCAAGGAGGCCGGCGAATTTCTCGCGAAGCACGGCGTCAGACTACCGTGAGTCGGCGGCGGTAGACGGCCCGAAAGCGACGGTAAGCACCGCGTACCGTTCGTCGTCAGTCACAGCGACCGCATAACTAATCCCGCGAGGGCTCTCCGATCGCCCATGCTGCCCTGGGAACACGCGGCGGTCGGGTATCTCGCGTACTCGCTGCTGAGCCATCTCCTCGCCCGGCGATCGCCGGGCGCGCTCGAAGCCGTCGCCGCGGTCGTCGGCTCGCAGGGGCCGGACCTGATCGACAAGCCGCTGTCGTGGCAGTACGGCGTGTTCGAGTCGGGCTACGCGCTGGGTCACTCGATCTTCCTCGCGGTGCCGCTGGCCGTCGCCGCCGGCCTGCTCGCCCGCTCCTACGGCCGCGCTCGGGTCGGCGCGGCGCTCGCGGTCGGCTACCTGCTGCACTTGCCGGGCGACATCGTCGAGGACGTCCTGCGGGGCGGCGACGTCCTGCTGTCGCCTGTCCTCTGGCCGGTCGAAAAAGCGCCGCCGAGCCCGGAGCAGCCGGTCGTCGGCGTGACGATCGATCTGTTCTTCGAGTACGTCGACGCGCTGACCGCTCCGGATCCGCCGACGCTCGTACTCGTGCAGACCGGCGTGATCGGCCTGACGGCGCTGCTGTGGCTCTACGACGGCGCGCCGGTGCTTCGCGAACTCCTCGTCGGCATCCGCCGGCGTCTGTCCGGCGGCGTCGGCAAGGCGACGAACTGAACTACTGTGGCCGGGCGACGGGGACTATCGCGGCCGGGCGACGGAGACTATCGCGGCCGGGCGACGGGGACTATCGCGGCCGGGCGACGGAGACTATCGCGGCCGGGCGACGGGGACTATCGCGGCCGGGCGACGGAGACTATCGCGGCCGGGCGACGGAGACTATCGCAGTCGGTCGAGCACTTCGAGCGTTCCCGCGGCGTGGACGCCGTCGGTGACGTGGTCGGCGGCCCCCAGCGCGGCGTCGTCGGCGTTCGCGACCGCGTAGCTCTCGCCGGCGACGCCGAACGTCGAGACGTCGTTCTCCGAGTCGCCGATCGCGACGAACTCCGTGGGATCGCGACCGAGTAGTTCCGCGACGGCTTCGAGCCCGTCTCCCTTGCCGATCTCGGGATCCTTGATGTGGTAGGCGTAGCCGGTGTCGACGACCTCCAGCCCGTGCTCGGCGGCGACCTCGCGCAGCGGCGCTTCGGGCACGTCGAGGTTGGCGGCGAGCTCGGTCTCGCGCCAGCGGTTGACGAGATCCGGCTCGCCCCAGCCCAGATCGTACCCCCGTTCGCGGAGCGACGCCACGGCGGCCTCGGCGGCGTCCCGGGCGCCGACGACGCTGACCTCTCCCTCGGCGTAGACGATGCCGCCGTTCTCGGCGATCACGCGCTCGGGCAGCCCGACGAACTGGCTCAGCGCGACCGGGAACGGGAACGCCTTCCCCGTCGCGATCACGACGGGAGCGGGCCACTCGCGGAGCGGCTCGAATACGCGCGGGTCGATCCCCGGCTCCCCGTCGGCTCTCGTCAGCGTCCCGTCGATGTCGAGTACGAGCGGCGCCGTCATTGTCGGTGGGTCGGCGCTCGCGCCCTAAGCTGTTGCGAACGGCCAGCGGCGTCGGGGCCCCGACGTCGTCGTCGCGATCCGGACAGGCGACGTAATCGCACGGTCCGCACGTTTAACGATGCTCCGGCCCGGAGGTTGGGACATGGTCTCGCGTCGCTGGCTGTACTTCGGCGGCTTCGTCGTCAGCACCGTCCTGCTGGTCGGCGTCGGTCTCCTGGGCTTGCTCGACGCGCTGTCGGCGTTGAGCGGCGGCGTCTACGCGAGCGAGGAGTTCGTCGTGCTGGCGATGCTCGGAGCAGCCGCCGAGTGGGTCGTTGCGGGGCTGGCTCTCGGCGCGATCGCGGCGCTGTTTCTCCTCGCGACCGTCGTCTCCGTCCTCCGGAGCGCGTCGCTGCCCCGGGACGACCGGCTGGCGTCGTTCGTTGAGCGCCTCGAACGGGAGTTCCCGGCCCTGCGCGAGTTCGACGTCTCCGGAAAGGTCGAGCCGACGACCGAGGATCGGAAGGAACAGCTCAGAGAGCGATACGTTGCCGGCGAGATCGGTGAGTCGGAGTTCGAGCGGGAGATGGAGCGACTGCTCGACGACGACGGGGACGGCAGCTCCCAGTCAGTGGCCCGGAGCGAGGTCGAGACCGAGGATCGACGCTGATCGACTGGCCGGCTTTGTCGAAACTCTCAGCGGATGATGTATCCTGACTCGGCGCGGTCGATACGGATCGTACGGCAGACGATCAGAAGGAAAACACGATATCGAGAACAGTAATGACGAGACTCAGGCAAGCGCCGCCGCTGATAATAAAGAGTGAACCAGTAGAGATCGTAAACTCGGCAGGGTCAGTTCGGAGCGACTCGTAACCCGCTCCGAGAAGCAGACCGGCCCCACTTACTGCAAAAAGGAGTGGAACGAGACTCCAGTCTCCGGCAGCGAATGAGCTACCCGCGTTGAGCAGAAACGACAGCCCCAGCACGGCAAGCGCTCCTTGGTACAAATACAGACGTTCCATAGTCTAAAAGTCATATCTAGTTACTAAAATCTGGTGACGTGTAGATCGAACCGCCGTTCGATACGCAGTTCTCACCGACCTGCTGTTTCATGCTATTTTGTGTATGAACGATATTCTTCCGACGGAGACAACTGCCCACTCAGCCCGACGTCGACGGCGCCCGGGGAGGACGCGAGCCTCCGGCGTCAGTACAACTGTTGCTCTCGCTCCTCCCGTTCCTCTTCGGCCCGCGCCGCTTCGGCGTCGCTCTCGCGTTGCTCCAGGTACGCCCGCAGCGCCGGCAGGTACCGCCGCCGCACGTCCCGTCCGAACGCGTAGATGCCGTAGACCCAGAAGAAAAACAGGACGGTGACGCCGACGACGTACACGACGCCGACGGTCGAAACCATCAGTCGTCGCCCTCCGACTCGGCGCCCCGTGCTCGCTGGTCGACGCCGCTGGCGGGCTGGACGAGGCCGTGGGTGATCGCGTCGCCCGATCGGGTGTCGAACAGGTGCAGGCGGCTCCTGTCGAACACGATCTGGACGCGCGCGTCCATCTCGACGTCGGCGTCCGGATCGACGCTCATCAGCACCTGCTCGTCGGGGTCGCGCTCGGTGACGGCGCCCTCCTGCCCGCCGCCCTCGAGGTCGTGGACGATCAGGTAGACGAAGATCTCGTCGCCCATCGGCTCGATGACGTCGTTCTGGGCGGGGAACGGGGTGGTCGGATGGGCGAGTTCGTCGGCGTTCTCTTCGAGGTGTACGTCCTCCGGGCGGACGCCCAGCGTGACGTCGTCGCCGGGGCCGTAGCCGTCGAGGGCGGCGACGTCGAACTCGACCGCGAAGTCGTCGGTCGTGATGCCGTCGGCCGTCAGCTCACCTTCGAGGAAGTTCATGCTGGGCGAGCCGATGAAGCCCGCGACGAACCGGTTGGCCGGCTCGTTGTAGCAGGTCAGCGGCGCCGCGATCTGCTGGAGTTGCCCCTCGTTGAGCACGGCGATGCGGTCGGACATCGTCATCGCCTCGGCCTGGTCGTGGGTGACGTAGATGATCGTCGTGTCCAGCTCCTTGTGGAGGCGCTGGAGCTCCGTGCGCATGTGGACCCGGAGCTTGGCGTCCAGATTGGCCAGCGGCTCGTCCATCAGGAACACTTCGGGCTCCCGGACGATCGCGCGCCCGATCGCGACGCGCTGGCGCTGGCCGCCGGACATCTCTTCGGGCATCCGGTCGAGCATCCCCTGAATCTGGAGGATCTCGGTCGCGCGCTCGACGCGCCGCTCGATCTCCTCTTTGTCGAAATCTCGCAGCCGCAGTCCGAACGAGATGTTGTCGTAGACGTCCATGTGGGGAAACAGCGCGATGTTCTGGAACACCATCGCGATCCCCCGGTCCTTGGGCGGCAAGTTCGTCACCTCGCGATCGGCGATCGTGATCGTCCCCTCGGTGGGGATCGTCAGGCCGGCGATCGTCTCCAGCGTGGTGGACTTGCCACACCCCGACGGGCCGACGAGCGTGACGAACTCGCCGTCGCTGATGTCTAAGTTCATGTCGTCGACTGCCGTTACGTCCGCGTACCGTTTCGTTACGTGTTCTAGTTTGACGTCTCCCATTGTTTTACTCCTTGAGTGCGCCCGCGGTCAGTCCGCTCACGATTCGTTCCTGTGCGATGACGACCAGGATCACCACCGGCAGCACGCCGACGATGCTCGCGGCCGCCATCAGGTTGTAGAACTGCGTGTACTGGCCCTGGTAGCCCAGGATCCCCCAGACGATCGGCGCCCAGTTCTGGGCCTGCCCGTCGTTCATCAGGAACGAGAAGAAGAACTCGTTGTAGACGGCGATGAACGTGAGGATGCCGGCCGTCGCGACGCCGGGCGCCGACAGGGGCATGATCACCCTGAACAGGGCGCCGATCCGCGTCGTCCCTTCGACCCTGGCGGCGTCTTCGAGCCCGTCGGGGATCTGGGCGTAGAACGTCGTCAGTATGAAGATCGACAGCGGCATGAACAGCGAACTGAACGGCAGGATCATCGCCCCCGGCGTGTTGAACAGCACCGGACTCTGAATCGCGACCGGGCCCAGCGGAATCACGACGTTGCCGGTGAACAGATCGAACAACGGCAGCAGGAACGCCGCCGGCGGGAAGTACGAGATCGCCAGAATCAACAGCATCAGCGGCTGTCGGCCCGGGAACTCCAGGCGCCCGAACACGTATCCCGCGAGGCTCGCCAGCAGCAGGACGATCGCCGTCGTCAGCAGCGCGAGGAAGATGCTGTTGAACACGAACCTGCCGAACGGCAGCAGCTCGAAGATCCGTACGAAGGCCTCGACGTTGAATCCTCGCGGCAGTAGCCCCATGTTGGCGATCTGCTCGTTGGGCGTGAGCGCCAGCACCAGCAACCAGTAGAACGGGAACATCATCGTCACGAGGAAAAACAGCGTGACGACGTAGAACAGCCCGTTGTACACCCGCTCGGGGTTCTGCATCGACTCCTGAACCCAGCGCTCGTAGAGACCGGCATCCTCCTCCTCCTGAGACTGACGTGAGGTCTCGGCTTCGCCGGCCATCTCAGATCACCTCCGCTTGACCGCGCGCGAACTGGACGATGTAGATCATCACCGCGCCGCCGATGATCGCGGCGGTGAGGAACGCGATCGCCGCGGACGTGCCGTAGCGCCCGGAACTGAACGTCTGGACGACCATGCACGACAGCGACGGCACGGTGCCACAGTCCGACACCGTTTCGATCAACCCGAACACGCGCATCGCGTTGATCGACCGGAACAGCATCGCGACCAGCACCGCCGGCAGCACCAGCGGGAGCGTGATCATCTTGAACTGCTGCCACTTCGACGCGCCCGAAACCCGGCCGACCTCGTAGAGGCTTCGGTCGATGCTCTGGAGCCCCGCGAGGATCAGCAGCGTCATGAACGCGGTGGTCTTCCAGACGTCGGCGATGACGATGATCACCAGCGAGTCGAAGCTGTTGGTCAGCGGCGTCGCCCCGAAGATGCCGAGGTTGTTGAGCGGATCGGTCGCGAAGCCGATCCCCGGTGCGAACATCAGGTAGAAGATCATCCCCTGGATGACGATCGGCACCGCCCAGGGCAGGATCAGCGCGACGCGGAACCAGCGCCGGCCGCGGAACTCCTGGTCTAACACCAGCGCCGCGGCGAACCCGAGGAGCGTCTCCAAGAGGACGCTGACGACCGCGAAGATCAGCGTCACGAGCAGTGCGCTCCGGAACGGCTGGCTGATGTCGAAAAACGGCCGGGGCAACACCGGCTCGCGCTGTCCCGAGAGCAACTCGACGTAGTTTTGGAGGCCGACGAACTCGCCGACCGTGGCAGCGCTCGTCAAGTTATCTGCGAACAGCGACATCCGGAACGTGCTCAACAGCGGCCAGATCGCGATGACGCCCAGCAACAGGAACACCGGCACCAGCATCAGGTACGCGAACTGCGTCTCGTTGAGCCGTTCGGTCCAGTTGGCCGGCTGGGAGACGACGCTCGCCAGGCTCATGGCGTGGTCCACCCCCTCAGTGAGAGCGGTCTCCTCCCCGGTGCAGGCGGTGTCGTCGCGACGGTTATTCCTGTCTCGTCGCCCCGATGAGACGCGGGCCTATCGAGTCGAGTCACCGTGACGCTTCGGCGACAGCGACTTCCGGAGCGTACGCGCCGGGGCGGGTCGGTTGTCGTGCAGTGAGTTGTCATGTGCATGATCTGTGGTATCACGTGCTCTCCTCGATCTCCTCGAACGTCCTCTCGAGGTCGGCCATCGCCTGCTGGGGCGCCACGTCACCCGCGTACGCGGAGTTGACCGCCTGTGCAGCCTGTCTGGACTGGTCCGGCCAGACGACCGTCACCGGGCGGGCGATGGCGTTCTGGCTGGCGACTTGCAGCGCGTCCATGTATCGGCCCATGACCGGGACGTCTCTCGCTCTCTGGGTGTCGAGCAGGTCGGGTTTGGGCGGGATCTGCCCGAGAATCTCGAACAGATCGAAGTTGAACGAGTCCTTGGTCGCCGCCTCGACCGCGGCGACGGCGGCGGCCATGTTCTGCGTGTTCGGGTTGATCGCGACGTGCCACCCGCCCAGCGCGGCGACGGGGCCGCCGGTACCGGCGTACTCGGCTTCGTCGGACCGCACAGCCCACGGAATCGGCATCACACCGAGATCCTCCCCGAAGGCTTCCGGGGCCCCGTTGACGCTGATCGCGTAGGGCCAGTTTCGGTGCATCACCGTCTCGCCGTTCGAGAACGGCCGCATCGAGGACTGTTCGGTCCAGTTCAGTACCGACACCGGGGCGATGTTACCCGCGTACTCGTTCATCGTGTTCGGCGCGCCGCTGCCGTGGATGAACGTTCGAACCATCCGGATCGAATCGACAACCTGCGGTTCGTTGATCGTGACCGGCCGGTCGTTGATCGGTCCGAACAGGTTTTCGACGCCGCCGAAGTACGCGCCGCCCCAGGAGCTCATGAACTCGTTGAAATCACAGCACGACAGCCCCGCGTAGACGTCAGCCTGGAACGTGTAGCCGTAATCCATTCCCTGCTGTTGCATCACGTCGGCCGTGATCTCCGAGAATCGCTTCCAGGACATCGACTCCGTCGCCCAGTTCTGGCCGTCGGGATCGTAGCCGGCCTCCTCGACGAGGTCCTTGCGGTACTGCATCGTCGGCAGCCCCATCCAGAGCGGGATGGCGTACAGGTCCTCGCTCTCGGGGTCCATCGCCGTCCGGACGCTCATCTCGTTGTAGTCGCTCTTCACTCGATTTGTCGTCTCCTCGGGAAGCACGCGCTCCAGGTTGAGGATCCGTTCGCGCACGATGAACGGTATCGTCCACCCGTTGTCCATTCGCAGGAGGTCCGGCTTCTCGCGATCTGCGGCAAGCCACTGCTCGTACTGGTTTTGCCGGTCCGAGGTCACGTTGCCGCCGGACAGGAAGTTGATGTCGATGTTTTCGGGCATCCCGGCGTCGTGGAGCGCGGAGACGATCTCCTCGGACGCGCCCGCCTCCTGCTCGCTGGCCGCCCACTGGAGCGTGATCGGTTCGTCGGGCACCTCCCCCACGTCGATCTCGCCCTCCTGGGACTCGCTGCCGTAGTCCTGGACGATACACCCGCCAAGCCCCGCCACGACTCCAGCCGCGCCCGCAGCCTCGACGAACCGTCGCCGAGACACGGAGGACGGACCGTCGTCTGTGCCGATCGTTCGAGTGTACTTTCGGCGCCGTCTGTCGCCGTCCCGTCGGCCTCCGTCGTTCCCCCTTTGAGGCATGGCGATTTAGAATTACGTCACTATCGTCCATATACTATTGTGTTTTTTGGGAAAATAATATAAGAACTTAAAATATTCAGTATAGTGCGGGAGTCACTATCGCTATTGCATGGAGTAACCTGCACTTTCGACGAACGGCCGGACACGAGGGCTATCGAGAAGAGAGTCTATCGCAGTTCCGCGTAGACGCCGCCGCGTCACGGGCTCGCTTCCGCGAATTTAGCCCCGCGACCGTTTCACCGACGCGACGCCGAATCGGCTCCGACGTTCGAAACCTCACACCGATAGCTACGTTTCCCGGGACGTAACGAGGGCTTTCGTCTAGCTCGAATAACACGATACCGTTCGTCACTGCAGAATGGCAGGTAGCGGCGTCCCCGTCGGACGAGGAAACTGCAGCCCGTGACCGCGATGACGCTCGGGGACGATCGGTGACGGCAACAATGCTTAACCCGCGACGAGACCGTGTTGGTACCAGATGCAACTCGCCGACCGAACGTGGCCGGAACTGGGGTCGTACTTCGAGTCGGAGTCGCTGGCGATCGTGCCACTCGGGTCGACCGAACAGCATGGGCCCCACCTCCCGGAGGGCACCGACCACATCATCGCGGAAGGGTTCGCCCGCGAGGCGGCCGAGCGCACGGGCTATCTCTGTACCCCGCCGGTGCGGATCGGCGTCTCCGAGCACCACCGGCAGTTCCACGGGACGATGTGGGTCGACCCGGAGACGTTCCGGAACTACGTCGAAAGCTTCTCGCGAAATCTGGCGTACCACGGGATCGACCGCATCGTCTACGTCAACGCCCACGGCGGCAACGTCCAGCACCTCCGCGAGGTCGGACGCCGGCTTCGCCGCGACGGCATTGCCTACGCCATCGAGTGGATGTGGAACGAGAGCATCCCCGACCTCGTCGACGACCTGTTCGAGCACAACGGGCCCCACGGCGGCCCCAAGGAGACGGCGATGATCCAGCATCTCGCGCCCGAACTGGTCCGCGAGGAGAAACTGGAAGCGGCCGCGGAGGGCGGGCTCCGGACGCTCTCGGACGACGATCTGCGGCGCCACGGCGCTCGAACCTTCTACGACGCGATCGACAACACCGACAACGGCGTGCTGGGCGATCAGCGCGACGCCACCGCCGAGAAGGGCGAACAGCTGTTCGAGGCGGCGACCGAGCAACTCGTCGCGCTACTGGAGTGGCTCGACGACCAGCGCTTCGAGGATCTGACCGCGAAGCCCCACGTCTGAGCGACGCTGATTCTGACCGATTCAGGCGATCTCGCGGCTGTGGTCGACCGCAACTTCGTCGGTCAGCTGGAGCCGGATCACGTCGGTCGGCGCGGCGCCGTTGCGGAACTTCGGGACGCGCAGCCGCGTCCGTACCGTCTCCTGTTGTACTTCCGTCGAGAGCTCGAACACCACGTCGGCCATGTACTCGGTGACGTCGCGCAGCGGCGGCGACTCGCGGCCGTCGAGGCAGTGGAGCACGGCGACGCCACCGGTCGACGCCATCTCCTCGCGCAGTTCGGCGAGAAAGCGGCGATAACGGCGTCGATCCGACCGCTCCAGCGCGTCGACCGGGTCGACGATCACGAGCGCGCCGTCCGCGATCGACCGGAGGAGTCGCGTCGCCCGATCGATCTGGTCGTCGCCGCGGGTCTCTCGGACGTGCCACTCGGCGGCGGCGCCGGCAGATCCGGCAGTGTCGCCGGCCCGTCCGTCGGCGTCGCTCACCTGTTCGTCGAGCACGGATCGAACGTCGTCAGCCGTCCGCTCGGCGGACAGGTACAGCGTCCGGCGCCGGCCGACCAACTCGTACAGCAGGAGCTCCGACTGGCTCGACGGCGGCGCCGTCAGCGCCACGACGCTGCCGGCGGGGATGCCCCCGCCGAGCTGGCGGTCCAGCAGGTCGATCCCGGTCCGGAACTGGCGGCTCATCGGCGTCCGCGCGGCGTCCGGTCGGTTCGGTCGTGCGTGCGATGCTGATCGGTATCGATCACGGTACGCCGAGCGTTCGCGTACCTCCCAGTTAGTTACGAGTTCGTTTACGGATCGTAGCCGGTTACTACGGCGCGATTCCCGGGACAGTCGGGCGTCACGAGTCAGTCGGTCAGCCCGTAGCCGCGCTTGAACAGCTGCACGTCGACGAACAGCACGGCGATCGTCAGCGCCGACAGCACGACCAGCGAGACGCACGGGTCGACGTCGGAGTAGCCCAGGAAGCCGTAGCGCACGCCGTCGACCATGTACACCATCGGGTTGAGCAGCGAGAGGTCGCGCCAGACGCCGGGCAGCGTCTCCAGCGAGTAGAACACCGCGCCGAAAAAGACCAGCGGGCGCAGGATGAACTGGTTCATCACCGTCAGGTGATCGAAGTCCTCCGCTAGCAAGCCGCCGATCACGCCGAAGCCGGAGAACAGCGTCGGGACGATCAGCCCGAACGCCGCGAGGTACAGCGGTTGGGCGATCGTGACGGTCGCTATCTGCCCGTTGACCAGCGTGAACGCGACGCCGATCGCGGCGATCAGCACGCCGACGAGGACGCCCCGCAGCGCGCTGGCGACGACGTACGCCGCGACCATCTGGCTGTAGGATAACGGGGATGTCAGCGTCTCGTGGATGTACTCGTTCCACCTGCCGTGGAAGATCGAGAACGAGGCGTTCTCGAAGGCGTTCGAGATCATCCCCAGCACGACCAGCCCCGGCAGGAGGAAGACGATGTAGTCGAAGCCCTGGATCTGGTCGATCCGCCCGCCGAGAATCACGCCGAACACCGAGAAGTACAGCACGTTCGTGATCAGCGGCGGCGCGAACGTGTTGGTGTACCGACGCAGGTACCGCTGGATCTCCCGCTTCAGTAACGCTCGCGCGCCAACTGGCAGTCCAAAGCTCATCAGCGATCACTCCGTTCTCTGTTGGTCATCTCCACGAAAATCTCCTCAAGGCTCGTGCGCGAAATCTCCAGGTCGGCGATCTCGTAGCCCTCGGCTTCGAGCGCGTTGAGCACCTCGGGCGCGGTGCTCCCGCCGTTCCTCGCTCGGACGGCGAGCCGCCCGTCTTCGACGGTCGCCGACTTGACGCCGTCGATCGCCGTCAGCCGGTCGCCGGCCGGTACGGACGCCGACGCGTCGTCGGCGACTGACTCGCTTCCGGCACCTGTCGCCGCGGCGGCGACACGCTCCGGCTCGGCCGTTTGCGCCTGCTCGTCCTCGCGCACGCGGACGTAGATCGTGTCGGTTCCCCGTCCCATCAGCTCCTCGGGCGTCGAGACGTCCAGTTTCGTTCCCTCGTTGAGGATCGCGACGCGGTCGCAGAGGCGCTCGGCCTCCTCGATGTAGTGGGTCGTGAGCAGGATCGTCGTCCCCTCCTGATTCAAAGTTTGGATCACGTCCCAAATGTCGTGGCGAAGCTGCACGTCGACGCCGGCGGTCGGTTCGTCGAGGATCAGCAGGTCGGGGTCGGTCACCAGCGCGCGGGCCAGCAGGAACCGTCGTTTCATCCCGCCGGAAAGCCAGTCGAACCGCTCGTCGCGTTTGTGATGAATTCCGACCCGCTTCAGCGACTCCTCGGCGCGTCTGGTGGCTTCTTCGGGCGGAATTCCGTGGTAGCCAGCCTTGTGCTCGAGAACCTCGATAATCGGGAAGAACCGGTCGACGTTAAATTCCTGGGGCGCCAGTCCGATGGCGTCCCGCGCTTCCTGGTAGTCGTCGACGACGTCGTGACCGAACACGCGGGCCTCGCCGCCGGACTTGCGCGCCAGGCCGACGAGGATGTTGATGAACGTCGTCTTGCCCGCGCCGTTCGGGCCGAGCAGGCCGAAGAACTCGCCCTCCTCGACGCGGAGCGACAGCTCGTCTAGCGCCCTGAGCTCGCCGTACTCCTTGACGAGCCCGTCCGTCTCGATAGCTGGCGGCATCTACCGGAAACTGGGTTCGCACTCGGTTAAGCCGCACGCAATCGGTCGGTTGCACGCGCGGAACTGCCGAATTTACCGCCGTTCGGCGCCGAACGTACTGGGGCTCGACGCCGAGATCACCACCGCATGGCGCCGCGGCGACCGCGGCGTCTCACCGCCGCTCCTTGTGGCTCACCGCGATGCCCTCGCCGATCGGCATCACGGCGGTCTCGAACTCCGGCGCGGCGCGCACGGCGTCGAGGTACGTCGCGATGCCGCGTGTGTGCTCGTTGACGTCGTCGGGGTCGCCGCCCTCCTGGAACTCCAGGAGCTTCTCGAACTGGATCGGTCCGGCCGTCATCGCGTTGTCGGCGACGATCACGCCGCCGGGCGCGACCTTCTCGCGGACGGCGTCGAACGCGTCGGGATACTGGTCCTTCCGGAGGTCGACGAGCACGACGTCGAACGGGCCCTCGTGGCGCTCGATCGCCGCCAGCGCGTCGCCTTCCTCGTAGGTCGCGAGGTCCGAGACCCCGCCGCGGTCCATGTACTCGCGGGCCATCTCGAGTTCGTCCGGGTCGTGCTCGGTCAGCACGACCTCGCCGTCGGCCGGGAGTTCGCGCGCGAACCAGTACGCCGAGTAGCCGTAGCCCGAGCCGAACTCGAACACGCGCCGGGCGTCGACCGTCCGGGCCAGCAGCGCGAGCCAGCCCCCGACCTCCGGACCGACGTGCGGGAAGCCGTTTTCCTCGGCGTACTCGTCCATCTCTTCGAGAATCTCGTCGGGCTGCGGTCCCACTGCGCGCACGAACCGGGCGCTCTCGTCGGGCAGGACGTCCGTCATAGGCGTATCGAGTTCGCGCCGGGTGAAATACTCTGGGCAACGAGTTCAAAAAGTGCGGACGGGCCGCCCGGTCAGTCGTCGCCCGCCGCCGCGGTTTGTTGCTCCTCGATGTGCTCCATGATGTCGTCCGTCTCCTCGACGAACCGCTCCTCGTCGAACCGTGCCCCGTGCAGCATCGTCGAGAAGTACTTCGTGGTGCCCGCGACGTTGACCGCCTCCGTCAGCTCGGAGTCGGTGACGTCCGCGAGCTTCGCCTCCTCCCGGTGGAAGTAGACGCAGTACGGGCACTCGATCGCCGCGGCCGCTCCGAGGCCGACGAGCGCTTTCTCCCGGTCGGACAGTTCGGTCTCCCCGAGCAGAAGATCCCGCATGATCCCCCAGCTGTGGTCGGCCGCTGGATCCGAGATCACTCCCATCCAACTCGGTACCTGGCCGAAATGCTCCTCGATCTCCGCGTGCGTGTCTGCTGATGCCATTGTCGTTCTCCCCGGGTTCCTCATCTGCTCACGGCGTCCCCCGGCGCCGAGAGCAGGCCCGAAACCCGGTTATGATTTCGGTTCGCACCAGTATGAATCTAATTTATTGACATCCGATACCGCTTGACAATCGGTTACGGCGTCGTGCCTGAATCGATGGTTCTCCGGACGCGAGTGACGTCGTTCGTCCCGGGAGTCGAACGCACAGCGGTCAACCCCCGATCACGCGGTCGTCTCCGACTGCTCACCCCGATCGGTCAGGGCTTGATAACGGCCCGCCCCTCGATCTCCCGGTGCTCCAGCCTCTCGGCGACTTCGTTGATCTCGCCGAGGTCGTACTCGGTCGTGTGCAGGTCCATGATCCCCTGCTCGACGAGCGCGACGAGCTCCTCCAGCTCGGAGTACTTGCCCACGAGCGTCCCGCGGTAGGACATCTCGGCGTCGACCAGATCCTGCGCGGGTTGGTGGACGTCCCCGCCGTAGCCGACGATGTGGTGGTCGCCCCCCGGCGCGACGATCTCGGGCCCCAGCGCGGTCGTGCTGTCGGCGCCCACGAAGTCGAGTATCTGCGTCGCCCCGTCGCCCTCGGTGATCGATTCGACGGCTTCGGCGACGTCCTCGTCGCCCGAATTGATCGTGTAGTCCGCGCCGCAGTCCTCGGCGAGATCGAGCGCCTCGTCCTTCAGGTCGACCGCGACGATTTCGGCGGCGCTCATCGCGTCGAGCGCCTGGACGCCGATGTGTCCCAGCCCGCCGATCCCGATGGCGACGGCGTAGCTGCCCGGATAGAGTTCGTCGACGGCCTTCTTGGCGGCGTGGTACGCCGTGATGCCGGCGTCGGCGTGTGGCGCGATCTCGACGGGGTCCACGGTGTCGAGGGGAATCACCGAGCGCTCGGAGGTCAACAGGTACTCGGCGAACCCGCCGTCGGTGTCCAGCCCCGGAAACGACAGGTTCTCGCAGTACATGTCCTCGCCGACCCGACAGGCGCGACACTTCCCGCAGGTCATCACCGGGTGACAGATCACCTGATCGCCCTCCGCGACGGTGGTGACCTCCTCGCCCGTCTCGACGACCGTCCCGGCGTTCTCGTGGCCCAGCGTCATCGGCAGCTCCTGATCGACGTACGGCGTCCACATCCCCTCGATGATGTGGTTGTCAGTCTGGCACCAGCCCGCGCCCTCGACCTCGACGACGACGTGGTCCGACCGCGTCGGCTCCGGCCGGTCGACCTCGTCGATCGCCAGCGCGCTCCCCATCTCCTCGGTGTACTCGTGAAGTCTCGCGGCTTCCATAGTCCGTGTTAGACTTTGTCAGCCGCGGGCAAAAATCTAGTAGCTGTGAACGGTTCGCCGATTATTTCGAATCCCAGTTGGCGAATCTCCGGATCGGATCAACAGCACTATCTTCTCCCCGGGGCCTTGGTCCGACGATACGAACATATGACGGGTACCGAGGAGGCGCCGTCCGCGGGCGCGACGCCCGACGGCGGCATCGAACGGGAGCAACCGATGTCCGACGGATCGGCATCCGACGATCTCGAGTACGGCATCGACGACAAACCCCCAGTGGGCGAATCGGCCGTGCTGGGCGTCCAGCACTACCTGACGATGGTCGGCGCGAACATCGCCGTCCCGCTGATCCTCGCGGACGCGATGGGGATGCCCCCCGGCGTGACCGCACGGTTCATCGGCACGTTCTTCGTCGTCTCGGGGATCGCCACGCTCGCCCAGACCACGTTCGGGAACCGGTACCCGATCGTACAGGGCGCGCCGTTCTCGATGCTGACGCCCGCGCTGGCGGTCGTGACGGTCGTCACGACGACCGGCGTCGGCGCCGGCGACTGGGAGGCGGCGCTGTTGCAGTTGCAGGGTGCGATCATCGTCGCCTCGCTCGTCGAGGTGGCGATCGGGTACTTCGGGTTGATCGGCAAACTGCGACGGTACCTTTCGCCGGTCGTGATCGCGCCGACGATCGCGCTGATCGGGCTGTCGCTGTTCGGGGCGCCCCAGATCACGGCGGCCCAGCAGAACTGGTGGCTGCTCGGGTTGACGCTCGGGTTGATCGTGCTGTTCTCGCAGTATCTCGACGTTCGTCACCGGGCGTTCCGTCTCTATCCCGTCGTCCTCGGTCTCGCGATCGCCTGGCTTCTCGCCGCCGGACTGTCGGTCGGGGGCATCATCGAGAGCGGACAGCCCGGCTACATCGCGTTGAGCGACATCACCGACACATCGCTCGTCCTGCCGATCTACCCGTTCCAGTGGGGAACGCCGCAGTTCACCGGCGCCTTTATCGCCGGGATGATCGCCGGCGTGCTGGCGTCGGTCGTCGAGAGCATCGGCGACTACTACGCCGTCGCGAACATCACCGGCTCGGGCGCGCCCAGCGAGAAGCGGATCAACCAGGGCATCGGCATGGAGGGGCTGATGAACCTATTCTCGGGCATCATGGGTACCGGCGGCTCGACGTCGTACTCCGAGAACATCGGCGCCATCGGGCTGACCGGCGTCGCTTCCCGCTACGTCGTCCAGATCGGCGCCGCGGTGATGATCGTCGTCGGCTTCGTGGGCTACTTCGGGCAGGCCATCGCGACGATCCCGGACCCGATCGTCGGCGGCCTGTTCGTCGCGATGTTCGCACAGATCGTCGCGGTCGGGGTCTCGAATCTCAAGCACGTCGATCTCGACTCCTCGCGCAACACGTTCATCGTCGGCTTCGCGCTGTTCGTCGGACTGGCGATTCCGGCGTACATGGGGAACTTCCAAAGTATCGCCGGGTTCCGGGCGGGCCTCTCTGGCGTCGCCGTCGTCGGCCCGCTGCTCGGCGAGCGGCTGATCGCAGACACGATCTACGTGATCGGCTCGACCGGGATGGCCGTCGGCGGCCTGTCGGCGCTCGTGCTGGACAACACGATCCCCGGCAGTCGCGAAGAGCGCGGCCTCGCGGCGTGGGAGCGACTCACCGAGGACGACGACGAGTTCGAGTCGTTCTGGGATCGCTGGGCCGGCGCGGACGACTGAGCGACTCCGCGAAAACGGATCTCAGGGTTTGTGCGTGAACAGAACCGGCGTCCCGTCGTGGACCGTCGTACAGAGGTCCAGCGGCATCGTCTGGTTCAGACTCGTGTACTCGTTCTTGCAGACGACCATGTCGTCGAACGGCTCCTCGCAGGCGGGGCAGGCGAGCGAGACGGTGTTTTGATACAGCTTGATCGAGTCGTTCTCCTCGCGCAGCGTCGTCGAGGAGACGAACTTGTCGAACTGTTCCATACCCGCCTATTCGTGCCGCGAATGTTAAAACTATATCCCGGTCAGGCGAGGGGACCGGTGTACTCACCACCCGACCGTCTCGGCGCGTCGAGTACGCCGAGCTTACTCGCCGCGTCGCCGCGCGCGACTGAGATTCGTTCAAAGGTTGTCGATGCTCAGTTCCACGAATCGTTCCTCTCAGAGCGAAAATGGTAGCAAGAAGCGAGTGTCCGTGTGACGGATCTGAAAGAGTTAAACCGCCCAATACCCAGAGTACGGGTATGACTAGAAACGACGTGCAACTGGGGGTCGTCGGACTCGGTAACATCGGGCACTACCACGCGGACCGGCTGACCGAGCTCGGCGCCAATCTCGTCGGGGGGATGGACATCGACTCCGACGCTCGGGCGGACTTCTCGGAGAAGTTCGACGTACCGACGTTCGAGGATCACGCGGAGCTGTTCGAGCAGGTCGACGCCGTCGTCGTCACGACGCCGAACAAGTTCCACGAGCAGTACGCCGTCGACGCGCTCGAAGCCGACATCGACGTGCTCCTCGAGAAGCCGCTGGCCGACACCGTCGAGAGCGCCGAGCGGATCGTCGCGGCGGCCCGCGAGGCCGACAGCTTCTGCATGGTCGGGTTCCACAGCCGCTATCACCACCAGGCCGAGATCATCAAGGACCAGCAGACGACCGGCCAGTTCGGCGACGTCACCCACGTCGAGGCGAACTACGTTCGGCGCCGCGGCATCCCCGGGCGGGGCTCGTGGTTCACCGCCGAGAACGTCGCTGGCGGCGGCTCGCTGATCGACATCGGCGTCCACGCGATCGACCTCGCGCTGCACTTCCTCGATTATCCCGAGGTCGTCGAGGTTTCGGGCACCGCACGCTCGGAGTTCGGCACGAACGAGGACTACGCCTACGTCGACATGTGGGGCGACGACCAGGGCGCCGACCACTTCGACGTCGACGACTCCGCGACGGCGCTGATCCGCTGTGCCGGCGGCCAGACGATCTCGCTGGAGGTCGCGTGGGCGACTAACCGCCCGCCGACTCAGGAGTTCTTCGTCCGGGGCACCGAGGCCGGCGCGCGCTTCGACAAGTCCAGCGGCGACCTCGAACTCTACGAGGCGGGTCAGGGCGGCGCACACCACCTCTCGACGACCGAGGTCGAGACGCGCTCGCACGATCCCCACCGACAGGAGCAGGTCGCATTCCTCGAGGCCGTGGCGTCGGGCCAGCCCCCCGAACGCAACACGGTCGACGAGGCGCTCACCGTCCAGCGCGTCATCGAGGCCATCTACCGGTCCGGCGAGACCGGCCGCGCCGTCAGACTCGACGAGGAGGTCGAGTCCGACGCCGACGCGCCCGTCGCGAACGACTAACTCCGAGTTCCTCTCTGTCGTTTCTCTCCGAAGTTTTATTCTCCAGTCGGTCGTTGCGAGCAGTATGGACATCGGCGTACACACACCGCCGCTTTACGATCGTTCGTTCGAGGACGCGCTCTCCGTGCTCTCGGAGATGGGCGTCGACGCCGTCGAGCCCGGCGTCGGCGGCTACCCCGGCGACGACCACCTCCCGCGGTCGGAGTATCTCGACGACGCGGACGCTCAGGCCGAACTGCAGGACGCCCTCGACGAGCACGACATGCGCATCTCGGCGCTGGCGACCCACAACAACCCGCTCCACCCCGACGACGAGCAGGCCGAGGCGGCCGACACCGAACTCCGCGAGGCGATCGAACTCGCCGGCCAGCTGGACGTGAACACGGTCACCTGCTTTTCTGGGCTGCCGGCGGGCGGGCCCGACGACGACGTGCCGAACTGGATCACGGCGCCGTGGCCCAGCGAGCACGCCGACGCTCACGAGTACCAGTGGGAAGAGGTCGCGATCCCCTACTGGAGCGAAATCGCCGAGTTCGCCGACGAGCACGGCGTCGACGTCGCCATCGAGATGCATCCCAACATGCTCGTTTACGAGCCACACGGCATGCTCGAACTCCGCGAGGCGACGGGCCAGCGCATCGGCGCGAACTTCGATCCCTCGCATCTGTACTGGCAGGGAATCGAGATTACCGACGCGATCCGCCTGCTCGGTGAGCACGACGCCATCCACCACTTCCACGCCAAGGACACCAAGGTCTACGAGGAACAGGCCCGCGAGAAGGGCGTCCTCGATACGACCGCCTACACCGAGGAGGCCGACCGCTCGTGGCTGTTCCGCTCGATCGGCTACGGCCACGGCGAGTCCCACTGGAAGGACATCGTCTCGACGCTCCGGATGGTCGGCTACGAGGGCGCGCTCTCGATCGAACACGAGGACTCGCTGACCTCCTCGCTCGAAGGGCTGGAGAAGGCCGTCGACATGCTCGATCGCGCCGTCTTCGACACCCAGCCCGGCGACGCCTACTGGGCGTAGCGCGCACGTACATTTTTAAGCCATCGGCGGACAACGTACCGCCACGATGGAGATCGAGATCACTCACCGTCCCGCGTACGCCCACCTGAACGTCGAGCTCGAACAGGGCGAGTCGATCCTCGCCGAGCCCGGCGCGATGGTCAGCCACTCGTCGACGATCGGGATCGAGACGACGTCGAGTCGCGACGGGCTGCTCAGCTCGGCGAAATCGATGCTCGGCGGCGAGTCGCTGGTCGCAAACGAATTCACCGCCGAGGGCGGGCGCGGCACGGTGACGCTCGCGCCGCCCAAGCCCGGCGACGTCCACCACCACGAACTGAACGGCGAAACGCTGTACGCCGTCGACGGCGCCTTTCTCGCTTCCGGCCCGGAAATCGACATCGACTCCGAGTTCGGCGGGCTGCAGTCGATGCTGGCCGGCGCGAGCATCACGCCCCTGGCACTCAAGGGGACCGGCAGCGTCTTCATCGAGGCGTTCGGCGGACTGGAGACCGTCGAACTGGGAAGCGGCGAGACGTACACCGTCGACAACGAGCACGTCGTCGCGTGGGAGGAGTCGGTCGACTTCGACGCCCGGCGCGTCGGCGGCCTCAAGTCGACGCTGCTCAGCGGCGAGGGGCTCGTGATGGACTTTTCGGGCCCCGGAACGGTGTGGTACCAGACGCGCGGGCTCGACGCCTTTACCTCGGCCATCGCCGGCTCGCTGCAGGGCGGCAACGGCGACGACGACGGCGGGGTCAACGTCGACGTGTTCTGAGCCGGACCCGGGGATGATCGCAGACGGGAACAACTAACTTGAGTTCCCACGAATCACCCTCCATGACCCTACAGGTCGGCGTACTCGGCTATCGGTTCATGGGACAGGCCCACGCGAACGCGCTGGCTCGGCTGCCGATGTTCTTTCCCGACGCGCCCGACGTCGAGCGGGACGTTCTGATCGGTCGCGACGAGGACGCGCTGGCGGACGCCGCCGACCAGCTCGGCTTCTCGCGGACGGCGACCGACTGGCGCGACGTGATCGACGAGGTCGACGTCTTCTACAACCTCGGCCCGAACCACGTCCACGCCGAGCCGTCGATCGCGGCGCTCGAAGCGGGGACGCCAGTCTTCTGCGAGAAGCCGCTGGCGCCGCGGCTCGACGAGGCCGAGGAGATGGCCGCCGCGGCGCGGGACGCCGACGTGCCGGCCGGCGCGGCGTTCAACTACCGCTTCGTCCCGGCGATCCGGTACGCGAAGAACCTGATCGACGACGGCGAACTCGGCGAGATCCACCACGTCCGCGGCCGGTACCTCCAGGACTGGCTGGTCGACCCGGAGGCGCCGTGGTCGTGGCGCAACGACGAGGAGATGGCCGGTTCCGGCGCGCTGGGCGACCTCGGCTCTCACACCGTGGACCTCGCGCGCTTCCTCGTCGGCGACCGACAGGGCGAGATCGATCGCCTCTCGGGGCATCTCAAGACGTTCGTCGACGAGCGCCCCGTCGAGGGCGACGACGAGACCCGTCCGGTGACGGTCGACGACGCCTACTCCGCGCAGGCGGAGTTCGAGGGCGGCGCGATGGCAACGTTCGAGGCCTCGCGGTTCGCCAACGGTCACAAGAACGACCACACGATCGATATCCAGGGCTCGAAGGGCAGCCTCAAGTTCTCGCTCGAACGCCTGAACGAGTTGAAGGTGCTCCGCGAGCACAACCGCGGCTACGAGACCGTGCTCGTCACCGACGAGTCGGACCCCTACGTCGAACACTGGTGGCCGCCGGGCCACGTCATCGGCTGGGAGCACACGTTCGTCCACGAGAACTACGAGTTCCTCACCGCGGTCGCCGAGGGCGGCGCGGCGTCGCCGAACTTCGAGGACGGACTGGCCGCACAGCGGGTGCTCGACGCCGTCGAGCGGAGCGACGACCGCGGCGAGTGGGTCGACGTCGAGTAGGGCGTCTCGGCGGCGGCGGATCGAGGTTGGATGCCGGATGGTGGTTCGAGACGGCCCGTAGGGGGACTTTCTACTGGATGAGATAGAGACAGCGCGCGAGTCTTGCACGACGAGCCGCTCGAATAGCGAGCAACGAGAAACGGTCGATACCGTCAGCACGAGCAGTTGCCTGAAATCCACGACGGATCGGAAGTTAACACATATATTCGATAACCGGGTGTTTCTACGTAATATGCGATTCTGTGACGAGTGTGGTTCGATGATGCACACGGAGGGCGACACGTGGCTGTGTCGCTCCTGTGAGAACGAGGAGTCGCGAGACTCGCAAGCGGAAGCCGCGATGGCGATCCAGGATGGACAGCGGGACGACGGGGCACCCGACGTGGCCGACGCAACCCAGGGCTCCACCGAGACGATGCAAGAGCCCTGTCCGGCGGACGACTGCGACAGCGACCGGGCCTACTACGAGATGCTGCCGAAGCCGGGCGGCTCCTACGAGGTGCGGCTGTTCACCTGCGTCGAGTGCGGCCACAAGTGGCGCGAGTCCTGACTCCTCGGTACCAAACCACTCAATTCGTAGATGTCCGTATCGACGCGCCGCCCTCAGAGTTCCCGATTCTTCTCGTCGGTGACGACCGAGTCGATCAGTTCGAGCGGCGTCGCGTCGTAGGCCGGGTTGCCGACCTCGAACCCCTCGGCCGGTTCGAGCATCACCTCGCTGGCGGGGCGATAGTCGTTCTCGAAGACGAACCCTTCCTCGACGATCTTGGTGCCCGATCCGACGACGGTCATCGGCGTCCCGACGGTGTCGGCGGTCGCGGCGATCGGGAACGTCCCGACCCGGTTGTACAGTACGTCGTCGACGATGCAGGTGATGCCGGTCATCGCGAGGTCGCACTTCTCGAGGTAGTGTCCGCAGGCGCCTTCGGTGATCAGCGTCACGTCGATCGGGTCGTAGCCCGCGAGCGTCCGCGCGGTTCGCCGGCCCAGGTAGCGCGGCCGGCCCTCGGTGACGTACACGTCGAGGTACATGCCCTCCGCGATCGCCAGCTCGATCGCTTCGAGCACCGTCGTCGAGTAGTCGTGGGTCATGATCGCCATCCCGTCCTCGAACAGGTCGACGGCGTTCGCAGCGGCCCTTCGCTTGCCTTTCTCGATCCCCTCGACGACGCCGTCGATCACCTCCTGAGCGTCCCGCTTGGCTTCCTCGATGTCGTCGTAGTCTCGGGTCGTTACCGCGTCTTTCACCTCCAGCATCGCGTTCTGCAGCGACGCGTGAGAGGGGTTCGCCCGGCGCAGCGCGCTGACGTTGCGATCGATGTCGCGCTCGAACTCCTCGACCGTCGCAAAGTCCCTGTCGAGCAGCGATTCCAGCGCCCGGGTCGCCTTGATCGCCACCGTCGAGGAGCTCGACGTCTGCATCTCCTCGATTTCCGCGACAGTCTCGTTGATCATGTCATCACACTCGCGGCAGGCGGGCAAAGTCCTTGCGGGGAGGGCAACGCTCCGTCCCGACGCAGAGGATCGACCGACGAGCGTCGGCATCGATCGGTCGGAGACCGGCGTCGGAACCGTGATGCGGTCGCGGGCCGTACGTTCCGGCGATGGTTTCGGTGAGCTACACCTGTCCCTACTGCGACGCCGTCGTCGAGATCGAGCGGGACGCCTACCTCGCGGACAAGTCCGTGACGCGCGAACCGCTGGCGGGGTACGACTACGCGTCGACGACCGACGACGATCGCGAGGCGGCCGACGGCATCCAGTTCGTCTGTATCGGCGATCCCGAGGACGAAGGCAGCGGTTGCGGCCGGACGTTCTACCTCAACTTCATCAAGTACGAGGGCGGGTTCGAGCGCGACGACGGCCCGTCGCTGGAGGACGCCCCGCGGTTCGATTTCCGGCCCTGACCGACAGCGACTCCCTACCGTTCCGGACGTGCGTTACCGCCCCTCGTCGTTGACGGCAGCGTCGCCTTCGCGGTCGGCTTCGAGCGTTTCCACGCGCTGCTCCAACTGCTGGATCCGACGCTCGGCGTTCTGCACGGAGTTCCAGAACGCCCCGAGTACGATGAGTAACACGCCACCGAGCAACAGTCCGGCGGGGCCGGACAGGAGAAACAGCAGGATGCCGATCGGGAGCACGAGAAGCGAGGCGAGAACGTAGATTCCGTCGACGCTCATCGGCCGATATTGTAGATTGGCCGACACTAAAAGTTGCGATCCGGGTTCCGCGTTCGGATCGCTACGCCGCGAGCGGCGTCGTTACTCGTACAGCGGGTGCTCGGCGGCGAGCCGGTCGATCTCGGCTTCGACGTCGTCCCGGACTTCCTCGAAGTTGTCCTCGGCGACGGCGTCGACGACCTGCGCGATGAGGTCGCCGACGGTGCGGGTCGCCTCCTCGTCGAAGCCGCGCGTCGTCAGCGGCGGCGTGCCGGCGCGGATGCCGCTCGGGTTGAACGAGCTGCGGGTCTCGCCGGGCACGGTGTTGGCGTTCAGGACGATGCCGACCTCTTCGAGCGCCTCCTCGGCGTCGTTACCGGTGACGTCCGGGTGGGACTCGCGGAGGTCGACGAGCACGAGGTGGTTGTCCGTGCCCTCCGAAACGAGGCTGAAGCCGTGGTCGGCGAGCGTCTCGCCGAGCGCTTTGGCGTTGTCGATCGTCTGCTGGGCGTACTCCTCGAACGAGGGATCGAGCGCCTCCTCGAAGCCGACCGCCTTGCCGGCGATGTTGTGCATGAGAGGGCCGCCCTGCGCGCCGGGGAACACGGCCGAGTCGACGTCGTCGGCGTACTCCTCGTCGCAGATGATGATGCCGCCGCGGCCCGCGCGGATCGTCTTGTGGGTCGAGCCGGTGACGAAGTCGGCGACGCCGACCGGCGAGGGGTGGACGCCCGCCGCGACCAGGCCCGTGATGTGGGCCATGTCTGCGAGGTGGTACGCGTCGGCGGCGTCGGCGGCCTCCTGGATCTTCTCCCACTCGACCGTGCGGGGGTACGCCGAGTAGCCCGAGACGACGATGTCGGGATCGAACTCTTCGGCCTGCGCTTTGACCTCCTCGTAGTCGATGTAGCCCGTCTCGGGGTCGACCTCGTACTGCTCGACCTCGAACAGCTGGCCCGTGAAGTTCGCCGGGTGGCCGTGTGAGAGGTGGCCGCCGTGAGTCAGGTCCAGCGAGAGAATCTTGTCGCCGGGGTCGAGTACCGCCAGGTAGACGCCCATGTTCGCCTGCGTGCCCGAGTGGGGCTGGACGTTGACGTGGTCGCCGCCCCAGAGTTCCTTCGCGCGCTCGATGGCCAGGTTCTCGACCTCGTCGGCGTACTCGCAGCCCGCGTAGTAGCGGGCGCCGGGGTAGCCCTCGGCGTACACGTTCGTCAGTGCCGAGCTCTGGGCTTCCAGGACCGCCTCGCTCGCGTGGTTCTCGCTGGCGATCATCTGGAGGGTGCTTCGCTGGCGCTCTACCTCGCCGCTCAGGGCGTCTGCGATCTCGGGATCGACCTCCCTGACGGTGTCGTACTTCATGTTCGTACGTCGGGGGGCGCCCGCGTATAATTGTACCCTTTCGCCGATTTTTCGGGTGTGATCCTGTAGCAGTATCGCGCCGCCGAGCGGTCACTCGCCGCGTGCTGATCTCTCCCGCCGCCCATCGTTCGACCCCGTTCGTGCAGAAACGTGCACGCCGGATCGCCGGCGTCGAACGCTCTGACGACCGGAATCCGTCCGGAACGACGCGCTAGATCCCCTCAGTCGATACAAATAACTGCCACTAGCGTTTTCGTTCGACTCGAATGATCGAGTGGGAGGTGACGGAGTCCGGGCTCCGGGTCCTCGACGCCGGCGGCGCCGAGATGGCCGTTCGGA
This sequence comes from Natronoarchaeum rubrum, assembly GCF_024494695.1. The sequence continues at coordinate 304,973 of NZ_JANHDP010000003.1, read as the reverse complement.
GCCCGGGCCTCGACCTCGCGCGCAGCGAGGCCGATCTCCCGCGACCGGTCGATTCGACGCTCGTCTGTTCGGTCTCGGAACTGACCTTCCCCTCGGCGGTCGTGTACGCGACGCCGCTCTCGGGCGGGCGGACCCGGGAACTCGGTCCCGAGACCGACCCGGTCGCGCTCCCCGACGACGAGTACGTGATCGACGTCGACGCCGAGATCAAGACCTACCTCGGGGTCGACGGCGAGTGCTCGATCCGCCGGTCTGAGAGCTTCGACCGGACCGTCGTCTCCTTTCCCGAGCGCACCGACGTCGCCGTCGGATTCCGGAGTCGGAGCGAGGTCCCGACGCATTCGATGACCGTCCCGCCGACGCCGGAGGGCGTCGCGACGGCGCTCTCGCACCTCCACGCGTCGCACCGCACGACCGGCGTCGACCGCTCGTACCCGTCGCTCCGGGGGCACCCGCCGCGTCTCGACGCCGGCGAGGAGATCGACGTGCCCGACGCCGTCGTCGCCGCGACGCCGTCGACGGGGATCGAGATCGTCGCGCCCGACGACCTGGCCTCGCTGTACGTGCTCGCGCCGCTCGCGTACTATCTGCAGGCGTCGGTCGACGTCGCGGATCGTCCTCGCCCCGTCCTCCGACTGCCCTCGCTCGACGCCGAGTGGGAGCTGTCGGGGCTCCCCGACCTCGAACGCGAAGTGACCCGGCTCCTGCGGCAAGTGTTTTTCCTCGACTGTCTGGTGCGAAACGTCGGCCCCTACGGGACGGAGCTCGCGGAGGCGAGCTTGCTCGACACGCTCGGATTAGACGCGGGCGCGCTGTACGACGCCGCGCCGGACGAACGGCTCGGGACGTACATGACGGTCGCCCACGAGGCGATCCAGCACCGGCTCCCCGACTGGCACCTCTCGACGTACGTCGAGCCGACGCCCGAGCACCTCTCGACGCTCCCGCACCTGCTCGACCGGCTGAGCCTGATCTGTGCGCCTCGAACCTCCGAACTGGAGGGCTGCGAGCTCGTCGCCCGCTCGCTCGACGACTTCTACCGCGGCTCGACCGGCGGCCGCGGCGTCGGGCAGGTGGCGTCGGTCGACATCGTCAAGCCGGAACTCCGCGAGGGGCGCATCCACGGCTGGCTCGCCGAAGGGACGCCGATAGACGTGTTCAAATCGACGCCCGCGGCCTACGAGCACCGGATCGACTATCTCGAACGGGGTAGCGACGGCATCGACATCGCCGTCGTACTCAACGACGAGGAGATGTCCGACGAGGTCGACGTCGCCGAGATCTACCGGCGGCGCGGCGAGGACCTCTCGATCGACGTCAGCGTCGAGGAGCAGCTGTCGACGGCGGGGCTGGCCCGGCTGTTCGAGTCGCCACACGACTTCGTCCACTACATCGGCCACTGTGAGCAGTCGGGACTGCGCTGTCCGGACGGCTACCTGTCGGCGTCCAGCCTCGACGACTGCCGCGCCCAGACGTTCTTCCTGAACGCCTGCGGATCGTACTACGAGGGGCTGGAGCTGGTCGAGCGGGGCAGCGTCGCGGGCGCGATCACGTTCTCGCAGGTGCTCAACGAGCACGCCGTCAAGGTGGGCTCAACGTTCGCCCGCCTGCTGGTCCACGGGTTCGGCATCGAGCGGGCGCTTCAGCTCGCTCGCCGGCGCATCATGATGGGCAAGGACTACGCGGTCGTCGGCGACGGCACCCACTCGCTCGCCCAGAGCGAGAACCGCCTCCCCGCGACCGCGACGCTCGAACGCGTCGAGGGCGACCGATTCCTGCTGTCGTACGACCAGTTCTCCTCGCGCCACGTCGGCGGGTTCTACCAGCCGTTTCTGGCGGACAACGAGTATTCGTACCTCTGTGGCACCGAGTCCGAGCACGCGCTCTCCCGCGAGCGACTGCTCGCGTATCTCGACCGAGCCGAGATGCCAGTCATTTTCGACGGCGACGTGTACTGGTCGGACGACCTTCGGGCCGTCATCGAAGACGCGTCTTGAGCTCGCACCGCAGCGGCGACGACGGCGTCGATCAGCGATCGGGGCGGACGCCATCGCCGCCGATCAGCGGACGAGGCGGGCGCAGACGACGGCTCCGTATCCGATCCTCCGGCCGCTTCCGGCAGCTTCAAACGCCTCGGGCGGCAACGTCGGGGCATGAGCATCGAGACCGACGCCGGCACGATCGAGCAGGACGTCGAGGCGCTCGGCCGCCAACTCGGCGAGGCGATCGAGCAGCTCCCCGAGTACCGCGAGCTGCAGGAGGCCCAGGCCGCCGTCGAGGTGTCGGAGGACGCCCAGGAACGCATCGAGGAGTTCGAGCAGCTCCGCCAGGAGTTCATGCTCGCCCGGCAGACCGGCGACGCTTCCCAGGAGGACCTTCAGGAACTCCAGCAGGCACAGAGCGAACTTCACGAGATCCCCGTGATGGCCGAGTATCTGGAAGCCCAGAACCGGCTCGACGCCAAGCTCGAAGCGATCAACGACGCGATTTCCGAGCCGCTCGACATCGACTTCGGCGAGGAAGCAGGCGGCTGCTGCGAAGACTAGACGCTCTTTTCGCGTTCCGACCGACGTGCCCCGTCCGAGAGCACAACACTTAGGCTCCGACTGGTCCCAGGTTTCGGGTATGGAGATCGAAAGCGACTGGGGCGACTGGCTGCCCCGCGAGATCGAGGCGGCAGAACCCGACGGCATCGCCGTCTGGTATCTCGGCTGCAACGGCTTCGCAGTGAAGGCCGGCGACGGCACGACGCTGTTTATCGACCCCTACGTCGGACTGGGCGACCCGCCGCGGACGCTGCGGATGATCCCCGTCCCGTTCGACCCCGAGGACGTCGCCGACGCCGACGCCGTGCTGGCGACCCACGAGCACACCGACCACGTCCACGGCCCGAGCCAGGCGCCGATCCTCGAAGCGACTGGCGCCCCGCTGTACGCGCCTGACGACAGCCTCGACGTCGCGCTCGACGACGAGGACTGGCAGGCCGACTACGACATCGCCGACGACCAGTTCGTCGAGGTCGCCGAGGGCGACGAGTTCGAGGTCGGCGAGGTCTCGATCACCGTCGAGGTCGCGCAGGACGCCGACGCAACCCACCCCGTTTCCTACGTGATCGAGTACGAGGGCGCGACGTTCTTCCACGGCGGCGACACCAAACCCAGCGACGAGTTCGAGCGCGTCGGCGACGAATACGACATCGATCTGGGCGTACTCGCGTTCGGTACGGTCGGCAACGTTCCCGACAAGGAGACCGGCGAGCCGATCCGCACGAAGTGGTACAACGACGAGAATCAGGCGATCAAAGCCGCCAGCGACCTGCAGTTCGATCGGTTCCTGCCGAGCCACTGGGACATGTGGAAGGGGCTGACCGCCGACCCGAAGGTGCTCCACCACCACGCCAAGAGCTTCGAGTCTCCCGGCTCGCTGGAGATCGTGGAGATCGGCGACCGAGTGGAACTGTAGGGCTCGCCGCTGCGCGCGGTCTCTCCCACCCCGCGATTACGACGACTTTCTTATATTTCTCGGCGAGATAGTATAGTACGATGTCTGCGTGCTGCGAATAGAACTGTTGCGGGATACGTGCCCGATCCTTTTATGTTGGTAGTCCAGAAAGGCCCCCGTATGACTGAAGAGGCCGCCAGGGAAGCAGTCGAGGTGTCTTCCGACGGGATCACCGTCCGGAAGGCGTTCGAGACCGAGGACTTCGCGGTGCCGACGATCGAGTTCAGGATCGAGTCGACGCGCGACGACGAGGCGACGCTCCGGCTCTCGGAGCCGATTCCCGAGGAGTTCCCGATGGACGGCGTCGGGTTCCATCCCGAGTACGAGAGCGAGCACTGGACCGCCTACGAGGACCACACGGTCGAGTTCGAACACTCTGTCGAGCCCGGCGAGGAGCTCGTGACCGTCTACGGCATCCGGATCGACGACCCCGAGGACGCCGACGCGTTCCTCACCCCGCCCGAGATCGCCGAGGTGCGCCCGGCCAACGTGGACGCCGACGGCGCCGATCGGTCGGACGCCGAGGCGGTCGCGGACTCGACGATCGACGACATCGCGTCGAAGGAGAGCAGCCAGGCCGTCAAGGACATGATCTCCGGCGAATCCGACTCGATGCCCGGACTCGACCAGGAGGCCGACGAGACGGACGACGCGGAAGCCGACGACGACGGCCTCGATCTCAACCTCGGCGACGTCGACCTCGATGGCGAGTCAGACGATGCCGAGGCGGAAGACGACGAAGACGAGGGGGCCGACGAGGACTTCGACCTCGGTCTGGAAGAACAGATTCCCGACCCCGAGACCGACGATGCGGAGACGGACGACGACGAACCGGAGATCGAGATCGACGTCCCCGCCGGCGACGACGAGGCCGATGCCGGCGAGCCGGACGACGCGGACGTCGACGACACGGACGCCGACGACGCGGACGCCGCGGAAGCTGACGACATCGACGCCGTCGACGAGATGATCGAGGACGACGAGGCGGACCTCATCGACGCCGAGGAAACAGACGCCGAGGTCGAGGACGCGGACTCCGCCGGTGCTGAAGCCGACGACGCGGACGACGAGACGGAAATCGACGCAGACGTCGACGAGGCAGCGCTCGGGGCTGAGGAAGTCGGCGCCGAGGCTGAGGAAGTGGACGCGGAGGCTAACGAAATGGATGCCGAGACCGAGCTTGACGATGTGGATACCGAGGCCGAGGAGCCGGAAGCCGACATCGTCGAGGACGACGAAGCGTCGGTCGCCGATGCCGACGCCGAAGCGGCTGTTGCCGAGCCCGACGACGAAGCGGCTGCCGACGACGGCACGGCCTCCGACACCGAACCGACGGCCGATGCGACGATCGCCGAGGAAGGTGGCGTCGCGAGCGCGCTCGCCGAGGAACTCCGCGCCGGGCGCGTCGACGAGGAAGACAAGGCGGTGCTCCGCGAGGAACTCGATCTCGGCGTCGACGCCGAGGACGCGGACGCCGGCGGCGTCGATTCGAGCGTCGTCGCGCGGATCGACCACCTCCAGTCTCGCGTCGAGGAGGTCAGCGCCTACGCCGGCGCGATGGAGGAGTTCCTCGCCGAGAACGGGCAGGGCGACGAACTGATCGAGGATCTCCAGTCGACCGTCGAGGCTCTGGAGGCAGACGTCGCGGCGGTCGAGTCGTCGGTCGACGAGAACGACGAAGCGATCGATAGCCTTCAGGGACGCGTCGCCGACGTGGACCAGCACGCGACGGCGGTCGACGAGCGGGTCGACGACGTGGACGATCGTGTCGACTCGGTCGCCGAGGACGTGTCGTCGGTCGACGAGCGGGTCGACGCCGCGGACGAGCGGCTCGCAGACGTCGACGAAGCCGTCGAGTCCGTCTCCGACTCGGTCGATCGGGTCGACTCGGAGATCGGCGAGGTCGGCGAGAACGTCGACGCCGTTCGCGCGGAGCTCGACGACCTGAGCGAGCAGCTCGCAGACGTCGAGGGCGTCGCCGAAGACGCCGCTGCGGACGTCTCGGAGCTGTCGGAATCCCTCGACGAACTCGACGAGCAGCTGGATTCGGTCGCCGAGGACGTCGACTCGGTCGAGTCCGAAGTCCGAGAGATCCAGGACTGGCGCGACCAGCTCGGCGAGATGTTTAACTGAATCGCAACCTGTTTGACCGGCGGGACCGTCGTCCCGCTAATGACTGAGACGATTCCCGTGGCCGTCCCTCGCAAGGGGCGCCCGCTCGAGGCCGTGCTCGACCGCCTTGCGACGCGCGTCGAGGACAGCCATCTCTCCTCCGAGCGCCACGGCAGCGAACGATCCTCGACGGCTGATCTCTCCGCCGGCGTCGACGTCGCCTCGCTGGCCGATTCGATCAGCTCCATCCTGCGCTACGAGAAGGCGATCGCCAAGGGCGAGCAGACCGCCGCGGACGACGTCTACGAGCGCCTCGCGGAGTACAGTGATCTCTCGGCGCCGGGGCGCCCCGAGTACACGCTGCTGCGGGACGACCGAAAGGGACGCCCGCGCCGGATCGTGTTCGACAGCGTCACGATCCCGCTGGGCGACGTCGAGCTGCAGCTGATCGGCCGCGAGGAGCCGTTTCGAGCGCTGCGCACCCACGAGTTCGCGCTGGGGTTCGACAGCGCCGACCTCGTGCTAGAGGAGGTCGTCGGCCTGCGGGCCGAACCGCTGGAGTCGATCGCGGACCTCAACGCTCGCATCGATCCCCGCGACACCGACGTCCGGGTCGTCGCCGGACTCGGCGATACGGTCTATCACACGCTGATGGGCCAACCCGATCTTCGACGCGAAGGGACGGACGACGCGTTCGATCGCGAGTTCGTTCGCGAGTACGAGGGGCCGCTGTGTATCTCGCCGCGCTACGAACGGCTCGTCGAGGCGGTGCTCGGAACCGACGCCGTCGAGGGCGTCGACTTCTGTTATCCCCAGAACGGCCGCGAGGAAGAAGCCGCCATCGCAGACGCCGGGCTCGGCGTCTACCTGACGGTCACTGGGTCGACGGCGCGCGAGCACGGCCTCGAGCTGGGCGAGCGGCTCTTCCCCAGCGAGACGGTGCTGATGGAGAACCTCGCGGAGACGAACGACGGCGCCGGTCTGGTGGCCGACCTGTTCGCTAACGCGTCGTCGGACTCGGAACTGACGGTCTGATTCGCCCTGCGTCCCGCCGAAAGACGCTATCGTGGGGAGCTACCGTCCGTTCAGTTGCCCGCGTGAGCGGGAACGCTCGTGGCATCTTCTGTCGGCGTCTGGTCGCCGTAGTACTTCCTCTCCCAGTCGCGACGCTGCGAGAGCGTCTCGTACCCTTTCTCGGAGAGTTCGTAGGCGTTCGTCCGGCGATCGTGTGATCCTTTCTCGACCAGTCCTTCTTCGACGAGGTCGTCGAGATTCGGATAGAGCCGCCCGGGATGGACTTCGGACTCGTAATAGTCCTCGAGTTCGGACTTGATCGCCAGCCCGTGGGGCTCTTCCAGTCCCGCGATTACGTACAACAGGTCGCGCTTGAAGCCGGTGAGATCGTACATCGTGTTTGCCTCTGTAATCGAATACGACCAGCTACCACACAAAACGAACACCTAACAGTTTTGGAGAAACCGACCGGGATCGCGACCGGCGTCGCTCGCAGATTGCGCCGTTACTGCCGTGAAAGCACGCTACGGGCCTTTGCGGCGTCGACTCTGTACTTGAACTTCGGCGTCCCGTCGACCAGCACGTAGGGAACCCGGTCGCCGTACTCCTCGGCGAGCTCGGGATCCTCGTCGACGTCGACCTCGTCGATGTCGATCGCGACACCTTCCGAGTCGGCGATCCGGGTCAGCGTCTCGACGGCCTCGTCGCAGAGGTGACAGTTCTCTCTCGTGTACACGGTGATCGGAACCGGCTCAGCCATGCCTCCGCGTTGGCACTGCGGAAGAAGAACGGTTGCGATTCGGCACGGCGCCGCCGCTCGTCGATTCGTCGAAACAGGAAAGCGAATCGCGCGCGAAAAACGCGCGATCGCTTGCCGCCCTGAATTGGTCCCCGCTGACGCTTCGGCCCTCCAAGCGAAGCGTCACCTGAGCAAATTCACTCGTTGATCTTAAATGTTTCGACACCAGCCTACCGTTCGCTTCCCTGATCAAAAAATTAAGCTGCGTTTACATGTGTTCCTCCTCGAGAACCCACCCGAGCGCCCGCTTGTAGTGACTGAACAGTTTTCGGACGCCTTCGTGACGCATCTCCTCGTCGTCGAGCTGGTCCTGCAGGTACTCGTACTGCTCGCGGACTTCCTCTTCGGAGCGCATGCGGCCAGCTACCGGCGCGAGTGACATGAAAGTCGCGGGCGGCCGGCGACCGCGTCGAACCGCGAGACTCGAACACTTTTAATGCCGCCCCGGCAACGTCAGGGCCGACACCGCACCCGAACGGCGGGCCTGAACACGGAACGATGACTGACGCGGCTCTCGCCCCCGACGCGGGCGCACGACTGGCGGACCGACTCGGACGCGAGAGCGACGCCCACGCGCGGTACGCGGCGGCCGCCCGCGACCGCGCGGACGACGGCGTCGTCGCTGACGCCGTCGCGGACTGGCTCCAGTTCGTCCGCCGGAGCCACGGCGACGCCGTCGACTCGTTGCCGGGCGAGCGCTCGCGCGAAGCGCTCGTCCGCGATTGGCTGTACTACGATTTTCTGCTCGAACGACTGTTCGCCGCGGTCGAGCGGGCGCTCGACGTTCGCGTGCGCGATCGCGCACCCGGCGCGAACACCGGCGCGCTCGGCGTCGACCTCCGGGCGGTCCACGACGCGGTCGCGGACGACGAACTCCGATCGCTCGTTGACGCCGAGCTCGCCGCGGCGTCCGGATCGGCGGCCGCGCCGAACGCCGTCGATCCCGACGCGCTCCGGCAACTCTACGAGTCGGTGGTGACCCGCCCCGTTCGCCTCGCGCTCGGCGAGTACTACACGCCCCGCGGCGTCGCCGCGCTGGCCGTCGACGCGCTCGAAGACGACGTCGGCGCCGACACCTACCTCGATCCGGGCTGTGGCTCGGGCGCGTTCCTCTCGGTCCTGATCGATCGCAAGCTCGCGGCGACCGCGGACGCCGGGCTGGACGCGCGAGAGCGACTCGACCGGATCACCGACGGCGTGTTCGGGATCGACCTGAATCCCGTGGCGGTTCGGAGCGCGACGCTGTCGTACGTGCTTTCGCTGGCGCCTCTCCTCGGCTCGCCGGAGGTCGAGTCGGTCGCCGTTCCGGTGTTTCTCACGGACGCGCTCGGCGTCACGCGCGACGACGACCTCCGCTACCGGGGCGAGCCGTTCGATCCGAGGGTCGACCACCTCGTCGGCAACCCGCCGTGGATCACCTGGAGCGACCTGCCCGACGCCGTCCGGACGGCCTGGAGAGATGGCCCCGCCGAGCGACTCGATCTGGCGCCCGGCGACGGAAAGACCGCGCTGCTGGGCCACGCGAACGACGACGTCTCGGTGCCGTTCGTGCTGACCTGCGCGGACCGCTACCTCGCGGCCGACGGCGACGCCGCGTTCGTGCTCAAGCGCACCATCGCGAAGGGGCCCGCGGGGCGACGGCTGCGCGCCCAGCGCCTCGACGGCGACCCGCTTCGCGTTCGCCGGGTCCACGACTTCGCCGACCTCCGGCCGTTCGGTGACGGCGTCCGTGCTGGGGCGGCGATCTTCGCGCTCTCGGCCGGCGAGTCCGCGTCGACGCCGATCCCCGTCACCGCGTGGTCGAGGGGTGACGCCGCACCGGACTTCTCGACGCGCGCGGCGGTCGACGCCACACTCCGCCGCGAGGAGACCGAGTTCGTCCCCGTCGACGCCGAGGACCCCGCGTCGTCGTGGCTCCGCGCGGACGCCGACCGCCGGGCGCTCGGCGACTGCGACCACGAGATCCGCCACGGCGTCAAGGACGACGCGCGCGAGGTGTTCGAGATCGACCGCGACCAGCTCGCGGACATCGAGCCCGATCACGTCTTTCCGTACCTCAAGTCCCGCCACGTCGTCAAGTACGGCCTGTTCGGCCACGACCTCCGGCTCGTCCCCCAGCGCCAGGCCGGCGAGGACAACGAGGACCGACTCGAACGCGAGTGCCCGCGTACGTACGACTACCTCGACGCGCGACGCGAGCGCCTCGCCGAGCGCTCCTCGTCGTGGCTCGATCGCGGCCCCTTCTACAGCGTGTTCGGCCTCGGCGAGTACACCTGGGCCGACTACAAGATCGTCTGGTGCCGGCTGGGCTACAAGCCCCACTTCGCCGTCGTCTCGTCCGTCGAGGACGAAGACCTCGGGGAGAAACCGGTCGTGCCGGGCGATCACTGCATGTTCGTCGCGACCGACGACGAGCGCGAGGCCCACTTCCTCTGTGCGCTGCTGAACTCCTCGCTCTACCAGCGCTCGCTCGACGATATCGTCTCGGAGGGCAAGTCCAGCCTCTCGAAGGCCGTCGTCTCGCGGCTGTACCTTCCGACCGCGGCGGACGTGTCGGACGACCTCGTCGACCGACTGGCCGAGGGGTCGCGCCGCGCCCACGAGATCGTCCCCGAGCACACCGACGTGAGCAAGCGCGAGTACAACCGGACGACGATCGACGATCTGGAGCCGATCCGCGCCGACGTCGACGCCGCCGTCGAGGAGTTGCTCGCGCGCCGGGACGGCTGACTGCGCCGCCGCGGCACCGGTCCGGAGTGGAGGATATTTCACGCCGCGAGCGTTACGGCCACGCATGGAGATCCGCGGCGAGCGCGAGTGCAAGGACTGTGGCACGCGGTGGTCGTACTACGAGACCGGCAGCGTCGCCTGCCCCAACTGCGAGAGCGTCCGCAGCGTCGGCGTCGACGAGGAGCGCAAGCGCCACACCGCCGGCCAGGCGACGCTTGATCTCACCGAGGTCCGCAACATGATCGACGCCGAACCCGAGGACGAGCTCGCGAACGCCGCAATCGAGGAGTGCCGGGAGTTCGTCCGCCGGACGGGCTTCATCGACGCGGGCGAGCTTCGGCCGCTCGACGACGTGTATCTCGCGGCCCGCGAACTCCGACAGGTCGCCGACGTCGTGGGGCGGTCCTACGACCCGACCAACGACGAGGAGCTGTACTATCTCTCCTTGCTCCGGGGTGCAGACCGGGGCGAGCGACCCGCGCCCGACGAGGTGCCCCTCGGACTCCGCGAGGCTCGCGGGCTGGCCTACGCCGAGGCGGCGCAAGCCTACCGAAGCGAGATCAGCACCTGGATCGACGATCAGGACGACGAGTATCCGGCGGCCATGGGCGCGCTGGCGACGCTGGGCGATCACGTCAAGCGGATCAAGGCGTTGCAGGGCGACGTCGACCCCGAGACCGCCGAGACGCTCGTCAGAGCCGCGCGCAACCTGGCCGAGGCGGTCAGGTGGGACGACGAGGACGCGCTGGCGCGGTGCCGCGAGCGGCTCGAGCGGCTGTCAGAATAAGTTCCGCCGACTCAGGGAAGCTCGACGTCTTCGACGCCGTCCTGCGGCCCGGCGACGCAGCGCCGGTCAGGGAAGGACGACGTCGACGTCTTTCTGCAGGCCGGCCGCTTTCACCGTGTTGTACAGCAACATCGCCCGCGTCATCGGGCCGACGCCGCCGGGCACCGGCGTGATCGCGCCGGCTTTTTCCTTCGCGCTCTCGAAGTCGACGTCGCCGACCAGTTCGTAGCCCTTCTCCGTATCGGCGTCGACGCGGTTGACGCCGACGTCGATCACCGTGGTGCCCTCGGTGAGCATCTCGCCGTCGACGAGCTGGGGGACGCCGCAGGCCGCGACGACGACGTCGGCGTTCCGCGTCTTGGCGCCGAGATCGTTCGTCCGGGAGTGACAGACCGTCACAGTCGCGTTGCCCAGATCGGTTTTCTGGATCAGCAGGTTCGCCAGCGGCTTCCCCACGATGTTCGAGCGGCCCACGATCACGACGTCCTTGCCTTCGGGGTCGACGTCGGCGGCTTCGAGCAGCTTCTGGACGCCGTGGGGCGTGCACGGCTTGTACCGTGCGTGGCCGGCGACGAGCTTGCCGACGTTCTCGGGGTGGAACCCGTCGACGTCCTTCACCGGATCGATCCGGTTGAGCACCTCGCGCTCGTCGACGTGGTCGGGCACCGGCATCTGGACGAGGATGCCGTGGACCTCGGGATCCTCGTTGAGTTCGTCGATCGTGTCGTACAGCTCCTCGGCGGGCGCCTCGGGGTCGATCTCGACGTGGACGCTGTCGATTCCGACCTCCTCGCAATCGCGCTGTTTCATCGACACGTACGTCTCGCTCGCGGGGTCGTCGCTCATCAGCACCGTCGCGAGGCCCGGCGTGACGCCGGCGTCGCCCAGCGCGTCGATGCTCTCTGTCAGGTCCGAGCGGATCTCGTCGGCCACCGCGTTGCCGTCGATGACGTGCGTCATTACGTAAACCGCCGACCGCGACGCTCTTGAAACCTCGGGTTCGTGCCCAGATCCGCGTCGAAATAGCCAATCATATGCACGAGCGTGGATAGGAGCCGCGGTAGCTGGACCGTCATCACGACCACAGGGGAGAACGTGTCGGATAGTGTGGTATTACCACTCATTCTTATGTAGCAGTGCGCTGACGGTCGGAACGAACTATGGGGACGGACGAATCACCGGACAGAGACGTATCGAGCGAGTTCGTCACCGCGAGCGAGGACGAGGGGCCCCGGATCGAGTTCTACGGGGGCCGGGGAATGAGCGCGCTTCCCATCCTGTTTTTCATCGTCTGGGCGGTCGCCCAGACGGCGCTGTGGCGAATCTCAGACACCAGCGGCCTGGTCGCGGGGATGCTGATCGGACTGATCGTCGGGATGTTCTTCGTGAAGGGCTCCTGGACCGGGTACGCTAACACCCTGTTCGAGGGGATGACCCAGCCCGTGGCGGTGACCGCGATCGTGGCGTGGCTCTGGGCCGGCATGTTCGCCGACACGCTGCAGGCCGGCGGGTTCGTCGGCGGCCTCGTCTGGCTGGCCGACGCGTTCGGGATCGGCGCCACGCTGTTCCCCGCGCTCACGTTCCTCCTCGCGGCGGTACTGGCGACCGGCATCGGCACCGGCTACGGGACGACCGTCGCGTTCGTCGCCCTCTTTTTCCCGGCGGGCGTGCTGCTGGGCGCCAACCCCGTGTTGCTGTTCGGCGCGATACTTTCGGGGGCGGTGTTCGGCGATAACCTCGCGCCCGTCAGCGACACGACGATCGTCAGCGCGGTCACCCAAGACTCGGACATCGGCGGGGTCGTCGCCTCGCGATTCAAGTACGTGATCGTCGCGGCGGCGATCGCGTTCCCCGCGTACATCGTCGCCAGCGGCGCCATGTCGGGGCTGGACATCGCCGGCGGCGCTCAGGACCTCCTCGTCGCGGAGAGCGAACCGGCCGGGCTGGTTCACCTGCTCTCGATGGGCATGGTGATCGGGACGGCCGTCAGCGGGCGTCACATCGTCGAGGCGATCTCCTGGGGGCTCGTCACCGCGGTCGTTCTCAACATCCTGCTCGGGCTGGCGCCGGTCAGCGACATGCTGCTGTTCACCGCGCCGGCGAGCGCTCCCGCGTCCGAGCAACTGTCCTTCCTCCCGTTCCTGGAAGTGACGACGGACGCCAGCGCCGTCGGCGTCGGCGGCAGCATCTACTCCGGCGCGGCGGGCTTCTTCGCGCTGTCGATCCTCGTCCTGCTGATCATCGCGGCCGCCCAGATCATGATCCGCGGCGGGGCGTTCCAGGCGATCCTCGACTGGTCGCTGACGAATCTCGCGACGAACGTCCGCAACGCGGAACTGACGATGGTCGGCTCTGCGGCGATGATCAACGCCATCATCACGATCAATACGGCCGCCGAGATCGCGATCGGGCCGTTCATCTCGAAGGTCGGCGAGCGGTTCAATCTGAATGGCTACCGCCGCGCGAACATCCTCGACGCCCAGACCGCGGCGCTGGGCTACATCTTCCCGTGGTCCGGCGGCGTGCTCGTCGGCTTCACCGAGATGCAGACCCTGCCCGAGCAGTACGACTGGTTCGAGACGAGCATGGTCGTCAATCCCGTCGAAGTCGTACCCTTCGTGTTCCAGGGCTGGCTGCTGGTCGCCGTGTTCGTCGTCGCCGCGCTGACCGGCTTCGGGCGGGAGTACACCATCGACCGGCAGTCCGAGGAGGTGGCCCGCGTATGAGCTTCCTCAAGAAGTACACGAAGGGCTGGTCGTTCCGCACCACGAGCCCCTCGCTGGAGCCCGGCAGCACGGTCGACGTGTTCCTCGCCGAGTACGACGCCGCCGAGGACGCCGGCCTCGCGTTCGTCGGCGACACGAAGCTGTACGTCGAGGGCGCGACGCCCGAGCACGTCGAACAGCAGGTCCGCGTCGAGGTGGCGGAGTACGATTCGAACGGCGGCGTCGGCCGCGGCGAGTTCGTCGAGGTCGTCGGCGACAGCTCGTACGCCGGCTGAGCAGCCGCCGATCGACGCATCGCGTTTTCGAATATCGACAGCACGACACAGCCGCCGCTGTCGAACGCGGCGTCGAAAGAAAGTGTGGGATCTGGGGCGTCGAGTTTAACCGAAGAGTTCGCCGAGGCCCTCGCCGCTGGCCTCCTCGTCCTCGTCGTCGTCGCCGTCGTCCTCGTCGGTCGTGTCGGGGAGGTCTTCCTCGGCCTCCTCGGCTTCCTCGTCGTCGCCGTCGTCGGCTGCAGCGCCGCCGGCTGCGCCGCCCGCTGCGGCGCCGCCCGCGGGGACCGCTGCGGCCTCGTCGACGGCCTCGTCGATGTCGACGTCCTCCAGTGCGGCGACCAGCGCCTTGACGCGGGACTCCTCCACGTCGACGCCGGCTGCCTCGAGCACGCCGGTCAGGTTGTCTTCGTTGATCTCTTCGCCAGTCTCGTTGAGGATGAGTGCTGCGTAAACGTATTCCATGGATGAATCACCCGAACATGTTGCCGAGACCCTCTGCAGCGCCGTCGTCGCCGTCGTCGTCGTCTTCGTCGTCTTCCTCGGCGGCGTCGTCGGCGTCGGTCTCGTCCGCTTCGTCGTCTTGGTCGTCAGTCGATTCTTCGTCGGCAGTCTCCGCGGCGGCCGCAGGCGCTTCCACGTCCTGCAGTTCCTCGGGGAGCGCCTCCTCGTCGTCGATCTGTGCGGCCAGCGCGCGCACCTGCGCGTCGGCCTTGGTCACGAGATCGTCGGCGAGGTCGGGGCTCTCGATCGAGGCCTGGATGCCGAGGCTCTTGGCCTCGCCGGTCGCCTTCGCGATGAGCGTCGGCGCCGTGGCGGGCGTGGCGTACTCGGCGTTGATCGAGAGGTTCCGCGCGCGAGCGGCGGCGGTCTGGACGTCCGACCGGTAGGCCTCGACGTCGATGTCGAGATCCTCGGGGTCGAACAGCACGCCCTCGGAGACGACGGCGCGCAGGTCCAGCCCGACTTCCTTGGGCTCGATGCCCAACTCGCTGAGGACGTTCGAGAGGTCCTGAGAGACCTCTTCGCCGGCCGAAAGGACCGTGCTGTCCTCGGTTACCTGAATCGAACCGTCCTGGATGCGGGCCGATGCGCCGACGCTCTGCAGTTCGCCGACGAACGGGCCCGGGTCGACGCCCGTGTCGCCCTCGGGGACGACGATATCGTTGGGCGCGACCTCACCGGCGCCGATGGGCGCGGGCGTCTTGGACGCTTCGAGCTCCTGGTAGAGCGTGAAGGGGTTGTCGTTCGTACCGATCAGACCGACCTGCCCCTCGACGTGCTCGACCAGATCGCCGAGGCCGTCACCGACCTCGTCGAGCGCGCGCTCCAGCAGCGTGTTGCGGCTGACGCGCAGCTCGGCGGTGCCGTGCAGGTCGCGACGCATGTCCTGAAGCTGTCGCGACGGGATGCCGGCGATGTTGACGACGCCGACGCTCTCGTAGCCCTCGAGGATGCCGACGATCTCGTCGACCTCCTCGCGCTTCCACTCGGGAAGGTTCTGGGTCTTGCGCTCGGCTTCCGCGCTCATGTCAGGCCACCTCCACTGCCGGGCCCATGGTGGTCTTGACGTAGACCGAATCCAGGTTCAGCGGGCCCTTCTCCAGATCCGCGTGGAGACGGCGGAGGATCACGTCGATGTTGTCGGCGATCTCCTCTGCGCCCATGTCCTCGGCGCCGACGCGCGTGTGGAACGTGCGTCGGTCGCCGCTGCGGAGCTGGACGGTGTTTTTCATTCGGTTGACGACCTCGACGACGTCGTCGTCCGGCGAGAGCGGCTCGGGCATCTTGCCCCGCGGGCCGAGGATCGTACCGAGGTAGCGACCGACGTCCTGCATCATCGCCTCTTCGGCGATGAAGAAGTCGGTCGCCTCGGCGAGGTCCTTCGCCTCGTTGTCGTCGTCACCGAGATCTGCCAGGTCGTCGCCGCCGATAACCTCGTAAGCGACGTCCTCTGCGCGGATGGCGGTTTCGCCCTCCGCTATCACGACGATCCGCGTCTCCTGTCCTGTACCGGACGGGAGCACGACGGACTCGTCGACGCGATTCGACGGTTCGTTGAGATCCAGATCGCGCAGGTTAACCGCGAGGTCGACCGTCTCGCTGAAATTGCGATCGGGTGCGTCCTCGAGTGCGCGAGAGACTGCTTGCTCTATGTCCTGATCTGCCATCGTTCACCTCCGTAGTACGCAGGAACTGCTCCTACGGGTCAGTGAAACAGGCGGTGCCTGTCTCATCGGAGACGAGGTCCATGTAGAACTTAAAGCCGTCGTTACGGAGCGTGGAGGCGTCTCTCTGAGGCTGAACTACGACCGGGGATCCACCGAGTCGCCGGACGAGTGTTTTCCCGATGGCCGTCGAACTACCGAACGATCGTGCTCCGGACTGTCGCACCGGTCGGGGTGCTGACTGCGCTCGCAGCGCTCGCGCTGGCCGCGATCCATATCGCCGCCCGACGGCTCCGCGTCTCGACGAACTTCCCGCGCAGTGCGTGGCTGTCGACGGCCGGCGGCGCCGCAGTCGCGTACGTGTTCGTCCACGTCTTGCCCGAACTGAACGCCGGGCAAGCGACGCTCGAGGGCACCGTCGGCTTCCTCGAACATCACGCCTACCTCGTCGCTCTCGGCGGATTCGGAACGTTCTACGGCGTCGAACGGCTGGCCCTGATCGGCCGAGACCGAGCGGCTTCGGACGATCCGGACGACCTCGACGAATCGATTTTCTGGGTACACGTCGGCGCCTTCGCGGGCTACAACGGTCTGATCGGCTACCTCCTCGTCCACCGGGAGACGCCGGGCACCCTCTCGCTGGTCCTGTTCGCCGTGGCGATGGGGCTTCATTTCCTCGTCAACGACTACGGATTGCGCCGCCACCACGAGAGGACCTACGACCGGTACGGTCGGTGGATCCTGGCGCTGGCGGTGCTGTGTGGCTGGGCGATCGGACTCGCCGTCGACGTAACCGAGGCTGCAGTGGCGATGCTGTTCGCGTTTCTGGCCGGCGGCGTCATCCTCAACGTCGTCAAAGAGGAACTACCGGCCGAGCGAGATGGCCGGTTCTGGGCCTTCGCTCTCGGGGCGACAGCGTACTCGGCGGTGTTGCTGTTGGTCTGATCGACGCCGCAGCTATACCGATTCGAAGACTACGAGAAAGAAATCGAGCGCCGGATCAGGCGTCCGCGAACTGGTCGTCGTACTCGCCGGCGTCGATCTTCTCTTTGAAGTCGCGCGGGTTCTCGCCCTCGATGGTGACGCCCAGCGAGGTGCAGGTTCCCACGACTTCCTTCGCGGCGTTCTTCTGGTCGTAGGCGAGCAGGTCGGTGAGCTTCTGGTCGGCGATCTGCTTGACCTGATCGACCGAGAGATCGGCGACGAAGTCCTCCTGGGGCTCGCCGCTACCGGTCTCGAAGCCGGCCTCGTCCTTGATGAGTTCGGCCGTCGGCGGGACGCCGACCTCGATATCGAACGAGCCGTCGTCGTCGTACTCGATGGTGACGGGCACTTCGGTGCCGTCGAAGGCCTCGGTCTGGTCGTTGATCTCCTGGACGACTGCCTGCACGTCGACGGGCGTCGGGCCCA
Organism: Natronoarchaeum rubrum; assembly: GCF_024494695.1. Next base: position 287,454 of record NZ_JANHDP010000003.1, on the reverse strand, counting down.
GCTCGGGGCCGAGCGGCGGGCCAGGGTTGGCCTGGCCGCCCGGGACGAGCACTTCGATAGTTCCAGCCATACTGAGTACAACCTCCGCGCGATTTTTAAGGATTATCTTTCTGTCCCGTGCGAGTGAGGGCGTGCCACGGTGGGCTCTGGACCGTCGGCGTCCGGCGGCGCGGTGACGGAGGCTGTCGGCATAGCGGGCGCTACGGGTCGGGAGGACAAAAGGAATCGCGGTCGTCCGGCCGCGCTCTCAGGCGTCAGTTCGCTCGATCGGCGTGAACGAGCCCGTGATGTCCCACTCGTGGATGCAGTGTGGGTTCCCCACTGCGCGCTCGCCGTCTTCCGCGACGATCTGCCAGGATCCCTGCTCGTCGTTCCAGGCCTCCTGACGCCCACACAGCTCGCACGTCCGCGAGCGCGGTTTCCGGATCGTTGTCGCCATACTAGGTCTTTCGTCGCCCTCCGTAATAATTGGTTTGCAGGCGTGCTCTCGCTCACCACGTGAGAAACACTCATGATCGTTCCCAACACAGAGCCAATCGTTGTCATACCGCACGATGAACTGGACGAACGCCGCCGCTGTGGGCGGGACAGTCGACCGGTTCGCTGTCGAACGATTGATTACTGTGAGGGCGTGACACTCGTACACCAACCGATCGCGGCGTCTCGGACCGCTCGCCGCCGTGACGCCGCGTTTCCCTTCCAATGAGCGACACCCATCACTCCCCGGAGACCGACCCGAGAGCAGCGTACGACTACCAGAGCGAGACGGTGCGCCGGGCCGGCCTGGTCGACGATCTCGAGGACCGGGTCGACGGCGACGTTCGCTTCGACGAGTACTCCCGCCAGCTGTACGCCACCGACGCCTCGGCCTACGAGGTGACGCCGATCGGCGTCGTCTTCCCGGCGTCGACCGAGGACGTCGCCGCCGTGATGGAGTACTGCTCACGGCGAGAGATCCCGGTGCTCCCTCGGGGCGGCGGGACGAGCCTCGCCGGACAGGCCGTCAACGAGGCCGTCGTGCTGGATTTCACCCGGCACATGGACGGACTGCTCGGCGTCGATCCCGACGACGCGACGGCGCGAGTCCAGGCGGGCGCGATCGTCGACGAGCTCAACGCCGCCCTCGATCCCCACGACCTGAAGTTCGCGCCGGACCCGGCCGCCGGGAATCGAAGCGCGGTCGGCGGCGCCATCGGCAACAACTCCACGGGCGCCCACTCGCTGAAGTACGGCAAGACCGACGCGTACGTCCGGGAAGTCGAGGTCGTGCTCGCAGACGGCACGGTGACGGCGCTCGGCGAGGTGTCGCTCGACGAACTCCGGAGGACGGCCGATCCCGACGGCGACCTCGAAGCCCGGATCTACGCCGCCGTCGCCGATGTCGTCGACGAGCGCAGCGACGCCGTCCGCGAGGTGTTCCCCCAGCTCAAGCGCAACGTCTCGGGGTATAATCTGGACAGGCTCCTCGACGAGGCCGAAGACGGCTCGGTCAACCTCGCCCGGCTGCTCGCGGGCAGCGAGGGGACGATCGCGGTGATCACGGAGGCGACGCTCGACCTCGAACCGATCCCCGAGACGAAGTCGATGGCGCTGCTGACCTACGAGGACCTGCTCGACGCGATGGAGGACGTGGCGCCGATCCTCGATCACGACCCTGCCGCGGTCGAAGTGCTCGACGGCGTGCTGCTCGATCTCGCCCGCGAGACGGAGGAGTTCGGCGACCTCGTCGAGATGCTCCCCGAGGGTACCCGCGCCGTCCTGCTCGTCGAGTTCTACGCCGACGACGACGCCGAGGGGATGGACGCCGTCGCCGATCTGCTCGCCGACCGGGTGCCCGATGCCACGAGCGAGGTGGCGCCGGCCGACGGCGCAGCGTCGATCACGGCGGCCCCGCAGCAGGCGTTCGCCGCGCGCGAGGCGCACGAACCGGCCGAGCGCGCGCAGTTCTGGAAGCTCCGAAAGTCCGGCCTGCCGATCCTGCTCTCCCGGACGAGCGACGCCAAGCACATTTCCTTCATCGAGGACACCGCGGTGCCGCCCGAGAACCTGCCCGAGTACGTCGCGGATGTCCAGCAGGTGCTCGAGGATCACGACACGTTCGCTTCCTTCTACGCCCACGCCGGGCCCGGCTGTCTGCACATCCGCCCGCTGATCGACACCAAATCGCCCGCCGGCGTCGACCGCATGGAATCGCTGGCCGACGCCATCACCGATCTCGTCGTCGAGTACGGCGGCAGCGTCTCCGGCGAGCACGGCGACGGCCGCGCGCGCACCCAGTGGAACCACAAGCTGTACGGCGAGGACGTCTGGCAGGTGTTTCGCGACCTCAAATCGGCGTTCGACCCAGACTGGTTGCTGAATCCGGGACAGGTCTGCGGCCTGTCTCCCGACCGCGTCGCGGCGGCCACCGGTGCCGGGTCGGCGTCCGGCGGTGCGGAAGCGGCGTCCAGCGACTCGGGCGCGGCGTCAAGCGGCGCGAGCGACGCCGACGCCACCCTGCCGGACATGACCGAGAACCTCCGGTTCGATCCCGACTACGAGTTCGACGCCGGCTTCGAGCCGACCATGGAGTGGTCGAACGACAACGGGTTCCAGGGGATGGCCGAGCTCTGTCACGGCTGTGGCGGTTGTCGCGGCGGGCAGGACACCACCGGCGGCGTGATGTGTCCGACCTACCGGGCGGCCGACGAGGAGATCACCAGCACGCGCGGGCGTGCGAACGCGCTTCGGCAGGCGATGAGCGGCGACCTGCCCGACGACGAGGTGTTTTCCGACGAGTTCGTCACCGAGGTGCTCGACCTGTGTATCGGCTGCAAGGGCTGCGCCCGTGACTGCCCCAGCGAGGTCGACATGGCGAAGATGAAAGCCGAGCTGACCCACGAGTACCACCAGCACGAGGGCGCGAGCCTGCGCGATCGCCTGTTCGCGAACGTCGAACTGGCCGCCAAGCTCGGCTCGGCGACGGCGCCGCTCTCGAACTGGCTGACCAAACTGCCGGGCGCCGGCGTCCTCGCCGAGAAGGCGCTGGGGATCGCCCGCGAGCGGGACCTCCCGACGTTCGAGCGCCGGTCGTTCGTCGGCCGGATGGCCGATCGCGATCCCGCGGTCGGCGTCGAGGACGCCGAGCGCAAGGCGCTGGTGTTCCCGGACACGTACACGAACTACAGCGACCCCGAGATCGGGATGGCCGCCGTGCGCGCGCTCGAAGCCGCGGGCGTCCACGTCGCCGTGCCCACCGAAGTCACCGGCAGCGGTCGCCCGGCGTTCTCGAAGGGCTTTCTCGATCTCGCTCGCGAGCGCGCCCGTCACAACGTCGAGGAACTCGCGCCGCTCGTCGACGACGGCTGGGACGTCGTCGTCGTCGAGCCGTCCGACGCCGTCATGCTCCAGTCGGACTACCGCGATCTACTGACCGGCGACGCGGTCGACCGCGTCGCGGGCAACACGTTCGGCGTGCTGGAGTACCTCGACCTGTTCGAGTTCGATCTGCCGGCCGACGCCGACGGCGAATCGGTCACCTACCACGGCCACTGTCACCAGACCGCGACCAAGCGCGAACTCCACGCCCCCGCGGTGCTCGAACGCGCCGGCTACGACATCGACGTGCTCGACAGCGGCTGCTGTGGCATGGCCGGAAGCTTCGGCTACGAGGAAGAACACTACTCGATGAGTCAGGCGATCGGCTCGATCCTGTTCGATCAGGTCGAAGCGAGCGGCGACGAGACGGTGACGGCGCCGGGTACCTCCTGTCGCAGCCAGCTCGCCGAACGCGACGCGGGTGCGGAGAAACCGGCCCATCCCGTCGAACTGCTCGACCGGGCGCTGTGAGCCTGCGTCGAAAGCCCAGACACGAGCTCAGGAGCGGATCTCGATCTCGGTGCTGGCGTACAGCCCTCGCTCGGCGGGATCGTCGACGTCGACGAACGCGGCGATCTCGTACCGTCCCTCGTCGGCGTCGGTCCACTCGCTGGCGCCCGTTTTGAACGTCTGGCGCCAGGTGCGCGAGAACGCCTTGGTCTCGCTGCGGGCGAACGTCAGGTACTCGCGGCGGTCCGGCGGGTCGACGTCGTCGGCGCGGGCGTCCTGCCGGACGCCGTCGATCGACCAGTCCCAGCGCACCGGCGTCGGCGTCCGGATCGCGATCGGGACCGGCGCACGATTTCGCATCACGATTCGGATCCCGACCGGGTCGCCCGGCGCGTACGTCTCGCGGTCCGTCTCGACGTCGACGGCGATCGATCGGTCCCGGAGCGGCGTCGGCACGACGAGCTTGCTGACGCCGCCCCAGTCGAGCATCGACGGGAGGCGATTGCCCGCGGCGTCGTCGTCACCGTCGCTCGGCCCGTGTGGCTCCTCTCCGCGTCGCAGTGCCTCCGATTCGTAGATCCGCCGCATTGGTCTCCGGTACTCGCCGCGTCGGCAAAAGAGTGTGGTCGCCGAACGATCAGTCGTCGGCGGTCGTCTCGGTACCGAGATCCGCGCCGTCGGCGTCGACCCATCCCGCCTCGTACTGCGGGTCGAACAGGTGACACGCGGCCTCGCCGGACTCGGTGTCGCGAAGTTCGGGATCGTCGGCGACACACGGCGTCGCGAACTCGGTCCGGAGCCGGTCGGCCGCCGCCTCGAACTCGTCCCGTGCGACTTCGGCCAGCGCCTCGGACAGCACGGCGTCGGCCGACGAATCGGCGAGTTCGGGCGGGATGTCGTGTCGCTCGCGAATCTCGCGGGCGATCGCTTCGGGCGCGAGGTCGTCCTCGCCGCCGGCGCCGCTCGCCTCGGCGGCGTCGGAGCGGGCCGCTTCGAGATCGACGGCGCCGTCCTCGATTTTCGTCCGCAGCGTCAGCACCGAGCGCCAGGTGGACTGCTCGAACTCGTAGTCCGCCGGCTGGATCACGCGCGGACAGCGCGTGTGGAACTTGCAGCCTTCCGGCGGATCGATCGGCGAGGGCACCGTCCCTTCGAGCACGATGCGGTCCTCGGCCCAGAGCGGGTCGGGCTCGGGGATCGCGGACAGCAGCGCCTCGGTGTAGGGATGGTGTGGCGGCTCGAAGATTTCCTCGGGCGTCCCGATCTCGACGATCTCACCCAGGTACATCACCGCGATCCGGTCGGCGATGTGCTCGACGACCGAGAGGTCGTGGGCGATGAAGAGATAGGACAGCCCGAACTCCTCCTGAAGATCCTCCAGCAGATTCAGGATCTGGGCCTGCACCGAGACGTCCAGCGCCGAGACGGGCTCGTCGCAGACGACGAACTCGGGGTCGACCGCGAGCGCCCGCGCGATGCCGATGCGCTGGCGCTGCCCGCCGGAGAACTCGTGGGGGTAGCGGTTGGCGTGGCTCGCGCTCAGGCCGACCGTCTCCAGCAACTCCTTGACGCGCTCGTCGCGGGTCTGCCCCTCGGCGAGCCCGTGGATGTCGAGCGCCTCGCCGACGATGTCGCTGATCGTCAGGCGCGGATTGAGGCTGGAAAAGGGGTTCTGGAAGATGAACTGCAGGTCCTTCCGTCGCTCCCGCAGTTCGCCGTCCGACAGTTCGGTCAGGTCCTCGCCGCGGTAGTAGATCTCGCCCTCGGTCGGGTCCTCTAGCTGTAGCAGCGTCCGCCCGAGAGTGCTTTTCCCGCAGCCGCTCTCGCCGACGAGGCCGAGCGTCTCGCCCTCTCGAATTTCGAGGTCGACGCCGTCGACGGCCTTGACCCACTCGCGACCGCCGAGCAGTCGATCGACGAAACCGGAGTCGTTGGAGTAGTACTTCGTGAGTCCGTCCGCGGTGATCAGCGGTTCGTTACTCATCGAGTTCACCTCCGTTTCGGTCGCGAGCGCCACGCTCCGACCGATCGCCGCCGTCCGTATCGATGCCGGCGGGGTCCGCTTCCTCGGGCCCGGTGCCGCGATCCGGGCGCTCGCGCGGGTCGGCGCCGCTGATTTCGACCTCGAAGTCCAGATCGCCCGTGAGGTCGCCGGTGTACTCGAGGCAGGCGGCCACGTGCTGGTCGTGCGCCGCCGGATCGGGCGACTCGCCCGTCTCGGCGTCGACCAGCGGCGGTTCGTTGTGGACGCACGCGTCCTCGGCGTACGGACAGCGCGGGTGGAAGTCACAGCCCGGCGGCAGCTCGATCAGGTCCGGCATCGTGCCGGGGATCGTCTGGAGCCGCTCGCGTTCGTCGCCGATCCGCGGGATCGATCCCATCAGCCCGGCGGTGTAGGGGTGTTTGGGATCGTAGTACAGATCCTCGACGGGCGCCGTCTCGACGGCGCTGCCGGCGTACATCACCATCACGCGGTCGCAGATGTCCGCGATCACGCCGAGGTCGTGGGTGATCATCTGGATCGCGGTGTCGAACTCGTCGGCCAGATCCTTGAGCAGTTCGAGGATCTGGGCCTCGATCGTCACGTCGAGCGCGGTCGTCGGCTCGTCGCAGATCAGCAGGTCCGGATCACACGACAGGGCGATGGCGATCACCGCGCGCTGTTGCATCCCGCCGCTGAACTGGTGTGGGTAGTCCGAGTAGCGCTCCTCGGCGTCGGGAATGCCGACGGTTTCGAGCATCTCGATCGCCCGCTCGCGGGCCGCCTCTTCGTCGTAGTCGAGATGGTGACGGATCGCCTCGGCGACCTGCTCGCCGACGCTGTAGACGGGGTTGAGCGCCGTCTCGGCGTCCTGAAACACCATCGCGATCCGGTTGCCTCGCAGCTTGCGCATCGCGTCGTCCGGCGCGCGCAGCAGTTCGAGATAGCGTCGGTCGCCGTCGTGGACGACGAAGTCGTCTTCGGCGACCAGCCCGGCGTCGGCGCCGAACCCGCCGTCGAGGATGTCGTCGAGGTCGATCACGCCCTCGGCCGCCAGTTCCGACGGCGGGACGTCCTCGTACCGATCGTCGCCGGTGAGCTGGACGCCGCTGACGTCCCGGTCGTCCAGCCGCGCGGCGGCAGTCTCGACGTCGTGATTCGCCCGGACAGCGTCGAGGTCGACGACGTTGTCGGGGTACTCGGACTCGAACCGGTCGAGCGCGTCGTCGTCGCGGAAGCGGATGCTGCCGCTCTCGATCCGGCCGGGATACTCCAGCAGCCGCATCAGCGAGAGGCTGGTGACGCTCTTGCCGGCGCCGCTCTCGCCGACGACGCCGAACGTTTCGCCGGCCTCGATCTGGTAGGAGAGGTCGTTAACAGCCTTGACGACGCCGTCTTCCGTGTAGAACCGTACGTTCAGGTCCTCCACTTCGATCAGCGCCATCTACCGGAACCCTCCTTCGGTGCCGCCGCTTTCGCTTTGCGGATCGAACGCCTCGCGGACGCCGTCGCCGACGAGGTTGATCGCCATCACGAACGCGAAGATGGCCAGCCCGGGGAACAGGGTGATCCACCACTGGCCCCGGTGGAGCGTCTGCTGACTGTTCGAGAGCATGCTCCCCCACTCGGCGCTCGACGGGGGAAGCCCCAGGCCGAGGAAGCCCAGCGAGGCCGCCGCCAGCACGACGCTGCCGATCGAGAGGGTCGCCTGAACGATCACGGGCGCCATCGCGTTCGGAACGATGTGCCGGAAGATCACCGCCCGGTCTCTGGCCCCCAGCGCCTTCGCCGCGGTGACGTACTCGTTTTCTTTGACGCTGAGGATCTCGCCGCGGATAATGCGGGCGTAGGGGAGCCAGCCCACCACGACCAGCGCCGCGATCATGTTCCAGTACCCCTTGCCGACGATCGCGACGATGGCGATCGCCAGCACGAGGAACGGGAAGGCGTACAGCGCGTCGACCAGGCGCATGATCGCCTCGTCGATCCAGCCGCCGTAGTAGCCCGCGACCGCACCGAGCGGGACGCCGACGAACACCGCGAGTCCGACGGCGATGAAGCCGATCGACAGACTCCAGCGGCCGCCGAACAGCACGCGCGAGAAGATGTCGCGACCGGCCCAGTCGGTACCGAAGAGGTACTTGGCCGAGGGAGCCTGCGTCGCGACGTCGTACCGGTGCGTGCTCGGCGAGTACGGCGCGATCGAGAACGGCTGGACGGTCGTCCCAGCGATCTCGATCGGCCTGGCGAAGATCGCCAGCAGCGTCATCAGGAGGATGACCGTGAGCCCGAACACCGCCGCACGGTTACCCTTGAACCGCTGCCAGGCGTAGTACATCCGCCCTTTGGCTTCTTCGGATTGCAGTTCGGGTTCCCAGTCGGAGAGATCTTCCCGCTCGTCGACCGTCTGGGTGTCGTAACCCGTGATTCGAATACGTCCTCGTTCCTGTGACATAGTCAGTATCTGATGCGCGGATCGAGCCACGCGTACGCGATGTCCGCGACCAGGTTCGCGAACACGATCGTTACGCCGATCATCAGCACCGTCGCCTGGATGATCGGGAAGTCACGCTGTGAGACGGCGTTCAGCAGCAATCGGCCGATGCCCGGATAGGAGAACACCTGTTCGATGACGACCGCACCGTTGACGATGAAGGCGATCTGGAGCGCCGCCACGGTCACGACCGCGATCATCGAGTTGCGGACGACGTGCTTGATCACAACGGTCCGCTCGGGGAGTCCCTTGGCGCGGGCCATCGTGACGTAGTCCTTGTTGAGTTCCTCGACCATCGAGGACCGCATCAACCGCATGAGCAGAGCTGAGGAGGCGGTGCCGATCGTGACCGCCGGCAGCAGCGTGAACATGATCATGTTGTAGCTCAACAGCGGATAGGACGTGGGCGGTAACACCGGGAACAGGCCGAGCCGGACGCTGAAGATCAGGATCAGGATCAGCCCGAGCCAGAAGTTGGGCAACGAGACGCCCAGCAGTGCGAACACTCGGCTAACTTCGTCGGCCAACTCGCCCTTCTTGTAGGCGGCGATGATCCCCGTCGGGATCGAGATTATCAGCGCGACCCCCAGCGACATGACACCGAGCAGGACGGTGTAGGGGAGCCGCGACAGGATCTCTTCGGTGACGTTCCGCTCGGAGATGATCGACTGGCCGAACTCGAGCTGGATCGCGTCACCGAGCCACAGCACGTATTGCTTCCAGATCGGTTCGTTGAGGTTGTACTGGGCTCGCAACTGCTGGACGGTCTCGTCGTCGATCTCGGAGAACTGCGTCATGTACGCCACGGGGTCGCCGGGCAGCAGGTGCGACATCATGAACGTGACGAGCGTCACTATCAGTAGAACCGGAATCGTCACGAGCAATCGCTTTGCGACGTATCGTCGAAGAGACATTATTTGGGAGGGTGGTTAGCCGTCGTACTCGATCTCCTGACCGAGTGCGGGGCTGTAGATGCCCGAGTAGTCGGCGCTGGCGCTCGGGTGGACCTGGAAGTCGCTGATCACATCGCGCGTCGCCATGAGCCGCTTGCCGTGCCAGAGGAACGTGACGGGCACGTCCTGGGCGAGGATCTCGGCGATGTCCTTGTAGATCGGCCCTCGCTGGTCGGCCCCGAACGTCGTCTGGCCCTCCTGCATCAGGGAGTCCAGTTCCTCGTTCGAGTAGTGATTGATGTTGTACCCGTTCGGCGTGAACTGGTCGGTTGCGAACAACTGGTAGACGAAGGAGTCGGGATCCGCGCTGGCGGTCCAGCCGAGTGCGACCATGTCGCTCGTTTCGGCAGCCGGCCCCGTGATGAACTCGACGTAGGAACTCCACTCCATCACGTTGACGCTGACCTCGAAGTACTCCGTCTCGGAGAGCGTGTTCGCGATGACTTCACACCAGCGCTGGCGCACGGGGTTCTCGTTCGTGCGGATCTCGGTCTGGTACGGCGCTTCGATTCCCTCCTCGCTGAACGCCTCGTCGAGCAGGGTCGTCGCGGCGTCGACGTCCTCGCCGACGTACTCGTCGAGGAGGCGCTGTTCGAAGTCCTCGTCCCAGTAGGGATCTCCGAGGATCGGCGGGTACGGACTCGAACCCTTGACGGCGGTGCCATTGAACACCGCGTCTCCGACGATGTCGTCCCGCGGGATCATTCGGGTGATGCCCCGTCGCATCTTCTCGTTCTGGAACGGGCCGCTGTTGACCGGGTAGATCAGGAAGTCGAAGGTGATCCCGTCGTTCCGGTTCAGCGTGAGATTACCGTCGTCCTCGACCGTCGGGACGTCCATCGGCGGGACCTGATTGATCGCGTTGACGTCGCCCCCCTGAATCGCGTTGAACTGGGCGGAGGGATCGACGACCACTCGCAGGTTGACCTCGTCGAGTGGCGCCTCGCCGGAGAAGTCGCCGGCATCGTTGACGTCGCCCCACCAGTAGTTATCGAACTTGGTCGCGACGAAGCGGTCGTCCTGAGACCAGGACTCGAACTGGAACGGGCCGGTCCCTTGCGACTCGTCGTCCAGCGGCGTTTCGCCGTCAGCAGGGCTCGTCGTTCCGGCGGGGACGATCAAGACGCCCGAGAGATCCGCCAGGAACGGCGCGTACGGCCGGGAGAGGTTGAGTTGGATCTCGTAGTCGCCGAGAATCTCGCTGGAGTCGTACCAGCTCGCCACCACGGCCGTGTTGACGGTTCCCTGATACCGTTCGATCGAGTGCTGGACGTCCTCGGCGGTCATCTCGTCGCCGTTGTGGAACTGGACGCCTTCCCGGAGCATGAACCGGAACGTCGTGTCGTCGACCCGCTCCCAGTCTCGGGCCAGCACCGGCTGGGGATTCAGATCGAAGTCGAACCCGACGAGCGGTTCGTACATCAGATCGATGCAACTGGACGACGAGGCGTCGGCCGACGCCGCGGGGTCGAACGTCGATGCGTTTGCCCCGAGGGTCCCGAAGTCGGCGGAACCGCCGCCACCGCCGCCGCCGCCGTCGACGCAGCCCGCGAGCCCAAACGCGCCGGCTGCGGCGCTAGTTTTGAGTACGTTACGTCGACTGATTCCTTTCGTAAGTCGACCCTGATTTGTCATGATTCATCACCGCACTAGGGCGATATTCAAGAGTCCACATCCATCCATTAAAAACCTGACGGAGCGGCTCATTTCACCGCTAAGACGATGTGGTCGTCGGGATAACTGCTTTGAACTGTTTGAAACTTAAGTCAGGTTCCGCCTATTACTGCCACAGATGGTCACTAGCGTGTAGTTGACAACTAGGCTAAACGAACGCACACAACAATTATCATATCTGTTCGTTAGCTTCCGATACTGACCGCAATCGGACGTACTCGTCTATAACCGTTGTCATCAACGTTCGCTCACGATGGTGTCGCTGACACCCTGACTCCCGCCGGTGCAGCGGCGCTATCGGCGACACGACGGCAGGAGAATCGGTTGATCGTCGGGGCGGACTTCGGCGGCGATCAGTCCAGCACGACCAGCACGTCACCCATGTCGACGCTCTCACCCTCCGAGACGGCGACTTGCGTGACGGTGCCGCCGGACTCGGCGACGACGTCGTTCTCCATCTTCATCGCCTCGAGCACGCAGATCACGTCGCCGGCGGCGACTTCGTCGCCCTCGTCGACGTTGACTTCGAGAATCGTCCCCTGCATCTCGGCGGTGACGGTCTCGCCCTCGCCGGTGATCTCCGTCCCACCGCTGCCCTCGTCCGGGCCGGCGCTGGCCGGGCGTGACGCCGATGCGCCGCCGGCTTCTGCGGTGATCGGGGCCGCACCGCGCTCTTCGAGGTCGACCTCGAAGCGCTTGCCGTTGACCTCGACGGTGAACTCTCGCTCGACGACGTCTTCGTCCTCGCCGTCGGCCTCGGTCTCGGTGCCCCACTGCTGTTGGGCCTCGGCGATCCGGCTCCGGTCGATCTCCTCGTCGAGGTACTTCGTGGTGTGTTTGCCCTGGACGAACGTCTCGTCGGAGAGCATCAGCCGGTGGAACGGGACGATCGTCACGACGCCGTCGATCTCGTACTCGCGGAGCGCCCGCAGGCTGCGCGCGATGCACTCGTCCCGGTCGCTCCCGTAGACGACGAGCTTCGCGATCATCGAGTCGTAGTCGGTGACGATCTCGTCGCCCTGGCGTAAGGCGTCGTCGAGGCGGACGCCGATCCCGCCCGGCGGGTCGTACGTGTTGAGCTTCCCGCCCGTCGCGGGGGCGAACTCGTCGGCGGCGTTCTCGGCGTTGATCCGGAACTCCATCGCGTGGCCGTCGATCTCGACGTCGTCCTGCTCGAAGCCGAGTTCCTGCCCGGCCGCGATCCGGATCTGCCACTTGACGATGTCGATCCCCGTGATCTCCTCGGTGACGGTGTGTTCGACCTGGATCCGGGTGTTCACCTCGAGGAAGTAGAAGTTCGTATCCGGGCCGAGCAGCTCGCCGTCGGCCCGATTCTCGTCTTCCTCGACGAGGAACTCGACAGTGCCGGCGTTCGTGTACTCGGCCTCTTTGACTCCTCTGCGTGCCGATTCGCCGATCTGCTCGCGTAGTTCGTCGGACAGCGCCGGACTCGGCCCCTCCTCGATAACCTTCTGGTGGCGCCGCTGGAGCGAGCAGTCGCGCTCGCCGAGGTGCCGGACGTTGCCCTCCTGATCGGCGACGATCTGCACCTCGATGTGACGCGGGTTCTCCAGGAATCGCTCCAGATACACGGAATCGTTGTCGAAGTACGCCTCGCCCTCGCGCTTGGCGCTCTGAAGCTGGTCTTCGGCTTCCTCGGGCGACTCGACGATCTTCATCCCGCGGCCGCCGCCCCCGCCTTCGGCCTTGATCGCGACGGGGTAGCCGTGCTCGTCGCCGAACTCTCGGACCTGCTCGGGGTCGGTGACGGGATCGGTCGTCCCCGGAACGATCGGAACGTCGGCCGACTGCATGATCTTCCGGGCCTTCGTCTTCTCGCCGAGCGACTCCATCGCGTCGCTGGCGGGGCCGATCCAGGTGATCTCGGTGTCCTCGACCTTGCTCGCGAACTCGGCGTTCTCCGCGAGGAAGCCGTAGCCGGGGTGGATCGCGTCCGCGTTGGCCTTGCGCGCGGCCTCGATGACCGCCTCGTGGTCCAGGTACGACTCGCTGGCCTTCGCGGGGCCGACGTTGTACGCCTCGTCGGCGTACCGAACGTGCCCGGAGTCCTTGTCGGCGTCGCTGTAGATGGCGACCGTCCCGACGTTGAGCTCCTCACACGCTCGCATCACGCGCACCGCGATCTCGCCGCGGTTCGCGACCAGAACCTTCCGGAACATTCTTGACTGAAGCATCAGCGACCACGTACGTTACTTTACCGGTTCAGGCACCCTCGCCCTGTGAGCGCGCCGCCGATTGCGACAGATCGCTAGACGGCGACAGGATCGAGTCTGGTAGCGGCCGGGACGGCGTCAGAACCGGTCCGTCCGGCCGGCGGCCGTCCACGCGTCGGTCGGCGCGTCCAGCGGCACCCGGTCGCTCCGGTCCTGCGTGGCTTCGGTCCGGCCGGCAAAGGACCAGCGCTTCCCGTCCCAGGTCTCCTCGCCCGCCGCCGCGCGCGCCGCGGCGAGTTCCCGATCCCGGAGGTGCGCGCCGATGGCCGCCGCGATGGCCGCCGCTTCGGCGTCCGTGGCGTCGTCCGGCAGGTCGATCGCGGCGTCGGCGGGCAGAATCTCGCCGACCGGCGCCGCGACGTCCTCGGGATCGGTCGCGGTCGGTGTGTCTGAGCTCCCTGCCATCACAGGGGGATGTTACCGTGTTTCTTGTCGGGCTGGTCCTCTCGCTTCGAGCGGAGCATCTCGAGGTCGTCGATGAGCCGCGGGCGCGTCTCGGTTGGCTCGATCACGTCGTCGAGGTAGCCACGGTCGGCCGCCGTGTATGGGTTGGCGAACTCGTCGCGGTACTCGTCGATCAGTTCCTGACGAAGCGCCTCGGTATCGTCGGCGGCCTCCAGTTCGTCGTCGTACAGCAGGTTGACCGCGCCCTGCGGTCCCATCACTGCGATCTCGGCGGTCGGCCAGGCGTAGTTGACGTCGGCGCCGAGGTGTTTCGAGGCCATCACGCAGTACGCCCCGCCGTAGGCCTTGCGCGTGATCACCGTCATCAGGGGCACCGTCGCCTCCGAGTAGGCGTACAGCAGCTTGGCGCCGTGGCGGATGATCCCGCGGTGCTCCTGATCGGTGCCGGGCATGTAGCCGGGCACGTCGACGAACGTGACGATCGGGATATTGAACGAATCGCAAAAGCGCACGAACCGCGAGGCCTTCATCGAGGAGTCGACGGTGAGCGTCCCGGCGTTCACGCGGGGCTGGTTGGCGACGATCCCGACGGCGTGACCGTCGAGCCGGGAGAAGCCGACGACGATGTTCTTGGCGAAGTTCTCGTTGACCTCGAAGAAGGAGCCCTCGTCCATCACCGAGTCGATCACGTCGACCATGTCGTAGGGCTTCTGCGGGCTCGGCGGGACGATCTCCTCCAGCCGCTCGTCCTTGCGGTCGGGATCGTCCCACGGTTCGACGCGGGGCGGGTCCTCGACGTTGTTCTGCGGGAGATACGACAGCAGCTGTCGGATCTGGTCGAGCGCGGTCTCGTCGTCGGGCACCGCGAACTGCGCGACGCCGGTCGTCGAACTGTGGGTCGACGCCCCGCCCAGCTCTTCGTGGGTCACCGACTCGCCGGTGACCGTCTCGGTGACGCCGGGGCCGGTGATGTACATGTGGCTGGTGTCCTCGACCATGAACACGAAGTCGGTGATCGACGGCGAGTACACCGCGCCGCCGGCACAGGGCCCCATGATCCCGGAGATCTGGGGCACGACGCCGCTGGCCTTCTGGTTGCGGTGGAAGATGTCGGCGAACCCGGCGAGGCTGTTGACCCCCTCCTGAATGCGCGCGCCCGCCGAGTCGTTGAGGCCGATGATCGGGCAGCCGACCTCGATCGCGGTGTCCATCACCTTGCAGATCTTCTCGGCGAACACCTCCCCCAGCGAGCCCCCGAACACGGTGAAGTCGTGGGCGAACACGAACACCTTGCGCCCGTCGACCTCGCCGTAGCCCGTCACGACGCCGTCGGTGAGGATCTGCTTTTCCTCCATCCCGAAGTTGTGGTTGCCGTGGGTCCGGAGCTGGTCGAACTCGTTGAACGTGCCGTCGTCGAGGAAGTACTCGATGCGCTCGCGGGCGGTCATCTTGCCCTTCTCGTGTTGACGCTCGATTCGGGCCTCCCCGCCGCCCGCCTCGGCGTCTTCTCGGAGGTCGCGCAACTCCTCGATACGGTCTTCCATCGTCATGCTGGTGACCTCCCGTTTGTCTCCATACCGCGATTGTCAACCAGCACAGGCAAAAAATTTCTGTCGTGTAGCTGCCTCGAACGATGGCCGGTCCGCAGATCGTGTTGTTGTCTCTGTCATTCATACTGAGAAACTGACAGAATTTCCAACACATCTGATTATCGGGTAGCGGCCCCTTAACACCATTCGTGCCGTTTTCTTGTCAGATATGTCCATTTTCATACACCATTTTTATAAACGTCGCCTGTGGAGTCTGGATTGTATGTCCGAACGAGAAACATGGGCGACGAGAGCGGGGTTCATCCTCGCCGCGGTTGGGAGTGCAGTGGGACTAGGTAACATCTGGCGATTTCCGTTCCAGGTGGGCGAGAACGGCGGTGCGGCGTTCGTCCTCGTCTATCTGCTGTTCGTGATCGCCATCGGTTTCCCGGCGATGCTCGCTGAATTCGTCGTCGGTCGGCGCACGAAGCTCAACCCTGCGGGGGCGTTACGTGATCTGGGCGGGCGGACGTGGGAGTACGTCGGCTACATGTTCCTGTTCACCGCGTTCGTCATTCTGTCGTACTACAGCGTCGTCGCCGGGTGGACGCTCCGGTACACCTACGAAGGGCTCGCCGGCGGCTATGCGGCCGATCTCGCAACGGCCGAGGCTCAGTTCGGGTCGATGGCCAGTGGCCTCGACGCTCTCGCACTGCACGCGGTGTTCATGCTATCGGTGCTGGCCATCGTCGGGCTCGGTATCCGGCAGGGGATCGAACTCGCTGTCAAGGTGATGGTCCCGGCGATCATCGTTCTGGTGATCGGTCTCGCCGCCTACGCGTTCACTCTCGATGGCGCGTCGGCGGCGTACTCGTACTACCTCTCGCCGGATCTGTCGGTGATCGCAAACAATTGGCAGTCGATCCTTCCCGCCGCGGCCGGGCAGGCGTTCTTTACCCTCTCGATCGGGATGGGCGTCATGATCACGTACGCGTCCTACCTCGGTGAGGATCGGAACCTCGTCGAGGACGGAATCATGATCATCAGCCTCGACACGTTGGTTGCGTTCGTGACGGGACTGATCGTGTTCCCGATCATCTTTTCTGCCCCTGGAGTCGCTCCCGGCGACCCGGGCGCTGGCGCGATCTTCGTCGTGCTCGCCGCGGCGTTCGCCGAGATTCCGCTCGGCGGCATCCTCGGTGCGGTCTTCTTCGCGACGGTCGCCATCGCGGCCCTGTCGAGTTCGATCAGCATCTTGGAGGTCGTCGTCTCCTATCTGGTCGACGACCACGGCTACGATCGGTTCCGCGCGACGGCGCTGCTGACCGGCGCGATCTTCCTGCTCGGCATCCCGAGCGCGCTCGACATCATCTTCGTCGACGTATTCGACAAGTTCGTCAACGGCATCCTGCTGGTGCTGGGTGCGCTGATCCTCTCGGCGTTCGTCGGCTGGGTGATTCCTGACGTCGGTGCCGACGAACTGAAAAACGGAATCGGTAACCCGCGAAGTCTGGATACAACCTGGCTCTGGCTGCTTCGGATCCCGGTGCTGGTCGTGCTGGCGGTGGTCGTCGTTCTCGGCGTCCTCGAGTACTACACCTTCCTGACCGAAGACTTCGCCAGTTGGCTGTCCGAACTGTAGCCCGCCGGGACTTACTCGCTTTTAAGCTTCTCCGTACACCGGCACGGCGGCGCCGCTGGTCGGACTGGCGCCGTCGCTACAGAGGAAGACAACGACGCCCGCGATGTCGATCGGATCGACCCACGCATCGTGATCGGCGTCTGGCATCATCTCGCGGTTCGCCGGCGTGTCGATCACGCTCGGCATGACGGCGTTGGCTCGAACGTCGCCCTTGTTCTCCTCGGCCAGCGTCTCGGTCAGCAGCCGCACGCCCGCCTTCGAGGCGCGGTAGGGACCGTCGCCCTCGCCGCCCGACAGCGACGAGCGGGAACTGATGCTGACGATGGCGCCCTCGGCGTCGCGCAGTTCGGAGAGCACGTGCTTGCTCGCCAGAAAGGCGCTCTTGAGGTTGACGTCGAACAGCATGTCGAACTCATCGACCGGCGTCTCCTCGATCGGCTGGCCGCCGCGCCAGGTGCCCGCGACGTTCGCGAGGTAGTCGATCCGGCCGTGGTCGTCGGCGATCTCGGCGATGCCATCCTCGACCGATGCCTCGTCGGTCAGGTCGATCCGGTAGAACTCGGTCCCGTCGTCGGGGTCGAGCAGCGCGTCCTCGTTATCGGGCTCGATCACGTCGACCGCGGCGACGGTCGCACCCGCGTCGCGGAACCGTTCGACGACTGCGCTACCCAGCGCCCCGCAGGCGCCGGTGACGACCGCAACTCTGTCCCCGAAGTCGAAACTGACGGACATACTGGTACTCGCGTCGGCCCGGAAGTTGAATCTGTGGCTCCTACGCGCCGTGACCGGGGCCTCGATTTCGTTTCCCTCCTTTCCCGGGTTTCTCGCACGGGGATGCCCCGGACGCGTCGACGTCCCGAACGAGTTCGACCGAGACGTCTTCGCCGTCGGCGTCGATCGTCACTTCCGCGGCCCCGGCGAACTTGTCGAGAGAGATGGTGACGGTTTCGGCTTCGCCCGGAGCGAGCCCGTCGATGGTGGCGCTCTCGTGGGGAAATCCATCATTCAGTCTGTGATGGCTTCCCTCGACGGTCACCGACTCGATCGTCGCGGGAAATCTATTCGTCACCGTCACGGCGGCGCCGCAACCGTACTTCGATGTCGCGCGCACGTCGACGCCAAGATCGGCGCTGTCGCCGTCGGCGACGTCGACGATCAACTCTCGATCCGCGCTGGCGGCGCCGAACCCGCCCGTTGCGCCGACGAGCGTCGCCGCAGCCAGAAGCGTGCAGATCGCGCCGATCCAGGTGAGCCGGGTCATCTGTCCGAAAGCGCGAACTCGTCGCTACCGAGTCGGTTGCGCGAGGACTGAAGCGCGTGGGCCGCCGACGTCACCCCGAACGTCGCGACGATCAGCACGCAGAGCGCGATCCAGGGCAAGCCACCGAACGGCCCGACATCCAATCCGACCAGCCCGACGAGCGCGCTGCAGACGCCCGTAACCCCGAGGTAACAGTGGCTCCACGGGATGTCCTCGCTGGGGACGTACTCCAGGTACAACTGCGCTTCGCGGGCGCGATCAGTCAGCAGGACTTCGCCGCGCATGTTGTCGTACTCGATCACGCCCGCCTCGTCCATCTTGGGTAGATGCGACTGCCTGAGTGCTGTGTAGACTCGCTTGCGTTCGTCCGCGTCGACCTCGTCGACCGAGACGTCGTTCTCCCACGCTGCGACGTGGTCGACGAGTTCTCGGAGTTCGATTCGCTGCCTGTCCTCCTGTCGCTTCAGGTAGTGCAACACCTGTCGTCGTCGCCCGTTGCTCAACACTTCGAATATCTCCCCTCG
This sequence comes from Natronoarchaeum rubrum, assembly GCF_024494695.1. The sequence continues at coordinate 268,950 of NZ_JANHDP010000003.1, read as the reverse complement.
CGGAAGCGCCGGCTCCGGCGAGGACCACAGGCCCACTGCCGCCGGTACGTCAGGTCCTTTCATGCGTTGTGTCTCGTGCGTATTTTCCGCCCCTCCAGCGCGACGCGACTCAGCCTCGCACAAGACTATCGCTCGACTGCATATAAATTTACGCTATGTTTTACGGTTGTACTATATACCATCTCTGTATGAATAGAACGCAGGGTGGCTTTGTATACGTTCAACTCATTCCTGAACACAATACAGTGGTCGCCTGGAACCGTTCAGACCTTCCCACGTGAGTTCCCAGGCCCTATTTTCCCACAGCCTGGGAGTGTATACAAAAGAGGGTATGATCCGTTGGAGTGGATAGAGCGCACCGGCGAACCCGGTCGACGGACGATTCGCGGTTCGGACGGTCACGCGCTCGGAGGACTACCAACAATGGAACGACGCAAATTCCTGTTCGGAATCGGAACGGTCGCCGCTGGCGGGGCGGCTGCAATGGGCACCGGCGCGTTCACCAGCGTCGAGGCTGATCGCGGTGTGTCGGTCACGGTTGCCGATGACAGCGGGGCTTTCCTGGCCCTGTCGGAGAGCGACGGACCGAACGCGGCGTACGCCGAAGTCAACGGCGGCGAACTGTCGGTCAGTCTCGACGCCGTCAACGACAACGCGGAGACGATCGTGCGCGACGTGTTCGACATCACGAACAACGGCACCCAGGACGTCTACGTCTGGGCGGAGGAACCGTCCTCCGGCGAGCTCACTGAGGGGAGCCTCAGCATCTTTGCTGACGCGACCCCGAACGGCGATCAGGACGACTGGAGTCTCAACGCACCTGCGGGCAACGTGGACACGTCCGATCCCTCGGACAACCTCAAGCTCGGCCCCGGCGACACGATGGCAGAGGTCGGGTTCATCGTCCGCGACGACTTCGATCCGTCCAACTACGACGGGACGATCACGCTCGTGGCGAAGACCGAGGACGAACTGTAACCTCGCTCGTTCACCGATGACTGTACGGACGAGGGGCGGCCTATGAGGCGACGATCGTTCGTCGTCGGTCTCGGCGGCGTCGCGACTAGCCTCGGGCTCGCGGCGGGCAGCGGGGCGTTCACGAGCGTCGAGGCGGATCGGACGGTCAACGTCGACGTCGAAGAGGATTACGACGCCGTCTTGAAACTCGAGGAAGTCGGCGCCGGCGAGCGCTCCGAGATCGACGGTGGGACCGTCGAGTTCGAGCTTCCGGGCGACGACGACGGCGATTACGCGGGAACAACCCCGACGGGACTCGGCACAGACTCGACCTACCGGTTCGCCGGCGACGCAGCAGACTCCGAGGGCGGTGGACTGTTCACCGTCACGAACCACGGCACACAGCCGGTCGCAGTGTACGGCGCCCAGACGGTCCAGAACGACGTTCCGTCGGTCTCGGTGTTCGACGTCGAAAGCGGAGCGGTGCTGACGGAATCAGCTCCATCGGAGTCGATCGGCGTCGGGGAGTCACTCGCGTGCGGGCTCGAAGTCGACACGCACGGCGTGGATGTTCGGAACGACGAGTACCAGGTCGCGCTCACGATCGGCGCCGCGGCCACGGTGTGACGCGGGGTCGGTCGGTACGAGGCGCGATTTTTTAAGTACACTAATCCAAGAATTTTAAATAGATATAGTAATTAACAATACTATAGATGAGAAAATATCGGGCTGGGCCGTGGTCTCCTCAAATAGATGACTGCCACGGTCCGCACGTATGATCGGTAGCTCGCGCGTCAAAACGGTCGTCGGTGGGGCGGTGCTGATGCTGTCGGCGACGCTCGTCGTTGGCAGTCTGCTCGGCCAGCCCGTTCTGCTGTCCTACGTCGAGACCGACAGCATGGAGCCGACGTTAGCGCCCGGTGACGGGTACGTTTCGATTCCCGCCGAAGTCGCCGGTCCCGTCGAGGAGGGAGATATTATCGTTTTTCGGGCCCAGAAGCTCCACGGCGGCGGTCTCACAACCCATCGCGTCGTCGAGGTCACGGACCAAGGATACGTCACGAAGGGCGACGGGAACCCGTTCACTGATCAGGACGGGACCGAACCGTACGTCACAGACGGACAGGTCGTCGCAACGGCATGGCAGGTTGACGGCAATCCCGTCGTCATCCCGAATCTTGGAACGGGGGTCGAAGCGTTGAACGACGGCGTTGGCGCGGTACAGACGCGAGTGACCGGACTGACCGGGATACGCGCAGTACAGCACACTCACTGGTTAACGTTGCTGCTGTTCGGCGTCGGCGTCCTATCGCTCGTCGCCGGGTCGCTGAAGGATGAGGAACCCGGGCGCAGCCGCGATCGGGACCGTTCGCGTACCGGCGTTTACGACGGGCGTACCGTCGTGGTCGCCGTAGCGGCGGTCGTGTTCCTCGCCGCTGCCGGCAGCATGCTGGTCGCCGGCGGGACGCAGGAGTACGGCATCGTGAGCGCCGAGACGAACTCCGAGGCCGCGAACGTCATTCCGACCGGCGAAACTCGCGATCGATCAGTCACAGTCCGGAACAGAGGCGTCCTCCCCGTGTACGCCGTCACTGAACCCACAAGCCCAGGCGTGGATATCGCTCCGCGGCACCAGCGGGTCGGGTCTCGGGACGCTGCCGCAGCGACGCTGAGCATCACCGCACCGTCCGAGACCGGGTACTACGTCAGGTCGCTTTCCAGATACCAGTACGTCGCCGTCCTTCCGCGGTCCGTCGTGTTGGCGGCCCACTCGGTGCATCCGTGGCTAGCTGTCCTGACAGTTGCGTCCGCACTCGCGGGAGGGACGGCCGGCGCGCTACGAATAGCACTAGGGACTGGATCGATCCGAACACGGACTTCGAACGCTAGCCGAACGATCTCTCGACGATGACAGGCACGACTGACACGCCGGAGCAGCCGTCGAAAACGGTCGACGACACGCCGGGTGGGATCACACACAGAGCACGGGAGTTCGCTGCGACCCAGCTTCCACTCGTCGTTGCCGGGTTGCTGCTGCTTGCGGCGCTGGGGGCCGGCGTCACGTATGCGCCCCACGTCTCTCCCGGCGAACAGACCGAGAGCGAGGTCGTCGGAACGTGGTCCGACGCCGGTCGGTTCGACCACGCCGCGACGGTCCAGCGCGACACCGAGGTGTTCGCGAACGGAACCGAACTGGACGATCGGTCGACGTACTTCACGCGCGCCAGTCCGGAGCTGAACGTCGAGTACGCGTACCGTCATCGGGCGACGAAACCGGCTGCGGTGCGGACGAACCTGTCGCTCGTCGTCCGATCGACCGACGGAGACGACGTGCTCTGGGAGACGACCGAGCGTCTCGATCGAACGTCGTCCGGCGCGCTGGCGCCGGGCGAACGCCAAAACGTGACTGCGACCGTCAACGTCTCGCGAGTCCGCGACCGCATCCGACGGATCGAGACCGACCTCGGCGCTGCGGCAGGAGAACCATCGATCCGGGTCGTCGCGGTGACTGACGCGACCGTGACCGTCGCCGACGAGACCGTCGATCGCAACCGCGAAGACGTGCTGACGATCACGACGGACGGCGGTACCTACGACGTCACGTCCGAGGGCGGGAGTTGGTCGGACGACGTGACTCATCAGCGGACAGTTCCGGCCGAGTACGGCCCGCTCCGGTCGCTGGGCGGGCCCGCACTGGCTCTCGGTGCGATCGCGGGGCTGGTTGGTCTGGGGTGGGCGCACCACACCGGTCGTCTCGGCATCGACCCGCAGCGACGCCGTCGCCGCGCTGTCCGTCGGGAGCGCGAAGAGTTCGACGACTGGATCACCGTCGGGCGGTTGCCCGACGATCTGGGCGGGCGAACGACAGTCGAGACCGAATCGCTCGAAGGGCTGGTCGACGTCGCCATCGACAGCGACCGGCGCGTGGTCGAGGACCCATCGACTGGACTGTTCGCCGTCCTCGACGGCGACGTCGCGTACACGTTCGATCCGCCCGGTACCGACCTCGTTCCAGTCGAGGATTCTGAGCACGTCTCGGAGTCCGACGCCTTCGATGAGACCGAGCCTGCAGATGACGGCGCTGAACCCTCCGATCCGGAGGTTACGGACATCAACGACCTGCTGGGCGACGATTTCGACGTCGAACCACCGCCGTCGGCCGACGAATAGATCGCGACTCTCGGGAGACGACAGTCGTCCTCCCGGGAGACATTTAGGTGAGTGCCAGCCGAAGGGGTCGCCGGATGGAGATCGCCCACCGCGGCTACGCCGCCGAGGCGCCCGAGAACACGATCGCCGCGCTCCGGCGGGCCGGCCGGCGCGCCGACGCCGTCGAGATCGACATCCGACGGTGCGGGTCGGGAGAGCTCGTCGTGCTCCACGACGCCGAGGTGGATCGGCTCACCGACGGGACGGGCCAAGTCTCGGAGCTGTCGCTGTCTGAACTGCGCGCGCTCGACGTGCTCGGGTCGGGCGAGTCGATCCCGACGCTCGACGACGCGCTCGCGGCTGTTCCACAGGGTGTCGCGGTCAACGCCGAACTCAAGGCGTCGGGGATCGCGGCCGACGCGGTCGCCGCCCTCGACGCGGTCGCGAACCGGGCGATCGTCTCGTCGTTCTCCGAGCAGGCGCTGCGGGAGACTCGGGCCTACTCGGCGTCGATCCCGACGGCGTATCTCGCCGACCGGCTCCGCGATCGTCCGGTGACGACCGCCGTGGAACTCGACTGCCAGTTCGTCCATCCGCGATTCACGCTGTGTTTCTACTCGCCGCTGGTCGCCCGCGCTCGCGAGCTCGGCCTCGGCGTCAACGTCTGGACGGTCGACGACCCGCTGGTCGTCCGAGCGCTGTGTCGCCTCGGCGTCGACGGCGTCGTCACCGACCGGAGCGGCGTCGTGCCGGACCGTTACCGCACCGTCGCCGGCGTTCGCGAAGCGTAGGCGGGTCCTACCGGCCGAGACGGCGCTTGTCGGCCGCAAACGACGCTGATCGAGGGAGATCTCGTTTCCCTGATCCTCGAACGCGTCCTGATACCGTCCCGGTAACCGCTCGCTTCGCAACGGTATGGTAAATATATCAATCAGGCCATCTCCCGTCAGCCGAGCGTACCGGCCGCCGCTCTCGCGGAGGCCGTCGCTCAACAATGATCTGGGGGGATCGTCGACGGCGTCGAGCGTATCACGAGGTTCGAATACCGCGTTCGGAGGTGCGAGAGCCGTGACGCCGGGCAGCGACGTGTTGCTCGGCGGCGTCGACGCCTCGCCGTCGCGCTGGCTCGCCAGCGTCGGCTCGCTGTGGGGGCTGGCGATCGCCGTCTACGGCGTCGGCGATCTCGCCTCGACGCTGGTTGGACTGCAGCTCGGCGCCAGCGAGAGCAACCCCATCCCCGCGGCGCTGATCGAACTTGCACCCGGATTTCTCGGCGTTGCTCTCCTGCTGACGCTCTGGAAGGCGGTGACGATGGCGGCGTTCGCGCTCGTCGCCTGGCGCCTGCCCGCGCCGTACGCCGCCGCCATCCCCGCCGGCCTGTGTCTGATCGGCCTGACCGTCGTCAGCTGGAACGCGTCGGTCATCCTCACCGTGTCGACGTGACGCCGCACCGCGATCGCACCCGGCCCACCACGTTGCTGCGCGACGATCGTCTCATTCTCGTCGCGGGCCTTCTGGGGCTGACCGCGTGGCTCCGATTCGATGCCGGAGCCGCGCCGGTCTTGCTCACGACAGCCGGCAGCGACACCCTCCAGCGCCTCATCGCGCCGGGCTCGCTGGCGGCGTCGCGCGAGGACGCGTCGGCGTCACACGGAGGCGTGTTGGCGTCGAGTCGGGGTCACGAAGCGTCCCGTCGGCAGCGTCGGCGCCGGACGCCGATGCTCACTCGCCGACGACGGTCACCGTCACCTCCCGCGATCGCGGACCGTCGAACTCCAGCAGGAGTATCGACTGCCAGCGCCCGAGCGCTAGGTCGCCGTCCTCGACCGGGATCGACTCGCTCGCGCCGACCAGCGTCGCGCGCAGGTGCGAGTCGGCGTTCCCGTCGAGCTGGTCGTGGCGGTGGCCCTCGTCAGGGACGAGCTCCTCGAAGAAACCCTCCGTGTCGTCGCGAAGCCGCGACTCGTTCTCGTTGACGCTGATCCCCGCGGTGGTGTGCTGGACGAACACGGTGCAGATCCCGGTTTCGACGTCGTCGGGGATCGACGCCGCGACGTGATCGGTCACGTCGACGGTGTCGGTGCGCTCGTCGGTCGAGACATCGAATGAACTCGTCGTAGCCATGCGTGAATGGTCGAACCGCGATCAAAAAGACGCGTCGGGGCGATTCCGCCGGAGCGCCGGAAGGTGCCGGGTCAGGCCAGCCAGTCGTCGGGCTTGGTGTCGTAGTCGACGTCGCTGGCGGCGATATCCTCGACCTCTTCCCAGGGGAGTTCGCGCTCCTCGAAGGTCGACCCGTCGTAGCGGATCAGCAGGCCTTGCTCCTCGGGCTCTGGCTCGCGGTTCCGGCGCTTGGCGACCTCGATGTCGTGCTCGTCGACGGTCTTGACGATCGTCATCAGGTTCACCGGGCGCCCCCAGAGGTCGAAGACGCGTTCGAGCGTGCGCTGGGCCTGCTCGATGTCGAGCATGACGCCGTTGTACCGGTGCGCCAGCAGCAACTCGTTGCGGTTGTTGTAGTTGCCGTCCTGCACGACGATCGTCGGCTTCCCGAAGTTAGTGAACTGCAGCAGGAGCTTCTTCTTGACGTCCTCGTAGTCGGTGCTGGCGACGCGGTTCTGCCCGGCGGCCTGAGAGTACTCGTAGGTGAAGTACTCATTCTCGTCGACGAACTCCTGGGTGAGGAACTCGTCGAGGAAAGTCACGTCGTTGTGGCTCTCGCGGATCTCGCGCATCCGGTCCCAGCCCCGCGCGTGGTCGATGTCGTCGAGCGCCTCGTCGACGCTCTCGTACACCGCGTCGTCGAACAGGTACCGCCCGATCCGTTCGAGTTCCGACTGACCGACGCGCTTGAGGAAGCCGCGGTTCTGGCGCTTGGTCAGCGAGTAGTGCCGGTGTGCGAGCCCCTCGTAGGTCAGCACCTTCCAGGGGTACTTGTCCACGTCGATCTCGCCGTCGCGCGCTCGCTGGAGCGCCTCGCGGTCGACGTACTCGTCCGGCAACTCGGCGACGGCGTCCAGCGTGTCGCTCGTGATCGAATCGAGCGCGTCCGGGGGCTCCAGTTGCTCCAAGATGTCGTCGAAGTCGACCGTGTCGGCGACGTTGCGCCACGAGATTCCCTCGACGCGCAGTAGCTTGTCGAGCACCTCGCGGCGGTTCGTCGTGTTCTCGACGTACTCCCAGAGCTCCTTGCCGAGCTTGTAGGGGTTCAGCCCGGGCGAGCCGAGCACGCGCGCCTGGTGGTCGGCGTAGCTGAGGAACTCGTCGGCGCCCGCAAAGGCCTCCTCGCCCATCATCATCGACTCCCAGTAGGCGGCCCACCCCTCGTTCATCACCTTCGTCATCTTCTGGGCGGCGAAGTAGTACGACTCCGCGCGCAGCATCTCCATGATGTCGCGCTGCCAGGGCTCGAACTCGACGGCCTTGCCGGCCTCCTCGTCGTACCGCTTGCCGTGTTCCCGGAGGAACGCGATGACGTCCTTTTCGGGCGTCTCGGGGAAGGATGCGGCCGCGCCGTCGCCCTCCTGGTCCTCGACCCACTCCTCGTCGAACACTTCTTCGAGCACCTCGTCGCTCAGATCCAGTTCGGAGAGCTTCTCGGCGAGGTCGTCGTCGAGCTCCTCGTCGTCGGCGTCGGGCCCGCCCAGCAGGTGCGACGCCGAGAACGTCTGGTGCTGGTCGATCGTGTCCTCCAGTGTGAGCACGTTGTCGATCCAGCGCTCGACTTCGGCCTGCTCGACGTCCGGGTCGGCCATGTACTCGCGGATCGACCGGCCGTGGCGCTCTAACATCGCGGCGGCGTCTACCTCGTCGTCGCCCCGCGCGTCGGTGAACATGCCGAACCACTCGTTGTTCGCGAAGAAGTCGGCGTGGGCCTCGACGTGCGTGATGACGGCTTTCTGGTCGGCGAGCTCGTTGGACTCCTGCAGGAAGGCGTGCGAGGGGTTGTCGTTGTTGACGATCTCGAACGCTTTCCCGCCGCCGTACTGGCCTTGCTTCTGTTGTTTGTCGTACTGCATCCCCCAGCGCCAGTGGGGGTAGCGGTGCTGGAACCCGCCGTAGGCGATCAGCTCGTTCATCTCGTCGTAGTCGACGATCCAGTAGTTGACCGGGTACGGCGCCAGCCCGAGCTTCTCGGCGAGCAGCCGCGCCTCGTCGACGGGTTCCTGCAATTTCGATGCCTCGCGCTTGGCCTCGTAGCGGTCGAAACTCATGGGTTCACCTGGGTGCTCACTGTTCTGCCTCCTCCTCGGTCGAGAGGATCTCGTAGATGGCGTCGGTCACGTCGTCCTCGCTGGAGACGTACGCCACCGCAACGTCGTCGCCGTCGCCGAAGTGGCTCTCGACCTCCTCGGCGTGGGTCGCGTTGATCGCGTTGCCGCTGGGCTGGGTCTCCACGTACGCGTGGAGGTTCGCGGGGATCTGCTCCATCAGCGGAACGACGCGCTGCTCGGTGTCGTTCGAGGAGTTCTCGCTGTCGCCCGCCGCGAACACGTAGCGGTTCCACTCGTTCCAGGGGTACTCCTCCAGCAGTTCGGCGGCCAGCTCGTACGCCGAGGAGATTTTCGTCCCGCCGCCCGAGCGGATGCCGAAGAACTCGTCGCGTTCTACCTCCCAGGCCTCGGCGTCGTGGGCGATGTAGACGAACTCGGCGTTGTCGTACTTGCCCTGCAGGTACCAATCCAGCGGCGTGAACACGCGCTCGACGAGTTCGCGCTTGTTCTGGCGCATCGACCCCGAGACGTCGCGGATGTTGAACACGACGACGTTCTTCTCGCGCTCCTCGATGATCTCCGGATGCCGATACCGCTCGTCTTCGCGGCGGAACGGGACCTGCTTGATCCCCTCCCAGCGGATCTTCTGCTGGACGGGCTCGCGGTCGACGTTGTCCTCTAACTCGTCGATGCTCGACCACGTCGTCCGCTCGTCCCGGGGGACGTCGTCGTACGCGTCGTCGATCCACGCCTTCGAGACGGGGACGTTCTCGCCGCGCGCCCACTCGAAGGCCCGATCGGGGCCCCACCCGTCGATCTTGAGCACCTCGCGGAGGAACTCCTCGTCGAAGTCCATCGCGAGCTTGCGCTTGAGCCCTTCCTTGAACATGCGCTCGAAGTCGAGCGTCGAGTCGGGGCCGGTCCGCGTCAGATCGGTGAAGGGGCCTTCCTTCTCCTCGATCACCTTCTTGCCCTTCGGATCGAGTTCGAGCCCGAGTTCCTCGTCCAGCTCCTGGGCGAACTCCTCGGGGTCCATCTCGTAGTACTCGTGCTCGGCGCCCTCCTCGCCGGGATCGCCCTCCTCGTCGCCGTCGCCCGGCTGGGGCTGTGGCTGGCCGACCGGGTCGCCGACGTCGGCGTCGCCCTGTCCGACGCCGCCCTGGTCGCGCTGGTCGTACTCGAACTCGGGGAGGTCGACGATCTTGATCGGGATCCGAACGTCGTCCTTCCCGCTCGATCCGAGATCGCCGTACTGGATAAAGTCGGCCAGATCCTCGCGGCGCTTTTCCCCGACTTCCCTGAATCGTTCGAGGTCGTCTTGCAGTCCCATGCTAATCCCACTTGTAGGCGATCTGTCCGACCACGTGGCGACTCGTCAGTTCAGCCGACGCCTCGCTGTAGTCGAACAGATCCGTCATGTTCTCGATCGTCCGTTCCTTCACGGTCGCGGTCTCGGTGTCGGCCGGCGGGTCGTCCCACTGGCGCGGGTCGAAGTCCTCGTGGATGCGCGCGACGTCGTCCCAGTCGTAGCTCTCCAGCAGCGAGCGGATGATCGGAATCTCGGTCAGGTCGACGTCGCTCACCGAGAAGTCCTCGTCACGGCGCTCCCACGCGTGTCGGTTCAGCGCCGTGATGATCTTCTCGGTGCGGAACTCCCGGACCGCGGGACCGGGCTCGTCGCCCGCGTAGTTGTCCTCGGAGAACCGGCCCATGTGCTCGATCTCGAACACCTTCATCTTCAGCGGGTCCGGCTCGACGCGCTCGCCCCGATCGTTGGTGATGCGCTCGTCGGTCGCCCAGGCGTACACGTGCTGGATGTACTCCTCGACGGTCGAGGTCTCGACGCGCTTGTCCCGCATCATCGCCTCCAGAACGTCGTCTTCCTGCTGCTGGAACACGTAGTTCTTCACCGGCACGACGCGGTTCTCGAACTCGGTGCGCTCGCCCGCCGAGAACACCGGCGCGTCGTCGAGATCTTCGGCCATCGCGTTGAGCACGTCGCGGGGCATCACGACGTCCTGAACCGGCAGCTCTGTGTGGTGGCGATCCCGCTCGGTCTGGAGCAGGCTCGCCAGCTCGTCCCGCGTGTAGGTCACCGGGATGCCGTGCTCGCCGCTCGTTTCGTCCTCGAACTCGAACTCGTCTTTCTCGATGCGCTCGTCGCCGTCCTGCAGGTATCCCCGATCGAACAGGATCGCCTTGTCGACCAGGTCGACGCCCGCTGGCAGGTCACCGTCGTCGAGTCGCGTGACGACGGCGTACATCGCGGCGGCCTCGACGGCGTGTGGCGCCAGCTCGCGGTCGGTGATCTCGCCGTCGGCGTCGCGCACCCGCAGCGAGATCGACTCGCGGATCTTCTCCGCGAGCTCCTCGTACTCGCGGGCCTCCCAGACCTCGTTCTCGCCGGTCAGCTCGCGCCGGATCAGCTCGGCCTCCAGCGAGTGGTTGGTGAGGTAGGTGAACTCGTGCTTGTCGAGCCGCCGCTTCAGGGCCTTCAGCGGGTCCGTCCCGTTGCGGTCGGCGTGCTGGTTGAGCTGGGCGTCGAGATCGGGGTTCGAGATGATCAGCATCTGCGTGTCGATGTCCATCCCGATCCCCTTGTCGAGCTTCACGGTGCCCTCGTCGGGCACGTTCAGCAGTTTCTGGAGCAGATCGGCGTGCTGGGCGGCATCCTCGACGATGGTAAGCAATCCGTTGCCCTGCGAGAGCACGCCGTCGTAGCTGAACGCCTGCGGGTTCTTCCGCCCGCGCGAGTCCAGTTCTTGGAGCATTCCCTGCATCCACGAGCCGACGAGCCGCTGCTTGGGATGCCCCTCGTCCTCGGAGTGGAGCACGCCGATTCCCTGTCCGACGCCGACGACGTAGTTCTTCACCCGCAGGTGCTGGGGATCGGTGATCGTCGCGAACAGCTCCTCGGCGCCGTTGCGGCGGTACTGCTCTTCGAGGTACTCGTAGGCCTCCCGCGAGAACGGATCGAGACGCTGGTCGACGTGGAGGTCGATGTGGTCCTCGGTCGACTCGTTGAGCTCGGCGAGTAGTTCCTCGCGGACGTCGTCGGGGAACACCGACAGCGGGTGGACCTGCACCGGGCTCTCGTACCAGTCGTCCTCGTCCTCGACGGCCTGGTCGCCGTAGCTGAGCCCGCGGCTCTCGACGGCGCCCTCGACGTTCCACTCGACCGTGTAGCGGCGTCCTTCCGGCGTTTTCGAGTACTCCCGGAGGCCGTTGATCAGGCAGCGCTTGAGCTCGGATTTGCCGGTCGCGGTCGGGCCGTCGAACCAGATGATCTTCTCGTTTTTCCCGCGCTCGGCCGCGATCGTCCGGAGGTCGTCGACGAACGCGTTGAGCACCTCGGTGTTGCCGAGGATGGCATGCTCGCCGTCGTTGTGCGGATCGTCGAAAAAGCGGTAGCGCTCCGCCTCCTCGCCCTCCTCGACGACCGTCCGGGTGCCGGCGGCCTCGATCGCCTCCAGCAGGTACTTGCTGGCGTGGGAGGCGATCTTCGGGTTCTCGAACACCTGGTCGACGTACTCCCCGAGGCTCATCGGCTCCTCGTAGGCGCCCTCCAGCGCGCGGTCGGCCGCGGTGACGTACTCGTCGCCTCGACTCATTATTCCTCCAGCTCCGATTTGGCGACCTCAGCGCCGGCGAACTCTAGCACCTCCCGCGCGCCGTCCTCGCTGTACCCCTGCTCGATCAGCGCGTCGATCCACTGGTTGCGCTCGTCGTCGTCGAACTCGTTTGCGCTCACCAGGGCGCTGAAGTTGATGTTGTGCTTCTTGTCCTCCCAGAGCTTCCGCTCGAGGGCGCGACGCAGGCGCTCGTTGTCCTGCGGGTTGAACGCTTCGCCCTCTCGCGCTCTGCGCGACACCCAGTTCGAGACTTCCTGGCGGAAGTCGTCCTTGCGGTCCTCGGGGATCTCCAACTTCTCCTCGACCGAGCGCAGGAACGTCTCGTCTGGCTCCTGCTCGCGGCCGGTGAGCTCGTCCTCGACGGTGTCGTCGTCGATGTAGGCCATCACGTGGTCCATGTACTTCTCGCCCTGGCGCTGGATCTCGTCGACGTCGTAGGCCAGCGCGTGACGGACATCCTCGATGGCGCGCTCGCGGTACTCCTCGCGGACGGTTTCCAGGTAGCGGTAGTACCGATCGAAGTTCTCCTCGGGGATCGAGCCGTGGTGTTCGAGGTTCTCCTCGAAGAAGTTGAACACCGTCAGCGGCGAGAGGAACCCGCGCGAGCGGTGCTTCGAATCCATGATCGCCTCGGCGATCTCGTCGCCGATGAACCGGGGCGAGATGCCGTCCATCCCCTCGCCGATCTCGGCCTTGGATTCGGCCTCGTCGCGGAGCTTCTTGATGTCGATGTCGTCGGCCTCGTCGACCTCGCCGTTGTACGCCTTGGCTTTCTGGAGGAGATCCACGAGCTCGGTGTCGGGCTCCTCGATCCGCGTCAGGACGCCGAACAGTCCCGCCATCTCCAGGGTGTGGGGTTCGACGTGGATGTCGGGCACGTCGGCGTTGCCCAGCATCTTGTCGTAGATGTCGGCCTCGTTCTCGTAGCTGAGGACGTACGGGAAGTCGATCCGCTTGGTGCGGTCGTTGAACGCTTCCATCTTCTCGTCGCCCTTCTTGTCCTTGTACTCGGGCATGTTCGTCCGCCCGACGATCACCTGGTCGATGTCGATCCGCGGGTTGGACTTGGGCTTGATCGTCTGCTCCTGGGTGGCGTGCAGGAAGTCGTAGAGGAACTCCCGCTGGAGCTTCAGCAGCTCCTCGCCGGAGAACACGCCGCGATTGGCGTTACAGAACGCGCCCGAGTAGTCGAACGCGCGCGGGTCGGACTCGCCGTAGACGGCGATCTTGCTGTAGTTGACGTCGCCGGTCAGTTCGGTCTCGTCCTGGTTCTTCTTGTCCTTGGGCTCGAACGTCTCCAGGGCCTGGCGCTTGTTCTCGTCGGCGGTCAGGCGGACGATTTCGACGTGGTTCGCCAGCACCTCCTTGAGGTCGTCCTCGTAGTGCGCGAGCAGCCGGTCCATGTAGAACTCGCTTTCCGGATCGAGCGACTGCTCGTTACGGATCGTGTACGGCGCGTCGAGGCGCTCGTTGATCCCTTCGATCACCGACTCCCGTTGCTCCTGTGGGAGCAAGACGAGCGGATCCTGGTTCATCGGCGACCGGACCGTGTCGTCGGCGGGGTCCTGATCGTCGATCACGCTACAGAGGTTCGTCCACCGGAACGTGTACATCCGGCCCTCGTCCCGCAGCGTGTAGTCCTCGAAGTACTTGCGGACCTGCTTGTCGAAGTGGGACTTGCCCGACCCGACCGGTCCGAGCAGGAGCTTGATGCGGCGCTCGGGGCCGAGCCGCCTGGCGCCGCTTTTGACCTTGTTGACGAACTCGTGGATCGACTCGTGGACGACGCGACCGAAGAATCGGTTCTCGCCGTCGTGGAGCGGATCCTCCGAGGCCAGGCGGTACTCGACGACGCCGGTCTCCTCGTCGTACTCGGTACCGTAGTGGTCGAACATATCCGCCACCCGCTGGTGGGCGTTCCGGGCAATCTTCGGGTCCGCGTAGACCTCGTCTAAGTACCACTCGAAGGACTTGGTCTCCCGGAGGTCTTCGGGCATCGACTGCCTGTACTCCTGGCTCAGTTCGTCGAGGGTCTCTGTATCTCCTGACATTGTATCACTGGCGGCCGAGTTCCACCGTAGGGCCCCGCAGGGGCGGTCGTCCGCGAGAGATCGTCTCGCAGGGCGGCGTTCGAAGCGTGCCGACGCCACGCCGCGACGTGGCCGACGCTCGACGGACGCAACCGTCCGGCGCGACGAAGACGCGGTGCGCCGGCGGGACGAAGGCGCCGCTGGCGGAAGGCATCGTCCGCGCGGCGCCGCGAGGGCGAGGGTCGCGTTGGTCTGTCATGTGGTGTCGTTCCCCAAACCTCTCCGCGAGACGACGGCTTCGGCGGCGAACGACGACACGATACGACGCGAACGGGCTCGGGTGCGGGGTCCGGCGGGCGGCCACCGGGGCGTGTACTATGTACGGGAGTCACGACGTATAAGTGTGTCCCCAAACCCTATTTACCAGCATACTTTCTCTTATAAAGCTTGTCGATATCGTGTCGGTCGAGCCGGCGACGGTGGTACCTCGTCGGTTGGTACGTGACCGCAGTTTATAACCAGCGGGGGCGGCGCCGCTGCCGAGCGGCTCGGTATCCGGTCGATGGCGACCGCTCAACGGCGTCAGAAAGCGTTCGCAGCCGCCGGACGACGGCTCAACTGTCGGCGTCCGAGACCGGCATCAGGTGGAGCCCCGAAGCCAGCGCCACGGCGCCGAACGTCAGCAGGATGAGCGCGGTCATCGGGCGCCCGCCAGCGGTCGCCGCGTACGTTCCGTAGGCCAGCCCGCCGGCGACCGCGGCGACCGTGACGGTCCCCGAGAGATGTGCGAACTCGGCGTCCCGCGTCGCGGCGTTTCGCCCCACCTGTTCGCCGAGTTCGATCGCCCCGGTGCCGGCGTCCCACGCGAGCACCGCCAGCGCGGCGCCGACGAGCGTCGTCGGGACCGGCGCTCCGGCGACGCCCGCCAGCAGCGCCGCCAGGAACAGGCCGAAACCCCCGACCGAGACGACGGAACGATCGCCCCGCCGGACGCCGACCGCGAGGACGGCGACGCCCGGTGCGCCGAGCGCGAGCGCGGGGAGCGAGCCGGTCGCCAGCGCGACGGTCGCTGCGACGCCCGCGAGGACGGCGACTCGCCCGCTCGTTCGGGTGGGCGACCGATCGACGCCCGTCACGCCGACCACCTCTCGCCGGCCCGCGAAATCGCCGCAGCGAGCGACTCGTCCCACTGCCAGTCGGCGACGCGGGGGCCGGCCCGGCGCAGCTCCGAGAGCCGGAGCGCGCGCTCGACGTGGGCGACCGTCTGCCCGGAGGTCGCCGTCGCGGTGGGGTCGGGACTGATCGCGGTGACGAGGTGGCCGCCGGCGTCCAGCAGCTTCGCCTGCTCGATGACGTCGTCGTCACAGAGCGGCGAGAACAGGATCACCTGCGAGTGGCTGGGCAGCTGTCGGCGCAGCGCCGTCACGCTGATCGGCCGCTGGACGAGATCGTCGGCAGAGTCGGCGGTCAACAGGGGATGCTCGACGAACAGGTTGCGCGCCCTCGCGCGGTGGTCCTCGCCGCTGCCCGGCGGAAGCCACGGGTCGGTCGCGCCGACGACCGCGACGCCGACCCGATCGCCGCCGTCGATCAGCGAGGAAAACACCTGCATCGCACCCTCGACGGAGCGCTCGACGGCGCTGGACGAGGCGTCGTCGGGCCGCAGCCACGCCTCGGCGCGCACGTCGATCAGCAGGACGACCGACGCCGCCCGCTCCTCGCGGAACTCGACGGTCGAGAGCTCGCCGGTTCGGGCCTTCCGGTTCCAGTCCACTCTGGAGAGCGGGTCGCCCCGCTGGTACTCTCGGGTCGCGTAGAACTCGGCGCCGTCGCCGCCGATGTCTGTCTCGACGCGCCCGGCGTACGGCGTCGTCAGCGACTGCAGCGAGAGATCGGTCGACGGCGGCAGCCCGCCGGGCGTGCAGTACACCTCGTCGTCGGTCGTCGACCGGACGCGCGCGTCGCGCTCGACGGCGCCGCTGTATCCGCGTGCGATCGCTCGCACCAGCTCGAAGCCGTGGCGTCCGCGCTCGGCGCTGATGGAGTAGTTTAGCTCGACGGTTTCGCCGGCCCCCAGCTCCGTCGCGAGCCGCGGCGCCCCCTCGACGACGTGGAGTTGCGGCGGGACGCCGTCGACGATCCGCAGGTCCGGGATCGCCGCGCCCTCGTTCGTGATGCGGACGGTCACGTCGACCGCTTCGCCCGGATCGGGTCGGTCGTCGCCGAACGCGCGTTCGATCCGCAGCTCGACCTCCGGTGGCCTGGCCATGTGGGCGTACGCCGCGTAGGCGACGCCGACCGCGCCGACGAGGAACGCCGCGGGCGACTGGGCGAGCGCGCCGACGCCGATCGCCAGCAGCGCCGCGGCGTCGATGCCGTTCCATCGGCCGGTGAACCGATCCTCGATCGACGCGATCCGTCGGTCCGCCCCGGCGTCGTCATCGGCTTCTCCGCCGGCATCGACTCGTTCCACGTCGGCGTCGTCGACGCTCGTCCCGGCATCGGCGTCGTCCGTCGTCGTCGACGCCGCTGTCGGGTCGTCCGCTTCTTCGACGATCGCCGCGCCGCCGTCCGTGCGGTGGGAGTCGCCGTCCGTGCGGTGGGAGTCGCCGTCCGTACGTTCGGCGCCGGCGTCCGATCCGGGGTCGTCGGTCACGATTCGGCCCTCCAGATCCGTTCGAGTTCGGCCGCCGCCCGCTCCGCGCGGACGCCGTAGGACGACTTCCCGCCCCAGCGGATCCGCAGTCGCGTCAGGAACGGGATCCGGTCGCCGGCGGCGTCGCTGAAGAAGGCGGCGGCGACCGGGTCGTCCGTCCAGTCGCCGGCGTCGAGCCGGCGCTCGGCCTCGGCCGCCGACAGGTCGCGGCGCCGTTCCAGGACGGCTCGCGCGACCGGATCGAGGCGAGCTTCGACCTCCTTGCGGCCCTCCAGCGAGTGGACCTCGAACGTCGCCGCCAGCGCCTCGTCGAAGTCGTCGCCCGGCGTCGGGACGCCCGAGACGAGTTCCGGATCGCCGGTGTCGGCGCCGACGAGCGGCGACCGCCAGGCGTCGCGGGCGTACCGGCCGCCCTGGAGCACCGCGAGCGCGCCGACGGCGCCGACGTAGAACCGGCCGGCGGCGGCCGCCCCGCCGAGCGACGGGACGAGGAAGACGGTCAGCCCGGCGACCGCGAGGAGGACGCCGACGCCGGTGAGCACGCGGCTCGTCGCGGTCACTGCTCGTCACCCCCGTGGGCGCGCTCGATCCCGCGAAGCGCTTCGACCGCCCGCCGCTCGCGCTCGTCGGTGACCGGCCGGTCGCCGTAGCGCACCGCCTCGAACAGTTCGGTGAGTTCCTCGACCCGATCGCGATCGAGTCCGGCGTCGACGGCAGCGGCGGCGAACTCCGCGGGCGTGCTCGTCCGGGGATCGGCGACGTCGACGCTCTCGGCCATCTCGCGCCAGGCGCGGTACACCTCGTTCTCGGCGCCGTCCTCGGCTCCTTCGATCCGGTCGGCGGCGCGTCCCGCCGCGGCGCCGATCGACTCGTCGTCGCGCACCTCCGCCGCGACTTCGGCGCGCGTCGTGTCGTCGTCGTCATCTCGACCGGGGATGTACTCCGCGCCGAAGATGGCGATCGCTCCGACCAGCAGCGCGCCGAGCAGCGCGATGGTGACGAACATGTTTCCGCGTCCCACCGGCTCGCCGAGGCCGCCACCGCCGCCACCGACGCCACCGCCGGACGAACCGCCGCCACCGCCGGACTCGTTGCCGGTCGGCATCGGGAACCCGTCGGGCGGCTGGAGCGCGGTGAGCCACAGGTGATTCACGACGATGATCAGCAGCAGGATGCCCAGCAGCACCGGAATCCCCTTGAGCGCCCACCGCTGATCGCCGATCCCGCCGCCGTTGATCGCGTACACCGCACCCACGAGCAGCGCGAACAGGAGCGCGACGGCGACGGTCGCCGCGGTCGTCGACCACGGGACGTCGATCCCCCCGCCCGGCGTCGCCATCGGGTTCGATTCGACGACGACGGCGTTCGGCAGCGTCGCCGCTCCGAGCCCGAGGGCGCCGATACAGAGGCCGGCCGCGACCGCTGGTCCGAGGGTGTCAGATCGCATTGATAGCGTGACCGAGCGTCGGCGCCGACCGATCGACGGCGCCGCGTCGGCGGATTGCCGAACCCTTCGGAGGACCCGGAAAAAAGCGTACCGGTAGCGGTTCCCACGGAACGCCGTGCCGTGACCACCGGCGGTCGGTACCGACGCTCGCGTCGAACGGATGCGAGACTGGGGTCGACAACCGCACCGGACCGGGCGATGAGATCGGTTCCGACGGCCTCCCGAACCAGAGGGACAGGCTAAATAGTCCGGCCTCCCGAGTGACGTGCGATGGAATCGCTGCGCAGCGGTGACGACCGCCGAGATCCGGCGGACGGACCGCTCGTGACCCGGCGCCGCGAACTCGCGGACGTGTCGCGCCGCGCCGTGCTCGACGCCTTCGAACCGCCGAGAGGCCTCTGGACGCCGCCGGACGGCCCGACGATCGCGGGCTGGGGCGCGGCGTCGACGATCGCCGCCGACGGCCCCGACCGCTTCGACGCGGTGCGGGACGCCGCGGAACGCCTGTTCTCGGGCCTCGACGCCGACGGCGAGGCGGCCGTCGCCCGCCCGCGGCTGTTCGGCGGGTTCGCGTTTCACGACGATCACGAGCCTGCTGGACTCTGGGAGGGGTTCCCCGGCGCCCGCTTCGTCCTCCCGCAAGTGCAACTCGCCTGGAGCGACGACGGCGTCTGGCTGACGGTCGCGGCGGTCGATCCGCCCGATCCAGACGCCGTCGATCGGCGTCTCGACGCCGTCGCCGAGGAGATCGAGGCCGCCGACGCGACAGGCGACCCCTGCGATCCTCCCGGCGTCGTCGAGCGCGAGCGGACGACCTCTCGCCGAGAGTGGCGACAACAGGTCCGGGCCGCAGTCGAGCGGATCGAGGGCGGCGACCTCCGGAAGGTCGTGCTCGCGCAGGCGCTGTCGACCGAGCTCGCCGCGCCGCTATCGCTCCCCGACGCGATGGCCCGGCTCGATCGCTCCTACCCGGACTGTCACCGGTTTCTCGTCCAGCCCGAGGCGGGCGCGAGCTTCTTCGGCGCGACGCCCGAGCGGCTCGTCTCGCTGTCGGGGCGCACAGTCAGGACCGAGGCGCTGGCCGGCTCGACGGGCCGGGGCGACACGCCCGAGGAGGACGAGTGGCTCGCCAACGAGCTGCTGGGCAGCGAGAAGGACATCCACGAGCACGAGCTGGTCGCCGAGGCTGTCCGCGACCAGCTCGCTCCCTTCGCCGGGTCGGTCCGGACGGGCCAGCGGACGGTCCGAAAGCTCCCGACCGTCCAGCACCTCCAGACGCCGATCACCGCCGAGCTAGACGACGTCGAACACGTGCTCTCGCTGGTCGAGGCGCTGCACCCGACGCCCGCGGTCGGCGGGCTGCCGCCCGAGACCGCCTGGGAGACGATCAAGGAGACCGAGACGTTCGATCGGGGCTGGTACGCCGCGCCGGTCGGCTGGTTCGACGCCGCCGGCGACGGCGCCTTCGCGGTCGGCATCCGCTCGGCGCTGGCCCGCGGCGACCGGGCGACCCTGTTCGCCGGCGCCGGCATCGTCGCCGACAGCGACCCCGACCGCGAGTGGGACGAGGTACAGCTGAAGTACGGGCCGATGCTCGACGCGCTAGAATGAGCCACCCCAATCGAAACACGCTGTGGGCCGAGACGCTGATCGCGGAGTTGGTCGCCGGCGGAGTATCGGCGGTCTGCGTCGCGCCGGGCAGCCGCTCGACGCCGCTGACCGTCGCCGCCGCCGATCATCCCGATCTGACCGTCTTCTCGCACTTCGACGAGCGCTCGGCGGCGTACTTCGCGCTCGGCCGCGCCCGGCGGACCGGCGAGCCGACGCCGCTGATCTGCACCTCGGGCACCGCGGCGGCGAACTTCCACCCCGCCGTGATCGAGGCTAGTCAGGCAAGAGTCCCGATGGTCCTCCTGACGGCCGATCGTCCGCCGGAACTCAGAGACAGCGGCGCCAACCAGACGATCGATCAGGAGAAGCTCTACGGCGACGCCGTGCGCTGGTTCCGGGATCTTCCGGAGCCCGAACCGACGGGGCGGAAGCTCCGGCGCCTGCGGACCGATGCTGCCCGCGCCATCGCCGAGTCGACCGGCGTCCCCGCCGGGCCGGTGCATCTCAACGTCCCGTTCCGGAAGCCGCTGGAGCCGATCGAGGTGTCCGACGACGTGCCCGACGACCTCGCCGAGCGCGAGCCGCTCGGTGCGGCGGGGAGAGGTGGCCCCTTCGTCCGGTCGACCGGCGGGCGGCCGACGCTCGACGACGCCGCGCTGGACCGGCTCGCAGACGATCTCGCGGGCGCCGACCGCGGGCTGATCGTCGCCGGGCCGGCGGATCCGATGACTGCGGCCGCGGACTCCGACACTGCGGCCGCCGACGCCGGCACTTCCGCCGCGGACGCCGCGGCGTCGCCCGGCGTCGATCCCGACGCCGTCGCCCGGCTCGCCGACCTGACGGGGTTCCCGATTCTCGCGGACCCGCTCTCGGGGCTCCGCTTCGGCTCGCACGCCGACGCGGCGCCGGTGCTCGGCGGCTACGACGGCTATCTCGACGACCGGGTCGTCGGCGACTGGCCCGATCCCGAGGTCGTCGTGCGCTTCGGCGCCTCGCCGACCTCGAAGCCGCTGCGGAACTACCTCCGAGACGCTGACGCCCGCCAGTACCTGCTCGATCCCGCCGGCGAGTGGCGCGACGCGACGTTCACGACGACCGACCTTCTGAGTGCCGACCCCGAGCGAACGATCCGGACGCTCGCCGAACGGCTGTCGGCAGACGCCACAGCGGCGTCGGCCGACGCCGCAAACTGGCGCGACCGCTGGCTCGCCGCCGAGCGCGACTACTGGGCGGCGATCGACAAGTTCGACGACGATCTCGATGAGGGCGAACCGTACGAGGGGGCGGTCGTCGCGGCCGCGATCGAGCGCGCCCCCGACCCGGCGACCGTGTTCGTGTCCAACAGCATGCCGGTCCGCGACCTCGACCGCTTCGGTCGACCGCGGGGCGCCGATCTCACCGCGCTGGGGAACCGCGGCGCCAGCGGCATCGACGGCATCGCGAGCACGGCGCTGGGCGCGGGCAGCGCGACCGACGACCCGCTCGTGCTCGTGACGGGCGATCTGGCGTACTACCACGACATGAACGGGCTGCTGGCGGTCGCGCGCTGCGGCGTCGACGCCACGATCGTCCTCGTCAACAACGACGGCGGCGGCATCTTCCACCTGCTGCCGATCGAGGCGTTCGATCCGCCCTTCACCGACCAGTTCAAGACGCCCCACGGACTCGACTTCGCGCCGACCGGCGAACTCTACGGACTCGACTTCTCTCGCGTCGAGACGCTGTCGGCGTTCCGCGACGCCTACGACGCGTCGCTGGCCGCCGAGGGTACGCAAGTGATCGAGTTCCGGATCGACGGCGAGGAGAGCCACCGCACGCGCGAGGCGATCCACGACGCCGTCTGCGAGCGACTCGGACGGTGAGTTCCCCAGCGCCGGCTGCGACGCCGCGGCGCCCCGTCGTTACCACCGGAGGACGAACGCGACGGTGACGGAGTACCCGAGCGGGATCCAGCAGCCGAGCACCACGGTCAGCGCCATCACCGAGAGCATCTCGACGCCGAGCGACAGCAACGCCGCGGGCGCGAGCACGCTCCAGGCGCCGAAGACCATGCCGGCGATCAGCGGGCGCGTGATGAGATACCCGATCAGAAGCAGTACCAGCGCCGCGACGACGCCGTTGATCAGCAGCGGAAACGCGGGCGTCACCGCGCTGTAGAGCAACGCCGGATACAGCAACCCCAGAATCGCGATCTGGACGAACTCGTTGCGCGTCAGCGACGGTCGCTCGCCGATGAACGACCTGTCGGCCGGCTCCCAGTCGTGGACGGTGTACCCGCCGTCGCCCGCCGCGCTCGACGCCTCGGCGGACTCGCGCCGGGCGTCGGCGTCGTCGGGCGTCCACGACGGGTCCGACCGTCGCTCGGCGGTGCGGCGTCGGCGCCGCTGTTTGCGGTGCTGGCTCGTTCCGCCCCCGCTTTCTTCGGCGCCCGCCGCCGCTCGGGCGCGCTCACGCGTCGAGGACGACCCGCTAGCGGTCGATCCCGACCCGCTGGCGGTCGATCCGCTCTCCTCGTCCATCGATTCGTCGCCCCCGCTTCCGCCCGCGTTCGTCCACGGCGAGCGCTCGTTCCCGGCGGCGTTGGCGCCGTCGAGGTGGCGCACGTACGCGTCGTGGCCCAGCCGGTCGTACCGGGCCCGCTCGGCCTCGTCGCCGAGCACCTCCTCGGCCCGAGTAACCGCCTTGAAGCGCTCGGCGGCGTCGTCGCGGTCGCTGACGTCCGGGTGGTACTCCTTGACCTTCTCCCGGTAGGCCGACTGGATGTCGTCCTGGTCGGCGGTCTCGGGCACGCCGAGCACGTCGTAGAACGTTTCCGTCATCTGTGCGCGTAGCTATTGGCTTCCCGATATGTCTCGTCGCGTCAAAAACGGTTCGGTGCGCCGGCCCCGCTGCACGGCGTCGTCCGGGCGCGGGCCGAATTTACTCGACGAGCAGCTTGTCGTCGTCGTGCAGGTCGACCAGCGCGTCCTGCAGCGCGTCTTTCTGTTCGGTCGAGAACGACCGCAGCGGGCTCCGCATCGGGCCGACGTCGAACCCGCGCAGGTCGAGGGCAGCCTTGACGCCCGCGAGGAACGGTCCCCGCTCCATCGCGTCCAGCAGGTCCGAAAGGTCGCCCTGCAACTCGCGAGCGCGCTCGTCGTCGCCCGCTTGGACGGCCTCGTAGAGGTCGACGGCGAGCTCCGGGAAGGCGTTGGCGACCGAAAGCACCGCGCCGTCACAGCCCATCGAGAGACCGACGTGAGCCAGTCGGTTCGCTCCGATCAGGTAGGTAAAATCGGGATGTTCGCGGAGGCTCCGCTGCATCTGGACGACGTCCTCGCTGGTGTCTTTGAGCCCTTCGACACCGTCGATCGCGGCGATGCCGTCGAGCGCCGCGGGCGAGAGCTCGTTGCCCGTCATGTCGGGGAACGTGTACGCGTAGACGGGAGTGTCGACGGCGTCGGCGACGCGGCGGTAGTGCTCGACGAGGCCGTCGTCGTCGACCGGGAAGTAGTACGGCACCACGACGACCAGCCCGTCCGCGCCGGCCGCCTCGGCGGCGTTGGCGCGCTCGATCGTCTCGCGGGTGCTTTCGGCGCCGACGCCCGCCAGCACGGGTACCTCGCCGCCGACCTCGTCGACGACGGTCTCGACCACTCGGTCACGCTCCTCGGCGGTCAGTAGCGGAAACTCGCCGTTCGTCCCGAGCGCGAAGACGCCGTGGACGCCGCGATCGACGAGGAACCGCGCGTGGGTGGCGGTGGCGGCCTCGTCGACCGATTCGTCCTCGGCGAAGGCGGTGATCATCGGCGGCACGATGCCGTGGAGTCCCAGCGGATCGTCTGCGCCGGGATCGGTTCCAGCCGCAGCGTCGGCGTCAGGATCGCCCGCGTTCACGGTCGCTCACCCGTTTTCGGCGTCGAACTGCGGTCGCGGCGTCGCTGGTTCTCGGTCATCTGTCTCGCTCGGAGCTACGTCGGCATCACGTCTAATGGTTGGGCTGACGGCAGGGCCGTCCGACGCCCGGACGGCAACCTATTTGCCCGTACCGCCCCGAGTCACGCGAAAATGGTCTCGGAGATATTCGACCCCGAGCGCTGGGAGCCGATCGAGGCGTTCGACTTCGACGACGTCACCTACCACCGCTCCGCGTCGGGCCACACCGTCCGGATCGCGTTCGACCGGCCCGAAAAGCGGAACGCCTTCCGTCCCAAAACGGTCGACGAACTGTACGACGCGCTCGACCACGCCAAGCGCCAGACAGATGTCGGCTGCGTGCTGCTGACGGGCAACGGCCCCTCGCCCGACGACGGCGGCTGGGCCTTTTCGTCGGGCGGCGACCAGGGAATCCGCGGCGCGGACGGCTACGAGTACGAGGGCGACGAGGAGCGCGCCAGCGAGCACGGGCGCCTGCACATCCTCGAAGTCCAGCGCCTGATCCGGCACATCCCGAAAGTCGTCGTCGCCGTGGTGCCGGGCTGGGCGGTCGGCGGCGGCCACAGCCTGCACGTGGTCTGTGACCTGACGATCGCCAGCGAGGAGCACGCCAAGTTCCTCCAGACCGACCCCGACGTGGGCAGTTTCGACGCTGGGTTCGGGTCGGCCTACCTCGCGCGCCAGATCGGCCAGAAGAAGGCTCGCGAAGTGTTTTTCCTCGGAAAGACCTACAGCGCCGAGGAGGCCGCCGACATGGGGATGGTCAACGAGGCGGTTCCCCACGAGGAACTCGAAGAGCGAGCGCTGGAGTGGGGCGAGCGGATCAACTCGAAGAGTCCGAACGCGATGCGGATGCTCAAGTACGCGTTCAATCTGGATTCCGACGGACTGGTCGGTCAGCAGGTGTTCGCCGGCGAGGCGACGCGGCTCGGCTACATGACCGACGAGGCCCAGGAGGGCCGGGACGCGTTCAACGAGGGCCGAGAGCCCGACTTCGACGAGTTCCCCTGGAAGTACTGATTCGGCGTCGAGCGACGCCACGCGAGCACACTTTTCGACCGGTACGGACGCCGCCTCCCGGACTACCGACGTTCTCTGCAGCGTCGTCGCTGCGTTTCGTGCGAGTCTCCGATGAGCAGACGGCGCCGTCGTCGCCGCCGCGGCGACCGATTATCGGTGAGGGTGTGGTCCCACCGACAGCTTTAATGCCAGGGGTGTAAAGAACGTTTTACTGTAAAGGAGTGTTTACACCCCCATGCCCCTCGAGCACCCCGCCGCACCACCGGCGTCCACGACCGCCCGAGCTAGTGTCGCGAGTCGCAGAGTCGCTGCCCTCCCGGCGGTGACCCGCCCATGACCGAGGACGCGATCGTCGCCGACGGGCTGACGAAGCGCTTCGGCGAGAAGACGGCGGTGAACGACGTCTCGCTGTCGATCCCGAGAGGAACGGTCTACGGATTCCTCGGCCCGAACGGCGCCGGCAAGACGACCACGATGCGGATGCTGACCGCGCTCACCGAGCCCACGGCCGGGTCGGCGACGGTCGCCGGCGTCCCGGTGTCGAACCGCCGCGAGCTCACCCAACACATCGGCTACCTGCCCGCCGATCCGCCGGTCTTCGACGAGCTCACCGCGTGGGAGCAGCTCCGTCACGTCGCTCGACTTCACGGCATGTCCGACGGCGACGCCGACGAGCGCATCGAGACGCTGCTCGACCGCTTCGGCCTCCTCGCCGACGCCGACGAACGGATCGCGTCGTACTCGACCGGCATGGCCAAGAAGGTCGGGATCATCGCGGCGCTGTTTCACGAGCCAGACGTCGTCTTTCTCGACGAGCCCACCAGCGGCCTCGATCCGCGCGCGGCTCGCACCGTTCGGGACACGATCGCCGATCTCGTGACCCGTGAGATGACCGTCTTCCTCTCGACGCACATCCTCCCGATCGTCGACGAACTCGCCGACACGATCGGCGTCATCAACGAGGGCGCGCTCGTCGCGGAGGCGCCGCCCGCGGAACTCAAGGCTCTCGCCGACGAGTCGCCGGATCTCGAAACCGCCTTCCTGGAGATCACCGCCGAACGGGAGCCCGACGCCACGGACACTCGATCGGCGGAAGCCGGAGCCCCGGCCTCCGACGGGGGCCGAACCGATGTCTGAGAAGTCGCCCGATCTTTCGGACGCGGCCTCGTCCGCGACGACGCCGGCTCGGCGTCACGACGCGGCGTCGCGACGGCGGCTTCGGACTGTGGTGCCGTCGCCCCGACCGAGCCTGGAGGTCGCGAGAGTCGAGCTCCTCCGCGGCTACCGGTGGGTGAGACATCAGGACCTCTGGCTCGCCTTCACCGTCCTGATGGGATTCGTCGGCGCGTTCTTGCTCCTCGAAACGTTCGAGGCGGCCAGATCCGTCGGCTCGACCGTCTCCGCTGGCGCACCCCTCCCCTCGTGGCCGGTGATCGCCACGAGCGTTCTCTGGCTCTTCCTGACGATCCTCCTCGTGGCCGACAGTCTCGGCGGGAACGGCGACCTCGACAACGACAATCAGTACCTCACGATTCGACCGGCCGCCGACATCGTCGGCGGGTTGCTGCTCGCCGCGGCGGCCAAGTTCTCCGTCTACACGATCGGGCTGGGAGCGGCCGTCGGTGCCGGGCTGGTCGCGGGAACCGGCTCGTTGCGTCCCTTGCTCGGAATCACCGCCGTGGCGGTCGTCATCCCGGTCACGGCGGCCGCGGTCGGCTATCCGATCGGCTTCGCGCTCAAGGGGATCGCTCGCCGATCGCGGAACCTCCAGCGGCTCACGACCGTTCTCGGCGTCGGCGTCGGGACCGCGTACGTCGTCCTCTCGGTGACCGGCGAACTGTTGACCATCGTCCAGCGGCTGGAGCCGGTGCTGCAGTCCCCGCCGCTGGCGTGGTTCGGACAGCTCGCGTTCGCCACGACGCCGAACGCCGGCGTCGACGTCGCCGGCGCGATCGCCCTGCTCGTACTCGCGCCGGTCGTCACCGTCGGCGGGACGGCGCTCGCGGTGCCCGCCGCCCGGTACGCGTGGCTGGCAGACGGCCCCGCTCCGGACGCCGACGACGAGGAGTCGGAGCTGCCGACGGCACCGAGCTCCCACCTCGACGCCGTGCTCGCGGCCGTCTGCCGAACGCCCGCGACGCGCGGCATCGCGAGCACGACGCTCCACCGAGCGGTGCGCTCGCCGTTCCAGTTCGTGTTCGTCGCCCCGCCGCTCCTCGCTGCGATCGTCTTCGTCGAGACGGCGGTGACGACCGGGGCGGTCCCGTGGTACGTGCCGTGGTTCGTCGTCTGGTACGGCGCGTGGGCGTCCGGCGCCGTGGTGCCGTTGAACCCGCTCGGGAACCAGGGCGCGGTACTGCCGACGCTGCTGACGGCGCCGGCGCGCGGCCGACACGTCGTCCGCGGCAACGTCGTCGCGGCGTCGCTCGTCGGCGCCCCGCTGACCGCGGGCATCGCCGTCGTCGCGGGTCAGATGGCCGGCGCGCCTCTCCGGGAGCTGATCGGCCTCGGCGTCGCCGGAGGCGCTGCGGTCGTCGGGAGCGCGGTCGTCGCGACCGGTATCGGATCGGCGTTCCCGCGGTTCGATGCGGTCAGTCTGGACGCCGCCAGACGGGCGGTACCGCCGAGCAAGCGCGCGTACAGCATCTTCTCGACGTACCTGAGCGTTACCGTGTTCGCGGTGGCTGTCGTCGCCAACGAGACTGCACGCACTGTCGCCGCCCTCGTGCTCTCGGAGCGGCTGCCCTTCGGCCTCGACGTCGGCGTCGACGCGCTGCGAGCGCTCGGCTGGGTCGTGATCGTCGGGAGCGCTCTCGCGATTCCGGGCGCCTACCGGCTCGCCGTTCGCCGTATCGAAACGTATCGGGTCGCCTGAGACCGGGCGAGAGCCGGAGCCGAACGCGATTCTCGGAACGGCCGCCCTCCGACCGTCGATCGAACGCCAATTTTAATACCGGGTGTAAAAGACTCTTTACTAGCCAGGGCCGTTCGCCATGACAACCATCACAGTGATGTCGCGACTCGGACGCCGGACGTACAGACGGCTCGTGTACGGCATCGTCGCCGTCGCCGTTCTCGGACTGTTCGTCGGGATCGCACTCGGGCAGCACCTCGCCGGCGCGGTCGTCTACTTGCTCGGCACGTGGATCGGCGGCACGATCACCGTCGCCGCGCCGCGACTGAGCGATCGGACGCTCCAGGACGAGCGGGACTACGAGTTACACAACCACGCCAGCGGGCTGGCGCTCCGGGTCACGATGGTTCTAGGCCTGAGCGTGCTTCCGGTGCTGTACGTCCTCGACGCCGGCGGCCAGTTCGAGATCTCGGGGGCGGTTTCCGGGATGGTTCTCACCCTCTCGGCGCTGTTCCTGTTGTACGGCATCTGTTACGGAATCGTCAAATAGCGCACTTTCATGCAGAACAATCTCTCCGAGCGACGCGAAGCCGAGGGCATCAGTCAGGGCGATCTCGCCGAGGCCGTCGACGTCACCCGACAGACGATCAACGCGATCGAACGCAACCGATACGATCCGTCGCTGGAACTCGCGTTCGATCTCGCAACTCACTTCGACTGTGCGATCGAGGATATTTTCGACCCCGACGACGGCGAGGACTGAAACGAGTCCCGAACCGCCGTCCGGTGCGACGATCGAATGAGTGCTTCCGGGCGGTCGAGCGCGTTCGAGACGGTACGTCGACGCCCTACAGTCCCTCTCGCCGCTCGCGCTAGATGCCAAGCTTAACACGCGACCGGTCCCGATTTCGAGCCAATGAGTACCGACGTGAGCCGGGGCCGAGCGTGGCTGATGGCCACCCGTCCCCAGACGCTGCCCGCGGGCGCCGCGCCGGTCGTCGTCGGCGCCGCGATCGCGGTCCACGAGGGCGTGTTCGCGCCGTGGCCGGCGCTGGCGGCGCTGGTCGGCGCCCTGCTGATCCAGATCGGGACGAACTTCGCGAACGACTACTACGACGCCGTCAAGGGCGTCGACGACGAGAGCCGCGAGGGCTTCACCCGCGTCACCCAGTCGGGGCTGATCCCGGCCGAGCAGGTCAAATTCGCGATGGCCGCCACGTTCGGGCTGGCGATCCTCCTGGGAACGTACCTCGTCTACGTCGGCGGGCTCCCCATACTGGTGATCGGTCTCCTGAGCGTCGCGAGCGGCTACGCCTACGCGGGCGGGCCCTATCCGCTGGGATCCCACGGGCTGGGCGATCTGTTCGTGTTCGTCTTTTTCGGCGTCGTCGCCGTCGTCGGGACGGTGTACGTGCAGGCCGCGGCCGTCCTCGCGGAGCCGCTGGCGACGACGATTCCCGCGGGGACGATCCCCGCCGTCGCGATCCTCGCCAGTCTGCCGGTCGCCGCGATCTCGACGAACATCATCGTCGTGAACAACGTCCGCGACATGGAGACCGACCGCGAGGCCGGCAAGTACACCCTCGCCGTGCTGATCGGCTACCGCTGGAGCCGCGTCGAGTACGTCGGCCTGCTGGCGCTGGCCTACGCCGTCCCCCTCCTGCTGTGGGCGACTCGCGACGCGTTCGGCCCCGGCGTCCTGCTGCCGCTGCTCACGATTCCGCTGGCCGCGAGCGTCGCCCGAACCGTCTGTACGCGCACCGACGGCGAGGCGCTCAACCCCGCACTGGAACGCACCGGGAAGCTGCTCGCGGCGTTCTCGGCGCTGTTCGCGCTCGGAGTGGTGATCTGATGGACGCCGAACTCCGGGAGTTCGCGATCGATCTCGACGCCCCGCTCGAAACGGCCGCGGGAACGATGGAGCGCCGCGAGGGAGTTCTGCTTCGCGTATCGGAAGTGGCCGCCGCGGGCGTCGGCGAGGCGACGCCGCTGCCCGGCTGGACCGAATCCCTCGAAACCTGCCGCGACCGCCTCGACGCGGCTGCAGACCGGCTGAACGACGACGACCCCGCAGCCGCGCTCGAAGCCGTCGACGGGTCGCCCGCCGCCCGCCACGCCGTCCACCTCGCGCTCGCGGACCTCCGGGCGCGACAGGACGCCGTCCCGCTGTACCGCTATCTCGGCTCCGTCGGCCGCGTCGAGCGCGTGCCGGTCAACGCGACCATCGGCGTCGGCTCGCCCGACGAAGTCGCTGCGGCCGCCGAGGGTGCCGTCGAGCAGGGGTTCCGATGTCTCAAACTCAAGGTCGGGTCGGACACCGTCGCGGAGGATGCCGAGCGCGTCGCGGCCGTCCGCGATGCGCTCCCGCGCGGGGTGGCGCTCCGGGCCGACGCCAACGGCGCCTGGGATCGCGAACGAGCGAGCGAGGCGTTCCGAGCGTTCGCCGACAGCGGCGTCGAGTACGTCGAGCAACCCCTCGCGCCGGACGATCTCGACGGACACGCCGCGCTCCGGCGTGACGCCGTTGGCGTCGGCGTCGCGCTCGACGAGTCGCTGCGGACGGCGTCGGTCGACGAGATCGTCGAAACTGGCGCGGCCGACGTGATCGTGCTCAAGCCGATGGTGCTGGGCGGGCTCGACCGCGCTCGCCGAGCAGCGCTGCGCGCGCGCCGCGTCGGCGTCACGCCGATCGTGACGACCACCGTCGACGCCGTCGTCGCCCGCACGGCCGCGGTCCACCTCGCGGCGTCGATTCCCGGGATCGATCCCTGCGGGCTGGCGACGGCCGACCGGCTCGCGACGGATCTCACGCCCGATCCCGCGCCGGTCGAGAGCGGCGATATCGCGATTCCGCAGGACGACGGACTCGGCACCGCCGGGCCGTGGGACGGAGGTGCCGACGCGTGACGGACTGGCCCCAGTCCGACTGGCTCGCGGCCCGCGCCGCGGCGTCGCCCGACGCCGAAGCGGTGATCGACACCGGGGCGAGCGCCGATGGTGACGCCGACGCGGGCTCTGAGGCCGACACCGGGGCGAGCGCCGGACGCGCCGCCCGCTGGTCCTACGCCGATCTCGATGCCGCGACCGACGCCGTCGCCCGATCGCTCGCGGCCCGCGGCGTCGCCCCCGGCGACCACGTCGGGACGCTGCTCGACACCGGCCTCCCGTTCGTGCTGGTCGTCCACGCCCTCGACCGGCTCGGCGCCGTGCTCGTCCCGCTGAACGTCCGGCACACCCCGGGAGAGCTCTCGCGAGCCTGCGAGAACGCCGACGTGACGACGCTGCTGTGCGACGCCGACACCGAGGCGAGCGCCCGCGAGGCCGCCGAGCGGTGCGCGGAGCCGCCCGCCGTGGTGTCGGTCGACGCGATCGACCCGAGCGCGACCGATCCGAGCGCTTCCGACCGGGATATCGACGACAGCGTGTTTCCCCGCGTCGAGCGGACCCCCGTCGACGTGCGCGTGATCCTGTTCACTTCGGGGACCACCGGCGAGCCGAAAGCCGTCCCGCTGACCGCGGGCAACCTGCTCGCCAGCGCCGTCGGGTCGGCGTTCCGGCTCGGCGTCGTACCCGACGACCGGTGGCTCTGCTGTCTCCCGATGTACCACATGGGCGGGCTGGCGCCCGTGCTCCGGTCGACGCTGTACGGCACCACCGTCGTCCTCCAGTCGACGTTCGACGCCGAGCGGACGCCAGCGGTCGCCCGCGAGTACGGCGTCACGGGCGTCTCGCTGGTGCCGACGATGCTTCGGCGGATCATCGATGGGGGCGCGGAGCTGCCCGACTCGCTGCGGTTCGTCCTGCTCGGCGGCGCGCCGGCCGGCACCGACCTGATCGACGCCTGCGAGCGCCGCGACGTGCCCGTCAACCCCACGTTCGGGATGACCGAGACGGCCTCGCAGGTCGCCACGGCGACCCCCCGCGAGGCGTTCGCACACGAAGGAACGGTCGGGCGACCGCTGCTCGGAACCACGGTGACGATCGTCGACGAGGACGGCGATCCGCTGCCGGCCGGCGAGACGGGCGAACTCGTCGTCGACGGGCCGACCGTGACGCCGGGCTACTACGGCGACGCCGCGGCGACCGAGGCGTCGTTCGGCGAGCACGGGCTGCACACCGGTGACGTGGGCTACCGCGATCGGGGCGGGCGCCTGTGGGTGCTCAACCGTCGCGACGACCGGATCGTCACCGGCGGCGAGAACGTCGACCCCGGGGAGGTGGTGGAGGCGCTCCGCGACCATCCGAAAATCCGCGACGCGGCGGTGCTCGGGATCGACGACGCCGAATGGGGCGAGCGCGTCGCCGCGCTCGTCGCGCCCGAGGACGCTGCGAACGAGCGGGACGCGGTCGAGACGCTCGACGCCGACGCGGTGCGCGAACACTGTCGCGAGCGCCTCGCGGGGTACAAGCTCCCGCGGACGGTGGCGTTCGCGGACGCGCTCCCCCGAACGGCGTCGGGCACCGTCGACAGGGAGCGCGTGCGCGAGACGCTACGCGACGCGGACCGGGAGATGGCGGGCGAGAAGTAGCTTCAGTCGCCGTCGGTGGCTTCGGAGACGGTGATCGCGCCGTGGCTGGTGACTGTGATCTCGCAGTTGGCGTAGGTGAACTGGACGCGGACCGGCTCGCCCGCCGGGAGCGGATCGTCCGACTGGACTACGTCGTCCAGGCGATCCCCGTCGATGGTGCTGTACAGCGACGGAAGCTCGTCCTGCTCGCGGTTACGGACTTCGGCGACGGCCGCGATTACGGCCGCGCTCGGTTGTTGGCCCGGGTCGAACGTGAACCGGTGCTCGTCACTCATCGTCATCCTCGACGACGCTCCGGCCGAAGTGATCGAACGGCTGGACGCGGGTGCTCTTGAGGATCTTCGAGTTCACGACGTCGAGTCCGAGGTCGTGGAGCGCGTCGCTGATCCGAGCGATGTCGTCGGTGTCGGTGCCCACGGCCTCGACCTGCAGGTTGTCGCTACCGTTGAGCACCTCTTGTGTCTGCACGACGCCGTTGACCGAACAGGCTTCCGTGGCGAGGCGGTCGCGATCGGCGCTCTCGGCGCTACAGATGAACAGCACGTGCAACTGGAGTCCCGCCTTGTCGTAGTCGATGTCGGGATGATACCCCCGGATGATCCCCTCGTCTTCGAGTCGCTCGATGCGGTTTCGTACGGTGCTCGCCGACACGCCGACGCGCTCGCCCATCTCCTTTGTCGTCAGGTGTCGCGCGTCCTGTTGGAGGAGAAAGAGGATCCCCTTATCGACGTCGTCGAGTTCCATCTCATGGTCACTCTGTTGCACCCCTAAATCACGTTTTCGTATTTTATGCCCCAAGACATTCATATTTTATAAAATTAAGATTATACGTTGCGGATTCCGTATATGTCTGCTACTTCTCTCGTTGTTGCAGGTACAAACACTACGAAATCAACACTGCGGAGTGCGGTCACAGAACGGTGCCCTCCATCGATTTCGGCCGACAGTGATCGGCGTGCGCATCGTCGACAGTGGGTTTATCGGCGCCGTCCGCGTACGTGTTCGCGTGTGCACGCTGACCCTCGCCTGGCAGGTGTTTCCCGACACGCCCGTCGCGGTCGCGGCGAACCGCGACGAGGCCGACGGTCGGCCGTCCGAACCGCCGGCGGTGCTCGAACGCGATCCCCGCGTCGTCGCGCCGCGGGACGCCGAGGCCGGGGGGACCTGGATCGGGTACAACGAACGGGGCCTCCTCGTCGCGATCACCAACCGGTGGAACGACGCCGACCTCGCCGGCGAGCGCTCGCGGGGCCTGCTCGTCCGCGACGCGCTCCGCCGGCCGAGCGCCGAGGCTGCGGGTCGATTCGTCGAACGAGCGGTCCGCGACCGCGAGTACGAGGGGTTCAACCTGGTGATCGCCGACGCCGGAGCGGCGCTGTACTACGAGTGGGACGGGAGCCTCGACTTCCTGCAGTTCGATCCCGGCGTCCACGTCGTCGTCAACGTCGGCGCCGACGGCCGGTTTTCGATCCCGAAGCGACGCCCTGACGCGGGCGAACGACAGGCGGAGAACGCGACCCGACTCCGCGAGGCGCTCGCGGTCGAACCCGGCGAGACGGCGACCGGCTGGATCGATCGGGCCGGCGAGGCGCTGGGCGACCACGAGTTCGGCGTCTGCATCCACGGCGACGGCTACGGAACGCAGTCCTCCTCGCTTATCGCGATCGGCCGGTCGGGCGCGACCTACCGGTTCGCCGACGGGCCGCCCTGCGAGACCGACTACGAGGACGTGACGCTGGCGCTCGACGAGTGATCGGCGAGCGCGATTGACGCCCGGTGGGCCGGTCGGGACGCCGCTGACGCCGCGGCGTCCTACCGATGCGGCTACTCGGCGACCTCCTGCCGGCGCGGCTACTCCGCGGCGGTATCCAACTCGCCCGTAGCCATTTTCTGGGTGACCACACTCGCCCGCGGCTATTTCGCGGCGGCGTCGCGCCCGTCCCGGCCAAGCCGTTCTTTTCAAGTGTCCCAACCGTCTACGGGGCTACAACGAATGAGCGAGGACTTCTACGATATTCTCGGCGTGAGTCAGGACGCGTCCGAGGACGAGATTCAGCAGGCCTACCGGAAGAAAGCCAGCGAGCTCCATCCCGACGTCAGCGACGACCCGAACGCCGAGGAGAAGTTCAAGAAAGCCCAGAAAGCCAAGGAGGTACTGACCGACGAGGAGAAGCGCAACGCCTACGACCGCCTCGGCCACGAGCGCTTCCAGGAAGCCGAGAAGCACGGCGGCTTCGACGGCGGTCGCGGCGGCGGTGGCGCGGGCGGCCCGTTCGGCGGCGGTGCGGGGGGACCGTTCGGCGGCGGCGGTGGCGGTGCCGGCGGTCCCTTCGGCGGCGCGGGCGGCGGAGGCGGCGGCATGGGCGACATCTTCGACCAGATTTTCGGCGGCGGTGGCGGCGGTCGCGGCCGCGGCGACTCCGGCCGGGGCGCCGACCTCCGGACGACACTGGAACTCGACCTCGAGGAAGCCTACGAGGGCGTCCAGAAGGAAGTGACCGTGCGCCGCCCCGAGAACTGCGACACCTGCGACGGCGCCGGCCACCCGCCGGACGCCGACGCACGAACCTGCCCGGAGTGTGAGGGCCGCGGGCAGGTCACGCAGGTCCAGCAGACGCCGCTCGGGCGCGTCCAGCAGACCCAGACCTGTCGGCGCTGCTCGGGACAGGGCGAACTGTACGAGGAAACCTGCAGCGACTGCGGCGGCGACGGACAGGTGACCAAGACGTCGACGCTGACCGTCGACATCCCCGCCGGCATCCAGGACGGTCAGACGCTCCGGATGGAGAACGAGGGCGAACCCGGCGACACCCGCCGACAGAACGGCGACCTGCTGATCGAGGTGTCGGTCGCGGACCACCCCGACTTCGAGCGCGACGGCGACGACCTCCAGCACCGCGAGCCGATCTCGTTCCCGCAGGCGACCTTCGGCGACACGATCGAGGTGCCGACGCTCGACGGCCCCGTCGAGATGGACGTTCCCGAGGGCACCCAGAGCGGGGAGACGTTCCGCCTGGAGAACAAGGGGATGCCGCGGCTCCGCGGTCGAGGCCAGGGCGATCTCTACGTGCAGGTCCAGATCGTCACGCCCGACTCGCTCAACGAGGACCAGCGCGAGGCGCTGGAGCAGTTCGCCGAAGCCGGCGGCGAGGAGATCGAGGTCGAGACCGGGTTCTTCGAGAAGATCAAGAACTCCTTCTGAGCGGGTTTCGGCCGTCGCAGTTCCCGTTTTTCGGTCTCCGACGTTTGCGGTAGCGACGGGTCCGCGACCGCCGGGTCGAGCGCCCGTAAACGGTAATTAACCGGCAAGTAGCCGGCGAGTAACTATGGGGAAACCGGGTGTTCCGACGGACGAGGGAACACGCGACATGACCGATACCGACCCCGATGCCGCAGGCGCCCCGACCGGCAGCGTTCTCGTGACCGGCCCGGCGCCGGAGCGATTCGAGCGCGCGACCGAACTCGTGACCGACGAGGTCGTCGTCGTCCCGGGGGTCGACGACCGCCTCGACGAGTCGCTCGCGACGGCGGACGCCGACGTCGCTGTCGTGCCCGAGAGCGGCGGCGCAGAGCCGCTCTCCGAGCTCGGTATTTCGGTCTCGGACCGGGTCGCTCGTCGGAGCGAGCCGGACGTCCTGGTGAGCGGCGACGCGCTCGCCGACGCGGGATCGGTCTGCCCGTTCACGCTGTTCCGCTTCCTCCACTTGCTACGGTGGCGCGTGGCGGGCACCGGCGGTCGGCTCGTGTGTACCCTCGGGGATGCGGTCGATCCGATCACGATCGAGACGATCGACGAGGTGTTCGACGAGCGCGTCCGGCTGGAGTCGATCCGGGACCGCCGACGCGTCGGCGGACTCCTGCCGTGACGCCCGCTCGTCGCTGACCGGTGCGTGCCGCCGGGGACACGGGGGTGGCCCCGGCGGGAATCTGCGCTCTTTTGACGGCGGCGTCCGAACGACCGCGCATGGAGAGTCTCGACGACGTCGTCGCGCGGGAGCGGCACTCGCAGGACCTCGCCGTCCGGGCCGCGGGTGAACCGGAGCGAACGTACACGTACCACCGATTCTGTACGACCGCCTGGAAGACGGGCAACTTCCTGCGACACCTCGGCGTCGGCGACGGCGTCGCCGTCGGCGTCGCGGCCGATCCGGTCCCCCAGTCGCTGCTGGCGTTCTTCGGCACGGCGCTGCTGGGCGGACGGACGCGATTCGATCCGCCGACCGAGTTCGACGGTCGCGCCGTGGTCGCCCGGAGTGAGGCCGTCGAGGCGTACGAACTGCCGGCAGGCGGTCAGCGCGTCGGCTACGGCGACGATCCGGCGGATCCCGCGACGCGGTACTTCGAGGAGGAGGTGTGGAGCGAGAATCCCTCTTTTCCGCCGGTCGATCGCGACCCGTCGACGCCGGCACTCGAAGACGCCGACCGCCGGTATTCCCACGCCGAACTCGTCGACGCCGCGGTCGAGGTGGCGTCGGAGTTCGGGCTCGACGCCGACGACGCAGTGGCGGTCCGCGCCTCGCTCGCCGATCCCCGGACGGTCGTCGCGGGCGCGCTGGCGCCGCTGATCGCCGGCGGTTCCGTGCTGTTCCCCGACGAGGACGCGCAGGGCGACGTCGCCGTCGCGCCGGTGGGCGACGCGGCGGACGCCCCCGAGTCGCGGTCGATCTCGCTCGACGACGTTTCGCTCTGAGCGGCGGCGTCCGGACGCCGCGGTGACGCCGAAACCGCTCAGCGCTTCGACCGGATCGCTTCCAGCGCCTCCGGATTCTCGATGCTGGAGAGGTCGCCCGGATCCTCGCCGGCGTAGGCCGCCGCCATCGCCCGGCGGATGATTTTCCCGCTCTGGGTTTTGGGGAACTCGTCGACGAACAGCACGTCGCGCGGGCGGAACGGTTTGCCCAGCTCGGTACCGACGTGCTCGCGGAGTTCGAGCCGGAGATCCTCGGTTCCTTGCCTATCGGATTCGAGTACCACGTAGGACACGACCGCTTGCCCGGTCGTCTCGTCGGGGACGCCGACGGCGGCGGCCTGGTTGACGGCGCCGTGGTCGATCAGCGCGCCCTCCACCTCGGCGGGGCCGACCTTGCGCCCGGCGACGTTGATCGCGTCGTCGGCCCGTCCGTGGAGGAACCAGAACCCGTCGTCGTCGACCTGCGCCCAGTCGCCGTGATCCCAGAGGCCATCCCAACTCGACCAGTACTCCTCGAGATAGCGCTCGTCGCCGCTCCACAGCGACTTCGTCATGGAGGGACAGGAGTCCCGGGCGACCAGAAAGCCCTGCTCGCCGTCGGCGGCGACCGATTCGCCCGACGAGTCGACCACGTCGACGGCCATCCCGAGCCCCGGCCCGCCGAGGGTGCAGGGCTTGAGCGACTGGGTCGGCATCGGCATCAGGAAACAGCCCATGATCTCGGTGCCGCCGGAGATGTTGATGATCGGGCACTCTCCGTTCCCCACGTGCTCGTAGAACCAGCGCCAGGACTCGGGATCCCAGGGTTCGCCGGTCGAGCCGAGCAGGCGCAGGCTGGAGAGGTCGTGGTCGTCCACCCAGTCCTCGCCGTGCTTGCGCAGCGCCCGGATCGCCGTCGGCGAGACGCCGAACGCCGTCACGTCGTGGTGATCGATCATCTCCCAGAAGCGGTCGGGATCGGGGTAGTCCGGCGCGCCCTCGTAGAGCACGACGGTGCCGCCGAAGGCGTGGTTGCCCAGCAGCGTCCAGGGGCCCATCATCCAGCCGATGTCAGACACCCAGAAAAAGCGGTCGTCGGGCTCGTGATCGAAGCCGAAGTAGATCTCCTTGGCGGCCTGCAGCAGCGCCCCGGCGTGCGTGTGGACGATCCCCTTCGGCTCGCCGGTCGTCCCCGACGAGTACAGCAGCATCGATTCCTGATCGCTCGGGAGCGACTTGGTTTCGTACTCGTCGTCCTGCGGGTCGACGGCGTGTTTCCACCACTGGTCGCGCTCGTCGCGCCACGGGATGTCGGCGGCGACGTCCGGGTCGCCCGATCCCAGCCGGTCGTAGACGATCGTGTCCTCGACGTGGCCCGCCTGTCCGATCGCCTCGTCGGCGGTGTCCTTGAGGAAGACGGGGTCGCCCCGGCGGTAGAACCCGTCCGCAGTAAATAGCACCGAGCACTCGGCGTCGTCGATCCGGGTCGCGACGGCGTCGACGCCGAAGCCCGAGAAGATCGGGACGGCGACCGCGCCGACTTTCAGGCAGCCGTAGAGAATCGGGACGACCGCGGGCACCATCGGCATGTAGATGCCAACGGTGTCGCCGGTGTCGATCCCGCGAGCCTCCAGCGCGTTGGCGACCCGGTTCGTCTCGGCGGCGAGGTCGGCGAAGGTGATCTCTCGAACCTCGCCGCCCTCGCCCTCCCAGAGCACGGCGACGTCGTCGCGCGCCTCGGCGTCGGCGGCGTGGCGGTCGACGACGTTGTGGGCCGCGTTGATCCGGCCGCCGGGGTACCAGTCGGTGAACTGCGGCCCCTCGGCGTCGTCGCGTACTTGATCGTACTCTTCGTAGAACTCGACGCCGAGGTAGTCGACGATCTCGTCCCAGAACCAGTCGATCCCCGACGCTTCCTCGCCCGCCACGTCGCCGGTCGTGCGGGCGATCAACTCGTCGTAGTCGTCGATGCCGTACTCCTGCATGAACTCGGAGACGTTCGTCGACTCGACGAACGCCTCGGTGGGCTCGTGGACGACCTCGTCGACGTCGCTGAGAGATGGCATGGCGTACGCGCAAATTTTGCACGAACGATTAAGAAGTTTCGCGCCGCCGATCGGTCCGCGGCCGCGCGGAGCGGATCGCCCCACGAACGGCCACCGCCGTCGGTAACGTCTTTGTCGCGGAGCGAGTAGTACCGGACATGTACGTCCGGGACGCGAAGAACCGCGAGGAGGTGTGGCTCTTGGATCACATCGAGGAGATGGGCCTCGACGCGACCGCGTTTCGCTCGCGCGACTACGTGATCGCGATCGACGAGCGGTCCGGGACGAAAGCCGGCTTCGGACGGATCCGCATCCACAAGCCCGACGACGGCGAACGCTGCGAGCTCACGAGCATCGGCGTCCTGACGGGCTGGCGCGAGCAGGGCGTCGGCGCGCACGTGCTCGAACGGCTGATCGAGCAGGCCCGCGATCAGGGGTTCGAGCGCGTCTACAGCCTCACCGACGAGCCGGGGTATCTCGCGCAGTTCGGGTTCCAGAGCGTCGCCGCCGAGGAACTGCCCGAGAAGCTACGAGAGCGTCTCGACGCCAAGCGCGAGGCGAGCGCGCCGGACGCGACGCCGGTCGTCGTCGACGTCGACGAGTTCGAGATGCCCGACCGGCTGCGCGAGCGGTTCAAGCACGCCGACGAGGAGGAGACCGAGTCCGACCCCGACGAGAACGCCGAGGACTTCGGCATCGATCCCGAATCGGCGACCTACAAGTACGACACCGGTCGCTGAGCGGGGAGGAGAGCGCAAAATCGCACGTCGGAGGGCCGCAGATCAGCGGTTGCGGAACGGCGTTTTCGACCCGGGTACGTCTTCGGTCCGGGGCGCGGCGTCGTGACGCCGCCGTTCAGGTCGAGAGAACGGCCGCGAGAACGGACGTGTCGTCGACGCCCGCGGTCGCTTCTTCTTTCTTCTCTTCTGCTCTGGTTCGGTTGCGGCGGTAGTTCCACGTCATACCAGAACCGAGGGGACGGGGAGTTAAGAATCAATTGTCGGGGTGACAAATTGGAGGATAGTTCACGACAGACGAGAGCGGGGCGCTGTAGTGGGTTGAGGGAAGATTTGGGATTACGAAAGCCGTCGGATCGGCGGATGTGGAAGATTCTAGTTGATAGTTTTTCCGGGAACCTGTCGGAATGCGAGTCGGTATCGACGGTCTGGATCGATCGCTCACCCTGCCTCGGGCTCCTCGCCGATGCCGTACTTGAACGCGATCCAGCCGATCACGCTGATAAAGAGGATCGGCGGCAGCATCACGAACACCCACAGCGGCTTGAGCCCCCATTGCAGGACGAGCGCGACGCTGGTCAGTCCGAGCACGAGGAACGGGAGGATCGCCAGCGTGGCGCGCAGGCGACTCGTTCCCGGCCCGTCCTCGGCGTCGTCGACGTCGGGAATGGGAGCGTCCATCAGTCGACCTTCGGTCGTCCGGCGGCAAAAACGAACCGGTCGGCGGCGTCCGGACGCCGCCGTCGGGTCGCGCGTCGCGACGAGTTCGGCGTCGACGGTCGCCAATCCTTAAGCCGGCACCATCCATCGTGATAAACAATGTTCGATTCCGACGACTTGGAGGAGATCCGTTCCAAGAAGGAGGAGTGGGAGGCCGAGCAGGTCGACCCCACCGTGGAACGGTTCGGCGAGCGCCAGGAGCAGTTCAGGACCGATACCGGGGGCCAGCCCGTCGACCGGCTGTACACGCCCGCCGACGTCGCCGAGCAGGACTACGACGAGGAGATTGGCTTCCCCGGCGAGGAGCCCTACACCCGCGGCGTCTACCCGACGGGCTATCGCGGGCGGCTCTGGACGATGCGCCAGTACGCGGGGATGGGCACCGCCGAGGAGACCAACGAGCGCTTCCGCTACCTGCTCGATCAGGGTCAGACCGGACTCTCGATGGCGTTCGATCTGCCGACCCAGATGGGGTACGACTCGGACGACCCGATGGCCAGCGGCGAGGTCGGCAAGTCCGGCGTCGCCATCGACTCGCTCCGGGACTTCGAGACCGTCTTCGAGGGCATCGACCTCTCGGAGGTTTCGACGAGCATGACGATCAACGCGCCCGCGTCGGTGCTGCTGGCGATGTACATCGCGCTCGGGGACCAGCAGGGCGTCGATCGCGAGGAACTGCGAGGGACCATCCAGAACGACGTGCTCAAGGAGTACGTCGCACGGAACACCTACATCTACCCGCCCGAGCAGTCGATGCGGATCATCACCGACGTGTTCGACTTCTGCGCCGCCGAGACGCCGAAGTTCAACACCATCTCGATCTCGGGGTACCACATCCGCGAAGCCGGCGCCACGGCCGCCCAGGAGATCGCGTTCACGCTCGCCAACGGCATCGAGTACGTCGAAGCGGCGCTGGAGGCCGGACTCGACGTCGACGAGTTCGCCCCGCAGCTCTCGTTCTTTTTCGCCTCGTACAACAACATCCTCGAGGAGGTCGCGAAGTTCCGCGCCGCCCGGCGGATGTGGGCGAAAATCATGGACGAACGGTTCGACGCCGAAGATCCCAAATCGAAGCAGCTGAAGTTCCACACCCAGACCGCCGGCTCGACGCTGACCGCCCAGCAGATCGAGAACAACGTCGTTCGCGTGGCGTATCAGGCGTTGGCGGCGGTGCTGGGGGGCACCCAGAGCCTCCACACCAACGGGAAAGACGAGGCGCTCGCGCTTCCCACGGAGGAATCGGTGCGGACCGCCCTCCGTACCCAGCAGATCCTCGCCCACGAGTCCGGTGCCGCCGACACGATCGACCCGCTGGGCGGGAGCTACTACGTCGAGTCGCTCACCGACGATCTGGAGGACGAAGCCTTCGAGCTCATCGACGAGGTCGACGAGCGCGGCGGGATGCTCCGGGCGATCGATCAGCAGTGGGTCCAGCGCGAGATCCAGGACGTCGCCTACGACCGCCAGCAGAACGTCGAGTCGGGCGACCGGATCATCGTCGGCGTCAACGAGTTCCAGATCGAAGAAGAAGAACAGGCGATGGACCTGGAAGAGGTCACCGAGGAGGACGAGCGCCGGCAAGTCGAACGGCTGGAGTCGGTGCGCGAAGAGCGCGACGACGAGGTCGTCGAGGACCGGCTGGCGGCCGTCCGCGACGCCGCTCAGAGCGAGCAGAACCTGATGCCGCCGCTGATCGACGCGGTGAAAGCCTACGCGACGGTCGGCGAGATCTGTAACGTGTTGCGCGACGAGTTCGGCGAGTATCAGGGCGGCGGGGCCGTTTGAGCGTCCCGCTTGTCTCCGGTCGGCGGCGTTCGGTCACCCACCCAGGGCCAGTGGCGCCACGACGTTGAGCACGAGATCGGTCGCGAGGTGGGCGGCGATCGCTCCGACGAGTCCTCGGCGCCAGTAGAGCCATCCGAAGACGACGCCTGCGAGCCCGTTCAGCGTCAACGTCCGGACGACGACGGCGGCGGTCATCTCGAAGGTCAGGGCGGCGGCCGAGAGGTGAAGCGCACCGAACCCAACCGCGCTCGCGACGATCGCACCCCAGACGATCGACTGCGATGCGTCGGTCCCGTCCGGCCGATTCCCCCGAAATATAGTCGTCGCGACCCACACCAGCCCGGTGAGCAGGCCGAACCGCAACAACAGCTCCTCCGTGATGCCGCCGTACAGCACGAGCAGCCAACTCCGCCACTGAGCGGGCGCTTCAACGTTCCCAGCCGTCGACACACGCGGTGCGAACACCCACGCGTCCAGCGCGATCAGCGCAACTCCCACGAGTGCGCCCGCTGTCGCCGGTACGAGCAACGGCTGCGAGCGCAGGCTGGGCTTCCACCTGTCGAACGTCGGCGCGTCGAATCCGATCGCCGGACCGGCGCGGAGCCCCACGATCACGGCGCCCGTGACCAGCAACCCGTTCGTGAACACGAACCCCGCGGCGACCGCGATCGGTTCGCCACCCGACTGAAGGGCCAGCACGTACGGAGCCCCGGCGAGCACGCCGAGGACGCCGACAGCTGTCAGGAGCGCGAACGGGCGTCGATCGACGGGAAAGGAACCGCCTGCGGACCGCGTCGCGACATCGCTTCTCCCTGCCGCTGCCGTCGCCGTCCTCGAGTCGTTTCTGCCGTGGATGTACAGAAACAGCGGGACGTAGATGATCCAGCTTCCGAGGACGACGGCGACCGTGGCCGACTGACTCGCCGGGACGTTCGTCGTCACGGTGTCGAGAGCGCCGACGATCGCCACGATCCCGAACAGGACGAGCGCCCCCGGACTGTCCAGCCAGTCGTAGACGACACCGACGAGCGATCCGACGATCGTTCCGATCGCCAGCCGGAACGCCGGTCCGACGATCGCCGTGATCCAGAACACGATCTCCGGGGAGAGATCTGT
This sequence comes from Natronoarchaeum rubrum, assembly GCF_024494695.1. The sequence goes on along the minus strand of NZ_JANHDP010000003.1, from coordinate 225,863 downwards.
GCGACCGGCTGGCATCGCAGTCCGGAAATCCGCGATCACCTCGGCGCGGCCGAGCACGAGCGTCACCAGGACGAACGCCCCGGTCGCGACACCGACGGCGCTGCCAGCGACGACGCCCGCGCCAGCGGGATCGTTGTCGCTCATCGCCACTCAGTCCAGGCTGACGGCGGTCCCGTAGGCGATGATCTCGGCGCCCTTGCTGACGACCTCGGCGGAGTCGAACCGGACGTTGACCACCGCGTCCGCGCCGAGCTCTTCGGCGTCCTGTCGCATTCGGTCGAGAGCTTCCTCGCGCGCCTCCGACATCAGCGACGAGTAGGACTTGAGCTCCCCGCCAGTCACGTTCCGCAGCGACTGGGTGATGTCTCGACCGACGTTCCGGGCCTTGACAGTGTTGCCCCGCGCGACGCCGAGTACTTCCTCGATATCGCTGCCGGGGACCGTTTCGGTCGTGGTGATCTCCATACTATTATATGTATTTTGAAACTATATAACTTTTAATTGTCATTTCGGGGCAAAACGCCCGATCGCCGGATTGGGACCCGAACTGTGAACTTCCCTCGGGATGTCGGTTCTCGTATGCACTTCGACCACGCCGGGATCGCGACGAACGATCTCGACGCCGCGGCGGAGCTGTACGGCGAGCTACTGGGCGCCCCGGTCGCCCACGAGGAAGAACTCGACGGGCTTCGGATCGCGTTTCTCGATCTGGGCGACGGCTTCTTCGAGTTGCTCGAACCGATCAAACACGCCACCGTCGCGCGCTTTCTCGACAAGCACGGCCCCGGCGTTCACCATCTGGCGGTGGCGACCGACGACATCGAAGCGGCGCTGGAGACCGCACGAGAGATGGGCATCGACCTGATCGACGAGGAGCCGCGAGAAGGTGCTTGGGGGCACGACGTGGCGTTTCTGCATCCCGACGACACGGGCGGCGTGCTGATCGAGTTCGTCGAGCACTAGCAGCAGTTGGTACTACGATTTCCGTATTCAGAGGGCGGCGTGAAACTCGCGTTCAGTACAGGATGCAAACCGTTCGCTTACTCCGAGATCCTACTGTACAAAGCGCCAACGACGACGACACCAATCAGAACCGCACCAATCCATCGGACGAGGCTGCCATAGGCGAACAGTGGCAGCGCAACGAGTGAAATGAACGCCAGTGATAGTCGGATTAGTTCGGGACCTTCGACAGCGAGATAGACCACTCCAGCGACGACAAGGCCAATCCCTAGCGCAGCGAGAAGTGACATGAATCCGAACGAGTCTCGAAATGTGAGGCCGACAATAGCAAACACGAGACCAATAAGGACAATACTCGACTCGGAGAGCGTGGGGGAACTCCTGTGCTTTTGGAGGGCGTCCATAGAGTTCATGTCAACCATTATTGCTTAAATATCTGCCGTTCAGTAGGCACACGGGGCTCCCGAACCACGCGATCCATTTTCAACCGCATTTCCGAATACGGAACCGCGCTAGCCACTACTGCTGGGAGTACGCGATCACGTCTGAACGCCTCGAAAGCTCTTACTGCGCTTCTGGCGACTGCTGGTCCGGACGACTACTCCTCGAAAGCCCTCGGCACGCTCCGGTCGCGCGGCTCGCTTCGCTCCGCTTCGGTGCTACTTCGCCGATTTTCCCGGAGCGCGGCTCGCCCTTTTAGTCCGCCAGAAACCGACCGCAACCTCCACCTCCCCAACCTGTTCCGCGCCCACGGAGGGGCGCGAGAGCCCTCGCGCGCGTTGCTCACGCGCGCCGGGTGATCTGATCAGCCCTTGATGTTACACACCGGGAACGTCCGGGCGACCTTGTCGCCGATCCCCAGCGCGTCGGAGACGCGCACCACCTCGTCGACGTCTTTGTAGACGCCAGGCGCTTCCTCAGCCACCGTGGCGCCGCTCTGGGCCTTGACGTAGATCTGTTGCTGTTCTTCGAGATCGTCCTGCACGTCGCCGCCCCAGAACTCGTTTTTCGCCTGCGTCCGGGACATCAGTCGGCCGGCGCCGTGAGCCGTCGAGCCGAACGTCTCGGCCATCGACTGGTCGCCGCCCCGGAGGACGTAGCTGCCCGCGCCCATGCTGCCGGGGATGATGATCGGCTGGCCGACATCGCGGTACGCCGCGGGCACCTCGGGGTGGCCGGCGGGGAACGCCCGCGTCGCGCCCTTTCGGTGGACGTACAGGCTCTTCTCCTCGCCGTCGACCTCGTGGGTCTCCTTCTTGGCGATGTTGTGGGCGACGTCGTACAGCAGCTGCATCTCCATCTGCTCCCACGTCCGGTCGAACACCTTCTCGAACACCCGGCGCGTGCGGTGCATGATGAGCTGCCGGTTCACCCACGCGAAGTTGATCGCCGCGCACATCGCGCCGTAGTACTCCTCGGCGAGCTGCGAGCCGGCGGGCGCCGACGCGAGTTCCTTGTCGGGCAGCTGGTCCAGCAGTCCCGAGTGGGTCTTCTCGATCTCTCGGAGGTAGTCGTTGCAGGTCTGGTGCCCGAGACCTCGGCTCCCGCAGTGGATCAGCACGACGATCTGGTCCTCTTCGAGGTCGAACTCGTCGGCGACGTCCTGGCGGAACACGTCGGTGACGCGCTGGACTTCGAGGAAGTGGTTCCCGCTGCCGAGGCTTCCGAGCTGGTTTTTCCCGCGGTCCTTGGCCTTCTGGGAGATCGCGCTCGGATCGGCGTCGGGACGCCGCCCTTCGTCTTCGCAGGCCCGGAGGTCGTCCTCGACGCCGTACCCCTCCTCGACGGCCCACTCGACGCCGCGCTCCAGCACCGCTTCGACCGTGTCGATTCCGCTCTCGACGATGCCGCCGCCGCCGAGTCCCGACGGAACGTTCGCAAAGAGCGCGTCGACGAGCTCCTCTTCCTTGCCCTGCACGTCGTCGTACGTGAGGTTCGTCGTCATCATCCGGACGCCGCAGTTGATGTCGTAGCCGACCGCGCCCGGCGAGATGCAGCCGTCTTCGGCGTCGAGCGCGCCGACGCCGCCGACCGGGAAGCCGTACCCCTGGTGGCCGTCCGGCATGCAGATGGCGTACTTCGAGATCCCGGGCAGGTGGGTCGCGTTCTTGAGTTGCTGGAGCGTCTTGTCCTCAGAAATCTCGTCGAGCAACTGCTCGCTGGCGAGCACGCGCGCCGGCGCGCGCATCTCTCCCTCCTGTGGAATCTCCCAGACGTAGTCCCGCAGTTTGTGCAGGGTGATACCGTCGGCGTCGTAGGTGGTCATACCCGTATATCGCCTCGCAGCACCGGAATAGGTTTCGAGTCGTCGCCGCACCGACGTGTCGTCGGTCGGTGACGGACGGACAGACGCCGTCAGTCGTCTCCGGGCACGCCAGCGCGCCCGGACGCCTCGGCGTCCTCCGTGGGTTCGCGCAGCCAGTTGTCGACCGCCAGCGGGCCGCTCCCCGTGATAAGGAGCATCGACACCATGCCGTACAGGGTGACGTGGGCAAGCACCGGATCGTCCGGCAGTCCGAACAGCGTCAGCGTGAACATCAGAAATGCGACGGCGGCGCCGCCGCGCGTGAACACGCCGAGGAACAGCGCGACGCCGAGCGCGAGCTCGGTCAGACCCGCGCCGAGCACCCAGAGTCCGGCGTCGACGGGCACGACCGCCGTGAGGTCGTACTTCGCGACGACCGCCAGTCCCGTGCCGGGCGCGAGCAGCTTCTCGACGATCCCGAGGTACGCGAACGCGATCCCGAGACCGGCCCGGACCACCGTCGGCGCGTAGCGCTCGTAGGGCTCGATCACTCCGTCGAACCAGTCCGCAAGTCCGTAGACGGGGTCGAAGCGCCCGTAGATCGTCCCCGGCGTCCCGGCGACCTGCTTGAGCATGTGATCCGCGCTGGGCCGGCCGCTGCCGACCAGCACGATCGCGATGAACCCCGGAATGTACTCGAACGCGAGCAGCAGGTCGGGGGCGAACGGCAGCGCGACGAGGTAGGCGAGTAACCCGATCGCCGCCACGGCCCGCGTTGCGAGGCCGAAGAGGAGCAGGAAGCCGACCGCGACCTGGAACACGCGCACCGACCACATCACTTCGGGGCTGAAGAAGTAGCCCGCGAAGCCCGCGCCCACGAGGGGAAGCCCCAGCGAGAGCCGGAGCATCCACGGGACCAGATCGCGATACCCCGACAGCGTCTCGCGGAGCACGGCCAGATCAGTCCGGGCCGGGCGGAATCGCAGGTACGCGACCGCGCCGGCCAGCGTCGCGACGGCGCCGCCGCCGACCAGCGCCAGATTGAGCGGCTCGGAGAGCACGTCGACGGCGAACGCCAGCCCGGCCTGTCCCTCTTGCTCGTCGGAGACGTACCTGACGTGGGCCGCCGCGGGCTGAACGAGCAGCCACAGCGCCGCAACGATCGCTCCCGCGTACCCCGCCATATGACGGTTCATGGCCGGTACTTGGGGAGCCAGAGTAAAACGTGATCCGCTTCGGGACGCCCGAACGCGGACCCCGCGCCGAAACTCAGACGTCGAAGACGACGTACGCGCGCCAGCCGTCCGCCGTTTCCGCGATCTCCATCTCGGAGTAGGTGACGGCCTTGATCTCGCGGGCCGACACCACAGACAGCGGGACGCCGCGGGCCGATCCGTGCAGTTCGAACTCGCCGCTTCGCTCGGCGATCTCGACCTCGTTGTCGACCGGCAGCACGCCGCGCACGTCGCGCTGGTAGATCAGTTCGTCGAGATAGTCAAAGAGCAACGCCTCCCGGCTTTCGGCGTCGACGCGCACGTCGAAGCGCTCGCCCTCTCCGGGGACGTCGTCGCACATCGCCGCGGCCAGCCCGTCCGCGACGGCCCCGGCGACGGCGTCGAACGTCGGTCCCTCGGCCTCGACGGCCACGTCGGCCGTGTGATCGCGCAACTCGTAGCTCACTGCGCTAACGGACGGGAGTGGCGACCGTCAATCGGTCGGTTCGGCGGCGGCGCACCGGATCGTCAGTCAGCGGATCGCAGCGAGTCTGCCGGTGTGTTGCCGAGCGAAGCGAGGCAACGCCCGGCAATCGACCGGAGGGAGATTGCCGGTGGAATTATATTCGCGTCCCGAATACGTACCGGTAGTGAGCGTCAACGTCGACACGAGCGTCGTCGCCCCCGGCAGCGACGACCGCCTGGAGGACGCCTGGGACCTCAAGGAGACCATTCGCCAGTCCGACGGGGTGCTCAAGCAGCGCCGCAGCTTCTTCGCCGACGCCTACCGACGATCCACGGTCCACCTGCTGGTCGACGGCGACGACCTCGTGGGTTTCGCGGCGGTACGCCGGGACGGCTACATCCTGTTTCTCGCGGTCGCGCCCGGCTATCGCGGCGAGGGGTTCGGCAAGCGACTCGTCGCCACCGTGGCGGAGGAACACGACTCGGTGACCTGCCACGCCCGCGCGACGAACGACAGCGCCCTGCAGTTCTACGAGTCGCTGGGCTTCGAGATCAAGCGCCGCATCGACGCCTACTACGAGGACGGCGGCGACGCCTACTACCTCAAACTCGGCGACGACGCGGGCCTCGCGAGCAAGCTCAGCGATCTCGTCCGGCGCCGATAGTCTCGCGGCTCAGCGACTCGCTGTGCGCTGCCGTCGGGCGTCCTCGATCACGTCGATCGCAGTCTCGATGTCGTCGACGAAGAACAGTTCCGCGTCTCCGTCGTCGGTTTCGATGCGGAGTCGCGCCCGCAGGCCGCCGCCGAACAGCGCTTCGAGCGGACTGCGGAGGATGGCCCCGAGCGACCGGCGGGCTGGTTCGGTCGTAACGGTCTCGATCGCCTCCAGCGGCGCGTCGACGTGCTTGCCACCGAGCGTGTCGTCGAACGAGTGCGGGCGAAACCCCACGCGCCGGTCGGTTACGAACAGCTTCCCGCCGACCGCCCGGCGCCGGTTCTGGGTGTGGTTCGCGCGCGCCTCGAATCGCACCGCCTCGTCGTCGTCGAGATCGAACTCGTCCCGAGACGGCTCGCCCAGTAGCCGCATGAACACGTCGAGCGCCGACATGATCGCCACACCGGGCGCTTACAAGTTGAATTTATCGACGTTCCTCGGCAGGAATCCCCGTCGGAGCGCGCCGGTCATGGGCTTCACGCCTCCTGCGGTCGACATCGTTACTACTACCGAGTCGAAAGAGCGCCCGTGGACGAGACGATCGAGTGGCTGCGCGGGCGTCCGTACTACGAGGGCCAGATCGCGGACCGGCGCGTCGTCCCCGGAAGTGACGCCGACCTCGCAGCTCTCGACGTCGAGGATCGGCTGGCGGACGCGCTGGCCGACCGGGGTATCGAGTCGGCGTACGCGCATCAGGCCGATGCGATCGAGAAGATCCGCGACGGGCGCAACGCCGTGCTGGCGACGCCGACCGCGAGCGGCAAGAGCCTCGCGTACACCGTCCCGGCGTTCGAGCGGGCGCTGGACCGCCGGGCGACGACGCTGTATATCGCCCCGCAGGTCGCGCTGATCAACGATCAGGCCGAGACGCTGTCGGATCTGGCTCACGACCTGGGCTTCGCCAGCGGCGTCACCGTCGACCGGTACACCGGTCGGCTCTCGAAATCCGAGAAGGAAAGCGTCCGCGACCGGCAGCCCACCGTACTGCTGACGACGCCCGACATGCTCCACTACGGCATCCTGCCCCACGGCCACCGGCTGTGGGACTGGTTCTTCCAGCGCCTCGAAACCGTGGTGATCGACGAAGTTCACGAGTACCGCGGCGTGTTCGGCAGTCAGGTCGCGCTCGTGATGCGCCGACTCCAGCGCCTGTGCGAGCGGTTCGATTCGGATCCGCAGTTCGTCTGTTGCTCGGCGACGATCGCCAACCCCGCCGAGCACGCCGGGAACGTGACCGGCCAGCCCGCCGACTCGTTTTCGGTCGTCGACGAGGACGCTTCGGCGTCCGGCCCGACCCACTGGCTGCTGTGGAACCCGCCGGAGTACGAACGCGAGAATCAGGGTTCCGGTCATCGGCGCTCGAACCACGTCGAGGCCAAACGCCTGTTCGTCGACCTCGTCGGCAAGGGCTACCAGACGGTCGTATTCACGCGGGCGCGCCAGACCGCCGAGCGCTACGCGAGCGACAGCGCCGAGGAACTGCGAGACCGCGGCTTTTCGGACGAGGCCGCAGGCGTCACCGCGTATCAGGCAGCGCTCAGACGCGAGCGTCGCGACGAGATCGAGGCCGGGCTCCACGACGGCGACATTCGGGGCGCCTGGAGCACGAACGCGCTCGAACTCGGCGTCGACATCGGCGGGCTCGACGCCGTGATTCTGGACGGCTACCCCGGGACGAAGATGGCGACGTGGCAGCAGGCCGGGCGCGCGGGACGGGGAACAGATCCCTCGCTCGTCGCGCTGGTCGCCGGCGAGGACCAGCTCGACCAGTACGTGATGCGCACGCCCGAGGAGCTGTTTTCCGGCGATCCCGAGCACGCCGTCGCCAACCCCGAGAACGACCAGCTCGTCCCGCCGCACGTCCTCGCAGCGGCGCGCGAGAACTGGCTCTCGGCCGGCGACGAGCGCCACTTCGGCGCCCAGTTTCCGGACGTCGTCGCGGAGCTGGAGTCCGTCGGCGACCTCGAGCGCCGGACGACCAACGAGGGCGTCCGCTGGACGGCCGACGTCGACGGCAGCCCGCACCACGAGATGAGCCTGCGCTCGATCGACGATCGCGAGATCCAGCTCCTCGACGCGCGCTCGGGCGACGCCATCGCCAGTCTGCCGTTCGGCGACGCGCTCCGGGACGCCCATCCCGGCGCGATCTACCACCACCAGGGCCAGCGCTACGAGGTGACCGAACTCGATCTGGAGCGGGATCTCGCGGAGCTCTCGCCGACGTGGACGGACTACCATACGCGCGTCCTGCACGACAAGGAGATCACCGTTGAGCGCGACATCGACGAGCGACGGCTTTCCGACCGCGACACCGTTGAGCAAAGCTCAACGAGCCCTGACTCGGCTTCGCCTCGTCAGGATGACGTGACGGTTCGCTTCGCGGAGGTGACGATGCGCAAGCAGATCACCGGCTTCGAGCGCCGCGACGCCAAGCGCGGCGAGCCGATCGCCCGCGAGACGCTGAACCTACCGGAGACGACGCTCCGGACGCGCGCGCTGTACTTCACCCAGCCCGATTCGATGCAGGCCGATCTCCGGGCGACTGCGACGGATTTGGAGGACACGTTCGAGGGCGCGATCCACGCCGCCGAGCACGCGCTCATCTCGCTGTTCCCGCTGCAGGTGCTGTGTGACCGGCGCGACATCGGGGGCCTGTCGACGCCCCGGCATCCCCACACCGGCGAGAGCACGATCTTCGTCTACGACGGCTACCCCGGCGGGGTCGGGCTGACGCGCGAGGGGTACCAGCGCCTGCCGGAGATGCTCGGCCGCACGCGAGAGCTGCTCGCGGAGTGTCCCTGCGACGACGGCTGTCCGAGCTGCGTGCAGTCGCCCCACTGCGGGAACGCCAACGACCCGCTCTCGAAGGGGCTGGCGCTGGATCTGGTCGATCGGCTGCTCGATCCTCAGTAAGTTACGGCTTGCTCGAATACCTCGGGACCGGAACAGCGGCGACCAACACCGCGAAAGTCCCACCCGCGATGCCTGACTGATCAGCCGACACGGGCGGGACTGAAAGGGGCTGCCGGCTCCGGGAAGACGGGCGACCGTAGCACGCGAGCGAAGCGAGCACGCGCACGGAGCCCCTCGACCGAAGCCGGCGGGGGCTTTCGTGGTGGTCGTGACACTACCGGAAGGCGCATCTCACGATCAAACGCTTCGTACTGCTCCGGTCCTCGCAACTTCTTTCAACACCACGCTCCCTTTGACTGGTATGAATCCGCTGTGGGCCGCGCTGGTCGGCGGCGTCGTCGCGCTGCTCGCGGTGTCGGCGATCGCGATCGTTCGCGTCGACCGGCCCGGCGGGGCGTGGGGGCGCCGCCTCCGCTCTCGCCTCCTGCTCGGCGTCCCCTGGGGGACGCTCGTCTCCGTGGCGTTCGTCCTCGCGGTGTACCTGTTCCTCCAGCGAGGGTACTGGTACTGGTTCGACCCCGTGACGATCCCGTTCCGGTCGTGGTCGTATCTCTACCCGACGGGATGGCTCGCATCGGGCTTTTCCCACGCCGGCCCCGGCCATCTGCGGGGTAACCTCCGGGCGACGCTCGTGCTCGCGCCGATCGCCGAGTACGCGTGGGGGCACTTGCCCCAGGAGCGAGGCAGCAACTCGTTCGACTCGTGGCGCACGAACCCCTGGATCAGGGCGTTCGTGATCTTCCCGGCCGCGGTGCTCGGTCTCGGACTGCTGACCAGTCTGTTCGCGCTCGGCCCCGTCATCGGCTTTTCGGGCGTCGTGTTCGCGTTCGCCGGGTTCGCCCTGGTCCACTACCCCGTCGCGACGGTGGTCGCACTGCTGGTCTCCAGCGTCGTCTCGACGGTCGTCCCGGCGCTGCTCGACCCGGTCGTGTCGGTGACGGTCTCGGCGAGCCCGCCCTCGCCGCCGTCGTGGGCCGGGATCGCGATCCAGGGCCACGCGCTCGGGCTCTTTCTCGGGCTGGTGCTCGGGCTGGCGGTGCTGTACCGCCGCGAGGGGCGGCCGAGCGCCGCGCGCGTCTGGCTCGCCGCGCTCGTGTTCGCCGTCGTACAGGGGCTCTGGGCCGTCTACTGGTTCCGCGGCGGCGGGACGTACGTCCTGTACCGCGGCGTCGGCGTCGCGCTCGTGCTGTTGCTCGCGCTGCTGGTCACCGTCGCCGCCGTGGCGTCCGATCGGCCGCTGGTTTCCCGAAAGCGAACGCTGATCGATCCATTTTCGCCCTTGCAGACGGCGCTATCGATCGCGTTGATCACCGGACTGTCGCTCGTCGTGTACCTGGGCGTCGGTCCGGCGTTCGTCGGCAGCGTCAGCGTGGCTGTCGCGATAACAGTCGGGATACAGATACTATACACGATGGTCGTGTGGGTAGCTGGCTCCGACCGGTCGCCGTTCGGAGGGATCACCCGCCGCCACGTCGCCATCACTGCCGTCCTGATCGGTCTGGCGGTGCTGGCCGGGCCGGGGATCGTCCCAAACCTCGTCACCGTCGGCGACGACGCCGTCCCCGAGGGCGAAGCCGTCGACGTCGAGGACTACACCGTCACGTACGCCGAGAACGTCACCAATCAGATGGTGTCCGTGATCGAGATCGAGGCGGCCGGCGAGACGACCGCGGTCAAGACCAGCGGGGTGATCGTCACCAGCGAGCAGCGGCACCTCTGGTTGCGTCAGGCATCGAGCCAACGACTCGCCTACACCGGGGAGGTACGCTTCCGACTCGGCGGCGTCGGCTGGAGCGAGCGGGTCGTCGCCACCCGCCAGGGCTGGACCGCGGCGGGCAACGACACGGCCTATCAGGTGTGGCTCGATTCCGCCAGCGGTCCGAAGCGCCACGCGTTCGCGTCAGAAAGCTACACGGCCGAACCGCGGATCGACAACCGCTCGGTGTCGGTCGTCCCGGAGGAAGGGGAGTTCTACCTCCGGGTCGAGCGCGACAACGGGTCACTCGGTCGCGTCGCGATTCCGGACGCCGGCGCCGTTGCGGACGCGGGCGGGGTGACGTTCTCGACCGAGCGTCGCGACGGCCGACTCGTCGTCACGGCCGAGCGAGGCGGCACCAGCGTCGCCGTAGCCCGCGAGGAAGTGTACCGGTAGTCAGGACCACTCGATCCGGAAGACCTCGGCGTCGAGCGCCTCGCTGTCGGCGTCGTGGAACTCGAACTGGCGCTCGATGTCCAGCTCCGCGCGGAACGCGTGCGTGACCTCGCCCCCGTTGTCGTCGGCGAACGCCTCGACGAACTCGGCGCTGTCCTCGTTGTGGATCGAATACGACACCGCCGCAATCTCGCTGGCGGTCTCCAGAAACGCCCGGTCGGCGTGTTCGTTACCATCCTGAGCGCCGAAGGGCGGGTTCATCACGACGGTTGCGTCCTCGACCGCCAGCGGCGCTCGGGTGGCGTCGGCTTGCACCCACCCGATCTCGGCGGCCGTACCGACCCGCCGCTCGTTCTCCCTGGCGGTTCCCAGCGCGGCGCGGTCGACGTCGACGCCGACGACCCTGTGCGGGCCCCGGAGCGCGGCGCCGAGCGCGAGCATCCCCGTTCCCGTCCCGAGGTCGACGACCGTCCGATCCTCGACGTCGCCCTGCAGGTCCGCGACGTGGATCAGGTGGGCCGCCAGCTCCGGCGGCGTGGGGTACTGTTCGAGTTCGGCGCTCGGGCTCTCGAAGCCCGCCACGACCGCCAGCTGCTGGGCGAGCTGCCGCTTCGTACTCATGTCCGACGCTCGCACGCGGCCGTCGGTCCGTCGTCCTGTGCCTGCCCCGCGGCGGCGTCGGTTCGCACCGGCGCGACGCCGTCGCCGCGGCGTCGTACGATCGGTCGGTCGACGAGGGGCGTCCGCGTGATGGTCATACTGGACGACCATACACGGTGTGAATTCAAAAACGTTGGTACATGCTCAGGAGTCATTTTATTTCCGCTCCTCTGATCACAGAAGGCTGGTTGGAGACGGTCCCTGTGGCGCGTCTCCGGGGCGAGCGCGATCACGATGAACCAATTATTAAGAGGGTGCCACTCGATCGCACGTCCATGGACTGTCCGCGCTGTTCGGGTACGCTCGAGACGTACGCGCTGTTCGGTCGCGAGGCCGAAGGCTGCGAGAAGTGCGGCTACGTGGGGGTCGCCGTGAGCCACGAGAGCAAGCCTGATGAACTGGAATCCTGGCAGGAGGCGCTCGATCGCTTCAAAAAAAGTAACTGAGTGTCGTTCGTCGCGCCGACTGCTTACTCGTCTGCCGCCGCTTCGGCTTCCGCGCCGCCGCTCGTCGCCTGCTCTTCTTCGTCGGAGCGTGCGGCCACGAGGCCACCGCGCGCGACGCTGTAGAGGGGCTCGTCGGCGTGGCTGACGCCGCTGATCGAGAACGGAATGTTGGCGTCCTGCAGGTGGTCGCGGAACAGCGCCTCGAACCCGTCGGGGCTGGAGGTGCCGCCCGTGACGACGACCGGCACGTCGAGGCCCTCCTCGACGTCCTCGTCGTCGACTTCCTCGACGATCTTCTCGATGACGTAGTCGAGCAGGTTCTCGTAGTAGATCGACAGCGCGCCTTCGACGCCGCCGACGTCCGTCTCGAAGTCGAGTTCGAAGTCCTCCTCCTTGATGGAGGTGACCTTGTCGACCGGCGTGCCGGTCGCCTGCGCGGCCTGCTCGTCGACCCAGTCGCCGCCGCGGGCGACCGAGAACTTCATGACCGGCACCGCGTAGTACGCCAGACAGACGTTCGTCATCCCGGCGCCGAAGCTGATGCCCAGCCCGGTGAAGTCGTTGTCGGCGAGTTCGCTGTAGATGACGGACATCCCCTCGTTGATCGGCTCGGCGTCGTACCCCATGTCGTCGATGAACGACTCCAGAGTCTTCTGGTGATACAGGGTCGAGATGTCCGAGTCCATCGGGTCCGCGGGCGAGGAGAAGTACAGCTTCTCGTTGGGATGGTTCGGTTCGCCGACGACCTGCTCGATGATCAGTTTCATCATCGGGATCGCGGACTTCTCGTCGGACGACAGGATGCCGTGCTGCATCGGGCGGCGCGTCTCCCGATTGAAGATGTTCGCGAAGTTCAGGGCGTCGTCACCGACGACGTACACCTTGTCGTCCTTCCGGATGTGGAGGACTTCGCTCCGCGAAAGCATCTGTTCCGCCATGTCGGAGTAGTCAATCTCCACGAAGGAGTTACGCTGCTGGACGAATACTGTGTCGTTCCCATCCTGCTGTGCCGACAGGATGTTCATCGTGCCGACGTCTAGGCCTTTCGCCATATCCGGAACAACCTGTCCCACGTACAATAAAACTATGTGAAATAATTGCGTAACTTTCTGGTAAGAAAACATGTCCGAACGAAGGGAGCCGGCGTCGGGATGCCGGCGAGACCGCGGTCCAGTCAGCGACGGAGCGCGCTCCGGACCCGATCGAGCAGGCCCGAGCCGCCGATACCGGCGACGATCCCTTCGTCGTCGTCGGCCGCTTCCTCCTTGCGGCGCTTCTCGCGCAGTTCTTTGAGCTTGTTCGTCTGGTCGTCGACCGTCGACTCCGAGGTGGCGGTCTTCTTATCGCCGCCCTTGAGCTGGCGGAGTCCGCTGACCTGATCGTCGACGCTGCCTTCCTGTCGGGTGGTGGTCGCCTCGACGTCGACGCCGGAGGCGTCGAACTCCGGGCCGGTGGAGAACTCCAGGCGCTTGGACTCGTGTTTCTCGACGCCGCCCCACGAGAGGTCGACGCCCTCCATCGCGTCCTCGATGTCATCCTCGATCTGTTCGGTCGTGTAGGTGGTCTCCTCGTCCTCGTCGTCCTCGACGGGGTCGATGTCGGCCGGGCCGGGGCGGGCGCGCGCCAGTTGGTGAGCGATCAGCGCCGCGCCGGTCGAAGCCGTGATGACGGTCATCCCCAGCGCGTACACCGCAGTCACCTGGATGCTGTAGTCGGCCGCCTCGGCGACGTTCCAGTTGCTCGGGTACACCTGCCAGAACGCGACGACCGAAAGCAGCGTGATCGCCCAGCCGCCCGACGCGCTCAATGTCGCGCGCCGTTCGACCGGCAGCAGCACGACGAGGCTCAACATCAGCGTCGGCACCGACAGCATCCCGAGCGCGAACGACAGCGCTCGGCGGGACCAGAACGCGCCGGTCCCGTACTCGAACGCGCCCGACCACGCGAACAGGCCGAGCCCGGTCACCGCGAAGGCGATGCCGACGAAGAACAACCCGAACCCGAGATAGACGTCCGTCTCCGCGTCCGGTTCGCCGAGGTACTGTTCGTAGAGCTCGAACAGTTTGTTGTCGGGGAGCTCCCCCGTCGCGTCCTCTGTCATTGACGCCGATTACTTACCCCATGGTCATGACTGTTCTGCTAATTATTTCCTGTTTGGTAGGATGGACGAACGGCGTCGGGCGCGGCGGCTGGTGAAGAGCGGCGATCGGAGAAAAACGACGATGGAGAACGAACGGCGTCTGACTACCAGGTGCCGTGGAACGTGTCGAAGCTGAGTTCGTCCAGCGGCTTGTTGCCGACGGCGATCTCGTACTCGCCGGGTGTCAAGAGCGGCTTGTGGAACTGCGGGCCGTCGTCGGTCGTGATCCGCGGGCAGCCGGTGTTGACGAAGGCGTCGAAGCCGAAGTTGCGCAGCCGATCCGGCGTCACCTCGTCCATCGTGATGAGGTAGGCGTTCTCGTTCTCGTCGAGAATCTTCTCGGCTTGGTCCATGCGGCCCTGGCCGATCTTCGTGCAGAAGATGACGCCCCACGTCTCGGCGTCCATCGCCTTGTGGACGGTGGCGTAGCGCTGCTTGAGGAACTTCTCGGTGTCGGCGATCGTCACGACGTTGTTGACGGGGTCGCCGATGACGACTTTCTTGTCGGGGTGTTCCATCGCCAGCCCGAGCGGGTGGAACTTCCCGCCGCCGACGTACAGCACCTGGTCCGCGGGGACGTCCGCGGAGGCGTAGTTACAGCCCAGCACCTGCCCCTCGTGGGTGAGCCGCTCGTCGCCGCGGCGGGTCTGGACCTCGTAGCCACGGTCTTCGAGCCAGTCGGCCATGTCGTCGAACCGGTTCATGTGCTGGGCCGTGGTGACGAGGCCGACCTCGGGATCGTCTTCGGGGTCGGCGAGTTTCTCCTCGGCCTCCTCCATGATCGGCAGCACGTCGACGTTCGAGAACAGCGGCACGTAGATGATCTTCTCCGATTCCTTCATCGGGCTGTGCCCGAAGTGGACGAACACGTCGGTCCGCCGCATCAGGAACGTGTCGAGGTCGCAGGCGCCGTAACACGGCTGGCCCGACAGCATGATCGTCACGTCGTCGTCGACGAGCTCGCGCAGATCGTCGGCCACTCGCGGCCCGCGGCGCTTGAGCCCCTCGGGGAACTGCAAGCCGACCTTCTCGGCGTCGCGCTCCTCGACCGCCGTTACGATGCGGTCGAGTTCGTAGTCCCACTCCCGGTCGTGCTTGAGCGACATCCCCGTGTTCCGGAGGTCGCCCTCGCTGTACGTCTGCTCGCTCATTGCACCTTCGTAGCGACTCACGACGTATAACACGTACGTTACTGAAGCGAGGGTGACGACGCCTGGCGGACTCCCGCCTCGGCGAGCATGCGGCCAGCCCGGCCGCGGACGCCGGGATTCAAGCGCTTGGGACGCTTGCGTCCGTCCATGACGAAGTCCGACGTTCCGCTCGAACACAAGACGATCAGCCCGCCCGACGACGCCGACGGCCCGCATCCGGCCGTCTTCGTGTTTCACGGCCGCGGCGCCGACGAGACCGACTTGCTGCCGGTCGCCCAGCGGTTCCCCGACGAGCTGTTCGTCGTCAGCTTCCGCGCTCCCGACCGCCTTCAGGGCGGATACACCTGGTACGACCTCGACCTCTCCGCCGGGGGGCTCCACCAGAGCCAGCCCGACGCCGAGGAGTTCCGCCGGAGCCTCGATCTGATCGACGAGTCGATCGACGCCGCCGTCGAGGCGTACGACCTCGATCCCGATCGGCTGGGCCTGCTCGGCTTCAGCCAGGGGGCGATATCGACGTTCGCGCTGCTGCTCGAACATCCCGGCCGGTTCGCGTGGGCCGCCGGACTTCACGGCTACCTGCCCGAGTCTCACGCCGACCTGACGCCCGAGGGTATCGAGGGGACGCCGGTGTTCGTCGGCGCCGGGCAGCAGGATCAGATCATCCCGCCCGCCCGCGCCGAGAACGCCGCCATCCGGCTGAGCGAAGTGGGCTACGCCGTCGACTCGAACACCTACGACGTCGGCCACGGGATCGGGCCGGACGAACTCCAAGACCTGCTGGCGTGGCTCGACGACAGGCTGGCGTGATTTTCTCCGGCAGTCCACGCGTCGGCGTCACCCGGTCTGACCGTACTCCTCCCCCACGCGGACCCGCAACGCGCCCGGGACCACCGAGAACGCCACCGTATCGAACCGTCGGATCTCGCCGTCGAGGCTGAACGTCACCGGATCCCCGCCGAGGTGTTCGAACTCGATCGCGCTCGCTTTGAGCGTCGTGACGTGCTCGGTGTCCTGCCCGAGCAGTCGCTGGGCGACGGTCTCGGCGACGGCGTCGCTCGGCGGCATCCGCTCGCCGATCGTCACGTCGAGCAGCCCGTCTTCGGCGTCCGCCGGCGCGCCCTCGCTGCCGAACTCCCGGAGGTTGCCCACCAGCACGGTCAACGCTTCGCCGCGCCAGGTGATGCCGTCGTCGCCGGTCGCGTCCTCGACGGTCGACTCCTCGAGGGCCGCGTCGTCGGCGTCCGCCTCGACCGCGACGCGCAGCCCGTCGAACGCCAGCGTCTCCTGGACGCCGCCGATGACGAACGCGAGCGACCCGAACCGCCGCTTGAGATCGTGGGTGGCGGCCGCGCTGGCCTCCGCCGGCAGCCCGGCGATCGCCGACATCACGAACGGCTCGTCGCCCGCGACGCCGAGGTCGATGCGCCGCGTCTCGCCGGTCTCGGCGAGGTCGAACCCGTCGACGAGCGACTGGACGCCGAGGTGCTCGGCGACGATGTTCTCGGTCCCGGACGGGACCACGGACAGCGTCACGTCGTCGAGCGAGTCGGCGTCGTACAGCCCCTCCACGACCTCGTGGAGCGTCCCGTCGCCGCCACAGACCGCGAGCAGGTCGACGCCGTCGGCGGCCGCGCGCTCGGCGAGTTCGATCGCGTGGCCCGCCCGTTCGGTCTCGACGACGTCGAACCCGCGCTCGGCGGCGAGGTCGCGCACCCGCTCGACGTGGTCGGCGCGGCCGCTCGTCGGGTTCAGGATCGCGCGCCGATTCTCGGCGGAGCGGTCGCCATCCTCGTCCGGCGAGTCCTCACTCGACGTTGGGACCATCACGCGTACGCACGACGCCGCCGGACAAAAACGGCGGGCGGCGTCGCACCCCGGAACGGCGACTGCACCGTCGCGACCGCCCCGATCAGTCGCCGCGAAGCCGCCGCAGCGGCTTCAGCACGACCGGGACGTAGTCCTCGTGGGGGTCGTACTTCCGGAACAGCAGGCTGTTTGTCATCACCGAGACGCTGGAGCCGGTCATCGCCAGCCCCGCGAGCGCGGGATTGAGCAGGCCCAGCGAGGCGATCGGCAGCAGCGACGCGTTGTAGGCAAAGGCCCAGAACAGGTTCTGGCGCACCTTCTGCAGCGTCGCCTCGGAGATCCGGATCGCCTTCAGCACGTCGGCGGGATCGTCGCGCATCAGCGTCACGTCGGCGCTCTCGATGGCCACGTCGGTGCCGCTGCCGACCGCGATGCCGACGTGGGCCGCGGTGAGCGCGGGCGCGTCGTTGACGCCGTCGCCGACCATGATCGCTCGCGTGCCGTCCGCCTGGATCTCGTCGACGGCGTCGGCCTTGTCCTCGGGCAGCACCTCGGCGTACACGTTCTCGGGATCGATTCCGAGTTCCTCGGCGACCGCGTGGGCCGTCCGCTCGTTGTCGCCGGTGAGCATCACCGTCTCCAGCCCGCGCTCGTGCAGCTCGGCGACCGTCTCCTTCGCGCTGTCCCGAACCGTGTCGGCGGTCGCGATCACGCCGATGAGTTCTCCATCGAGCGCGACCAGCATCGCAGTCTTGCCCTCGCGCTCCAGGCGCTCCATCGTCTCCTCGGCGGGCTCGGGGTTGACGCCGTTGTCCCGCATGAGCTTGCGGTTGCCCACCAGCGCCTCGCCGCGGGGCGTCTCTGCGCGGACGCCGTGGCCCGGCACGTTCTCGAAGTTCTCGGGGTCGTCGACGTCGACGCCGCGGTCCTCGGCGCCCGCGACGATGGCTTCGGCGAGCGGGTGCTCGGAGCCGGACTCGACCGTCGCAGCGACCGAGAGCACGAGCGACTCGTCGGCTTCCTGCTCGACGAGCCCGCCATCTGCCGCCCGATCACCATCTCCCCCGTCCGCCGCAATGCCACCCCGAACCGACTCCACGTCCGTCAGGCGCATGTCGCCGTGGGTGAGCGTCCCGGTCTTGTCGAACACGACGACGTCGACGCCGCGCACGCGTTCGAGCACGTCCGCGCCTTTGAACAGGACGCCGTTGGTCGCGCTGATCGTCGAACCGACCATCGTCGCGGCGGGCGTCGCCAGCCCCAGCGCGCAGGGGCAGGCGATCAGGATCGCGCTCGCGAGCACGACCATCGAGAACTCCAGCGTCGAGATGCCGCCCGCGACGGGGCCGCCGCCGACGGGCTCCCAGAGGGGCAGCCAGTCGACGAAGCCGGTCAGCGCCTCGGGGAACGCGAACCAGACGAGCGCCCAGAAGATCGCGTTGGCGATCACCGCCGGGACGAAGTACGCCGAGACGGTGTCGACCAGCCGCTGGACGTCGGGCTGGCGCGCCTGGGCCTCCTTGACGCGCTGGACGATCTGCTGGATCGCGGTGTCCTCGCCGACCTGCGTGGCCTCGACGAGCAGGACGCCGTTCTCGTTGATCGTCGAGCCGACGACCTCGTCGCCCTCCTCCTTCTCGACGGGGACGGACTCGCCGGTGACCATCGACTCGTCGACCGCGCTCTGACCGTCGACGACGACGCCGTCCGTGGGAATCTTCTCGCCCGGTCGGACCTTCATCACGTCGCCGACCTCGATATCCTCGACGGGGACGGACTTCTCCTCGCCGTCCTCGACGAGCGTCGCCTCGTCGGCTTCGAGTTCGAGCAGCTTGCGCAGCGCGTCGCTAGCCTGGGCCTTCGAGCGCGCTTCGAGCCAGTTGCCCAGCGTGATGAACCAGAGGATCACCGCGACGGCCTCGAAGTACAGGCCGGCGTCGGCGATCAGGTCGAGCAGGACGGCCGTGCTGAACAGGTACGCCGTCGAGGAGCCGACCGCGACCAGCGTATCCATGTTCGCCCGACCGCTGTTCTTGGCGGCCTTGTACGCGCCGACGATGAACTCCCGACCGAGCGTCGCCATCAGGACGGTCGCGAGCGCGAACTCGATCCAGCCGACGCCGACGCCGGCGATCGTCTCGGGCACGACGTTGACGCCGAACATCTCGACCATCACCAGCAGGAACGGCGCCGCGAGCACGCCGCCGCCGATCACGAGGCGTCGCTGGCGGGCGAGTTCGCGCTGGGCGGCCGACTCGCGCTGTTCGCTGTCGGTGTCGCCCTCCGCGCCGGTCTGGGGGCGATCGGGCTCGTAGCCCGCCGCCTCGATCGCGTCGTACACCGCTTCGAGGTCGGCGTCGACGGGGTTGTACCGGACCTGCGCCTCGTCGGTCGCGAAGTTGACGCTGGCGTCGATCACGCCCGGCACGCCCTCGATGGCCTCCTCGTTGCTCTCCGCGCAGGAGGCACAGGACATGCCGGCGATTCCGACCGTCTCCGTCGCGCTGTCGGCCGAGTATCCCGCGTCGTCGATGGCGTCGTAGATCTCGGCCAGCGATACTGCCTCGGGATCGTACTCGACGGTGCCCTCGTCGGTCGCGAAGTTGGCGTTGACCGACTCGACGCCGTCGAGTCCGCCGACGGACTCCTCGATCGACGAGGAGCACGTCGCACACGACATCCCGGTTATCTCGAGGTGTGCTGTTTCCGTACTCATCACTTGTCTCTAGATACGGGCTATAGTTTGAAGCGGGTTTCCCCTAACGAACTTCGGTTCTCGTGGCGAACGAAGCTAACGAATTGGTCTTTCTCGCCGATCTGAACCCGCGGTGTCGCGGGAGGAACTGGGAATTTCGATATACTCGTCGGCGAGCGCCATCCCGAACGCCGGCTAGTCGGGCGTGTTCAGCTCTCGGCCCCGTCTTGCAGTTCGGCGTACCGTTCCCGAAACAGCGACTCGCAGGACTCGCAGCAGACGAAGTACTGCCGGTCGTCGAGTTCGAGCGAGAGCCCGTCGTCGTCGACCTCCTTCCCGCACTCCACGCAGGAGATGGCGAACTCGCCCCTGCGGAGATCCGGGTTCCACGACGACTCGACGACGCCGCCGACGTCGTAGGACAGCACGTCCTGGCCCTCCAGCAGGTCAGAGAACAGGCGCCGGACCTCGGGCTCGCCGGCGTGGACGTGGGTCAGCACTCGCCCGCTCTCCGTCCGGATGACGTGCTCGACGACGTCGATATCCCGGAGCTCGTCGGCCAGCGCTTCGGCGTCGCCGGGCGCGAGCTGGACCTCGACGAGCCGGGCGTCCTGGGTCGCCAGCATCGACTGGTCGACGGCGACGGTGAACCGTTCGAGGATGCCGAGTTCGCGCATGCGCTCGACGCGCTCGGAGACGGTCGGCGCCGTCAGCCCGACGCGGTCGGCGATCTCGCGGTACGATCGGCTGGCGTCTTCGATCAGCAGTTCCAGTATCTCGGCGTCGGTCTCGTCGAGCGCCACGGTTGCTTCGAGGTTGCGGATCGAGCGCGAAACGTGTTTGGGTCCGTGCGGAGCCGTCCCGCGGCCATCGTAGCGGTCACGCCAGCAGGTGCTCGACGTTCGCGTACCGCCCGGCCTGCCAGCCGGTGACGAGCGCGACGACGCCCCCGAGCACGATCGCGAGCGCGAGCCCGGCGGCGTAGATCAGCGGCGACGGCTGGAGGAGCGCCTCGAATCCGACGACCCGCTCGGCGAGGCGATTCAGTCCGACGGCGAGCGGGCGCGTCGCGGCGGCGCCGACGAGCCCGCCGAGGACGCCGATGACCAGTCCCTGAGCGCCGATCGTCCCCGCGAGCACGCCGCGCGAGAGCCCGATCGCGCGGAGCGCGGCGAGTTCGTCGCGCTGCTGGTAGGCCACGAGCGCGAACAGGTTGATCGTCAGGACGGCGCCGCCGAGGATGGCGAAGCCGACCAGCGTGACGCCGCTGGCGAGCACGAGCGTGCGCTCCTGAAGTAGTTTCTCGACCTGCTCGTCGCCCGTCCGGACGTCGTAGGCGGGGTACTCGGCCGCGAGCTCGTCCCGAACCGCGGCGGGGTCGGCGCCCTCCACCGTATCGGCCATGACGAACGTCGCCCGATCCGTCCCGGCGGTCCCGGTCATCGCCTGGAGGTCGGTGATCGGGACGGTGGCGGCGGGCGAGCCCAGGAACTGCGAGTAATGCGAGGAGAGTCCGACGACGGTGACCTCGTGGAGGCTCGCCCTGGTGGAGCCGACGTAGACGGCGTCGCCGACGCCGACGCCCAGCGTCTCGGCGGTCCGCGGGTCGAGAACGATCTCCTCTCGCGTCGGCTCGTAGGGGCTCGCCGCGGCGTAGTCCTCGTCGTCGAGCACGAACCCGCTGCCGCGCTCGAAGGCGAAGCCCTCGTGCGTTCGCCGCGTGCCGACGGCCGGAACGCGCCGGAGGTCCGACCGCTCGGCCCCGACGTACAGCCCGTGCAACGCAACCGGTTCGGCGACGCGGACGTCCTCGCGCGCCTGCACGTTCGACGCCACTTCGTGGGCGTCGACGATCGGGTTCTCGGTGCCGCTCGCGGCCGGATCGATCGGGTCGTTCGACACCCAGAGATCGCGGTCGGCCTGCTCTAACCCCTCCTCGCCCTTGTCGACGACGCCGGCGCCGAGGCTGGCCAGCAGCGTCACCGAGAGCACCGCGAGCGCGACGGCCAGCACGGTGAGCGCGGTGCGTCCCGGCGCCCGGCGGAGCTGCGCGAACGCCAGTCCGAGGACCGCGCGCATTCGGACGAGAGCGCCGCGGACGCTCACCGTCCCACCTCGTCGAGCACGCTCGTTCGCGCGGCCACCACGAGCGGGTACGGGACGGCGACCAGTCCCGAGACGAGGGCGACGGCGAAGGCGTAGGGAACGAACAGCGGGTGGATCACGGCGACGGTTCTGGTGGCGACGGTCGCCCCGGCGACGGCGTCGACGGCGAGGACGCCCAGCACGCCGCCGACGATCCCCAGAACGGCGCCCAGCAGCGTCGTCACCAGCGTCGAGACGCCGACGACGGCGAGTCGGCTGTGGGTCGGGAAGCCGACTGCCTCCAGCACGGCGAGCATTCGGCGATCCTCGTTGACCGTGATCCCCATCGTCGTCGCGACGAACGCCGCGCAGATCGCGACGCCGACGACCAGCGCGATCAGGCTGGTGGCGAAGGCCAGCCCGTCGTCGAACAGCTGCGAGGGGTCGGTGCCGTCGGCGGTCTCGACGGTGGCGTTCGGATAGGCGTCTCCGGCGGCCGCTTCGGTCGCCTCGGCGTCGCCCCACACCAGCACTCTGTCGGCGAGCTCGCCCGCGCTCGCGCCGGAGATCGACTGAAGCTCGCTCAAGTGGACCAGCGCCACGGGCACGTCGGCGTCGCGCTCGTTGCCCGTCGCGGCGTCGACGCCGGCGACCGTAAACGTCGTCCGATCGGTCGCGGTCCTGTTCCCGACGACGCGAAACGCCTCGCCTTCGGCGGCGTCGAGCCGATCCGCCGCAGCCCGCGAGAGTACAATCTCGCCCGTCCGCTGGCCGTCGTAGGTCCCGTTCGCGTACTGTGGATCGCCGGGTTCGAGTCCGGCCGTCGACAGCCCCGCGACGGTGCGCTCCTCGTCGTCGGGGACGACGCCCACGAGGGCGACGAGTCCCGATGATCGACTCTCGGCGGCGGACTCCCCGCTCTCGGCGTCGGACACCTCGCTATCGGCGCCCTCCAGTCGCACCGTCTCGACGAGCACGGGCGACGCGTGGTCGACGCCCCCACGGTTGCGGATCGCGGCGGCGCGCTCGTTGGCGGCGCCGAGCTGCACCGGCTCGACGCCGCCGACGTCCGAGAGCGTCTCGCCCTGCTGGGGGACCACGGTGGCGTCGGCGTCGGTCTCGGTTACGACGCCGGCGGTCGCCAGCGCCAGCGCGATTCCGGTCACGACCAGCAGGATCGAGATCGTCAGCGCGACCGCGCCGGTCGACGCCGCCATCCGGCCGGTCCTGGTCGTCGTCGCCTGCTTCCAGAGCCGCGTCGCCGAGAGCCCGACGAGCCCCCGCCAGCGCGAGCGCCGCCTGTCGCCGGCGTCATCCCGCATCGTCGATCACCATGCCGTCGCGGAGCCGGACGACGTCGTCGGCGATCGCCAGCGTCGCGCTGTCGTGAGAGGCGACCAGCACGGCCCGGTCGTCGCCCAGCGAGGTCAGCAGTTCGAGCACTTCGGCGCCCGTCGCGGTGTCGAGTTCGCCGGTCGGCTCGTCGGCGACGATCACGTCGGGATCGGTCGACAGCGACCGCGCGATCGCGACGCGCTGGCGCTCCCCGCCGCTCAGTTCGCCGGGGAGGTGCGTCGTCCGGTCGCCGAGACCGACCTGCTCCAGCAGCCGCTCGGCCCGCTCGCGGCGCTTCGACCGCGGGACGCCGGCCTGCACGAGCGGGAGCGCGACGTTCGCCCGCGCCGTCAGCGACGGGAGCAGGTGGAACCGCTGGAACACGATCCCGACGTGATCACGCCGGATCTGGACGCGCTCGCGGGCCGAGAGAGCGGTGAGGTCGGTCCCCAGCAGCTCGACGGTCCCTGAGGTCGGGACCAGCAGCCCCGACACGGCGTGCAGGATCGTGGACTTGCCGCTGCCGCTCGGGCCCTTCAGCCCGACGATCGTCCCGGGCTGGACGTCCAGCGAGACGTCTCGGAGCGCCGTCAGTGTCCGCTCGTTGCCGGAGCCGAACCGGCTGCTGTCGGTCCCGTACTCGTGGGTGACGTC
Organism: Natronoarchaeum rubrum; assembly: GCF_024494695.1. The sequence continues at coordinate 202,220 of NZ_JANHDP010000003.1, read as the reverse complement.
GTCGAGCCGGACGGCGGCAGTCGATTCGCCCTCGTCCGGCGACGCGGACTGGCCGCGCCCCGAGCGATCGAGTATTCTCACGGAGTCACTCACTGCAGCGGAGAGCGACGCCGTACATTGTATCTCTGCGCTTATCCGGACGGCGGCGGGGTTAACCTCTCTCTCCTCGGCGCTCGGGACGTCGGTTCGAGGTTGTTCACTCCGCTAGAGCGTGCTTACCCCGATCAAACGGTTGGAAACGAAACAGGTCGAACGGGCACTCGTACCGTTCCAACTGGTCACAAACGCGTACCCATCCGTGGACCACGTCCGATCGGGACGCAACCGAACGTCGGGGTCGCGGTACTATCTGCAGCAGAGTTCGGCGTCGAGGCCGCGACTCGGTGGTCGCACGACTTCTCCTCCTTGCGCGCTCAGACGTGCCGATCGAGCGCCCGCACGGCGGCCGAAAGCAGCTTCTCGACGGTCAGGTCCTCGTCGGTGATCGTCGTCCGGAGCGGCTCCCTGTCGGGGTACTCGATCACGGCGCTGCAGACGATGTCCTCGGAGAGATCGCAGTCGCAGTCGCGGCCCAGCAGCGGAACGGCGTCGCCGCCGCAGGTCGGGCAGTAGGTGTCTACGGTGACGGTTCCGTCGTCGGATTCGATGGAGGTCGGCATCGGTGTGCTGGTGCCGACCGGGTAGGCAACTGGTACATACCTTGTGGCCAGTGAGCGATCGCGGACATCGTGCTCGCCGTCCCAACCGCTAGTAAAAGAGGTGTCTACTGCCGTCCCTCACACCGAGGGCCGCTCGACGGCATCGAGTTGCTCCATCAGGCCGAGCGTGTCGAGCTGGAGCCAGCGCTCCGCGATTTTCCCGTCCTCGACGCGCGTGAACACCATGTTCTGCACCTCGATAGAGTTCCCCGTCGGCTCGATCCCCTGGAACGGCCCCTCGTGAGTTCCGCGGAGCGTCACGCGCATCGCGACCGTGTCTCCCTCGGTGACGGTATCCTCGACCGTCGCCTCGAAGTTCTCGAAGGCGTTCAGGAACTCCCGCATCTTCTCGACGTCGGCGTCTCGGCCCCGAACATCCTCGCCGAACGGGCCGTGCTCGACGTAGTCGTCCGCTAGCAGGTCTTCCAGGTGGTCGAGATTCCCCTTCGTCGCCACCTCCTCGGGGTACTGTCGCGCGATCTGTTCGATATCGTCTGTAGTTCTTTGAGACATGATTCTCTCCCGCGCCCGTTCGGATCCCCTCAGCACCGGCGGGCGTCGTGTAACGATAGGTCGTGTGGGGCGTTAACAGTTATCGAGGATCCCGGACAGGACATCACCGTCGATTCCGCTGTTCGATCGCTCGAAGCGGGCGTCGGTCCCGTTCAGGACTGCCGGTAGATCAGGTTGCGCTGGATCTCGTTGGCGCCCTCGTAGATCACCGGGATGCGAACGTCGCGGTACACCCGCGCGATCCGGCGGTCGGTCAGCACCGAGCGACCGCCGTGGAACTGCATCCCCTGCTCGGCGCAGTCGGTCGCCACTTCGGTCGTTTTCGTCTTGGCCATCGCGGCCCAGAGGCCGGGGTCCTCACCCTGCTCGACCTTCTCGGCGGCGCGCCACGCGAGCGCGCGGGCGCTCTCGAACTCCAGTCGCATGTCCGCGAGGCCGTGCTGGACGGCCTGGAAGTCGCTGATCGATCGGCCGAACTGCTCGCGGCCCTCCGCGAACTCCCAGGCCTCCTCGATCGCTGCGGCGGCCAGCCCGAGGCCGTGGCCCGACACGACGACGCGGCCGTGGTTGAAGAACTCCGCGAGCATCCAGAAGCCGGCGCCCTCGGCGCCGACGAGGTTCTCCTCGGGGATGCGGCAGTCGTCGAAGACGATGTGGGCCTGCTTGCTCGCTCGGAAGCCCATCTTCTCGGGGATGTGCTCGGCCTCGTACCCCTCGGCGTCGGTCGGGACGATGAACATCGAGTGGTTGCCGTAGCGGTTCTCTTCGTCGTCGCCGGTCCGGGCGTAGACGGTGAGCCAGTCGCCCTCGACGCCGTTGCCGATCCAGTACTTCTCGCCGTTGAGCACGTACTCGTCGCCGTCTTTCTCGGCGCGGGTCTGCATCCCCGCGAGGTCGCTGCCGGTTTCGGGCTCCGACACGGCGAGGCCGGTGATCTGGTCGCCCTCGGCGACCGGGCGGAGATACTCCTCGTGCTGTTCCTCGTTGCCGTACTCCTCGACGATCTCGGCGCCGAAGCTCGCGAGCTGGAGCGTCAGCGCGATGCCGGCGTCCGCCCGATAAAACTCCTCGGCGATCGCGAGCACTTCGGTCAGCGAGAGGCCCCGCCCGCCCAGGTCTTCGCTGATGTCCTGGGCCACCAGCCCGGCCTCCTGCCCGGCTTCGAGGATGTCGTGAGGGTACTCACCCTTGCGGAAGTACTCCTCGGCGTTGGGGGCGATGTGTTCCTCGGCGAACTCGCGGGCTTCCTGTTTGACGTCGTGCGCGTGTTCCGGCACGATGGTCTCGTCCAGCAGTTCCATGTCTCCGACGAAGGGAGCGACCCCGATATATCTCAGGGAACGCATAGCACGGTGCGAACGATTTGTTTTCCGGTCCGGCGGTCGGTTTCGAGTGCCCCCGCAGTCGCCAGCTCTCGAATCCAGCCTACGGAGCGGCGTCTTGACGCCGCGTCACTCCCGCAGCAACGACTCTTCGTCGCGGCGTCCGGACGCCGCAGTGAAGGTTCGATGCGACGGCGTCGGGACGCCGCGGCAGCCGCGGCGTCGACGCCACGTCCTGACGGTGTTCAGGGACTGTACTCGCGCTGGCCGCCGGCGTCGCCGCCAGAGTTGCCGCGGCTGAACAGGAACAGCGCGAACAGTAGCGGCGAGAGGAACGCCACGATGAACGCCGCGCCGATCATCTGGAGCATCGGCGGGATGCCGCCCGAGCCGCCGGACTCCTCGCCGCCGTCGCCACCGCCGCCGCCGCCAGCCTGCTCGGAGACATCGCCGACCGCGACGCCGCCTTTCATTCCGGCACCGACGTGGGGTTCACAGATGTACCGGTACTGTCCGTCCTCCTCGAACGTGTGCTCGAACGTCGCCCCCTCCTCGCTCAGCAGGTCGCTGCCGAACGCGTCGCCGCCTTCGTGGACGACGTTGTGGGGGACGCCCTCGCCGGTCCACTCCCAGGTGACGGTTGTACCGGGATCGACCCAGATCGCCGGCGGATCGAACAGGAACCCGTTGCCGGCGCCGACCGCGACGGTGACCGAGTCCTGCCCGCGCAGGTCCTGCGTGCTCTGGTAGTTGCTGACGTCCGAGAACCAGTCGCCCCAGTCGGGACCCTCCCCGGCGTCGCCGCCGGACTCGTTGCCGGACTCGTTTTGCTGTGCGAGCGCCGAGCCGCTGCCGGCGACGCTCGCAGCGCCGAGTGCGGTGCCGGCACCGAGCGTCCGCCGGAGTGCGCTGCGACGAGTAAACCGAGGACCGCCGTCCCTATCGCTGTCGTCCATAGCTGAGGTTTGTCGGCCCACGGCTAATACATTTTTAAATTCTCCCGCGCCGTTCGCCTCCCGTTCCCCCGCTTCCGGAGTCACAACGACCAACTACGTTCCCACGTTACCGACCGATATGGTTCTGAAAGAATCCGATCCGGCGCTGGAGGCCGGCGACGCGGCGCCCGAGTTCGAGTTGCCCGGCGTCGACGGCGGCACGTACTCTCCCTCGTCGTTCGACGACTCCGAGGCGCTGCTGGTAGTGTTCACCTGCAACCACTGCCCGTACGCGCAGGCGAAGTTCGAGCACCTCAACGAACTGGCGGCGTCGTACGACGACCTCGCCGTGGTCGGAATCAACTCCAACGACGCCGAGGAGTATCCCGACGACTCCTTCGACGCGATGCAGGAGTACGTCGAGGAGGGCCGGGTCGCCTACGACGCCTATCTCCGGGACGAGAGTCAGGAGGTCGCCCGCGCGTACGGCGCCGTCTGTACGCCCGATCCGTTCCTGTTCCGCAAGGACGAGGGAGAGTTCCGACTCGTCTACCAGGGCCGACTCGACGACGCGATGAATCCCGACGAGGAGGCGACCGAGTTCTACGTCCGCGACGCGGTCGAGTCGATCCTCGCCGGCGAGCCCGTCGAGCAGGAGTGGCTCCGGTCCCAGGGCTGCTCGATCAAGTGGCGAGACTGAGCGCGGGTGAGTTGTCGCGCCGTCTCAAACCCCAGCTAGGACGCCGATCCGGCGGTTCGACCGGCAAACCGAGCGTGACGTTGGCGTCGGTCGGAAGTTCCCACCCGCGAATCCTTTTTAGTGGGGCCGCTCCAACTACGGACGATGACGGTAGACGAACGTGCCGAGGAGCTCGCCTCCGACCTCGGTGTCGACAAAGAGGAGGTCAAAGAGGACCTGGAGAATCTGGTCGAGTACAGCGTGCCGATCGACGAGGCCGTTCAGAGCCTCCGTCGAAAGTACGGCGACGGAGGCGACGGCTCCGGCGGCACGCGCTCCAAGGACAGCATCGACGAGATCACAACCGCCGACGGCAACGTCACGGTCACCGCGCGCGTGCTCAACGTCGGCAAGCGGTCGATCCGCTATCAGGGATCGGATCAGGTGATCTTCGAGGGCGTCCTCGCCGACGCGTCGGGGACGATCGACTACACGGCCTGGCAGGACTTCGGCCTCTCGCCGGGCGACACGATCACCGCCGGGAACGCCGGCGTCCGCGAGTGGGACGGTAGCCCCGAGCTCAACCTCGGCGAGTCGACCAGCGTCGCCTTCGAGGAGGAAACTCTCGAAGTGCCCTACGAGATCGGCGGCGACGCCGAACTGGTCGATATCGAGACGGGCGACCGCGGCGTCGACGTGGAGGTGCGCGTCTCGGAGGTCGAGCGCCGGACGATCGACGGCCGCGACGGCGAGACGGAGATCCTCAGCGGCGTGCTCGCCGACGAGACCGCCAAGCTGCCGTTCACCGACTGGGATCCCCATCCCGAGATCGAGGAGGGCGCCTCGGTCCGGATCGAGAACACGTACGTCCGCGAGTACCGCGGCGTCCCCTCGATCAACGTCTCGGAGTTCTCGACGGTCGAGGCGCTCGCCGACGACGTGCCGGTCAGCGAGAGCGGCACCCGACTGCCGATTCGCGAGGCCGTCGAGGCCGGCGGCGTCTACGACGTCGAGGCGGTGGGGCACATCATCTCGATCCGCGACGGGTCGGGGCTGATCCAGCGCTGTCCCGAGTGCGGCCGGGTCATCCAGAAGGGTCAGTGCCGAACCCACGGCGACGTGGACGGCGAGGACGACCTGCGCGTCAAGGCGATCCTCGACGACGGCACCGGCACCGTCACCGCCGTGCTCGACGACGAGATCACCGAGCAGGTCTACGGCGGCGACCTGGAGGACGCCCGCGAGCAGGCCCGAGAGGCGATGGACCAGACCGTGGTCGCGGACACGATCCGCGAGCGCGTCGTCGGCCGGGAGTACCGCGTCCGCGGCCACCTCTCGGTCGACGAGTACGGCGCGAACTTGGACGCCAGCAGCTTCGCCGAGGTCGAGGACGACCCCGCGGATCGCGCTGCCGACCTGCTCAGCGAGGTGGACGCATGAGCGCGAACGGCGAGGACGGCGACGACCAGAGCGGCGCGGGCCGCCGCGAGGTCGCTTACCGGCTGTTCGCCGCGGAGTACGACGACGCGACGCTCGACCACTCCGAGAGCGACGAGGAGCGCGCCCCCAACTACGTCGTGACGCCGACGGGCGCTCGCGTGAACCGGCTGTTCGCCGTCGGCGTCCTCACCGAGATCGAGGAAGTCAACGAGGAGGTGCTGCGCGCCCGGATCGTCGACCCGACGGGCGCCTTCGTCGTCTACGCCGGGCAGTACCAGCCCGACGAGATGGCCTTTCTCGAACGGACCGACCCGCCGGCGTTCCTCGCCGTGACGGGGAAAGCCCGAACCTTCCAGCCCGACGACTCCGATCGCGTGTACACGTCGGTCCGCCCGGAAAGCATCAACGAGGTCGACGCCGAGACGCGCGACCGCTGGGCGGTTCAGGCCGCCGAGCAGACTCTCGAACGCGTCGCCACGATGGCGACCGCGCTGGAGCAGCCCGAGCGCGGCGACGAGCTGGCCGAGCACCTGCGCGACCGCGGCGTCGACGCCGGCCTCGCCAGCGGCGTCGCACTCGCGATCGATCACTACGGGACGACGCCGGAGTACCTCGCGGCCGTCCGCGATCTCGCGATCGAGGCCGCCGAGGTCGTCGCCGGCGACCGCGACGAGGCCGGCCAGCTCGGCGTGCGGCCGGGCGACGGCGACGGTAGCGTCGATCCCGGCGATCTGATCGACCTCGTCGACGCCGTTCCCGAGGTGGGGACGACCGGTTCGGCAGCCGCGAGCGGCGAGGCTGCGGCGACTGACGCCGAAGCGGAGTCGGCATCGACCGACGTGGGAACGGAATCCGTGTCGACCGACACGGAAGCCGAACCGGCATCGACCGACGCGGAAGCGGACTCCGCGCCGACGGATGCGCAAACGGAATCGACCGCGACCGACGCCGACGCGGCGACGGCGTCCACCGGATCCGACTCCGGGGCGTCGGCGTCGGCCGACTCGACTGCCGAGGAGTCCACCGCCGCCGACCCCGCGGCTGCGACCGCCCCGACTTCCGAGGCCGAAACGACCGGCGACGCCGAAACCAGCGCCGAGGACGAGCCGGACGACGAGGACGCGGACCGCCTCGACGACTTCGAGCCCGGCGGCATCGGTGAGGCAGACGACGAGTCGGATGCGGGCGCCGACGTCGAAGCTGACGACGCATCTCTCGAGACGGGCGATGCGTCCGTCGAGACGAACGGCACAACTGCGGACGCCGATCAGGCGGCCGAAACGCCGGTCGGCGGCGACGAGATGTACGAGTTCTCCGAGGAGGAACGTGCGGAGATCGAGGAGGAGTACGGCACCGAGTTCTCGACCGGCACGGAGGTCGCCGAACCCGGCGAAGCAGACATCGAGACGCCCGATCCTGACGAGGCGGCCGAAAGCGAGGTCGACGTCTCGGAAACCGACGAAACCGTCGCCGAGGGCGAAGCGGTCGCCGAGGAGGCGGCCGAACCGGTGTCGGAAGCCGAAACCGCCCAGAAGTCTGAGGACGCCGGCGCGGCGTCCGGCGAGGTCGAACCGGACGAGGAACCGGCCGACGACGCCGAACCGACGGACGACGCCGAACCGACGGACGAATCGGCGGACCCCGCCGAGCCGTCGATTCCGGACGATGTCTCGCTGACCGACGTGGTCGTCGAGACGATGCGGGAGATGGACGACGGCGACGGCGTCGAGCGCGGCGACCTGATCGACGAAGTGATCGGCGACACCGGCATGACCGAGCCCGACGTCGAGGACGCCATCGAGGAGGCCCTGATGGGCGGGCGCTGCTACGAGCCGACCGACGACACGCTCAAGCCCATCTGATGGCGCTCGTCGAGCCGATTCCCGGGGCACCGGCCGCGACCGCCGACCTCGGCGAGGAGCGCGGGCTCGTGATCGCGGACGTTCACGCCGGCGTCGAGGCCGCCTTTCGATCGGAGCGGGGCATCAACCTGGAGAGCCGCGCCGAGGAGCGCCGCGAGCGCGTGCTCGACCTCGTCGAACGGACCGACGCCGATCGGCTCGTGGTGCTGGGCGACTTTATGCACTCGATCGGCGGCCCCGGCGGCGCCGAGCGCGGCGAAATCGAGGTGCTCGTCGAGTCGCTGCCCGACGGCGTCGCCGTCACCCTGGTAAAGGGGAACCACGACGGCGACATCGAGTCGTGGATCGAGGGCGTCGACGTCACCGACGGCGCCGGGGTGCGCATCGGCGCCGTCGGCTTCGTCCACGGCCACACCTGGCCGGCCCCGGAGGTGCTCTCGGCCGACGTAGTCTGTATCGGCCACGAGCACCCCTGCGTCCGCCTCGAAGACGAGGTCGGCGGCAGTCGCGTCGAGCGCGTCTGGCTGCGCGGCCCGCTCGACCGCACCGCCGTCGCGGACCGACTCGACGGCGTCGAGTGGACCGATCCGGAGCTGATCGCGTTCCCGGCGTACAACGACCTCGTGGGCGGGACGTGGGTCAACGTCGCCGGGGACGACTTTCTGGCGCCGTTCTTGCCGCAGGGGTTGGCTGACGGGCAGGCGTACCTGCTCGACGGGACGCGGCTCGGGGCGTACGGCGATATCTGACGGCCCGCGAGAACCGTACGTCCGGGCAAAATATGAGGGACTATTAGTTCGATTGTTCTGATTATGGGCAATCCTTAACCGTTGTTGTTCGTCAACTTCCCACATGGTGTTCACAGATCCGCACACGCCGTCGGAGAAACGCTACGAGTGTACCGAGTGTCTCAACAGGACGACCGGCGAAGCGGTCGGCGAGTGTCCCGAGTGCGGCGGCACGGTCCGAAACGTGGCCGTCGGGCGGTGGTGAGCGCCAGCGGCGCTTCACGACGCCGCTGATCTGTTCTCTCCATCTAACCGTTTTCTCGGAATCATGTGTACGAATGCCCTGTATTTTCGAAAGTAGTTGCATAATCGACGAACTGCTAGGAACAGATATAGCCGCTCGTCGCGAACTGGTATTCGAGTACCATGCGCGGAGATCCGTACACCCCCGTCCGACCGACCTACGAGTGCACCCGCTGCGAAATGCGGACGACGACGGACACCAGCGGCGTCTGTCCTCGCTGTGGCGCCCAGACGATCAATATCGCGGTCGCTCGCGAGTGATCGGACTGTCGATCCCCTCGAACGTTCTTACAGCGTCCATCCGCGACAGAAGTTGTGGGTGGCAAGCACCTTCCCGTCGTCGGTGATGTAGACGCCGACGCCGCCGCTCTCCCAGCGCTCCCGGAGCATGTTCTCGCGGTGGCCCGTGGAGTTCATCCACTGGCCGACCAGCGCCGTCGCCAGTTCCTCGTCGCTCTCGTAGGTCTCGACGGCGCCGCTGTCGGTCTCGACCGGTCGCCCCGCCCACGAGAGCGCGATGTTCTCGCCGTAGGCGCGACAGCCCGACGCGACCTCCCGGTACCGATCGAACGGCCCCTGCCCGTCGGGATTAGTGTGCGAGAAGTAGTCCCGGTCGGCCATGTCCTCGCTGTGGGCGCGCGAGACCGACGCCGCCGTCGGATTCCACTCCAGCGGGTCGAGCCCCCGCTCGGTTCGGCGCTCGTTGACCTTCTCGTGGACCAGTCGCTCGACGGTTCCGCTGTCGATCTCGACGCTCCCGTCGGTGTAGCCGGATTCGTTCGGATCGCCCGGTGCCATCTCGGCGCCGTCGTCGAGCGGGTCGGGAAGGCCGACGGCGCCGGGATCGACTCCGACGCCGACGGCCTGGAGCACGAACGCGGACGCGACGACGAACAGCGCCGCCACGACGACGAGTTTCACCAGTCCGAGAGCGACCGCCACCAGCGAGGTCACCAGTCGGTACGCGATCCGGAGCGGCGCGGCGAGCAGTCGGACGAACGTCGAGTCGGAGGTCATAGGGCGGGTAGCGGACGGCGGGGCGCTGATGTCGATCGGCGGCGCTGGCGGTCGTCGCGGCCGGTAGCGGTCCGTCGCCGCCGCCGATACCGGGCCGGCGTTGCGCCCCGGAATCCCGAATCGCTCTACGAGAAAACCGGCCTTGAGTATGTGGTCGTTACTCGCCCGCTGACCGAGATTCGCCTCGAACGACGAGCGCGAGAAGACGCCGCTCGACGGGGTAACGCGCCGCCGAGCGCCGAACAAATGGCTTAACCGCGTCCCGACCCTACTCGCCCGCGATGACGGAGGGGGAGATCGCACCCGATCCGGCGGCGTTCGCGCGCCTCGGACCGGACGTTCGCGCGGCGCTGTCCGAGCGGGGATTCGAGACGCCGACCGAGCCCCAGCGTCGGGCGATCCCGCCGCTTGCGGCCGGCGAGAACGCGCTGGTGATCGCGCCCACGGGGACCGGCAAGACCGAGACCGCGATGTTGCCGGTGTTCGACGCCATCGCGGAGCGGCGGAGGGCGGCCGCTGCCGAGACCGAAGCTGAAGCCGATCCCTACGAGGGGTTCGCCGCGCTGTATATCACGCCGCTGCGCGCGCTGAACCGTGATATGCGCGAGCGACTGGAGTGGTGGGGCAAGCAGTTGGACGTCGAGGTCGACGTGCGTCACGGCGACACGACCGACTACCAGCGCCAGAAGCAGGCGTCGGACCCGCCGGACGTGCTCGTCACGACGCCGGAGACGCTGCAGGCGATGTTTACCGGGTCGAAACTCCGCAAAGCGCTGTCGACGATCGACCACGTCGTGATCGACGAGGTCCACGAACTGGCGGCGTCGAAGCGCGGCGCCCAGCTCTCGATCGCGCTGGAGCGCCTGCGCGAGGTGGCGGGACCGTTCCAGCGGATCGGCCTCTCGGCGACGGTGGGTGATCCTCAGGAGGTCGCCGACTTCCTCACGGGCGGCCGGCCCTGCGCGATTCGGGAGGTCGACGTCGGGAGCCGGATCGACCTCGCGGTCAGAGAGCCCGAGATCACCGACGCCGACGAGACGCTTTCGGGGCAGCTGATGACCTCGGCCGAGATCGCCAGCCACGTCCGGGCGATCGCCGAGATCGTCGACGAGAACGAGTCGACCCTGATCTTCGTCAACACCCGACAAACTGCAGAGGCGCTGGGATCGCGGTTCAAAGCGATCGGACCGGACGGCTCGGCAGACGCTCCCGGCGCCGAGGTCTCGGTCGGCGTTCACCACGGCTCGCTCTCGAAGGAGGCCCGGATCGACGTCGAGGACCGGTTCAAGGCCGGCGAGATCGACGCCTTGCTGTGTACCTCCTCGATGGAGTTGGGGATCGACGTGGGCCACGTCGACCACGTCGTCCAGTACTCCAGCCCCCGGCAGGTCACCCGAATCCTCCAGCGCGTCGGGCGCGCGGGCCACCGCAGCGACCAGATCTCGCGCGGGACGATCCTCACGACCCGACCGGACGACACGTTCGAGGCGCTGGCGATCGCCCGCCGCGCGAAGGCCGGCGAGGTCGAGCGCCTGCCGATCCACGAGGGCAGTCTCGACGCCGTCGCGAACCAGATCGTCGCGCTGGCGATGGGCCACGAGGAGATCGGCGCCCGCGAAGCCTACGATATCGTCACCGCGGCGTACCCGTTCCGGAACCTTCCGGAGGAGACGTTCCGCGAAGTCGTCCGCGAACTGGCGGACAACCGGGTGATCTGGCTCGAAGAGGAGTACGACCGGATCGAGAAGACCGGCGGCACCTGGCAGTACGTGTACGCCAACCTCTCGATGATCCCCGACGAGGAGACCTACGAGGTCCACGACGTCGCCAGCGGCCGCCAGATCGGCACGTTAGACGAGCGGTTCGTCGTCAACTTCGCCCAGCCCGGCGAGGTGTTCATCCAGCGCGGCGAGATGTGGCGGATCACGACGATCGACGACGAGGAAAGCGAGGTGAAGGTCTCGCCGATCGAGGATCCCGCCGGCGAGGTGCCGTCCTGGATCGGCCAGGAGATCCCGGTCCCCGAGGCAGTTGCCGGCGAGGTGGGCGAGATGCGCCGCGTCGCAGGACCGCAGTTTTCCCGGGGTCCGTCTGAGAGCGGAATTGTGGACGCCGCCGCGGTCGCGGGTGAGTTCACCGGGCGCTATCCGACCGACCAGTTCACCGCGAGCGAAGCCTTAGAGCAGGTTCGGCGTCACGTCGAGGCGGGGTCGCCGTTGCCGACCGACGACCGAATTCTGATCGAGCGTCAGGGCCGGACCGTCGTGGTGAACGCCTGTCTGGGCCACACTGTCAACGAGACGCTGGGCCGGCTGCTGTCGTCGATGCTGGGCCAGCGTAGCGGGTCGTCGGTCGGGCTGGAGGTCGACCCGTACCGGATCGAACTCGAAGTGCCGACCAGCATCTCGACGCCGGAGATCGTCGAGGTATTGGAGGAGACCGACCCCGACCACGTCAGGGCGATCATCGAGCTGAGCCTCAAGAACTCCGACGCGCTGAAGTTCCGGCTCGCGCAGGTCGCCGAGCAGTTCGGCCGAATCAAGCGCTGGCAGGGCGACGCGAGCGTCTCCCAGAACCGCCTGCTGGCGGCGCTCGAAGATACCCCCGTCTACGAGGAGGCCGTCCGCGAGGTGTTCCACGAGGACTTGGCGGTCGACGCCGCCGGCGAGGTGCTGGACGCGATCCAGTCGAGCGAACTCGTCGTCGAGACCGTCGGCGGCCACACGCCGATCGGTGCCGGCGGGCGCTCGTCGGGCCAAGAGTTGCTCTCCCCGGAGAACGCCGACGCGAGCGTCATCGAGACGGTCCGCGAGCGCATCCAGAACGATCGGGTGATCCTGCTGTGTCTCCACTGCACCGACTGGAAGACCTCGAAGCCGGTGCGCAGGGTGCGCGACCGGCCGACGTGTCCCGAGTGCGGCTCGACCCGGATCGCCGCGCTGAATCCGTGGGCCGACGAGGTGGTACAGGCGGTCCGCTCGCAGGATAAAAACGAGGAGCAAGAGGAGATGACCGAGCGGGCGTTTCGGTCCGGGAGTCTCGTTCAGAGCCACGGCAAGCAAGCCGTCATCGCGCTGGCGGCCCGCGGCGTCGGGCCGCACAACGCCGCCCGGATCATCAACAAGCTCCGGGAGGACGAGGACGCGTTCTACCGGGACATTCTGGAGCAGGAACGGCAGTACGCGCGGACGCAGTCGTTCTGGGACTGACCGACCGCGAGCGGTTCGCCCGATTGGAAATTCGTCGTCGGTGTTCGTGCTCGCGCGCGGATCGATCAGTCAACTATGATCCGTCCGCGAGAACGACCAGCTACGTGTCGTGTGGCGATCCGAGTCCGAGAGCGTTTATCTACCCGTGCTAACGAATCTCGAGACAATGGACCTCCTCTTCATCGACGAGAACGGCGATCGGGGAGTCGTGCGGCGAGATCGGTCGGTAGAGTACGACGGCGATATCGCGGGTGAGGTGCAGACAGTGGTCTCGAACGTCGAAACGGCGATCGATAGTCCCGATCCCTCACCGGAGAAGGTCTACGAGGAGTTGGTTATCGAGCTTCCTCGAAGATGCCACGTCGTCGAAACGCGGATTCGAGAGCATTGATCGGTGCTCGTGGCGATCAGCTGTTCCGCCGCTGAACGCAGGTCTCGCGACGGTCCCGGAGAAGAATCCGCGTTACTACCGCCCGTTACTGCAGATAGCCCAGTTCCTCCAGTTGCTGCTTCCGCGCGCCGCTGATGTCGACCTCTTCGCTCGTCTCGGCGCGCTCGAACGAGTCGAGCCACTCGTCGAGTTGCTCTTCCATCTCCGTCACCATCTCGGGGCGCTCGTTCTCCAGACTCGACCGCTCGGCCGAGTCCTCGGCGACGTGATACAGCTCTCTGGTGCCGTCAGAGCCGCGGATGAACTTGTACTCCTCCGTGCGCACAGCTCGGAGCGACCGGTCGAAGCGGTAGACGTACTCGGGCAGCTCGCCCACCTGACGCTCCAGCGCGGCCATCGTCGGCTGAGGGTTCATGTACTCGGCGTAAAGTTCCTCGCGCGGTTCGGCGTCGGCGTCCGGATGGACCGACCGGCCCTGGAACCGCTCGCGGGCGTCGGGTGCGTCGACGCCGGCGGCGTCAAGCAGCGTCGGCACGAGATCGACGAGGCTCGTCAGGTCGTCGACCTCGTCGCCGTCCTCGAAGCCGGGGCCGCAGATCACGAGCGGGACGTGCAACAGTGTGTCGTACAGGCAGTACTGGTGGTCCATCATCCCGTGGTCGCCGACGTTCTCGCCGTGGTCGCCGACGACGACGAGGATCGTGTCTTCCCACTCGCCCGCGGCGACGAGCGCGTCGCGAAGCGCGGCGATCTGATCGTCGAGCGATGCGATCTCGGCGCGGTACAGCGCCCGGAGCACGTCGAACTCCTCGCTGGAGTGGTTGACGTTGCCGACGAGGTACTCCCAGGGATCCTGTTCGAGCGCCGTCGCGTCGGCGTAGTCGACGTCGTCGGGCAGGAACGTCTCGGCGTACTCGCGGGCCGGTTCGTACTCCAGGTGCGGTTCGATGCAGTTCGCGAACAGGAAGAACGGGCGGTCGTCGTTTCGGCCGCCGAGCCAGTCGTCGATCAGGTCGACCGTTCGCCCGGCACCGCTGTCGCGCCGAGCGTACGCCAGGCGAGCGTACGCCGCGTTGACGGCGTTACGTATCGGATTGCCGGACATCGCGCGTTCGAGAAGCCCTTGCGAGCGCTCCTCGTCTTGCACCTGGACCATCTCCCAGAGCATGTTGCCGTCGCCGGGGAGCAGCTGCCAGGCCTTCCGCAACCGGTCGAAGCCGCGTCCGAACCCGAACTCGTCGGTGATCCAGGTGTTGTTGGTGACGCCGAACGTCTCGTAGCCGGCGTCTCCGAGCAGTTCGGGGAGCGTCGGCAGCGCGCCGTCGAGGTGTTCGTGGCCCGAGTACGCCCCGTGCTTGGAGGGGTAACAGCCCGTGAACATCGATCCGTGCGAGGGTAGCGTCCACGGCGCCGCCGAAAACGCCCGAGTGTAGCGGGTGCCGGCCTCCCCGAGTTCCGCGACCGTCGGGGCGGTAGAAGATGTCACGTCGCTGTCCCGTGCAGTATCCATCACGACGACCGCGATATTCGGTGAGTCTCGCATAGGTTACAGGTGCGCTACGACGGATGCCCTGTAAGCCGTTATTGGGCTAAAAGTAGGTTCGCACCCCGTTCTATAATATATACTGACGCTTGTAGCCGATTGGTTTCGGTGCCGTCCGGCGTGGCGAGGATTGGTTCCCGTGGTGTGGTGCCGTGGAGCACGTCACGCGGGCGGGTCCAAGTTCAGCCGGTCGAGCTGATGCTCGGGCGCGTCGAGGGCCTCGAGGCCCGCGACCAGTTCCGCCCGTAGTCGCTCGCGCTCCTCGGTGCGCTCGTCGGCGAGGTTCGTCTCCTGGGTCGGATCGTCGCGAACGTCGAACAGCAACGGCTCGTCGAGCTGAGCGTAGCTGTCGGCCGCGAACCGCCAGACTGGACCGTCGGCGTGGGCGACGAACCCGCCGGCCTCGGCGTCGGTCTTCGGCGTCGTCGGCAGCGGGAACCCCCGGGCGTTCATCATCGTCGTCGAGTGGCAGTAGCTCTCGACCGACGGGTCACAGGGGTGGAGGTACGTGTACTCGCCGTCGGTGACGTTGACCGCCGATCCCCAGTAGCCGTACAGCGCCCGATCGCGGTGGGCGTGGAGATCATCGGCGTCGGCATCACCCGCGAGCAAGGGCAGGAGACTCCGGCTGTGGACGCGATCGGCGGCCTCGGCGTCGATACCGAGCAGATCCAGCACGGTCGCGTACAGGTCGACCGCCGAGGTGAGCGACGCGATCCGCTCGCCGTTGTGCGCGCCCTCGGGATGCCAGACGAACAGCGGCGTCCGCGCGAGCACGTCGTACACCGGCGGCTCGTTCTTCCCGACCCAGCCGTGCTCGCCGAGCAGGAAGCCGTGATCGCTCGTGACGATAACCGCGGTGTCGTCCCACAGCTCCTCGTCGTCTAACGCGTCGAGCACGCGCCCGAACCACTCGTCGGCCATGGTGACCTTGCCGGCGAACTGGGAGCGGACGAATTCGAGCTGGCGGTCGGAGAGTTGGCTTTGCCCTTCGTCGACCGGGCCGTAGTACGGCCAGACGTCGAGGTCGGGGTCGCGCGGGTCCTCGTCGGTGTACATGGAGGCGTACGGCTCCGGACAGTGGAACGGCTCGTGGACGTCGAAGCTGTCGACGTAGCAGAGCCACCGGTCCCACTCCCGGTTTGCGCGAAGCCACTCCGCGGCCCGCGAGAACAGCCGCGGTGCGAACGCGTTGCGCTCGTCGTCCTCGACGCCGCGCCGGGCGGCGTTCCGGGCGTACACCGACCGGTTGACGTAGCCGACGCCGCCGGGCGGGTCGGTCTCGCGATCGAGGGTCTGGTCGAGCAGGCGATCGTCGGGCTGTCTGGGGGCGGTCTGCCAGGCGTCGTACTCGTGGCCCCGCACGAACTCGAAGCCCGTGTAGTCCTCGTAGTAGCCGTGGGCGCCGTGCTGGAAGTAGTGGAAGTGATCGGTGATCAACTGGGTCAGGACGCCGTCGTCGCGCGCGACCCGTGCGAGGTGGTCGTCGGAGGGCTCGATCGGCCCCCAGGAGCGCCAGAGGAACTCCTGGACGCCGGCGTGCCACTCGCGCCGGGCGGGCATGCACGGCAGGCTCCCGGCGTAGTGAGTGTCGAACGTCGCGGCGCGCTCGGCGAACCGGTCGAGGTTCGGCGTCTCGACGCCGTAGTCGACGCAGTGGGGCTCGTCGGCGTACGCGCCGAGGAAGTCCCGGCGTAAGCTGTCGATCGAGAGCAGGAGGACGTTCGTCACGGTTCGTCCTCCGGAGGGATCTCGGTGTCGTCGCTCGACGCCGTTTCGACGCCGTCGAGCACCGTCGCGAACTCCGCGCCGGTCCGCAGGTCGCCGTCGACGAGCACGAACGGCCCGGCCCGGCAGGCGTCGCAGCGCTCCCGACAGGGTGCGATCGAGAGCTCGATCCCTCGCCGGCGCGCGGCGGTTCGACACTCCGCGGTGACGTTTCGCAGGCAGCACTCGACCGTCGGTACCATGGTCGACAGTTCGACGCCGCGGCTGTTAAACGGCCGCCGCGGAATCGCCGATTTCACCGCGTTGACCTGTCGGTAAGCTCTATACGTGGCGGTTGGCTTTTTGCCCGCTCGCGTCGGGGCCTCCCACGGGGGAGACCAATGGACGACGATACACGCACGCGACCGACCGGCGACGACGAAGGAAAGGACGTGATCGACGCCAGCGGCGAGCTCATCGGCGAGGTGTCCGAGCACCGCGGCGACACGCTCGTCGTCGACGCCGATCCGTCGATCACCGACCAGATCAAGTCGGTGCTGGGCTGGGGCGAGACGGACGACGTCTACCGCATCGACGAGACGGAGATCGACCGGATCTCGGACAACGCGGTCCACGTCCGGACGACCGAGCACGAGGATCCCGGCGGACGCGCGGGCGCCTCGGACGCCGGCGCCACCGAGACCAGCCCCGGCGGCGCGGCGACCGAGGCAGGCAGAACCACGACCGACGACGATCGGTCGCCGACGGGCAGGCAGACGGTCGACGATCGCTCGGACGACGAGCCGATGCCCGGCGAGACGACGGAGGGCGACGACGTGACCGGGACGGGAGACAGGACGATGGACGAAGGGTCCCACGGCGACGCCGGACACGACGACAGGGAGGGGCTCACAGACGACGAACTCCGGGAGGCCGGCGAGAGCGACACCGCCGAGGGTGTGCCCGACGACGAGCGCCGCCTGACGGACGACGACGCCGACGATTCGGATGACGGGCATCTGAGCGGCGACGATGACGACGACTCCGACGATGGCGTCCTGAGCGACGACGATGACGACGACTCTAGCAGGCACTGACCCCCTCGGCGCGCGCTCGCCGCTGGTCGATCCGCAACCTCCTTACTTCGGGTCGCCGTACGGTGGCACATGAACTTCGCGCCCGGGGCCTGGAAGTACGCCCTGTTCCCGCTGCTCGGTGCGTTTCCCGCGCTGTTTATCACTCCGGGCGCGACCGTCGGACTGCTCGCGATCGGCGGCGCCGTGCTGTTTTTCTACCGCGATCCCGAGCGGACGGCGCCACTCTCCGGCGTCGCAGCGCCGGCCGACGGCAAGGTATCGGTGCTCCGCGAAGAAGGCGACCGTGTTCGCGTCGGCGTGTTCATGAACGTCTGGGACGTCCACGTCAATCGCGCACCCATCGGCGGGACGGTCGAGACCGTCGAGCACGTTCCCGGCGCACACAGGCCGGCGTTCGCCAAGGAATCCGACCGCAACGAGCGCGTCCGGATCGAGTTCGAGGAGCACGAGGTTACGCTGGTCGCGGGGGCGTTCGCCCGCCGCATTCACCCCTATCTGGAGGCGGGCGAGACGGTCGAGCGCGGCGACCGGATCGGCCACATCTCCTTCGGCAGTCGCGCGGACATCCTACTGCCGCCGGCGTTCGATCGCGACGACCTGGCCGTCGAGCGCGGCGAGAAAGTGACCGCGGGCGAGACGGTGCTCGCGCGCCGCGGCGGCTTCGAGCTGGCTGAGGGCGCCGAACAGGCTGACGCCGACGCGGCGGCTGCCGACACGCCGGCTGCCGACGCCGACGGTGAGACCGACGCCGACGACGGGGCCGACGACCAGTCGGGCGAGCAACACGGCCTCGTCGACGACCGGTCGGCGACGGCCGACGCAGACGACGAGGGCGGAGACGACGACAGCCGGATCGAGGCGTCGGAACGGACCGGGATCGGGATGGTCGACGAACGGGAGTAAGGAGAGCAAAGGCGGTCGAAAAACGGCGTCAGCACTCGGCCTGCGATGTCGCTAGTAGCTCGCGAGCGTCGGCTCGACGCTCTCGATGGCGCGTTCGAAGTGGTCGGCGCCGATCACGATCTCGTCTGCGCGCTCGTCGGCTTCCTCCGGCCCCAGCTCCTCGGCCATCTCGCGGATCGCCAGCATCGACGCCTCGCGAACGACCGCTTCGAGGTCGGCGCCGGTGTACCCCTCCAGATCGTCGGCGAGGGCGTCCAGATCCACGTCGTCGGCGAACGGCTTCCCGCGGCCGTGGACCTCGACGATCGCGCGGCGGCCATCCTCGTCGGGTTCGGGCACCTCGACGTGCGTGTCGAGGCGACCGGGGCGGAGCAGCGCGGGGTCGATGGCGTCTTTGCGGTTCGTCGCCGCGAGCACGACGAGGTTCGGGTTCTCGACGAGCCCGTCGAGCTCCGTCAGCAGCTGCGAGACGACGCGCTCGGTCACCTCGTGGCTGTCCTCGCGCTGGGCCGCGATGGCGTCGATCTCGTCGAAGAAGACGATCGAGGGCGCCGACGTGCGAGCGCGCTCGAACACCTCGCGGACGGCCTTCTCGGACTCGCCGACGTAGCGATCGAGTAGTTCGGGGCCGTTGACGTGGACGAAGTTCACCTCGCTCTCGCCGGCGAGCGCGCGGGCCAGCAGCGTCTTGCCGGTGCCCGGCGGGCCGTACAGCAGGACGCCGCTGGGCGGTTCGGTGTTGGTCTCGGCAAAGAGGCGTTCGTACGCCAGCGGCCACTCGACGGCCTCGCGCAGGGTCTGCTTGGCGTCGTCGAGCCCGCCCACGTCGTCGTAGCCGACGTCCGGCGTCTCGGCGACGAACTCGCGCATCGCGGAGGGGTCGATCGCGGCCATCGCGGCGTCGAAGTCGGCTTTCGTCACTTCGAGGTCGGCCTCCGCGAGATCGTCGGCCTCGCCGCGGATCCGCCGGAGCGCGAGCATCGCCGCCTCCGAAACGAGCGCGTCGACGTCGGCGCCGACGAAGCCGTGGGTGCGCTCGGCCAGCGTGTCGACCGAGACGTCTTCCGCCAGCGGCATCCCACGAGTGTGAACCTGGAAGATCTCGCGGCGCCCCTCGACGCCGGGGACGCCGATCTCGATCTCGCGGTCGAAGCGGCCGCCGCGGCGCAGCGCCGGGTCGATAGCGTCGACGCGGTTCGTCGCGCCGATGACGATCACGTCGCCACGCGAGTCGAGCCCGTCCATCAGCGAGAGCAGTTGGGCGACGACGCGGTTCTCGACGTCGCCGGCGTCGTCGCGCTCGCCGGCGATCGAGTCGATCTCGTCGAAGAAGATGATCGTCGGCGCGTTCTCCGCGGCGGTCTCGAAGATCTCGCGGATGCGCTCCTCGCTCTCACCCTTGTACTTCGACATGATCTCCGGGCCGGAGACGTTGATGAACTGCGCGTTCACCTCGTTGGCGACGGCCTTGGCGATCAGCGTCTTGCCGGTGCCTGGCGGCCCGTACAGCAGGACGCCCTTGGGCGGGTCGACGCCGAGCCGGCGGAACAGATCCGGCTGGTCCAGCGGTAGCTCGATCATCTCGCGGACCTGCTCTAGCTCGTCGTCGAGCCCGCCGATGTCCTCGTAGCTGACCGCGGTGGGCGCCGTCGCCGCCGGCTCGTCGGCGTCGCCGGACGCCCCGTCCGGTTTGCCACCGCTCGCCGAACTGTCGGCCGACTGGCCGTCGGACGACCCGTCGTTCGACCGCGTGCCGTCGCTCGACGCCGACACGCCGCCGCTGTCGCTCGTCGCGTCGTTGTCCACCGATACGACCGTGTGGTCGGTCACGCGAACCGGCTCGTGGGGCGTGGTCGACTCGACGGTGAAGGGTTGGTCGGCGATCCGCTCCAGTCGAACCTGCTCGCCCTCGCTCACCGGCCGGTCGTGGAGCGTCTTCGTCGCGACGCGCTGGATCACTTGCTCGTCGACGTCGGACAGCGACGCCGGCGGCGACAGCGTCACCGACACCGCCTCCTCCAGCGAACCGTGCCGGACCGAGACGGTGTCGCCGATGCTGACGCCCGCATTGGCCCGCGTGTCGGCGTCGATCAGTACGGCGTCGACCGGAACGTCGTCGCCGGCGGGCCACACCTTCGTCGCGGTGACGCGGTCGCCCTCGATCACGACGGTGTCGCCGCTGAGCACGCTCAACTCGTTCCGCGCGGCGTCCGAGAGCCGCGCGACCCCGCGCCCGGCGTCGCGCTTCTGGGCGCCTTTCACCGTCAGCGAGATCCCGCCGCCGTCCTGCTCGCTCATGGCCCAGTTTTGCCGCCGGGCGGCCTTGAAGGATTCCCCTCGCCGTCCGGGCGTCGCGGTCGGGATCGTGCGCCGGTTGCGCGCCGCGGCGACGCCGACGCTCGGCTACTCCTCGCCGTCCCAGTAGTCGACGGCGTCCTCCTGCCGGTAGTAGCCTTCGAGCGTCCGCTCGTCGGTGCCGCCGGGCGCGGCGCCGTCGAGCACGCCGACTTTCTCGGAGTCCGGATAGACGAGCACCTCGGGCGTCGCCATCGTCGAGATCATCAGGTACCGGAGCGGCTCCTCGGAGTCGTTGATGATCCTGTGGGCGCCGTCCTCGCCGGCCGGCAGCGCGACGTAGTCGCCCGCGTCCAGCGACAGCTCCTTGTCGTCCCCGCGAAGCCGGCCCGTCCCGTCGAGCACGTAGAGCGCCTCTTCGTTGGCCGTGTGGTAGTGGTAGGGCCAGGATTTCTTTCCCGGCGGGAGCTCGTAGAGGCTACAGCCCAGTTCGTCACCGCCCGCCGCGTCGGCGAGGCGTTTGCGCCTGTACTCGGCGTCGCCGCGGTCGACCGAGGCCCAGTCGAGCTCCGACTCGTTTACCTTTCCCATGATGGTTGCTGGTACCGAGTTGTAAAATCTCTGTCCGAATCGGCAGTCGTGAGCGTACCGATCGAGTTCGCCGCCGGGGCAGTCGTGAGCTTACCGATCGACCCCGCCCATGATCGTATCGAGACTTCCCAGCGACGCGATCAGGTCGGCGACGTAGCCGCCGGTGCCGAACTCCGGCAGGGATTGCAGGTTCGAGAAGGAGGGGCCGCGGATCTTGAACCGAGCAGGCTTGTCGGTGCCGTCGGCGCGGATGTAGATGCCGAGTTCGCCCTTCGCGGCCTCCACGGCGCGGTAGATTTCGGTGTCGGGGTCGGGCTTGATCGTCCGCGGGACGTTGCTCTGGATGTTGCGCTCGTCCTCGGGCCAGTCCTCAAGCAGATCGACGCACTGTTCGATGATCTTGGCCGATTCTGCGACCTCGTCCAGTCGGACCAGCAGTCGGGAGTAGTTATCACAGCCCTCGCGGACGACGACGTCCCAGTCGAGTTCGTCGTAGTAGCCGTAGGGGTCGTCGCGCCGAAGATCGTAGTCGATTCCCGAGCCGCGGGCGACCGGTCCGGTGACGCCGTAGTTCTTCGCGGTCTCGGGGTCGAAGATTCCGGTATCGACGGCCCGCGCCTGGAGGATCTCGTTGTTCGACAACAGGTTGTGGTACTCCTCCATCCGTCGGGGCAGCTCGTCGAGGAACTCGCGGACCTTCTCGAAGAACTCCTCGCGGGGCTCGGGCAGGTCCCAGGCGACCCCGCCGAGTCGGAAGTAGTTGAACATCAGGCGCTGGCCGGTCAGATCTTCGAGAATGTTCTGGACGACCTCCCGATCGTTGATTGCGTACATGAACGTCGCGGTGAAGTCGCCGACGATGTCGAGCGCGTACGCGGCGGTCGCCAACAGGTGGCTGAGCGTCCGGCTCAACTCGGCGCTCATCGTCCGGATCACCTGCGCGTACTCGGGGACCTCGAGGTCGGCGAGATCCTCGGCGACGCGGGCGTAGGCCCACTCGTTGCAGAGCCCGGCGCCGCCCCAGTCCCAGCGGTCGGGGTAGGGCATGATCTGGTGGCGGTAGGTACCCTGCTGGCACATCTGCTCCTCGCAGCGGTGGATGTAGCCGATGTCGGGTTCGACGTCGACCACCTGCTCGCCGTCGAGCACCGTTTCGAGGTGCATCACGCCGTGCGTCGCGGGGTGGTGGGGACCGATGTTGAGCAGCATCGTCTCGGTCCCCTCGTCCCCGCCCTCGACGCGGCGATCTTCCTCCAGCGGGTTGGCGTTCTCGCTGTACGCGACCAGCTGCGGGCGATCCTGCGCGTAGTCCTCGCGCAGCGGGTGGCCCTGCCAGGTTTCGGGCAGGAGGATCCGCCGGAGGTCGGGGTGGTCGTCGTACTCGATGCCCAGAAGATCGTACGCCTCGCGCTCGTGCCAGTCGGCGGTTCGGAAGACGGGTTCGGCGCTCTCGCTGACGGGGGCGTCCGTCGGCGTCGGGACGACCACGCTGACCTCTCTGGTGGGATCGTCGTAGCTCCGGAGGTGATAGATCGTCTCGAACCGGTCCCCGTACTGCTGGGCCGTCGCACAGGCGAGGTGGTCGAAACCGGCCTCCTCTTTGAGCGTCGAAAGCACCGCCTGCACTTCGTCGGGGCGGATCACGAACCCCTCGGCGTTGACGTGGGTCTCGCGGTCGAGGACGTGCTCGTCCAGCAGGCTCTCCAGATCGTCGTAGTCGACGCCCCGTCGGTCCGCCGCGGCCGCGCTGGCGTCGTGTTCGAGACTCATGTTCGGATCACGCTCGGTCGATACGCTGACCTACGCGACGATACGGGTTCGTCTTGCTGCCTCAAAGGCGAGGTTATTTTAAAAGAGACGACCATGAGACGGCCGTGAGATACGTCAGGCTGGCGCTGGCGCTGCCGCCGGAGCGGCGTCACCCGATGCACCAGTTCGTCGTCGAGAGCGACGAGCACGGCGCCTCCCGGCAGCTCTCTTGGAGCGTCTCGGTCGACGGAACGATCTCGACGGTGTTCCGCGTCGAGGGGAGTCCCGACCGCTACGTCGACGCGCTGGAGACGGTCGATTCGATCCGCACCTACCACGTCGCGGCGTCCACGAGCGGCTTTTATCTCTACGTTCGCGAGGATCTTCCCGAGAGCGAGTTCGAACTCGCGACCGCGCTGGACCGCGACGGCCTGCTGATCGTCCCGCCGATCACGTACCGCGAGGACGGCTGCGCGGAGTTCTCGCTGGCAGGGGGTTCGGCCGCGGTGCAGGAGGCCGTCGACGCCGTGCCGGAGTCGATCGACGTCGACGTGCTCGAAATCGGCCAGTACAGGGGGCAGCCGTTCGACCGCGGCGGCGGCCTGACCGACCGGCAGCGCGAGGCCGTCCGCGCCGCCGTCGACTCCGGCTACTACGAGTCGCCACGCGAGGGAACCGTCGAGGACGTCGCCGCGGCGCTGTCGTGTTCGCCCGGTACCGCCGCAGAACACCTCCGGAAGGCCGAGGCGGCCGTGATGAGCGCAGTCGCCGGCGATCGCCCGGACCTGCCGGGACTGTGATACCTCGTCGTCGAACGAGCGACGAGACGTCGCCGATCGGACGACGACGCCGGAGAAACGACTTTACGGACTGCGATTCGAACGTGTGACATGGTGGTTCAGACCGAGCGCGACGAGATTACCTGGTACGAGTGCGAGGAGTGTGGCCTGCTGTTCGACGACGAGGGCGACGCGGGCAAACACGAGGAACACTGCAACGCAGAGGAGCCCTCGTACCTGCAGTAGCGGCGCGACGCCTCCGGCAGCGAGCAGTTACTCCGCCAGCCGCTCGCGGTGCTCGTCGGCCAGGTCCGCGGCCTGCGCTTTGGTCTGGGTCGTCTCCCAGCGTACGTTCGGGTCGGATCGGTACGACAGCGCGCTCTTGACGACGTCCCTGAGCATCCCCGTCTCGACGGCGACGGCCTCCCCGTCGGCGTCGCCGAACTCCGCGACGCCGTAGCGGTTCGGCGCGTCGCGGACCGCCGACCGATCGAGGTCGCGCCACTGTTTTCGGAGCGGCATCACTCGTCCTCGACGTATTCGGAGTCGATCCAGCCGTCGGACGCACCGCCGTCGTCATCATCGTCGGAGTCCTCGACAGACGCCGCTTCAGCATCGCCGGACGCCGCTGCGGCATCGCTGTCGTCCGGCGCCGCGTCGGCGTCGCGCTCGTGGGATGCGGCGCCGTCACCGTCCTCTGTCTCTGCAGCGGCGTCGTCGCCGTCGACGGCGTCCTCGCCGACGATCTCGTAGGACTGCTCGGAGAGTTCGTCCTCGGCGAACACGAACACCCGGCCGCGCGCGACCTCGGGATCGGCGTCGACGATGACCGAGTGACCGTCGGCGCGGGTGGTGACGCCGGGAAACAGCTCTTCTTCCTCGCCGGGGTCGACGAACACGCGGCCGACGCCGGTCGTCTCCAGGATGTCGTCGTGGGTGTTCCGGTCGTTGACGTAGGTCAGCACGCCCTCGGTGCCATCGGGATCGGTGACGAGGATCTGGACCAGCTTTCCGGGAGCCGTCTTGACCGTCCCCGCGGCTTTCTTCGGCGGGCCGTGGTAGAACACCTCCCGTCCGTCGAGGTACTCGACGGCGATGCCGTCCTCCGAAAGCTCCACCCCGATCGTCGACGGGGCGACCGTGTTGCGCGCGCTCATGTCGTCGCATTCGGCCGGGGCCGGGAAAAGCGCCGCGTTCGGCGGCGGCATCGCCGCGGACGCCACGGCGTCGTGATGCGCGCCGACCGCCAGCGGTAAATATTCGCTTCGGCGAGTAGAGGTATGAACGGACGAGCGGAGGCCCCGGCGGCGGGGACGGTGCTGAACGCCCTGGCCTGCGGGAAGGGCTCGGCGTTCGCGATCGACGCGTACACGACGGCCGAGGTGACGCTCGCCGACGAGTCGGGCGTCGAGGGCGAGATCGACGGCGCGCCCGACGCCGACACCCGGCTGATCGAGCGTTGCGTCGAACTCGCGACCGAGCGCTACGGCGACGGGCAGGGCGGGACCGTGCGCACCGAGAGCGAGGTGCCGATGGCGTCGGGACTCAAGAGTTCGAGCGCGGCCGCGAACGCGACCGTGCTCGCGACGCTCGACGCGCTCGGCGTCGCCGACGAGATCGAACGCGAGGAGGCCTGTCTGCTCGGCGTCGAGGCGGCCCGCGACGTCGGCGTCACCGTCACGGGAGCGTTCGACGACGCCTCGGCGTCGATGCTCGGCGGCGTCACCGTCACCGACAACGGGAGCGACGAACTGCTCGCCCGCGAGACCGTCGACTGGGACGTGCTGGTGTACACGCCGCCCGAGCAGGCGTTCAGCGCCGACGCCGACGTCGAGCGCTGCAAGCGGATCGCCCCGATCGCCGAGTTGGTCGCCGACCTCGCGCTCGACGGCCGGTACGGCCTCGCGATGACGGTCAACGGGTTCGCGTTCAGCGCTGCACTGGAGTTTCCCACCGCGCCGGCAGTCGAGGCGCTGCCCGACGCCGACGGCGTCTCGCTGTCCGGCACCGGCCCCAGCGTCGTCGCGGTGGGCGACCGAAAGGCACTCCAAGGAGTACGGGAGAGATGGGACAACAGGCGTGGGACAACATGGCTAACGACGACACAATCCACGGGCGCGCGGACGAGATGAGCTTAGAGGAGCTCCGCGAGGAGATCAGAGACATCGACCAAGGGATCGTCGAGTTGATCGCGCGACGCACCTACGTCGCCGACACGATCGCGCAGGTCAAAGAGGATCAGGGCCTCCCGACGACCGACGAGTCCCAGGAGGCCGCGGTGATGGAGCGGGCCGGCGAGAACGCCGACCAGTTCGACGTCGATCGCAACCTCGTCAAGGCGATCTTCCGGCTGTTGATCGAGTTGAACAAGGCCGAGCAGCGCGAATCCCGCTGAGGAACCGCCCCGGACGGTGGTGTTCTCGATGGTCGTCCGACGAACCTCGTCGGCGCGCTACCCGAACTGCACAACACTTCTGTGGCTCGGTGTCGACGGTATCGACGACAATGACCGACCCGGAACTCGACGCGTTCGATCACGAACGACACATGCGACGAGCCTTCGACCTCGCGCGCGAAGCCGCGGACCGCGGCGACGAGCCGTTCGGTTCCGTACTGGTGCGCGACGACGAGGTCGTCGCGACGGCGTCGAACCGCATCGTGACCGAATCGGACCTGCGGCGCCACCCGGAACTCGATCTCGCGAAGACGGCCCACCGCGATTTCTCGCCCGACGAGCGCGCTCGCACGGTGATGTACACGAGCACCGAACCGTGTCCGATGTGCGCGGGCGGGCTTCGGACGGCCGGCCTGGCTCGCGTCGTCTACGGCGTCGGCGCCGACGAGATCGTCGAGTTTGCGGGCGGCGAACCGTCAGTCCGCACAGCGACGATCCTCGACGGCGAGACAGACGTGACCGGGCCGCTGCTCAACGAGGAAGCGCGCGCGATCCACGAGGAGTTCGACTGGTAGGCCGTTCAGAGCACCTGTCGACTCAGACGGCGTGCTGGGGGATCTCGCCCCACTCGTCGAGCAGGTAGCCCAGCGCGAGCCCGTAGAACACGTGGTACAGCATCGAGACGACGAGGAACACTCCGATGCCGAGCGGCCCGGTGCTCGGCAGGAACACCATCACGAACGCGATCCAGTAGATCAGCGCGTACGTCACGCCGCGGGCGTACCGCGGCTCTTCTGGCGGGAGGTAGGCGCCGACGACGAGGAACTGGATCGGCAGGAACAGCGTGCCGCCCATGACGAACAGCGCGATGCCCAGCGCCAGGCTCGGTCCCAGCCCGAGGAACGAGCCGAACGTCGAAAACCGGACGATCGGGGCGGTGCTAAACAGATCCAGCAGCGCGGGGAGTCCCACGAGCACCGGGAGCATCGCCACCATCCCAACGAAGCCGCTGAGCATTGCGATCCCGATCAGGCGGAGCGTGATGGGGACCTCCGCCGCCCTCGCGGCCTCTCCGGCCGATACCGACCCGACGTTGGACTGTTCCGAACTCATGCGTGTAACAGATTTGCACTCCATAACGATAAATCAGGATGGTCGTGCGAGCGGCCGACGAACGCCCGGCGGTCCGCCGGCGCGCTTTCACCCGATCGGCGGCGTCGACTACCGGACATCCGAAACGTCGCCCTCGTCACCGCCGCCGGCGTCGTCGCCGGTCATCTCGTCGGTTTCCTCGCCGGCCGCGGACGCCACCTCGTCGGCGTCGATGACCGAGCTGAGCTGACTCTCGTCGACGGCGTCGTTCAGCGTTCCCGGATCGGTCACGGCGCTCAGGCCCCGCTCGTCGACCGCCGATTTGACCGCCCCGGCGTCGATCGCCGACTCGACGTTCTCCTCGTTCGCGGACGATTTTAGCGCTCGCCGGACCGCGACGTAGCCGACCAGCGCGGCGCCGCCGGTCGCCACCGCGCCGGGGACGCCGTAGCGCTTGTACCCGAACTTGACCGCCTTCTTTCCGATCGTGTAGGCGCCGATCATACTCACACGTCGGGTCCATGCGGGCAAGAGTTCGGGGCCACAGTGTGTAGGTCTGGTGCGGGCCCCCGATCGCTCGTCGCGGCGTGACGCCGCGTCGTCGGCCGATCGCGCACCTAGCCATATTGCAGAGCGCCTCGATAGCTTCCGTATGGACCTGTCATCACCGGGCAACCTCGACCAGATCGAGCCGGGCGTGTTGATCCTCGTGGGATTCGTGCTGTTCATCATCCCGGAGCCCGCGACGTCGGCGCTCGGCGCGGGACTGCTGTTGCTGGGCGCCAGCTGGTGGGTCTACGAGTGGGGCCGCTAGTAGAAGCGCTCGACCGACCGCCCGGTCACTCGCCCGGCGACGGCGTCCCGTCGAACGTCGTGTCGGGCGCGGCGTCGACGTCGAACAACCGATCCTCGGCGGGCGTCCGCTCGGCCAGCGAGTCCTGGAGACGCGAAGCGACCTCCTCGCGTAGCTCGGCCGCCAGTCCGACGTCGATGTCGACCGCCTGGGCGTCCTGTCCGGTGAGGCTGCGCGAGCCGGCGGTGTCGATCGTCAGCGTCGCGAGGTCGCGCCGGCGCTGGAAGATCGTCTGGCTGTCCAGCACCGTCTGCACACGGTAGTACGGCACGACGGTCGTCGTCCGGTTCCAGAAGCCCGCTCGGGTCACGACGTGATCGTCGCCGAGCGCGTAGCCGAGGTTGCGCCACTTGAGGTGGGCGGCGACGGGGATCAGCGGAACGGCGGCGAACAGCGCGTACCAGTACAGCTGGGTCGTCGTCGCGCGATCGGCGAGGAACGCCGCGCCGATCAGCACCGCGAGAACGATGCTGTACCGGGCGACGTACCGCATCCGGGCGCGCTTGGGCGGGCGCTCGAACGACGGGTCGCCGAAGCGCTCGACCGACTGGGCCAGGTCGATCACCCGCTCGCGCCTGGCCAGCGGGACCGCCGACTGCGAGCCGCCGGCCTGACCGGGCGAGGAACCCGCCGTCTCGATCGAGAGCGACGCGTAGCCGACGAGCCGCTGGAGGACGTTCTCGGCCATCGACACCGTCTGGACCTTACCGAGCGGGATCGTCCCGCTGTAGCGCTCGATCAGTCCCCGGTCGTACCTGAGTTCGTCGCCCCGCCGGACGAGCGTGAACCCGTAGTAGTTCAGCACCGCGACGACGCCGCTGGCCAGCGCCGTCACGGCGTAGAGCGCGATCGCGGCCAGCGGCGCGACGACGAACGCGGGCCCGGCTACCAACATCTGCTCGGCGACTGCCGGCCCGAACAGCGGCGCCAGCACCGTCACGAGCGGCAGGAATCGCAGGTCGATCGACACCAGCCCCAGCATCGTCAGCTCGCGGTCCGAGATCGCGAACAGCTGTTCGACATCCGCTTTCTCGTCCGCGCGCTCGTCGTCGGACGCCGCGTCGCGGTCGGCTTTGCCCGTCTCGTCCCGAGCGACGAGGCGCTTTCGGCGGCCGATCTCGTTCTGTAGGCGATCGGCCTCGTCGACGTCGACGTACCGGAGCTGGGCCTCCGCCGAGCTCCCGCCGGCGGTCTCGACTGTCACTTCGGCGAGCCCCAGCACGCGCTGGATCACGTTCCGGCTGATCGAGACGTTCTGAACGCGGCGGTAGGGAATCTCCCGGTCGCGCGTCGAGAGCACGCCCGACCGGAGGTCGAACGTCGTCTCGGTCAGGTCGTACTCGAAGCGCTGGTAGTACAGCACCTCCCAGACGACGACGGCGACGAGGAGCGTTCCGACGATCCCCAGCAGCCCCGCGGCCTGCAGCCCGTCGCCCGAGAGGAGCGTCCCCGAGAACGCGAAGATGACGAGAAAGCCCACGAACTGCCAGACGCGCTGGGCCGCCCGATAGGGGATCGACAGCGGGTGCAGCGTCGTCATACGGCGTCGTCACCGTCCGCGAGGATCGCCAACTGCTTGAGCCGCTCCTGCATGTCGTCGGCCCGCTCGGACGTCAACCCGGGGATCGTCACGTCGGCGCCGCGCGTCCCCGCGGTGTAGACGACCGACGACGCGAGTCCCACCGACCGCTCGACGGGGCCGCGGCTGGCGTCGACGTGCTGGATCCGGACGTAGGGGACGACCGTTCGCACGCGCGTCAGGACGCCGCGTTCCAGGTACAGCGCGTCCTCGCGGACCTCGTAGGTCCAGATCCGGTAGCGAAGGATCGAGTGGATCATCACGAGCGTTCCGACGATCGCGAACGTCGCCGCCCCGATCCAGCCGGCGCCCGCGACGAAGAACGACGCGACCGCGCCGACGATGACCGAGAGGATCGCCGCCGACAGCAGTCCCTGGAGCACCCAGACGATCCGGACGCGGGAGTCCAGCCCCCGCGGCTCGATCGTCAGATCCGACGCCGTCACGTCGTTCGCGACCCGCTCGTCCGGGACGATCGAGTCCCTCGGTTCGGCGTCGTCGTGCACGTCGCCGGAGGCGTCGAAATCGGATGCTTCGGCTCCGCTCGTCGACGGTTCGTCGACTACCTCGTCGTCGGCCGGCGCCGCTTCCTCGGACGTCTGGGACGATCCGTCCGCCGAATCGTCGTCGGTCGGCGTTTCGTCGTCCCGGCCGCTCGACGCCGTCTCCGACGGTTCGTTGCCGCTCATGTCGGATTCTGGGGGTGCCTGCCGTAAATATCCCCGCCGTCGGGCACCGGTTGACCCGTGGCTTTTTGTTCGCCTCGCGAGACCGCGAAGCCATGCCGGGCGAGTTGTTCCCCGACAGGATCGAGACCGAGCGCCTCGTACTCGAACCGCTGACGACCGAGCACGTCGACACCGTCGAGTTCTACGAGCTCTGCTCGTCCGATCCGGGGATCGAGGACGTGACCGAGTATCTCACCTGGGACCCCCACGAGACGGTCCGTGAGACGCTCGG
This sequence comes from Natronoarchaeum rubrum, assembly GCF_024494695.1. The sequence continues at coordinate 171,580 of NZ_JANHDP010000003.1, read as the reverse complement.
ATTCCTCGAATCGGTCGAGGAGCGGATCGCCGAAGCCGGGGGGATCGACTACGTGATTCGACCGGCTGCAGGCGAGGACGGTGCGGGCGAGATCGCGGGCGCTGCAGCGATCCTGATCGACTGGGACCGACGAACGGCGACCCTCGGAACCTGGCTCCGAAAGCGGTTCTGGGGCAGGGGCTACTCGGGCGAGCGTGCCGCCGCGATGATGGAACTGGCCTTCGACCGGCTGGATCTCGACGTCGTCGAGGTCACACACTGGGCTGACAACGACAAGTCACGCCGTGCCATCGAGAAATACGTCGAGCGCCACGGCGGCCGTCACGAAGGCAAACTTCGGAACCACGACGCGTTTAACGGCGAGCCGATCACCCAGCACCGGTACACCGTCACGCAGGCCGAGTACGAGGCCTCCGGCGGCGGCCCAGGCGTGCTCGACGCATAGCGCCGCCGATCACACCGCCGCGTCGCCGGTCACGTGCTCGAATAGCCGCCGTCGGCCGTGAGTGCGTGGCCCGTGACGAACGACGCCGCGTCGCTGGCGAGGAAGGCGACGCAGTCCGCGATCTCCTCGGGCTCGCCGAGCCGCCGGAGCGGGTAGTCCTCGATCATCTCCTCGCGTGCGGCCTCGGGATCCTCGCGCCCCGCGAAGAACGCCTCCGTGAGCTGCGTGTCGACGAACCCGGGACAGACCGCGTTGGCGCGCACGCCCGCCGGACCAGCCTCCGCGGCGACGGCCCGGGTGAAGTTGATCACGGCCGCCTTCGTCAGCGCGTACACCGACTGGTAGGGGAAGCCGAGCATCCCGCCGACCGACGCCATGTTGATGATCGAGCCCGATCCCTGTTCTTTCATCACCGGCAGCGCGGCGTGACAGCCGTTCCACGTCCCGTTGATGTTCACGTCGACGACGTAGTCCCGAACCGAAGCGTCGGTGTCCTCGACCGACGACGGCGGGTGGCCGATACCGGCGTTGTTGACCAGCACGTCGAGTCCGCGCTCCGCGGCGACCTCGTCGACGACCTCGTGGAACCGGTCGCCGTCGGTCACGTCGAGCTCGAAGCTCGTCGCCTCACCGTCGTCGTCGCGGATCGACACCGCCGTCGCCTCGGCCGCGTCGGCGTCGACGTCCGTCGAGACGACCGTCGCTCCCGCCTCGGCGCAGCGCAGCGCGGTCGACTCGCCGATTCCCGTCCCCGATCCCGTGATCAGCACCGTCTTGTCATCGAGTCGCATACGTCGGCGTCACGCCGAAGCACAATAAACTTTGAACCGGTGGCAAAGAGAAAGGCAACGGGGTTCTTCGAGGGTGGTTAAACATATTACACCTATGGTTTCTACGCGTGAAGAAGTCCTTATCGCAACATCAATCTTAACGTACCAAGAAAGGACATTATTGAAATAGACGTTATGATTTGGAGTGATAATGGATCATATGGATTGGCTAATACTTGCGCACCAACAAATGCGGCAGAGAGAATAGAACATATTTGGACTATGTTAAGTGAGGAATTTGTATTAGCCGTGTCCGGTGAGGTTGTAGACTTTACCAGTAGAGGATTTTCTATCTCCTTTTTATCACTCACTTTGACAATCATGACTGATCCCTCATGGCTTTCTGGATTTCTTTCCTCTTGAGAATTGTCTGTCATCTTGCTCATTCTCCTGCCATGGAGTGGAATTGATTAATTGAGTGAACTATAAACAGATTGATGCTACACTGACCAATACCATCACATTCTGTTGATAGCCTCACTACACTGTCCTCACTAACAAAACTAGGCCACAAACACGCTTCTATATTCATTTTGCCATTTCTATGATATTTAATAGAGATACTACATGAATGCTTCTCATAGTAGTTCTTATCATCGGGGAAGACTGCATATGCCTCAGTACAATCCCAGTCATTAGTAAGGGAGATTGCATCATCCTCTTTTGAATTCCTATTGAGGTCTTTCTCGATTATACTAAGTATTTTCTTCCAAGTTCTGCCAAATTCTATGTCATAACCCGTGATATCTTTAGGCTTGATGGACACACGATTATGAAACTGGCAGTATTCATCAAGCGATTTAAGCGATTTCAATACCTCAGGGGATTGAACAAGGTGGAGATCATTAGCTTTAGACAAGTCTTCATAGGTAATCTCGTCTAAGGAGATATCCGAGGCTTCTATATCTAAGAAACTCTCCAAGGTATTCTTAATCTTCTGACAGCAGTTCCTGATTGCCCTCTGGTCCTTTGAGAAGGACTGTAGTCGAGCTTCCCAAACCCTCTCTAGATCGTCCTCGAAAGCGCTAAGCGGTTCATTCTGATCATAAAGATCATATATGTGTGCCTGGATACTTTGCCAAGTTACCTCAAAGTCACGAGCAGTTTGCTTTTCAGCACGTATCCTACTCGGAGACGGATCAAAGAGGTACTTTCTGTAAGTCAAATACTTATCTACAACCTCTTTTATGGTTTTTCGCCTTTTTATAGCATGGAGATTATTAATAGCATCTGGAAAGTACTTTAGGCGATACTGATCAAATTCTATTGGAACTATCTCATCACTCACATCAGAAGTGTCTGGGTCTGCCCAGCTTCCACAAGGAGAGGATATGTACGTTTGAGCTGTTGGTGGCATACGTCATCGTTAGCACTGGTATAATAAAATCCCTAAGCCAGAATTTTAATTGGGTTCTATCACTTCCTCCTGCTGTGTTCCTGATTAAAGTTGATCGGGACTTTTAAATAGTAGATGTCCCCCTCAGCTACAGTACAGTACCGTGCTTCTTGTCGGGCAGATCCTTCTCGACGTCCTCGTAGAACGCGAAACGGGCGGCCAGCTCTGCCCGCAGCTCGCTCGGCGGGACGATCTCGTCGATCACCACCTCGCTGGCCATGCGGTGGACGTCGATGTCCTCGCGATACTCCTCCCGGAGTTCGGCTTCCCGCTCCGCGCGCTCGTCCTCGTCGTCGATCTCGGCGAGTTTGTTGGCGTAGACGGCGTTGATCGCCGCCTCGGGACCCATAATCCCGATCTCCCCCGACGGGAGCGCGATCACGCTCTCGGGATCGTACGCCGGGCCGCCCATCGCGTAGATGCCGGCGCCGTAGGCCTTGCGCGTGACGACCGTCTGCTGGGGCACCGTCGCAGACGACGTGGCGTAGATGAACCGTTTGCCCTGTTCGAGGATACCCTCCTTCTCGACCTGCGAGCCGGCCATAAAGCCCGGCGTGTCACAGAGGTAGAGCAGCGGAACGTTGTACGCGTCGGCGGTCCAGATGAACTGTGCAGCCTTCTCGGCGGCGTCGGGGAAGATCGCGCCGGCGCGCTCGGCGGGCTGGTTGGCGACGATCCCGATCGGTCGGCCGTCGATCCGGGCGAACCCGGTGACGATCTCGGCGCCGTAGCCCGATCGCAACTCGAAGAAGGAGTCGCCGTCGACGAGGCGCTCGATCACCCGGTTCACGTCGTACCCCTCGTTGGGTCGGTCGGGGACGACGGCGTCGATCCCGTCCGGCGACTTTACGGGCGCGACCGTCTCGGACTTCGGCGGTCGCTCGTCGGCGTTGTCCGGGAGATACGTGAGCAGTTGCGCGACCAGTTCGCGGGCGTGCTCCTCGTCTTCCGCGATCAGGTCGGCGCTGCCCGACTCCTCCATGTGGACGCGCGGTCCCCCGAGCTCGTTTAGATCGATCTGCTCGCCGGTGACCATCTCGACCATCCGCGGGCTGGCGATCGCCATCGCGCTCATTCCCTCGACCATCACGGTGAAGTCGGCGAACACCGGCGTGTACGCCGCCCCGGCGATGCAGGGACCGTACAGCACGCAGATCTGTGGGACTCGACCGGAGAGCATCGAGTGGTTGTAGTAGTACTTCCCGATCCCCTCGCGGTTGGCGAAGAAGCCGGTCTGCTGGTCGATCCGGCCGCCCGAGGAGTCCATCAGGTAGAGGACCGGGCGGCCGCTTTTGAGCGCGCGCTGTTGCATCCGCAGGAACTTCTCGACGCCGCGCTCGGCCATCGAGCCGGCCTTCACGGTGAAGTCGTTGGCCATGAAGTGGAGCGACCGGCCCTCGAACTCGGCGGCGCCGGTCAACAGCCCGTCGGCGGGCAGTCGATCGTTCGGATCGTACTCCTCGACGTCCGGGCTGTCGGGATGCCAGGCATCGAAGTTAGCGAACTGTCCGTCCTCGAACCCGACGCCCTCCTCGCCGAACCAGAGATCGAGCCGATCCCGAACGAACAGCTTCCCCTGTTCGTCGAGGCGCTCGCGGTACTTCTCCGGCCCGCCGGCTTCGATCTCTTCGATCTCTTCGAGGAGCTGTCGCTCGCGCTCCGTCGGGCCGAGTTCCTCGCCGCCGTCGCTCCCCGTCGCCGTCGCCGAGCCCGGCGAATCCGATGGCTCGTCCGGCGAGCGCGTCGCTGACGGCGACGCCGCGTCGTCGACGTACACCTCCACCGATTCCTCGACGTGGCTCGACAGCGCCGCGGCGATGGCCGCGGCCTCGTCGTCGGTCGCGTCCGCCCCGATGCGAACTTTCACGTCACCGTGTGCGCGGAGAGCCGGTAAAACAGTTTTCCCGGTCGCGTTACTCCGGCGGCTCCTGATCTTGCTGCTCGGGTTTCCAGCCCAGTTCGATCTCGACCGACTCGTGGTCGCCGCGCAGTAGCGACGAGCGCTCGACGATGTCGATCTGGTAGTTGATCGAGTCCGGCGGGGACAGATGCACCGACTTGTTGCCGGCATGAACGGTCGTGTCGCTGGATTCGAACGCGTCCGCGAGCTCCCGGAGCCGGTCGGCGATATCGTCCCGAGTCTTGGTGTCCGTGTAGGAAGTCCGATCCGCCATAGTGGGAACGGGGGACGTGGGCCAGATTGTAATACGCGGGCTAGGGCTCCGAAAGCAACGCCGATATCGCTCGGACGGATGGCACCGAGAACGGTAGCATATCAAAGACGGAACGAAAATTCCGGGCCGGTCCCGGCGTCCTGTTCCGCCCCACATCAGCGGGTCGCGCGGACGTCCTCTCTCCGAACAGTGCGGCTCCCGAATCCCCCGATTCGGGCGGACGCACCCGGCGTCCGGCTTCGAGATAGCGCCTGATTCGACATTGTAATAGAGCGTCTACGCTCCGGTAGGGACTGATTTCCCAGTCGACGAGCGGGGTCGGTTTCGTGACAGTTCATTCCGCCTATTCAATGTAGGTTGTTTTATAAGTCTGGACGAAGATGCTCCGACCGACGAATGAGTCCTCCAGCAATCGAAACCCAAAACCTGACGCGGCAGTTCGGCGACGTGCTCGCGGTGGACAGCCTCGATCTCACCGTCCGATCGGGTGAGATCTACGGCTTCCTCGGGCCCAACGGGGCCGGAAAGTCGACGACGATCAACATGCTGCTCGATTACATTCGCCCGACGGATGGGACGGCGACGGTGCTCGGCCTGGACGCCCAGTCCGACATCAAGGAGATCCACCAGCGCGTCGGCGTCCTGCCGGACGACGTCGGGCTGTACGACCGGCTCACTGCGCGCAAGCACGTCGAGTTCGCGATCGACGTGAAAGAGACCGACGACGATCCCCAGGCCCTCCTCGAACGCGTCGGGCTCGCCGACGCCGCCGACCGGAAGGCCGGCGGGTTCTCGAAAGGGATGGGCCAGCGCCTTCGTCTCGCGATGGCGCTGGTCGGCGATCCTGAACTGTTGATCCTCGACGAGCCGACCTCCGGGCTCGACCCGAACGGCGCGCGCGAGCTCCGCGAGATCGTTCGCGAGGAGAACGAGCGCGGCACCACCGTGTTCTTCTCCAGTCACATCCTCGGGCAGGTCGAGGCGGTCTGTGACCGCGTCGGTATCATGAACGAGGGACAGATGGTCGTCGAGGACTCGATCGAAGGCCTCCGTGACGAAGTCGGGTCGGACACCCAGCTCACGGTTCAGGTCGGCGGCCAGCCCGACGGCGTCGCCGGCTCGCTGCGCGACCTCGACGCCGTCACCAGCGTCTCGATCGAGGGCTCGACGATCCGGGTCGGCCTCTCGGAGCGCGGGAGCAAGACGGCGGTGCTCTCGGCGATCGAGGACGCCGGTCTCACGGTCGACGACTTCTCGACCGAACAGGCCAGTCTCGACGACCTGTTCGCGAGCTACACGTCCAAGGGCGTAGACACCAGCGCGGAGCCCGCGGAGGTGGACGCATGAGCGGAGCTAACGCCTGGATCGACGTCGCGAAGAAGGACTTCGCCGACGCCGCGCGCTCGAAGATGCTGTGGGTGCTGTCGGCGCTGATGATCGTGTTCGTCGGAATCGCTTCGTACGCGCCGAAGGCGCTCGGCGGCGATCCGGACATCGCGGCGGCGCTGAACTTCATGAGTACGCCGATGCTGCTGTTGATCCCGATTCTCGCCATGATCGTCGGCTACATGTCGATCGTCGGCGAACGTGATACGGGTAGCATTCGGATGTTGCTCTCGCTTCCCATCGTCAGAGGCGAAGTCGTTCTCGGGAAGGTTCTGGGCCGGCTCGGCGTCCTCGCGGTGCCGACGCTGCTCGGCTTCGGCGTCGGCGCCGTCGTGATGTTCGCCGTGTACGGCGAACTCCCCGCAGGATCGTTCTTCGAGTTCCTCGTGTTCACGCTACTGGTCGCCATGCTGTACACCGTCTTCGCGGTCAGCATTTCGGCCAGTGTCAACTCCCGTGGCAAGGCGATGGGGCTGGCCGCGGGCACCATCATCCTCTTCCAGTATCTCTGGTCTGCCATCCCGATCGGCATTTATTATCTCCTGAACGGGACAGTCAGAATCACCGGCGGTGTGCCCGATTGGTTCCAGTTCCTTTCGACGGCGACGCCCTCGGCGTCGCTCCAGAAGTTCCTGCTCATGTTCTTCGACTTCGGCTTCGGGGGCTCGCTGGGGTCCCTGCAGGCTGGTAGCGAGGCACCGATCTACCTGCAAAACTGGTTCAGCGGCATCATCGCCCTGCTGTGGATCGTCGTCCCGCTGGCGATCGGCTACGTGCGGTTCCAGCGCACGACGATCAGTTAAGCTCCTCCGGAAGCTCCCGGATCAATTTCTCGTTACCGACGTACAGCGGCGTCCGCTGGTGAAGCCGTGCAGCGGTCACGTCGAGAATCGACCGCTCGCCGTCGGACGCCGCACCGCCCGCGGCGCGCGCGACGTACGCGATCGGGTTCGCCTCGAACTGCAGGCGGAGCTTTCCTTCCTCGCGCGACTCCAGGGTTGGGTAGGCGAACACGCCGCCGTAGCGCAGCACCTGGTTGACGTCGCCGACGAGCGCGCCGCCGTAGCGCAGTTTCAGCTCCTCGCGGGCGTCGTCGGCGTACCGCTGGAACGCCGGGGGCCACTCGTCGTCGCCGCCGCCGAACCCGAACACGGTCGGATCGTCGGGCAGCTCGAAGCCCTCGCGGAGCGGTTCACGCTCGCCGTCGACGATCTCGTACTCCGCGACCGTCTCACCGCGAGCCTGGATCATCGTGATCGTCGGTCCGTAGACGACGAAGCCGGCGCCGATCATGTCTCGTCCCGCCGCGGGGAGCTCGTCGTCGTAGACGCCGACGATCGTCCCCACGAGGTTGTTCGAGACGAGGTTCGAAGAGCCATCCAGCGGGTCGACCGTGAGGCTCACGCCCGAGCCGCAGTCGATCGGCTCGGCGCGCTCCTCGCTGGCGTAGGCGCCGACGCCGTCGATAGCGCCGAGACGGTCGGCCAGAAGGCGGTCGAACCACCGGTCGGCTTCGAGTTGCTGGTCGCCGCTCGGGTTCTCGGCATCTGTTTCGCCGCGGCGTCCGCGGATCGCGTCGCGGAGTTCCGGCGTGGCGTCGGCGACCGTCGCGAACACCTCGTCGACGATCCGGTCGTAGCGGTCGGCGTCGGTCGGCGCGAGCTGCTCGCTCACGATTCCACCTCCGAGAGCGCCGCTTCTGCGGTCTGTTCCTCGAAGATCACCTTTTCGAGCGCGTCGAGGATGCGCTCGGGATTCTCGCGCTGCCAGACGTTGCGGCCGACCGCGAGCCCGGCGCCGCCGGCGTCGATCACCGACTCGACGCTCTCCAGGAACTGGTAGTCGTCGACCTTCGAGCCGCCGCTCATCACGACTTTGGTGTCGCCCGCGGCGTCGACAGCCCACTCCATGCCCGTCTTGCTACCCGGGTACTTCACCTTCGCCACGTCGGCGCCGAGTTCGAGACCGATCCGCGAGGCGTAGGCGATCACCTCGTCTTTGGTGTCGTTCTTGAGGCCCTGACCGCGGGCGTACGACCACATCACGACCGGGAGGTCGTGGTCGCGCGCGGACTCCTGGGCGTCGCGGAACTCCTCGAACATTTCCGGCTCGCGGTTCGACCCCGGATAGACTGTGTAGCCGACCGCGTCGGCCCCGAGCTCGGCGGCGTACTCGACCGACCAGTTCTTCGGAGAGTAGGGCTCGCCCATCCAGAGGTTACTCGTCCCGTTGAGCTTCGCGAGGAGAGCCACGTCGTCTTCGTAGGAGGGGTAGTACGTCTCCGCGACGCCCTTCTGGACCGCCATCGCCGTCACCGCGTCGTGGGTCGCAGCCTCGAACACCGTCTCGGGGTCGAGCGTCTCGGGAACGGCCTCGAAGTCGGTCGGCCCGTGCTCTAACCCGTGGTCCATCGCGAGGATCAGTACCTTCCCGTCGCGCGCGATCGCCTCGTCGGTCAGCGGGAACATCTATTTCGAAATCCAATCATGCAGTATATATAGATGCCGGTCGAACCGCAAAACCATAATACGGTGTAGGAGGCGGTTAGAATCTTTATAGAGGATTCTAATTGCGCAATATCGCCTAAACTCGCATTACTACGAACGTAGTTAATAACCGGTCTGACTACCCGTCGACGTAGTTCGACGCGGCGTCGACCCACTCACGAACCGTCTCGGTCGGCAGGTCGAGTACTTTGCCGACGTGCTCCGGATCGGCGGTCGCCAGCCGCCGCGCGCTCGTCACGCTGGCGTCGACCAGCGTCGCGGCGACGTCCTCGTCGAGTCCGGGAATCGCGGTGACGGGATCGGCTCGCGCTTCGCGGCGCCACGCGGACTCCCGGGCCCGTGCGGAGCCGCTCCCGTCGGTCTCCGCGGCGTCGCCGACGTCGTCGGGCGTCCAGTCCCCGTCGGTGAGGGGGTCGTCAGACGCCGCGTCTGCCGATGCGTTCGCGTCGTCGCGTGTGTCGTCACCCGCGGGTTGCCAGTCACCCGCGGTTAGGACGGGGCGATCGTCGTCCCGAGACGCGTTCTCGTCCCGCGCCGCAGCGTCGTCGCGCTCCCAGTCGTCGTCCGTGAGCGCCGTCTCGTCGCCATCGTCGCTCTCGGTGCCGCTCGACGCCGCGTCGTCCTCGCGCCAGTCGCTGCTGGCGGCGACCCACTCGCGCTCGTCGTCCTGAAGGTGCCGAACGTTCTGCGAGCGCCGGTCGAGGTGGTGCTCCTCGCCGTCGAACGTCCACGGCAGCGAGTGCCACCGCCGGATCTTCGTCGCCACGCCAGCGTTGATGCCGGCGTCGACGAGTAGCTGATAGGACACCCGCTTCTCGCGGACGTCGGCGACCGTCACCGACTCCGCTGCGAGCGTGGACGCCGTCGCCGGGCCGACGTACCGGAGTTCGAGCAACTCCTCGTCGGCGTCTTCCGTTCGTGTCACGGCCCTCACCGGGTTGTGGAACGATGTTTCCCCGGGTTCTTGAAACTTTCTCCAGCCGTTCCGGGGACGGGACGGCGTCTGACACCGATTCGTTGCGTTACCGGTCAGCGGGAACAAACGTTTATCGCACTCGCGTCACACGTTCACGCATGGTCCGGACACTCGATTCGGTCTCGCGCGTCGGCGTCGTCGGCGCGGGCACGATGGGCAGTGGCATCGCACAGGTCGCGGCGACCGCCGGTTACGACGTGGTGATGCGCGACGTCGAGCGAGCGTACGTCGACGGCGGATTCGACTCGATCGACGACAGCCTCGGCCGTCTGGTCGACAGGGGCGCGCTCGGCGAAAGCGACGCCGAGGCGGCGCGCGAGCGCATCGAGGGGACGACGGAGCTCGCCGATCTCGCGGACTGCGATCTCGTCGTCGAGGCCGTCGTCGAGGACATGGACGTCAAGCAGGACGTGTTCGACGACCTCGAAGAACACGTCGACGAGGACGTGCTGCTCGGGACGAACACCAGCACGCTCTCGATCACTCGGATCGCGAGCGCGACCCACAGCCCCGAGCGGGTCGTCGGCCTGCACTTCATGAACCCCGTTCCGGTGATGGACGGCGTCGAGGTCGTGGTCGGCGAGAAGACGAGCGACGGCGCGGTCGACCTGGCGCACGCGTTCTCCGAGGATCTGGACAAGGAGACGTGGGAAGCCGACGACAAGCCCGGGTTCGTCACCAACCGCATCCTGATGCCGTGGCTCAACGAGGGCATCCGCGCGTTCGACGAAGGCGTCGCGACCAAGGACGACATCGACCGCGGGATGAAACTCGGAACCAACGTCCCGATGGGTCCCTTGGAGCTGGCCGACCACATCGGGCTGGACGTCGTGCTCCACGCCTCCGAGACGCTGCAGGAGGAACTGGGCGATCGATACCGCCCGGCGTATCTCCTCCGGCGCAAGGTCGACGCCGGCGACCTCGGCAAAAAGACCGGTGAGGGGTTTTACGTCTACGACGGCTGACGGCGCGGTCACTGCAGGCGGCGCCGCCGCAAGTATATAAAAAGACCCGCCATTCTCAGGGTCGTAGAATCGCGTCCAGGTTTATCGCCGTACTGGTCCCTCCTGGTAACTAGGAGACGTGTCCACATGGTACCAGTATCTGCAATACTGCTTTCGACAGTACTCGAGGCGATACCGGCCGCCCCGCTCCTGTCGGCGGAGGTCGCGAGCCGAGTCCAGTTCGGCTGGACGATCAGCGTCCACATACTGTTCGCCTCGCTGTCGATCGGACTGGCACCGTTCATCGTATACTTCACCTGGAAAGACGTCAGGACTGGCGACCCGCGGTACGCCCGCCTTCGGGAGTTCTGGGTGAAGCTGTTCGGCATCGGGTTCGTCATGGGGACGGTCACCGGGATCCCGATGAGTTTCCAGTTCGGCACGAACTTCCCCGTGTTCGCCGAGGCAGCGGGCGAGATGATCGGCGGGCCGCTCGCGTTCGAGGCCAAGATGGCCTTCTTCCTCGAAGCCGTCTTCCTCGGCGTCCTGCTGTTCGGCCGCGAGCGCGTTTCCGATCGGACCTTCGTGCTGTCGTCGGTGCTGACCGGCGTCGGCGCGTGGCTCTCGGGCTTCTGGATCCTCGTCGTCAACGCCTGGATGCAGACGCCGCAGGGCTTCGAACTCGTCGAGCGCAACGGGATGGAGGTCGCTCAGCTGACCGATCCGGTCGCCGCCTTCCTGACGCCGCGGCTCCCGTGGATGTACGTCCACATGATCAACGCCTCGGTGATCTCCGTCACGCTGCTGGTCGCCGGCGTCTCGGCGTACTTCGTCTGGCGGAAGCGAAACTCCGAGGCGTGGAACACGGCGCTGCGCGCCGCCGTCGTCCTCCTGTTGCTCACCGCGCCGCTACAGGCGGTCCACGGCGACGCCTACGGCCGGCACGTCGCCGACACTCAAGAACAGAAGTTCGCCGCGATGGAGGCTCACTACGATACGGGACAGGCGGACCTCCACCTCATCGCCATCCCGAAGAGCGTCGACTCGCTGACTGACCCGCGGACCGACAACCTCTGGACGATCAGCCTCCCGGCGATGGGATCGTTCCTCGCGAGCGGCGGCGACTTCTCCGAGGAGGTGGTCGGATTACACGAGTACGACGACAACCCGCCCGTCGCCCTGGTGTTCTGGTCGTTCCGCTTCATGGTCGGGCTCGGGTTCCTCTTTATCGGGCTCGCCCTCTGGGGCGGCAATCTCCTGCGCAAGGGGCGGTTGTCCGAGAGCGACCGCTACTTGCGAGCGATGACGTTGGCGACGCCGCTGGGGTTCGCAGCACTCCTGACCGGGTGGTACGTCACGGAGATCGGGAGACAACCGTGGGTGATACAGGGCGTCCTCAAGACGCAAGACGCCGCCTCGACGACGCTCACCGGGGCCGAGGCGACCACGACACTCGTGGCGTTCGTGGCGCTCTACATCGTCTTGCTCGCCGCGTTCGGCTTCGCATTCAAGTGGCTGATTGAGGGCGAACTCGTTCGGCTGGGCGTGCGCGAGGAGTCGGACACCGACCGGCCGCGGCTTCCCCTGGTGAGTTCCGATGATTAGCCCGCTGATGCTCTCGACCGAGCAGTACCTGGTCCCGTCGCTCCCGACGATCTGGTTCGGCGTCGTCATGTTCACGCTCGCGATGTACGTCGCCCTCGACGGGTTCGACTTCGGGATCGGGATGCTCTACGCGACACGCGACGAGCACGACCGCGAGACCCTGCTCGCGGCGTTCGGGCCTGTCTGGGACGCCAACGAGGTGTGGCTGGTCGCTTTCGGGACGACCCTGCTCGCGGCGTTTCCGCCGATCTACTCGCGACTGCTCAGCGAGCACTACCTGCTCGCCATCGCCGTCGTGATGGGGCTGGTGTTCCGCGGCGTCTCGCCCGAACTCCGGGAACAGCGCGAGGACGAGCTCTGGCAGCAAACGTGCGATCGACTGTTCGTCTTCGGGAGCACGATCACGCCGCTCCTGCTCGGGACGCTCGTCGGGAGCTGGATCTTCGGGACGCCCGCCCTCAGCGCACCGAGTCTCCTGACGGGGATCGGCCTGGTCGCGCTCTCGCTGGCGAGCGGCGCGGCCTTCGTCGCCGCGAAGACGCGAGGCTCGCTCGCCGCCGAGATGGCACGGTACGGGACGGTGTCGACGCTCGCGTATCTCGGCGGCGTCGTCGTCCTCCTCGCGGTCGTTCTCTGGACGGACCCCGTCGGCGTACGGGGCCTACTACTGACGCCGTCGGCAGTTGCCGTGGTGATCGGGAGCGTCGCACTGGGTCTCGGCGGTATCGTCCTCGCCCGACTGGGCCGTCATCGGCTCTGGTTCGCCAGCACGTTGGGGCTCTCTGCCTTGCTGGTCGCTCTCGTCGCCCGGTTGCTGTATCCGACGATCTACCCGGCCAGCGGGCTCACGGTAGAGGCCGCCGTGGTGTCGCCGCTCGCACTCAACCTCGTCACCGTGCTCGGCCTGCCGGTGCTGTTGCTCGTGCTGTGGTACTTCAAGTTCCTCTACGGCGTCTTCGCTGGGCCGATCGACGAACAGGGGGCCGAGGGCGGCTACTAGCTGAAGCCTACCGAAGTCGTTCTCCGGGGAATCTCGGCAGAAACACCGGCGAGGTGTTTTGCGAGCACGAGTAACGATCCGGCGCGCCAACGGTCAGCATCCCCTGTGGACAGTGATTATCACCGTCCCGCCACGATACGGTAGTATGGATGCCGAGCGGTCGTCCGACGATGGCTTCGTCGCGTTCTTCAGAAGCTACACGCAGACGTGGGTCCACGCGGTCGCGACCGCGGGGTTGACCGCGTTCGGACTGTTGACGTTCGTCAACCGATGGTTCGTCGCGCTCGCGCTGGCGTCCTATCTCCTCCCGCCCGCGGCGCTGTACCTCGCCCACGGGGCTGCGGCGGCAGACGTGGTCGAAGGCCGTCGCGACGCCGGCTCGACCGCCGACGAGAGCGATCCCGCGAACCGGGTCGATCGGCACCGGGCGGAATCAGGGCCGGCCGAACCGGGCGGAGGTGACGCCGAGCCGGCGGACGAAGATGCCAGGGAAACGAGTGAGGACGCCGATCCGACGACCGACGATGCCGAACCGCAGCGCCAGTGGACGCGGACGAACGGCCCCACCGACGCCGACCTCGAGGCTGTCGCGATCACCGACGGCGGCGCCTGTGCCGTCGGCGACGGCGGCGTCGTCCTCGCCGAGCGGGAGGATGAGTGGACCGTCGTGCTGGCGGACGGCCCCGCGGCGCAGGGCGAGGACCTCGTCGGCGCCGCCGCTACCGACGACGGCGCCGCGGTCTGGATCGCGGGGGACAGCGGCGCGCTCGGGCGGATCGTCGCCGACGGCTGGCAACACGTCGACTACACGGCCCCCGCAGGCATCACGGACAACTGGTCGGGCGTCGCCGTCGGTGGGTCCGCGGGCGAGGAGACGATCCTACTGATCAACGGCTCCGGAGAAGTGCTCCGCGGCGAGTTCGGTGACGACGGCCCGTCGTGGGCGTCGCCGGTGACGCCGGGGAGCGGGTCGAGCCTGAGCGGCGTCGAACTGGTCGACGCCGCGCTGGCCTACTGCTGTGACACGAACGACGGCGTCTTCGAGACGACCGACGCCGGCAGGTCGTTCGAGCGCGTCGGCGTGGACGGCGCGGGCGGGACGCTGACGGATCTGGCGGCGAGCGAGCGAGACGACTGCTTGGTCGCGGCCGACGACGGCGTCGTCCACCGCTACGACGGCCGCACGTGGACGCCGGATCGGCTCTTCGACGACGAGTTGACCGGGATCGCCCGGGACGGGGAGTACGCCGTGACCTGCGGCGAGGACGCCGTCTTCGAGCGATCGGTACCGGACGCCGATTGGGAGCGCCGCACGTTCGAGAACGACGCGTTCGAGGGCGTCGACAGCCGTGGCGGCCGCGCTGTCGCGGTCGGCGAGGACGGCGTCGTCGTCAGCAGGTGAGGAGCGATCGGCGGCGCCGATTTGGCCCGACGCTTTTCACTCGGCGCGTGGGAGTTCCGGTATGGTCCTCAAACGACTCTTCGGATCGAAGACGAGCCGCTCGGTCACCGTCATCTCGGCGCTCGCACAGGCCGCGCGGGAGTTCAGGCGGGGCGACAGCAAGGCCGGCGCGCTGCTGGTCGCGCTCGGAGCGCTCGCGTACCGATCGACCGTGGCCAGCATCCTCGCGCAGGGCTTTCTCTGGTGGTACCGACGCCGCGGCAGCGCCGCCGAGAGCGCGGGCGCGTCGGAGGAGATAGAGTCCGTGATGCCCTGACGCCGGCGCCGGCCGCAACGCCGCTCAGTCGCCGCCGTTCTCGCCCGCGAGCGCCTCTTCGCGGAGCCGCTCTGCGCGGTCGGTTTCGACGCGCAGGTCCGGAACCTCGACGGTGTTCCGGTCCTCGTCGACCGCGACGTAGACGATGTACGAATCCGCGGTCGGCTCCGTCTCGCCGGTCGTCGGGTTCTCGCGGTACGTCTTGACTCGCACCCGGACGCTCGACGTCCCGGCGGCGTAGACGTACGCCTCGATCAGTGCGGTGTCGCCGACCTGGATCGGGCGCTCGAAGTCGACCTGACTCATCCGCGCGGTGACGCAGGTCTCGCCCGCGAAGCGCATCGCCGACATCGCGCCGACCTCGTCCATCCACTTCATCACGTTCCCGCCGTGGGCCGTATCGAGCATGTTGGCGTGGTTGGGCTGGACCATCGACCGGTTCTCGATGTACGTCTCCGTCAGCCTCGTCGTCATGTACGCTCGTTCCCTGCGGGCACGAAAGACTGCACCGGATCGGGGCGACGACGCGCCGGATTAGGGACGGCGACGGTGCCGAAACACTGCAGCGGCGTCGGGGTCGAGGCTCGTCACACGACGCCGCAGGCGAGTTGGCGTTTCGGCGTTCGACAAGCGTAAAACCCCGCCGAGTGTACGACGCAGTAGATGACAGAGCCTGCGGAGTCGGATCCCGCGTCGCCGGACGCCGACGCGCCCGGCAGCGTGAGCGTGGTCGGCACCGCCCACGTGTCGGCCGAGAGCGCCGAGCGGGTCGAATCGGAGATCCGCGAGCGCCGGCCCGACGTCGTCGCCGTGGAACTCGACGAGGGGCGCTACCGCCAGATGAAAGGCGAGGCGCCCGAGGACATCGAGGCCAAGGACCTGCTGGGCGGCAACACCGTGTTCCAGTTTCTCGCCTACTGGATGCTCTCCTACGTCCAGACGCAGATGGGCGATCGCTTCGATATCGAACCCGGCGCCGACATGAAGGCCGCCATCGAGACGGCCGAGGAGTTCGGACTCGGCGTCGCGCTGGTCGACCGGGACATTCAGGTGACGATGCAGCGGTTCTGGACCAGACTCTCGCTCGGCGAGAAGTTCAAGCTCGTCGGCGGGCTCGCTGTCGGCATCACCGACCCGCTGACGCTCGGGATCGTCGGCGGTGCCGGCATCGGGATGATACTGGGCGCCGTGTTCGGTCAGTTCCTCGCGCCGGCGCTGGGGCTGGGCGGCCTGTTCGCGCTCGGCGTGACGAGCGCCGCGGCCCTCCAGATCCTCGGTGGCCTCGTCGGCGGCGCGGCGGTCGGCCTCGGCGTCGGCCTGTTCGCGTTGCCCTCGATCCGCCCGCCGGGGTCGCTCGCGGACACGTTCGACGCGTTCACCTTTCGCCTGCTCGTCGGCGCCGTCGGCGGCGCCGTCGCGGGGCTCGCACTCGCGGTTGCGGACCCGCTTCCCGCGGGCATCCTCGGGTCGGGAACGTTCCTGACCGTCGGCGAGACGGTGATTCGGCTGCTTTCGGGCGCAGCGCTGGGCGGCCTCGTCGGGCTCGCGGTCGGCGCCGTCGCCGGCTTCGTACTTTCGACCGGCGTCGAGGACGCCGACGATATGGATCTCGACGACGACTTCGACATCGAGGATCTGACCGACGGCGACGTCGTCACCGCGATGATGGAGGAGTTCCGTCGCTTCAGCCCGCGGGGCGCCGAGGCGCTGATCGACGAGCGCGACGCATTCATCGCCCACAAGCTCCACGCGCTACGGGAGCAGGGTCACACCGTCGTCGCGGTCGTCGGCGCCGGCCACCGCGCCGGCATCGAGCGCTACCTCGACCATCCCGAGGAGCTGCCCGAAATCGAGTCGATATCGGAAACGGCGTCCGGACGCCGCTTCTCGATCGGCAAGATCGTCGGCTACCTGTTCACGCTGGGCTTCGCGGCCTTTTTCGTCCTCCTGTTGATGGCCGGCGTTCAGGACACGTTCCTGCTGAAGCTGTTCGGCGCGTGGTTCCTGATCAACGGCGTCTTCGCGTTCGGGATGGCCCGGCTCGCCGGCGCGCGCTGGTCGAGCGCGGGCGTCGGCGGCGCGGTCGCCTGGCTCACCAGCATCAACCCGCTGCTCGCGCCGGGCTGGTTCGCGGGCTACGTCGAACTGCGACATCGCCCCGTGAACGTCGGCGACATCCAGCAGCTCAATCAGATCCTCGACGACACCGAGAGTCCGATCCCCGACCTGATCGGGCGAATGTTCGACGTGCCGCTGTTCCGGCTGATCATGATCGTCGCGATGACGAACATCGGCAGCATCGTCGCCAGCTTCCTGTTCCTGACCGTCGTCATCCCGGCGATGGCGCCGGAGATCGGCGGCGTCAGCGGCGTCATGTCCGAACTGGTCGCAGGCGCGCGCAACAGCGCCGAACTGATCGCGGAGCTGGTGACCTGAGATGGCGGGCGCACGCAGATCCGGACGACGCGGCGGCCAGTCGCTGTCCTTTAGCAACCGCGAACTGCGGGATCTCGCAGTCGCGTGGACCGTGCTCTCGGCCGCGTTCGCCGTCTTCCTGACCGGGCCGTCGGCGATCGGCGCCGCCGGGTTCGTCGACGTTGTCGTCCTCTGTATCGTGACGGTCGGCGTCGGCTTCATGCTCCACGAGCTCGCCCACAAGGTCGTCGCGGTCCGGTTCGGCCAGCTCGCCGAGTTCCGGGCCGACTACAGCATGCTATTCCTGGCGCTGATGGGCGCGTTCATCGGGTTCATCTTCGCCGCGCCGGGCGCCGTCTACCACCGCGGCCGGATCACGCCCCGCGAGAACGGGCTGATCGCCGTCGCCGGGCCGGTGACGAACCTGCTACTGGCGGCGATCTTCCTTCCTCTCGCGTTCGCGCCGATCGAGTTCCTCGCGAGCGTCGGCGCGTTCGGCGTGTTCATCAACGTCTTTCTCGCCGCGTTCAACATGATCCCGTTCGGCCCGCTCGACGGGAAAACGGTGATCGCGTGGAGCAAGCTGGTCTTTGTTGCGGTGTTCGGCGTGTCCGCCGTCGCGGCGTACTTAGCGTTCACGCGACTCGGCTGGCTGCCGGTGTAAAAGAGACGCGGCGGCGTCCTGCCGTTTTTTCGACTGACGGCTCAGTAGTTCTTGAACAGCAGCGCGCGCACGTCGTCTTTCGTGTTGGCCGTCTCGGTCGAGCCGTCCGGGAGATCGACCTCGTAGCGCGCGTCGCCCGACCCCTCGCGCCACTTCTCCTCGTGGGTGTCGAGCAGTTGCATCATCGTGTTCAGGCGATCGCCGCCGCCGCCCGGCGTCGGCGCCGCGGCCGGTTCGGCGTCTTCGTCTTCGGTATCGTCGGCGTCCGCATCCTCGTCTTCGGCATCCTCGGCGTCTTCGGCGTCCTCGTCGGTGTCTTCGGCGTCGGATTCTGCATCGGACTCCTCGTCGACTGGCGCGCCGGCTTCGTCACCGGTTTCGGGGTCGGCGTCCTCCGCGTTCTCTTCGTCCGATTCGTCGGCGGTGTCGGTGCCCTCGGTTGCGTCCCCGGGATCGTCCGCAGATCCGTCGTCGGCCGAGCCCTCGTCGACGCTGTCACCGATTTCTTGGGTAGCCGGTGCGCCCGAATCGGCGGCGTCGAGATCGGCCGCCGCTCCCTCTCTGCTGTCGATCAGGAACTGGAGCGCGTCTGTTAGGCGCACGTGTCCGTAGACGACGTCTTCCTCTAGCTCCCCGCGCAGATCCTCGAGATACTCGCGTTGGTCGTCCGTGATTTCTATCTCCGGCATGCACGTCTCTCCGGATCGGACCTATAAATAATCTAGCGGGAGTTCGACGGTTCTGCGACCGCGGCGCGTTACTCGTGGGACGAACGGCCCGTTCGGATCAGATGTGACCGTTCTCCTCGAGTTCTTCGAGGACGTCGTCGACGAACCCGTCGGCCGAGTCGTAGGGGAAGTCCCCGCCGGAGAGCTTGGTGTTCAGCTCCATGGCGGTCATCGAGAAGTCGCCCGACTCGAACTTGGTGCCCGGACCGTTCGGCAGCGCGGGGACCAGGTCCATCGGACTGGAGATCGGGTAGTCAGCGCCCTCGAAGGCGTCGATCATCTGCTCTCGGAGTTCGGCTTTGTCTGCCATGTGAAAACAGTCGTACCGCGATAAATATTAAACTTTGGTGTAGTTGGGCGGTCGGCGGGTCGCGCCCGCGCGAGGCGGGCCTTTATGCTACCGCCGGGACAAGCGGGCGCCATGAAACGTCAGCAGGCGTTCCTGCTCGGCTGTATCGCGGTGGCGGCGGTCGTCTCGCTGGCGGTCGTCCTCCCCTTTATCGAGTACGTGCTCGGTGCGGTCGTGCTCGCGTATCTGTTGATGCCGCTGCACGGGCGGCTGTCGGACCGCGTCGGCGGCCGGCTCTCAGCGGTGCTGTTGATCCTGTCGTCGGTCGTCGCCGTGGTCGTCCCGCTGCTGTTCGTCGCGCTGCGGCTGTACCGCGACATGCGGGCGCTGGCGAGGGGCAACATCGATCTCCAGATCGCCGCCGTCGAGGCCACGCTCGCGGAGGAGTTCGGCATCGAGGTGAAGGTCGAACCGCTGCTCCAGACGGCGGGGCAGGATGCGCTTGACCTGCTGAGCGGAAGCGTGGGAGACGTGTTCGCCACCGCGATGCACACCGGGATGGGCTTCGGACTGCTCTTTTTCCTCGTCTACTACACGCTCCGCGACGGTCCCGCGCTCGTCGAGTGGACCAAGGAACACTCGCCGCTCTCGCGGGAAATCTCCGACGAGCTGTACGGGCAGATCGAGCAGACGACCTGGGGCGTCGTGATCGGGCACCTCGTCGTCGCGGTGATTCAGGGGCTCATCGGCGGTCTCGGGCTGTGGCTGGCGGGCATCCCGAAAGTGGTCTTCTGGACGTTCGTGATGATCATCCTCGGCCTCCTGCCGCTGATCGGCGCCTTCGCCGTCTGGGGCGCGGCGTCCGCCTATCTCGTCGCGATCGGCGACACCGCGAACGGCCTGCTGCTGGCGGCCTACGGCCTGCTGGTGGTCAGCTCGGTCGACAACTTCGTCCGGCCGATCGTGATCGATCGCCGCGCGAATCTCAATCCCGGGCTGATCCTGCTGGGCGTGTTCGGCGGCGTCTACGTGCTCGGGTTCGTCGGGCTGTTCGTCGGCCCGGTCGTACTGGGCGTCCTCACCGCCACCGTCAAGACGTACGTCGAAGGGTACGAGAAAGTGATCGAGCCAGTTCCGGACGACGACGCCGCGGACGACGAGTCGGTGTCGCCGGACGCCGCCCCCCGGTCGAGCGAGAGCACGGACGGAACCGGCGGGATGCCGGAGACGGACGGACTAACCGACGGCGTCGACTCCGTCGAGTGATGGGCCGTCGCCGCTGACCGGACTCCCGGCGCTCAGGCGTCCGGTGCGAGATCCTCGGCCCACTCCAGCGCGTCCGCGATGTCGTGGACCGGCGGCGAGCAGGTAAAGGAGCGACAGGCGTACAGCGTCGGCCGGTCGTCGACGTGCTCGCGCTCGGCCCAGATCGGCGGCGCTTCGTCGAGATCGAGCCGTTCGAGCCACTCCTCCAGTTCGTCGTCTGTCGCGGGCCGGGGCGCAATCAGTCGATCGGGGAGGTACGTCTCGGCGAGTCGCTCGCGCCACTCTTCGGGGAATCGTTCGCCGGCGGCGGTCAGTTCGAGCGAACCAGTGTCGAGCCGGTCGGCACAGAGCAGGAGCGACGTGTACTCCATCGGACTGGAGGTCGCGCGCTGGCCGTGGGTTTCGACGACCGTCTCGGCGATCTCGCCGAACCGGTCGTGGCCGACGAACTGATCGAGCGAGAGCAACACGTCGACGGCGACGCCGAGACTCGACGGCGTCGACTGGTCGCGCAGCTCCTGCGGGCGGGTCACGAGCGACTCGCCGCTCGCGGGCGTGTAGTAGATCGTCCCCTCGTCGGCGTCCCAGAACTCCCGCTCGATCGCGCGCGCAAGCTTCAGGGCGAACGCGAGGTGATCGACGTCGCCGGAGGTCTGGAACAGGTCGAACGCGCCCCGTGCGAGGAAGGCGTAGTCCTCCAGGTAGCCGTCGATCTTGACGTCGCCGTCCTTGAACCGGCGCGATAGCCGCTGGGATTCGGCGTCCCACAGTTTTCCGCGGACGAACGCCAGCGCGTCGTCGGCCAGCGACGACCAGCGATCGTCGAGCACGAACCCGCCCTCCGCGAGCGCCGAAATGAGAAGACCGTTCCAGCCGGCGAGCACCTTCTCGTCGCGGCGCGGCCGGACGCGCTCTTCCCGGGCGTCGTAGAGCTGTTCGCGGGCGCGTTCCAGCCGGTCGCGGACCTCGCCCTCGTCGAGGTCGTGCTCGTCGGCCAGCGTCTCGACGCTCTCCGAGAGAGTCAGCACCGTCCGGCCGCCCTCGAAGTTGCCCGAGTCGGTGACGCCGAAGCGATCGATCGCGAGGTCGGCGAGTTCGTCGTCGACGGCGTCGCGCACCTCTGCGGGCGTCCAGACGTAGAACTTCCCTTCCTCGCCCTCGCTCTGGGCGTCGAGCGTGCTGTAGAACCCGCCCCGATCACGCCCGCCGACGCCGTCGGGGTGGGTCAGTTCGCGCTCGACGAACTCGAACGTGTCCTCGGCGACGCGGGCGTAGCGCTCCTCGCCCGTGGCCTGATACCCCGCGAGGTACGCTCGCGGGAGTTCGGCGTTGTCGTACAGCATCTTCTCGAAGTGCGGCACGATCCACTCGCGGTCGGTCGCGTACCGGTGGAAGCCGCCGCCGACGTGGTCGTACATCCCCCGATCGGCCATCGCGTCGAGCGTCTCGCGGGCGACCTCGCGGTACGCGTCCTCGCCGGTCCGGTCGTACGCTCGCAGGAGAAGGTGGATTCGCGAGGGATGGGGGAACTTCGGGCCGTCCGAGCCGAACCCGCCGTGGTCGCGGTCGGCCGCCCTGACCGCGGTGCTGGCCGCGTCGGTCAGGGCGCTCTCGTCGGGGCGTTCGCCGGGCTGGTCTGGCGTCTCCTCGAGTTGGCCCTTCGCGGCCTGGGTCCACTGCTCGGCGCGGTTCTCCATCTCCTCGCGGTCCTCGCCCCAGGAGTTCGCGATGTTGTCGAGCAGGTTGGTGAAGCCGGGCGCGCCGCGCTTGGGCTCCTTGGGGAAGTAGGTCCCGACGTAGAACGGCTTCCCCTCGGGCGTCAGCCACGCCGAGAGCGGCCAGCCGCCGCGGCCGCTGACCAGCTGGCAAACCGTCTGGTACACCGAGTCCAGATCGGGGCGCTCCTCGCGGTCGACCTTGATCGGGACGAAGTTCTCGTTGAGCTGCTCGGCGACGGCTTCGTCCTCGAAGCTCTCCTCCTCCATGACGTGACACCAGTGACACGCCGAGTAGCCGACCGACAGGAAGATCGGGACGTCGCGCTCGCGGGCGGCTTCGAGCGCCTGCTCGTCCCAGGGCTGCCAGTTGACCGGGTTGTCGGCGTGCTGCCGGAGGTACGGGCTCTCCTCCTCGTCGAGCCGATTGCGATCGGTGGGGGCGTCGCTCATGGCTCCACGTACGGCGTTTGACGGTAAAAGGCCGTCCTCATCGGACGCGACGGCGTCAGCGAGACGCCGCTTTCGCCGCGGCGCCGGGTCCCGCACAGCGGCGCCTCCGCCGCGGCGTCACGACGCCGATGCGAAGCGACCCACCGCTCAGTCGACGAACGCCGACTCGGCGTCGGCGTCGCGCGCGTACTCGACGAACGCGAACCCGTCGCGCTCGTCGCGTTCGAGTTCGACCCACAGCCCGCGGTCCCAGTCCGGGAAGTACGTGTCACCGTCGTACCGTTCGTGGACCTCGGTCAGCATCAGTCGGTCGGCGTCGGGCAGGAACTGCTCGTACACCGTCGCGCCGCCGATCACGAAGGCGCGCTCGTCGGGACTCTCATCGGCATCCTCGTCGGCGGCGTCGTTCCGCCGGTCGAGCGCGTTCTCCGCCGCGGCGAGCGCGGCATCGGTGTCGTCGACGACGATCACGTCCTCGGGCGCGTCGACGCCGCTCCGACTGAGCACGACGTTCGTCCGGTCGGGCAGCGGCCCGCCGAGATCCTCGGCGATGCTCTCGTAGGTCACGCGGCCCATGATCACCGGGTGGCCCGTCGTCGCGCGCTTGAAGTGCGCCAGATCCTCGGGGATGTGCCAGGCCATCTCCCCCTCGACGCCGATGACGCCGTTCTCCGCGACCGCCGCGATGACGACCAGCTCCATCTACTCGGCCACCTTGAACGAGATGCCGGGGTGTGAGTCGTAGTCCCGCAGTTCGACGTCCTCGTACGCCAACTCGTCCAGCGGCTTGTCGGCGACGTGGATCTCGGGGCGATCGAGCGGCTCGCGGGCGAGCTGTTCGAGCAGGCCCGGAACGTGGTCGTACCCCTCGCCCTCGGGCGCCGTCGCTTCGAGCCATGACTTCACGTCGCGGTACTCCTCGTCGGACTCGACGGCGGCGAGGCGCTCCTTGAGCGCCGAGAGGTTCTCCTCGTACCACGCGCCCCGGTCGCCCTTCCCGCAGTAGATGTGGGAGTCGACGACGGTGTGGGCGAACTTGCCGACCTCGAAGCCGGTGCGCTGGGCGATCGCGGTCGCCAGCAGCGAGTACGCCGCGATGTTGAACGGAACCCCGAGCGCGACGTCGCCCGAGCGCTGCGTGAGGTGGACGTTCAGGCGGTCTCCCTGCACGTTGAACACGAACGAGTAGTGACACGGCGGCAGCGTCGAGACGGCCGCGTTCGCAGGGTGCCACGCGTTGACGACGATCCGGCGCGAGCGGGGGTTCTCCCGCAACTGGTCGAGCGCGTACTGGATCTGGTCGAACGTCCGCTCGTCCTCGTTGACCCAGCGGTGGTCCTCGTCGGGCCACGTCTCGCCGTCCAGACCCTCCTCGGGGTAGGGGAAGCGGCGCCAGAATCGTCCGTAGGCGGTGTCGAGGCGCCCCTCGTCGTCGGCCCACGCGTCCCAGATGCCGGTCTCCTCGCGGAGCGATCGGATGTGTTCCTCGCCGGAGAGATACCAGAGGAACTCGTGAATCAGCGAGTTCCACCGGTAGCCGTCCATCTGCTTGGTCGTCAGGAGGGGAAAGCCCTCCCGAAGGTCGACCTCGTAGTGACGGCTGAACGCCGAGACGGTGTCGACCCCCGTCCGGTTGGGCTTGTACGCGCCCTCCGTGAGGACGGAGTCGACGAGATCCAGGTACTCCTGCATTAGCGACTAGGTGCCGGTCGGGCCTCAAAGTAGGTGTCGGTCGGCGCGCGCGAAACGAGTTCCGCGATCGCGCCGCGCGGCTCGATCGCTTCGGACCTGTCACGGATCGAGCGGCTCGCAGGCAACAGTTGATGCCCTCTGCGAGCGTATACTCACCATGGTATCGACCACAACGACCACCGAATTCGACGAGACCATCGCAAGTGCCTGCCGGACCGCAGTCGGCGACTCCCTGCGGACGGTGATCTACTTCACGCCTGACAGCTTCGACGTGCTGTACGTTCGGGACGACCTCTACGACGGGGAAGAGGAGGCCGTCCGGCGCGTCAAGGAGTTGTTCGTCGAGAACGAGCGGATCGGGTTCGGCGACGCCGAGACCTACCGGAAGCTGACCCCCGAACCGAACGTCGAACCCGACGTCGGCGAGTACCAGTTCACGATGCGCATCTTCGAGTACGGTTTCCTCAGCCGCGTGATCGAGGGTGACCGGGGAGTGCTCACTACCACGGACGGCCTCCAGATCGACGCGTTCAAAGAACTCGCCGTCACGCTCCGGAAACTCCTCGCGGAGGCGTGATCCGCCCCGCGGCATCGGCCTTTGCCCGCTCAGGCTGTCGGCGGATGTTCGAGGTCGAACCGCTCTTTCAGCGCCACGGTGACGCCGTTGGTCCAGCCGAACCCGTCCTGCAGGGGGTACTCCCCGCCGCCGGCGCGAAGCGTCGTGTCGCAGACGTTGTACTTCTCGACTAACTTTCCGGTCCGATCGAACACGTCCTCGACCAGCCGAACCCAGCGCGTCGCGATCTCTCGTGCGAGGTCGTCGTGCCCGTACCGCTCCAGTCCGATCACGGCGAGCCAGTGGAGGGGCGCCCAACCGTTCGGCGCGTCCCACTGTTGGCCAGTCTCGGAGAGCGTCGTGACCAACCCGCCCTCGCGGAGGAACTTCGACTCGAGCGCGTCCGCGACCGCGTCGGCCTGCTCGTCGTCTGCGAGGCCGAAGAAAAGTGGCGAGATGGCCGCGAGCGTCCACGTTTCGGATCGCCGGTCCGCGGACACGTCGTAGTCGAAGTAGAAACCCGCGTCCGCGTCCCAGCAGTGCTCGTTGACGGCGTCGGCCCTGGAAGTGGCCGCCGCCGCGTAGCGGCCGGCCCTGTCGTCGTCGCCCGCGGCGTCGAACCACCGCGCGAGCGACGACTCGACGCCGTACAACGTCGCGTTGAGATCGACGGGGACCAGATCCGTAGTGCGAATCGTCGTCAAGTCGTCGCCGCGACACCACCGCCCGCTGAAGTCCCAGCCAGATTCGCAGGCGGCTCGTACGTCTCTAAAGAGGTCCGCGTCGTCGCGGTCGGTCGCCCGCTCGGCGAGCGCCACGTCTTCCCGGTAGGACTCGGGGCGCGGCGTCGCGGCGTCGTCCCAGTAGCGGTTGAGCGTCCCGTCGGCCAGGGTAACGACTCGCCGAGTCGACGACGAGGGAGCGCTCAGAGATTCCCGGCCGTCCATCCAGAACTCGTACTCGCGTTCGAGCACCCGGAGGTGCGGTTCGACGGCGTCGAACCCGCACTCGCGTTCGAGCACCCCCAGTAGCGAGGCGAACATCGGCGGCTGGGAGCGCGTTCGGTAGTACTCGCGGTTCGCGTTGGGGACGTGCCCGTACTCCTCGATCAGCCACGCGAAGTTCTCGACGAGGTCTTCGACTCTTTCGAGGTTCCCGCAGGCCGCGAGCCCCTCCGCGGTGAAATAGCTGTCCCAGTAGTACAGTTCGCGAAATCGCCCGCCGGGCGTGACGTACGGTTCCGGGACCCGGATCAGAGATCCGCGCTTGGCGGCGATCGAGGCCGGCTCTACGACGAGCAGCGGCCAGAGTCGACGGACGTGTTCCTCGACGGTGTCGGCATCCGTCGGAACCCCCGACGCTGCGGTCTGGGGCTGCCTGAAGTGGTCCTCGACGAAGGACTCTAGATCGAACCCGGAGTCGTCGCGTCGCACCTCGAACCGACGGCGGATCTCCTCCGGGTCCGTCAGAGGAACGCTGTCGACGAAGGTCTTCGAGTCATCGAACGTGCCGCCGCGCTGCACCGCCTCGAAGAGGGCGCCGTCGAGGTGAGCGGGTACATCCATCGTTCGGTATAGTTGCGGGGTGGTAGTTCATACTTTCGGCTAGTTACTAACACCTGTTGTAAACTAATCTGCCTCGGAAGTCGGATCCGGGTCGTCCGATCACCAGCACGATCTTGTACACTCCGAACCGGTGAAACAGCAACCTTTACACTACCGTGCGTACCCGTTCCGGGTATGACAGAGACCGTACTGCTGGTCGGCGGCGGCGGCCGGGAGCACGCGATCGCGCGCGCACTGTCCGAGTCCGACGCAGCCCTGTACGCTTGCGCCGGCAACCGGAACCCCGGCATCGCCGAGATCGCCGCGGGCGTCGAGACGCTCGACACGACCGATCCCGAAGCGGTCGTCGAGTACGCCGAATCGGTCGACGCGACGCTCGCCGTGGTCGGTCCCGAGGCGCCGCTGGCCGCGGGCGTGGCCGACGCGCTCGACGACGCCGGCGTCTACGCCTTCGGCCCGCAGGAAGCCGAAGCCCGGATCGAGACGGACAAGTCGTTCCAGCGCGAATTCATGGCCGAGAACGACGTCTCGGGCTGTCCGGACTTCGAGGTCTTCGAGGACGGCGAGGCCGCCTGCGAGTATATCGACGAGTACGACGGCGACCTCGTGATCAAACCCGCCGGCCTCACCGGCGGGAAGGGCGTGAAAGTCATCGGCGATCAGGTCACCGCCGAGGAAGGGAAAGAGTACATCCGCGAGTCCGAGTACGATCGGATCGTCCTCGAGGAGCGGCTAGTCGGCGAGGAGTTCACGGTTCAGGGCTTCGTCGCCAACGGTTCCCTGCGGATCACGCCGGCCGTGCAGGACCACAAGCGCGCCTACGAGGGTGACGAAGGGCCCAACACCGGCGGGATGGGCAGTTACAGCGACGCCTCGTTCCAGTTGCCGTTCATGCACGAGGGCGACTCCGCCGAGGCGCTGGCGATCATGCGCGAGGTCGTCGACGCGCTCGATGGCTACAAGGGCGTCCTCTACGGCCAGTTCATGCTCACCGCGGACGGCATCAAGGTCGTCGAGTTCAACGCGCGCTTCGGCGACCCCGAGGCGATGAACACGCTGCCGGTGCTGGAGACGGACTTCCTCGACGTGCTGGTCGCGGCCCGCGAGGGCGAGGCGCTGCCCGAACTCGACTTCGCCGAGCACGCGACCGTCTGCAAGTACGCCGTCCCCGACGGCTATCCAACCGATCCCGACGCCGGAGCGAAGGTCACGATCAGCGACGAGAACGCCGGCGACGCGATCCTCTACTACGCCAGCGTGGACGCCCGCGAGGACGGTATCTACACCACGACCTCCCGATCCTACGCCGTCGTGGGCGTCGCCGATTCGATCACCGAAGCCGAGGAGATCGCCGAGGACGCGCTCGAACGCGCCGGCACCGACGGGCTACGCGTCCGCCACGACATCGGCAAACCCGATCTGGTTCAACAGCGGATCGACCACATCGAGCAACTCCGCGAGTAGGTGCCGTATACTCGCCATTTAGTTGCGTTAATTTAGTTTTACTTTCTAGTTACTTGTAGCATAACTAAACATCATCTCCGCGGAATGATGGTGTAGATGAGCAAACCGACAACGTCGGACAGCGGGTCGAAGCCGACCGCCTCGTCCGAGCAGGCGATGCAGGGGCGCGCCGGGCGCACGGAACCGGGGTCGGTCCAGGGCGACGCGACGACGAGCGACGGGTACGTGGTTCGCCCGTATCGGCCGGGCGACCGGGCACAGTTCCTCGAACTGTACGACGACGTGTTCGACGCCTCCCGAAGCGAGGAGTGGTTCTCGTGGCGGTACGGCGGCCCGTACGCCGACCGACCGCGGATGTTCGTCGCCGAGCGAAACGGCGAACTCGTGGGCGCCGAGCCGTTCATTTCGTTTTCGATGCGAGCCGGTGACGGGGCTGAGCTGGCGATCCAGCCGGCCGACGCGATGGTCCACCCGGACCACCGTCGGAACGGGCTCCTCACCCGGATGACCGAGCAGGCGCTCGACTACTTCGAGGATCGAGAGCCGTCGTTCGTGTTCAACTTCCCCAACGAGGAAGCGAAGAGCGCCTACCTCAAGCTCGGCTGGGTCGAGGTCGGAACCGTCGCCACGGCGTACCGCATCCACAACCCCTCGGCGTTCTTCGAGGCGTTCGGCGACCGCGTCGACGGCGTCGCGGGGCCCGCCGCCGATTCCGTCGTGGGCTCGGCCGCCGACGCCGGCGCGAGCGCGTTCAACCGCCTCCGGGAGGTCGTCGCGGCGACCGGCGACGGCGACGCCGCGTCGGCAATCGACGTTCGGCGTCGCGACGGCGTCCCGGCGGATCGGTTGGCGTCGCTGTACGAATCGGCGGTCCCGGGTCGCATCCACACGCCTCGTACCGAGGCGTTTCTCGACTGGCGCTACGCGAACCCGAACTGGTCGGTTCGCACGTACACCGCCGGGCGCGACGGCGACCTCGACGCGGCGATCGTCACGGCCGTAGAGCGGAGCGGAGATATGACGTGTCTCAAACTGCTCGACGCGTTCCCGCTGGTCGGGCAGAACGAACGGTCGGACGCGTTCGACGCGCTCGTCGCAGCTGCGGTGAGCGATCACGCCGACGCCGACGTCGTGGCCACCGCCGAGGATACGCTTCCGTCGCCGGTGCTCGACGCCCACGGGTTCTTCCGGGACGACCACCCACCGCTGTCGCTGTTCGGCTCGCTGACCGCGGTCGTCGCGCGGCCGCTGTCGCTCCGCGAGCCGGCGTCGTGGACCGTCGGCGACCGCACCCTCCCGGAGCGGCGAGACTGGCGGCTGCCGTTCGCCGAACAGGACTGCTCGTAGCGCCCCGGGAACGCCGAATTCACCTCGCCGCCGGACGCCGACCAGTTTAAATATCGAGTGCCCGAACTGATTGATAGTGAGCGACGACCCGCGCCACGAACGGCTCGCCCGCCACGGGACGGCCGGCCCGCTGAACTCGCTGCGCCACTGGCCCGAGGCTCGCCACCCGCTGCGGGTGATGCTCAACTACGTAGTGATCGTGATCTGCCGGATCTCCCCGAGCCTGCGGCTCAAGAGCTGGTTGCTGCGTCGCATCGGCGTCACGGTCGGCGAGGGCGTCTCGTGGGGGCTCGAATCGACGCCGGACGTGTTCTGGCCCGATCGGATCACCGTCGAGGATCACGCGATCATCGGCTACGACGCCACGCTCCTGTGCCACGAGTTCCTGCAGGACGAGTACCGGCTGGGCGACGTCGTCGTCGGCGAGCGCGCGATGATCGGCGCCGGCGCGATCGTGCTTCCCGGCGTCGAGATCGGCGCCGGAGCGCAGGTCGCGGCCAACTCGCTGGTCGTCGAGGACGTCCCGCCCGGCGAGACGGTTGCGGGCGTACCGGCTCGGCC
The DNA here is from genome assembly GCF_024494695.1 of Natronoarchaeum rubrum. The sequence continues at coordinate 141,884 of NZ_JANHDP010000003.1, read as the reverse complement.
GCTCTCGGAATCTCGCGATTCGACGTCCGACGACGGCAACGCGCCGCCGGAGGACTAGATTCGAGGCGCGCTGCAACGCTTTTCGAGGCGCGCTGCAACGCCCGTGAGTCCGGGACGCCCACCCGTCGTTTCCGCTGTTCTGCAGCGGCCGAAGGGCCCGAGTGCTGGGAGACGCACCCGTCGTTTCCGCTGTTCTACAGCAGTTGAGAGATCGCCGAGAGTGCGGAGCGTTCGGCTGTCGCCGAGGTCACGGAGCGTTTTGGTTCGGCTGTCGCCGAGAGTACAGAGCGTTTTGGTTCGGCTGTCACCGAGGGCACGGAGCATTCTGGATTCGGATGTCGCCGAGAGGTCCCCGCGGAACCCGCTCGTCGCGGCCCGGGGAACAGCGGAAACGACGGGTAGCCAACAATATATACTTGACGGAACATCGGAAACAGCGGAACGGAGGTTTTATAATAGATTCGCCCTTCCGATCGCACGTGTCGCGGAAGTCGCCTTTCAACACGACTCAGAACATATTCACTGACCGCGACGTCTTCGACGTCGAAGGGTTCCAGCCCGAGGAACTCATCGAACGGGACGAGCAGATCAACGAGTACGCCTCGGCGCTCGAACCCGTCCTCAACGGCTGGCGGCCCAACAACATCTTCATTTACGGCAAGACGGGGACAGGAAAGACCGCCACCACGAGGTACATGCTCGACTGGCTTCGACGGGACGTCCGGAGCCACAACGAGGATCGCGACGGCGACGAGATCGACCTCTCGATCGTCTATCTCAACTGCGAGGCGCTGACGTCGTCGTATCAAGTCGCCGTCGAACTCCTGAACGAGCTGCGCGACGATCACAATCAGGTTGCCACGCGCGGACACGCCCCCAGCGACATCTACAACTGGCTGTTCGAGGAACTGGACGAGATCGGCGGCGTCGTCCTGACGGTGCTCGACGAGGTCGACAACGTCGGCGACGACGACACGATCCTCTACAAGCTCTCCCGTCCCGAGATCGAGAACGCGACTCTCGGCGTCGTCGGGATCAGCAACGACTTCTCGTTTCGGGACGACCTCTCCGCGAAGGTCAAAGATTCGCTGTGCGAGAAGGAGATCCTCTTTCCCGCTTACGAGTCCGAGGAACTGCGGGAGATCCTGTTCCAGCGCGCCGAAAAGGGCCTCCACGCCGACGCGTACGACACGGCGCCGGTGGCGCTGTCGGCCGCGTACGCCGCACAGGACAAGGGAAGCGCCCGACAGGCTATCGACATCCTGCGCGAGGCCGGCGACATCGCCCGCCGCGAGGACGCCGACGAGATCACCGAAGAGCACGTCGAGGAGGCGAAAGGCGTCGTCGAGCGCGGGCGCGTCTCGGAGATGATCCAGGGGCTGTCGCCACACGGCCAGTACGCCCTCCACGCGCTGGCGATCGCCGAGCGCCGGGACGAGACCCCGATCCGTACGAAGGATCTCTACGAGTTCTACGGCTCGATCTGCAACCAGCACGCGACCGATCCGCTCTCTGCCCGCGCGCTGCGGGACCACATGTCCGAGATCGACCTGATCGGGCTGGCGACGGTCGACAAGAAAAACGCCGGACGCGCCGGCGGGAAGTACAAGCAGTACGAACTCGACGTCAAAGTCGACCGCGTCGTCGAGGCATTCGCGGAAACCGACGCCGTCGAGGTCGACGAGAACTCCTACCAGTCGACGCTGTGAGAATCGCCCGGATCGTTGACGGAGACCAACGGAACGTTGACCGAGAACAGCGGAAATGACGGGTGGGTGTCCCCCCGCTGTCCGAGGGGCGAAAACTGCGCGGTCGTCGCCTTACAGCAGGTCCTCGACGGCTTCCGCGACTTCCTCGGGCGTGTCGCCGACCTCAACGCCGGCGTCGTTGAGCGCGCTGATCTTCGATTCGGCGGTGCCGGTCCCGCTGCCGGAGACGATGGCGCCCGCGTGGCCCATGCGCTTGCCCGGCGGCGCCGTGCGGCCGGCGATGAAGCCGACGACCGGCGTGTCCATGTTCTCGGCGATGTAGCGGGCGGCCTTCTCCTCGTCCTCGCCGCCGATCTCGCCGCACATCGCGATCGCGTGGGTGTCCGGATCGTTCTCGAACTCCTCTAAGGCGTCGACGAACGTCGTCCCGATGATCGGGTCGCCGCCGATGCCGATCGCGGTCGACTGGCCCAGCCCGCGGTCGGTGAGGTTGTCGACGACCTGGTAGGTCAGCGTGCCCGATCGCGAGACCAGACCGACGTTACCCGACGAGAAGATGTTGCCGGGCAGGATGCCGAGTTTGGCCTCGCCGGGTGTGATGATCCCGGGGCAGTTCGGACCGATGAGCTTGGTGTCGACCTCCGAGAGGCGCTTGTTGACCCGGGCCATGTCCTGGGTCGGGACGCCCTCGGTGATCGCGACCGCGAGATCGAGCGGCGAGTCCAGCGACTCCATGATGGCGTCGCCCGCGAACGCCGGCGGGACGAAGATCACGGAGGCGTCGGCGTCGGTCTGACGCGCGGCCTCGTCGACGGTGTCGAACACCGGGACGCCGGCGACTTCCTGGCCGCCGCGGCCGGGCACCGCGCCGCCGACGACGTTGGTGCCGTACTCGATCATCTGTTCGGCGTGGAACTTGCCTTCCCCGCCGGTGATACCCTGCACGATGACTCTGGTGTCGTCGTCTACGAGAACACTCATGCTTCCACCTCGTCAGCGTACTCGACGGCACGCTGTACCGCGTCTTCCAGCGTCTGTTCGACCGTCACGAGGTCCTCGTTGAGGATCTCCATGCCCTCCTCCCAGTTGGTGCCCGCGAGGCGCACCGTCACGGGCTTGGGGATCTCGTCGAACTGCTCTAAGGCCTCGTTGATCCCCTTGGCGACCTCGTCGCCGCGGGTGATCCCGCCGAAGATGTTGAACACGACCGAGTCGACGTTGTCGTCGGAGAACACCATATCGAGCGCGTTGGCGATCCGTTCTGCCTTCGCGCCGCCCCCGACGTCGAGGAAGTTGGCGGGCTCGCCGCCGTAGTGGTCCACGAGGTCCAGCGTCGTCATCACGAGGCCGGCGCCGTTGCCGATGATGCCGACGTTGCCCGAGAGGCGGACGTAGTCGAAGCCGTACTCATCGGCCTTCTGTTCGAGCTCGTCGCCGCCCGCGGAGTCCTCTTCCATCTCGGCGAGTTCGGGCTGGCGGAACAGCGCGTCCTCGTCGATGTTCATCACGGCGTCGGCCGCGACGACCTCACCGTCGCTGGTGACCATCAGCGGGTTGATCTCGGCCTCGCTGGCGTCGCGGTCGTCCCAGAGCTGATAGAGCGTCTGCAGGATCGAGGCGGCGTCGATGGCGACCTCGCGGTCGACGCCGGCCTCGAAGACGGCGCGTCGAGCCTCGTAGGGCTGCATGCCGAACGCGGGGTCGACGTGCTCGCGGACGATCGCGTCGGGATCCTCCTCGGCGACCTCCTCGATGTCGACGCCGCCCTTCGTCGAGACCATCGCGACGGGCTCGCCCTCGCCGCGGTCCATCGTTACGCCGACGTACAGCTCGTTGACGAAGTCGACCGCTTCCTCGACGAGCACGCGGTCGACGTGGATCCCCTTGAGGTCCATCCCGAGGATCGACTCGGCGGCGTCGCGGGCCTCGCCCTCGCTCTCGACGAGCTCGATTCCGCCGGCCTTGCCGCGTCCCCCGACCTGCACCTGCGCCTTGATGGCGACAGGGTAGCCGATCTCCTCGGCGGCAGCAACGACTTCGTCGACGCTCTCGGCCAACTGGGACGCTGGCGTCGGAATTCCGGCGTCGGCGAAGACCTGCTTCGCCTGGTATTCGTGGAGTTTCATGCAGTTATACGAGCCGTTCCGCCACGCTTAAAGCCCAGCGATTTCGGCTCTTGCTACCGGCTGCCGTGGGTCGCCGACTCTCGGTCCCGATTTCCGCTCGCCTGTCGCTCGCTACCCGCCTTTCGCGCGCCGTCCATCCGCGACTTTCCGCCTACCCGTCGCCTCCTGTTTTTACACCGCGGCGTCGTAGATGCCCCCATGGTCGGCCTCCCGGACGCCGTCGACGCCGCCGTCCGACGCCGACGGGCAATCGCGGTGGACCTGCTCGTGGTGCTGGGGCTCGTCGGGGGACTGTGGTGGCTGTTCGACGCGCGGAACTTCGACAACTGGCTCTACTACGTCGTGCTGTTCGGCGCCGTCGTGGTGTACGCGACGCTCGTCCCGTTCGGCGCGCTCGGCGCAGACGACGCGACGGGGTCGGACGACGAGTGAGCGGCCGGGATGCCCAATGGGGACGGCGGCGTCACTCGGCGTCGACGAGCAGATCTCGGATGCTCTCTGCGGCGTCGGTAAAGGAGTCGACGGTCAGCGCGTCGGCGGCGACGTAGACGCCCTGGTCCCCTGCGATCACCCGGCCGATGTAGCCGTCCTCGAACGCGCGGATCGTGAACACGTACTCGCCCATGTCCGACCAGCCGTACGTGCGCTGGGAGGCGAAGCCCCGCTGTTCGGCCTCGATGAACCCCGTCGACTCGGTGTCGGCGTCGACGTCGTCGCGGACGTAGTGGACGTCGTAGTCGTCTTCGGTGATGAACGTCACGTTGCGCACCTCGTCGCCGATCGCCGCGCGACAGGTTCTGACGATCTCCTCGGCAGTCTCGTCCGATAGGGTCTCAACCATACGCGTGATTCGGGCGACGCGCCAATCAAGCGACTGCCGATGTGTTTGGGCGATTCCCTGCAGCGGACGTTCGCACCGCTCGCTCGGACCTAAACCCGGCGCTCGCGTCTCCTCCGGACCCCGTCGCCCTTGCGTGGTAATGCGTCCCGTTCGAACGGATAAACGAAAGCCCTTTTATCCACCCGTTGATTAGGAGTGAGTGCAGCAAGACACCGCGAGCGTGGGTAGCCAAGCTAGGCCAACGGCGCAGCGTTGAGGGCGCTGTCCCGTAGGGGTCCGCCGGTTCAAATCCGGTCCCACGCATCGCAAGGGCGGCTCAGCCGCCGACGATGCATACGGTGCACTCCCTTGGGACTGCACCCACGCACCATCCTACTGAAGCTAACTCGAAAAGAGGTTTCTGTGGCTCGACAGCAGCATCCATCGTCTAGTCGGAATCCCTGGTGAGTCCCCAGACGGCGAGCGACGCTCCGAGGACGAAAACGACGGCGCCAACCACCCGCGAGAACGCGACGCCCGGGATCGGGCCGATCACCGGGCTGAGCGCGATCCCGAGGGCTCCGTAGACGGCGATCGTCGTCCCGAGAATCGTCAGTGCGTGGGCGGCGGCGTAGGAAACGCTTGCCGATCCGACGGTCATCGCGTACCGAACTTCGGCCGCGCGTGCCATAGTCGTTCGTCCCCGCCGTGACGTAGCCGCCTCCTGCCAACCTTCTTCGGAACAGCGGTTTTTACCGTGGGTGTCGTTGACTCACACGGATCGAATGTATCCGATCGGGCACCTCGGCGTCGCGCTGGTACTGTCCGCGCCGTTCGTCGCCGTCTTACGCCCGCGCATCGCGACGCGGTTCACCGTCCTCGCACTACTGGCTTCGACGATTCCCGACCTCGACCTGTTCGTCCCCGGCGTCGCCCACCACGGCGTCACGCACACGCTCGGGTTCGCCGTCGCCGTCGGTCTCGTCGGCCTCACGTCGCTCGCCTGCGCGTCGACACTGACTTCGACGAACAACTCCGTCTCGAACTTATCGGTGCCGCCGACGGCCGTGTACTACGCGTTCGCACTCTCCCTGGGCGTCTTCGGCCACGTGGTGGGAGACGTGCTGATGCTGTTGCCCGCGACTCAGCCCGTGAGTCCGCTGTGGCCGATCAGTCACGCGCCGCTCAGAGTCGAGACGCTCCACTACGGAAACACGGTCAGGAACCTCGGGACGTTCTGCGCGGGCCTCGGGGCGCACGTCGTCGCCGTAGGCTGGTCCGGAAGAGGCGTCCGCGTCCGATCGGTGGGATCCCGCGGCGTCGACGAGGAGGACTGACGCCACGGCGTCACGATCTGGCAATTGACGTCACGGCGTGACGACGAGCATCTCGGAGACGCCGTCCTGAAACTCGTAGGGAACGTTCCGAATCTCGACGCGACGTCCCTCGCTCCGGAGCGCGTCGAGCGCGTCGTCCAGTCGGTCGTACGGTTCGGTGTCGAGCCCCGCGAGCGGAAAGATGCGGATCTCCTCGCTCGTCACCCGGCACAGTTCGCGCAGGGCGTCGAGGTGAAACTCGTAGTCGAGGCGGTCGCCGTAGAGAAACAGGAAGTTTGCCGAGAGCGTCAGCGAGAACGCGTCGTCCGCGAAGGGCAGCTCCGGGAGCGTCGCGGGAACGTACCTATCGCCGTTCGTGGAGAAATCGCGGAGAAACCGCTCGTGCGCCACCTTCAGGTACCCGATCCGATTCTCGATGGTGCCGTAGTACTCCCAGTCGAACAGCGCCGGTTTCTCACGGATCTGGTCGGCGGTCGCGCGGAAATCGGACCGACATTCGCGAGCCAGGGCGTCCGGAGCGCGCTCGTACGCCGGATCGACGCCGACCGCCGACGCGCCGCGGTTCCGCGCCTCCGCGACGAACGAGGCCACGCCGGCCGGGCAGTCGAGGATCGCCCGACCCTCGAAATCGGCCGGATCGAGGTCGAACATGTCGCGATACTCCTCGAACGTCCGGCCGATCACGGCGAACTCCTCGACCTGGAACGTGTCCGCGTTCGTCATAGCCAACATATTGGAACAATATTGTATAAATTTGTTTATTATTGTGCCTCTAAACACGTCGTAGTGGCGATCGAACCATCGGCTCGCGAAAGTCGTTTGACTCCCCGCCACCCTAGAACCGGCAGTGACAGACGACGAGGTTCGCGCTTCAGGCGACGAGAGCAGTCCCGAAACGGGCGAAGGCGACGCTGCTGGGGACGACGCAACGGCGGAGGACGACGTTGCCGCCGCGGCGTCGTCAGAGAACGACGCCGAGGAGTCGACCGTCGCGCTCGACGAGTTCCACGACGCGCTGGAGGACGCCGGACGGCCGGTCGTCACCGCCAGCGAGGTCGGCCGGACGCTCGACCGCGACCAGTCCGACGCCGTCGACGCGCTTGAGGGGTTGGTCGAGCGGGGCGACGTCCGGCGCGTCGACGTCGAAACCGATCCGGTGGTCTGGTACCCGACCGAGTGGGGCGAGATTGCCGACCGCGAGCGGGTCGTCCCGTTCCCGAAGCGCCGCGAGATCGTCGTCGACCAGCCCACGCAGTTCACCCGGGCCCAGCTCTCGCAGTTCGCCCACCTCGCGGACGTCTCCGGATCGGAGGCGTACCGCTACGATATCCGGAAGGAGGACGTCTGGCAGGCGCCGTACGACTCGTTCGAGCGACTTCTCAAGACCGTTCGGCAGGTGCTCCCAGAGCGTCTGGGCGGACTGGAAGAGTGGATCGAAGACCAGTGGGACCGGGCGCGCCAGTTCCGCCTGTTCACCCACGAGGACGGCTACACCGTGCTCGAAGCCCGGAACGCCGAGCTGATGGGCAACGTCGCGCGCCAGAAGCTAGACGAGGCCCAGCTTCGCGCTCCCATCTCGGACACCGAGAGCTGGGTCGCCGAAGGATCCGAGGCGTCGATCAAGCGGACGCTGTACGAGGCGGGTTACCCGGTGCAGGACCAGCGCGACCTCGATGAGGGCGACCCGATCGACATCTCGCTCGATCTCGATCTGCGCGGCTACCAGTCCGACTGGGTGACTCGCTTCGTCGACTCGGGATCGGGCGTGCTGGTCGGCCCGCCGGGCAGCGGGAAGACCGTCGCCGCGATGGGGATCATGGCGGCGATCGGCGGCGAGACGCTGATCCTCGTCCCGACCCGGGAACTCGCGAGCCAGTGGCGCGACACGCTGCTGGCCCACACCGATCTCGCCCCCGACCAGATCGGCGAGTACCACGGCGGGACGAAGAACGTCCGCCCCGTCACGATCGCGACCTACCAGACCGCCGGGATGGATCGCCACCGCCAACTGTTCGACGAGCGCCGCTGGGGACTGATCGTCTACGACGAGGTTCACCACGTCCCCGCGGACGTCCACCGGCGCAGTGCCGACCTCCAGACGAGCGCCCGGCTCGGGCTCTCGGCGACGCCGATCCGCGAGGACGACCGCGAGAAGGAGATCTACACGCTGATCGGCCCGCCGATCGGCACCGACTGGGACGCGCTGTTCGACGCCGGCTACGTGCAAGAGCCCGAAGTAGAGATCCGGTACGTCCCGTGGGATCAGGACACCTACCAGGACGAGTACGCTACGGCCGAGCGCCACGAGAAGCGCCAGCTCGCGGCGTCGAATCCCACGAAGATCGAGGAGGTCCGCGAGATCCTCGCCGACCATCCGGGATCGAAAGCGCTGATCTTCGCCGATTACATCGATCAGGGCGACGAGCTCGCCGAAGCCCTCAATATTCCGTTCGTGAGCGGCGAGATGCCTCACGCCCGCCGGGAACGACTCTTCAGTCAGTTCCGGCGGAACGAGCGCGACGTGCTGATCGTCTCCCGGGTCGGCGACGAGGGGATCGACCTGCCCGACGCCGACCTCGCGATCATGGCGTCGGGGCTGGGCGGATCGCGCCGGCAGGGCTCCCAACGCGCCGGCCGGACCATGCGACCCTCGGGCAAAGCGCGAGTGTTCGTGCTCGCGACGCGCGGGACGACCGAGGAGGAGTTCGCGCGTCGCCAGCTCCAGCACCTCCAGTCGAAGGGCGTGCGCGTCAGCGAGGTCGACAGCGAACTCGACGACGGCGTCTGATCGCGGTTGCGACGCACGTGGCGACGCCGCTGTTCGTCGCCCGGTGAGAACAGTTAGTTGGTGTAGTACTCCCGCCGTTGGTCGGTCTGCTGGACATCCAGGCCCGGTTCGAGCGGGCCGATGTCGCCGGTCAGTTCGACGGTGCGCTCGTCTCCCTGCGAGCACTCTATCAGCCCGGCGCTCTCTAACTTCGGCAGGTGGACGTGGTGGAGCGAGAGCTGGATCTGACGGAGTCGGTCCTCGTCGACGTCCGCGGGATCGACGTCGTTCTCGCGCGCCGCGACGGCCGCCGCAAGTTCGTCGGCGTGTACTTCCCGATCACGGCGACGCAGATAGGAAAGTACGTGCCGACGCCGCTGACTCTCCAGAATCTCGAACACGCGATTCGGCGTCAACTCCGGACTTCTGGACTGTTCGCCCCGTATTCGCTGATTCCCCCCACTCATGGGTAGATACACGCCGTAGCCGGGGTTACCTCCAGAGCTTCCATGTGAAAGCAGTTCATAACGGGTCGCGGATAGCCCCGATGCAGTACGACAGTTCCTCGTAGCCAACCCCTAAAACAGCACGTGCAACAGCAGGTAGACGACGACGCCGAGCGCGAAGGAGACGAGCCACAGCGACGCCGCCACTCGGCCGACCCGCGCGTGGTTCGTCGACGGCAGCTCGGCGGCCGGCCGCGTTAGCGCGAGCAACAGCGCGTAGTACACCGGCGGCAGCGACGCGATCGCGAGCAGAATGTGGATCGCGAGCACCGGGTAGTAGACGAACCGCTCGACGACCGCCGGGCCAGCGAACGACGACGGCCCGAGCAGGGAGACGCGGTAGAGGTACATCGCGAGAAACGCGACGAACAGGCCGAACGAAGTCATCATGAGCTTCCGGTGGCGGTCCACGTCGCCGCGTCGGATCGCTCTGACGCCGGCGGTGATGGTGCCGATCGCGGCCAGGCTGACGACGGCGTTGAGCGTCGGGATGGCGTCCAGCACGGCGTCGGGCGCCGTCGGCAGCGCGTCCGTCGGCACGGCCTGCAGCGCCGCCGCGAACACGATCGCCAGCGAGACGATCGACAGCACGCCCGTCAGCAGCGGTACGTGGTCCTCGACTCGTGTTTGCATCGCCCGTCAGTTGGGACTGGTCCCTCTTACCGGTTAGCATAGACGTCGCGGCCGCCGCGGCGCGGTCGACGCCGCGTCGCCGTACCCCAATGCGGAGAAAACAGCGAGGATCGACTCCGATCAGAGATACGACGCGTCCCAGCGCGACGGCTTTCGCGCGTTGCCGCAGTCGCCGCACTCGATCCGCCCCATCGAGTCCATCGCGGTCGCCAGCGACTCGCAGTTATCGCAGTAGTAGCCGTACTTGCGCTCGGCGTCGCGGTCGGCGTAGGTGACGAAGAAGGGTGCCATCGATCCCTTGTCCGGGTCCGACCGGTCGGCGTACACCGTCCGACCGTCGTCGGTCGTCGCCTCGATCAGCCGGTCCCCCGACTCCTCGGCCGTGGCGTCCTCCGCCTCGCCGGCCGGGACGGCCGCGGCCAGCCCCGACGCGCGCTGCTCGACGTAGACGTTCTCGACGTGCCGTCGCCCGTCGATCTCGATCTCGCGCTCGTCTACCGTCTCGAAGCCGTGGTGACGGTAGAAAGAGTTGCCCTCGCTGTTGTCCGACAGCACCATCCCCCGGAGCACGTCGACGCTGCGCTCGGCGAGCGCGTCGCGGGTCTCGTCGAGCAGCGTCTTCGCGACGCCCTCGCCCCGGTAGTCCGGGTGAACGTGCAGCCAGTGGAGGTCTCCCGTCTCGTCGTCGCCCACTACGACGGCGTCGGCGAACGCCACGATCTCCTCGTCGCGCTCGCCGACGAGGAACTGCCGATCGTCGTCCTCGGTCGCGTCCTCGATCGCGGCGTCGTCGTACCACTCCTCGACTGCGGCGTCGATCGTGTCCGGACTCATCGAGTACGACGCGTACATCGACTGGCGGGCGACGGTTCTGATCGCCGCGCCGTCGTCCGGGCGTGCCTGACGTACGTCCATGCCATCAGATAGCACACAACTGGAGTTAAAACTTCGTGCGCAAAAGACGGGCATTTGTATTCCGTCACCCGAGAACCACCGCCATCACGAGCAGGCGTCGAGACGAGACCGCGTCATTCGGTCGCGCCTCCGTCGATCAAGCGCCCAGTCGGTCGGTCCAGCGATCGACCGCCCGGCGGTACGCCAGTTCGCCGACCGCCAGCATCAGGACGCCCGCACCAGCAAGCGCCGCCAGCGCCGTCCCCGACAGCGGCGCCAGCACCAGCCCGACGATCAGCAGCGGGACCAGCGTCGCCGCGACGGCGACGGTAAACACCGCGAACAGCACGGTGTCGAACAGGAATTCTCCGGGATCGAAGCCGGCCAGATACGTCGTCACACCCAGCAGGTACTGGTGGAAGCCGACGAGCAAGACGAGTCCCGCGACGGCGTCGACCGGGCGGGCGTCGAACGCGACCGCGGCGATCGCGAAGTACGCGACTGCGGTCGGCAGCCCGACGAACGCGGCGACGCGACGCTTGGCTTCAAATAGCGCGTCGAGCGAGAGCGGGTACTGCAGGTACGATTCGGCGTCGTCGTACTGGGTGACCCAGTTGTACGTCGTGAACGCCGACAGCCCCAGTAAGGCGCCGAACGTCGCGCCGGTCGAGGCCTCGACGCCGGTGATCCGGCCGGCGAGTTCGACCAGCCCGACGCAGACGCCGAAGATCACGCCGCCGGAAAACGGTACCTTCCAGAGGCCGCCCTCCGAGCGCGCGACGTCCAAGAACGTCTTGGTCGTCAGCCCCGTCTCGTCGCCGAACCGGGCGCGCCAGCGCTCGAACGCCGGGTCGACCGAGCGCGTCGGCGTCGACGTCGAGGGGTCGAACGCGACGAGGCCGATCGCCGCGGCGACGCCGACGGAACCGATCGTGCCGGCGACCGCCAGCGGCGAGGGCGACGCGAACAGCGCGTACGGCGTCGCGCTCACCCAGTCGACGCCGGCGACGTGCGCGCCGCCGACGGCCGCCGCCAGCGCGCCGGCCGCCAGCCAGCCCGCGACGCCGCGCGACGACAGCCCCAGTAACGCGAGCGTAACGACGAGTCCGAGCACGAACGTCGCCGTCAGCGAGAGGTACAGGAGTGGGAGCTGCGCGATGCCGAACTCGCCGCCGCTACCGCCGACGGCGGGCAGGAACGCCAGGGCGACGGGCAGGATGAACAGCGCCGAGTAGTACAGCGCGTCCTTCGCGAGGAAGTGCACGAGAAGACGCCGGCGCGAGATGGGCAGCGTCCGCGCCGAGAACACGAGCAGGTTCACCTCGCCGAGCAGGTTGTCCATGGCGTCGCGGCCGACCAGCCCGATCGAGCCGGTGTGGAGGCCGAACGCGAACACCAGCGCGTGGAGGCCGGCGACGACCGCCGCCACCGAGGTCCCGGTTTCGGTCAGCGCGACGACGGCCGCGCCGGCGACCAGCGCGACGAACAGGGGAAAGGCGGCGAAGCGCCGCCCGCCGAACAGTTCGGCGTGGAGCCGCCACTCCTCGCGGACCATCCCGGCGAACAGCGTCCGGTCGAGCTTACGGCTCATGATCGTGCGGTCGGTTTCGACGAGCGCTCGTCGGCGTCCCGCCCGTCGCGTCGGTCGTCGTCGTTCCGGTCGACCTCGTCGACGAACACGTCGAGCAGCGACTCCTCAGTCCCCATCTCGGCGGGCTTGCGCTCGGAGACGAGCCGGCCGTCCGCGACGACGCCGACGCGCGTGCAGATCTCCTCGGCGACCTCGATGTGATGCGTCGAGAGGAACAGGGCGTTGCCGGCCGATCGGTACTCCTCGAAGAACTCCTTGACGCGGGCCTGAACGATCGGGTCCAGGTTGGCCAGCGGCTCGTCGATGAACACCAGGTCGGGGTCGTGGAGGAACGCCTGCGAGAGCATCACCTTCTGTTGTTGCCCGCGCGAGAGGTCCGTCGACATGGCGTCGAGTTTGTCCGCAAAAGAGAGGCGCTCGGCCCACTCGTCGACGCGCTCGGCCAGCACGTCGGAGTCGATGCCGCGCACGCGACCGACGAACTGGAAGTACTCGCGCGGGCTCTGGAAGCTCGGCGGCGACTCCTTCTCGGGAACGATGCCGACCTTTCGTCGGGTTTCGATCGGCTCGGTCGCCGGATCGGTGCCCAGCACCGACAGCGTCCCGCTGTCGGGCCGCACCTGACCGGTCAGTAACTGGATCGTCGTCGTCTTGCCCGCGCCGTTCGGTCCGAGTAGGCCGAACGTTTCGCCGCGCTCGACTGCCAGCGAGAGGCCGTCGAGGGCGCGAAAATTGCCGTACGTCTTGGTTACGTCGGCGACGTCTACGACGCTCATGTCCCACGTATCTCAGTCCACCGATAAGAAACTCTCGGCGGAACGATCTTATCGCCCCGTAACATTCCCGGTACAACCGTCGCCGCCCGTCGTCGCCCGTCGCCGCCCGCTCCCGAGCGATCAGCGGCCGGGAGCAAGAGCTTTAACGATACGGCGGGCAAAGAGGGCGATATGACGGGAGCGGGGGACGGAACGCTGCCGGGCGTCGACGCCGGCGCGCCCGACCAGATCGTCCTCCACGTCGACATGGACTGTTTCTACGCGGCCTGCGAGCGGCTGCGCGAGCCGGAACTGGAGGGCGAGCCGCTCGTCGTCGGGATGGGGTACGAACCGGACGACGACATCGGCGCCGTCGCGACCGCCAGCTACGAGGCCCGCGAGTACGGCGTCGAGAGCGCACAGGCGATATCGACGGCGCTGGAGCGGCTGCCCCGGCAGGTCGACGCCGAGGACGACGAGGATGCCGCCGACGAACCGGCCGGCTACTATCGCCCGGTCGATCTGGACTATTACTCGGAGATCGCCGGCGAGGTCAAGGAGATCCTCCACGACTGCGCGGACGTGGTCCGCGAAGTCAGCATCGACGAGGCCTACCTCGACGTCACCGACCGCACGGCGTGGACCGTCGTCGACGGGTTCGCCCGCCACGTCAAGAACCGCATCGAGCGGGAGGTCGGCGTCGTCGCGAGCGTCGGCGTCGCGCCGACCCTGAGCGCCGCGAAGGTCGCCAGCGACCGCGACAAGCCCGACGGGCTCGTCGTGGTCGAGCCCGGCGAGGTCGCGGACTTCTTCGCGCCGCTCGACGTCGAGGAGGTCCACGGCGTGGGGCCGGTGACCGCCCGGACGCTCCGCGAACTCGGCATCGAGACGGCCGGCGATCTGGCCGACGCCGACCCCCACGAGCTGGAGTCCCGGTTCGGCGAGCGCGGCCGCGAACTGTACGATCGCGCTCGCGGCGCCGACGACCGCGAGGTGACGCCGACGGGCGATCCCAAGAGCCTCTCGCGGGAGTCGGCGTTCGCCGAGGCCGTCGAGGCGGCCGACCGCAAGCGCGACCAGCTCCGGGCGCTCGCCGAGGCGGTGGCGGACCGCGCCGAGCGCGAGGGCGCCCAGTACCGTACGATCGGCGTCAAGGCCGTGACGCCGCCGTACGACATCAACACGCGCGAACGGTCGCTTCCGGGACCCGTCGAGGACGCCGACCTCGTCGAGGAGATCGCGCTGGACCTGTTCGCGGAGTTCGCCGAGGAGCCGGTGCGGAAAGTCGGCGTCAGGGTCTCGAACCTCTCGTTCGCCGGCGGGGAGCAGTCCCGGCTGACGGGCTGGGACGGGCCCGATTCCGGCGACGACGATGCCGCGACGCCGGAGAGCAACGCCGGCGGAGCGCCTGACAGTTCTCAGGACGACGCCGATGACGCGGCTGCCAACACCGACCCTGAGAATGCCGACGCCGATCCCGGGGAGACCGACGCCGATCCCGGGGAGACCGACGCCGATCCCGAGGACGCCGAGATCGACGGGGCGGGGCAGGCGTCGCTCGCGGACTTTTAGCTTCTTCCTTGCAATTATATACTTGCGTTTCCTTTGCGTCGACAAACGGGTCTCTATGACGAACGATTTCTACGATCTGCTCGGCGTCGACGAGGATGCCTCGAAAGAGGAAATCCGCGACGCGTTCCGGGAGATGGTCCAGGAGTACCATCCCGACCGGAACGACGACCCCCGTGCGACCGCCCAGTTCACCGCGATCAAGAAGGCCTACGACACCCTCAAAAGCTCCTCCGAGCGACAGTCCTACGACCGCCTCGGCCACTCGACGTACGTCGCGAAGCGGATGGACGGCATGCCCGACCCCGATAGCTGGCCGTCCGAGGACGAGGACGAAGACGACGCCGACGCCGACGCGTCGTCGTCGAGTGCCACGAGTAGCACCGCCAGCTCCGGAACGACGGGGAGTAGCTCGAAAACGACGAGCAACAGCACTACGAGTCGCAGCTCGCGGACCACGAGCACCAGTTCCGGGACGACAGGGAGCGACGCCGGAACGAGTCGCTCGGGATCGTCCAGTAGCGGCCCCGGTTCCAGCGGCTCCGGTCGCGCCAGTACGCGGAGCTCCGCCGGATCGACGTCCCGGTCGTCGTCGAGTTCGTCGTCCGGGTCGACCCCGAACTCCTCGACCAGTTCGCGGACGAGTTCCGCCTCGCGTTCGGGAAGCGGCTCCGCGGGCGGATCGAGTTCCTCCTCGCGCTCGTCGAGGTCCGGATCATCCCGATCGACGACGTCGGGGTCGTCGGGAGCCTCGACCGCATCGACCTCGAACGCGGGTTCGACCGACGCGTCCGCCGCCGGATCGACGGTCGGCGACGGCGGCACGGCACAGGCCGGCGCCGCCGACGCGGCCGCGAACGCCGCAGCGGGCGGCACGGCATCGGGCGGCACGGCATCGGGCGGCACGACCTCCGGCGGGAGTTCGGCGTCGAGCGACGCCGCCGGCGGCGTCACGGGGCTGCTGTTCGACAACGCCGTGGCGAACTGGTTCAAGACGGCGTCGCTCGGCTGGCCGCTGATCTTCCTCTCGATCGCGCTGTACGTCGCGGGCGTCGGCTACTACGGCTACGCCAACCGCAACGGGCTGACGACGCTCGGCGGCGAACTCGGGGCGGCCGGCGCGGACGCCGCGGCGCTGCGTGGCGCGCTCGTCGGCGACCGCTACGGCGTCACGACCGGCTGGGAGTACGCCAGCGGCGTCGTCGCGGGCGACGCGGTCGGCGCGGCGGCCGGGCTGTTCGTCGCGGGAGCGGTGCTGATGCCCGTCGTCTTCCTCGTGGTCATCCGGAAGACGCGACAGTACTACGGGTGGGACCCCTCCTACCTCTACGTTCTCGGCGTCGCGACGCCGGCGGTCGGCCTGCTCGCGAACGTCGCGATCGCGACTGGCGCCGCCGGGTCGGTCGCGACGATGCCGCTGGCGGCCGAGCTCGTCTGTTACGGCGTCCTGCCGGGACTGGCGATCGCCACGCTGCTCGGGCGCGGGTTCGTGTGGCCGCGGGTCAAGGCGATCGGCAGCTGACGGCGATCGGTAGCCCCTGCGGCTCGCGCGTCGCTCTTACTCCGACGAGAAGTCGTCGAACGGCGTCGTCTCGTGGCTGCGGACGAGCACTTCGTCGGCGACGGTCAAGTCCATGTCGAGCAGCTCCTGAGCGACCGGCGTGATGTCGTCGTCGGTCTCTCCCACGGCGGTCACCAGCAGGTTCTGCTCGCCCGTCACGAGCTCCTGAACCGAGACGACGCCCGGGATGTCCAGCACGTCCTCGATGAGATCGCCGCGCTCGGTGATCGACGCCGTGCAAAAGAGGAGCATCCGGAGCGGGTAGCCCGACGCCTGGTAGTCGATGTCGGCGCTGTACCCCTTGAGGACGCCCTCGGACTCCAGGCGCTGGATCCGCTTGCGCACCGTGCTGGAGGACGCCTCGGTCCGCTCGGCGATCTCGCCGGACGACAGCCCGCGGGCGTCCTCCTGGAGCGCGTGGAGGATCTCCCGGTCGACGTCGTCGAGTTCCGTGTCGGACATACGTCACGATTTACCGCGCAGGGTCTAAGGTACTTCGCTGCCCGCGCGTCGCCGCTCGACGACGCCCAGTCGTGACGGCTCCGGGAGTTTCGGCCGCATCGAATCGCTCCACAATCTATTGGGTCCCGGCCCGCGTGTGCCCGACCATGGCCGAGAATACGCACGTCGTCGCGATCTGCGGGAGCCTCAGAGACGAGAGTCACACGCGAACCGCCCTCGCCGTCGCGCTCGACGCCGCGGAGCGGGTTGGTGCGTCGACGGAGCTGATCGACCTCCGGGAGCTGGAGCTACCGGTGTTCGACGCCGATGCCCCGGACGCCGGCGACGCGCCGGAGCTGGCCCGCAGGGTTCGCGAAGCCGACGCCGTCCTGCTCGGGACGCCGATGTACCACGGCTCGTACTCGTCGGTTCTCAAGACCGCGCTGGACTACTGCGGGTTCGACGAGTTCGAGAACGAGACGGTGGGGCTGCTGGCCGTCGCCGGCGGACGATTTCCCGTCACGGCGCTCGATCACCTCCGATCGGTCTGTCGCGCGCTCGACGCCTGGGTGCTGCCGTACCAGGCGGTGGTCCCCCGGGCGTACCAGGCGATCGAGGACGACGAGTTCGTAGACGACGAACTCGAAGAACGCGTCGCGACGCTCGGGCGCCGCGTCGTCCAGTACGCCGGAATCGAGCCGGACCCGGAAACCTTCGAGAGCGAGGAGAACATCGGCGCCTGACCGCCCGCAGCGTCCGCCGGATGGATGGCCACTGCGGCGTCGCGCCGAGTTGACGACCGCCGTCGTGCCCGCGGATGGCAACGCTTTATCGGCAGGGCGCCCACGGTAGAGGCGATGAGCGAGCGAACGCCGACGAGCCGAACGGGTCGCCCCACTGCAGCGCGGAGGCGGTCGCCGTGACCGGCGTCGCCGACCGCGTCGGCGCCGAGGACCACCTCACGACCGAGCTGGTACGGTCGTGGCTCCGCGTGCTCGTCTCGCCCCGGCGGTTCTTTCGGGAGCGCGTCGTCCCCCGCGACCAGGCGCCCGGCCTGCTGTTCGCGATGGGCGTCGTGCTCGTCGCCGAAACCACTCGCGTCGCGTTCGTCCCCGGCGCGTCGAACGCTGGCTCGCCGCTGTTCGATGTCGTGCGGATCCTCGCGGCGGTGCTGTTCGTGACGCCCGCGGCGTTGCACGTTCTCGCCGCGCTCCAGACCGTGCTGTTGATTCCGCTGGCACCGGACCGCGCCGGCATCAGCGAGACGGTACAGGTGCTCGCGTACGCCGCCGCCCCGTGCGCGCTGACGGGCGTCCCGATCGTGGAGGTGCGCGCGCTGGCGGGGCTGTACGCCGCCGCGCTGCTGACGATCGGGCTCTCCGAGGTCCACCGGATCTCTCTCGGCAGGAGCGTACTCGTCGGCGCCGTTCCGGCGTTCCTCGGCTACGGACTGGGGTTCAGGGCCTTCGATGCGATCACGGCGCTGCTTGCGCGCTGGTACATCATCTGAGTCCGATCCCGGATGTCGGCGTCGGACTGCTCGTGATCGGGCCCGGATTTTGTCAAATTAGAGTTCCCTCCCGATTACATTGGTTCCTTAGAAATATCCGAAATCATCAATAAAGGCTGGTGAAATCTCTCGTCAATCTTTTATCGTTGCGCACCGAGAGGGTGAACAATGACTCCCACTCCCCAACGAGACGACTCGGCCGCACAGTCGCCGAGCGAGGCCGTCGTCGAGGCGCTGGCGGACGCGAAGGGCGTCGATCCGCTCGAACTCGAGCCCCTCTATCAGGTCATCGACCCGGACGCGCTCGACGCGCTGTTCGACGGGACGGCCGGCGGGGATCGTCGACAGGGCCGCGTCGAATTTCGGACATCGGGCTACCGCGTCGAAGTGACCGCCAGCGGGCGGGTTCATCTCACCAGTCTCGAAGCGCTCGAAGCCAGCAATTGAGCGGCATCGTCGTCGGACTCACCGAAGTACTCTTCGTCCGGTCGCCACAACGGCCGGTATGATCGACTCCTACGACGGCGTCGTCTTCGACCTCGACGGGACGATCGTCGACCTCGACGTCGACTGGGCGGCCGTCGCGAGCGACGTTGCTGCGGTGTACGACGACGCGGGCGTCGGCGCCGACGGGCGCGGCCTGTGGGCGATGCTGGAAGACGCCGAAGAACACGGCATCCGCGATCGGGTCGAGGCGACCATCGCGGACCACGAGCGGGACGGCGCCCGAACGTCGACGCGCCTCCCGTCGGGCGACGATCTCGCGACGGTCGAACCGGTCGCCGTCTGCTCGCTCAACTGCGAGACGGCCTGCCGGATCGCCCTGAAGACTCACGATCTCGACGACCACGTCGCCGCGGTGGTCGGGCGGGACACCGTCGCGACGCACAAACCCGATCCGGAGCCGCTGCTGGCGGCGATCGATCGCATCGGCGTCGCCCCGGACGGCGCGCTGTTCGTCGGTGATTCGGAGCGCGACGCCGTAACTGCCCGGCGCGCCGGCGTCGACTACGCCGACGTGTCGGAGCTGCGTCGGTAACGGGGCCGCGGTCGGCTATCGGACCATGTACCGCTCGTCGTCGACGAGGAACCGGCTGAGGTCAGAGGTCTGGCGGTAGTCGCCAGCCAGCATCGCGCGGAGCCGCGCGTCGATGCGCTCGGCGTCCGTGTCGGTCCACTCCGTCGGCTCCCGGATCGGAACGACGAGGAAGCCGCTGCCCTTGATTTCGGCGGCGTGTAGCTCGCGCATGTCCAGTTCGAGGCGCCTCGCCTGGGCGGTGTAGTTCTCCAGAACGTGTGCGGTCGCGCGCTCGCCGACGGGCAGCAACACGTGCGCCGCGATGGCCCGAAGTTCGGCGTCGAAGAACGGTTCCAGTTCGGCGTATTCGCGCTCGTCGGGGGATTCTCCCTCCGGCAGACAGCACATGTAGAGGTAGCTCAGGAAGACGTTCGACGGGTCGGGGTCGCCGTCGGATTCGGCCAGCAGCCCTACGTTCCGTAACACGTCCTGCAACCGATCGCCGGCGCCCGAGTCCGTGAACGGGATCCCAGTCTCGCGGCCGCCGTGGACGTCCGGGCGGTCGCCGATCACGTGGAAGTCGGCGTTGGCGTCGCCGTAGCCGAACGCGGCCTCGGGGCCGTCGGCCGCGCAGACGTCCTCACAGGGCGGTCGCATGCCGAACGGGTTGCTCGTCCGGTCTGTTACGTTCTCCACGCCGGCCACGTTGGGCTACGGTCGATAAAACGAACTCGGTTCGGCGTCGGCGAGGACCGGGCCGGCGTCGAGTTGTAGACGGTCCGCCCTCGGAGCGGCGTTCGGGTTGGGAGGGGATCTGAACCACGGTCGTTCCCGTTCGCTCGCTGCCGCTTGCTCACTTCCCGCTCCCCGATTCACATCTTTCCGGTCGCTCTTCGTCCTCACGTTCGTTCGGACAGAAGAGCCAGGGAGGGGATTTGAACCCCTGGATTCTCGATTACAAGTCGAGTGCTTGAACCGCCCAAGCTCCCCTGGCGCGAATAGTCGTTAGCCCCCATCCTTTGAGTGGTTTTCGTCTCGCAGTCGCTTCTCCAGCGCGACCCGGTGGCGACCGTATCCGTTCGACCGATAAAATCTGCGGGCGGCTTCGTTGTCGGCCATCGCCTCGACGGTGATCGCGTCGGCGCCGTTCGCGGCGAGGTCGGCTTCGGCCCGAGCGAGCAGCGACGCCCCGACGCCAGCGTCGCGGAACGCCGGCCTGACGTACAGGTTCTGGACGACGCCGCGGTCGACGTCCGTCTCGAAGCCCTCGCCGGCGCGCTCGTAGGTCACGAACCCGACGATCTCACCGTTCGCCCGCGCGACGAACGCCTCCTCGGCGATGGCGTGGCGGTTCATCGTCTCCGCGATCCGCGAGCGGTTGGCTTCGGGGCGGATGTGCGTGCCGTGAGCGCGCTGCTCGCGGGCCAGCGCGACCCAGAGATCGGAAAGTTCGTCGACATCCTCGATCGCGGGCCGTTCGATGTCCATGGCTAGCGGTTCGTCAGTATCGTGAGCGACCGAGACGGTAACCCCCGGCGAGGAGCTCCCGTTCGACTCACACGTCTCGACAGTCGGCGCAGATGAGCTGCCCGTTGAAGTTCTGGAGGTCGCGGGTCAGCGAGCCGCAGCTCTCGCAAACGCTCTGAGAGGAGTAGTTCGTGTTCGCGCTCGCACGGGCGCGATCGTCCGAGACGCTCCCGGCGGCAGCGGCCTCGGTACCGACGTCCGCGCCGATCGGCTGTCGATCCGACTCCACGCCGGCGCCGCCGTTCTGTAGCAGCGAGGTCGCTGCAGTCACCGCGTCGTCGGCGGTCAGCACGCCGACCAGTTCGTCGTCGTCGGTCACGAGCAGTCGCCGGGTGCCCTGCGTCGACATCAGGTCCAGCGCGTCGAGGAACGATCGGTCGGGCGCGGTCGTCGGCTCGGGCTCCCGCATCACGTCGCCGACCGTCATCGACGCCGCGTCGTCCGAGACGTGCGACAGCAGGTCGTGAGCCGTCACGACGCCGACCGGCCGGCTGCCCCGGACGACGGCGGCGAGCGTCGCCTCGTCCTCGCAGAGCACGTCCGCGACGTCCGCGACCGCGTCGGACTCGCTGACGCCGACGTACTCCCGGGACATCATGTCGCGCACTGTCACGTCGTCGTCCATGTGACAAAGTAGCAAGCGAGCGGTCTAAAAGCTACCTACACCACACTTATCACCGTTCCCGCGGTAGATTAGTTCTTGTAGACGTTTTCGGCGCTCGGTGTGGCTGCTCTCGAACCAGGATGGTCGTCCGAAAGCGGTGTCACTCGGCGAACCAGACCGCGTCACCGCTCGCCCGGGCGTTCTCCAGCGCGTGTTTGGCGTCCATCCCGGCCTCGTGGGCCGTCTTCCCGGCGCCGACGCCGACGCGGAGGTCAACGCCGGCGATCTCGGAGACGTGGTCGATCGCGTCGATGTAGTCCTCTTCGCCGAGCGTCGGACATGTCGCGATGACGTTGTCGCCGCCGACGAAAAAGGAGAGCGCGTCGTTTTCGCCGTGCATCTGTTTCATCAGCGTCGCGTACCCCTGCTCGATCTCGATGAACGTCTCGAACGCGCTGAGCCGGTCGGTGTACTCGCCGGTCGCGTCGATCACGTCGAAGTGGGCGATCCGGACGTCCTCGTCGGTACGGTGCTCGTCTCCGATCGTGCGCCCGCACAGAATTTCGCGGCGGTTCTTGTCCTGCGCGCTGCCACGGTCCTGCAGCCGATCGGTGGCGTCCGCGAGCGCGTGGGCGGGCGTCGTGCCCGTGGCCACCGAGAGGCTGACGGTCACCGGGTAGCGGTTCCCGATCGACTCCTGGATCATCGCGTGGTCGGACTCGTCGAGCCCGTTGGTCACGGCGATCATGTTGTCGAACCGGGTAAAGAAGACGTAGCCGCCCCGGTTGCCGACGAGCTGCGAGAGGTCAGCGTACAGGCGGGACTGTAGCGTCTGGAGGTCGACTTCCCGGCGCGGTTCCGGCGTCACCGTCCACGGGCCGTAGTTGTCGATCTGAACGAGCGTAACCTGCGTGTTCGTCACGGTATCACCTTCTTGTGAAGCATCTCGTATAAGTGACGCGAAGCGGCGCGGCAGTCAACTGCGGTCCGGCGTCCCGACTCAGGCGCGCTTGGTCTCGGGATTCGAGCCGACGGGGTGGTAGTCCCAGTAGCCGCCCTCGCGGATCGCTTTCCCGACTTCCTTGTGCATGTCGACGATCGTCTCGAACTCCTCGGCGTCGACGTGCTCGAAAATCTCTCGGAGGCTGACGACGCGCTGGTAGTTGATGCGGATCGGCTCGTCGCCGTGCTCGGCGACGAACTCCTCGGCCGACAGCGGGAAGTCCTCGTCCTCGTCGACCTTCTTGGCGATGATCGCCATCCCGTACTTACGCATCCCTTCGCTGCCCTCCTCGTCGTCGGGATCGTGCGGCCAGTCCATACACCGATCTGTGGACGGATTCGGGAAAAACGTTCCTATGCCGGCGACAGCGATCCGTCGAGCGCGAACAGTACGAGGGTGTCGGCCCGGCGTCGTACTATCTGCACCTGCTCCGAAGGACGATTCCCCGTTCAGGATTGCCACCGTCGTCGACACCGGTTTCGATATCAGCGCTGTCCGTGGCGCGACGAACGCGCGCGAGGGGGGAGTCGTGTCGTTAGTTCTAACGAGACGCCCGAGAGATTTGCGGCGACGGAGCAAAATTGAACAAGGACGGATATATCCTTATGCGGACGATAGCACGATCCGAGGGCCGTGCCGTCGACGGTTGTTTCCGCGGTGATTGGCGTAATTTGCGATCACCACCCGCAGGCCGATAAAATTAAATGTGTGAAGAGTTAACAGAGTAGCGTATGAGCGAGAATATACTCGATCGAACGCGAGCGGACCTCGTGCGCGACGCCGTCGACGCGGCCGACGACGAACTGACGGCGGTGAACCCGTCCGGCGAGACAGTTCGGGAACTCGTGTCGACGCTGGCGGACGCCGACGCGCCGCCGACGGTGCGCCTGCTGGGCCACCCCGACACGGTCAAGGACGTGATGAGCGACTTCATCGTCGCCAGCAACGCCGCCGACCTGATCGAGGCCGATGCGCTCGAACTCCGCGTGAACGAGGACGCCGAGGGGAACCCGCTGTTGCTCCACGACGACGCCGTCGTCGCCGTCGTCGACGCCGGAGCGTCGGTCGCCGGGCTCGTCTCCGACGACGACGCGTTCGTCGCCGACGCGATCGAGACCTACGGTCGACAGTGGGACGAGGCGGAGACGTACCCCCTGCGGACGCCGCCGCTGTCGAAGGTTCGCGAGGGCCTCTCGACGGAGATGGGCGAGCACGCCGAGCGGGACTTCGAGGCGATGCTGGGGTCGCTCGAAACCGCGCGCGGCGACGGCGACGGCCTCGACGAGGTGACGATCAGCCTGCTGGTCGCCGCCAAGAACGAGGAACTGCTGTACGACGTGAGCAAGTGGGGCGAGGACACCGGCGTCGCCAGCAAGGCGACGTTCTCCCGCACCAAGACCGAGCTCGAGGAGATGGGCCTGATCGAGACGGAGAAGGTTCCGATCGACGTCGGCCGTCCGCGCCTGCGCCTGACGCTCGGTGACGACCGACTCGAAGCCGCGGGCAACGATCAGCTCGCGACGGTCGCCCAGTCGATGCTCAACTAGGCGTCGAACCGTTCGAGCAGCGCGTCGAGCCCGTCTACGTCTTCTTCGACCCGTTGTCCGCAAGCGATCAGCGCATCGAGATCGAACGCGTATTCGCCTTGCGGGTTGCGAACGAGGTACGGTCGATCGCGGAGCTCCGAGAGGAACGTCCAGACGTACTGGACCTGCACGTCGGTCCGCTCGGCGATCGACGCCGCGGCGATCGGGCCGTCCGCCGCGACTTCTTCGACGACGGCGCGCCGCGCGGCCTCGTCGACGTGGGCTCGCTCCGCGGCGTCGGCGACCTCCGGCGCGATCGGATCGCTGCGGACGTACGCCAGCACGCTTTCGGCGTCGAGGTCTTCTGCTGTAGTCTCTGCTGACGAGTCGGGGCGCTCCGTGTCCGCAGCGTCGTCGCTCGTCGTCGACTCGCTCTCCGCTGGCTGTGTATCCGCGTCGACCGCGACCGCGGCGTCGCCGTTCGAGTGTTGTCTGCCGGCATCGCCATCGTCCGGTCGCTCGGGGGCGACGCCATCAGCGCCCGGTCGTTCCGGAGCAACGCCGTCAGCGTCAGTCGCCGCGGCATCCGCGGCGTCGGCCCCGCCGGCGGGGAACGACGCCTGCACCGTGGCCCGCTCGTCGTCGAAGTCGATCGGCGCGGTCGCCTCCTGCAGGCGCTGGTTCTCCGCTTCGAGCTGGTCGATGTACTCGTGGGCGTCGTCGAGTTCGGCTTCCAGATCTTCGACGCGGTCTTCGAGTTCCCCGATGCGGTCGTCCTTGGCGGCGAGTCGCGACTCGACCTCCTCCGGCGTCGACGCCACGTCGCCCCGCGAGAACGCGTTGGCGAGCTGGCGGGCGGCGTTCGAGACGTCCCGTGCGTTCTCGAGGTCCTGCTCTAACTGGTTGATCTTCGCGACCTTCTTGTCGAGTTCCTGCTGGAGGTCGGCGAGTTCGCTCTCGCGTTGCTCCTCTTCCTCGGAGATCGTTTCGAGGTCGTCCATCAGCGAGTCGCTGACGGACTTGAGTTCGGGCCGCTCGAAGTCGTCGAGGCCGGGCGTGGCGCCGGCGTCGAACGTGCGCTTGCGACGGAACTGGATCTGGCGCACGTCGACCTCGGTCCAGTCGGTCTGGAGGAACGCCTCGCCGTCGGCCAGTTCGGAGACGGCTTCCTGGTACTCGGTGTCGACGACGCGCCCGACGACTTTGGTGTCGTTGTCCCAGGTGAGCCGGTGCCAGACGAGCCAGTTCGCCTGCGTGATGAAGTCCTTCTTGACGTCGGCGGGCCGCTGGCTGATCCCCATGATACCGAGCCCGTGCTTGCGCCCGCGCTTGCCGATCTTGATCAGCATCTTGCCCGTCTCGCCGCCGCCGCCCTTCTGGGGGAGGTACTCGTGGACCTCCTCGACCACCAGCAGGAACGGTTTCTTCAGCTTCTTTTCCTTGGTGAACAGGTGCCGGGCGGTCTCCCGGAGCAGTTCGTCAGCGACGTCCTCGTCCAGATAGCCCGAGACGTCGAGAATGATCGGGACGTTCTCCTCTAAGGCGAGATTCGCGATCTTCTCGGCGTGGTCGGGGCCGATCTGGATGTCGCACTCCTCGTCGGCGCCGGCGTGGAGCAGTTCGTACTCCTCCTTGAGCCCGTAGTACTCGCCGTCGGTGTCGACGATCAGGACGGGGTAGCCCGCGTCGAGCAACTCCTCGATCACGACGCTGGCTGTGTTTGACTTCCCGGATCCGCTCTTGCCCGTCACGAAGCCGCGGCCCGTCAGCACGTCGACGACGGGGAGTTCGACGGGCGCGCCCGAGTTTTCCTCGCCCGCCGCGGCGGTCAGCTCGCCGATCCGGATGCGCTCTTGCTCGCTCACTCGCGGTCCCCTCCCCTGTGTGTCGCTCGCTGACTCGTCATTACCAGTACCGTTTCCCGACGCATACTTGAAACCTCGCCCGGCGAGGAAAAATGGGCCCCAGTCAGTCGTCCGCTATGGCTCCCCGATCAGTCGTCCGCCTCGGCCTGTGCGGCGTCGTCCAGTAGCTCCGACCGGTGTTCGTCGAGCAGCGGCGCGCGCTCGCCCGGCCGGGTCGGCGTCCGAGTCATCTTGATGGGATTCCCCGCGATCGCGACTTCGGCGTCGGCGCCCGGCTGGTCGACGCCGACGCGCATCTCGCGCGCCTCGACGTGAGGATCGGCCGCGATGTCGGCAGCGTCCTGCACGGGAGCGGTCGGCAGCCCGTCGAGCGCGTCGAGCACGGCGTCGGTCGGCTTGCTCCGCGTCCACTCGACGATGGCCTCACGCAGCGACTCGCGGTTGGCGAGCCGGCTTTCGCGGTCGGGATACTCCGCTGCGAGATCCGGTCGATCCATCGCCTCGCAGAGTTCGCGCCAGTGGTTGCTCCCGAACGCGGCGATCACGACGTAGCCGTCCGCGGTCTCGAACGCGTCGTAGGGGAACAGCGTCGGGTGTGAGTTGCCCTGTCGGGTCGGCGCCGCGCCGTCGTAAGAGTGCTGGTAGACCGTCCGCTCGCAGAGGCTGATCATGGCGTCGTACATCGCGGTGTCGACGTACTGGCCCTCGCCCGTGCGGTCGCGGTGGTGGACCGCGGCGAGAATCCCCACCGCGTTGAGCGCCGCGGTGAAGAGGTCGCCGACACCGGGGCCGACCTTCGTCGGCGGGCCGTCCTCCTGGCCCGTGATCTCCATGACGCCGCCGAGCGCCTGGGCGACCAGATCGAACGACGGTTGCCCTTGTCGATGGGTCTCGCCGGTACGCGGGTCGCCGAAGCCCCGGATCGAGCTGTAGATTAACTCGGGGTTGCGCTCCCGCAGCGTCTCGTAGCCGAGATCGAACTGCTCCATCGTCCCCGCGCGGTAGTTCTCGACGACGACGTCTGCGCGCTCGACGAGCGAGAGGAAGTCCTCGCGGTCGGCGTCGTCGCCGAGGTTCAGCTCGACGCTGCGCTTGCCGCGGTTCACGGACTGAAAGTAGCCGCCGTACGCTTCGGCGTCGGCGTCCTCGTAGAACGGCGGGTTCGACCGGATGAGGTCCCCGCCCGGGCGCTCGATCTTTACCACGTCCGCGCCCATGTCCGCGAGCAACATCGTGCAGTACGGGCCGGCGAGCACCTGCGTCAGATCGAGCACGCGCAAGTCGTCGAGCGCTCCCATGGAGTGGGCGTCGGGGAGGGGAGGGAAAAACATTCCCTATAAATCATGAAGAATGTGGTTGTCTCTCAACCGTTGTGATTGTCTACCATCCGACTATATCTAATCCCTTAAGGAATATTATCATGAAAAACCATTAACTATAAGGGTTCTTCATTCGACCGTCGAGACACCGACATGGCGAAGACAGTCATCCTCGGCGTCATCGGATCCGACGCGCACGTCGTCGGCATCACGATTCTAGAACAGGCCCTGCGCGCAGCGGGGTTCGACGTCGTCAACCTGGGCGTCCAGACCTCTCAAGAGGACTTCATCACCGCAGCGGACGACGCCGACGCCGAGGCTGTACTGATCTCGTCGCTGTACGGCCACGCGGAACAGGACTGCCAGGGGTTCCGCGAGCGCCTCGACGAGGCCGGCCTCGACGTCCTGACCTACATCGGCGGCAACCTCGCCGTCGGACAGGACGACTTCGAGGAGACCCGCCGGAAGTTCCGCGAGCTCGGCTTCGACCGGGTCTTCGACTCGGAGACCGACCCGGAGGACGCCATCGCGGCGCTCCGGCAGGACCTCCAGCTCGCCGCGACCGAGGCCGAGCGCCACCGGGTCGAGGGATAGCTCGATGCTGCGAGACGAGCCCATCCCCGACGAGCAGTTGCGACGCATCGACGAGAACGTCCGCGGGAACTGGCCGACCGGCGAGGCCGTCGACTTCGAGGAAGCGATCGCGTTCCACGAGTCGCTCCCGGCCTCGAAGCGCTTCGCGGACGTGCTCGAATCGGCCGACAAGCCGCTGTTGCAGCCCCGGGCCGGCGTCCCGCGGCTCGACGAGCAGATCGAGTTGCTCGAACACCTCCAGAACGCGGGGCAGGCCGACCTGCTGCCCACGACGATCGATTCCTACACCCGGGACAACGAGTACGAGAAGGCCCAGCAAGGGCTGAACGACGCCCGCGAGAACGGCGGGGACACGCTCAACGGCTTCCCCGCGGTCAACCACGGCGTCGAGGGCTGTCGCGAGCTGATCGAGGCGCTCGACGCGCCGATCGAGGTCCGCCACGGGACCCCCGACGCCCGGCTGCTCGCGGCGATCACGTTCGCCGGCGGGTTCCAGAGCTTCGAGGGCGGGCCGATCTCCTACAACATCCCCTACACCAAGGAGCACGACCTCGAAGCGACGATCCGCCACTGGCAGTACGTCGACCGCCTCGCGGGCGCCTACACCGAGCGCGGCGTCCGGATCAATCGCGAGCCGTTCGGCCCGCTGACCGGGACGCTGGTGCCGCCCTGCATCGCCATCGCGGTGATGGTGATCGAGGGGATGCTCGCGGCCACGCAGGGCGTCCGCTCGATCACGCTGGGCTACGGGCAGGTCGGCAACCTCGTTCAGGACGTCGCGGCGCTGCACGCGCTGCGCTCGCTCGGCGAGGAGTATCTGGGCGACGACGTCGCGGTCACCACCGTCTTCCACGAGTGGATGGGCGGGTTCCCCCCGGACGAGGCCCGCGCGAACGGCGTCATCGGGCTCGGCGGAATGACCGCCGCCGTCGCCCAGCCGGACAAGGTCATCACCAAGTCGCCCCAGGAGTTCCAGGGCGTCCCGACCAAGGAGGCGAACGCGGCCGGGCTGCGGACGACCCGCCAGCTCGTCGACATGGTGATCGAGCAGAACGTCCAACTCGTCGGCGTCGACCGCGAGCTGAACCTGATCCAGAAGGCCAGCCGCGAACTGATCGAAGAAGTGCTCGCGCAGGGAGACGGCGACGTCGCGCAGGGCACCCTCGCGGCGTTCGACTCGGGCGCACTGGACGTTCCGTTCGCGCCGAGCGACAGCGCGAAGGGCGACGTGCTGCCGGCCCGCGACGACGACGGCCGCATCAGGATCTTCGAGTTCGCCGACCTCGCGCTGTCCGACGACGTCAAGGAGATCCACGGGAACCGGCTGGACTCCCGGGCGAGCACGGAGGGGCGCGACCAGACATTTAGAATGGTCGCCGACGACGTCGACGCGATCAGCGACGGCAAACTGATCGGCCGACCGCAGGGGGACGACTGAGATGGCGGAGATCCGCGCCGTCCGGGCGATTCCGACCGTCTCGGGCTTTTTCTTCGACGACCAGCGCGCGATCAAAGCCGGCGCCGAGCGCGACGGCTTCGACTACCGCGGCGACCCCGTCACGCCCGGCTTCGACGCCGTCCGCGAGGCCGGCGAGGCGCTGACGGTCGAACTCGAACTCGCGGACGGCACCGTCGCGACCGGCGACTGCGCCGCGGTCCAGTATTCGGGCGCGGGCGGCCGCGATCCGCTGTTTCGCGCCGCCGAATACCGGCCGGTCGTCGAGGACGTCGTCGGTCCCGAACTGGTCGGGCGCGACGCCGACGCGTTCGCCGACAACGCCGCCACGATCGAGTCGCTATCGCCCGCCTCGGGTCGCTCCGGGAGCAGCGGCGACCCCGGCGCCGACAGTGGAAAACTCCACACCGCGGTGCGTTACGGCGTCTCGCAGGCGCTGTGCGACGCCGCGGCGTCGGCGCGCGGAACGACCCGAACCGACGTGCTGGCCGACGCGCTCGGGACCGATCCAGCGACCGAACCGGTCCCCGTGTTCGGCCAGTCCGGTGACGACCGCCGGACGAACGCCGAGAAGATGCTCGTCAAGGGCGTCCCGGTGCTCCCCCACGGCCTGTTCAATAGCGTCGAGAAGGTCGGCGCGGACGGTGAGGGCCTGCGCGAGTACCTCGCGTGGCTCGCCGACCGGACGGCCGAACTCGGATCTGGCTCGTACGCGCCCCGGTTCCACGTCGACGTGTACGGCGTGCTCGGCGACGTGTTCGGCCCGCCGTACGACCGCGACGAGGTCGCCGACTACTTCGACTCCCTGCGGGCGGCCGCCGCTCCCTACCCCCTCCAGATCGAGGGGCCGATGGACGAGGGCCACAGGGGAGAACAGATCCGCGCGATGGCCGAACTGCGCGACGGCCTCGCGGACGCCGGCGTCGGCGTCGACATCGTCGCTGACGAGTGGTGCAACACCTTCGACGATGTCCGGGCGTTCGTCGACGCCGGCGCGGCCGACCTCGTCCAGGTCAAGACGCCGGATCTGGGCGGGATCCAGCGCAGCGCCGAGGCGGTTCGGTACTGCGAGGGCACCGACACCCGAGCCTATCTCGGGGGCACCTGCAACGAGACGGACGTCTCCGCGCGGGCTTGCGCCCACGTCGCGCTGGCGACCGACGCCGCGCAGGTGCTCGCCAAGCCCGGAATGGGGTTCGACGAGGGGTACATGATCGTCGAAAACGAGATGCGCCGGACGCTGGCCCGGCGCGACGCCGACGGCGCGCGAACCGCCGCGGCCGACGACTGACCGAGAGTTCGACACCGATGACAGACGACACTGATCCGACAGACTGGACCGATCCCGAGACGTTCCGCGCGGCCCTCGACCGGGCCGAGACGCGCGAGAAGGGCACCTACTTCGAGGCGTTCGCCGAAGGCGACCGCATCGAGCACGACCCCGGCATCCGGCTCTCGCGGGCCGGCAACGAGCGCTGGATGAGCCAGACGCTCAACCACGATCCGGCGTTCTGGCGGACCGACGCCGCCGCCGAGTGGGGGTACGACGAGCCGCCGATCCACCCCGACTACCTGCTGGCGGCCACGATGGGCCCGAGCGTCGAGGACCTCAGCGAGAAGGGCGGCTACTTCCTCGGGCGCACCGACGTGCGCTACCGAGCCGACGCAGTCTATCCGGGGACCGAACTCCGGGTCGACTCGACGGTGATCGAGACGCGCGCGTCGGGCTCCCGGCCCGAGTACGGCATCGTCACCTGGGAGACGACCGGCCGGGACGCCGAGACGGGCGACGCGCTCGTCTCCTACCGCCGGACGAACATGATCCCGCGTCGCGAACCACTCGAAACCGACGGCGGGCAGACGGCCGGAACCGACGGCGGGCAAACGACCGGAGAGCGGACTGATGCCGACCCCGAACTGGGGCTCCCCGACACACTTCTGACGCCCGACGGCCAGCATTTCGAGGATTTCCGCGCCGCGCTCGACGACGCCGACGGACGGGACGCCGCGGTGGCGTACCGCCACGAGCGCGGGCGGACGATCGACGACGCGCTGCTCGCCGGCCTCCCGCTGTCGACGCTCAACACCGCCAAGCAACACCACGACGCCGCGACGATGGCCGACTCGCCGTCGGGCGAGCCGGTCGTCTACGGCGACGTGACCCGGTCGATCGCGTTGGGTCACGCTCGCTCGGACGAACGCACGTACCGAGAGGTGGGGTACGACGACGAGCGCTTCCACGACTTCGTGATCGCCGGCGACACGATCTACGGGTTCACGCGCGTGCTGGGCGCCAGCGAGACGCCGACGGTCGAGCTGCCGTCCGGCGTCGATGCGACTGGCGCCGCCGGTGAAGTTCGCTTCCAGCACGTCGCGTTCAACCAGGACGAGGAGCCCGTTTACTCGGGCACGAGAACCGCGCTGATCGAGACGCGAGACTGACCGAGCTACGACGACCACAACCGACACCACGACATCCACCATGCCACGACTCTGCCGCACGTTCCAGACCGCACCGGCCGCCGTCCCCCGCGAGGACTCGGCGAAGTATCTCCGCTCGGGCCTGACTGCCGAAGGGTTCGCACTGCCCGACTGGCTCGTGCCCGACCTCGAAGACGGCACGGCCCCGGAGATGAAAGACGCCGCGCTGGAGAACACGGTCGACCTCCTTCCGGAGTACGCCGACGACTTCGCCGGCGAGCTCTGGCCGCGCGTCCAGTGGGGGTACGACAGCGAGCGCGCTCGGGACCGCGGGCGCGAGGAGATCGAGACGCTCGTCCGCGAGGTCGGCGCCGAGATCGACGGCGTCGTCGTCCCGAAGGTCGGCCGCGTCGAAGACGTGCGACGTGCGCTCGACGCCGTCGACGAGTTCGAGCGAACCTACGGCGTCGACGAGGGATCGATCGGGCTCTCGGTCATCGTCGAGTCGGCGCGCGCCGTCTCCGATCTCCCCGAGATCGCCCGCCTCGGCGAGGACGACCGCCTCTCCGGGCTCGTGTTCGGGCCGGTCGACTACACCGCGGAATTGGGTGGGCGGGAGTTCGACGGCTCGCGCCCGACCTGGCCCGCGCTGCTCGAACGACTCTCGAACGAGGCCAGCGCGGCCGATCTCGTCGCGGTCGGCGGTCCCTTCGACCAGCTGTTCGAGGAGCGCGCCGGCGTGACATTTTACAATGGCGACGCCTACGCCGATCAGGTCGAGCGCGAAGCCGCGGTCGGGCTCGACGGAAGTTGGTCGCTTCACCCCAACCAGACCGAGCAAGCCAACCGCATCCACATGCCCCGCCCCGAGGAACTGCGCCGCGACGTCGAGCGAATCGAGGCGTTTCAGGACGCCAAGTCCGAGGGCACCGGCGCGGTCTCGGTCGACGGGCAGATGATCGACGAGGCGACGTTCAAGAACTTCGCCAACACCGTCGAGACCGTCCGGCGGATCCACGAAACGCGTCCGCGCCAGACCGACGAACGCTTCGACGACGCGCTGCTGGAGCGGGCGCTCGCACTCGACACCGAGTGGTGACGGCGTCGCGACGCCGCCGGCCGGCAACCGGTCAGGCGTCCTCGAACTCGCTCGCCGAAAAGTCGAGTTCGTCGTACTCGCGCAACATCCGTTCGAGATCCTCGCGGAGCGACTCGGCCAGCACCGTCAGCTCCTCGTACCGGTCGTCGGCTTCCAGTTCGTGGTAGGGCTTCTGGTCTTCGAGCGTCGAGAGCTTCGCCTTGAGCCGGAAGTACTCGTCGAGGCGCGTGTCGTAGGAGTCGAGCAACAGCTGCGTCTCCACGGCGTCCTTCACGTCTTCTTCGGTGGCGGGCTTGACGAGGTACTCGTCGAACTGCATGTCGACGATGTCGAAGTCGGGCTCGATCGCGGTCACCATCACGACCCGGCAGTCGTACCCCTCCTCGCGGAGCCGCTTGAGCACCTCGTCGCCCGCCAGCGCGGGCATCCGGCGGTCGAGCAACACGACGTCGACATCGTCGTCCAGTGTCTCCAGCGCTTCCTCCCCTCCGTAGGCGCGTTGGACCGAATAGAGGTCTTCGAGATAGGTCGCGTACAGGTCCGTCACTCGCTCCTCGTCGTCGACGACGAGGATCGTGGCCTCGGGACCTACGTGATCGTCCATCACACGGGGGTTTCGTGACATCCGTAAAATAGTTTCGCACCGCGTCAGTCGCGTCATTGCCGGCGACACTGTGGCTCTGGCCGCTGCGCCGAGCGCCGCCAGAGGAGTGGACAGTTACTGAAACAGCACCGTCGGCCGACGCGACGCTTCCGCGACCGGCGTCTCGTCGTCGATCGTCGGCAAGCGGAGCGTCGCGACCGTTCCGCCGTCGGCCGCCTCGCGCGGGCGGATCTGGAACGAGCCGCCGTACCGCGTCACGATCCAGTTGACGAACCAGAGCCCGAGGCCGTCCCCGTGTTCGACCGATGTCTCTCGGCCCGCTTCGACGACTGACGCTTCGACGCCCGGGATCCCCGGGCCGTCGTCGACGACCGTGAGTTCGATCTCGTCGCTCCGGTCCGAGGCGGCGACCGTCACCCGCGTCCCGGTCGACGGGTCGTGTGCGATCGCGTTCGCGATCAGTTCCGTCACCGCGGCCTCGATCTCGACGCCGGTGCAGATCGATCGGTCGGTCGCCACCCGCACGTCGATGTCGGCGTCCGGATGCTCGTCGCGCAGCTCGCCGGCGATTCTGGCGAGCAACTGCGTCGGATCGATTCGTTCGGGCTCCCTGGGCTGTCGGGCGTACTGCTCCAGGGTTCGCACTCGTTCGCTCAACTCGACGAGCGACGACGAGGCGGCGCGGATCTGATCGACGACGTCATGATCCACCTCCGCCGCCGTATCCAGCATCTCGACGCGCCCCTGCAGCACGTTCATCTCGTTGCGCAGGTTGTGTCGCAGGACGCGGTTTAGCAGTTCGAACAGCTGGTCGGTCCGCTTGCGCTGGGTGACGTCCTCCTGGAATCCGACGAAGTGAGTGACGCGCCCGCCGTCCTCTTCGACGGGACTGACGGTCACTCGGTTCCAGAACGGGACGTCGTCGGCCCGGTAGTTGAGAATCTCTACCGAAACCGGCTCCCGTGCTTCTATCGCTTCCCGAAGCCGATCGACGGCGTCGGAATCCGTGGCCGGACCCTGCAGCTTGCGACAGTTCTCGCCGAGGAACTCTTCTTCCGAGTAGCCCGTCAGTTCCTCGAACGCTGCGTTCACGTAGACTACCGGGTTGTCCGGCGCCGTGGCGTCCGCCAACGTGATCCCCACGTCCGTGTTTGCGATCGCCCGATCCTTGACCCGAAGCTCGGCCTCCTGTCGCTTGCGCGTGGAGATGTCCCGCGCGACGCCCTGGATCCGTCTGGTTCCGTCGTGGGTCTCGACGATCGTCGCGTTGACTTCCAGCGTCACGGTCGCCCCGTCGGCGTCCAGAAAGTCGAGTTCGAGATTCTCGACCGGGTCACCGTCCAGCAATCCCTCGAAGGCGTCCGACGCGTCCTCACCGGACGAATCGTCGATGTACGTCGTGAACGACGTTCCGAGGATCTCGTCCGGAGCGATCCCCAGCACGCGCTCGACCGAGGGCGAGATGTAGGTGAACCGCATGTCGGGCGAGATCCGATAGAGCACGTCGAAGCTGTTCTCGGCGATCCCCTCGAAGCGACGTTTCTCCGCTCGCAGGCGTTCGGTGCGACGCTGTAGCTGCCGCTCGTAGGACTGGCGTTCGAGCGCCTGGCCGGCCAGGCGCGCCACCAGCTCGACGAACAGCAGCTCCGCCTCCGAGAACGGCGATTGGCGGGTCGCTTCGTCGGCGAAACAAACCGTTCCGAACACCTCGCCGTCGACCATCAGCGGGCAGCCGACGTAGGACCCCAGCCGAAACGTGTCGTAGGCCGCCGCCGATATCTGCTCGGAGTTCTCGGCGTTCTGCACGCTCATCGGCGAGTCGAGTTCGACCGTCCGGCGACAGTACGCCTGATCGAGCGGGCACGTCTCTCCGCGACGGATCGTCTCGTGATCGCCGACGACGTGTTCGATGAGCTGCGCTCCGTTCTCGATCCTCGTCACGAATCCGAGCCCGACGCCGAGATATTCCCGGCCGGCAACGAGCATCGACTCGAGTTTCTGATCGACTTCCAGCTCCGGATCGGCGAACGTCGCGTACACTCGCTCTCGATACGTGCTGCGATTGCCTACGTCGTCCTGTCGCATGGTTTCTATCGCAGCCGGATCTGATCGCGATCGGCTGTCGTGATAGGGACAGGTTAGGATCGGAGACACATAAATAAGAGCGCTTGCTCGCACTGTCCGCAGTGTACCCCCGGGATTTGCTGGACCAGCAAATCCGAGTAATCACCTTATCAATAGCGCCAGTACGTGTTCGTATGTCCGACAACCCACCACTGAGGGATCGGCTCCAGCGAGACCTGACGGATAATTTCTCGGTCAGCGCGAGCGCCACGCTCGCCGCGCTGATCGCACTGTTCGCGTTCGCCCGGATCGGTGATTCGGCGACGGGAGGACTGTTGCTCGCGCTCGCTATCGCAGTGTTCGTTCCGTATGCGTACGAACAGTTCTGGCCCGAGGAGTACGCCGGCGCCGCAGCAGCCGTCTGGACGATCTCGGCTGCACTCGTCACGACGGGGCTTTTCGTCGGGATCTATCAGCTCTCGCTCGATGCGGGCGCGTACGCGCCGGGAATCGCGTTCGTCGTGACTGTGACGATCCAGTACGTCGTCGCCGCACTGTTTATGCGTGCTCGACAGAATGCCTGAGAGCAAACGGGCAGTGATGGATGATCAGTTTCCGGAATGAAACAGACACGCCACCACACCACGACACAGCGGCTGTTCCGCCCCGAGAGACTGTCGTCGACTTCTCGGCGGAGGTGGTTCGACGTGACTGACGATCCGGACCCGGACGAAGTACTCGCCTTGCTCGACGACGAGTACGCCGAAGCGATCCTTCGACAGACGCGCGACGCTGCACTGTCTGCAAAGGAGATCAGCAACGCGTGCGACATCTCCATCGCCACGGTGTACCGGCGGACGGAGCGGCTGGTCGACTGCGGGCTGCTCGCTGAACGCCGCGTGGCACAGCCCGACGGGAACCACCACAGCACGTACGAGGCGCGGCTGGACGAGCTCACGGTTCGTCTCACTGACGAGGGATTCGAGGTGACGATCGACGAGCGACCGACCGGCGATCTCGCCGACCGCTTTACCGACATGTGGGAGGGACTATGATGGCCGTAATGCAGGCGGTTAGCCCGCAGACCCAGTCCGACTATCTGCTCTTGCTGTCCGTCTCGCTGATCGCCGTCGGACTGGCGCTGTTCATCGTGTTTCACGCGTTCCGGGGGTATCGGCGCAACGACAGCGTTCGGATGCTGTTTCTCGCCTGCGGCCTCTGTCTGCTCACCGTCGTCCCGATGACCCTCTCGATCGGGGTCAACACACTGGGCCAGACTGTCGAGGTTCCCACTCGCGTCTACACGTTCTTCCTGCCGGTCCTGATCCGCGTGAGCGAGATCGCCGGGCTGTGCACCTTGCTGTACTCGCTCCTCGTCTCTCCTAGTCGATCGGAGCAGTCGGAGGGCCGCACTTCGTAGTTTCCGACGAATGCATCGCTGTCGGAGTTCGATCTCCGCGCCTTCGACTCGCTGTTCAGGAGATGCTCGCCGTGAGTTCGCGGTAGAACACGGTGGGGATGGGATTTGAACTACGCGAAGACGGTCCTGCTCGCCTCGCTCCGCTCGGCTGTGCGGGCTGCGACTTCTCTCGTTCAAATCCCGCGTTTACGCCTTGCTCGTCACGACGTCTCGCTCACTCCGTTCGCAAGCCCCTCGCAAAAGCCAGTGGGGATGGGATTTGAACCACGGTCGTTCCCGTTCGCTCGCTTGCGCTCGCTCACCTCCCACTCCCTGCTTCAAATCCCAACGTCTACGTTTCGCCGCTCACAGTGGCGAGCACACGAGGTGCTCGCCGTTCGTTCGCGGTAGAATACGGTGGGGATGGGATTTGAACCCATGAGGCTGACGCCACCGGTTTTCAAGACCGGCGCAATAGGCCGCTCTGCCACCCCACCTCGGGTACGACTACGCGCGTCCGTCCTTAAGAACTAACGGAAATCGCCCGCCCGGTCAGTCCCGGACGAGCGTCGGCTCGCCGCCCTCGTGCTCGACGCGCAGTCCGAGGTCGTCGATCAGCTTCGTCGTGAACTCGGGGACGATCCGGCCGGCCGTGACGCGGGAGCGCAGCATCGTGACCAGCGTCGTCAGCCCGTCGGCCGTGTCGACCGTCGGCAGCAGTTCGGTGTACTCGACGTCGTGACCGGCGTCGGTCGCGCGGGTCGCGAGCGTCTCCACGGCGGGCGGTTCGTAGGCGCCCTGAAAGTCGATCGTGTCAGTGAAGCCCGCGTAGTACACCTCGCCGCCGAGCGAGGGGCCGAGAACGACCGGGTTGTTCCGGAGCTTCATCGCCGCGCCGTCGATGTGCGTCCGGGCCATCAGCGGTACCGTCGGCAAGACGGCGGCCGCGGACTTGACCTCCTCGCTCTCCAGCAGGTGCGTGATCGTGTTGCCGACGCGGGCCGACCGCGAGGTGCCGACCTGCACCTCGAAGCGGACGTCGTCGATATCGTCGACGGCTTCGCGAGCGAGCGCGCGCAGTTCGTCCTCGGCGCTCTGCTCGCCTTTGTGCTCGTCGGGCAGATCGACGTCCGAGCGGTAGTTCACCAGTAGGTCGCCGCCGCTGGCGTCGACGGCGCGAAGCACGTCCTTGTACGCGGCGGCGTACAGGTCGGCGGCCTCGGCGGCCGACAGCGGCGTCGTCTCGGCGATTTCCGGCAGTACGAGCCCCTCGCGCGGCGGCTCCGCGACGACTGCGACGACTGTCATGCCGTAAACTCCCGGACGCGGACCCTTCAACCCGCCGTTTTATTGCCCGTCACGGGAAACCATCCCGGCGTGACACGACAACGACCGATCGCCGGCCTCGCGGTGCTGACGGTGGGAGCGCTCGCGGTCGGCGGCGTCTGGTCGCTGGCGTCGACGTTCGGACCGCCGGAAGCCGCTACCGCGGCGTTCGTCGCGGCGGCGCTGCTGATCGTCGGCGTCGTCGGCGTCCGCTCCGGGCGCTCGATCGAGAATCCCTACTGGTGACCGCGCGTCGGCGTCCGGCGTCTACCGGCCGCGCCGGCCCTTCGTCTGGCGGTAGTCCGTCGCCATCAGCTCGGCGAACGCCTCGACGAACGCCTGAGTTTCCTCGTCGGTCTGCTCGTCGGGCGCGATCATCGGCACCAGTTCGAAGCCGCGCCCGCGGATCCGCTCGCCGTGATTCTCGACGACGTCGAGGTCCTCGACCGGCGTCGTCGTGTACTCCGTGCCGATCTCCTCGAGCGCGCGCTCGCCGACCGGCACGATGATCTCGGGGTTGATCATCCGAATCTCGGCGTTGAGGTACGGCTCGCAGCTGACGACCTCCTCGTCGGTCGGCGCGCGATCGGGCTCCCGACAGCGAGTCAGGTAGGTGAGAAACGAGTTCGAGAGCTCCGGCTCCTCGCTGTCGGGCTGGGAGGCCGAGAGGCCGAGTCTCCGGAGGATCGAGAGCAGCTGTCGCCCCGCCTCGTCGCCAGTAAAGGGGACGCCCGTCCGGTCGGCGCCGGTGCCGGGCATCTCGCCGACGAACAGGAAGTCCGCGCCCACGTCGCCGTAGCCGTGGGCGATCGTCGAGCGCGTCTCGCAGAGCTCGGGGCAGTTCCGGCACTCCTCGTCCATCCCGAACGGGTTCGACAGCTCCTCCTGGTTCGCGTCCACACGCGACGTTGGCGCCGTCGGCACAAAAGGTCCTCGCTGCGCGCCGGCGAACGGTAGTGAACTGCCTGCAGATGCCGACCCGCTTGCTCGTGAGTTATTACCTGTTGTCCTCCTATACCTACGTCATAGTCGAAATTAAATTTCTATCTTGTTCACGTTGTCCCACAGTAGATACCCTTGTCTTCGTTTCAATACAGTTGGTGGCGCGGCGCGCGGAAGAGTCATAACGTCCACGAGCCGTCCCTCGAACAGATCCAAAATGGAACCGGGAGTGGCAGACGGCGGATGGGACGTCACCGAGAAGTCCGGCGCGATCGCGATCGGCGGACTGGGGCTGGTGCTCGGCGCCGTCGGCATCGAGTTCGTGCTGTCAGACCCCGAGCCGCTGGCGTGGTGGTCCTTCGAGTTCAGCGTCGCGGCGGCGCTTCCGGCCGTGCTGATGTACGCCGGCTACTGGCTCGCCCGGACCGACTTCGACGCCGACGAGCTCTGGAGCGTCACCGCGTGGTCGTTCGCCGGCGTCGTCGCGCTCACGACGGTCGGCGGCTGGCTGTTCGCCCACCAGACGGCCGAGGGCACGCACGTCACCGACCCCGGCTACCTGCTGGTCACGCTGGCGACCGTCGGCGCGCTCGGCGGGCTGACCGCCGGCGTCGCGAGAGCGGGGAGCATCGGCGGGAGCGCGACCGGGACTTCCGCCGATAGCGTCCGAACCCCGTCCGCCGACGAGGAGGACTCGGCAGCCTCGCTGGCGGAGGACGGCGACGCGTCGCGAGACGCCGCCGCGTCTGACACCGATGCGGATTGTGACGCCGACGCGGCGTCGGACGCGTGGGTCGGCCTCCCATCGATGCCCGTCAACGAGCGAGCGGCCGAGGACGTCGATCTGGAGGACGTCGTCGCGGGCGAGCAACGGCGGATCGCCGTCGAGTACCTCACGTCGACGCCCGGACGGGCGCTGACGGTCCACCAGCTGGTGGACCTGATCGTCGAGCGGCGTGAGGCGAAGACCGGTGACCGTCCGGACAGGGAGCCGATCGTGCGCAGACTGCACTGCATCGACCTGCCGAAGCTGGCCGCCGCCGGGCTGATCGAGCGCGACGAGCACGGCCGGATCCGCTACGTCGGCGGTCAGGAGGAGACGGCGCGGCTCTCGTCGCTCGTCGAGGCGATCGACGCGGTCGACGGCGGGGGCGACGACGATACTCCAGTCGACTTCTAGAACTACCTGCGACGCCGGACGATCCCGGCGTTGTTCGCGACGTTCGCGGCCATCTCGCGGAACGCTTCGCCCGTCTCGCTGTCGTCGTCGAGCACGATCGGCTCGCCCTCGTCGCCGCCCGTCCGGACGTCGGGGTCGAGCGGGATCGAGCCCACCAGCGGCATGTCGTGTTCCTCGGCGAAGCGCTGGCCGCCGCCGCTGCCGAAGATGTCGTGCTGGCCGCCACAATCCGGACAGCGGAACGACGCCATGTTCTCGGCGATGCCGAGTACCGGCGTGTCGTGCTTGCCGAACATCTCCAGGCCCTTGCGCGCGTCGTCGAGCGCGACGTCCTGGGGCGTCGTCACGATGACGGCGCCGGTGACCGGAACAGTTTGAAGCAGGGTGAGCTGCGTGTCGCCGGTGCCGGGCGGCAGGTCGATCACCATGTAATCGAGGTCGCCCCACTCGACGTCCTCCCAGAGCTGGGTGAGCACCTTGTGGACCATCGGGCCGCGCCAGATCACGGGGTCGTCCTCGCCGACGAGGAACGCCATGCTCATCAGCTTCATCCCGTACTGCTCGGGCGGGACGAGCGTCTCGTCTTTGGTGGCTTGCGGGGGCTCGTCGGCGTCGACCATCCGCGGGACGTTCGGCCCGTAGATGTCGGCGTCGAACAGCCCGACTCGCGCGCCAAGCTCCGAGAGCCCCGCCGCGAGGTTGACGGCGACCGTGCTCTTGCCGACGCCGCCCTTGCCCGACGCGACGGCGATCACGTTCTCGACGTTCGGGAACACCTGCTCGTCGGCCGGGATGTCGTCGTCCACGCGGGCCGACAGCGAGACCTCCAGCCCCTCGTCGCCGAGCACCGCGCGCACCTCGTTTGCGATCGCGGTCTCGTTCGGCGAGTACGGCGCGCCCAGCGCGAGCGAGATGTGCACCGACTCGTCGCCATCGAACTCGACGTCGTTGACGAGCCCGAGCGAGACGATGTCGTCGCCGAGATCCGGGTCCTCGACCTCCCGAAGGAGATCGAGCACGTCGTCTTCGTCCATGCCCTACGATAGGCGGTGACCCGGCGAAAAGAGTTGTGAAGGGGCGACGCCGCGGTTCGGCGTCGCGACGAGCGACCGATTTTTGGAGGACGCCGCGGAACCGTCGCGCATGAACGACGAGCGCGTTCCGGACTCCTTCGCCTCCCACGCGCTGGTGGTCGCCCGGTCTGTGGACACCGACGCCGGGGTCGACGTCCACAACGCCGCGCTGGCCGCGATTCTCGATCGCGCCGACGCCGTCGATCTGTGGGCTGACACCGAACTCGTCGCCGACGAGTATCCGGGCGTCGCGGCGTCGCTCCGGGAGGCGTTCGACCGAGTCGACGAGGACCGGTACCGCGCCACGCTCTCCGACTGTCGATCGGCGCTGGACGCGCTGCTGGCCACCGAGGGCGTCTACCGCTTTGTCGGCCTCGAACGGCTGGACGCCCGGGTCGACGATCGGCTGATCGCCCGGTACGTGCCCGACCACTCGAAGTTTCGCGTCGACTGCGCGGCCGTCGAAGGGCTGGACGCGGAGCTTCGGCGGACGCTCGCGGACGCCGAAGCCGCGATACTGCCGGCGCGAACGCTCGCGGAGTGGTCGTGTGACGGCACGCGGTACGAACTCCATCCACCGTCGCTCTGCACCGATCGCAGTTGCAGGGGTCTCTCCGGCATCACGTCCGTGCGGCTGGACGACGCCGAGCGCCGGATCGAACTGGAGTGGGTGGGGCCGAACGGCGTCCTGCAGCGCGCCGTCGATCTGCTGTTCCCCGACTCTCCGCGGGCGTTCGCGTTCGACGACGAAGGGGCGTACTGCGACGCCGCTGACGCCTTCGAGATGATCGCGAAGCGCCTCGACATCCCGATCGAGCGCGCGTCGGCGTGAGCGGCGCGCGCGGACGGAACGCACCATTTATTACGCCGAACGGTCAAACCCGGGGTACGACTATGCCAAACTCTAATGGACCCCGCCAAGGCACTCGTAACAAACTCGCCAACCACCCGCGAGACAGCGGCGCGTCCCCGCCCCAGCGCTCGATCCAGGAGTTCGAGGAGGACTCGAAGGTCCACCTCAAGATCGACCCCAGCGTCCCCGACGGGCAGTTCCACCCGCGCTTCAACGGCCACACCGGCACCGTGGTCGGCAAGCAGGGCCGGGCGTTCCAGGTCGAGATCAGCGACAAGGGCAAGACCAAGAAGCTGATCGTCAACCCGGCGCACCTGA
The DNA here is from genome assembly GCF_024494695.1 of Natronoarchaeum rubrum. The sequence goes on along the minus strand of NZ_JANHDP010000003.1, from coordinate 99,474 downwards.
AGGCCCAAGAGTAGCATGACGATCTTCAAAGAGAAGATCGACGAGGAGTACCTGACCCTCGCGGAGACCAAGGAGTTGCTCGCTGACGTCGAGGCCGACCGGGCCGCCGACGAGGACCGAGAGATGCGCTACGAGCTCGCGCGGGCGATCGAGCACGTCAACCGCTTTGCCGTGCTCGAACCCGAGGAGGCCGACGAGCTCGTCGACCAGCTGCTCGAACTCGAGAAGGTCGACGAGGCGACGGCCTACAAGATCGCGAACCTCCTCCCTCAGGACCGGGACGAGTTGCGCGCCGTGTACGCCCAGGAGCGGTACTCGCTGTCGGGCGACGAACTCGACGAGATTCTCAACGTCGTCGCGCAGTACGCCTGATAGGGATTGCTCTCACTGGTTCCCGGTGATTGCTGGCCCCCTACTCGCGATCGCCGGTACTTGACGAGAGCAATCCCTATGAAGCGGGCGACCGTTTAAGTGTTCGCTCGCCGTAACGTAGAGGTACGATGAGCCACGCCACCGGCGACGAGTCGACGCCCCGTCGAGCGGTCGTACTCGACACGCTCCCCCACGGCCGTTCGGACGACGACAGGCCCCAGTACCAGAAGCCCCCGCTCGCGTACGCCGTCGCCGAGGACGATTTCCGGCTGTACGAACTCGTCTTCGAGGAAGACTCCGAGGTGAACATCGGTGATCGGGTCACCGTCGCCCCGGCCGACGAACGCGTGGCGATCGACGAACTCAAGCGAGTCCAGTACGGCGACCTCTCCAGCGGCGCCCAGACCGAACTGGAGTACGTCGTCGAGGACGTCGTCGACGAGAACCCCCAGCGGTTCGTCGACTTCTACAACGAGGCCCAGCCGATCACGCTCCGGCTCCACCAACTCAACCTCCTGCCGGGGATCGGCAAGAAGCTGCGCAACTCGATCCTCGACGAGCGAAAGCGCAAGCCCTTCGAGAGCTTCGAGGAACTCGAGGAGCGCGTCGCCGGACTTCACGATCCGGAGGAGGTGCTGGTCGAGCGCATCATCGAGGAGATCCGCGAGGACGACCTGAAGTACCGGACGTTCGTCGACGCCGACCAGTGACGCGCCCGCCGTCGGGTCGCGCGCCGCCGCCGAGCCGACTGATCTCCCGGTCGGTGATGTACGGCCGGACGCCGACGCCGCCGCGCCGTCCCGCTTCTGCCGCGATTCGAGAGTCGGAGCGTTTACCCCGGTCCGTTGCATAGCCGGCAGGAAATGAGAGATCCCGACGGGCTGTTGCGCCGGGCCGGCGTGCGGGGGAACCCGGACCGCGACCAGCACTTTCTGGTCGACGACCGGGTGCTGGACCGACTCCCCGACTACCTCGACGACGCGGATCGCAGTCACCTGCTGGAGATCGGCGCCGGGACGGGCGCGCTGACCGACCGGCTGCTCGCGATCGCCGAGCGCGTGACCGTCGTCGAGCGCGACCCCGAACTCGCCGCCTTTCTTCGCGAGGAGTTCGACGAGGAAATCGCGGCCGGCGACCTGACGGTGATCGAGGGCGACGCGCTGGACGTCGATCTCCCCGACTTCTCGGCCTCGGTTTCGAACCTGCCCTACGGCGTCTCCAGCGAGATCGCCTTCCGCCTGCTCCCCGAGGGGAAGCCGCTCGTCCTGATGTTCCAGAAGGAGTTCGCCGAGCGCATGGCCGCCGACGCCGGCACCGACGACTACGGCCGGCTGTCGGTGACCGCCCAGCACTACGCCGACGTTGAGGTCGTCGAACCCGTCCCGAAGGAGGCGTTCTCGCCGCCGCCGGAGGTCCAAAGCGCCGTCGTCCGGACGACGCCGCGGACGCCCGACTACGAGGTCGACGACGAAGCGTTCTTTTTCGACTTCGTGAAGGCGATCTTCACGCAGCGGCGCAAGACGCTGCGCAACGCGATTCGGAACACGGCCCACATCTCGGGGCTGGACGACGCCGACGCGGTCGTCGACGCCGTCGACGAGGACCTGCTCCGGCGGCGTCCCGGAACGCTTGCGCCCGCAGAGTTCGCCGAACTGGCGGTGATCGCCAGAGATAACGGCTTCGAGCAGGGTGAGAGCGGCTGATGTTCGGTGGGGGGGTCGTGCCCGCGCTCGACGCGGGCTTGCTCGGCGTCGGCGAGACGGTCACGACCGATCGCGGACGAGCGATCGTCTCGGTCGCCGCTCTGGCGGTCGCGGTCCTCACCGCGTTCCTCGCACGCCGCGGACGGGATCTCCTCGCCGAGCGGCTTCGTCCGGCCGTCGCCGACGTCGCCATCCCGTTCGGAGTCATCACGGTGTTCGCCACCGCCGTCACCGTGATCCTCGACGCGTGGGGGCTAAGTAACGACGTCCTCGACGCCATCGGCGAGCCGAGCGGAGCGCAACTCGGTCAGTTGATGGTGACGGGCATCGTCGTCGTCGGCGGCTACGTCGTCACCAGCGCGATCCGACGACTGCTCGACGATCTGATCGGTCGGAGCGACGCCGTCACCGACCATCAGCGCGAGGTCACCTATCGGCTCTCGCAGCTGGTGGTCTGGATCCTCGCGGGGATCTCCGTGCTCGGCGTCTGGCAGGTCAACCTCGAAGGGCTGCTGATCGGTGCGGGGTTCCTCGGGATCGTCGTCGGTATGGCCGCCCGCCAGACGCTCGGTGCCCTGCTCGCCGGCTTCGTCCTGATGCTCTCGCGGCCGTTCGAGATCGGCGACTGGATCGAGATCGGGCCCGACGGTCAGGAGGGGATCGTCAAGGACATCACGATGATGAACACCCGGATCCAGACGTTCGACGGCGAGTACGTGATGGTTCCCAACGACGTGATCGGCAGCCAGTCGCTCACCAACCGATCCCGCAAGGGCCGGCTGCGCCTGGAAGTCGAGGTGGGCGTCGACTACGACGCCGACGTGGATCGGGCGGTCGAGTTGGCGGACGACGCGGTCGGGGACATCGAGGAGTCGCTCGACGTGCCGAGCCCGGAGACGGTGGTCAAACGCTTCGCCGACTCCTCGGTCGTCCTCGGCGTCCGCTTCTGGATCGACAACCCGAGCGCGCGGCGCCGCTGGCGCGCCCGCACCGCGGCCATCAGCGAGGTCAAGGACGCCTTCGACGAGGCGGGCATCACGATCCCGTTCCCGCAGCGCACCGTCGGCGGCCGCGTCGACGGCGGCCGAGACTCGCAGGTCGGCGGCGAGACGCCGGTCGCCGAGTCGCCGCCCGGGGGTGACGAGTAAGTGGACCTCGCCGAGCGCCGCGGCGTCGAGACCGAGGTGTACCAGCCCGCCGAGGATTCGGGCCTGCTCGCCGCCGAAGCCGAATCGCGCGTCGACGCCGACGATCGCGTGCTGGAAGTCGGCACCGGATCGGGCTACGTCGCCGAGCGCGTCGCCGAGGAGACGGGCGCGACCGTCCTCGCGTCGGACCTCAACCCTCACGCCTGCCGGCAGGCCCGCGAGCGCGGCCTCGACGCCGTGCGCGCCGATCTGACGACGCCGTTCCGCGAGTCGGCGTTCGACGCCGTCCTGTTCAATCCGCCCTACCTGCCGGTCGACGAGCTGGCCGAGCGCGACGACTGGATGGAGATCGCGCTGTCGGGCGGCGAGACGGGGCGCGAGGTGATCGAGGCGTTTCTCGACGACGTCGGGCGCGTCCTCGCGCCGGAGGGCCGGATTTTCCTGCTGGTCAGCAGTTTAACGGGCGTCGACGAAGTCGTCGACCGCGCCGCCACTGCGGGTTTCAGCGCCGCGGCGCTCCGCGACGAGTCGTACCCCTTCGAGACGCTGACGGTGCTGAAGCTGGTGCGGTGAGGAGCGTTCGTCGCAGCGTACGACCGTCATCGCGCCTCACGGGGGCGCCGCGGCGCCGTCGCGTCCCGCGGGAACCGCACGGTGCGACTCTCAGGCCGCCGAGAACGAGGCGTCGTAGCGGCCGTACCAGACCGCGAACGCGATGAAGACGGCGAGGGCGCCGACCGCCGTTCCGATCCAGACTCCGAAGGGAAGGCCCGCCGTCGAGAGAGACCAGCCGACCGCGCCGCCTCCCAGCACCATCCCGAAGACGACGGCCAGACCGAGCAAGAATCGGGTGACGAAGTTGTTCTCCACCGGATTTCGTTCCATACGCCGGGTTCTCGCCAGCGCAAGATAAAACGGGTCCATGATATCCGAGCCACGGCGTGCCGGGCCGATTCGGGGACGGTCGATGCCGCGAGATTACTACAGAGCATTAATCCGAATAGGAAATATTAAAGCCCGTCATTTCGTAGCCAGTGGTGATGACAGAACTCGTAGCGACGTCCCCCGGCCTCTATCCGTTGCCGGACTGGGCGAAGGAGGAACTCGCCGACCTCAAGGGTCGGCAGAAGCACGACCTGATCAGCGGCGACGAGGGCGAGGAGATCGTCGACGCGTACGAGCGCGCCCGAGAGGAGGTCGTCGGCGTCCAGGAGTCGGCCGGCCTCGACCGGATCGTCGAGGGGCAGCTGCGCTGGGACGACATGCTGGCTCACCCGCTTGCGGTCCACGACAGCGTCGAGACGCGCGGGATCGTCCGCTACTACGACAACAACAACTTCTACCGCGACCCCGCGGTGCAAGGCGAGCTCGACTTCGACGGCGACGTCGCCGCCGAACTTGAGGCGACCGCCGAGCTGACCGACGAGTCGCTCCAGGCCGTCCTGCCCGGCCCGTACTCGCTGGCCGACCTCGCGACCGACGAGCACTACGGCGACGACGCCGAGTTCCTCGCGGCGATCGGCGACTTTCTGGCGGGCGAGGTCGACGCCTTCCCTGACGTCGAGACGCTCACGCTGCTCGAACCCTCGCTCGTCGAGAACGCGCCGGAGGACGGCGAGGACGAGCGAGCGTCGGAAGCCATCGACGCCGTGGCGTCCGCGATCGACGCCGACGTCGTCGTCCAGCCGTACTGGGGCGCCCTGGAGGAGAAGGTGTACGCCCACCTGCTCGACGCCGACATCGACGCCGTCGGTTTCGACTTCGTCGCCAACAAGGAGCAGAACATCTACAACATCAACGAGTACGGCGCGACCGACGACGTCGCGCTCGGGCTGGTCGACGGGCAGAACACGCTCGTCGAGACGCCCGAGACGATCCGCGAACGCGTGGAGTGGATCGACGACCAGACGCCCGGCGCCGACTTCGAGCGCGCCTACCTGACCTCGAACACCGAGCTGTTCTACCTGCCGGTCAACAAGTCCGAGGCCAAGCTCGAGGCGCTCGGCGAAGCGGCCGACATCGCGGAGGTGAAAGCATGACTAACGAGAACAAGGACCAGTTCAAGCCCGCCGATCACCCGAACGACCACTTCATCATGACGACCGTCGTCGGCTCCTACCCGAAGCCGAAGTGGCTCAACCGGATGCAGGACCTGTACGAACAGGACGACGGTCCCGTCGACGAAGACGACTGGCAGGAGGCGCAGGACGACGCCGCCCGCCTGATCACCGAGGAGCACGAGCGCTCCGGACTGGACGTGATCGTCGACGGCGAGATGCGCCGCAACGAGATGGTCGAGTTCTTCGCCGACCGGATCGAGGGCTACGAGTTCAACGGCCCCGTCAAGGTCTGGGGTCACAACACGTTCGACAAGCCCAGCGTCGTCACCGACGTCGAGTACGACGAGTCCTGGCTGGTCGACGAGTACGAGTTCACCGCCGACGTGGCCGACAAGCCCGTGAAGGTGCCGATCACCGGCCCCTACACGCTCGCGTCGTGGTGTTTCAACGAGGCCTACGAGGACGACGCCCCGCTCGCGAACGATCTGGCCGACCTCGTCAACGAGGAGATCGAGAAGCTCGTCGACGCCGGCTGTCGCTACATCCAGATCGACGAGCCCGCGCTCGCGACGACGCCCGACGACCACCAGATCGTCGGCGACGCCCTCGAACGCATCGTCGACGACATCCCTGAGGAGGTCCGGATCGGCCTGCACGTTTGCTACGGCGACTACTTCCGGATCTACCCCGAGATTCTGGAGTTCCCCGTCGACGAGTTCGACCTCGAACTCGCCAACGGCGACTACGAGCAGCTCGACGTGTTCAAGGACCCCGAGTTCACGGCCGACCTCGCGCTGGGCGTCACCGACGTCCACGTCGCCGAGGCCGAGTCCGTCGAGCAGATCAAGGAGAACATCAAGAAGGGTCTGGAAGTCGTGCCGCCGGAGCAACTCGTCGTCTCGCCCGACTGCGGCGTCAAGCTGCTGCCCCGCGACGTCGCCTACGGCAAGATGGAGAACATGGTCAAGGCCGCACGCGAGGTCGAGGCCGAACTCGACGCCGGCGAGATCGACGTCGAGGCGGCGCCGGCCAGCGCGGACGACTGACGCGCGGTTCGGAGCGAGTGCAAACGAGCGAGAACCGCGAAAACGCGAGCGGGGAGGAACGACCCGCGAGCGAACCGGCTGAGCGTCTCATCGCGAAGCCGCGATCTCGGCGCTGATTAGCGCCGACGACTGACGCGCGGTCCCACAGCCCGCGAAACGTAGGTCGAGGCCCAACTCAAGATTCCTCGACGGTCAGTTCGAGTTCCCAGTCGTAGGGGCCGAACCACTCGCCGTCTTCTCTCCAGCGAACGCGCGATTCGAACCCGTAAGTTCCCGCTGGGAAGCACCGTTGCTCGCGCGGTTGCATCAGCGGGACGTACTCGGTGCAAAACGCTTCGCCGGGGTCGATCGTCACGCCGCGCGTCGTGTCGTAGCCGACAAATCGCGTGTGGGCCCGCCAGCACCCGTCCGCTTCGGGCGAGTCGGGGATCAGCAAGTGCTCTTTCGGCGCGTGGTTTTCCTCGTACTCGGGCGGGATAATGAACAGCTCTGCCGGTCCGGATTCGTTTTTCATGCCGTGGAACGGCGGCGGCGTGCCGAATGTAAACCGTCGCGACGAGGACGCCTCGTTTCGGACGCACAGTTCGACCACCGCGGGAGACTCGGGCGACATCTGCGACGCGACGGACGCGGACGTGCTAACGTCGCAGTCGGGGAACGCGTCGTCGGCTTCGATAGTCGGGAACGACATAGCGGACGCTCTGTGTTGCGATTGTGGTTTGTGGGCCGAAATAAATTCGTGTCGGCTGCCCTCGGTCTATTCGCCCAGCGCGGCGTTCGCGAGTCGCGCGCGATAGCGCGGCCCGGCGTCGCGACCGGGCGGCGCGCGCCACAGGCGGTCGACGGTGAAGATCGAGACCTCGACGGCGTACGAATCGAGTCGACTGGCGATCGGTGCGGAGGAGTTGCTAGTCGCCGGAGCGGCGTCGAGTGCGCGGCCGAGTACGGAGCCACCAGCGAGCACGCCGCCGAGGGCAGTTAACGTGTGTCTGCGTGAGCGGGGCACTGTGCGGTCGCTGCCAAACGACTTCCGGAGTACTACAAGTGCTTTCTGTGTCGCCGTGCGCCGGCGCTAGCTCGGACTCGATCCGTCGGCGAACGGATCGTCCACGTCGCCGATCACGTCGGCGTCCGGCTCGGGATTCTCTATCGGCTCCGCGTCGTCGATTCCGTCGGACGCCGCGTCGTCCGCGTCGATCGCCCGCGGGAGCCGGATCGTGATCGTCGTCCCGTCGTCGACGCCGATGTCGAGCGAGCCCCGCGAGGCCCGAACGGTCCAGCTGACCAGCCAGAGGCCGAGCCCGCTGCCGTGTTCCAGCGCCGTCTCGCGGCCGCGTTCGAGGACGACTCGCTCGGGGTCCGGGAGTCCGGGGCCGTTGTCGACGACCGCCAGCTCGATCCACTCGCCGTCGCGTTCGAGGGTGATCTCGACGCGCGGCGTCGCCGCGTCGTTGTGTTCCAGCGCGTTCTCGACGACCTCGAACAGCGCTTCCTCCAGCGAGACGTGGGCGCTGACCACCGCGCGCTCGGGCAGGTCGGCGTCGATCTCGGCCTCGGGGTAGGTGTCGCGCAGGTCGTCGAGCACCGCGTCGAGCGCCCGGACGACGTCGACGGGCGCGTCGCTGCTGTCGGCCGGCGCCAGCGTCCGCTCGATCGATCGAGCCTGGTTGCTCCAGTCGACCAGATCGCGGGCGGCCGACTCGATAGCGTCGGCGTGATCGAGCGAGTCGTCGTCCTCGACGGTATCTTCGAGGAAGTCGGCGTGGCCGAGGATTTTGTTGGTCTCCTGGCGGACGTTGTGGCGCAGCACGCGGTGGAGCACGTCGAGGCGCTGCTCCCGGAGCAGCCGGTCGGTGACGTCGTGGAACGTGATCAGCCGGCCCAGCTGGTGGCGACGGCCGCGCTCGATCGGCCGGGACGTGATCTCGAAGTATCGCTCGTGACCGCCGACCCGAAACACGACTTCGTCGATGGTCTCGGGCGGGCCGTCGAGCGGTTCGAGATCGCCCGCCAGCGCGGGAAACAACTGGGCGAACGGGTCGCCCCGTGGGTCGACGCCGTCGTCCAGCAGCGATCCGGCGGCCTCGTTGTAGTCGACGACGCGACCGCCGGCGTCGATGATCACCACGCCGTCTGAGACCTGCTCGAACGCGACGCCGTGGGCGACCGTCGGCGCGACCGGGGGCACCTCGAACAGGTCCTTCTCGAAGAGCGCCCACACGCCGACCGCGCCCGAAAAGGCGTAGGCGTACGGCGTCGGATCGACGGGGATCGGGAGCGACCCGCCGAGAAACGCGAGATTCACGACGACCGGCGCTGCGATAGAGGCCAACACGGCGACGGTCCGCGGGCGGTAGCGCTCGGGCACCGTCAGCATCAGGTGGACCAGTATCGCCGTTCCGAGGACCACCAGCGCGTAGGAGTACGCGACGTGGAGCCAGAAGCCGACCCCCGGCGTCAGAAACACCGTCGTGACCTCGCCGACCGTGACCAGCTCGTGGTCCGCGTAGAACAGTCCGTTGCGGTGGGTCGTCCAGACGAGCGCCAGCGCCGCGAGCGGTTCGATCGACAGCGCCGCGACCGACCGCCGGGTGAGCCACCGGTCCCGCCCCGTGTAGTCGAGCGCGAACGCGAACCACCCGGTCGGCACGAGGACGATGCCGAAGTACTGGGCGTACACCCAGGCGTACGACCACGTCGCGCTCTCGCTCGCGGCGGCGAACGCCGTGGCCAGCGCCCACACCGCGGCACCGAGGTTGAAGACGCCGAACGGGATCGCTCCGGGGTTCGGACGGCTCCGCCAGGCGTAGCCCGCGACGAGCAGACAGACCCCGGCGACGGGGAGCAGCGTCAGCGTGTAGATGTTCGTGAGTGTCATGGGGCGCTCTCCGGCGGCGATCGATCGACCGTTCGTAGCTTTCTATCGATGAGTCATATAACGTTTCTGGGGAAATCGCCGGATCGATGCCGCTACGGAGCGTCGCGATCCCCTGCGAGGGCGAGCAGTCGGACGGCCCCGGTCCGATCGACGGCCGGGCCGATGTCCAGAAAAGAGCGTTATCCGCCGTTCGAGCCGTCGCCGCTCTCGACACCCATCGCGTCGAACAGTTTGCTCTTGACAGCTTCCTCGGTCAGCGCAAGGAGAGTGTCGCGGTTCTCCTCGTTGGTCTCGATGCCGGTGAAGATGCCCAGCGGAATCTCCGCGCTGGCCTGCGTCGAGTGGCCCGCGGCTTCGCCGATCTCGCCGTAGGCGTCCTGTAGCACCTTGCCGATGTTCATCCGGATGTCCTTCGAGCGCGCTGCGAGGTAGATCGTGTCGTCGGCGATGCCGAACACGCCCGTCGTGGTGATCCCCACCAGGTTCAGGAGGTGCTGTGCGGCCTGGGTCAGCGCATCCCGGTCGCGGATGAACCCGGCGTTCGAGACGAGGTGGCTTCCCTGAACTTCGCGGCTCGTGATCGCCTCGGCGAGCACGTCCAGCGTCTCGGGCGACATCGACGGCGACTCGACCTGTTCGAGGGTGTCGTGGTTTGCGAACGGGTAGAGGTACGCCGCGGCGGTCAGATCCGCCGGATTGGTGTCGCGCTTGAAATCGAGCGTCTCGGCCCGGATCCCGTACAGGAGGGCGGTGGCGACCTCCTCGCCGACGTTCATGTCGAACTCCTGAATGTACTTCGTCATGATCGTCGACGTCGAGGACATGTTCGGGCGCACGTCGACGAACGCGGCGTCGTAGTCGACGTCGGGCTCGTAGTGGTCGATCAGCACGTCGATGTCCAGATCGACCTGGAACTCCGCGGACTTGGCGTGGTCGACCAGCGCGATCGTGTCGTACTGGTCGACCTCTTCGACCTCGTCCCAGTCGTTGAGTTCGATCCCCAGCAGGTTCGCGAACGCGCGGTTCTCCTGGTGGCCGATGTCGCCCATGTAGAAGATGTCGGCCTCGATATCGAGGTGGGCGGCGACAGCTTGCAGGGCGGTCGCGCTCGCGATCGAGTCGGGGTCGGGGTTGTCGTGGGTGAGGATCGCCATCCGGTCGCGCGTCTCCTCGATCACGTCGGAGAGCTGGCGGGCCTTGTGTTCGAGTTCGCCCGACTCCAGCGATCGCAGCGCGAAGTCGGCGATCACCGACGAGGGGTTGATCACGACGTCGGCGCCGAGTTCGCTGAGTTCGTCGCCCGAGACGGGGTCGCTCGCGCGGACGACGATGAACTGATCGTCGCCGTCCTCGCGGATCTGCTCGACCGCCGCCTTGTTCGCCTCGACGTCCGAGGACATGATCAACACGACCTCCCGGTCGGCGATCTCGTCGACGATCGACTCGTCGCGGATGTCGGCGGTCCGGGCGTTCAGGTCCTGGTCGCGCAGCGCCTCGACGCGCCCCTCGTCGCGGTCGATGATGAGCACGTCCTTACCCTGCTCGACCAACTCCTCGGCGACGACGTGGCCGACGCTGCCGCAACCCAAGATGGCGTAGTCCGACGTCGAGGAGATCGTGACCCCTGCACTCATGTGACCGACACCTTGCGGGGGCCACTACTTAACAATCCCGAAGAAGTGAGCGCCCGCCGACAGCAGTTTCAAACGGTGAACAGGTGACCCTCGGTCGGCACGTCGAACAGACCGATCCGGGCGCCGGCGTCGAGCCACGCGTGGCCGTAGGAAAACGACGCCAGCGCGTTCACGAGATCGTCGTTCTCGCGGAAATGTCGGCCGTCTTCGAGGTACGACGCCGCCATCTCGCGACACTCCAAAGCGGCGTCGTGCAGCGGCGTCCCCTCGGCCGGTGCGATCTCGGCGGCGTCGAGCGCCTCGGCGAGCAGGCCCTCGTAGCGGTCGGTCTTCTCGTCGATGTCGGCTGCCATGCGAGTGTGGTGGGCGGTCGCCGGGGAAAGCGCTTCGGCTGTCGGGTCGCCGGGCGCCAGAGCGCCGCCGCTGTTTGCGCTGTTTCGTCGAGCACTGTTTCGTCCCCTGGGCACCGTTACCGTAGGTTCTGGCACGTACGAGTCAGTACCCAAAATGCGGTCCGATCGCACAACAACGCAAGCTAAATACCCCCAGCGTAGCAACGTCCTGGCATGAGCGACGAGCCACGGGTGGAGATCTATACGAAGGAAAACTGCTCGTACTGCGAGAAGGCCAAGGACCTGTTCGACGCCAAGGGCGTCGACTACGAGGAGTACAACGTGACGGGCGACGACGAGCTGTTCGAGGAGATGGTCGAGCGAGCCGACGGCCGCAAGACCGCACCCGAGGTGTTCGTCGACGACGAGCTGATCGGCGGCTGGGACGACACGAGCGCGCTCGACGAGACCGGCGAGCTCGACGAGAAACTCGGACTTACCGAGGATGATAACGACGAAATCGTCGAGCACCGCACGCTCGTCGTCGCCGGAACCGGGATCTCCGGGCTCACTGCCGCGATCTACGCCGGCCGGTCGAACAACGACCCGCTGGTCATCGAGGGCGACGAGCCCGGCGGCCAGCTCACCCTGACGACCGACGTGGCGAACTACCCCGGCTTCCCCGAGGGGATCAGCGGCCCCGAGCTGGTCAACAACATGAAAGAGCAGGCTCGGAAGTTCGGCGCCGACCTGAAAAACGGCGTCATCGAGTCGGTCGACGACTCCTCGCGGCCGTTCCGCGTCGAGCTGAAAAACGGTGACGTGTACACGGCCGACGCCGTGATCGCCGCCAGCGGCGCGAGCGCCCGGACGCTCGGCGTCCCCGGCGAGGACGAGCTGATGGGCTACGGCCTCTCGACGTGTGCGACCTGCGACGGCGCCTTCTTCCGCGACGAGGACATGATCGTCGTCGGTGGCGGCGACGCCGCGATGGAGGAAGCGAGCTTCCTGACGAAGTTCGCCGACACGGTCTATCTGGTCCACCGCCGCGAGGAGTTCCGCGCCGAGGACTACTGGGTCGACCGCGTGCAAGAGCAGGTCGAAGACGACGACATCGAGATCCTGCGCAACACCGAGGTCACCGAGCTCCACGGCAGCGAGGAAGCCGGCGTCGAGGAGGTATCGCTGGTCGAACACCCCGAGGGCCACCCGACCGACAAGCTCGACGATCCCGAGTACGCCGAGGAGGTCGACGAGTTCGAGATGGACGTCGGCGCCGTGTTCTACGCCATCGGCCACACGCCCAACACCGGCTACCTCGAAGGGACCGGCGTGGAGATGGACGAGGACGGCTACCTGAAGACCAAGGGCGGCTTCGGCGGCGGCCAGACCGCCACCGACGTGCCCGGCATCTTCGGCGCGGGCGACGTCGTCGACTACCACTACCAGCAGGCGGTCACCGCGGCTGGCATGGGTTGCAAGGCCGCGATCGACGCCGACGAGTACCTCGAAGAGCGAACCGAAGCCGGCGACGCCGAGGCGTCGACCGAGGACGCCGCGCTGGCCGAGTCCGACGACTGATCGGCGAGGACGCCGCGGCAGAAGAACACCCCTCTTTTACGCCGCGACGCCGAAGCGTCGGTATGGCATCCGACGAAACGACGTTCACGATCGAGGCCGACGACGGATCGAGCGACGAGCTGTCCATCCCGACCGACATGCTGGAGCTGCTGGCCGAGGAGGACGGCGAGTCGCCAGCTCAGATCGTCGGCGACCTCGCGCTGATCAGCTGCGCTCAGCGCATCCACGGCGCCGTCCACCACGGGCAGGGCGAGGCCGGTCCCGAGATCAAGGAGATCGAGGAGGAGACGCTGGACCGCTTCGAGGAGCGGTTCGGCCAGACGTTCGGCGAGATGACCGGCCACGACCACTGATCGCCGCCGATCCGAAGCCGATTCTTCCGACGACGGTCACGCGCTCCAGGTGAGCACGACGCCGTCGTCGAGCCGTTCGACGCCCTCCAGCGTCAGCTCCGGAAACTCGTCGACGAACCCCTCACCGTCGGCCAGCGTCGGCGCGTCGCGACCGCCGATGAGCGTCGGACCGACGAACGCCGACAGCTCGTCGACGAGCCCGGCATCGAACAGCGAGAAGATGAGTTCGCCGCCGCCCTCGACCATCAGCCGCTCGACTCCGGCGGATTCCAGTTTCTCGAACGCCGCCGGGAGCGCGACGCGGTCCGCGCCGGCGCGAACGATCTCGGCGCCGCTCGCGCGAAGCGCGTCGACGCGCTCGTCGGGCGCGGCGTCGGCCACGAGGACGTACGTCGTCGCCGCGTCGTCGAGGATCCGGGCGTCGGTCGGCGTCCGCGCGCGGGAGTCGGCGACGACGCGGGCCGGGTTCGCCGGTTCCCCCTGATCGACCCGGCGCTCGCGTCGCTCCGACTCGTCGAGCGTCAGGCTCGGATCGTCGGCCAGCACCGTCCCGACGCCGACCATCACCGCGTCGCTGTCGGCCCGCAGCCGGTCGACTCGGTCGAAGTCCTCGGGCCCGCTGATCGCGATCTGCTTGCGGCGTCGCGACGAGAGCTTTCCGTCGACGCTGGTCGCTGCGTTGACGACGACGTGCACGTCCGGACGCTCTCGCTCGGCGACGAAAACAGCTTCGGGACGCGCGACCCTGCGCGAGGTCGGTCGGGTCGACGACTCAGCGAAGCTTCGCCAGCAGCTTGCCGAATCGCGATTCCTCGCCGATCGCGCTCAGTTTTTGTTTGGCGTCCTCCTCCTCGTCCAGCGTCTCTTCGAGCGGTTCGGTGACGTCCTCGTCGTAGTCGAGTTCGTCGGCCATCCGGAGCAGCGACTCGTACTGTTCGATCTCGACGGCCTCTATCCGGCGGCCGATCGCGACCGAGTGGGAGTCGACCAGGTCGGGGTCGTCGGTCGCCTCGACGACCCGCTGGCGGTCCGCGGCGAGGCCGTCCAGCGTCGCGCTGCGCTCGCTGTGGCTGGACGCGCCGATCGCGCGGAACGCGTCTTCGAGCCGGGTGGCGTGCTCGCGGGTCTCCTCGCGGTGGTCGGCGAACGCCTCCTTGATCTCATCGTTCCGCGACTCCAGGGCCAGTTCGTCGAGCACGTCGATCAGCTCGGTCTCGACGTAGTACAGCGCGGCGAGTTCGTGCTCGAAGAGGTCTTCGAGCGTATCGATGTCGGTCATGGCATAGGCTACGCCGCCCGCAAAGTAATAGTTCGGAGAAAGAACCGCACGAAAGTCCGGCGGCGTCGGATCCTATTCGACGATGATCGTGCCGGTCATCCCCGAGCCCTCGTGGGGCTCGCAGACGTACTCGTAGGTGCCCGCGACCTCGAAGGTGTACTCGTAGGTGTGGCCCGAATCGAAGGTATCGGTCTCGCCGGACCAGTCCGCGTCGCTCGGCTGGGACGTCGGGACGACGTTGTGGAAGTTCGAGTCCCACTCGAACGTGACGGTGGTTCCCGTCGAAACCGTCAGCTCCTCGGGATCGAACGTGAAGTCGCCGCCCGGGCCGACGATGACGGTGGAGCCACCGCCTCCGCCGTCACCGCTACCGTCGCTGCTGTCGCTGCTACCGTTGTTGTTCCCGCCGTCGTCGTTATTTCCATCGGCGGGCTCGGCATCGTCGCCGCTGCTCGTACAGCCTGCCAGCGCGGGCACCGCGGCCGACGCCGCTGCGATACTGACGAACCGCCGTCGGGAAACCCCGTCCGTTCGATCTGTCATTGTCTCCATCTGAGCGTAGCCGCCGGACACTGTTAACGGGGAAAGCCAATTCTCACGTCGTAGGAATCGGCTCGCAGTTCGCACTTAAACGACTGCAATGTGAAGGGTAACGGCTACACGGACGGACGAACCGGCCGATACGGCTGGCCCGCTTAAGTAGAATCGCCGGGGTCGGACGCGATGCGCGCCGGCGTTTACCGCGTGTACAGCGAGTACGCGATCACGAGAAAGCCGGCCAGTACGAGCACGCTCTCGGTGAGGACGCCCACAGCGAGCGACATCCCGATCACGTCGGCGACCACGCCGGCGAGGAACGTTCCCATGGTTATCAGGCCGAAGCCAAGCGCCAGCGCTCCGAGCGATCTGCTGTCGGTGCGACGGTACGCCCTGAACGCGAAGTACGTAATGACCCCGCCAGTGATCAGTATCAGTGTCTTGACGACCGCCATCGCCGTCGTTACCGCCGGTCCCGCAGTGCCGTGTGTCATAGTTCTTTGCTCACCTCCGACCACATGTCCGCGAGCCGCTCGTCGGCCGTGCGCGCCGGGCGGCTGACGTCGACTTCGAGGCTGCGATCGTCTTCGAGGACGAGTCGCACCTCGTCGAACGCGATCTCGTAGCGCGTCGTGTGGTGCCCGTCGCCGCGCACCTCCGTCAGCTCGTCGAGCAGCGTCGCGTCCGACATGGTGTCGAGCTTCCGGTAGATGGTCGACAGCGGAATCTCACATTCGTCGGACAGTTCGCTCGCGGTCATGGGTTCCTCAAGTTGCCGGATGATCGTCCGGCAGTCGGGATCTTCCAGCGCCCCGAGGAGCTCGTCTGCATCGGGGACGTCCTCGTCGGAAAACGGATCCCGTACCATCCTATCGTCCATGGTCGGTTGGGCCATATAAATGGTCTGTTGTTGCGACGCGGCGGCGACGGCGTCGGTCGCCGCGGACGGCCCGGCGAGAGTCCGACGCGACGACTGGTTCGAAGACCATGTCGCCGGCTACGGGCCTGCCGTCGGTAGGACGCCCGCCGAACATGTTCGCTACCGCGAGGGGCCGACGATTCCCGTCGCGTGAAAATTCGCTGTCCGGTTTTTACGCCCCCAGAACGCAGGGTAGAGCATGAACGGCGGTGTGCGCGCACGGATCGAGATCGAATCGCCCGGCGACTGCCCGGTCGCCACCGCATCGGTCGACGCCGACGCTCGGATCGACCGCATCGACCGCGCGACCGGAGGCCGCGACGGCGTCGTCGCCGAGGAGTTCGCCGTCGACGGCGACGCCGAACTGTCGGTCGACGCGACGCCGGTCGCGAGCGAGGGCGACCGGACGGTGTACCGCTTCGAGCGCGAGCGCGACGAGCTCTGTGCCTGCGATCTCGTCGAGCATACCGGGCCGCCGCTGGCCGACATCAGCGCCGCGGACGGCGGGCTGAAAATCTCATTCCGCGCCGCGGACGTCGCGGAGGTCCGGGCCGTCGTCGCCGCACTCGACGACGCGTTCGACGGCGTCCACCTCCGGACGCTGTCGCGCGGCGACGACGGCGGAGACGAGACCGACGCGGTCGTCGTGGACCGCTCTGCGCTGACCGACCGACAGCGGCGAGTGCTCAAACGCGCTCACGAACTCGGGTACTTCGAGTACCCCAAAGGAGCCAACGCCAGCGAGGTCGCCGAGGACCTGGGTATCGCGCGCTCAACGTTCACGGAACACCTCGCGGCCGCTCAGTCGAAGCTCTACGACGCGATGCTGGAAGGCGGCGTCGAACCCTGACAGGTAGCCGGTTGTACGCTTCTTTATCCGGGTGGCTCCCCGAACCCGCATCGAACGCTTTGATACTCACCGATGCGTATCATTCGCCTCGTTCGGCAGAGCGTCTGTACAGCCACCATGGAATATCAAGGACCATCGCCAGTACGACCGCGACCGCGACCCCCATCCCAAAACCATCGGTGAGACGAAGTGCCAGAAAAACGGCGACGGCGCTACCACCGATTCTCGTTAGTCGCTCGAGGTTCCAGTTGAAGAGGGCGGACTGCATCGTCGAACCTGTTCGTCATCGTGAATGATAGTCCCTTCGAGTCAAACGCTCGATGACCAGAGAGCGACGGATAGTCTCTGCCCCAAGTTGCTCGGGGGTTGCTCGCCCCTCGAAACGACGACCCCGTCGTGCCAACGATGCGGTCGGCGTCGGGGGAACGTCTCGGCGTCGGGGGAACGTCTCGGCGTCGGGCGGGACGACGCGGCACGTGCGTCTCTGCCCGGACGTTTCAAAGCCGTTCCGCGTACTCGAAATCGGTGCGGTCGGCCGTCGGCGTCGCGCCGTCCATCCGAATCTTCCAGCCGTCCAGCACTGTGGGATCGTTCAGCGCGTTCGTCAGCGTCGTCCGGACGTCCAACAGATCGACGCCGTAGTAGTCGTTCGGGACGCCCTGCAGGTACTGGAGCGCGGTCCGAAACAGCGAGCGCATCCCGTCGTCGTTCTCGAAGTCGAAGTGCTTGTACGCGCCCGCGGCGACCTGAACCATCCCGTGGGCGAACGCGCTTTCCGTGGTGCCGCTCCCGTAGTTGTACCACTCGTCCTCGAAGCAGTCGTGGGATTCGTGGAACTCGCCGGCGTTGTAGAGGCGGACGCCGTGGACCACGGCGCGCCGCAGCGTGGCGTGCTCCCACGCGCCCGATCCCCCGATCGCGTCGACGCCGTCGCCCGCGCCCTCGGGTCGCCACCCGGTCGGGTTTCCCGCCGGCGGTTCGACGGTCGGGTCGCGGGTGTGCTCGTCCATACGGTCGTACAGGGCGGCGAGCCGTGTAACTCCACCGACGCGAGGGCACGTCGCGGTCGGCCGCGTCCGACGCCGTCGTCCGGTCACAACCCTTATTCGGAACCGGGCGAGATGAACGTGGTATGACTATTGGCCCCGGGACGATCGGTCCAGTGCAACTGCCCCCGCGGGTCGCGCCTGTGGTCGACGCCGTCGCTCGGCCGGTCCCGAGCGTCGTCTGGCAGTACGTCGAGGCGATCCTGGTGTTGATCGTCGGCTGGTACGTCTCGAAGCTGGTCGTCCGGTCGGCCGGGCGGATGATCGCCCGACAGTTCGCGCGCCCCAGCATCACCCAGACGGTGCTGCGGGGGATCCGCGCGAGCGTCCTGCTGCTGTCGCTCGCGATCGCCGTCCAGATAATGGGCTTCCAGCCGGGCAACATCCTGCTGTCGGTGACGGTGTTCTCGGCGGTCGTGGCCGTCATCCTCGCGCCGATCGTGGCGTCGGTGATCAGCGGTCTGTTCGTGCTCGCCGACCAGCCGTTCGAGATCGGCGACATGATCGAACTCACCGACAACAACGGTGGCCAGAAAGGGTTCGTCGAGGACATCACGCTGCGGTACACCAAGATGTTCACGCTGGACAACACGTTCATCGTCGTCCCGAACTCGACGATCCGCGAGCGCGACGTGGTGAACTACTCCGCCGAGGACGAGCGAACCCGCCAGTCGCTGTCGATCCTCGTGACCTACGAGAGCGACCTCGCGGAAGCCCGGAAGCTCATCGAACGGTCGGCGCGACAGGTCGACAACGTCATTACTGGGGGACCGGGAATCCGGGTCGGCAGCGCGCGCTACGACGCCGCGCCGACCTGCTACATCGACGAGTACGCCGACCACGGCGTGTTGCTGACGTTACGCTACTGGCTGCAGGAACCGTACAAGCTGCTGGTCGCGCGTTCGCGCATCCAGGAGCACCTCTGGGGGCAACTGGAGGACGCCGACGTCGAGATCGCTTACCCCCACACTCACCTGATGTTCGACGACACGAGCGGGCAGGCTGACGTGGCGGTAACGCACAGGCGTTCGGCACAGCCGGAAGCGCCGCCGGAACAGCACCGGGCGGCCGATCGCGGTGGGCACGCGGCCGCGCACGGTGATGCCGAAGACGCCGCCGCGCAGGTCGACGCCGACCCCGAACCCCGCCCCGACGACGCCGACACCGAACCCCAACCCGACGACGCCGACACCGAACCCCAACCCGACGACGCCGACACCGAACCCCAACCCGACGACGCCGACACCGAACCCCAACCCGACGACGCCGACACCGAGTAACCACAGACGATTTTCGGGAAACTCGCCCGCACGGTCGCGCTCAGTTCGCGCTGACCGTGACTAGTTCGCAGTCGACACGCTCGCGTAGATAGCTCTCCACGTCCGGATCGTCGACGAGCTTGCGGATCATCCGGCGCCAGCGACCGGCCTGCTTGTGGCCGATGACGACGACGTCGGCGTCCTCGGAGGCGACCTCCTCCAGGATCGTCTCCTCGACGAGAAACGCCTTTCTGACCGCGTAGCGCGTCTTCCGTGGCACGTCGAACGCCGATTCGACCGATCGCTTGAGCTCCGAGCGCGTGACGTGGTTGCTGTCGTGGTACAGGTCGACGTGGAGGACGGTGAGCTGGGCGTCCCGCTCGCGGGCGATCTCGATCGCCTTCGCTAGCGTGTTCTTCGAGTGGGTCGTCAGCGGATACCGAACCGGGACGACGACGTGACTCATTGTTGGGATCGAGCGGCGGGCCGGGCGTAAGTGTTCGCTCTCGCGGTCACTCGTCGTCGGCCAGGCTGGGCGTTCCCGACCCCGGCGTCTCCGCCGCACCGCCGTCCGAAGCCGGTGCAGCGTCGGCGTCGATCGACGCCTCCCGCGGACCCGAATCGAGGCCGAGCCGGCGGATTCGTCCCTCGATCTCCGGGTCGACGCCGCGCTCGCGGGCGTACTCGACGAGCACGTCGTACTGGATGTCCAGCGTGTCGACGCGGTGGTGCGGTTCCAGCGCGGGGAACTCGTGGTCGGTCCCGAGCAGGTACTCGGAGGTCGCGACCGTGTAGGTCGCGTCGGGATCGACGGACTCGCCGTCCACGCGAACCCCCTCCAGCGCGGCGTCGGCGCCGTCCCAGACGATCTCGGCGCCGCTGACGTGGGCGTGCCACCACTCGGGCTCGCCCAGTTCGACCGTCGACCCGCTGGCCTGCCGGCAGATCGACCGCAGCTCCGCGCCCGTCACCTCCGCGACGACGATCGGCTCCTCGAAGGGCACGACGCTGATCAGGTCCGCCACGGTCACGTCACCTTCGAGGGGCTCGCCCGCTCGGATGCCGCCGCTGTTCTGGAGCCCGACGTCGGCGGCGCTGGCCCATCGGTAGGCGTCGGCGACGAAGTTGCCGATCCGGCTCTCCCCGCGGAACGCCGTCTCGTGGGTGCGCTCGACCGGCCGCTCGACCGCGTCGACGGTGGTCTCTAAGTCCGCGGCGACCTTTCGCTCGCGCAGCGCCGCGGCGACCTCGTCGTCGATCGGCGCCTCGGCGACGGCGTGGCGGGTTACCGTCGGCTCGCCGCCGCCGAACTCGATCTCGTAGAGCGACTCGCCGTTCGCGGCCGGGCGCGTCAGGACGGCGCCGCCCACTCTGGCGGTGCGCTCGGTGTGAGTGTGCCCGCCCAGCACAGCGTCGACATCGCACTCGGCGGCGATCCGCTCGTCGTCGGCCATGTGCGCGAGTGCGACGACGTAGTCGACGGCCCGGTCGCGCAGGGCGGCGGCGGCGTCCGCGACGGCGGGGACCGGATCCGTCACGGTGAGGTCCGACGCCGTCGGCGTGATCGAGGGTGTGGTCGGCGTCGTGACGCCGACGACGCCGATATCGTGGGAGCCGCGCTCGACGATCGTCCACGGCTCGGCGCCCGCGTCGGCGGCGAATCGCCGCCCGTCGAGTTCGACGTTCGCCGCGACCCACGTCTGGGGCGAGTCGTCGACGACCGATCGCAGCGCGTCGTAGCCGTGGTCGAAGTCGTGGTTCCCGAACGTGTCGACGTCGGGATCGACCGCGTCGAAGAAGTCCAGCGCCTGACGACCGTCGCTCACGAGCGACAGCACGCCCGGGGCGGTGTTGTCGCCGGCGCCGGCCAGCAGCGTCTCCGCGTCGCGGCGCTCGTCGATCACGCCCGCGAGGCGCCCGATCCGCTCGGGCGCGTCGTAGGCGTTCTCGACGTCGGAGTAGTGGAGGATCCGGAGGGCCATACACCGCTAGTGAGAACAGCGGGGGTAATATATCCTAGACCTAACCGGCTTCGACCGGGACCGCGTCCACGAACGCCTCGACGGCATCGCACGGCCGCGGCGTCGGGCCGCTGTCGAATCACCTATCCTCCCGGGGTCGTTACGGCTCCGCATGGAGACGCACACGACGCCCGACGGAGAGACCGTCTACGTGGCGACCGACGAGGGCGACCGCGGCTCGAAGGCGCCATTCTACGTCGCCTACGTGACGCCCGACCGCGAGCGCCGCTACGGCTGGTTCTGCGGCGAGTGCGAGACGGTCGACAACGCGATGGACGCGATGGGTCGGATCCAGTGCAATCGCTGTGACAACCTGCGGAAGCCGACCGAGTGGGACGCCGCCCACGAGTGAGGGTGGCGCCCGCTAGCAGTTTTTTCCGCCGGTGCGTAGCTTTATTAGGGCGGCTGGCATAGGGAGAATCGAATGGGTACTGTTAACACCCAACTGGACGACGAAGCCCGATCGATTTTCACCCGTCTGGGGTACACCGTCTCGGGAGACGGCGCCGAGTTCACCGCCGAACGCGGCTGGAAGGCGGTGCGGGTGACGACGATGGCCGAACCCGACGACCCGCCCGAGTCGGGCTGTCTTCGATGCTTCGTGACTCGCCGATCCGAAGCCCGCGAGATCAGGCGTCGGCTGGTGCGCACGGATCCGGACTACGACTGGGCGATCATCTCCGTCGCGAACGACGACTACGAGGTGGTTCGCGCACCCCCGGGCCCGGAAGCCAGCGCGTAACTGTCCCGAACGACGCCGGATCGACGCCGACTGATACGTGCTACTTTGTCACACAACCTATTCGGTAACTTGTAAGGCGACGCGAAAACAAGAGGGGGTACATGCGCTCTCCCAGCTCCGGACCCCGTCGACGGGAGCTGCTCGCCGCGCTCGGAGCGACTGCACTCGGTTCGACTGCAGGCTGTACCGACGCTCTCTCCCGTTTCGCCTGGTCCAGCCCCGACGACGTCTCCCTCACTATCGCGACGGTTCCCGCCAACGTCGACACCGCGGCCACACAGATGGCCCGCCAACTCGAGACGAATCTCGAAGCGGCCGGGATCAACGCCAGCTACGAACCCCAGAGCGAGGGGTCGGTTCTGCGCGGCGCGCTGATGGAACAGGAGTTCGACCTGTTTATCGCCCGCCACCCGGGCGTCAGCGATCCCGACGAGCTTCGGGGACTGCTCCACACCAGCTTTAGCGAGGAGGCCGGTTGGCAGAACCCCTTCGGATTCAACGAACCCGGCGTGGACGAACTGCTCACGGCCCAGAACACCCAGACCGGCACCGATCGGATGGGGACCGTGACCGAGCTGCAGGAACAGCTCTTCGAGCGCCAGCCCTTTGCGGTCCTGGCGTACCCCGACCATATCTCGGTCGGCAGCGCCGCGTTGAATCTCGAACGGACCCAAAGCGGCCTACTTGGCCCCCTCGACTATCTCCGACTGGGCGCGACGAACCCCGACATCGACCGACTCCGTGTCGGCCATCTCGGGTCGGCGATCACGCGCAACCGCAATCCGCTGTCGGTCGCTCACCACAGCCGAACGGAAATGCTCGGCCTCCTGTACGAACCCCTGGTCAGGCTGGTCGACGGCGAGTACCTGCCGTGGCTCGCCGAGACCGTCGACTGGGTCGACGACGCCCCGGAAACGACGGTCCGCGTGACGCTACGGGACGACCTCGAGTGGCACGACGGCGAGCGGCTCGACGCCACCGACGCGGCGTTCACCTACCAGTTCCTGCAGGACACCGCGATGGGCAACGAGTCGACGCCCGTTCCGGCGCCGCGGTTCCGCAGCGAGTCGAGCATCGTCACCTCGACGTCGACGCCGTCGAACTACACCCTCGAACTGACGTTCGGTGACGCCACCCGGGACGTCGCGCTCCGGTCGCTGACGGTGCCGCTGTTGCCGAGACACGTCTGGATCGAACGAACGAGCCTGGTCAGACAGTACATGACCAGAGCGCTCGTCTGGAACAACAGGCAGGCGATCGGGTCCGGCCCCTATCGGTTCGAAAACGCGAACGTCGGGAACCGGCTGTTGCTCTCGAAGAACGAGGACCACTTCCTGTTCGACGGGCGCGAACTCGACGAGCGCTACGATCAGTTCGCGGACGGCGGCGCGTTCGACGAGCTCCTGTTCGACATCGTCGAACACTCCCGCCTGCTCGTCATCGAAGTCGCGGACGACAGCATCGACATCAGTTCGTCACCGATCCTGCCCAAGCACGCCTCTGCAGCCGAAAGCGCGGACAGCGTCGAACTGCTGTCCGGCGACAGGGGCGAGTTCTACATGCTCGGATTCAACACCCGCCGGCATCCGATGACCAACTACCAGTTCCGTGCCGCCGTCGCTCGACTGATCGACCGGCAGTACTCCGTCGACGAGATCATGTACGGCCACGCCACGCCGTCGGACTCGCCGCTCTTGCGAACGGAGTACCTCGCCGACGAGTTCGCGTGGGACGAACAGAGCAACCTCGGACCGTTCCCCGGCGAGGCGGGCGAGGCCGACCAGAAACGAGCGAGAGACGTGTTCCGCGAGGCCGGATTCCGCTACAGCAACGACGGGCATCTCGTTACCCGAGACTGACCGGGCACGGCGCCGACGAATCGGTGTCGTGGATGCATCGACGCGCTCGCCAACCGAATCGGTCGTGTGTCGGCGTACCATTAAGTTCGTCCGCGAAGTAGCGGTAACTGTCATGGTTTTCAAAAAGATCACGCTGATCGGGACGAGTACCGAGAGCTTCGAGGACGCTGCCGACAACGCGCTCGATCGGGCCGAGTCGACGCTCGACAACATCCACTGGGCAGAAGTAGAGGAACTCGGCGTCGAGATCGCGTCGGCCGAAAACCGAGAGTACCAGGCCGAAGTCGTGGTCGCGTTCCAGTTAGAGGAGTAGCTACGTCCGGAACGACTCGCCGCAGCCGCACTCGCTGACGACGTTGGGGTTCTCGACGTGGAACCCCTCGGCCTGCAGGCCGCTCTCGAAGTCGACGACGCTGCCCTCGACGTAGTTCATGCTGGCGGGATCGACGAACACGCGCAGGTCGTGGTGTTCGTAGATCGTGTCGTCTTCGTCGGGCGCGTCGTCGAAGCGCATGCCGTAAGACAGCCCGGCGCAGCCGCCTTGCTGGACGAACAGCCGGAGGCCGGCCTCGTCGGTGTCCATCTCCTCCTGTTCGAGCAGCCCCAGCGCGCGCTCGGCGGCCGCCTCGGTGACCTCGATCGACGGCTGGGTCTCCCCGCCGGACGCGGCGTCAGTACTCATGGGTACGTGTAGTGCGGTCACGTAGATAACAGTGACGCCGCCGGGAGCGCCGGCCGGTGAAATCAAGCGGGTCGACGCCGTACCGGACCACGTATGAGCGTGCTGATCGACATCGCCTGCCCGGAGTGCGGTCGGACGCGGTCGGTGCGAAAAGTCGCGCTGGACCGGTACCGCTGCGAGGAGTGCTGCGTCGAGTTCTCGCAGGAAGACGTGCTTCCCGAGTAAGCGTATTCTCGTCGCTTACTCGTCGCCGAGACGCCGTCGGACGCTCTCGGCGTGGGCTTCCAGCCCTTCGGCGTCGGCCAGCGTCGTGACCGTGTCGCCGAGACTCTCCAGAGCGTCCCGGTCGAGGCGCTGGACGGTCGTCGACCGGACGAACGTGTCGACCGAGAGCCCGCCGGTGAGCTTCGCGCCGCCGCCGGTCGGCAGGACGTGGTTGGTGCCGCTGGCGTAGTCGCCCGCGGCGACCGGGGTGTAGGTGCCGAGGAACGCGCTGCCCGCGCTCTCGATCCGGTCGAGGATCGATTCGTCGTCCTCGGCGACGATCGAGAGGTGTTCGGGCGCGTACGCCTCCGCGAACGAGATCGCCTCGCTCATCGAGCGGGCGTGGAAGACGCCGCTGGCGTCGGAGTCGAGCGCGGCGCGGATCACGTCCTCGCGCTCGCGACCGTCGGCCTGCCGGTCGACGGCGTCGGCGATCTCGTCGGCCAGCGCCTCGTCGTCGGTGACGGCGACGACCGAGGCGTTCTCGTCGTGCTCGGCCTGCGCGACCAGGTCGGCGGCGACGTACTCGGGATCGGCGGTGTCGTCGGCGACGACGAGGATCTCGCTCGGCCCGGCGAGAAAGTCGATCTCGACGTCGCCGCGCACCTCGGCCTTGGCGGCGGTCACCCAGCGGTTGCCCGGCCCGACGATCTTCTGGACGCGGTTGACCGACTCGGTGCCGTAGGCCAGCGCGCCGACGGCCTGGGCGCCGCCGACGCTGTAGACGGTGTCGGCGCCGGCCGCGTGGATGGCCGCCAGCGTCGCAGGATTGATCGTCTCGGCCGGCGGCGTCGCGACGGCGACCTGCTCGACGCCGGCGACCTTCGCCGGGACGACGCCCATGATCGCGCTGGAGGGGTAGGCGGCGGTGCCGCCGGGCGCGTAGACGCCGACGCGCTCGATCGGCCGGAACCGACGGCCGAGTTCGCGACCGTCGAACGACTCGCGCCAGTCCTCGGGCACCTGCGCCTCGTGGAACTCGCGGACGTTCTCGACTGCCGCGTCGACGGCGTCGCGGAGGTCGGCGTCGATCTCGTCGTAGGCCCGCTCGGCCTCGTCGGTGATCTCCAAACTCCCGACGGTGACGTCGTCGAACTCCTCGCAGAACTCCCTGACGGCGACGTCGCCCTCCTCGCGGACCCGATCGACGATCTCGCGAACGTCCTCGCGCACCGCGGCGACGCCGGCGTCGCGATCGAACAGCGCGGACCGGTCGTCCGGACCGAGGTCGGCGACTGCACTCTCGTTCATACCCGTAGGTGAGAACGGCGCGAACAAACCGTTTCTGGATCACCGAGACGAGCCCCGAACGATCGGGAACGTTGTCCGCGGTCAGCGCACAATAATCTACCGTTACCGGGAACCGTCATTCGCGATTCCACAGCTTTTTTTGGTAGTAGCGGAAAGTCGTGTCCGAGCCAATACTAACGATGTCACGAAGCAACCGAGACTGGTGGCCGAACCAGTTGAACCTGGAGGTACTCGACCAGAACGCCGCCAACGTGGGGCCGTACGAGGACGACTTCGATTATGCCGAGGAGTTCCAGAAGCTCGATCTCGAGGAGGTGAAAGCCGATCTCAAGGACCTGATGACGTCGTCCCAGGACTGGTGGCCGGCCGACTACGGCCACTACGGTCCGCTGTTCATCCGGATGGCGTGGCACAGCGCCGGCACCTACCGCACCGTCGACGGCCGCGGCGGGGCGTCCGGCGGGACGCAGCGTCTCGCGCCGCTCAACAGCTGGCCCGACAACGGGAATCTCGACAAGGCACGCCGGCTACTGGAGCCGATCAAGCAGAAGTACGGCCGCAAGCTCTCGTGGGCCGACCTGATCGTCCTGGCAGGGAACACCGCCCTGGAATCGATGGGCATGCAGACGCTCGGCTGGGCCGGCGGACGCGAGGACGAGTACGAGCCCGACGAGGCCGTCTACTGGGGGCCCGAAAGCGAGTGGGAAGCGCCCCAGGACGAGCGCTTCGACGAGGACGACGAGCTCGACGAGCCGCTCGGCGCCACCGTGATGGGGCTCATCTACGTCGACCCCGAGGGGCCGGACGGCGATCCCGACCCGCTCAAGTCGGCAAAGCGCATCCGCCAGGCGTTCGGGCGCATGGCGATGAACGACGAGGAAACGGCCGCCCTCATCGCCGGCGGACACACGTTCGGCAAGTCCCACGGCGCCGAGAGCGACGGCATGGGGCCCGAGCCCGAAGCCGCGCCCATCGAGGAGCAGGGTCTCGGGTGGCCCGACTCCGGCAAGGGCTCGGAAACGACGACCAGCGGCATCGAGGGGGCCTGGAACCAGTGGCCGACCATGTGGGACACCTCCTACCTCGACAACCTGCTCGACTACGAGTGGGAGCTGACGGAGAGTCCCGTCGGTGCGAACCAGTGGGAGCCGGTCGACGAGGAAGCGAAAGACACCGTGCCGGACGCCCACGACCCCTCGGAGAAGCACGCTCCGATGATGATGACGACGGACCTCGCCCTCAAGCGGGATCCGGAGTTCCGGGAGACCATCGAGAACTTCCGCCAGAATCCGCCCGAGTTCCTCCAGGCCTTCGCGAGCGCGTGGTTCAAGCTCATCCACCGTGACATGGGCCCCGAGGAGCGGTTCCTCGGGTCGGACGCCCCCGACGAGACGTTCATCTGGCAGGACCCGCTCCCCGACGCCGACTACGACCTGATCGGCGAGGAGGAGGTCGACGAGCTCGAGGAGGAAATCCTCGACTCGGAGCTGACGGTCTCCCAGCTGGTCAAGACCGCCTGGGCGTCGGCGTCGACGTACCGCGACAGCGACAAGCGCGGCGGCGCCAACGGCGCCCGCATCCGACTCGAGCCCCAGCGGAGCTGGGAGGTCAACGAGCCGGCGCAGCTGGAGACGGTGCTGTCGACTTACGAGGAGATTCAGGCCGAGTTCAACGACTCGCGATCCGACGACGTTCGCGTCTCGCTCGCCGATCTCATCGTGCTGGGCGGCAACGCTGCCGTCGAATCGGCGGCGGCCGACGCCGGCCACGACGTCGAGGTCCCCTTCGATCCGGGCCGGACGGACGCCACGCAGGACCAGACCGACGTCGAGTCCTTCGAGGCGCTCAAACCGGAGGTCGACGCGTTCCGTAACTACTTCGGCGGCGAGTACGACGGCCCCGTCGAGGAGCTACTGGTCGACCACGCCGACCTGCTCGACCTGACGCCGTCCGAGATGACGGTGCTGGTCGGCGGGCTCCGCGCGCTGGACGCGAACTACCAGGACTCCGACCTTGGCGTCTTCACGGACGAGCCGGGGACGCTGACGAACGACTTCTTCGCGAACCTGCTCTCGATGGACTACGAGTGGGAGCAGGCCGACGGCTCGGAGGAGCGCTACGAGCTCCGCGACCGCGAGACGGGCGACGTCGAGTGGGAAGCGAGCCGTGCTGACCTCATCTTCGGCTCGAACTCCCGCCTTCGAACGCTGGCCGACGTCTACGCGAGCGAGGAGGAGAAGTTCGTCGAAGACTTCGTGGACGCCTGGCACAAGGTCATGAGTCACGACCGCTTCGATCTCGAATAACGGCGCCGCGACTCTCTGCGTCATCTTTCGTTGCAGTTTGAGGGGTCGTACAGCTACAGTTGCTGCGAACAGCGTTGCCACGAGGTACAGCCGTCGCTCTCGAAGGATGAGTGTCGCCCGGAACACTAACGACCGGTATCATCCGTGGGCGGCAGGCCCTGTCAACCGGGAAACCCTCGTGCCGGGCGGGTTGAGCGTCGCTCAACCGGACGACCCGGCGGTTCACACCGTCGGGCGGGTCGAACAATCTCGACCGGTTCAGCAACTGCGTGTCGCGCACCCGGGTTCTCCGCGCTGTCATCGCGTCCTGGCGGACGTGCTCGGGCGGGGACTAAAGGTACGCAGTCGGACGTAGGTCCGCCCCTGCAAAAAGGATGTCGTGCCGATGTCGCTCCCCGAGCCGCCGATCGACACCGTTCACCAGTTCGCGACGACTTCGTCGATGCAACCCTCCGCGGCGTCGTAGTACGAGAAGTGATCGGGGACATAGCTCACGTCGTGGTCCCGGTAGTTCGCCGGCGGCGTCCCCTCGACGCCGTTGGATCCGAGCGCGCCGTCCCACTCGGCGCTTCCATAGGCCCAGTTGAGGACGCCGTCGTCCTCGTTCCAGTAGTTGTCCACCCGTCCGACGACCTCCCCCAGCGCCGGGCCGTACCGGCCGGACGTGCTGGCCGACTGGTCGTCAGCTGCGGCGCCCAGCAGCGTCAGGGCGTCGACAGTTCGTCCCGCACCCCACGCCGAGAGCGACCGGGCTGCCGAGAGAACGACCTGTGCACCGAGGGAGTAACCGACGTAACGGACGGTGGCGTCCGGACAGGCATCCAGATAGTCCACGGTGAACTGCGCCAGTTTGGCCCCGTTCTTGCGCGCTATCTCGGTCGTCTCCCACCAGTCCCACAGCGGGTTATCGGCGTCCCAGGTGTAGCCGATCGTCGTGCCGCCGTAGCCGCTGGTCGCGAGCGATCCGGCGGCGTCGCTCGTCGTCTCGGGCGCCTCGCCGTTCTTGGTCTTGTAGCCGTGGACGAACACGGTCAGGTCCCCCGCGCAATTCCCGGTGTCGATCCCCGGAACCGCACCGTTCGTTCCGTACTCGCGCGGACCGTACCGGTCGTCCCGTACGACCGATCCCCACTCGATGTCGAAGTGGCCTCGCGTCGTGACCAGCGGAACGGTCTCCGCAGCCTGTACGCTTGCCGGACTGATCGCTGCCCCGATAACACCTGCTCCCGCCAGTTTACAGAACGTTCTCCGTTGCATAGCTCCCGCCGAGAAATAATACATGAATCATGATTATAAAAATCGCAGAACTTGCGGCGAGACGATCCGTGTTGAACGCGTTGAAAGTTCAGTCCTCGATCGCGACGACGCCGAGCTTCCAGAGGACGCCGAACGCGAACAGCCCGACCGCGATCGCAAAGCCCGAGAGGAACAGCGGCGCCGCGACGGTGCGCGCGAGATCGTAACCGATCGCAAGCCGCGAAAACCCCATCGTGACGAACCCGCTGATGACGAGGAGAGCAGACAGGCCGACCAGTTTCGTCAGCGTGGTGGCCCGCATCTCGATCTGGGCTTACAGCTGGTACTCGGCTTCGCGCAGCTGGACGTACTTGCCGTCGCGGTAGCCGAACTTGCGCCACTTGTACTCGCCGACGACTTTGAGGCCGGCCAGTCCCGAACGAAGCTGCCAGCGTAGCAGTTTGTCGTCCTCGGGCGCCAGCAGGTCGTTGGCGACGCCGAAGGTTCGGTCCCAGTCTGCGGGCCCGTAGTCGGCGACGATGTCGGCGAACGTGACGTTCCGCAGTAGCTCGTCGCCGATGGCCTCTTTCCAGGCGTCGTTGTAGCGACGGAGTTCGTCGTCCGCGGCGAGTTCGCCAGCGATCCGCCCCGAGCGCACGGCGACGTGATAGCCACCCTCGTGGAACGCCGAGGTCGTGCCCATCGCGCCGCCGGCGACGGCGATGCCGGCGCGGGTCGGCGAGTCGATCGGCCGGGTCGAGGAGATGGCGTACGTCTCGGTGCCGCCGCGCTTGCCGCGGTCTTCGACGAGCGGGAAGTCCTCCTCGACGTCGTACTCGTCGCCGTACTCGCGTTCGAGCAGGCGCTGGATGTACTCCCCTCCCGAGGGGATGCCGTCGTCGTCGGGCCGCAGGAGGGCGTAGTCCTCGCGGTTCTCGATCTCGTCGATGTCCAGTCCGATCGGCATCGTCAACCCGATGCGGGCGACGTTGCCGTCGTTGGGGAACACCCACGGGTAGGCCGTCTCGCCGGGCATGTACCCCCACCAGAACTTGAGTCGGTCGTCCTCGAAGACCTCCTCGGGCACCTCGCGGTGCTCCTGGTAGGCGATGTGGTTCGCGTGGGTCGTCCCGACGTAGTCGGTGATGTCGACGTCCGCCGGCAGGTATCGGTCGAGTACGCGACTCGTGACCTGACGCTGCGGGCCGTCCGCCAGTACGAGGTACTTCGCGCCGATGTCCTCGCCGTCGCGCAGGCTGAGGACGTGGCGCGGGTCGCCCGACAGGTCGGTCTCCACGTCGGTGACGCTGACGCCGACGCGGTAGTCGGCGCCCTCGCTCTCGGCCTCCTCGCGGAGCCAGTCGTCCATCCGAGCGCGCTGGAAGGTGAACCCGAACCCGTCGTAGCCGGCGTCCATTCCAGTGGTGTCGAGCGAGACCGACTCGTTCGGGCCGACGAAGTCCGTCCCCGAGAGCTCCCGGAGGATCGCCTCCTCGGGGATGCGCTCGTAGTCGATGTCCATGATGTCGACCCAGTAGTCGAGCATCCCCGCTGCGTCCGTCGAGTCCGGACCGAGTCCGTCGCGATCCTCGCGGGGGACGCCCTTCTCCAGTACCACCGCCCGGGAGCCGCCCTTGGCGGCCTCCCAGCCGGCACACGTCCCCGCGGGACCGCCACCGACGACGGCCACGTCGTACCGCTCCATACACCGAAGGGTCCGTGCCAGCGATATTAATGTCCCGATAGCACGCGGTGGCTTGGCGACGCGGCGTCTCCGGGAGCCTACGACGTGGCAGAGCCGTGGAACTTTCGCGCTAGATTATTTCAGGGTGGCCCGCGCAGTTACCCGCATGGAATCCGACAGCTTCGAGGCCGGCGGCGAGCACGTCGACGTCGAGCGCGACGGCGCGGTGGGGACGATCACGATGGCTCGGCCCGACGCGTACAATGCGCTGAGCGAGGCGATGGCCGGCGACCTGCGCGACGCCGTCATCGAACTGGCTGACTCGGACGACGACGTGCGCTGCGTCGTGCTGACCGGCGTCGACGACTGGTTCAACACCGGCGCCGACCTCGCGGCTCTGGAGGGCGACGAGTCAGACGGCCGGCGGCTGCGTGCCTTGGCCTCCCGGCTCCACGCGGCGATCCGGCACATGGCCACCGCGCCAAAGCCCGTGATCGCGGGCGTCAACGGCACCGCGGCGGGCGCCGGCTTCGGCCTCGCGATGGCCGCAGACCTCGTGGTCGTCTCGGAGGACGCCCGCTTCGAGTACGCCTACCCGCGGCTCGGGCTGTCGGGCGACGGCGGCATCACCTACCTCCTGCCGGAGCTCGTCGGCCACCGACGGGCTCGCGAGATCGCGCTCATGGACGCGCCGATAGACGCCGAGCGCGCGGTCGACTTCGGTCTGGCGACCGAGGTCGTCCCGGCGAGCTCGTTCGAGGATCGCGTCGAGGAACTCGCCGACGAGATGGCATCGGGGCCGACGCGGGCCTTCGGCGCGACCAAGCGTCTCATGGCCAACAGCCACGGCCGGACGTTCGATGAACATCTGGAGGCCGAGACCGACACGATCGCGCGCCTCGCAGGCACCGACGACTACGCCCGAGGTCACGAGGCCTTCTTCGGCGACGAGGACCCCGAGTTCCGGGGCGAGTGAGCTAGTCTTCGTTGGGATCGGGATCGACTGAAGGGCCCTCGGCGTCCGACGGCGCCTTAGCGTCGGCGTCCTGTGCGTCGGCGTCCTGCGCGTCGGCGTCCTGCGCGTCGGCGTCCTGCGCAGCCTGTGCATCGGCTTCTTGCTTGGTTCCACCGTCGTACGCGATCGCGTGTCCGCCGCCGCCGGACATCGGCATCCGGTGCTCGCGGAACCAGTCCCACTCGCGGGTCTTCATGTTGTGCTCGTCGAGGTTCCAGGGATCGTCGTCGTCGATCACCGGCCCTTCGAGCGCCGAGGACAGGAAGTTGTACGCCCAGACGAGCTGGCCGACCAGCAACAGCAGGGCGCCCAGCGTCGCGATCTGGTTGAGGTTGATAAACATCTCCTGCGGGCCGACCGTCACGTCGTAGTTGGCGTACTTGCGGGGCATCCCGGCGTAGCCCAGCAGGATCAGCGCGAAGAACACGATGTTCGTCCCGACCATCGAGAGCCAGAAGTGCCACTTCGCGAGCTGGCGCTGGTACATCCGGCCGGTCACGAGCGGGAACCAGTAGTAAAAGCCCGCAAAGAAGGCAAAGCCGATGGCGCCCATCACGATGTAGTGGAAGTGCCCGACCACGTAGTGGGTCTCGTGGAGGATCAGGTTCACGGGCACCGCGGCGAGGAACACGCCGGTGACGCCGCCGATGATGAAGTTCGAGACGAAGCCGAGACAGAACAGCATCGGCGCCGCCAGCCGGATCGACCCCTGCCACAGCGTCGTGATCCAGTTGAACACCTTCACCGCACTCGGCACCGCGATCGCCAGCGAGACGGCCATAAAGGCGCCCTCCATGCGCGGATCCATCCCGGAGGCGAACATGTGGTGCGCCCAGACGCCGAAGGAGAGGACGCCGATCGCCAGCGTCGAGTAGACGACGAACTTGAACCCGAACAGCTTACGCCCCGCGAATCTGGGCAGGACGTAGCTGATGATCCCCATCGGGGGCAACACCAGGATGTACACTTCGGGGTGACCGAAGAACCAGAACAGGTGCTGCCAGAGGATCGGGTTACCGCCCTCGGGGGCAAAAAACACCGTCCCGAAGTTCCGGTCCGCGAGCAACATCAGCAGCGCGCTGCCCAGCAGCGGGAACGCAAAGAGGATGATCGCTGACTGGGTGAGGATCGTCCACGAGAAGATATCGAGGTTGTGCCAGCCGACGTCGTCGGCTCGTTCGGTGAAGATGGTGACGATGAAGTTGATCGCGCCCATCGTCGCGGAAATACCCGAGAGGTGCAGCCCCAGCATCATCATGTCGGCCCCGGGGTTGATCGCCCCCATGCTCGCGGCGGGCGTCCCCTGTGCGGTGCTCGACGTCGACAGCGGCGCGTACATCGTCCACGACGTCTGGGCCGGAGCGACGCCCTCGAGGACGGGCCAGAGGAAGAACCCGCCCCAGATCAACATGGCACTCACCGGGAGGAGCCAGAACGCGATGGCGTTGATCCGCGGGAACGCCATGTCGTCCGCGCCGATGAACAGCGGGATAAAGTAGTTCGCGAATGCGGCGATAAAGGGCGTCCCGAACAGGAACAGCATCGTGATGCCGTGGTTCGTCAGCAACGCGTTGTACGTCGACGCGCCGATGATCGTCTCGCCGGGCTGGAGCAGTTCTAGGCGCATCACTACGACCATCAGGCCGCCGACGACGAACGCCGTCACCGAGAACAGACCGTACATGACGCCGATGTCCTTGTGGTCGACCGTCGTCAACCACCGTATGAGGCCACCGGGTTTCTCGGCAGTCTCGCGGCGATCCTCCTCGACGGTGCCGCCGCCGACGGTCGTCGGTCGCCAGTCGCTGAGTCGTCCGAGCCACGCGGCGACGCCCACGAGAAATAGTCCCATGAGGACTGTCAGGACTACCTGGCCAGCTACCATACGTACCTATGCTCGTCGCGATTTATCAACGGCTGGGGTGCCTCTCGGACGCGCTGACCTGTCTCGCGGGCGATCAGGTGATACCGACGCTCGGATATCGGCGGAGTTCGACGAAACCAGCAGTGTTCGCCACCTGTCCGGGACTTATGGCCGCGTCGGTCGATCACGACTACATGAGCGACCACGACGTACTCGTGCTCCGGAAGGGAACTCACGGCATCCCCGTCGAGGAGTACGCCGACGCGCTTCGGTCCAGACTGCCAGACAGCGACGTCACGCTCGCGCGGACGCCGGCAGCGGAGCGCGAGGAGATCCCGGATGCGGAGATCGTGACGGGCATGGTGTTAGACGAGGAGCTGCTCGACCGGGCCGAGGCGATGCAGCTGTTCGCCTGCGCGTACGCCGGCGTCGGCCACCTGCCCCTCGACGGCCTGCGCGAGCGCGGCGTCACCGTGACCAACGCCTCGGGCGTCCACGGCCCGAACATGGGCGAGCACGTTCTGGGGAACATCCTGACGTTCACTCGCCGGTTCCACGAGGGGTTCCGCCGCCAGCGAAACAACGAATGGCGCCACTACAAAGCCCACGAACTGCAGGACAGTACGGTGACGGTCGTCGGCCTCGGCGCGATCGGGCAGGCCGTCGTCGACCGACTGGAGGGGTTCGGCGTCGAGACGGTCAGCGTCCGGTACACGCCCGAGAAGGGCGGTCCGACCGACGAGGTGATCGGCTTCGACGAGGACGGCCTCCACGACGCTCTCGCGCGCACCGACTATCTGGTGCTCGCCTGCCCGCTGACCGACGAAACTGATGGGTTGATCGGCAGCGAGGAGTTCGTCACGCTCCCGCCCGAGGCCGTGCTCGTCAACGTCGCCCGCGGCCCCGTGGTCGACACCGACGACCTCCTGACGGCGCTGCGCTCCGGCTGGATCCGCGGCGCTGCGCTGGACGTGACCGATCCCGAACCGTTGCCTCGGGACCACCCGCTGTGGGATCTCGGCAACGTCCAGATCACGCCCCACCACGCCGGCCACACGCCCGACTACTACGAGCGCCTCGCCGACATCGTCGCCGGAAACGTCCGGCGGGTCGACGAGACGGGCGAGTACGACGGGCTGGAAAACGAGGTCTCGCTGTAGCCGGGCGAGCACCGAGTGACGCCGGCGTCACGCGGCGAGGTACAGCAACAGCCCGCCGACAGACCCCGGCATCGCGGCGAACGCGTAGAGCGCGGCCGCGTTCTCGGTCCCGCGTCCGATGGCGACGAGCACCGCGGCCAGCCCCAGGAAGACGGCCGCTGTCCCCACGAGCGCGGCACGCTCCGCAGGCGGGTGCGACGCCTCGCTCTCGTCGGGGTCCTCGGGCACCGCGGCGACCGCGGCGTCGGCGACCGACCCTGGAACGACGACCAGCCTCGGTCTGCCGAGATCGTTTGGACCGGCGTACGACAGCCAGAGAACGGCGTAGTCGCCAACGTCGATCCGCCGGTGGTCCGCAACTGCATCGAGGTCGACCGCCCGACCCTGAACGACGAGTTCCCCCGCAGCGGCGTCGAGCGCGCCGTCGACGTCGAGCGACCCTGCCACGCCGAACGATACCGTCGGAATGAGCAGTAACGCCCCCAGTAGCACCCACGACCCGCTGTAGACCGCCGCGAGGATCCCTCCGGCGCCGATGACGGCGGCGAGGGCGATCCTCCACCGGACGAGCCGGCGGTACCGCGGGAGATCCTTCGAGAGCGAGCGCCGCGCGTCGGCGTCGGTGACGACGGGGAGGAGGTACAGCATCGAGAACGGCCCGCCGACGAGCGCCAGCAGCGCGACGAGCGCGAGGACGCCGTACTCGCCGGTACGAACCGACCGGAGAGCGACGAGCGCGATCAGCGCAGCGAGCAGTAGCGCGAGTCCGCCGAAAAATCCGACCTGCAAGTACAGACAGAGCCGACCGACAGTCGACGTCGACGCGTCGCCGGACCAGGTCATCTCGGCGGACTCGCTCGCCATGTCGGCACATAGGTGTCAGATCGTAATCAAAATATCGGTCGGACGAGATCCGCTCAACGAGGACGCTAGTACTTCTGGAGCGCGGCGGCGACGCCGCCGAGCACCGCACCGTAGAGGACGTGGCCGAGTCCGCTGACGGGATTCAGCGAGGGTAGCGCGGGCGGCGCCGTTGCAGAGACGGCCTCCAGCCACAGCGGCATGATCACGCCGGCCGCGAGGAACCAGAGCACGACGCCCCAGGTGATACCGATCGTGACGCTCGCGAGGACTCGGTCTCGAAACGGCTTGAGCGGCGCCCACATGTAGAACCCGCCGAAGATCAGCGCGAACACGACCGCGTGAAACAGGTGTGCGATCCAGCCCGGTCCCGTCGCCGCGAAGCCATACAAGCTTCCGACCGCTTGCATGATCCCCATCACCCGGAACATCACGATGCCCATCGCCAGACCGGCGACGAGGCCGGCGATCGTGACCTTCGTCCAGTACGTCGCGGTCAGCTCGGGGTACTCCGTCTCGTGGGCTTGCGCCGTCATCGATGCGACCTTCAGCGACACGAATGATAGTTCCGGCCCGGCAGTGTGCGACGCTCACACGGGTGCCGCAGCTTTATATGTCGGTTGGCAAAGAACGGCCGTCGGGCGACTGCGAGAGAGCGGATCGCGGACGGCGTCTACAGGTAGCCTTCCTCGACCAGCAGCTCGCCGTTCAGCACGCTGGCGCCGGCGGCGCCGCGGATCGTGTTGTGTGCGAGACAGTCGAACTGGACGCCGTCGCTGGTCTCCTGGACCGGGCCGGTCGCGATGCCCTGGCCGTCGTTGAGGTTGCGATCCAGGCGGGGCTGGGGCCGGTTGGGATCCTCGAACACCTTGATGAGCTCGTCGGGCGCGCTCTGGAGGTCGATCGTCGGCGCCTCGCGGAACGCGGCCTCGACGTCGGACGCCGAGGCGTCCTCGGCGAGTTCGGCGAACACGTTCTCGAGGTGGCCGTCCAGCGTCGCGACACGATTACACGACGCGGTCACGTCGACGTCGTGCCAGCTGAGCTCGGCGCCGTCGAACTCGCCGAGCAGCTTCCGGGACTCGCTCTCCATCTTTTCTTCCTCGCCGCCGATGTGGGGCAGGACGTTGTCGATGATCTCCATCGACGTGACGCCGTCGTAGCCCGCGCCGGAGACGGCCTGCAGCGTCGAGACGAACACTTTTTCGAGGCCGAACTGGTCGAGCTGGGCCAGCGTCGGCACCATCGTGATCGTCGAGCAGTTGGGGTTCTTGATCAGCGCGCCGTCCCAGCCCCGCTCGTCGCGCTGGACCTCGATCAGGTCGAGGTGGTCGTGGTTGACCTCGGGGATCACGAGGGGCACGTCCTCGGCGAGGCGCGAATTCGAGGAGTTCGAGGAGACGACGTAGCCGTCCTCGACGAAGTCGGGCTCGACCTGTTCGCCGACGCTGGAGGGCAGCGAGGAGAAGATCAGGTCGACGTCGTTCGGAACCTCGTCGGGGTCGGTCGCGGAGACCGTGAGGTCCGCGACGTCGTCGGGGATCGGCGTGTTGACGCGCCACTTCGCGGCGTCGCTGTAGGATCGGCCCGCGCTCGATTCGCTGGCGGTCAGGGCCGCGATCTCGAACTGCGGGTGGGGTTCGAGGAGCTGGATCAGGCGCTGTCCGACCGCGCCGGTCGCTCCGAGAATACCGACTCGTACTGACATTGTGGTGGGAGTGGTATCGGGGAGCAAAAACGGTTTGGATAGCGCGGCGTCGCGGCGCTCCGGCCGATCTTCGGCGCTACACGACGCCCTGACCGCCGGCGCAGCCGCTGTCGGAGACCCGACTGCGCAGAATCGGCGAGAACGAGCTTACGCTTCGGCGGCGTTGCCGCTCTTCTTTCGCGAGATGAAGCCGGCGACGCGGTTGCGGACGTCCTTGGACTCGATGTTGGTCAGCGTGTCGACGCCGTCCTTGTTGTGCTCGAAGTCGTCCGAGAACGCGTCGGGATACCGCTCGAGCAGGATGTTACCGGTCTTCTTGACGTACCCAGGTTTGATTGGCATGTTCGAATCGTTGTCCGACCGGCGCCTAAAAGGGTTCGATGTTCGACGGAGTGATCGGCGTCTGATGGCCCGCCGTTCCGTCGTCAGAGCCGATCGCGCCAGCCGGTCAGTTCTGTGAGCCGGTCGAACGCCGCGCGCTCGCGGTCGCCGCCGCAGGTGTCGACGACCTCCGCAAAGTACGCGAGCCGATCGAGCAACGTCGCCGTGTCGTAGGCGTCGACGTCGAGCCGCGAGGCCGCGACGGTCGCCTCGATCACCGCGTAGTACCCGCGGTTCGTCGTCGCGGGGTCGTGCTCTCGACGGACGGACTCGACCGGCCGGAGCGTCCACTCCTCCCAACGCGTCGATCCGTCCTCCCCGGCGTCAACTTGCTCGACCTCGACGCGAGCCCAGGCGTCGGCGGCGTCCGTGATCGGCTCGTCGCGCTCGCGGATCGAGAGGGCCGCCTCGACGAACGCGAGCGGGTCGCGGACGAACTGGACGTACCCCTCGCCCTGCCGGCGGAAGTTCCGCCGCGTGCGGGTGTTCCCGTACGTCCGGGCGGTGACCGGGTCGCCGGCGTGCAGCCCCAGCGCGGCGTCGTTCCACAGATCGTTCGGTCCCAGCGTTGCGACGACCGATTCCGTGACGCCGCGCAGTTCGACCGGCCACTCGACGGGTCGGGCCGCCGTTTCGGCGTCGCTCGCGTCCGCGTCCTCGCCGGAAGCGCGGTCCTCGCGCACGCTCACA
This sequence comes from Natronoarchaeum rubrum, assembly GCF_024494695.1. The sequence continues at coordinate 60,753 of NZ_JANHDP010000003.1, read as the reverse complement.
CCTCCAGCCCGTCGCGTTCGAGCGCGACGAACAGCGCCGCGGCCACGATGTCCGCGGTCGTCCCGGGGTTGATCCCAGACTCGACGAGCGACTCCGAGAACGCGGCCACAAGATCGGGGCCGCCCTCGCGGGCCTCCTGTGCTCGGACCATCACGCTCCGGGCGGTCGACGCGCCGTGTTTCTTGGCGACGTGCGTGTCGGGCCGGCGAGCGAGCAACCAGAGGAACGCGTCGGCCGCTCGTGCGGGCAACGGGCCCGACCGGTCGACGATCCGGTCGGCGACCGCGAAAGTCTGCTCGAACTCGTCGGTCCACTCCCGCGCGACGCCATCACGTTCCGCGCTCTCGGCCATCAGTTCTTCCAGCGTCAGTCCGCGCTCCCGCACCGCGTCCGCGGCGTCGCTCCCGCGGCGGACATCCAGCGGTTCCATTTCCTCGGGCGGATCGCCCGCGCGCACGTCGACGTGGTCGAACGCCCGGTAGAAGTCCACCGCGTCTTCGACGGTCGTCGCCGCGACCGTCGACGCGACGGCGTCCGGCGTCAACTCCCCGGCCTCGGCGTCGCCGGCCGTTCGAACGAGCGGCGTCAGCAGGAGCAGGGCGCCGAACTGCGTGTTCCCGCCGCGCTGCTCGGACATCCCCTCGACCGACCGCTCGAACGCGGCGCCGACGCGCTCCCCGCGTTCGGCCGCCCGGAGGCCGTCCTGCGCGCCGACGGCTCCGGCCAGGAAGTGCTCGAAGCGGAGATCCTGCAAGTCGCGGGCTCGGTCGACGTTGCCGGGCTTGGGCGTCCCGGCCACCTCCAGCAACAGGGCGAGTTCGGCGTTCTGGGCGGGCGTTCGCATCGTCTGTACGAAAGTCGACGCCGCGGGCACTTAGGAGTGCGGCTCCGGCGTCGACGCCGGCTCGGCCGTGGTAGTCCCGGACCCGTGATCCTGCTCTCCGCCCTCGAACCACTCGTCGACGGCCCGACGGACGCGTCGGAGCACAGCGGGCTCGTCGCTCGGCCGGCCGACGCTGACGGCGTCGGCGCCGTAGCTCAGGTACTCGCGGACCGACGCCCGATCCCGCACCTCGTTGTTCGCGATCACGAACAGGTCGGCGGCATCAGCGACGTCCGCGATCGCAGATTCGGTGTCCATCGCGTCGACGTGGATCGCGTCGGCACCCGCGGCGTCGATCCGGCGCGCGGTCGCGGGCAGGTCGACGCCGTCGACTTCGGCGCGGGCCTTCACGCTCACGGTCGCGCCCGCCGCCGATGCCGCGGCGACGTACTCACAGAGCCGGTCGGCGTCCGCGAGGAGGGCCTCGCCGCAGCCGGCGTCGCACAGCTCGTCCTGTCGGCAGTGGGCGTTGATCTCGATGACGGCATCTCGATCGGCGCAGATTTCGGCCGCCGCTTCGATCGGCTCGACGGTCGCGCTGCGAACGTTGAACGCCGGCTGGATCGGGACGTCGTCGATCGCTTCGAGCTCGGCGTCGACGAACGCCAGCGGATCCTCGGGCAGAAACTCCTCGCGGTCGCGCGCGACCAGTTCGCGGGCCGCCTCTCGCGATCGCTCGTCGAGCGCGATCCCGCCGAGAAACGCGGCGCCGGCGTGTTCGGCGCCGCCGGCGGCCCACGCAGCGTCGGATCGGCCGCTCAGGCTCGCAAGCGCGACTCTCGGGCCGAACACGGCCTACCGGACCTCCTCCAGAGCCGTCTCGACGGCCTTCGTGACGCGGGCGGCGTCCTCGCTGCCGTCGATCGAGATATCGGTCCTGACGACCGGCACGTCGAACTCGGTGTCGTCGTCCTCGTCGACGACCAGCGCGTCGGCGAACGGATAGGCGGTCTCCAGCCCCGCGGAGTTCGGCTCGGCGCCGACCGCTTCCATCAGCTGGGCGACCGGGCCGGAGAACGCCTCGCCCTCGACGAACGGCGAGACGGCGACGACGGTCGTGTTCCACAGCGCGTCCGCGATGCCGGGCACCGCGAGCATCGGGCCGATGCTCGTCACCGGGTTCGACGGGCCGATCACCACGTCGTCGTCCAGCGCGTCGAGCACGCCGGGCGCCGGTTCGGCGTTCGACGACCCGCGGAACTCGACGCTCTCGACCTCTGGCTCGCCGCCGCGGGCGACCCAGAACTCCTGAAAGTGCATCAGCCCCTCGTCGGTGTGGATGAGGCTCGAAACGGGGTCGTCGCTCATCGGCAGCAGGTCGATGGTGAGGCCGAAACCTTTCGCGATCTTGTCGGTGGCTTCCGAGAGCGTGTGGCCCTGATCGAGCAGGCTCGTCCGCGTGATGTGGACCGCCCGGTCGCGGTCGCCGATCTCCATGAACTCGACGGCGCCCGAGAAGCGGCGCCATGCGGCGATGTCGCGGCCCTCGGTCTGCTTCTCGTCGGGAAGAAAGTTCGGTCCTTCGTCGAGTCCCATCGCGTCGCCGATGTCCTTGAGGGCGCTGTGGGTTCGCGTCGTGTCGCCCTTGATTCCCCACCAGTCATCGCGGTCGAGCACGCCGCCGCCCTGAAAGATCAGCGTGTCCACGTCGGGCGAGATCAACAGCCCGCCGAGTTCGACGTCGTCGCCGGTGTTCGCGATCACCGTCGTCTCGTCTGGCGAGAAAGAGATCGCGGCACCGTCCAGGAGCTTCGGCGTCCCGGTGCCGCCTGAGAGGAACGTGACCATACCACCCATACTGGACGGGGGGACTATAGTACTGACGAGGATTCTCGAAGGGGAGAACGTGCCGAAGCGCCCGAACTAATCGAGTTGCGTGACGCAGAACGACGGGCGGTGTCGATCACGTCGTGACTCCGGTGAGTCGGACGGCCGCCGTGCCTCCTCGATCCAGTCGGTCCGCGCTACCACTCCCGGTCGTCGACCCACTCAGTGAAGCTGCCGCCGATCAGCGAGTCGTGCTGGCGTTCGAGGTAGCGCCGTTGCATCCCGGTCACCGCATCCGCGAAGCTCTCGCCGTCGTCGAGGCGCTGTTTGACCTCCCGGCGCTTCCAGCGCGCCGGCGTCAGTTCGTGGCGCGCGCGCTGGCGGAGCGGCCAGAGGTACTCCTCGATCTCGGTGTCCGAGAGGCCGCGTCGTTCGAGGCCGTCGGCGGCGTGATCGAGCAGGTCGGCGTACAGCGTCTCCCGATCGGTCGTCTCCTCGCCGGAGTTCGTGATCCACTGCAGGTCGGCGTCGAGCCCCTCGCGCATCGCCGCGTAGAAGTTCTCGCGGGCGTCCTCCCAGGGCAGGTCGGCGACGGGGTGTTCGACGCGCGGGAGGCTCTCTAAGAGGCCGGCCAGCGCGGCCTGAAATGCGACGGAGTCGCTGACGGTCGGCTGTGCGGGCAGCGGCCTGAACTCGATGCGAGCGTTGGCCTCAGATCGCGTTCCGCCGCCGAAGACGGGGCGGACCCAGCGCCAGTAGGTGCCGTGTTTGAGCCGGAAGTGGGCGAACTCGTCGTCGAAGCCGTTGCCCGGATCGACCGGCATCGGCACCAGCGTGTCGTCGCGAGCGATCCGATCGACCGCCTGCTCGACGTGCTCCAGATCGCGGGGGAACCGGACCTTCCCCTCCCCGCGGTCGGCGCCCGGCGGGTTCAACGAGGTCTCGAACACGCTGATCCGGTGTTCCATCCAGCCGTCTTCGAGAACGTCCTCGGCCGTCGCGTCGGCGTCGTACAGGTCCGGCGGGAAGAATGGCGAGTTGACGCCGAGCGCGAGCAGCGGGCCGGCGATCCGCAGCGCGTACCGGAAGTAGGTGGGCAGGTCGATCGCCTGCGGCACCTGATAGTGGGGCTGGATCGACGTGATCAGGCTCTCGGGCATCACCGTGTCGCTCTCCAGCGAGACGTGTGGTGCGTCGATCCGCAGCCCGACGTCGGCGTCGGCGGCGCTGTTGGCCATCGCGTGATAGCGCACCGAGTCGCTCATGTTCGAGGCGATCCTGACGCCGCGGTCCTCGACGCTGTCGGTGAGATATCCCCGCGCGGTCTCGCCCTCCGGCGGGATCGTCCAGAGGCCGTCGCTCACGAGTTGCATCCCCTCGGCGCGGGTGCGCTCCTGGGCGGCCGAGAGCCGGGCGTTGACCTCCGACTCCTGTGCCGCGAGCCCGTAGGAGTTGAGCGGCTGGGGGCTGAGCGTCATCTCGGCGTTGTGCAGCCCCAGTTCCTTCTCGAACCCGATGAGTTCGAGCAATCGGCGGGGGACGCGCTGGAGCGTCCCGCCGGCTTCGGTCCCCGGCGTCCAGGGATCGTCGGCCGGGTTCGCGACCGCGTAGAACTCGTACTCCAGCCCGACGATCGCCTGAGAGTTGTCGAAGGTGCCGTCGCGTAGTTCGGACTTGATGACCTCCGCGTCGGCGTCGACGGCCGCCTGAAACTCCTCGGGGTCGATCGACAGTACGTCGTCTACCGCCGCCGCCAGATCGGCCTCCGACATGTGTGTGGGCCACTGCGCGGCCGAGTTCCTTGAAACCGACGACTGCGACGGGAACGTGTCGTTGAAACCACCCCGCGGCGGGACGCCGAGGACGGTCCGGACGGTTTATTGACCCCACCGACCTACCGGCGTGCGATGGAGTTCCGGGAGTTCGCCGAGCGCGCCGCCCGCATCGAGGCCGAGCCGGCCGACCTCGAAGCCGTCGCACTGGTCACCGAACTACTCGACGCCGCTGCGGGGGATCTGCCCGTCGTCGCGCGATTCGTCCAGGGCCGGGTGTTCCCCGACCACGACTCGACGACGCTGGACGTCGGGCCGAGCTACCTCTACGAGGCGATCGCCCGCGCGGCCGGCCAGAACGTGGACGCAGCCGACGTGGAGGACGACCTGGCCGAACTAGGCGAGATCGGCGAGGTCGCGGCGAGCTACGACCTGGGCGGCCAGACCGGGCTGAGCGCGTTCGGCGCCGGAGCGGGCGGCGGTAGCGACGACCTCACAGTGAGGGAAGTCGCGGACGAACTCGAAACGCTCGCGGAAACCGAAGGCGAGGGCAGCCAGGACGCCAAGATCGACCTGCTGTTCGGCCTGCTCAATCGGTGTTCACCCGAGGAAGCGAAGTACCTCGTCCGGATCGTCCTCTCGGAGATGCGCATCGGCGTCGGCGAGGGCGCCGTGCGGGACGCCGTCGCCGAGGCGTTCGACGTCCCCGTCGAGGACGTCGAGCGGGCGCTGCAGGTGTCGAACGACTACGGCCTCGTCGCCGAGGTGGCCCGCGACGACGGCGTGGACGGGCTCGCCGAGCTCACCCTGGAGATCGGCCGGCCGGTCCAGGCGATGCTCGCGCAGGCGGGTAGCGTCACCGACGCCATGGAGGAGTGGGAGGAGGCCGCAGTCGAGTGGAAGTACGACGGCGCGCGCGTCCAGCTACACCACGAGCCCGGGGGGATCACCCGCGTCTACTCCAGGAACATGGAGGACGTCACCGACGCTCTCCCCGAGGTCGTCGAGTTCGCGGAGGAGCGCATCGACGTCCCGGCGATCCTCGACGGCGAGGTCGTGGCCGTCGACGACGACGGCGAGCCGCTCGCCTTCCAGAACGTCCTGCGCCGGTTCCGGCGCAAGCACGACGTCGCGGCCGCGCGGGAGGAAGTCGCGGTCCGCCCCGCCTTTTTCGACTGCCTCCACGCGGGCGTCTCCGAGTCCACGGACTCGGAGGCTCGTGAGACGGAGTCTCACGGCGGCGAGGATATGCTCGACGCGCCGCTCGTCGAGCGCCACGAGCGCCTGTCCGAGGTACTCGACGACGGCGACGAGGCGCCGGACGACACCGCGGCCGACGTGGAGGGGCTCTCGAAGCTCTGGCGCTCCGACGACGCCGACGAGATCGAAGCCATCGACGCCGAGGCGCTCGACGCCGGTCACGAGGGGATCATGCTCAAGAATCCCGAATCGACGTACTCGCCGGGACGCCGCGGGAAGAACTGGCTCAAGCGCAAGCCCGACGTCGAGACGCTCGATCTCGTCGTGACCGGCGCCGAGTGGGGCGAGGGCCGGCGCGCGACGTTCCTCGGGACCTTCCTGCTGTCGGCCCGCGTCGACGACCGCGACGAGTACGAGACGATCGGCAAGGTCGCGACGGGGATCACCGACGAGGAACTGGCCGAGCTGACCGAACTGCTCGACCCCCACGTCCGAGCGGAGGACGGTCAGGATGTCGACCTCGACCCCGCCGTCGTGTTCGAGGTGGGCTACGAGGAGATCCAGGCCTCGCCGACCTACTCGTCGGGCTACGCGCTCCGGTTCCCGCGGTTCGTCGGCGTGCGCGAGGATCTCGATCCCGACGACGCCGACACGTTAGAGCGCGTCGAGCGACTTGCGGAGAAGCAGTGAACCGGTTGGCATCGCGCCGCGTCCGGAACCGAACGCTTGAATCCGCAGGGGGCGAACCACTCTCCATGACGATCAGCCACGGCGACCTGACGATCGACTGGCTCGGCTACGCGACCGTCCGCATCGAGGGCGACGACGGGACCGTCGTCTACCTCGACCCCGGCCGGTACGGCACGCTCACCGGTGAGTGGGCGCCCGACACCGAGGGCGTCGGCCACCCGCCGGCCCGGGACTACGACGCCCGAGACGGCGACCTCGTGCTGGTGACCCACGACCATCACTACGATTCGGACGGGATCCGTCGCGTCGCGCGCGAGGACGCCACGGTCGTCGTCTACGACGCCGTCTACCCGCCGGGGATCGACCGGGACGTCGAACCGCTCGGCGACCTGCCCCAGGACGTCGTCCGCGTCGACGAGCACACCGATCGGCTGTTCGAGGACGTCATCGTTCGGACGATCGCGGCGTACAACGAGCCCGACGGCCCGCACGTCGACGATCAGGGCGAGCCGTACCACCCCGAGGGGATCGGAGTCGGCTACCACCTCACGATCGGCGATACCACGGTGTTCTGGCCGGGCGACTCGGACGCGCTCCCCGGCCACGAGGAACTGGACGTCGACGTTTTCCTGCCGTCGATCAGCGGGAACTTCACGATGGACCGCCGCGAGGCCGCCGACCTCGCCGAAGCGCTGGATCCCGCCCTCGTCGCACCGATCCACTACAACACGTTCGGCGCGCTGGAAGCCGACGCCGAGGCATTCGAGAACGATCTCGAACGCCGCGGCGTCCCCGTCGCGCTCGACGAGTAGTCCGGCTGCTCGCGGACCGGAATACCCGAGTCAACCGATCGAGAACCGGCGCTCACGTCCGGTCCCCGTCCCCGTTTTCCACACCGTCAGCTGTCGCACCGTCGATCTCGCGCCCGCAGTGGGAACACTCTACGACGTCCCCGCGTCGACCGAGCACCTCGCGGAACCCCTCGACCAGAATCGCCGTCGGCAGCGCGAACACCGCGACCCCCAGCACGGAGATGAACCCGCCGAGTACCCTGCCGAGCGGCGTCACCGGGTAGACGTCGCCGTAGCCGACGGTCGTGAGCGTGATCACGCCCCACCACATCGCCGCCGGGATGCTGCTGAACGCCTCGGGCTGGGCGCCCCGCTCGGCGAAGTACATCGCACTGGAGGCGGCAACCAGCAGGGCGGCCATCCCGGCGCCGACGACGACGAACACGTCACGCTCGCGGCGAACGACCGTCCCGAGCAGTCGCAACGACCGGGAGTACCGTACCAGCTTGAGCATCCGAAACAGCCGCGCGACCCGCAGGAGCCGCGGCGCGCCCTGAACGCCGACCGTTACCGGCAGGAAAAAGGGAAGAATCGCGACGAGATCGATCAGCGCGTACGGCGTGAGGGCGAACCTGAGCCGCCCCCGGACCGGCGACGAGAACCGGTCGTCGGCCGTACACGACCAGACGCGCAGCAGGTACTCGACGGAGAACACGGCGACGAAGAACGCGTCGGCGGCGCGAAAGTAGGCGCCGTACCGAGCAGCGAGATCGTCGACGGTGAACAGCACGACGCCGACGACGTTCAGCAGAATCAGCCCGGCGATCAGCCCGTTGACGGCGATCGACAGTCGGTCGTGTGCGTGACGCGCGTCGAGCACGTCGTAGACGCGGCGCCGAACGGCGTCGTGCCGGGTCATTTCTCGCGCTTCCACTCGCCGACCTCCTCGCCGTGGAACTCGCCTTTCGCCTCGCGTTCGGCCGGCCAGTAGGCGATCGCGAGCACCGCTGCGTAGAACAGGCCGACAGCCCCGATGACGTAGATGCCGTCCAGCGCCGGAAGCTCGGCGGCTTCGATGGCGGATCGATCCGGCGCGAACAGCGTGATCTTGACGATCCACGCGGCGCCGAGAACGAGGAGTAGCGGCCCGTACACGCGATGCATCCGCCGCGACAGCGCCTCTCGGAACGTGATCTTCAGCGTCGGCCGTCGGAGGTCGCTGCCGAGTTCTCTACGCCAGTCTTCGTGCTCGACGCCCGAGGGGTCGAACGCGTTCGCGAACACGTTCTCCTGTAGCAGCCGGACGCGCGAGCGCCACGCGTCGTAGGTCCGGTAGCGCCGCGATTCGAACACCAGAAAGACGCACATCGCGGCCATCCCCACGAACAGCAGGTACGAGGGAATGTTCCGCCCGGAGAACGTGAGAGTGATGATCCCCGCCATCACCGCGACCGCCCAGTCGCTCGTCTGGTCGATCCGGCGCAGTTCCGTGGTCAGGTGCGACACCTCGCCCCGGTAGTAGTGGGGAAGCAGATCGAGGAAGCGCTGGTCGTCGGTCGCCGCTTGCTGTGCCACCTCGCGCTCGGGTTCTCCCTCCGGATCGAATCGGTCGCTGCGGTCGTCGTCGCCTCCCATACCGTGGGTTCCACGGGAACTCAGAAAAACGCGGGACGTGTTCGTCCGGCGCCGAAATCCGACCGCCGAACTCCCAAGACCCTCGCGCGTCGCGGAAATGGCGGGCCTTTTACTCGGACGAACCGACTGGCGACGTATGGATCGGCTACCCCCGGTGTGGATGCGAGACTGCCCCGTTGGGGATGGTGTCGCGTGACCCGCATCCTCCAGTACAGCGACCTCGAAGGCGTCTACGACGACGCCCGGGCGTTCGGGCGGCTGGTCGGCTGTCTCGACGAACGCCGCGACGACGACGCGCTCGTGCTGGGCGCCGGGGACGACATGGCGCCCAGCGTCACGACGACGGTGCTCGGGGTCGACGGTCCGCTGACGGCGCTCGATCTCCTGAATCCCGACGTCGAGACGTTCGGCAACCACGACTTCGATCACGGGGCCGAGTTCGCGCGGACGGTCGCCCGGAGGTCGCCGGCGACGTACGTCAGCGCCAACCTCCGCGCCGACGGCCGACGGTTCGGAGCGGACGACGGCGTCCGCCGGCGGGTCGTCCGCGAGGTGGACGGCACGAGCGTCGGCGTCTTCGGCGTCACGACGCCGGAACTCGACGCGGTGACGAGCGGGCGTGCGGCGGTCTCGACGACCGATCCCGTCACGGCCGCCCGGGAGGCCGAGACGGAACTGCGGACGGCGGGCGCTGATGCCGTCGTCTGTCTCGCCCACATGGGGGGCGACGCGGCGATCGCGCGGGCGACCGACGTCGACCTGATCTGTGGCGGGCACACGGTGCCGGCGGGATCGACGGAGATCGACGGCACGACGCTCGTTCGACCGAAGCGGGACGGCGGGACGATCTTCGAGGTCGATCTGGCGAGCGGCGAGACGACCCACCACGACGTCGACGCGTTTCCCGTCGCCCAGCGCGGCGTCGACGCGCTGCGCGAGGCTCGGCGGGACGCCGGACTGGCCGAGACCGTCGGCCGACTCGACGACCCGATCGACGTTCCCGACCGGAACGGGGCCGGAGAGACGCGGATCGGGAACTTCGTCGCCGACGCCGTACGGTGGGGCGGCGACGCGGACGTCGGAATCTACCACGACGGGGGGCTCCGCGGCGACCGGATCGCCGCCGGAGAGGTCACCGCGTTCGACCTCGCGAGCGCGGTGCCGTTCACCGATCGCGTCCGCGTTCTCGACGTCTCGGGCGAGCGGCTTCGGGCCGCGCTCTCCGAGATGGACGGTCGATGTCTCGGTTTAGCCGACGAGCGCTCGTGGTTCGGCAACGTCTCGGGCGCCCGCGTCGTCCGCGACGCCGCCGCCGGCGAACTCGTCGACGCGACCGTCGGCGGGGACCCGATCGACGACGGGGAACGATACTCGCTGGCGGTTCCCGGCTACCTCTCGGCGTCGGACCACGTGATCGCCGCCGTCGGCGACGACGACGCCGTCCGCCGGACCGACGCCACGGTCTACGAGCGAGTGATCGAGTACGCACGCGAGTTCGGGATCGACCCCGAGGTGGAGGATCGGATGCTAGAACGGTAGAAGAGATCGGCGAGCGCGCCCGGCGCCGATCTACAGAACGCCCATCTCGTCGAGCCGTTCGGGCAGGTAGGTCTCGGTCACGAAGTCCAGCCCGTGGGACGCCAGGGCCTGCTGTTCGGATTTCTTGTTGATATCGAGCTGGAGCTCGATCTGTTCTTCCCAGTAGTCGGTCTGGAAGCGCGGGTCCTCCAGTTCGCTCTCCAGAGCGTTGATGTCGGAGTCGCTGAGCGGGTCGGTCGGCAGGTCGTACTCGACGATGTCCTCGGGCTGGACGCCGATGAACTTCGCCTCCGGCGTCGCGAGATACTCCGAGAGGTGTGCGGACTTGATCGACCCGTACGCGACGGAGCCGTAGATCCGGTAGGACCAGGGGTCACCGTCAGTGAACACCGTGACCGGCAGGCCGAGTTCGTCGTGGAGGCGTTTGGTCAGCCGACGGGTCGCCCGCGCGGGCTGGCCGCCGAGGTGGACGACGATCGCGTCGTACTCGTCGTCGAACCCGTTCTCGACGAGCCGGTCGCGCATGCCGCCGGTCTCCACCGCGAGGACGAAGTCGGCGTCGTTCTCCAGGAACTCGATCGTGTCGGGGTTGTTCGGGATCTGATAACCGCCCTGCCCGACGTCCTTCTGGCAGTGGATCTCGCGGTCGCCGCGGCGGGTCTGCTCGCGGAGGAGCAGCGGGCCCATCACCTTGGCGCCCGACTCCTCGGGGCGCATGTGGAAGTCCTCGCGGCGGACCTCCGAGACGATCTCTAAGTCCTCGATGAGCTGGTTCGACTCGTCTTGATTCGAGAACTGCGCCTCGTTGGAATCCCACGACTCAGAGAGGTAGTACAGCTCACGCAGGGTCGACGAGCGGTCCTCCTCTAGCTGGTTGTCGAGGAACTCGATGGTGTAGATCGCCTTCAGCAGCTTGCGGGCGCCGCGGATGCTGTTGGCCGAGCGCGTGCTCTCGCGCTCGCCGTACACCCAGACGTCCTCGTCCTCGTCGAAGACGATGTTGCTCTTGGTGCGGGTCGGGATGGACATCTCGGGGATCTCCCCGCGGTCCATCTGGTCGTAGAACTCCGCCGCAAGGTCGATCAGCTTCTGTTGGGCCTCGGAACTGGTGTCGCTGCTCATTGTTTGATGGTGAGTTTCGCGTCTTCGACGCCCTCGACGCTCAGGTCGAACTCGGCGTCGTCAGCCGTCACGTACGACAGCGTCGCTTCGTCGTCGCTCGATACGTCCGCGGACCACTTGACGAACCACTCGCCGTCCATCTCGACGACGGTCGCGTCGTCGGGGAGGTCGGTCGGCTCGGCCGTGACGATGTCGGTCACTTCGAGCGACTCGTTGGTGCTGGAGTTGTTCTCGACGGTGACGGTTACCTCGCTGCCGGCGCCGTTGGCCTTGATCTCGCGCTCGACGAGCACGTTGTTCATGATGCGCGCGAGCGCGTCGTCGAAGTTCGGCTCGTCGTTGTCCGTGACCTCCGCGACCTTCTCGGCCATCTCGGGGAGGATGTCGGCGAGCACGTCCTGCTTGCGCTTGCGCTTCTCCAGGGACTTGCGCTTCTTGAGGTAGCTCTTGAGTTCGCGGGCCGCCTCGCGAATCGCCAGCTCGATTTCGTCTTCGATCGCGGGGACGTTCGCGACGGCGTCTTTCGACTCGCTGGTGAAGGGGACGTTCGTCGAGGCGACGTGGACCATGATCACCGCGGGCCCGTTCGGGACGCCGCTCCCGCCCGGCTGGTCGAGGTTGTAGTTGCGCCAGCCGATCTGTTTGATCACGTCCGTCGTCGCGCAGGCGCCGCGCTGGTACACCAGCGGAACGCGGTTGGCGAAGCGGAGCACGTCGGCCGTGCCGCCCTCCTCCAGTTCGCCGCCGTAGGCGATGCCGGCCTCGACGATGAAGGGGTCGCCGCCGTGGACTTCGGCGTCCCGCGTCGCCGCCGCGTAGAAGTCGGCGTCGTACTCCTTCCGGAGTCCGGCCTCGACGAGGTCGTCCTCGATCGGCGCGAGGCAGTTCGTCGGCGGCGCCATGATGTCGGTCGTCCGCATCGCCTCCAGCAGGTCGCTGGCGGCGTCCCGATCGTCGGCGAGTTCGCGAACGAGCGGCGGGTCGTCGGGGACCGTCCGGGCGCGGGTCCACAGCGCCTCGACGACGTTCTCGCGGGCGGTATCGCCGAACGTCACCTCGTCGTCGGTCTTCTGGAACATCTCGACAGAGCGATCGAGATACTCGCGCAGCTCGGCGCGCGTGACCCGATCGCGATGATCCTCAGCGGACTCGAACTTCTCGGCCAGACGCTCGGCGACGCCGCGCACCGTCGCGTCGTCCTTGCGCGTGCTCGTCGCCTCGTCGACGATCCCGTGGAGGCTGTCGGCGCGGCGGCCGCCAACGGTCGTCGCTTCGGCGTCGGCGTCCACCGCGTCGTCAGCGGCGTCCGCATCGGCGTCCTCGCCGGTCGCGCCCTCCGTGATCGCTATCCAGGCGGCCTCGATCGCGTTCTCTCGGACGGTCTCGCCGAGCGTGACGCCGAACTCGTCGGCGACTTCGTCGGCCGCCGCGTCGACGGCGTCGGCGACGTGGTAGTGGGCGACCCGGTCGTGGGCGTCGAGATTGTCGACGACGGCCTCCCCGAACGCCGCGGTGGCCTCGGGTCCCTTGCCGTTCGTCGCCTCGGCGACGGCGTCCGCGACGTCGGCGTCTTCGTGGGGCCGCGGGAGCGTCCAGGTCATCTCCCGGCCGTAGTACTTGTCGCGGAAGTTGTCGACGACGCTGTCGGCCGTCTTCTTCCCGACGCGGGTGAACTCCTCCTGGAGATAGCCCGACATCGAGTGGGAGTCCGTCGCGGCCAGCATCTTCAGCACGGTGCCGAGTTCGACGCCGTGGGGGTGCGGGCGGATCTCCTCGGTCTCGGCGGGGAGTTCGGCTTCCTCGGCGCGCTCGCCCTTGAAGTGGTTCTTCGGCTCTTTCAGTTCGATGCGCGCGTGGGGGTTGACGACCGCGGTGTGCTTGATGTAGTCGTGGAGCTGGCTCCGGGCGCGCATGTTGGCCTCCATCTCCATCTCGATCCGCGTGCCGTGCGTGCGGTCCCAGGAGGTCGTCTCCTCGGTCCGGATCTCGGGCTCGTTGGTATCGGTGTCGATGATCAGCTCGAAGTACTGGGCCTCGTCCGATCCCTGCGTCCGGCTGGTGATCTTCGCCGGCTTCCCGCTGGTGAGCTGGGAGTAGAGCACGGCCGCCGAAATCCCGATCCCCTGCTGGCCCCGGGACTGCTCGCGGGCGTGGAACCGCGATCCGTACAGCAGCTTCCCGAACACTTTGGGGAGCTGCTCCTTGGTGATGCCGGGCCCGTTGTCCTCGACGATCAGCGTGTAGTAGTCGCCGGACTCGCGGATCTCGACGTAGATATCGGGCAGGATCCCCGCCTCCTCGGCGGCGTCCAGCGAGTTGTCGACGGCCTCCTTGACGGCCGTGACCAGCCCTCGGGCCCCGCTGTCGAACCCGAGCATGTGCTTGTTCTTCTCGAAGAACTCGGCGATGGAGATCGCCTGCTGGCTCTCGGCCAGCTCCTCTGCGATCCCCGCCTCGTCGCCGAGCGTCGACTGAAACGAGGTCATTACCCGACTCGTAGCGCCGGGGGACGTAAAACCCATTCGCTACCGGAGTGAAAGTGAAACTCGCGCCGTCGTCCGGCGCTTCCGACCTCTCACCGACGGGCGGATCGTATCACCAGCCAGTAGTATTCGGACATCGCAGCGCGGAGTAAGCGGTGCCAAACGCCCGATACCGTGCGCACGGGCGCGGACCGCGCCGGCGGCGTTTTTCCCGGGCGGCGCTCGTCGGAGTAATCGCCGCCTCGTAGCAGTACGGTTCGCTTACCTGTTCACGCGCGAGCGCGCGTACGTGACCTTTATCAACCCGGGCGGCATACGTCGAGACAGATTTTATGTCCGAGGAAACGGAGTACGGTGCCGGACAGATCCAGGTACTCGAAGGGCTGCAGGCGGTCCGGAAACGTCCGGCGATGTACATCGGTTCTACCGACTCTCGGGGATTGCATCATCTCGTCTACGAGGTGGTCGACAACTCCATCGACGAAGCGCTGGCCGGCCACTGCGACTCGATCGGCGTGACCATCCACGAGGACGACTCGGTGAGCGTCTCCGACGACGGCCGGGGGATCCCCGTGGACACCCACGAAGAGTACGACAAGCCCGCCCTAGAGGTGATCATGACGGTGCTTCACGCCGGCGGGAAGTTCGACAACAAGTCCTACCAGGTCTCGGGAGGGCTTCACGGCGTCGGCGTCAGCGTCGTCAACGCGCTCTCCGGGGAACTGGAGGTCACGGTCCGTCGCGACGGCGCAGTCTGGACACAGCGGTTCGACGCCGGCGAGCCAGCGACCGATCTCGAACGAGTCCGCGACATGGAGCCCGACGAGTCGACCGGGACGCAGATCCGCTTCTGGCCCGACGACGACATCTTCGAGACGACGACGTTCGAGTTCTCCACACTGGAGAGTCGTCTCCGGGAACTGGCGTTCCTCAACTCCGGCGTCGAGATCGCGCTCGCCGACGAGCGCGACGACACCGCGAAGTCGTTCCGCTACGAGGGCGGCATCCGCGAGTTCGTCGAGTATCTCAACGAGACCAAGACCGAACTCCACGAGGACGTCATCTACTTCGAGGACGCCGAGGAGGGGATTCAGGTAGAGGTGGCGATGCAGGCCACCGACGAACTCCAGGGCTCGATCCACGCCTTCGCCAACAACATCAACACGCGCGAGGGCGGGACCCACCTCACCGGGTTCAAGACCGCGCTGACGCGCACGGTCAACGACTACGCGACCGACAACGGGCTGCTGGGCGACCTCGACGAGAACCTCACGGGCGAGGACATCCGCGAGGGGCTCACCGCGGTCATCTCGATCAAGCACCCCGATCCGCAGTTTGAGGGCCAGACCAAGACGAAACTCGGCAACTCCGAGGTCCGGGGCATCGTCGAGGGCACCATGCACGAGGGGCTTGGCACCTTCTTCGAGGAGAACCCCGATACCGCCGAGGCGATCGTCTCCAAAGCGGTCGAGGCCGCGAAGGCCCGCAAGGCCGCCAAGAAGGCCGAGGAGCTGACCCGCCGGAAGAGCGCCCTCGAATCGACGGCGCTGCCCGGAAAGCTGGCAGACTGCCAGACGAAAGAGCCGAGCGACTCCGAGCTGTTCATCGTCGAGGGTGACTCCGCGGGCGGGTCGGCAAAGCAGGGGCGCAACCCCGAGATCCAGGCGATCCTCCCGCTGGGCGGGAAGATCCTCAACGTCGAGAAACACCGGCTCGACCGGATCTTGGAGAACGACGAGATCCGGAACATGATCACCGCCATCGGGACGGGGATCGGCGACGAGTTCGACATCGAGGAGGCCCGCTACGAGAAGATCGTGATGATGACCGACGCCGACGTCGACGGCGCGCACATCCGGACGCTGCTGCTGACGCTGTTCTACCGGCACATGCGCCCGCTGCTCGAGGCGGGCTACGTGTACGCCGCCCAGCCCCCGCTGTACCGGATCCGGTACCGCGGCGAGACGTACGACGCGATGACAGAACAGGAGCGCGAGGAGATCATCGCCGAGAAGTGCGACGGCAATCCCACGCAGGTCCAGCGGTTCAAGGGCCTGGGCGAAATGAACCCCGAGCAGCTCTGGGAGACGACGATGAACCCCGACAACCGCGTGCTCAAGCAGATCGGCATCGAGGACGCCGCCGCCGCCGACAAGATGTTCTCGGTGCTGATGGGCGACGCCGTCGAGCCGCGGAAACAGTTCATCAAAGAGCACGCCCCCGAAGCAGAGTGGGTCGACATCTAATGGAGGCATCTACATGAGTTCAGACGTACCCGATCCGACAGACGTCGACGCTGCCCGCGTAGAGCGCGTGCGCGTCGAAGACGAGATGGAGCAGAGCTACATCGACTACGCGATGAGCGTCATCGCGGGCCGCGCGCTGCCCGACGTCCGTGACGGGCTCAAGCCCGTCCACCGGCGCATCCTCTACGCGATGCACGAGATGGGCGTCACCAGCAACACGAGCCACCGGAAGTCCTCCTCGGTGATCGGGGAGACGATGGGTGACTACCACCCGCACGGTGACAGCGCTATCTACGACACGCTCGTTCGCATGGCCCAGCCGTTCTCGATGCGGCATCCGCTTGTCGACGGCCAGGGCAACTTCGGCTCGATGGACGGCGACCCGGCCGCGGCGATGCGCTACACCGAGGCCCGGATGAGCCCCATCGCCGAAGAGATGCTCACCGACATCGAGAAAGACACCGTCGACTTCTCGCCGAACTACGACGACCGCCTGCAGGAGCCCGACGTGCTGCCGTCGGCGTTCCCGAACCTGCTGGTCAACGGTTCCTCGGGCATCGCGGTGGGGATGTCGACGAACATCCCGCCGCACAATCTCGGCGAGGTCGTCGACGCCACGATCGAGCTGATCGACGACCCCGAGGCGACCGTCGAGGACCTGATGGAGCACGTCAAGGGGCCCGACTTCCCGACCGGCGCGAACATCGTCGGCCGGGACGCCATCTACTCGGCGTACTCGACCGGCCGCGGTCGCGTCCGCGTCCGCGCCGAGTACGAGACCGACGACGATCAGATCGTCATCACCGAGGTCCCCTTCCAGCAGAACAAAGCGCGTCTCGTCGAGCGCATCGCCGACGACGTCAACGAGGGCAAGATCGAGGGCGTTCGCGACCTGCGCGACGAGTCCGACCGGAACGGCGTCCGGATCGTCGTCGAACTCAAGCGCGGCGCCAACGCCGACGTCGTCGAGAACCAGCTTCTGGAGCACCACCTCGAGAACACATTCGGCGTCATCAACCTCGCGCTCGTCGACGGCCAGCCCCGGGTGCTGACGCTCAAGGAAACCCTCGAACACTACGTCGAACACCGCAAGGAAGTCGTGCGCCGCCGCAGCGAGTACGACCTCGCTGAAGCCGAGGATCGAGCGCACATCCTCGAAGGCCGCCTCACCGCGCTGGAGAACGTCGACGACGTGGTCGAGCTGATCCAGGACTCCGAGGATCGCGACGCGGCGAAGGAGGCGCTGATCGAGGCCTACGACTTCTCGACCGACCAGGCGGACCACATCGTTCGGATGCAGCTTGGCAGCCTCACGTCGATGGAGGCCGCCGAGATCGAATCCGAGTACGAGGACGTGCAGGCCAACATCGAGCGCCTGGAGACGATCCTCGAAAACGAGTCGGAGCTGCTCTCGGTCATCAAAGAGGAGCTCCGCGAGATCAAAGCGGAGTACGCCGACGACCGCCGGACGAGCATCATCGAGGACCAGGGGACGGTTACCCACGAGGACCTCATCGCCGAGGAGGAGGTCGTCGTCGTCGTCACCGAGGACGACTACGTCAAGCGGATGCCCGCCGAACGGTTCGACCCCCAGGGTCGGGGCGGCAAAGGCATCATCGGCGCCGACGTGAAGGAGGGCGATCGGGTCTCGAAGGTGTTCCGGGCGAACACCCACGACTACCTCCTTTGCTTCACGAACCACGGGCAGGTCTACCGCCTGAAGACCTACGAGATCCCCGAGATGAGCCGTACGGCGCGGGGTAAGTCGGCGATCAACCTGATCGACTTCGACGACGGCGAGGAGATCACCGCCGTCGTCGCCACCGACGAGTTCGAGGACGGCGAGCGCGTGACGATGGTCACCCGCGACGGCTACGTCAAACGCACCGCCGGCGAGGAGTTCGAGAACATCCTCTCGACGGGGATCATCGCGGCCGATCTCGAAGACGGCGACGAGCTCGTCGACGTCGAAGTTACGGACGGCACCAAGGATCTCGTGATCGCCACCGAGGGCGGCATGACGATCCGGTTCGACGAGTCCGAGGTCCGCTGCATGGGCCGGAACGCCCGGGGCGTCGGCGGCATCAAGCTGCAGGACGACGACAAGGTCGCCGGGCTCGTCGCGACCGACGAGGACGACGATAACGCCCTGCTGACGGTTACCCGCAACGGGTTCGGCAAGCGGACGAAGCTCGCGGAGTACAGCACGCAGTCGCGGTACGGCATGGGCCTCATCGACATCAAGACCGGCGAGCGCAACGGGCCGGTCGCGACAGTGAAGTCGGTCGCCGAAGACGATCGGCTGGTGCTGATGAGCGAGAACGGCCAGATCATGGTCACCCGCGCCGCCGACGTTTCGACCGTCGGCCGCAACACGATGGGCGTGACCGTGATGGACGTCGAGGCGGGCGACGCCGTCGCCAGCGTCGACGTGCTGCCCGCTGCGACGCCTGACGCCGAAGACGCGCAGGGCGACGACGTTGTTGAGGCACAGAGCGTGCCGACCGACGACGAGTAACTCGACGCCGTTTTATTTCCGCGCTCGTTCGATCGCCGCTTCCAGTTCGTCCGCGCGCTGCGATCCGATCAGCAACTGCTTGGCGTCTCGGCGATCGACGCGGACACCCTCGCTGCCGCTGACGTTGTACGCTTTCCCACCGCCCGTCCAGCGGATCCCCCAGCCGCCGTAGTCCCGGATCGGACTGTACTCGACGGCCTCCGAGCGCTCGATAGCTTCCAGCGGGATCCGCCGGGGCGAGAGATGAAAGGGGAAGAACTGAATCCGGACGCCGTCCCCGCGGACCTCGACCGTCAACTTGGCGACGGCGAACAGGGCCAGCAGGGCGACCACGACGGCCAGGCCGATCGCCGTACCGGGGCCCGAAGCGCCCTCCGCGTACAGGCTGCCGCCGACCAGCACCGCAACCCCGATCAGGAGCCCCCACAGCCAGGGCTGCCGGAAGCGTTGCGTCTCGCGGAAGTGAACGTCGGCAGGTCCCCTCGTCACGAGATATAGTAGGCATTCTTACACTATTTGCGTTTCGTTTCGCCGAGGCGGACAACGGCCCCGGTGCTCGGACGCCGGACGCCGCTCGGCGACACCCGTGGAGACGGACCGAGGAGACCAGCAACTCTCGGCGCCGCTGCCGGGGTTTGATGGAGCCTCGAACGTCTCCAAAAACCGGCAAAGCCTACATGATTGGGTGCAGGACTGAAAGCTCTACGCAACTACACGTAAAAAAATGGGACGAAACGACTGCGGCGATCGACCGGCGACCGACGGCGGCGCGACGGTCGTCGTGGAACCGGGCCCCGAGGAATCCCTGACGCGCGCGATACTCCGGGGCGTCGCCGCGCTGAAAGGGGTCGCGGAACGCGACCTCGATACGCTGTACGAGAGCGTCGACGTGGAGGCCCTGAAGTCAGTGATACGCCACGCGAACGCCCGCGACAGCCGCGTGAGCGTCGAGTTCATCTTCCAGGGATGTACCGTCCTCGTCGAGAGCGACGAAACGGTGCGGATCGCCGAAAACCGACCGCCACGAAGCGAGATGTATCCGGAACAGTCGTAGCTCCGAGCTACAGGATCCGCTTGCCGAGCGCGCTCGCGGCGAGTTCGGTCGCCAGTTCGGCCGTCTCGTTGTGCTCGTCGAGGATCGGGTTGACCTCGACGAGTTCGAGCGATCGAAGGTCGGCAGCGCCGTCCGCGCCGTCGCGGGTTGCGACCCGTTCCATGGCGGCGTGGGCCTCGCGGTAGCTGACGCCGCCCCGAACCGGCGTCCCGACGCCGGGCGCCTCGCCGGGATCGAGCCAGTCGAGATCGAGGCTGACGTGGAACCCCTCGACCCCGTCGGTCGCGACGTCCAGCGCGTCCTCGACGACCGGCGTCAGGCCACGAGCGTCGATATCCGACATCGTGTAGACGGTAACGTCGCTCTCGCGGAGCGCCTCGCGCTCGGCGTCGTCGATGCTCCGCAGGCCGACGATCGCGACGTTCTCCTCGCGGAGTCCGGCCGAGCGCGCCCAGGGACGATCGGCGAACGACCCCTTCCCGAGCGCGGCGGCCAGCGGCATTCCGTGGACGTTGCCGCTGGGCGACGTTTCGGGCGTGTTGAAGTCACCGTGGGCGTCGAACCAGACGGCGCCGAGCTCGGCGTCGCGGCCCGCGCCGGCGAGCGTCCCGATGGCGATCGAGTGGTCGCCGCCGAGCGCGAGGGGCAGCTCCCCGTCGGCGACGGCGTCGGCGACTTCGTCGGCGAGACTCTCCGAGACATCCTCGACCTCGCGCAGGAACTTCGCGTCGCCCGCCGGCGCCCCGGCATCCGGGTCGCGCTCCTCGGCGCGCGCGACGAACAGGTCGCCGACGTCGACCGTCGTCGCGCCCGTCGCCTCGACGGCGTCGGCCAGCCCGGCGTACCTGATCGCCGAGGGGCCCATGTCGACGCCGCGCCTGTTCGCGCCGTAGTCGGTCGGTGCGCCGATGATCCGGACGGTTCGCGTCATGGAGCGTCGTACGAGCAGGCCCCGCTTATTATCTGTGGCATCTCCCGGCGCCGTTCCACGGCGTCTCGCCGCCGCTCTATGGCCTCGCTCCGGCGCCGATCCGCGGCCGCTGCGCGTCCCGCTCCGCGGCGTCGCCGCGCCGCCTCGCCGCGGTCGGCGTCCGATCGACCGCGGTAGATATACAAG
Organism: Natronoarchaeum rubrum; assembly: GCF_024494695.1. Next base: position 39,936 of record NZ_JANHDP010000003.1, on the reverse strand, counting down.
TCCGCCCTCCCTACTCGCTGGCGAGATGATGCTCAGCGACGTGATGGAGGACTACCTGAAGGTGATCTACCACCTGCAGGGCGAGCGCGACGGGCGGATCCGCACCTCCGAGATCGCGGAGTACCTCGACGTCACGTCGCCGACGGTCACCAGCATGATCGACAAGCTAGAGGAGCGCGGGCTGGTCGACCGCGAGAAGTACAAGGGTGTCGAGCTGACGCCCGAGGGCGAGACCGTCGCGCTGGAAGTCGTCCGTCACCACCGCCTGCTCGAATCCTACCTCACCGAGCAGCTCGACTACGACTGGAGCGAGGTCCACGAGGAGGCCGACAGGCTGGAACACCACATCAGCGAGAAGTTCGAGCGCCGACTCGTCGAGGCGCTGGGCGACCCCGAGGTCGATCCCCACGGCGATCCGATCCCCAACGAACAGCTCGAACCCCCGGAGGCGAGCCAGAGCAGACAGCTGACCGAGTTCAGCGAGGGAGACACCGTCGTCGTCGAGCGGATCAGCGATCGGGATTCGGAGGTGCTGCGCTACCTCTCCGAGCGCGGGATCGACCCCGGCGTCACGCTGCGGATCGACGAGGTTGCCCCCTTCGGGATGATTACGGCCCGCCCGAAAGATCGAGACGCCGAGGTGTCGCTCCCCGAAAACGTCGCGGCGGACGTTCACGTCCACGACGCCGTCTGATAGTTTTCGTCGGGAACGCCGCTTCGTGCCGTGCGTGGAAATCAGTATCACGCGGGCGAAAAGTGGTCCTATTCGCCGGATTTAAGACGATCACTACCGAACGTTACAGTAATGTCATCCATCGAACTCACGCCCAGCCAGAAGACCATTCTCACCGCGCTGATCAATCTCCACCGGGAGTCCGAGGACGCGGTGAAAGGCGAGGACATCGCCGAAGAGGTCGACCGAAATCCGGGTACGATTCGCAACCAGATGCAGAGCCTCAAAGCGCTCCAGCTCGTCGAAGGCGTCCCCGGCCCGAAGGGCGGCTACAAGCCGACCGCAACCGCCTACGAGGCGCTCGACATCCAGCAGATGGACGAGCCCGCCGCCGTGCCCATGACCCACGAGGGCGAGGAAGTCACGGAGGGTAACGTCGAGGGGATCGACCTCAGCAGCGTTCACCACCCCGAGCTGTGCCGCGCCGAGATCCACATCCAGGGATCGGTCCGCGACATCCACGAGGGCGACACGGTCGTCGTCGGCCCGACGCCGCTCTCGAAGCTCAAGGTCGAGGGGACCGTCGACGGGAAGGACGACACCGCGAACATCCTGATCTTGAAGATCGACGATATGGTCGCGCCGGCCGAAGAGCCCCAGCACTGATCGGCGGCTGACGTCGTCCGATCTATCGGCGTCCGATCGCGGACGCGACCGCTCTTGATCTTCTCGCTCCGTTCTCGAACCGTCGCTGCGAGCGAGCGATCGCTCTGCTACTGCCCTCTCGCCGGGAACCGTGAGAGAGAACCGTTATCACACACACTGCGGTTTCAAAGCCTTTGTATCACAGGGTTGCTGAGTACCAGTCATGACAGCCACGGTCGTCGTTCTCGGCGCAGGCTACGCTGGCGCCGGCGCGGTCAAGCAACTCGAGGAGGAACTGAACGGCAGCACGGAGATCGTCTGGGTCTCCGACACCGACTATCACCTGGTGCTCCACGAGTCCCACCGCGTGATCCGCGATCCGTCGGTCCAGCACAAGATCACCATCCCGGTCGAGGAGATCAAATCGCCCGCGACGACGTTCGTCGAGGGCGAGGTCACGGGCCTCGACGTCGACGACCGTGAGGTCGAACTGGACGACGGCGAGACGATCGACTACGACTACGCGCTCGTCGCGCTGGGTAGCCAGACCGCCTACTACGGCATCCCCGGCCTCGAAGAGCACTCGATGACGCTCAAGAGTCTCGACGACGCCCTCGACATCCACGAACGCGTCAAGGAAGCCGCCGAGGACGCGACGCGCAGCGATCCCGCCGAGGTCGTCATCGGCGGCGCCGGTCTCTCGGGCATCCAGAGCGCGGGCGAGGTCGCCGAGTTCCGCGACCGGAACAACGCGCCGATCGAGATCACGCTCGTCGAGGCGCTCGAAGAGATCTTCCCGCCGGGCTCCGACGAGATCCAGCAGGCGCTCCGCGAGAAGCTTGAGGACGCCGGCGTGAACATCCTTACCGACGACCCGATCACCGAGGCGACCGCCGAGGCCATCGAGTTCGACGAGCGCGACGCGATCGACTACGACGTGTTCGTCTGGACCGGGGGTATCACCGGCCGCGACGCCATGGACGGCGTCGACCTCGACAACGAGCACAACCGCGTCACCGCCTCCTCGACGTTCGAGACCAGCGACGAGCGCGTGTTCGCCATCGGCGACTCCGCCGTGATCGACCAGGGCGACAACCCCGCGCCGCCGACCGCGCAGGCCGCCTGGCAGGCCGCCGAGGTCGCCGGCGAGAACCTCGCCCGCGCGATCGACGACCGGCCCATGAAGACTTGGCGGCACAAGGACAAGGGGACGGTCATCTCGATCGGCGACGAGGCCGTCGCGACGGAGGTCGACCCCGGCTTCGGCGCCGGCGCGCTGTTCGACGTGGTCGGCACGTTCGGCGGCATGCCCGCCGAGACGCTCAAGAAAGCCATCGCCGCCCGCTGGATCGCCGACATTACCTCCTGGAACCGCGCCCGGAAGGCCTGGGACGCGCTGTAGTCCGGATCGCCCGTTCTCTCACCGCTTTTTCACTCTCACCTCGACGGCACCGGGATCGAGCGTCACGCCCATCGTCGGGTCCAGTGACTCCGTGACGCGCTCGAACTCGACGCGCCGCGCCAGCGTCGCCAGGGCGATCTGTAGCTCGGTCATCGCGAAGCGCATCCCCAGACAGTGGCGCGGCCCGCCGCCGAAGGGGAAGTACGCGTACTCCGGCCGCTCGCGATCGTCGAGCCAGCGCTCCGGTCGGAACGACGCCGGCTCCGACCACCAGCGCTCGTCGCGGTGGATGCCGTAGGCCGACAGCTGGAGCGTCGCGTCCGCCGGGAGCCGATAGCCGCCGAGCACGGTCTCCTCGCGGGGCTCGCGGTAGAGGATCGGCGCGGGCGGGTAGAGCCGCATCGCCTCCCGTGCGATCGCTTCCGTCTCGTCGAGCGCCGGGATGTCCCCGAACGCCGGATCACGACCGCCCAATTCGGCGTCGAGCTCGGCGTCGAGACGCCGGCGCGCGTCGGGGTGGCCGGCCAGCAGCCAGCAGGCGTAGGTCAGGGCCGTCGCGGTCGTCTCGTGGCCGGCAAACAGGAACGTGACGAGCTGGTCGCGAACTTCCTCGGGCGTCATCCGCTCGCCGTTCGGGTACTCGGCGGCCGCCAGCATCGAGAGGAGATCGTCCCGTTCGGCGTCGTCGCCGCCGGCGTCGCTCCGGCGCTCCTCGACGAGCCGCTCGACCAGCGCCGAGAGGTCGTCCATCGCCCGCTCGTAGCGCCGCTCGTCGCCGACCGGGAGCCACGACGGAACGACCGAGCGCACCGCGTACGCGCTCGGGTCGGCGACGTCGGCGAGCGCGCGGGTCGCCTCGCGGACGACCGCCGCCCGTTCGTCGTCGAACTCCAGATCGAACAGCGCCCGCGTCAGCACGCCGAGCGCGAACGTCGACAGCGCTTCCCGAAGTTCGACGACCTCGCCGTCGTTCCAGCCGTCCGCCAGCGCCGCCGCTTCGTCGGCCATCGCGTCGACGTACGTCTGGACTTCTGCGGGCGTGAACGCGGACTGGAGGAGCTGGCGCTGCCGTCGCCAGCGCTCGCCTTCGGTGAACACGACGCCCTCGGGAGCGACGAGTTCGCCGAACGCGGTCTCGAACTCACCCTTGGGAAACTCGTCGTTCCGGGAAACGAGAACGGTCTCCACGAGGTCGGGGTCGAAGACGGCGACGAACTCTTGACCGAGCGCTCGGTAGGCGACGACGTCGCCGTGCGGACGGAGCTCGTCGGTGAAGTCGATCCCCTGCCGGGCGAACGGAATCGTGCTTCCGAGCACCGGCAGCCCGGTGCGTCGGGGCGGCGCTTCGGCGTCGGTGCGCGATCGACCGGCGTCGACGGAACGGTTTGCCATCGGGTGAACGTTGGCGCCGCGCGACCGTCGGCGTTCGCGCGAAGCAGTGAACGTTTTTATATCCGGGTACGCAACCCGATCGCGTGCAGTCCGTCGACCTGACGATCTCGCTTCCGGAATCGATGCAGTTGCCCACCCCGGACTACGAGGGGTACGTCGTCCGCGAAGAGGTGCTCTCGTGGCGGGTACGGCCCGGCGAGGGCGTCGTCTGCTTTCTCTCCCTCGTCGTCGGCGACCGTCGACGGTGCAGAGAGGTCGTCGAGGGGATCGACGCCGTCCGACGGTTCGACGTCGCGCCGATCGACCACGACCGGTTCTACGGTTACGCCGAGATGGATCTGCGCGACGCCGACGCGTCGCTGCTGGAACCGTTCGACGACCGCGGGCTCGTGATCGTCCCGCCGATCGTGTACGAGGACTCGTCGCGGGTGCGCATGACGGCGCTCGGAACGGAGGATTCGCTCACCGGGCTGCTCGATGGCTTCCCCGACGGCGTCGAGATCGATGTCGAGCGCGTCGGCGACCACGATCGGCTCTCGGGGTCGCTGGCCGGTCGGCTCACTCGGCGACAGTTCGAGGCGCTGTCGGTCGCCCGCGAGTTGGGGTACTTCGAGGTCCCGCGAACCGCCTCGCTGTCGGCCGTCGCGTCGGAACTCGGCTGCTCGGAGAGCGCGGCGTCGACGCTCCTGCGGAACGCGGAGGCGCGACTGGTCGACGCGGCGATCGCGGAGTGAGGAAGTGGAGGGTGACGCGGACGACTGATCGCTACCAGAACTTCAGGTTTCGCTTCACGGCTTCCCGCTTGAGTTCCTGGATGTGTTCAGTCAGCGGGATGTCTTTCGGACACACCTCGGTACAGGAGAACTGCGTCTGGCAGCGCCAGACGCCGCGCTCGGACTCCATGATCTCCATGCGGTGCTGGGTGATCTCGGGGTCGGCCTCGCGCTCGTCCATGATGAACTTGTAGGCCTTGTTCACGGAGGCTGGCCCCAGATACTCGCTGTCGGCGGCGATGTTACAGGAGGACGTGCAGGCGCCACACCAGATGCAGCGGGTCGACATCTTGACGTACTCGTGGTTTTCGGGGCTCTGGCGCTGCTCCTCTAACTCCTTGATCAGCGGCGCGTCCTCGCCCTGAAAGTACGGCTCGACGGCCTTCATCTGATCGTAGAAGTCCTCCATCTCCACTACCAGGTCCTTGATCACGTCCATGTGGGGTAGCGGCTCGACCCGCACGGGCTCTTCGAGGGCCTGGATCTGGGTCTTGCAGCCCAGGCGCTGGCGACCGTTGATGAAGAAGGCGTCCGACCCGCAGATCGCCTGCCGGCAGGAGTGACGAAAGGTCAGCGACGAGTCGAAGTGGTCCCGGGCGTAGATCAGCGCGTCGAGTACGGTCATCCCCTTCTCGAAGGGGACGTGAAAGGCGTCGAAGCGCGGTTCCTGTTTCCCCTCGACCTCCGGATCGTACCGGAACACTTTGAGGCGCGCCGTCTCGACGCCTTCCTCGGCCTCGCGCTCCCGGCGCTCGGCCGCCTCGCTCGCTCGGCGCGTCTTCTCGGCCATGCGCTCCTGCTGGGGCGATCGCTGGCCGTACATCTCGCGGTCCGGCACCCCCTCTTCCCTGTCAGCCTCCCCCGGCTCCTCTTGCTGTTGCTGGCTCACGTGGTTCTCCCCCGTCGTACAAGAGGGTCGCCGAGTCAATAAGCGGCGGTGGGTACCACCGAGTCCAGTGCTTGATTACGCATCGAACTCCTCCCAGTTCGATCGTACGGCCCACGTGGCCCGATCCCACGAACATTTATCCTGTCGGCAATTCTGAAAATCGAATATGCAGTCATCTTCCCGGGGACACGTCCTCCCTGATTCGTGGCGATTCGCGCTCGTCGGTGCGCTGGCCTCGCTACCGATCACCGCCGTTCTGAATCGGCTGCCGAACTCGGAGGCGACCGTCGGCGGCGGCATCATGATCTTCGGGGCGTTCATCGCGGGAGTCGTCGCCGCAATCCGTTCGTCGGATCCGAGTGCTGCCGGACTCCGCGCTGGATTCACCGGCGCCGTCCTCGGAGTGCTCATCTTCCTTCTGACAGCGGGTACGACGGTCGCGTGGCCGCTACCCAGAGTCGTTTTTTGGATCTTCGCCGGCGGACTGGTGGTGTGCGTCGCTTCCCTCTTCGGTATCGGATTCGGTCGTGCCGGTGGTTGGATGGCGAACACCGTCGCCTCTCGATGGTCGGCCGACGCGGACGCGCCACACCGATAGCCCGTCGGGCGAAACTTCTGTGCCGTCCTCGAATCACGCCCCCATTCCGAAGACCAGAAACTGCGCTACTATCTTTCGTGCAGGACTAATTCGGACTCACTCCAGCGACAGTCCCGCGTGCCACCGATCGACGCCGCGCTCGCGCTTGATCTCGTCCATCTTCGCGAGCAGCGCAACCGCTAGCGACGCCGTCTCGGCGGCCCGCTGCTCGCCCTCGGTCCGGAACTCGCCGGTCTCCCTGTTCGCGTACACCGTACACACCGCCCCGGCGCGCAGCCCGTAGAGGTTCGCCAGCGTCAGGATCGCGCTGGCTTCCATCTCGATGTTCGCGACGTTGGCCTCCCGGAGATCGTCGACGAGTCGCTCGCTCCTGGCGGCCTCGAACCCCTCGAAGCCGGGGCGTCCCTGACCGGCGTAGAAGCTGTCGGCGCTCATCGTGATCCCGGTGTGGTACTCGTAGCCCAGCCGCTCGGCGGCCGCGATCAGCGCCGAGACGACTTCGTGGTCGGCGCTGGCGGGGTAGTCCTCGCGGACGTACTCGGCGCTGGTTCCCTCCTGGCGGACCGCGCCGGTCGTGATCACCAGGTCGCCCACCGACATCTCGGGCTGGATGGTGCCGCAGGAGCCGACTCGGACCAGCGTGTCGGCGCCGACGCGGGCCAGCTCCTCGACCGCGATCGCCGCGGAGGGCGAGCCGATGCCGGTCGACGTGACGCTGATCGGCGCCCCGTCGTAGGTGCCGGTCACCGTTCGGTACTCGCGGTGGCGTCCGACTTCCTCGCCGTCGTCCCAGAACTCGGTGATCTTCGGGACGCGCTCGGGGTTGCCCGGCAGGAGTACGGCGTCGGCCACGTCGCCGGGACCGACTTCGAGGTGGTACTGCTCGCCCTCGTTCGGATCCTCGCTGTCGCCCGGCACCTCGGTGTCGGCCCCGGCTTCGGCGTCCGCCGGTCTCTCGGCGTCGTCTCGCTCGGTCATGTCCGGTCGTTTGTCAGCGGACGGTAAATAGGTCGTCGCCGGGCGGCCGGTTGAGGCCGTGCGGTGTCTCGGTCACCCGGCAGGAACGACTCGGTAGACCCTCCCGTCGCCCCCCTCGATGCCGAGAACGAACAGCACCCCGTCCCGACCGCGCCCGAGCGAGTAGATCTGATCCGGCGCCCCGCCGTCGGCGTCCATCTCGATCGTTCCCATCGGCCAGCGCTCCTCGGTCCCCGACGGTTCGGCGACGAACAGCCGACCGTCGGGTCGCAGGTCGGCGAAGACGTACCGTCCCTCCAGATCCGGGAGCGCCGAGCCGCGGTAGACGTACCCGCCGACGACGGCGACACCGTTGACCGGGTTGCCGCCGTGGGCGTACTCTACGACCGGATCGACGAGCGGCTCGCCGCCGCGGACGCTCTCGGGCGTCGCGGTCGGGCAGTCCTCGGCGCGGAAGCACTGCGAGCCCTCGCGGACGTTCCAGCCGTAGTTGCCGCCGCGCTCGACGAGATTGACTTCCTCGAACTCGGACTGCCCGACGTCCGCGACGAGCAGCGAGTCGCCGTCGAACGAGAAGCGCCACGGGTTCCGGAACCCCCAGGCGTACTGCTCGGCCAGCCCGTCGCCGTCGGTCAGAGGGTTATCCTCGGGAATCGCGTACGTCCCGCGCTCGTCGTCGCCGTCGACATCGATGCGCAGCAGGCTCCCCAGCAGGTTCTCGGTGACGTCCTGTCCGTTGCCCCCTTCGACCGCGTCGTACCAGTCGTCGACGTGCCCGGTTCCGGCGTCCGCACCTGCACCGCCGTCGCCGACCGCGACGTAGAGGTAGCCGTCGGGGCCGAACGCGAGCGCGCCGGCGTTGTGGTTCGACTGGGGTTCGGGGATTTCGAGGAGCGTCCGCTCGGTGTCGGCGGACGCCCGGAACCCGTCCTCACCGACCAGAAACTCCGCGAGGACGAACGTGTGGCTGTAGCGTTCCGGCGTCCCGTCGCGCGACGGCGCGCTGTAGCGGACGAACAGTCGCCGGTTCTGCTCGAAGTTCGGGTGGAGCGCGACGCCGAGCAGCCCCTTCTCGCCGCCGAATTCCACGGCGTCGCCCAGATCCAGCAGTGGGTCGTCGCGGACGCCATCCGCGTCGAGCACCGAGATGCTACCCGACTGGTCGGCGAGATACTGGCGGTCAGTCCCCGGCACAGGTGCGAGCGCCACCGGCGCGTCGAAGCCGCCGGCGACGCGTCGAAGCCGTACCGAGTCCGGTAGCTGGTCGTCGATCAGCGGCTGGTCGGCGGCGTCCGACGAACCGCGCAACTGTCCGCAGCCGGCGAGCCCGGTCGCCGCTCCCGCGAGTCCGGCGGCGAGGAATCGGCGTCGACCGAAACGGCCGTTCATACCGGTGGTTACGGTGCGAAGCGGAAATACGTAGCTCTGTGTCAGCTAGAAACGACAAAATATTTACTGCTTCCACTCCGGCCACCGACTATGGCAGGTCTCGGTTTCGCGTTCGTGATCGTCGCGCTTCTGATGCTGGTCCTCTCCATTGTCATACCGCTGTGGGTGTACAGCGACGCCCAACGAAACAGTTCCGACAGTGCGCTCCTCTGGGCGCTCGTCGTGTTCTTCGGGAACCTCCTCGGGCTTCTCCTGTACCTGCTCATCGGTCGCGACGGAGCGGGCGGACAAGGTGGAACCCGAAGCCAGTTCTGAGAGCCCGAACGCCGGTTACTCCAGATCGTCCCGAGAAATCGTGTTCGGCAGCAGTTCCCCGAGCGTGTACTCGCTGCGTTCCTCGCCCTCGTCGCAGAGGACTCGGAGGTCGTCGTCGCAAAACTCGGTGAGCGACTGGCGACACATCCCGCAGGGCGTCTGGCCGTCCAGTTCGCTGGTGCTGACCGCGACCGCGTCGAACGAGCGGTGGCCCTCGCGGACGGCTTCCGCCAGCGCGACCTCCTCGGCGTGCAGGCTGTTGGAGTAGTTCGCGTTCTCGATGTTACAGCCGGTGAAGACGGTCCCGTCGGCAGTCCGTAGCGCGGCGCCGACCTCGTACTCGGAGTAGGGAGCGTACGACGCCTCTCGCGCTTCCCGGGCGGCTTCGATCAGATCGTCCATGCCGGCGTGTTCGAGCAGGGGCCACAAGTAGCCGGCGCTCAGCGTCGTCTCGAATGACCTACACCTTTCAGCCCCTGCCGAGTAGGTTGGTTCGATGACCGGTCTCCTCGTTGCTCTCGGACTGGCGATCGTCTCGACGGGCGTCATCTGGAAGGGCAGCGAGTACCTCGAACGGTCGGCCGAGCGCCTCAGCCAGTACTACGGGCTGCCGGTTGCGGTCCACGGCGCCGTCGTCGTCGCGATCGGGTCGAGCTTCCCCGAACTCAGCTCCGTCGTCATCAGCACGCTCGTCCACGACGAGTTCTCGCTGGGCGTCGGCACGATCGTCGGCAGCGCGATCTTTAATCTGCTCGTGATCCCGGCCGTCTCGGCGCTCGCGACCGACCAGCTGGAGGCCACCCGCGACATCGTCCACAAGGACGCGCAGTTCTACATCATCAGCGTTCTCGTGCTCTTCATCGTGTTCGCGCTCGGCGCCACGTACGTCCCCGGCGGGACCAACAGCGAGGCAATCCTGACGCGCCCGCTAGCCATCCTCCCCATCGCGACCTACGGCATCTACGTCTTCCTCCACCAGCAGGACGCCAGCGAGTACGCCGCGCCGACCGTCAACGTCGATCACCGCCGGGAGTGGGCCGTGCTCACGGTCGCGCTCGCGCTGATCGCGGTCGGCGTCGAGGGGATCGTCCGCGCGGCGCTCACTTTCGGCGACGCGTTCGGAACGCCGAGCTTCCTCTGGGGGCTGACCGTGATCGCCGCCGCGACGAGCCTACCCGACGCCTTCGTGAGCGTCAACGCCGCCAGGAACGGCGAGAGCGTCACCAGCATCACGAACGTCCTCGGGAGCAACACGTTCAACCTGCTGGTCGCGATTCCGGTCGGCGTTCTGCTGGCCGGGGAGGCGACGATTAACTTCCTCGCGGCGATCCCGACGATGGGATTTCTGGCGTTTGCGACGCTGGTGTTCGTCGTGTTCGCCCGCACGGATCTCGAACTCACCGACCTCGAAGCCTACGGCTTCCTCGGGCTGTACGGGCTGTTTCTGCTCTGGATGACGCTGGAGTCCGTCGGCGTGATCGACACGGTGCGGGGAATTTGAGAGCACGTAACTGCTTCGACGCTCCTTACCGACTGTCCGCGACGGCCTCATCCACGGCGTCGACGGTCTCCTCGACCAGCGCGTCGACGTCCTCGCTCTCGGCGTAGGCGCGGACGTAGGGCTCGGTGCCGCTGGGGCGGACGAGCACCCACGCCGCGTCCGGCAGTTCGATCCGGACGCCGTACTCCGTCGAGACGTCGCCTTCGGGGAACAGCTCGGGCAGCGTCGTCTTCAGGCGCTGCATCGCGGCGTCCTTGGCGTCGTCGGGACATTCGACGTTGACCTGTCGGTACGGCCGCTCGGTGACCGGCGCCCGCACGGCCTCGATGTCGCCGGCTTCGGCGACCAACCCGGAGAACATCGCCGCGCTGACGATGCCGTCGATCCACCCGCCGAAAGCCGGGTGGACGTGCTTCCAGGGCTCGGCGGCGAAGGCGACCTCGGTACTCTCGTCGCCGACCGCGCGCTCTCGGGCCATCCCCTCGTGGAGCGCGCCGAGCCGAACGCGCTCGGTTCGGCCGCCGGCCTCCCGGACCAGCTCGTCGATCCGCGCGGAGGTGTCCGGCGTCGTCACGACGACCGGATCGTCGGCGCGCGACTCCCGGACGTATCGCGCCGCGAGCACCGCCAGCACGGTGTTCTCGTCGACGATCTCGCCGTCGCCGTCGGCGACCACGATCCTGTCGGCGTCGCCGTCGTGGGCGACGCCGAAGTCGAACTCGCCGTCCGCCAGAAACGCCAGCAAGTCACCGAGCGACTCCCGCGTCGGCTTGCTCTCGCGACCGGAGAAGTGGCCGTCGACGTTGGCGTTCAGCGTGACGACGTGCGCGCCCAGCGCCCGGAGCACCTGGGGCGTCCCGAGACTCGCCATTCCGTTGCCGCAGTCGACGACGATCGAGAGGCCGGACAGCGGCGTCGCTGCGCCGAAGAACTCGCGGGCGTACTCGACGACGTCGTCGCGGTAGACGCCGATCACGTCGACCGAACCGGTCGATCCCCACTCGTCCCACGGCGCCGAGTGCTGGTGGTCGGCGACCAGCGACTCGATCCGTTGCTCGGCGGCACGGTCGTACTCGACGCCGTTCGCGAACAGTTTGATGCCGTTGTCGGTCGGCGGGTTGTGGCTCGCCGTGATCATCACACCCCGACGGCCTCGCGAGGCGTACGCCAGCGCCGGCGTCGGCACGACGCCGACGCGGCGGCAGTCGGCACCGGCGCTTTCGAGGCCCGCTTCGACGGCGGCCGCGAGCGCGTCGCTGGTCTCGCGACCGTCGCGACCGAGGACGACCGCCGGTCGTGACGCCGCGGCGGCGTCGGCGTCGCTCCCGGTCCCGGCGTCCGTATCTGCCTCCCTCGCGTGGGTGGCGACCGCACGTCCCACCGACAGCGCCAGCTCCGGCGTCACTCGCTCGCTGACCGGCCCCCGGATCCCGGCCGTTCCGAACAGGTTCATACTGAAATGACCGGGCCGGACGACCGTAAATGCACCCGAACGGACACGAGGCGGTCCGGAAAACTAGGCGGCGCTGGGTGGGCAATTACTGGCCGTCGGTAAAATCGACGACGGGGAAGTACGTCCGAAGGCCCACGAGCAAATACGTCGCGGACGAAATGAGTGCCAGCCAGCCGATAACGGCCGCAATCTCGTAGAGGATCCCGGGATCGACGTCGGACAGGAGGCTCAGTCGGTACAGAATCTCGTTCGCGAGCAACACCAGCGTCGACAGCAGTACCGAAACGAGAGCGGTTCCAGCGGCCTCCCTTTCACTCGATCCGAGAAGACTCATGAGATTATGCGAACGCTCCGCGATCAAAGACGAATCGAAGAGCGAAGAAATCGAGCGACGCTACAGTTCGACGCCGCTCGGGATGAGGCTGTGGTTCCGCAGCAGGTTGCCCTCCTCGTTGTAGACGAGGAACGTCCGCTTGTCGTAGGTGACGAGTTCGTCGCCCTCGATGTGGATCCGGACGTCGTAGCGGCCGTCGGAGTCGGGGTCCTCCTCGCCGTAGCGGCGGGCCGCCCGGATGAACTTGAGCACGTCGTCGGCGTCCTCGTTGAGTTCGAGCACGAAGTCCCCGGTGATCCGGTTGGTCACGCTGACGACGCCGGTCGCGTCGTCGTCGAGCGACGTCTGGAGCCGGTAGGCGACGTCGGTCTGGTCGGCGTCGAGCAGTTCGTCGTCCGTTCCTGTGAGGCGCTCGCGGAGCGTCGAGGCGGGGCCCTCGAAGTCGATCCGTACCGTCGGCTTCGCGGGTTCGCCGTCGTCTTCGACCCAGTCGACGTTGCTGACCTCCAGTGTGAAGTAATCGCGCCTCATTCCCTGTGTGAATCGGATACGGACTCACGGGCAATGAACGTAACGCCTGAAAGCGTAGCGTTCGCGGCCTGCGATCGCGCGACGCCGAGCCGGAATCTTTTAGCCGCCGGGGTCCGCGCTCGTCAGGTACAATGGCCTGGGTTCGCTCCGAGTACGCCGGCGAGCTGGCGGTCGTGTCGGCCTGGCTGGCTGCCGTGTTGCCCTGGAACGTCACCTACGCGTCGATTCCGGGGACCGAGCTGTCGGCGCTGTTTCTGCGCTTCCCGTTCCTGCAGGTGCGGTATATCTTCGGGCTCCCCCGCGATCAGCAGCGGCTGTTCCACCACCCGATCGCCGCGCTCGATCTGGTGTCGGGCGTCTCGGAGACGCTGTACTACGTCTGGATTGCCGGCGCCGCGATCGTCGGGCTGGCCGTCCTGCTCTCCGTCGCGATGTACGCCGCCGAAGACGCCGTCGAGGATCGGTCGCCGGTCCATCCGGTACGCGTGATGGGCGGGCTGCTCGCAGTGGCGACAGCGCTGCTTTCGGCCGCGACGGTCGCGATCGCGACGAACGGCGACTTCGGCGGCGGCATCCCGATCCCGATCGGGCTCGCGGTGCTTGGCCTGCTGGCAGGCGTGTTGCTCCGCGCGGATCTCGTCTGACGCGATCGACCCGGCCGCCCATTTTAAGGTTCCCGACCACCTTGGCACGGTTAGATCAGCGTACCGACGGTAAGCCGTCCCTACGCCGGTGCGCGACCACCATGACAGACACGGACGAGCCGCGGGGGATCCAGCTGGGCGCCGACGGACCGACCAGCGACGACGCCGCGTCGGAGACGCGGATCGACCGTCTCAAGCGACGCCTCCGCCGCGCGGTCGAGCTGCTCCGGGGATCGACCGTTCCCGGGGAGCCGTACGCTCCCGGTCGTCACGGCGAGATCGTCTCGTTCGACGGGTTAGATGGGTACGAGGAGATCGACCGATACTGGGTGAACGCGCCGTTCGCGTTCGTCTCGATCAACTACGATCCCGAGGAGAGCGAACACCTCTACTACGTCGTCGAACCCGAGCTCGCGGCCGACGAGTACGAGCTGCTGGAGTTGCTGTTCGAGGACATCCGCGATCCGCTCGTCTACCGGCCGGACATCGCCGACGAGGACGTCGAAAGCGTGCTGCGCGAGGAACTCCGCGAACACCTAGAGCGCTACGGCGCCGAGGTCGACGGCGCGACGGTCCACCGGCTGTTTTACTATCTCTTCCGGGCATTTCGCGGCTACGGGAAGATCGATCCGATCATCAACGATCCCCACGTCGAGGACATCTCGTGTGACGGCTACGAACTGCCGATCTTCGTCTACCACGACGAGTACACCGACGTGAAGACGAACGTCTCCTTCGAGCAGGAGGCGCTGGACAACTTCGTCGTCCGGCTGGCCCAGCAGTCGGGTCGGCACATCAGCGTCGGGGAGCCGATGGTCGAGAGCACGCTCCCCGACGGCAGCCGTGCCGAACTCGCGCTGGGCGAGGAGGTCACGCCGCGCGGGTCGGCCTTTACGATCCGAAAGTACTCCGACGAGCCCTTTACCCCGATCGACCTGATCGAGTACGGCACCTTCAGCGTCGACCAGATGGCGTACCTCTGGCTGGCGATCGAGCACAACAAGTCGCTGATCTTTGCCGGCGGAACGGCCTCGGGGAAGACGACCTCGATGAACGCCATCTCGATGTTCATCCCGCCCCGCTCGAAGGTGCTCTCGATCGAGGACACCAGGGAGCTGACGCTGTACCACGGCAACTGGCTCTCCTCGGTGACCCGGGAACGGCTCCACGAGGGCAACGACATCACGATGTACGATCTGCTGCGATCGGCGCTGCGGCATCGCCCCGAGTACATCGTCGTCGGCGAGGTCCGGGGCGAGGAGGCGATCACGCTGTTCCAGGCGATGAACACCGGACACACGACGTACTCGACGATGCACGCCGACTCGGTCCAGACGGTGATCAACCGGCTGGAGAACGAGCCGATCAACGTGCCCCGCGCGATGGTCCAGTCGCTGGACGTGCTCTGCGTCCAGACGCTGACCCGCTTCGACGACGAGCGCGTCCGCCGGAACAAGACTGTCGCCGAGATCGAGGGGATCGACCAGCGCACCGGCGAACTCGACTACTCGACGACGTACGCCTGGGACGGCGACGACGACACGTTCCGCGACAACGGCAGCAGCGTCGTCCTCGACGAGATCCGAGAGGATCGCGCCTGGACGCAGGCCGAACTGCTCTCGGAGCTTCGCGATCGACGACGCTTCCTGCAGTACCTCCGGGACAACGACGTGACGGACTACCGGCGCTTTACCGCGCTGGTCAACGAGTACTACGCCGACTCCGAGTCAGTGATGGACCGGATCGACGAGGCAGCGGCGGCGCCCGCGCCGACGGTCGATTAGATGGCGCCGTACGACTTCGTCCCGCTGGCGATCGCCGTCGCGGTGCTCGTTCCGGTCGCGCTCGCGCCGCTGAGCACGCGCGTCGAGCGGATCGTCTCCCGGGTATCGTTGCTCGCGTTCGGCGACTTCGTCCATCGAGTCGGCCGCAATCGCCAGCTTCGCAAGCGACGGCTTCGAACTGCGCACGTCCCGACGACGTACCGCATCTACGCCGCCCGGACCCTGCTGTACGCCGTCTTCGGCGCCGTCGTCGGCGCCGCCGCCGGGCTGTACCTGCAGTGGGGCGCCGTTCGACTGCTCCAAACGCCCCAGAAGACCGTCAGGGCGAGTCTTCCCGGCACCGTCGAGTTCGTCGCCGGCGCCTTCGGGCAGCCACAGCCGACCGGGACGACGCTGCTGGCAATTCAGGTCGGCTCGGCGATCGCGGTCGCCGTCGTCCTCGCGGTCGCCACGTACTACCTCCGGTGGTGGTACCCCTCCTACCTCGCCGGGCAGCGTCGACGAAACATCGACGCGAACCTCCCCGAGACGGTCTCGTTCATGTACGCCCTCTCCCGGAGCGGGATGGAGTTCCCGACCGTGCTCCGGATTCTGGCCGACCACGAGCACGTCTACGGGGAACCGGCCGCGGAGGTCGGCGTCGCCGTCCGGAACATGGACATGTTCGGCAAGGATATGGTCACCGCGATCCGGACGATGGCCCGCCGGACGCCGAGTCCGAAGTTCAAGGAGTTCGCCGAGAACCTCTCGAGCGTCCTCCAGAGCGGGCAGAGCCTCGCTGACTTCCTCGAACAGCGACACGCCGAGTTCCAGCAGGACGCCGAAGACCAGCAGGACCGCCTACTCAACGAGCTCGCGACGCTCGCGGAGGTGTACGTGACGCTACTGGTGGTGTTACCGCTGTTCCTGATCACGATCCTCGTCGTGCTCGGCATCTCGCTAACCGACACGCTGGCGCTGCTCCGGGTGGTCGTGTACGTCTTGCTGCCGGTCGCGAACATCGCGTTCATACTCTATCTCGGCTCGGCGATGGGCGAGTCGAGCGGCGGCGAGCAGTTCGCCCCCTCGTTCGATCCCTCGATCCGGCTCTCGGACGTGCGCCGGGCGGAGAACACGACCGATCGGTCGGCGGGGACGAAGGCGCGGTCCGGCGGAGCGACGACCCGCTCCGACGGCGGGACGCCGACGGCGCCCGAGTCCGACCGACGCGCCGGGAACCTCGAACGCCTCCGGCTCTACCGCCAGTTCCAGTGGCTCCGCGATAACTTCGGGAATCCGGTCCAGACGATCATCGAGCGCCCGAAAACGCTACTGTGGGCGACGATCCCGATCGTCGGTCTCCTGACAGCGTTGCGGTTCGCGGTGGCCGTCCACCTGGGCGTCCCGCTCCGATTGATCGTCGACGACTTCCTGCTCCAGGCGACGCTGTTCGTCGTCGGGACGTTCGCGATCGCCTACGAGATCCACCGGCGCCGGATCGACACGATCGAGGCGTCGGTGCCCGACTTCCTCGATCGGCTCGCGAGCGTCAACGAGGCGGGGATGACCGTCGTCGAGAGCATCGACCGCGTGCGAAAGAGCGACCTCGGCGCGCTCAACCCCGAACTCGACCGCGTCTGGGCGGACATCCGGTGGGGCGCCGACGTGGAGATGGCGCTGCGGCGGTTCGAGCACCGCGTCCGGACGCGGACGATTTCGCGAGTCGTCACCCTGACCACGAACGCGATCAACGCCAGCGGCGATCTCGCCCGCGTGCTTCGGATCGCCGCGGCGCAAGCCAAGTCCGACCGACGGCTCAAGCGCGCCCGCAAGGACGAGATGCTCACCTACGTCGTGGTCGTCTACGTCGCCTTCGGGGTGTTCCTGTTGATCGTCGGCGCGCTCGACACCGTGTTGATCCCGAACCTCCCCGACGAGAGCGTGCTGCCGGAAGCCAGCGGCGCGGCCGGCCAGTTCGCGATCACGCAGGTGCTCGAAGAGCTCGGGTCGATCAACCAGTCGGCCTACACCGTGATCTTCTTCCACACGACCTCGCTGCAGGCGCTGTTCTCGGGCCTGATCGCGGGCCAGATGAGCGGCGGCCGGCTGGCCGACGGCGCGAAACACGCCGCCGTGTTGCTCTCGGTCGCGTATCTGACCTTCCTGTTCATCTGAGCGGCGGCGCGCTCGGCGTCGCGACGCGATGGCGTCCCACGGCGCCGCCACGCGACCCGTCTCGACGGCGTCCTCCACCGGATCGACGGATCGCCGCGACTTTGGTCGCCGACCCACTCCGGTCGGGCATGGACCGGGCGCCCGACCACGTGCGCGACACGTACGACGACATCGCCGAGCACTTCGCGTCGACCCGGGAGTACCCCTGGCCGGAGGTAGAGACGTTCCTCGACGGCGTCGAGGGCGCCGTCGGCCTCGATCTCGGCTGCGGCAACGCCCGCCACGCCGAGCCGATGGCCGAGCGCGTCGACCGGGTGATCGGCGTCGACGTGAGCCGCGGGCTGCTCGACACCGCCCGGAAGCGCCGCGGCGAGCGCGGCTTCGACGTCGATCTCGTGCAGGGCGACGCCGGGCGGCTCCCGATCGCAGCGGGCGTCGTCGACGTCGCGGTGTACGTCGCCACGCTCCACCACCTTCCGGACCGTGCTGCGCGACGCCGAAGCCTGGACGAGCTCGCCCGCGCTCTCGCACCGGAGGGCCGCGCGCTCGTCTCGGCGTGGAGCACCACGCACGACCGCTTCGACCGCTCGGAGGGGTTCGACACGACGGTCGACTGGACGCTGCCGGGCGGCGAAACGGTGCCGCGGTTCTACCACGTCTACGATCCCGACGAGTTCCGAGCCGATATCGCGGCGAGCGATCTGATCGCCGAGGACGTGTTCCTCTCCAGCGGGAACTGCTATGCCGTCGTCGGAAAAGGGAAACACCCTTAACCGCCGCCCGAAAAGGGAAGGACGCACGCTGGTGTGGGCTCAATGGCCCACCGGCGGATCGCGGTCGCGCGATCCCCCGGGCGATCGTTCGATTGCCCGGTTTCAGTACACGCCACAGCACGCGCCAAAGCGCGTCGTGGGGTGTGACGCGCCGATATGCGGCGCGAAAAACGAGCGCCGGTGGTGAGCGATTCCGAAGGAATCGCGATCTACGGCGCATGAGGAACAGCGTGACGAAAGCGCCGGTGGTCTAGTGGTAGGACCTGAGCCTTCCAAGCTCATGGCCCGGGTTCAAATCCCGGCCGGCGCACTTCTGAATTCTAATCCATTATTCACATTTTTACTCAGCGATTAGCGTAGCAATATCCGTTGGTTTGCGAAGACTCCACTTTCAGTCTAAGTAGGATATTACCGTTCTCTACCAATTTCACGGTGTTTTTATAATGCTTTAGACATACCAGGATCCATGGTAAGCTCTAATATGGATCTTGAGGCCGAAGAACTACGGCTTGTTGATCTCCTCGGTGAAAAAACTCGAATATTCAAAGTCCCAATATTCCAAAGAGAATATAAATGGAATGAGGAACAGAGAATAGCACTGTGGAATGATATTAGCAGTATCGGTACCGATTACAAGAGTTCTCATTTCGTTGGTCAGGTCATCCTTGTAGAAGATCATGATGAGGGAGATGACGATGTTCAGGTCTACAAGATCGTTGACGGTCAGCAGCGATTGACTACGTTTTCTATCTTAGTCTGTGCTATCCGCGACGTAGCAGGACTCCCCGATGATCACAAAAACGTTGAAAGTATACTCACTACGCATGATCAAACTGGGAAATCCGTTCGTACTTTACAACTTCTCGATAACGATGATAAAGCCTACCAACACATTTACGATGGAGATGTAGAACAGGTAGGTTCGGACCATCCTATCCGAGAATGTTATGACTTTTTCGCGGACAAAGTGTCCGATCTGACTGCAGACGAGCGCGAGGAGATGCTTCAAAATACTGTTCACCACGTGAACCTTGTTCGAACGTCCTGTGGGAGCATGACCGCTGCGTATCAAGTGTTTCAGACACAGAACGAGCGCGGACTCGAACTATCACCAATCAACCTTGCTAAAACTAAACTTTTAGAGGAAGCTACGAAATCAGGATTGGACGAAAGAGACGTTCGGCGGCGATGGGAGGACATTAGTACGCGACTTGAAGAGAATGACAAAGTCAGCAGTGCAGCTCCAAGACGGGCAATAACTCACTATCTCATCGTAGATGACCAGTATCAAGCACATGGACGCATTACGAGCAAGGATTTCTATCGTGTTTTCACTGAGGCACTCGATACCCATAGTGGACCTACAGAAATTCGACGGTTTGTCGGGAAGTTAGAAGACTATACAGACACATATATTGATATTCATGAGGGGACGGTTCGGAAGTATCGGCGGAATAAGCGTAATCAGATCAACAAGCAGATGAGGTTTTTCCAATGCAAAAATGCGCACGCACCAATTGTCCTGCTTTATCTTGTAGAGAACGTTAGCGACGCGGATGAAATGGAGAAGCTTCTACGCCTCGCAAATAAGCTCAACGTACGGCTGAATCTTGAGGATGCAAATCCTGCCCACCATCGGGATAGTATGTATCAGTTCGTGAGCCAACTGAAAGAAGCCGAGCAGAGTAACTGGGAGCCCTCGATTGAGGAACTGATCAACGAACGCACGGTTGAAGACGAACAGTTGTTCGAGATCCTGAAAGGACGCGAGCTTCCAAACAGCGCATTCACCCGAAATATGCTTCGCACACTTGAGGAAGATTACTACCAGGCAGGAACTCCTGAAACACAGCTCGATTCCGATCGGGTTGAGCTAGAGCATATCGCTCCACAGAGAGCTATGTCGTCAAACAAATACAGTTCCTGGGAAGCAGTATTCAATAACAACGAGGAACGCTTTGATCTCTATAAGTCTCGATTGGGGAATCTCACACTGCTTGCAGATAGTCAGAACGTTCGAGCAAGCAATAATCCGTTCGCTGAGAAATGTGCAGAGTATCGTAACTCGAAAATTCAGATGACGAAGAAAATCCCTGAAGAGCACGATAACTGGGGGTTTGAAGCTATCGATGACCGGACAGAGAAACTTGCAGAAGACATTATCAACTTCTGGGGGACATAATCCCCGCTACGACCGCCAGTACGACGGCGTCAACAGCACCAGCACAGGGATGATCTCGATCCGACCGATCCACATCAGGAGAATCATCGCGACCTTCGTGCTCTCGGGAAACACCTCGTAGGTCTCGTAGGGGCCGGCGACGCCGAAGCCGGGGCCGATGTTGAAAAAGGTCGCCGCAGCGGCGCCCATGGCCTCGAACTCGGTGATCTGGAAGCCGACGCGGGAGCTGTCGACCACCAGGAAGACGGTGGTGCCGATGAAGAACACGAGGCTGACCAGCGTGTAGGCGTAGACGTCGCGAATCGTCTGCTCGTCGATCACGTCGCCGCTCAGGCGGACCGGCTTGACGACCGCGGGGTGGCTCGCGACGAACAGGTCCCGGCGGAACCCCTTCAGCACGATGAGCCAGCGCAGCGCCTTGATCGAGCAGGTCGTGCTGCCCGCCATCCCGCCGATGAACATGCAGATAAAGAGGAGGTGTTTCGCCGAGGCCGACCACGTGTTGAAGTCGACGGTCGCGTAGCCAGTCGTCGTCGTGATCGAGACGACCTGGAAGACGCCGTGGCGGATCGTCCGTTCGACGTCCCCGGCGTAGGTCGCGTCCGAGAACAGGATGGCGACGACGACGAGGCTAAAGAGTCCGAGAATGGCGACGTAGAAGCGGAACTCGTCGCTCTCGTAGAGGCGCTCGACGTTGCCCTGCAGGACCAGATAGATCAGGACGAAGCTCGTCGCGCCCAGCGCCATGAACAGGGTCGTGACCCACTGGACGATCGGCGCGAACGCGCCGAGACTCTCGGGCCGGGGCGAGAACCCGCTGGTCGAGACTGTCGTGAAGGCGTGGGCGACGGCGTCGAACAGCGTCATGTTCGGCGCCGCGCCGACCAGTCCCAGCCCGGCGAGGATCGCGATCAGAAGCAGCGTCAGGCCGACGTAGAGCCCCCAGAGCAGCCGAGCGGTGTGGGAAATCTTCGGCGTGAGTCGGTTGACGTTCCGCGTCTGGGTCTCGGTCTCCATGAGCTGGGCGCCGGCGACGCCGAGCTGCGAGAGGATCGCCGTCGCGAGGATGAGGATGCCGAGTCCGCCGAGCCACTGGATGAGTTGTCGCCACAGCAACACCGCCCGCGAGTGGACGGAGAAATCGACCGCCGCGGTGGCGCCGGTGGTCGTGATGCCGCTCATGCTCTCGAACAGCGCGTTCACGGGATGGGCGAGCGCCCCGTCGCCCGCAGCCACGAAGGGAATCGCGCCGACGAGCGCGACCGAGAGCCACGTGAGCGCGACCATGAGGAACGCCTCCCTGGTTCCCAGATCGCGCTCGTCGGCGAGTCGTTCGAGGAGCGCGCCGACCGCGACTGTGACGCCGATCGTCAGCAGGAACGGGACGACATCCGCGCGGTCGTACAGCGCGAGCGCCAGCGGAATCAGTAACGGCACCGAGAGCCACTTGAGGATCGTCCCGACGAGGCTGCAGCTGACTCGCCAGTCGACGCGGACCGTCATCGTGGTCGCTCCAATCGGATGGCACAGAACTTGCGGTGGTCGCGGCTCGGCGGCTCGTACATCACTCGCCTACTGGTAGTAACTGTGTGCGTTCGCCGACATGGATGTACCGATTGTCCACCTCGCATCGACGCCGACGTGCGGCCCCTCGCTGGATCGTCGAACGGTACGACGGTACGGTCGCAAGTGAGAGGCTTTTTTGTCGCCCTGTGGGTACGTCGATCCGATGCCGAGCCACGTCGACTACAGGGCGGCGTTCAGCCTGGTCGGGACCGTCCTGAAGTACATCACCGTCCCGTTCGCGTTCCCGCTACTGGTCTCGCTGTGGTACGGCGAGAGTCCGCTACCGTTCGTCGTGACGATCCTGGTCGCCCTCGCGGTCGGCGAGGGGCTCCGGCGCCTTCGACCGGAGCCGGATCTCGGCCACCGGGAGGGGTTCTTGCTCGTCGGGGCGACGTGGCTCGCGGTTCCGCTGATCGGGACGCTTCCCTACCTCGTCGCCGGACAGGGGTCGGTCGCAAACCCCGTCTACGCCCTGTTCGAGAGCATGAGCGGGTTCACGACGACCGGTGCGACGGTGCTCAGCGACATCTCGGTCGAGCGCCACGGTCACGGGATGATGATGTACCGACAGCTCACCCAGTGGCTCGGCGGGATGGGGATCGTCGTTCTGATGGTCGCGATCCTGCCCGAACTGTCGGTCGGCGGGGCCCAGTTGATCAAGGAGGAGGCGCCCGGGTTCGAACTGGAGAAGCTCACGCCCCGGATCACCTCGACCGCCCGCGCGCTCTGGAAGATCTACGCCGGCCTGACGCTGCTCGCGGCGGCGGTGTACTACGCGCTGAACCTCTTCGGACCCGCCGACGGGATGACCGTCTACAACGCCGTCGCCCACGCGCTGACGACGATGCCGACCGGCGGGTTCTCGCCGGAGGCCCGCAGCGCCGAGGCGTTCGCGCCGATCGTCCAGTGGGCAATGATCCCCTTCATGATCGTCGCCGGGACGAACTTCGCCCTGCTGTGGCACGCGCTCGACGGCAATCCCTCGCGACTCGTCGATGATTCGGAGTTCCGGGCCTATCTCGCGGCGCTGGCGAGCGTCGGCGGTCTCATCGCCGCCCTGCTGTACGCCGGTCCCGGCCTCGACTCGACGCCGAGTCAGGTCGCGCCGATCGTCGGCGCGATCGAGCCCGCGCTTCGGCAGGCGCTGTTCCAGGTCGTCGCCATCGTCACGACGACGGGGTACGCGAGCATGGACTTCAACGTGTGGAGCGCGCCGGCCCAGACGATCCTCCTGTTCGCGATGTTTCTGGGCGGCTCGGTCGGTTCGGCGGCCGGCGGGATCAAGATCGTCCGCTGGTACGCGATCTCCCGACTGATCGACCGCGAGCTGTACACGACCGTCCACCCCGAGGCGGTGCGGCCGATCCGCGTCTCCGGGTCGGTCGTCGACGAGGACACGCTCATGGGGCTCGTCGGCTTCACGCTCACGTTTCTCCTGTTGTTCGCACTCTCGACCGTGCTGCTCTACCTCGACACGCTGCGGACGCCGGGGCTGTCGCTGAACGGGCTGGAAGCGATGAGCGTCACGATGGCGACGCTGGGCAACATCGGACCGGGCTTCGGGGAGGTCGGCCCGATGAACAGCTACGGCGAGTTCTCGGCCGCAGCGAAGCTGTACATGACGTTCCTGATGTGGATCGGCCGCCTGGAGATCATCTCGGTGCTGGTGTTGCTGTCGCCGACGTTCTGGCGGCGCTGATCCGGCGACGTCGTTCTGACTGTAGTGCACCGTGGCGTCTGTTCGGGAGGGGTGACCCCGCCATCCGCTCTGGCAGCGGACGCCGCTCACCGGTTCGCGCTCGCCCGGAACGCCGCCGCGACGACGTACGCCACGAGCAGGCTCCCCACCAGCGCGAGGATTCTCCCGAGGACGACCGCGACATCGACCGAGAGAATCACACCGCCGACTTCCAGCGCCAGCCCCCCGGCGAGCGCCGCGATCGACGCCGCGGCGAGCCGGTCGCCGGCGCCGGGGAGGTCCCCCACGGCCGGCGGGTAGAAGTGATACGAGACGCCGACGATCGTCAGCCCCAGAAAGCCGAGCACGTTCAGCCGCGCGTGGACCGCCGCGAGCGCCGCGGTGGGCCCGGCGGTCGCGAAGTGGATCCCCAGCGAGACGCCGACGACTCCGGCGAGCGCACCCAGCAGGACGCCGTACCGGCCGACGCGCTCGCGGTCGGAGCGCCGGAGCACGGCGAGGACGGCCAGCGCAAAGCCGCCGACTGCAATCGCCTCGACGGCGGCGCCGACCGATAGCCACGGCGTTCCGAGGCCCGCCGCCAGCAGTGCGGGCCCGACCGCGCCGGTCGGCAGGACGAGCCACGCGAGCGGCCGCGGCGGCGTCGCGACGAGCAACCGCGGGAGCAGGCGGAAGCCGACGGCGAACACGAGCAACCCGCCGGTGCCCGCGGCGAGCAAGTGGGTTGCCCGGGCCGGGTAGCCGTCGAGCAGCGGCACCAGCGGCGTCGCGCCGGCGGCCGTCGCGTAGGAGCCGATCAGCAGGTACGCGAGCGCGATCGGGACGAACGCGTTCGCCAGCCGATCGAGATCGCGGCGGTGAGCGTTGTGATCGCCCGTCCCCGTCCGGCGGCCCGAGAGATTGCTTCGGAGCGTCCACAGCAGCGTCGCGACGAAGACGGCGACGCCGACCAGCCAGAGGACGCTTCCGACCGCGGCGAGTCCGGACGCGGGACGCGCAGCGCCCGCGGCCAGCAACAGGGCGCCGAGAGCCGTCGCCGGGAACTGCACCGCGAGCGGCCCAGCGCTCTCCAGTTCGGACTCGAAGTACGCGGGCACGAGCGAGTAAGCTTGTCCGAACACCGCGTGGAGGACGAAGCCGTACACGCCGAGGCGGACGCCGACGGGCCGAGGGACGCCGGCGACGGCGGCGACCTGCCACGCGACCAAAAAGCACGCGCTCGCCGCGACGAACCAGCGGACGCGCCGCGAGACGGCGCCGACCGATCCGGCCATCGAGTCAACAGTTGGACCGCGCGGCCTTTGCAGTTCGGCCCGAACGTGTTCGTGGCGCGTCGGGACGCAACCGGTGGAGAAGGGAACCACTGAACGACGAATGTAAGCCGGCGTTACCCGTGGAAAGGTGGAGATAGCGGCGAGCAACCCGGACTGTACCCTGATCGTTCAGCATCGTTTGTTCGTACCCGGTCAGTAACTAAGCGGGTCGCACTCCCTCTGTAGACCCGTATGCCAACCTGCAATAACTGCGGTTCGTTCGTGACCCGGGACTTCGCGCGCGTGTTCGGCGACAATCAGGAGAACGTCAGCGCCTGCGTCGAGTGCACAACTGGACGAGACCTCAAGTCGGGCGCAGCAATCCAGTAACTCGGCGCGTCCGTTCAGTTGGCTTCCGCGGCTTCCAGCGCCTCGTCGACGTACTGCGCTTCCCAGTCGCGCCGGGCCTCGATCTCCCGGCGACCGCGAGCCGTCAGCGAGTAGTAGTTGGTACGCCGGTCGAGTTGGCCCTTCTCCGCGAGCCCTTTTTCGACGAGCGTGTCGAGGTTCGGGTACAGCCGCCCGTGATGGATCTCTTTCTCGTAGTACTCCTCGAGTTCGTCCTTGATCGCGAGGCCGTGTGGGTCGTCGAGGCCCGCGATGACGTACAGGAGGTCGCGCTGGAATCCGGTCAGATCGTACATCGTTCTACACGTGTTATACTATCCAATTTGTGTTAAGTCTATCGCTACGACGTTCCATCGCCGGCACACGTGGACGAAGGTTTCGGTCCCACCGAGGGTTCAAAATGGGTCGGTTGACGCTGGAAAGCGGTTCGACACCAACCAGCCGTTGCCGGTCTATCTCCCGTCAAACGCCGGTTTTCTCGTGACAACCCCTCGTTACGTCACCCTCAGATCGTCTGTCAGCCGAGTCGCTATTCGATCCGTCCGGCGTCGTCGGTCAGTTCGCGCAGCCGGTCGACCGGGAACGCTTCGAGCTGGTCGGCCGTGCAGCGCCACTCCCAGTTGTCCTCCGCCGTCCCCGGCGCGTTGAACCGCGCCCACTCGCCGAGGTCGAACAGGTCCTGGACCGGGACGACCGAAAGCACCGAGTCCGAGTGCCAGGCCGCCGCGATCAGCTCCCAGTTGATCTCCTCGCCGTCGGCGCCGAGATAGTAGTGCAGACAGTCCCGGTGTTCCTCGGAGAGGCTCTCGTACCAACCGCGGACGGTGTTCGTGTCGTGGGTGCCGGGATACGCGACCGTGTCCTCGTCGTACGTGTGGGGCAGGTAGATGTGGTCCTCGGAACACCAGTCGGCGTACTGGAGCACCTTCATGCCGGGCGCGTCGACGTCCCGTCGAAGCTGTTCGACCGACTCGTTAATGAAGCCGATGTCCTCGGCGATCACGGGGAGCTCGCCGAGCTCGGATTCGAGGCGCTCGAAAAACTCCAACCCCGGTCCCTCGTGCCACCGCCCGCCGGACGGGTCGGCGTCGGCGGGGATCGCGTAGTACTCGTCGAACCCGCGGAAGTGGTCGATCCGGATCAGGTCCGACAGCTCCAGTTGCCACTCGACGCGATCGAGCCACCACTCGTACTCCTCGTCGACGACGGCGTCCCAGTCGTACACCGGCATCCCCCACTCCTGTGCGGGGTTGTTCGCGTCGGCGGGGACGCCCGAGATCAGCGCCGGCTCGCCGGACTCGTCGAGCTCGAACAGCTCGGGGTTCGCCCAGACGTCGGCGCTGTCCTGGGCGACGTAGATCGGCAGGTCGCCGACGATGTCGATTCCGCGCTCCGCGGCGTACTCGTGGAGCTCGTCCCACTGGTCGATCGCGAGGAACTGGCAGAACTTCCTGAAGCGAATCTCGTCGGCCAGCTCCTCGCGGTACTCGGCCATCGCCCCGGGCTCGCGCGAGCGGATCGGATCGGGCCAGTCGGTCCAGGCGACGTCCCCGAAGTGGTCCTTGAGCGCCCGGAACAGCGCGTAGTTGTCGAGCCAGTCGACACGCTCGCGGAACGCGGCGAACGCCGACGCCACGTCCTCGGGCTCCTCGGCCTCGAATCGGTCGTACGCCTCGCGGAGCAGCGGGTTCTTGAACTCGCGGACGGCCTCGTAGTCGACTCGCTCGTCGGGGAACGACCGGTCCGCGGCGACGTCGGACTCGTTGAGCAGACCGCGATCGACGAGGTCGTCGAGGTCGATCAGGAGCGGTTCGAGCGCGAACGCGGAGTAGGCCTGATATGGTGAGAACCCGTGAACCTCGGCGACCGGACTCAGCGGACACAGCTGCCACAGCGACTGACCGGCGTCCGCCGCGGCGTCGACGAACTGCTTCGCCGGCTCGCCGATCGACCCGATGCCGTGCCGCCCGGGCAACGCCGTCGGATGCAGGTACACTCCACTCTGTCGCGAAAAACGGCTCATACAGGACGTACGGCGGCCTCGGTTGTAAGGATGCTGCAATTGCTCGGCAGGTAAAATATACCGACAGGTCACGCGTGAGTAACTAACTCGATGCGACGCCGATCGAAAACGAAGGGTCGGTCGCGGCGCCTCAGTCGAACCGGACGCTCGTGAGCGTGGTGCCCACGCCAGCGAGCTCGTCCGCATCGGAGGCCGCGATCACGGACACCGACTCGGTGCCCGGCTGAACCTCGACGGTCGCCTCGAACCGGTCGTCCTTGACGGTCGCGATCGCGGTGTCGTCGGCCGTCCAGAGCACGACCTCGTCGGCGCGAGTGGTGCCGGCGACCGTCGCCTCGCCGCCGGACAGTTCGACGTCGTCGACCGACAGCGGCGGTCCGTCGGGATCGATGTCGCGGTAGCGACGTTCGAGGAACGTCGGCGTCTCGACGGGGCTGCCGGCGTCGAGGGCGTCGGCCAGGCGCACGAACTGGGCCATGCTCCAGGCCAGCGGCGTCGCCGCGCCGGTGCCCTCACCGATCTCCCAGCCGAAGTCGGTCGGGTACTCGCGATCCCACACCTGTTCGGGGATCATCCGCCCGCTGTTGGCGAACCGCTGCATCGTCTTGAGCAGCTCCGCGGGGTCGTAGTCGCCGATCTCCTCGCGGCCGCCGAGGTCGGCGTCGGCCGCCGCGGCGAGTTCGTACTCGCCGCGCTCGCCGGTGAAGATCGGCCACAGCCGCCCCGATCCGTTGCGGTCGATCGACCAGGGCCCACCCTCGTCGGGCTCGATCTCGCCCATCTCGCCGTAGCCGTCGCCGTTGTAGCGGTACCAACCCGGCCCGTTCGGCGTGTCGACGTGGATCGTGTCGTCGGCGACCGCCAGCGAGTTGCGGATCAGGTCGTAGTCGGGATCGCGGATCCCCAGCCGGACGAGTTCGAGGAACCCGCCGTCGATGATGTCGCGCTCGTCGAGCGTCGGGCCGTTGTTCGCGAGCTCGCGCTTGACGCCGCTGTCGGGGTCGCCGTTACGCGACACGCGGATGTAGTACGGCGTCTGTTCGTGGCGCTCGGTCCCTTCGTCGGTCGCACACCAGCGGTCGACGCCGGTGCGCCAGTAGTCCGCGAACCCGAGGTACGCCAGCGCGTCGGCGTGCTCGCCTTCGGCGGCCGCCAGCGGCGCCGCGCAGGCCGCGCCGGCGATCTCGGCGGCGATCGTCGACGGCGAGTAGCCGGCCTCCTCCTCCCAGCGCTCCTGACCGCTCCGGGGCCCCGAGCGCAGGACGTACTCGACCGATCGGCGGACGTGCTCGTAGTCGTAGCCGACGTCCTCGAACTCCACGCCGTGGCGGGTCCAGAGCTGGTAGGCCATCACCGAGGGGAACGCGACGTTGTCGAGCTGTTCGCCGCCCCAGCGGATCCGGCCGTCGAGGAACGTGTTCTGCGAGATGAAGCCGTTGGGCCGCTGCTGGTGCTCGTAGATGTACTCCGTGGCTTCGGTGGCGCTGCGGACGTCGCCGATCGTCTCCAGCGCCGTGAACACCTGGTAGAGGTCCCGCGCCCAGGTGAAGTTGTAGCCGAAGTCCCGCGGCTCGGTCGCGTCGACGTTCTCGCCCCACGGCACCGACGGGCTGGCGATGCCGGCGCCGAGGAACGTCTTGTCCTCGACGGCTTTCAGCACCATCACCGCCGCGCGGTACTGGTTCGCCAGATCGGGATCGTCGCGCACCGAGTCCGGAAGCTCGACCGCATCGAGGTACTCGCGCCAGCCGTCGACGTACGCGTCGCGAACGCTGACGTACCCCCGCGAGAGTGCTCGCTGGGCCTCGGTCAACGCCATCTCGGTGTCGGCGTCCTCCGCGAATCCGAGCGCGATCGTGTCGGCGATCGAGGTCGCGCGCTCGCCGACGCGGCCGACGAGCACGCTGTGGCCCGGTCCGGCTTTCGGCTCGCCGTCTTCGGCCTCGCCCTCACTAAATAGCGCCGCGAGGTGTTCGTCGGTGGCCTCGCCGACCGTCGCCCAGTCGAACGACCGCTGGGAAGCGATCGCCGCGGCGACCTGATAGGGCTCGCCGTTCGGGTCGACGAACGCGGGATCGTGAGTCGCGCCCGTGTCCCAGGCCGCGAGCGCGTAGCCGTCGCCCTCGTCGACCAGTTCGGCGCTCTTGTCCTCGATGTACCCCGAGAGCGCGGCGTCGCCGACGACGTACACGTCGTACTGGTTGTTGTCGTCGGCCGCGAAGTCGACGTCCATCACGATCGACTCGCTGTCGGGGTCGGTGACGTACTCGACGACGAGCTCCCACTCGTGGCCGTCGGCGCCGGTCTCGGTGATCGTCTGGCGGTACACCGGCGACTCGGAGCCGACCATCGTCGTCGAGCGCTCGATCGTCTCGATGGCGTCGTCGGTGCGCTCCTCGTTGTGGGTGCGAGCGGTGTAGCTCGACTCGTCGTCGGCGTCGACGACGAGGAAGTCCACAGTCCTAAAGTTCATCAGATCGACCCGCGGGAACCGCGGCTCGGTCATCGCGCCTTCGGTCAGCGTGAACCAGACCCGGGAGGAGTTCGACTCCCAGTGGTCGGCCGCGGTGCCGACGCCGTAGGTTTCGCCGGTCGTCCACGTCGAGTGGGCGGCGGGCCCGCTGGGCTGGGTGAGTTCGGCCGAGGATGCCAGCGCGCCGTTCTCGTGGAGTCTGGCAACGACCGCCGACCGTAGGCCGTGGGCCCACGCGAACGGCGTCGCGCTGTCCTTGCGGCCGTCGTCGAACACCTGCTCGGAGAGGTAGCCGCCCGGCCCGGAGAGCCGACCGTCGGGCTGGATCAGGTCCAAGAGCATGCGGGCGCGCTCGAACGCCGCCTCGACCGGCGACGCTTCGGCGTCGGCGTCCGCCGCGTCGCCGAGCGCGTCGACGCCGTACTCGTCGATCATTCCGGCGAGGTCGGCGTTGGCCGACGCCGCCCAGCCGACCGCGAGCGGCCAGATTTTCGATTCCTCCTGGCCGCGGCGCCGCCACTCGTCGCCCTCGTAGCGGACGAGTCCGAGCAGCTCGCCGTCGGCGTCGTGCCGCGAGAGCCCCTCGACGGTCGTCGCGACGTGCTCGCGGAGCCGATCGGTGCGGTCGGCGTCGAGCGAGCCGGTCAGCGCCGCGTACGCGCGGTGGGCACAGACGAGCACGAGCGTCCCGACGTCGAGCCGGTCGTCGCCGGGCGCGCGCTCGAAGACGCCGCGGTCGCTCCAGCGCTCGCCGATAGCCTCGTACACCTCGGTCGCCAGGGCTTTCGCTCGTTTCTGCACCGATTCGTCCACCGGCGCCCGCCCGATCGCCGACAGCGCAAGTAGCGCCGACGCCGCGGTGTGGGTGAACCGCCCGGTGTCGGACTCCCAGACGTCCTGACAGGGCCGCGGGAGGCCGTCGTCGGCGATCATCCCGTCGAGCGCGTCGAGGCCGTCCTCGATGGTGCCCGTGATCCGGGCGACGAGATCGGTGTCGGGCGATCCCAGCCGGAGATACCGCGCGAGATACGCGAGCACGCTCGCGGTGCCGTCGGCGGGGTACTGCACGCTGTCGGCGCCGGCGACGCGGCCGTTCCCCCAGCCCGGCGCGAGCCGGCCGTTGTGCGCCCAGACGCGCTGGGGCCAGGTGCCGTCGGGCAGCTGTGCGTCGGCGTAAAAACGGGCGCTCGCGGCGTGTTGGTCCTCCAGATCGATGCCGAAGTTCGCGTCGACGGTCAGCAGGTGGCGGGCGACTTCGGCGTCGTCGCGGAACCAGCTGTAACCGTACCCGCCGGAGTAGACGTGGTGGGGGTCGAACTCGGGGCCCTTGATCCGGGCGCCTGTCGGCGCCGTCAGCAGCGAGAGGGTCCGGAGGTCAGACACGACGGTTTTGCGGTGGGGCACGTCCGGCACGTCGAACCGATTGCGCGACATCGCGCGGTTCCGGATCGCCCGATCGGTCTGGTAGTGATCGGCGAACGCGTGGACGTGCGCGAGCGCGTCGGAACGCGAGGTCTCCTCGTGGTCGGCGACCAGCGAGACGAGCGTCGTCTGGGCGAGGCTCCCCTCGTCGTCGAGGGGGACCTCGGCGACGATCGTGTCCGAGAGGTCGTCGCCCGCGCCTTCCCCGGTCGGCAGCGCGCCGGGATCGTCGGCGAGCAGCTCGTCGAACCCTTCGCGGCGCTGGCTGACCGCGTGGTCGATGCCGGTCGACGCCGTGAGGTAGTCGTGCTCGGCGTCGTGGAACACCTCGACGACGTCGTCGTGGAGCAGGTGGCCGACGCTGCTGGTCTGGCCGTCCGGCGCGAACGCCACCGCGGCGATCAGGCTCGGACGGTCGGGCACGTCACCCCGCAGTTCCAGGTGGGTGAGGTGCGCCTTCTCCAGCGTGTAGTCGTACTGGTGGATCGAGTAGCCGTCGGCCTGATGGCGGGTGACCACCATCGTCGTCTCGCCCTCGTAGGTCTGGCGCGTCGTCTCCAGATCGTCGAACCAGGTCACGTGATCGTCCGCGCGGATGCCGTACCGCGAGCTGTCGATCCCGTGCATATCCAGCGTCGAGCCGGAGTAATCCCGAACCGATCCGGACCGATCGACGTAGACCAGCCGCCCCTCGTCGCCGGAGAATAGCCCGTCGGTCGAGGGGCGCTCTCCCGGATGTGTGTCGTCGTCGCTTCGGTCCCCCTTGTACTCGTTGATCGCGATGCGCATCGTCATAAAGACCAGTTCCTCCGCCTGAAAGTAGGCGGAAATTGTTCGTCACGACTCTAGCCGGGTGGTGCATATAAACCTGCCTATGGCATCATGGAACTTGGTGGCTATGCGCACGCGTTCGTACCAACGTCTTCGAGCTAATAACTACGTGACAGAGGCGTCGCACCGCGGTTGACTCCTCCCGCCCCACACCTGTTGCTATGGCGACAGTACAATGTGTACAATCATCGACAGTATGGAGTGAATCGGTATGACAGAGCCTGACGATAACGTACCGTGTCGAAAATCGGGAAATAAAAGACCCCTCCCACTGGACATCTAGGTGATAATGCACCATCCAGGCCCCCCTCGGTTCGAGGCAGTCGGATCGGCCGTCGATCTGGCACCGCGCGACCCCGACCCCGCCGGCAGTTACCAGTGGCGTATCGCCGACGCTCCGGAACGGAGCGCCGCCACGCTCGGCGACGGGCCGGTCGAACAGTTCACCCCCGACGAGCCCGGCACGTACACCATCACGCTGGACGCGCCCGACGGAACGCACACGCTGACCGTCCGCGCGTTCCCGGCGTCGTACGCGCCGCCCGAACCCGACCCGGCGGCGTCCGGCTCGGGCTTCCAGTCCGGTTCGGGACTCCGATCGGGGTCGGGCTTCCAGTCGGGATCCGGCCTCCGATCGGGCTACGCTAGCGGCTCCGCCACGACCGCGACCGGCTACGACGCAGGCGGCCGCCCCCGTATCCAGCTGTTCGCGCGCGTCGAGGGCGACGAGGTCGTGTTCGAAGCCGAACCCGCATCGTCGCCCAGCAGCGACGTGCCGAGTGAGGACCTCGACGTCGAGTTCCACGCCGACGACCGCGACCCTCTCGACACCGACGACCTCGACGTCGACGACCACGAGGCCCGCGTCTCGCTCGACGCGCTCGGCGAGTACAGCCGCGTCCACGCCGTCGCGCTCGGCGAGACGTTCAGCGTCGCCGACACCGTCGGCGTCGCCGTCGATGGGGGCGTCGAGATCGAGCGACTCAACGAGCCGCCCGAATGGGGGAAAGAGGTCACGCTCTACGAGGTGTACGTCCGCACGTTCACCGGTGGCGAGGCCGCGACGTTCGACGCCATCGCCGACCGACTGGAGTACCTCGCGGAGATGGGCGTCGACTGCATCTGGCTCTCCCCGGTGCTGCAGAACGACGACTTCGATCACGGCTACAACATCACCGATTTCTTCTCGATCGCCGACGATCTGGGCACGCGCGAGGAGTTCGAGGCGTTCGTCGACGACGCCCACGACCACGGCATCAA
Organism: Natronoarchaeum rubrum; assembly: GCF_024494695.1. The sequence goes on along the minus strand of NZ_JANHDP010000003.1, from coordinate 6,591 downwards.
CGTGCTCTTTGACCTCGTGCTCAACCACTCCGCCCGCGAGCACGAGTACTTCAAGCGCGCCGAGGACGGCGATCCCAAGTACCGCGACTGGTACGAGTGGACCGACGAGGAAAACGACGTGCCGGGCACGTACTTCGACTGGCCGTACATCGCGAACTTCAACTTCGACACCCTGGAGGTGCGCCGGCACCTGCTCGACGCCGTCGACGAGTGGGCGCCGATCGTCGACGGGTTCCGCTGCGACATGGCCTGGGCGGTCCCGACGAGCTTCTGGAAGGAGGTCCGCGACCGCGTGAAGTCCCACGACTCGGAGTTCCTGCTGCTCGACGAGACGATCCCCTACATCGCGGACTTCCACGAGCTCTGCTTCGACGTCCACTTCGACACGACGCTGTACCACAACCTGCGCCAGATCGGCAACGGGGCCGCCGACGCGGCGTCGATCCACGACGCGATCGACAACCGCGCCGAGACCGGGTTCCCTGACCACGCCGGCTTCCTGCTGTACATCGAGAACCACGACGAGACGCGCTACGCGGAGGATTGTGGCCGCAAGCAAGCCTTTACCGCCGCGGGCGCGCTCTTCACGCTCCCCGGCATCCCGCTGCTGTACGCCGGCCAGGAGATCGGCGAGGAGACCCGCCGCGAGAAAGTCGAGTGGGCGGCCGCCGACGAGGAACTGCGCGATCACTACCGCAGCCTGATCGAGACGCGCGACGCCCACCCCGCGCTCGGCTACGAGGGCGACTACGAGCCCGTCGAGGTCGAGGCGAGCCACGACGGCGTCGTCGCGTACGCCCGCGAAGCCGAGGGCGAGCGGCTGGTCGTCGTGCTGAACTTCGGGCCGGTCGCCGAGTCGGTCGCGGTCGACGCCGACGTCGAGACGACCGACCTCGTCTCCGGCGACGACGTGAACGCGCCCGCCGCCGACGTCGAGGTCGACGACGTCGTGGTCCTGCAGGCCTGAGAGCGGCGTCGAACGGCGATCGTCGTCCCGTATCGTACTCGTTTGCTCCGCGCGAATTTCTGATCGCGGTTGTGACTGTTAGTCCGCGCTCCGCTTCGCGTACGCGAACACGGACAGCGCGACGACGATCCAGACCAGCGCGCCGACCCGGACCGCAAAGGAGAGTCTGGACCCCCAGGTGGGCAGAGAAACCGGAATCGACAGTGCGGCCACGATCGGCGCGCCGACGAGGATCGTACAGACGAACGTCGTCTGCATGACCCAGCCGAAGTCGACGCCGTCGGGATCGCTCCGCTCGACTGGTTCGCGCACGATCGGTGGTTTCCCCCGCGATACCTTGAACCTTTACAGGATCGACCGGCGCCGCCGGCCTCTCAGAGGAACGGCTGTGCGGCGAGGTAGACGCCGACGCCCAGCACGGCGACGCCGACGGCGCGGACGAGCCAACGAAGCCTGTCGTCGATCTCGCGCTCGCCGCCGTACTCGCCGTGTCGCCCGGTCGTCGGGCCGTACGCGGCGAACTGCAGGCGGACCACCGCTCCCGGCGCCGCGACCGCGACGAGTCCGATGCCGATCGCCAGCGTAGCGGCCAGCGCGCTGCGAACGTCGACCATGCGCGCCGGTTGTGTCGGGGGCGAAATAAAGCCCGCCGATCCGTGGTACTATGTCGCCGTGCGCTCAACGTCCGGCCATGCCTACGACGGTCCGGGACGTCCGCGCGAAGGCGGGCGAGGAACCGATAACGATGCTGACCGCCTACGACGCGCCGACCGCCGGCGTGATCGACGACGCGGGGATCGACGCGATTCTGGTCGGCGATAGCATGGGCAACGCGGTGCTGGGCCACGACTCGACGCTGCCGGTCACCGTCGACGAGATGGCCAGTCGCACCGCCGCCGTGGCCCGCGGGACCGAGGACGCGCTGGTCGTCGCCGACATGCCCTTTTTGAGCATCGGCACGAGCCGGGAAGCCAGCGTCGAGAACGCCGGCCGGATGCTCAAGGAGGCCGACGCCGACGCGGTAAAAATCGAGAGCGGCCCTCACACCGTCGATCTGACCGAACGGCTGGTCCGGTTGGGGATTCCGGTGATGGCCCACCTCGGGTTGACGCCCCAGCGCGTGAACGAACTCGGCGGGTACACGCGGCAGGGGACCGACGAGGAATCGGCCGAGGAAATCCTCGAACTCGCGCGCGCCCACGAGGACGCCGGCGCGTTCTCGCTGGTGCTGGAACACGTCCCCTCGAATCTGGCGGCCCTGATCACCGACGAACTCGAAATCCCGACGATCGGCATCGGCGCCGGTCCCGAGGTCGACGGGCAGGTGCTCGTGTACAACGACGTCGTCGGACTGAGCGAGCGCTCGCCGCCGTTCGCCGAGCAGTTCGGCGACGTCCGCGCCGAGATCGAGCGCGCGGTCGATGGGTATCGAGACGCCGTCGAGAGCGGCGAGTACCCCGCCGAGGAACACAGCCACTACGCGGAGGAACTGGAAGACCTGTATTGAGCCGACACGGCTCGCGACGCGCGTGATCGTACGGGACGTTTGCAGCGCTCTCCGGAGTTGTTTTCGCGACCCGTTGCCAGAAGATTTTTATTACGGGATGGAGAATCCGAAACTCGCCGGGAAACTGGCGACGGAGCACGACAGGCTCAGTTTCGGGGCGGTCTCGCCCCGAGAGTCGCCCGACGCACGAGCCAGGGACTCGAACGCGTCGGTTTTCGAACGAGAGATAGCTTTCGGAGTTGCGGGTTCGAAGCGAGCGCAACGTGCGGAACTGTTCCTCTGTCGTCCAGCGACAGTGACTGTCCTCGATTCCGTCACAGGCACTGTCGCTTCGAGCAACGGAGTGTCGGAACAGCGCGACCAGCTGTCGGACCGAAGTCCGGCGGAGCGCGGAACTCTACTCGCGTCGCTGTTCCCGGAAGCAAGTATACGTAGCGGTCTACCAAAGATTATTAACAACACCTGTACATACTCGGTCTATGAGATGCCGACGGGCCGACTCCTCGCGAACGCTCGGTGAGAACACCCAGAAACTCTCACCCGAGCCGGGACGTTCGAGGGTGAGCGCCGAATGAGCGACACACTCGCAACCGATGTCTCACTGTGCGAGCGGGCGACGGAACGCCTCTGTGAGCGGACGTCGGAACGGCTCGCGTCCGCAGACGACGCGTTCGAAGCTGCCCGCGACGTCGTGGAGAAGTTAGGCGCTCACTGGCAGGGTGAGCACGCGGAGTTCGGATTCTGGACTCCGGAGTTGGTAGATCGGTCGGTTCCCGAGGAGGACGTCTTCGTCGAACTGATCACGCCGACCGAGCCTGTCGACTTGACGGCCGACGAGACGACCGTCCCGGTGCGTCGAGAGCGCGTGCCGACCAGACGCGCGGGCGAATACACGTGGGCCGCGATCGACGGCGTCAGACCCGGCACGCGGGACCGACTCGGGACGCTGTACCGGCTCACCTACCGGACCGACGACGGGTGGGAGACGATCCACGATCCGCTGGCGTACTCGCTGCCGTTCGGTGCGTACGCCCCCGCCGAACTGTACGACGTCGACCGACTCGACGCCGAGCGCCCGGACCGCGAGTACTACGAGGCGCTCGGTACCGAGGACGAACCAGTCGCGACCGAGGAGGACGGCGGACTGCCGCGAATCGAGCCCGCGACGAACTTGCTCGAACTCCACCCCGGGACCGCGAGCGAGGCGGGGTCGCTCGCCGGGGTCGCCCGGCGCTACGAGGAGATCGCGCGCAAGCGTCGCGAGGGGGAGGAGCTGACGCCGATGGAGCGCAACTTCGCCGGCTACGACGGCGTGCAGGTGATGCCGATCGCCCCCATCACGGAGGGCGAGTACCACTCGGACCACTTCGCGATCGACGACCCCGCGCCGAACCAGCGATCGGTCGACGCCGAAGCGACGCTCCGCCGCCCCCGGATGGTAAACTGGGGGTACGACATCGTCGTCTCGGGCTTCTCGGCGGTGAACCCGGCGGTCCTCGAAACGGGTCGGCCGGACGAACTGGTCGACTTCATCGCGACGCTGCACGACCAGCCCGAGCCGATGCGGGTCGTCTTCGACATCGCGCTGGGCCACGCCGACGACGGCGCGCTGGGGCTGCTCAACGACGAGTTCTTCGAGGGCCCGGGGATGTACGGACGGGAACTCGACTACACGCAGCCGACGGTCAGGGCGATCCTGCTCGAACTCCAGCGACGGAAGATGGATTGGGGCGCGGACGGCATCCGCGTCGACGGTGCCCAGGACTTCACAAACTGGGACCCCGAGACGGAGGAGGAGTACCACGACGACGAGTTCCTCGCCGAGATGGACGCCGTGACCCAGACGGTCGCCGGCCGGGAGTACCGACCGTGGATGATCTTCGAGGACGGCCGGCCCTGGCCGGACGAAGACTGGGAACTGGCTTCGTCGTACCGCGAACTGATCGAGCAACACCCCCACTCCTTCCAGTGGGGGCCGGTCACGTTCGCGCACAATACGCCCGCGATTCTGACGTTCTGGGCGACCAAGTGGTGGCGCGTCCGCGAGGTCGCCGAGATGGGCAGCCAGTGGATCTCCGGCGTCGCCAACCACGACACGATGCGGCGCGGCGCGCAAGTCGAAGTGGGCGAGAGCTGGGACGCGACTCAAGAGAACCCCTATCTGGCGGACTCGCTCCCCGGGACGATCGAGCGGGCGTACGACAACCCGGCCTCCAACGCGCTGTTCTACTGTTTCCTGCCGGGCGTACCGATGGATTTCACTCACGCGAACGCCCGCGCGCCGTGGTACTTCGTTCGGGACACGGATCCCGACTGGAACGTGAAAGTCGTCGGCGAGTCGGCCTACTTCGTCGACTGGCGGGTATCCGCGGAGCGCTACGACGATCTCGACCAGTTCACCCGGCTGAAGGAACTCGGGTTCGACGACCGCGAGCAGCTCCGCGAGTTCGGCCACGCGCTCGCGTCGGTCGGTGAGGCGACCGACTACGACCGGGACCTGATGGCGACGATGCTCGGCGCCATGGACTGGCCGCTGGGCGACGACGTCGACGCCGCGGCCCTCGAAACGTTCGCGCTGGCGTGGATGCGCGACGTCGCGGACTTCTGCAATCTCGCACACTACGAGGACGAGCAGGATCCGGACCGAACGGCCTTCGACCTCGACGTCCGCGAGTTCCGCCACGACCGCCCCTGGCTCCGTCGGGATCTGCGAGCCGACGACGAGTTTTCCTACGCTCACCCCACCGATCAGACGGTCCTCTACTACGGACAGCGAAGCGATCCCGGCGGCGCCGAACAGTTGCTGTTCGTCGCTAACATGGAGGGCCGACCCGCGACGGTCGTTCCCGCGGACCTCGCTGACGTCGCTCGGGGCGGGTGGGAACTCGTGGTCGCGACGCCCGGTTGCGAGGACGCCGTCGCGGCGGAACCGGTCACGCTGACCGACAGCGACGTGGTCGTGTTCTCGCGAGGTGGGCGATGAGCGACGGCGCCGACGTCGACCGCGAGTGGTGGAAGGAAGCCGTCGTCTACCAGGTGTACCCGCGCAGCTTCAACGACTCGGACGGCGACGGAAACGGCGACATTCCGGGCATCGTCGAGAAGGTCGACTACCTCGACGAACTGGGCGTCGACGTCGTCTGGCTCAACCCCGTCTACGAGTCTCCCCTCGCGGACAACGGCTACGACATCGCGGACTACCAGTCGATCCATCCCGAGTTCGGCACGATGGACGACTGGGAGCGCCTGCTGGAGGAACTCCACGATCGGGACATGCGCCTGATCATGGATCTCGTGGTCAACCACACCTCCGACGAACACGAGTGGTTCGAACGCTCTCGAACAGGCAACGAGCGGTACGCCGACTACTATCACTGGAAAGAGGGAGAACCCGACGACGACGTACAGCCGAACAACTGGAACTCGTTCTTCGGCGGCTCGGCGTGGTCCTACGACGACGAGCGCGGCGAGTACTACCTCCACCTGTTCGACGAGAAACAGCCCGACCTCAACTGGCGCAACGCAGCGGTCAGGGAAGACGTCTACGAGATGATGAACTGGTGGCTCGACAGGGGGATCGACGGGTTCCGAATGGACGTGATCAACTTGATCTCCAAAACCGAGGGGCTCCCCGACGGCGATCCGGGCGACGAAGTGACCGGCGCCGGTCACTTCGTCGACGGCCCGCGTCTCGACGAGTACGTCACCGAACTGTACGAGCGCACGCTGGAGGGCCGCGACGTGATGACCGTCGGCGAGATGATCGGCGGCATCAGTGCGGACGAAGCCGCCGAGTACGTCGGCGAGGACGGCCTGTCGATGATCATCCACTTCGAGCACGTTCACGTAGACGTCGGACCGGGGGGCAAGTGGGACGTCGTCGACCTCGATCTCGCGGAGCTCAAGACTGTCGTCACCGACTGGCAAGAGACGCTGGCCGAGGAGGGCTGGAACTGCCTGTACCTCTCGAATCACGACCAGCCCCGCGCAGTCTCGCGGTTCGGCGACGACGGCGAGTACCGCCGCGAGTCCGCGAAGATGCTCGCGACGTTCCTCTTTACCCTCCAGGGGACGCCCTTCGTCTTCCAGGGCCAGGAGATCGGCATGACCAACGCCG
>NZ_JANHDP010000002.1 GCF_024494695.1 Natronoarchaeum rubrum | reverse complement strand
GAGTCGGCTGAGTGTGTGAATAATCCAGCCGACATCACGCCCACCCCAGAACGTTGTCAGCAGGCTTTTGATGCCACTCTACCCTCTGGGGATGAACATGTAGGGAATTAGAAGTGGGACCGCCGAGAGTCGAACTCGGGTCATACGGACCCCATCCGCATAGGATACCACTACCCCACGGTCCCGGGTTGCATTTCCACGAAGGCCGCTCCCCGAGTTAAGGGCTTCGTTTCGTCGTCGAGCGTCGGGGGTCGGTCGCGGGTGAAAGAGATGAGGAATTCAATCGTAATACGTTAGAAAATTTTTTAGGGGGTCGCGACCATCACGTGGTATATGACCGCAGACGAGAAACTGACATCGGTCCCCACGGGTATTCGAGCCGCCTGTGTCGTAGACGGATATCTGATCCTGTTCGGGATGGCCTTCGCGATGATCGGACTCTCGGACATGGCCGGATCCGGGTTCTTCCAGTTTTCGTTCCTCTCGATCGACGGGATCGCGTGGATGATGTTCGCGGCGATGCTGATGACGGGAGTTCAGCTGTACGTCATCGGCGGCGTCTGGAACATCAAGTCGTGGGCCTGGCCGGCCGGAATCGCGATGTTCGGAGGACAGGCCGTCCTGTTCCTCGGCGCTCTGGTGTGGGTCCAGACGAACTCCAACGTACCGGTCTCCTACGCCGACGGGCTGTTCCAGTGGCTCGTTCCCCTGGTGATCACCGTCGCGTGCCTGGGATACATCTTCGACCAGCGCTCTTGGTATCGCTGAGGGCAGGACGCCGTTTTCGTCGCCAGTTGCTGCAGTTTTTGGGAATTCGATCGACCAGCGATCGCGTCGTTCGTCAGCTTCTGTACCAGACCGCACGGCCGAGGTGCCCGCTCTCGTCGACGTGTGGTACTCAAACGTAGTTCCGAAACGAGAGACAACCGGACGACATAACAGCGATCGCGTGCTCGGTCTCACCCGGCCGAGCCGCAGTCGTACGCTCGCGAATCAGGCGGGGGCGTAGCAGACCCACCCTTGCGGCGGGATCCAGATCTGCACCCAGCCGTCGCCGTTCGTTGTGAAGTTGTCGCCGTTGTTGCCGACGTAGTCCGAGAGCTCGGTGTTGGTCCAGCTCGTGGGGACCCACTTGCCCTGCCAGGAGCCGGAGCGGTTGAGTCCGACGAGCAGGTTCCCCTCCCGCTCGAAGATGTAGAGATCCTGACTAGAATGACGCGTGATCGCCGATCCGGCTGCGAGATTGCGGCGGACCCACAGCAGATCCTTGATGTCGCCGTCCCAGTAGGGCATGTCTTTCTGGTACACACGCGGGTAGCCCTCCTGAGTCAGGATGTACGCGTAGGCCATCTTCTGGTACTGCGGCGGGTCGCTGTCGTGGTTCGAGACGAACGTCATCGCACGGTAGGAGTTCCAGTCGACGTAGCCGCCGCCGTCGAGCGTGCTGAGGTCGCCGTTCTGATGGAAGGCGTCCTCTTTCATCGTGTAGTACAGCGGGTAGTCCGTCACCGACATGCCCGTCTGGGCGTAGCCGTCGCAGTAGCTCTTCGAACCCTGGAGCACCTCGCCGACCGAGTACAGGCCGTGCTGGTTCGCCCAGTTGCTCACGTAGTTCGAGAAAAAGGACTCCGACATGTGCTTGGCGGCGTCCCAGCGGATGCCGTCGACGCCGAGGCTGGCGTACTTGTCGACGTAGTCTTTGAGCTGGCCGCGCACGTAGCTCGAGTCCTGGTCGAGGTCCGGCAGCCCGGAGAGATCGCAGTTCTCGACCTGCCAGTCGTCGCTGTAGTCGTCGATCCCGCCGTTGTGGTGAAAGTCGTTGTAGCTGAAGTACGGGAAGTTCGAGAAGTTGACGCCGGCAGCCATGTGGTTCATCACCGCGTCGGCGATGACGCTCAGCCCGTTCCCGTGTGCAGCGTCCACGAGCGATTGGTACTGGGCTTCGGTCCCGAACTCGCTGTCGAAGTTCTTGTGATTGATCGGCTGGTACCCCAGCGGCGGGTGGTGGTCATCGTCCTGATCGGCGCGCGTCAGCTTCGATTCCTGTGCGGGCGGTAGCTGGATCGCGTCGAAGCCGGCGTCCGCGATGGCGCTCACCTGATTCTCGACGTCCGACCAGTTTGTGTGGTAAAACTGCAGGACCGCCGAGTCGCCGATCGCGGCGGCGCCCGTACCGGGCGCAACTGCGCCGCCGGCGAGGGCCGCGCCCGTCGCGCCGATACCTTTCAGCACTGTTCGTCTGTCCGCGCCGTACGTCGTGCCACGTCCGTTGTGATCGGATGGCATGGGCCCCAATATACAACCATGATAGTTAAAATTACTTCTAACTGTTAGAAAAATATACTGTAGCTCCGATTATAATTATACTAGATGTGGGCAGACGTAGCCCATCATCCGCCCGCTATCGCGTGGCTGTACCGTCCGACAGCGTCGGCCGACGAATCGCAATCACTACCTACGTCCCCGGACGAGGGGGTTCCATGGAACTCGGCGTTATCGGACTCGGCCGGATGGGACAGATCGTCGTCGAGCGGGTGCTCGACGCGGGCCACGACGTGGTGGCGTTCGACCTCGACGACGACGCGGTCACGGCAGCGGCGGACGCCGGCGCGACACCGGCCGACTCCGTCACGGGGCTCGTGGACGAACTCGGTGACGACAAGCGCATCTGGCTGATGGTACCCGCCGGCAAAGCTGTCGACGCTGCGCTCGACGATATAGAGAATTCGCTCGACGGGGACGACGTCGTCGTCGACGGCGGTAACTCCCACTTCGAGGACTCGGTGCGCCGAGCGGAGACGACCGACGCGGCGTATCTGGACTGCGGCACCAGCGGCGGCCCCGCCGGCGCCGAACTCGGCTTCTCGCTGATGATCGGCGGTCCCGAGTGGGCTTACAACGAGCTGACACCGATCTTCGACGCCGTCGCGACCGGCCCCGATGGCCACGACCGAATGGGCCCCGCCGGAAGCGGTCACTACGTCAAGATGGTCCACAACGGCGTCGAGTACGCGCTCATGCAGGCCTACGGCGAGGGATTCGAGCTTCTGGCGAACGGTCGCTACGACCTCGATCTGGAAGCCGTCGCGCGCACGTGGAACAACGGCGCCGTGATCCGCTCGTGGCTGCTCGAACTCTGCGAGGAGGCGTTCCGCGAGGAAGGCTCCGACCTCGGCGACGTCGACGACTACGTCGCCGGCGGCTCGACCGGCACCTGGACCGTCCAGGAGGCGCTCGAACAGGAAGTGCCGCTCCCGCTGATCTACCAGGCGCTCTCGGAGCGGTTCGCCAGCCGCGACGATCGGTTCTCCCGCCGACTCGCCAACCGGCTTCGCTACGGCTTCGGACGGCACGAAGTCGCCCGGAAAGACGAGTAGCCCACGGCAATGGCGGTTTTGATGTAAGCATACGCCGAGCGCAAGCGAGGCGTTTCACCGAACGCGAGCGTATGCGAGCGTTCGGCTTTTTTCGCCCACGTTTTTCGAGGAGTGGTGCCCGAGCGAAGCGAGGGCACCCGACGAAGAAAAAGGTGGAATCACAAACCAATTAAACCCGCGCTCCGAATCTGGGCGCATATGGTGAACGAACTGGGGGTCGCTATCGGGATCGGATTGACCCTGGTTGCCGTGCTCATGCACTTCTCGCGGGGCACGGGCTGGACTGCAAACGAAGATATCTCCCAGCAGGTTCTCGATCGACGTGCCGAGAGCGTCCCCGAGACCGACTTCCCCGAGCCGATGAATCGCTCGATCGGCGGCGGCGCCCCGGCGGGCGCCATCGGCGGCGGCGAAGCCGGCGGCGAACTCGAAGAGGGCGGCGAGGGCGGTGCCGGCGGTAGCAGCCCCGCCGACATCCCCGAAGACGAGATCGAGTACTACGAGATCGAGTTCGTCAAGGAAGGCGAGACGATCGAGATCGCCAACAACGAGAACATCCTCGACCGCGGCGAGGAGGAAGGCTGGGACCTCCCCTACGCCTGCCGACAGGGACAGTGCGTCTCGTGTGCCGGCCAGATCGACGGCGACGCCAACGAGCTGGTCGAACACGACAATCAGTCGATGCTCGGCGAGAGCGAGATGTCCGACGGCTACACGCTCACTTGCGTCGCCTACCCCCGCGGCGAGTTCTCGATCGAAACTGGCGAGCAGCCCTGACCGCGGTCCGGAGTTCTTCGATTGCGGTTCAAAACGGTTATACCTCGGCACAGTCCTAACGACATTCGAGGGCGCGTAGCTCAGCGGACAGAGCACTTGGTTCCGGACCAAGATGCCGTGGGTTCGAATCCCATCGCGCCCGCTGTTCTCGTACTTCTCTCCCCTCCTCACATTTAAATAGCAATACGGGGCCAAAGAGTATGTGCCGGGCAAGGAGTACGTGCGTCGGACTGCAATTACTCGCCTCAAAGTGACCGAGGAGCAGCGGCAATTGTTCGAGGAGACCATCACCGAATGGAAGCGCGGTTGTCAAATTGCTACCGACATGGCCTGGGGGACGTGTAGCGCAAAAACAGAGGTTCAACCGCTTGCCTACGATTCCATTCGTGAACAGACGTCTCTCGGTAGCCAGCATACGGTCCTTGCGACGCATCAAGCCGCTCAAGCCGTCTCAGGGTGCATCGAACGCAAAACAGCGGGTAAGAAGGCGACCCAGCCGCTGTTCACTGCTCCGACAGTAAAATACGATACGCGGACGATGACGCTATTCGACGACGGCACTGTCTCTCTATCGACGACAGCGGACAGAATTCGCTGTCCACTCGCATTGCCAAGTGAGGAGGACGGCTACCAACAACAGTATCTCAACGCTGACGAATGGCAGGTGACCGAAAGCACGCTCACCGTCGACGACGATGAGTATCTCTTGCATATCGGTTTTCGACGGCTAAAGACCGATGCTGAACGGAATACCGCCGAGGACGGAACGGTCCTTGGGGTAGATCTCGGTGTCGAAAACATTGCGGTCACCAGCACAGCTCGGTTCTTCCCCGGTAAAGAGCTAAATCACCGTCTGCGAGAGTTCGAGAAGGTTCGTGCTGGGCTCCAGCAAACGGGTACACGGAGTGCCCACCATACTCTGGAGCAACTGAGTGGACGGCAATTACGCCACATTCGGTCTACGATGCACGACGTCTCGAATGGGATCATCGATGAGGCGCTGCAGTATGACTGTGACATCATCGCCTTCGAGAACCTAACGCACATCAGGGAGAACACCTCTGGACCGTGGGGGCATCGATGGGCCTTCCGTACGCTCTACGAGCAGGTAGAGTACAAGGCTGAAGTCGCTGGGATTGCAGTGAAACAGGTCGATCCAGTCGACACCTCCAAACGCTGTTCGGACTGTGGATTCACGGCAACGGAAAATCGTCGATCTCGCTCTGCCTTTTGCTGTGGTCAGTGTGGATCGACGGCGAATGCGGATTACAACGCGGCGAAGAACATCGGATTGCGGTACGTCCGTCGTGGCCAACAGTCGTCGCGACGGACGGGCGACAGTCAACTCGCCCTGAAGTCTGGAACGGTGACGCCGAAGTGCGGATTCACCGCCTACCCAGATGGGTTCGAGGCCGAGTTCACGGATAAGTCGCACTCTGCATAATTGGCCAGCAACGGTCGCTAAAGCGGGGAGCGGCAGTTGGCATCCCGTCGCGCCCTTCGTTATGAGACGGAACTCGACTTGATCAGCATAGCTAGATTCGTTGCTTGATATCCGTCTATATAAGTGTTAGATGGATTTAAATTCTCCAAACAGTGGTCATAATCGGATCGAAAGTCCGGTAATAGACATACATTCATCTATCAAACTGACCTAGGATGCACTCGCAGAGTCGTTCCCTCACTTGGGGGCCTGTACAAAACACCAATAGAGGGCTGCTAGATCCCCTCTCCAGTCCCTCGCTCATTCCCCCCAAAGCACACCTGCTGAATTTTATCTTCATAGTCGACTCCCGTCTGGCGATTTTAGTTCTATTGGGTCAGTGTGGTGACTCACCAACATCTGGCCTCACAACGAAACCCCACTAGATGGCATCTACAGGCCTCTTGATGTCTACTCTGGCGACTGCCAACGCTTCCGTCGGTGCCAGCCATGCTTTCCTAGATCACCTCCAGAAGTACCCTCTACCGATCTCTTGCGGTGCAGAGAGCCGATTATGAATGCAGGAGGAGTCTCGCTCTGGGTCCGAGAGCAGTTCTTACTACCAGAAAATGCTTCGAATCGGTTATGATACGAGCTGGTGCTCCTCCCGTGCTCACTCGCAAATGCAATCTCGCGTCCGGGTTTCCTCTACGACTACCCGATCTCCGGATATTCGGGCGTCGCTGAAACGCGTCCTTCGACGTCACTCCGTCACTCCTCTAAACGTCGCGCTTCGCCTCGTCAAATGCCTCTGTAGCGTGCAGGTCAATCCCTTCGCAAAAGATGGTCGTAGGCCCTCCCCGAGCCGGCGAAAGATTGCGGACGACTCAACGAACGGCTCGAACTCGTACCGCTGTCGGTCGAATGTTTGTTCTTTGAGGTCTCGCTTGACGTCCGATATTGTGCGACGAGCGCTCACCAACTCGTTGTCATCGTTGACGAGTACGAACACGTCGATATCGCTTGCACGGTCGGCCTCGCCTCGCGCTACGCTTCCGAAACGAGTATCTCGCGACGCCGGATAGTTCGTCGGTGACGCGATCAACGAACGCCCGGAGCGGCTTTCGGAACTCCCCCTGCGGTATCTCGAGGAGCGGATCGTCGGCCTCACCGAGCCGCGTTTCGTCGATTCGGTACAGCGTCTTCCGGCCGACGTCGCGGCGGAAGACGAGTCCGAGTGCTTCGAGCAGCGAGAGCGCTTTCGAGACGCTCGGGCCGCCGAAGCCGGTAAGGTCCGAGCTCGCTATTGGAGAACTCCTCCGTCGGATTCTGCGCGGTTATTTCGAGGATGTCGTCCATCGCAGGAGGAAACGAGGGCAGATCTCCGACCTGCTCAACCCCGGTTCGGTTAATCAAAGCAGGATTTATGGTAGGATACTGTCTCGTGTTACGAAACAATGACAGACGAGCGCCGGATGTCTACCTCTCGATTTTACGGTAAAATCGACGAGCGGTTGCAGATCCTCACGGATTTTCTCTCGTTCCTCGAGCAGACAAATACGCGAGACGAGGGTGTTGCCCGAGACAGTGTTATCGACTGGATCGTATCTAATACGAATGCGGAGACGCCCGGAGCGATCGAGAACCGGTTGGATTTTCTCGAGGAGATCGGGATAATCGAGATCGAAGATGGAGTGTACGACTGTACGCGGATCGGTCGCTGCTATCTCCGGAAACGAGAGCCGGACGTCTTGTACAACGCCCTCCGAACGACCGTCAAGGGCTTCGATACGATAGTTCATGCGCTGTCGATCGAGCCGAGAACCGACGAGGAGCTCATGGACTTGCTCGTGAGCGAGTTCGAGGAGTGTCAGATGGAGACGCCGGGGGTTGCGAAGCGACACCGCGAGTGGTTACAGACCGTCGGCTACGTAGAACGCGTCGGCGACCAGAACCAGTTAACGGCAGCCGGAGAGGCAGTTGCCGATCAACTTCGCGGCGTCTCATCTGTCGAGTTAGAACCCGGATCGATCTACGAGCGACGGGAGCTACACTCGGAATACGGTGGTAGCATCCAGGGCGGGATCGCGCCGTCCAGAGACGAACCTGTCGTCTTTCTCTTTTCCGGCGGGACCGGCGAAAACCACGGCTATCTGGACGAGTTCCAGCCGGATGGAACAGTGCTCTACACCGGCGAGGGACAGGTCGGCGACATGGAGATGAAACGCGGGAATCGCGCGATTAGAGAGCACGTCGGGCAGGATCGAGAGCTTCATTACTTCACGATGGAAGATGAGGGCGTACGGTACGTTGGGCAGTTCCTGTACGCCGGACACTTTTTCGAGGAACTCCCCGATTCGGAGGGTAATCTTCGGGAAGCGATTCGATTCAAACTCGCACCGGTCGACGAAGAAGGTATTCCGGATTCACTCCGGAAACCTACCGAGTCCGAATCCGAGGTAGATGACAAACCGATGAACTCCGATATTCGGCAGTTTGGCGATCCGACGGTTTATCAGGTCCCCGTGAAGACCGGTGACGGACCGATCCGAACGAACTTCGACCGAACGGTGATCGAGAGCGTTCGACGAAACCAACTGGAAGACGTCTACAATCCCCCGATCGACCGCGACGTACTCCGCGTTTGGGGGAACCAAGAAGACGAACCTGCAGACGAGGGCGGCTATCTGCTATTCGCCGATCGCGAGGGGCGCCGCGATGGCGCATACACGGTCGTGGCTCGCGTCGCTCACGCGACGATCCTGGATCACGACACGGCAGCGGAGTTCACCGATGCGGTCGGTTGGGGCGATGTTACCGACCAGGTGTTTTCCCACGTGATGTTCCTCGACCCAGTGTATGAGGCTGATCTCGACCGGGAATCGTTTTGGGAGCTGTTGGGCTTCAAAGGGTGGCCGAACGATACGTACAGTGCTATCAACTTCGATCGTAACGGATCGAGCTTTTACGACGAGTACGCCTCCGTCGAAGAGTTCGTAGACCGGATCAAGGGCCGGAAGCTCTATCCCGATACTTCTATCGACGAGTACGACTCGCTCGACGAAGCGCTCGCTGATATCCAGGACAAGCTTGATCGATCGGGAGAGGAATCATCGTGGCTCAAGAGCCGCATCGGTGAGGCCGTTATCGAAGATTGGTCGGTGGCCCTCGATGGCTTTAGACCGTCGGACGAAGTCTCGCCAGCCACTGCCGCGAAGCTGGATCAACTCCGTGCCATCTACGAGTCATTGGAACCCGAATTAGAATCGAAAGCTGAGGAACTCGGAGTCGGGTCGCTCGATGCCTTTTCGCCCACTCAAACATTGTTCCTCGGTGGAATCCGTCTCATCCAGAACGATTTGGACGTTAACGGAGGACCGCTCAATCAACCTCGTCTCAACAGTGTCCTCAACGACACCTACTCCACGGTCGATCTCGAAGCCTCCGAGCCCTCGCCGAAAGCGAATCACCCTCTAACGACGCATATCCAGGACGCCGAGCCAACCGTCTACAAATTCACCGCCCCACCTGATTACTGGCTTACGACCGTCGAGTACGCGTCGGTCTCGTTCGAGGAGGAACACCGTGATCGGTGGAACCAACTCGACGAGGGCGATGTCGCATTGCTCCACTCCCGAGCCGAACCTTCGAACGATGACCTCGACGACCAGCCGAGCGGAGTGATCGGTGCCGGGATTATCGGGGAGACGTTCGAGAAGGAGGACCCGTGGTGGTGGGACGAGCACGAGGGGGAGCAATCCTTCTCGATGGTCGCGAGTTTCGACCGGTTGTTCCTCACA
The DNA here is from genome assembly GCF_024494695.1 of Natronoarchaeum rubrum. The sequence continues at coordinate 684,438 of NZ_JANHDP010000002.1, read as the reverse complement.
GGTGATGTAGACAATATTGACACCACTCGCGGAATCCAGGAGAAAGACCCGTCGGAGATCTCCCGAGAACTGGATGTCTTAACAGCGAACTGCCTGCCAATCGGGAGAGCTAACCAGATCTGTACGGACGTCTCCGGGACGGAGTTCCCCGTACAGTCGATGTTCGCTACGTTCCGTACGTCCGCCAGCAAGATAGACTACGACCGGCCACGAGCGCTCATCGAGGCCATGGCCAGCGATCTAACAGAGATCGCGCCCATCAACCCGCACAAGCCGTTTCAGGGATCGGTTCCGGACGCCGTCCTCGAGGGGCTTCACTTCAGCGACGGCCGCGGCGAGCAGATCCTCGAACAGATCGAGACCGCCCTTCGAACCGGCAAGCACGTGCTCCTCACTGGGCCGCCCGGAACGGGGAAAACCGAGATCGCCGAGCGCGTCTGCGAGTACCTGGCCGAAACGCACCCGTACCTCTACTCGGATTTCGAGATGACCACGGCCACCGCGGACTGGTCGACGTTCGATACCGTCGGCGGATACATGCCCAACGAGTCCGGTGAAGACGGTGAGAACCTCTCGTTCACACCCGGGATCGTCCTCAACCGGCTCAAGAACAACGAGACGGGCGTCCAGTCGAACGAGCTGACGGTCATCGACGAACTCAATCGCGCGGACATCGATAAGGCGTTCGGACAGCTCTTTACCCTCCTCTCGGGACAGTCTGTCCAGCTACCGTACACTGTCGACGGGCGAGAGGTCAAACTGACGACCTACGATGACGTTGAGGGGTCCACCGATACCAACCAGTTCGTCGTCCCGAACTCGTGGCGCATCTTCGCGACGATGAACACCTACGACAAGACGTCGCTCTACGAGATGAGCTACGCGTTCATGCGTCGGTTCGCGTTCGTCCGCGTCCCGGCGCCGGAGCTTCCGGAGCCGACGGAAGGCGATGATTTCGGATCGAATATCGTCTATGACTACGCGAATGCGTGGAATCTCGATATCACCGCCAGAGAGGCAGAGGTGGTTGAGCGCGTGTGGCGGACCGCAAACACCGCCGTCGAGGGGCGCGCGATCGGGCCGGCGATCATCGAGGATGTCCTCCGGTACGTGAATCAGCATCCCGACGACCAGATCGAGTACCATCTCACGCAGGCGGTCATCAGCTACATCTTCCCGCAGTTAGAGGGCGTCCCGAAGCGGAAGACGATCGTCCGGAAGATCAAGGACGTCCAGGACATCGAAACGAGCCTGATCGAGGAGGCGGCCAGAGAGATGCTCCAGGTCACGTTCGCCGACAATGAATAGAGACGCGCTCCTCGAGCGGCTCACCGAGGACATCCTGGCCTACGCGATGCACGGGAGCTTCCCGGAGAGCGAGCTAGCTCGGTCGATCAAGCCCGAGCAGTTGGACGAGCGGTTCGAGGAGTACGAACTCCTCCTCGACCTCCACTTCATCCTACAGGACGATGTCGTCGCGTTCGTCAGAGATCTCTCGGAGCAACTACGCAGTATCCGAACCGAAACCCGAACGACGTCGCGAACGCGACGCGGAACCGTCGACGGGCGAATCAACTGGGGCGACACGATCAAGAAGCGATACACGGAGCATCCGCGAGATAACTCGATCTTCGTCTGCGACAATCGCTCGGAGAACTACGATATCCCAGAAAACCTCGTTCTCAAGCGACTCATCTCAGTCATTCACACGACGATCCGTGAGGCGGAGGAGTATCTTCGGGCGGACTACGACTGGGTGAGCGAGACGTGGAAAGGGAACGAGGACTTGATCGACGAACTGCAGCGGATCGTCGAGCGGAACGTCCACGTTCGCCGCATTCGCGACCCCGGCAGCTACGAGCCGACCGAGCGAATGCTGACGACGGCTGCGAACTCGCGCCACGCAGTGTATCGCGACGCGGCGTCACTCCTCCGCTCGCGCCAACGATTGTTCCGAGGCGAGCCAGAGGAGATACGGCGTCTCCTCGAGCAAACCGCCATCGCGCCGGACGACACGGACTCGCTCTTCGAGCTGTTCGTCCTGTTCCGGTTCGTCGCGACGCTCGAAGATATGCGGGAGAGCCAACCGCAGTTCAAGACGATCGCGACCGATCGCCAGGAAGTCGCCCGGTTCGACGGCGACAAGGAGATCGTTCTCTATCACGACAACTCCGCCCGCGACCGCAACCTGTCCTTCGTGGCCGTGCCGGAGGAAGATCAGGACGAACCCTCTCGGACGGAGAAGGTGCAACTCGCCGCGCAGAAGATCGCGGGCGACTACTTCGATAAAGACTACGAGAACCACACTGGTCGCCCCGACGTCATCGTTCTCGAGATTATCTCGGAGGACGACGACGAGCACGAGTACCTGATCGTCGAGGTGAAAAACAGTACCAACGAGAGTACAATTCGTCAGGGAATCAAGGAGACGCTCGAATACCTCGCGTTTCTTCGCGTCAACGAGGAGTTCGTGTTCGGCGGCAACGAGGGCGACTACTTCGGTTCCGGTTGGAACGGATTGCTAGTTGTACAGGACCTCGACGATCAAACCGCCTCGGTCGACGATCAATCCGATAACGAGATTGCCGTACTCCAAGCCTCCGAATTGGAAGACGAATTAGAAACGATTCTCCGGGACGTCGTATAGTGAATCGGGGTGCAGAATCCACGCTAAATATGGGTGGACTGAACGCTCCTGTAGACCGTTGAACGTACGTAACAGACTGTTACCTCCGAAACCTGCTGGCGCACATCAACGACTCAGTTGGGTGGTATAACATTTCGCCGTCGATCTCCTGCGGAGTCGAATCGGTTTAATCGTCGATATCGGTCCATCATAACGTTAATTCTGCCAATAGTTGGGCCAACCATTGATGGAAAACCGCCGTTGACAGGGGACGTAACGTCTATTGATTCTGAGGGAATATTATCTATGAGATAATGGATCAGTCCATGAGCAGTTCATCAGAAGTAGATGATCGGTTTCTTAAGTTGATTAATGAAGCAAATCAGTCATCACCAAGCACGTTTGACCTTCTTGCTGTGGGGGATGACGAACGTTCACACACGCGAATCCTGGCATGGTTGCTCAACCCCGACAATAGCCACGGTCTGGACTTAAAATTCATTCGTAGATTCTTAGAACGTGCTAATGTGAATGATTTGAATGGACTCTCAGGGGCTAATGTAAGGACATTTTCCCAAGAACCAGACAGAACTGAGCTTGATATCCTAATTCAAACAGAATCTGTTATCATTTGTGTTGAGATCAAGACGACGCACCAACTTACAGAAGACCAGTATGATAGGCAAATTGAATATCTTAAAAACCAGATAACTGATACGAGTGAGCGGGTCGAATCATATGAATACCTATATTTATCCCCGGACGAATCTCATGACCTCGAATTTGCTAATCAGATCACTTGGCGGGAAGTTGTCGATGAATTGAAGATGCTGCTACCTGAGTTTGAGCGTGATTGTGATGTCATTCGGACCCGAGAGTGGATTCAATGTCTGGAAGATCAGGTCATTAACTCATTCAGTTTCACTCCAGATACGGAACTTCAACTTCGCTATAATGATTTAGTCGAGCATTTCGACATTACTATCGATGAGGCAACAGTATATCGCGATCGCAAGCGCCTTTTTAAAAAATATTGGCAGTGGGTAGAGGAACAATTTGAAGATGTCACCTCAGGAAAGGATGGCTGGGACGAAAAGCTGATGCCTTCGATGATTAGAGAGGACACGCCCCGGGTCAAATTTTCGAAGACACAGTGGGATGACAACGGCATCCGATTCGAGGTTCACGGGACAAAAATGCGCCTATACAGGGCTGAAAGTCATGCGAATGACTGGGACAAATATCGCACCTTGGACCCACATATTGAAATGACGATGACATACCAAGGCGCAAACCCCGAGGAACGCGATGCATTTCTATCACATTTATCCACCGATTACGACCGCATTCTCCAGAATGCTGGTTTTGTGGAAATCAGAGAGCAGCTTCCAGCTGATGCTGATGTAGATATCAATAAATATCACATCTATTCAAAACAGGTTCCGCTATCATTTGAGAATGAAACTGAGGTTCTGGAGGAGCTAAAGGAGGGTACAAGAGCTCTTCTGCAACTGGAAGAGTCGCTTGACAACTATCTTCCTTGAAGGTTCCATACGGCTTTTAGCGAAAAGCTCTACGCTGAGGTAACACTAAGAGGGAGAGCCAGAGCTCTGGCGACACATTATTTGTGCCCGCGATGGTTTCAGGGGGGCGACGGCGCATTCATATGCCAGGAATCGAACTAGTGAGTATGACAAGACACCGGTTTCTGGTGATGGGAGACAATCACGGGAACACCGAATCGCTGGAGCGGGTGGTCTCGGGTACGGAAGGCGAAGAGTTTGATTTTGTGGTCCACGTTGGAGACTTTTCGAATGCCCATAACGAGGGTCGAGATGTTGGAGTTGAGCAACTGCAAGCAGTAGAGCCGTATCTCGAGAAACTTGCGGGTCGAGCGAAGCATGGTCTGCTCTACGTATACGGCAATCGAGACTACTACGGTGATCTTGATTATGAATTCAATATTGGGATACATATCCCCACAGAGGGCCATATCACCGTTGACGGTCAGCGTTTCACCCAAGATCCGGGCGTAGTCAGTGATGACGATATCCTTGTCACTCATGTAGAAAAGAAACAGATGATCGATCATTTCTGCGGACGGACTTATTTTTGCGGACACACTCATACGGGCCGGTACAAGGAACGGATGCTCAATTCCGCATTTCTCTACCGGGATGACTCAAAAGCCGACACGGCTATCTATGGGGGCTACTTCGTAGTGGACCTCAAAGACGAACCTCCGTTCGATATCGACCTTCGTAACATCGGTAGTCTTGATACGACGGTCTGTCCACAGCACTCGGATCGCGGTATTCTGATCGGCCCGGACTATCATGACTGTATGTTTTGTTGGAGACCAGTATTGCTGCTGCGTGAGATGGCGAGCACAGCATTTTATGGTGTCACCTCTGGTCTTGATCGGGAGTATGCGATTGTCGAGGAGCTTGTCGATTATGCGGTTGACCTATGGGATTCGCCGCCTCAAGACTTTCAGAAGGAGTTCACCGAGTATCTTTCGAGTGAACAACCCGATCCACTTGGACCGCTGGTTCGGGACGATGATGGGAGGCTTGTACGTTGGGAGCAATAATCACAATCTAAGGCTGTGGACGCCGATATACGTGTGGTTTCTAAGGAGATGGTATCTCTGATCATCACAGGCCGATCGGGAAGAATCCGATCGACTTCTCAGATATTATCTAAGTACTGCCGCCGCTGCTCCATCTTCTCCCTCTCTGACCGCTGATCGTAGTGCTGCTCCAAGACGTCCTGACTGACGTTCGCCCGATCACCCACAGCCGTCTCCGGCACGTCGCTGTTCAGATGCCGAGTGATCGATCCGCGTCGGAAGGCGTGCGGGCTGACGCTCGACGGACATTTGCCGGCAGTACCGTGATCTGTAGCCTCGCACTCGTCCGGATCTCGGTCGTGCGGACACCCGTCACCGTAGACGCAGGGGCGCGTACTCTGGTACCAGTACTTCCGAAGCGTGGACTTCGATAACCGGCCGTGACTCGTCGCCAGGAGCGGGCGCCGACCGTGGTCGTCGGTCACGTCGGGGCGCCGATCCCGCAGCCAGTCGTCGAGCACTAGGCACACCTCGCCGGAGAGTGCGATCGTCCGCTGGCCTTTCCACTGGTTCTTGATCGGCGTCCCGGTATCCGGCCGGTGCCTAATCTCCAAGCACTGCCCCTCCGGGTCGTAGTCCTCGACGTCCAGCGCGTGGGCGGCGCCGATCCGCATCATCGTGTGCCAGAGGAGCGAGACCGTCACGTGGCGGCGCGACGCGTACTCGTACCGTTCGAGGTACTCCAGCATCGACTCGGCGTCATCGGCGTCGAGCATCACCTCCCTGGTGTTCTGGTCCGCCGTGATGTTCGGCGAGCGGACCTTGACGTGGAGGTCCTGCTCGACGCCGTCGATTGACTCCAGCCACCGGACGAAGACGCGCAGCGTGTCCATCTGCGTTTTCTCGCTGGCCGGCGCGAGCTCGCCGACGTTGCGCCGCCAGAGCCGGTACTCGTGGAGTCGCCGCCCGGTCAGCTCGTTCAGGGTCTCGATGTCTCGCTTGTCGCACCACTCGACGAAGAAACTCAGTCGCGAGCGGTGAGAGTTGATCGTGGCCGTCGCGGCTTCGGTCTCTTTTCCCGCCAGGTACAGGTCGAGCGCGGTCTCGGGATCGATGGGTTCCAGGTTCATGGTTCGCTTTCCGGCGAACCGCACGACGGCGCCAATCAATTGGCGCGAGCGGCGCCGTTTCCGCTCAGACCCCGGAAATCGGGATAGCTTGCCAACTATCTCCGCGAGGCGTACGGACCCCGTCGCGCCCGCTATTCTGTGAGGAACCGACGTGACGAACGAACAGCTGACCGTGTGGGATTCGAATCACGCAAATGCGAGCGATAGTGAGCGTTTGCACCAGGTTCGAATCCCATCGTGCCCGTTCGACTTGCTGGGAACGTCCTCGTAGTCACGGCGACATTCTCGATCACGCACCACTGGCCATCCTGTTGCCCTTGGTGTTCCCATACCGTTTCTGGAAACATTATTCAAATTAATTTTGAGGGATTATAACTAGAGGATAGAACTAGTGGAGAGTTGGTAGGTCTATTCTGGCCAGATATTTCTCGAGTAGAAGCGCAATCAGGAACCCATCAAACTGTACTGGGAGAAGGTCAGGACCTGCTCCTTTACTTCATATTTGGAATCAATCAAAAGAACCCTATTTATTTTGTCATGGTGTCTCTCTGGCACCAGTTCCCCATCCCCATTGGTGTCCCACAAAGAATTTTATATAATAGTGGAATTTAGGCCTTACATCAATTCTTTTGAACACTATATGATTTCATTCTTGTTTTATATATTGAAATTATTTGGGAGGGAGATTATAGGCGTTTTCGAACAGTGGTGGCAAGTCCTCATAGTATAATATTGATTTGTAGTATGCTAATTTGGTAATTATCTGTCGCAACGCCGATCCTAAGGAACTCGATATTCGGGAGTTCGGGGGATGCCCGAGGTGCAGGAGCTGAGAGATAGATAGTGGATCGAACGCTTCGGATACCGGTTAGCTCCTCTCATCGGTAGATCTCGACTGATGCCGGAACTCTATCAGGCTGTTGCATCAACCGGGTCGGCGATACGCTGGAACTGTTCTGTCGTGAGCCGGACCGGTCCGGAGGAACTCGCCGGTTCGATGTCCGGGATTCATCGAGCGCGCGTCGGATCCCGCGGAGCAGGCGTCGTTCTGGCGGCCCGAGTATACGCGCTCCCGATTGCTGATCACTTGACAGTACTTCACGACCCCGTCATAATTATCACTATTGACGATGATTATTTCGTATGGAGGCAGTAGTACTGGCTGGGGGGTACGCAACACGACTGTGGCCGATCACCCGGCATCGTCCGAAGATGCTCCTGCCGGTCGGCGAGACGACCGTCATCGACCGGATCCTGCGAGCACTGGAGAACGACGATCGCATCGACACCACCTACGTGAGCACCAACGAGGCCTTCGCCGACGTCTTCGAGGCGCACGTCGAAGAGAAGGGGTACGAGAAGACGCAACTGTCGGTCGAGAAGACCAGCGACGAAGACGAGAAGTTCGGCGTCGTCGGCGCGCTGGCCCAGCTCGTCGACCGCGAGGGGATCGACGACGAGCTGTTCGTCATCGCGGGCGACAACCTCGTCGGGTTCGACATCTCGGACTTCCTCGACTACTACGAGGAGAAGGGGGCGCCGGCGCTCGCCGCGTACGACGTCGGCAGCAAGGAGAAAGCCAAGTCCTACGGACTGGTCGAACTCGACGGCGAGCGCGTCGTCGAGTTCCAGGAGAAGCCAGACGAGCCCAACAGCACGCTCGTTTCGATCGCGTGCTACGCGTTCCCCGCGGACTCGGTGCGCTTCTCGGAGTATCTCTCCGAGGAGAACAACCCCGACGAGCCGGGCTGGTACATCGAGTGGCTCCAGTCCGAAGAACCGGTGTACGCGTTCACGTTCGAGGACACGTGGTTCGACATCGGTACCCCCGACTCGTACTTCGAGACCGTCGACTGGGAGCTGGAGGGCGAGTCGTTGATCCACCCCGACGCGACCGTCGAGAACTCCGAGATCGGGGACACCGTCCACGTGATGGAGGGTTCGGAGGTGATCGACGCGAGCCTCGACACGGCGATCGTGTTCCCGAACGCCGAAGTCCGCAACTGCGACCTCGAGGAGACGATCGTCGGCGAGGACGTCGAGATCGAGGATCTCGACATCTCGGGCGCCCTGATGACCGAGGTTCCTACGATCGACTGAACGGCTCGCGATCGATCGGGCGACGGGCGATCGCAGTGTTTCGACCCTGCGACCGGCGGTGACCGATCGCCGTCGACATCGTGCGAGCGGAGCCGCCGGCGTGCGAGCGCAGAGGCCGGCGTTTACACGAGCGGTTCGACCACGTTTCGTCCGGCGTCGAGCAACTCGCCGATCCGATCCTCGCTGTCGGCTTCCGCGTAGATCCGCAGTTTCGGTTCGGTCCCCGAGGGACGCATCAGCAGCCACGTCCCGTCGTCGAGGAAGATCTTGAACCCGTCTTTCGTCCCGACGCGCTCGACCGGCCGTCCGGCGATGGTCCCGGGCAGCGCTCCGTCCAGTTCCTCGATGACGGCCGCTTTTCGATCGTCCGGACAGTCGACGCTGACCCGATCCTGGTAGATCGCTCCGTGTTCGTCGAGGATCGCATCGACGCGCTCGTCGAGCGATCGGTCGGCGTGCGCGGCGGCGATCACCAGCGCGAGGAGCACGCCGTCCTTGTTCCGCAGGTGTCGCGTGATGCCGAACCCGCCGGACTCCTCGCCGCCACAGAGCGCGTCCGCCTCCCGCATGCCTCTCGCGACCCACTTGAACCCGACCGGGACCTCCACGACCTCCTCGCCGTGGGCCGCCGCGACCTTGTCGATCAGGAACGTGGTCGAGACGGTCCGCACCGCGGGGCCGCTCCCCGACTCGAGCAGGTACTCGTAGAGCGCGGCGAAGAGGAGATTCGGATCGAGGTAGCCCCGCTCCGGCGTGACGACGGCGATGCGGTCCGCGTCGCCGTCGTTCGCGACGCCGAGGTCGGCGTCGCCGTCCGTGACGCGTTCGACGAGCCCCTCAAGTTTCTCGGCCGTCGGTTCGGGCGACCCGCCGCCGAACGTGGGGTCCAGCTCGCACCGGCGGCCGCGCACGTCTGCGCCCGCCGCTTCGAGTAGCTCGTCGGTGACGCCGCGGCCGCTGCCGTACATCGCATCGTACGCGACCGAGAGCCCGTCGAGGTCGGCGTCCGCGAACGCCAACGCGTGCTGGATGTACTCGGGGACGAGCGGCTCTTCGGTGACGTCGCCGCGCTGGTCGGCCGGAAGGCTCTCCGGTTCGGCAAGCAGCTCCTCCAGGCGGTCGGTGATGTCCTCGGTCGCCGGCGAGCCGTCCGGCGAGAGGAACTTCACGCCGTTGTACTCGGGTGGGTTGTGGCTCGCGGTCACCACGATGCCGCCGTCGAGATTGCGGTCGCGAAGCGTCCACGCCAGCACCGGCGTCGGGCAGTCCCGCTCGCTGACGACGACGTCGAGTCCATTGTCGGTCAGCACGTCGGTGATCGCGTCGGCGAACCCGGGCGACGTTTCGCGGGCATCGTATCCCACGCCGACCGTCTCCGCGTCGCGTCCGTCGAAGTACGAGGCCGCCGCCTGCGCCACGATGCGGACTCGTCGCTCGGTGAACGTGTCGAGCGTCGCGCGCCAGCCGTCGGTACCGAACGCTATCCTGTCCATGCGTCGTGTATGTGCTACGGTATCAATACTTTTGGCGACGAACGGTCGTTTTGTGACGAACCACCCCTAACGCCGGCGGTAAGGCGGGTACGGTGCCGAGCGCCCCGGTGCGGACGGCGGCGACTGCCGGGCGAAGTCGTATTCGACGGCCGGTTCACTCCTCCCGGGCCCAGTCGCGGGCCCGTTCGATCGCTTCGGTCCATCGCTCGTGGCGTTCGTCGACGTCGTCGGTCTCCTCGGGCGTGAACTCGCGATCGACCCGCCAGTTCTCCCGGAGTTCGTCGACGGTATCCCAGTACCCGACTGCGAGTCCGGCCGCGTAGGCCGATCCGAGCGCCGTGGTCTCGTCGACTTCGGGACGAACGATCTCGGCGCCGATGATGTCGGCCTGCTGCTGGCAGAGGAAGTTGTTCTTCACCGCGCCGCCGTCGACTTTCAGGCTGGTGATCTCGAGCCCGGTGTCGGCCTCCATCGCCTCGGCGACGTCGAGCGTCTGGAAGGCGATCGACTCCAGAGTCGCCCGGACGATGTGCTCCCGTCGCGTGCCGCGCGTCATGCCGAGGATGGCCCCTCGCGCGCGGCCGTCCCAGTGGGGCGCGCCCAGCCCCGTGAACGCCGGCACGAGGTAGACGCCGTCCGTCGAGTCGACGCTTCTCGCCAGATCCTCCGTCTCGGCGGCGTCGTCGATCAACTCGACGTCCTCGAGCCACTCGATGGCCGCCCCCGTCACGAAGATCGCTCCCTCAAGCGCGTACTGGACGGGCTCGCCCGAGCGCTGGAAGCCGATCGTCGTCAGCAGGCCGTGGTCGCTCTCGACGGCCTCGTTGCCGGTGTTCGTGAGGAAGAACGACCCGGTCCCGTAGGTGTTTTTCGCGTCGCCCGCGTCGAAGCAGGTCTGGCCGAACAGCGCCGCCTGCTGGTCGCCCAGCGCTCCGGCGACGGGGATCTCGGCGCCGAGGAAGCCGTCGGAATCGGTGTGACCGTAGAACTCGTCGTCGCTGGAGGGTCGTACCTCCGGCAGCATCTCCTCGGGAACGCCGAACTCCTCTAAGAGTTCGTCGTCCCACTCGAGGTCGTGGATGTTGTACAGCATCGTCCGCGAGGCGTTCGTGACCTCGGTGACGTGCGCGCCGGTGAGGTTGTAGATCACCCAGGCGTCGATCGTTCCGAAGCAGATCTCCCCGTCGGCGGCTCGTTCGCGGTACGACGCCGGTCGTGCGCGCTGCGTCTTGACGGGTGCGGCGTTGTCGAGCAGCCACTCGACCTTGGTCGCCGAGAAGTACGCGTCCGCCTCCAGTCCCGTCTTCGCGCGGATCTCCTCGATCTTCCCCTCCGCCTCGAGTTCGTCGATCCGATCGGTTGTCCGCCGGTCCTGCCAGACGATCGCGTTGTGAATCGGCTCGCCCGTATCTCGCTCCCACAGGACGGTCGTCTCGCGCTGGTTGGTGACGCCGATCGCCGCGAGCTGTTCGGCGTCGAGATCCTTTTTCTGCAGTGCGTCCTGGATCACCCGCTTCGTCTTCTCCCAGATCTCGCGGGGATCGTGTTCGACCCACCCCGGTTCCGGGTAGATCTGTTCGTGCTTCTCGTACGCGCTCGTGACGACCGTCCCCTCGCGGTCGAACACCATGAAGCGCGTTCCGGTCGTCCCCTGATCGATCGCACCGACGTACGTATTCTGTGTTGACATTGCTAGATACCCCCTGTCACCTGTTCCGTCCGCGGTGCTCGGCGGCCGTTCGAGCAACGGTCGCGGATGTGGCGTGGATGTGTATATCTGTCACACGCGGCTTAAAATTATTCATCAACCCACCGACGGAGCGGTGCCGAATCCCATCGACTGACTCGTCAGACGGGGCGTTCGGAACTCGGTGGGAGCAGCAACGGCCCTGTCGCCGTTCGTTCGGACGTCGACAGACAGATCCGTCGGTACTCCACGAGGTGTCTGTGCGTGTGGTTGGGGGCACTGCTCTCCCCACCGTTCCCGTTCCGCACAACCGGGGTGTACGCTTTTGTCCTTTCGTGCCGGATGCTACCATATGGCTGAACGGTGGGAGGTGCTTCTCCCGGAGCGAATCGATCCGTCGGGTCCGGCGTCGATCGCGGAGTTCGCCCGGTGTACGAGCATGGACGAGTACGACAGTCGCGGCGCCGCGCTGGACGACATCGGCCGGTACGACGCCGTCGTCGTCAGGACCGCGACGATCGATGCCGGCGTCATCGATCGAGCGGATCGGCTCCAGGTGATCGCGAAACACGGGAGCGGGCTCGACAACGTGGACGTGGCGGCGGCCTCGCGCCGGAACGTCGTCGTCTGTAACACGCCCGGCGTCAACGCGCGATCGGTCGCCGAACACGCGATCGCGCTCCTGTTCGGCGTCCGGCGGAACCTCCGCACGGCCGACAGACACGTCCGCGAGGGCGGCTGGGAGCGACACGCGTTCGCGGGGCGCGAACTCGCCGGGGACTCCCTCGGGCTGATGGGGTACGGCTCCATCGCCCGCGAGACGGCGACGATCGCCCGCGGAATCGGACAGCAGATCCTCGCGTACGATCCGCACCAGGCCGACGAGGACTTTCCGGACGACGTGGTCCGGGTCGACGACCTCGTCGATCTCTGCGATCGATCGGACGCGGTGAGCATCCACGTCCCGCTGGTCGAGGGGACGCGACACGCGATCTCGACCGCGGAACTGGCGGCACTCGGCGAGCGCGGCGTTCTCCTCAACACGTCGCGCGGCGGGATCGTCGACGAACCGGCGCTCGTCGAGGCGCTCGAGGGCGGCGTCGTCGGTGGCGCCGGCCTCGACAACTTCCAGTCGGAGCCGCCGGACGCGGACAACCCGATCCTCGATCGCGACGATGTGCTCCTGACCCCCCACGTCGGCGGCGTGACCGAACAGGCCCTGGAACGCATGAGTCGACGGGCGGCGGCGAACGTTCGTACGGTCTACGAGGGCGGCCTTCCCGAGTCGACGGTAAACGGGGACGCCATCGACCGAGAGGTGACGCCGTGAGGACCGAAAACGAGTTCCGCCGGGCGATCGAGCGCGGCGAGACGATCTTCGGCGCGAGCTGTGCGACGTTTTCGCCGACGGTGGTCGAGACGTTGGGCAACATCGGGCTCGACTTCGTCTGGCTCGACTTCGAGCACGGCGGACCGAGCCCCTACGACAGCACCGTCTTCGAGGAGCTGACCCGCGCCGCGGAGGCGGGCGACGTCGAACTGCTGGTTCGGCTCCCGTCGCCCGAGCCCCCGCTCGTCCGGAAGGCGCTCGACGCCGGCGTCCGCACGATCCTTCTGCCCCGAATCGAAACGGCCGACGAGTTGCAGCGAGCCGTCGAGGCGGCGCACTTCTCGTACGGCGGCGACGTCGGCGACAGGGGGGTCGGCATCGGACGGACGAGCCAGTGGGCGGGCTACGTCGACAGTCACGTCGGCGGCGAGGACGCCGAGGTCCTCGTCGGCACGATGATCGAGAACGAGCGCGCCGTCGAGAACATCGAGGAGATCCTCGCGGTGCCCGAACTCGGCTTCGCGTTCGTCGGCCCGGCCGACCTCGCGATGTCGATGTCCGAAGGGGAGCCGCTCGAAAAGAACGAAGAAGCCGTCGAGGCCGCGATCGATCGCACCCTCGAGGCCTGCCTGGCGGCCGACGTTCCGATCGGTCGCATCCGGAACGACGTGACCGCCGCTCGGGAGGCGGCCGACGCCGGCTACCAGATCGTTCGCATCGGCGGCGACATCGGAGCGATCAGCACGACGCTCCGGAACAAACTCGATGAACTCGGCTGAGCCGTCACGCGCCGCTTTCCCGGGGAGGGCGGGAACAGGTTTGGTGCGACCGGCGGAGATCAGTGTTCGTGCGTCCGTTCGTCCGTCACCACCGTGTCCACGACTCGCAGCGGCGTCGCGTCGTACGCCGGGTTCTCCATCGCGAATCCGTCGGGCGGTTCGAGCATCACCTCGGAGGGCGATCGAAACTCGTTCTCGAAGACGAAGCCGCCGTCGATACACTTCGCCGACGCGCCGACGACCGTCACTGGAACGTCCAGATCCGCGGCGGTGGCGACGATCGGGTACGTCCCCACGCGGTTGTACACGGTCTCGTCGATGATGCAGTTCATGCCGACCAGCACGCGGTCGCACTCCGAGAGGAAGTGCCCCGCAGCGCCGTCGACGATGAGCGTCACGTCGACGCCGTCGCGATCGGCTAGCTCGCGGGCCGTTCGCCGCCCGAGGAATCGCGGTCGCGACTCCGTGACGAACAGTTCGAAGCTCACATCATCGGCGAGCAGGCGCTTGAGCGTCGCCATTACGGTCGACGAGTTCTCGTGGGTCAACAGCACGTCGCCGTCGTCGACGAGCTCGGCCGCTCGCTGCGCGGCCCGGTCTTTGCTCAACTCGACGTCCGTGACGACGTCCCGGATGACGCTGAGCGTCCGCTCTTTGGCCGCTTCGACGGTATCGGGATCCGAGTCCGAGACCTCGGAGACGATGCGTCGCTGCGTCGTGTACAGGATCGCGTGGGACGGACTCGCCCGATAGAGCGCCTTGCTGTTGCGACTCAACGCACGAACGTACTCTTCGACGGTGTAGTACTCCCGTTCGGTCAACTCCCGCAGCGCTCTGGCGGCTTTCACGGCGACCGCGGAGGCGCTCTGGGTCTGCATCTCCTCGATCTGGGTGACCGTCTCGTCGATCATGCGTACTACTATGCTACTCTCCCACATATCCACCCGTCCCGCGACGTCGCGCGCTATCGGGCGCTTCGTTCGTTTGACCGGGCGGCCTCCCCCGAGGACGAACACACCCAGACCGCCCGCACTCTGCGCAGATATCGGAGCGGCTCCGAAGACGCCAGAACAGTGTCGTTCAGGACCCGTCCTCGGCACCGCAGGTGGGGCCCCGCCCGTGTCTCCGCACGGACTCGAAACCGCTGGCCCGAACATACGAGACGCGGCTACTACAAATGACTAGTAATCGTCAGTAAGATCTTTAGACTTCTAAAAACGTTCTGCTTACCAGTTGGAGACCCGACGAACGACCGCGAAGTTCCGAGCGCGACCGCGGTTTTTTACATCGGTATCTGTGTAATCGACATTCGGGAACGACTCATCGTCGCAGCGTGATAGTACCGTGTCCATACGTAGAATCTTTTTCTAATCAAACCAGTCTTACCCGAACCGGTATACGTCGATCGGGAATGAACGGCGTGAGAGGAAGACCCGCCAGTAGCGGCGCTGGCGAAGCGACGCGAGTACGCGGCCGGACGCCGAACCGGGACGAGTGCGATGGGCCGAACCGGACAGTTATTTTTCACCGTCCCGCGCTTCGCGGCTGATGGCCCCGTCGTACAGGACGCCGCGTTCGGCGTCCAGCGTCACGGTCGAGCCGTCGTCGACGGCGCCGGGAACGGACGCGTCGGAGATCATCGGGATCGAGCGTTCGCGTGCGACGATGGCAGCGTATCCCGTTGTCCCCTCGTGAGCGTCGACGATGGCGCCGATGCGGCCCGTATCGCCCCGGAACTCGTCGTCGAACTCATCGGGCACGGCGACGACAGCACCGTCCGGAACGTCCACGAGGTCGGCGTCAGTCAGGCGGTGGATCGGACCCGTGACCATCCCCTCGACGACCGACCTGCCCCTGGCGAGCACCTCCGCGGCGACGTGAACCTTCATCATGTTCGTCGTGCTTCCGCTTTCGAGTTCGGTCATCATCCCGCAGAAGACGACGACCGTGTCGCCGCTCTCCGCGACGCCGGCGTCGAGTGCGGACTGGACCGCCCCCTCCACGAGGGTGTCGACCTCCCTGTCGGAAATTCCGGTGTACATCGGCGTGACGCCCCAGGAGAGCGCGAGCCTGCGGCGAACGCGGTCGCTCGGCGTCGACGCGACGACCGGGACGCCGGGGCGGTACTTCGCGGCCTTCAGCGCCGTGTACCCCGACTGGGTCGCGACGGCGATCGCGTCCGCGCCGATATCGCGCGCCAGGAACCGCCCCGAGCGGGCGAGCGCGTCCGCCTTCGACTCGCCAGCGTCCGGGACGAGTCGTTCGCGGGATTCCGCGTACTCCTCGGTGTCCTCGACGTCGCGGACGATCCGGTCCATCGTCTCGACGACTCTGGCGGGGTGGTCGCCGACGGCCGTCTCGCCCGAGAGCATCACGGCGTCCGTGCCGTCGAGCACGGCGTTGGCCACGTCGGAGGCTTCGGCGCGCGTCGGCCGGCGCGCGTGAGTCATCGAGTCCAGCATCTCCGTCGCCGTGATGACCGGGACCCCGGCCCGGTGGCACCGCCTGATGATGCGCTTCTGGAAAATGGGGACGTCCTCGAGCGGACACTCGACGCCGAGGTCGCCGCGCGCGACCATCACCCCGTAGGCTTCCGCCGCGATGGAGTCGATGTTTCGGACGGCGGCCAGCCGCTCGATCTTGGCGACGACCGGGATGTCGACGCCGCGGTCCGCGAGCGCGCGGTTGATCTCGGCGACGTCCTCACCCGAGCCGACGAACGAGGCGGCAACGAAGTCCGGTTCCTTCTCGGCGGCGACGTCGAGTTCAACCTCGTCGTCTTCGGTGATCGTCGGGAGACCGAGCTCGACACCGGGGACGTTGACGCCCTTGCGAGCGCCGAGCTCGCCGCCGTTCTCGACGCGCGCGAACACCGCGTCGTCGTCGACGCGCTCGACGGTGGTTTCGATCCGACCGTCGTCGAGCAGAACGTGATCGCCCGGGTCGACGGCCGCGATCGATCTCGAGAGGCCGATCTCCCCCGGCGTCGCGTCCGCTCCGACGGCGAACCGCACCGTCGAGCCCTTCTCCAGTCGGATCGGGGCGTCGATGGGCGCCGTCCGCACTTCCGGCCCCGGCGTGTCCAGCATCGACGCCACCGGGGCGTCGACCGCGTCGTCGACCTCGTCGATGCGGTCGATCATCTCTCGGCGGTGTTCCGGCGAGCCGTGACTGGCGTTGAGACGCCCGACCGACATCCCCGCCTCGGCCAGCGCCGTGATCTGTTCGGCCGAGTCCGTCGCCGGCCCCAGCGTGCAGACGATTTTCGCGTTACGCATCTGCCGACGCCTCCGCTACGGTCGGCGCTGCGCCATTGTCGCTTGTTACCATGGCGAGACGTACGCGCGGATCGGTCATGAAGCTACGGTACCAAGTTAAAAATCGACTGCGGTCGCGACCGTCCGCACGACTGCGAGGTCACTCCGCGCCGACGACGTCCTCGTCGGTCGGCCCCTGCCCGTCGAACTCCGCGACGAGGTCGTCCAGTCGGTCCGGATCGTCGACAGCCGGGAGTGTCTGCTCGGCGGTCGCGCAGTCGGCGTCGACGCCCAGTCCCTCGCAGACGAGGGCGGCCGTCGCCTCGGCCATCTGGCGGTACGTGGTCAGCTTGCCGCCGACGATGCTCGCCGCGTTGTCGACGCCGTCGTCGGCGTGATCGAGCAGGAAGAATCCGCGAGAGATGCCGCGACCGCCGCGTTCCTCCTCGTCGGGCGCGTAGAGGGGGCGGACGCCCCACCAGGTCCGGACCTCCGGCGCGTCCTCGACCGGCGGGAGCATCTTCGCACACTCGCTGATCGTCGTCTCGATCTCCCAGTCCTCGGTTTCGTACTCGTCCGGGTCGCGGACGGGGACGCTCGTCGTCCCGAGGACGACCTCGGTCTCGTGAGGGACGACGATGTCACCGTCGTCGGGGCTCCGACAGCGGTTGAGTACCGGTCCGAGGTCGTCGTAGTCGACCGAGATCATCACGCCGCGGGACGGTTGCATCTCGACGTCGAGACCGGCCATCGCGGCGAACTCGCCCGCCCACGCCCCCGTCGCGTTGACGACGTAGTCGGCCTCGATCCGGTCGTCGACCGATCCGCCGACGCGGACGCCGCTCACCCGTCCGTCGTCGACGGTCACGTCCTCGACGGGCGCGTGCGGGTGGATCGTCGCGCCGTGGTCGCGAGCGTCGGCCGCGTTC
Source organism: Natronoarchaeum rubrum (assembly GCF_024494695.1). The sequence goes on along the minus strand of NZ_JANHDP010000002.1, from coordinate 666,535 downwards.
GCGGCGACGAGCCGCGACGGGTAGATGGCCGCGTCGGGCACCTCGAACGCGCGCTCGGTCTCGTCCGCGAGGTCGGGGACCATCTCGCGCGCCTCGTCGCCGTCGAGCGTCTTCACGGGGATCCCGATCTCCTCGCAGGCGTCCCGCTTGGCCTCGAAGTAGTCGGGGTCGTCCCCGGCGAGCTGGACGAACAGGCCCCCGGTGTCCCGAATGCAGGCGCCGGCGATGTCGCGGAGGATCTCGTTTTCCTCGATGCACTCTTCGGCGCCGACGCGGTCCGCCTCCGCGTAGCGGGCGCCGCTGTGAAGCAGCCCGTGAGAGCGGCCGGAAGTGCCGCTGGTCAGTCCGCCGCGCTCGACCAGCGTCACGTCGATTCCACGGAGTGCGAGGTCACGAGCGACGCCGGCGCCGGTCGCACCGCCACCGACTACGAGTACGTCTGCTTCGACAGACATACGCGAACTTAGGACGACTGACGTAAGTTTCTACCGGCGATGCCGCCACGGAGGAACGGTGAACTACCGCGTAGGGTAGGTCCGACGCAGCCGTCGCGTGCTCGAACTGCGCTCGTGCGCTCGAATCGGGCGTCGCATGCTCGCACCGCGCTCGAACCGGGCGTCGCTACCGTCAGTCCAGCGCGGTTTCCAACCTGTCGACGTACTCCGTCGTCCCGATGTGGACCGGAACGCGCTGGTGGACGTCGTCAGCGGAGACCGCCAGGATGGAGCGGTCCCCGGCCGACGACCGACCGCCGGCGGCTTCGGCGATGTAGCCGATGGGATTGCCCTCGTACTGCAGGCGAAGCTTCCCCTGGGGCGACGACTGGAGCGCCGGGTAGGCGAAAATCCCGCCGTACGTGAGCACCTGGTTGATGTCACCGATCATCGCGCCGCTGTAGCGGAGCCTGAGTTCGTGTTCGAGCTCGCGGGCGTACGCCCTGAAATCCTCGTGCCAGTCGGGAACGCGACCCCCGAACCCGTACACGCCGTGGTCGTCGGGCTCGTCGGGGATCGTCACGTTCTCCCGAACGGCTTTCCGGTCGCCGTCCTCCAGCAGGTACTCCGTGACAGACTCCTCGTCCGCCGCGATCATCGTCGTCCGGGGCCCGTACAGGACGCACGCGGCGCCAACGAGCGTCTCGCCGCGAGCGGGCAGGTCGGCGTCGTAGATCCCGAGGATGGTTCCGGCGGCGTTGTTGGTCTGGATGTTCGAGGAGCCGTCGACTGGATCCACCGCGACGCCGTACCCCTCGCCGCCCGAAACGATCTCGTCGCGCTCCTCGCTGGCGTACTGCCCGATCCCGTCGATGGGAAGCAGCCGCTCTTCGAGCAGCCGGTCGGCGAACACGTCGGCCGCGATCTGTTCCTCGCCGCTCGGGTTCTCCTCGCTCTCGAACCCGACGCGTTCGACGAGGGTGTTGCGGATCTCCGGGGCGGTCTCGGCGACGGCGTCGAAGACGTCCTCGACCGGCTGGTTACTCATCGGCCGTTGGGCCTTCGGCGCCGGTGTTCGAGAGTGCGGTGTCGACGGTCGCGTCCTCGAAGACGACCTGCTCCAGCGCGTCGAGGATCTGCTCGGGATCGTCGCGCTGCCAGACGTTCCTGCCGACGGCCACGCCGTCGCCGCCCGCGTTCATCGTCGCTTTCACGTCTTCGAGGAACTCCCGGTCGGTGGTCTTCGAGCCGCCGGACATCACGATCTTCGACTTCGCGGACATCCGGACGGCGTCCTCCATGGCTTCCTGCGAACCGGGATACTTGATCTTCGTCACGTCCGCGCCCAGTTCCAGCCCCAGTCGGGCCGAGTAGGTGATCACCGCCGGCTTGGAGGCGTTTTTGACGCCCTGGCCGCGCGGGTATCCCCACATCACGACCGGCATGTCGTGTTCCCGGGCGCTCTCCTGGGCCTCTCGGAACTCCTCAGCCATGCCGATTTCGTTGTTCGCGCCGGCGTAGATCGTGAACCCCACCGAGGATGCGCCGATCTCCCGGGCGTACTCGACGGAGCAATTGACGGCGGTGTCGGGTTCGCCCATCCAGAGGTTCGAGGTCCCGTTGAGCTTCATCAACAGGTCCACGTCGTCCTCGTAGGAGGGGTAGTACGCCTCGGCGAGTCCCTTCTGCACCGCGAAGGAGGTCACGGCGGGGTGGGTGGCGGCTTCGAACACCGGTTCGGGATCCGCTCGTTCCGGAACGTCCTCGAAATCCGCCGGGCCGTGCTCGATCCCGTGATCGTACGCCAGGATGACCATCTTCCCGTCCCGTGTGAGGGGCGTATCGTCTACTGGGAACATCCCGTCTAGGTGGTATCGCTACCGTCATTATCGTACTGTCGTTAAGCATCCATATCCATCTAGTAGGCACCCATACACTATCCGTTCGATGAGATTGATGACGAGACGTAACGCATAGGGGCCAGATACATATCCAAGAGTCGGGATCCGCGTCCGCTCGACCGTCCGGCAAACTCCGAAAAGTGGTCGGCGTTTCATCCGAACAGTCCCGCGGACTGTCGGTCCGTCCCGGGACACATGTTAGAATGACTGGTATGTAAGGTATAGTATTTTTGTGCCAGTTCGGCGATCAGGATCGGGCGACACGGGGTCGGGGATTCAGCGCGGTCCCCGGCCGACCGAAAATGGACATCGAAGACCCGCCGGGCTCCAGTTGACGACGCTGGTATGGACGATCTTGACGCCGAACGCCGCGACGGCGTCGGCCTCGCTGACGCTCCCCCGTAGAACCGAACCACTGTCGACCGTCCGTCCGGGAATCAGACCGTATGGGTTCACCGCTACCGTCGGCGAGCGCACGCCGACTCGCTCAGGAGGACGTACGCGTTTCCATAGAGCATTGCGTAGCCCTCTGAGACGTCGGATCCGCCCTCCCCGCGGTTGTTTCTCCGATCGCTTTCGAGGTCTCGCCCGCAGTCGAAGTTGTCGCCGGGGCCGCTGGGAACTACATCGACATTCGGAAGGATAGTGAAACTGCCCTAAACCGGGTACTATCAGAAAACATACTTTTCCTCGGGCGGCCGGTACGTAATATACTAAAAATGACTGCATGGTAGTGACATTTGGGAATTGTCATTTTTGGTTGGGTTGTCATCAGCCGACCGGGTGGACTCCGCTACGGACGGAGAAATCCCAGATCATCCTGGAGAGGTAGCTCCGCTGTCATCATGTTGCGGGCTTGTGCTATCCAAGACCCACGGATCCGACATCTATCCAGCGCGTCAGCGGGGCGCACCAACTGAAACTCTTATCAGTCCGACCCCCCAGTAGTTAATATGACATACGATACCGTCATCTTCGACAACGACGGTGTCCTCGTCGAGCGAACGGACTTCGACGTCCTCCGGGAGGCGACCCGGGAGACGTTTTCGGAGTTCGGCGTCACCGACCTGGAGCCCGATCACGTCGACGACATGACCGTCGGGGCGACCCCCCGACAGGTCGACAGCATCTGCGGCACGTACGACCTCGAACCGGAGACATTCTGGCAGGCCCGCGAGAGCGCGCTGTCGCGCGCTCAGCAGGTGGAGGTTCGCGAGGGCCGGAAGGCGCTCTACGACGACATCGACACGCTGACAGATCTCGACGCCGCGATGGGGATCGTCAGCTCCAATCAGCAGGAGACGGTCGACTTCGTGCTGGAGCACAACGAAATCTCCCACCGCTTCGGCGCCGCCTACGGGCGCGAGCCGACCGTCGAGAGCCTCGACCTGCGCAAGCCCAACCCGCACTACCTCGAGCGCGCGCTGTCCGACCTCGACGCCGGCTCGGCGCTGTTCGTCGGCGACAACGAGTCCGACATCCGGGCCGCCGAGCGCGCCGGCATCGATTCGGCGTTCATCCGTCGTCCCCACCGCACGAACTGGGAGCTCAACGTCTGGCCGACCTGGGACATCGACTCGCTGGACGACCTTCACAGCGTTTGTAGCGCCTGATACCGGGATCTCGGCCGGCGCGATCGACGGTGCAGCGAAGCAGCGGTTCGCAAGCCCGAGAACGAGGTCGACCGGGTGCAAAGCTCCTTACTCCCCCCACTCATCTGTAGACGTATGAGTTCCGAGGACAGAGTGACCGTCGAAGACGTGATGTCGACACCCCTGGAGACGATTCCCGCGGACGCCACGGTCGAAGAAGCCGCCGGGCGGATGCGGGACAAAAACATCAGCGCGCTGGTCGTCCCGACGACGCCGCGGTCGATCGTCAGCAGCACGGACGTGCTCGACGCCGTCGCCGACGGGCGGGATACGTCCGAGTTGGCGGTTTCGGACGTGATGACGACCGACGTCGAAACCGTCACGCCGGACCTCTACATGGAGGAGGTCGCCGCGATGCTGACGACGTACGGGATCAAGCACCTCCCGGTCGTCGACGACGATTACGTCGGGATGGTCTCCTCGACGGACGTCACCGCCCACCTCTCGTAGCGCGCTCGCAGTCCGCGGTTGTCCGTCCCCGTCGAACACAGACGTATGGGCGCGTGTCACGAACAGTGTGCCATGGGGCGGCTCTCCGACGGGCTCGTCCTCGCGCGGCGGGTCGTCAGGGTGGCCTACGAGCAGGAGGTGAAGTACCCCGCCGCAGCCCTCGCGTACTACGCGTTCGTCTCGTTCGTTCCGGTGTTGTTGATCGTGTTCGCGCTGTTCGGCGAGCAGCTCGCGGCGCGCGTCCAGACGTCGACGCCTCGGTTTCTCACGCTCGGCGCCCGGCAGCTGGTGTACGAGGCGACGACGACCGCGACCGGCCGGACCGGCGCGGCGGCGCTGGCGGTCGTCGTCCTCGCGTGGAGCGCGACCAACGTCGCCGTCGGATTTCTCGCGGTCGTCGAACGCGTCGAGGGCGTCCGGGAGCGCCCGCTGCGCGACCAGCTCCGTGACGCCGCGGTCGTCCTCGGCTCGCTCGTTTTGACGATCGGTGCCATCGTCCTCGCGAGCACGCTGTTCGGGACGCCGAGCGGAACGGCGATCGGGCTCGGCTCGCTGGTCGTCGCCCTCTCGGTCGTGTTCGTCCCGCTGTACTACGTCCCCTCGCGGACGCTCGATCGGCCCGCGGCGGCGCTCCCCGGAGCGATCACGGCCGCGGTCGGGCTGACGGCCATCCACGCCGGCGTCCACCTCTACGCCGTCAACGCCGGCCGGTTCGCGGTGTACGGCGTTCTCAGCGGGATCATCGTCATGCTCACGAGCCTCTATCTCGCGTCGGCCGTGCTCCTGACGGGGATCATCGTGAACGCGACGATCGCCGATCCCTCGGTCGCCCCGGACGATTCGGGAGCCGAGTAGCTCCGGACGGTCAGTCCGAGTTCTCCGGCTCGGGCAACTCGATCGGCGGCAGCTGCCCCTCGATCATCTCCCGGTCGGGCTCGAACCGATCGGGCAGCACCAGCGACTCGCCCATCGTCGCGACGTCCTCGTCGATCGTCAGTCCGGGCGTCTCGGTCGCCAACTCGAACAGGATCCCGCCGGGTTCGCGGACGTACAGCGAGTGGAAGTAGTGGCGGTCGCGCACCCGCGAGACGTTGTAGTCGCGTTCGCGGAACAGGTCGTGCCACTCGTACAGCTCGTCGACGCTCTCGGCCCGGACTGCGACGTGCTGGATCGTCCCGATCCCCTCGCGCCCGTAGGCTGCCTCGCGGTCGAGCACGTCGATCGCGGTCGCCCGATCGCCGCTCGCTCGGTAGCGGATGCGGTCGCCGTCCTGCTCGACGAGCTCGAACCCGAGCGTTTCGAGGATGCTCGCGGTCGCGTAAGGGTCCGCCGGCAGCGTCGCGACGCCGTGGACGCCGCGGATCGCCGCGTCGGCCGGGACGCCGCCGCCGGTCCAGGGCTCGACCGGCGACTCGCCGGTGACGAGTTCGACCTGCGTTCCGGCCGGATCTTCGAAGCGAACGAACCGCTCGTCGAACCTGCGGTCGGGTCCCTCGACATCGACGCCGCGCTCCGCGAGGCGATCGATCCAGTAGGAGAGCGAACCCGGCGGGACGACGAAGCCGACCGACTCGATCTGGGGCTTGCCGAGTCGGCCGGGGTCGTCGTCCGGGTAGGGAAAGCACGTCAGCACGGTCCCGAGCTCGCCGCGCTCGTTCCCGTAGTAGAGGTGATACCGGAGCACGTCCTCGTAGTTGACCGTCCGCTTGACGAGCCGCAGGCCGAGCGTCCCGGCGTAGAAGTCGACGTTTCGCTGGGCGTCCCCGACGATCCCTGTGACGTGGTGGATTCCGGGCGAATCGGTCAGCGACGCGGCTCCATCGCTCATGGGGCCGCCTACGCGCTCAGGCTGGATATGCCTGTGTCTCGGGGCAGCCCGAGACGGTCGCAGTCGGCGCCTCCGCAGGTCGTGGCACTCATGTACGCCGGGGGACCTACCTCCACCCAATGCAACAGTCGTCGGACGGTCGGTTCCGCGTGCTGCCGGGGCGCGACGAGGAGGAGTGGCTCCTGCTGGACGTCGAGTCGGCCGAACCGACCTACGTCCCGGCGGCGGACGCGCCCGACCTGGCGGTCGGAAATCGAGTGTCGGCATCGCTACGGTGGACCGACGGCGATCCGTCGATCGACGAGGTCGAGGTCACCGCGCCGACGCGGTTCCGGTTCGTCCGCACCGAGGAAGCCGTGTTCCAGGCCGCGCAAGAGTGTTTCGAGGCCGCCCGCTCGGCCGGCGAGGCGATGAACTCGCGGGTCACCTACAGCACCGACAACGAGCCCAACGGCGTCGTCTACACGTTCGCCGAGCAGGCCGGCCAGCGCGACCTGTTCTCGGAGTTCCGCGACGGCGTCAAGCCCCTGGAGCCGCTGGTCGCCCGCGCCGCCGAGTCCGCCGAGCCGCCGTTCTCTGTGTGGGTGCTCGATCCCCGCGAGCCGTTCGTGCTCGTCTACATCGTGCTCGATCCCGACGGGATCCTCGAAGAGACGATGCGGGACACGTACCTATGACATCCTCCTCGCCGTGAACGGCGAGGGTTCCTCCTCGAAGGCGAGAAGAAAGTCAGAGAGGATACCCCAGAGTAAGCATCGGACGTGGTTGTAAGTGGAGAGACGGATTCACTCCCGGCCTAAAGGCCGGGACTCTCTCCTTGATTCTGGTAGCGCATATTACGGCGGGGTTCGCGCCTCCCGTCGATACAGAACCGCGAGAACGCCGACCAGGGCCGCCTCCGCAAACTTCGCCGCGGCGGCCAGCGGATAGTTCGCGAGGTGCGACACGACCGCCTCGGCGGGGTGCATGCCGTGGTACAGCGGCGCTCGTCCGGGGAGAAAACCGCCGTGGCCCGTCAGGTGCCACGCGAAGTAGCCGACAAAGTAGGTGCCCACGAGCACCATTCCGAGCGCGTAGACCGGTTTGCGACCAAAATCGAGGAGCACGAGCTTGATCCCGAGCAGGATGGCGAACGCCGAGAGAACGAACGCCAGCGGACGGGGATCGTAGCTGAGCAACGACAGATTCCCGGTCGCGAGGAGCCCGACGAACCGAGAGAAGCCGTACTGGGGATGAAAGAGGTGGATGCCGGCGACCAGATACGCGAGCGCTGCTCCGATAACGCCCAGATTCTCGTCGACCAGGTGTCGCGTCCTTTGCGCGATCGCCATCTCGTTCGAGCGTTCGTCGCGTGCGATGTTAAGACACACCATTCGTATCAGCGGCTCGAAAGACGAACTGACCGTCTCGGTGGAGCGCCCCCGACGCTTTTGGCCGCCGTCGTGGCGTCTAGATCCATGTCCGAGACGCAGTTCGACATGCCCGACCCGGAACTGGGCCAGGCGACGATCGTCTTCGACGGCCCCGACGGCGACGTCGAATCGTTCGAGGTCGACAACGAGCACATCGTCCTCTTTCAGGACCACTGGCAGGTCAAGATCGGCGAGGACGACGACGGGAACGACGTGATCCGCAGAATTCCGCGCAATCGGGTGTACTACGTCGAGCGCTCGGTCGAGGAGTTCCAAGACCGGATCGACGCGCTGGTCGACAGGGCGAAAGACAGGCTCAACTTCGACATCGGCTGACGATCCGCGGTGTCGGATTCCTCTCGGCGGCGCCATCAGTACGCGTGATAAATCGTCGAGCGACCCCGACGGGGACCGATTCGGACCCGGACGGGAGCCGTTTTCCGCAGCCCCTACGGCCGTGCTGGACGTTCCAGATTCTCGAACGTCGCTCGCGCGACGTCCGGTACTTGGCCTTCGCGATCGTCCGCCCGGGCGGACGATTGACGGGCCGCTTCGAGCCTCCTTCGGGGTGTTCACTTTGTTCCCCTGTTACGGGGAGTTTAGTTTTGCCCCTAACCCGGAACGGTCCGCCCGAAAATCGGGCAACTCGTTCCGGGTCGTCCGGTGTGTCCTCGAATCCTCGTCGGACGTATTGAGATACGGTGCCACAGAACATAAGCAATTTGGACGACAGTCCGAGACGTCAGTTCGCGCTCAGGAGCGGCGTCGCGCCGCGCTCACGATCCGTCCCCGAGCTCGATGCGTCGGTTGACGCCGGCTGCCAGTCGGTCGAGTGCGTCCCGCTCGCGACGAGTGACCGGGTGGTCCGCCCCGAGTTCGTCGCTCTCGAAGGCGTTCAGCACGGCGGCGTCGGCGTCCTCGCAGTACGAGGAGAGCCGATCGGGATCGCCCGTGGCGTGCTGAAACGGGATCGTCGCGTCGTTGACGAACACCGCTTCCGGAGCGTCCGGCGCCGCGCGCAGGATCGACCGCGCGCGCTCGGCGTTGTCCGCGGCGAACTCGTAGGCCTCGCCCTCGTCGTCCGCGGCGGCTCGCGGCGCGTGGGCGTCGAGGACGCCGTGGAACGCGGCGTCGGGAATCTCGACGAAGCGATCGAGCCGCCCGCCGAGCAGGACGCCGTCGCGCTCGATTTCGGGGGCGAACTCCAGCACGACGACGCCGTCGGCGTCGCGATCGGCGAGCCAGGCGTCGAGTGCGCTGGCGGTCAGCCGCGTCTTGCCGGTGTTCGAGGGGCCGGTGATCAGCGTCGTCCCCCGTAGCGGGAACGGCAGATCCGGCGCGTCAGGCATCGGAGCCGGCGTCGACGGGCTGTGATGGTCGGCGCGCATCCCGGGCGTACTTGGCGATCAGGCCGATCGTCGCCGCGCCGATCGCGATCGCGAACGTGACGAAGAACGTCGGAACCGGATCGCCGAGACCGGTCCGGAGCTGCTGGCGGACGTACTGTCCGGCTAGCACCGACGCGATTCCAAACACGATCAGACCGCCGACGTTCGCGTGTAAGGGATTCGATTCCGGGACGGCGTCGGGATGGTTCAGCAGGTACAGCACGATCGCGAGCGCGAACGGCGTCCCGATCAGCCCGAATGTGAGCATCTGGGTCAAGAGCGAGAAGAAGTTCCCGCCGAGGAACGCGCCGAGTCCGCCGAGCAGCGCCACTGCGGCGACCGCCGCGCGGAACCGGCCGTCGGAGACGTCGGTGTCCCAACCGAGCTTGTCGGCCAGCAGGTACGGCGGGACGACCGTGTTCGCGCCCAGCGTCGAGACGGCGGCTGCCCACAGCCCGAGCATGAACAGCGTTTCGGCGAAGTTGCCGACCAGCGGGCCGAGCGACGCGGCCGCGGCCGCGGCCTGCAGTTTGCCGCCCGGCGAGAGCTCGGGCGCGAGCACGCTCGCGGCGACGAGGAACGTTGCGACGCTGAACACGCCGAACGCGACCAGCATCGAGGTGCCGACGTCGAACAGCCCGAGATCGTAGTCGTCGCGGGTCCACCCGCGGGCGCGCATCGTGTAGCTCTGCATCGTGATCAGCGTGATGTGGACCGCGCCGCCGAGCACGCCCGCCGCGAGCAAGGCGCCGTCGAGGCCGGCCGGGAGCGTCGGCACCAGCCCGCCCGCGGCGGCACCCGCGTCGATCGGGACGAGGAACGCCGTGGATACGAAGGCCAGCACGACGACCGAGACGATCGCCTTCGCGCCGACCTCCAGGAAGCGGTAGCCGCCGCCGGCGAGGCCGACCGCGAGCACGAGCGCCCAGACGACGCCCCAGACTCTGGGGTCGAAGCCGACGACCGTCCCGCTGACCTCCGCGACCGTCTTCATGATCACGATCTGGGCCAGCCCCGAGGCCAGCACCGTGTCGATGACCAGTACCCACGCCCAGAGCTCGCCGAGGTGCTCCTCGACGGCGCCGACGATCCCCTGCTCGGTCAGCAGCCCGAGCCGCATCGAGAGGTACTGCGCGGTCGCGCCCAGCAGCGCCGAGAGTACGACGACCCACAGCAGCGTGTAGCCGAACGTCGCTCCGGCCCCGAGCACCGCCGCCAGCGACGCTGGACCCGCGGCGATGGCGCCCGCGATCCACGTCGGTCCCAACTGGGATACTTTTCCTCGCAATCCGTTCGCCGGGTCGCTCGTCGCGTTACTCATCGAACGATCGAAACCGCCGCTGCGGTAAAAACTATTCTACTCGGTGGTACCACCCAAATATCATTCAGAACCAAAATGATTACCATAGAATACAACCGAGTGTTGCGCATGCACCTGTCCGACGCCGAGTTCGAGCAGTACCAGACCGACGGCTACGTCGTCGTCGAGGACGCGCTCTCGGCCGAGATGGTCGAGACCGTCCGCGAACGGCTCCACGAGTACACGCACGGCGACCGCGAGCCCGAGACGTTCCAGTCGCAGCTCGAACCCGCCGTCGAGCGCGGCGAGATCGAAGTCGACGAGCAGGCTGACGCCGTCCGGAAGTTCGAGGGGCTCGGGATGGTCCAGAACGACGACGTGTTCCGCGACGTGATGCAGAATGATCGAATTACCGCGGTCGCCGCGGATCTGCTCGGGCCGAATCTCAAACTGTTGCGCAGCGCGGCGATGTTCAAGCCGCCGCAGGTCGGCAGCGAGAAAGGGTTCCACCAGGACGCCGCCTACTACCCGATCCGCCCGCTGGACCACGTGACGGTCTGGATCGCGCTCGACGACGCTACACCCGAGAACGGCTGCATGCAGGTCGTCCCCGGCGCCCACACCGACGGGCTGCTCGGTCACGAGGCCGTCGAGTACGACACCGACATCGTCATCGGCGAGCGCGACTACGAGCCCGCGGACGCCGAGCCGGTGCCGATGGAGGCTGGCAGCGCCCTGTTCACGCACTGTCTGGTGCCACACTACACCTCGCCTAACGACACCGACGACTGGCGGCGCGCACTCATCATGTCCTACATGAACGCCCGGTCGCGGTTCACGAAATCGGCCGCGGACCGGCCCGACTGGGTCGACTCCGTTCACGTGCGGGGCGAGGAGTTCCCCGGCTGCGTGTGATCGCCTCTCCGGCGTGGTCGTCGAGGATCAGCTCCCGCGGTCCGGACGAAACAGGTCGGGGATGAACGGGTTCGGCGTAGTGACTACGGCATCATCGCGCGGCGCAGCGTCGCGAGCCGGTACGAGTTCGGCGTCCGCAGCCAGCACGAGTTCGCCCCCCTCGACCGGCACGAGTTCGGCGTCCGGCGTGGGAACGATCTCGACGTCGGCGTCCGGCGCGACGCCCTCGGGCGACTCGCCACCGCTGCCCTCGCGCTCGTCCTCAACGATGACGAAGTCGGTCTCCGCGACCGGCTCGTCGACGATGACGAAGCCAGTCTCGGTGAGCGAGTCGACGGGCACCAGTCCGGGGTATCGCGCGTCGGCGTCGGGCACCGCGACGAGTTCGTCGTCTCGCCGGGCGTCGGCGTCCGCCGATTTCTCCTCGACGATGACGAACTCGGTTCCCGGGTCGTCGTCGAGAACGACGAAGTCGCGGTCGGTGTCGTCTCGGTCCATGTTCACACACTACTCGCTCCACGGATATGAATCTGCGTCCCGGCTCGCCCGGCGTCGGCGTCCGACGACCGTCGCGCGGCTCGGCCGACCGTCGCTCGACGCCGACGGTCGGTCGTCGAAAGCGATCGTTCGGACGACTTAGGCACCTGCGGTCCGAAGCGAGCCGTATGTGCGGCCGCACCTCGCTGTTTGCCTCGCCGTCGACGCTCGAAGAGCGGTTCGACGTTGCGGTGGCCGACGAGTACGAACCGCGGTACAACGTCGCGCCGGAGACGCCGATCGCGACGATTCGCGACGACTCGCCCGACGCGCTCGAACACCTCCACTGGGGCTTTGTCCCCGGGTGGGCCGACGACCCCGGCGAGTGGAACGGCCTGATCAACGCCCGGACCGAGTCGATCGACGAGAAGCCGGCGTTCCGAGACGCGTTCGAGCGGGACACCGACGGCTCGGCGGCGGGACGCTGCCTGATCGTCGCCGACGGCTTCTACGAGTGGCAGGATCGCACCGACGGGACCCAGCCGTTCCGCGTCGAGCGCGCTGACGGCGAGCCGTTCGCGATGGCCGGCGTCTGGGCGCGCTGGGAGGGCGAGGACCGCGCCGTCGAGTCGACGGCGATCCTCACGACCGAGCCGAACGAGCTGATGGACCCGCTCCACCACCGGATGCCGGTGATCTTCGACGCCGACGACGAACGCGACTGGCTCGGCGACGAGCCGCCGGCGAAAGCCGACTTGCTGGAACCACACTCCGGCGACGGCTTCGAGAAGTATCCGATCTCGACGGCGGTCAACGATCCGTCGAACGACTCGCCAGAGATCGTCGAGCCGGTCGACGCGCCCGAATCCGATCCACAGAGCGGGCTCGACGAGTTCGTCTGAGTGACGGTCGACGGGACTAGCTGTGGCGAAGCGGTTCTGTATAACTCCAGCAATGCGATAGGTTCACAGCTAGTGGTGGCTCCGGGGAACTGGCGACTCGGGAGGAGAGTTGTAGCTGACGAGTACTATTATCAGTCTGGAGAATGAATCTCGTGGGCGCATGCTCTCCAGAAAGGCAGCTGGCGCTGCGCCCCTGATCACGGGAATCTTGCTCGCGTTCCAATCAGCGGCTTCGATCGTCCAGACCGGGCTTTCGCTCTGGTCAGTCCCCGCCCTGCTCGGCGGGTGTGCTGCGACGGTCGTCGGCCTCGGAATTCTGCTCGACTGGGACGCGTTCCACCAGGACCCGGCAGGAAGCAACCGATCGGCGGCCATTCTCGGGATCGCCGCGGTCGCGTTTTTCGCCGGTGCAGTCCTCGCCGTCGCATAGCACGGCTGGAATCGGTGCGATCGGGGCGTATTTTTTCGGATCCGAGATCGGGTATCGGAACGACCAGCACCGGCGGCCGTGTCGCAGTCCGATCAGTTATCAAAACAATAAAGTTCTTTGTCATAAAACGCCCCGCTACGATGCCCTCCCTGCTCGAACGCTTGCTTGGCGACGGGACCCCGGACGAACGGGTTGTCGAATCTCGACAGGACGACGCTGACGAAGCGCTCCGCGACGCCGCCGTTGCCGGGGGCAGTGCGAACGCTGTCACCTGTGCCGGTGCTGGCAGCTGTTGAGAGCTCCCAGAACCGCCGCCCACCGAATGTCCATCAGTCGCTCCGTGCGGTTGGGGCCGGATGACAACGCTCGGACACAGAGTGGGCACGTACAGACTGCATAGTATCGTTCACTGAACCCCACAACACACACACAACGATGTCAACTTCGCACGCGATCGAAACGACCGCCCTGACGAAAGTGTACACCGGAACCCACGCCGTCGACGAGCTCGAACTCGCCGTCCCGATGGGCTCCATCTACGGCTTCCTCGGGCCGAACGGCGCCGGGAAGACCACGACGATGCGCATGCTGACCGGACTCCTCCAGCCGACGAGCGGGGAGGGAACTATCGTCGGAGAATCCATCCGTGACCGTCGCGCGCTCGTCCCGCACATCGGCTATCTTCCGGAAACACCGCCGCTCTACGACGAGCTGTCGGGACGAGAGCAACTCGATTACGTTGCGGATCTGCGTAACATCCCCGACGATGCGGCAACCCAGAAGATCGACGCTCTCCTCGACACGTTCGATCTCGCGGGTGACGCCGCGCGACGCATCGACGGTTACTCGAAAGGGATGCGACAGAAGCTCGCGTACATCCAGACGATTCTCCACGACCCCGACGTCGTCTTCCTCGACGAGCCGACGAGCGGGCTCGATCCGCGTGCCGCCCGGACGCTCCGTGAGCACGTCCACCAGCTCGCCGACGACGGCACGACGGTCTTCCTCTCGACGCATATCCTCCCGGTCGTCGAGGAACTCGCCGACGTCGTGGGCGTCCTCAAAGACGGTCGGCTCGTGGCAGAAGGGACGCCCGACGGACTCAAGGATCGCGCCGAATCCGAGACCGAAAGCACGCTCGAAGACGTGTTCCTCGACGTGACGAGCAGTCCGAAACACGGGTTCGGCCAATGACGGAGCTACGGTCGGACCTTCGAACCGGCTGGCGCATCGCGCGCGTCGAGGTCCGACGGAGCGCTCGCTGGTACTTCCAGCAGCCGCGAGCGAAAATCGCCCTCGCGCTCATGGCGCTGGTCTTCGGATCGATGGTCGTGTTCGGCGTCGTTCCGGCGGCCCACGTCATGGGAACGACCGTTCGGGTCGAGGAACAGTTCCCGCTCCTGGCGACGTTCCGCCAGCAGATGACGGTGCTCGTCGCGGGGCTGATCGTCGTGTTCGCTCTCAGAACCGTCGAACGCCTCGCGCACATCGACGGCGAAGAGATGATGCTCACGACCACGACGCCCCGCGCGGTCGTCGTCGGGCTGTTGACCGCCGAGACGATCCGCCTCTTGCTCTGGCTCGCCCCGCCGACGCTCCTCGTCGTCGCGGCGTTTGCCATCGGTGCCCAGACGCCCGCGATGATCGTGACGGTGCCGGTCGGTCTCGGACCGATCCTCGCGTTCACGGCCGTCGCCGGCTATCTCTTCGGTATCGCGGCGCTGTACGTCAGCCGGTACGTCCCGCTGCCCTCCTCGGTCAAGACGGTCCTGTACCCGCTCGGCTTCGTGGTCCTAATCCTCGGTTCGCAGATCGTGCCGCGCCTCGCGCTCGACGGCGATCTCCCGTTTTCGCTCGCGCCGATCCAACGGGCGCTGCTGCAGTCGCCCCTCGCGGCCTACGCGGACGTCTTCCTCCTCGGAACGCCGGTCGCGCGCCCGCTCTCGGTCACAGCGCTCGCCGTGCTGGGCGTCTTTCTAGCGGGTGTGCCGATCGGATTCACCGTCGCCGGGCGTCTTGCGACGCGGTTCTGGACGACGGACACGAGCGTGAACGCTCCCTCGCGCGACGTCCCGGCCGAATCGACGCCGACGACCGTTCCCCGCCCGTTCGCGTGGTCGAAGTCCGGCCGAATCGGATGGCACTATCTGCGATACGGTCTGCGGTCCCCCCAGCAGTTCGTCCACCTGATCGTGTTCCTGTTCGCGTTCGCCCCCGTCGCCAGCACCCTCGCCGAAGCACCCGACCTCGCGTACCTCTTCGCGCTCGGCGGCAGTGTCATCTTCGGGGCGTTGCTCGCGGGCTCGGCATTCTGTCTGAACCCCTTCGGCGACGAACAGCGCACGCTCCCGCTGTTGCTGTTGACCGAGACGCAGCCGAGCCGGTTCGTTCGCGGTCGGATCGTCGCCGGGACGACCGCGAGCGTCCCGTTCGTCGTCGCCATCCCGCTCGCGGTGGTGACGATCAGCCCGCCGTCGTTCGTAGACGGAGCCGCATTCGTCGCCGTCGGACTCGTACTCGCGGTGCTCAGTGCCGGGTGGGCGGTCGGTCTCGGGACGCTGGTCCCCATGTACGATTCGAGGACCATGTACGGCGTCGAAACGGTCGTCCCGTCGCTTCCGGTGCTGTTGGGCCACGGCTTCGCCGTCGGCATTCTCGGGATCATCAGTCTCGTGCTGACGGGAATCGCCCTCAGCCAGGGCGTTCCCGCGAGCGTGCCGGTACTCGGTGGTGCCGGTCTCGCACTTCTCATCCTCGTCGGGAGCGCCTGTGGAGCGTACGTGTACGCAGTCCGCCAGTATCGAGCGTACGGGATCGAGAGATAGCGAGGCCGAAGCATCGAGCCTGTCGACGCGCGCGAGTCGGACCCACAAAGCCGGCTCGACGAGTTCGCCCGCGCCGTCGCTCCCCTGCTCGGAGTGCTGGGACGCCGTCACGTCTCTGTCGTCCTCCGTGAGTTCGGAAAGATTCTAGAGGGAGTTCGGCCGGAGTTTCGTTCGAACTCAGTTCGACTTTGAAAAATCGCCTTTACCGGCGGTTGCGACGCTCCACACGCGATGTCCCGAGACAAGACTCGACGACGGTTTCTGGCGACGACAGGCATAGTCACCACCGGCGCGCTGGCCGGCTGCTTCGGTTCGGACGACGAGACGATGGACGACGGCGCCACGGACAACGACTCTGACAGCGGAGCGGGAGACGACATGGACGACGGGATGGGTGACGTGACTGATCCGGAGGACGCCCAGCGAGCGGCGATCGACCGGTTCAGCGAGGCGGCCGGCACGCTGATGGTCCGCACCGAGGAGAACGATCTCCCCGGGCCGGACGAACCGATCGACTTCGATCAGGCGCCGTTCCTGACTCGCGGACTCGGCCCCGACGGCGAGCCGGTCGCGTACTACAACTTCGACGTCCAGCCGACCGCGCCGGCCCCGATCTACGCGCTGTTCCGGGAGGGCGAGGACACGCCCGTCGAGAGCCAGCAAAACATCGTCGACGTGATCCCCGGCGACGAGGGGTACAACGACTTCTGGCACGTCCACCGGGTGACGGTCCCCGAGGACTACGAGGCGAACTCGGCCACGAGCGCGCAGGACCTGATGGACGCGGGCTACGAGATCGAGGCGACGAACACGATCAAGAACTGCCCGATCGTCCCCGAGGGGTCGACCGCCTCGATGCGCCACGGTGACGGCGACGCCGGGCTCGTGCAGGGCTGGTACGACGGGATGGTGGTGAGCTACTTCCTGTTCGAGGAGGCGCCGCTGACGGCCACCGGGGAGGGATCGGTCCCGCTGTCACCCATCTACGTCACGTTCAACACGAACCCCGGCGAGGACGGCGGCGGCCCGGCCTCCGGCTTCGTCACCGAGGCGGGGAGCGACCGGACGCACAACGTCGTCGCGACGCTCCCCGGCGACGAGGGATACTCGCCGCTCTGGTCGGTCAGCCCCTACGACAACGCCGACTTCGAGAGCGTCTCCGACCTCGACTCGGCGCTGGACGCGAACGTGCTCGACTCCGGCATCGCGACGGTGAACTGTCCGATCGTCTCCATCGGCATGGAGATGTAGGTGGCACGACGCGGGAAGAGAGTTCGCCGAACCGGTCACCCCTCTCGAAGGGGCACCATTAAACCGGTCCTGCCGAAACACCGAGGCGAGACCGGATGGAGAAAGTGCTGTGGTACTTGTTCGCCGGCACGCGCGGCGGCGAGAACCGGGCGCGCATCATCCGCGTGCTGTTCGAGCGCCCCCGGAACGCCAACCAGATCAGCGAGGCGGTCGATCTGGACTACAACACGGTCCGGTACCACCTCGAGAAGCTGGTCGACCACGACGTCCTCGAAACCGGCGGCGAGGACTACGGCGAGCTGTACTTTCTCACCGACCGGTTCGAGCGACACGAGGACGAGTTCCGGCGGATCACCGAGCACATGGAGGACTGACGATGGCGATGAACACCACAATCATGATCGCGAGCGTACTGTCGGGGTTGAGCATCCTGCTACTGGCGGGGCTCCTCGGCGTCTGGGTCCGCAACTATCGGACGTTCCGGACGCCGCTGAGCCTCGGGCTGGTGGCGTTCGGCGCCGTTCTCCTGCTCGAAAACGCGCTGGCAATCTACTTCTTTTTCAGCACGAGCATGCTGTACTCCGGCGACCCGTTCGCCCAGCGCGCCATCCTCGTGCTCCGGACGCTCCAACTGTTCGCGATCGGCGTCCTGACGTACGTCACGATGCAGTAGCGCGACTCCCGCGACGGTGGTGCCGCCTCAGCGTTCTCGGCCGCGTTCGACGGCTTCGCGAAGCTCTCGCGTCGCCGCCGCCGGATCCTCGGCGCTCGTGATCGCAGAGATGACCGCGACGCCGTCGGCACCCGCTGCTGCGACCGCAGCGGCGTTGGCGGCGTCGATGCCGCCGATCCCCACCACCGGGATCTCCACGGCGTCGACGATCTCGCGGACGCGCTCGGGGCCGAAATCGGCCTCGTCGTCGGGGACGTTCTTCGAGGACGTGCCGTACACCGCGCCGACACCGAGGTAGTCCGCGCCCTCGCGCTCGGCCGCTCGTGCCTCCTCGACGAACGAGGTCGACTTCCCGATCACCGCATCCTCGCCGAGCAGATCGCGGGCGACGGGGACCGGCAAGTCCGACTGCCCGAGATGGACGCCGTCGGCGTCGATCGACTGCGCGAGATCGACCCGGTCGTTGACGATCAGGTCGACGCCCGTCTCGGCCGTGAGCTCCCGAAGCCGTTGTCCGGTCTCGTACCGCCGTAGCGCGCTCCGATTCTTGTCCCGGAGCTGGATCGCGTCGACGCCGCCCTCGATTGCGGCGCGAGCGATCTCGACGGTGCTCCGGCCGGCCGAGAGGCTCTCCTGGGTGACGAGATAGGTTCGCCAGTCCTGTGGGGGCATAGGCACATCTCTCCCATCGCAGTGGAAACCCGTTTCGACTCCCGGGGCTGATCGGTCCGAACGTTGATACGCCGAGCGTGTGTCGGCCCGCCTATGCCCGGTCCAGTGTTCCTCCGCGGCGACCGACTCTCGCTCCGCACCGTCGAGCCGGACGACCACGAGTTCCTCCGCCGACAGTTCAACGCGCCGGACGTCCGCCACGGGATCGCCGGCACCGAGCCGATGGCGGCGGACGACCTCGACGACTGGCTCGACGGCGACGACGTGATCTCATTTCTCCCCTGCACGTCCGACGGTCCGGTCGGGTTCGTCTGGCTGTTCGATATCGACGACGTCGCCGATCGGGCCGAACTGGGCTACTGGATTCACCCCGACGAGCGCGGCGTCGGCTACGGCACTCGCGCGGCCGAACTCGCGGTGCGCTACGCCATCCGCGAGCGGGGCTTGCGGAAGATATCGGCGCGAGTCTTCGAGACGAACGACGCCTCGCGGGCGATCCTCGAACGCATCGGCTTCGAACGCGAGGGGCGCCTGCGAGCACACTACTTCGTCGACGGCGAACGGGTCGACGCGTCCCTCTACGGACTGTTAGCCTCGGAGTGGGAGCCGTAGGTCGCAGCCGCCCAGACGAACTAGCTACGGTCGCAACGACGCCAGCACGGGAATCTCTTCGATCCGCTCCTTGGACAGGACTGTCCAGTCGAGTCCCGCCGGCCGGTCGTGAGGCGTCTCCGTCTCGATCGTTCGCTCGGGCGTCACCACCAGATCGAGGGGCACGTCGTGGGCGTCGACCGGTACGTCCTCGGCGACGACCTGGCGCTCGTGGACGGTCGTCGCGACGGTCGTCGACTCGCCTACGAGATCGAACGCCTGCAGGACGCCGTACTCCAGATCGCTGTACCCCTCGCCCTTGCCGACGCGGGCGCCCGCCTCGGTGACGGCGACGCTGCCGGCGACGATCAGGTCGATCGGCGGCATCGCTTCCGGGCGGACCTGCACGCCGACCTCGGCCGAGCCGCCGATCGTCGTCGCGTGGTCGATGTCGTCGATCGCCGCGGGATCGAGCCGGAGGAAACACTCCTCGTCGCGAAGCCGCGGGACCGCCATGTACACCGTCTTTCC
Source organism: Natronoarchaeum rubrum (assembly GCF_024494695.1). The sequence continues at coordinate 646,903 of NZ_JANHDP010000002.1, read as the reverse complement.
GGCTCGCAGCGCCGCGCGCCGGACCGGAAGCTGGGGCGCGTCGGGGTTGGATTTGATGGCGTCGGCCGATCGCCAGGCGTCCGTCTCGGCGAGCCGATCGGCGGCGGCGTCCGCGCCCGCAAAGTTGGGAATTCTTCCGTGAGGCGGGTACGGAAACCGGGCCTCGCCGCTGTCCTCCAACTCGTCCCAGACGCGGTCGCGAAGCTCCTGCTTGTCCATGCGCGAATCGCTCGCGCGCCGGCGAGTTGAGCTTTTGCGTTTCCTCGTCGTCGGTGGTGATCAGGCGTCGACGTCGCGGAACTCCACCTCGTCGCTCTCAGTGTCGACCAGCGCGACGCTGTGTTGTTCGTCGGGGACGTCCGGGAAGTGCGCGCCGGGGTTGAGCACCGTTGTTCCCTCGACGTCGCGCTCCTCGGCGACGTGGTGGTGGCCGTAGCAGACGTAGTCGTACTCGCCGGACCGGGCGTGCGCCTCGACGTCGTCGGTGTCCTCGCCGTGCAGCACGGCGAAGCGCGCGCTGCCGAGGTCGAGATCCGCGAACCGGCCGTGCAGTTCGCTGCCGTTGCCGAGCGCGCGGAACGCCGACTCCAGCCCGTCGAGTTCGCCGTCGTTGTTGCCCAGCACGGCGTGGACTTCCAGCCCGTCGAAGTGGGGGACCACCGGCGGGGCGATCACGTCGCCGCAGTGAACGACGGCGTCGACGCCCGCGTCCTCGAAGATCTCGACCGCTCGGTCGACCGCCGCGACGTTGTCGTGCGTGTCGGAGATGACGCCTACGAGCATAGTCGAGGGCAACGGGCGAAGGCCATACAGTAGTTCCGCTCGACCGTGAGCTACAGGAGGTAAAGGAGTCCGAAGATCGCAAGCGGAACCCCAACAGCGACGCCGGACGCCGCCCGCGAGAGATCGGCGTCCTCGGCGAGTCCGGCGGTGAGGATCTGCCACTGCCAGCCGATCGCCAGCAGCGACGCCAGCGTCAGCCACGGCGAGACCGGCGCCAGTGCCGCTTCCAGTGCAGCGGAGCCCTGATCGACGTTGGTGATCGTCGTGTTCGACAGTACGAGCCACAGGCCGCCGATTCCGACGGCGAGCCTGGCGATTTCCGGCACCGTCGCCCAGCCCGCGAGCGCGAACGTCCCGCCGAGTGACGGATCGCCGCCGGCGAGCCGCCCGACGCCGAACAGCACCACGCCGCCGAGGAACCACATGACGAACGGGCCGACCATCCCGATCCAGAGGAATCTCCGCATCGCCTCCGCGACCAGCGTTCCGGCGTCGCGCTCGATCGTTCTGGGCTCGTCGCAGCCGTCGTCGAACGACCCGGACTCCCCGAACTGCCCGTCACAGAACGGTTCGGGCGGCCGATCGGGGTTGTCCATCGTGACCGTCGCGTCGATCGCGCCTTCGATGAGCACTTCGAGGGCCAGAATACCGGCGGTGAGACAGGCGGCGAGCAGCACGACGAGTCCCGCCGCGATCGGCAGCGTTCGGGCGGGCGGTCGCTCCTCGAAGAACGCTCTCGGCGACAGGAGGAACTGGCGGAGGGTGCGGGCGGCGTCGGCCATTTCGTCCGCGAATTTTTCATTCGCGAAGCATATGTCTTGTCACCTCAGAGGAACGTCACGGAGGGTCCTCGGTCAGCGCGGTCGCGAGTAGAAACCAACTTCATCCCGCCACGACTGGTCGATGACAGAGATGACACGCGACAGCACACGCGCCGCGGCGACGCCGACGATCGGGCAGGTGACGCTGATCGGCCTCTTCGTGACCGCGCTGGTGACCGCACAGCTGACCGCCTCGAAGATTCTGGGGTTCTCGCTGCCCTTCGAGTTGCCGGTCGTCGGCGCCCAGCTCGCGTTGCCCGGCGCCGCGCTGGCCTACGCCGTCACGTTCCTGGCGAGCGACTGCTACGCCGAGCTGTACGGCCGGCGGGCCGCGCAGGTGATGGTCAACGTCGGCTTCGCGATGAACTTCGTGCTGCTGGCGCTGGTCTGGTCGACGATCGCCGCGCCGGTCGCTCCGACCTCCCAGGTCGCCGCCGACACGTTCGCGACGGTGCTGGGCGCGAGCACGAACATCGTGATCGCGAGCCTGCTGGCGTACGTCGTCAGCCAGAACTGGGACGTGCTCGTCTTCCATCGGCTCCGGGAGTACACCGACGGCGACCACCTCTGGCTCCGCAACATCGGCTCGACCGCGTCAAGTCAGGCGATCGACACCGTGATCTTCGTCACCGTCGGCTTCGCGATCGCGCCGGCGATTCTGGGCAACGGCGACGTCCCCGGAATCGGCCTGCTCGCGTCGCTGATCGTCGGCCAGTACCTGCTGAAGCTGGCGATCGCCGTCCTCGACACGCCCGTCGTCTACGCCATCGTCGGCGCGATTCGCCAGTACGACCTCGACGCCGCAGCGCTCGATCCCGCGGGCCGGACCGGCGACTGAGCGATCGGCCGAGCCGATTGACGGGCGCCGCTACTCGGACGGGAGCGCTCCGAAAAATGGCTGCAGTGACGACCGATCTACTGGCTCGAGCTCAGCAGGTCCTCGATCGTCTCTCGGACGTTCGACGCCGAGGGCGCGATCGGGATCATCTTGAGGCGCTGTTCGAACTGGCGCTGCTTGAAGTGGTTCGCGAGCGTGAGGATCGTCGGCGCCCACAGCCCGACGAAGATTCCCAGCTCCCGGTCGCCTCGCCCGAAGAAGGCGTACAACGACATCGCGACCGACACGACCGATGCGAACAGCGCGAAGTCCGTTCCGGTCTCCGCCGCTACGTCTGACTCTTGTCCTCGCATTTTTTGGCTCATAGAGTGACCTGCGTTCGATCCACTAGCGAGGGCCCGCCTTGAACACCGAGAACCGTTCACGCTGCACCGGAGCGTTTGGAGGGTTCTACAGGCGTTTTGAATGTGCATTACGCGACGGTAACGTGGGGTTACCTCGCCCTACGTGGTTCGTGGGGGCCGTACCGTGGCCGCTTCCGTTTTGCCAGCACGGCACAGTGGGACCGACTTACTCCAGATTTTCGCCCTGGTAGGAGCCGTCGTAGGTGTCCTCGTGGTCCGCCCGCGCGAACACGAGCTGGGCGATGCGGGCGCCGCGCTCCAGTTCGAGATCGTGGTTGACCTCCAGCAGCCCCTCGCCGCGGCCCGTGTAGCCGGCGTCCCAGACCGCCGTGTGGAGCATCGCGGAGTTACGCATCAGCGAGGATCGCGGGAGGACGAACCCGACGTGACCCTCCGGGATCGAGATCGTCTCGCCGTAGCGGGCGACGTAGCCGCCCGGTTCGAGCCGGTAGGTCGGCGCCGACGCCGCGGCGTCCTCGCGAGCCTGCGGGCTCGACGAGCTCCGTTCGTCGGCGTTCTCTGGGTCGAGCTCGCGCCGCTCGCCGATGCGCTTGCCGTCGCGGGAAATCCGTCCCGCTTCGACCTGCTCGAAGACGGCCTCGACCGTGAGATCGACGCCGTTGGGCTGGACCTGCTCGGCGTCGAGCGGCGACACGTGCTCCGCGACGAACGCGCCGGATCGGAACATGCGAGCACGAGGTCGCCCGGTCGGCAAGACAGTTTCGGACCGCCACGCGCTCCGAACGACGGTCTCGAAGCTGACGGCGCGCTACCGTGGCGCTTAGCGATGGTGCCACGCCTTACAACTAATTTCGTACTATTTTTACGTAAGAGTAAAGTCGAATCATTGTATACTAGAGTCCGTCTCGTAAACTATGATTCCCGCCTGGGGGTTCGTACTCGCGCTGCTGTGTTCGGCGGGAATCGCCGGAGCGTTCGCGGCGTACGCCGCGATGCGCCGCCGCGAAGCGGGCGTCGACTGGTTCATCGCGCTGCTCGCGCTGCAGTCGGTCTGGACGCTGCTGGTCGTCGCCGGCGCGGTGCTTCCGGTCGAGTACGCCGCCGCGGTCGAAGTGGCGCTCCTGTGGCTGGGGTCGGTGATGAGCGTCGCCTGGCTGGGGTTCATCCTCGCGTACACGGGCAGAGGGACGCTGTCTCTGGCGCGCGTCGCAGGGCTGCTCGCGTTTCCGGCGATGTCGCTCCCCGTCCTCGCGGCGAACCCCGGCGGCGTCGCCGTGCGCGACGCGACGACGTACACCGACCACGGGCTCGCCGTTGCCGAGCTAACGATTGGGCCCTGGGGAACCGGCGTTCTGGTGTTCATCTTCGCGCTGTTTCTCGCGGGACTGGTCGTGCTGGTCTGGCATCTCCTCTCGTCCAGCGTCGAGATGGCCCAGACGCTCGCGCTGCTAACCGGCGCGAGCGCCTGTATCGTCACCGGGTTGCTCGTCAGCCTCGGCGTGCTGTCGAAGATTCCGGTCAACCCGACGCCGTTCGCGTTCCCGCTCTCGGCGCTGGCCTTCGGCTACGCGCTCTTTTCGCACGAGCTGCTGTCGGTCTCTCCGGCGACCCGACGCATCGGCGAGCAGTCCGCACTCGACGATCTGGAGGAGGGCGTCGTGGTGCTCAACGCCGCCGACGAGATCGTCCGGATCAATCCCGCCGCCGAGACGGTGCTCGACTGTGCCAACCGGGAGGTCCGAGGCGTTCCGCTCCGCGACGTCGTCGGGGACGCGTTCCCGGCGCTCTCGGCGCTTCCGGCGTCGTACTCGACCGACGATCGTCGGCGGATCGACGTCTCCTCGTCGCCGGTCACCGACGACTTCGGCCGGTCGATCGGACGGACGCTGCTGTGCCGGGACGTCACGACGGTCGAGCAGCACCGTCAGCGACTGCAGGTGCTCCAGCGACTGTTGCGGCACAACCTCCGGAACGAGCTGAACGTCGTCGAGGGACAGGCCAACCTGCTCGAACGCGAGGTGCCCGAGGTCACGGCACACCGGATTTCCCGGATCAAGGAGAGCACGGGGGATCTGCTGTCGGTCGCGGACAAGATGCGTCGTATCGAGGAGCTTGCGCCCGGAACCGAGCCCGATCTGATCGACACTGACGTCGGCGGCGTTCTCGACGCCGTCGTCGAGACGATTCGGGCGGACAGTCCGGAGACGGAACTCTCGCTGTCGGTCAGCGGGGACGTGCGGATCCGAACGAATCCCGACGTGCTCGAAGACGTCGTCGTCGAACTGGTCGGAAACGCCATCGAGCACGGCGGCGACGAGGTCCGCATCGTCGTCGACGACCGCGACGACGGCGTCGAGATCGCGATCGAGGACGACGGCTGCGGCATCCCCGAGCAGGATCGACAGGCGATCCTCGACGGCCGGGAGACGTCGCTCAGACACGCCAGCGGCGTGGGGCTCTGGCTCGTCAAGTGGGGCGCCCGGCGGCTGGACGCCACCCTGTCGTTCGAGTGCGAGGACTGTGACGGAACGACGGTCGTGCTTCGGGTCCCGACGCGGCGTCCGGCCGCGACGAGACGTCCGGACGCCGCCGCGGCGCAGTCTGACGTCGCTGCGGGCGACCGCGACGCCGGATCGAACGCCCTCCTCGGTGAACAATCTCAGGGTTAAGATGGATGCGTACGAACGTACGTATCCTTCGCAGCTCTTTAACTTAAAGACCGCCACGATGGCGGGGATTCTGAACGGTCGTACAGGAGGGACTCGCGGGATTTATATCCGAGGAAAGACGATATCCGGCCGCTATGGGACAAACTCTGACAGAGAAAATTCTCGATGACCACCTCGTCGAAGGCGAGCTGGAAACCGGCGAGGAGATCGGCATCGAGATCGACCAGGTCCTCACGCAGGACACCACGGGGACGATGGTCTGGCTGCAGTTCGAGGCGATGGGACTGGACAACGTCCAGACGGAACTCGCCGCCCAGTACTGCGACCATCAGACCTATCAGTTCGACTTTAAGAATACCGACGACCACCGCTTCCTCCGCTCGGCGGCCGGCACCTACGGCGCGCACTTCTCGCGCCCCGGCAACGGCATCTGCCACAACGTCCACCGGGAGAACTTCGCGGCGCCCGGCAAGACGCTGCTGGGTAGCGACTCCCACACGCCGACCCCCGGCGGGCTCGGCGAGCTCGCGATCGGCGCGGGCGGGATCGACATCACCGTCGCGATGGGCGGCGCGCCCTACTACATCGAGATGCCCGAAGTCGTCAACGTTCGCCTCGAAGGCGAGCTGCCCGACTGGGCCACCGCGAAGGACGTCATCCTCGAGATGCTCCGTCGCCTCTCCGTCAAGGGCGGCGTCGGCAAGATCCTCGAATACACCGGTCCGGGCGTCGAGACGCTGACCGCGCCCGAGCGGATGACGATCACCAACATGGGCACCGAACTGGGCGCCACGACGTCGATCTTCCCGACCGACGAGCAGACCCAGGACTACCTCGAGCGCGTCGGCCGCGGCGAGGAGTACGTCGAGCTCCAGCCCGACGACGACGCCGAGTACGACGACGAGATCGTCGTCGATCTCTCGGATCTCGAACCGCTGATCGCCCAGCCGTCGATGCCCGACAACGTCGTGCCGGTCCGCGAGGTCGCGGGCCAGTCCGTCGACCAGGTCATCCTCGGCTCCTGTACGAACGGCGGCTACGAGGACATCCTCCCCGGCGCGAAGATGCTGGAGGGCCGCGAGGTCGACAAGAAGACCGACATGATCGTCGCCCCCGGCTCGAAGCAGGCCTCCGAGATCCTGGCCCGTCAGGGCTGGGTCGCCGAGATGATGGCGGCCGGCGTCAACTTCTCCGAAGCGACGTGCGGTGCCTGTATCGGCATCGGCCACGTCCCCGCCAGCGACTCGGTCTCGCTGCGAACCTTCAACCGCAACTTCGAGGGTCGCTCGGGCATCGAGGACGACAACGTCTACCTGTGCTCGCCGGAAGTCGCGACCGCCGCGGCGCTCAAGGGCGAAATCGTCGACCCGCGCGACCTGTCGGATGAACTCGACGACCTCGAGGCCCCCGGCATCGAGCTCCCCGAGGAGTACGACGCCTCCAAGACGGACCTCATCAGCCCCGACGAGGCCGTCGACGACGAACTCGTCAAGGGCCCCAACATCGGCGACGTGCCGCTGAAGGACCCGCTGGACTCCAAGCTGCAGGGCCCGACCCTGCTGAAGATGGACGACAACATCACGACCGACCACATCATCCCCGCGACTCAGGACATCCTGATGTACCGGTCGAACGTCCCGAAGCTCTCGGAGTTCACCCTCTCGCGCATCGACGAGACGTTCGCCGACCGCGCGCTGGAGGCCGACGGCGGCTTCCTCGTCGCCGGCGAGAACTACGGTCAGGGTAGCTCCCGCGAGCACGCCGCTCTCTGTCCCATGTATCTGGGCGTCGAGGGCGTGCTGGCCCAGAGCTTCGCCCGCATCCACAAGGCGAACCTCTTCAACTTCGGCCTGATCCCGCTGGCCATCGACGAGGACACCTACGAGAAGATCGAGCAGGGCGACGACGTCGAGATCGTCGACGACGTCGCCGAGGCGGTCCAGTCCGGCCAGGAGGAGTTCACGATCCGCGTGAACGACGACTGGGAGGCGACCGCGCAGCTCGACGCCTCCGAGCGCGAGCGCGACATTCTCGCGGCCGGTGGCAAGCTCGCACACACGAAAAAGCAGGCCGAGGAGTCCGGCGACAGTCCCGCTCCCGCGGACGACTGATCGGCTACCTCGCTCTCTCTGTATTTTTTTGCGGTATCGACGCGTCCAGTGGCGTCGCCGCGCAGCGAGTAACGCCACTTCGTCTCCCCGAACAGCGGCCTCACGCCTCCCCAGCCTCGGCGCCTTCGGCGCCGTCCCTCGCACAATGTCCTCGCGCCACGAGGGCGCGAGAGCGCGCGCCGCCGCAACCGTAGGACGACCGGCAAAAAGAGAGCACGGTGAAAACGGCAAGAGCGCGGTGAAAACGGCACCAGAGCAACCGCCGAGTCTATCCCAGCCGCTCGACCAGCGCCGCGCCGTCGACGAACGGGATCCCGTTCCGGGCGGCGTACTCGCGGGCGGCGGCGGTCGAGAGCGCGTCGCCGGTCTCGTCGTCGAGCATCTCGCAGACGACGACGGCGGGCGGCCGGTCGGCGGCGTCGGCCAGCGCGAGGCCGAGTTCCGTGTGGCCGCGGCGCTCGTCGAGGAGCCCCTCGGCGGCCCGGAGCACGTGGACGTGGCCGGGGGCGCGGAACTCGTCGGCGAACGCCGCGGCGTCGACGGCGTCACCGTCGGCGGCGCGCTCGGCGAACGCGCCCAGTTCCGAGATGGTCAGCGCGCGGTCGTCGTCGGTGACGCCGGTGAACGTGTCGCGGTGGTTGACCGTCAGCGAGAACGACGAGCGGTCGCCGTACGCGAGGTGCTCGGTCTCGCCGGCGGGGTGGTCGATCACGTCCGCGAGGAACGGGAGATCCGCAGCGTCCGCGACGGCGTCCGAGAACGCCGTGCAGATCAGCCCGCCGGCGTCGTTGCGCATCCGGGCGACGGCGTCGGCGTCGATCGCGCCGGCGGGGTAGATCAGGTCGGTCTCACCCTCGCGGTCGTCGAAATCGTGGACGCAGACCGGCCGGCCCTCGCGGAACGCCGCGACGGCCTCGTCGACCGCGCCGGCGGCCTCGGCGTCGCCGATCTCGACGTCAGTTTCGCCGCTCATTGCCGCTCCTCGACGGTGACGGTGACCGTGTCGTCGTCCTCGAGACCCAGCTCGTCGCGGAGCCGATCGGGCGCGATCAGCTCGACCTGGTCCTCGTCGTGGTGGGTGCGCTCGGGCGTGATGAGGTGGGCGCCCTCGTAGCTGCTGCCCCCGGCGGTCGTGATCGTCGCCGGGTAGCAGATCGCCGGTCCGTAGGTGCGTTCCTCGTCCTCCCAGCCGTCGATCGGCACCGGTTCGAGCGCCTCCAGCGCCGAGCGCCGCCGGACGCTCGCGTCGGTCAGGTCGACGTTGAGCGTCCCTTCGAACGGCGCGTACTCCAGTCGCTCTTCGAACTGACGCATGTAGCCCGGCAGCGAGATGTAGTGGCGCCCCTCGCCCATCCCGCTGGTGACGGTGCCGGCCAATTCGACCGACGAGGCACCCTCGAAGATCCGACGGTAGTCCTCGTACTCGGCGCGCAGGGCTTGCTCGCCGTCGTCGGTGATGGAGATCCACTGCCCGTCGGTGACGGTCTCGCGCTCGACGTAGCCGGCGTCGTCGAGGCGCTGGAGGCGCCGCGACGCCGTCTGCGTGGAGGCGTCGACCTGCTCGGCGACGTCGGCACAGGAGATCTTCATCTCGCCGCCGGTGCCGCCGTCGAGCGCCAGCAGCTTCAGGACGGCCAGTTCGTCGTGCCCGACGGCGGTCGACGCTGCGTTAGACATAGAAGCGACTTGGGCCGCCCGCGGCATAAGGATAACGAATACGAGACGCGTAACAGAAACGTGAACCGGTCGCCGGTTTCCGGTCGTTGACGTATCTTGGCGCGAGCACGATAAACGTCTTCGGGAACGTGTTCGGCGCTGCCGCCTACCGATCGGACGCGGCCGCGTCCCGCCCCGCGGTCCGGAACTCGTCGGCGTAGTCCGCGACGTACGCCCGAATGCTCCGAGGGGGACGCCCGAGCACGCGCTCTACGTCGTCGGTCACGCGCTCGGCCAGCCCGAGTCTCGCGGTCGTGTAGATGCCGACCATCAGGAGCACGTAGCCGAGCGGGTGGCCTCGAGAGCGCATCCGGCGGACGAACGCCGGAATCGACGGGTCTGCGTACTCGATAGATCGTCCGAGTTCTTCGGAGAAGATCGTCGCGACCTCGTCGTAGGTCAGCGCCTCGGGACCGGTCAGGTCGTAGGCGACGTGCAGGTGACCCGGTTCGACGAGCACGCGCGCGGCGACCGCGGCGACGTCCCGCGCGTCGACGAAGCTCGTCGCACCCGATCCCGCCGGGACGAACAGCTCGTCCCGGTCGAGCACGTCCCGGCGGTGGACCTCGTGGAGGTTCTGGGCGAAAAACGACGCTCGGAGGAACGCGTAGCCGACGCCCGCAGCCTCGATCCGGCGTTCGATCCGGTAGTGCGGCAGCAGGCGGTTCCGGTCGGCCCCCAGCGTCGAGAGGTAGGCGATCCGCTCGACGCCGACCCGAGCGGTCGCGTCGACGACGGCACAGACGTCGTCAGTGTCGACGGCCGGCGGCCGGACGAGGAAGACGGCGTCGACGCCCGTCAGGGCCGCGCCCCACGTCTCGGGTCGGTCGAAATCGAACGCGACGACGGCGTCGGCGGCGTCGAAGCGCTCGCGAGCGGCGTCTGGGTCCCGCGTCGCGGCGCGGACCTCGCAGTCGGCGTCGCCCAGTTCGGCGACGACGTGGCGGCCGACGGTGCCCGTCGCGGCGGTGACCAGCACGGACTGGGTGGAGCGGTCGCTCACGCCGACCCCACCTTCGGCATCGCCCGGAGATACAGGTCCTCTTCGACGCAATCGAGGACGAAGCGGGCGACATCCGTCCGCGCGACCGACTCGAAGCCGAGGTCGATGTCGCCCGCGCGGTACTCGCCGCTCCCGGCACCGTCGGTCAGGCGCGGCGCGCGGACGACCGTCCAGTCGAGGTCGGTCGCCCCGACGCGCCGGACGTGTTCCGCGGCGTCGTCGAGCACGTCGCGGGCGAACAGTTTGAGTAGCGCGCCCATCGCTTTCCCCGACAGCGAGACGCGCTCGCCCTCCTCGCGGGCGCCGGCGCCGACGAGCGTGACGAACCGGTCGACGCCGGCCGTCTCCATCGCCGCGAGGACGTTGTCGCCGGCGACGGTCAGCAGGTCGTCCGGCCCCTCGTCGGTCTGGCCGAGCACAGAGACGACGGCGTCGGCGCCCGCGACGGCCTCGGCGACGCCGTCGCCGCCGTAGGCGTCGCCCTCGACGACCGTGAGCGCGGAGTCCTCGACGGGGAGCTTCTCGGGCGATCGCGCGAACGCGACGACGTCGTGACCTCGGTCGAGCGCCTGCCGGACGAGCGGGACGCCGGTCCGTCCGGTTGCGCCGAAGACTGCGATCTGCATACCGACTCTAGACGGCGAGTAGGCTAATACTTGCAACTTCGAAGCTTCGAAGCAACGACACGGACGCTGCCGTCTGGTCGGAACTCGTCACAACGCTTTTGCTCGGACGACGCCGAACGGCGCCCGTGAGCGCCCCGCCGAATCTCCCCGAACTGTCCCGCGAGGAAGCGACGGAACTGCGCGACTCGCTCGACCCCGACGAGCGCGAGCGCGTCCGCGAGACCGTCGCGACGCTGCTGGATCTGCTGGGCAAGGCCCACGCGATGGCGGTGCTGAGCGAGTTCGCCTTCGCGGGCGAGCCGCTCCGGTTCAGCGATCTCGAAGCCGAGCTCGACGTCGCGCCGAACACGCTGTCGGCGCGCCTGCGCGACATGACCGACGCCGGGCTGCTGGAGCGCGAATCCTACGACGAGATGCCTCCGCGCGTCGAGTACGAGCCGACGCCGAAAGCCAAAGCGCTGTTCCCGGTGTTCGGGCACCTCCACCGCTGGGCGATCGACCACGAACTCTGAGCCGGCGCGGGCGAGCGCTCTCAGTCCTGTCCGGTCTCGATCTCGATCTCCTCGAACGTCACCTCGACGCGCTCGCCGTAGCGGTCGCCGTTCGCCTCGTCGTGGCGCATGAACGTCGGCGGATCGATCTCGATCGTCAGGTCGTACTCGCCCTCGCCGGGCACCTCGAGGTTCGTGCCGTAGTGGAACAGGCCGGGGTGCCAGACGAACGGCACTTCGAACGGCCCGACGGTATCTGCGTCGTCGTCCGCCGGGTCCAGCGTCGCCTGCACGTCGAGTTCCGGGACGAACCGCCCGTCAGCGGCGTCCGTCACCGCGACTTCGAGGTGGCAGTTCTCGTCGTCGGGCTCGACCCACTCGCCCTCGCCCTCGCTTTCGAGCCGGTACATCCCCTCGGCTTCTTCCTGGGCGTAGCCGACGACGTAGTCGCCCGCGGTCCGCATGTCGCCGCCGGCGTCGGCGACCACCTCGATCATGTAGTCGAGCGAGCGCGTGTACGCCTCGCCTTCGGCCTTCGCGAGCTCGAGCTGTCGGTCGTCGACCTCGTCGCTGGTCGTTTTGGCTGCGTCCTGGCTCATTCTGAATCCCCCGTTTGCGGGTACCACGTCGGGACGGAAAATCGTTGGTCGACGCGCCGCTACGATCGGTGGGGATCGGCCTCGCGAGACTGCGTAGAGTTCGGCAGCACAAAAAGCGGTACGGCCAGACACGGCCGCGGTACCGCTGGCGTCAGGAATCGTCGTCGATCATCGCGGCCTCAGAGTCCGTCGTCACCCCCGTCCTCGGCGTCGCTCTCGTTGTCGCCGGTGGTCGTCTCCTCGTCGTCGAGCGCGGACTCGTCGTCGGTCGTCGAGTCGGACTCGTTGGTCCCCTCGCTCTCGTTGTCGGTCGTCGAATCGGACTCGTCGTCCGTCTCGCTGCCGGCGTCTTCCTCGCTTTCGTTATCGTCGAGCGCGGACTCGTCGTCTCCGTCCATCTCGTCGCTCGAGTCGGACTCGTTCGATCCTAACTCGTCGTCTTCCCCCGGATCGGACTGGTTGCCGTCCTCGCCGGAGCTGCTGTCCGTGCAGCCGGCGACGGCTGCCGTTCCGATCGCAGCAGCGATACTGACGAATCGCCGTCTTTTGAGTTGCTCTCCCATGGTTGGAACCGCATCTACCCGTTCAGGAGACGGTTGATTTACTATAGTGCAGATAAGCAACAATGTTGCGAGAACAGTAGCTGTTTACCGGGCGGGAGGGTTCGCAACTGGCCGAAACAGTCGAAGAAGTCGGATTCTAACGGGGCGTTCAGCGGACGCAACGACGGACGCCGGTCACCGGGCGTCGACCGGGCAGAAGTCGTCGATGTTGTACTTCTTCTCGATGAACTGGTCCTCCATGAACCGCCGCGTGCGGCCGAGGGTGCGCTCCTCGTGGCTTCGGAGTCGCTCCGCGAACCCGGCGTCCTCGACGCCCCAGAGCCCCGGGTGGGTGAGCACCTGCATCTTGTCCGGGAGCGGCCCCGCCAGGGGCGACTCGTCGCGCCAGCGCTGGTTCGAGTCGGCGCGGTACGCGATATCGGTGAAAAACCGCTCCTCGTAGGCGCTGACGAACCCGTCGAACTCGCGTCGGAACACCCACTCCGGCGGGCGGTGGAACGAGACGACGTCGACGGAGCCATCGACCAGTTCCGAGAGCACGGTTCGTTCCGACCGGACGCGCTCGCGGAGTTCGCGCTCGGGCGGCTCGACGTCCCAGTACTGGTGGGTGCTGAAGTGCAGTTCCACGTCGTGGCCGAGCGCCTCGATTCGATCGAGGATCCGCCGGTTGGGCTTGTGCAGGAGGTTGTAGAACGGCGACGTGGTGAGAACGAAGTACGTCGCCGAGACGCCGCGATCGGACTCGATTCGGGCGGTTTCGAGCGCGCTCCGGAGCGACCAGTCGACGTCGTGGCGAAGGACCACGTCGCCGGCGGAGAGGTCGTCGCGGTAGCCGCGGAATCGGCGGCCGCGAGCGCGGAGCGCGTCGAGGAACTGCTCGTACCACTCGAAGGTGAACGTCAGCTCCTCGACCCTGGTCTCCGCGATCGTCATTCGAGCACCTCCGCGGGCGAGCCCGCGACGGTGACACCAGGCGGGACGTCGTCGAGGACGGCCGAGTTCGCGCCGACTTCGGCGTCGGCGCCCACGCTGACGTCGGTGGCGACGGTGACGTTCGGGTGAACCTCGACCCGCGCGCCGACGGTCGACCCGCCCGCGAAACAGCAGCCGGCGGCGACCGTGACGTCCGGCCCGAGCTCGGCGTGGTGCGCGACGTGGACGTTGCCGCTGAGCTTCGCGCCCGCGCGGACGACCGTCTCGCCGAACGCAGCCCGATCGATCGAGGCGTTCGCGCCGACCGCAACGTCGTCTTCGATGACGACCTCGCCCTGATGGGGCTGGCGCAGCGGTCGCCCGGTCTCGTCGCGCACGAACCCGAACCCGGCGCCGCCGATCGACGCACCGGCGCCGACCGTGCAGTCGTCGCCGATCGTGACGGCGTCGCCGACGTAGGCGTGCGGACCGATCCGGCACCGCTCGCCGATCTCGGCGCTCTCCTCAACGACCGCCGTCGGGTGGATCTCCGTCTCCTCGACCGGCCGCCGGAAGAACTCGCGGGCGACTCTGACGAAGTCGAACTTCGGCCACGAGCTGTGGACGAGCGACCGGCCGGAGAGGGCCGGCATCGTCTCCGGACAGACGACGACGCCCGCGTCGGACTCGCGGAGCCGATCGGGGTCCTCGTAGACGCAGAACGCGAGGTCCTCCGGTCCGGCGCGGTCCAGCGCGTCGGTGCCTCGGATCGTCACGTCCGGCCCGGTCCAGGCGGCGTCGAGGAAGCCGGCGATCTCGGCGGTCGCGAGCCGGACGCCGTCGACCCGTCGGCTCGCCGCGGTCGTCATCGGAGATCACCGGCGGGGAGCCACACTGCGGGGTTCGTTTCGCGCTCGATCCGTCGGCGGTCGAAGGGGCGCTCGGTACGCGTCATTCGGTACCCGGAGCACGTCGTCCCGACTGCTTTCCTATACGCAGTCTAAGCGGTCGGGAGAGACGATCGGGACGCCGCTTACGCGGACGGTAAACCGATCCGCTGGGCCGAAACCCTACCCGCCTGCGATAGCCCGCTCAGCGACGCCGGGTCGTCGCGCCGCGGTCCAGCAGCCACCGCAGCACCGGCGCCCCGTCGTACAGCCAGAGCGCGACGACCAGCAGGTGAACGGCGGTGTAGGCGACCAGCGCCAGCAGGAGATCGGAGGTCGCCGCGGCGGCGATCGACTGCCGGAGGTACAGCGCGGTCCGCTCGACGAAGCCGAGCTGCGTCTCGTACGCGGGGAGCGAGACGAACGGCCAGAGGACTCGGTAGATCGCGAGCCCGCCGCCCGACCGGAGCGGGCTCAGCACGTCGGCGACGAGGTGCGACGCGTAGCCGACCGCGATCGCGGCGCCGTAGCGCGGCCGGTCGAGCCGCTCGGCGGCGACGACGGCACCGAGACACAGCGGTCCGGCGAACACCAGCGAGTGGCCGAGCGCGGAGCCGGTCGAGAACAGCCCGACGCTCCACGAGAGCGGCTTGTCGATCAGGTCCGGGAGCTGCGTCGCGACGCCAAGCGCGACGACGGGCCCGGACGTCGGCGCCTCCCCGCGACCGAGGTGCGAGAGCAGCGAGTACCAGACGTAGCCGAACGCCAGGTGTTCCCAGGGCCACATCGCTACCGGCCTCCGGCGTCGAGCCGCAGTTCTCCTCCGGCGTCGAGCTGCTGCTGGCCACCGTCGCCAGTCCACAGCTGGACGTACCGGTACGCGCCCTCGCGCGAGGGATCGTCCGGGGCGTCGCCGACGTACAGCAGGTAGACGATCCTGTGTTCCGACCCGGTCGCCGGCGGATCGACGTCGTGGGCGACGCGCGCGGTTTCGCCGGCGTCGGCCGACAGCGAGAACCGATCGAGTTCCGTTTCGTCCACCACGGTCGTCCCGCTCTCGGTCCGGTCGACCTCCTGATGGAGCGCGACCACCGTGTACGCGCGGGCGCCGCCCTCCTGGTTCGTGACCGTGGGGTGCAGCGTCGGCGCGTCGCCGGACGCGAAGGCGTCGGTCGACGCCGCGGCGTACTCGCCGTCGCCCGTTTCGGTCGTGAGGTAGAACTCGGTGAACTCGTCGCCGTCGTGGACGGCGAAGCCGACCGCGACGCTGCTCAGGAGGACGAGCACGCTCGCGGCGAGCACCACGTTGAGGATCACCCCGCGGCGAGATCCCGCCTCGAACGGGCGGTTGCCGATCATCCCGTCGGTCCCGCGCCGGTAGTACCGATCGAGCGCAGATCGGACGCTCGCTCCCGAGAGCGGTCGATACCGGCCGTCCGGCGGAAGCCGGACCCTGGCGACGATCGCGACGAGGCCGGAGATGACGACGATTCCGACGGTCCCGAGCAGCACGGGCCGGAGGCCGACGCCGCCGACCGCGAAGTTCGCGACGAACGCGACCGTCGGAACGATCGCGAGGCTGCCGGCGAGCGAGAGGCCGAGCCGCGTGGCGGTCGGGAGCCCGTCGATCGTCTCCTTGGGCCGGCTGATCGGGGACTCGTCGCTGACGGAGGCGCCGCTGTGGCGCTCCGGGTACAGCGCCGCGATCAGGACGTAGCCGGGGACGAAGAGTACGAGCGGCAGCCCCAGAACGATCCGGAGCGGTGTCCCGGGATCGCCTCGCAGGATCGCCGCCGTCGCCAGAATCGCAAACAGGACGGCACACACCACGTCGAGCGTCGATCGAACTGCTGTTCCGAGCATCACCGGGCGAAACGCGCGCCGCGATGAAGTACGGTCGAGACCGTTCACGTTTTTGGCCACCGCGTAAGGCGCTGCCAGCGACGGGCCCCCGAGCTTGGCCACACCGTAAACGAGGGGGAGACGAGCGAACGCGGGGGTATAGAGAAATCCGGCGAGTCCGGACGGGCGAGTCGACGGACTCGCCCCGCCCCTATCTAGCTTATCCGACGGATAATAATGGGCCCGAGGCGCGCCAGTATCGACCGGAAGGCGGCCCGCTCCCGTCGATTCGTCCGAGGGCAGCCGCCGAACTACACATGAGTGGAACGAACGATCAGTCCTCGTCGACACGAACCGCAGACGAACAGCCGCCCGACCGCGTCCCCATCGCCGACCCGGCGGTCGGCGCCGAAGAGCGAGAGCGCGTCCTGACGGCGCTCGAATCGGGCCAACTCGCCGACGGTCCCGAGGTCCGCGCCTTCGAATCGGAGTTCGCCGACTACTGCGGCGCCGAGCGCGGCGTCGCGACGTCGAACGGAACGACCGCGCTGCACGCCGCGCTGCACGCCGTCGGCGTCGAACCCGGCGACGCCGTCGTCACGTCGCCGTTCTCGTTCGTCGCGAGCGCGAACGCGATCCGCTTCGCCGGCGGCGAGCCCGTGTTCGCCGACGTGCGGGCCGACACGTTCACCCTGGATCCCGACAGCGTCGAGCGGGTGATCCGCGCGCGGGACGACGAGGTCGACGCAATCCTCGCGGTCCACCTCTACGGGCTCCCGGCGGCGATGGAGCGGCTCCGCGAGATCGCCGACGACTACGACGTTCCGCTCGTCGAGGACGCCGCGCAGGCCCACGGCGCCGAGTTCGACGGGCGGCGCGTCGGCTCGATGGGCGACGCCGCGGCGTTCTCCTTCTACCCAACGAAAAACA
The DNA here is from genome assembly GCF_024494695.1 of Natronoarchaeum rubrum. The sequence goes on along the minus strand of NZ_JANHDP010000002.1, from coordinate 629,747 downwards.
TGACGACCGGCGAGGGCGGGATGATCACGACCGACGACGAGGAGATCGCGCGGGCCGCCGAGCGGTTCGTCAACCACGGTCGGTCCGCCGACGGGTACGAGCACGTCGAGCTCGGCCACAACTTCCGGATGACGAGCCTGGCGGCGGCGATCGGCCGCGCGCAACTGGAGCGGCTCCCCGAGTTCGTCGCGGCGCGCAGGCAAAATGCGGCCTTGCTGGACGAGGCGCTCGCCGAGTCGCCGCTCGCGACGCCGACCGAGCCCGACCGGCGGCGACACGCCTACCACCAGTACACCGTCCGCTGTTCGGACCGCGAGGCGGTCGCGACCGCGCTCGACGAGCGCGGGATCGACACCGGCGTCTACTACCCGACACCGATCCACGAGCAGCCGGCATACGACGGCGTCGGCGCGGCCGCGCCCGTCGCCGAACGGCTCGCCGACGAGGTGCTCTCGCTGCCCGTCCACCCCGGCGTCGACGAGGACGACGTCGAGCGGATCGGCCGCGCGATCGCCGAGTACTCGGGGGTGCCGGCGTGAGCGACCGGATCCGCGCCGGCGTCGTCGGCGTCGGCAGCATGGGGGCGAACCACGCGCGCGTCTACGACGAACTCGACGCGACCGAACTCGCGGGCGTCTACGACGCCGACACGGAGCGGGCGCGGGAGGTCGCCGACCGGCTCGGCACCGAGGCGCTCCCGCTCGACGAGCTCCTCGAAACCGCGGCGGCGGTCTCGATCGCCGTCCCGACGCGATTCCACCACGAGACCGCGAGCGAGTGCATCGAGCGCGAGGTCGACGTCCTCGTCGAGAAGCCGTTCGTCGCCGACCCGGCAGAGGGACGCGATCTCGTCGAGCGAGCCGCCGAGCGGGATGTCACGCTGCAGGTCGGCCACGTCGAGCGGTTCAACCCGGTCGTCACGGCGCTTCAGGAGCTCGTCGACGACCTCGACGTGTTCGCGGTGAGCGCCGAGCGGCTCGGCCCGCCGCTCGACCGCGATATCGGCGACTCCGTCGTGACGGACCTGATGATCCACGATCTCGATGTCGTGCTCGACACGTTCGGCGGGAGCGTCCAGTCCGTGGCGGCGACGGGGCGGGACGACGGCAGCTACGCCGTCGCGAACGCCGAATTCGACTCCGGCGTCGTGGCGCGCTTCGCGGCCAGCCGCGTCACTCAGGAGAAGGTCCGGGAGCTGACGATCTCCGCGCGCGACTGTCGGGTGAAGGCCGACTTCATCGACCAGACGATCGAGATCCACCGGTCGTCGTCGCCGGAGTTCGTCCGGGGCGACGGGAACGTCCGGCACCGCCACGAGAACGTCGTCGAGCGCGTCACCGTCGAGCGGCGCGAGCCGCTCAAGAACGAGCTCCGGTCGTTCGTCGAGGCGGCGGCGACGAACACCGAACCCGTGGTCAGCGGGGAGGACGGGCTGCGCGCGCTCGAACTGACCGAGACGATCGCCGACGAGATCGGGACCGACGACCGGCGTGCGCTTCGGGCGGACGGCGGCGCCGACTAAACGGTCCTGAACCGCTTACGGGACGGCTAACGCGGAGATTTATCCGACCGATAGTAAACCGGGTAGGGCCGGGAGTGGGTACCGACCGCGGACACGGCGTCGCGGTCGGATCACACCATGCTATCGAAGCGAACCTTGGCCGCAACTGTCGTAGCACTGCTCGCGTACGCGCTTCTCGCCCGACGGGACGACCCGGACCGGGCCACGGAGGTGAGCGCGTGACGCGAACCGTCGAGCGCCCCCAGAACGTCGACGAGGGCGCGACGATCGGCTACCCGCCGGAGGGCACCGACCCGGAGATCGGCGACGACGCGACGATCCGCTCCGGGACGATCATTTACGCCGACGTGGAGATCGGCGACGAGTTCTCCACGGGTCACGGCGCGCTCGTCCGCGAGGGGTCGCGGCTGGGCGACGACGTGCTCGTGGGGACGAACGCCGTCGTCGACGGCGACGCGACGATCGGCTCGAACGTGAGCATCCAGACGGGCGCGTACGTGCCGCCCGGCACCGAGATCGGCGACGATGTGTTCGTCGGCCCGAACGCGGTGCTGACGAACGACCGGTACCCGGTGCGCGACGACGCGGAGCTGGAGGGGCCGACGATCGAGCGCGGCGCCTCGATCGGCGCGAACGCGACGGTGCTCCCGGGCGTGACGGTCGGCGAGAACGCCTTCGTCGCGGCGGGCGCCGTCGTGACCGAGGACGTTCCGGCGGACGCGCTCGCGGTCGGGACGCCGAGCGAGCACGAGCCGCTGCCGCCCGCGCTCGAAGGGGGGAACGACATATGAGCGCCACGGAGACCGCCGAGAAGCTCTACGGCACAGACGTCACCGAGGAGCGGCGTCGCGAGGCGTTGCGGACCGGTCGCGTGCCGGTCGCGGTGTACGGCCTCGGGAAGATGGGCCTCCCGCTCGCGGCCGCGTACGCAGAGGCCACCGGGAACGTGACCGGCGTCGACGTCGACGACGAGGTCGTCCGGTCGGTCAACGACGGCGAGTGCCACGTCGGCGGCGAGCCGGGGCTGGCCGAGCTCGTCTGGCAGACCGTCACCGACGACGCGTTCGAGGCGACGACGGCGGGAAAAGAGGCTGCCGCGGAGGCGAGCGTCCACGTCGTCATCGTCCCGACGCTCGTCGACGACGACGAGCCGGACCTCTCGATCGTCGAGGACGTCGCCGCCGACGTCGCGGCGGGGCTCGAACCGGGCGATCTCGTCGTCTTCGAGTCGACGCTGCCACCCCGGACGTGCAGGGACGTCCTGCTGCCGCTGCTCGAAGAGCGCAGCGGGCTCAGACTCGGCGAGTTCGGCCTCGCGTTCTGTCCCGAGCGGACGTCCAGCGGCCGGGCCCTGGCCGACATCCGGGGCGCGCACCCGAAGATCGTCGGCGGCGCCGACGCCGAGAGCGCGCGAGCCGCCGAGCTGGTCTACGACGAGATCACCGACAACGACGTCGTCCGCGTCTCGGACGCGACCACCGCGGAGTCGGTGAAGGTGTTCGAGGGCGTCTACCGTGACGTCAACATCGCGCTGGCGAACGAGCTGGCGCGCCACGGCGACCGGCTGGGGATCGACGTCGTCGAGGCGATCGAGGCCGCCAACGGCCAGCCGTACTGCGACATCCACGATCCCGGCGCGGGCGTCGGGGGCCACTGCATCCCCTACTACCCGCACTTCCTGATCGAGCCGTTCGACGCCGACTCGCGGCTCATGGAGACCGCCCGGGATGTCAACGAGGCGATGCCGGGCTACACCGCCGAGCTCGCGCTCGACGGCCTCCGCGCGGAGGGGATCGACCCGGCCGACGCCGACGTGCTCGTCATGGGGCTGACCTACCGGCCGGGCGTCGCCGAGATCCGCGCGACGCCGGCGCTGCCCGCGATCGAGCGCCTGGACGACGCCGGGGCGACGATCCACGCCGTCGATCCGGTGCTCGACGAGTACGAGGCGTTCCGCGACGCGGGCGCCTCGATCGTCGCCGCGGACCAGCTGGCCGCGTCGCGGATCGCGTCGGGGGCCGTCGGCGAGGAGACGACCCTGCCGTCGCCGTCGTACGACGCGGTCGTGCTCGTCACGGCCCAGAAGCAGTTCGAGCGGATCGACGTCCCCGAACTCGGCGGGGAGGGCGACGGTGACGACCGGCTGGTCGTCGTCGACGGCCGGCAGGCGCTGACCGAGTTGCGCGGCGACGGCCGCGTCCGGTACGAGGGGGTGGGCCTGGATGGCTGACAGGATCTGTATCGTCGGCCTCGGCTACGTCGGACTGCCGCTCGCGCTCGCGTTCGACGACGCGGGCCACCACGTGCTCGGCTACGACGTCGACGCCGGGAAGGTGGCGGCGCTCGATAGAGGGGAGGACCCGACCGGCGACGTCGGCGACGCCGCCGTCGAGCGCTCCGAAGTCTTCTTCAGCGACGACCCGACCGCGATCGGCGACGCCGACTACGTCGTCGTGACCGTGCCGACGCCGATCGACGACCTGCAGAATCCGAACCTGGAGTACGTCGAGGCCGCCGGCGAGACGGTCGGCGAGCACGCCCACCCCGGGACGACGGTCGTCCTCGAGTCGACCGTGTTCCCCGGCGCGACCGAGCGCGTGCTCGTCCCGGCGATCGAGGAAGCATCCGGATACACCCTCGGCGACGAGTTCGAGGTCGGCTACTCGCCAGAGCGCGCCTCTCCGGGCGACGAAGGGCGGGGCGTCCGCGACGTCGTGAAGATCGTCAGCGGACGGACCGACGCGGTCCGCGACGACCTCGCGCGGCTGTACGAGACGATCGTCGACGCCGGCGTCCACCGGGCGGACACGATCGAGACCGCCGAGACCGCGAAGGTGATCGAGAACGTCCAGCGGGACATCAACATCGCGCTGGTCAACGAGCTCGCGATCGTCTGCGATCGGCTGGGCCTGGAGACCGACGAGGTGCTGGAGGCCGCCGGGACGAAGTGGAACTTCCACGACTACTCCCCCGGACTGGTCGGGGGCCACTGCATCCCGGTCGACCCGCTGTATCTCGCTCACCGGAGCGAGCGCGAGGGGTTCTCGCCGAAACTCACCCTGCAGGCCCGGGAGATCAACGAGTACATGCCCAAGCACGCCGCCGAGCTCACGCTCAAGGAGCTCAACAACTGCGGCAAGGTGTTCCAGGACAGCCGCCTCCTGGTGCTGGGGCTGGCGTACAAGCCAAACGTCGGCGACATCCGGACCTCGGAGGTTGAGGGCGTCATCGAGGAGTTAGAGACGTTCGACGTCGAGGTCGTCGGCTTCGACCCGCACGCCGACACGGCGGCGATGCGGGAGCGCTTCGACGTCGAGATCCAGTCGGTGCCGTCGTTCGAGGGGTTCGACGGGATCGTCGTCGCCACCGGTCACGACGAGTTCGCCGGCCTGGAACTGGCCGACGTCGCTGCGGAACTGAACGACGACCCGCTGGTCGTGGACGTTCCCGGCGTCTTAGACGAATCGAGCGCCGAGGCGAACGGCATCGCGTACACGAGATTATGAACTGTCAGCACAGCCGTAGCACGAACGGCCAGCACGGACAGAACACGGACGAGACCGGCGTAGCGCATCGATCGACGAGCGCGATCCGCGCCCGGAGGTGGGGCTGATGGACGTCCTGCTGTCGATCCAGCACCCGGCGCACGTCCACTTCTTCCGGCACGCGATCGACGAACTTCGGGTTCGCGGGCACGACGCGCACGTGTTCGTGCGGGACAAGTCGATCATCAGAGAGCTGCTGGACACCTACGGGATCGAGTACACGGTGCTCGTCGACGAGTCCGGATCGGTCTCCTCGCTCCCGGTGACCCAGCTGAGCTACGAGTGGCGGCTGTTGCGGGCCGCCAGACGGATCGGTCCGGACGTCGTCGCGGGCGTCGGCGGCGTCTCGGCGTGCCACGTCGCGACGCTCGTCGGCGCTCGCGGAATCGCGTTCACCGACACCGAACACGCGACGCTCTCGAACCGGCTTACGTTCCCCTTCGCCGACGAGATCTGCACGCCCGAGTGCTACCGCGAAGCCATCGGTCCCAAGCAGTACCGCTACCCGGGCCAGCACGAGCTGGCCTATCTCCATCCCGACCGGTTCACCCCCGACCCGTCCGTGCTGGACGAGGTCGGCGTCGACGAGGACGACACGGTCGTCGTGTTCCGACTGGTCGACTGGAGCGCCTCCCACGACGTGGGCAACGGCGGCTTCGGCGACGTGCGGGACGCGATCGAAGAACTCGAAGCCGCGGGGGCGACGGTGCTGGTCACCTCCGAGGCGCCGCTGCCCGAGCGGATCGAGGACCGGCGGGCGACGGTCGCGCCCCACCGGATGCACGACCTGCTCGCCCGCGCGGACCTGTTCGTCGGCGAGGGCGCGACGATGGCCGCCGAGAGCGCGGTGCTCGGGACGCCGGCGCTGTACGTCAACTCGCTCGAAACCGGCCTCACCGACGAGCTCGACCGCGAGTACGGGCTGCTCTACCGGTTCCACGGCGAGAACCGACAGATCGGCGCCCTGCGAAAGGCGGTCTCGCTGCTAAAGGACGACGATCCGCCGGACTGGGAGCGGCGTCGCGACCGGCTCCTCGAGGAGAAGTGCGACACGACGGACGTGATCGTCGATCGACTGCTGGCGACCGACCGGGCCGCCGAGCGAACGGAGGGGATCGCGTGAACGTCCTCCAGCTCGTCACCACCGAGTCGCCGTTTTTCACCCAGCAGGTGCGGGCCTTAGAGAAGAACGGCGTCTCGTGTACGACCGTCTCGCTGCCCCCGAGGGGCGGCGAGCGCCGATCACGGTCGAGCTACCTCCGGTTCTACGCGCGCATCCTCGAGGAGTCGCTCGGGGACTACGACGTCGTCCACGCGAACTACGGGCTCGTCGGGCTGTTCGCCCTCGCGCAGCCGAAACGCCCGGTCGTGCTCAGCCTCTGGGGCTCCGAGATCATGGGCCACGCCGAGTGGCTCGACGAAGTCAGCGCGCTGGCCGCGCGCCGCAGCGACGCGGTCGTCGCACCCTCGGAGGCGGTCTCGGAGCACCTGGAGTGTCCCCACAGCGTCGTCCCGTTCGGGATCGACGCCTCGCGATTTCAACCAACGTCGCGGGCGGCCGCCAGAGACGAACTCGACTGGGACCGCGACGAGCGCGTCGTCCTGTTCCCCTACGACCCGGACCGCGAGGTGAAGAACCATCCGCTGGCCGAGCGCGTCGTCGAGCGGGTGCCACAGGACGTCACGCTGAAGGCGGTGTACGACGCGCCCCACGAGGACGTTCCGACGTACATGAACGCCAGCGACGCCGTGCTGGTGACCTCGCGGCGCGAGAGCGGCCCGATGGTCGTCAAGGAGGCCGCGATGTGCAACGTTCCGGTCGTCGCGACCGACGTCGGCTTCGTCGCGGAGAGCCTCGACGGCGTCGCGCACTCCCGCGTCTGCGACGCCGAGGACGACCTCGTCGAGGGACTCGCGAGCGTCCTCGCGGCCGACGAGCGCTCGAATGGGCGCGAACAGCTCGAAGCGACGAGCCTCGAACGGATGGGCGAACGCCTCGTCGACGTCTACGAGGACGTGCTCGAACGCTCGGCCGATCGCGCGACGGCGGACCGCCCGTCCGGGAGGGCCGACGCGTGACAGTCCCGGGGAGGGTGATTTCGTGACCGCGTCGAGAGGTGGAGGTCCGTGATCGGGGTCCGGCGTCGCATCGCCGACAGACTGCAGTCCGTCGGCATCGACGTCGTCGCGGCGGTCCTCGGGCTGCTGACGGCAGCGTTGCTCTTTCCGATGCGGTTCCTGGCGTCGCAGATCTACATCCGGACGCTGCCGATCGTGCTCGGCGTCGCCTGCATCCTGTACCTGCTGGCGGCCCGCAGGACGCGCGAATCCGGCGCCCCGATTCGGTTCTCGCGCGCCACGACGCGCCTGCTCCCGAGCGTCACGCTGTTCGGCCTGGCCGCGATGGTGCTGGCAGCCGCCGTCGGCGGGGGCCGCACGAGGCTGTTCTACGACCTCGGCGCAGTCGTCGGCGCGCTGTTGCTCGGCCAGATCCTGTTCGCGAACGACGAGGACGTCCACGCCGGCGTCGCGCTCGGACAGATCCTCGCGTTCGCGTTCGTCGTCCGCTTCGCCGCGCTCGCGACGACGCCCGGATTCATCGGCATCGACATCTGGACGCACGTGCCCCAGTACGCCGGGGCGATCCTCGAACAGGGGTCGCTCGCCCCGATCGCCGACGAAAAGTACTACGCGTCGCCGCTGTACCACCTGCTGGTCGTCACGGGCGCCCAGCTGTTCGACGTGTCGCTCAGAACGAGCCTCCATCTCACGCTCGGCGTGGCGATGCCGCTGTCGCTGCTGCTGCTGTACGGGACGGCCCGGACGCTGTTGCCGGTCCGCTGGTCGCTGCTCGCGACGGCGCTGTACGCCGTCTCCGACCACGTGATTCGGTGGGGGATCCACATCATCCCGACCAGCATGGGGCTCATCTTCTTTCTCGCGGTGCTCCTGTTGCTGGTGTTGCTCATGCACACCGGCTACCAGCACCGGGAGTTCCTGTTGCTCGTGGGGATCAGCGTCGCGGTCATCCTGACCCACCAGATCTCCTCGTTCATCATGCTGGTGCTGGTGGCGGCCTGCCTGTTCGCGCAGGGGCTCGTCAAGTTCGACGTCGTGGGCACCGGCGACACGATCACGCCGCTGCTCAGTCGGATCCGCGAGCCGGTGAACATGATCGGCCTGCTGGTGTTCGACCTCGGGTTCATCACGCTGATGTGGTCGCTGACGCCCTACCAGGGCGACACGTTCCTCCAGACCATGCTGGGGTATTTCTACGACACGCTCGCGACCTCCGCCGGGTTTCTGAACCTCGCCGGCGGGTCCGAGGCGAGCGGCGGGGAGGCGGCCGCAGCCGGCGGCGGCGGGTCGCAACTCGCGGCCGAACTCGCGATCTACTTCGACACGGTCGGCTTCCTGCTGTTGCTGTTGCTCGCCGTCGTCGGCTGCCTCGTCGTGCTCCGGCAGGACCTGGCCAGCCAGACGACGTTCACGCTGCTGACCAGCATCGTCGTGATGCTGTTCCTGGCGCTGGGACTGCCGCTGTTCGGGATCCGGAATTTCGTCCCCGGCCGCTGGTTCGCGTTCCTCTACGCGCCGATGGTGCTGGTGGGCGTGGCCGGCCTCAGCTATCTCTCGTCGTACCTCTCGCCGCGAGTCGTCCTCGCGGGCCTGGTGCTGTTCGCCGTGCTGTTCCCGGGCGTGATGCTCGTGTCGAGCGACGGGACGCCCGACTCGCCGGTGTTCCCGGGCGAGCGCGAGCGCCTATCCTACACCGAAACGGAGCTCGCCGCCGTCGAGACGATCGACGAGATCGACCGATCGACCGATCGGCCGCTGTACACCGACCATCCCTACCAGACCGTCTTCGAGCGGACCGGCGCCCACCACGCGGAGCCGATCGAGCTCAGGGACGGGCGACCGACGACGCACGAGACGGCGGTGTACCGCCAGTACCAGTCAGCGGGTGCGTCGTACTTCCTGACCGAACGCGAGACGGCCGCGAACCTCGACCTCTCGGAGGCCGCCGTCTGCCCCGAGACGACCAACCACGTCTACGGCAACGGCGACGTCCGGATGTGTACGGCGCCCTGATCGAACGGGGTTGGCGTCCGGAAGCTGCCGATCGTCGACCGCCGTTTTCTTCGCTGCGCGCCGCTGACGAGCGCCGCTGGTAACGGGCTGAGCGTCGGCGTCACCGCCGGCCGCAGTGACGCCGACCAACGTCCCTGGATGTCGCGACGCTCCTCTGAAGGCCAGCGAGTACGCCTCAGTGGCGTCTCCGCACGGAGTGACAACTCGGTCGACATCGTTGCCAGCAATCGAGCGCCTGCTGGTCACCGAACTCCCAGGGGTTCGACCCGCCAAGAGCGGGTCGTAGATTCGAAACGAGCTCCGGCCAGGTGCGAAGACGCCATAGACGGGTCGCGAGCGACCTGTTCCCGTCGGAGTGACTTCGTGTGGTCGAGCGAGCGACGCCGTACGCTCGCCGTTGCTGGCCCGGATCGGCTCGCTACAGGGAGGCTCTATTTGGCCCAAGTATCAGATCCAAATAACTATTATTCTACTTGGGCTGGGATGCGGTTTGGCGGCCCGGATTGTCCCGGTCGAAACGGGCGCTCCGGGCGGCCGAAACGACCCGCGAAAACGGCGGATCGTCGGTCGATCTCGGCGGGACCATATTTACATACACAGCATGATACGAAACAATTAGAACCACTGTACGTGAGCGTTTTCTATTACGATTGTTTCGGCGACTGTTGCGACGCCAAACAGGCGCCGAGTACCGTGAAACAGTCCGCAACAGTCGAGACATAGTTCCAGCTTTATTACCCACTCACGAAAACGGGGTGAGTGTCGATATGAGCCAGACACAGACCGCCGAGAACACCGCTGCAGAAGACATCCTATCAGAAGTCGGTAATAAAGAATCGGGAAAGCTAGAGGCGGACGATGTCTACCACCTGCTCCAGAACGAGCGTCGCCGGAGCGTGCTCCGGTACATGAAGGGCGTCGACGGAGCCGCACGCATGCGCGACGTGGCCGAACAGGTCGCCGCCTGGGAGTACGACACGACAGTCGAGCAACTCACCTCCCAGGAGCGACAGCGCGTGTACATCGCCCTCTACCAGGCCCACCTTCCGAAGCTCGACAAGCACGGCATCATCGACTACAACCAGAGTCGGGGCATCGTCGAGCAGAAGCCGCGAGCCGAGCGTCTGGAACAGTACATCGTGGAAGAAGGCGATCTGACGGCGTCTCAGGAGGGCACCCGCGATGAGGCAGACGTCGAGGCGCAGGACGCCGCGACCACCGCATCGAGCGAGAACGCCGACGAGCCGTCCCTCGCCGACGATCGCGACTGGAGCACCTACTACTTCGGGACGATGGCCGCGGCGGGTGCGCTGCTCGTCGGATCCGGCCTCGGCGTACCGGTGTTGAGCGCAGTGACCCCGATCGCGATCGGGGCGTTGCTCGTCGTCGCGTTCACGCTCCTCGCAGCCTGGCAATGGACTGACGGCTCGCCGCAAGAAGAGTAGCGTACCGCGCCGTACGGCGGTTAGCCTCCACTGTGTCGCCGTCCTGAACGTGAAACGTCCACGACAAAACTGCGATTTTATACTTTGAAAAATAATGTTTTCGTACGTATTGTACCAGCAGAACGAGGAGAATGGGTCAAAGAGAGGAGGAAACATATACAAGCGGGAGGAGTTCAGTAAGTATACGGTCAGCACGACTAATGACCCCTCCACCGCGCCCGGCGCTACCATCTCGAACCAAGAGTGCGGTCCTGCTCTTCGTGATCGTGCTCCTGGGAATTTCGCTGGTAGGACTGCTGGGACCGGCCGCCAGTGACGTGGCGGCACAGGACAACACGACCGAGCAACGCGTGAACCAGTCCAATCAGACGATCGAGAGCGTCGCGTACTCCGGGATCGGAATGATCCGAGCCGACAACGGGACGGGGTACGCGTTCAGGGACGAGAACGCGACGGTTACGGTCGAATTCGATTCGGGCAACGCCACCGGCGACTACTTCGCTTGCCTCGAAGCACGACCGAACGCGTCGGACGCGGGCGCGGAGAGTGACCCCGTGGAACTCGCATGTTCGGCGTCGTACAACACGTCTACCACTGGAGGAGACGCCTCGTTCGAGATAGATGTCCGCGGATGGACGGAGGTACAACCGGGAGAGATTCCCGTCGATGTCGTGATGGTCCGGGAAGTCCCCGCGATGATCGGAACAAACGAAATCGAAGTGCTGCGGGCGAACCGAACCGTCCACATCCTCGAGAAGGACGGCGACGCGAGCAACAACGGGTTGACGAACGAGGAGGAGCTGCGCCGCGGGACGAACTTCGCGGTGTCGGACACGACCCGATCCGGACTCAACGACTACGAGGAGGTGTACACGTACGGCACGGATCCGCTCGACATCGACACGGACGGCGACCAAATTCCGGACAGTGCCGAAGTCATGATCAACACCGACCCGACCGACCCGGGGACGACCCCGCTGTTGCTGGGAATCGCGACGATCCCCGTGACGGTGCTGATGGGCCTGTTCGGGCTCGTCGTCAAGCAGTTCGAACCGGAACTTCCCGATATCGACCGCGACGACCGGGACGGCGCTCCGATGTCGGGCAGAGGCGGGACCGCCCCGCCGACCGCCGGCGACGGACCGTCAGCGACCGGGGAATCGACGGGTGGCCCGTCCCGACAGCCACAGCCGGAACCGGTCACCGACGAGGACCGGATCCTCGAGATTCTCGAAGAAAACGGCGGTCGGGTCCGACAGCAGGCGATCGTCCAGCGGACCGACTGGTCGAAGTCGAAGGTGAGTCGACGGCTCTCGAAGATGGAGGACGACGACCTGATCAGCAAAATCTCGGTGGGTCGGGAGAACCTCGTCACGTTCCACGACGAGGAACCCGAGGCCGCGAAGGCACCCTTCGAGTCGGAGTGACCGCCAGTCCTCCCGGTGTACTGCCCGCCGAGTGAGCGACCAACCGACCGCTACTTCGTCGCGGCCGCGAGCGCGTCCGTCGTGATAGCCGGTTCGATCGTCGGCGCGAACACCTCGCCGTCCACGACGAGTCGCGGGACGCTGTAGACCGATCGCTCCCGAGCGGCCGCGACGGTCCGGTCGAGGCGCGCGTCGTCGGCGTCGAGTCGGTCGTCGAGGGAGCCGTTCGCGCCCGCCGCGTCGGCGAGGTGTCCGAGCGCCGTCGGCGTCGCCCACCGTTCGTCGGACGACGGCTGGTTCGCGAAGACGTGACTGAAGTACGACCAGTAGGACTCGGGAGCGTCGTCCCAGACCGCCAGCCCGGCGCGGGTTGCCCGCGGCGCGTCGGCGCCGAGAAACGGATCGCCGGATCGGTAGGCGAGAAATCTGAACTCCAGATCGATATCGCCGGGCCGAACGAACGTCGAGACGACCGACGGGAGGTACTCGACGACCATCGCCCGCGTGTACGGACACTTCCAGTTGCCGAACGCGGTCGCCGTGACGTCCGCGCCGGTTCCCATCCGCGCGTACGGATGCGCGCCCGGGTCGTCGGGAAGCGGCGCGTCAGCGAACGAGACGTCCGGAGCGGTGACCGCGAGTGGCTCGTCGGACGCCGACGACTCGTTCGCGGAGCCGGAGGACGTCGGGTCGTCCGTCGACGAGTCGCCGCGCGCCACCGCGTTTCCGGCGGAGCTGTTCGAGTCCGAATCGCCGGGGTCGGAGCCCGACGAGAACCGATCGGCGACGCTCGCACAGCCCGGAAGCGCGGCCGCGAGCGTCAGGCCCGTAAGTTCCAGTGCGCGTCGTCGCGAGGCGGGAGGTCCCATAGCGAGACCGTGAGGGAGAGCGGGCGTTACTATCGGGTCAGTAAGCACAGAACGAAATCGTGGGAGCGCTTATCGGCGGGCTAAGCGGCGTCTTAGAGCGACTATAGTAAACGGGCTACGTCGAGAGGTGGCTGACAAGCTCCGCGTCTCACGAATCGGGGCGCGGAGGACTCAGATCAACCATGACACGCCAGAGAACCGCAGTCGGGACGCATCGGACGACGAACGCGGAAGACGAGCGGACGACGACCGTCGACACCGAGCTGACGACCGCCGCGCCGGAGCGGGAGGTGGCGTAGATGTGCGGCATCATCGCCCGCGCCGGGCGCGGCGATGCCGTCCCGCTCGTGCTGTCGGGGCTCGAGAATCTCGAGTATCGAGGCTACGACTCGGCGGGGGTCGCAGTCCGGAACGGCGACGGCATCGACGTGTACAAGCGATCGGGCGAAGTTAGCGAGCTGTCGGCCCAGATCCGGGACGGCGTCGCGAGCGGCAACGTCGGCATCGGCCACACGCGCTGGAGCACCCACGGGCCGCCGACCGACGCCAACGCCCATCCCCACACCGACGGCGACGGCGAGGTCGCAGTCGTCCACAACGGGATCATCGAAAACCACGAGGCGCTGCGGGAGCGCCTCGCCGACCTCGGGTGCGAGTTCACGAGCGACACCGACACCGAGGTCGTCCCGCACCTCTTCGAACACTACCTGGAGCGGTCCGAAGACGCCGAGGCGGCGTTCAGACGGACGGTCCGCGACCTCGAAGGGAGCTACGCGATCGCGGCGATCGTCGACGGCGAGGAGGCGGTGTACGGCGCCAGGCAGGGATCGCCGCTCGTCCTCGGCGTCGCCGGCTCCGAGTACTTCCTCGCGAGCGACGTCCCGGCGTTCCTGGAGCACACGGACACGGTGGTCTACCTCGAAGACGACGACGTCGCCGTACTTCGGCCGGACTCGGTCGGCGTCACCGACCTCGACGGCGGCGACGTCGCGCGCGACACCGAGCACGTCGACTGGGACCCCGAAGAGACCGGGAAGGGCAAGTACAGCCACTACATGCTCAAGGAGATCAACGTCCAGCCGACGTCGCTGGCCAACACCATCGAGGGCCGGATCGACGCCGAGGACGGCGAGGTTTCGCTGGAGGAGTTCCCGCCGGGTGCGTTCGAGGGCGTCTCGGAGGTGCAGCTGGTCGCCTGCGGGACGAGCTACCACGCGGCGCTGTACGGCCAGCAGCTCCTCCAGAGCGCGGGGATCAACGCCAGCGCGTACCGGGCGAGCGAGTACGGCACCGCCGACGTTCCCGTCACCGAGCGAACGCTCGTGATCGGCGTCACCCAGAGCGGGGAGACCGCCGACACGCTCGGCGCGATCCGACGGGCGACCGATCGGGGCGCCCGCACGCTCGCGGTGACCAACGTCGTCGGCTCGACGGCCGCCCGCGAGTGCGACGACGCGCTGTTCATCCGCGCGGGGCCCGAGATCGGCGTCGCCGCGACCAAGACGTTCACGTCCCAGGCGGTCACGCTGGCGCTGCTGGCTCGTCGACTCGCCGTGGACGTTCCCCACGGCGATCCCCGGGACGACTTCGAGGCGGTCGCGAAGTCGCTCGAACGCCTGCCGGACGCGCTCGACCGGATGCTCTCGGCGAGCGACGCGCGGGAGGTCGGCAGGCACTACCTCGGCAGCGACGCGTTCTTCTTCATCGGACGGGGACGCTGCTATCCCGTCGCCCTGGAGGGCGCGCTGAAGTTCAAGGAGATCACCTACGAGCACGCTGAAGGGTTCGCCTCGGGCGAGCTCAAGCACGGCCCGCTGTCGCTGGTGACGCCGAACACGCCGGTGTTCGCCGTCTTCGGGGGCGACCAGGACGAGAAAACGCTGAAAAACGCCTCGGAGGCCCAGACGCGGGGTGCGGACGTCGTCGCGGTCGCGAGTCAGGGCCACCCGGCGGTCGACGCCGCCGACGCCCACCTGACGGTGCCGGATGTCCATCCGGTGTGGGCCGGCCTGCTCGCGAACGTGCAGTTGCAACTGGTCTCCTATCACACCGCGAACCAGCTGGACAGGGCGATCGACAAGCCGCGCAACCTCGCCAAGAGCGTCACCGTGGAATGATCGCGGGCGGAGGACACACGATGAACAACGAATTTTTCGGCGTGTTCGGGTCCGAGAACGACTTCCGGAAGCTGCGATCGCCGACGGAGTTCGACCGCGTCGTCGAGGGCGGCGCCGCCACGGTCGGCGTCCGGGACGTCGCCCAGGAGCTTCCGAGCCGAACGACGGTCCACTCGGACGACGACGGCGCGTGCGCCCTCTGGGGCGAGGTGTTCATGCCCGAGCGCGTCTCGCGCGCCGAGTGGTTCCTGGAACAGTATCGGGAGTCGGGGACCGACGCTCTGGGAGAACTGAACGGCTCGTTCCTGGCGTTCGTCGACGACGGGCAGGAAGCGCTCGTCGCAACCGATCCGGTCCGGTCGTGGGACTGCTACTACGCCGACACGCCGTTCGGGCGCGTGTTCGGGACCGATCCCGCCGCGGTGGCGAAGCACATCCCCGCGCCGGAGGTCGACGGCGATCCGCTGCTGGAGTTTCTCCACCTCGGCACGGCGCTGGGCGACCGGACCGTCGTCAGCCAGCTCAGGCGGATCCCGTTCGACGGCTGCCTGGAGGCCGACGCGACGCGCACGCTCGACCGGTTCGTGTACGAGCCCGAGCAGTTCGACTACGTCGACGAACTCGCACAGCGTCTCGAACGTGCCGTGCGGCGGCGAGCGACGGTGAATGGACGGAAGGGGCTGCTGTTGAGCGGGGGCTACGACTCGCGGCTCATGCTCGCCTGCGTCGACGACATCGACGTCTGTTACACCGTCGGATCGCCGGAGTCCGCGGAGGTGCAGGTGGCGAAACGGATCGCCTCGCAGTACGGCGCGGACCACCGGGCGCTGCCGCCCGACGAGTCGTACCTCAACGTCGAGCCCGACACGGTCCAGTACGGGCACGGCATCCGAGAGTCGCTGCACATCCACCACGCCGGGTACGACGACCAGATCGACGTGGACACGATGTACCACGGGCTGCTCTGTGACACGTACCTCCGCGGGCACTTCCTCCCGCGAGACACGAAGGACGTGTTCGGCCACCCGTTCCCCCGCGGGCGCCTCGATCCGGACCCCGACCCCGCGGAGACGCTCTCCTCGAAGCTCGGGTACATGCCCGAGAGCGACGACGTCTTCCCGAACTGCGACCGCGTCGACGCCGACGACAGCGAGGAGTACGTCCACGAGCGCATCCGGACGCACCTCGACGATCTCGAGGAGCGGTACGACTCGACCTACAACGCCATCTCGCTGCTGGGCATCCAGAACCAGCCGTCGATGTCGTTCCGGTCGCACCTCGCGGACAACTACGTCGAGTCGTTCCTCGCGGCGGACGCCGAGTTGCTGGACTGGCATCTCCGGACGCCGCCGGAACACCGGAACACGCGGACGTTCCTGGCGGCGCTCCGGAAGATCGACCCGAACCTCCTGCGCCACCGGCCGCCGGACCGGCCCCACGACTCCCACAGGTTGAACCAGGTCGAGAAGTTCCTCCGGCGCAAGCTACCGGTCGTCTCGTCGTTCGGCAGCCCCTGGCCCGATCGGCGCGAGCTGTACGAGCGGGCCGATCTCGACCGCGAGCTGTTCTTCGAGTATCCGGCCGTCCACGACCTTCCCCCGCGGATCAAGCTCCGGATCAACGACGTCACGACCTGGCTGGACCTCGCGCTCGACGAGAAGACGCTGACGCCGGAGGACGCGCTGTGTCCGTCCGGAACGGCCTGACGTCGGCTGCGAAGACTCCCTTTCTTCGAGCAGAGCACTGCGACGCGTAGGGCGTCGACCGGTCGGTTCGTCTCTCATGCGCTCAGCAGCGCCCGTCGCCTTCCAGCGGCGAGAGACGCCGAGAACTCCCACGCGATCGGCCGAGGCACTTGGGGTGGCTCTCCAGCGGTGGTCTGTTCTCGATGTCACGGAAAATATGAGCGACACGGAACGGCGCGTTCGTCAGTCGGGCGACGACGGATCCTCAGGCGATGCCGAACGCGGACGGCGGTCAGCCGTCGTACTCGGCGACGCGCAACAGCAGGTCGTCGTCGGACGTGTTGCCGTCGCCGGACGTGTTACCGCCGCCGTCTGTCGTGTTGTCGTCGAAGCTGTCGCCCGAATCGTTGTCGCTGACGTTGCCGTCCGAGTCGTTATCGTCGAAGCTGCCGTCCGAGTCGTTGTCGCTGAAGCCGCCGTCCGACTCATCATCGTCGCCAACCGTCCCATCCGACTCGTTATCGTCACCGACCGAACTGTCGGAGTCGTTGTCGCTGAAGCCACCGTCTGACTCGTTATCATCGCCGACTGAACCGCCGGAGTCGTTGTCGCTGAAGCTACCGTCCGACTCGTTATCGTCGAAGCCGCCGCCCGACTCGTTATCGCTGACGTTGCCATCAGACTCGTTGTCAGCGAGGTCGCCATCAGATTCGTTGTCGTCGACCGTTCCGGCGGACTCGTTGTCGTCGCCGACGTCGCCGTCGCTACCACCACCGGACCCGTCGTCGGACCCGTCACCACCTCCGTCGCCGGCGTCGTCTTCGCCGGCAGTGCTGTCGTCCCCCGCGGTATCGTCCTCTGGGGCCGGGTCCGTCGTTTCGGCCGTCTCGTTGGTCGGGCCGTCCGGGGTCGCCGCCTGGCCGCTGCCGAGCAGTCCCGGACCGACGGAGGAGAGCACGATGCCGACGAGGAAGAACAGCGTCCCGGCGGCGAGCAGCGCCTTCTGCAGTCCGCCGGCGGTGATCAAGCCGCCGTTCGGGGAGGAAACGCGGTTCGATCCGAGCGAGTGTCCCCCTTCGACGCCGGGGACGGAGCCGAGGAGACCGCGGAGTTCCGCGACGTCGATCGCGCGCGTCAGGATCGCGATCGCGAAGAACGTCGCCGCGCCGACCGGCGGAACGACCGCCACCGCGGCGATCGGTCGGTCGAAGAGACCGGCGGCGTAGAAGATGGGGACCGCCGACAGCGCGGCGGTGGCCGTCACCCGCAGGAGCCGCGCGTCCGCGAGCGGGTCGAAGCCGAGGCGGCGGGCGCTCCAGACGTGGAGGACGCACATCGAGCCGTACCCGACGCTCGTGGCGACGGCCGCCCCGTACATCCCGTAGCGACCGATCAGCAGGAAGTTGAGCGCGAGGTTCAGCGCGGCCGCGACGCCGGTCGTGAGGATCAGCGGGCCGAGGTCGCCTTTCCCCTGACCGATCGCGAGGATCGGGCGGGCGACCGCGAACCCGACCGCGCCGGGCAACAACAGCAACAGCGGCGTCACGCTGGCGACGTAGTCGTCGGGGTACAGCAGCGGGATCGCCGTCGGCGCGAGCGCCGCGACGCCGAGCGCGAGCAGCGCGGTGAACAGCAGCGTGTACCGCGTCACCCGCGCCGAGATGCTGCTGATCCGCTGTCGGCTCTGGGTCGACCAGAGGCTCGACGTCGAGTGCAACAGCACGGTCTGCATCGCCAGCGGCGCGAACCAGAGCAGCTCGGCCAGCGTCAGCGAGATCTTGTAGTACCCCGTCGCCTCCGAGCCCGCCATCGGCCGGAGCATCATGACGTCGACGTGGTACAGCGACGTCAGTAGCAACACGAGGACGACGCTGAGACCGTTGAACGTGAGCAGCTCCCGGCGCGGGAACGACAGCGACGGGATCCGGACGACCGACGAGATCGGGACCTGTCGAACGATGATCGCGAAGCCGATGAGCGCCGACAGCGCGCTGGAGAGGATGTGGCCGGCGAGCACGCCGGGGACGCCGAAGCCGAGCGCCGCCAGCGGCACGGCGCTACCGACGAAAGTGAGCTTCTGTAGGACTTTCAGCGTCTCCGAGTACGGCTCCAGTCCGAACCCCATCAGCGTCCGGCGGGCGTACTCGCGGAACTGCGCGGTGACCACGAGCGCCGCGAGCAGGTAAAAGTACGTCCGGTAGCGCTCGTCGCCGAAGCGCTCCGCGACGATCCCCGACTCGGCCGCGCCGACCAGCGCCGCGGCGCCGACCAGCGCCGCGAACGCGGCGAACCGGAAGTAGAAGCCGACGACGTGCTCGTCCCAGTTGGGATCCGGGCGCTCCTCGGCGAGGTACTTCCGGACGCCGTCGCTCACGCCGGAACTGACGAAGATCATGAAGATCGCGAACAGCGACAGCAGGAAGGCGTAGTCGCCGTACTGCCCGCCGAGATAGCGAGTCAGGAGCGGCGAGGTCAGCAGGCCGAGCATCATGACGACGACCTTGGTGCTGACGACCGACAGGAACCCGCTGGTGATGCTCCGGTTCACTGTTCACCTCGCGCGTCGATGAGGAGAGGGTAGGGAGCGACCACGGCGCGCGTCGGACTGGCGGCGGGTGGGGTCGCGATGGCTACGGACCCGACCCCCCGACGGCCGTCAATCCGGATCGTCATAGCGGTCGCGTGCGACCCGCTCTCCGGGGACGGTCGTCACGCCGGTCGACAGCGTCACGCCGGGGTCGAGGCTCGTGTTGATCCCGGTCTTGACGCCGTCGCCGACGACGGCGCCGAACTTGCGCCGACCCGTCGAGACGCGCTCGCCCTTGATCGTGACCTCCACCGGGCGATCGTCGTGCCGGAGGTTCGCGACGTTCGTCCCGGCGCCGAAGTTCGCGTCCCGGCCGACGACGCTGTCGCCGACGTACGAGAGGTGGCCGATACTCGTCCCCGACAGCACGACGCTGTTCTTGATCTCGACAGCGTGACCGATCGAGACATCCTCGCCCAGCAGCGTCGCCCCGCGGACGTAGGCGTTGGGACCGACGCTCGCGCCCGATCTGAGCAGCGCCGGGCCCTCGATCACCGCCCCGGACTTGACCGTGGCCCCGGACTCGACGACGACCGACCCCTCGACGGTCGCGTCCGGGCTGACGGTTCCGGCCAGCTCCCGGTCGGCGGTCGCGAGCGTCCACTCGTTCGCCGCGAGCAGCTCCCAGGGGCGACCGACGTCGAGCCAGCGCGTCAGTTCGACCGGCGTCACGTCGAAGCGCTCGACGACGTCGAGGAGAACGTCGGTGAGCTCCCGTTCTCCGCGCTCGCTGCGGGGGACGTCAAGCCACTCGCGCGCAGCCTCGGGGAAGACGTACGCGCCCGCGTTGATCAGGTCGGTCGGCGGATCGCTCGGCTTTTCGACGACGTCCGTGACCGCCCCGTCGTCGGTCGACAGGACGCCGTAGTTCGACGGCGTCTCGACTTGGTAGGACGCCACGGCCGGACCGGCTTCGAACAGCGCCTCGACCCCTGCGGGTTCGTAGAGGTTGTCGCCGTTCAGCACGGCGAAGGGGCCGTCGAGGTGGTCGCGAGCGGCGTGGACGGCGTCGGCCGTTCCGGCCTGTTCCTCCTGGACGGCGTACCGGACCGGCGCGTCGCGGTATCGGTCGCCGAAGTACTCCCTGACGGTCTCCGCGCCGTAGCCGACGACCAGCACGAGCTCGTCGGCGCCCGCGTCGATCGCCGCGTCGGCGGTGTGGGCGACGAGCGGACGGTCGGCGGCCGGGAGCATGGGCTTGGGAACCGAGTCGGAGAGCGGTCGCATGCGCGTCCCTTTTCCTGCGGCGAGAACGACTGCTTGCATCGTCCGATCGTCGGGGCTACGGGGGGTTTACTAAGCGGCAGGTAAGGCAGACGGCAGTCCCGTAGCGGCGGCTGCAGCTGGAAGCCATCTCGACGACGCTCGACGGCCGGTGATCGTTCACCGTGGCGCCGAGACGCCGAAGCAACAACGACGCAAGCCCGCACGACGGGCCGGCGGGCTTGCGCGGGGAGCGGCTCTCACACCACGTACCGCCGACCGCGAACAACCAGGCCAATGGGGAAGGTGAAATCCGGCCGGCGGTACGGCCGAACCGACGGCGCCGCGTCCCGTTATTATACGCCTGCTAAGCTCGCTCGCCGACGATGCGCTCGCCGCGCGAACGAACTTATCAGGTGCGTAGAATTGCGAACGGTGTGGTGCGTACTTGCCCCGCCCCCCACGACTGTCGGACGGCCGAGCTATGCAGGTGTACGAACTGAGCGGCATCCAGCGCGACTTGCTTTTCGTGACCGCCGGAGCGGGCGGGGCGAACGGACAGCAGATCAAAGAGCGTCTCGAGTCGTCCCAGGGCCGCGACGTCCTCCCGGGACGACTGTACACGAACCTGGACGCGCTCGTGGAGCGCGGGCTCGTCGAAAAGCGGCGTTGCGACGGCCGAACGAACCTGTACGACGCGACCGACGAGGGAATACGAAAGCTAGAGCGGCTCTGCCGGTGGCAAGAACAGTTTTTGGACGACGTGACGCTGTCGAGCGACTGAGCGGCATCACTCGCGGTGCGACGATCAAGTGATGGGACCCGGTCGACGGCGTCCAGCAGGCGTCGCCGCGCGCCGGTGTGTCAGAAGCTGCTGTCGGTCTGGGATTCGTTCCCGTCGGACGTGTTCAAGTCAGTCGTGTTCCCACCGTCTATCGATCCCTCGTCAGTCGTCGCGTCGCTCCCGTCGGTATCGACGGTGATCCGGATCTCGTCGCCGTGCTCGAGCGCGTACTGCTCGAAGTCGACAGATTCGCCGTTCACCCGGAACGACACCGACGCGTCGTCGCCGTCCTCGTACGTCGTGCCGTCGTAGGTCAGGCTGTCGGCGGTCGCCTCGAGGGTCGGGATCGCGTTCAGCGCGTACTCGAGCGTGACGCCGCGCGATCGGAGGTGCCACGTAGTGCTGTCACCCTCCGTGAAGTAGAAGTGTTCGTCCGCGCCGTTTTGCTCCCAGTTTTCCTCTTCGGTTCCGAGCGCGATCGACTCGCCGTCTAGTTCCAGGTACAGCTGTCCGTGCTTGTGCACGTCGCCGTTGTCGTAGGGCTCCTGGGCGGCGTCCGTCTCGGTCTCTCCGTCGGTCTCGTTCGCGGCCGAGTCGCCCGTCTCGTTCGCCGCCGGGTCGTCCGTCTCGTTGCCGCCGTCCATCGGCTCGTTCTCGTCGCCGTCGTTCGATTCGTCGCCGGTACAGCCGGCGAGTGCCGTGATCGCGAGCCCGCCGCCCGTCAGCAGCACGCGTCGTCTGGATAGGTCTGTCATCGCGGACGTCCCTACCCGCGAGAGGGGCTTTATTACCCGCCAGCTAAGCGAATATGACGGTTTCAGGCCTTCAGAGCCGGGAATTTCGAATGCCGATCGAGGCTACGATGGCGCTAAACCTCTCTGGAACGCGAGACGATACGGTGGGCGAGAAACGCACACGTCGAAGAACAGTTCGGAGTGCGACGGCCGGTTCTAACGGCGAAGCGTCGATTCCGGCGTCTGCGAGAGGGATCGAGCGACGCGAAAATGCGACCGGTCGCGGGGTTAGTCGTACACCTGCACGTCGAGCCCGCGGTTCTCGTCGAGGTCGAACACCATCGCCAGCAGCATGAACAGCCAGCCGAGCAGGAACAACCCCAGCGATCCCGCGACGTCGGCGTCGTCCGAGACGACGTTTTTCAGCGTGGCGACCAGCCCCGCTCCCGCGCCGGCGGCGCCGAGGTAGTAGAAGAACGGCAGCGGATGGAAGTCTCGACCGAGATATCGGGCGTGCAACCGCCTGAGGAATCCTCGGAGCAGCAGCGCCGACACCTTCGGAATGTACGTCGAGTAGGTGATGTGGCTCTCCTCGTCCTTGTAGACCGCCCGCCGCGAGACGTCGGCGACGCGCAGCTGGTTCGTGTTACACCGGATCAGCAGATCGTTGCAGTAGCCGTAGTCCTCGTACATCTCGTCGATGTCGACCGCCGCGAGCGCCTCGTGCGAGATCGCCGTCGACCCGTTCTGGGGGTCCATCAGCTTCCAGTAGCCGCTGGCGATCTTCGTGATGACGGTGAGCACGAAATTGCCCACCTGCCGGAACAGCGGCATGTCGCTGCGGTCCTGCGAGAGCAGACGATTCCCTTTCGCGTAGTCGGCGTCACCCTCGACGACCGGCGTGATGATCCGCTCGACGATGTCGGGTTCGGTCTGCCCGTCGCCGGCGATCACGGCCGTGACGTCGACGCCGTCGTCCAGCGCGTGCTGGTAGCCGGTCTTGATCGCGCCGCCGACGCCCCGGTTTTCCTCGTGCTGGATCGGAACGACGCGACGACCGAAGCCGACGCCGCCGTCGGACGCGGTCTGGGGCGAAGCGTGCGCGTCCTCCGGCGCCACCTCGGCGTGAGAGGCGTCGTTTTCGGCGTCCCACTCGTCGTTGACGGTCTCGGCGGCGCGCTGGAGCTCCGCCCAGGTGTCGTCGGTCGAGGCGTCGTCGATCACGTACGCGCGGTCGACGAACTCGGGCAGCGTCTCGACGACGTCGCCGACGAACGACTCCTCGTTGTACGCTGGGATCACCGCAGCGATCGTCTTGCCACCGTACATGCTACGCACCCGACGGCCGGTTTTCGGTCGATTTCTCGATCGCCGATTCGGCCGCGGCGTCGTTCGACGGTGTTCGGAGCCGCCGATACGCGAGGACGGCGGTGATGACGATAGCACCCAGTAGTAGCGATTTGCTCTTTCGGCTCATGGTTTCGGTCAAACCCGTTGGTCGGGTGTTCACAGCCAGGGCTGGGGCGGGTATTATTATAGATGCGGTAAGCGATTCCGACACCGACTGGCGGCCGGCTTTCGAACGGCGCGGTCGGCCGGCGTCGTGATGTATCGTTGCAGACATGAACCTCGTCTGGCTATTTTAATTTTTTACAATATGACGGACTACGTTAATGTACTAAAACCCAGTTTTGGGCCATTTGAAGCCCTTTTTAGCCGCATATTGTATATTAGTAACAGAAACACAAAGTTTTACATGCGCGCTAAACAGCCGTTGTAGCGGACTCGAAAACTTGGTGCGTGATCTCGACTATGAAACAAGAAAACGGCACATCGGTGGATCGGCGCGGCTCTGCTACAGAGGGCGCTTCGGACAGTCCTTCGACGGTCAGGAATCGCAGAACCTTCCTCGGACTCGCAGGAGTCGGCATCGCCGGGTCGCTGCTCGCCGGTTCGGTTCCGTCCAGCGCGGCGGCAGCCAGCGAGTACGACGACCAGTACGGGACGGTGATCAACGTCGTGGAGGCCGGCGCCGACAACACGGGCAGCGAACCGATCGACGACCTCCTGGTGGAGCTCCGGGGGGACGACACCCTACTGGTGTTTCCGCCGGGTCGGTACCTGATGACCGAGCAGTTTCGATACACCGGCTTCGAGAACTTCGGTCTGGTCGGCGAGGACGCCACGATCGTCCCGGGGACGGTCGAGGCAGTCGACGACAACGTCGTCACGGAGGGAACGTTCGGCGGCGCTGCGAGGCTGTTCCGGCTCGGCGTCATCTACTCGCCGGGGCGGGATCTGCGGTTCGAGGGGTTCGACTTCGACTTCACGGCCGAGAACAGCGGCCTGCGCGCCGTCGAAGCGTACGTCAGCGACGGCATGCAGGTTCGCGATATCGACGTTCTGGGCCAACACGACACCGGGACGTTCGGACCGGCGCTGTTCTGCGTCACCGACGACGACGGCATCGGGACCGTCGAGGGGTTCCGCGCGCCGGACGGCGGCGCGTTCTCCGAGAACACCGTCGGCGACATCGACGTCGGCCCGACCGGGATGCTGGTTTCGGCGAGTCACTCCGGCAAGCTGTGGGTCCGGGACTGTGAACTCGGCGAGTTCCCCGACAACGGCCTGTACGTCTCCGGCGCGGACGGCCGGGTCGTCGTCGAGGGCGGCGTCTACAGGAACAGCAACGTCGCCAACATCCGTCTGGCGGGCGACTACAGCTACGTCCGGAACGCCACGGTCGTCGTCGACGACCGGCGGGAGGGACACAACCAGCGCGGGATCCGCCTCGACGCCGGCGAGCACCTCTGGGTGTACAACACGGACGTCCGGCTTCCCGAGCCGAACGGGAACGCGATCACGGTGCTGAACGCCGTCGACTCGGCGCGGATCCAGGAGACGACGGTCACGATCGGCGACCGCGCCAACCACGGCGTCGTGATCAACCCCTACGCCGGCGCGGTCGACGTCCTCGACACCGATATCGAGATCGACGGCGGCGGGCACGCCCTCCAGATTCGCGGGCGGAACGCCGCCGACGACGAGCGCGTGCTGGTCCGCCGGGCGACGATCGACGGCGACGCCTCGGGCGCGAGCGGGCGCAATGCCATCCGTTGCGAGCGGGCCAACTGCGAGTTCGACGACCTGATCGTCGACCAGCCCGGACCCGACTACCGCCGCGCGATCGAGATCCACGGGGAAAACTGCGAGGTCACGGGCGGGACGTACGTGTCCACGCACCACCCGATCATCGACGTCGCGGGCGCCGAGGTCTCAGACGTCACCGCCCGATCGTACGACGGCTTCGAGGCGCTGAAGCTGCTCGATAGTTCGGACGACGCGACGATCGTCGACAACGAACTGTACGGCGGGTATCTCGACAAAGGCGCGACGGACCTCTCGATGTCGGAAAACAGCTTCCCGGAGTGGTAACGCTCGGTCTGCGTCTAAAATAGCGCTGCGCGCCTACGTTCCCCCGGCGACGATCCGCACCGAGTCGCCGTCCTTGAGGAAGTACTCGTCCGGGTCGACCGACTCGCCGTTGACTTCGACGGTCACTTCCTCGTCGGTGTAGGTCGTCCCGTCGTACGTGACCTCGCCGTCGGTCACGTCGATCCCGTCGAGCGTCGACATCGCGTAGCCGAGCGAGACGCTCCAAGAGTGGGCGTGCCAGGGATCGGCCGCGCCGCCCTCGAAGTGGAAGTGCTGGTGGCCGGACTGGTACCGATCCGCGCTGAAGTCGATCTCCTCGCCTTCGACGACGAACTCGATGTCGCCGTGGATGTGCTGGTCCTCGGGCGGAATGTACTCGCCGGGCACGTCGACGTCCATCTCGTCGGTCTCGACGGTGAGCCACACCTGATCGCCGTCCGAGAGTTCGCGGCTCGTGGGGTCGACCGGTTCGCCGTTCACCCGGACGTGAACCGACGTTCCGCCGTCACCGTCGTGATAGGTCGTCCCGTCGTGGGTGACGGCGTCGGCCGTCACGTCGACGCCGTAGGCCTGGGAGAGCGCCGACGCGACGGTGACGCCGCTCTCGTCCAGCTGCCAGGTGTCGTCGCTCTCCGCGAACTGGATCGCGGCGTCGTCCGACGGCTGGGGTGATAGTTCGGTTCCGGCGACCACAGTGGTCATGCGACCGCTGGCTGACGCCGACGACGAGTTTTCTCCCTCGTCGGAGTCAGCGCCACCGTGGTCGTGGCCGTCTCCGTCCCCGTGATCGTGACCGTCGCCGCTCTCTTGGTCGTCACCGTCGGACGACTCGGTGTCGGTCTCGTTGACCGCGCTCTCGTTTTCCGTCGGTGCAGTTTCGTTCCCGTCGGACGGCCCGCCGCCGTCCAGCGCCGACGTGCAACCCGCCGTCACGACGAGCGCGCCGACGAGGAGTGCGATACCCGCGTACCGTACGATTCGTGACCGGTCTGTCATCGTCTCCCCAGTCGGGAGCGGGGGTCGTTATTATCGGCCGCGTAGACGGCGCGGCGAAGGACTACGGAGGTGCTAAAGAGCGGATACAGCGACCTGCCCACGGCGTCGGACCGCGCGCCTGCGGCGTCGAATCGCCCACACGGAAGCCGATCCGCGCCTGCCGTCGACTATCTGGTCCGTAATAAAGTGCCGTCCCCGCGAACGGACCGCTCATGCCAACTGTCAGCGTCGTCGTTCCGACCTACAACCGCGCGGACGCACTGCCGCGGACGATCGACAGCGTGCTCGACCAGACGCTCGACGACTTCGAACTCCTCGTCGTCGACGACGCCTCGGAGGACCACACGGAGTCGGTGGTGACCGGGTACGACGACCCGCGAGTGACGTACCTCGCACACGAGACCAACCGGGGCGGCAGCGCGGCCCGAAACACCGGAATCGAGCACGCCGAGGGGGAGTACGTCGCCTTCCTCGACTCGGACGATGAGTGGCTGCCCCAGAAACTCGAACGGCAGGTGTGGACGCTCCAGGCGCGCTCCGATGAATGGGTCGCAGCCTACTGCGGGGTCGAGATCGCGGGCGACCGACACCCGGTGTACGAGCTCCTCGCGTCAGCAATCTCACGCAAGACGCACACCGAAGGCGACGAGGGCGGCGCGGAACTGATCGGTGACGTACTCGCGGACGAACTCCACACGAGCGCCGGCTCGACGCTGCTCGTCCGCACCGAGGTGGCGCGCGCGATCGACGGGTTCGACGAGTCGTTCGACCGGTTCCAAGATCCCGAGTTCCTGATCCGGGTGCTGCGTCGCGGAAAACTCGCGTACGTCGACGACCAGCTCGTCCGTCGGTACGCGACCGGCAGCCCGCCGGCCGAGGCGGTCAGGAAAGCGGACGACCACTACCTCGAAACGTTCTCCGAGACGGTCGAGCGCCTCGAAGCACAGGGACGCGACATCACGGGGGCGCACGACTACATGATCGCCCGGCTCTATCTCAGCGAGGGGGAGTTCCGGCGCGGTGCCGGGCATCTGGTCGCCGCGAAGCGCCCCGAGCCGCGGCAGGTCCCCGGACTCGCGTACGTCGTCGGGACTGGCGTCCGTCGGAAGGTGCGGTCCTGACCGAATGGCAGGACAGCGGGGCGACCGAACCGCACCAACGCGCTTAAGCGACGGTCGGTCGTACCGGCCGTACCCACCAGCGGTGTCCGATGAATCCACGAGATAGACTCCCGGCGGTAGATCGCAGGGTCGTCGCGTCCGTCGTAGCGCTGATCCTCCTCTCGGCCGCGCTCGTCGGTGCCGTCGCCCTCGCGGCGAACGCGTTCGTGATCGACACGGATCAGGAACGCAACGGGATGCCGTACGCGAGCTTCCAGTACGAATCCCAGAACGAGACGATCCCACACGGCGGCGACGCAAACCGAACGACCCTGACGATCACCCAGGAGAGCGGCCTCGAGATCGACCAGGAGAACGTCGTCGTCACGGTCAACGGCGAGCGCGCGTGGACCGTCCGCGAACTCGACAACGGCTCCGTCCGGATCGCGCCCGTCTGGACGTCGAAGGACGCCGCAGTCGAGGAGACGAGCGCGCGGATCGCCGTCTACGGCGACTCGCTCAACGGCACCGTGATCCGACCCGCCGACGAGGTCGAGAGCGATCCCGAAGACGGCGAGCAGACGGCGCCGCCCTACGAGTTCATCGAGACCGGCGACGTCGTCCAGGTGGTGTGGCGAAGCGACGACGGCGACGAGATGACCGTTCTCCAGCGGTACGTCGTCGGCGACCCCCTCGACGAACCGAAGTAAATTTTGTCCGCCGACCGCCGGAAGATCAATCGCCTGCCAGCGGGTCGTCCGCCCAGAACTCGCTGTCCTTGTTCAGTTTCGGCACCCAGGTGTCGGCGTCGCGCGCGAGCAGCGCGACGCGGGACTGGGGGACGTCTTTGATCGCGTCGTGCTCGGGCATGTGCTCCTGGATCTCCTCGGTAAAGGCGAGCACGTCCTCGTGGTCGGGCATCGAGGACCGATCGAGTCGCCCGCGCGAGTGGCCGACGTGCATGTACGCCTTGAGCTCGACGAAGTCGGGGTCGGCGCGGTCGTAGAAGGCGGCGTACCAGTCCGGATCGCGCATGTTCTCGCCCTCGACGAGCGTCGTTCTGAGGACCGTCCGCGTCTCGTCTTTCGCTGCGAGCACGTCCATCGTGTCGATCAGCGATTCCCAGGCGTCGTCCTCGACGGCCTTCACGACGTCGTCGAACATCGCCCGGTTGTGCGCGTCGACGCTGACGTACAGCTGCGTCGGATCGCAGCGCGCGAGCATCTCGGGGTTGGTGCCGTTGCTCACGAGGAACGTGGTGATGTCCCGGGCGTGGAACTCGTCGATTAGCTCGGGGAGATAGGGGTACAGCGAGGGTTCGCCGTCCAGCGAGATCGCGACGTGCCGGGGCTCCATCGCCTGCTCGAACACTTCGCGTGGGACCTCGTCGTTGCCGCCGAACCCCGAGAGGAGCCGCTTTTGCAGGCGTAGGCTGGCGTCGACGACGGCTTCGGGATCATCCCACTCTACGTCGTCGAGTTCGTAGGCGTGGCCCGCGTGGTCTCGCCAGCAGAACACGCAGCGCTCGTTGCACTTGACGACGGGCGTCATCTGGATGCAGCGGTGGGACTCGATGCCGTAGAACGCGTACTTGTAGCACTTACCCTCGCCGCGAAGGGCGTTGGCGGTCCATCCACAGGTCTGGGCGGCGGTGTGGTTCTCGCTGTGGTACTCCGGGTCCGAGACCTGTTTCGGACCGTCCGATTCACTCATTGTCGAACGAATATCCCGCCAAGGCTAAAACGTTCTTTCCTCCGCTGGTGATTCTCATCCGGTCTGCGTTCCGGACCGCGCAGAACCTGCTGATCCAGATAGAGCGGTTTCTCAGGGACCGTATTGTGTTCCACACAGCGGACAGCACGTCCAGTGCGACTGGAGTGTTCTCACCACATTCTGCACGCGCCTCTGGTGCCAGCGGTTTCGCTCTTTGATTCTCTCTGATCCCGACCTTTCGTTCCGCATTCATCTGGAGCGTTGCGTTCTCCGAGTGGTCGTACACCCTGTTCACTGATCGAGTTCGGCACTCACTGCTCCGACTCGGTCGCCCCAAGCACACCGGCGACCTGTCTCGCCAACCCCGCTTCGATGACGACCGTGACGAGAATGGTGAGAAACACGGTGCCGAGCAGCAAATGCGCTCCCGAAGGATCCGACGGGGGCCTCTCCGTCTGCAGCCGGACGGCGAACAGAGTCGCGACCGACGCGGGGATAATCCCCCGCGGGCCGACGAAGCTCACGAACAGCCGTTCGCTCGTCGTGAAGCCGACCGCGATTGTCGAAACGAAAACGGCCAGCGGACGGATCACGAGCATCAGGACCGCGACGACCGCCAGCCCGGCGACTCCCAGAGCGAGGAGTTCTTCGAACTCGAGTAACGCCGCGAGCGTGATGAAGACGAACGAAAGGACCAGTAACGTCTCGTCCCTCATGAACTGTAGTATCTCCTCCTGATAGGGCAGTTCGAGACTTCCGAGGACGAATCCCGCAGTGGCGGCGGCAACGATCCCGGCCTCCGAGAACACCGAGTCAGCGGCGGCGAACGCGATGACGGCACCGGCCAGCACGAGCAACCGGGCCGTCTGCGGCGCGGTCTCGGATGGATGTTCGACCTGAGTAAGGAGATACCAGACGATCCCGGCGACCACGAGTCCGACGATCACTCCCGTCGCGAGACGCTGGACGAAGAGCCACACGTACCCGCCCGGCGCGAGTTGCTGGGCCGTCATTGCCTTGAAGAGGACGACCGCAAGCACCGCGGCCGTGACGTCGTTTACGATCCCTTCGACTTCGAGGGTCGTGGCGACCTCCTCGCGAACGGGAACCACCGCGAGAATCGGCGCGATGACCGTCGGGCCGGTGGCGACCAGCAGCGCGCCGACGAGAAACGCGATGTCCCAGCTCGCTCCCAGCAGTAGGCGCACGGTCAGCGCCGTCCCGACGAACGCGATGACCGCTCCGATCGTGATCATCCGGCTGACCGCCTTCGACGTCTTCCAGATGGCCCCGTACTCGAGGCGAAACGTCCCCTCGAAGATGATGATGGCGACGCTCACGCCGACGATGGTCGAGAGCGCACCGCCGGCGGCGTCAGGCGGTATCAACCCGAGGCCCTCCGGACCGATGGCGACGCCCGTGAGGAGGAGAAACAGTACGCTCGGCACCCGGTACTTCGCGGCGAGCAACTGCGCCCCTACACCGAGGCCGACGATGGCCGCGACGAGGGCGACCACGTCGAGGCTGACGTGAACGGACACTGTTCATCGACCTCCGAAACCGGGAGCACGAGTATCCGTGTACCACGCACCGGAGGAACCGCAACTCTCGGCCCACACGACCAACATGCGACGTTCTCCCACACCCAGTCACAAATATTCGCAGGCGCATCGACGACAGACCGCTGTCGAGAATTGCCCGGTGTCGGTACGAGAGTCGTCGAGAATCCCGAGACGAACCCAGGGTAGACCGTTCACTCGTCGGCTTCCGGTATCTGCCGCGGAAGGAACGTCGATGCAATAAGCAGGAGCAGCACGATCAGTACGAGGAGGAGCAGCGTCGCTCGTTGAGCGTCGAACATCGCGGCCTCGAAGATCCCTTCGAGCAATTGTTGTTGTGTCGGAGTGAGTTGGCTCACGAAGCGCTGCTGTGTGGCTTCGGTCGCCGTCTCTGCTGCATCTTCGAGAGCGATCACCAGATCGTTTCGTTGCTCCGTCGAAACGGCCACGTGTTCCGCTCGGAGCACTCTATCGACGACACCACCGTAGAAGTGTCCGAGAAAGTACGAGCCGACGACTGCTGTCCCCAGGGCAAACCCGATCGAACTGCTGACGTTCAGGACGCCGGATGCCTCGGCGGAGTCCGCGGTGGGGACAGCCGACATCGTCATATTCGTGATCTGTCCCAGTATGAGCCCGACGCCGATTCCATACAGCGTTACTGGGATAACCATCCCGCTGATCGTCTGGTCTGGGCCCGTCTGCTCGTACAACAGCACCAGTCCAACGCCCATACACACGATACCGACCTGGATAAGCGTCTTTGGCGAGACGTACGTTCGCCAGTTGGTCGTAAACGCCGCAAAAAGGACCGACGCGAGAGAATACGGTAACAACGCCAGCCCGGTTTCAAAGGCGGTGTATCCGAGTACTGCCTGAAGATAGACCGGGAAGATAAACAGGAAACCAGCCGAGATTATCGATCGGATGTTGTACGTAATAACGCCGGCTAAAAAGGGACGGTTCGTCAGTACGCTCATCGGTACCAGCGGTGACTCTCCGGCACGTTCCAGTCGGCGTTCGTACTGAACGAACGCGGCAAACGCGAGCAGTCCGACCCCGAAAAGCCAGATCGCCGGCGACGTCCCAAGCGGATTGAACTGCACCGCACCGACGAAGAACGGCCGTCGTTCGACTAACCACCCGTACTTGCCGGTAAGAAGGAACCCGGTGACGAGCGTCGTCGCACCGACGATGGACAGCACTGTCCCACCTTTGTCCAGCGAACTGCGCGTTTCGGACAGCGGAGTCGGACTCACGTATTGAACGAAATAGAGAATACACCCGACACCGACAATCTGGAGCGTAAATCCCCATCGCCAACTCGCGTACGTGGTTAGCGCGCCGCCGATGATGGGTCCGAGAGTCGAACCGACCCCGCTCACACCAGCCAACAGTCCGAACGCCTTCGCCCGGTCGTCGTCTTCGTAACTGACCGTCAATACAGTGAACGTCAGGGGAAACAACACGGCGGCTGCGGCCCCTTCGACGAGCGACCAGCCGAGATAGAGGATCGTGGTGTTCCAGCTAATCGACGCCACCAGCGTCCCCCCGGCGTAGACGATCAGTGCGACTGTCATTACACGCCTGACACTATGGCGAGACGGCAACGTACCGGCCGGCAGAATCAGCGCAGCGATCACCAGCGAGTAGAGTGAAACGGCCCCCTGGATCACGGTGATCGTGGTGTCGAACTCGTCTACCATCGTAGGGATCGCCACGTTCATCAGGGATGCATTGAGAACCACGAGGAACGTCGTCAGACTCACGGCGATTGCTGGAGCCCAGTATTGTATCCTCGGCTGTATTCCCCCAGATTGAGAAGGACTCCCGTTTGAAGGAGACTCTCCCGGGGTCATAGGTAGCCTCATGATTTTGATGGCCAAATATCCGGGGCGTGGTCATCCCCTCGATTCGTCAGAAACCGCTGAGACGTGCCCCCACGAGCCTGATCGAGAAGTTGAGAGACTACTCTCCCCCAGAACACGACCGCTCCGGAGATCGTAGACTGTCTCAAGAGCGGTCGGACGCGACTGTGACTCTCGAAACCCGATTAGATCCCGCTCACTTATCACCGTGATCTGCCCGACGACTCCCGGAGAACCCCGAGCGGTGCATCGGCATCGACGCGGGGAGTCTCACGGACGCCCACGACACCGACGGAACCGCCGTCGAATCGCTCAGTCTATCCGACGAACGCGAGCGGCGTCAGCGTGAGCGAGTAGGGTGGGGTAGTTCACTCCATATCGGGCTTGACGAGGATCTTGACGTGGTCGCTCTCGGGATCGATAAGTCGGTCGAACCCGTTGGCGACGATCTCGTCGAGGCCGATTCGGCCGGTGATGAACGGGTCCGGATCGAGACGGCCATCGGCGAGCATGTCGATCACCATTCCGTACTCTTCGTCGGACCGCGGTCCACCGAGATAGGCGAGCGTCCCGGTCACGGTCCGTTCGCCGAGGACGAGGTTGTTCGGATGCGTACTGACCTCCTCTTCCCAGATGCTCACGATCGTCGTACGGCCGCTCGGAGCCGTGCTCTCGACGGCCGCATTGAACGAGGGTTCGACGCCGGCGACCTCGAAGGTGATGTCGGCGCCACCGTCGGTGTGCGAGTGGATGTACTCGACGGGATCGGTCGCCGACGGGTCGATGAGTTCCGTCGCGCCGCAGTCTGCCGCCCGTTCGCGCCTGGCGTCGCGCGGTTCGGAGACGAAGATCGTTCCCGCACCGGCCACGCGAGCACACTGGATCACTGCGAGGCCGATCGGTCCGCTCCCGAACACGGCGACGGCATCGCCGGCCTGGAGTCCGGACCGGCGCACCGCGTGTAGTGCAACGCTGAGCGGCTCGACCAGTGCGCCGTGTTCGACGGGGACGTCCTCCCCGAGCGGGACGGCGTGTTCTGCGTCGACGACCGCGCTCTCGGCGAAGCCACCGCTCCCCCCGGAGAGTCCGATGAACCCGATCGAATCGCAGATGTGGTAGTTTCCTTCTCGGCACTGCCGACACTCCCCGCAGTAGAGGATGGGGTTGACCGCAACGGCGTCACCGACATCGAGGCCGGTCACGGCGTCGCCGACTTCCGAGATGGTGCCGCTGTACTCGTGACCCATCCTGATCGGCGCGACTTCCTCGGATACGGGGTGCGGGTCGCCCTCCGGAACGAAAATCGGACCGGCGGTGTATTCGTGGAGGTCTGACCCACAGATACCGCAGGCAGTGATGTCGATTCTGACGTCGTCTGGACCGACTGTCTCTTCTGTGACCTCTTCGACGCGGATGTCTTTTCGGCCGTGATATGTCGCTGCTTGCATCACGGTTTATAATAGTCTTTAGCCATAGATAGCCGTTGCTCTCCCAGAACGACAGTTCGAGGACAACACAGAGTATTCCTCGGCCAGAACATCTCTTCCAGGCCTCAAATATCGAGGTGAGATGACGGACGGGCCGTGTCGAAATCCTCAAGCAAGGATCGGTATGACGTGCGTACACACAGGTATCGGCTGTTCATCTGAAGCTATCGTTTTATTATAATTTTGACACCACCGTAGAATAAGTAGCGCCTCACATCAGCTACGACGACCGCTCCGCTCGCCAGCGCTCGACGACCTCGTCGACCGATTCCTCGGGAGCCACACCGTCGACGCTGGCTGCGAGTCCCGTCGTCTCGAACATCTGGGCGACCTCTGCGTCCGCGCCCGCAAATCGAAGATCGATTCCGCGGGAGTCGAGGTCCTGCCGGAGTTTTTCGAGCATCTGTGCGGCGCCGAAATCGACCGTCGGCGACGAGGTCAGATCGAAGACGACCAGTTCGCTATCGGCATCGCGGTTCGCAAGCCGATCGAGGAGGTCAGTTCGAACCGTCTCCGCGTTCGCGTAGAACAGTTCGGCCTCGACGCGATACACGAACACGTCCGGGCTGGTCGCCGCCGCTGGATACAGGTCGAGAGCGACGAAATGGTCCGTCCCGTCAATCCGACCGAGTTCGTGCGTCGTCGGACTGCTGACCCGGCCGATGGCAACGAGCAACGAGAGGCCCACACCGACGAAGACGCCCCAGAGCATCCCGACCGTGAGAACGCCAAGCAGGGCCGCCATCGCGATGGCGAACTCGCTCGTGCTCACGTGGTACAGCTCCCGGAGTGCGGGCACGTCGATCAGGCTCGTGACGGCGACGATGACGACTGCCGCGAGAATCGTTTCCGGGAGCGACCTAAACACGCCGGTG
Organism: Natronoarchaeum rubrum; assembly: GCF_024494695.1. The sequence continues at coordinate 594,704 of NZ_JANHDP010000002.1, read as the reverse complement.
AGAAAGAGCAAGACGGCGACGAGCACGAGCGCGACGACGGCGTTCGTGAGCTGTGTCTTGCCGCCGACGGCGTCGTTGAGCGCCGACCGGGACATACTGCCACCGACGACGAACCCGCCACCGAAGCCGGCGGCCAGGTTGGCGACGCCGTCGGCCAGCAGCTCCTGGTTCGCGTCGGGGTCGTCGTCGTGGCGTCGGGCGAACGTCTCGACGACGCCGATACCTTCGACGTACGAGAGCAGAAACAGCGCGGCGGCGATCGGGACGAGCGATCCGAGCGTCGAGATGCTGGGTATGGCCGGGACCGTCGGCGCGGGCAGCCCGCTCGGGATCGAGCCGACGACAGCGACGCCGCGGGCCTGCAGATCAGTCACCGACACGAGCACGATCGAGAGGACCACGACGACGAGCGCGTTCGGAAATCGTGGCAGGTACCGCTCTCCGAGGACGAGCAACGCGACGCCGGCGACGCCGACGGCCAGGGTCTCGGGATTCGTCGCACCGAGTCGAGTGCCGGTGTACCAGAGTCGTTCGTAGAACGGTCCGGCTCCGCCTTCGATCCCGAACAGCTTCCCGAGCTGTGTGGACATGATGTACAGCGCCGCGCCGGCGGAAAATCCCGTGAGTACGGAGTCCGAGATGAAGTGGACGAGAAATCCCAGCCGAAACGCCCACGCGACAATCGCGAAGACGCCGACGAGGAGCGTCGTCACGATAGCAAGCGACGCGTACGAGGCGGTGGTCCCGCTGGCGACCGCTCCGACGCCGCTTGCGAGCAAGATCGCCAGCGCCGAAGTCGGTCCGACGATGAGCTGCCGAGAAGTGCCAAACAACAGGTAGGCGACGACGGCCATCAACCCGGCGTACAGGCCGGTCTCCGGTGGCAGGTTCGCCAGCGACGCGTACGCCAGCCCTTCGGGGATGACGGACGCGGCGACGGTGATCCCCGCGACGACGTCCAGTCGAAGCCACGACGCATCGTATCGCGGAAGCCACTCCAGCACCGGGAGTATCGACGACAGTTGTCGGCTGAGTCGTTCTTTGAGGGATTCTGTGGACACCGAGACTCACCCGTCGGATGGGACCGCCGCGGCTGTTGGATTCAGCGTGCGCGATGGTACGTCGGCATCGCATATAGTACGGGAGCGACACGCGGCTCCGATAGGGGCGAGCGGCAGGTATACCGAAGTACACCGGGCGCGCAGTTTTATTGTCGTCGTCCCCCTCGGTAGGGCTGTTAGATGGCAGCTGAAGAACGAAAAGAGGCGATCCAGCGGGCAAACAGCACCTCGTGTCCGATCGTCCACGCGGTCGACATCATCGGCGAGACGTGGCGACTGAACGTGCTGCTGGCGCTCCAGGACGGGGAACTGCGATTCAACGAGCTGAAACGCGAGACCGAAGCGCGGTCGCGCACGCTGTCCCAGACGCTGGAGACCCTGCTGGAGAACGACCTCGTCGAGCGGCGCTCCGAGGAGGCGGATCCGATCGCGGTGTACTACAGTCTCAGCGAGAAAGCGAAGGCGCTCCGACCGGTGTTCGAGGATCTCGAAACGTGGGCCGACGAGTGGCTGGACGACCCGGGGGACGCCGACCCCTCCGAAGAACTGTAGGCGCTCGGTCAGGGATCGACCCGTTCGTCGATCCACGCGACCGTGCGGCGGTCCTGTTCTCGGTCGGCATCGCGACCCGGCGTCGGTTCGCCGGGTGTGACGAAACCGTGGCCTGCTCCCTCGATTGTGTGGAAGTCGGCTCCGTGTTGCATCGCGACGCGTCGCGCGTCCTCGTAGGGGACGATCTCGTCAGCGTCGCCGTGGATCACGAGCGCCGGAAGCGAGCTCTCGCCGAGACGGTCGTCGGGATCGTATCGCCGGAGTTCGTCGTACAGCACCCGCCCGATCTCGAATCGACCGTCGACGCTGAGCGTCCCGGTCGCCCGGAGTTCCGCCAACTGCTCGCCGGTGAAGTTTCGAACGCCCCACGGGAGCGTCGGATCGAGGAAGGTCCCGTCCACGTCCAGCACCGGGTTCCAGAGAACGACGCCCGAGAGGTCGTCGCCGAAGCGGTCGAGCGAAAGGCACGTCGAGACGGCGCCGAAGCTCTTGGCCACGACGAAGTACGGGCCCGGACACTCGGCGGTGACGTACTCGAACGCGGTCTCGAAGTCGAGGCGTTCGCCCGCGACCGTCACGCCGCTCGGGTCGCCGTCGCTGTCCCCGTGACCGCGATAGGTAAACCGGACGGCATCGAAGCCGGCCTCGGTGAGACGGTCGGCGAGGCGGACGAACATCCCGCCCTCGTCCATGTCCTGAGCGAGTCCGTGCGCGAGCAAGACCGCCCCCTTCGTGGGACCGTCAGCGCGGTGGCGCGCGGCAGCGAGCGTGAGACCGTCCGGGGTTTCGAGGCGATGGGGCTCTCCCGCAGTCATCCGTCGGTCGAGTCGCGGAGCAGCAATCGAAGTGCAGTGCGATCGTCGAGACGGTCGGGGTCGATCGAACGCGCAGTCAGTCTGTGGGACACGTCGTGTTCTAGAGCACTGATGCAAAAATACCCAGCAGCGTCCCGCGGGATAGCTGGTACGGTGCGGGAAACCGGCGTCCGCCGGTCGGCGACGTTGGACAGAGCGACCGACGCTACGACTCCGCGTCCGATCGGAACTCCTTGCGCCCGTCGAGCGTGTCCGGGACGAGACGGAAGTCGCGGAATGGAACGTCTTCGGGCGGACGATCGAAGATGTCGACCCTGGGGATCCGCACCGCCCACAGCCCCTGTACTTGCATCGACTCGTAGGGTGCATCCGACACCTCCTCGAGCTGACCGGTCGCGACGGCGCTTCGCCACTGGCCGTCCTCCCGTCCGTGGGCGACGAACGCGACCGGGTGGTCGAGAAACTCGGCCTTGCCCCCTTCGTCGGGGAACGAGAGGCGGAAGTAGAACTGCCGCTCGTCGGCGTAGTAGCCGTACGACACCGGAACGGTGAACGGCGGCTCGTCGGCGGCCGTCGAAAAGGAAATTACGCCGGTCCCGCCATCGTCGAGGAACTCGTCGAGTTCATCGTCGGACAGTTTCGCCCAGCGAATCGAGTCCATGTGTCACGATACAACGACTCATAGGAAAAATAGCGGGTCCGACGCCGAACACACGAACTCGCGGAAACGCCGGCCAGGAAAAGAGAACGTCGAGACCGCATCTGCCACGATAGCCTGTGTCGCCGGGTGACGTTCGGCCTCGGGCGGCCTGATCGCTGTCGGCTTCTTGATCGTCGCCGTCCGCAGCGAGTTCGGAGCAGCGAGTCGGGAAAAAGGTAAACCGAACCGCCTCGTAGCCTCGGCCGATGCTGCTGGTGCTGTGCGTCGACCTCGACGACGACCTGGGTCGCAAGACCCCGGTCGGATCACCGGTGATCGGCGAGGAGCCGGTGCGGGAAGCCGCGGTCGCGCTGGCGACGGCCGATCCCGAGGACAGCGACGTCAACGTGCTGTTCCAGGGGCTTCACATCGCCGAGGAGGTCGAGGACGAGGCCGTCGAGGTCGCCGCGGTGACCGGCACCGACGGCAGCGACGTCGCGGCCAACCGCGCGGTCGGCGAGGAGGTCGACACCGTGCTGGCGAGCCTCTCGACCAGCGAGGAGGTCCGGGCGCTGGTCGTCACCGACGGCGCGCAAGACGAGAGCGTGATTCCGGTGATCCGCTCGCGCGTGACCGTCGACGGCGTCCGGCGCGTCGTCGTCCGGCAGGCCCAGGACCTCGAATCGATGTACTACACGATCAAGCAGGTGCTCAACGACCCCGAGACGCGGGGGACGCTGCTGGTGCCGATCGGCATCCTGCTGATGATGTACCCGCTGTCGGTGCTGGCGAGCTACTTCGAGCTACCGGGGCTGGTGCTGGGCACCACGTCGGCGCTACTCGGGCTCTACTTGCTCTCGCGGGGGCTGGGCCTGAGCGAGTCGATCGATCGATGGGTCGAGCGCGGACGCCGGAGCCTCTACGCCGGGCGGGCGACGCTGATCACGTACCTGGTCGCCACCGTGTTGCTGGTGATCGGCGGCGCCAGCGGCGTCGAACAGCTCGAAGCGCTCCAGTCGAGCAGCGCGGCGCCGCTGAGCGCCGTCGAGGTCGCCGCGGCGCTGGTGTACGGCGCCGTCCGCTGGTTCGCGGCCGCCGGGCTGACGACCAGCCTCGGCCAGATCACTGACGAGTACCTGGCCGAGCGGCTGCGCTGGCGCTATCTCAACGCTCCGTTCTACGTGCTGGCGATTGCGCTCGTGCTCCACGCCGTCGGCGCGTACGTGCTCGGCATCGTCGATCTGTCCATTCTCGCCGGCGCACTGACCGCCGGAACGCTGCTGGGGATCGCAAGCACCCTCACGTTCGCCATCGCGGAAGCGCGGTTTCCGCGGGACGCCGAAGTGGCGTCGTAGCGCCGGCGACCTGTTGCGGAACCGAAACGTTTTCTCTGCGGAGAGTCCTCACTCCGACGTATGCCGATCTACGACCGCGAGGACCCCGACGGCTTCGAGGCGATCGACCGCCGAGCGGACGGCGTCGGCTGGATCGCCCACCCCGACGAGGAGGGCCAGCGGGCGAGCCATGCCGTGCGGGGCGACGACGGCGTCTGGCTGCTGGACCCGATAGACGCGCCGGGCGTCGACGACCTCGTCGCCGATCTCGGTGACGTCGCCGGCGTCGCCGTGCTGTCGGACTACCACGCGCGGGACGCCGCCGCGTTCGCGCGCCGACACGACGTTCCGGTCCACGTCCCGGCGTGGATCGACCGCGTCGACGACCGCATCGACGCCCCGGTCGAGCGGTTCGAGGGCGACCTCGGCGGCTCGGGCTTTCGCGCGATCGAGTACGCGCCGTTTCCCGGCTGGACCGAGGCGTTTCTCTACCGCGAGTCCGAGGGGACGCTGTACGTCCCCGATTCGATGGCCGCCGAGAAAGGAACGCTGGTCGGCGACGAGCGGATCGCACTCTTCGTGCTGATTCGCCTCCGGCCGCCCCGGGACCAGCTGACCGAGCTCGACGTCGAGCGGGTGCTGTTCGGGCACGGGGCGGGCGTGTTCGAGGACGCCGACGCCGCGCTCGCCGATGCGCTCGCGGGTGCACGGCGTCGATTCCCGCAGGCGCTCGTCGCTGGGGGATGGACCGAGCTGAAGCTGGCCGCGGCAGCGCTACGGTGAGAACCCAGTCCTCGATGAATCCGACCTCCCGCCGGGAACCGGAGCGTACGTTCCGGTACGTGCGTGTGCAAACTGAGCAATGAAGCCTCCCTGAGGAAAAGTACAGTTTGAAAACATTCATGTAAGTAAGTGAATCAGTTGAAAACATGGGACGAGTATCCCGGCGTCAAATGCTATCTACATCTGCTGGAATTCTTGCTGGATCTGCTGGGTGCTCAATGATAACGGGAAGCGATACTGCGACGGTTGAGCTCCTCGCAGTTGGTGCAACAAACCGTACAGGAACCGTCCAGACAGTTCACTCCATAGTAATAGATGAAGAAAAAGAGGAAATCCTCTATTGGGGATCAAATGAGGTGGAAAGTGGCGATACGTGGGGATATGAATTTGAGGAAGGGAGAAGGCCCAGCCAATATACGGTTAGAGTCCGGGTCAATGACAGGACTAAAACAGCACACCCCCATGAATGGGGCGTAGAGTGTACGTGGGCCACGGCACACTTAGAACAGCCAGAAAACGAACTGCAACTCTCAATTCCGGAAGCCCACCTTGATTGTGACAATCTGTAAACCTGAATTTTCGTATTCAGCATGCTGTTCCTAACAAATCCTCGGTAGATCACACTCCGTAGCGTTAGATCAGCTCCCTGTACTTACCGTGGCGTTCACAGATAGTTGCGTGCAAAAACCCATAAACGACCAATTACTGGTCATTCTGATGGTACAGCGCGTACGCGGCGCGGTGCATCACGGGTCACGATCGCACTCACCATTTACGAACTGCGTTCGCGGCTCGCCACGTTCACCGCTCGCGTACGACCACGAACTCGGCGAGATCCCGCAGGTACTCGCCGGCTTCGGTATCGGCGGCGTCGGTCCGCTCTAACGCTGCCAGCGCCTGATCGGCTTCCTCGCGAGCCTTGGCGTTGGCTTCCTCCGTGGAGAGTTCGGTGACCTGCACCACGGAGGGACGCCCCATCTCGGCGTCCTGCCCGGTCGGCTTGCCCAGCTCGTCGGCGTCCGCGGTGGCGTCGAGGACGTCGTCGCGGATCTGGAAGGCGACGCCGACGCGCTCGGCGTACTCCCCGAACGCCTCGACGGTGAAGGGGTCGGCGTCGGCCGCGATGGCGCCGAGTTCGGCCGCGGCGCGGAACAGCGCGCCGGTCTTGCGCCGCGCGAGCTCCATGTACTCCTCCTCGTTCGAGGGGATCGCGACCAGCTCGGTCGCCTCGCCCTCGCCGAGTTCGATCATCGACTCGGTGGCGGCCTGCATCGCGCGCGGTTCGCCGGAAAACAGCTCGAACGCCTCGCCGAGCAGGCCGTCGCTGGCGACGATCGCGGGCCCGTAGCCGAAGGCGGTCCAGGCGCTCTCGACGCCGCGGCGCACGTCCGACTGATCGATCACGTCGTCGATGACCAGCGAGGCGTTGTGGACCAGCTCGACGCCGACGCCGAAGTCCACGGCGTCCTCGGCGTCGCCGCCCGCGGCCTCGCAGGCCAGCAGCGTCACGAGCGGCCGGACGCGCTTGCCGCCCGAGAGCGCGACGTGGCCCACCTCCTCGCCCAGCTCCGACGGCTCGACGCCGTCGATCACGGCTTCGAGCCGATCCTCGACGAGCGTCCGCCGGCGCTCCAGAAACTCCATTATCGGCGGCTTAGGAGTCGCCGGGCAAGTAGGTGACGGATCGGAGCGTCTCGACGTCGAACGGTGCTCCCTATGACTATTCTTTCAGTGCAGAAACAATTTGTGGCGGCGGGACCATCCGGCGATCATGGACAAGTATATCGCCGCGATCACTGGCGTGCAAATGACCGTCGCGGGCGGGTTTATGGCGCTACTGCTGGGAGGTAATGGCGTGTTGTTGGTATTGGGGATGATGGCCATGGTGTTTGGGACCATGCTTGTGGGGGCAACGGCCTACGACGATCTCCAGTCGCGATAGCCCGCTCCCTCGACGCCGGATACCGGCGACGTCGACCGGTTTTAGGCGGTCGTTACCGGTCAAGAGCAGCCGTTAGTCGCGCGCCTACCAGTGTGGTAGGGTGAAACAAACCGAAGGAAAGGCTTGAAGGTGCTGAGTGACGTGGTACGTGTATATGTCCGAGGCTCAGAGCGTCACACTCTCCTACGAGGACGGTGCGAGGGCGGTGGAGCTGGCTCGGGAAGCCGTCGAATCGTACGTCCAGAACGGATCCCGCGAACAACCCGGCAGCATGCGCGAAGCGTTCTACGAGCGCACTGGCGCCTACGTTCGCCTGCAGTCGACACGCGGGCGAGGGAGCCTCCGGGGCTGTGCCGGGGGCCATCAGGGGGGCGACCAGCTCGGTCACGTCATCGTCGACGCCGCGATCCGCGCGGCCAGCGACGATTCGTGCGGGTCGGAGGTACGACCCGCCGAACTGTCGAACATCACGGTTTCGGTCTGCGCGGTGACGAACCTCGTTCTGACTGACGATCCGATCGAGGATATCGAGCTCGGCCGCCACGGCGTCGTCGTCGACGCCGGCAGCGAGACGGGCTGGCTCTACCCGACGGTGCCCGTCGAGAACAACTGGACGGCAGAGGAGTATCTGGGGCGGACGTGCCGGAAAGCCGGCCTGCCGCCGCAGGCCTGGCAGCGCGAGGACGTCATGGTCACGCTGTTCGAGGGCCAGACGTTCCGCGAGCGCGAGCCGGAAGGCAGCGTCGAGCAGTTGAAGCTCGAATAGACGGCGACGCGGCCACTATCGATCGACGGCTTCCACGTCCTCCCGGAGCCGTGCGGCCGCCGCGTCGAGATCGAACTCGCGAACGACCTCGCCGTCGCGCACGAGCGGCTCGAACAGCGCTTTGGCGTCCGCCGGCGCCTCCGCGTCGGCGAGCCCGACGTGGTGGCCGCCGGCGGCCGTCCGGTACACTTCTTTGACGCCCGAGAGCTTCCCGCGCTTGGAGATCGCTTCGCCGTCGATCGAGACGATGTCGAGCGCGAAGTCCATCGGGTCGGCGTTCGTGACGTAGCTGCCGACGCCGAACCCGTCGACGACGTCGCGCAGGTTCCGCATGGCGTCGGGCGTGATGCCGCCGCTGACGAAGATGCCGACGTCCTCGCGCCCGACGGCGTCTAACTCCCAGCGCACTTCTCGGACGATGTGGCGGAAGTCGCCCCGGCGCGAGCCAGTCGTGTCGATGCGCACGCTGTCGAGATCGTCGCCGAGCGCGGCCGCCGCCCGCAGCGTCTCGTCGACCTCGTCGGTGAACGTGTCACAGAGCGCGACGCGGGGAACGTCCTCGCCGACCGCCTCGTCGAACGCGGTCCACGCGGCCTCCTGCTCGCCCTTCCCGAAGATCAGCATGAGGGCGTGTGGCATCGTCCCGCCGGCCTCGCGGCCCAGCACGTCGCCGGCGGCGACGTGGGAGATTCCGTCCATCCCCGCCACGAGACCGGCGCGCTCGACCAAGGGCGTGATGGCGGGGTGGACGTGGCGCGCGCCGAAGGAGAGCACCTGCGAGTCCGGTGCGGCTCGCCGGGCCTCCAGGGCGCGCGTCGTGAACGCGCTGGCCTGCGAGAGGAATCCGAGTAGCGACGTCTCGAAGCGCGCGAACTCCAGGTACGGTCCCTCGATCCGCATCACCGGACCGCCGTCGAACAGCCGACCCTCGGGAATCGCATCGACGTCGACGTCCCGCCCCTCGAAGAGGTGGGCGACGTCTTTCACGCCAGCGAGGACGTCGAACTCGCCGGTCGCGAACTGGTCGACGGTCACCTCCGCGACGACGCGGGGGTTCTCGTCGGCGTGTTCGAGCGTGCGCTCGGTCCGCTGGAAGTACGCGTCGGTCGCGGTGCCCTCCCTGATCGCCTCGTCGGAGACCGTGTCGAATGGGCCGCTCATGCACAGGAATTGCGCGAGGTCGGACAAAAGCTATCCGTTCGTCGGCGCCGCGGCGGGGGCGGCGTCCGAGAGCGACGCCGACGCGGCCGGTGCCGCGTGGACGCCGTCGAGCGCCGCGACCGTCGGCGCGTGGACGACCGTCACGACGTCCTCGGTCCGCGTCACCCGGTAGGCGCCCGAAAAGGCGGCGCCGTCGGGAACCCGATAGACGCCGTCGTCGACCGCGGTCGCGTTCTGCGAATCGAGGAGTCGCTCGTAGCCGCCGCGGAACGCCGCCGCCTCCGAGGCGTTCGTCCAGGCCGTCCGGAGGACGTAGCCCGTCCGGCCGTCGCCGTCGCGGTAGGGCACCAGCGCGTCGCCCGCCCAGCCGTCGGTGAGCGGGTGGTCGTAGCGGTACGTGGAGTGCTCGCCGGCGCCCGAGAACGGGTACTGGTAGCCGATCACGCCGTTGTGCCAGAACCCGGCGAACAGCGACGCCTCGCCGAGGCGCTCGGTGCGGGCGTCGGGCTCGCTGCTCCCACCGTCCTCGCCGTCCCCGCCCGCCGCGAACCGCTCCCACTCGCCGCCGCTGCGGTCGGGGACGGTGACGTTGCGGGGCGGATCGTCGGGGTACCGGTCGGGATGGATGATCTGAGCGGTGCTCGTCGGTGGGTCCTCGTAGGCCCGGTCGACGGCGTCCCAGCCGCCGCGCCGATGGAGGTCGTCGACGAACGCCGGGCCGTCACTGTAGGGTACGAATGTCGTCAGATACAGCCCCATGTTCAGCGACTCCGACGCGGGAGCGGCGCCGTCGGTCGGCACGTCGACGCACGCGAAGTCCGCGCCGCAGCGCTCGTCGTACCGTTGCATCAGGTAGTTGGCCTCGCCTTCGACGAGCCCGTTCCAGGCGAGGCGCTCGTCGCGCGTCTCGGTCGCCCGGGCGATGCCGAACTGCTGGTCCTGCAGGGCGTGGACGAGTTCGTGGACGAGCGTCGAGCGGTCGATCCGGACCGCGCCGGGGTCGTCGCTGACGAGCACGATCTTGCCGCCGTCGGCCGAGGTGTAGTAGCCGGCCACCGACGAGCCGTACAGCTCGTCGAACGCCGCGGTGACGTTGCCCTCGTCGCCGACGACGAAGGAGGCGCGCCACGCGACGGCGTCGACCCGATCGTAGGAGCCAAAGAGGCCGCTGGAGGACTCCCGGTACTCCGCTCGAGAGACGACGTCGACCGGAACCGTCCGCTCGAAGTTCAGTCCCCGGTCGCGCTCGATCCGGGCCATCGCCCGCGCGACGACGGCGTCCAGTTCGGCCTCGGAGAGACCGTCGGAGCCGTCGGCGTCGATCGACTCGTTCCAGCGGTAGCCGTCGACCAGCCCGAGCTCGTCGTCGGTCAGCTCGCGGGCCGTCGCGTCGCCGTCGTCGGGGCTGCCGTCCGCACCCGGCGTGAGAGGGGCTCCCGAACAGCCGGCGAGCAGCGCGACCGTGAGCACCGCCAGCAGCGCCGCGGCCCGTCCGTGCATGGCTCGACGGTAGGAGAGCGACGTGATAAAACCGGCCGGTCCGCGGCGTCGATATCGGTCGGCTCAGTTCCGAGCGACGCGTCGAGCCGCGAGCAGGGCGACGCCGACGAGCGCCGCCGTCGCCGCCGCGGCGCCGAAGCCGGGGATGGCATCCTGCCGGTCGGCGTCGGCTTCGGTCACGTTCGACTCGCCCTCGGGCGCGGCGTCCGGATCGAGCTGGCGGAGCTCCTCGACGGTCGGCGCGTGGACGATCCGGACCGTCGAGTCGTCGAGCTGGACGGAGTAGGCGCCCTCGAACTCCCCGGACAGTTCGTACGTGTCGGCTCGGCCGTCGACCGGATCGGCGTCGTAGTACCGCAGGAGGTCGCCGTAGCCGCTCGCGAACGCCTCGGCGTCGGCGCCGGACTCCCAGGCGAGTTGCCAGACGTAGCCCGTCTCGTTGTCGTCGTTCCGGTAGGGCGTGAGCCGGTCGCCGTTCCAGCCGTCGGTGACGTCCGCGGAGTAGTCGTACGGATCGAGCGAGTTCTGGCCGCCCTGGAGGAACTCGCGGCGGTCGACGAACGGCGAGCCGCGGTCGCCGTCGAACGTCGGCGCCGCGAACATCATAAACACGGCGGGCTCGCCGGCGATCTCGTAGTTCGGCCGTCGCGCGACGGAGAGTTGTTCCCATCGGTCGGTAGACTGGTTGGGCGCGGAGAGATTCTGCGTCGTCTCGTTCGGATACCGGACGGGGTACATCACCTCCTGGCTCGTGTTCGGCGCCCGGTCGTACACGTCGTCGACGGCGCTCCAGTTGCCGCTCTCGCGGACGTGCTCGACGAACGCCGGGCCGTCGCTGTAGGGCTGGTAGGACAGCAGGTACAGCGGCAGGTTCGCGAGGTCCCCGCTGGCGGTTCCGCCGCTCTCGACGGTGCGGCAGGTGCCGTCCCAGGCGCCCGCGCAGGCGTTCCGGTAGAGCGTCTCGACGTAGCGGGCGTCGCCCTCGATCAATCCGTTCTCGGCGTTGGCGTCGTCGATCGTCCGCGCGTCGTAGCGCGTGAGGTTGAACTGCTGGTCCTGTACGGCGTGGACGAGTTCGTGGGCGAGGACGGGCTCGGAGAACTGGACGGCGTCGGGATCGTCCGAGACGACGACGAGGCGATCGGTCGTCGGCTCGTAGTAGCCGCCGATGCCGGCGCCGAGGTTCTCCTGTTGCACTTCGACGGCGTCCTCGTCGGCGCCGACGAGCATCAGCGCCTCGTAGGTGACGTTCTCGAAGCGGCGCTGGCTCTCGGAGATGTTCCCGAACACCGACGCGTTCCGGAACTCGGCTCGCGTCCTGATGTCGACCTCGACGTCCTCCTCGAACTCCAGACAGCGGATCGCCTCGACGCGGGCCTGAGTGCGCCCGACGAGGGCGTCGAGTTCGGTTTCGTTGAGCCCGTCGGAGTCGTTGACTGCGACCGACTCGTTGTACCAGTACCCCTCCGACCAGCCGAGCACGTCGGCGTCGGGATCGTCGAGATCCGCGGGCGGCGCGGCGGCGCAGTCGCCGACCGGACCGGACTGCTGGGCGGCCGCCGCGGCGAGCGCGGCGTCGGGCGGGGCCGCGGCGTCGGCGGCGGCCGGCTGAAGAGTAGAGGGCTGAACGACACCAGTCGACGGCTGATCGCTCGACGCCGGCGCCGCTGCGACGGGGGCCGCGACGCCCGACAGCACGAACAGCAGCGCCGCGCCGACGGCGAAGAACTGGCGCATGGGTGAGTGGACGTGACAGTCGCACAAAAAGTGTGGCATTCGACGCGTCGCCATCGGCCGGTGTAGCCGGTGCGGACGGGCGCCTGCGCCGAGGTGGTGGCGTTCGCCCGTGTTCCATCAGAGCCCCAAGTATGACGGCCGTCTGACTGAACTTTTTGCCACGGGCTTGCGAACCGGTAGTCGATGTCCCGTCGGTACTCCGTCGTCTGCGACGACGACCTCGGCGATCAGGTCGAGGCGCTCGCCCGGCAGTACGACCTGACCGAACAGGAGGTCATCCGCCAGCTGCTGCGCGAGGCGCTGGAGGAAGACTAAGCGTTCGAGGGGTTCTTCCGCGACAGCGAGCTCCCGCAGATCGGGCAGCGATCGCGGTTCTCGTCGAACTCGCGGCCACAGCCCTGGCACTGGAACTGCCAATCGCGCTGCTCGTCGATGCCCTCGCGGGCGATCACTTCGACAGCCACGTTGAGCTTGTCAGCGACGTTTTGCATCGCGTAGTCGTCGGTGACCAGCGTGCCGTCGAGTTCGAACGTCGCGGCGATCAGCCTGACGTCAGTGCTCGAGAGCTCGGCGAAGTCGCCGCTCTCGCGGGCCGCGCGCTCGACGGTCTCGACGGTCTCCTCTCCGGGAATGTGGACGTGCATCCCCGATCCCTCCATCGCGTCGTACCGGTAGGCGCTCTCGTCTTCGAGCTCCTCCCGAACCAGCGGGATCGAGGCGGTGTCCTCCGTCGTGTGATACTCGTTGATGAACGCTGAGGAGTCGAGAACGTACATTTAGCGGCTGACGACGATGTAATCCTTGACCGCCTGCACGGCCTGCACGGGCACCCTGTAGCGGCCCGCTTCGTCGGTGTCGAGGCTCACGTTGCGGCCCATCGTCTCCTCGTCGGGCTCGATCAGAACCTCGTCGAGCTCGCCGCTCTTGAGATCCATCGTGATGTTGTACAGCATTCCGAGCTCGGTTCCGTCGCTCCCCATGACGGCCTTCCCCGAGAGGTTCTCGGCGAGTATGTCGGACATACCACCGGCTTTCGGCTGCTGTACTATAAACTCCACGGGCATCCTTCCCCCACCATCGCGTCGGAAAGATGTCGCCGAGCAACTCGACTACCCGCGCTCACGCGGCCAGTTCCCGCGTGATTTTTTCCCTGCGGGCCGCTACCATCGGGTATGGAACTCGATCCCGACGCCACCGCGGTCGTCGTGGTGGACATGCAGAACGGCTTCGCCCACCCCGAGGGCAGCCTCTACGCTCCGGGGAGCGAGGCCGCGATCGAACCGATCGCCGAACTGGTCGATCGAGCGCGCGAGGCCGGCGCGCGGGTGGTCTACACGCGCGACGTCCACCCGCCCGAGCAGTTCGAGGGGAACCACTACTACGACGAGTTCGAGCGCTGGGGCGAGCACGTCGTCGAGGGGAGCTGGGAGACCGAAATCGTCGACGGACTCGACGTGCGCGAGGAGGATCTCGTCGTCGAGAAACACACCTACGACGCGTTCCACCAGACCCAGCTCGACGGGTGGCTGAGCGCGCGCGGCGTCGAGGATCTCGTGCTCTGTGGCACGCTCGCGAACGTCTGCGTGCTTCACACCGGGGGGAGCGCCGGGCTGCGGGACTACCGCCCGCTGCTCGTCGAGGACGCCATCGGCGCGATCGAGGACGAGCACCAGGAGTACGCCTTAGAGCACGCCGAGTGGTTGTTTGGAGAGGTCGTCGAGCGAGAGGACGTCGAGTTCGCCTGACGCCGCAACTCAGTCGGCTCGGACCGCAACCTGAACACGCTCCCGGACATCGAACGACCGGTCAGGACAGATCAGCTTCGCGCCAAAGTCGTCACGGGCGGCGAACAGCGCGATGCCGGTGATCGGCTCGCCGTTGGCCAGCACGGTCACGCCGTCCCAGGTGACGTGGCGACCCGTCGCGACGCCGATAGCGCTGCCAGCCAGCGTCACGGCCCGATCGCTCTCGGACGCCGCGGTCGATCCGGCGTCGGCCCCGCTCGGCACCGCGGTCGATCCGGCGTCGGCCGACGGGTGCCCCGCTCCGGCGTCGGCCGACAGCAGACCGCCGCCCTCGTAGTGCGGGAAGCCGCCGTCGAGGACGCCGAGCAGTCGGTCGTCACCGTCGATTCCTCCCGCCGCCATTCCGACGAAGCGCTCGCCCGGAGCCGGATGAGCGGGCTCGTCGAGGACGACGAACGTCTTGCCGCGCTCGACGACGCGGCCGGTGCCGTCCCACGCCAGCGGTTCGACGTCGACGGCCGGCTCAACCCGAAGCGAGCCCGCCGCCCGATAGGGATTGGCGTCAGCCGGCCGGAAGCCCAGATGAATGTGATTCGGAACCCACGGCGCGAAGAAGCCCGCTCGCACCAGCTCGCCCAGCGGGTCGCCCACCGCGACGCGCTCGCCCTGTTCGACGGTGGGATCGACGTGGAGGATCCGGGCGACGCGGTCGCCCTGATCGATTACGATCAGGTGGTCGTGCTCGGCGGCGTACGGCTTCGGCGGCGCCCGAACGGTTCGAGTGTCTACCACCTCGCCAGCGACCGGGCTGGGCGCGACCGTCGCGTCGGCGGGCGGGTACAGGTCGATTGCGCAGCCCCGGTCGTGAGCGTCGAACGGGGAGTTGTACAGCGAGAAGCGGCGGTACCGCGAGAGGACCTCACCGGAGAGGGTGATCGGCATCGAATCGTAGTAGCCGGTGCTGCTCGAAAGTTGCGTCGGTCGACTGCATCGCGGCGTATACGATTCCTTCGAGCTGTCAGTAGTAATCCGATGCATATCGTTGTATTCCGTCAGCCAGGTCAATCGAACACGAAAAAAATCTCTTAGCTATCATCGGAGTCGTATTGCCATACACCGATACTAATGGTAAGATACGACCGATCGGCCGAGAAGGACTTCTAGTTCCAGCCGTGACGAGGAACCACACATCGGCGGAAACGGGACCGACCACCGGGGAGTGGCGACTGACGATCGGCGAGGGAGAGAACGAACCGCCTTCTCAAAAGGTGCGCCTGAATCGCGAGTTCATGCAGAATGTCAGTCTCAAAGAGGAAGACGTCGTCCTCCTCACGGGGCGCCAGACCACAGCGGCTACCGTCGACAGTTCCGATGGGACCCTCGCTAGTGACGAGATCGCGCTCGGCGAACGGGTGCGCGAAAACGCGAACGTCGAACACGGTGAGACCGTCGGAATCCGAGAGTGCGAATACGTGTCAGCGAAGTTTGTCGTTTTCGCGCCCGTAGAGGCCGACTCACTCGACAACGCCGTATCGGACGGGGAAGGGTCGAACAGCCGTAAGACAGACTCTACGGCCGGCACGAGTACCCGAGGGATCGAACACGAAGTCCAGAAACATCTAAACGGCTCGGTCGTTACGTACGACGACAAGTTCGACGTACAACTCGACGAACCGACCACGATCCGAGTTGCCCAGGCCGATCCAGTCGGTGAGCGAGACGTAGATGTTTTTTCGAACGTTCCGCCGATGCTGATCGACGACGATACCGAAGTGCTGGTCAGGGATCCTCCGGACGACGCTGTGCTCTCACAGCTCGTCGACGAGACGAAATCGACGTTCTTGCAATCGGTCGACCGACGCACTACCCTCGAAGAGATGAGCCTTCGATCGACCGAACAGACATTTCTCATCCTCGGCGTGGTGTTTGCCGCGATAACGCTGTTGGCCAATCTCCGAACAGGGTCCGCGGGAACGCCCTTGATATCAGTGTTTCAGTACTCGATCCTTCTTGTTCCGCTGTTTTTCTTCCTGATTCTCCCGATACTGTACTCGTATTGGGCGTACCGGCAGGCGCTGCGGATCGTCGGTCCCGATCTCCGTGATGTACGATACGTGCTGACGCTCGATTTCAACGAAGCCGAATTCGAGCAACGACTGGTCGAGGCGCATATGATCTGGTCCAGGGACAACAACCGGAGGAACAACCGGATGAGGAAATTGCTCAAACGAGCGCAGTCATCTCTGGCAGTAGCGGTCGGACTCCTCGGACTGTTTCTCCTTTTGGAGCTGCTTGCGGTCATTGGCGTGTTCCATTACTCGGATCTCCCGTTTTTCTGACAGCGCTCATATTTATATCACGGACGAACGTGTCGTGTACCCGTGCGCGTTCTTCACGGCCGTCCGGCTACTCCCGAAGCCGACCGAAGGGCGACGGCAGATGCCCACCACCGAACCGCCGAGACCGGCGAACCCGCCCTACGGGTCTGGCGCCCACATCGGCAGATCGCGTTCGGGCGTCGGGACGCCAACGCCGAGGGGTACGATCGGGCGCGGCGGGCCGCCCGCGAGCGCGGCTTCGAGCCGGTCGAGCGCAGCGTCGGCGGGCGGGCGGTGGCCTACACCGGCACCACGCTCGCGGTCGCACACGCCCGCCCGATCGACGACGTGCGGCGCGGTCTCGACGAGCGCTACGACGAGGCGGTCGACCAGCTCCGCTCCGCCCTGTCGAGCCTCGGCGTCGACGCCGAACCGGGCGAGCCGCCGAACGCCTTCTGTCCGGGGACGCACTCGCTGCGGGTCGACGGTCGGAAGATCGCCGGCGTCGCTCAGCGCGTCAAGCAGGACACCGCGCTCGTCGCGTCCGTCGTGGTGGTCGACGACCGCCGCGAGATCGCCGACGTGCTGGCGCCCGTCTACGGCGCGCTGGGCGTCGAGTTCGAGCCCGAGACGGTGGGATCTGTCGCGGACGCGGGCGGACCGGACGATTCGGAGACGGTCGCCAGAGCCATCGAGGACGCCGTCGTCGGGGATCGAGAGGCGACGGTCGATCGGATCTCGTAACCGCGCGCTTCCGGGACGTTTAGGAGTGCGCCCCGACGAGGGCGAGTATGCTCATCGCCAACGCCACGCTGCCGGACGGCCGCGAGCGCGACGTCCGGATCGCCGACGGGGAGATCGACGCCGTCGAGCCCTCGCTGTCGGGCGATCCCGACGTCGATGCCGCGGGCAAGCGCCTCTTTCCGGGCGCGATCGACGTGCACGTCCACTTCCGCCAGCCGGGCTACTCGCACAAGGAGACCTGGGAGACCGGCTCGAAGAGCGCCGCCGCGGGCGGCGTGACGACCGTCGTCGACCAGCCCAACACCGACCCGGCGACGGTCGACGGCGCCGGCTTCGACGAGAAGGCCGACCTCGCCGCGGCGTCGTACGTCGACTACGGGCTCAACGGCGGCGTCACGGAGAGCTGGAACCCCGAGGAGCTGTTCGATCGGCCGCTGTTCGCGCTCGGCGAGGTGTTCCTTGCGGACTCGACCGGCGACATGGGGATCGACGCCGATCTGTTCGGCGACGCCGTCGCGCGGGCGGCCGAAGACGACGTGACCGTCACCGTCCACGCCGAGGACGCCGACCTGTTCGATCAGTCCGCACGGGACGAGGACGCCGGCGGTGCGGGGCGTGACGCCAACGCCGATCTCTGGAGCGCGTTCCGGGCCGCCGAAGCCGAGGAAGCCGCCGTCGAGCGCGCCGTCGAGGTCGGCGGCGAGAGCGACGCGGCGATCCACATCGCCCACACCAGCACGCCCGAGGGGATCGACGCCGCCAGTGCCGGCGGAGCGACCTGCGAGGTGACGCCGCATCACCTCTTTCTCTCGCGCGACGACGCCGACGAGTTGGGCACGTACGGCCGGATGAACCCGCCGCTGCGATCCGCCGAGCGCCGCGAAGCGGTCTACGAGCGCGTGGCCGATGGGACGGTCGACGTGATCGCGACCGACCACGCGCCTCACACCCGCGAGGAGAAGGAATCGGGGCTCTGGGATGCGCCCAGCGGCGTCCCCGGCGTCGAGACGATGCTCCCGCTGCTGCTGGAGGAAGCCAGACGGGAGAACCTCTCCTACGAGCGCGTCCGCGACCTGATCGCCGCCAATCCCGCCGACATCTTCGACCTGCCGAGCAAGGGCCGGGTCGAGGAGGGGCGCGACGCCGACCTGGTGCTGTTCGACCCCGAAGCGAGCCGGGAGATTCGGGGCGAGGATCTGAACTCGAAGTGCGGATGGACGCCGTTCGAGGGCCGGCGCGGCGTCTTCCCCGAACTCACGCTCGTTCGGGGCGAGGTCGTCTATCGAGACGGCGAGTTCGGCGACGCCGTCGGGCGGAACGTCCGCCGATAAGCCGGTCATAACTAACCGGCGTCGAGGGGGAGTCTCGTGGTGATGGTCGCCCACCTGCCGGAGACGCTCTGGCGCAGCGCGACGCACTACGTCCGCAAGCAGCGCGACGAGCCGACCGGCCCCGCCTCCCCCGACCTGTTCGAGTCGATTCTCGCCGAGTACGAGGAGGACGCCGCCTTCGTTCACGCCGGCCTGAGCGACGTGAGCGCGGCGTTCGACGGCAACCCCTACGAGTTCCTGCTCGATCGGCTCGACGCCGAGTTCGAATCGATCCTGACGCCGGGCTACACCCAGTCGTTCCGCGAGACGGGCCACTTCCACCGCCAGAAGACCGAGCCGGCCGTCGGCGCCTTCGCCAGCCTGTTCTTCGACGACGCCGACTACCGGACGCGCGATCCGCTACACTCGATCCTGGTCCGGGGCGACTACCGCTTCGAGGACCGGACCCACCGCGACACGTTCGCGCCCGACGGCTGCTTCGGCAAGCTCCACGACGACGGCGTTCGCATCCTCAACGTCGGGACGCCGTGGCTCGTCTCGACCCAGCTCCACTACGTCGAGCGCGTGCTGGACGTCCCCTACGCGCGGACGACCGAGGTCGAGGGCACCGTCGAGGACGCGGACGGGGAGCGCGAGGACGTCGTCCAGCGCAACTACAGCAAGAACAAGTACGTATACTACTGGAACCGCGTCGGCGTCCAGCGCGACCTGATGGAAGCGGGCGTCCTCGACCTGTTCGATCTCAACGGACTCACGGTGATCTCGGTGCGGGCCGACGAGCTGCTCGACGCGCTGAAGCCCAAGATCGAAGAAGATCCGTACTACCTGGTGCGCTGACCGGGCGAGGATCGGAGCCGGCGGCTCAGTCGTCGGCGGTCAGGTCGTGGCCGCACTCGGGGCACTCCGAGTGGTCGTGGCGCAGTTCGGCGCTGGATTCGCGAACGTCCCGCATCACCGCCGAGATCCGATCTTCGGCGTCCAGCTCCTCCTCGACGGTGAGATCGACGCCCTCGACCTCCAGCAGGAACTTCGCGACCTCGGTCGCCTCGTACATCACGTCGTCGAGCTCCTCGGCGGTGAAGAAGTCGCACATCGCGCCGTAGAGGAACGTCGCGCCCGCTTTCCGGACCTTCTCCTCGAACGACGAGCGGGCCTGGTTGACCGCCTGGGGCGTGTACGTGTCGGTCATGAAGGGCACGAGGTCGGGCAGGTTCTCGCCGATCTTCGTCATCTCGACGCCCGTCTCGGTTCGGAAGTCCGCGCAGAGCCGGGCGATCGCCCACTCGCGAGCGGTGACGTACGTGCGCTCGCGCAGGAACTCGTTGACCCGATCGTACTGGGCGCCGTCCATCTTCTTGAATCGAGCGTACTTCTGGACGTCCGGCGGCACGTCGGGCGCGTCGTCGCCGCCCGACGCCGCGTCGGGGTCCGGGACGGACGGCTGGGCCGTCGCGGCGTCCTGCGCATCGGCGGCGTCCTGCGCATCGGCGGCGGCCGACGCTGCGGCGTCCGCGGCGTCGTCGGACGCGGCTGCCGGTTCGGCCGTCGTGTCGGAGTCGGCGGGATCGTCGGAGCTGTCCGCAGAGAGATCGTCTCGGTCGACAGAAGGGTTCGGCGACTCGTCGGACATGGCGAGACGTTGCCGTGGCCCCACTAAAAGCGTTGTCGTGGTGAAGCGGACGCGGTCGCCGGCGTGGAGCGTCGCCGATCACCGTCGAGCCGTCGCACTGACATTTAGGTGATTCGAGGCGCAACGTCCGGCCGTGAACTGGAAGCAACTCGCGACGATCGCCGCCGCGCTGATCGTCGGAGCGATCATCGTCGGAACGGTCGAGGGGACGGTGTTCGATCGACTGGGCGCGCCGGACGCCTACGGCGCCGCGACGACGGCCGCGTACGTCGCCGCGGTGCTCGCGACGCTGACCGCGTTCACCGGGTACGACGCCGTCGCGGAGGCGCAGTACCAATCGGCGTCGGTCCAGCGGCGCGCGGTCGACGTCGGCGTCACCGCCGTCGCGGCCGGGCTGATCGCCGTCCCGGCCGCTTTCCTCGCGCTGACGATCGGCGTCGGGACGGTCGAAGGGTCGGTCGGGCCGCTCGCGTTCAGTTTCGGTCCGGAGGACGTCGCGGTCGTGATCGGCATCGTCGGGGGAATGATGGCGTTCGACGCCCGAACGCGCGACGCGAACGGTCGAGGACGCCCGGACCGAGCGTAGTTGCGGATCGCGCTACAGATCGACGCGGCGCTCTTCCTCCCAGGTCGTCTCGTCGACGACGACGAGTTCCTGCTGGCCGAATACGTAGAGGTAGTCGTCGAGGTACGTCGCGCGCACCGCCGGGCCGTCGGTCTCGACGACCATCTCGCGCGTCAGGCCATCCTCGTAGTCGTAGACGTACCCTCCGTTCTCGGTCGGCAGGAAGAACACGCCGTGGCGCTCGTCGAGCAGGAAGGCGTGATGAGTCTCGGAGATCGCCGACCAGCGCGCGTCGAGGATCGCGTCGTCCTCGACGGTCGGGTTCGACCGGTCGGAGATGTCGAACGTGACGGCCTTGACCTCGCCGTCCTGCTGACCGATGCCGAGCACGCGGTCCTCCGAGAGCGGGTGGAGGTACGTCGAGAAGCCCGGCAGCTTCAGCTCGCCCATGATCTCGGGATCCTCGGGGTCCGAGAGGTCGACGGTGTAGAACGGGTCGATCTGCCGGTAGGTCACCAGGTAGGCCTCGTCGCCGACGTAGCGCACCGAGTAGATGCGCTGGTCGACGCCCATCCCCTGAACCTCGCCGACGACATCCAGCTCGCCGTCGAGCACGTAGAGGTCGTTTTCGGACTCGGCGGCCGGCGCCTCGACGGTCGTCGCGATTCGGAGGTGCCCCTCGTGCTCGGAGAGCGAGAACTGGTCGAGCGGGCGCCCGGGGACCTTTCCGGTGGCGCTCACGTCGAGCGAGCCGTTCGTGTCGACGCGGACGATCCCCGTCGACTGGAACTCGCGCAGGTGCTCCTCGCTGTAGGTCTCGAAGGCGTCTTCGAGTTCCTCCCGGGCGTCACCGCGCTCGTCCTCGTCGAGGCGGGCGCGCCACTCGCTCAGGATCGCTTCGATCTCGGCCAAGCGGGCACGCTCGGAGAGGTCGTACTCCCGAAGCTGTTCGAGATCAGCGACGGCCCGCTCGTCGAGGACGTCGCTGCCGGGACCGAGCAGGAACTCCATGCGCATCTCCGCGCGCGACGCCGAGTCGGGGTAGGTGAGATACACCGCGTTCGCGGAGACGTAGGTCACGGTGTGGCCCGCCGAACCGACGAAGCTCGCGGTGTCCTCGATCTCGCCGTCGGCCGGATCGATCCGGACGACGCTGTAGGTCGTATCCGCGCCCGACGCGTCCGGCGAGTAGTGAACGTCAGAGCACGCGACGCGGGCCGCGTCTGCGGCGTCGTCGCCCGCGCCGAGCGGTTCGACCGGGCAGGGATTCTCGCGGTCGGTGTGTTCGGCGACGACGAGGTAGACGTCACCGCCCTTCAGGCGGGCCGTTTCGAGCCGCCCGTCGAGAGATTTCGTCCACACCCGTTCGGGGTTCTCGCGGTCGGAGACGTCGAACCCGTGGAGCTCGTCGCCCTGCAGCACGACGAGCGTGTCGTTCGCGAGCAACAACTGGCCGGTCTCGGGGACGCCAGAAACGATCTCGGGGTCGGCGGGCTCCGCGGCGTCGAGCACGCGCGTGTCGACGTAGCGGCCGTACCGGTTGCCGGCGTAGAACACCGACCGGCCGTCGGTCTTGAGCACGTCGGGCTCGTCGATCCCCTCGACCTGGACGTTGGTGTCGGCGTGGCGGTCGGCGCCGCCGGACGCCGACTCGCCCCCGCTCGCGCCGCCGGCGGCGCCGTCCGAACTCGCGGCGTCGTCGGCGCCCGTCGTGGCGTCCTCTCGAACCACGTCGGCGTTGCCCGACACTCCGCCGGCGAACGTGACGCCGCTCTGTGCTTGCGTACTGCCGAGGTAGTCGCGGAACTGCGCCTCGGAGTCGAACGTCTCGACGGTCGCGCCCTCGGTTCGCCAGTCGGCCGGCTCGTCGGTCCCGTCGTCGGCGCCCGGCGGTCCCAGCGCGAAGCCGGCGACCGCCAGCGCGCCGGCGAACAGGACGACGAGTCCCACCGCGGCGAGCTTGTTCGTCTCTGGCATCGTGAGGGCACCTACGACGAACGGTACCATTCCGGTACCGATGACTCAAACACCCGTTTGAGTATTCAAGCCGAGCGATCGGACCTCCGCAGGACGCCAGCTCGCGCGTTCTGCGGGTCAGGCCTGCGACCCGTCCCGGCACAACTGTTTTGACGGGGGGACGAAAACCTCCACCCGATGAAGGTACTGCTCGGGATCGGGGGGAGCGACGAGTCCCAGCGCGCACTCGACGAGACGGTCGCGCGGGCCGCGGAGACGGACGACGAGCTGACGATCGCCATCTTCGAGAAGCCCGGCGTCGAGCGCGATCCCGACGAGATCGAAGCGACGGCTCGCGAGCGCCTCGACGAGGCGGGCGTCGACGCCACGATCCGGCATCTGGAGGGCGACCCCGGAAGCAAGCTCGTCCAGATCGCGGAGGCCGAGGAGTACGACCAGCTCGTGATCGGCGGCGGCGAAGTGAGCCCGATGGGGAAGATCCAGCTCGGATCGGTCACCGAGTTCGTCCTCCTGAACGCCCAGGTTACGGTGAAGCTGGTACGATGAGCGACCGCATCTACCCCGACGAACCGGCCGACGGTTTCCCCGAACCGCCCGTCGAGTTCGAGGACCGCGAGGGCAGGGCGATCGAGGTGCGCCCCTACGAGGACGGCGATGTCGAGGCGCTGGTCGCGATGTACGACGCGTTCGATCCGGCCGACCGCGCCCAGGGGATCCCGCCGTCGACCGAGGAGCGGATCCGCGACTGGCTAGAGCTGATCGTCGACGAGGGCCACAACGTGATCGCCTGGCACGGCGACGCCGTCGCCGGGCACGCGACGCTGGTTCCGGACGGCGCCGAGGCGTACGAGCTGGCGATCTTCGTCACCCAGGAGTACCAGCGCGCCGGCATCGGCGGGCGGCTGATCCGCGCGCTGCTGGGCCACGGCGCGAGCCAGGGCGTCGAGCACGTCTGGCTCACCGTCGAGCGCTGGAACCGCGCGGCCGTCGCGCTGTACGAGGACGTCGGGTTCGAGCGCAGCGGCACCGAGAGCTTCGAGCTGGAGATGTCGCTCCGATTGGGCTGATCGAGCGAAGACAGCTCGCCCGACCTACACCGAGAGGACGGGCTGGCTGGCGTACAGCAGCGTGTACTCGGCGGCCTTTTCGAGAACGTCCGGCTCGTCGTCCGTGTGGGACTCTCGCGGGATCACGAGGAAGTCCGCATCGACCTCCTCGGCGACGTCGAGGACGACGCTGCCGGGATGGCGGGTCTTCCGGCGCGTCGAGAAGCCGAAGGCGATCGTCGTGTCGATCGGGACGCCGCTTTCGGCGGCGATCTCGGCGACCGTTTCCAGATACGCTCGGTTGTTCTCCGCGACGTCGTCCTCGTCGATCTCGCCGCTCTCGAGGCCGCGCACGACGTCCTCGCCGACGACGTACACCGCCGAGACCGCGGCGTCGTACCGGTCGGCGATCGCGACGGCGTACTCGACGGCCTCCGTCGACTCGTCGCTGCCGTCGACGGGGACGAGCACGCGCTCGACCGAGAGCGGGTCCCCGGCCGCTGTCTGGGCGTCTTGCGCCCCACCCTGTTCGTTCGCGTTCATACGTACCCCTGTGAAGCCGCGGTGCAAAAACTCTCCCCTCGCGAACGCCGCGGCGGGAGCGGCGTCACCGCGGCGGGTCGCGTTCCGAGGTTTAATGCCGAGTGCGGCGAAACCCACCAGTATGATCGACACGGTCGTCGTCGCCACCGACGGGTCGGCGAGCGTCCAGCGCGCGGTCGACGTCGCGCTCGACCTGGCAACCCGTTTCGACGCCGAAGTCCACGCGCTGTACGTGATCGACGAGAGCGAAGTCGACGGGTCGCCCGAGGAGCTGCGCGACGAACTGCGCGACGCGCTCGAAGAGAAAGGCCAGGACGCGCTCGATGCGGTCCGCGAGCGGACCGACCGCGAACTCGTGACCGACGTGCGCGAGGGCCGGCCCGCCGTCGAGATCTCCAACTACGCCCGCGAGGTCGAGGCCGACGTCGTCGCGACGGGCACCCGCGGGCGCCACGGCGAGCACCGTTTCCTGCTGGGCAGCGTCGCCGAGCGGGTCGTTCGCTCCTGTCCGGTGCCCGTGCTGTCGGTGCGCCAGCTCGCCTGATCGGGCGGCGACACGGCGTCGTCCGACGCCGCAGTCGAGCAATCGGCGGCTTCTTGCGTCCGCGGGCCACACCGGATTACATGGACGACGAACTCATCGACGACGAGGAGCTCGCCCCGCCGCGCAAGTCCGTGCTGCCCGGCGAGGGCTTTTTCGTCCCCGACTCGTTCGAGGAGGACTTAGAGGAGCAGGAAGCCGCCGAGGAACTCGACGGCGCCGAGGTCGCGGTCGTCGCGGACCCGGACGCCGACGGGCTGGCCTGCGTCGCCCTGCTCCGGGAACTGTACGGCGAGGCCGCGCTCGTGCCCGCCGGCCCCCACGACCTCGAAGAGGGGATGGAGTACGTCGCCGAGTACGGCGAGGAGGGAATCCGAGCGTTCGTCTGTGACCTCTGTCCGGACAAGTTCGAGTACGTCGACGAGGAGCTCGCCGCGCTATCGGAGCGCGCGAGCGAGGTCCGCTGGTTCGACCACCACCAGTGGGACGAGGAGGTCGCCGCCGCGGTGCGCGACGCCGGCGTCGAGCTGGTCGTCGGCGAGTCCGACGAGGAGTGTACCGCAGACGTTGCGCTGCGCGAACTCGACCACGAGTTCCCGCGGCGCTTCGAGGAGCTGGCCGCCGTGACGCGAGACCACGACCTCTGGATCCGCGAGGACCCCCGCAGCGACGATCTGGCGGACTACTCCTACTGGTCGGATCCCGAGGAGTACGTCGCGACGGTGCTCGATCACGGTGCCGACCTCCCCGAAGAGGTGCTGGCGTTCCTCGACGAGCAGCGCGTCGAAAAGGAAGACCTGATCGAGCGAGCGGTCACCCGCGCCGAGTACGAGGAGATCGGCCCGTGGACGGTCGGGGTAACGTACGGCCGTTGTTCGCAAAACGAGGTCGCCGAGGCGATGCGCGAAGAAGGTGCCGACGCCTCGGTGATCGTCAAGCCCGCGGGCTCGGCGTCGATCCGCGGCACGGACGGCTTCGAGCTGTGCCACGAGGTCGCCGGGCAGGTCAACGGCGGCGGCCACCCGAAGGCGGCGGGCTGCAAGCCCGACATCTACGACGACATGCTCGACTACGCCAACCACTGGACCTCTCGGGGCGCCACGACGAAGCAGGTGATTCTCGACGCGTTTCGGAACGTCGTCCCCGAAGAGAACGAGTCCGAAGACGCCGAAGACGACGAGTCGTAACGACGCCGAACCCCGTTCTCACCGCTCGCCGGCGACCCACTTGTGGGAGTACGCGGCGCCACAGGCGCACTGGGCGTACGCGTGGATCACGTCGCCCTCGCCGTAGAGGCCGCCGACGTCCTCGTTCTGTTCCTCCGCGAACGCGAACACGAACCGCGCGTCGTGGCCGTCGGCGTCCCCGTCGCCGGCGTCGCCGTCCCCGCCGTCGGCGTCCGGACACGCGCCGCCGGTGAGATCCTCGCGGATCTCGCCTTCCGCCCCCATCGCCTGCTTGGCGAAGCCCATCGCGTCGGTGCCCGTAGCGGCCTGGAACGCGCTGCGTCCCGCCTCGCCCTCGACGACGATCAGCGTCCCGTCGTCGACCCGGTCGCCGTACTCGTTGAGCGTCGACGGGTCGTCGACGGCGTCGTCCGCGACGTAGAAGGCGACGTCCTCGGGGCGCTGTCCGGCCAGAAACTCCTCGCGAGCGTCGGTCATACGCGCCGTTTCGTCCGGACGGGGAAAAGCGGTGCGACCCGCGGCCGAGCGGCGGGGGAGTTCGAAAACCGGACGGCGGTGCCGTCACCGAGTTGTCACCCCTATTTGAACACGTTACGTAGGTAGGGGCAACGCGAATGTGGGCCACCGTCGGAGTTTCAGTATGGATGGAACACACGGCAGCGCCGCCCGAGCACCCCCGACAGACGAATCTCTCTCCGGTGGTCCACGATCGTACGACATTCCCGACGGCGAGTCGCCGAGCCGTACGGTCGTCACGTCGGTCGCCGACGCGCTCGACGTCGACCCGCTGTCGCTGCCGCCGCTGTACGACGCGATCGACCCCGACGCGCTCGACGCCTTTCTCGACTCGATCGAGGGCGCGGACCACCGCCTGACGTTCTCGTACGCCGGCGTGTCCGTCGAGTTCGACGGTGCGAGTCGGCTGTGGATCAGTCGAGCGTGAATTTCGGGCGGTTTTTGACTGCAGAACAGTCCTGACGAGCCTCCGAATTCGATTATCGCTCACTCGCTGCTCAAATCGCCTCAGAACCGCATAAGCGCTCAAGAAGTAAGTGACAGAGAGGCTGCTAGCCGTGTAGTTCGCACAAAATGTAGCGTCCGGACGGCGTCTCACGCGAGCGGTAGCGAGCGTGAGGCTCGTCCGGTCGTGACTGAACGACTGAAAGGAATGAAGGAACGTCCGGACGGCGATTTGAACGCCGGTCCCTGGCTCCGCAAGCCAAGAGGATAGTCCACTACCCTATCCGGACTCATCTCTACGTATCCCGCGTTTACTTAAAGGGGTTACGATACGGGGGCGGAGTGGTATTGCGTGACGGTGCCGTCGGGGAGATTGCCGACACTCAAACGGTCGTTCGAGCCAACGGCATTCACTTCATACCGGCGCGAGTACCGACAAGTATGAACCGGCGAGCGTTCCTGTGCCAGTGGGCCGGTGCCGGCGCGGCGGCGACGCTGGCGGGCTGCATCGCGGATCGACCGGGAGCCGGGGGTGACGACCCAGACGCCGAACCCGAGGAGCAGCCGGTCGCGACCGACGGCGGCGTGTCCTCGCCCGAACTCGTCGGGACGGACGTCGAGACGCACGATGACGCCGACGAGGCGCGCGACGAGGCTGAGGTCTCGTTCGGCGACGAATCCGTGACCGTCGAGGGGGCGATCTCGGCGCCGACGCCGTGCCACGAGGCGGCGGTGAAGTCGGCCGAGTACAGCGAAGCCGACGACGAGTTCCGGGTGACGATGACGACCGAGGCTGCCGACTCCGACGGCTTTTGCGCGCAGGTCGTCACCGGCATCGAATACGCGCTCGAAGCCACCTTCGACGGTGGGACGCCGATCCACGTTACGGTGCGCCACGAGACTCCCGGCGGCGAGACGACCACGGTCGCCGAGGACTCGCGCCGGTAGCGCGCCACAGGTTTTTCTACGAGGGGGCGGCGACGCCGCGTTGTGATCACCAGCATCCCCGAAATGTCGGCAATCCGGCCGGGCGTCGACGCGAGCGGAATCGCACGAGGGCGGCGTCGTGCCCGGCAAGGACAACGCTTAACCGGAGCCCACACCACCACAGACTACTAGAATGGGAGCTATCGAGGACGTATACGAAGACCTCGACGCCGACGTGGACCTGGAGAAGTTCCGGGAGGCCGTCGAGGCCAAGGTCGACCAGATGGGCGGGCTGGCCGACGAGGAGACCGCGGCGATGCTCGTCGCCCACGAGGTCAACGATGAGGAGGTCAACGGCATCGCCGACATCGAGCCGGGGATGGAGGAGGTGAAGTTCATCGCCAAGGTGATCGACGTCGGCGAGCTGCGCACGTTCGAGCGCGACGACGACGAGCAACCGGAGGGACAGGTGATCAACGTCGAGGTGGCCGACGAAACCGGCAGCCTCCGGGCGGCGTTCTGGGACGAGCGAGCGGAAGCCGTCAAAAACGAGCTCGAAGAAGGCGACGTGCTGCGCATCAAGGGCCGCCCCAAGGAGGGGTTCAACGGGATCGAAGTGAGCGTCGACGACGCCGAGCCCGACGACGACGTCGAGGTCGACGTCGCGATCACGGACACCTATCGGGTCGAGGATCTCTCGCTGGGCCTCTCGGACGTCGATCTGGCCGGGCTGGTGCTCGACACCGAGTCCGTCCGGACGTTCGACCGCGACGACGGCAGCGAGGGGAAGGTCGCGAACCTCGTGCTCGGCGACCCGACGGGGAAGATCCGCGTCACGATGTGGGACGAGCGCGCCGATCGAGCCGAGGAGATCGACCCTGGCACCGCCGTCGAGGTCGTCGACGGCTACGTCCGGGAGCGCGACGGCTCGCTGGAACTGCACGTCGGCGATCACGGCGCCGTCGAGGAGATCGACGAGACGATCGAGTACGAGCCCGATCGGACGCCGATCGACACCGTCGAGATGGGCCAGACGGTCGATCTCGCGGGCGTCGTCCGCTCGGCCGATCCCAAGCGAACGTTCGATCGCGACGACGGCAGCGAAGGCCAGGTCCGCAACGTCCGCGTGCAGGACGATAGCGGCGACATCCGCGTCGCGCTGTGGGGCGAGAAGGCCGACAAGGAGATCGCGCCCGGCGACGAGGTGGCGCTGGCCGACGTGGAGATTCAGGACGGCTGGCAGGACGATCTCGAAGCTTCCGCGGGCTGGCAATCGACAGTGACGGTGCTCGAAACCGGCGCCATCGACGCCGACGGCGAGGGGGCGAACGAGAGTGCGAGCGCGTCGAGCGGCGCCGACCAGACGCTCGGCTCGTTCGACGACGGCGGCAGTGACGGCGCGGCCGACGCGTCGGACGCCGACGGCGGGACCGCCGCGGGCGCTTCGGCGTCCGGCGACGACGAGTCCGGCGGCGACGCCGCGGTCGCGGCCGGCGGCGGCGCGGCGCTCGCGGACGGCGAGCAGACGGAGTTCACCGGGACCGTCGTGCAGGCCGGAGAACCGGTCGTGCTCGACGACGGCGAGGAGACGATCAGCGTCGAGACCGACGCCGACGTCCACCTCGGCCAGGAAGTGACCGCGCGCGGCGAACTCCGTGACGGGCGGCTGGACGCCGACGACGTGTTCTGAGAGCGCCGACGCGGTGGATTCGGCTTCGAACGACGGATTCTCTGCCCGTTTCCCCGGCTGAAACGAGCGTAACGGAAAATGTTAAGGGTCCCACTTCCCCGAAATTGGGTATGAGCGTCGAGTTACCGTTTGCGCCCGTGGACACGATTATCCGTCGGAACGCAGGCGAGTTGCGCGTCAGCGCCGAGGCCGCCGAGGAACTCGCCCACCGGATCCAGCTCCGCGGGGCCGAACTGGCCGAGGACGCCGCCGAGCTGGCGACCGAGGACGGGCGCAAGACGCTGATGGCCGAGGACTTCGGCGTCGAGACCGTCGTCGACAAGGAAGCCCTCACGCTCCCGATCGCGCCGATCGATCGCATCGCCCGCATCGACATCGACGACTCCTATCGCGTCGCGATGGACGCCCGGATCGCGCTGGCGGACATTCTGGAGGACTACGCCGACAACGTCGCCGCCGCGGCAGCGACGCTCGCGCGACACGCCGACCGGCGAACAGTCAAGGCCGAGGACATCCAAACGTACTTCGAGCTGTTCGAATGAGATGAGATTCGGCTACAGCGAGACGTGCCTCGACCACGACACCGGCGATCGCCACCCCGAGACGCCGGACCGCCTGCGGGCGATCCGCGAGGGGCTGAAGCGAAAACACGGCGTCGAGTACGTCGACGCCGATCCGGCCGACGTCGAGACGGTGACGGCGATCCACGACGACGACTACGTCGAGGAGTTCCGCTCGTTCTGCGCCGACGGCGGCGGCAACTGGGACCCCGACACCGTCGCCGTCGAACGAACCTGGGACGCCGCGCTCCAGAGCGCCGGCCTCTCGGCGTGGGCCGCGGAACGCGCACTGGCCGGCGACGACGACCGCTCGACGCCGTTCGCGCTCGGGCGCCCGCCGGGCCACCACGCCGTCGTCGACGACGCCATGGGGTTTTGCTTCGTGAACAACGTCGCCGTCGCGGCCCAGCACGCGCTCGAGAACACCGACGCCGAGTCGGTCGCGATCGTCGACTGGGACGTGCATCACGGCAACGGCACGCAGGACATCTTCTACGAGCGCGAGGACGTGTTCTTCTGTTCGACCCACGAGGAGGGGATCTACCCGGGCACCGGCGGCACCGGCGAGACCGGCACCGGCGACGGCGAGGGGGCGACGCTGAACCTGCCGATGCCCGCCGGCGCGGGCGACGCCGAGTTCGCCGCGGCGTTCGAGCGCGCGGTCGAGCCGGCCGTCGAGGCGTTCGATCCCGATCTCCTGCTGGTGAGCGCCGGCTTCGACGCCCACCGCCACGACCCGATCTCCCGGTTGCGCGTCTCCACCGACGGGTACGGCGTGCTCACCGGACGCCTGCGCGATCTCGCCGACCGGACCGGCGCCGCGCTCGCGTTCGTCCTCGAAGGCGGATACGGGCTCGACGTGCTCGCCGAGGGCGTCGCGATGGTCCACGAGGTGTTCGACGGGCTCGACCCCGTCCAGCCCGACGGCGATATCGACGAGGACGTCGAGGAGCTACTGACGGGCGTCGGCTCGCGACACCCGCTGCTGACCGGGATTTGAGCGGATTTTGAGCGGCACCGAAGCGAGCGTATCCGGGTACGGTCGTCCCGATAGCGATCGCGGTTTTCAGGGTGTGGGATCGAAGTACCGCGCCAGTTCGACGCCGAACTCCTCCGCCAGTGTCGCCACGTCGTCGCCGACAAGCACGTCGTACTCTTCTTCGAGGGCGCTCTCAATGTGGGTCCCGAGGCGGACGTCGAGCAGGCGGTCGCTCTCCAGAAACGCCGCGGCGGTCCGGAACTCCCGCTCCCGCTCGACGACGTATCGACCCTCGTGGATAAACGGTCCGTAGGCGTCGGGATCGTCGACGTACTTCTCGTAGAAGCCGGTCGCGTGGTCGCGCACGTGGACGGGCGGCCCCTCGTGGCGTTCGATCGTCGGGCGCTCGGCGACGCCGAGTTCGACCAGCAGGACGGCCCGATCGGCGGCGACCGCGGTCGAGCGCACCACGTCGAACCCCCGCCGGTCGAGCTCCTCGGTGACGCCGTCGAGCGACCGAGCGAGTTGCGGGTAGAGCTGATCCTCGACGACGTCGGGCGCCGCAAACCTGATCGCGACCGGGATCGTCCCGCGGTCGGCGATCGCGGCTTCGGCGTCGCCCGTCGAGAGCGGATCGAGCGCGGCGGGGAAAAACAGCTCCTCGCGGGGCTCCGCCAGCAGTTCGCGGGCGTAGTGTTGTAGCCGAGCGATGTTCTCGGGAGACAGCACCGCGGCGACGTTGCGACCGGGATCGGTCGGGTCGATCACGACCAGCGGGTCGTCGAACGTCTCCTCGCCGTGGTCCTCGGGATCGATCTCGACGGGCGGGTGCCACTCCGCGGCGGCTTCGACGAGTTCGCGGAAGCCGCCGTACTCGAGCACGAGTAGCTCGGTGAGGTAGCCGCTGAACCCGCGAGTTCGAAGGTCGCTACCGTACGCGCCGATCCCGGTCAGGAACTGCTTGGCGAGCCGGACGTCGGCGGCGAGATCGTCGTCGAGGCGCGCGGCGACGTACTCGGTGTGAAACGGCGTTCGATCGACCGCCGAGCGGATCGCCGCGGCGTCGTTGACGTCGTAACACGGCACCAGATCGACGTCGAACCCCTCGACGGTTCCCTTGACGTAGGGATGCTCGGCGTACTCCTCGTGGCCCTCCGGAAGGACGCTGTGGCCGACCGCGAGGCCGTGCTCCTCTAGCTCCTCGCGGTCGAGATCGGTCGGGAACCGGACGAACACGTCGACGTCGCGGTCGCCGCTGATCCAGGTCCCCCGAGCGGTGCTGCCGACCTGCAACACGTCGGCGTCGACCGGCAGCGCCGCGATGGCGCGCCCGGCGCGCTCGCGCAGCTCGGCGGCGACCGACTCCATCCGTTCGCGCTCGGCCGCCGACGGGTCGACCTCCTCGCGCACCGCGGCGACGGCGGTCTCGAAGTCCTCGGCATCGCTCATCGCTCGGCAGTTGCGCCGCGCCGCGTGAAAGGATATCGATGCCCGACCCCGAGCGAAAACGAAAGCCCTATCAAAACCACCCGACTACATCGGAGTGCAACGGGCCGCCGTAGCTCAGTTGGTAGAGCACCTGGTTGTTACCCAGGTTGTCCCAGGTTCGAGCCCTGGCGGTGGCGTCGTTTCTGTGCTGCACCTCGTGAGAAGCCGAGAGTCCGTCCTGATTCCGCAGTCCCCAATGCGACAAACCTTAGTTCGGGATCATCCAACGACGACTCACGGGCCCGTATCTCAGTCTGGTTAGAGAGAGCGGCTCATAACCGCTTCGTCCTTGGTTCAAATCCGAGCGGGCCCATTTTTCGGCGACGAACGGACGTGAGGAGAGAAAAATGTACGCCGATCGGATTTGCAACCCTGGAAGACGAAGAAGCGAGTCTTCCTCCGGTTCAAATCCGAGCGGGCCCACTTCGAAACGAAGCGTTCTGTGGCCGGCTCCGAAACGTACGCGATAGCGCCCGAGAACCGAGAAGAGTAGCGAATAGCGTTTCCGAATTTTCGGGGGCGCTCGGTGAGTTCGCTCCGTTCCGAAGCGGTGCCCCGCGCAGTCCGGCGATCACCGTAGCCGAACGGGGGTGTTCGGTGTGACGATCTCACCCTGATCGGCAGCTCGCAGTAGCGACTGTCTCCACTGCGAGGCCAACGTCTCGGGAGACTTCCGACGAGTCTACGGCGACGCCGACGATCGCGCCCATCGTTGCCCACGGTGCGATGCCCGGGTACGACTGCAGGAAAGAAGCGCCGTCAGACTCGACGTGTGGACGTTGGACCCGGAAACGTCGCCCGGCTATCACGAGAACAGTTCTGTCGAGGGTGGTCGACGTGACCGCTATCGGTGCTACTCTTCCGGATCGGCGTCGTCGACGAACAACCGAACGCGTTCGCCGGGCGTCAGATCGTCGACGAGCAGCCCGAACTCATCTCGTCCCGCGAACGACCGGACGTGAGGTGCGGGAGCGTCCTCGTCGGTCCGCTCGCAGACGAGTTCGATCGTTCCGGTATCGTCGGCGCGGAGTTCGAACGTTCGCATACGTCCCGGTACGACGGCAGTCCCTATGATCGTACGCTCGGGCTCGAGATCGATCGTCGAGGCGATGGAACCGAAGGAGGTGAGTGAGCGCCCGTCCTCGCAGTCGCCCCACGACATCCGGAGCGGCGCGATTACCGCTTACCCTCTGGAGGACGTTCCGGTCGAGATCGTCAGCGACCGCGACGTGAGCTCCACAGCCGGGCTGGCGTCAGAGGTCCGCTTCGCCGCGAAAAGAGAACCGGCAATCGAGAACTCGAAACCGCCGTCAGTACAGCTGCTGTTCGCGTTCTTCCTGTTCCTTCTCTTGCTTGCGTTTCTCCTTGAGCTTCCGGCGGCCGCGAAGGTACTGGCGAGTTCCGGGCACGATCTTGTTCTTCAGATCGAGGCCGAACGAGACGATCCCGTAGATCCAGAAGAAAAACAGGACCGCCATACCACCGAAGTACACCAGCGCGACCGTGCTGGCCACGCTCAGTCACCTCCCTCCGACTCGGCGACCGCGGAGTCGGCTGCCGCGGCGCCGATGTCGACGATGCCGTGGGCGATCGCGTCGCCGGAGTCGCCGTCGAACAGGTGGAGCTTCGAGGCGTCGAGCACGACGTTGATCTGGTCGTCCTCCGCGATGTCGCTGTCGGGGTCGACGCTCATCAGGAGCGAGTTCGACGAGCGCTCGCCTTCCATCGTTTCGTCCTCGGGAGCGCCCTCTAACTTGAGGTAGACGAAGATCTCGTCGCCCATCGGCTCGAGAACGTCCGTCGTCACTTCGATCGGCGCGGTCGAAGCTGTGAGTTCGTCGGCCTTCTCGACGGGGTAAACGTCCTCCGGTCGGATTCCGAGCGCGACGTGATCGCCAACGCCGGCGCCGGACAGCGTCGCCGGATCGAGGTCGACGGCGAAGGAGTCGGACTCCAGCCCGTCGGGGGCGAGCTCGCAGTCGACCATGTTCATGCTGGGCGAGCCGATGAAACCCGCGACGAACCGGTTCGTCGGCTCGTTGTAGCAGGTCAGCGGCGGGTCGATCTGCTGGAGTTCGCCGCTGTTGATCACCGCGATGCGGTCGGACATCGTCATCGCCTCGGCCTGATCGTGGGTGACGTAGATGATCGTCGTGTCCAGTTGCTTGTGCAGTCGCTGGAGCTCCGTGCGCATGTGGACCCGGAGCTTGGCGTCCAGATTAGCCAGCGGCTCGTCCATCAGGAACACGTCGGGTTCCCGGACGATCGCGCGGGCGATGGCGACGCGCTGGCGCTGACCGCCGGACATCTCCTCGGGCATTCGGTCGAGCATCCCTTCGAGCTGGACGATGTCGGAGGCGCGTTCGACCCGACGGTCGATCTCCTCCTTGTCGTAGTCTCGGAGTCGCAGCCCGAAGCTGATGTTATCGTAGACGTCCATGTGGGGAAACAGCGCGATGTTCTGGAACACCATCGCCACGCCCCTGTCTTTCGGCGGCAGCTTCGTCACGTCCCTGTCGCCGATCTTGATGGTCCCCTCGGTCGGTTTGGTGAGGCCGGCGATCGTCTCCATCGTCGTCGACTTGCCACAGCCCGAGGGGCCGACGAGACAGACGAACTCGCCGTCCCTGATATCGAGGTTCATGTCGTCGACTGCGACGACGTCCTCGTAGCTTTTCGTCACGTGTTCGAGTGTTACGTTTGCCATGGTTACTCTTTGAGTGCGCCCGCGGTCAGTCCGCTCACGATCTTCTCCTGTGCGATGATGACCAGGATGACGACCGGCAACACGCCGACGACCGCCGCAGCGGCCATGAGGTTGAACTCAGTTGTGTACTGGGTCTGGTAGCTGAGGATCCCGCCGACCAGCGGCGACCACTCCTGTGGCTCGTTCTGGAGCGACATGATCGACGAGAAGAAGTACTCGTTGTACACCGAGATGAACGTCAGCACCGCCGCCGTCGCGACGCCGGGCGCCGACAGCGGGATAATCACCCTGAACAGCGCGCCGAGTCGGGTCGTCCCCTCGACGCGCGCAGCGTCCTCCAGCCCGTCGGGGATCTGGGCGTAGAACGTCGTGAGGATGAAGATCGACAGCGGCAGGAACAACGCGCTAAAGGGAAGCACCATCGCTCCCGGCGTGTTGACCAGCCGCGGCGGCGTGAACAGCTCGACGCCGAGGAACGGCACCTCGATCGCGTTGCCGACGAACGCGTCGAACAGCGGCAGCAGGAACGCCGCCGGCGGGAAGTACGAGATCATCAGGATCCCGAGCATCAACAGCCCTCGGCCGGGGAACTCCAGACGACCGAACACGTAGCCCGCGAGGCTGGCGATGACCAGAACGATGATCGTCGTCATCGTCGCGAGGATGAAACTGTTCAGCACGTAGAGGTGGAACGGTATCTGCTGGAACACCTCCTGGAACGCCGCCGGGTTGAACCCCTGTGGGCGCAGGAACGGCAGATCCCAGCCGCCGCTCAGGATTTCGTTATTCGGCGTCAACGCGAGCACCAGCAGCCAGTAGAACGGGAACAGCGTCGTCACGAGGAAGAATATCGTGATGGCGTAGAACAACACCCGGTAGAGTCGGTCGCGGGCGTCCTGGTCGGTAATGATGCGGTTGGTCCACCGCGAGAGCGGGCCGAGGTTCGATTTGGAGTCCGGATCGGTTGCCATCTAGATATCACCCGATTTGTACTGCTGGTAGATCACACCCATCACGGCGACCCCGATGATGGCGGCCGTGACGAACGCGAGCGCCGCCGACAGGCCGCGCTGGCTGTTGAACGTCTCGACGACCATACACGACAGCGACGGGACGACGGTACAGCTCGACACGGAGTCGATGAGCCCGTAGATGCGCATCGCCGAGATCGTCCGGAAGAGGATCGCGATCCCCAGCGTGGGGAGGATCAGCGGGAACGTGATCAGCTTGAACCGCTGCCACTTCGTGGCTCCCGCGACTTTCGCGACGTCGTAGAGACCTCGGTCGATGCTCTGGAGCCCCGCCAGGATCAACAGCGCCATGAACGCCGAGGTCTTCCAGATGTCGCCGACGGTGACGATCAACAGCGCACTGAACGTGTCGTTGAGCGTGTTGGTCTGCGCGACGATGCCCCACTCGGCCAGATACGACGTCAGGAAGCCGGTGTCGGGGTGGAACATCAGGAAGAAGATCATCCCCTGGATGACGATCGGGATCGCCCACGGGATGATGATCGCGGCGCGGACCCAGCCGCGGCCACGGAACTCCTGATCCAGCACCAGCGCCTGTCCGAAGCCGATCAGCGTCTCGAAGAAGACGCTGACGAGCGTGAAGATCAGCGTCACCGCGAGCGCGCTACGCAACAGTCCGTTCAGGTGGACGAACGGGAACGTACCGTTGACGTTCACGCCGGGGAGGAACGTCGTCGATCCCGGCAGCCACCGGTCCGATTTGCCGGTAAAGAGGTTGACGTAGTTCTCGATCCCGACGAACTCAGCCTCGCCGAGCCCGACGAGTCCCTGGTACAGCGACAGCTCGAACGTCCGCAAGAGCGGATACAGCGCGACGGTGCCCAGGAGGAGAAACACCGGCGTCAACAGGAGGTACGCGAACCCGGTTTCGCCGAGATTCTCGATCCGGCGCGTGAGCGCGACCAGCGGCCCCGAGCGCCGAGATTCCCGCGTCGTCGCGTCCGGCTGTGTTTCAGTTGCCATGTCCTACTGCTGTTCGGTGTTTTCGAGCGAGCTCTGGAGGTCGTTCATCGCCTGTTCGGGAGACTTGTCGCCCGCGACGGCGGCGTTTGCCTGCTCGGCGATCATCGTCGCCTGGGTGGGCCACACCGTGGTCGACGGGCGCGCCATCGCGTTCTCGCCGGCGACGCGGATCGTGTCCAGGTAGTTGCCGACGACGCCGGTCTCCGCGGCCCGTTCGGACTCGAACAGTTCGGGCTTGGGCGGCAGCCATCCCCACAGCTCGAAGAGGCCGAGGTAGACGTCGTCCTTCATGGTGGTGCGGATGACTTCCATGGCCTCTTCCTTGCGTTCGGAGTTGGGGTTGAGGACGATGTGCCAGCCGCCGAGCGCGGAGGTGGTGCCGCCGGTGCCGGGCTGGGCGGCCTCGTCTTCCGTGACGGCGTAGGGGATCGGCATCGTCCCGTAGTTCTCCTGACCGAGCGCGTCCTCGGCCGCGTTCCGCCCGATCGCGTAGGGCCAGTTCCGGTGCATGACCGAGTCCCCGTCGGCCATGGGCGAGCGGGAGGCCTCCTCGGTCCACTGGGTGACGTTCGACGGCATGATGCCGCTGGCGTAGCCGTCGAGGGCGTCGTCGTAGTCCTCGTCGACGAACGTGCGCATCATGCGCAGCGAATCGATCGTCTCCTGACCGTTGACGGTGACCGGGCGGTCGCCGACCGGCCCGAAGAGGTTCTCGCGGCCGCCGAAGTACGCGCCGCCCCACGAGGACATCACCTCGTTGAACGTACAGCACGACGTTCCGACGTAGATGTCCCACTGGGTCGTAAAGCCGTGTTTGACGCCGGCGGCTTCCTGGATCTCCGCGGTGAGCTGGGACCACTCCTGCCAGGTCATCGGTTCGGTCGCCCAGGTCTCGAAGTCCGACTCGCCGTAGCCGGCCTGCCGGGCGTACTCCTTGTTGTACTGCATCACCGGGAAGTCGGGGTACATCGGCATCCCGAAGAGGTCGCCCGATCCCGGGTCGCGGGCCGTCGCGGTGAAGCCCTCGAAGTAGTCGTCCTGGACCGTCTGGAGTTCGGAACTCTCCAGTTCCTCGCTGAGGTTGCTGATCAGTCCCTGCTGGATGAACACGTTCACCCAGCCGCTGTCCATCATGAAGATGTCGGGCTCGGCCTCGCCGGCCTCGAGGAGGCGCTGGTAGTTGTCACGCCGCGCGCCGGTGTCGGAGTCGCCCGGGCGGAGTTCGATATCCGCGTCGACGCCGTTGTCGGAGTACAGTTGCTTGACGTCTTCGCCGATTTCGTCGGCCGCGTTCGGGTCGAACCCCCAGACGACGGCATCGCTGTCGCCGCCGCCACCGTAGATACAGCCGGCCATGCTGACCGCCGCACCCGACGCGCCGGCCGCCTTGACGAAGTTTCGTCGCGACACTCGCGATCCATTGTCCGATTGTTTACCAGGCATCTACTACACAGTCCGTAGAGAGCTATATATAATTAATGGTGTAATACAACTGCTGTTGTAAATGGATAGTACAAAGAGGCGGAATCGGCCGTCCGGACGACGGCGGATCGAGGACACTACGACGCTACGGTGGAACTACACCGATAAAACGACTGAAAACAGGATGCACGTCACTGGCGCTGAACTCCGTCGAGCGGCGACCACCGCGCCACGCGATCTGTTGCTCATCGTTCCGTGCGAACACACATCGTAGTCCCGCATAAATGTTTGTTTAGAGTTAACACACCACGCGACATCGCCTCACGCAAGCTCCGGTGAACGCGGCAGCGCGCCCAGAATAGAGTTGGGCTCAGAAGGAAGTCCACTCGACGACTCGTCGGCAGAAAGTGATCACGCGGAGTCGCTCGCAGGACCCGACGCCCCTACGGATCGATGTCGGTGACGACGATGCGCAACGCTTCGATCTGTTCGAGCGTCGCCCCCCAGCCGCCGACCTCGATCGGGCCGTCGTCGGCCTCGACGACGATCGTCGCCTGTCCAGCGTACTGCGCGACCGAGACGTCGTCGTCGGTATGGAGGTTGCCGGTCGTGATGATGTCGTCGACGTCGCCCTCGAAGCTACGTTCCTCGCCGGTTCTCGTATCGATCCCTCGAACCGCGACGCGGACCGTCGCACCCGCCTCCAAGTGCGGCGTAATGTCGCGGATGCAGTAGCGGATGTCACTGAAGGTCCGCGGCAGGTCGTCCTGATCGGCCGCGTACAGCGGGTCCCAGACGTCCCACAGGCAACTGAGGAAGAACCAGTGGAACACGTAGGCGTGGGTTCGATCCTCGACGATAATGCCGTACTCGTTGATCGAACCGGCGTGGGGCGCGAAACAGACCTTCGATCGGTCGACGATGGCGAGGAACGGCGAGGGGATCTCCCTGTGGCGTGCCTCCGAACAGACCTTGGCCACGTCCTCGGGCGTAGGGAGTTCCTCTTGCCCCTCTCCGGCGGTGTGGATCGAGAGTTTGACGTTCACGTCGTTCCGGCGCGCGTCAGCCAGTGCGGGCCGGAGCGTCTCGTACTGGGAGGGCGAGACCGAGATCTGTACCTGATTGGAGGCCGAACGGATCGCCTCTGCCGTCTGCTCGAGGACGGTATCGAACCGCTTGACGATCCGAACGTCCGTGTCCTCTAGTTCGGGGCGCTCCCACCGCTTTTCGATGTCTTCGGCCGCTTCCGAAAGCTGCTCGGCGCGGGACCGAAGATCCTCCAACACCGACTCGACGTCGTGAGCGCGGGCGTGCAGCGATCCTTCCTCGTAGGTCTCGATGTATCCTCGGTCCTCCAAATCGCGCAGGACGTCGTAAATTCGTGGGTCCGGGACGCCGCAGGCGTCGACGATTTCGGTTGCGGGCGAGGCGCCCAGTTCGAGCACCGTCACGTAGGCGTCCGCTTGATACGGCGACAGCCCGGCGTTCTCGAGGATCGAAACGAGGTCGTCGTACTCCATGAGGTCAGTTGCTCGCGGGAGCTTCGCCGTCGGTGCCGATCGGCGGTCCATTGCGGTCTATCGACGGACCCGAACAGCGATGCGTCGGAGCACGTCCCGTCAGACGGTCGCACGATTGCATGGAACGTAGATATTCATCCCGTCGTGAAAAGATTCCGGCCTGCTGCGGACGCGAGCGTCAGGAAGGGAACGTGTAGGCGTCAGGAGGGGAAGGTGTAGAGTCGACGATCGCACGACGGGCAGGCGAGAATGCGATCATCCTCGTCGCGGGGGTTCGTCGTGCCACAGCAGCTCCGCGGCGTCGTCTCGACGACGTCAGCGTCACAGACCGGACAGCTCTCGAGGAAGCCGCGGAGGGGGCGGACTGCGCCAGCTCGGACCTCGGCCGACAGCTCGGGCGCCGTCGCTTCGAGAGCCCGCGCCGCCGCGGCTTCGGCGATCGCGATCGGCCGCGCAAGCGTGACGCCTCCGCCCGCTCCCTCGACGAGGACCAGCGAGCCGTCGCTCCCTTGCGCCCGCGCAGTCACTCCCACGGGCGTCGTCGACTCGATCGCTGCCGCTAACGCCTCGCCGTCGGCGTTCTGGAGCGCACGCTGCTCGTCGCTCCACGCGTCCCGGAACGAGGGGTCGACCGCGAGCGATTCCTCGTCGGCGTCGACGACGCCGGCGTCGAGTAGCGCCTCGAGCACGGCTTCGCCGTCCGGCACCGCCTCGTCGCCGGTGCCCGCGATGCTGCCCCGACCGACCGGCTCGCGGGACTTCGGAGACGGAATCGGAAGCCGGTCGAACAGCGCTGGCGCCACCTGCGGCGTGTACGGCACCAGATACCCCCGCAGCCAGATCCCGGCGGCGCCGGCGACGAGCACCGCGGCCGTAAGCGGCAGCCAGACGACACCGGCGACGGCGCTCAGAGCGACCAGCAGTACGGCGTTCGTGATCGTACAGGGCCAACAGCGGTTCCGCCCCGTATACTCGGGTCGCCGAACTCGCCCGAGCACGTTCATGGCTCACCCGCGACACTTCCGCTCCGTCCGCCCGCCGGTCCGTCACGGTCGAATATCATACTGAGGAGATGAACAGCGAACGGGTAAAAACGTTGGCGGCGTCGAATGGAACAGCCACCGACGAGCAGCGACGCTCTACGTGTCGAACGCCAGCTCGCGTCGAAACGGGACGGCGGGACTCGCCCGCCCGCGGGAACCCGCGTATTACGTCCGATGCCCGACCAGTCGACGAACGCGAGGATACACAGCTGGACGCGGCATCCCAGCAGACGCTGGCATCGAAAACGTGGATCGACGCGATATTAATAGCTTCGATATGATAGATAAAAATAATGTATCCGCGGCGTCGCCGCGGATCGAAACGGTGCCGGGCGGAGCCTCGGACGAAAGGTAATCGTTATACGGTACGCGTCCCACCTCCCGACTATGCAACGACGAGCAGCGGCCGTGTATACCGCTCTCTTTCTCGTCATCGCGGTCGGGGCGTTCGCGTTCGCGGGGGCGGCACAGGAACCCGTGATTACGGTCGACGACCCCGAGTACAATCTCTCGGAGGGCGAGGAGTTCGACATCAACGGCACCACCTACACCGTAGCCAGTCTCGGCATGACGGAAGCCAGCGGCGGCGGCCACGGTGGCGGTGGGGGCGCGCACCTCGAAGCCACCATCGAATGGAACGTGACCGAAGAGGGCGGCGAGGAGTGGGCGACCGGTCCGGACAACGCCGTCGAGTACAGCGGCAGCGAGTACGAGGTCGTCATAGAAAACGCCACGAACGTCTCGGAGTTCACGCTCCGCGAGACGCCGAGCGACAACGTCACCGTCTACACCGACGCCGACGGCAACCGCGTCGTGGAAGTCGAGCAGGGCGGCGATACGCGGATCGTGCCGATCGACGAGTACGAGGGTCTCGAACGGATCGAGTTCGCCGAGGGCGACTCGCTCCAGTACAACGATCAGAACGCCACGGTCGGAAACGTGTCCAACGGCACGGTGCAAGTCTCCTGGACCGAGCAGGTGACCCAGGACGTCGCGCTGGCAGAAGGTGATACGACCGATCAGATCGCCGATCAAACGTTCGTCGCGCACTTCACGAGCGACAGCGCGATGGTGCTCAGCACCAACCTCGATGCGTACTCCGAACAGGCCGACCAGCAGTCGTTCTTCCACGACCGGACCGACGGCCTGCTGATGATCTCGTTCCTCTCGGGCGCGACCGGGTTCATCCTGCTCGGGATGGCCTACCTGCCGCGCCGGGAGTAACGCGCCAACCGCTTTTCTCAACGCCGCTCGACGCCGCTGTTCGTTCGTTCGACTCGATTTACGCCCGGTCGCCGCCACTGCTCGTTCGACGCCACAACTCGATCGCACGACCCGCCGCTCGTCGTCGATGCAGCACTGTGAACGTGGGCGACATCGGACGCGGCGGCGAGAAAAGCAACTGGAGGGAGTTGAACCGGAGCCAGACGTGCTCGCTCACGCTGTTCGCTGCGCGCGACTGGCAGGGTTCAACTCCGCCGTGGCGTTTTTACTGCTCACTTCGTTCGCCGGGACGGCTTTGCCGCCCCGAGCCGTCGTTTACGGCGTTCGCGACGACGCAGGAAAACGGGCCGGGAGGGAGTTGAACTACGCGAACGCCTCGCTACCGCTCGGCGTTCTCTACTTCAACTCCACCGATGCCGCTTCGCTCGTCGCGTCCGCTCCTCGCAGAAGCGGGCCGGGAGGGAGTTGAACCGGAGGAAGACTCGCCTCGCTCGTCTTCCAGGGTTCAACGCTCTCCGGGTCCTCAATTTGTC
Source organism: Natronoarchaeum rubrum (assembly GCF_024494695.1). The sequence continues at coordinate 551,739 of NZ_JANHDP010000002.1, read as the reverse complement.
GCTCACGTCCGTTCGAGACAAAAGTAGCGGGCCGGGAGGGAGTTGAACCCCCGACCGTCTGGTTAAAAGCCAGACGCTCTCCCTAACTGAGCTACCGGCCCTCTGTCACTCGTTTGGAGCAGCGACGGTTAAACGCTTTTGATGCCCCCCGATCAGTCGACGTCGAACTCGCGGGCCAGCGCCTCGGCCGCGAGGTCGTCCGGGTCGCTGCCGTCGAGCGCGGCGCGGCGCCGAAGCTCCCGATACACGTCCGGCGGGAGATCGAGCGCGATCCGGCCCAGCCGAACTTCGCGGTCGGCGAGCGCGCGCTCGGCGCTCGTGCCGTCGTTGACCTCGCTCGCGAGCGTCCGAACTTCGCGAACGGTCAGATCGTTGTCGAGGACGGCCCACGCGAGGTCGAACCGCGCCTCGCCGCTGACGCGGGCGACGTGCTTGGCGGCGGTCGGGGCGATGTGGCCCATCGCCACGTGGCGGCGGATCGACTGCGGGAGGTCGTGAACGCGGGCCCACTTGCGGATGAAGGCGACGCTGGCCTCGCCGCCGGCGCGCTCGGCGGCCGCCTTGTAGGACCCCTCGCCGCGGACCAGCGCCGCGCAGGCGGCGGCGCCGCGCAACATGTAGACGTTGTCGTCCGCACCGGCGGTGTTCTCGGCGAACGCGCGGACGGTCTCGGCGGCCTGTTCGAGGCTCTCGGAGTCGTCCGGATCGAACTGGACTGCCTCGTGGGCGTGCTGGCCGGTGACCGCCTCGTCGCCGCGGACGACCGGAGCGCCGACGGGTTCAGCCCGATCCGATGGGAGCTGCACCGCCTCGCCGGAGGCGTCGTCGCGGGGCTGTCCGGACGCGTTCGAGGAGTCCCTCGCGTCTCGGCTACCCGCCTCTCGCTGGTCCTCCGGCCGGTCTGCAGTCATCACTGCGAGCTAGTAGGGGCAGCGTAAAAAAGCCCCCTACTCGACGGGGGCAGGGTCCGCGTCGACCGCGTCAGTCGTCGTCGCGCTGCTCGGAGAGGTGCTCCCAGATCTCCGTGCAGCCGGCGCCTTCCTCGATATCCGCGAGATGGTCGTCCTCCGGCTCTTCTTCGTCAGTCTCGTGAGTAGCTGTTGCCTTTGTCATCGCTGAACCTCCGTCTCGTGTCCCTCGTAGAGCTCCGGCGCGACGTCCGCAGGCGCGTCGTGTCGCGACGCCGACTCTCCGCGGGAACGGTCTGTCATCACCCATCTCTATTATCGCGATTACCTTAAAAAAGAGCTTCACCAACAAACCCTACCCGGGCTCCCGCGTACCGGAAATCGTATCCGGTTTCTCGGTCGTCGGTTTCGGGACCGATTCCGCTCACGTCATCCATTTTTGCCAGAGATGTCGCGTCATACCATCGGTAATCCTTGTGACCGCCGAGGGGCTAAGGTAGCTGGATCCGTTGTACTTAAACAATGACTGTCGCCGTGCGGACGCTCGACGACGGAGCCTGGATCAGCATCAACGATTCGCGGGCTGTCTCGAACAGCGGCATCTGGCCGCTAACCCACTACGACTTCTGTGACTGCGAGGTCGCGTACGTCCTGCTGGAGTCGTTCTACGACGTGGGGATCGACCACCACGAGGTCGTCGTGGGAACGATCGGCCAGTGCATCGAGTGCGGTCATCAGGACTCGATCGACGACTTCCCGGTCGGGCGGATCGTCGACGGCGAGTTCTACGCCTACGAGGCGAGCGAGTTCCAGTCGCTGATCGAACCCGAGAACTGAGCGCACCGGTCGAGGCTGTCGGCGCCCGAATCCGGCGGCCGAGGTGCGTCAGAGCGCTCGATCGTTAGAGTGTGAGACCTCCGCACGCGGCATGCAAGCCCCTGCCAGGCAACGTTTTCCGGTAAGCGCGAGACGAGGGGAGAACTGACGCGAGACGGGAGCGTTTAAGCGGGGGACGTATAGAGAGGGTATACATGCCTACCGACGTCGAGGAATGGAAAGACGAGGTCTACGGAACGGACATCCGTGACCACATGGAGCGATTCGCGGAGGAGGGCTGGGACGCCATCCCGGACGACGAGCACGACGCCTGGTTCGAGCGGTTCAAGTGGTACGGTCTGTACCACCAGCGCGCCGGTCAGGAGAGCTACTTCATGATGCGGATCGGCCCGCCGGCCGGCATCCTCGAGCCCGGCCAGCTCCGCAAGATCGGCGAAATCGCCAAGAAGTACTCGACCGGCCCCGCCGAGAACCCCGTGTTCGGCAACGGCTGGGCGGACTTCACCACGCGACAGGCGATCCAGCTCCACTGGATCAACATCGAGGACGTGCCCGATATCTGGGACGAACTCGAAGAAGTCGGTCTCTCTACCCTGCAGGCCTGCGGCGACTCCTGGCGGAACATCGTCGGCTGTCCGGTCGCCGGCAAGGACAAGCACGAGCACGTCGACGCCATCGAGACGACCCACGAACTCCACGACACGTTCAAGGGCAACTCCGACTACGCGAACCTGCCCCGCAAGTGGAAGGTCAGCGTCACGGGCTGTTCGGAGGGCTGCGGTCAGGGCGACATCAACGATCTGGCCTTCGAGCCCGCGACCAAGGAGATCGACGGCGAAGAGGTCGAGGGGTACAATATTCGCGTCGGCGGCGGTCTCTCGCGCAACGAGCCCCGCCTGGCCCGCGACATCGACGTGTTCGTCACGCCCGAGCAGGCAACCGACGTCGCCGGCGGGATGTCCGGACTGTTCCGGGACTACGGCGACCGCGAGAACCGTTACAACGCCCGCATCAAGTTCCTCGTCGACGAGTGGGGGACCGAGAAGATGCGCGACGTGCTCCAGGAGGAGTACGTCGACTTCGAGCTCCACTCCGCGGGCGAGGACTACCGCGACGAGTACTCCTACAACGCCGGCGTTGACCACGGCCACGCCGACCACGTCGGCGTCCACGAGCAGGCGGACGGTAACTACTACGTCGGCCTGAACGTCCTCGTGGGACGGATGGGCGCCGACGAAGTGATCGAGCTCGCCGACATCGCCGACGAGTACGGCAGCGGCGAGGCTCGCGTCACCCAGCGCCAGAACGTCATCCTCACCGACGTGCCCGAGGAGAACCTCGACGCGCTGCTCGAGGAGCCGCTGCTGGAGGACTACGAGCCCGACCCGCACCCGTTCATGCGCGGCTCGATCGCCTGCACCGGCACCGAGTTCTGCTCGCTGTCGATCGTCGAGACGAAGAACCGCCAGGTGCGCTACGCCCGCTGGCTCAAGGACAACGTCGAGCTGCCCGACGATCTCGAGGACTTCCACGTCCACCTCTCGGGCTGCACGGCCTCCTGCGCCCAGCCCCAGATCGCCGACGTCTCGCTGCGTGGGATGAAGACGCGCAAGGACGGCGAGCCGGTCGAGGCGCTCGACATCGGCCTCGGCGGCGGCCTCGGCGAGAACCCCGAGTTCGCCTCCTGGGTCACCGAGCGCGTGCCCGCGGACGAGGTGCCCGGCGCGATCAAGAACCTCGTCGCGAACTACGCCGAACTACGCGAGGACGGCGAGACGTTCCGCGAGTTCGTCGTCGACCGCGACGACGAGGAGCTGGCCGAGCTGGTCGAGCCCGAGGAGACCAGCTACGACGACCCGTTCATGCATAACACCAAGCAGACCTGGTACCCCTACGCCGAAGAGGACGGTCTGGACGACAGCCCGGCGCCGGCGACGGCCGACGGCGAGCCGCTTCCGTCCGACGATTAATCGGTCGCGAGGGCCCGTCTGCGTCGAGCCGGATCCCTGACGCCACCGTTTCCGGTCGATCGTAACTCCCGTTTTCAGTTTCTGTCGCTCAGCGAGACCCCGATCTATAGACTCGCCACCGACTGTCGCGAGGGCTAAGTGCGCCCGGCACCACGCTCCGGACATGACGGACCGGCTGATGAAGGTCAACGCCTACACGACGTTCGACCTGATCGACGCGACCGTGACCGGACAGGACTTCGAGGACGACTCGCTGGCGGTGCTGAACGCCACCTCGCCGCGCAAGAACCCCGACGAGGTGAAGCTCCAGCTCGAACTCGACAACATGACCGAAGAATACCTGCCGGCTCACATGGAGGAGGTCCACTTGACGCCCGAGCAGGCCCGGACGCTGGCGGCCGATCTGGAGAAGCACGCCGACAAGGTCGAGTCGGCGCAGTCGGAGTAGTCCGGATTCGCCGGGAGCTACTCCCCCGGACTGTCGGCGAGGCCGTCGTCGGCGCGCTCCCGGAGCTGATCGCGCTGTCGCTTCTCGGTGATGTGGCGCTCACCGTCGGCCAGTTCCTCCCGCACGGCGGCCTCGTAGTCGGTGAGATCAGCGTAGAAGCCGTCGCGGAACGACTCGACGATCTCGTAGGTCCACTTATCCTCAATCGCGCCGGCGGGCAGATGCTCGTGGCGGAGTTCGTCCGCCAGCTCCTCGTGGCCGGCGCCGCGAAGCAGTTCCTCGGCGTCGGACATCCGGTCCATCGCGTGGCCGACCTGGTGGTGACACTCCAGCAAGTCGCCGTAGGCTCGCTGGAGGTACTCGGCGGCCAGCTGAAACTCGTGAAGCGCGTCGCGTTCGTCGTCGGTGAGATCCTCGCGCGACATACGGATAGTACGACGGCAGCGGACAAAACAGTTGCAGGCGCCGCGGTCGCAGCGGCGTCTCGATGCCGCTACTCGGTCAGTCGCGCGAACTCGTCGTCGGTCAGCTCGATTTCGGCGGCGGCGACGTTCTGCTCCAGGTGGTCGATCGACGCCGTGCCTGGGATCGGCAGCAGGTTCGGCGAGCGTTCGAGCAGCCAGGCCAGCGCGATCTGGCGCCGGGTCGCGTCGTGAGCTTCGGCGGCGGCGTCGAGCGCGTCGGCCTTCGCCCCGAGGTCGCCCGAGTTCATCGGCGACCACGGCATGAAGCCGATGCCGTACTCCTCGCAGGCGTCCAGCACGCGCTCGTGGTCTCGCTCGACGACGCTGTACTGGTTCTGGACGGTCGCGATCTCGCAGACGTCCCGCGCGCGGTCGAGTTGCTCGACGCCGACGTTGCTCAGGCCGACGTGGCGGATCACGCCCTCGTCCTGCAGTTCGGCGAGCGCTGTCACCGAGTCTTCGATCGGGACCTCGGGATCGACGCGGTGGAGCTGGTAGAGGTCGATCTCGTCGACGCCGAGCCGGTCCCGGCTGCAGTAGGCGGCGTGCTGGAGGTGGCCGGGGTGGCCGTGGCGGTCCCACTCGAACTCCTCGTCGACCGTGCGGATCAGGCCGCCCTTCGTCGCGACGACGACGTCCTCGCGAGCCACGGCGGCGCCCGCCAGCGCCTCGCCGACCAGCCGCTCGCTGACGGCCGGGCCGTAGGAGTCGGCGGTGTCGACGAAGTCGACGCCCAGCTCGATCGCGTGGCGAACCACGTCGCGGGCCGACTCCTCGTCTGCCGGCGGGCCCGTGATGTGCTCGCCGGTCAGGTGCATCGCGCCGTAGCCCAGCCGATGGACCGTCAGCTCGCCGCCGATGTCGAAGGTACCGCTGTCCTCGATGGTCATGGGCGTCCGAACGGGAGTCGGCGTCTAAATCGTGGCGATACGCCGCCAAGACCGGGGAACCGGGGAGAGCAACGCGCTCGGACGGTCGACGAACTTGTCGGTTGTGATACGACGAAAGACCCCTGGATTTTCCTGTCGCAACGACGAAGGGAGGGTCGAGATGGAACCGCTCTGGATCATACTGCGGATCATCGCCGGGTTGGGCCTGATCCTGGCGAACGCGTTCTTCGTCGCGATCGAGTTCGCGCTCACGCGGGCGCGCCAGTACCCCGAATCGGAGTTCGCCGAGGCGGGGCTCCAGCGCGCCTGGGACATGACCGACGATCTGGAGATCTACCTGACGAGCTGTCAGGTCGGCATCACGGCCTCCAGCATCGCGGTCGGGATCGTCGCCGAGCCGGCGCTGGCCGCGATCTTCGAGCCGCTGTTCGCGAACACGGCGCTGGCGTCGATCGGCGCCGGCGCCGTCATCGCGTTCCTGATCATCAACCTCGTCCACCTCACCCACGGCGAGCAGACGCCGACGTACCTCGGCGTCGAGCGCTCGAAGACCGTCTGCCGGTACGGCGCTGGCCCGCTGTACTGGTTCACGTGGCTCATCTCGCCGATCATCAGCGTCGGCGACACGGTCGCGAAGTGGACGCTCGGGCTGATGGGCGTCGAGATGACCGGCGCGTGGCTCGAAGCCGAGGAGGACGTCGTCGAGTCGCGGGCGGAGTTGCACTACCGCCTCAACGACGTGCTCGAACAGGGGGAGCTCTCGGAAGAGCGGCAGGCCGAGGTGATGCGCGCGCTGGCGATCGGCGAGACGCCGGTCCGGGACGTGATGGTTTCCCGCGAGGATATCGTCGCGCTCTCGACGGACATCGACGCCGCGGAGAACGTCCGCCGGGTCACCGAGTCGCCACACACCCGGTTCCCGCTGATCGGCGAGGACCTCTCGGAGTTCAAGGGGATCGTCTACGTCCCCGAACTCACTCGCGAGTGGGAGCGGTTCGGCGAGGGCAACGTCGACCTCGAAGCGATCGCGCACGACGCGATGACCGTCGACGCCGAGGAGTCGGTCAGCGGCGCCGTCGACCGGTTCCAGGAGGCCGGCCAGGAACTCGCGCTCGTTCGCGAGGACGAGGAGGTCGTCGGCCTCGTGACGACGACCGACGCCGTCGAGGAAGTGATGGGCGAGCTACGGGACCCGATGGACGAGGCGAACGACTCAGCCCAGGTTGAGCCAGACGAGAAGCAGCTCTGAGCCCGAGAGTGCGAGGAGAGTGAGCGCGGCGACGCCGTAGGCCAGCGCTCCCGCGGCGCGATCCTCGACGAACCGAGCCACCGTCGCGCAGACGAGCAATGTGGCGGCCGAGAACGCCGGGAGTAGCAAGCTCCCGACGAACGAGTCGACGGTGCGGTCCGCGACGAGGCCGCCGTCGGCGCCGAGCGTCCAGCGGATCGTCATCGGATCGGACAGCGTCGCGGCCGCCCAGACGCCGACCGCGACGGTCAGGACGGTCAGCGCGACGGCGGTGCTCTGGAGCGGGCGGTACAGCCGAGCGAGGCGGTCGAGGAACGGTTCTGCGGCGTCGTCGTTCGAGGTGGCGGTCGCGGGCATCACGATCGGAGAAACGGTCCGGAACGACGTAGTACCGCCAGCGCAGCTTCAGCTCGTGCAGTCGTCGGTACCGATTTATGTGATTCGGGCGTCGACTCCCCTACAGTGAGTGAGGACTGCGAGATCGAAGCCGTCGCGGCGATGCTGGAGGACGCGACGGCCCGGACGATCCTCACCCAGACGAGCCTGGAACCCATGTCAGCGAACACGTTGAGCGAACGCTGCGACGCCTCGAAGCCGACGGTGTACCGACGCCTGGAGGACCTTCGGGAGCTCGACCTGCTGGTCGAGCAGACCGAGCCCGACCCGGAGGGCGGCCACCACCGGACGGTGTACTCGACGAACATGGACCGGATCACCGTCGAGCTTCGCGACGGCGAGTTGCACCTCAGCGTCGACCGCCGGGAGGACATCGCCGACCGGTTCACTCAGCTCATCGAGGGGATCTAACCGTGGAGCTGATCGTCCTGCAGCTGACCGAGACGTTCCGGCCGCCGGACTGGGTCGTCGCGTTCGGCCAGCTCAGTGGCCTCGTCGGCGCCGTCATCGGGCTGTTCATCGCGTACCAGGCCTATCGCGGGTACAAGCGCAACGACTCGCGGCCGATGCTGTTCATCGCCCTCGGGTTCTTTCTGACCCTCGGCATCCCGCTCGCGCTGTTCCCGTTGCAGCTACTGCTCGGGACGAACGGTCGGACCGTCGCCTTCGTCGTCCAGCAGAGCAGCCAGCTCGTCGGCCTGCTGACGATACTCTACGCGCTTCGGATGGAGCCCTGACGAGCCGATCGGCCAGCGCACCGCGGCGGGTCAGTCGTCGTCCTGCGTCGTGATATCGGCCGAGAGGCCCTGGGCCATCTCGATGTCCTTCGAGTTGTTGAGCGTGAACGCCGTCCGTTCGGTCACGGCCTCGATCACTTCGCGGGCGCTGGGGTAGCCGTTGCCGGAACTCTTGACGCCGCCGAACGGCAGGTGGACCTCCGCGCCGATGCAGGGGAGGTTCGCGTACGCCAGCCCGATCTCGGCGTCGTCGCGGAACTGGTGGATCTTGCGGTAGTCCTCGCTGATGACGGCGCCGGCCAGCCCGTAGTCGGTGTCGTTGTGGATCTCGATCGCCCGGTCCATATCGCCCGAATACTCGATCAGCGCGACGTGCGGGCCGAAACACTCCTCCTGGAGGGAGCGCAGGTCGGAGTCGTACTCCGTCTCGTAGACGAACGGGCCGACCCAGTAGCCGTCCTCGTGGCCGTCGGGAATCTCGTCGGCGTCGAGGTCGGCGCGATCGACGAGCACGTTCGCACCCTCCTTCCGGGCGAGCTCGTTGTGCTTGTGGATCTTCTCGACGTGCTCGGCCTCGATCGCCGGTCCCATGAACGTGCCTTCCTCCAGCGGGTCGCCGACGGTCACTTTCTCCGCGACCTCGACGAAGCGCTCCTTGAACTCGTCGTAGACGTCCTCGTGGATTATCAGACGCTCGCTGGAGACGCAGCGCTGGCCGGTCGTCTTGAAGCTCGACATCACGGCGCTGTGGACCGCGATGTCCAGATCGGCGTCCTCGGCGATCACGATGCCGTTCTTGCCGCCCATCTCGCAGGCCGCGAGCTTGCCGGGCTCGCCGCCGACCTTGCTGGCGATTTCGAGGCCGACCTCCGCGGAGCCCGTAAAGAGGACCGTGTCGACGCGTTCGTCTTCGGTGATCGCCGCGCCGGCGTCGCCGAAGCCCTGGACCATGTTGAACACGCCGTCGGGAATGCCGGCGTCCTCGAACATCTCGGCGATGATCTGGCCGCACCACGGCGTCTGCTCGGCGGGCTTCCAGACTACCGTGTTGCCCTCGACCAGCGCGACGGCCATGTGCCAGAACGGGATCGCGACCGGGAAGTTCCACGGCGTCACGCAGCCGACGACGCCCCGCGGTTTCCGGCGCATGTAGGCGTCCTTGCTGGCGATCTCGCTGGGCACCACGTCGCCGTGGGGGTGGCGGGCGTTGCCCGCCGCCCACTCGACCATGTGGTAGGCCTCGATCACGTCGGCTCGCCCCTCGCTGATCTCCTTGCCGCACTCCTTCGTGACTACTCGTCCGAGCTCGTCGGTGCGATCGCGAAGCTCGTGGTAGATGTCCCACAGGTACTCCGCGCGGTCGATGTAGGAGAGCTCGCGCCACTCGTCTTCGGCGTCTTCGGCGGCCGCCAGCGCGCGGTCGACGTCGTCCTCGGTGCCGCGGCGGAACGACGCCAGCGTCTCGCCTGTCGCCGGATTCTCGCTGTCGAACGTCTCCTCGCCCGCGCCGTCGCTCCACTCGCCGCCGATGTAGTGTCGGTGCAGATCCGCGTCGGCTGTCTGGCTCATAGGTGATCCATCGGCCGCCGATGTGATAGTAATTCACCCCACCCATGGTCGGGATCGACGCACCAGCGGGACACGGCGCCGTCGACGCACCGGCGAACGTGGCGCCGTCGACGCACCGGCGAACGTGGCGCCGTCGACGCACCGGCGAACGTGGCGCCGTCGACACACCGGCGAACGCGGCGCCGTCGAACCCGGGCGTGCGCAATCTGGGGGCGCCGAAGCGCGGAGCGCACTGTTTTAACGAATCGTAGACAAACGGCACCTATGGACAGAGACCAGCTGCTGGAACTCGTTCCCCACTACGTCGCTCTGGTGGTACTGTTGCTGCTGGCGCTCACCGCCGTGCGGGTGCTCGTCGGCGACGTCGGGCTCTGGGTAGAGCTACTGATCGCCTTCGTCATCGCCGTCGGGTATCGACCGCTCGTGGCGCGGCTGGGCTACGCGCCCAGCGCGTGGGAGCGCTAGTCGACCCTCTGGCGCACTGGTCGTCCTACGCCGACAGCCGCTCGTACTCCTCGTCGGTCAGGTCGATCCCCGAGGCGGCGACGTTCTCCTCCAGATGCTCGATCGAGGAGGTGCCGGGGATCGGCAGCATGACGTCGGAGTGTTCGAGCAGCCACGCCAGCCCGATCTGGTAGCGCGTGGCGTCGTGGGCGTCGGCGATCTCCTCGAGAACCTCCTCCTTGTCGCCGAGGTCGCCGGCGCCGAGCGGGAACCACGGGATGAAGCCGATCCCGTGCTCCTCGCAGGCTTCGAGGACGGCCTCGTCCTCGCGATTACCGAGGTTGTACTCGTTTTGCACCGTGACGATATCGGTGATCTCGCGCGCTTCGTCCAGTTGCTCGGCGGTGACGTTGCTCACGCCGACGTGGCGGATCTGCCCCTCGTCCTGCAGCTCGGCGATCGCCGTGACGGAGTCCTCGAACGGCGTGTCCGGGTCGGGGCGGTGGAACTGGTAGAGGTCGATCTCGTCGACGCCGAGCCGGTCGAGACTGGACAGCGCGGCGTCCCGCAAGTAATCGGGATCGCCGTTCGGGAGCCAGTCGCCGCCCTTGTTCCGGAGGAGACCACCTTTCGTGGCCACGAGCACCTCGTCGCGGTACTCCGGATCCGAGAGCAGCGCCTCGCGGAGCAGCCGCTCGCTGACGCCGGGACCGTAGGAGTCGGCCGTGTCGATGAAGTCGACGCCGATATCGACCGCCCGGCGGAGCACCTCGCGGGCGTTCTCGGGGTCGTCCGGTTCGCCGATGATCCCCTCGCCCGTGATGCGCATTGCGCCGTACCCCAGTCGGTGGATCTCATCTTCGCCGCCGAGCTCGAAGACATCGCTCTCGTTTGTGACCATACTCGCACTGTGGATGCTCGCCCGGTTAGGGCTGAGGGTAGCGGCGGCGTCGACCGGGGGCGAACACCGGCGGTGCGGCGTCACGACGCCGCGGCGGAGGCGGCATCCTGCCACGGCGGCCGGAGCGGCATCCTGACGCCGCGGCGGAGATGGCGTCACGGCGCCGCGTTGCCTCCGGCAAGTCCGTTCGAAGCCGCGGGGTCTTTGGGACGCGCAGGCTTGCACGGTTGTAATGAGCGCAGACGAGTCCAGCGCGTTCGAGCGCTACCGCGAGCACGTCGACCGGCCGCTGGTCCGGCTGTTCCGGGAGTACGGCGTCCCGCGCTGGCGCTGGATGGTACTGGGCGTGGTCGCGAACGTGTTCGCGCAGGTAGCCTCGCTCGTTCCGCCGATCGTCCTCGGCGCCGCGATCGACTCGCTGTTCCGCGGCGATCAGGCCTACGACCTCATCTTCGTCCCGCAGGCGGTGATCCCGGCGGGCGCCGAGGCGCAGTTCTGGTTCTCGGTGACGCTGATCAGCGGCTCCTTTCTGGTGACCGCGGCGTTCACGTGGCTCTACGGCGTCGTCGGCAACGAGTTCGCCCACGGCGTGATGTACGCCGTCCGGTCGGACAGCTTCGAGAAGCTGCTCCGGCTCGACATGGCCTTTTTCGACGACAAGCAGACCGGCGAGGTGATGGCGATCCTCGACAACGACGCCGCGAACCTCGAACGCTTCCTCGACGACGCGCTGATGAACTCGCTGCGGCTGGTCGTGATGGTCGCCGGGATCGCCGCCGTGCTGTTCAAGCTCCACGCCCAGCTGGCGCTGGTGACGCTCGTCGCCGTGCCGGTGATGGTCGGGTTCACGTGGTGGTTCATGCGCGCGATCGCGCCGCGGTACCGCCGACGCCAGGAGTCGGTCGCCGACTTCAACACGCGCATCGAGAACGGCATCAGCGGGGTCGAACTCGCCAAGACCACCGCCAGCGAATCCCACGAGGTCGACCGCGTCGACGACGCCGCCCACGACCTCTACCGGAGGGTGATGTCGGTGCTGCGGCTGAGCTACTTCTACCGACCCGGGATGGAGCTGCTGGCGGGCGTCGCCTTCACCGCGACCTTTCTGGTCGGCGGCTACTCGCTGATGACCGGCGCCACGCCGCTGTTTCTGACCGAACCCGTCGAGATCGGCACGTTCGTCACGTTCGTGTTCATGACCCAGCGGATCGTCGCGCCGCTGGCGGAGGTCTCGAACATCGTCGACCAGACCCAGAACGCCAAAGCCTCCGCCGAGCGCGTGTTCGGGCTCTCGGACATCCCGGTCCACCTCCACGATCCCGAGGACGCCGTCGAGCTGACCGACCCCGACGGCCGCGTCGAGTACGACGGCGTGACCTTCGGGTACGACTCGGCGCTGACGGCCGACGGCGAGGCGGAGACGGTGATCGACGGCGTCTCGATCGACGCCGAGCCCGGCGAGACGGTCGCGCTCGTCGGCCCGACCGGCGCGGGCAAGTCGACGCTCGTCAAGCTGCTCATGCGCCTGTACGACGTGACCGACGGCGCGGTCCGCGTCGACGACAGGGACGTCCGCGAGTACGAACTGGCGAGCCTGCGCCGACAGGTCGGCTACGTCAGTCAGGACACGTTCCTGTTCGACGGCACGATCGCCGAGAACATTCGGTACGGGCGGTTCGACGCCGATCACGAGGCCGTGGTCGAGGCGGCGACGGCCGCGGAGGCTCACGAGTTCATCGCCGAACTTCCGGACGGGTACGACACCGAGGTGGGCGAGCGCGGCGTCAAGCTTTCCGGCGGTCAGCGCCAGCGCATCGCGCTCGCCCGGGTGTTCCTGCAGGACCCCGCCGTGCTCGTGCTCGACGAGGCGACCAGCGCGGTCGACACCGAGACCGAGCGGCGCATCCAGCGCGCGCTCGATCGGCTGGCGACCGATCGGACGACGTTCACCGTGGCCCACCGGCTCTCGACGGTGACCGGCGCGGATACGATCGTCGTGCTGGAGGACGGCGCGGTGGTCGAACGCGGGAGCCACGACGAGCTGCTGGCCGAGGACGGCCACTACGCCCGGCTCTGGCGCGCGCAGGTCGGCGACGTGGGGACGGTGGAAGCCGACGGCGGGGACGACGCAATCTGATCGCGCTTTGCTCGTCGTTCGTATCAGCTACTACAGAATCGGGTCGAACGCGGCCGGGAGGCGGCGCCGACTACGGTGACGGAAACTTCTAGGAGCGCGGGGGAACGTAGAGGTTCACGGTCTCGAACGGCTCGTCGCCGTCGTTCGTGATCTCGTGGCCCTCACCCGCCTCGATACAGACCAGATCGCCCGCGTCGACTCGGTGGTCCTCGCCCTCGACGGTGACCAGCGCCGACCCCGAGGCGGCGAACAGCCACTGGTCGCTGTCGGGATGGCGGTTGTCGGGCCCGCCGACGGTCCGGTCGGGGGCGACGGTCATCTCGGCGGCCTGGGCGTCGTCGGTCTCCAAGACGACCTCGAAGTACTCCTCGAAGTCGAGCGAAGCGCGTTGCACGGCGCGAGCTACGTGGTCGGACGCCGAATCCGTTTCGGCTCGGCTGCCGGCAGCGGCTACGAGCCAGCGCGTCGGCCGCTCACGTCACCAAGAAGTAAGGCTCTTCTTCGATGCGGGGCGCGAGGGCGTGACGGAGATCGCGCGCGCGGAACGCGAACAGTGTCAGCCCGTTCAAGTCGTAGTGATCGAGGACGCCGCGTCGCTCCAGATACTGCCGGATCTTCGCGCGATTCCACGTCATCGCGAGTTCGTATTCGTGAGAGCGCTGTGTCACGGGCTCGTGGTCGGCCTCGTCGTAGTAAATGTACCCCTCGTACTCGGCGGTCGTCACGTACGGCACGTTCAGCAGGACTTCGAGGTAGTGGATCTGCGCCGCCCGAATCCAGTCGGTACCGATGTCGAGAAAGAGCACGTTATCGCGATCCAGCGCGCCGAAACAGCCCTCGGGCGACCAGGTATCGTGGTGGTCGCAGTCGTCGAAGCGGTACTCCCCGCGGACCTGAATCGAGTTCGTGGCGTCGTCCGTCCGGTAGTCGCTGTCCTCCATGAACAGCGACGAGAACGTCCCGTACTTGGGAACCGAGTACTCCTTGTGATAGACGCGAACGTCGGGATGCCGGAAAGAGGGCGTAAAGCCCTGGACGAGAACGCTCTCGAAGTGCTCGTCGAGCTTGGCCAGCAGGAACTCGTAGGGATCGCAGCCGAACGCCGTCTCGACGTCGCTGAGGCCGACGTGGACGAACACCGTCGCGTGGTCGTCGTATCGATCGAGTACGGCGTCGAGTCGCGACTCGGCGACGGCGCCGACATCGGACTCTCGGAGTTGGCGGCGAGCGGTCATCACCGCCCGGTTCCCGACGACTCGGGCGCCCCGATAGGCCCGCGTCGCCGTCCGAGCCGCGTCGGTGATACTACGGCGTCTCACCGCCGGCCGACGTTCGAACATGCGATGCCGTACTGGACGCCCCTCCTTTGTCATTGTGCGCTTATACGCCCGTTTGGAGCGCTAATCAGGGACTTCTCGACTAACGGGGTCGAAAATAGACCGGGGCTGATAGAACTCGCGCGGGCGCCGTCGGTCGGTGACGGAGGGGCGTTCGAGGTCGCGATTAACGATGAGCTGACAGTTCCCGCACGTCGCCGAGCGCCGGCGCACTCGCGTCGAAGCCCGCCGCACGGAGCTCCTCGGCGAAGGCCTCACAGCGGTCGCCGTGGTTCACGAGGATCTCGGCGTCGCGGTAGTCGTTGAGCACGTCCAGAATCCCGCTCCGATCGGCGTGGGCCGAGAAGTCGTACTGCTCGACGCGCGCGCTGACCGGGAGCACGCGCCCGTCGAACTCGGCGCTGCCCGTCTCCAGGAGCTCCCGCCCCGGCGTCCCCTGGACCTGATAGCCGGTCATCGTGACCTTGTTCGTCGGATTGGCCCGGATCGCCGGGACGTACGTCATCGCGGGGCCGCCCGAGAGCATCCCGCTCGTCGTGACGATCGCGGTCTGCTGGTCGGCGATGCGCTTGCGCTGGCCGTCGCGACCCGTGACGAACCGGGCGTGAGATGTCGCTCGCTGCAGGGCGTCGGCGTCCCGGACGAACTCGGGATGCCGGCGGAGCATCTCGGTGACGTCCGTGCCCATCCCGTCGACGTAACAGGGAATGTCGTAGGCGTCGCAGATCAGCAGCATCTCCTGTGTTCGCCCGATGGCAAAGGCCGGAACGACGACCGTCCCGCCCTCCCACAGCGTCGTCTCGACGCTCTCGACGAACCGCTCCTCGACGACCGCCCGATCCTCGTGGGTGACGTCGGAGTACGTGCTCTCGCAGAGCACGACGTCGGCGTCCGGCCGCGCGGTCGTGCCCGACACCAGCCGCTGATCGCCGGTGTGAAAATCGGCCGTGTAGAACAGTCGTGTCTCCCCGTCGTCGACGAGCACGTGCGCGCTCCCCGGGATGTGCCCGGCGTCGAACAGCGTCACCTCGTGGCCCGCGGCCTCGAACGTTTCGCGGTAGCCGTGAGTCTCTGACACCTGCGTCACTCGCCGGACGTCGTTCTCGGTGAACGGACACTGAAGGGTCCTGCCGTGCAGTTTCAGCGTGTCCCGCGCGAGCGTCAGCGCGAGTTCGCGCGTCGGCGGCGTCCAGTGGATCGGCGGCCGGGAACTGCCGGAGAGCAGCGACGGGATGGCGCCGACGTGATCGAGGTGGCCGTGCGAGGCGACGACGGCGTCGGGCTCGACGTCGCCGACGGGGTACTGCGGCGGGGTGTCCGTCAGGACGCCGTAGTCCAGCAACAGCGAGTCGTTGACGAGGATCGCGCTGCGCCCGACTTCGCGGGCGCCGCCCAGAAACCGGAGTTCCATTACCGAAGCAAAGCGATCTGAGCGGCTTGCGTTCGTCGGTTCGAGCGGCCGAGGAACTTTGCACTCGGAGCGATAGCGACGACCCGTGCAGGAGGACCACGCCGATCCGGACCGCGCCGGACAGCTCCACCACGTCGAACTGTACGCGTCGGATCTCGCCGCGTCGGTCGACTTCTGGGGATGGCTGCTGGGCGAACTCGGGTACGAACCGAAACGCGAGTGGGACGGCGGCCGGTCGTGGCAGAACGGCCCGACGTACGTCGTCCTCGCGTCGACCGAAAGGACCGACCGGCCGTTCGACCGGCGGGAGCCGGGACTGAATCACGTCGCCTTCCACGCCGGCTCCCGCGAACGGGTCGACCGGATCACCGCGGGCGTCCGCGAGCGCGACGACGCCGCGGTGCTCTACGAGGACCAGCACCCCTTCGCCGGCGGCTACTACGCGCTCTACTGCGAGGATCCCGAAGGCCTCAAGGTCGAGGTCGTCGGGCCGGAGTGACGAACCGAGCGGCAGCGAACCGGTAGTGCGAGGGGCGATACGACGAACGGCGTTTCAATACGCTTTTGAGTCACGGCCCGCTCCCTTGGCGTATGGCAAGCTTTCAGGTCGTCGTCGCTGACCCCGAGACGGGCGCGACGTACCAGCGCGACGTAGACGGACAGGACGCCAACCGGTTCATCGGCCGATCGATCGGCGAGGACGTCGACGGCGGCGCCGTCGGTCTCGACGGCTACACGGTCGAACTCACCGGCGGCTCGGACGACGCCGGACGCCCGATGCGCGGGGACGTCGACGGCCCCGACCTCCGCGAAGTGCTGCTGACCGGCGGCGTCGGCTACGAGCCGTCCCGCGACGGCGAGCGCAAGCGCGTCACCGTCCGCGGCGCCGAGGTCAGCGAGGCCGTCGCCCAGATCAACGCCAAGATTTCCGAGCGCGGCTCCACCGACGTCGAGGAGCTGCTCGGCGAAGGCGACGAGGACGAGGAGTAACTCCCCGACTTTTTCGTCGGTCGACGCCCGACAGCCGCGGCGCCGTGTTCCGGAACGAACCGGCTCGTAGAGACTCTTTACTGCCGTTCAGACGATGTCTACTGTTTTCCACGCTGCGCATACTAATTACGGAAGTCGATGATTACGAGAAAAAGTGGGGGGAGCACGGTGTCGATCCGCCGCGGCGAGCGGCGTCGTCCGCCGGATCGCGATCGTCGTCGGGGTCGTCCTGCTAGCGACGGCGACGGTCGGTGCGGTCGCAGATCCGGCCTCGGCGGCGGACGAAAACGCCAGTACAGAGGCCGGCGCGTCGGCCGCGGACGCCGCCGCCACGAGTTCCGACCCGCGCGTCGTCGACGCCGCAGTCCACGAACTCGACGACGACCGGGCGGTGCTGGTCGTCGTCGTCAGGACGGACGGGGGAACCGAAACCGTCGTGACCGAACTCGACCGGGAGCGCGGCGACGCGGACCGCGACGGCGTCGAACCCGTACCGTCGGTCGCCGAGCATCCCGACGCGCTCGACATCGCAAACCTGTCCGGTGACGGCATCGACCTCGGGAGGGCGCCGGGCGACGGCGACGATCCGTCGAACGAGGCGCTCGATCCGAACGCGGTGGACGACCTCGCGAACGTCGACGGGGCCCCGGAGGTGACGGGGAACGGATCGCCGGTGGACGCTGACGCGCCGGAAGCGGTCGACGGCAACCCGATCGACGGGGCGATCGTCGACGTTCCGGACGCGCTCGAGTCGCCGCCCGAACGCCTGACGAGGGCGTTCTCGCGAGAGCCAGCGTTCGGCGGCAACTGGCTGCTTCCCGGCGCGCTCGCGGCGCTGGGCGGGGCGATGGCGACGCTCGGCGTAGGCGCGCTGGCAATCTGGCGACGTACGATTTAAGCGCCGCGGGCCCGGAGCGGGAGACGATGGCAGACCGCGTCGCCTCCGACCACGACTCGATCACGACCGTCCGCGCCACGCTGGCCCGACGCGGCTCGACGAACCGCCCGGCGATCGAACTGCCCGACTCCTCGGGGGCCGACGCGTTCCCCGCGGGCGAAGTCGTCCGCCTCGTGGTCGACGGCGCCGAGCGCCACGCGAAGATCGAGGAGTACGCCGGCGATCGCTCTATCCCGGGCGCCTACGACGCGCCGTCGATCGCGCGCAACCCGGGCTCGGCGTCGAACCGGCTCGTCGACTGGACCGACGACGCCGGGCTCGAACTCGGCCAGTCGGTGCTCGTCGACGTGATCGAGGCGGGGTTCAAGTACGGCGTCCGCGAGCCCGGCGAGCGCGTCTTCTACGACGCCACCGAGGCGCCCGACGACAGTTTGGCGTCGATCGCCGATGAGCTTTGCTCATCGAGCCCTCGCTCGCAAGCTCGCGAGGACGCGAAGCAGTTGGAGGACAACTGAGGTCGACTACAGCATGGAACGCTGGCTCCGGATCCTATCGAGGATCGATTACTACCACTATCCGGTGATCGGTGCGGCCGGGCTGGCGTACACGGTGGCGTTCCACGAGCCGGGCGTTCACCGGATCGGCGTCGGGGCAGTGCAGTTCGACGCGTTTTACGCTACCGTCGTCGCGTTCGCGGCCCTGCTACTGCTTTCGCTCGCCGATTCGTACGACCCCGACGACTACCGGGTCGACCCGCCGGACTCCGACGAGTGAATCGCCGAAAGACCGACGGGAATGCAGCGGCCAATCACCGGGTAGCGAGCATACGCGTAAGCAGGCCACCCACCAGCACGCTTTTCAGAAACTCTTCGAGAGAAATGATATGAATGTAACTCTACTGGGAAGCGGAGAAATGACCGGCGTCCCGCCGATGTTCACGGATCTAGAGTCGATCGGCGCCGAACGACGACGCCGTCGGCCGGGACTGCTCGTCGAAACTGCAGCGGCGACCGTCATGCTCGACGTCAGTCCTGACGTACGCGAACAGGTTCTCGAAGCCGAGATCGACACGCTCGACGCCGCGTTCGTGACGCATTTCCACCACGATCACGTCGGCGGTATCGACGATCTCGGTCTCCTCGTACCGCACGTGGGGACCGACGTTCGGATGACGGAAACTGCAGTCGAACACCTTCGAAACGAACGCGAGTACTTGCTCGACGATATCGGCGTCGAGACCGTCCGACACGGTGACCGGGTCACAGTCGGGGATCTCACCGTCGTTCCGTTCCCGGTAGCGCACGGTCGACCGGAGTTCGATACGGTCGGGTTCGCGGTGTATCACGAGGGGACGAAAGTGGTCTACGCTCCGGACGTCGAACGATTCTGTCCCGATCGACCGGCAGGCACCGAATACCGGGACGCCGATATCCTGTTCGTGGAGGGGTCGCCGATCCTTCGAGAGGACCTCTACGACGAGATCGACTTCGTGAAGATGGTCGCCGAAGCGGAGGCGGATCGAACGATCCTCGTCCACATCAACGAGTTCTTCGACGGTCCGACAGCAACGATGGCTGATGCCGCCGAAGAACAGGGCTTCGAGCTGGGGCGGGATTTCGAGACGTATCTGGGCTGAGTAGATCCATCGGAACCAACGGTAGCAATTAGCCCGCGAAATCGGGGCGAAAGTACGTTCGGCTATGTACTGCTCATAGTAAGAGTAACGTAAGACGGTTGACTTCTCTGGGATGAATGCCCTCCATACACAGACGATCACTGCTCGCCGGTGCGGGGACCGCACTCGCCGGCGTCTCGGGATGTACTGCTCAGAGTTCGTCGCCGACGCCCGCCCACTGGGTGACAGTGTATCTGGCCGACCGCGAAGCGGCGTACGACGTCAGCGTCACCGTGCGAGACGACAGCGGCGACGCCGTCTTCGAGAAGGAGTACTCGCTCTCGGACAGCAACGAGGCCGACGAGGACGCCCCGTTTCCCGAATCGTCCGACCCCGCGACCGTCGTCGTGACGGTCGACGAGGCGCGGTTCGAGCGCGACTGGCCGGGGTTCGAGCAGCCCGAACTCCCCTGCGACGGGTCAAACTGGGCCGGGGTCGAGCTGTGGATCGAGACTGGCGCTGACGGGACGCCGTCGCTCCGCATGGAGGCGGACTGCCAGCACGTCACGATGGAGTGACTGTTCGGCGAATCACTTACTCGTCGGGGTACTTCGGCTCGCGCTTCTCGGCTCGCTCCAGTGCCGTGCGGATCACGTCCACGACCTCGCCGTGGAACTCGTCCCCGTGGCCGGCGTACATGTGCTCCACGGAGTCGGGCAGTCGATCCAGAATGCGCTCGATGCTCTCGATCAGCACCTCGCGGGACTGGCCGGCCATGTCGGTCCGGCCGAAGCTGCCGTAGTCGAACGCGCCGTCGTCGTGGACGACGACGTCGCCGCTGAAGATCGTCGAGTCGCTGATTAGCGAGACGTGGTCGTCGGCGTGGCCCGGCGTGTGAACCACGTCGAAGGACTCGTCGCCGATCTCGACCGAATCGCCATCGGCGATTTCGTGCGTCCGGCGCGGGTGGTCGGCGTAAGCGTACAGATCGGCGTCGAACGCGTCGAGCACGGCGTCCAGCTCCTGAACGTGGTCGCCGTGCTGGTGGGTCAGCACGACGGCGTCCAGCGAATCGGTGTGTTCCCGAACCACGTCCTCGACGCCCGGCATCGCGCCGGCGTCGACCAGTACGTCGCGCTCGCCCAGCGCGAGGTAGGCGTTGCAGGTGAAACTGTCGGCGTCGGCCGTGACGGTGACGACGTCCATGCGCGGGGAGACGGACGCCAGCGTCGAAAAACGGTGGGGTTGCGGTCGAAATTGGACCGTCCGGGCTACTTCTCAAGCACGAAGTAGAAGTGCCCGCCCTCCTCGTCGACGCCGTACAGCGTCTCGATCGACCACGGTGTGTCGGCGACAATTCGTCGGAGCGCGTCGGGCGAGAACATCAGGAGGGAGATCGGATCGCCCACGTCGCCGTCGTACACCGTTCGAAAGGTGCGCGACGCGGTGCCGTCCGAGACGTCGCCGAGGTACTCGCGGAACTCCGGCGGCGCCTCTGTCGGGTCGGAGACGTCAGCGATGACCCGTCCGTCTGGCCCCGTGAGCTCGGCGAAGGCGTCGAACAGCTCGCGGACGCCGTCCCTGTCGCCGGCAACGCCCACCTGCTGGCCGGCGACGAGCACGGTGTCGAAGCTGTCCTCGAACAGTCCGGGGTCGCCCATGTCGCCGACGACCGCGTTCTCGACGCCCCGATCGCGCGCCACCGCGACGGCGCCGGGGCTGCGGTCGACGCCGACGACCTCGTACCCCTGCTCCTGGAGCCACAGCGCGGTGCGCCCGGCACCGCAGCCGGCGTCGAGCACCCGGCCGCAGACGTCCGCGAACGCGGTGTGCTCGACCTCGGGCCACGCGTCGGGACCGGAGAAGTACCACTCCAGGGGCGCCTCGCTCTCCTCGCCGTCGTCGCGGCGATGGCGGGGCTGCTCGGCGAGATCGCCCTCGTGGTAGTCCCAGATCATGCGGCCGAACGGGCCGGAGCGTTCGCGCGCGGACGAATCCATGTCGACGACGTTCGCCCAGCGGACACTTCAACGGTTCGGCGGACGGAAGAAACAGTCGCGACGGCAGTCGTCCCCGTCCCGCGACGCGACGCCACCCCGATGCCGTCGACGTCCGCGGCGGGGCTCCGCCCGCAAAGGAACAAGATTTTAAGCTACGGTCGGGTAGATGCGCCCACTATGGGTAAGAAATCGAAGGCCAAGAAGAAGCGCCTCTCCAAGCTGGAGCGCCAGAACAGCCGCGTTCCGGCGTGGGTCATGCTGAAGACGGACCGCGAAGTCACTCGCAACCCCAAGCGGCGCAACTGGCGGCGCCAGAGCACTGACGAATAATGAGCGCCGGAGAGTTCGAGGAGCGGGTCATGACCGTTCCCCTGCGTGACGCCAAAGCGGCACCCAAGCACGAAGCCGCCGACAAGGCGATGAAGCTGCTGCGCGAGCACCTCGCCAAGCACTTCTCCGTCGACGGAGAGCAGGTCCGCCTCGACCCCTCGATTAACGAGGCGATCTGGTCACAGAGCCGCAAGAACCCGCCGAGCAAGCTCCGCGTGCGCGCCGCCCGATTCGAGGAAGAGGGCGAGGCAATCGTCGAAGCCGAGCACGCAGAGTAACTTTGCTTCGCGCCGCGTTCACAGGATCGGCGTACGTCGGCGTCTTCGCGCGCGCCACGGACGATCACCTGCTGGTGCGTCCCGACGCCGACGACGATCTGGTCGAGGATCTGGGCGACGAGTTGGGCGTGCCGGTCACGCCCACGACGATCGCCGGCTCGGCCACCGTCGGCGCGCTCGTCGTCGGGAACGAGAACGGGCTGCTGGTCAGCAGCCGCGTCACCGACCGCGAGCGGAACCGGCTCGAGGAGGCTATCGACGTGCCGATCGTCGAACTGCCCGGACGGATCAACGCCGCCGGTAACGTCGTGCTCGCCAACGACTACGGCGCGTACGTCCACCCGGACCTTCCCGAGGAGGCGATCGACGCCGTCGAACGGGCGCTGGAGGTCCCCGTCGAGCAGGGCGAGCTCGCGGGCGTGCGGACCGTCGGGACGGCCGCGGTCGTCAACGACGAGGGCGTGCTCTGTCACCCCAAGACCTCGGATCCGGAGCTCGACTACCTCGAGGAGCTGCTCGACGTCCACGCCGACGTCGGGACGATCAACTACGGCGCCCCGCTGGTCGGCTCGGGCCTGCTCGCCAACGAGCACGGCTACGTCGTCGGCCAGGACACCACCGGCCCCGAGCTGGGCCGGATCGAGGACGCGCTGGGCTACATCGACTGATCGGCCCGATCGGGTCGTTACGGCGACGCTTTCCTGCGTTTCCCGCCGCTTTGATCGTCGCCCGTCGGACCGATACGGAAGGGAAGATTCTTCCGACTCCCCGACGCAGTGTAGGGCATGAACCAGTATTCGGTTAGCGGACGGTTCGAGGCCCGCGACGGGTGGGAAACGTTCCAGACCGAGGTAGAGGCGGAGAACGACGACGTCGCCGAGGAGTACGTCTACTCCAACTTCGGCAGCAAGCACGGCCTGAAGCGCCGCCAGATCGAGATCGACGAGGTGGCACAATGATGGGCGGTGGCGGCGGTCAGCAGCAACTCCAGGAACTGAGCCAGCAGCTTCAGGAGCTCCAGGAACAGATCGAGGCCCTCGAGGGCGAGGTCGACGATCTGCAGCAGGAGAAGGTCGAGGTCGACGAGGCCATCGAGGCCATCGAGACGCTCGAGACCGGCTCGACCGTGCAGGTCCCGCTGGGCGGCGACGCCTACCTCCGCGCGGAGGTTCAGGACATCGACGAGGTCATCGTCAGCCTCGGCGGCGGCTACGCGGCCGAGCAGGAGCAGGGCGACGCCGTCTCGACCCTGGAGAGCAAGAAGGAGACGCTCGACGACCGCATCGACGAGGTCAACGAGGAGATCGCCGAGATCGAGACCGAGAGCGAGCAGCTCGAGCAGAAGGCCCAGCAGCTCCAGCAACAGCAGATGCAACAGCAGATGCAGCAGATGCAGGGCGAGGAAGAAGGCGACGAGTAGCGCATGTTCGACAGCCTGAAGGACAAGCTCGGCAGCTTCCGGGAGGACGTCGAGGAGACCGCCGAGGAGAAGGCGGCGGAAGCCGAGAGCGAGGACGCGGCCGAAGAAGCCGAGGCGGTCGAGGAGGCCGACGCCGAGGCTGACGCGACCGAACAGACGGCGGCCGACGCCACAGCCGAAGCGACCGCCGCGGCGGCCCGGTCCGACGCGACCCAGCCTGAGGGCGACGACGCCGAGCACGGAGCCGAAACCGAGACGGGCGGCGGCGAGCCCGGGAGCGACGCCGAAGGCGACTCCGGCGGCGCGGACGTGGCCGGCGCCGTCACCGATACCGTCGCCGAGGACGACGATGACGGCGGGCCGGGCTTCGCCAAGCGCGCGAAGTCGTTCGCCACCGGGCAGACCGTCATCGAGGAGGAAGACCTCGAAGCGCCCCTCGAAGAGTTAGAGATGGCGCTACTCCAGAGCGACGTGGAGTTCAGCGTCGCACAGGAGATCATGGCGACGCTCCGCGAGGAGCTGGTCGGCGAGACCCACCGCTTCACGAAGTCGACGACCGGCGTCGTCCAGCGCGCGCTCAAGAACGCCCTGCTGGAGGTTATCAGCGTCGGGCAGTTCGACTTCGACGAGCACGTCGCCGAGGCCGACAAGCCCCTGACGATCGTGTTCACAGGGGTAAACGGCGTCGGGAAGACCACCTCGATCGCCAAGATGGCCCGCTACTTCGAGGAGCGCGGGCTCTCGACGGTGCTGGCCAACGGCGACACCTACCGCGCCGGCGCCAACGAGCAGATCGAGGAGCACGCCGAGGCGCTGGACAAGAAGATCATCACCCACGAGCAGGGCGGGGACCCCGCCGCGGTGATCTACGACGCCGTCGAGTACGCGGAGGCCAACGACGTCGACGTCGTGCTCGGCGACACGGCCGGGCGCCTGCACACCAGCGACGACCTGATGGAGCAGCTCTCGAAGATCGACCGCGTGGTCGAGCCCGACATGACGCTGTTCGTCGACGAAGCCGTCGCCGGTCAGGACGCGGTCCAGCGCGCCAAGCAGTTCAACGACGCCGCCGAGATCGACGGCGCCGTGCTGACGAAGGCCGACGCCGACGCGCAGGGCGGCGCGGCGATCTCGATCGCCCACGTCACGGGAAAGCCGATCCTCTTCCTGGGGACCGGTCAGGGGTACGACGACATCGAGCCGTTCGACCCCGAGGAACTCGTCGACCGCCTGCTGGGCATCGACGGGTAGCGCGGTCGTCTCTTTGCGACGCCGTTCTTGCCCCCAACCGATAGCACAGCGTGTGCGCCGCACCCGTGGAACGGCGTCGCACACGCCGATCGAGTATGAAAATTGAAGACAGACGACCAAATCCGTTAGGAAGTGGCATCTACGGGCGACGAACGCGACGCGAGCGAGCTCACCAGCGGCGAGCTCCTCCGGCCGATGTTCCGGCTGGCGTGGCCGCTGGTGGCGATCCAACTGCTGCAGGTCGCGTACAACGTCGGCGACACGTTCTGGCTCGGCGCGCTCTCGGAGAACGCCGTCGGGGCGCTGAGCCTCGCGTTTCCGCTGATCTTCCTGCTGATTTCGGTCGGCGGGGGGTTCACCGCCGCGGGCGCGATCCTGATCGCCCAGCACACCGGCGCGAACAGCGGCGAGGACGGTCTCGTCGCCGGGCAGACGATCTCCTTTATTACGCTCGTTTCGATCGTCCTCGCGGTCGTGGGCTACTTTGTGACCGACCCCCTGCTCGCGCGGTTGCCCGCGGACGCCGAGACGGCAGCGTTGATCGTCCCGCTCGCGGCCGACTACATGCGGCTGTTCATGCTCGGCGTGCCCTTCGTGTTCGGGTTCTTCGTGTTCGTCTCGCTGATGCGCGGGTACGGCAACACCCGCGCGCCGATGCGGGTGATGCTCGTCAGCGTGGTTCTCAACCTCGCGCTCGACCCCCTGCTGATCTTCGGCGTCGGGCCGTTCCCCGAGCTCGGGATCCAGGGCGCCGCGGTGGCGACGGTGTTCTCGCGCGCGGTCGCGACCGTGCTCGGCATGTACCTGCTGCTGGGCGGCGGTGTCGGGCCCGCGATCTCGCGGTCCGACCTGGTGCCCCGGCTGGAGTACGTCCGGGAGATCACGCGCATCGGCGTCCCGACCGCGCTCGAACAGTCGATGAGCTCGCTGGCGATGGTCACGTTGACAGCGATGGTGGCGTCGTTCCCGCCGACCGTCGTCGCGGCCTACGGGCTGGGCAACCGGCTCATCTCGCTGGCGCTGCTGCCCGCGATGGGACTGGGACAGGCCACCGACACGATCGTCGGGAAGAACCTCGGCGCCGGCAACCCCGAGCGGGCCGAGCGAGCGACCTGGGTCGCCGCGGTCGCCATCGCCGGCGTGATGGCCGCCGCCGGACTGGCGGCGTTCGCGTTCCCGGAACCGATCGTCAGCGTGTTCATGACCGCCGACACCGAGGGCGCCGCGGAGACGATCGCCTACGGGAGCACGTACCTGCGGTTCGTCGCCGGCATGTTCGTGTTCATGGGCGTGCTACAGGTCATGCTCGGCGCGTTCCGGGGTGCCGGGAACACGAAGACGGCGCTGGTGTTCTCGGTCGTCACCCTCTGGATCGCTCGCGTCCCGGCGACCTACGTCCTCGTGTTCGCCGCCGACTGGGGGACCACCGGCATCTGGACGGCCGTCGTGATCGGGGACGTCGTGGGCGCGATCGCCGCCGTCGCGTGGTTCACGCGCGGGACGTGGAAGCGCGCGATCGTCGAGGACGCCGAGCCGGCGGTCGCGGAGTGACGCCCGCGGTCGATCGGCTGCCTCACACCGGGGTGTTTTGGACCGCCGCGTCGAACGCTCGACCGTGCCAATCGATCCGAACGACGTCGAGGCCGTCGCGTTCGACTCCTACGGAACGATCGTCGACGTGACGACCGTCGAGGAACCGCTCGCGGAGTACGTCGACCGGCCGAAGCTCGTCTCGAAGATCTGGCGCGAGCGCTCGCTGAACTACGCGATGGTCGCTAACCACGTCGGTGAGTACGACTCGTTTTACGAGATGAACCGTACAGCCCTGGAGTACGCGCTATCGGTCGCCGGCGCCGAGACGAGCGCCGAGGAGCGCGAGGCGATCCTCTCGACGTACGACGAGCTCGACGTGTTCGCGGACGCTCCCGAGGGGATGGAGCGGCTCCACGACGCGGGCTACGATCTGTACGTCCTGTCGAACGGGAGCCCCGAGATGCTCGACACCTTGCTCGATCACGCCGGCATCGACGAGTACGTCGAGGACGCGATCAGCGTCGCCGAGATCGAGACGTTCAAGCCAGACGCCGAAGTGTACCGCCACGCCGCCGACCGGATCGGCGAGTCGACCGAGGACGTCGCGTTCGCCGCGGCGGGCTGGTGGGACGTGCCCGGCGCGGTCGACGCCGGGATGTCCGGCGCGTGGGTGAACCGGCAGGGAACGACGTGGGGCCCCTACGAGATCGAACCGGACGTCACCGTCGAGGACTTTCACGAGCTGGCCGACGAACTGGACGCCTGAGCGCCAGCGGCGCCGGCGAAGGGACAAGCGACGATAGATATCATCCGAAAACACTTATGTGATCGCGGAGATGTTCGATCGTGTCTAACCCTCCATCCCGTCGCTCGCCGATCGCCGCCCTGAGCCGGCCGTGGTTCGTCGGCCTGGTGGTCGGGATTGCCGCCCTCGGCCTGGCGATACAGGCGTATCTGGCGACCACGACGACGTCCTTGACGATCGAACTCGAACGGCTCGTCATCCTCGTACCGGTCGTGGTCGGGATCCTCGCGTACGGTCGCCGTCGTCCGGCGACGACGCCGTGGGAGGCCGGCGTGGTCGCAGTCTGGGGGCTGATCGCCCAGCGCCTCGCCGACGTGATCTGGTTCGGCGTCGGCCCCGCGTTCGCGGGCGAGGTCTCCGTCTCGGCCGTCCTGCTGTCCGGCGGCGCCGAACTATGGCTGGCCGCGTTGCTGCGCCTGCTCGGGACCATCGGCGTCTTCGGCGGACTGTACGCCGCGGCGGCGTCCCGTCGCGACCGGCCGGTCGTCACCGTGCTCGCGCTGCTCGCCGTTCCGGCGGCGACGGTGCTCGTCTACGCGATCGCCTGAACGATGCGGGGCACCGACGCCGCGACGTAGAACACTATCCTCGGGGGCGCTACACCCCCCAGAAGAACGCGATCCCCAGCGTCGTGACGACCACCATGATCGCCTGTAGCGGCGCGCCGACCCGGAAGTAGTCCGAGAAGCGGTAGCCGCCGGGGCCGTACACCATCAGGTTCGTCTGGTAGCCGATCGGCGTCAGTACCGACGTGCTGGCGGCGAAGGTGACCGCGAGCACGAACGCGAACGGGTCGGCGCCGATGCGGGACGCCACGTCGACGCCGACGGGGATCATCAAGACGACGCTGGCGTTGTTGCTGACTATTTCGGTCATCAGCGTTGTCACGAAGTAGAACAGCCCCAACACGACGATCGGTGGGTAGTCGCCGGCGCCCGCGACGACGAGGCTCGCGAGGTACGCCGCACCGCCCGACTGCTCGAGGGCGACGCCCAGCGGGATCACGCCGGCGAGCAGGAAGATCACGCTCCAGTCGACGGCGTCGTACAGTTCGCCGGGCCTGACGCAGCCGGTCGCGACCATCGCGACGACCCCGGCGAGGGCACCCGTTAGGATCGAGAGCACGTTCAGAGCAGCCAGCGCGACCACGGCGCCGACGATGCCGAGCGCGATCGGGATCCGCTCGGTGCGGTACGACGGGCGGGCGATCTCCTGGGCGACGATGTAGTGGCGATGCTCGCGCAGCCGGCGGATCGACGCCTCGTCGCCCCGGACCAGCAGGGTGTCGCCGCCGCGAAGCCGTAGGTCCTCGATCTGCTCGTGAACGACCGTCTCGCCGCGGCGCAGCGCCAGCACCGACACGTCGAACTCGGCGCCGAACGCCAGCTCGGCGAGCGTCCGGCCGGCGGTCCCCGTCCGCGGCGTCAACACGACCTCCGCCAGCACGTCGCGATCGGCCTGCCGCGTCGCGAGGTCGTCCTCGACGTTCGCGTCCGGCAGGACGTCGACGCCCCGGAGTTCCGAGAGGTCCGCGGCCGCCTCGCCCGTGGCCGTGACGACGAGCCGATCGCCCGCCCGAATCCGCGGGTCGTCCGCTGCGACCGGCTCGTCGTCGCGGACCACTTCCAGCACCTCGACGGCCGCCAGCGCGGCGGCGCTCCCGACGCGCTGGTCGACGAGCGGCGCCGCCGGCCCGACAGCGACCTCGGTCAGGTACGGACCCATCCCGTACTCCTCGGTGAGGTCCTCGTTGGGCGGAATCCGCGGGGGGACAAGGTGTCGGCCGACGACGAGCAGGTAGGCCGCAGCGGTGACCAGCACCACGGCGCCGAGCCGCGTGAACTCGAACATCGAGAACGGCTCGCCGATCAGTCGCGCGGAGACGTCCGACGCCAGCAGATTCGTCGAGGTGCCGATCAGCGTCAGCATGCCGCCGAACATCGACGCGAACGACACCGGCAACAGCAGCTTCGAGGGCGACGTGCGCGTCCGGTCGGCGATGTCGGTCGCGACGGGGATCAGCACGGCGACGACCGGCGTGTTGTTGATAAAGCCCGACGCCAGCCCCGAGACGCCGATCATCGACGCGAGTTGCTTTCGCTCGTCTCCGCCCGCGAACGCGACGATCCGGCGGCTCAGCAACTGGACGGTCCCGGTCCGTCGGATCCCCTCGCTGAGGACGAACATCGCGAGCACCGTGATCGTCGCCTCGCTGGCGAACCCGGAGACGCTCTCGGCCGAGGAGATCCCCGTCCAGGGCTCCAGCACCGCCAGCAGCACGATCAGCAGGATCGCCGAGACGTCGATCGGCAGCGGCTCGGTGACGAACGCCAGAAACGCCAGTGCGACCAGCCCGAACACGACCAGCGCGTCGGTCGGCGGGGGCTGTACCTGCCCCGCCGCGACGACCCCCCATTCCACGAACAGGTACCTCCATCGACTGTTCCACGGCGCGGGTAATAACACCGCACCGTCCGGGCCGCGGCCCGGCCCCGAACCGTCGAATGGCACGCCGGAAAACCGCAGCCCGGCGCCGCGGAGCAAAAAGGCCTTAGTGGCGGTCTACGAGTGTTGGAGTATGAAAGCGATCGTTCTGGCCGGCGGCTACGCCACCCGACTCTGGCCGATCACGAAGAATCGGCCCAAGATGTTCCTCCCGATCGGCGACACGACGGTTATCGACCGCATCTTCGCGGATCTCGAGGACGACGATCGGATCTCCGAGGTGTTCGTCTCGACGAACGAGCGCTTCGCGGAGGACTTCCGCGAGCACCTCGCGGAGAGCCGCTTCGAGAAGCCGACGCTGACGATCGAGGAGACGGTCGCCGAGGACGAGAAGTTCGGCGTCGTCGGCGCGCTCGCCCAGCTGGTCGACCGCGAGAACGTCGAAGAGGACACCGTCGTGATCGCCGGCGACAACCTCATCAGCTTCGACGTCTCGGAGTTCATCGACTTCTTCGAGTCGAAGGGCTCGCCCTCGCTGGCGGCCTACGACGTCGGCTCCCGCGAGAAGGCCAAATCCTACGGGCTGGTCGATCTCGACGGCGACGAGGTCGTCGAGTTCCAGGAGAAACCCGACGATCCCAACAGCACGCTCGTCTCGATCGCGTGTTACGGCTTCCCCGCGGACGCGCTCGGCCTGCTCGAAGAGTACCTCGAATCGGGGAACAACCCCGACGAGCCGGGCTGGTTCATCCAGTGGCTGCAGGACCGCAGTTCCGTGTACGCCTTCACGTTCGAGGAGGCGTGGTTCGACATCGGCACGCCCGAGAGTTACCTCGAAGCGATCGCCTGGTATCTCGGCGGCGACACGCACGTTGCCGAGAGCGCGACGATCGAGAACTCCCGGCTCGGCGAGAACGTCCACGTCATGCCCGACGCCGAGGTGGTGGACTCGGACCTCGACAAGTCGATCGTCTTCTCCGACGCGACGCTGCGTGACTGCGACATCCGGTCGTCGATCATCGATCGCGACACCGATCTGAACGGGCTGAACCTTCAGGGCGCGCTGATCGGGGCGCACACGCAGATCTCGAACGGCCGGTAGCGCGCGACCGCGAGCGGTTTATAGCCGTGAGTGTTCCGGGGAGTGTACACCGATGGTTGACGAGGGAGACCCAATCGAACAGATATCGTTTCTCGCGCGCTCGGAGTCGCGCGTTCGAGCGCTCGAACGGCTTTTGGCGTCCGGACCGGCGACCCAACGCGAGTTGCGAACCCACCTCGACGCCTCCCGGTCAACCATCGCGCGTACGCTGACCGGGCTGGAACAGCGCGGCTGGATCGAGTCGGTCGGCGGTGCGTACCGTCTCACCCCCGCCGGGACGATCGTGGCCGAGGAGTTCGGAAACATGGTGGACGCGCTCCGACTGACCGACGAACAGTCGACGTTCCTGCGGTGGTTCCCCTACGCCGAGTTCGATCTCGACCGTGCCGCGCTGCGCGCGGCGACGATCACGACCTCGACGTCCTCTGACCCGTACGCACCCGGGCGAGCGCAGACCGAGCTGCTGCGGTCCACGACCCGTTTCCGGGGATTCCTCCCGGCGATCGACCTCGAGGGAAGCGAGGTCGTCCACGAGCAGATCACCGAACGCGACTTCGCGGCCGAGATCGTCGTCTCTGCCGGGGTCGACGAGACGATCGAAACCGAGGAGTACGCCGACCTGTTCCGGGAGCAACTGGCGACGGGACAGTTGACCGTGCTCGTCTACGACGGTGATCTACCCTTCTACCTGGGGCTGGCTGACGACGAGCGCGTCCAGATCGGCGTCGAAGACGACGAGGGGTTCCCGCGCGCGCTGCTCGACACCGATACGACGGCGGTCAGGGAGTGGGCGGAGTCGGTCTACGACGAGTACCGAGCGGCGGCGCAGCCGAAACCGATCGACGAGTTTTGAACTCGGCCGGCGCGTGCACGGTCTGCACAGATCCCACGGGATAACATGATACTCCCCGGGGGTCATTCGGGGCACGATGATCGTCGACAGCAGCGAGCGCGAGGGTCGGGCCGGGAGATGACCTGCACGAACTGCGGGTCGAGCCCGCTCGCGGTGCGGTACACGCTTCGGTTCTCACCGGCCGGCAGGCACGCGAAGCAGATCGATCTGTACCTGTGCGACGCGTGTCTCAGCGGCCTCTGTAGCGAACCGGACATCGAACTGGCCGACGAACCGCCCTGCGCCCGACTGGTCGAGTCGGTGGAATGACGCCGACGACGAGCCCGCCACTGTCACCTCCTCACCGTTCCGGAGCGCGTTACCAGTAGCTCTCCTGGCGCTCGGCGTCGAAGCCGCTGTCGAGCGACGCGACGGCGCGGTCGACAGCGGCCGCCTCCTCGAAGCCGAAGCCGATCGCCGTCGTCCACGAGAGCTCCGAGTACCCGCTCGCGTCGAGTTCGAAGGCAAGGTCGATGTCGCCGTCGTTGGAGGCGTTCGTGTCGAGGTCGCCGTCGCCCTCGACGTAGGCGTCGCGCCAGGCGGACTTGTCCTCGCCGCTGGCGACGCCCTCGACGCCGACGCGCTGGTCGTCGAACTGCTTGCGCCAGGACTCGCGCTGTGCGAACGCGGCGTAGTAGGTCCCGTCGGTCGCGACCAGCAGCTGATAGTGCCCGTCCTCGACGGTGTAGGCCTCGTTGTCGCCGTCGCCGAGATCCGGGTTCGGAAGCGTCGTCACCACGTAGTCGCCGGCCGCGGGTAGCGTCAGCTCGTTGTCGATCAGCAGCGCCGGCGCGTTGTCGGTCTCGCTGACCAGCGCCTGCTGGTACAGCTCGGCGTCGCCGTCGGCGACCGGGAGCGTCGTCGAGAGGTAGACCTCCTCGAGTTGCGCGGCGGTCGCGCCGACCTCGCTGGTCGCCGCGTCGTCGCGCACGTCGTGGGCGTCGGCCCCGTCGTGGACGACGTAGTGTATGTCCGAGATCAGCCCGGCGTCGGGGTCGTCGTAGACGACGTCTTCGAGCAGCGCACCCTTGCGCTCGGCGCCGTCGTAAGAGACCGCGTCGATCATCACGCGGGGCTCGGACCAGTAGCTGCCCGCGCCCTGACTCGTTTCGGCCGATGCCGTTCCCGCAGCGCCGATTCCGGCCGTCGCCGCGAGTGCGCCGCCGAGACTTCGGAGCAGTGCTCGCCGTGACGTAGTTTCTCTCATCGCATTCGTAGATAGTACAACCGTGTTGAAAAATCTTTTCAGAGTTTTGATAGCTAATAAATAGTATAATTTTATTTCATTTTACTGTGCTGCGGTTGGTCGGTACAATTGGCAACCTACTCATCCGTACCGGTAAGACATCGACGACGAACTCCCGCGGTCGATCGACCTTACTCGCCCAGCCGCGCGTCCGTGATCCGCACGCTCCCACGCGTCCCGTCCGCACCCACCTTTTTTCGCCTCGGGTGGCCTCGCTTCGCTCGCCCACCTCTCGGCGCAAAAATCTGGACCAAAAATCCGCTCGTCGATCGCTCGGCTCACGGCTTCGCCGTTCGCGTGGTCGCGGTTCTCGCGCCTTCGGCGCTCCGAACCGCGCTTCGCTCCCCTCCTCACGGTAGAGCTACTCGCCCAGTCGCGCGTCCGTGATCCGCACACTCCCCCGCGTTCCGTCCCACTCCGTCTCGTACTCCAGTTCGATCGGGCGGTCCATGTGCGGGCCGTCGGTGACGAGCGTCTCGAACTCGCCGCCCTCGCCGAGAATGTGGACGCCGTACTCCTCGTTGAGTTCTTCGAGTTCCGCCAGCGCGTCGGCGTCGAGACGCCGCCCGAGCCAGGACTCGTCGAGGCCCTCCGCGGCGACCTGGATGATCCGGATCTCGAAGCCGGCCGACAGCATCTCGTCGGCGAGTTCGCGGGGGTCGCGCTGCCACAGCGGCGCGAACAGCTCGATCCCGAGCCGGTCGCAGAGCGCTTCGATCCGGCTGGTCTGGTACTCGCTTTCGACGGCACCGGCCGTGACGCCGGCGACGCCGCCGTCGAGTTCGGCGTCGAGGTCGCGCAGCGCGGCCTCCAGCGGTTCGACTTCGGCGTCACCCTGCGTCCCGGAGTCGGCGGCGGCCTCGGCCTCGAAGTCGTCCGGGCGGACGTCGACGAGCGGGACGCCGACGCTCTCGGCGGCGAGGCTGGCCAGTTCGGTCGCGGGGACGTGGTACATGTACGAATCGCCCTCCGGATGCACGGTCAGCAGCCGTCCGACGTCGAGGTCGCGTTCGAGCGCGCGGTACAGCGCCCACGAGGAGTCCTTGCCGCCGGAAAAGAGGCTGACCCAGCGGCCGGCGTCGTCTGTCATGCCGCATCGTTGTCGGGCCCGGAGGATAGATGCGTCGAAGCCACAGCGGCCGAGTCACCGCGGCGCTCCGTCGCCTCGACCTGCAAGCCGGCGTGAGGCGTCCGCGGCGCCGAACTACGGGTCGGGTCGTGAGGGATTGCCGTCGTCGCCGTCGGGCAACTCGGCTTCGGCGTCCTCGATCGCCGACCCGTTGAAGGAGGTGGCGACGCGGACGCCGATCAGCGTCACGAGGACGCCACCGACGACGAACACGCCCAGTCGGTTGCCCAGGCTGAGCGTGAATCCTTCGACCGAGACCGCACCGGCCTCGATGGCGGGCACGTCGATCGGCGGGACGAGGTTCGCGCGTTCGAGGAAGTAGCCCGCGAACCCGCGGACGACGAGGCCGAGCCCGACGACCACGAACGGCAGGTTGAGATACGAGGGACGGATGCCGTCGTTCTGGATCAGTTCGTCGAGCAGCCGGCCGGTCGAGGCCGCCAGCGCCGCCATCGCGAGCCAGGGGACGCTCGCGTGGGCGAACTGCATCGCCGGCAGGAACACGTCGGTAGTGCGGCCGAGATCCGAGACCGCGAGCGCGCCGGCGAACACGCCCACCAGCGTCAGCCCGGCGCCGACGACGTAGGTCACCACCGACACCTGTCCGGAGTACAGCGAGTCCCGCGCCTGGCCGGCCAGCTGCCGGAGCGTGTCGTCGACGCCGATCCCCTTGTACAGCAGGAACACGCCGATCACGGCCGTGATCGTCGCCAGCGCCTCCGCGATCCCGGTGAACAGCGTGAGCGCGGGAAAGGCGAGCAAGGCGAGCCCGATCGGCACCAGCACCGTCTGGCGCAGCTCCTCGTCGGCGAGGAACTGCTTGAGCAGGTAGTACGTCGACTCGATATCCCGGGCCTGCCGAACGACGACGCGGTCGACCGAGTCGACCTGCAGCCGGCTCTCGACGATCGGGACCAGCCGCTCGTCCTCGGCGCTGTCGATCACGACGATCGCCGAGTCGGGGTCGTGGGTCTCGATCAGCTCGTCGAGCTGGCGCGCGACGGTGCGGTCGGCGCCGACCATCGAGTCGCTGGCTCCGGAGACGACCGCCACGACGGCGTCGTCGTCGCCGTCCCGCAGCTCGCGGGCCACCGAGAGCGTCTCGAGCAGCGAGTTGACGCTCGAGTCTTCGGGGTCGGCGAGGCCGACGTCGACGACGAGCGAGCGGACGGCCTCCCACCCGACGACCGGCGTCTCCAGGCCGGTCTTGTGGCCGACGTCGTTCGCCCGGTCGACGCAGAGCACCAGCGTTGTCACTGTCGAAACCATGTCGACCCCGGAATAAAAACTCTCGTCTCGGCGCAACGCCGTGAGGCGAGATCAGTCACCGCGACGCCGGAGCAGAATCGTCGCGACGCCGCGGCGGCGGCGTCCGGCCGCGTTCGCACGCTCGCAAGCGTCGGCCGCAGCGCGATCGACGCCTCAGCGAAGCTGCAGGTCGATCTCGCGGTCGTCGGCCGCGACGCTCGCGACGCCCGCGCCGAGCGCGTACGCGACCCGCTCGGCGCCGCCGCGCATGCGCGCCGCGATGCCGCGCTCGGGCTCGAACTCCTCGACGGCGACCGAGTCGACGCCGAGCCGCTTCGCCAGCTCGTCCTCGACGTCCTCGCGCGTCCCGAGCCGGTCGACCAGCCCGATCTCGGCGGCGTCCTCGCCGAGGTACACGCGGGCCTCGGTGTCGCGGATCGCCTCGGGATCCAGCCCCCGGCCCTCCGCGACGCGCTCGACGAAGTTATCGTAGAGGTCGTCGACGATCCCCTGAAGGTACTCGCGTTCGTCGTCGTCGATCTCCTTCAGCGACGTGCCCGCGTCCTTGTAGTCGCCGGCCGCGAACCGCTCGTAGCTGAGTCCGACCTTCTCGGCGAGGTCGGCGGCGTTGACCGTCGAGCCGATCACGCCGATCGACCCGACGATCGTGGCGTCGCGGGCCCACAGCTCGTCGCAGCCGCTGGCGATCCAGTAGCCGCCGCTGGCGCAGGTGTCCTGGGCGTACGCGATCGTCGGGCCGTCGAACGACTCGGCCGCGAGCTTGATGTCGTCGCTCGGGACGACCTCGCCGCCGGGCGTGTTCAGCCGAACCAGCAGGGCGTCGACCGCGTCGTCGGCGTCGGCGCGCTCGATCTGGTCGACGATGTCGTCGGCCGGCGTCGACCCCGGCTGGCTCGGCAGCGGCCCGCCGCCGCCGTCGCGCGTGATCGGCCCCTCGACGGCGACCT
This sequence comes from Natronoarchaeum rubrum, assembly GCF_024494695.1. The sequence goes on along the minus strand of NZ_JANHDP010000002.1, from coordinate 515,891 downwards.
CCGCGACGTCGTAGCCCGGCAGCAGCGACTGGACGGCGTTCCCGGCCAGACGCGCACCGACCAGCGCGAGCGCCAGCGTCAGGACGATTCCGAGAAGTTCGGCCAGCCCGAACGGGATCTCGACGAACAGGACGTAGCCGATCACGGCTGCGATCGCCGCGCCCGCCAACACTGCCCCGAGCGTCGCGAGCCCGCGGAACCGATCAGCCACAGAAACCACCACGACGTTGCATGCTCCGGTGTGGGGCGCGGGCGGACATAAAACGTCGGCGCCGAACCGCGGCGCGGCCCGCGACTCGCCGGGTGATTCCGGCGGGGGCAGTTTCTTGTAGGGCTGTACGCAAGGACCAGCTAGGATGGCGAGCAACCTACTCGCGGACGAGGCGGCCGACAAGATCGTCACCGTCAGCCGAACGGCCATCGGCGACAGTCTCCGGTCGGTGACGTACTTCACGCGCGACGACTACGACCAGCTGTACCTCCGGGACGATCTGGAGCAGGACGCCGACCTGACGAGCTTCATCGGCCACGAGTGGCACGACTTCAAGACGGCCCACGCCGCCTACGAGGGGACCGAACTCGGCGCGTACAACTACACGATCCGGGCGTTCGACAACGGCTACTTGGTCCGCGTGACCGACGAGCGCGAGGGCGTGTTCGTCACGACGGACGGACTGACGATGCAGGACTTCGAGAACGTCACGACGTCGATCAAGGAAGTGCTCCGCGACGAGCTCTGAAAGCGCAACGCCCAACACCGCTCGACGCCTGTTTTCGACGATGACCGACGACGTATCCGACGCGGCCCGCCGGGCGCTCGAACGCCACGGCGCGTTCGAGGTCGACGCCGACGAGTACCGCTGCACGACGACGCCGTTCGACGCCGTCGCGACGCTCTCGCCGGCTCCCGGCGACCGGGACGCCACGTTCGAGGTCGAGGTCCGCGTCCCGACGCTCGACGCCGTCGTCGAGAGCGAGACGGTCGCCGAGGTCGTCGAGGACGGCTGGTTCGACACGCTCGAACGCCGCCTCGAAGACGCCTACGACGTCGTCAAGTCCAGCGACCGGCTCGACCCCGAGATCGAGCGCTTCGACGACGAGGTCGTCGCGCGCTTCGGCGTCCAGGCGTGGACCGCAGATCAGGGCGCCGACGACGCCAAGGCGCTGATCGACTACGTCGAGGGCACGTACGTCCAGGGCGTCATCCCGGGCTACGAGTACGGCGAACCGGTCGCCGGCCTGCTCAATCGCGCCCAGCAGAACGCTGACAGCGAGGGCACGAATCGCGGCGGGACGCCGCTGTAGCTGCCCGAGCTGTGCGGATGTGGTAGTGCGGTCCAGCGTACGGCGGCGAAGCCGCCGTTTCACTCCGAACGAGCGGTGCGCGGTTCGGAGCGCCGCAGGCGCGAGAACCGCGACCACGCGAACGGCGAAGCCGTGAGCGAAGCGAGTGAGGAGAGTTTTTGGCCGAGCTTTTTGCGGTGAGCGGTCGCCGAAGGCGACCCGAACCGTCAAAAAGGTCGTCGCTAGTCCATCGCGATGTACGTCTGCGTGTCCTCGACGCCGTCGATGTCCTGGATCGCCGTCGCCGCGATGTCCTTGACTTCCGCGGGCGTCCCGACGGCGACTTTGGCGATGATGTCGACGTCGCCGGCGACGATGCGGGCGTGCTCGACGCCCTCGATCGACTCGATGTCGTCGCGGAGTCGGTCGGCCTCGCCCGTGTTGGCCTTGATCATCACGTAGGCAGTCACCATCTCAGACACCCCCCGCCTGCGCGGTCGCGCGACTGGAGTCGCCGACCAAGATCTGTCTGACGTCGTCGAGCACGGCGAAGTCAGCGAGCACGATCAGGCGGTCGCCGGGCTCGATCGACTCGTCGGGCGAGGGAATCCCGACCGCGGCGTCGCGCTTGCCGAAGGCGAGCACGGTGGCGTTGGCGGGCAACTGGAGTTCGCTGATGGTGTAGCCCGCCGTCGGCGCCTCGCTGGTGATCGTCAACTCGACGACCTGGAGGTGCTGGGCGATGTCGGCGATGGCACGGATGTCGCCGCCCAGCATGGCGTTTTTGGCGCCGATCGCGCCCAGGCGCTCGGGGTAGACGATCTCGTCGACCTCACGCGCGTACTTTCGGTAGATGTCCTCGCGGTAGTCCTCGTCGATCCGCAACACGGTGCGACAGCCGTAGTGGTCGCCGATCAGACAGGCGGCGAAGTTCGCGTTCAGATCGCCCGACAGCGCCCCCAGCGCGTCGGCGTCGTCGACGCCCGCGTCCTCGAGGACGTCCTCGCGCGACCCGTCGCCCTCGATCACCTCGTAGTCCTGCTTGCGAGCGCGGTCGGCCTTCGAGGGGTCACGCTCGATGAGCGTCACCTCGTGGCCCTCCTCCTGCAGCACGCGGGCGGTTCGAAGTCCGACGCGACCCGCTCCTATGATAACAAACCGCATGTCAGTCCGTACGCGACGGTCCTTGAATAACTTTACCCCGCTCCGTCGCCGAGCGCGCCGCCACACCGGTCGAACCGGTGGGACGGCGGGCAAACGTTTTTGTCGTGTCAAAGCGTACCACGGACCACGATGGTCCACGCGTTTATAATGGTGAAAACGGCCGCGGGGAAGTCCGAAGATCTGCTCGGGTCGATCCGCGAGCTCTCGCAGGTCGCCGAGGCCCACATCGTCGCCGGCGACTACGACATCATCGCCGAGCTCGACGTCGGCGAGGTGTACGAGGTTCTGGACACGGCGTCCTCGGGCGTCCGGGGATTGGGCGGCGTCACCGACACGAAGACGTACATCTCGCTCGACTGATCGCCTCCGAACTACGCCGGCGGCGGTGGAGCGTTGTGCCCGGTCAGGCCGATTCGACGGTCAGTTCGTACTCCTGTCTTCCGATCCCGCCCAGCACTCGCGCTCTGATCGTGTACTCGCCCGTCCGGGGAAGTTCCACGTCCGGAATCCGGCCCGTACTGAAGTCACCGCTGCCGTCAATCTCCGCGACCTTGTCGCCGTCCGGTCCGTATAGAGCGGGTTCGGGCAGCATGTCGTCGGCGACCATCTCGATCGTCACGGACTCCCCGGCCTCCCCACGAAAACGAACGGGCTCGTAGTAGAGGTCGTACTCCCCGCCGAACGAGTCCGCGAGGTCGATCTCACCACGCTTCGTCTCGCCGATCGAGATCGACCGAAGGTCGTCTCCCGGTTCGTCGACCCCCTCCTCGACGGAGAGTTCGTACTCCAGGGGGGCGAAGGCGCCCAGACCGACGGCGACCACCACGACGTAGGTACCGCTCTCGGACAGCGGGACGCCGGCGAGCGGAATGTCGCTGCCGGTCAAATCCGGGTTGTGCGAGACCCTCTCGCCATCGGCGTCAAGCAGGAACAGCACGGTCTTGTCGCCGTTCGTCGGGACGCTGACCGTCACGACGTCACCCGCCTCGGCCTCGAACGTCCAGGGGTGATACCGGCCAACGTAGGCGTCAGACTCCGGCGCGTCGCCGTCGATCGTCGCCGTGACGGAGGTTCCGTACTCGATCGTTTCGGCGTCGCCATCGATCGGAAGCGTGAACGACTTCCCGTCATCGTCCGAGGAGTCGTCAGATCCCGGCGAGTCACCGCTGGACAGGACGCCGGTACAGCCCGCGACTCCGGCCGCCAGAGCGCTCGCACCGGTCGTGAGAATCGCCCTGCGGCGCTTTCCAGCTCGCCCGCGGTCGTTGGATTGCATCGAAACTGCGTACCTGCCCGACGGCGTTAATATTTACTATTTCAGAAAATAATATTTGCGTTCAAAACCGATGTCTTACGAGGAGACGACCCAGATCAACTATTTCGTCCCATGACGGTGCTGCACGGTCTCCGCTACTCTCCGGCGCAGATCTCCACGAAGTTCCGCAGAATCTGCAGCCCCGTTTCGCCGCTCTTCTCGGGGTGGAACTGCGTGCCGAACACGTTGCCGGCCTCGTTGGCGACGATGCTGGGGAAGTCGACGCCGTAGTCTGTCGTCGCGACGACGGCATCCTCGCTGTCGGGTTCGGCGTAGTACGAGTGGACGAAGTAGGCGTACTGTCCGTCGACGCCCTCGACGAGCGGGTGGTCGCGCTCGACGTTCAGTTCGTTCCAGCCCATCTGGGGCACTTTCTGGCCCTGGTCGAAGCGAAGGTTCGTGCCGGGGATCAGGTCCAGGCCACGCACGTCGCCCTCGCCGGCGCGGTCGGCTTCCTCGCTGTCGGTCAGCAGCATCTGCATCCCGAGACAGATGCCGAAGACGGGCTGGCCGCGCTCGGCGGCCTCTTCGAGCGGCTCGCGGTACGGCCCCGCGTTCTCGACGCCCTCGCGGAACGCGCCGACGCCGGGGAGCACGATGCCGTCGGCGTCCGCGAACGCCGAGGGATCGTCGGTGATCTCGACGTCCGCGCCGGCCCGTTCGAGGCCGCGGGTGACGCTGCGGAGGTTCCCGAGCCCGTAGTCGACGACGACGATCGACGCCGACGCCGCGGCGTCGTCCGGGCGTTCGGTCTGCTGGCTCATGTCTGCAGGTAGGGCCACCCCGGGGAAGTTCCTTCCGCTTCGCGCGACAGTCGCCGCTGTCGGCCGACGAACCGGTCGGCGTCGCGGCCGACGGTCCGATCGCCGCCGCATCCGACCGGCCCTGAGGTCGCCGCCGTATCCGATCGGCACCGCGCCGCAGGCGGTTACAAGCCGGCGGGACAGTCCCCGCGAGCACCCCCAATAGATTGGTAGTGCGCTTAATCTACTTCGGCGGCTAGGGACGCTGCACACCCGATGTTCTCATCAGACCGCTTCGAGAATGCGATCGAGGAAGAGGAGTTCGAGGGCGTTCCGCGCTACGGCGCGATCCGGATCGAGGACGGCACCGTCGTCGTCTACGACCGCGAGGACGACGACGCCTGGATCAGATCCGACTACGCCGTCGAGGTCGGCGGGGAAGGCTAGACGTCGCCAGGGTCGGGTGAAGTCAGAAGTCGCCGAGGCGCGCCTGCCCGTCGCCCGATTCCGCGGCGCCGGCGAGGTCTGCCGCGGTGGCGATCGTCTCGGCGAACGTCTCGCGCTGGCTCGGATCGTACAGCGTCGCCGCGGGGTGGACGCTGATCAGCACGCGACGGGGCGTCCCGGCGACGCGCGTCTCGACGACGCTGCCGGCTTCGTTCGTGACGCCGACCGAGCGTTCGAGCAGGTGCTCGCTGGGCACCTTGCCGAGCGTGACGATCACCTCGGGGTCGAGCAGGTCGAGTTCCCGTTCGAGATACTCGCGACAGTTCTCCAGTTCGTCGTCGGCCGGGTCGCGGTTGTCCGGCGGCCGGCAGCGCACGCAGTTGGTGATCCGCACGTCCGCCCGCGCGAGTCCGGCGTCCCGCAGCGCGTCGTCTAACACGTCGCCGCTCCGGCCGACGAACGGCTCGCCGCGCTCGTCCTCGGTGGCGCCCGGCGCCTCGCCGACGAACACCAGGTCGGCGTCCTCGGGCCCGACGCCGCTGACGATCCGGCTGCGCGACTCGCAGAGCTCAGCGCAGCGCTCGCAGGCGGTCACCGTCAGCCCGTCCATCTGCTCCATACTCGGGGACCGCACTCGGGACACTACTCTTTTCGGGTTCCGTGATCGCTCTTTTCGGGTTCCGTGATCGAACGGCGGATCGGTGGTCCAAAGCCCAGTGAAACGTCCCGGAGAACGCCCACCGCAGCGACACGCTCGCGAAGCCCTACTCCTCGAACCGATACCGGTGCCCCGCCCTGGCGGCCATCCGTGCCACCCGAAGCGGCTCCGGCCGCCCGCCGGCGGGCGTGAACCGCTTCACCAGCCGTTCGGCGGTCTCCTCGCTGGCGCCGACGCAACGCACGAACACCGCCCGATCGTTCACCTCGACGCGCCGGCGCGGCGGCTGGTCGCGGTAGACGTCGAGTCGCCGTTCCAGCGCGTCGCCGTCGAACGCCTCGGCGATGGCGTCGTCCAGCCCGTCGCTTTCCTCGAACGTCACCGAGAGCACCGGCCGTTCGACGGCCTCGTGGACGCCGTGAAGATCGACGACGTTGTACCACGACAGCGCGATGCCGGCCAGAAAAACGTAGCGAACGTCCGCGCGGGCGAGCCGATCGGTCAGCGATCGGACGGTCTCGGTCGCGTCGGTGCCCCCGACCGTACAGCGCTCGAATCCGACCCCGTCGACCACGCGGTCCGCGCGGACGACCGCGCCGGCCAACGTCGACTCGTCGGCCTCCTGCGACCCGTCGTACGATTCGGCGACGCCGAGCGCCCGCGTCCCGGACTTCACTCCTCTTTGATGTCCTGCAACCGGTCGAGGAGTTCGTCGTTCGATGCGCCGATCTCGAACTCTACGTCCCCGTCGTGTTCGTTCTCCGACGAGTCGACACCGTCGTCGTCGATATCGGCGTCAAAATTCTGGTTGTCCTGTTCGGACTCGTCGTAGCTACCGAATCCCATACAGTTATCAATAGGGGCTTGATCCACAAAAATTCCACGCAGAAATCGGCGTGATCGGTCGATTATATTTAGTGTTCGCCGTTACCATCCCCACCGATCCGGGTAAGTCGTCCTTGCACCCGACCGCGACCGAACTTACCGGTCGACCGCGGGCAGCTCGATCGCCTCGCCGTCGACTTCGACGGTCGGTTCGCGGAGGATGCCGTCGAGGTGCAGCGGCGCGTCGGTGTCGCCGCCGATCCCCGCGTCGTCGCCGATCGCGATGTGGACCGTGCCGCCGGCTTTCTCGTCGAGCAGCACCGAGCCCACGAGTTCCTCGACCGCGAGGTTCGTCCCGATGCCCAGTTCGGCGAGGTTGTACGCGTCCTCTCCGACGTCCTCGGCGGCGGTCTCGACCTGCTCGCGGATCTCGTCGTCGGAGATCTCGGTGACGAAGCCGTCCTCGACCTCGAAGCGCAGTGTCTGGCCCTCGTCGAGCAGCCCGTGGGGGCGCATCGTCCCGTCGACGACGAACGTGCCGTCAGCCGTAATAGGGCTGACGAACACCTCGCCGGCGGGCAGGTTCGAGAACTGGCCGGGCTCGTGGACCATCCCGGTGTCGGCGAGCCACTCGCGAGACCCGATGCCGAACGTGATGTCGGTGCCCAGCGGCGTCGTCACGCGGATCTCGTCGGCGTCGTCGACGAGATCGAGCATCCGGTCGCACTCGGCGTCGATCGACTCGTAATCAGCGTCCAGCCCGGCCGTGAACACGTCCTCGGTGATCCCCGGCAGCGTCGCGCCGCGGGCGCCGGCGTCGCAGGCGTCGCCGCGGGCGCGGGTGTGGCTGATGCTCTTGGTCGTCGGCGCCAGAAAGACGTCGGCGTCGCGCATCGCGGCGGCGGCGGGCGCGGGCGGCTCCTCGCCGTGCTGGTCGCCCGGCGGGTACCGGAGGATCGCCGCGCCGTCGTCGATCTCGCTGGCCACGTCGTACAGCGCCTCGCCGATCGGCGCGCGCTTGTCGTCGGTAACGATCACGCAGGACTCCTCGGCCGAGAGATCGAGGCACTGACGCACCGCGGTTTCGGCCGCGTTTCGGAGGTCGCTCATGGCCGATCCGTCGGCCGGCACGGGGTTAGGTTTTGCCCTCGGCGAATCCGCGGCTCGCCGCGGTCGGACTGCGCCGGGCCAAAAGAGCGAGATCCTCCCCGCTCGCCGATTCGAAAGCGCGGCTTATGCGGGGTCGAGGTACGGCGGCCCGACGCCACCGCGGCGCACGCGACGATCGGAAACGGTCCGACGCGTTCCCGGCGAGTGCGGATCGACGCCGCGGCGACAATCCCGGATTACCCCGACGCCGTCTGCCGGTGTGCCAGTCTGTCTCGCTCTCGCATATGAATTCCTATAGCCCCGCTCCCGGCGACACCCCCTAACCGAATAGCCGCTCGAAACTTCCGGCTATCGCTACTATAGGGGAGTATGAACGAGCGACACCAGTTCGGAACGGGAGTGATTCGACAATGATGTGGCAGGACTTCGTCTTCATGGCCGGAAGTTCGCTGTCGGTGCTGTTCCTCGCGCCGACGATCCGGGACGCCAGCGCGCAGGTCCCCATGGCGACGAGCCTCCCCTCAATGATCGTCGGCGGCGTCTACTCGATGACGTTCATGACGCTCGGGATGACGTTCTCGGCGCTCGGCGCCGCGGCGACCTGCACGATGTGGTCGATGATCGCCGCGCTGCGCTCGCCCGGCTCGCCGCTGGCCGGCGGCACGGAGCAGTCGGACCTCCTCCGCGGACCCCGGCTGTTCGCGGCCGACGTCCGGCGGTGGGCAGACAACCTTCGCAGCGGCGACGACCGTCTCCAGCAGTTCGTCGTCGACCCGCAGTCCCACGACGGGTTCCTGCCCGCCGACGACTGAGCGCGGCTTCGGAGCGGACCCGCTTTTCGCGACGCAGATCACCACTCCGCGAGCGCTCGCCGTCCGTGGAGCCGGAGCAGGATCGCCAGAAACGCGCCGACGCCGGTGATCGCGAACGCGCCGCCGACGTAGAACACCGATGCCATGCTCACCTCGGTCATCAGCCAGCCGCCCAGCAGCGGCGCCGCGACGCTGCCCGGCCGCCAGACGAGTTCGCGGATGCCGAAGCTCGACGCCACGCCGCCGTCTTCGGTGCCGGCGTCGGCAAAGAGCGCCATGCTCGCCGGCTCGCGGAAGCTGTCCGCGACGCCGAGCAGTCCCGAGAGCGCCACCAGCGGGAGGAAGGCGGGCGTGAGCGGCCCCAACACGGGCAGAGCGTTCGGCAGCCCGAGCGCGGACCCGATCGCCGGCGAGAACGGGATCGCGAGCGCGACGACGCCGTAGGCGCCGCCGCCCGCGAAGACGAACGGCGCCCGACCGTACGCGTCCGACAGGCGGCCGGTGAACGGCTGGCAGCACATATTGGTGAACTTCTCGGCGACGACGGTCAGGCTCACCGCGAGCGCGCCGTAGGCCAGCCCGCCCGACGCCGCGGCGACGCCGGCGTAGATCGGCACCCACGTCCGGACGAGCGTCACCGCGAAGGCGTACTGGAACCGGAAGCTCGTGATCGTGAGAATCCGGCGATTCAGGGCGAGATCGGAGAACGGAAAGCCCGAAACGCGCGTCTCGTCCCGCGGGAGATAGCGGAGCGCGACCAGCCACGCCAGCGTCGTCAGCGCGACGACGGCCGCGAAGATCGGCCCGAAGCCCAGCGCCTCGTAGATCGCGCCGGCGCTGAGGCTGCCGACGATCGAGGCGGCGAAGCTCGCGGCGTTGGCTTTCCCGATGTAGTTCGCGCGCGTCCCGTGGTCGGCGAGCTGCCCGACCAGCGACAGCGACATCAGGCTGACGCCGGTGACCGCGACGCCCTGGAGCCCGCGCAGCAGGATGAAGGAGAGACTGGAGTCGACCTGCGGAAACAGCGCGTACGCGACTGCGCCGACGCCCAGCAGCGCGAGCAGGACGCTCCGCTTGTCGAACCGATCACCGGCCCACGACAGCGGGATCACGGCGATGGTCTGGGCAAGCGTGAAGCCCGTAGTGTACATCCCGATCACGAACCCCGCGCCGACGGTGACGCCGAAGATCGACGTCGCGGAGGGGTCGAGCTCGTTGATGTAGTACGGCAGCAGCGTGATCAGCGCGATGAAGCCGAAGCCTTCCGCGAACCGCACGAGGTAGAGCGCGTAGAACTGCGACCTGTCGTCGTTCACGCCGGAGAGTGCCGGAGTGTCGACAAATCGGTTTCGAAAGGAAACTCGACTGGGAGGATCGGCTTGGAGAACAAAACCTCGGCGCCTTACAGCGATCGCGCGACCATCTCGCCCCACGGTTCGAAGCCGTGGCGACGATAGAAGGCCTGCGCTCGCTCGTTGCTCGGATCGACGTCTAACACCAGCCGGTCGAGCGGGAGATTCTGGCGCTCGGCCGTCTCGACGGCGGCGTCGAGCAGGTCGTCCGCAACACCGGTACCGCGGAGCGGTTCGCGGACGTATATCTCGTTGAGCACCGCGGCGTCCCAGATCATCGAGAGGTCGTCGGGGAGGACGAAGGCGTAGCCTGCGAGGGCGTCGGTCGGGGCTGCCTGCGCCTCGGCGTGCGATGCAGCCTGCTCTTCGGCGTCGGCCTCGGCGACGTGGATGCAGCCCTCGCCTTTCTCGACGCAGTCGGCGACCCACTCGCGGTAGCGTTCCCGGTAATCGTCGTCGAGTTTCGCCTCGTACGCGGCTTCCTTGTCGTCGCCGCCCGTGCTCGCGCCGAGTTCGAGCTCGAAGGCACGCTTGAGGTCCCACAGGGCGTCGAAATCGTCCGGGTGCTCGTATCGCCTGACCATGATTTCGCTGGAACGTGCGTCCCCGAAAAGGTTCTCGACCGGACTCCGATTCGTCCTGACGTTCGGCGTCTCGACGCCGCGGCTCAGTCGTCGACGAACTCGGCGTCGCCCTCGGTCTCACCGCCCGCCATCGGGGCCGGCCCCTCTCCGGCGCCGGGCTCCTCTCCCTCGTCGATGACGCCCTCCTGCCAGTTTCCGAGCCGGAACCACGCCACTGCGACGAGGAACGACAGGAACGCACCGGTCGAGAACGCCCACCAGATCCCCTCGACGCCGACGCCGAAGCCGCTCAGGGTGACGCCGATGCCGGGGATCGTCAGCGTCCAGGCGAAGGCCAGCGCGATCGCGACGGGCACCCGGAACACCCACCGCGAGAGGATCGATAGCGCCATCGCGACCTTGGTGTCGCCCGCGCCGCGGAAGCCGCCCTGTATCACCATCACGCCGCCGAAGAAGGCCCAGAACGGCGCGATTACCCGGAGGAACACCACGCCCTCGGCGACGACCGCGGGATCGTCGATGAAGATCCGCATCGCCTGGGCGGGGAACGCAAAGACGACCGCGGCGACGGCCGCGAGCAGCGCCATCGTCGCCGCGGTGGCGATCCAGGTGACTCTGGCGGCGCGGTCGGGCGTCCCGGCACCGAGGTTCTGACCGACGCCGGTCGCGGTGGCCTGCCCGACCGCACCCGCGACGCTCCAGGTGATCGACATCAGCCGGATGCCGACGCCGTAGGCCGCGGTCGGCGTGGCGCCGAAGCGCGCGACGAACCCGGCCATCACGACCGCCGCGAAGCTGCGCGCCCAGCCATCCAGCGTCGCGGGGTAGCCGATGTCGACGAGCTTTCGGAGGATCGCGAGATCGGGCTCTAGGTCGTCAAGTCGCAACTGGACGCCGAAGCCGCCGCGCAGCAGGACGTAGATGCCCGCCGCGGTCGCCGCGCCGCGCGAGATGAACGTCGCGACGGCGGCGCCGAAGGTCCCCCACGCGGGGAACGGCCCCCAGCCGAGCACGAAGAACGGATCGATCACGACGTTCAGGCCCGCCGACAGCAGGACGAGCCACATCGCGGTCTTGGTGTCGCCGGCGCCCTGCAGCGACGCGCGAAACGCGAAAAAGAGGAACGTGAACGGCAGCGCGAGAAAGATCACCTCGATGTACGCCAGCGCCTCGACGAACACCTGTCCGCGCGCGCCGATCAGCCACAGCAGCTCCCGGCGGGCCGCGAAGCCGACCGCGGCGAGCACAGCAGAGACGGCGAGCGTCAGCAGGATCGTCTGGGCGACGACCCGGTCGGCCTGCCGGTCGTCGCCGGCGCCGACGTGCTGGGAGACCAGCGCGATCGTCGAGGCGGTGATCCCCATCGCCGTCGAGACGAACATCCACGACAGCGGGAACATCAGCGACACCGCGGCGACGGCCTCGGAGCTGACGCGCCCGACCCAGAACATGTCCGCCACGTTGTAGACGGTCTGGAGCAGGTTCCCCAGCACCAGCGGCCACGCGAGTCGGCCGAGCTTGGGCGCGATCGGCCCCGTCGTCACGTCGACACGTTTGCGATCGGTCTCTACCACGAGTCGGTCGTTGGGACGGGCGCCCGGCGCTTAAGCCCGGCTCTCGGCGGTGCGGTTGCCGGTTGCTGGCCGTCGAGGTGGTCGGAGGACTACAGCGATCGGCGGTACGAGCAGCGGTTGCACGTCAGGACGTCGCCACGGGCCGTGACCCAGCCGCGCCGACAGACGGAACACTCCCAGCCGGGCGGGCTGGTCGCCGCGACCCGCCGTTCGAGCTTGGCGATGCGGCGCTCCAGCTGGTCGATCCGGGCCAGAGCGGCGCGGAGCTGCTCGTCGTCTTCCGCCGGAGCCGGCGGTTGTATCGGTTTCATCGAACTCACGGGATCGGCTACGCGCCCCGACAAGATGAACTAGCCGCTCGGCGTCGGCGTCGAACGTGCCCGAGAAAACGCAGGACGGGGCGTCGACAGATCGGGTTATTGGCACCCCGAGCGCGCGGGTCGACGCCGCGACGCCGCTGCGGCACCGACCGCGCAGTAAGGGCGCCTTACTCGCCGGACTGCGGCGGCGCGAGCCGTCGAATTCGGTGCGGTACCGGCTCTCACGGGGGCGCTCGCGCTCCACGGGTTCCGAACGGCTCAAATAGCTCCCCCGAGTACACGCGTCCGTGTCACGGCAGGTACAGCAGGTCGACACGCTGTTCCTCCACGAGTCCCAGGGGGACTACTACGTCGTCGTTCGGCGCGACGACCAGCGGCTGTTCCGCGCGCGGCTCGACCTCAAGGAGACGTCGGCGGGCCCCCGGCCCGGCCGATTCCGCATCAAGGACGGCTCCAGCGAGGAGCCGCGCAACCCCGACGAGTTCGTCGACATCGCGCGGATGGCCGACCGGATCCGCATCTCCGAGCAGACCGCCCCGGAGCACCGCGACCGGCTTCGCGAGGCGCTCGACGGCTACCAGCTGTCGGCGAAGGTCGTCCGGACCTGCCGGATCTGCGCGTCGGCGGGCCGGTACTCCCCGCTGACGAGCGAGACGGCAATCAAGAAGGACGACGAGCACGTCTGTCCCGACTGCGCGAAACAGGAACTGGAGCGCGAACTCTCCTACCAGGGCGGGCTGACCAGCGCCGCACAGAACCGCCTCGAGGAGCTCCTGCTGGAGGTTCAGGACCTAGAGCGCATCACGAACCTCCTGAAAGGCGAGCTCGACCCCGATCTCACGAAGTTCGACACGATCAGCGCGACGACCGACGAGGTCGACCCCGTGCCGACCGACTCGCTCGACCTCCACCCCGGCATCCAGAACATGCTCGAAAGCCGGTTCGATACCCTCCTTCCCGTCCAGAGCCTCGCGGTCGAGAACGGGTTGCTGGAGGGCGAGGACCAGCTCGTCGTGAGCGCGACGGCGACCGGCAAGACGCTCGTCGGCGAGATGACCGGGATCGACCGCGTGCTCAACGGGAAGGGGACGATGCTATTCCTGGTGCCCCTCGTGGCGCTGGCCAACCAGAAGCACGAGGACTTCGAAGAGGAGTACGGCGACATGGTCGACGTGTCGATCCGGGTCGGCGCGAGCCGCGTCAAGGACAACGGCGAGCGGTTCGACCCGAACGCCGACGTGATCGTCGGCACCTACGAGGGGATCGACCACGCGCTGCGGACCGGGCGAGACCTGGGCGACATCGGCACCGTCGTCATCGACGAGGTCCACACGCTCAAGGAGGAGGAGCGGGGCCACCGCCTCGACGGGCTGATCTCGCGGCTCAAGCACTACTGCGAGCAGCGCGAGCAGGAACGTCGGGACTACTCGGGAGCGCAGTACATCTATCTCTCGGCGACCGTGGGCAACCCCCGCGAGCTCGCCGAGGGGCTGCGCGCGAATCTCGTCGAGTTCGAGGAGCGGCCGATCCCGATCGAGCGCCACGTCACGTTCGCCGACCAGCAGGAGAAAACCCGCCTGGAGAACAAGCTGGTCCGACGGGAGTTCGACAGCGAGTCCTCGAAAGGGTACCGCGGCCAGACGATCATCTTCACCAACTCGCGGCGACGCTGCCACGAGATCAGCCGCAAGTTAGAGTACGAGTCCGCGGCGTACCACGCCGGGCTGGACTACGGCCAGCGCAAGGCCGTCGAGCGCAAGTTCGGCAACCAGGATCTGGGGGCCGTCGTCACCACGGCGGCGCTGGCGGCCGGCGTCGACTTCCCGGCCTCGCAGGTGATCTTCGACACGCTCGCGATGGGGATCGAGTGGCTCTCCGTCCAGGAGTTCCACCAGATGCTCGGGCGGGCGGGGCGTCCCGACTACCACGACAAGGGGACGGTGTACGTACTCGTCGAGCCTGACACGTCGTATCACTCCAGCATGGAGATGTCCGAGGACGAGGTGGCGTTCAAACTCCTGAAAGGCGAGATGGAGGACGTCCGGACGGTGTACGACGAGCGCGCCGCCGTCGAGGAGACGCTCGCGAACGTCACGGTCGCCGGCAAGGGCGCCAAGCGGCTCAACGACCGGATGCTCGGCGACGTGCCGACCAAGCACGCGCTCGGCAAACTCCTGCAGTACGAGTTCATCGACGGCTTCGAGCCGACGGATCTGGGTCGAACCGTCACCTCGCACTTCCTCTCGCCCGGCGACGCGTTCACGATGCTCGACGGCATCCGGAAGGACAAGCACCCCTACGAGATCGTGGCCGACATCGAACTGCAGGACGAGTTCTAAGTCGCGGCGTCGCGCCCCCGCTGGTTACGTTCGATGCGGCCGTACGTTCCCACATGGCATGGGACGAGGAAACGCAAAAACTGGCGCTTCTGGGTACGTTCGTCGACAACCGGCGACGGAGCGACGAAACGGCGTCGGACGACGAGGATTCCGAAGACGAGGAGCGGCGTCCGGACGCCGCGCCGTTCTTCCGCCACCGATAGCCGATCGACGCCGCGCCGCTACAGCAGCCCGTCTTCTTTCGCCAGCAGGATGCCGTTCAGCGTCGCGTCGTTCGTCGGGTTCTCCCGAGCGACCGCCAGGGCGTCCTCGACCGGAACGGACCGCACTTCGAGAAACTCGTTGTCGTCGAGGGTCTGCTCGACCGGCTCCAGCCCCTCCGCGAACACGATGCCCCGATCGTGGCGCAGGACGCCGGTCGCGACCTTGTACTGCTGGAGCAGGGAGACGCCGGACGGGTCGAAGCCGGTCTCCTCGCGGAGTTCGCGCGCGCCGGCGGTCGTGTAGGACTCGCCGTCCTCGACGATGCCAGCGGGCAGTTCGAGTTGCGTCTCGCGGATCGTCGGACGATACTGCTCGACGAAGATCACGTCCTCGCCGGTCGAGGCGACGATCACGACCGCCGGCGGGAGTTCAGCCCAGTAGTAGCGCTTTTCGCTGCCGTCGGGCTGCTCGACGAGATCGTACCCGCCGTCGTACCAGCCCGTCTCGTACTCGGTCGCGGACTCGACGATCGGCCACTCCGCGTCGGCGCCGCCCGGTCGGTCGTCCTGATCGCTGTCGCTCATTCACTCGAACGATCGGGTGGGATGCCCTCGGACCTGTCGGTTCGACGCCGGGAGGTGCGTACCCGGAACGCCGCCTACTCCTCGCGCTCGCGGACGGTGAACCGGTCGAACCCGCCGAACGCCAGCCCGAGCGCGCCCATCCACCAGTTCCAGCGCTCGGCCGGCGATCCCTCCGGCGCGTCCGCGAGGTTGTCGAGGACGATCTCGACCGTCAGTTCGTGGTCCGCCGTCTCGGCGTACCGGCCCGAGTCGGCCAGATCGCGGGCCTGTCTGGCGACCACGCGTCGTTCTTCGGGCGTGCCGCCGAAGGCGTCGGCGAGGCGGTCGTCGAGTCGGTCGGGATCGAGACTCATCGGAGTGCGTGGACGGTAGCGGGGGCTCTCACTCGCTGAGTAGCTTCCTGTAGATGCGGCCGTAGGCCTGGCGGCGTAGCGTGCCGACGGCGGCGGTCTCCTCGTCCTGAAACGTCGCCGCGACGGCCTCGCCGTCGGGGCCGGCGTGCCAGGCGACGTTGTCGACGTGCTCGGCGCCCAGCACGTCGACCTCGCCGTCGTAGCGCTCGGCCCACTGCTGGAACTCCTCGCTCGTGCCGACCCGGACCTCCAGTAGCGAGGCGAACATGGCGTCCCGGGCGGTCTCGATCACGTCGGGGTTGACGCGCTCGTCGTACTCCTCGGCGTCGAGTTCCATCGCCTTCGCGACCTCCTTGACGACGACCTGCGCGCCCGGTCCGACCGACTCGTAGGCCTCGCGGGCCGCGGCCGCGTTCTCGGGCGCGAGAAATCCGTCTGCGTGCATGCTCGAAGGGTCGGGCGCGGGACAGTTACCCGTTACCGTTCGCGTCGTCGCTTTCCGCCTCGGCGTCTTCGTCGTCGAGCATCTGCTCGGTCATCTCGCGGGCTTCGGCCATCACGTCTTGGGCCTGGGCGCTGAGATCACCGCGGCCTGGGCCGCGAGTCTGGTGGGCGAGCTCCTGCTCGAACGGCGTCCCCTCGGGCGCGGCGCCGTGCTGATGATCGTGGGCGCCGTGGTCGGTGCCGTCGTGGTCGTGCGTCGTGTCGTCGAAGATCTGCGGGAACTCGGTCTCGGGGACCGAGTCGACGACGACCTCGGCGAGGTCGTCGGGGTTGGACTCCGCCCACCCCGGCGCGTGCTCGTCGAGCCACGCCTCGTGGTCTTCGCGGCCGAGCATCGCGGTAAAGGCGAGGTGGTTCGCCAGGTGCTCCCCGTCGGCCTGTGGCGCCTCGCAGACCGGACACGCGTATCCCATACTCGGCGGATAGGTGTGTGGCGTGAAAAGGGTTCAGACTGGACGTGAGAAACTAGTCAGGGTCGACTTGGACAGACGCCCGCGCCGCGCTCTCTAGAACGACGGTAACGGCTGTGAACGCTCTGAAAGCCCCCGCAGCGCTCGACCGGTTGCAGCTCGCTGCGGTCCTCGCCTTCGGCTACGGTCCTTACTTCGCTTCACGGATCGAGCGCGGCGGCCCCTTTCATTCCACCCGAACAGCAGCCTCGGCCTCCCCAGCCGATTCGCTCGCTATCGCTCGCTCATCCCTCGCACAGTGTCGTCGCGCCACGGAGGGCGCGACAGCGCGCGCCACCGCAGCTGCAGGGCCGGGCGCGACCTCGTGTCGCGCCAACGGGGGAGGGCCGGGCTGCGCGTGGTCGCTGTCCTCGGTGGAATGAAAGGGCGAGGGCCGGTGGCCAGTTCTCACGTGGCCCTATCCGAACGCAGTGAGGATATCCGCGTGAGAACCGGCGAGCGGGCCGAGGGCTTTCGCGGTGTTGTACTCGATAGCCGTAGTAGCCGTTACTGGGAGCGGGCCGAAGGCTTTCGAGATATTCTCGTCCGTGTCGACAACAGCAGTTTCCGAGAACGAACCCAAGCCGTTCCGGACTCCTCGACACCGTTCCACGTCGCTTATACTCCACCCCCGACGAGAGTTCCGCATGGCAAACGACGAGCTCATCACCGCCTTGCGCGACGCCGACGCCGTCCAGTACGGAGAGTTCGAGCTCTCCCACGGCGGCACCAGCGAGTACTACGTCGACAAGTACCTGTTCGAGACCGACCCCCACTGCCTCGGCCTGATCGCCGAGGCGTTCGCCGAGCGCCTCGACGACGACAAGCTCGCCGGCGTCGCGCTCGGCGCGGTCCCGCTGGTCGCGGTGACGAGCGTCGAGACGGGGCTGCCGTACGTCATCGCGCGCAAGCAAAAGAAGGAGTACGGCACCGCGAACCTGATCGAGGGCGAGCTGGCGGAGGGCGAGGAGGTCGTCGTCCTCGAAGACATCGCCACCACCGGGCAAAGCGCGGTCGACGCCGTCGAGGCGCTGCGCGAGGCCGGCGCCGAGGTCAACCGGGCGCTGGTCGTCGTCGACCGCCAGGAGGGCGGCGAGGAGAACCTCGCCGAGGTCGACGTCGAGCTGGAGTCGCTGGTCACGGCCGAGGAACTACTCGCGGACGAGCAGTAAATACCGCATACCTGCCCGGTAGCGACCGGATTACTACACGCCACGTCGCCGTAGCTCGATCTGCGCGATGGTAGTGTAGCAGCGAACACACGGTCCCTCCAGGACCGTAACGCAGGTGCGAGTCCTGCCCATCGCATCTACCCCTACCCGAGATGTACCGTTCTAGCCGCGGGGCCTGCCGTCGAATCGACGGCCGACAGCGGCAGAATTTTGTAAAGCCGATTACACGGGTACGGCATGGAGTTCATCGCGGCGGAGTTCGACGACGGCAACCCCGGCACCGCCGCCGAGCGGACCGTCTGGGAGCGTCTGAAGCGGTGTTTCGGCGTCGACGACGTCGGCGTCTGCTACTACCGCTACCCGATCGTCGACCCGCAGAACGACGAACACGACCGGGAAGCAGACTTCGTGCTTCTCCACCGCGACCACGGACTCGTCGTCGTCGAATGCAAAGGATTCCAGATCGACAATATCGAGCGCATCGAGGGGCAGCGCTGGGAGCTGACCGGACTCCGGCAGGACGCCACGGCGCCGTACTCGCAGGCCCGGGATCAAGGGTTTCGGATCCGATCGCCGATGATGCGCGAGCCCTCGCTGGTCGACGAGCGTGGGAACTGCGAACTGGAGCTGACGCCGCTGATCGCACTCCCGAACATTACCCGAGCAGAGTGGGAGGAGCGGGGCTTCCACAAGGGGCCGTCCAGCCCGCGCGTCCTGCTGGCCGACGACCTCTCTCCCGGCGCGCTCCGTGATGCGCTCGGATCGTTGCCCGGCGGCCGCGGACTGACGACCGAACAGTATGCCGATGCTCGGGCGGTACTAGGCGGCGGGCAAGCGATCAGCGGCGACCGGGAGGGGCTACCGGGCGACGAGGAGACGAAAGGCGACCTCTACCGGAGCGTGGCGACGGGACTCAAGCAGTTCGACGAGAAGCAAGAGGAGATCAGCGTTCAGATCCCCGACGGCCCGCAGCAGATTCGCGGCATCGCCGGTTCGGGCAAGACGGCGCTGCTGGCCCGTAAGGCCGCGGCGATGCACGCCAAGCACCCCGACTGGAAAATTGCGGTCACATTCAACACCAGGAGCCTCTACCAGACGATCCGGAGCCACCTGAAGCGGTTCTACCGGGACTTCGGCGGCGACGAACCCGACTGGGATCGGCTCGACGTGCTTCACGGCTGGGGCGGCAAAAATGAACACGGGATGTACTACCGTGTTGCCCAGAGCGCCGGACGGACGCCACGACACGTCGGCTCGGCGAAAGACGAGTTCGGCCAGATGGGGCCTGACGAACTGCTCGGAGCCTGCTGTTCAGAACTGGTCGAGTCCGGCGACATCCAGGAGGAGTACGACGCTGTGCTGATCGACGAAGCCCAGGATTTCCTGCCGAGCTTCTACCAGATGTGCTACGAGGCGCTCGCACCGCCCAAGCGGCTGGTCTGGGCGTACGACGAAGCACAGAACCTGACGAGCCTTACCGCACCCAGTCCCAGAAACGTGTTCGGCGTCGACGAGGACGACGAGCCGCGAGTGGACCTCAGCGGCTCGTACGCGGGCGGCATCCAGAAAAGTCAGATCATGCGCCGATCCTACCGAACGCCCCGGGAGGTGCTGATGACCGCGCACGTCTTCGGGATGGGGCTGAAGAGCCGCCGCGGCGCCGTCCAGGCGATCACGACGCAGAAAGGCTGGGAGGATATCGGCTACGAGGTCGTCGACGGCGATTTCCGGCTGTACGGCGAGCCGGTCGAAATACGGCGTCCGCCCGAACACTCGCCCCACCCGCTCCGGGATCGAACGGGCGCGAAACCGTTCCTCTCGGTCGAGTCCTTCGAGAGTTCGGGCGCCGAAATCGCGGCCATCGCCGACGCGATCCGTGACGACGTGGAACTTCACGGGCTCGCGCCCGAACAGATCCTCGTCGTCCCGCTGGGCAACGTTCCCGACGTTCGCGACACGGGCGATCGGCTTCGAGATGCGCTGTCGAAGCGCGGTGTCGACGGAAACCGCGCCTGGGAGGGCAACAGGAGCGTGTTCGCCCGCGACGGAGAGGTAACGATCTCGGGCATCAACCGTGCGAAAGGCAACGAGGCGGCGATGGTGTACGTCGCCGGCGTCCAGTCCGTCGAAGACGCGTACTGGCATTCGAACCGAGTGCACCCGCGAAACGAGGCGTTCGTCGCGCTCACGCGGACCCGGGCCTGGTGTACGGTCACGGGCGTCGAGGACGACGCGGGCGTGTTCGAGGAGCTGCGGGAGATCCGCCGGAACGTCCGAGCCGAGACCCCGACGATCGCGTTCCCCGCGCCGGATCCGACGGAGATCGAGAACGAACTGGCCGCCGACGAAACCGTCGCGACGACGATCGACCAGTTCGGCTCGCCGGCGGAGTAACACAACCCTTTTATTCGACTCCGCGGTAGTGGCGACTACGATGGCAGGTGTCTGCTTTACAGCGGGGCTCGCCCCCACTCAATAGCCACTCCAGACATCTGTCCGTTTTCCCGCTGGCACCCACCGGCCAGCCGGAGGTTTATCAATGTCACAGGAAGCAGACTCACAGGACCAGATCGCGGTAGTGCTACCGGACGGCTCCGAGCTCGAAGTCCCGCGCGGGGCGACCCTCGAGGACGTCGCCTTCGAGATCGGGCCCGGTCTCGGCCGGGACACCGTCGGCGGCAGGATCGACGGCGAACTCGTCGGCAAGGAGGTTCCGGTCACCGAGGACGGGGCCGAGATCGAACTCGTCACGGAAGACAGCGACGAGTACGTGCGCGTGCTGCGACACACCGCCTCGCACTGCCTCGCCCAGGCCGTCCAGCGGCTCTACGACGACGTCGAGCTAGCGATCGGTCCGCCGACCGACGACGGCTTTTACTACGACTTCGACGACCTCGACGTCGACGAGGACGATCTGGAGGAGATCCTCGCGGAGATGGAGGAGATCATCGAGTCCGACTACGAGGTCGAGTACGAGCAGGTCTCGATCGATGAAGCGCGCGAGCGCCTGCAGGGCCAGCCCTACAAGCTCGAACTCCTGGAGGAACTCGCCGAGGAAGGCCAGACGGTCTCGTTCTACAGTCAGGGCGAGTGGGAGGACCTCTGTAAGGGGCCCCACGTCGACTCGACCGGCGAGATCGGCGCCGTCGACCTGCTGGAGATCGCGGCGGCGTACTGGCGCGGCGACGAGGAGAACCCGATGCAGACCCGGATCTACGGCACCGCCTTCGAGTCCGAGGAGGATCTGGAGCAGTTCAAGGAGCGGCGCCGCGAGGCCGAGCGTCGGGACCACCGCAAGATCGGCTCGGAGATGGACCTGTTCTCGATCCAGGACGTCACCGGCCCCGGACTGCCCCTCTATCACCCGCCGGGCAAGACCATCCTGCGCGAGCTCGAATCGTTCGTCGAGTCGCTGAACCTCGACGCCGGCTACGAGTACGTCGAGACGCCCCACGTGTTCAAGACCGATCTCTGGAAGGAGAGCGGCCACTACGAGAACTACCAGGACGACATGTTCGTCTTCGACGTCGACGACGACGAGTACGGGCTCAAGCCGATGAACTGCCCGGGCCACGCGACGATCTTCGACGATAGCTCCTGGTCGTATCGCGACCTACCGATGCGCTACGCCGAGAACGGGAAGGTCTACCGCAAGGAACAGCGCGGCGAGCTCTCGGGGCTCTCGCGGGTCTGGGCCTTTACCATCGACGACGGCCACCTGTTCGTCCGTCCCGACCAGATCGAGCGCGAGGTCGAACAGACGATGGACATGATCGACGAGGTGCTCTCGACGTTCGATCTGGACTACGACGTCGCGCTGGCGACCCGGCCCGAGAAGAGCGTCGGCTCCGACGAGATCTGGGAGCGCGCCGAGTCACAGCTTCGAGACGTGCTCGACCGCCGCAACCTCGACTACGAGGTCGAGGAGGGCGACGGGGCGTTCTACGGTCCGAAGATCGACTTCGGCTTCGAGGACGCCATCGGGCGTCGCTGGGACGGCCCCACCGTCCAGCTCGACTTCAACATGCCCGAGCGCTTCGACCTGAGCTACGTCGGCGAGGACAACGAGTCCCACAAGCCGGTGATGATCCACCGCGCGCTGTACGGCAGCTACGAGCGGTTCTTCATGGTGCTGATCGAGCACTACGCCGGCAACTTCCCGCTCTGGCTCGCCCCCGAGCAGGTCCGCGTGCTGCCGATCAGCGACGACAACCTCGGCTACGCCCACCGCGTCAAAAACGAGTTCGACGGATTCCGCGTCGAGGTCGACGATCGAGACTCGACGATCGAGCGCAAGATCCGCGCGGCCCACGAGGATCGGGTGCCGTACATGATCGTCGTCGGCGACGACGAGGAGGAAGACGGCAACATCTCGGTGCGGGACCGCTTCGAGGACCAGGAGTACGACGTCGAGATCGACGCGTTCCGCGATCACCTGCAGGCCGAACGCGACGAAAAGCGGACCGAGCCGGACTTCCTGCAGGACTGAGCGGCGGCGTCCCGCGACTGCCCTCGCGGACGTCGTCGACGACTCTCGCTTGCACAGGCTGGCCGACCACCGTCTTCGACGACCGAAAGTCGGCGTCCGAACGACGTCTCGTACCGACCGATGGCGTCAGAACAGCGTGACCGCCGCGGCCCCGATCACCAGCGTCACGACCAGCCGGCCGAGGCTGCCGACGAACGTCGCCGCGGCGAACTTCCCGTAGTCTTCTTCGAGGATGGCGAAGGCGTAGATCGAGATCGTGTCCGGGAAAAACGGAACGCACAGCGCCAGCGCCATCCCGGCGTAGCCGTACTTGCGCGCGATCTCGACCGTTCGGTTTTCGGACCACTCGATGACGTCGAACCGTGATCGCCGGAGCCAGCGCACGATCGGGCCAGCCTCTTTGGCCTCCTGACCGATGTGGAAGGCAAAGACGCTTCCCAGTGCCTTCCCGGTCGCGCTGACGAGCATGATGAGCGCCATATGCGTCCACCCGGGCAGTCCGAGATCCAGCGGCGCCACGAGCACGACTTCGCTGGGCCCGGGCAACGCGAACGCGATGAGAAACGAGTACGTAAAGATGAGGCCGATACCGGGCCAGCCGGTCGCGGTTTCGAACGCCGCCTCGGCGCCGTCGGCGAACAGCGAAACCACTTCGGCGAGCACCACGGGGACCTGAAGCGCCGCTGCGAGCACGCGAGAGTGTCCGTCCAGAGCGCTCGTAAAAGTTCGTATTTACTCTCGTCGAGGGCGCCGGGCGGCTCACCACGATCGGTCGATCAGAGTGCGCCACGGACTTGCACAGGAGACCGCCGGACTCGCACCGAAACCACCATAGTTGTGGAATCGTGCGTATTCGTATGAACCGCGCAGAGAAAGCTGCCCTCCAGTTGCGGGCCGTCTCCGTGCTCAGGATGCTCAAGGAGACCCGTACGTACGACGAGCTTGCGGAGCTGACCGGTCTGCCGGCGGGCGATCTCAACCGATACGTCAACGGCCACGTGCTTCCCAGCGACGAGCGCGCTCGCGAGGTCGTCTCGGGCGTCGGCCGCGAGGCGCTGGCGGACGAACTCGAGCGGCGCGTCACCACCGACGAGGAAGGCTACGTCGACAACTCCGGCGCCGTGTTCGACCAGGCGTTTCTCGATCTGGTCGCGCCGATCGCGGCCGAGGCGTTCGAGTTCGACCGTCCGGACGTCGTCCTGACGGCGGCGACCGACGGCATCACGCTCGCCGCGGCGATGGCCAGCTACTACGGGGTGCGCTGTGCCTACGCCAAGCAGTCCAAGGAGACCGCCGTCGAGGAGTTCATCGAGTCGCGCCAGCGCCTGCAGTCGGGGATCGAACTCACCTACTACCTGCCGGCGTCGTCGATCGATTCCGGCGAGACGGTGCTGGTCGTCGACGACCTGATCCGCTCGGGCGAGACCCAGGAGTTGCTTCTGGACATCGCCGATCGAGCCGACGCGTCGGTCGGCGGCGTGTTCACGCTGATCGCCGTCGGGACGGACGGCGTCGAACGCGCCGAGGAGCGCACGGACGCGCCGGTCGGCGCGCTGCTGGAGTTCTAGAGCGGCGCCTAAATGACCTGGTGATCCTCGGGACCGTCTTCCAGCCGGTGGTGTTGCTCGACGAGGTAATCCATCAGGTTCTCCGCGGACGCCTCGACGTCGTCGAGCGAGTCCGACTCCGCGCCCCTGACCGACACGTCCAGTTCGTACAGCGACAGCTCGACCGTCGGCGGATGCTCGGCGGCCGCAGCGCCGTCGCCCGCCTCGTCGGCGTCTTCGCGAGACGATGCCGAGGAGGGGTTCGACGAGCGCTGCTCGTCGGCATCACCACCGGTCGAAACCGCGTCCTGCTGGGCCATACCGCCCATTTGATCGGGCCCGACACATATACTAACTCATCTGCCGACGCAGCGATCAGTCTTCGGCGTCGGGCAGCAGTGTGGCCGACACCAGCGCGTCAGTGCCCCGGCGCAGCCGCTCGGTGATAGCCTGATCGGAGACGCCCAGCGCTTCCCCCAGCGCGGCCGTCGAACAGCTCCGTGGGACGTCGTAGTATCCCCGCGCGACGGCGAGCGTCAGCGCCTCGCGCTGGCTGTCAGTCAGTCCGTACCCTCCCGCCCCATCCAGATCGCTCGGGGTGTACACCCGACGAATCGACGGTACGATCCCCGCGTCGCGGAGCCGGGACTGGTACGCCGACAGCGGGCCGCGGGTGGGAAACCGGATCTGGAACTCCCAGCCGTCAGCCTCGGCGCTCGCCTGGAGCAACTGACCGCCCTCCGACCGGATTCCCGCGATCACGGGGTCGGACCGCCGGTTCCACTCCAAAGCGTAGAGACAGCGCTCCCCGGCCGTCTGGACCGCGGTCAACGACTCGACGGCTTCGTGGTCGCGGACGCGGCCCTCGAAGGCCTCGACGTCGACGCCGTCGGTCCAGAACGACGGCACCGCGCGCTCGCCGGTCGGGACGACCGCTTCGAGCTGTAGCTCCTCGCCGGCTGTGAGTTCGAGGATACGTCCGAGCTCGAACTCGCCGCTATCGAGCCCGAACTCGACAACGACGCTCATGCCAAATGGCAGTGGCTCCGGCCCCGTAGGCGTTGTCCCGAAGCCGAGAAGCCGCGAACCGATCGGCGTCTGCGCTCGTCGAGGCCGTTGCCGAAGCTCGCGATGCTCGTGTCCGGGCTGGAAAATGCGAGGGATGGGATTCGAACTACGTCCAGGCGTTCCGGGTCGCTCACTGCGTTCGCGTCCCGGGCATGCGACTGGTCTACTTCGAATCCCAACGTCAGACTTACACGACGCTCACGTCCGTTCGCGTCGAGAGAAGTGCGAGGGATGGGATTCGAACCCATGGACCCCTAAGGGAGCGGATCTTAAGTCCGCCGCCTTTGGCCTAGCTCAGCCACCCTCGCGCAGGTCCGGATTGCCGCCTCGGTGGCAAGTGGGTTTCGCTTACCAGTCGACCGAGAGCGTGCCGTCGCCGTGGGGATTCGGAGCGAGTTCCTCGTCGGTTCGGCGGTCGATCACGTGGATGCAGCCGTCGCCCTTCTTCGCGGGGCAGACCTCCGCGGCGCGGACGTTGTGATCGAGATCGTCCTCGCCGACGTAGTACGACCGGGGCTTTGCCATCTCGCTTTTGAGGTCCATCTCCCAGTTCTTCGAGACCTCCGCGCACTTGCCCGCGCCGAAGCACTTGTTCGCCTCGAAGATGATCTTGTAGGGCTTCTCCTCGACCGGCGGGGCGTCGGCGCTCCCGACGTCGCTGGGTTCCTGAATCTCGGCGTCAAGATCGCTCATCGTTCGTATCTGGAACCGTTCGACCTTTCAGGTTTCGGTAGTCGCGCGAAAAATCGGTCGTTCGGTCAGTCGCGTCCGATCAGTCGTCGTCGCTGACGACCACGTTGCCGGTCTGGGTCGACGTGTCCTCGACGCCCCAGTTCCACGAGTAGCCGTACGACGACGTCACGTAGTAGTAGGCAGCGCCCATGCAGACGACGCCGCTGACGATGTTGCCGGCCGTGACGATAGTGAGGTTGTACGCCATCCCCTGCCACGAGACGCCGGCGGCGCCCGGGGCGATCACGTTCGCCAGCCCGAGGATGCTCATGTTGGCGACGCTGTGCTCGAACCCGGAACCGACGAACGCCAGCAGGCACCACCAGACCATGATGAGCTTGGCGACCGGGTTTTCGAGCTGGAAGTTGCTCCACACCGCGAGCACGACC
The DNA here is from genome assembly GCF_024494695.1 of Natronoarchaeum rubrum. The sequence continues at coordinate 489,873 of NZ_JANHDP010000002.1, read as the reverse complement.
AGCCAGTTACAGAGGATCGCGCGGGTGAACAGCTCGATCGCCGGGGCGTTCATCTTGTAGCTGCCGACCGACGCGAGCAGCGCTCCGTCGGGGAACACGCCCGCGAGGTACGCCAGCCCGACGATGAGGAACGATCCCATGAGATTGCCGACCCAGGAGATGCTCCAGACCGTCCCGAGGTCGCTCCACGTCGTCCGGTCGGTCAGCGCGCCGACGGACATGATCATCGCGTTGCCCGTAAACAGCTCCGAGCCGGCGACGATGACCAGCGACAGCGCGATGCCGAACACCGCGGCCATCACGATGCCCCGTACCGGCTCGAACACCGTCTGGTACAGCGACTGACCGAAGATGAACGTCATCACGACCGCGAAGGCGATGTACACGCCGGCCATACCGGAGTGGACCAGATACGCCGGGAGGCTCTTTTTGACGAGTTCGACCTGCGCGGCCGCGGCGTCGCTGATGTCCGTGAGGGAATCCTCGTACATCCTCAGGCACCTCCCGCCGCGGTGGCCGAACGATGACGCATCGTCCAGTTCGCAGGGGCGTCGGCGGAGGATCGTTCACCGACTGCGGCTGCCGACCGGCGAGTGATTGAACAAATACTGCTCTTCGAACTCACGCTGACCACATCAGACCTTTTTTCTGATTTTGATGACTCCATGTTCATATCTCGTCTGGCTTCTCGAATGAATGGCCAACCTTCCCGAACTTATGTCTATCGATCTGGGAATCCGAAACGGCCGAATTCATACAGTACAAGCCCAGATAACCAGTAATAGCTTCACAAAGACGGTTAATTACTGGTCGAACGTCAACCGGCTCGCGGCGACGGCGACCGCCGGCGGTTCGGCCAGGGCCCTTCGAACCGCCGTCCGGTAGCCGAGAGCGTCGGGGTCCGACCGCTTCGGGCACGGTATCGGGTCCGACCGACTCTCCTGTCGTTTTCACCGCACGTCGAAAAAGGGGATTCGTTTCCGATCGAACGATCAGTCGTCGTCCTGAGAGGCCGCGGTGCCGGCGCCGACGTTCATCGCGACGTTGTCCTCCATGCTCCACTCGTACTCGATGCCGTACGAGGTGGAGATGTAGTAGTAGACGGCGCCCAGGCAGAACACGCCGCTGGCGACGTTACCGGCCGTGACGATCGCGATGTTGTACGCCATTCCCGACCACGAGACCGCCGGGTCCGCGATCGGCAGGAGGTTCGCCGAGGTCAGGATCGCCATGTTGGCGATGCTGTGCTCGAAGCCGGCGCCGATGAACACCAGCAGGCACCAGAAGATCATGATGAGCTTCGCGACCGGGTTCTCCAGGCGGAAGTTACACCACACGGCGAGGACGATCAGCCAGTTGCACAGCATCGCCCGCAGGAACAGCTCCAAGGGCGCCATAGTCATCTTGGCGGCGCCGATGGCCGCGAACGGCTCGGTGGGGAGCGTCCCCGAGCCGACGAGCATCGCGGCGATGATCACCGACCCGATCAGGTTGCCGATCCACGACCACGCCCAGACCTTCAGCGTCGCGCCCGCGGGGACACGGCCGGTGAGCTGCCCGATGGTCATGATCATCGCGTTGCCCGTAAACAGCTCCGAGCCCGCCATGATGACCAGCGACAGCGCGATTCCGAAGCTGGCGCCCATCACGATGCCCTGGAACGGCTCGAACTGGGTCCCCATGAGATCGCCCGCGAAAATAAAGGCGATCGCGACCCCGAAGCCGAGGTACGCCCCGGCCAGCGCCGAGTGCGCGAGGTACGCCAGTAAGCGTTTGTTGATCAACTCCATCTGCGCGGCCGCCGCGCCCGAGACGTCCTCGATGGTCTCGCTGTACATAGCTAGTACCACCTCGCTGCGATCGATCCGCAACGAGTTGCAGTTGACGTCCGTACGCTGCTGCCCACAGTAGCAGTCGTTTCGCTCATTTGTATCCAGTTTTGAGAATCAATTGAGTACATATAACCCTAATCCTTGGATGATTGACGCCACCTTAACCACTATTATGCCACAAAGGGGTTATTTCGCGGCTCGGCCCTTCGGCCCGGGCGAGCGTCCACGTATGGACCGAGGTTTCGACGCCGAGATTCGGACCGTACCGACGCCAGCGGAGCACGCCGAGAGCACCCGTGAGAGCTCTCGAAACAGGCGGGGTCGGTTCGTTGCACAGTAGCACCCACCCGAGCTGATCGGCACGATCTCCCGTCTCTGCGCGCGATATGAACTGATGTTCGAACACAAAAACGGATTTATCTGGACATATGACCTAATATATTCCATTTGAACTAGTGATCTTGACTCTATATCAGGAGAATGTTTTAATATGTCCTCTGCAACCTCACGGATGGGAAATGATCCCTCGCAACGAGATCAACGACAAGTCGGAGACGCGCAGCAAGATCCTCGCGGCCAAAGAGGAGAAAGGAATGACGTTCTCGGATATCGCCGATCAGGTGGGCGGCGACAAGACGTTCCTCGCCTCGGCGACGTACGACGCCGCGAGCATGACGAAAGACGACGCGATGGCGTTCGCGGAGGTGCTCGATCTCGGGAGCGACGTCGTCGAGGAGCTCCAGAAGCCGCCGATGAAGGGCCAGGGCGAGCCGACGATCCCGTCGGACCCGTGTCTCTACCGTTTCTACGAGGTCCCGCAAGTGTACGGTCCGGCGATGAAAGCGCTGATCCACGAGGAGTTCGGCGACGGCATCATGAGCGCGATCGACTTCGAGGTGAGCGTGGACAAGGAGCCCCACCCGGAGGGCGACCACGTCGTCATCACGTACGACGGGAAGTTCCTGCCGTACAAGCGCTGGTAGACGCCGTCGCGCGGTAGCCGATTTCTTTTTGCGACCGTGGAAGCGCCCTGCCCGAACATTCACAGAGTACGCGGCGGCTGCCACGAGACTCGACCCTGAAACGGTCGACCAATCACTCACTCGTCGAGCGCCGCTCTGAGGCCTGCAAGCCGACTCGACCAGCCCGGCACCGCTACTGATTCGATACCACCGTGTGGCTCGAACGCTGCCAGTACTGATTCGGGATCCTCCTCAGCAACCGTTTCCAGCGTCTCGAACGTGTCTTTGACGGACGCCTTCATCTCCTGCCTGATCGACCAGTCGAGGTCGTCGTCCGGCAAACCGTCGAACGCGACTAAGAGCGCCACGAGTTCGGGAATCGCATCGCGAATCGCCTGCGGATCCTCCTGCGCCGCGGTTTCGAGGGCTGTCGCAGCTTGGCGACGCGCCCAGGTATAGATGTCCGGGAAGCCAGCAGCGAGTGGTTCGATCACAATGTCAGCACGTTCAGGACGTTCCTCGAGCAACTTACCGAGCGTGCCAGCCGCGATCGAGCTGGGGGCAACGTCGCCGTCGGCGGCGAGATCCGACAGCCGGTCGAGATGCTCCTGGATGGTCTCAGGCGTTTCCTCACCTAACTCACAGAGCATGTATCCGACCAGATCGGCCTGTTGGCGATCGTCCGCAGCTTCGGCGGCTTCGAGCAGCCTCTGAACGTGCGGCTCGAACACCACCGGGTGACCGAATCCGAGTTCTTTCGCGATATCGAGGTGGAGTTCCATTGCCGGCGGTCGCGGCGATAGCAACGGCTCGAGGACCGCGTCGACAAACGTTTCGAGCGCCGGTTCGACCGTCTCTGGCGTCAACGTTGTTTCGGAATCAATCAGATCAAGGATATCCTCCGGATCGAAGCGACCAGGGATATCAGTGCCCTCCGCCCCCTCGTCGGTAGAGTTGCCGGCCGTCGATCCGTGCTCGACGACCGGGACGAGCGCATCGAGAAACTGCTCGAAAAACTCCGGACCGTTCGGCGGTTCTCCCGAGATGTAGAACTTGACAAGGTCGAAGAGCTGGTCGTCGGATAGGTTTTCGACCCGCTCGTCCGCCGGCTCTTCGGACAGAGTCACTGCAACCAAGTCGTCGAGAATCGACCTGGCAGCGGCCAGTTCGGCGTCGGCGACGGCCGCGAGGGTTCTCGTGGGGGCTCGCCCCTCGTCAGTTTCCGCCCAGTGATCGAAGATATCGTACAGCACGTCCGAAACGAATGCCGGATCCTCCGCCGCGACGGGTGGTAGGGCAGATTTCCCGCCGTTCGACGAGCCCTCGAGGGCCCCCTCGCGATACGGATCGACGAAAATCTCGTAGTCGTCGTTGACGGCGTCGTGGCCCGCCTCGTAGAGTGCGGCCAGCGCCCGTGCAGCGCCCAGGGTCCCCTCGGTCGATCGGAGCGTACCCTCGAGCGCGGCGACAGTTTCGTCGGTGACGGGAGGTCCGACGTCGGCCACCGCTTCCACCAGACCAGAAACCTGGTCGTCGAGAGGAGCCGACCGTCCGCGTGCTGCCAACAGGTCCGGCACGACAGCCCCAATCACCTCCGGTCGGCGCTTCGCCAGGGTGTTCAGCGTCTGCACTGATGAACTGACCTGATGGCGGTCCAACCGCTCGTAATCGAACTCCGGGCCGGCCGTCTCGACGGCGTAGGGAAGGAACTTCTCGATCGCCGCCGGGTTCCGGTCACAGATCGCGACCAGCAAGTCGTCGTCGATCGTTCTGTGTGCGGACCCATCGACGATCGATTCGTGCCAGTCGATCAGGCAGTCCGCCACGAACTCCGGATAGTCTGCAGCCAGCGTGACGAGCGGATCCTCACTGCGCTCGCTGAACGAGCGCGCTTCGGAGTACTCGGCTACCGCCTCGAAGTGTGGCTCAAAGGACCGATCGCTCTGACGGACGTACCGAGCCAGCGTGTCGGCGCCCCTACTTCGGTGATCGGGACTTCGGACCTGAAGCAGTGCAGTGAGAGCCGCTTCTGTCTTACCTGCTCCGTCGTTGGCGGCCAGTCCAGCCGACACGAGCAGATCCGCATCGCCGTGTAGAGAGCGGCCCTGGCCAGCGAGCCGATCGACGACGCGTTCGGCGACGCCCGCTCGATCGACGTGGTCCGACTGGACCAACTGCCCGAGCGTTCGCGCCATCCGGATTCGAATCTCGTCCTCGTCGACATCGAGGTACTCGTCGAGGCGATCGACGCGATCGAGCAGCAGGTCCGGGGACTCTTCTGCCACGTCACAGAGGATGCGGGCCGCCGCGTACCGGGGCGTCGTCGCGTCACGCTCCGGCGCAAGTGCGTCGAGGTCGTCCTCGAGGGTGTCGATGACCGTGCCGATTGCAGTGCGGGCGTCCGGGTGCTCCTCGAGCAGTGCGACGGCGTGTGACTCGAGATGGTGGGCAACTCGTTTGCGGACGATCGGTGCCGGATCGTGCAGGCGGTCGAAGAGAGCCATCGCCAACCACGGGACGGATTTCGGGGGGCCACGGTCGTCGTCGGTTGCAGACGCCGGAAACGAGTCGTCATCGAGTACCTCGCCGACGATACCACCGAGGAGCCCGGTTGAGACGATCACCTGGCGCACTCGAGTGCTGTCGTCGTCGATTAGTTCGAGCAACTGGGCACTCACGGCCGATTTGTCCACGATCTCTTCTGGATCCGGCTGGGTCGCCCCCGCGATGATCGCACCGAGCACGAGGGCGGCCCCGCTTCGGAGTTCGGGGTCGTCGTGGTCGAGATACGACTGCAGGATTTCGGCGCTCCGAGCGGTCGGGTTCATCACGGGCCACTCGGACGGATTGTCGAGAACCGACCGCGAGATCCGGCCCATCACGGCGGGCTCGGCTGTTGGTTCGGCTTCCGCGAGGCGGCTACACAGCTCGTTGATCGTCGGATCTGAATCAGAGCGCGCCATCGATTCCGTAGTGAGTCGCGTAGTAATCGAAGTGCGATTCGACGAACCACCGGCTGATAGTGGACAGTTCGTCGACTGGATCCCCGAGCCGGTCGTCTTCGACTTCGTAATACCTGCTCCTCGTCTGTCCCTCCCCGCCTTCGATCGATTCCACGATAACGACTCGATCAAGATGACTGGAGACCGACTGCAACATCGACTCGACGGGGCTGGTCGTCACGTTGTTGTCGTAGACGACCAACGACGACCCTTGTTGTTGGCCGGTGAACCGATTCGGATGGCGCTCGTCGACCATGCTCTTCATCACAGCATCTGGGTCGCCGTCGTCGGCGATCTCAGTGACGATCCATCCCTGATGCTCGGGCATGCACGACGATTGTTTCACCCGTCATAAAGATGTATGCGTAGAGATGTTCGTTGGTCGTCTGGGATACGCGCTTTTACGGAGTGGTCGGGGCACGCCGAATGCAACCAAAAAAGAGGATCGCACGGTCCCGTCGATCGCCTGCGCTACTCGCTCCGCGTCGGAATCGTCGCCGGATCGGGCTGGGAGGAGTTCAGCAGCGCGACGTAGAGCCGGCCGTTGTCGCGGTGCCAGCCGGTTTCGAGCGCGAGGTGGCCGAGGACGAACAGCCCCAGCACGAGCCAGTGGATCGGCGTCATCTCCAGGTGGGGATGGATCATCGGCAGCCCGCCCATCATCGCCGAGATGCCGTTGTAGATCCCTGCGTACAGCGCGACGGCGGGCAGCAGGGACAGCGGGATCGCGACCGCGCGGGCCAGCGGCGACAGCGACGCTTGCTCGACGAGCGTTCGAGTCCCGCGCAGCGCCGAGAGCACGACGATCGCGGTGAGGAACACGCCCGTCCCGGGTCCGGTCAGACTCTTGCCGGTGAGCTGGGCGAACAGCACGCCGGCGGCGACCGCCGCGAGGACGCCGACGCCGAACGTGAGGACCTTCGATCCGGCGCTCGTCTTAGACTTCTTGGGCGGGACCTTCTCGACGCGCGAGCCGACCGAGAGGAACATGTACGCCTTGTAGAACCCGTGGACGATCAGGTGCGTGACGGCCGCGGCGAAGAAGCCGAGGCCGCACTGCAGGATCATAAATCCCATCTGGGCCACGGTCGAGCAGCCGAGCCGGCCCTTCGCGGAGGGCTTGACCAGCATCCACGCCTGCGCGAGCACGGCGCTGACCGCGCCGGCGACGACGACCACGAGCATGATGACGACGTCGCCGGCGAACACGGGCGCCAGCCGGCTCAGCAGGACGCCGCCGGCGTTGACGAACCCCGCGTGCATCATCGCCGAGGCCGGCGTCGGCGCGGTCATCGAGGACAGCAGCCAGTTGTGGAACGGAAACAGCGCGGACTGGATCATCGCGGCGCTCAGGATCAGTCCGGCGGCCACCGCGGTGGTCGCGGGCGAGAGACCCTCCACGTTCGCCAGAATTCCCGAGATTGCGGTCTTCCCGGTCGCCGAGGCGAGCACCGCCAGTCCGGCTCCGAGCAGGATGCTCCCCGCGAGGAAGTACCAGCGCGCGAGCCCGCCCGCGGCGTCGGCCTGCGGCCAGTCGCGGACATGGCCGATCAAGTCGGCCATGATCAGCCCCATCGACATCCACGCCAAGACAAAGAGGGCAACGTGATCCGCCGCCGTCAGCAGCATGACGACCAGCGTCAGCAAGAAGACGAGCCCGAAGAAGCGCTCGACGTCCGGATCGGCGGCCATGTACCGCCGCGAGAAGCTGTGGACGATCCCGCTGAAGAAGGCGACCGCTACCCACATGACCGCGGTCAACCCGTCGAGGTGAACGATGCCGTCGATCGTCAACTCGTCGCCGGGACCGGCCATCCACGCGGCGAACGCTACGTTCGCGACGAACAGCGACCAGACGAGGCGACTCAGTACCGTCGGCAACCGGGACGTTCGTTTGGCGGACATCCGTTTCTATCCATCAAATGCCCATTGAAGAGGTTAAATCCTCTGTATAAGACCAACTGCGGTGGTAAAACTCCTAAAACATCGCGTAATACGAACTAATCCCGCCCGAACGTCCGATTGTCGTTGTGCATTCGGTGACCGTACGCAGTCCGGTAAAAGAAGGGGCCGGCAGGGACGCTCCGAACGGTCGGTTCTCAGTCCGCGGACGCCGGCGACGCAGCGGCGGTGGCGGCGTCCCGCTCGGCGTCCCACTGGAGATCGCCCCGGTAGTGGAAGGCCTGATTGGCCCGCTCGGGATCCAGCACGGTCAGCTTCAGCCAGCCGTTGTCGAAGAGCCGGCGGACCGCCTCGTTCTCGCGGAGGATTCGCTCGACGCGCTCGACGGGCGCCTGGATGAGCGTCGTCAGGCGCAGCGGCGAGTGGTACGCCTCGCCGGCGTCGTCGTGGAGCGACTGGAACGGCAGCCCCATCCGGATGTCGCCGCCGTTGCCCTGGTAGACGCCGACTTTCCCGACGGGATTGTGCGTGACCTTCGTGCCGCTCCCGTAGACGTCGTTGTCGACCGTCGAGAAGTAGTACTGGGCGCTGATCATCTGGACGACCACGAGCGGACCGACCATGATGTTCTCCAAAGCGTCGCCGTCGGGGTCGGCCGCCCAGTCGTAGGTGTGGAGGAAGGCCCGGCCGTCGAGGTCGGCGTCGCTGGTCAGCTCGCGGCGACCGACGACGAACCCGGCGTTGCCCGAGAGGCCGATCTCGGGTCGGGGCTCGGCCCAGTCGGCCGCGCGGCGCTCGGTCTCGCGAGCGCTCTCGGCCGGCGCCTCGCCGTCGATCGTCTTGACGCGCTCTGCGGTCGCACCCTCGCGGGCCGTCTCGAGGTCCGCTTCGAGCCGATCGAAGACATCGGGATGGCGCTCGCGGGCACTCTCGTCGGCAAAGAGGGTGACCTCGTCGGTCGTCGTGTTGTGCTCGGCGGCGACGAACACCGTCTCCTCGGGGATCTCGTGCCCGCGGTCGCGCAGGGTCGCGCGAACCTCGGGATCGTTGCAGATCTCGGCCAGCGCGCGGGCGTTCGGGACGCCGGAGCTGCCGGCGCAGGCGCCGCAGTCGATGCTGGACTCGTAGGGGTTGTTCACCGTCTGGCTGGCGTGGCCGGCGAACACGACGACCGGCGCGAACTCGTCCCAGCCCATCAGGTCGAACGCGGCCTCGGCGTAGTAGGTGCGCTGCTCGGTCGAGATCCCCGACGGGAGGTCGTGTTCGGGTTCGAGCGCGAGCGTCTCCTCGGCGGCCGTCTCCGACGCCAGTTCGTCGGCGGGCGGCGACGCGGCCCCGGGTTCAGAGTCGTCCTCGCCCGCCTCGTCGGGATGGTCGACGCCGGGCTCGCAGAACGCCTCGTTCCGCGGCGCGCCCGCGTTCTCCCCGAGATCGTACATCCGCGAGGGCAGCAGGGTCCGGGCGGTTAGCGCCGCGCCGAAGAACCCGCCGGCGCCCTCGACGAAGCCGAACGCGCCCGCGACGTCGTTTTTGAGCGACTTCATCAGCTTGTGGCCCGCGTGGGACAGCGAACTCCAGCGATCGTGGCGCTCGGCCGGCGCGTCCTCGGTCGGACGCTCGGCGACGCGGTGTTTGGGATCGACCATCACCGGACAGGAGTCGGTCGAGACGTGCTCGCCGTACTCCTCGTGTCTGATCGGGATGCCGAAGAAGCCGGCGTACCCGTGGGTCTCGTAGGGGCCGGCGTCCTCGACGTGGCGACGGATGATCTCCGAGCGAGTGTCGATGCAGAACACCAACTGAGCGTCCGTCGCCGCAGCGTCGCCGCCGGACGCCGATTCCGCATCGGCATCGACCACCGTTTCGCCGCCGTCGGGCGACGCCGTCGCCGCCGCGGCGTCGGCGGACCTTGGCGTCGGCGCGTCGGCGTCCGTCTCGGAACCCGACGTCGACACGCCGACCGACGCGTCGACGGCGTCGACGAGGTCTCGGCGGTAGCTCTCCTCCCAGGCGTCGAGCCAGATCTCGGGGAGCGACGGCACTTCGTCCGCGTCTCCCGCGGACTCGGCGCTCGCCTCGGGCGCGATCGGCTCGCCCATGTGCTTGGCGAGGATCAGGCGCACCGCGAGGTAGTCGACGAGCGTGATCGGGTAGGCGTCCTGCCAGGGGTTGTTCTCGTCTTGCTCGCGCTGCTTGATCAGCCCGGTCCACCCCGGCAGCGCGGCGAGGTGGTGCTCGAAGATCTCCTCCCAGCGCTCCTCGGAGTGGTCCGCGAGGACGGCGTACAGCGCCTCCATCGCGGTGTCGGGCAGGTCGGTCAGCCGGTCGCGGTGGAAGGCCGCAACCGGGGTCTCCGACGCGGGGATGTCGTCATCGTACTTCGCGAGGGCGCTCCAGGCCTCGTAGAACCCCGCCTCCCGGTTCGGCATGGCCCACGCGGTCTCGCCCTGATCGAGGAAGGCGGCGAGCCACTTCGAGAGCAGTCGGTCGAGGGGGACGTCCTCAGCTTCGCCCGTCGAGTCGTCCTCGGCGTCGGCCATCCGATCGAGCAGCGCCTCGGGGTCGTCCTCGATCCCGGCGTCCGCGAGGCGCTCGGACAGCAGTTCGGGGTCGATCTCGCCGCGCTCCCAGGCCCGCCGGAAGTAGTCGGCCGAAGGGTAGCCGCGGCCGCCGTAGAGCGTTTCGCCCTGCGTCACCGCCTCGTCGAAGGGTAGATCCTCGAACCCCGATAGCGGGTTGGCCGCCACGTCGGCGTACAGCGGCCAGACCCGGCCGATGCTCTCGGCCGCGTTGTCGACGCGAGCGCGCACCGAGTGCGGCCCGACCGTGCCCGTCTGGCTATCTTCTCTCATTTGTACTGGACGAACGTAGTCTATCAGATAAGAGTTCTGTATGAATACAGTATTAATCCGCGTACGTCCTAAAACACTATTATCGCGAATCGGGATTCATTCCGATCCGGACAGCGCACGAGCGGGGCTGTTCGGAGGCTCGTCAGATCTCGGAGCGAAGCGACGGCGTCGGCCGGAAAACGAGCGTCGTCAGTCGTCGGACTGCCCGTCAGGGACTGCGGCATCTCGGCCCGTACGGGCACTCGAGACCGATTAATCGTCGGACGGAAGCGGCTCGCCGCTCGGATCGGTCGGCGCGGGGCTTTCGCCGTCGGCGAAGGGATACCACGACTGCTTGGCGTCGTTGAGACAGGGGTCCTCGTAGCCGTCGGCCTCCTCGGGTTCGGCCAGTTCGACCAGCGCCTCCTCGCCGGTGGCCTCGACCCACTGGCGGAACGTCTGGCCCTCCTGGCGGTGGGCGGCGAAGGCCTGGGTGAGGTTCTTGATCAGCCCCGGCACCTCGTCGGCGGGGACGCGCTGGCGGATCCAGTCGATGAAGGTCGGCTCCTCGCCGATGCCGCCGCCGACGCCGACGTCCATCGCCTCGACCATCTCGCCGTCCTTCCGGGCGCGCATCCCCTGCAGGCCGATGTCCGCGGTCATCGCCTGCCCGCAGTCGGCCGTACAGCCCGAGTAGTGGATCTTGATGCGCTCGACGTCGTCCTGCAGGTCGACGTTCGCGCGAAGCCAGCGCAGCATCCGAGCCATGCGCGCCTTCGTTTCCGTGAGCGCGAGGCCGCAGAACTCCGTGCCCGTGCAGGCGACGGCGCCGCGCTGGAACGGGTTCGGCTCCGGCTTGTGGGTTTCCAGCAACGGCTCGGCGAGCAGGTCGTCGAGGGCCTCGTCGGGGACGTCCATGATGATCGGATTCTGGCGGCGGGTGAGCCGCACTTCGCCCGAGCCGTACTCCTCGGCGAGGTCGACGAGTTCGATCGCCTCCTCGGACGTGATCCGGCCGACCGGCACGCTCAGGCCGACGTAGTTGCGGCCGTCGGGCTGGTCGTGGACGCCGACGTGGTCGTTCTTTCCAGCTTGAACCGGCCGGCCCGCGTTGTAGGTGTACTCGTCGCGGACGTCCTCGCCGGCCTCCCGGAGCTCGAAGTCGACGTAGTGCTCGTCGAGTACCTTCCGGATCTTGGTCGTGCCCCAGTCGTCGACGAAGAAGCGCGCGCGGTTCTTGTTGCGATTTTCGCGGTTGCCCAGGGCGTGGTACAGCTCGACGAAGCCCCGAACCAGCTCGTAGGCGTTGTCCGGCGTGACGAACACGTCGAGTTCGCGGGCTTCGCGAGGCTCGCGACCGCCCAGACCGCCCCCGACGCGGACGTTGAACCCGCGGACGGACTCGCCGTCGATCTCCTTTTCCGCGGGTTCGAGCCCGACATCGTTGATCGAGTCCTGCGCGCAGCCCTCGCAACAGCCCGTGACGCTAATGTTGAACTTCCGGGGCATGTTCGCGAGCGCGTCGTCGCCGCGCAGGTCCTCCTGCAGGCGGTCGAGCAGTTCGCGCGTCTCGACGAGCTCGTGCTCGTCCTTGCCGGCGACGGGACAGCCCGAGATGTTGCGCATCGTGTCGCCGCCCGCCGAGCGCGTCGTGACGCCGACGGACTCGAGCTTGTCCCAGATCTCGGGGACGTCTTCGAGTTTGAGCCAGTGGAGCTGGACCGACTGGCGCGTCGTGAAGTCGATCCACGCGTCGCCGAACTCGGGATTCTCGACGGGGCCTCTGGCGTACTCGTCGGCGACCTCCGCGATCGCCCGGAGTTGTCCGGGTTCGAGCATCCCGTCGCAGTTGGTGAGCCGCATCATGAAGTAGCTCTCCTGGCCCGAGCGCTGGTGGAACACGCCCCAGAACTTGAACCGGGAGAACCACATGTCCTTCTCGTCCTCGGGGATCGACGCCCAGCCCTCCTCAGCGAACTCGAGGAGCTTCTCGCGCACTTCGTCGCCGTACATTCCGTCCTTCCACTTCTCTTTCTTGTTTGGCATGGTTGGGGGGTATCGTCTGTGTCGGCATCGGCGGATGGATTAACCAAACGTCCGCGTTTTCACGTCATTAGGTACTGGATGTTCACTTATAGAAGTGCCTCTTTAACAAATAGTGTTATTCTTCGGATCGTCGGGAGAACGTCGAATGTACTAGGACCTAAATGCTCTTCGAGCGGTTCAACGGCGGATTGCTCCGGGCGGGAACGGCGAAAGACTGGACGAACGTCGAACGCGGTCGGTCGGGAAATCGACGGTCGATAGCGGCGGTGCCGGACGCCGTGCGGGCCGCTGCACGCCGCCGAAATTCGGCGCCGGAGCTATCGGAACGTCGGCGTCGCGCGAAGAATGGAGTCGAGACGGCGGTCGCGGTCGTTCGATGGCGGCGTCGTTACTCGTCGTGGACGGTCACGGACTCCAGCAGGACCTCCTCGTTGGGGTTGTCCTGAGCGTCGGTCGGGACGGAGCCGAGCTCCTCGACGACGTCCATCCCGTCGGTGACCTTGCCGAAGACGGCGTGGCGGCCGTCGAGGTGGGGCTGGGCGGCCAGCGTGATGAAGAACTGCGAGCCGTTCGTGTTCGGGCCGCTGTTGGCCATCGAGAGCACGCCGGGGCCGTCGTGGGAGAGGTCGTCGTGGAACTCGTCCTCGAACTCGTAGCCGGGGCCGCCGCGACCGGTGCCGGTCGGGTCGCCGCCCTGGATCATGAAGTCCTCGATGATCCGGTGGAACTCCACGTCGTTGTACAGGGCGTCGCCCCGAACCTCGCCGCTCTGGGGGTCCTCCCAGGTCGTCGTCTCGGGCGCGGGGTCGTCGTTCGCGGCGGGGTCGTGTGTCGCCAGGTTGACGAAGTTCTCGACGGTCGTGGGGACCTTCTCGTCGTACAGTTCGACCTCGATGTCGCCGTGCGTCGTGTGCAGCGTTGCGTCGCTCATACCCGTTCGGACGGCCGTCGCACTGAAAAAGGCTTGCAGTGTCGCCGGAACGGTGCCCCGAAACAGCCACGGCGCCGACTATCGCGTCCAGCGATCGACGACAATATCGGATTACTCGTCCGCGAGAGTAGTTAATCGGATCAATACGTTGCAGGCAGCCCTCGGGGAGCGACCTACTCTCGGAGGATCACGGCTCTACGACGGCGTCCAGCCCGGTTCGAGATCCGGGCCGGCGATCCGCGGCGGGAACCCAGTCGCTCCCCGCACGCGAACTCGCGGTCCTGGCGCGGCGACACGAAAGCCGGAGTTATTCGAAGGCACTCGCACAGAGGAGTGCGACACTCTGCGTATAACAAACCGGCTTCGGCTCGAAGTCGGAAGGAGTACGCCGGGGAACCGAACCCCGGTACGCCAGCACCATGTCGATACGCTCACTCCGCCGTCAGCTCGCTGCACCGACGCCGCAACCGCACGCCGTCGCCGGAGGTGTCTGATCGTGGCGACCGTCGATCGCCGGACCGTCCTCCGGGACCTGGAGGGCGACGAATGTCCGTGGACGGAGGAGTGCTCGGGAGAACTCCAACGCGAGGAGTACAAGGACACCGACGCGCTCGTCTGTCCGGACTGCGACACGCCGATCGTCCGGGTCTGGTAACAGCGAGGGGCGATAGGCCGGCCCGTCGCGGCGTCGAACTTACCGTTCTTCCGCGCCGACGCGACCAGCGAGGCGTCCGAGCGGCGTCGCCACGTCGGCCGGCGGCCCGGATCGATCCTCGACCGGACTCTCGCCGGACGCCGAAATCCGATCCGGATGGAGCAGCGCCGCGAGGTGTTCGAGCGTGTCGACCAGCCGCGGTCCCGGCCGGTTCACGAACTCGTGGCCGTCCATCGCGTACGCGCGCTCGCCCTCGACGGCGCGCAGGTCGTCCCAGCCCGGCCGCGCGGTCAGGTCGTCGAGGTTCTCGCGGGTCTGGTCGAGGTCGAACCCGCAGGGTGCCGCGATCAGCACGTCGGGGTCGTGCTCGCGGATCTCCGTCCACTCCCGGGGGCGCGAGCGCGCGCCGGGATCGGCCAGCCCGTACTCGCCGCCGGCCCACTCGACCAGTTCGGGCACCCAGTGGCCCGCCACCATCACCGGGTCCAGCCAGTCGAGGATCGCCACCTCTGGACGCTCGGCGTCTGGCACGTCGGCGGTCGCTTCGCGCACGGCGTCGATCCGAGCTTCGAGGTCGGCGGTCAGTTCCGCGGCGCGCTCCTCGCGCCCGGTCGCGTGACCGATCCGTTCGATGTCCGCCAGCACGTCGCCGACGCTGTGGGGGTCGGTGGTGAGGACGTCGGGCTCGGCGTCGATCCGGTCGACGGCGTCCTCGACCAGCACCGAGTCGACCGCACAGACGTCGCAGATCCCCTGCGTGACGATCAGGTCCGGGTCGACCCGATCGAGCGCCTCGACGTCGATCTCGTAGACGCTGCCGTGGTCGCGCTCGGCCCGTAGCACCTGCTCGTCGATCGCCTCGCTGCTCGCCTCGGCGTCGATCCGCGACCGGTTGATCGACGGCTTCGCGGCGGCCTCGGGTGGGACGTCGCACTCGTGGGAGACGCCGACCGGCTCGATCCCCAGCGCGTAGACGATCTCGGTCCCCGAGGGCAGCAGGGAGACGACGTTCATGGGTCGACTCTGGGCCGGCGCGGTGTTAAACCTGTGTTCGGTAGCTCGCGACGATGCCTGACGGCGCCACGACGCGAGTTTTATCCGCACCCGTCGTCACCTGTCTCCAATGACCGACCTCGACAGCCGCGAGCGGTACGACGCGCTGATCGACGACCTCGCGATCGACGCCCGGGAGCGCGCCGACGGCGCCCCGACGAACGACGACTGCTGGGACAGCGTCTCGGCGTTCGTCCCCGAACTGTCCGGCCCGGTCTGCGAGCGCGTGCTCGAACTGTCCGACAGCGATCCGGACGAGGAACTCGTCGAGCACGTCACCGACGCCCGCGGGTCGAACGACGCCGAGTACCGGCGAGCCGAGGCCGTGACGGTGCTCCTGCAGGACGTCGAGGCGCGGTTCGCGGCGGACGAGTAACGTCGGTTTTGCGTGCGCCCCGCGGCCCGGAATTTTCAGTAATCATTTTGTGAGTACCGTCCGTCCGTAGCGTAGATGGAATTTGAGCCGGGATCGTCCGACGAACGGTCGGAGGCTTCGCCCGGCGACGATCCGGCGTTCTTCCGGTCACTCGTCGAACACGGCGCGGACGCGATCGTCACGATCGACGACGGAGGCACGGTCCGCTACGCGAATCGGGGTATCGAGCGCGTTCTCGGCTACGACCCCGACGCGCTGGTCGGGCGGCAGCTGACCGAGATCGTGCCCGAGCGGGGCCGATCGGCGTTTCGGGAGACCGTCGAGTTGGCGCTCGACGCCGACGATCGGACGCCGGAGGGAAGGGATGTCGAACTCCCCGCGAAGCACGCCGACGGCCGCGAGCTGTCGCTCTCGGTCGCGTTCCGGGGGCACGCCTACGACGGCAAGCGGGTGGTTTCGGGGATCGTGCGCGACGTCTCGGAGCGGAGTGATAGCGACCGACCGCGAGCGGACGCCGGCGCCGACCAGCGGGAGCCGCTCGGACGGATGGCCGACGCCGTCTTCGCGGTCGACGAGGAGTGGCGGGTGACGTACGCCAACGATCGAGCGCGGGCGTTCCTCGCGGACGCGATGGAGCGCGACCCGGCGGCCGACGTGGAG
Organism: Natronoarchaeum rubrum; assembly: GCF_024494695.1. The sequence continues at coordinate 473,623 of NZ_JANHDP010000002.1, read as the reverse complement.
GGGCTACACCTCTGGGCGGAGATCCCCGAAGCGGTCGAGACGACGTTCTACGACCGGTACCACGAGGCGATGGCGACGCAGGAGCCGGTGCGCTTCGAGGAGTATTACGAGCCCCTGGAAACGTGGTTCGAGGTCCGCGCGTCGCCCTCGCAGACGGGACTCTCGGTGTCGCTCCAGGACGTCACCGAACGACACGCGTACAGACAGCGCCTGGAGGAGCGCGAGCGGGTCCTGCGGGACATCTACGAGATCACCGCGGACCCCGGGCGGTCGTTCGACGAGCAGGTGGCCGGGCTCCTCGAGCGCGGCTGCGACGCCCTCGACATGGCCTACGGAACGCTATCGCGCGTCCGCGACGACGAGTACACGTTCGAGGTCGTGGCGGCGCCCGAGGAAAGCGCTGTAGGGGACGGCGACACCGTCGATCTCTCGACGACGAACTGCGAGCGTGCGGTGGCGACCCACGAGCGGCTGGTTCTGGCCGACGTCGCCGAGGACGCGCCCGAGCTAGCCGAGCGCGGCGGGTACACGGAACTGGGAATCGCCAGCTACCTCGGGGCGCCGGTGTTCGCCGAGGACGACGTGTACGGCACGTTCTGCTTCTACGACGAGGAGCCCCGCGAGGACTCCTTTTCGGAGTGGGAGACGACGCTCGTCGACCTGCTGAGCCAGTGGGTCGAGTACGAACTCGCGCGCAAGCGAACCCAGGAGCGGCTGGAGCGCCAGAACGAGCAACTCGACCAGTTCGCGTCGATCCTCGCTCACGACCTTCGCAACCCGCTGAACGTTCTCGAGGGGTCGCTGTCGCTCGCCGAGGAGAGCGGCTCGACCGAGGACTTCGAGCGCTGCCGATGGGCGATCGACCGGATGCAGGTGCTCATCGACGACGTGTTGCTGTTGGCCCGCTCGGACGAGGAGATCGGGGAGCCGGAGCCGGTCGAACTGGCCGACCTCGTCGATAACTGCTGGCGAGCCGTCGCGACGGAGGCGGCGACGCTGCGCAACGAGGTCGACCGGACGGTCAGAGCGGACCCGAGTCGCGTCCAGCAGCTGATCGCGAACCTCGTCCGGAACGCTGTCGAACATGGTTCGACAAGCAAGTCAGACTCGCACAGCGAGTCCGATGACACCGTGGAGCACGGCGACGAGGGCGTCGAAATCGTCGTCGACGACGTCGACGGCGGGTTCTACGTCGCTGACGACGGCCGTGGGCTTCCCGAGGCGGACGGCGAGTCCGTGTTCGACGCGGGGTACTCGACGTCACCGGACGGGACCGGGCTCGGACTCAACATCGTCGAGCGGATCGCCGAGGCTCACGGCTGGGACGTGACGGCCGAGGAAAGTCGGGCGGGCGGCGCGAGGTTCGAACTCACCGGGGTCGAGCGGCCGGAGACCGACGAGTAATCCGCCGGTCCCGGAGTCGTTCTACGACGGGACGACGGTGATCCGGCGCTTGCGGTCGATCGCGCGCTCGAGTTCCTCCGCGATGGCGCTCCCCCGCGACACCTGCACTTCCCCGCCGCGGCTCACCGTCGCGGTAAAGAGGTACTCGTCGTCGGCCTGCACCTCGACGGTCTCGCCGGCGTGGCCCTCGACGGGCACGATCACGTGCTGGGAGGTGATCTCCGGCTGGACGATCTGGCCGGCCCCGCCACCCGAGGAGCCCTCGCCCGACTGCCCGCCCGCGCCGCCACCGGCCCCCGCACCCGGCGGCTTCTCGTCGTGCGTCCTGACGTCGATGTCGATGCCCAGCCGGTTCTCGACGTCCTGGATGCGCCCGCCACCTTTGCCGATGACAGTCGAGATGTCGTCGTCCTCGACGTACACCACGGCGCTGTTTTGGCTCTTGAGTTCGACGTCGACGTGGCCCTGGGCGATCGAGCGGATCTCGCGTTCGATCTCCTGGCGGGCGATGCGGTCGACGCCGGCCTCGTCGCCGTCTTCCTCGTCGTCCAGCGGCACGGTGACGACCTGCCGGTTGAACGTGTAGATCTCGTAGGCGGGCTCGCCCGTCTCGAAGTCCCGAATGACGATCACCGGCCGAGCGAGATCCTCCTCCATCAGGCCGTGGGGCACCTTCACCTCGGTCGTCACGTCGTAGACGGTGTGGACCTCGCCGGCCTCGATGTAGACGACGGTGTCGACGACCTGCGGGATCATTCCGAGTTCGACCCGACCGACGAGGCGCTGGAGGGCGTCGATCGCCCGCGTCGCGTGGACGACGCCGATCATGCCGACGCCGGCCAGGCGCATGTCGGCGAACACCTCGAAGTCGTCGGTCTTTCGCACCTCGTCGTAGATTGTGTAGTCCGGTCGGACCATCAGCAGGGAGTCGGCGGTCAGCGACATCTCGCCGCCGAGCTCGGTGTACTGGGTGATCTCCGGGCCGACCTGGAGGTCGCGGGGCTTCTCCATCGTCTTGACCGAGTAGTCGCTGTCGACGAGGAAGTGCGCGACCGCCTGCGCGAACGTCGACTTCCCGGCGCCGGGCGACCCCGAGATGAGGATGCCCCGCTGGCGCTCTTGCATCCGGTCGCGGAGTTCGTCGGCGAACTCGTAGTCGTCGAGGTCGGTCTGGACGATCGGCCGCACCGCGGTGATCTCGACGCCGTCCGCGAACGGCGGCTGGGCGATCGCGATCCGGTAGTCCCGGAACTGGACGATCGTCATCCCCGGCTCGGAGAGCTCGATGAACCCCTCGGAGGACTCCTTGGCTGCGTTCTCGACCTCTTGGGCCATCTCTTTCATCTCCGACTCCGAGAGGACGCCCTCGCGGATCGATTCGTAGTGCATGTCGCCGATCTCGCCGCGCTTGGCCATCGGCTCCGTGCCGGTCTTGAGGTGGACGCTCATCGTCTGGTCGTCGAAGTACTCCTCGACGGACAGCGTCCCGACGTCCTCGGTCTCGGGGGCGATGTACTCGACGTCTAACCCTTTGGCCTCGGCGACCTCGCTCTGGACGATGTCGCTGGTGACGAATGTCGCACCGATGTCGGCCGCCAGATCGCGGATGAGCGCGTCGATCTCGCCCTCGCTGGCGTGGCCCCGCTCGATAGCGTCGGGACGCTCGCCGACGTACTCTAGGTCGATGTCGCCGGCGTCGGCGTGGTCGGCGAGCCGCTGGAGCTCCTCTAACCCGTCCCAGCCGCTGTCGTGGCCCTCGTTGGCCTGAGCCTCTAACTCCGCGACCACGGCCTCGGGGACCGATATCGTCGCACCGTCGAAGTCGCCGCTCTCGACGCGATCGGACACGCGGCCGTCGATGACCACGCTCGTGTCCGGAACTACGTTCATACGGGCTGTTCGGGTCCGTACGTTGAAAAGGGTGTCCAACGGCCCGGCGGCGGCGGCGCGCGGCGGCACCATGTCGGCATCGCATGGCGCCGCCGATGCGGCGCGGCCGGCCTACACGACCCGGCCAGTCAGCGGTCCCGAACGACCAGCGCGACGTACGCGACCGCGAGCGCCGCCGCCGCGACGACGCCGACCTCGCGGACCGAGACGGCCGACCGCACCGACGGCGAGAGGTTCCACAGCACGAGCACGCCGACCGCGGCGTACCCGCCGCCGGCCGTCGAGAGCAGCGAGCGGCGGAACCGGGCGGTGACGCCGCGCGCCAGCGCGACGTAGGCGAAGACGCCGGCGCCGACGCCGACGAGCAGCCCCGCGGGGACGCCGACCAGCGAGGAGTAGGTCGTGTTGGCGTCGAGCGCGAGGGTCACCGCTGCGCCGACGGCGAGAAACGTCGCGGCGCCGACTCCCAGGGCGGAGAGTGAGGTTCGAGCGTTCATATCATCTCACTGAGCGCGATCCGTGAAAAAACTGCGCACACCGGACGGTCGAGCGACACGAAACGACTGTCAGGCAGACGTTCAATCCAGTCACGAAAAGCGTTGACGGACGGGGACGCCGTACCTGCCCACGTGCTCGAACTCTACCAGGACGAGGACTGTCCCCACTCGACCGAGGTGCGGGAGACGCTGGCCGAGCTGGGCGTCTCCTACGTGATCCACAACCCCCGCAGCGTCGACGGCGACGTGCGAAACGAGACGAGCTACGACCGACTCGTCGAGGAGGGCGGCGAGGACCAGATCCCCTATCTCGTGGACGCCGACCGCGAGACGACGATCTACGAGAGCGACGACATCGTGGCGCATCTGGAGGAACACTATGCCTGATCCGCCGGACGAAAATAGCGACGACGGCCACGACCCGGCCGACGAACTCGATGCCGTCCAGAGCCAGCTCCAGCACGCTCGCGAGGACGCCAAGCCGGAACTGAACGATCCGCTCAACGAAGTTTCCGAGGCGCTCGATCGGATGCAGGGCGAGGAGACCGATCCGCGGCCCGATCGCCTGGAGTCCGTCGAGCGCGAGCTCGTCACGCTGCGGAGCGACGCCGCGCCCGAGACCGACGAGCGGCTTCGGGACGCGCTCGAACGGCTCGGACGCGTCCAGCGGATGGTCGAGGACGGGACGTCCTGATCAGTTCTTCCGGACCGACGCGTCGACGGTGTTGTCCTCCCCGGTCTCGGCGACGGTGTCGAACGCCGCGGTGTCGGGGTTCTTCCGGGCGTACGCGAGCAGGCTGGAGAAGCCGTTCGCCGTCGGATGCAGGCCCAGCCCGCTGCCGGCGCCGACCAGCCCCGGCGGGTCGGCGCCGACGTGCTCGCGCCACCACTCGCCCTCGAAGAACAGCGCGGCGATCTCCATGTGCTTGGCTTCGTGCGTGAACAGGTAGCAGTTATCGCCCAGCAGCGGCCACAGCTCCCGGACCGCCGTCTCGGCCGACGAGCGCAGCCCGACGTCGAGAAAGGCCAGCGCGACCGGCTCGTCGAACGTCGGCATCGTCTCCTCGAAGTAGCCCGGGCGGATCGACACCGCCGAGGGATCGCCGTACTGCTCGACGTTGTCGACGGCCTCTCGCAGCGATGCCGACCAGGAGTTCTCCTCGTAGGTGTGGACGCGCTCGGAGGCGACCAGCAGGTGTTCGGCGTCGGCCTCGCCGGGTTCGGGCATCCCCTCGAAGCAGTCGAACGCGACCAGTTCGCGGTCGCAGAGGCCGGCGACCAGCGAGAGGTTCGCGGTGCTACCGCCCTTGTAACAGCCGCACTCGACGATCGCCCCCTCGACGTCGCGGGGCGTCGAGAGCACTTTCGTCGCCATCACGAGGTGCTCGACGAACGACGAGCCGGTCGGGATCGCGCGGTTGTTCCGCAGCATCTTCGCCGCGAGCACGAGCTTGTCGCCGACGCCGACGCCGTACTGCGCGCCGTTGTCCGGTCTGAAGTACTCGCCGAGGATCACGGGCAGGCTGGCGACCAACAGCGCGAGTCGATAGCACCGCAACGCGGCGGCCACGGCGTCCGACGCGGCGTCGTCCGAACCGGACGATTCCGACTCGGCAGAGTCGGCGCGGGGGTCGGTCGATCGGCCGGCGTCGCCGGGCGGTTCGGACGCGGGCGGCTCCCCGCTGTCGGGACTGGATGGCTGATCGGGTTCGGCTGGACCGTGGATACCGGCGGTCGCATCGGAGTCGGTGTCTGATTGGCGCGATCGCATCGATTGGTCGTTCAGACGAACGGTGTTTGTTATTATCGGGCATGTCGAAAAGGGTCCGCGTTTACCGTCGTGTCACGAAATCGCAGCCGATCGCTATCTCGCGGTAGCCCGGGCTTTCGCGCTCGAAAACGACGCTCAGGTCGTGTCGCGCTCGCCGTAGCTCAGCAGCCAGTTGACCGACCGGGTGAGATCGCGGCCGTTCAGCGACCACGAGTCGCCGTCGAGCGGGCGGACGACCAGCGCGCAGCGATGGTCGCTGAACTTCGAGAGCGGCAGGCGGTCGTCGGGCGCGAAGCCGTAGTCGGTCAGCACGTCGTCGGGGACGACCGCGCCGGTGATCGCGACGACGTCGGCGTCGGCGTGGTCGGCCAGCGCGTCGCCGAGCAGTTCCGCCAGCGCCTCGCGCCACCGCCGACCGCCGTTCATCGGAACCACTTCGGCGATCTGGGCGATGGTGATGCCGTCGTTCGTCGTTCGGGTACGTGTGACCAGCCCCAGCGTGGGGTCGCCGTCCGCCGCGGCGACGTACGTCGAGTGCGACCAGACGGGGCTGTCGAAGCGCCAGCCGTAGAACTCCGCGTCGCGGTGTGCGTGGAGCTGATTCGGCCGGTTCCGGCGGTACAGTTCGGCCAGCGCATCGGCGTCGACGCCCGCCCGCCGGTCGATCGACAGCTCGGGCGGCGGCTGGGCGAGTTCGGTCCGGACGTCGTGGTAGCCCCGGACGATCGGCGCCGCCAGCTGGCCCAGCAGCGTCGCCGCCCGGCCGTCGGTGTACTGCGGGACGAACGCGTCGGGACTCTGAACTCGATAGAACGTGCGCTTGTCGTCGACCGTCCGCCAGCCGAGCTTGCGGTAGCCCGGCAGCGACGCCTCGTTCGGGAAGTTGAAGAACAGCTCGACGCCGCGCTCACGGTAGAACTCGATGGCGCGCTCGGTCATCCGCGTGAAGATGCCCTGTCGGCGGTGGTCGGGGTCGACCATCGTGTCGGCGGGCTGGAGCGCCAGCGCCGTCTCGTCGCCAGCCCGTAGCCGGAACGCCATGAACGGGCGCGCGCCGACGACCTCGTCGCCGCGAACCGCGACGAACAGCGGGACGTGGTCGACGTAGGGGTTCTGCCCGTACTTCCAGTCGAACCAGCGCCCGCCCCGATTGCGGTCCCACACCGCGTCGTCGAGGGCGAGCACACCGGCCCGGTCCTCCGGCCGGTACCGGCGCACCTCGTACGTGGCGTCGAGCGCGTCGCTGTGCATCGTCTCACTTCACCCCGGTAGCGGTCAAAGTAATGGCCGGGATAGCTAGAAGCCGGCGTAGTAAGTTCGCACACCACGGGCACGGAAACGCCTAGTATCGCCGATAAACCCGGGCTTACGCGAACCGATCGAACGCATCCGGCCGCTCGTCGCAACCAGTTCGCACCAGAGTGCGGCCGGTCGCCCTCGACGCGGAGGCGACGGCGTCGCAGTCGGGGCATTCAGTCTCCGGTCACCGCAGGTTTTTGCCGGCGAACGCCAACCACCGGACGTGAACGAACTCGATCGGCTCGCGGCGGACCTCGTCGCGATCCCGAGCCACGAGGACGAGCGCGAAGCGGGTCGGCTGATCGCGGAGTGGCTGGCCGAGGAGACGACGGCGTCGGTGCGAGTCGACGATGCAGGGAACGTGATCGCGCGCACGGGCGACGGCGACCGTTCGCTGGCGCTCGTCGGCCACCACGACGTCGTGCCGCCGGACGACTCGCAGATCGCCGAAGCGGCCGACGGCGACGAGGACGACACAGCGGAGTACGCCGTCGAGCGCCGCGACGGCCGGCTGTACGGTCGCGGAAGCGCCGACATGAAAGGGGCCGTCGCGGCGATGCTGCTGGCGTTCCGGGACTGCGAGGCGCGACGCGCCTCGGAGAGTCGGCCGGAGGCCGACGGCCAGCCGGGCGAACTCATTCTCGCCAGCTTCGCGGGCGAGGAGCAGGGCGGCGTCGGCGCCCGAGCGGCGATCGACGAGGGGTTCGCGCCCGACTACGCGGTCGTCGGCGAGGGGTCGACCGGCTACTCGGCGCCGAACGTGACGGACGTGGCGGTCGCACACAAAGGCCGCCGAGCGAGCACGATCCGCGCGAGCGGGACGAGTTCGCACGCGAGCAGTCCCGAGGAGGGCGAGAACGCGATCTACCGCGCGACCGACGCCGTCGACGAGTTGCGCGCGATCGAACCGCCGACCGTCGAGGTGGCCGGCGAGGAGCTGTCGGGGAGCCTCGTCGCGACCGAGATCGACGGCGGGACGGCCTGGAACGTCGTCCCCGACGCCTGCGAGGTCACCGTCGACGAGCGCACCGTGCCCGGCGAGCGCGCGCCGATCGAGCGCGTCGAATCGATCCCCGGCGTCGGCGTCGAGATCGAGCAGGATCTCCCGCCGATGCGCTGCGACGACGACGCCTTCGCCGAGGCGGTGCTCGACGCCGCCGCGGAAGCGCAAGATACGACGCCCGAACTCGTGACCAAGCCCCACGCCACCGACGCCGGCTGGCTCGCGCAGGCGGGGACGACCTGCGTGGTCTGTGGCCCCGCGGAACCGGGTGAAGCGCACACCGCCGACGAGAGCGTCTCGCTCGAGGTGCTGGAGTGGTGTTACGAGCTCTACCGCGGCGTCGCGGAGCAGTGGCTCGACGAGTAGCGGCGTCTCCGAGCGGTGGCCGGCCGAGTAGCGGCGTCTCCGAGCGGTGACCGGCCAAGTAGCGGCGCCGACGCGGTGCCGGCGGTCGATCCGTCGTCGAGGTTCCGAATGATCTTCTGCTACAGTTGGATTGATACGTCGCCGCCGTCTACCTCGCGACCATGGCAACAGACGCGACTGCAGAGGAGACGCCCGAGGAGTACGAAGCGTTTCTCGGCACGGTCAAGCGACTGACGAACGTCCGGAACGCCGCGGGGATCCTCAACTGGGATCAGGAAGTGATGATGCCCGAAGGCGGCACGCCCGCGCGCTCCCAGCAGCTCTCGGCGCTCTCGGCGGTGAGCCACGAGCTGCTGACCGACGAGGAGACCGGCGAACAGCTCGACGCGCTGGAAGCCGCCGACCTGAACGGCGACCAGCGGGCGATCGTCCGCGAGGTCCGCCGGGAGTACGACCGCGCGACGAGCGTGCCGACCGAGCTCGTCGAGGAGATCTCGAAGACGACCAGTGAGGCCCATCCGAAGTGGAAGCAGGCCCGCGAGGAAGACGACTTCTCGATCTTCGCGCCCACCCTCGAGAAGCTGGTCGAGCTCAAGCGGGAGTACGCCGAGCACGTCGATCCCGACGCCGACCCCTACGCGGTGCTGTTCGCGGAGTACGAGCCGTACCTCGACATCGAGACCGCGGATCGCGTGCTGACCCGGCTCAAAGAGGAGCTGGTGCCCCTGATCGACGAGGTCGCGGATTCGGAGGCCGATCTCGCGACTGACGCCTTCTCGGGCGAGTATCCGGAAGACAAGCAGGAGGCGTTCGTGCGCGACGTGCTCGACGAGCTCGACTACGACTTCGACCGCGGCCGGCTCGACACCGCGCCCCACCCGTTCTCTTCGGGGACGCAGTTCGACGCGCGCATCACGACTCGGTTCAACGAGGAGGACCCGATGGGCGCCCTGCTCAGCACGGTCCACGAGTTCGGCCACGCCACCTACACCCAGGGCCTGCCCGACGAGCACTACGGGACGCCGCTGGGCGAGTCCCGCGACCTCTCGGTCCACGAGTCCCAGTCGCGCTTCTGGGAGAACCACGTCGGGCGGACCCGCGCCTTCTGGGAGCTGATGCTGCCGGCGATGCAAGAGCAGTTCCCCCAGCTCGAAGACGTCACCGTCGAGGAGGCCTACGAGGCCGCCAACCAGGTGTACGACGACAACCTGATTCGGGTCGAGGCGGACGAGCTGACCTATCACATGCACATCGTGGTGCGCTTCGAGATCGAAAAGCAGCTGATCCGCGGCGAACTCGACGTCGAGGACGTCCCCGAGGCCTGGAACGACAAGTACGAGGAGTATCTGGGCATCCGGCCCGACACCGACGCCGACGGCTGCCTGCAGGACATCCACTGGAGCCACGGCAGCTTCGGCTACTTCTCGACGTACACGCTCGGCAGCGTGCTGGCCGCCCAGATCGACGACGCCGTCCGCGAGGAGCTGGCGGTCGACGAACTCGTCCGCGAGGGCGAGTTCGAGCCGATCCACGAGTGGCTCACCGAGAACGTCCACAGCGAGGGCTGCCGGTACACCACCGACGAACTGATCGAGCGCGCGACCGGCGAGGAGCTGACCGCGGACTACTTCGTCGACCACGTCACCGAGAAGTACGGCGAGCTCTACGACGCGTAGGACGCCGACCGCGACGGGAGGCCGCTCGCGTCGTGCCGCCGAAGCGCCCACTTCTTTCCTGCTCGCACACATTTATCAGCCGAACGGCTGCACGTTGGGGTATGACCGACGATCGCGACCTCCTCGAAGACCTCGCGAGCCTCCCGACGTTCCACCATCCGACGGCGTCGCCCGACGGCGACGAGGTGGCCGTCTACTACGACGTATCGGGCCGGAACGAACTCCACCTGATCGACGCCGAAACCGGCGAGCTGACGCAGGTCAGCGACGGTGAGGTGCCCCGCAACGCTCGCTGGCCCGTCGAGTGGGACGCCGACGGCGAGCGGGTGTTCTTCCACCTCGACGACGCCGGCAACGAGCAAAACGACGTGTACGCCATCGACCGCGAGGGCGAGGCCGAGCCCGTCGTCGAGATGGACGGGCAAGTCACGCTCGCGGACGTCGGCGAGGACGGCGAGACGCTGCTGCTGGGGTCCTCGGCCGGCGGGCAAATGAACCTCTACCGTCACGACCTGTCGACCGGCGAGACGACGAAGGTGACCGACTACGAGCGCGCCGCCTACGGCGGGCTGCTCTCGCCGAACTGCGACCGGATCGCGTACGCGACCAACGAGACGGACGTGTTCGAGAACATGGACGCGTACGTGGCCAACGCGGACGGGTCGGACCCGCGGAATCTGCAGATCGGCGAGACTGGCGCCGAAGCGGCACCGGCCGACTGGGGGCCGGACGGAGAGCGCCTGCTCGTCTCGGACAACACCGAGGATCTCTCGCGGTGCGGCGTCTACGACCTGTCGACCGACGAGGTGACCTGGTTCGGCGATCTCGACGCCGTCGAGGAGCCAGTCGCCTTCCTGCCCGACGGCGAGCGCTTCCTCGCCCACCGGACGCGCGACGCCGCGGTCGTCCCGCTGGTCTACGACGTCGAGACGGGCGAGGGGCGCGAACTCGACGTTCCGGAAGGCGTCACGCAGTACCACGGGCGCCAGGGCGGCGACCCCGTGCTGGGGGACGATCGGGTGCTGCTCACCCACACCACCGGCGATCGACGGCCCGAGCTGCTGGCCTACGACCTCGAGGCCGACGAGTCCGAGCCGCTGCTCGAAGCCGAGTACGGCGACGTGGATCCCGACCGCTTCGCCGAGGCCGACTTTTTCACGTTCGAGAGCCACGATGGGCTGGAGATCGAGGCGCTGCTGTACGACTCGGGCGAGCGCCCATCGCCGGCGGTCGTCAAACCCCACGGCGGCCCCCGCGCACAGGACACGCGGAGCTTCGATCTGTACACGCAGTTCCTCGTCAGCCAGGGGTACAGCGTGCTGGAGGTCAACTACCGCGGGTCGACCGGCCGCGGACGCGAGTTCGTCGAACTGCTGTACGACGACTGGGGCGGCGACGAGCAGGCCGACATCGCCGAGGGCGCGAAACTGCTGCGCGACAAAGACTGGATCGACGAGAACCGGATCGCGGTGTTCGGCGGCTCCTACGGCGGCTACTCGGCGTACTGCCAGATGACGATGTACCCGGAGCTGTACGACGCCGGCGTGGCCTGGATCGGCCTGACCGATCTGGATGACATGTTCGAGAACACGATGCCCCACTACCGGACCGAGTTGCTGGAGAAGAACATCGGCACGCCGGACGAGAACCCCGACCTGTACCGCGAGCGAAGTCCTGTGAACCACGCCGAGAACCTCGCGGCGCCGCTGCTGATGGTCCACGGCGTCAACGATCGGCGGGTCCCGGTGTCCCAAGCCCGGATCTTCCGCGACGAACTGCGAGACCTCGGGTTCGAGGACGGCGAGGACGGCGACTTCGAGTACGTGGAACTCGGCGAGGAGGGCCACGCCTCCTCGGATATCGACCAGAAGATCCGGCTGTTCGAGATCCTGGCGGACTTTCTGGATCGACGGCTCTAGAAGTGACGGCCGATACCTAGTTCTCACGCTCCGAAAGCCTCCGCCGCGCTCTCTCGAACGGGACGGAACGACGACACCCTGAAAGCCCGCGGTGGTCCTTTGCATACCCACCGCACCGCACCCTCGTCCTCCCCAGCCTCGGCGCCTGCGGCGCCTCCCTCGCGCGGCGCTGTCTCGCACCGAAAGAGCAAGCTCTTTCGAGCCGTTCGCTCGCTGCGCTCGCGAAGATCATGAAGGCTCGACAGCGCGCGCCACCGCAGCCGCACGGCCGGGCGCGACCTCCGTGTCGCGCCCACGGGGAAGGGCCGGGGTGCGCGTGGTCGCCCTCGGCGTCCTCGCGAGCGAACGTAGTGAGCGAGTGAGGGCTCGGAAGACGAACGCAGTGAGTCTTCCGGCGACCCGCGCAATGCTGTCCCTGGTGGACTGAAAGGGCGAGCGGGCCGAGGGCTTTCGTAGTAGTGTCTTCGATCGTAGCCATCGTGTCGGTCATTCCGAGGGGCGATCCGAGGGCTTTCGAGTCCATTCCCATCGGTCACGACAGTCACACGTACCCATCCTCGAAAGGCAGGTTTCAAGCGGCCCCTCGGCGAATCCACCCGTATGTACGACCGCATCAAGGGCTTTCGCGACTTCTACCCCGCGGAGATGCAGGCTCGGCGGCAGGTCTTCGACGACGTCGAGGACACCGTCCGAGCATACGGGTTCCGCGAGATCGACACGCCGACCCTGGAGCCGGCCGAGATGTACATCGACAAGAGCGGCGAGGAGATCGTCGACGAACTGTACAGCTTCGAGGACCAGGGCGGCCGTCACGTCGCCCTGACGCCGGAGCTGACGCCGACGGTCGCGCGGATGGTCGTCGCCAAGCAACAGGAGCTCTCGAAGCCGATCAAGTGGTTCTCGACGCGGCCGTTCTGGCGCTACGAGGAGCCCCAGCAGGGCCGGTTCCGCGAGTTCTACCAGACCAACGTCGACATCTTCGGCTCCAGCAGTCCGGACGCCGACGCCGAGATCCTCGCCGTGGCGGGCGACATGCTCACGAACCTCGGCTTAGAGCAATCGGACTTCGAGTTCCGGGTTTCCCACCGGGATATCCTCGGCGGGCTGCTGGAGACGTTCGACGGCGAGATCGACGTGCGCGAGGCGATCCGCGCGGTCGACAAGAGCGCGAAGGTCGAACAGGCGGAGTACCACGACCTGCTGGTCGGCGCCGGACTCTCCTACGAGCAGGCCGAGCAGTTCGACGAGCTGCTCGACGTCGACGAGGCAAACCTCGACGAGCTGATCGAGTTCGCCGGCACCGAGCGCATCGAGGGGGCCGTCACGAACCTGCAGAACGTGCTCGACGCCGCCGACGACTTCGGCGTCCGCGAGCACTGCACGCTCTCGCTGGAAACCGCCCGCGGCCTCGATTACTACACCGGCGTCGTGTTCGAGTGCTTCGACTCCACCGGCGAAGTCTCCCGGGCCGTCTTCGGCGGCGGGCGCTACGACGACCTGATCGAGAGCTTCGGCGGCCAGCCCACGCCCGCGGTCGGCTTCGCGCCCGGCGACGCCACGCTCTCCTTACTCCTCCAGCGCGCCGGCGTCTGGCCCGAGGAGGCGCTGTCGACCGACTACTACGTGCTGCAGGTCGGCGACACCAGACCGGTCGCCGCCCGGATCGCCCGCGACCTGCGCGCGTCGGGCAACGTCGTCGAGACCGACGTTTCCGATCGCAGCTTCGGCGCCCAGATGAACTACGCCGACTCGATCAACGCCGACACGGTCGTCATCGCCGGCGAGCGCGACCTCGAAAACGGCGAGGTGACGGTCAAGGACATGGAGAGCGGCGACCAGACCACCGCGCCCGTCGACGAGTTCCCCGGCGACCGCGATCGGCCGACGTACGAGGACTTCGCCTGACACGGCCGCGATTTTTGCGCCGACCGGCCGCTTGATGCCGGCTCCGACCCCAGTCCCGCCGTGCACGTTCACTACCTCCAGCACGTCGCCTACGAGCCGCCGGCGGCGATCGCCGACTGGGCGCGCGAGCGCGGCCACGAGCTGACCGGGACACACCTTTCCGACGACGAGCCGCTGCCCGATCCCGACGAGTTCGACCTGCTCGTCGTGATGGGCGGGCCGATGGGCGTCTACGACGACGAGGCGTATCCGCATCTCGTCGACGAGCGCGACCTGATTCGGACGGTCCACGAGGACGGCACGCCCGTCCTCGGCGTCTGTCTGGGCGCCCAGCTACTCGCCGCGGCGCTCGGCGCCGACGTCTACCCCCACGAGCGCTCCGAGATCGGCTGGTTCCCGGTCGAGGCGACCGACGCCGCCGCCGAGTCGCCGCTGGCGCCGCTGGGCGAGCGCTACGAGGCGCTCCACTGGCACGGCGACACGTACGATCTGCCCGAGGGCGCGACGCAGGTCGCCCGGACGGACGCCTGCGAGCAGCAGGCGTTCGCCGTGGGGAACTCGCTGGGGCTGCAGTTCCACCTCGAAGCGACGCCGGAGAGTCTGACCGCGCTCGTCGACGCCGCCGACGAACTCGGCGACGGCAAGTACGTGCAGTCCGAGAACGAGCTACTCGCCGAGGACGCGCCGTTCGAGGCGTGCCGCGAGAGGCTGTACGCGGTACTGGATCGGCTGGCGGCGTCGGTCTGAGAAACCCGCTTTTGCCGGGGTCAGATCACGTCCGTCTTCTCGGCGACAGATCGCGCTGCCGACTCCTCGATACCGTTGCCGAGGATCGTGTAGCGGTCCCGGATTTCGTGACAGGTCGACAGCGCCTCGACGACTTCCTCCGGATCGAGATCGAGTTCCGCCGCGGTCGTCGGGGCGTCGATGCTGTCGAGCGCCCGCCGAATGTCCCGCCAGATGCCGTCCTCGCCGCCGTGGAGGAAGGCAGTCATGATCGAGCCGACGCCGACCTGGTGGCCGTGGAGCGCTCTCCCCGGCGCGATTCGGTCGAGCTGGTGTGAAAAGAGGTGCTCGGCGCCCGAGGCCGGTCGCGAGGAGCCGGCGATCGACATCGCGACGCCCGAGGACACCAGCGCCTTGACGACGATCCACGACGATTCCTCGAGGCCGGGCCGGATCGAGTCGGCGTTGCCCACAAGCATCTCGGCGGTCATCTCCGAGAGCGCGCCGGCGTACTCGGAGTAGTGGACGCTCTTGAGCCGGTCGGCGAGCCGCCAGTCCATCACGGCGGTGTAGTTGCTGATGATGTCGGCACAGCCCGCCGTGGTCAGCTCCCAGGGCGCGTTCGCCAGGATCTCGGTGTCGGCGACGACCGCCAGCGGCGGCTCGGCGGCGACGCTGTGGCGCGTGTCGCCGTCCGGCACCGAGCCGCGGTTGCTGACGATCCCGTCGTGGCTCGCCGCCGTCGGCACCGAGACGAACCCGCGGCCGACGTCGTCGCTGGCCATCTTTGCGATATCGATCGCCTTCCCGCCGCCGACGCCGATCAGGAACCCCGGATCGACCTCGCGGGCCGTGTCGATCACGCGCTGGATCGCCTCGAAGCTGGCGTCCTCGACCTCGACGATCTCGGGGTCGACGCCCTCGGCCGCGAACTGCTCGACGATCCGATCGGCGGCGATCTCCCGGGGCGTCGGGCTGGTGACGATCAGCGGCCGGCCCTGGAGGTGGAGCTCGCGGACGGCCTCGACCGTCTGGTCGATGACGCCGTGGCCCACCACCACGTTCCGGGGCAGCCGGATCCAGGTGGTCTTGTCGAACATACTCGGGGGAAGACACCCGAGTGTGATACAGTTTGTCCCTTCGGGAACTTGGCGTTGGTCGGTGCAGATATCCATTCCTCACGCGCTTGACGCGTTGCTGATGTCCCGAAGATTTATTCAGGTATATCGACAATTTTGCGTCATGAGTGTGGACAACAAAGAAAACAGCCAGTCCGATCAGCAACCCTCGGACAAACTAGACCCTTCCAATAATGAGGAGTTCTTAGATGAGAGACTGGACACACTCAGGGAACGGTATTCATATGAACGTCTCTCTGATCTGAGTGCCTACCGGCTTGGAGCATTGAATCCAGATGAGGAAGGCTATTCAGAGAGTGATTTTCTGCATCAGGCCTTTGATCGGCTTTATAACCGGTTTCCCGAGGAGAACAGCGACCACACCTTGCGACGGTGGGCGTTGGGGGATGATTATCGGGGATTCGCACCACTAACGATGGAGCAAAAACAACGTATTCAGGACTGTTATCATGAGTGTAGTAGGAATCTTGACAGGGCACGTCAAGATGCGTTAGAGCGTGAAGACGTAGCCGACCCGCTTTCGAGATTCGGCTCGTGGCTGATCGAGTTCGCTGATGCTGCTACCCCTATATTGGGACTCAGGAGATAAGGAACCATTCGAGATGTCGCACTGGAGTAGATACTACCTGAGCGTAGCGAGGGGATACACCGGAACGACCGCGAGTGCGACGAGGATTTTCGCGTGTTCGCATCAACCGTCGAAATTATTATAGACAGAGACTGTTCACGAAGGCTTCACAGCCTGCCTTGGAGATAAATCAGAGCGTCAGAGCGTATCGAGCACGCCCAACACCCGCTCTTCGGCGTCCCGATCCGGCCCGTTCTCGCGGCCCGTTCGGTCGCTTTCGAGGTGGTCCTCGACGGCGCGCTCGATTCCTGCCTCGACCGAAACCGGCTCCCAGCCCAGTCGCGAGAGCTTCTCGGTCGACATGACGTGCGGATAATCGCGGTACAGCGGGAAGTCCTCCAGCTCGATGCCCGCGGTCGCCAGTTCGCGCTCGCCGGCGGTGACGACCTCCACGTCGGCGTCCAGCGCGTCCGCGACCGTTTCGACGGCCTCCTCCAGCGTGAGCAGGCGTCGATCGCCCGTGTTGTACGCCTCGCCCGGTTCGCCCTCCTCGGCGACGACCCGCAACGCGCGAGCAACCGATTCGACGTAGACGCGGTGCCAGAGATTCGTCCCGTCGCCGGGGACGATCACGCGGTCGTGCTCGTTCACTCGGTCGATCCAGTAGTCGAAGCGCTCGGTGTAGTCGTGGGGGCCGTAGACGACCGGCGGGCGAAGGCTCATCGCGTTGACCCCGCGCTCGGCGGCTGCCTCGAACACCGCCCGGTCGCCCTCGGCCTTGCGCGGGCCGTAGGTCTCGTGGGAGTCGTCGCGAGCCTGCTCCTCGGTGCACTCGTGCAGCGTCGTCTCGTCCTCGCGCTTTGGCACGTCCTCGTCGCCGTACGCCGCGCCGCTGGAGACGTAGACGTAGGCGTCGACGTCGTCGAACAGCCGCGTCGCCGTCCGCACCTCCTTCGGTTTGTAGGCGACGCAGTCGATCACCACGTCGGGATCGGCCGCCGCGGCGTCGGCGAGGTCGCCGTCGTCCGTGCGGTCGCCTTCGATGTGCTCGACGTCGGGATCGTCGGCGAACGGGTTCTCGTGGTTCCCGCGGTTGAAGATCGTCACGTCGTAACCGTGCTCGCGGAACTCCTCGACCGCGAAGCGTCCGATGAACCGCGTGCCGCCGATGATCAGGACAGAATCGCCCGTCTCAGTGCTCATGGGTCCGGATTCGTCGCGGGGGCAAAAACGGTGGCGACCGGGCGGCGATAGCTCGGCCGTGCGACGGCAGCCGAACGACGGCGTCCCGCGAAGCACTCGCCCGCTGTGTATGCCCCCGACCATTTTAGGCCGCCACGCGGAAACGAACGCCCGATGATCGAGTACCACGCGCTGCTGCTGGCGCTGCTGGTCGGCTCGCAGGCGCTGTTCTCGGCGCTGGCGATTCTGAACGTCCGTCACGGCGCCCGCGAAAGTCGGGCCAACGCTGAGTGGCTCGACGAACGGATCGGCGTCGAGTCGGTCGACGAACTGATCGACTACAACCGGGCGACGGCGGGACTCGGACAGCTCCAGAGCTGGACGCTGCTCGCGCTGTTGCTGGTCGCGCTGTACGCCGGGGCGCTGGGCGACGCCGTCGCCGGGCTCCGCGACACCGGGCTGGGTCCGATAGCGCAGGGACTGGTCTTCTTTCTCGCCCTGCTCGTGCTCCAGCGGGTCGCGCAGACGCCGTTCGACCTCTACGAGACGTTCGTGATCGACGAGCAGTTCGGGTTCAACGAGCAGACGCCGCGGCTGTGGCTACGCGACGCCGTCGTCGGGACCGTCGTCGCGCTCGTGCTCGGCGGTGCGCTGCTGGGCGCCGTGCTGTGGGTGATCGCCGCGGCGCCGACGTGGTGGTGGGTCGGCGCGTGGCTGCTGGTCGTCGGCTTCGGACTGGTGATGCAGATCCTCTACCCCCGCGTGATCGCGCCGCTGTTCAACGAGTTCGAGCCCGTCGCGGACGGCGAGCTCCACGACGCCGTCGTCGACGTGTTCGACCGCGCGGGCTTCGAGACCTCCGACATCTACACGATGGACGCGAGCCGCCGCTCATCGCGGCTCAACGCCTACTTCACCGGGTTCGGCTCGACCAAGCGCGTCGTCCTGTTCGACACGCTCGTCCAGAAGTTGTCGGTCCCCGAGATCCAGAGCGTGCTCGCCCACGAACTCGCCCACTGGAAGAAGGCCCACATCTGGAAAGGACTGGGCGCTTCGGCGGTCCGCACGGGCGTCGCGTTCGCGGCGCTGGGCTACCTCGTCGACGCGGGGTGGCTCTACGCACTGTTCGACCTGCCGGCCGACGCCACCTACGCCGGGCTGTTCGTCGCGGCGCTGTTCGTCTACCCGCTGTTCGGCCTGACGGCGCCGCTGGTCAACCGGTTCTGGCTGGGCTTCGAGCGCGAGGCCGACGCCTTTGCGGTCGAGGTGGTGGGCGACGGCGGCCCGATGGCCGACGCGCTCGCCGAACTGGCACGCGAGAACCTCGCGAACCCGTTCCCTCACCCCTGGTACGCGGCGTTCCACCACACCCATCCGCCGATCCCCGAGCGGATCCGGGCGGTCCAGTCCGAGAGCGACGGTGAGTCGGCCGCGCCGGCGTGAGTAGGCGATCGTTTTTACCGAGGACGTGAACTGTCATCGACATGGTATGCCATGGCCCTCGGCGGGATCGCGGCGGCCGAGTTGTATATTCATGGCCTGTGGTTTTAGGATATGGCCGTGAACAATTTCTTTGCCTGGATTCGGACGTCGTTCTGAATCCGGTGCCTCTGACATGACCGACGGCGGGGTCGCCCCCCGCTTTTCGACGGTGACGATGCCGGAATGCTTATCAGCATAGCTGTCACGTACCTAATATGATCGTCGAGTTCGGGGTCGACGATGCGCCGCTGGAGGTGGCCATCCGACGAGCCCCGGCGATGGAGGTCGAGATGGAGCACCTCGCGGCGACCGACGAGATCCCGCTGCGGGCGTTCTTTTGGAGCTACGGCGATCAGTTCGATCAGTTCGAGGCCGGTCTCGACGAGGACGACGGCGTCGAGCGGTGGACCTGCCTCGAGACGAAACCGGGGCGTCGGCTCTATCGGGTGACTCACCCGGCGAGGTTACCGATCGTCGACCTCTATCACCACGCAATCGAGCACGACGCGCTCATCCGATCGGCGACGATCACGTCCGACGGCTACCGCGCCCGGATGTTCGTTCCCGACAGGGATGCGCTGGCGTCGTGGCGCGAAGCGTGCGGAACCGACGGCCTCTCGATCGACGTCAGCGCGCTGTACGGCGCCGAGCAGACGCCGCCCGAGCGCCACCACGGCCTCTCAGACCAGCAGCGGGAGGCGCTGCTGATCGCCGGCGAGGAGGGCTACTTTTCGATCCCGCGCGAGACGTCGCTAGCCGGGCTGGCCGAACAGCTCGGCGTGTCGAGCCAGGCCGCCTCCGAGCGACTTCGCCGGGGGATGGAGAATCTGGTCGACGGCGCGCTCGTCGGGGACGACAAGCGAGAGTAAGGGAGTCTACGGTAGCAAAAACGACCGAGCGCGAGCGTCAGTCGTCCGAGGCCGCGAACTCGGCGCTGGCGTCGGCGTCGGGCGTCGCGCCGGCGGGCAGCTGCTCGCGGACGTCCTCGGCGCCCTCCTCCAGAACGCGGGCGTAGGCGTCGGGCATCACCTTGACGACGTTGTCGAGCTCTTCCTCCCAGTGTTCGAGGACGTACTCGCCGCGGTCGCTGCCGGTGTGGGCGACGTGGTTCTCGACCAGACGCCGGAGCATCTTCCGGTCGCGGGTGTCGAGGTCGTGCTGGACGGACACCATGTCGCGGTTGACGCTCTCGGGGAACTCGCCCTCGCGGTCGAGGACGTACGCGACGCCGCCGGACATGCCGGCCGCGAAGTTCTTCCCGGTGTCGCCCAGCACCGCGACGACGCCGCCGGTCATGTACTCGCAGCCGTGGTCGCCGACCGACTCGACGACGGCCTTGACGCCGGAGTTTCGGACGGCGAAGCGCTCGCCGGCCTGCCCGTTGACGTACAGCTCGCCCTGCGTGGCGCCGTACAGCGCGACGTTGCCGATCAGGGAGTTGTCCTCGGGCTCGTACGGTGCCGCGGCGGGCGTCTCGACGATCAGCTTGCCGCCCGAGAGGCCCTTGCCGACGTAGTCGTTGGCGCCGCCGGTCAGGCGCATCGTGATGCCGTCGGCCAGGAACGCGCCGAAGCTCTGGCCCGCGGTGCCGTGGAGATCGACGTCGATCGTGTCCTCGGGCAGCCCGTCGCCGCCGTACTCGCTGGAGACGCGGTTCGACAGCGTCGCGCCGACGGCGCGGTCGACGTTCGAAATCTCGGACTCGACGGCGACCGGCTCGCCCGTCTCCAGGGCGGGCTCGGCGGCCTCGATCAGGTCGTGATCGAGCTGCTCGTCGATCTCGTGGGTCTGCTCGCGGGTCTTCCGGCGCTGGTCGCCCTCGGGCTCGGCGAGCACCGCCGAGAGGTCGACGTTCTTGGCCTTCGGGTGCTCGATGTCGTCGCGCTGGTCGAGCACGTCGACGCGGCCGACCATCTCGTCGACGGTCTCGAAGCCGAGCTCGGCCATGAGCTCGCGGAGCTCCTGAGCGATGAACGTCATGTAGTTGATGACGTGCTCGGGCTGGCCGGGGAACCGCTCGCGCAGCTCCTCGCGCTGGGTGGCGACGCCGACCGGGCAGGTGTTCTTGTGGCACTGGCGGGCCATCACGCAGCCCGAAGTGACGAGCGACGCCGTGCCGAACACGTACTCCTCGGCGCCCAGCGCCGCGGCGACGGCGACGTCGCGGCCGGTCTTCATCCCGCCGTCAGCCGAGACGCGGATCCGGTCGCGCAGGTCGGTCTCGACGAGCATCTGGTTGGCCTCCGCGAGACCGAGCTCCCACGGCAGTCCGGCGCTCTTGATCGATGTGCGCGGGCTGGCGCCCGTGCCGCCGGAGTGGCCCGAGATGTGGACCACGTCGGCGTTGGCCTTCGCGACGCCGGCGGCGATCGTGCCGATCCCCGCTTCGGAGACCAGCTTGACGTTGATGTCGGCGTCAGGACTCGCGGCCTTCAGATCGTGGATCAACTGCTTGAGGTCCTCGATCGAGTAAATGTCGTGGAGCGGCGGCGGCGAGATCAGCCCGACGCCCGGCGTCGCGTACCGGACGTGCGCGATCATCTCGTTGACCTTCATGCCGGGCAGGTGGCCGCCCTCGCCGGGCTTGCTACCCTGCGCCATCTTGATCTGGAGTTCGTCGGCCGAGGTCAGGTACTCCGAGGTGACGCCGAAGCGCCCCGAGGCGACCTGCTTGACCGAGCACTCCTTCTCGGTGCCGAACCGTTCGGGCGGCTCGCCGCCCTCGCCCGAGTTGCTCTTGCCGCCGAGCCGGCTCATCGCGATGCAGTTGTTCTCGTGGGCCTCCGGCGAGATCGACCCGAGGCTCATCGCCGCGGTCGAAAATCGCTCGACGATCTCGTGGATCGGCTCGACGTCCTCGACGGGGATCGACTCGCGCTCGTCGGTCTCGAACTCCAGCAGCCCTCGCAACGTCTGGAGGGTCTCCTGCTGGTCGTTGATCGCGTCGGCGAACTCCAGGTAGCGCTCGTAGTCGCCCGCGCGCACCGCCTGCTGGAGCTTGCCGACCGTGTCGGGGTTCCACTGGTGGTGAATGCCGTCCGAGCGGTGCTCGAACTCGCCGTAGCGGTCGATGTCGGCGTCCTCGTCCCAGGCGTCGGCGTGCCGGTCGAGAGCGTCCTGCTCGATCTCGGCGACGTCGATGCCGCCGGTGCGGGACTCGGTGCCCTCGAAGTACTCGGCGACGAAGTCGTCGTCGAGACCGACCGCCTCGAAGATCTGGGCGCCCTGGTAGCTCTCGACCGTCGAGATGCCCATCTTCGCCATCGTCTTCAGCAGGCCGTCCTCGACTGCGCCGACGTAGGCGTCGACGGCCTCGTCGAGGTCGGCGCCGTCCTCGCCGGCGACGACGTCCGCGATCGTCTGGTAGGCGAGGTAGGGGTCGACCGCGTCGGCGCCGTAGCCGATCAGCGTCGCGAAGTGATGGACCGTGCGCGGGCCGGCCGATTCGACGACCAGCCCGGCGTGGTTCCGGAGCCCGTTGCGCACGAGGTGGTGGTGGACCGCGCCGGTCGCCAGCAGCGCCGGGATCGGTACCCGGTCGGGGCCGGTCGCGCGATCCGAGAGCACGACGACGTCGTTGCCGGCCTCGATCGCCTCGACGGCGTCCTTGCGGACGCGCTCGACCGCGGCCTCCATGTCCACGCCGCGCTCGTAGGTGATGTCGACGGCCGCGGCGGTCATGCCGTTGGCGTCCAGGTCCTTGATCGATTCAGTCTCGGCGTCGGTGAGGATCGGCGAGTCGAGCACGAGCTGGCGGGCGTGGGCGGGCGACTCGTCGAGCAGGTTGCGCTGGAAGCCGAGCCGCGATTCGAGACTCGTCACCAGCTCCTCGCGGATGTAGTCCAGCGGCGGGTTCGTCACCTGCGCGAACAGCTGCTTGAAATACGAGAACAGCGGGCGGTTGTAGTCCGATAGTACGGACAGCGGCGTGTCGTCGCCCATCGAGCCGACGGGATCTTTGCCGTCTTTCATCATCGGCTCGATCATGTTCTCCAACTCGTCGTGGCTGTACGCGTACGTCGACTGATGAGCTCGGAGGTCCGAGATCTCGCCGCGCGGTTCGAGGTCGTCGAGATCCGCGACGTCGTCGAGGGCGACCTGCTGGTCGTCGACCCACTCGCCGTACTTTTCGTCGGTCAGGTCGTCGAAGACCTCGTCGTCGGGGATGACGCGGCCTTCCTCGGGATCGGCCAAAAACAGCTGGCCGGGCTGGAGGCGGCCGCGCTCCTCGATCGCGCCGTAGTCGGGTTCGAGCGCGCCGGCCTCGCTGGCCATGATCAGCGTGTTGTCGGCGGTGACGTCGTACCGGCAGGGGCGCAGCCCGTTGCGGTCGAGCACCGCGCCGATGCGGTCGCCGTCGGTCGCACAGACCAGCGCGGGACCGTCCCACGGCTCGACGAGAGAGGCGTGGAAGTCGTACCAGTCCCGGCGGTCCTCGTCGAGCTGGTCGTTGCTGCGCCAGGCCTCCGGGATCAACATTCGGAGCGCGTGGGGCAGGTCGCGGCCGTCTTCGAGGAGCAGTTCGAGCGCGTTGTCGACGGAGGCGGTGTCGGACTGCTCGGGGTCGTCGATGATCGGCTTGATCTCCTCGACGTCGTCGCCCAGCGACTCGCTCTCGATGTCGGTCTCGCGGGCGCGCATCCAGTTGATGTTGCCCTGGATGGTGTTGAACTCGCCGTTGTGGATGATGCCGCGGTAGGGGTGGGCGAGGTGCCACGCACCGAGCGTGTTCGTCGAGAACCGCTCGTGGACCATCGCGAACGTCGACTGCACGCGCTCGTCGGCCAGATCGGGGTAGTACTCGGAGACCTGCTCGCCTTTCAGGAGGCCCTTGTAGACCAGGGTCTGGCGGTCGAGCGAGCAGACGTAGAATCGCTCGGCGCCCGCGGGTTCCTCGGCCTCGACGGAGTTCTCCAGCGCGCGACGCGCGACGTACAGCGCGCGGTCGAACTCCTCGTCGGTGGCGTCGCCCGCCGGCGTCGCAAAGCACTGCCAGACGTCGGGCTCCGAGTCGACGGCGGTCGCGCCGAGCTCGGCGTTGTCGGTCGGCACGTCGCGCCAGTGGACGACGTCGACGCCGTACTCGGCGAGCGCGTCCTCGGTCCGTTCGCGCAGCGCGGCGGCGGCGTCGGCATCTTGGGGGAGGAAAAAGGAGCCGACCGCGTACTGGTCGGGCAGATCGACGTCGAGCTCGTCGGCGAAGAACTCGTGGGGCGTCTGGAGCATCACGCCCGCGCCGTCCCCGGTCGCCTCCTCGGCGCCCGTGGTCCCGCGGTGTTCGAGGTTCTCCAGCAGTTCGATGCCGTCCGCTACCACGTCGTGCGATCGACCGTCGTCCAGATCCATGACGACGCCGACGCCGCAGTTGGACCGCTCGTCCTCGGGGCTGGCGAGGCCCCGCGAGCCGTCCGTGTTCGTATCTCGTTGCTGAGTCATACGTCAGACTTGATCTTCTCCAATAAGAGGGTTCTCCTGAATGGCTAAGGGTATTATATACACATGCAAGGAAATATTAGGACTGTTAGTCTCCGATATCGTTCGTAGAGAAATTGGACGCCCGTCCGGCGCTTTTTATACGATCGGCGCGCAACGCCGGGAACGATCACGTCGTTCTACCGACTGTCGCGGGCGGGAACGGCCACACGTTCAAATCCGATAGAGCGCCACCGAAGCCCGTGACCTTCGTCATCGGACGCGGCGCCGACGCCAAGCAACAGTCGTCGAGTCCTGCCTCGGAAGTGACGGCCGACGGGGACGACGACCGAGACGCCCCGCCCGAGTACGCCGGCAAACTCGGAACGTACCGCGCGCTCGACGGCAGCCGCGGCGCGTCGCTGTACCTCGACCTCGACGGGCCCCACGCCGCCCTGCTGGTCGGCAAGCGCGGCTACGGTAAGTCCTACACGATAGGCGTGATCGCGGAGTCGCTGGCCCGATCGAGCGGCGTCGCACCCGTCGTCGTCGATCCGATGGACGTGTTCCACGAACTCGCGGCGCCCGCCGACGGCGAAACGGTACCGGCCGACGTCGTCGCCGAGCCGAGCGTCGCGCCCTCCGCGCTCGACCCGCGCTCGTGGTGTTCGCTGCTCGGGCTTTCGCCCGAGAGCGGCGCTGGAAGCCTGATCTGGCGGGCGACAGCGGCGGCGTCGACGCTCGCGGGGATGCGCGACGAGATCGAGTCGGCCGACGCGCCGGCCGTCGACGCCCGCGCGGCGAGCAACCACCTCGATCTGGCGGCGTCGTGGGGCGTCTTCGACGCCGACGGTCTGGACGCCGCGGATCTCGGCGGTCCCGAGGTGACCGTCGTCGACGTCTCCGGACTCGACGCCGCGCCGATGAACGCGATATGTCGCGGCGTCGCCGAGGCGCTGTACCGGGCGCGCGTGACTGGATCGATCGACCGTCTCCCCTGGATCCTGCTCGACGAAGCGCACGCCTTCTTCGACGGCGTCGCCGAGCCCGCGCTCCGGACGATTCTCACGCGCGGTCGCGCGCCGGGCGTGAGCCTCGTCGCGGCGACCCAGCGCCCCAGCGCGGTGCCCGACGTGGGCATTGCCCAGTCGGACGTCCTCGTCGCCCACCGGCTCACCGCCGGGCCGGACCTCGACGCGCTGGAGCGCGCCCAGCCGACGTACCTGAGCGGATCGCTGGAGGAGCGGTTGCCCGCCGCGCCCGGCGAGGTCGTGGTGATCGACGACGCCACCGAGACGGTCCACGCCGCCAAGATACGCCGACGCGACACGCCACACGGCGGCGACAGCCCGCGAGCGCGCGACGCCGAGGCTGCTCGCGAGGCACGTCGTCGATGAAAAATGAGCCGCTGGTCGCGGTGCCGCGGGCCGCTGATCGCGGTACCGCATCCGAGTCGTCGGCGCTCGGTTAGCAGTCGTTGCCGGTCGACATCTGGCTAACCGCGCTGTCGTTGCCGTCGCTCATATTGCCGCCCGCGCTGTCGTTGCCGTCGATGCCGACGGCGTCGTCGCTGGCGTTGCCGCCGTCGTCGTCCGCCATCGCGTCGGCGTCGTCGTCGGCCGCATCGTCGCTCGCGGCATCGTCGTCCTCGTCGTCGTCTTCCTCGTCATCGCCGTCCTCGACCGTGATCTCGGCGTCGTCGATGACGGGCTCACCGTCCTCGGTGTAGGGGCCGTCGTCTTCGCCCTCGGACTCGACGAAGTCGTACTCCTCGTTGTCGTTCGTGTCGAGGTGGGGCATCGCGATCAGCGTCTCGTCCTCGGTGAGCTCGTCGTCGTCGAACTCGGCGCCGGGGACGCCCTCGTAGAGATCGACGACGATATCCTCCTGATCGCCCGAGTCGAGGTACTCGGAGACGCCGATGACGCTCCCGGTTACCTCGCCCTCGAGGAGAGTGCTGTCGTGGATCGTCACGAAGCCGCCCTCGGGTAGGGTCGCCGAAGCGACCTCGACCGACGTGCCGTCGGACTCCTGATCCTCGAAGGAGACCGAAGCCGTCTCGTCGTCCTCCTCTTCACCGTCGTCGGCCGCCTGCTCGTCGTCGTCGCCCTCGGTGTCCGGCGTCAGGGCGTCGACATCGAGCAGCAGGTCGAACGCCGGCTGGTCGTCCTCGGGCTCGAGGTAGCCGACGGCGTACGCCGAGTAGATCGTGTTCGGCGCGAGTTCGACGTCGAACTCCGCGACGGCGTCCTCGCCGCCCGCGGGTCGGATCTCCAGCGTGTACGAGTCCGCCGGGACGTCGACGCTCTCGGCGTTCCCGAACTCGAGGTCGGACACCAGCACCTGATCGCCGGCGACGATGTCGACCGCGGGCGCGTCCGGCGACGCGTGGACCGCGCGGACGCGACTCTCGTCCTCGCCGAGATCGCCGAGCTCGACCTCCAGCAACAGCAGTTCGAGCGGCTGGTCGCCGTCTTCAGCGGCCTCGCCGACCACGACTGCGGTGGCCGCGCCCGCCGGAACCTCGACCGACTGGTCGATCACGGCCGCGTCGGTATCCTCTCCCGTCGGAACGACCATCACGTCGTACTCGCCCGACAGCAGTACCAGGTAGTCGCTCACCTCGCCGAACGCCACGTCTTCGAGGACGAGCACGTCGTTGACGTACACGTCGACGTTCGGCGCGTCCGGCGACGCGTGGAACCCCTTGAGGCTGGCTACGTTCCCGCCGTCGCCGTTTCCGTTTCCATTTTCGTCGTCCGATTCGGAGTCGTCTCCGCCAGCGGTCACCATCCCCGTGCCGCCGAGGATCGCCGCCGCTCCCATGCCGGTCAGTACAGTCCGCCGCGTAGTGTCTCCCGTCATATGATACAGTTCTAACTATGGATATTAAACTAAAGTGCGTTGTTATGACTAAGGATTTTTAATTTAGGCGTTTGATTTGTTCAGAAGCTGAATCCATGCTGGCGACTGCAGGGTCGACAGCGCGTTCGCTTGAGTCACTGTCGCCGTGAGTATCGGATTGTTGCGCGATCCAGCGGGTAGAGCGACGGAGTCTATCGATATTGAGCCAGACCGCCGACGAGCGCAGATGGCGATCGAAGCGCGGCGATCGCGGCGCAGTAGTATCCGCTTCGAAGGCTTTATCGGCGGCGTGGGCCACGCTTCGGGTAACATGGCAGAGAAACCGGCCTCGATGTACCGGAATATCGATAAGCCGCCCTACACCCGCAAGGAGTTCATGGGCGGCATCCCCGGCTCGAAGATCGCACAGCACCAGATGGGCGACCTCCAATCGGACCCCGAGGACTACCCCGTCCAGATCAGCCTCGTCACCGAGGAAGAAGTCCAGCTCCGCCACGGCTCGCTCGAAGCCTCCCGCCTCTCGGCGAACCGCCACCTCATCAAGGAACTCGGCGAGGGCAACTACAAGATGATCCTCCGGAAGTTCCCCCACCACGTCATCCGGGAGAACAAGCAGGCGACCGGCGCGGGCGCCGACCGTGTGTCCGACGGGATGCGTCAGGCGTTCGGGAAGATCGTCGGCACCGCCGCCCGCATCCCCGAGGGCGACCGCATCTTCACCGCCTACTGTACCGTCGAGCAGGCCACCGTCGTCAAGGAGGCCTTCCGCCGGTCGTACAACAAGCTCTCGCCGCCCTGTCGCATCGTCGTCGAGCGCGGCGAAGACAAACTCGTCTCCTGAGGCCGGTCGACGCCGCTCACGTTCTCTCCCGGTTCTGACGATTGCTTTCTCGCGGTCTTTCGTAGTAGCTCCCCGACAGCTTCGGCGCCCCGCGTTCGGCTGCCTTTTTCCCGCTCCGGCCCCCAGAGAGCGGTATGCTGACGCTCGCGGTCGCGAACCGCGCGGAGACGTTCGAGCGGATGGCCGAGCCGCTGGCCGAGCGCGGGATCGAGGCGCGCCACTGCCCGGTCTCCGAGCGGACGGTGCCGCTCACCGGCGAGCGACCGTGGTCGCCCGACGAGTTCGACGTCGGCTTCGTCTTCCCCGGCCGGATGATCGAGGGCGGGGCGGCCGACGCCGCGCTCGACGTGCCGTGGCTCAACGGTCGCGACGCCGTCCTCACCTCGCGGAACAAGGCTGGCGTGATCGCCCGCCTCGATCGTGCGGGGCTGCCGGTACCCGAGACGACGCTCGTGTCGAACCCCGTCGACGACGAGGAACTGATCGCCGCCTTCGAGCGGTTCGATCCTCCTGTGGTCGTCAAGCCCACCTCCACCACGCGCGGGGTCGGCGTCGCGCGGGTCGACGATCTGGACTCCTTTCTGGGCGTCGTCGACTACCTCGATCTCGTCCACGACTTTCAGGCGACCGGCGACAAGTCGTTCCTGATTCAGGAGTACCTCCCCGACGCGCGAGACTACCGGGCGATGGTGCTCGACGGCGAGTTCGTGGGCGCGGTCGAGCGGCGCCTCCCCGACGACGCGCTGGCGGCGGGCCAGTGGAAGCACAACGTCCACCGGGGCGCCGAGGCGACCGGCGTCGACCTGCCCGACGAGTGGCGGCGTCTGGCCGAGCGCGTCGCCGCCGAGCTGGAGCTGTCGTTCGTCGGCGTCGATCTGCTCGCGAGCGGGGACCAGGTGGTCGTGAGCGAAACGAACGCCCGGCCGACGATCGACGCCGAGACGAAGTACGAGCCGGGCTTCTACGACCGGCTGGCGGCGTCGATCCGGCAGCGGGCCGAAGAGTGAGCGAGAAGAGGACTTACTCCAGGTCGATGTCCGCCGAGTCGTCGGCCCGGTCGAACACGACTTCGAGGACGCCGTTGTTGTACGTCGCGTCGGCGGTGTGCTCGTCGACGCGGCTGGGCAGCGTCACCCGATCGTCGTAGGTGCGGCGCTCGCTGGCGGCGCCGATCGTCAGCACCGTCCCGTCGCACTGGAGGTCGATGTCCTCCTTCTCGACGCCGGGGATGTCGGCGATGACGCGGACCTCCTCGTCGGTCTCGTGGACGTCCACGTGGGTGTCGCTGCCGAACCCGGCGTCGTTCTCGAAGCCGACGTCGACGTCGCCCTGCCCGATCACGTCGTTCATCATCCGCTCGATCTCCCGGAAGAGATCGTCGAAGGGGTCGTCGCGGTCGTCGCGGTGCATACGCATTGGTAGTTCCTACCCGGGCAAAAACCTTCTGTCGGCCCCGGAATTCGCCGACGAGCCCGCGCGACGACGCCGCTGCGGCCGCCCGCTCCGCGGCCGCTGGCGCTGCGGACGCCGGAACGCCGTCAGCGATCGGTGCCGCTCAGTCGTCGGCCGCGACCCGCGGGTCCGGACGGGCGTCGCCGTCGCGTTCGAGGCCCAGCGCGGCGTTCGTTCGGGCCACGCTCTCCTCGGCGTCGGCCATGTCGAACATCGCCCGGAGCGCGTCGACGTTCTCGGGCACGACGTCGGCCTCCTGGTGGATCGCCTGGAAGCAGTAGAAGTCCCGGCCCTCGACGGTGATCGACTCGCCCCAGACGCAGTTCTCCCAGACGTCCCCGCGCGGGCGGCCGGCGTCGCGGGCGTACTCGCGGAGCTGGCCGCAGCTCTCGATCCCGGAGCGCTCGGGAACGACGAACAGCCGCGACTCGGCGTCGAGCAGGTCGCGCACCTCGTGGGGATCGGGTGTCGACTCCAGCGTGACGTTGACGCTGTGGAGGTGCATCAGCGTCGCCGGCACCGTCAGTCCGAGCGTGTCGATCGACAGGTCGGGGAAGATCGTCTGTACGTCCGGACCGTGGTGGGAGGGCACCTCGACCGGGTCGGGGAGGATGTCGTTGATCGGCCCGCGCTCGGACTGGGTGGGATCACCGCCGCGACGCACCAGCGTCGTCCGGGCTTTCTCGACGCCGTAGGTCTCCGCGAGCGGAGCGAGCAGGCGCGAGAGCCCGGTCGTGTTGCAGGAGACGACCCGCACGTAGTCGGCGTCCCGGGCGGTCTCGAAGTTCGCACGCGAGTTGAAGCTCGTCTCGGCCACGTCCGGAGCCTCGGCGCCCTGGAACACGGCGGGCGTGTCATGGGCCTCGTAGAGCGGGCGGTACTCCGCGCCGACGCCGCCCGGCGTCGCGTCGACGACGACGTCGCTGGCGTCGACCATGTCCTCGACCGTCCCGTCGACGGCGAGGCCCGCGGCGTGGAACTCGTCGACCGACCCCTCGTCGCACGCGTAGAGGGGATAGCCCGCGGCACGAGCCCCCTCGGCCGCGAAGTCGGGACTCGTCTTTGTCACGCCCGCGATCGTCATATCCGGCTGTGCCCGCACCGCGTCGGCGACGCGCTTGCCGATCGTACCGTACCCGTTGACGCCCACGTGGAGCATGTATGAGGTTGCGACCAGCGCCGGGATAAATGTTCGTACTAGCTGATAGATCCTTACTCGAAATAGAGTTGTTAAGGCGACGATCCGTAGAAAGCGGACGGGCGCCCGTGCCAGAGCGTCGCGACGGGAATCTCCGCGCTCTGACAGACATGAGCAATGATACCGTCCAACACATCGCTCGAGGGACGCGGAGCGTCACAAGTAAGAAACTCTAGATATGTTCGGAGGGTAATCGTTTGTTTCTGTCCGTTCCCTATTTTTTCAGGAATCGAACCGTCAGGCGCCGTTTTGTAATCCTCAACAATTAATTACAATGCAGATCTAGACGCCGACTCCTATTTAGGTAAATACTTTAGCCGGAAGGTCGTACCAAGTCAGTATGAGTGACTCAGCAGACGATACGCTCCGCGTAGGGCTGAACGGGTTCGGTCGCATCGGGCGCAACGTGTTTCGCGCCTCGCTCGTGACCGACGGCATCGAGATCGTCGGGATCAACGACGTGATGGACGTCGACGACATGGCCTATCTCCTGAAGTACGACAGCGTCCACGGCCGCACCGAGGACGTCGAGATCGACGACGACGGCGACCTCGTCGTCGGCGACCGAACGGTGCCGATCCTCTCGGAGAAAGACCCCGCCGAGCTGCCCTGGGACGACCTCGACGTCGACGTCGCCTTCGAGTGCACCGGCCTGTTCCGCAACTACGACGACGCCTACAAGCACGTCGAGGCCGGCGCCGACAAGACGATCATCTCCGCGCCCCCGAAGGGCGAGAAGGAGGTTCTGACGATCGTCTACGGCGTCAACCACGACGAGTACGAGGGGCAGGACGTCGTCTCGAACGCCTCCTGTACCACCAACTCCGTCGCGCCGGTCGCGAAGGTGCTCGACGAGGAGTTCGGCATCGAGTCGGGCGTCCTGACGACGACCCACGCCTACACCGGCACCCAGAGCCTCGTCGACGGTCCGAACCGCAAGCGCCGCCGCGGCCGCGCCGCCGCCGAGAACATCGTTCCGACCTCGACCGGCGCCGCGCAGGCGACGACCGAGGTCCTGCCCGAACTCGAGGGCAAGCTCGACGGCATGGCGATGCGCGTGCCCGTCCCGGACGGCTCGATCACCGACCTCACGGTCAACCTCGAAGCGGACGCCTCGATCGAGGAGGTCAACGCCGCGTTCGAGGACGCCGCGAACGGCGAGCTCGAGGGCGTCATGGGTTACACCGAGAACGAGATCGTCTCGCGAGACGTCGTCGGCCAGCCCTACTCCTCGCTGATCGACGCCGACTCGACGATGAAGGTCGGCGGCCAGGTGAAGGTGCTCGCGTGGTACGACAACGAGTACGGCTTCTCGAACCGCATGCTCGACCTCGCGACGCACGTCGTCGAGGAGTCCGAGCTCGAAGCCTCGGCCTGACGCCGTAGCCCCCGCCGAACCGTTCGCTCACTTACTTTCCGCCGATTTCACAACCCATGTTCAACACCATCGACGACCTCGACACCCAGCAGCGACTCCTGATGCGGATCGACGTGAACGCCCCCGTCGACGACGGCGCGGTGCAGGACAACCGCCGGTTCGCCCGCCACGCCGAGACGATCGCCGAACTGGCAGAGGACGGCCACGCCGTCGCGCTGCTGGCCCATCAGGGCAGGCCCGGCCGCGACACGTTCGTCACGCTCGAACAGCACGCCGACATCCTCGCCGAGCACGTCGGGACGGACGTCGACTACGTCCCCTCGACGTACGGCGACGAGGCCCTCGACGCGATCGAGGAGCTCGACGGCGGCGACGTGCTCGTCCTCGAGAACGTCCGCATGACCGACGATGAGCTCGCCGACCGCACCCCCGAGGAACACGGCGAGAGCGACCTCGTCCAGACGCTGGCGCCCGAGTTCGACGCCTACGTCAACGACGGCTACTCGGTCGCCCACCGCCCCCACGCCTCGATCGTCGGCTTCCCGCAGGTCATGGACAGCTACGCCGGCCGCGTGATGGAAGACGAGTACGAGTACAACACCTCGATCGAGCGCCGGGAGTTCGACGGCAAAGTGACGATGGTGCTGGGCGGCACCAAGGTCGAGGACGTCGTCGCCGCGATGGAGAACCTCGACGAGAAGGTCGACCTGTTCCTGCTGGGCGGCATCGTCGGCCAGCTGTTCCTCCGGTCGGAGGGGTACGAGATCGGCATCGACACGCCCGAGGGCCCCGGCCTGTACGACGAGAGCTGGGCCGAAAACGAGGAAACGATCCGCGAGGTCAAAGAGCGGTACGGCGACCGGATCTCGCTGCCGGTCGACGTCGCACGCGAGGGCGAGGACGGCGAGCGCGTCACCGAGCGCGTCGAGGACGCCGCCGACCACCCCGACGAGTACCTGGACATCGGCGAGGAGACCGTCGAGGCGTACCAGCCCCACGTCCGAGAGTCCGAGGCGGTGCTCGTGAAGGGCGCGCTGGGCGTCTTCGAGATGGAGCAGTTCAGCCACGGCACCGTCGGCGTCCTGCGGGCGGTCGCCGAGACCGACTGCTACTCGGTCGTCGGCGGCGGCGACACCTCCCGCACCGTCACGATGTACGATCTGGGCGAGGAGAACTTCGACCACCTCTCGATCGCCGGCGGCGCCTACCTGCGCGCCCTGACCGGCGCACCGCTGCCGGCCGTCGAGGCGCTCGAAGCGGCCGCCGAGCGGTAGAGCGGGGACGACCCCGCGCCGGGAAGCCCTCGATCGCGACGCACGCCGCCGCAAACGGATTCAAGTAGCTGGAATACACCCTGTAGGTATGAACGCCTCGGGGCACATCTCAGTTCTGTACGTCGACGCCGACCCACCAGCGTCGACGCCGGTCCCCGGCCACGAGCGGTTCGACGTTGTTGAAGCGACGGGCGCTGCCGACGCCGTCGCGCGGATCGAAGACGGGGACGTCGACTGCGTCGTCACGACGGCGTCGGACGAGGGTTGGCGGACAGTCGCCGAGCGAGTGCGCGATTCTGCGCCGGAGATTCCGGTCGTTCTGATCGATGCCGCCCTCGAGGACGCTGCCGACGCCGATTCTACGGTCGACGAGTACGTCCGGGCCGACGCGCCCGACCCGTCGAGGACGCTCGAACGGCGGATCGAGAGCGTCGTCGACCGGAACGCCGGCGACGCTGATGAGCGGTTTTACCAGAATCTCGTCCACGAGGCGTCGGACGCGATCCTCGTCGTCGACGAGTCGAGCACGATCCGCTTTGCCAACGACACCGTCTCGGAGGTGTTCGGCTACGACGCCGCCGAAGTCGAAGGCGAGCCGCTGACGACGCTGATCCCCGAGTCGTTCCGCGCCGACCACAACGAGGGGATGGCGGCGTACCTCGAATCGGGCGAGCGGACGATCGACTGGAACTACGTCGAGCTGCCCGGGCGCCACAGCGACGGCCGCGAGATCACGCTGGCGATCTCCTTCGAGGAACACCACAGAGGCGGCGAGCGGCTGTTCTCGGGGATCGTCCGCGACGTCACCGAGCGCAACGCTCGCGAGCGCAGGCTCCGGGAGTACAAGCGCCAGTTCGACGCCGTGTTCGACGATCCCGACTCATTTATCGTACTGCTGGATCCCGACGGGATCGTCCGCAAGGCCAACGGCACCGCCCTGGAGTTCGTCGACGCGGACTTCGAGTCGGTCCACGGCGTTCCGTTCTGGGACACGCCGTGGTGGGACCACCCGAGTGCGCCGCGGGAGCAGCTCAGGGAATGGGTCGACCGCTCCGCCGCCGGCGAGTCGGTGCGCTACGAGGCGACCCACCACGCCCCCGACGGCGAGACGGCGACGATCGACGGGACGATCCGACCCGTCACCGACGAGGACGGCCGGGTCGTCTCGCTGATCGCCGAGGGTCGGGACATCTCCGAGCGCAACCGGATTCAAGAGGAGCTCCAGACCAGCGAGCGCTCGCTGCGCGAACTCTACGACGTCACGTCGAATCCCGATCTCTCCTTCGACGAGAAGCTCCACCGGATTCTCGGGATCGGTTGCTCGCGACTGGGGCTCTCGCTGGGCTTTCTGACTCGCATCGAGGACGGTCGCCAGGAGATCCTCGCAGTCGAAGGCGACCACGAGAAGCTCCGCGAGGGGGCGACCTCGCCGCTCTCGGAAGCGTACTGCGAGGCGACGATCGAGTCCGACGAGCTGGTCGGCGCCGCGGACGCCGCGGGGGGCGACTGGCTCGACGCCGCGACGTACGACCGCTGGGGGCTGTCCTGTTACCTGGGATCGAAGATCGAGGTCCACGGCGAGCTGTTCGGAACCTTCTGTTTCGCCGACGACGCCGCGCGCGAGAAGCTCTTTTCGGACTCCGAGCGGACGTTCGTCGAGCTGCTCGCCCAGTGGGCCAGCCACGAGCTCGAACGCCAGCGCCGGCAGGAACAGCTCGAACGGGCGAACGGCCAGCTCGAACAGACGAACGAGCGGCTCGAACAGTTCGCCAGCGTCGTCAGCCACGACATCCGGAACCCCCTGACGGTGGCGATGGGCCACCTCGAGGTCGCACGCGAGCGCAGCGACGGCGACGACGACCAGCTCGCGGAGGTCGAGCAGTCGCTCGAACGAATCGACGCGCTGATCGACGACCTGCTGACGCTGGCCCAACAGGGAGACTCGGTCGGCGACGTCGAGACGATCGCGCTCGACGCCGTCGCGCGGGACGCCTGGGAGACGGCAGACACGGCGGACGCGAGCGTCGAACTCGACGGGGCGCCGACGCTTCAGGCCGACGAGTCACGGCTGCGCCAACTGCTGGAGAACCTCTTTCGAAACGCCGTCGAACACGGCCCGGACGACGTGACCGTCAGAATGGGCGCACTGCCCGACGACGAGGGGTTTTTCGTCGAGGACGACGGGCCGGGGATCCCGTTGGAGGAACGCGAAGCGGTGTTCGAGCAGGGCCACACGACCGCGCCCGACGGAACCGGGTTCGGGCTGGCGATCGTCGAGCAGATCGTCGACGCCCACGACTGGACGATCGACGTCGCCGAGAGCGAGCATGGGGGTGCGCGGTTCGAGATCGACGGCGTCGCATCGCCGGACGCGGCGCCGTCGCACTGAATCGAGCCGAGATCGTCGCAGCGTCCCGCTCGGGTCGAGCGTTCGCGGCGGCGTCTCGACGCCGCTCTCCGGCGTCGCCCGGCGGGCGAAAGCGACCGTTCCGAAGGGCTAAAGCGCGCGGCAGGAGACGTGCGAGTATGAAGTTCCACGAGGCGGCGAACTTCCTCTACGACCTTCGGCGGTTCGGCCCGCGCCCCGGGATCGAATCGACCGCCGACCTCCTCTCTCACCTGGACGACCCCCACGACGGGCTGGCCTGCGTGCAGATCGCCGGATCGAACGGCAAGGGCTCGACCGCGAGGATGGTCGAGTCGATCCTGCGCGAGGCCGGGCTGACGGTGGGACTCTTTACCTCGCCGCATCTGGAAGACCTGCGCGAGCGGATCCGCGTCGACGGGCGGAAGATCCAGACGAGTGCCGTCGCCGAGTTCGCCGACGAGATCGCACCGTACGTCCGCGAGAAGGGCGCCGACGGCGTCTCGCCGACGTTTTTCGAGGCGACGACCGCGATGGCGCTCTGGCAGTTCGACCGGCGCGACGTCGACGTCGCCGTGCTCGAAGTCGGCATCGGCGGCAAGCTCGACGCGACGAGCGTCGTCGACCCGATCGCGAGCGCGGTGACGACCGTGACGCTCGAACACACCGACGTGCTCGGGGACACGATCGCCGAGATCGCCCGCGACAAGGCCCACGTCGCGCCCGCCGACGCGCCGCTGGTCACCGGCGCCGAGGGCGAGGCGCTCGACGCCGTCCGCGAAATTGCCGGCGACGTGCTGACGGTCGGAACTGAGGGCGACGTGGTGCCGTCCTACGGCGGCCGGCGGAACCACACCGAGTCGGCCGTTTCGGTCGCGGGACCGGGCTGGTCGGTCGACGCGCGCGTCCCGACGGTCGGCGCCTACCAGGCCGACAACGCCGGCATCGCCGCCGCGCTCGCCCGGCAGGTGACCGAGCGCCTGGGCGGCGAGCCGGTCGCTGAAGAGCGCATCGAGCGGGGCCTCCGGCAGGCCCACTGGCCGGGCCGGTTCGAGGTGCTCGAACGCGAGCCCCTGACCGTGCTCGACGGCGCCCACAACCCCGGTGCCTGCGAGAAGCTCGCCGGCGCGCTCGCCGAGTTCGACTACGACGACCTCCACGTCGTGTTCGGTGCGATGCACGACAAAGACCACGGCGAGATGGCCGCCGCGCTCCCGACGCCCGACCGCGTCGTCGCCTGCGAGCCCGATCTCGACCGATCGGAGGACGCCGCCGTGCTCGCGGAAGTGTTCGAGCGCGCCGGCGCCGCGGAAGTCGTCGCGGGCGGGTCCGTCGAGGGCGCCGTCGCCGACGCGCTCGACGCCGCCGACGAGGGCGACTGCGTGCTGGTGACCGGTTCGCTCTTTACCGTCGCCGAGGCCAGAACGCGCTGGTCGCGCCTGCAGTTCCCCCATCGCGTTCGGGATATCGACGACGCGCGATCGACGCTCGACGGCGCGCACGTCCCGGACGCCGAGATCGAGCGGACGGCGGCCGACGGCGTCCACCGCGTGCTGACGACGCGCGTCCGGACGCGCCAGGCCCGGCGGCTCGAAGCGGCGATGCTCGACGTCGGCGGCGACTGCGCGCTGTCGGGCGTGAGCGAACAGGACGACGCCGTCGTCGACGTCGCGCTGCTGGGGACGCTCGCCGAGTTCGAGGCGCTCGTCGAGCAACTGGACGAGCGGGGCGAGGGGCTCGGCACGATCGCCGACGAGCTACGCGAGACGCTGGCGCTGGACGGCGACGCCGCTGCTCCGGAGCGCGACACCGACGCGAAGGCTGACTCCGCCACCAGCAGCCGCGAGTACCCCTGGGCGGACGGCACCGCGGTGATGGGCATCCTGAACGTCACGCCCGATAGCTTCCACGACGGCGGCGAGTACGACGCCGTCGAGGACGCCGTCGCGCGGGCCGAAAAGATGGTCGAGGAGGGCGCCGACATCGTCGACGTCGGCGGCGAGAGCACCCGTCCGGGCGCCGAGCCGGTCCCCGTCGAGGAGGAAAAAGAACGCGTCGTCCCGGTCGTCGAGCGTATCGCCGACCTCGACGCGATGGTGTCGGTCGACACCCGCCGGGCCGAGGTGGGTCGCGCCGCGCTGGAGGCCGGCGCCGACATCCTGAACGACGTTTCGGGGCTGGAGGACCCGGAGATGCGCTTCGTCGCCGCGGAGTACGACGCTCCGCTGGTGGTGATGCACAGCGTCAACGCGCCCGTCGATCCGGACGCCGACGTGGAGTACGACGACGTCGTGACGGACGTGATCGACCAGCTCCGCGAGCGCGTGCTACTGGCCGAGAAGGCCGGTCTCGACCGCGAGCAGATCGTCGTCGATCCCGGACTCGGATTCGCGAAGTCGGCAACCGAGGCGTTCGAGCTGCTCGGCCGCATCGACGAGTTCGACGCCTTCGGCTGTCCGGTGCTGGTCGGTCACTCCCACAAGTCGATGTACGCGCACACCGGTCAGGACGCCGGCGAGCGCGGTCCGCCGACCGTAGCGGGCACGGCGCTGGCCGCGGATCGGGGCGCCGACATCGTGCGCGTCCACGACGTAGCGGAGAACGTCGCCGCGGTCAACGTCGCCGCGGCGTCGTCGGCGTCCTGCCGAGACTGAGTCGAGGTGGTTCGAGAGCGCGGAGCTCTCTCGTCACTGAGCGGGAGCGAGCTCCCGCGAGGTCCAAAAGAGCGCAAGCGCTCCTTTGAGGATGCCGAAAATCTCGATTTTCGAGCGCAGGGCCCGACGGCGAGTCAGACGACGAGTAGCCCGTCCGGTCACTGCCACCGATCGAGCGCGACGAACGACGATTCCTCGGCGGTGATCCAATGGGTCACCAGCTTCTCCTCAGAGCAGTCCTGCGGGAAGATCGTGCACGTAGGCGGCCCCTCGTCGTCGGTGACGGTGACGTGTTCGAGCTCGCCGGGCTGCGCAGGCGCCGCGTCGTCGGACATCCGTTGGGACATGGTTTGTTACCAATCGTAACTTGTGCTCCACGACTATTTACATCTTGTCCAACTATCTCACGATAGACTCGTTAGACGCATGGATAATCACGAGTGTACTAGCACATCTTACGAAAAGCTTTTAAGCCAGGAAGTGATATTCGTGAACAAGTAACACAGGAGGTGATCCGATTCGACACACAGGAGAAACCGACCGAAGCCGAGTTGTACCGTCCCGGTCCGTAGGCCGCCCGGCGTTGCTGAGCCGTCCCGATCGTGATACCACTCGCTCCGGGCCCTACGACCATTTCCACGTCTGTCCGTCTTCGAGACCGAACGCTGCCACTGGTCTTACCCGTCGCTTTTTATCGCGTCCGTGGATAGACGCCCATGGTCGAACGCATCACCGTCGAGCAGGTGCGGGCGTGGCTCGACCCGAGCGTCGTCGGCGAGATTACGGAGACCTCCGAGTCGACGACCGAATTCAATCTCGAACTCGAAGTCTCGCGGATGCCGCTGCACGTCATCAAAGAGGAGCGGTCCGGCCCGGTCCGGATCGTCGGGAAGTGCGGGTTCGACACCGAACGCGTCGCCGCGCTGCTCGACGACGATCGCCGGCAGCGCGAACTGTTCTCCCAGTTGAGCCCCGTGCTGGTCACCGTGCCCGGGTTCTACACGTTCATGGACGAGGAGGGCACTCGCTGCGAGTTTTCCGATCTCCGGACGATCCAGTTCGAGCAGCGCCGCTACCCTGACGGACTGAGTCGGGATCGGCTGATGGGCGACGTGATCGCGATCGCGAAGGGGATGCGTCACGTCCAGAACGTCGTCGCCGTCGTTCGGGAGACGACCGGCGACGGCGGTGGAGAGGCGAGCGGTGACAACGGCGAGGAGACGGCGGAGTAGCTACAGCAGCCCGTACTGCGATCGCAGCTCCCGGTACAGATCGAGATACTTGTCGAGCACGGCGCCGCGATCGAACCCCGAGAAGTCCTCGTCGACGGTCATCGGCTCCATCTCGCCGGCCTCGCGGATGGCGTCGGCCAGCTCCTGCTCGCTGGTCGTCCGGAAGCCGCGCTCGCGCCCCTCGACGAGCTCGTGAGCGCTCGAATCGGCGTGGTACTCGACGATGCCGACGCAGCCACACGCCAGCGCCCACAGCAGTTCGGTCGCGAACTTGCACTGCCGGGCAGTCTGGACGAACACGTGGGCGCTCCGGTAGATCGCGACCCGGTCCTCGCGGGAGAGCTCGCCGACGAACTCGATCCGGTCCTCGATCCGGAGGTCCCGCGCTTGCTGCTCGTAGGCCTCGCGCTCGGGGCCGTCGCCGATCACGGTCGCCGACCACTCGAAGTCCCGCAACTCGGCGAGCCCGAGCAGCAGACTCTCCAAGTTGGCCCCCTCGTCGAGCCGGCGGGCGTACACGACGTGGCGCTCGTCGGCCGGATCGGTCGACCGAATCAGGTCGAAGTCGACGCCGTTGGGGACGACCTGCAGGCGCTCCATGTCGGCGCCGTGTTCGCGAAGCCGCGTCCGGACGAGCCGCGAGGGCGTGACGATGCGGTCGGGCGCGGTCAGCGCCCGGCGGGTGAGAAAGCCCCCGTCCGCGCCCTCGGGGTCGTACCAGTCGGCCAGCAGCGGCGTCCGGGCCAGCGTCGCACCGACGCTGGCGGCGGCGATCGCCGGCGGATACGTCGCACCAGCGTGGACGACGTCGGGATCCGCACGAGCGATCGCGAACGGCGCACGGAGGAGAAACGACTGGCGGGCCGTCTCGTCGAGGGTGACGCCGTGGTACGTCAGGCCCGCCTCCTCGCGCGTGTCGTCGGTGTTGGTCCACCATCTGGCACAGAAGACGTGGACGTCGTGGCCTCGATCGGCCAGCGACGTCGCCACCCGCCGGAGCCGCCGTTCCGGAGATGCGTCACGGTGGTGCGTAGTCGTCAGCGAAACCAGCGCGACGCGCATACCACGCCAGATGAAACGATCTGTTAAAAATCCCGGCTATTTTCCGGCGGCGTCGCATCTGGCTGCGGGACGTTGCGTGTCGCCAGCCGGACGTGTCTGTGAAACGCCAGCGTCGCGAGACGCCGGAAGCTACTCGGCCCCAGCGGTGTTGGACCCGATATGGCCTACTCTATCGACCGATATCTCAACGTCCGCAGCGCCTACGGCTCCTCCTTTGGCCCCGACGGCGAGCGGCTCGCCTTCCAGATGGACACCACCGGCGTCCCGCAGGTGTGGACGCTCGACGGCCCCCGGCAGTGGCCGACCCAGCGTACGTTCGACGAGGAGCGAGTCACCTTCGTCGACTGGTCGCCCGAGCGCGCCGAACTGGCGTTCGGGATGGACGAGGGGGGCAACGAGCGCCAGCAGCTCTTCGTGCTGGACGCCGAAACCGGAGCGATCGACAACGCGACCGGGATGCCCGACGCCAAGCACCGCTGGGGCGGCTGGTCGAGCGACGGCGAGCGCTTCGCGTTCGCCTCGAATCGCCGCGACGAGGCCGTCTTCGACGTGTACGTGCAGGACCGCGACGAGCGTGGCGACGACGCCCGACTGGTCCACGAGGGATCGGGCTGGCTCTCGGTCGCCGGCTGGAGCCCCGACGACGACCGATTGCTCGTCCACGAGGCCCGCGCGAGCTTCGACCACGATCTGCACGTGCTCGATCTCGAATCGGGTGAGCTGGAGCACGTCACGCCCCACGAGGGCGACGTGCGCTACAGCGGCGCCGAGTGGGGGCCCGAGGGCGAGGCGGTCTACCTCGTGACCGACGAGGGCGCGGACACGCTCTATCTCGCGCGCCTCGACCTCGGTTCGGGCGACCTGGAAACGGTCGTCGACGGCGGCGACTGGAACGTCGACGGCGTCGCGCTCGACGAGGAGACCGGTCGGCTCGTCTACTCGCGCAACGTCGACGGCTACACGGAGATCACGGCTGGCGAACTCGCCGGGCCGACCGAGATCGATGAGGTTCCGGCGCCGGATCTGCCCGAAGGAACGGCGGGTGGCGTCGACTTCGCGCCCGACGGCGACCGGTACGCGATCACCGCCAGCGGCCGGGGAAGCAACACGAACGTCCACGTCGTCGAGTTCGAGACGGGCGAGGCGGAGCGCTGGACCGACGCTCCGACGGCGGGAGTCCCTCGCGAGACGTTCCGGACACCCGAATTGGTACGCTTCGAGAGCTTCGACGGACTGGACGTTCCGGCGTACCTCACGCTGCCGGAGGACGCCACCGGCGCGGCGAGCGCCGGCGAGAGCGACAGCGTCGACGCCGACGTGCCCGTGATCGTCGACATTCACGGCGGGCCCGAGAGCCAGCGCCGACCCAGCTTTAGCTCGGTCAAGCAGTACTTCCTCGACCGAGGGTACGCCGTCTTCGAGCCCAACGTTCGCGGGTCGTCGGGCTACGGCCGGGAGTACACCCACCTCGACGACGTGCGAAACCGGATGGACTCGGTGAAAGACGTCCGGGCGGGCGTCGAGTGGCTCCACGACCATCCCGCGGTCGACCCAGACAGGATCGCCGTGATGGGCGGGTCCTACGGCGGGTTCATGGTGCTGGCGTGCCTGACCGAGTACCCCGATCTCTGGGCGGCCGGCGTCGACGTCGTCGGCATCGCCAACTTCGTCACGTTCCTAGAGAACACCGGCGAGTGGCGCCGCGAACTCCGGGAGGCCGAGTACGGCTCGCTGGCCGAGGACCGCGAGTTCCTGGAGTCGATCAGTCCGGTCAACACCGTCGAGAAGATCGCTTCGCCGCTGTTCGTGCTCCACGGTGCGAACGATCCCCGCGTGCCCGTCGGCGAGGCCGAGCAGATCGTCGAGGAAGCCAACGCGCAGGGCGTCCCGACGCGAAAGCTGATCTTCGACGACGAGGGCCACGGATTCACCAAGCTGGAGAACAAGATCGAGGCGTACTCCGCGATCGCGGCGTTCCTCGACGAACACGTCTGAGCGGCCGCTAGTTGCGGGGCTGACGACCGGCGACTTACTCCCGCCGGTAATCGGGCAGCGCGTCGTCCTGCAGCACCGCCGTCCGGCCGCCGTCGACGACGAGCGACGTGCCGGTGACGAAGGCGGCGTCGTCGCTCGCAAGGAACGTGACGGCGCCGGCGATGTCCTCGGGCCGGCCCAGTCGTCCGAGCGGGTGGCTCGCCTTGGCGCGCTCGTGCGTCTCCTCGTCGAGGCCCTCCGTGGTGCGTTCGATCTCGGTCCACCCCGGCGCGACCGAGTTCACCCGGATCTCCGGGCCCAGATCGAGCGCCATCGCGCGGGTCATCCCTTCGACGGCCGGCTTGACGGCGTTGTACGGAAACATCTCCGGCGTCGTCGCGAACGCGTGGTTCGAGGAGACGTTGACGACGGCGCCCTCGTTCATGTGTTCCGCCGCGCGCTTCACGCAGAGCCAGTACGCTCGAAGGTCGGTCTCGACGACGAGATTCCAGTCTTCCATCGTCGCCTCCTCGACGCCGGTGTACGTCTCGACGCCGGCGTTGTTCACCACGACGTCGAGCGTGCCGTACTCCTCGGCGGCGGCGTCGATCAGCGCCGCGACGGCGTCGGGATCGCGCAGGTCGACTTCGACGAACGTCGCCTCGCCCTCGTCCTCGCGGATCGACGCCGCCACCGCTTCGCCGTCCTCGACGGTGCGGCCGGAGACGACGACCGCGGCGCCCTCGGCCGCGAACCGCCGGGCGATCGTCTCGCCGAGCCCGCGCGTCGAGCCGGTGACCACCACGACGTCGCCGTCGAAGCGATCGGGACACGGCGTCTCGGCGGGCGACGGAGCGACGGGACCGTCGGTCACGGTGCCACCCCCCTGGTAACGCTCGACGCCCTCGTGGAGGCGTCCTGGCCGGTCTGTGCGTCGATCCGGGCGCCGGACGTGATAGCTCGGCTCACAGTCGGCTAGTGCGTAGTGGCTCCCTTCGGTCCTTCGGCGGCCGTTCATCGATCGACGAGGTGAAGCGCGCTTCCGGGGCGTCAACGTTTATTCCCGGGGCGACCACAGTTCGAGCCATGCAACAGTGGCTCGACGGGTACGACGAGCGCGACTGGCAGACGATCGACGAGGGCACCGTCCGGTACGCGCTCGTCGGGATCGGCTGGTGGACCAGAGACGTCGCCATCCCGGCCATCGAGCGCTCGGAGTTCGGCGAGGTGGCCGTGCTGGTGAGCAGTTCGACCGAAAAGGCCGAGCGCATCGCCGACGAGGAGAACGTCGAGCGGGGGATCAGCTACGACGAGTACCACGAGGGCGCCGCGAGCGACGCCTACGACGCGGTGTACATCGGGACGCCCAACGCCTACCACCTGGAGTACGCCGAGACGGCCGCCGACCTCGGGAAGGGGGTGCTGTGCGAGAAGCCGATGG
Organism: Natronoarchaeum rubrum; assembly: GCF_024494695.1. The sequence continues at coordinate 429,648 of NZ_JANHDP010000002.1, read as the reverse complement.
AGGCCACCGTCGAGCGCGCCGAGACGATGGTCGAGGCCTGCGAGGACGCCGACGTGCCGCTGATGATCGCCTACCGGATGCAGACCGAACCGGCGGTGCGCCGCGCCCGCGAACTGATCGAGGAGGGGTTCATCGGCGAGCCCGCGACGGTCCAGGGCCACAACAGCCAGCGATTGCTGGAGATGATCCCCGACGAGAATCAGTGGCGCCTCGATCCCGACATCTCGGGCTACGGGACGTCGGTGATGGATCTGGGCATCTACTCGATCAACACGGCGCGCTACCTGCTCGGCCGCGACCCGGTCGCCGTCGAGTCGCGGATGTCCTCGCTCCACGACGCCTTCTCGGACGTGCCCGACGAGCGCTCCTCCTCGCTGCTCCAGCTGGAAGGCGACGTCCGAATGGTCACGACGACGAGCCAGAACGCCCAGACGGACACGCAGCTCAAGATCACGGGAACCGAGGGCCAGATCGAGCTCGATCCCGCGTTCCACGGCGAGTGCGCGCTCCGGCTCACGCGGGGCGACCTCGTCGTCGACGTCGACCACCGCGAGTTCGACGCCGAGCGCGAGGTGCTGGAGCTGTTCGACTACTTCTCGGATCGCGTGCTCGGCGACGCCGAAATCGAGCCGGACGGGCGCCACGGGCTCGACGACCTGCGGATCATACAAGCGGTCCACGAGTCCGCCGAAACCGGCGAACCAGTCGAGCTCGACTGGTGATGCGCGCGTACCGGATCGCCTACGACGGCCGGCCCTACCACGGCTTCCAGCGCCAGCCCGACGTGCCGACCGTCGAGGGGGCGATCCTCGACGCGCTGGCGGCGCTCGGCGTCACGGAGAGCGAGACCACTGTTCCCGACGGCTACGCCGCGGCCGGCCGAACCGACGCCGGCGTCTCCGCGCTGGCCCAGACGGTCGCGTTCGAGGCGCCCGACTGGCTGACGCCCGCCGCGCTCAACAGCGAACTGCCCGCGGACGTTCGGGCGTGGGCGAGCGCCGACGTCGACGCCGGGTTCCACGCGACCCACGACGCCGCGAGCCGGACCTACACCTACTGGCTGCACGCGCCGGACGCCGACGCGGAGCGAGCGCGGGCCGCCCTCGACGCGCTCGCGGGCCGCCACGACTACCACAACCTGACGAGCGACGACGAGAATACCGTACGCAACCTTTCGGCGTCACTGCGCGTCGACGAGCCGTTTTTGATCGTCACGTTGCGGGCTGGCGGCTTCTGCCGGCAGCTCGTTCGGCGCGTCGTCGCACTCGTGCGCGAAGTCGCGACCGGCGCGGCCGACCGAGAGAAAATCGAGCGCGTGCTCGGCGCCGAGCCGATCGACGGTCCCGAGGGCGTCGGCCCGGCGCCGCCGTACCCGCTCGTACTCACCGACGTGTCCTATCCGGGCGTGACCTTCGGCGTCGACGCCGAGGCCGCGGCGAGCGCCCGCGAGGTGTTTCGCGAGAAGCGGATCGAACGGGCGGCCGGGGCCCGCGTCGCGGGGCGAATAGAGGGCGGGATCGGCGAGAGCTGACCGGTGGCGGCGGCCGTCCCGACGCGCCGGATTCGGCCGCGCATCGCCGGAGAAGCAAGACTTACCACCGCGACAGACAACCGTTCGCACATGAGTTCGGTGCCCGAACGCTCCGAGATCGACGACGAGTACAAGTGGGATCTCGAGAGCATCTACGCGAACGACGAGGACTGGGAGACGGCCTACGAGGAAACCGAGTCCCGGATCGAGGAACTGGCCAGTTACGAGGGGGAGGCCACCCGCGACGGGGAGACGCTGCTGGAGCTGTTCGAGCTCTACGAGTCGGTGATGCGGTCGGTCCAGCAGATCTCCGCGTACGCGCGGATGCGCCGCGACGAGGACACGCGCGACCAGGAGTACCAGGCGATGACCACGCGCGCCCAGTCGCTGGGAGCGCAGGCATCCAGCGCGGCGAGCTTCCTCGAACCGGAGCTGCAGGCGCTCGACCGCGAGGAGATCGACGAGATGATCGAGTCGACCGACGGGCTGGAGGTGTACGGCCACTACGTCGACGACGTCATGCGCATGAAGCCCCACACTCGCTCGGCCGAGATCGAGGGGCTGCTGGCGGATCTCTCGGAGGTGACCGGCTCGCCGGGCGAGATCTACAACATCCTGACGAACGCCGACGTCGAGTTCCCCACCGTCGAGGACCCCGACGGCGAAGCCGTCGAGATCTCGCTGGCGAACTTCACGACGCTCCAGAAGAATCCGAACCGCGAGTTCCGCCGGGAGGTGTACGAGCAGTTCTACGACGAGTGGGGCCAGATCCGCAACACGGTGGCGACGTCGTACCGAAAGAGCGCCACGGCCGACGTGAAGCTCGCGCGAGCGCGCAACTACGACACCGCCCGCGAGGCGGCGATGCACGGCCCGAACGTGCCGACTGACGTGTACGACACGCTCCTGGAGACTGTCGACGACAACCTCGACAAGCTCCACCGCCACGCGGAGCTCAAGCGCGAGGCGCTGGGCGTCGACGAGCTCCGGATGTGGGATCTGTACATGCCGATGACCGAGACGGAGAGTCCCGAGGTCCCCTACGAGGAGGCCCGCGAGCACGTCGTCGAGGCGGTCGGCGCGCTCGGCGAGGACTACCAGTCCCGCGTCGACGAGGGGCTCGACTCGCGGTGGGTCGACGTCTACGAGAACCGGGGCAAACAGTCCGGCGCGTACTCCGGGGGTACGTACGACACCCAGCCCTTCATCCTGATGAACTACCAGGACGACGTGGCATCGATGTTCACGCTGGCCCACGAACTGGGCCACTCGCTGCACTCCCAGTACACCAGCGAGCACCAGCCCTACGTCTACAGCGACTACGAAATCTTTACCGCAGAGGTCGCCAGCACCGTCAACGAGGCGCTGCTGACCGAACACCTCTTGGAGACCGTCGAGGATCCCACGTTCCGCCGGCACATCCTCAACGAGTACCTAGAGCGGTTCCGATCGACGCTGTATCGACAGACGATGTTCGCGGAGTTCGAGCACCGCGCCCACGAGATCGTCGAAGAGGGCGGCGCGCTCACGCCCGACCGGCTCGACGAGCTGTACCGCGACCTCAAAGAGCGGTTCTACGAGCCGGCGGCGTTCGACGACCGGATCGACCGCGAGTGGATGCGCATCCCGCACTTCTACCGGGCGTACTACGTCTACCAGTACAGCACGGGAATCAGCGCCGCGGTGGCGCTGGCCAACGGCATCCTCTCGGACGGCGACGACGCCGCCGACCACTACCTGGAGTTCCTCAAGCGCGGCTCCAGAGAGTATCCGCTCGAACTGCTGGCCGACGCCGGCGTCGATATGCGCTCGCCCGAGCCGATCGAGTCGGCGCTGTCGTTCTACGACGACCGCCTCGACGAGATGGCCGAACTACTCCGATAAGAACTGCTCTCGCCGCCTATCGGCGCTCGCCCGAACGGCGGCGTCGGTCGTCGTCTCTCCGTGCGAACGATCCCCAGCACGACCGACGCGAGCTTACGCGTCGGCGTCCTGCTCGTCGGGACGCTCCAGCGTGACTTCGTAGGCCTCGAAGTCCTCGACGAACGCCCCTTCGCCGCCGATCGTGTACCGCCGGTTGCCGGCGTCGATGGTGAAAGCGTTCTCGACGGGGAACGAGTTGGTCGCCGGCTTGACCAGCCCCTGCCGGACGCCGACGACTTCGCCCTCGATCGTCTCCTCGCCGTTCTCGGTCGCGACCGGGCGCCCGCGAACGGTCGCGATGACGTCTTGGCCCTGTTGCATGTGAAGCGCGACCTGCAGGACGGCGTTCCGGAAGTCGCTCGTCGTCAGCGGCAACTCGCGGGCGCGCTCGACGTGGAGCTCCTCGGCGACCGGCCAGTAGTTCCCGAGGAACGAGCCGATCAGCACCGGAACGAGCTGGCGCTGGGCCAGCGAGATGGCGTTGGAGTCGCTGTTGGACTGGGTCAGCATGTCGTTTGGCGCGATCAGCCCCAGCGATCGGTCGACGGTCAGCATCAGCGGCGCGCGCGCGTGCCAGACGCGAACTGCGCTGGCGACGCCGTCGAGCTGTTCGATCGGGTAATCCTCGGCTTCGGGGCCGCTGAGCAACAGCAAGACGAGCACGCCACGATCGACCGTTTCGCGCAGCGTCGGCTGGATCCGCGTCAGGAGCGACGCGGGCAGCGTCAGCGTCACCTCCTCGTCGGCGGACTCCAGGAGCCGCTCGATGCGCTTGATCACGGTCGGTCGGGACTTGATCACCTCGAACTGCTCGATGTCGTCGTTGGTGCTGGTGTAGCGCTGCTCGAGTTCCGGCTCGATCGTCTCGATCGTCCCGCTGAGCCGCTCGATCACCTCCGAGGGCGGCCGGGCCTTGATCATCGTCGGCACCGAGTGATCGTTGACTTCGACGAAGCCGCGCTCCTCTAGCTCCTCGCTGATGCTGTAGACGTAGCGCTTGGAGACGTCGGCGTCGTTCGCGACTTCGCTCGCTTTGGCTTCTCCCCTGTCCAGAATCGCCAGGTACGTGTCGATCTCCTTCTCCGAGAGGCCGAACTGGGACAGCAGATCGGCGAGCCCCCTTTCATCCATGATTATTGACTACATCACTCTTGCTCGCGGGCAATAATAAATGGCAAGGACCGGCCACGGCGGCGGTACCGACGACCCGAATCGGGGACGACGCAGCGTCTACACCCCGAGAAACCTCGATGCCCCCGCGACCCCGGTGCAATAAACCGTGAATTAGTATTTCAACAATGTTTATATCCGACCGACTTCTGTGTCGGAACGATGAAACTGCGGACAGCGCTACGGGACTACAAAGAGCGGCGTGGCAGCGAGACGGCGTTCCCGGGGGAACGCCGCTCGACTGCCGGCATCTTCTCGGGTCTCGACGATCGCCTCGTGCACGTCGGGCCCGACGGCTCGCTCCGTGACTTCTCGTATCCTCTGACCGGGTACGGCGGCATCGAACAGCTGCGCTTCGGACTGCGGGTCGACGACGAGATCCGCTGGTTCGACGAGTACGACACCGAACAACAGGCGTACGTCGACGAGACCGCGATCGTCGAGACGAAGCGGTCCATCGGCGACGCGACGGTCGTCCAGCGCGACCTGACGCTCGGGGACGGGCACGTCACGAACGTGACCGTCGACGGCGAGGCCGACGCGGTCTGCGTCTCGGCGACGTTCTCGCCGGACGATACCGGCACCCAGCTCGCACAGCTCGATCACGGCGACGCCGTCGAGGTGTTCCACCGCCGCGAGCACGACTACTTCGCGGCGTCGACCGGCTTCGACGAGCTCTCCGGACAGGTGCCCGAACAGATCGACGAGGTGCTGGCCGACGGCGACCCGGTCGAGTTCCCGCGCGACGTCGACGACGGCCGCTACGAGGAGAACAAGCTCGGCGGGACGGTGTACGGTGTCGCCCCGCTCGAAGACGGCGCGGTCACGTTCGCCTCGCTGCTGACCGCGGTCGACGAGATCGACCGGCCCGAGGCGCTCGACCGGACGCGCTCGCTCGCGGCCGACCACGACGCCGACGCCATCGCGACGGCCGGCGCGCGCCAGATTCCCGACTGGGACACCGGCCTGTCGGGCGACTGCGGCGCGACGGACGATCTGCGCGTGCTCTCCTTGCTGTCCTGTGAAACCGGCGCGCGGATCGCCGGGCCCGATTTCGACCCGACGTACGCCTACTCGGGCGGCTACGGCTACACCTGGTTCCGCGACGACGCCGAGATCTCGCGGTTCCTGCTGGAGGCCGACGACCGGACCGACCTCGATCTCTCCGGGTTCCACGAGGCCAGCGCGCAGTTCTACGCCGACACCCAGCAGCCGGACGGCACCTGGCCCCACCGCGTGTGGCCCGACGACGGCAGCCTCGCGCCGGGGTGGGCGCACGGTCGTCTGGAAGCGACCGACGGCGCCGACTATCAGGCCGACCAGACCGGCAGCGTCGCGGCGTTCCTGGCGACGTATCTCCGGCTGGGCGAGCCCGAGGACCCGGCGGCGATCGAGGCGACGCTCGTCGACGCGCTCGACGGACTCGCCGCGACGACCGACGACGACGGTCTGCCCGAGACGGCCCAGAACGCCTGGGAGAACATGACCGGGCGGTTCGCCCACACGACGGCGACGTTCCTGCACGCCTACGCGGCGATCGCCCGAGCGCCCGTCGACGACGAGCTCGCGGAGCGCGCCCGCGAGGGTGCCGAGAACGTCTACGAGAGCGTCGACGAGCTGTGGATGGACGACCGCGGCGCGTACGCGCTCCGGATCGAAGACGGCGAACTCGACGAGCGCCTCGACTCCAGTGCGCTCGCGCTGGCCGACGCCCACCGCGAGTACGCCGCAGTCGCCGATATCGACGACGAGCGCCTCGAACGGCTGGTCAGCCACGTCGAGACGACGATCGACGGGCTGTACCGGAATCCCGACGACAGCGACCTCCACGGGGTCGTCCGATTCGAGGACGATCCCTGGCGACGCCGCGAGCAGGCCGACGAGAAGATCTGGTCGGTCTCGACGGCGTGGGCGGCCAACGCCGCGACGAAGCTCGGCGCGCTGCTCGACGAGTACGATCGCGAGGAAGCCGACGACGCGTTCGACCGCGCGGTCGAACTGCTCGACGTGATCGCGCCCGGCGGCCCTCTCTGTCTCGACAGCGGCTACCTCCCCGAGCAGATGTTCGACGACGGGACGCCCGACAGCGCGACGCCGCTGGGGTGGCCCCACGCGCTCCGACTGGCGACCGACACGGAACTGCGGACCCGCGGCTCGGTCGCCGACGAGGAGCCGGTCGTCGCCGACGACTAACTCGACTTCCCTTTTTTGTGAACTCGTCTCCGTAGCAGCGGCTCCGGGTTCAGAGTGTAGCTTCGGCGCGAGTCGACAGCAGAAGACGGCAGAAAGAACGGTCGGCTGTGGCGTCAGTCCGAGGTGGCGGGCGCCTTTCGGGTCGCCTCGGCCGACAGCATGTCCAGTCCCGTCTCGGGCGAGAACAGGTGGACGTGTTCCTCGTCGAACGTAAGTTCGATCGAGTCGCCGTCAGCCGGTTCGACGTCGGCGTCGACGCGCGCGATGAAGTCCTCGGCGATATCGAGGTGGAGGTAGTTGTCGCTGCCGACCGGCTCGAGCACCTCGACGGTCGCGGTGAAGGACTTGCTGCTCCCCGAGCGCGTCGGGTAGACGTTCTCCGGACGGACGCCCATGGTGAATCGCTTGCCCGCGAGGTCCTGCTCGAGGCCCTGGACGTACTCGGAACTAAGGTGGTACTCGAACCGGCCGTCGATGGAGGACAGCTGGATGCCGTCGCTCACTGCAGATGCCTCGACATCGACGAAGTTCATGCTCGGCGAGCCGATGAAGCCGCCGACGAACTCGTTGACGGGATTCTCGTAGACTTCCTTGGGTGCGCCGACCTGCTGGAGCTGTCCGTCGTTGAGGATCACGATCCGGTCGCCCATCGTCATCGCCTCCTCCTGGTCGTGGGTGACGTAGACGGAGGTGACGCCGAGTTCGTTCTGCAGGCGCTGGATCTCGGTGCGCATCGTGGTCCGCAGCTTGGCGTCGAGGTTGCTGAGCGGCTCGTCGAACAGGAACACCTCGGGCTCGCGGACGATCGCGCGGCCGAGCGCGACGCGCTGTTTCTGGCCGCCCGAGAGCTCGTCGGGCTTGTCGGCGAGCAGCTCTTCGATTCCCATCATCTCAGCGGCCTGACGAACGCGCTCGCGTCGCTCGTCGGGACCGAGGTCGGTGCTCATCCGGAGACCGAACTCCATGTTCTCGAACACCGTCTTGTGGGGGTACAGCGCGTAGTTCTGGAACACCATCGCGATGTCGCGGTTCTTTGCGTGGACGTCCGTGACGTCCTCGTCGCCGATGTGAATCGTGCCCGACGTCGCGCGCTCCAACCCGGCGAGCATCCGCAGCGTGGTCGTCTTCCCGCAGCCGGACGGGCCGACGACGGTGATGAACTCCTTGTCGTCGATCTCCAGCGAGAGGTCATCGACCGCCACGATGCTCCCGGCGTCGTACTCCTTGCGCAGGTCCTCGACCGTGATACTTGCCATTATTATTTTGCGTGGTATCAAACCGTATAACTCTTGCCCAAACGGATCAAGATGAGAGGAACAAATTCATCGTGCGTGATGGCGAGACTTTGGTATCGACCACCACAGCAACTACTGCAAAGGGAGAAAGACGGTAGTAGAAAACGGCTAACGCACCGGCAGGTCAGAAATACCGCGGTCCGGTTCGACCGCCATCGCTCGAAGCGGACGGGCAGCATTGGGGGCTGGTATACGAAAACAATAAGCAGCATCGGTCACACGGATCGAACCGGATTCGCGACCCGCGTAACGGGTGGTTGTCGTCACCGACATGATAGATAGTGTTATATATGTCCTCGCCCTACTGCCCGGATAGTCCAAGGCTAACAACATATCACCAGTAGTGCAGTTCGTCGTCGAAACGATAACCCAAACCATTAAATACACGAAGATATTATTCATCAACAATTCATCCATGCCAATGGATAGACGCAGCGTACTGAAAGGCGCGAGTGGTATTGCAGCAGCAAGCACCCTGTCGGGCTGTCTCGGCATTCTGGGTGGCGGTGGCGGCGGAAACCAGGGCGATGCGATGCTCTGGCACGACCTGACGGAGTCCGAGATGGACCTGTTCGAGTCGAGCCTTGAGACCTACAATGAGGAAGAGGACCTCGACGTTCAGGCGGAGGCCAGCGGTGACCTCCGAAACAGTGTCGAGACAACGCTGGCCTCTGGCGATGGTCCCGAGCTGTACCGCTGGGCGCAGGACTGGGCCGGTAACCACTACCAGCGCGACTTCCTGTACGACGCCAGTGACGACATCGACATCAACCTCGAAGAAACGTTCAGCGAGGCGGCCGTCCAAGCGATTCAGGTGGACGGCGGCAACGCAACGATCGCCCTGCCGGTCGCCGGGGAAACGGTCTCGCTACTGTACAACAAGGACATAGTCGACTCCCCGCCCGAGACGTTCGCGGAGATGGAATCGATCATGCAGGAGTACAATGATCCGAACAACGGCAAGTTCGGCCTCTCGCACCCGATCAACGCCTACTTCGCCAGCGCCTGGATGCACGCCTTCGGCGGCTACTACTTCCAGGTCAACGACGACGGCGAAGGCGTGACCGGACTTGACAAGGAGGAGACCAAGCGCGGGATGGAGTTCCTGCGCGAGCGTATCTGGCCGTACGTGCCGGCCGACACCAACGCAGGACCGCAACAGGCGATCTTCCAGAACGGAAATGCGCCGTTCGCGGTCAACGGCCCCTGGATTATCGGCACGTTCGAGAATAATGGCATCGACGTCGGCGTCACCTCCTTCCCGACAGTTGAAGGCAACACGCCCTCGCCGTACACGGGGACGCAGATGTGGTACTTCTCGGCCCGCATGGCCGACGACGAAGATCGCCGCGATGCAGCCCTCGGATACGCCGAGTACGTCTCCCAGAGTGAGGACCACCAGCTAGCGAACGCCGAGGCGACCAGCGCCATTCCGGTGCTCAATTCGATTTCCACCGATGACCTCGGTGATCAGGTCTCCGGATTCAAGGGCTCCTACGACGGCGGTATCGCGATGCCGAACCACCCCAAGATGAGCGCGGTCTGGGCGCCTACCGAGGACGCCATGTACGCCGTCCTGCAGGACGGCGCCGACATTGATTCCCGGTTCGACGAAGCCGCGGAGACAGTCCGTAGCAACTGGGAAGGGTAACCCAACTACCTGAATTTTTATGAGCCTGTCTAGCGACTCCGTCGACAGATCCTGGTTAACGGACCGGCTACCGTCCTCCGAGGACAAAGCCGGCGCGTTAGCGCTGCCGGGGCTCATCGCCTACACCGGGTTCATGCTGTTCCCGCTGTTCTACCTGGTGTTCCTGTCGTTCACCAATGCGCGACCCCCGGAAGACCTCATCAACAGCAACTGGACGTTCATCGCCTTCGACAACTACCTGAACCTGTTCCAGAACCCGCAGTTCTGGCAGTCCATGGGGATCACGTGGCTGTTCGTGTTCTGTAGCATGACGCTGAAGATCGGTTTCAGCATCTTCGTCGCGCTCGTGCTCACCCACGAACGGGTCAAGGGCAAACGCTACATGCGCGCAATCGTGATTATCCCGCTCGGCCTTCCGGGGATCTTCAAGATCACCGTCTGGCGGAGCATCTTCAGCAACGCGCGCTTCGGTCTGGCGAATACGCTCTATATCAACATCATGGAACTGTTCGGGGCGAGTCCAGGACCGATACAGTGGCTAGCCAACCGTTGGCTGGCGTTCTTGAGCTACGTCGTCACCGAACTGTGGCTGGCGTACCCGTTCATGGTGATCATCATCGTGAGCGCACTGCAGGACGTTTCGGGCGAGCTCCACGACGCCGCGAAGGTCGACGGCGCGGGCTACTTCCATCGATTCGTCCACGTCACGCTGCCGGCGATCAAGCGGCCGGTCTGGTTCGCATCGATCCTGACCGCCGCCGCCTCGTTCCAGCAGTTCCTGGTCCCGTTCGTGTTCAACGAAGGTGGCCCCGCGAGGAACAACGAGCTGATCCTCGTGTACGGGTACCGCGAGGCATTCGTCCGAACACCGCAGAACATGGCGCTGGCCTCGGCGATTATGTTTAGCGCGCTGATCTTCATCGCCATGTTCATGTGGATCAACGTCAAGAAAGGCCGTCTCGCAGACGGGGTGCAGAACGCATGAGCATGCGACAATCCATCCTCGAGAACATCCGCGACGACATCGTCCACGCGCTGCGATGGCCGGTGCGCGTCGTGGAGGACGTACAGGAGACGATCGTCGGCCTCCGCGAGGGCCGAGTTACCTACCGGGACATCGCACTGACGAGCCTCGCGTCGATCGGGGCACTGCTGTTCGTCGTGCTGCTCATGTTCCCCGTGTACTGGGTGATCAACTCCTCGATCGCACAGGGGACGCCCGCGGCGAACCTCTACAGTCAGGGGATCTTTGCCTCGCCCAGCCAATGGAACGTCCAGGCCTACGAGTGGCTATGGGGCGAGTCGAACTTCTTCTTCGACGGCGGATTCCCGAAGGGCGCCGGACTTGGTGAGATTTGGACAGCGTTCCTCGGATCGAACCTCGCCAACAGCCTCCGACTCTCGATCCCGACGGTCGCGTTCTCGTTCCTGCTGATCGTTCCGAGCGCGTACACCCTCTCGCGCCACGAGTTCACGGGACGGAAACCGCTGCTGTACGGGTACGTGATGCTGACCCAGGTCGGTGGCGGACTCAACATCGCGGCGCTGATCGCGCTGTACGTGGTGTTCAACGCGGCCGGCATCACTAACAGCCATCTCGCGCTTGCGATGTTCTACGCGGCTGGGGCGGTGCCGTTCAACACCTGGCTACTGAAGACGTTCATGGACAACATCCCAGAGTCCTACACGGAAGCGGCGCTGGTGGACGGCGCCTCGCGGCGTCGGATCGTCTGGGAGGTCATCCTCCCGCTGACGAAGCCCGGACTCGCCGTCGTCCTGATCTTCACGTTCCTCGCGGGGTGGAACGAGTTCGTCGTCGCGCAGCTGATGTTGAGCGCCGACGGGTACCCGCTGTCGGTCGGACTGTACCAGCTGGTCGACGACTTCGCGACGCCGTGGGCGCAGTTCGCGGCGTACGCGCTCACCTATGCGACACCCGTTGCGCTGATCTACTTCTTCTCCCAGCGCTACGTGGAGAGCGGCCTGTCGTTCGGCGGCATGGAAGGGTAATCCGTCCGTCGCTGCGTTTTTCTTCGGTGCGGGAGAGACCTACCGGACCCAAAAGGCACTTCTTACGCGGGGGCCTACCACGGATAACCAATGGCGCACAGTCCCTCGCTTCCTGACCGCCCCCGGCTCGAACTCGATCCCGAGATGACCGACGAGGAACGGCTGGCGGCGCTGCGGGAGCACTACGCGGACATTCTCGACGTCAACGAAGAGCTCACCGAACAGTTAGACGCCGCCGACCGCCGGCGCGAAGAACTCAAGGAGAAGGCAGAGACGCTCGAACGACAAAACGAGGCGCTCAAGACATCCTCGCTGTACGTCGCGACGGTCGAAGAGGTGACCGACGAGGAGGTCGTCGTCAAACAGCACGGCAACAACCAAGAAGTACTCACGGAAGTGTCTCCCTCGCTCGCCGACGATCTGGAGGCCGGCGACCGCGTCGCTGTCAACGACTCCTTTAGCATCCAGACGGTGCTCGATCAGGAAACCGACGCACGCGCTCAGGCGATGGAGGTCGACGAGTCGCCCGACGTCACCTATGGCGACATCGGCGGCATCGACGAGCAGATCCGGGAGGTCCGGGAGGCCGTCGAGCAGCCGCTCGTCGAGCCCGAGCAGTTCGAGGAGGCCGGCATCGACCCGCCCAGCGGCGTCCTGCTGCACGGCCCGCCCGGCACCGGCAAGACGATGCTCGCCAAGGCGGTCGCCAACGAGACCGACGCCACCTTCATCAAAATGGCCGGCTCGGAGCTGGTCCGCAAGTTCATCGGCGAGGGGTCCCGGCTGGTCCGTGACCTGTTCGAGCTGGCGACCGAGCGCGAGCCGTCGATCATCTTCATCGACGAGATCGACGCCATCGCCGCCAAGCGGACCGAGTCCAAGACCTCCGGCGACGCCGAGGTCCAGCGGACGATGATGCAGTTGCTCTCGGAGATGGACGGCTTCGAGACTCGCGGCGAGGTGCGGATCATCGCGGCGACGAACCGCTTCGACATGCTCGATCGCGCGATCCTCCGCCCCGGTCGGTTCGACCGCCTCATCGAGGTGCCCGAGCCGGACTTCGACGGCCGCGAGCAGATCCTGCAGATCCACACCCGCGACATGAGCCTCTCGGACGATCTCGACTTCACGACCCTTGCCAGCCAGACCGAGGGCAAGAGCGGCGCCGAACTCGAAAGCCTCGCCACCGAGGCCGGTATGTTCGCCATTCGCGACGGCCGCACCGAGGTCCGGATGGAGGACTTCGAGGAGGCCATGGAGAAGCTCGACGAGGACGACGACGCCGGCGATCAGATCGCCTCGGCGGGCTACGCCGACTACGCGTACTGACGGACTGTCCGCCGCTTTTTCGTCGACCGATCTTCCTTCGATGTCGTTTCGGACGCCGCACTCGCCGCGGCGAAGCGTCGACTCGTTCCGATCCGGCGTCTCGACGAGCGGGGCCCGGCGGATTCGTAACGCATTATCCCCCGCGCGCACTTGAACGGACATGGAACCGATTCGGATCGTCTGGGGGACCGGCGAGGGCCCCACCGAGATGGCGTCGTACGACGCCGCGCTGGCCGACGCCGGAATCGAGAACTACAACCTCGTTCCCGTCTCCTCGATCGTGCCCGCGGGCGCGGAGATCGATCCCGTCGGGACGGCACCCGATCTGGGCCCCGCGGGCGAGCGCCTGACGGTCGTCGAAGGGCGTGCGACGGCGCCGCCCGCCGACGACGTCGCGGGCGCGGGCGACACCGTCAGCGCGGGACTGGGGTGGGTTCGCTCGGAGAACGGGCCGGGACTGTTCTACGAGGCCGCCGACCGCACGTCGCCGGACGACGCCAGCCGACGCGTGATCGAGGGACTAGAGGCGGGACAGGAGCTTCGCGACTGGACGTTCGGCGACCCCGAGTACCAGGTCGTCAGCGCAGACGTCGCCGACGACGCGTTCACCACGGTCGTCGTACTCGCGGCGTACGGCCGTAGCGACCCGATTCTATAGGCGTCGGACGAGACGACGCCGCCCGCTGCCGAGGAGGCCATCGACCGAACGGACACGCCATTTTATGACGAACGAACGTGAAAGACTCACTAGCGTACGCCGTGCCAACACGAGGCGTGAACGCTGGCCGGCGGACGGAGAGAAATCATGGCAGAACCGCATCTCGCGAGTACGCTCGCGACCGGAACCGCCCTGCTGGCGGTTACGTACCTGCTCGTTCGGACGAACCGGCGACGCCGCGCGGCGTCGAGCGGGTCGTTCGGGACGCGCGGGCCCCGGAGCGACGGGCAAGCTGACGATTCCAGAGGAACCGACGAGTCGCGGCCGAGTCGGCTCGCGCGGACGCCGCGGGCGTGGTATCTCGGCGTCGCTGCGGCGGTGCTCGGCGTCGTCGTCGCGGGGATCGCGGCGGTCTCCGGCCTCGCCCAGAGCGCGGGCGCGCTGGCCGCGTTGGGGCTCGTCGCGCTCGTCGGCCTGTACCTCGTCGTCGGGACGTACGCGACCGCCAAGAGCCGCGGCCGCCCCGAGTCGCTGGCCATCGCCGAGGGGATCGGCGTGCTCGGCGGGCTCGCGCTGCTCGGGATGATCGTCGTCCTGGTGCTGGGCTGACCGTGACGGGCGACGACCGACGCCGCGACTGGGGACGACCCGAGGACGGGCCGGACGCCGACGGCGAGCGAGCACCGGACGAACGGCGAGCAGACGGCGGCCGCGTCGAAGCGGCGCCGACCGCGGACGGCCACCTCGCGGCCACGCTCGCGCGCCGGGACGTGCAGGTCGCGACGGCGCTGGTCGTCGCGCAGGCGGTACTGGTCGCGGGTTACTTCGCGGTGACGAACGCTCGGCCGACCAGTCTGCGGTACATCTGGTACCCGGTCGTCTGGATCACCGTCGGCGCGTGGGCGGTCGCGACGCGCTCGCTGCCGCCGACGAACCGCCGCCGCAGACTCGTCGCAGTCGCGGTCGCCGCGGCGTACCTGCTGGCGCTCGCGCGGCTGGGAAGCGTGGTCGGCCCCGCGAGCCACGGCGCGAGCGGCGTCCGCGTGATCGCGGCGTCGCCCGGGTGGGGGCCGACGATCCAGTACTCCGGCGCGGTGCTGACCGTGACTGCGATCCCGTTCGTGGTGATCGGCTACGCCGCGCTGTCGTACCTCGTGTACGCCGCGGTGCTCGACGCCAGCGGCGCCGCGCTGTCCGGGGTGCTCGGGCTGGCTGCCTGCGCGAGCTGTAGCCTCCCACTCGTCGCCGCGCTGGTCGCGGGCGTCGCCGGCACCGGCGCCGCGACCGCGGCCTACGCGTTCTCGCTGGACATCGCGACGCTGTCGTACCTCCTGTCGGCGGCCGGGTTGTACTGGGGCCCGGCGATCGGCGCGGCTATCGGCGGTCGGTTCTCGTAACGAACCGGGAGAACTAGCCCCAGACAGAGAACGTCGCCGCGCCCGCGAGCAGGAGCACCATGAACAGCCCGGTGAGCATCACGTACGTGATCGGTCGGGGCTCCTCGCGCAGGTGCTGGAAGTAACCCGCGATCAGACTGATCTTGATCGCGGCGGCGACGAACGTCGCGGCGATGGCCTGTTCGTAGCTCAGAAAGGCGACCTCGAAGAACGCGAACTTCGAGATCGCCAGCGCCATCAGCACGACGTAGATCGCGAAGTACGTCCGGAGCGACGCCATCACTGTAGATCTGGGTCGCCCGAAACTTATAGATTCGCCTGTGAATAACACGCACGATACTGCGGTGCCGACCGCCGCCGTGCCGCCGGACCGAGCGAAGCAGACGACAGGATGATGATGCTCGGCCGGCACGATGCAGACGAGAATGACAGCGGGCTCACTGCGCGGACGCCGCGGCGCGCTGACGGCCGCGCTGGCGCTGACGGTCGGCGTCGCCGCCGGCAGCGACGTCGCGGCGGCGAGCAACGTCGTCAGCGGCCTGCAGGGCGGCACGGGCACCGTGACGGTGCCGACGTGGCTGTTCCTGCTTACCGGCGGGGCCGTCATCGCGGCTTCGGGGATGCTCTCGATGCTGGTGACCGATCGGGCGCTCCTGGAGGAGATCCACACCTGGTCGCTGACCGTTCCGGAACCCGAGACCGCCCGGGAGTGGCTCGGCAGGCTGGGGGCGGCCGGAACGGCGCTCGTGCTGGCGCTGGTCGTCTACACCGGCTTCACCGGCCCGCAGATCGGGAGCGCGAGCTTTGCGGTGCTGGTGGTGTTCGTCGGCGCGCGCGCCGGGCTGACGATGGTCGCGTACGCCGTCGGGAACCCCTGGCCGGCGCTCGATCCGTGGCGTCGCGTCGCCGCGGCGCTCCCGAACGGCGTCGTCGAGTACCCCGCCGACTGGAAGCGCTGGCCCGCCGTCGCCGCCCTACTGGCGCTGATCTACGTCGAGATCGTGACGCCGCTGACCCAGTCGCCCGCGACGCTCGCGTGGGCCGTCCTGGGCTACTCGGCGTTCACGATCACGGGCGCCGTCGCGGTCGGGCCCGACGCCTGGGTTCGGAACGCCGACCCCGTCTCGGCGTGGTTCCGGTTCTACGGCGCGGTCGGGCCGCTCCAGCGCACGAGCGAGGGCTGGTCGCTGCGCGCGCCCGGCTCGCGGCTCCGCGAGGCCGACCTGGTCACCGACCTCTCGGACGTGGCCTTCGTCGTGTTGCTGGTCTGGGAGCTGACGCTGAGCGGGTTCGTCGTGACGCCGCCGGGCGAGACGGTCGTCCGCGCGCTGGTCGGCGTCGGCCTCCCGCCGGTCGTCGCGTACCTGCTCCTCCTGCTCGCCGGCTTCGCGCTATTCTTGGGCGCGTACCTGCTGGCGGCGCGTCGCTCCCGCGAGCGCGCGACGACGTACCTCACCGCGCGCTCTCTCGCGCTGCGCTTTGCCCCCTCGCTTTTGGCGATCGCCGGAGGGTACCACCTCGCGCACTACTTCGCCTTCTTCGTCTCGCAGACGCCGTCGCTGTGGACCGCGCTGCTGAACCCGCTCTCGCCGCCCGCGCCGCCGGCGTTCACGCGGCTGGTGCTGCCCGGCTGGTTCGGAACGCTCGACATCGCCTTCGTGCTCGCGGGCCACGTGCTGGCGGTCTGGGCGGCCCACGCGACATCGTTCGATCTGTTCCCCGGCCGCCTGCAGGCGATCCGCAGCCAGATCCCCTTCATCGCGGTGATGGTCGCCTACACGATGCTGTCGCTGTGGCTGCTGTCGCTGCCGACGGGGGCGACGCCGTTCGTGCAGGGATAGCGCGAGGCAGCGTTCGATTCCGACCGTTCCCGTGCGTCACGTGGCAGCAAATTTCTTGAGGTGAGGGATCGTATCACACACCGATCGACGACGCCATGGCGACACCGACGAACGACGCCGCCGCGTCCGCGTCGCACGACGGCGACGCAGCGCCCGCGACCGCCGACGCCGCTACGCCTGCGACCGCCGACGCCGCTACGGCCGCGTCGACGCCCGGCCCGAACGTCGCGGTGCCCGAGGGCGAACAGCCCGCGGCGCGGTGTCGCCACTGCGAGCGGCCATTCAAGAACGAGCGCCTGTACGCACTCCACCTCGGCGAGGTCCATCCCGACGCGTGCAGCGACGCCGAGCGCGAGCGCTACGAGGCGATCTACGACGAGGAGAACCACGACCTCTTCACGTTCCACGTCAAGGTCGTCGTGACGCTGCTGGTCACCTACTTCGTGTTCACGTACCTGTACGGGTTCGTCTGGGCGTGAGGCGCAGCGGCGTCGTGCTACGAACGCTCCGCGTCGCGCCAGTCCTCACGGAGCAGTCCGTAGACGATCCGATCGCGGTACGCTCCATCGATAAATCGATCCTTCCGAACGCGCCCTTCTTCCTCGAACCCCAGCGACTCCAGTAGCCCTCGCGATGCGTCGTTGAACGCGAACACGCCCGCGCCGACGGCGGGCGCATCGTAGGTGCGGAACAGATAGTCGACGACCAGCGAGAGCGCCTCCGCGCCGTAGCCCTCGCCGTGGACCTCGGGGACGAGCCAGTAGGCGAGTTCGGGGCGACGCCAATCCATATCCTCGGCGGTGATCGCACCGATGGGCCGGACGTCGGCGTCCTCGTCGGGACGCCCGGGGCCGGCGTCGTCCAGACAGACGAGAAACTCGTCTTTGCTCTCGTCCTCGTGCCAGTCTTCGAGTTGATCCTCGGTCTTGAGCTGCGTCCCGACCGGGTACCGGAGTTCGGGGTTGGCGAACGCCCGCTGGAGGAACCGAAGGTCGTCGCGTTCGAGCGTCCGGAGCGTGACCCGTTCACCACTCGCGATTCTGGGACCGGGCATGCGCCCGTCGACTCGGAGACGCGGCATAAGCTTTCGGCCACGACCGATCGTGAGACGGCGATGTGAGGCGGGAAAATCACCTTACAGCAGGTAGAACAGCGGGAACAGCAACACCCACACGATGTCGACGAAGTGCCAGTACAGCCCGAAGTACTCGACCGGCTCGTCGTCGCCGAGATACGCCCCGTTGCTGGCGCGGTAGATCATGAACAGCGCGACGAGCATCCCCAGGATCACGTGGAGCCCGTGCATCCCCGTCGTGAGGTAGTACACCGACTCCTCGATGCCCGACCACGGGTAGACGCCGATGGCGAACTCGTGGGACCACTCCCAGGCCTTGATGCCGAGGAACGCTAGCCCGAGTAGGACGGTGGCGACGAGGCTGCCGACCAGTCCGCGCTTGCTTCCGCGCTCGGCGTACACCATCGCGAGGACGACGGTGAAGCTGCTGGTCAGCAACACGAGCGTGTTCACCAGCCCGGGCAGGGCGTCCGGCGGCACGTTGTGCCAGTCGGCCCAGCCGAAGTTGACCCGGATGAACAGGTACGCGCCGATGAGCGCGCCGAACACGACCACGTCCGAGGCGAGGAAGAACCAGACGCCGAGCTTCCCCTTCTCGACGCCGTCGAACGGCCAGCGTTCGGCGATCGCCGGCTCGGGCGCGTGGAAGCTCTCCATCCCGAACTGATACGAGCTGTAGAGGGTGACCCCGAGCCCGACCGCCAGCGGCGCGAGATAGACGTTCTGAACGAGTTCGCCCTGCCGGAACGCTGACAGTCCGGCGAACAGGAAGAACAGCCCGACGCCGACGCCGAGCGGCCAGATGCTGGCGTGGTCGGGCTCGTCGCCGTGGGCGGTCTCGGTCGACGTCGGCGCCGCGGTCGCGCCGGTCGGGACGGCCGGGCGGCCGACCGCGGTGCCGCCGTCTGCAGAGCGATCGGCGGCGTCAGACATCCCACCGTCAGCGGCGGCCCGGTCCTCGTCGTCGACGAACGAGAGCCCGCCGTCGGCAAAGGAGACGCGCCCGGTCCAGTTCTCCAGGGGCGGCGGCGAGGGGATCGCCCACTCGGTCGTCCGGGCGTGCGTCCAGGGGTTCTCGCCCGCGGGATCGCCCGAGAGGAAACTGTGGTAGAGGTTGTAGAACATCACGAGGAACGACCCGCCGAGGACGAATCCGCCGATCGTCGCGAGTTGGTGCCACGGCGTCAGGCCGGTGGCGTACTCGAACACGCGCCGAGGCGTCTCCCAGGCGGCGAACATCGGGAAGTACAGCAGGTTGAACCCGACGAAGTACAGCGCGAAGTGGAGCTTTCCGAGGCGCTCGTCGTACATCTTCCCCGTCATCTTCGGGAACCAGTAGTAGAGTCCGCCGATCAACGCCGTCACGCCCGCGACCATCACGTAGTGGAAGTGCGCGACCACCCAGTAGGTGCCCCGGAACTCGTAGTCGAGCACGATCGCGCCGAGGAAGACGCCGGTGATCCCGCCGATGATAAACAGGATCAGCGCGCCCAGCGAGAACAGGAACGGCGTCGTGAAGCGGATCTTCCCCTTCGCCATCGTGTAGATCATCGAGAACACCATCAGGTCGAAGGGTAGCGAGATCCCGATCGTCGA
Source organism: Natronoarchaeum rubrum (assembly GCF_024494695.1). The sequence continues at coordinate 409,979 of NZ_JANHDP010000002.1, read as the reverse complement.
GGCCATCATCAGCGTCTTGATCTCCAAGTTGATCGTCGTCAGGAACATGTGGTGCATCCAGACGAGGAAGCTCTGGACCGCCACGAGGATCATCGCGAGGATCACCCACTTGCGCCCGACGAGCCGACGCCCGCAGAAGGACTGGAACGCCTCGAACATCACGCCCAGCGCCGGGAAGAAGACGATGTACACCTCCGGGTGGCCGAAGAACCAGAAGATGTGGGCCCACAGCAAGGAGCCGCCAGAGCCCGTCGCGGCGAGGTAGGTCGTGCCGACGATCCGGTCCGACAGCAGGACCACCAGCGCGGCCAGCAGCGCCGCGAACGCGAACAGCATCATCCAGACGGTCAGCAGGATCGACCACGAGAACATCGGGAGCTGCCACAGCCCCATCCCCTCCGCACGCCCGCGGTGGATCGTCACGAGGAAGTTGATCGTGCCGACGGTGACCGAGATGACAAAAAGCGTCAGCGCCAGAATCGTCATCGTGCCGCCGACCGAGGGCGTGAACATCGGGAGCTGCCCGCCGGTCGCCTCGGCCATCTCGACGTTCAGCGGCGCGTACATCGTCCAGCCGCCCTGGAACGCCCCGCCCTGGAAGAACGAGGCGAGGACGAGGAGCCCCGAGAACAGGTACAGCCAGTAGCTCAGGGCGTTCAGCCTGGGAAACGCCAGATCCTTCGCGCCGATCTGCAGGGGGACGACGTAGTTGGCGAACCCGAACGCGAACGGCGAGAGGAACCAGAACACCATCACCAACCCGTGGACCGTGACGGCCTGGTTGTACGCCGACGCCGAGAGGATCGACGCGCCGGGCGACCAGAGTTGAACTCGAAAGAGCAGCGCGAGGATCCCGCCGGCCACCAGGAAGAACAGCGAGGTCACGATGTAGAGGATCCCGACGTCCTTGTGATTCGTCGTGACGAGCCAGCGCCTGACCGACGACATCGGCGGGAGGTGATGGTCGTGGGAGTCTTCGGTGCTCATCGGCTCTCACCTCGGTCGCGTGCGGCGATCGGCGGTGTCAATTCGGTCGCCGCGACATCGCTGTGGGTTGGCCCGGACGCCGCGGCGTCCCCGGCGTCGAGCCGGTTCGCCGACGTGTTCGCGCCGTCGCTCTCGTTCGACGCCGCTTCGTCGCCATCGGATTGGTTCGCGAGCCACCGCTCGTAGGCGTCGGGTTCCATCACGATCACGTCGGCCGTCATGCCCGAGTGGCCGGTGCCACAGAGCTCGAAGCACTCGGCGCGATACTCGCCGGTCTCGCCCGTGTCGAACCACGTCGTCGAGGTCTGGCCGGGGATGGCGTCTGTCTTGACGTGCTTTTCGGGGATGCCGAAGGTGTGCCAGACGTCGCCCGAGGTCGCCCGGAGCACTACACGCTCGTTGGCCGGCACGCGCAGCTCGTTGACCGTCGTGACGCCGTTCTCGTACTCGAACTGCCAGGTGAAGTCCTCGCCGGTGACGTTGATCTGTTCGGCGTCGGCGGTGTTGGGCTGCCCCTCGACGTACAGCAGCGCCGAGTACGTCCAGATGATCAGCCCGACGACGATGATCGCGCTGATCGCGAAGGAGAGAAACAGCTTTCGGCCGCCGCCGCCGCCCGAGGGGAGATCGCCGACGCGCGCTCGGTTCTCCGACGCCGCGGCGCCCGCGGGGTCGTCGAGCCCGTCCTCGGCGTCGCGTTCGACGCCCTCGGCGCGGTTGCGGTAGGCGTTGTACAGCGTGTAGCCGATCACGACGACGCCGACGAGCGTCCCCAGCGCCAGAAACACCGTGAAGATGGACTGGAAGATCTCGGCGCGGGACTGGCCGGCGAACTGCAGGGGAACGAACAGCGTAGCTGGGCTACTCACGAGCACATTACTCAAAATTCACATGGATCTCACTTATCTGTTGCGGGGATCGGTAACTCTACTCACGATAACGGATGTCATTGAGAACGATTCTCGTGTTCGGAGGATCGCTTCGAACCGCGGTACTGGAGGGGGACAGACCGTCGCATCGGGAGGCGCCGGCGCTCGGCGAGATAAGAAGGCTTATTCGGAATCCCGACCGACGTGCCGCCATATGATTCAGTTCGATGTACCGGAAATCGACTACGACCGGTACACGAACCGTCAGCTCGCGGCGGTCCCTCTCGCGGTGCTGGCGGTCGCGCTGGTGGTGATCGCCGGCTGGTGGATCGTCACCGGCGCACCGGCCACGCTCGGGCTCGACTTCGTGGGCGGGACGGAGCTCCGGATCCAGACCACGGACGGCCCCGACGAGATCAGTCAAGCGTTCGACGAGAACGTCGAGTCGATCTCGACGGTGGGCGGCGAGTCCAACACCTATCTCGTCCAGTTCTCGAGCAGCGACTCGGAGGCGCTGGCTCAGCAGGCCAACGAGAACCTCGAACCAGTCCCCGACGCCGAGGACGGCGAGGTGGTCAGCCAGGAGAGCTCGATCCCGCCCACGTTCGGGCAGGAGAACAAGACGCTCGCGCTCTGGGGGCTGGTCATCGCGTTCCTCGGGATGAGCGTCATCGCGTTCATCCTGTTCCGGACGTTCGTCCCGAGCATCGCGATCGTGATCTCGGCGTTCAGCGACGTGATGATCCCGCTGGCGGTGATGAACCTCGCGGGCATCCCGCTGTCGCTGGGGACCGTCGCCGCCCTGCTGATGTTGATCGGGTATAGCGTCGACTCGGACATCCTGCTGAACAACCACATCCTCCGGCGACGCGGCGGCTTCTACGAGAGCACCTACCGCGCGATGAAAACCGGCGTGACGATGACCGTCACCTCGATGGCCGCGATGGCGGTGATGACGATCGTGGCGACGTTCTTCGGCATCGGGCTGCTCTCGGACATCGGCCTCGTGCTGGTCGTCGGGCTCGCGGCTGACCTGATGAACACCTACATGCTCAACCTCAGTCTGCTTCGCTGGTACAAGTTCGAGGGGGTGGCGCGATGAAGCCGATCGAACTCGTCCGGAACAACCTCCGGATCTCGATCCTCGTCGCGCTGATCGCGCTGGCGTGTTTCTTCCTGTTCGTCCCCGGCGCGGGCCTGGGCGACGACATCGGCGGGAACCAGACGGCGGCGGATACGCCGACGAATCTGAAGTACGGCATCGAACTCGGCGGCGGCGCCCGGATCCGGGCACCCGTCGACGGCGTCACCGCCGAGAACGTCGACGTCGCCCAGAACGAACAGGGCGAGATCGCCGCCGCGGTGGCGAACCAACTCGGGCTCGACCAGCCGCGGGTGGCGGCCAGCGCCGACGGCAACACCGTCGAGGTGTTCAGCGGCAACGTCACCGACGCCGAACTGGAGGCGGCCTTGGAGGAGACCGGGCACGCGAGCGAGGACGTCACGATACGGAGCGGCGTCACCGCCGAGACCCGCGACACGATGGTCGAGGTCCTCGAAACCCGCGTCCAGAACACCGGGTTCACCGGCGCGACGGTGAGCGAGGTGCAGGTCGGCAGCGAGTGGTACCTCGAGATCGAGGCGCCCGGGCGAAACGTCGAGCTCGGCGAGCTCCGGGACGTCATCCAGAACCGCGGCGTCGTGGAGGTCGTCGCCCACTACCCGACCGACAACGCGAGCGGTAACGGGACCGGCTACGAACAGCAGGTCGCACTGCGGTCGGACGACATCACGGATACCGGCCAGATAGAACAGATGGAGGGGCGTGACGGCTACCGGTTCTCCGTGACGCTCACGCAGGAAGCCGCACCGGGGTACTCGGACCTGATGGTCGAGACAGGGATCGCGACCAACGGGCAGTGCGTCTACTCGGAGCAGAGAGATCCCAGCCAATGGGGGTACTGTCAGCTCGTGAACTACGACAACGAGACCGTCACCGGACTCGGGATGGATACCCAGAGTCTCGGACAGTTGATGGTAAACGACCAGTTCGCGCGACAGCCGACATTCGACATCACCACGGGAGACCGCCAGAGCGCCCAGGAGATCCGCACCAGCATCCAGCAGGGTAGCCTGCCGGCGACGCTGGATCTGGGCGAGGACTCTAGCAGCGACGAGATCGAGCCCGATCAGGCCCAGCAGTTCCGGACCAGCTCGGCGCTGACCGGCCTCATCGCGGTGCTAACGGTCGTGCTCGTGGTGTTCCTGCGGTACGGTAACCCGCGGGTCGCCGCGCCGATGTCGGTCACCGCGCTCTCGGAGGTGGTGATCCTGCTCGGCTTCGCAGCGGCGATCAAGATGCCGATCGATCTCTCGCACGTCGCCGGGTTCATCGCGGTCGTCGGGACCGGGGTGGACGACCTGATCATCATCGCCGACGAGGTGTTAGACGAGGGGGACGTCAGTGCCGGCCGGGTGTTCGACAGCCGGTTCAGGAAGGCGTTCTGGGTGATCGGCGCGGCCGCCGCGACGACGATCATCGCGATGAGTCCGCTGGCGATCCTCTCGCTGGGCGAACTGCGCGGGTTCGCCATCATCACGATCCTCGGCGTGCTGATCGGCGTGTTCATCACGCGCCCCGCCTACGGGAACATCCTCCGGCGGCTGAAGACCGACAAGTAAGCGCCGTTCGTTTTTTCGCTGGCGGAGTCTCGTTCTTGCGCCGTCGTTTCTCGAAACAGCCTCAGAACCGATCCAGCGCCGACTGCTCGGCGGCCGCCAGCGCGTCCTCGCAAGTTCCCCAGCTCTCGCGCGCGCAGTCGGGCAGCGCGCCGTGGTCGTCGACGTAGCCGCGGATGAACTCGCGCGTGGTCGGATCGCTGGGGTAGCCGCTGCCGACCTCGCCGTAGCGCTGCGCGAGCGCGTCGACGTGACGGTCCCGGGCCACTTTCGCCAGCACGCTCGCTGCGCTGACGACCGGGTAGGCCTCGTCCGCGCCGTGTTCCGCGCGCACCTCGACGGCGGCGTCGACGCCGTCGCCGACCCGGCGGGCGAACCGCTCGGCGTCGGTGTCGCAGGCGTCGACGATTCCCACGGTTCCGGCCTCGACGACGGCGTCGAGCGCCCGCGCCTGTGCGTCGACGGTCAGCGCGTTCATGTCGGACTCGGGAGCGTCGATGCGTTCGGTCGGGATCTCCACGATCTCGGCCCGGACGCCGTCGTCGCCGCGCAGTTCGGCCGCGAGCTCCTCCCGGCGCGCGCGGGAGAGTTGCTTCGAGTCGTCGACGCCGTCGGGGATCGCCGCGGCGTCGTCGACGGCGACCGCCGCGACGAACATCGAGCCGAGCGCCGGGCCGCGACCGGCCTCGTCGGCGCCGAAGGCGTGCTCCATCGAGCGATAGCAGCCGCTGCCGGCGCAAAGTCGTTTCGCAAAAGAAGCGGGCGGTCTCCTCAGTCGTCGGCCGCCGGCTCGGGCATCGCCGGTTCGGCGGGCTCGTCTTCCTCCTGTGGCTCGTCCTCGACGCGCTCCTCGTCGGCGTCCGCGTCGCGCAGTTCCTCCGCGAGCGCCAGTTCGTCCTCGACGTAGTGGTGACACATGCTGTCTCCCCCTCCGTGGTACTCTCTGGCACGAGACGTCATAAGCGTCACGCCGGCGCCGGCAAGCCGCCCGCCGCGAGCCTGTCAGGCCGCCGGACCGCTCCCGAGGCGTCTGTAAACAGTTATCCGACTCGGCCCACAAGGACCCGGTAAATGGCCAAAGACGTCAAGCCCACTCGGAAGAACCTGATGGCGATCGAGGATCGCATCGAGCTCTCCGAGCGGGGCCACGACACGCTGGAGAAGAAGCGCGACGGCCTGATCATGGAGTTCATGGACATCCTCGACCAGGCCCAGGACGTCCGGGCGAACCTCGAAGCCGACTACGAGACCGCCCAGACGACGATCGACAAGGCCCGCGCGATGGAGGGCGACGTCGCGGTCCGCGGTGCGGCCGCCGCGCTCAAGGAACATCCCGAGATCACGACCGAGTCCAAGAACATCATGGGCGTCGTCGTCCCCCAGATCGAGTCCACGCGCGTCAAAAAGAGCCTCGACCAGCGGGGCTACGGCGTGCTGGGCACCTCCGCGCGGATCGACGAGGCCGCCGAGGCCTACGAAGACCTGCTCGAATCGATCATCCTCGCCGCCGAGGTCGAGACGGCGATGAAGAAGATGCTCGAGGAGATCGAGACGACCAAGCGCCGCGTCAACGCTCTGGAGTTCAAGCTCCTGCCCGACCTCAAGGAAAACCAGGAGTACATCGAGCAGAAGCTCGAAGAGCAGGAGCGCGAGGAGATCTTCCGCATGAAGAAGATCAAGGAGAAAAAGGAGGAAGCCGAAGAGGAAGAGGAGCGCGCCGAGGCCGAGCGCCAGACCGAGCCGCTCCAGGCGGACGACTGAGCGACGCCGCGCGATCCGTTCTCCCGGTAGTTTTTCTCGTTCCGAGTCGTTGCCCCCTGCATGCGCTGTGACGCCTGCGGCGACGAGGCTATGGTTGCTTTCGATGTGCCCGACGAGCTGCGGGAGTTTGCGCCCGAGGAAGCGGACGTCGCCGCGATCTGCCCGATCTGCCTGTCGGTTCGGGCGGTCGACGACGGCGCTGACGCCGCCGCGGCGTCCGCGGCATCCGTCCACGACGCGTTCCCGGCCGATCCGGACGCCGCCGCGGGGGTCGCGCTCCTGCTGGGCCTGCTGGAGTCGCTCGTCCTGAACAAACCGGAGATTCAGTCGCTCGTCGACCGGCTGGAGGACGGCGGAACGGACGTCTTTCTGGTGCTCGATCGGTTGTCGAGCGATCCGGACGTCGATCCGCGGGTCGATCTGGAGCGGCGGCGGCCCCAGCTCCAGCAGCTGATCGAGTGACCCGTCGGGCGGAAAGCGGTGCTTACCCCGTCAAACCCGGGTCTACCGGGGAAACGTTCTTGTCGGCCCGGACCTCGACGCCGCGTATGGCGTGCCCGTCCGACGGAGGTGACTGCGTGCTGTACGTCGACGCCGACGCGCGGGCGACGGAGACGGTGGTGGCGGCGTTCGGCGACGCCGCAGTCGAGACGGCGACGACCGCCGCGGACGCGCGCCGAGCGCTGCTCGAGGAGCCGGTCGACTGCGTGATCAGCGAACACCAGCTTCCCGAGAGCGACGGCATCGACCTGCTAAACGCCGTGCGAGATCGCTACCCGACGCTGCCGGTCGTGCTGTTCGTCGGCGACGGCGACGAGGCGCTCGCGAGCGCCGCGCTGTCGGCCGGCGTCACCGAGTACGTGATCAAAGAGCCGCTGCCCGACGGTGTCGACCGACTCGTCGAGACCGTCTCCGACTTGCTCGACCGCCGGCAGTTCGGCCGCCGAACGGCGATCGACACGATCGGCGACGCGGACGGCGATCTCCCGCCCGCGCTGAAAGAGCGGGCGATGGACGAGGCGCCGGTGGGGATCACCATCGCGGACGCGCGGGCGGAAGATATGCCGCTGGTGTACGTCAACGAGGCGTTCGAGCGGCTCACCGGGTACGACCGCGCGGCGACGCTCGGACGGAACTGCCGGTTCCTCCAGGGGCCCGCGACGGCGTCGGAGCCGGTCGATCGCATGCGGGCGGCCATCGACACCGGCGAGTCCGCGAGCGAGGTGCTGGTCAACTACCGGCAGGACGGTCGCATGTTCTGGAATCGGGTCGATCTCGCGCCCGTCTACGACGGCGAGGAGTTGGCGTACTACGTGGGGTTCCAGACCGACGTCACCCAGCGCAAGCGCGCCGAGTTCGCGGCCCGCCGGCGCGCGGACGCCCTCGAAGCGGAACGCCGGTCGCTGAAGGAGCTGCTCGACCGCCTCGACGGGCTCGTCTTAGACGTCACGGGGGCGCTCGTGCACGCGAGCGGCCGGGAAGAACTGCTCCGGCGCGTCTGCGAGCGGGTCGGCGACGCGGAGCCCTACGACTTCGCCTGGATCGGCGAGTACAACGTGGCGAGCGACCGGGTCAGGCCGGCAGCCTGCTCGGCCGGCGACGTCCAGTTCGGCGACGGGCACGACGTCGATTTCGGCGCGGAGACGCCCGTCGGCGCGGCCATCGAGGAGCGCGAGTTCCGAGTCGTTCAGGACGGCTCGGGCGACCCCGACGGACTCCCCGTGGTCGGCTGGCCCGAGGGGAGCCAGTCGATGGCGGCGGTGCCCCTGACCGACAGGGGGCGACTCTACGGCGTGCTCTGCGTCTACGCGAGCGACCCGGACGCCTTCGAGGACCACGAGCGGGCGATCCTGACGGCGCTCGGGCGAACGGTCGCCGCGACGATCAACGCGCGCGAGAACGAGGAGCGACTGACCGCCGACGTCGTGGCGGAGCTGGAGTTCGACGTCGTGGGAAGCGACCTGCTACTCGTCTCGCTCGCGGCGGAACTGGACTGTCGCGTGGAGTACGCCGGGTCGGTCCGAGCCGACGACGGGGCGCTGCTGGCGTTCGTCGACGTCGCCGACGCGGCGCCCGACCGGCTCGCGGACGCCGCGGCGAGGCGACCGACGGTCGCGTCCACCACGATCGTGAGCGAGAGCGACGAGGGGTGTCTCGCGGAGTTCGAACTCGCCGAACCGTTCGTCGTCGAGGTGCTCGCCGAGCTGGGCGTCGAGACGCGATCGATCGTCGCCGATCCCGACGGGGCGAGGCTGACGGTCCGCGTCTCCGAGACCGAGGACGCCCGCGCGGTGGTCGACCGCATCGAGAAGCGGCTCCCCGGCGTCGACTTCGCGGCCTACCGCGAGCGCGATCGACCGGCCGAGACCCGCCGCGAGTTCGTCGCCAGGGTGGAGCGGCGGCTCACCGACCGCCAGCAGAGCGCGCTCCGGCGGGCGTACCTCGGCGACTACTTCGAGCGTCCTCGGTCGGTGTCGGGCGACGAACTCGCGGACTCGATGGGCGTCTCGCGGTCGACGTTCCACCAGCACCTCCGAGCCGCCCAGCGCAAACTCGTCGAAGCGTTCTACGAGGAGCGGGCCGACCCGGCCGACTGATAAATCCCCCCGTCGGCCACCACACAGGTGTGGTATCGCCGTTTTGCAATTTTACTCCCGAGTATAGGATGTACCATGGCACAACCCGAAGCAGAGGCCATCTGGCTGTGGATAGGCACGGCAGGAATGTTTCTCGCGACGGTGTACTTCGTCGCTCGCGGCCGAAGCGTCGAGGAAGAACGACGCAAGAAATTCTACATCGTCACCACGTTCATCACGGCGATCGCGTTCGTCAACTACCTCGCGATGGCACTGGGGTTCGGGCTGACCGAGGTGACCGTCGCCGGCGAGACGCTCCCGATCTACTGGGCGCGGTACACCGACTGGATCCTGACGACGCCGCTGTTGCTGTACGACCTCGGGTTGCTCGCCGGCGCCGACCGCAACACGATCCAGACGGTGGTCGGCCTCGACGTGCTGATGATCGGCACGGGTGCGATCGCAACCCTGACCGGCGACGGTACGGGGACGATCGCGGTCGGCGCACAGCGGCTGATCTGGTGGGGCGTCAGCACCGCGTTCCTGCTCGTGTTACTGTACTACCTGTTCGGCGCGCTCTCCGAACAGGCCGAGACGCTGCCCACAGAGGCACAGAACAAGTTCACCCTGCTGCGGAACATGCTCACCGTACTGTGGCTGGCGTACCCGGTCTGGTGGTTGCTCGGCACCGAGGGGCTCAATCTGCTGGGCCTCTTCGTCGAGACGGCTGGGTTCGCCGCGCTTGACCTGACCGCGAAGGCCGGCTTCGGCTACATCCTGCTCCGGAGCCACACGGTGCTGGATCAGGCCGAGACGATCCAGCCCGCGACCGGGCGGACGGCCTGATCGCCGCGGCGGTCGGCCGACCCGCTCGGCCGTCGGACGAGACCGGACGGAGACGCTCGAACAGCGCGTACGACCGCCGCCGGCCCCGCGAGACACCACAGTGACAGCGATCACCTACTTCCAGTTCCACGGGCTGTTCTTGCTCCCGCCGCTGGCCGCGCTCACAGCGGCGGGCGTGCGCCGGCGGTCGGAGTGGAACTCGGCCCACTGGGCCGGCACGGCGGTTGTCCTCGCGCTCGCGCTGGCGTACACGACGCCGTGGGACAACTACCTCATCGACCGGGGCGTCTGGTGGTACGGCGAGGACGCCGTGACCGCGCGGCTCTGGCTCGCGCCGGTCGAGGAGTACCTGTTCATCGTCGTCCAGACGGTGCTGGCCGCGCTGTGGCTGACCCAGCTGCCCGCGCCCGACGCCGACGGCGCGTCGGTGAGCGGGACCGATCGGCTCGGCGGTGCGCTCGCGGGCATCGCCGTCGGCGTCGTCGGCGTCGCGCTGGCGCTGCGGGGCGGCGCGACGTTCTACCTCGGCGCGATCCTGGCGTGGGCCGGCCCGGTGCTGGCGCTACAGTGGGGCTTCGGCTGGCCGGCGCTGTGGCGTGCGCGTCGCACGGTCGCGGTCGGCGTCGCGCTCCCGACGGCGTACCTCTGTCTGATCGACCGGATCGCGCTCTCGGCGGGCACCTGGCAGCTCTCGGCGCGCCACACCACCGGCGTCGCCGTGCTGGGACTGCCCGTCGAGGAGGCGACGTTCTTCCTGACGACGACGCTGTTCGTCGTCCAGGGACTGGTGCTGTTCGACTGGGTGATCGGCGAGTGAGCGCCGCCACGCCGCCGAGCGCGACCGAGACGGCGCGGCGGAGCCTCGTCCGAGCGACCGTGGTGCCGTCGTGGCTCGCCGTCGGCGCGGGGCTGCTCGCCGGCGTCCTCGTCCGGCTGTCGTCGCTGCCGCTGGAACTCCGGCTGGCCCCGCTAGCGGCGAGCGTACTCCTGCTGGGACTTCCCCACGGCGCGGTCGACCACCTGGCGTTGCCCCGTGCGAACGGGCGTCGGGCCGACGCGCGGTCGCTCGCCCGCGTCGGCGTACTCTACCTCATTCTGGGCGGGGCGTACGCGGTCCTGTGGCTCGTCGCGCCCGTCGTCGCGGCCGGCCTGTTCATCTTGCTGACGTGGGCCCACTGGGGGCAGGGCGACCTGTACCCGCTGGTGGCGCTGCTCGGCGCCGATCACCTGCGATCGCGACGGGGACGCGCCCTCGCGGTGGCGGTCCGGGGCGGCGTTCCGATGGTGGTCCCGCTGCTCGCGTACCCCGGCTGGTACCGGCGCGTCGTCGCCGCGATGGCCGGCGCCGTCGGCGCGTCGAGCGTCCCGGCGTGGCCGTTCGCTCCGGGGACGCGCCTGGCGCTCGGCATCGGGTTCGGCGGGCTGACCGTGCTCGCGCTGGCCGCCGGCTACCGCCGGCGGGGCCCCTCGCGCGGGTGGCTGATCGACGCCGGCGAGACCGCGCTACTGTGGGCGTACTTCTGGACGGTCCCGCCGCTGCTTTCCGTCGGGCTGTACTTTTGCCTGTGGCACTCGCTCCGACACGTCGGCCGGCTCGCGGCGCTGGACCCGGACGGCGACGCGGCGCTCGCGAGCGGACGCCCGGGTCGCGCACTCGGGCTGGTCGGGCGCGACGCGGCGCCGCTGACGGGGCTCGCGATCGCCCTGTTGGCGGGCTGGTACGCGGTGCGAGCGACGAGCGCGACCCCGCTCGCTTCGCTGGGGCTCTATCTGGCCTTTATCGCCGTGCTGACGCTTCCCCACACGGTCGTCGTCTGCGCGCTGGACCGCGCGCAGGGGCTGTGGGACGCCGACGCGGGGGCAGGCGAAGGGGAAAGAACGGTCGCTGTCACGACGGCGGGCACCGATACGGGATCGAACGCCGACGGAGATCGTCGGCGCGCGTGAGTCACCCGGAGCGAGTCGTCCGCCGAGGAGTCAGTCGCCGCCGTCGCCAGTTGCGCGGTCCAGCAAGTCGTCCCGCTGTCGCTGCAGCTCCGGAGGCAGGTCGTCGTAGACGTCATCGAACACCCCGTCGGGGTCCGGATCGGCCACGGCTTCCGCGCGCTCGACGGCCCGGTCGACGGCGTCGTCGGCGTCCGCTCGGATCTCCTCGCGGGTGTCCTCGTCGAGCAGCCCTTGCTCGATCAGGTAGTCCTCGTAGCGCTCGACCGGATCGGCGGTGCGCCACTCGGGGAACTCGGCAGCGGCGTCCTCGCGATACCGCGAGGGGTCGTCGCTGGTGGTGTGAGCGCCCTGTCGATAGGTCAGGCTCTCGACGAGCACCGGATCGCCCTCGCGGGCCCGTTCGAGCGCGACGCCGACGACGTCACGGACCGCCAGCGGGTCGTTGCCGTCGACGTGCTCGCCGTCGATGCCGTACGCGCCGGCCTTTTCGGCGATCGTCGGGCTGGCGGTCTGGCGCTCGGCGGGCATCGAGATCGCCCAGCCGTTGTTCTCGCAGAGAAAGACGACCGGCGCGTCGAACACGCCCGCGAAGTTGACGGCCTCGTGGAAGTCGCCTTCGCTGGTCGCGCCGTCGCCGAACAGGCAGAGGACGGCGCTGTCGTCGCCCCGGTAGTCCGCCGCCATTCCAAGCCCCACGGCGTGGGGAAGTTGAGTCGCGATGGGCACCGCCTGCGGGAACACCGGGCGGTCGTGGCCGGAGTGGAACTCGGCGTGGCCGCGCCGAAAGAGAAACAGGTCGCTCATCGGGACGCCGCGGGCGATCTGGGCGGCGTTCGAGCGGTACGTCGGGACGAGCCAGTCGTCGCCCGCCATCGCGCGGACGGCGCCGACCTGCGTGGCCTCCTGCCCCCTGAACGGCGGGTAGCCGCTCATCCAGCCGCGGCGCTGGAGCGCGAGCGCGCGCTCGTCGAAGCGCCGCGCGCGGACCATCTCGCTGTAGATCGCGAGCGCGGCGTCCGGCGACACGCCCGCCTCGTCGAGATCGCGCTCGGCGATGACCGTGTACACGCTCTGTGCGTCGTGCGGCCGTGGCTTAATCGTTCGGCCCGAGCGTCACCGCTATCCGACAGCGAAAAGGTCGGGCGGACCGAACGGGGAAGCATGGCTTCCATCGGCGCGATCGCGGGACTGCTCTTCGTCGTCGCCTTGCACACGGTGATCGCCGCGGTCGCGACGCGCTTCTTCCGGATTAGCCTCGATACCGTCTGGGGGTCGGCCGTGTACGCGGTCGTGTTCGTCCCGATGCTGCTGGTGGCGAGCACGCTCGTTCTGACCGGCGCGCTGGGGATCGGCGGGAACGTCGGCAACAAGACGACGGCGGTGTTGCTCGTCATCGCGATCCCGCTGACGCTCGGATTCGCCATCGACCTGCTGTGGATGCCCGATCCCGAGACCGTCGAACTACCCGAGAAAACCTGAGTCTCGACCGGTCCGCGGCGTCCGGCCGGCGTGACGGGCGGGACGCCGAAGCGACCGCGGCGTCGTATTTTAAACTACCGCCGCCGTTCGGGGGCAATCACCCGACGCGAGCGCGACGTAGACGCCACAACCCCTAAATAGAGCGAATTACTTACCTACGGGTATGTCCCGGTCTGCGCTGGTCGGCAACGTCGTCGCCATGCTGGAGGATGCCGGCTTCGCGGTGAGCGATCGCTGTGCGATCCGGCCGCGGAGCTTCGACGTCGCTGCCCGCCGGGGAGAAGATCTGGTGTTGCTGAAGATTCTGCGGAACGTCGACGCTTTCGACGCTCAGACGGGCCAAGAGATGCGCCGCATCGGCGCGTACCTCGACGCGACGCCGCTGGTCGTCGGCCTGCGGACGCGCGACGAGGATCTCAAACCCGAGGTGGTGTACTTCCGCCACGGCGTCCCCGCGCTGAGCCCCGACACCGCGATGGACCTGTTCGTCGAGGAGATCCCGCCGCTGATCTACGCCGCCCCCGGCGGACTGTACGTCAGCATCGACAGCGAGATCCTCGAGGACAAGCGCGAGGAACGCGGCTGGAGCCTCGGTCAGCTGGCCACAGAGCTGGGCGTCTCGCGACGCACCGTCTCGAAGTACGAGGACGGGATGAACGCCTCGATCGAGGTCGCGATGCAGTTAGAGGAGATGTTCGGCTCCGGGCTGACCAGTCCGGTCGACGTGCTCGAAGGCGCCGAGGAGGTCCGCGACGAGGATCCGACGCCGAACGAACCCGACGCCGACCCCGACGACGAACGTATCGTCACGGTGATGACTCAGGCGGGCTACGACGTCCACCCGACGCTGCGCGCGCCGTTCAAAGCCGTCAGCGAGGAATCCGAGGACGCCGGGCCCGCCGAGGGGACGGTGCTGACGGGCCACTCGGAGTTCACCCGCGCCGCCGAGAAGCGCGCCCGCATCATGGGCTCGCTGGGCCGAGTTGTGGGGACGCGGTCGGTGTACTTCGTCGACAGCACCAAGCGCGACTCCGTCGAAGGCACCGCGCTCATCGAGCGCGAGGAGGCCGAGTCGATCGACGACCCCGACGAGTTCCGCGACCTGCTGCGCGAGCGCACGGACTACGAAGAAGAGCCGGCCTAGGATCAGTTTTTGAGGGCGCCGAGTGATATCGTCCGAGCCCTCGGCTCGTCCGCCGTCGAGCGGGCGGGGACTTTCTGATATCGACGATCACTGACGGGGGAGAGAGCGTCTCAGAACGGAGCGTCGTCCGCGCCGCTTCTCGGGCGATCCGCAGAGTTCGATGCCGCAGCGTCACGGTCGTCGACGAGATCGAGCACGAAGTCCACGACCGCCACGTTCAGCGCGAGGCCGAGCGGCCCGATGAGGGCGACCCCGAGCAGTAGCCCGATCGCGCCGGCGTTCGCGACGATCAGCGACGCGGGCGCAGAGAGCGCGAGAATCGTCACGAGAAAGCCGATCGTGAACCGGAAGTGAGGGCCGCCGGCGACCGCGTAGCGATAGCTCTCGACCAGTCCGTCGCCGAGCGAGCAGTCCCGGACGACGATCAGGTACGGCGTCGCCCAGAGCAAGTACAGTGCGGCGAAAAAGCCGACGATCGCCGGGACGATCAGCGGCGGCGCGACGAGGAAGACTGGCACCGCGACGACGAAGGCGGCGAAGCCCAGCAGGTAGAGCCCGGCGATCCGGCCCGCGTAGCGCCGGACGTTCCCGACGAACTCGTACGAACCGGTTACGAGGTGCTCCCGGACGCTCCCGAGATAGCCTGCCACGAGGACCGCTTCGAGAAGCAGACCGACGAACGCCGACCCGATCGCGAGAGCCAGCGCGTCGGCGCCGCCGCTCGCGACGGCCAGCAGGTCCGTCGTCCCGGCCTCCCACTGGTAGCTCGTCCCGCCGACGACCTCGGCGTCCGGCGGGTTCACGACCGTCCAGAGGTCGACCGCCGGAACGGGGATGCCGAACCGCAGGCCGACGTGCCAGCCCTCGAAGGCCAGCACGTTCCGGATCGCGTCGACGTCGAACAGCGACAGCACGACCGGGACGACCATCAGTGGCGCGAGGTCGCCGACCGCGCCGACACCCGTTTCGAGATGATCGGAGAAGCGTCCCATCGTACGAGCGGTTATCAGGCTGTCACATCAGCCTGTCGACGCTCCCGAGACAGGCACCCGCGATCAGAGCGCGATCAGCGTCACGCCGGCGACCGCCAGCACCGCCGCGAGGATTCGCACGCGGAAGTGGTCCTCGCCGAGCACGACGCCGCCGAGCAGGACGACGAGGATCGCCTGCGTGTTGACGATCGGCGACGCGACGCTGGCGGGCACCAGCGAGAAGGCCAGCGAGGTGACGTGCTCGCCCGTCGCGACGAACGCGCCCGCGGCGGCGAACTTCGGAACGTCGGCGCGCAACTCGTCGGGCCGATCCCTGACCCCGGGCACCAGCAACACCAGCAGGATGCCGGCGAGCAACACCGGCACCCACAGCGCGGTCGGGATGCCGAGTTCCTGCAGGGCGACGCGCTTTCCGACGTCGCTGACGGCGTACAGCGCTGCCGACAGCAGCGCGAGCTGGGCCGGGCGCGAGCGGACGATCCGCCGGAACGGGTCGAGCAGCCCGCCGGCGCGGTAGTTCGCCACGTAGATCGCCGAAGTCGCGACGACGACGCCGACGAGCTGTATCGGCGTCAGCACCTCGCCGAGGACGAGCACCTCGATCGGCACGACCAGCGCGGGAACGATCTTGTTGATCGGCGTGACGTAGGAGACGTCGCCCGCCGCGATGGCGTGCAAAAAGAGGACGAACGCGGCCGCCGTCGCGCAGATCGTCAGCGCGACGACGCCGGCGTCGAGCGCGCTCAGGCTCGCGAACGCCGTTCCGGCGCCGTTCGCGAGCGCCCGCAGGGTCACCGGAAGGTAGAACGCGATCGCGAAAGCGTTGACGCAGACCGTCAGCGTCGTCGCGGGGTACCCCTCGAAGTACTGTTTGAGTCCGAACAGGTAGCCGCCCCAGACGAACGCCGCGAGCAGCGCGTAGCCGAGCCCGAGTTCCATCCGCTCTGAGCGACCCGCGGAATCGACTTGAACCCGCTGGTTCTGCCCGCGACGGGTCGACTGGCAACCGATCGAGGGGACGATCCAGACAACCGGCAACGGCCCGGCAGCATTCCCTTTCAGCGGGACCGTGGTACCCCGATACGCATGGGTCAGGGACGCTTTGCGCTCGGCGTCGCGCTGCTCGTC
Source organism: Natronoarchaeum rubrum (assembly GCF_024494695.1). The sequence goes on along the minus strand of NZ_JANHDP010000002.1, from coordinate 393,571 downwards.
GTCGTCGGGACGGTGGCGGCGGGCACGATCGCGGCGCCGACGAACGGTGGTGCACCGAGCGGAGACCAGGCGGATGCGGTCGATCAGGCCGCGCTCCAGGCGAACGAGAGCGGGCCGAACGACAGCGACGCCGGAACGGCGAGCGCGAACGGAACGAACGAGAGCGCGAACGGCGCGACGACCGGGGGCCAGTCGCCCGAGAGCTGTGACTACGCGGCCCTGTACGACCGGACGATCGACTCGGTCGTCTCGGTCCAGACGGACGCCGGGATCGGCTCCGGATTCGTCTACCAGACCGACGAGAGCGGGACGGGCTACGTCGTCACGAACGCTCACGTCGTCGGCGACTCGGACGAAGTCGTCGTCCAGCTCGCCGACGGCGAGTCCCGGACCGGCGAGGTGGTCGGGCGCGACGAGCTCTCGGATCTCGCGGTGATCCGAATCGACGAGACGCCCGACGCCGCGGAGGCGCTGCCGGTCGCCGACGAGCCGGCCGATCCCGGCACCGCCGTCGCGGCGCTGGGCAACCCCTTCGGCCTCGACGAGACGATCACCCACGGGATCGTCAGCGGCGTCAACCGGTCGATGCCGACGACGCGCGGGTACGCCGTGCCCAACGTCGTCCAGACCGACGCGCCGATCAGCCCGGGCAACAGCGGCGGCCCGCTGGTGACCTGTGACGGCACCGTCGTCGGCGTCAACACCGCCGGCATCGCGGCCCAGGGCGCCGAGAACATCGGCTTCTCGGTGTCGGCGACGCTGATCGATCGGGTCGTCCCCGCGCTGATCGAGGACGGCGAGTACGAGTACGCGTATCTCGGCGTCGCCGCGACGCCGGTCACGCCGCCGATCGCCGAAGCCAACGACCTGAACGCGACCGAAGGGCTGTACGTCGTCCGGACCGCCGAGGGGAGCCCGGCGGCCGACGCCCTGCAGGAAGCGGGCGAGAACGAGACCGCCGGCGGGTTCTCCGTGCCGGTCGGGGGCGACGTGATCGTCGCGATCGACGGCCAACCGGTGACCTCGGGCGAGGAGCTCTCCTCGTATCTCGTCACCGAGACCAGTCCCGGCGAGAATGTGACGCTGACCGTGCTTCGCGACGGCGAGCGTCAGGAGATCGAAGTGACGCTCGACGAGCGGCCGGCGCCCGCGAGCGGGCCGACCGGGCCACCGACTGGTGGTCTGCCGGGGTGACGCCGTCGCGCGGCCGTCGACGAGCGGGGCTCGCCGAGGGCGGCCCAACCAGTCGCAAGCGTTTACTTCGGGGGTCGAATACCCCATAGCATGGCCGACTGTCCACTGGCGGACGACTGTCCGAGCTTCTCGGAGCGCATCGAAGGCATGGGATGCCAACACTACGGGGACCGGGGCGGCAAGGAGTGGTGTAAACACTACAGCCAGCCCATCAGCGATCTGAAAACCCAGCCCGTCAAGCAAAAAGAGGAGGTCGTCGTCGACGTGACCGACATCCACGAGAGCGGCGCCGGCGTCGGCCGGACCGAGGACGGGTTCATCGTGATGGTCGACGGCGTGCTGCCCGACGCCCGAGCGCGGGTCGAGATCACGGAAGTCCACTCGAACCACGCCCGCGCCGAGGAGTTAGAGCGCCTCCCGATGGACGAGGATCTCGAAGACGCCGACATCGAGGACGGGGACGACGCTGACGCCGACGTCGAAGACGGCGACGAGGACGACAGCGACGGCCGCGGCCCCGACCGCGAGCGTCTCGGCAGCCGCGACAACTTCTGGGGCTCGTAGGGTCGCTCCGGCCCGTCCCGCCGGCCTGGACAGCCGCCGCTTTCTTTTACTTCGCAGTCGCGTTTCGCCGCCATGCGTCCGTACGCTGTCGCTCGGACTCCGGAAGCGCCAGGATATTGATACGGACGGCGCCCGTAGCCAGCGACGTGACCGATTCGACTCCGGACGCCGACGCGTCGAAAGCGACGTTCGAACTGTACCGTGACCGGGCCGACGAGTGGCGCTGGCGGCTTGTCCACGACAACGGCAACGTGATCGCCGACTCCGGCGAGGGGTACACCTCGAAGGCGAACGCGAAGAAAGGTGTTCGCAGCGTCAAGCGAAACGCCGCGGCGGCGCCGATCGAGGACCTCGGGTAGGCCTCAGGCGAGGAACACGTGCCGCGGGCGGTCGGCGAGCACGTCCCGGCCCCAGTCGACGGTGTCGACGAACGCGTCGCTGCGGAAAAAGTCCATGCAGTCCTCGCGGGACTCCCAGCGGCTGGCGATGAACATGTCGTTCTCGTCCTCGCGGTTCGCGTAGAGATCCGTCTGGAGGTGGCCCTCCATGTCGGCGAGCAGGCCGCCGACGGTGTCGAACTTCTCGACGAAGTCCTCGCGGTGCTCCGGCTTGACCGTGTAGAACATCCCCATCGTGCCGAATCCGGAGTCACCCTCGGTCGCCGCCGACTCGTCATCGGCGGCAGTCGCCGCCCCGTCGTCCCCGGCCTGTCGGACGATCCCCGGCAGATCTTCGAGGTAGCCGCCGGCGGTCCCGGCCGCGCTCTCGGTCCCCCAGAGGCTGACGACCGCCGGATGGGCGTCCTCGCCGGGCGCCTCGTAGACCGCGGTCTTGACGTGGGAGTCGTAGCGGTCGAAGCCGTCGCTCAGGCTCTCGACTTCCTCCGAGAGCTCCTCGGGATCGGCCTCGGAGTAGAGCACGAGTGCGTACACGTCCTCGCCGTGGGGCTGGCCGCCGTAGATCCCACGTTCCTCCAGTTCCTCGCGGAGGTCGGCCTCGCCGTCGCTGCCGTGGGATGTGGGCGCGCTCCCGCTATCGTCGCCGTGGGCCGCCGCGTCGTCGCCGTGAGGGCGTCCGCCCTCGGCGTCGCGGTGGCCGGCGTCGCTCTCTGCGGCCCCACCGTCGGCGTCGCCGCCGAGCGACCCCTGCCGGTAGTCGGTGACGCCCGGCAGCTCTTCGAGGAATCCGGCGGCGGTGTCGGCGGCGCTCTCGGTTTCCCAGACGCTGACGATCGCCGCGCCGTCCCCGTCCTCGTACACCTCGGTCAGCACGTGCGTGTCGTAGTGCTCGAAGTTCCCGCGCAGGCCCTCGACCTCGTCGCGGACGGTCTCGACGTCGGCCTCGGACGAAAACACCAGCCCGTTCGCGCCGGCGGGCGCGGCGTCGACGTCGACGCCGAAGCGCTCCAGTTCCGCGAGCAGGTCCTCGTCGCCGGCGGCGGTGGCGTCGTCGCCGAACGCGTCCTCGTCGGTCGGGATCGACTCGCCGGCGAGCAGCGCTTCCAGATCGCTCGGCGGGAAGCGCCGGCCCGAGAAGAACGGGCCGAACTCGGCGTACTTCGAGGAGGAGGGGTCGAAGCGCATCTCGTAGAGCAGGTCCTTGACGTCGGTGGGATCGTCGGCAAAGAGCGTGACGCCCCACTCGAAGTCGTCGAGGCCGACGCTGCCGGAGATGATCTGGCTGACCTTGCCGGCGTACTCCCTGCCGATGTCACCGTGGCCCGACATCAGGTCGGCGCGGTCCTCGAAGGACAGGTCGTACCAGTTCTGCTCGGGCTGGCGGCGCTTGTCCATCGGGTAGAAGCTGACGAACTCGGCGTCGGGCAGGTCGGGGTAGAGCCGCGACTCGATGTAGTTCGTGATGCCCGGGTCGGCCTCCTGCTCGGGGTCGAAGTACGCCTCGGCGCCGGTGTAGCCCGACGCCTCGGTCACCGAGAGATAGGAGTTCGTGCGCTCGGTGAACTCGGCGAACGCGGTCTGCTCGAACCGGCGTTCGAGGGTGTCGAGTTCGCGGATCGTCGGCCGCAGGTGCAGAATCAGGAGGTCGGCCTCGTGGCCGAACACGCTGAACACCGCGGAGGCGCCCGCATCGGCGTCATCAAGATTCGCAGCCGCTTCGAGGAACTCGACGCCGTCGTCGATCGCCAGTTCGCGGTCGCGCTCGGACGCCCCGCGCCAGGCGTCCCAGTCGATCGTCCGCAGGTCGTGGAGGACGTACCAGCCCTCGTCGGTCTGTGGTGGCTCCCGTCGTTCCATGCGGGCGGGTTGGGACGGGCCGGGTAAGTGAGTTACCGTTTGGCGATCGCCCCGTGTCGGGAGGCGCCCGTAGAGCGGGGCCTCCCGGGGTGCCGGCACCGCACGAGAGCTACGTCTGGCGGGCGGTACACGGCGGTGCCGGAGACGGCGACGAGACCCCCGCCGTCGGCAGCTATCACGGTCGATCACGGATGCGCCGTGGAACTCCACGAACGGGTCACGGCTCGAGAGTGTCACCCGTATCATCCTCACAGAGATGCCGGAGGACCGAGAGTTCCGGGAGATGGTGAAACAAGCGCTGCGACACGTAGTCCGACGGAAGTGAGCACGAGACCAACACTACTCGAACGGCTTCCGAGATAGAGCGACGAAACGTCACGCAAACCGAGCCCCAACCGAACCTACCGGTCGGATATCGATCTACGCACTCGCGCGAATCTCGCCGTAAATCGTGATCGACCCGGACCGGGTGCGGACTCGGCACCGCCGTACCTCACTGGATTACAGAGAGTCACGCAGGGTGACCGATAGCGAGTCCTGTAGTCGCACGGAACGCTCGAAATGCGGCGTCGGCTCGGTCGGTCGAGTCGTCCCCGTCGATCCTAACGAACACGCATCCCGTTATAGACGCCCGATACCCCCGTAAACGGTGTTTTCGGTATTTACCCTTGCGAGTTCTGGTACTGCTTGCCCTCACAGGGGTGTGACCAACGATGACCGAAGAAAACAGCAACGAACAGAGCTATCTGGGTCCGAACCGCCGCGACTTCGTGAAAGCAGTCGGCGCGGCCGGTGCGATCGGCGGACTCGGAGCCGGCAGTGTCGTCTCAGCACAGCAAGATGGTGGCGGACAGGACGGGGGGACCGCCCTCGCGTTCGCGTACGACTTCTACCCCGGCGTCGACTTCATGGTCGATGCCTCGCTCCAGGAGTCCGTCACCGTGGACATTCTCAACGGCCCCGACGACGACGGCATCCCCGAGATCGACAACCCCAGCGACTACAACGGGTACGTGATCCACTACGACGTCGGCGACACGCCGACGTACTCGTTTGCCTTCTCGACGCAACAGCTCCAGACCGACTCGATGTACATGTTCAGCCAGGATCAGGCGAGCTACTTCAGCACCGACCTGAACCTGATCGAGTCGTCGGCAGAGAGCAGCGGCGGAGGGGGCGGTAACGGCGGCAACGGTGGCAACGGCGGTAACGGCGGTAACGGCGGCAACGGCGGCGCCACCGGTGGAGGCAACGAATCCGACGGCGGGATGACCGGCGGCGGTGGCGGCGGAAACGGCGGTGGCAGTGGCAACCAAACCGGCGGCGGTGGCGGCAACTAATCTCGCAGAACCACGCAACTAGCAATGGTCCAACAAGACAGTCAGACGGCGATCGTGTTCGCGTACGATTACTATCCGGGAGTGAGCTTCGACGTCACGACGCAGCTCCAGCAGTCGACGACGGTCAACATCCTCGACGGCCCGGAGGACGAGGGCATCCCCGAGATCGACAACCCCTCCGACTACAACGGCTACGTCGTGAGCTACGACCTCGAAGGGAACTCGATATACGCGTACATGTTCACGACGGGCAACGTCCAGCAGGACGACACCCTCACCTTCGGCGATCAGGCGAGCTACTTCAGCACCGATCTGAACCTCGTCGAGACGTCAGCGTCGCCCGGCGGCGGTGGAGGAGGGAACGACACCCCAGGCGGTGACGGCGGCGCCACCGGCGGCAACGAATCCGACGGCGGGATGACCGGCGGCGGTAACGAGTCCGGCAACTAACGATACCGAATCACGCAACAACCAATGGTCCAACAAGACAATCAAACGGCGATACTGTTCGCCTACGACTTCTATCCGGGAGTGACGGCCAACGTCACGACGCAGCTCCAGCAATCCACGACCGTCAACATCCTCGACGGCCCCGACGACGAAGGCATCCCCGAGATCGATAACCCCAGCGACTACAACGGCTACGTCGTGAGCTACGAGCTGGAGGACAGCTCGATCTACGCGTACATGTTCACGACGAGCAGCGTCGAGCAGGACGACTCGGTGGAGTTCGGCGAGAACGCGAGCTACTTCAGCACCGACCTCAACCTCGTCGAGACCTCCGTGTCGTAGTCGCGGGAGACTGACGACGCCGACACCTCGATTTTTCAGGATCCGACGTACCGTGTCACTGGTCGATCGAAAGTGGCCGTCCCGCAGGACCTCGACCGAGTAGCGGCGGCGTCGAGCGCCTCGACATCCGGTCGAACGACTCGTCTCGGCGAGCCGGTTGGCCGATAGAATCTTATCGGCTCGGAGAGGGTAACGATACAAACGTACGGTGGAGTCCAAGTGACTAGCACGTCCGACGAGCCGGGATCAAACGCCGGGGCCACGACTGAGCGACTGCCTCGTGCCCTGTTCGGCCTCGGCGTCCTGCTCGCGACGCTGCTGGTCGGTGAGATGAGCAACGTCGTACTCGGTCCGAACCCTCTCGATCCCGTATTCCTCGTGGGCGTCGCCAGTTCGATCCCGTTCGTCGCCGGGCTCGCGATCGGGGGGTACTGGCTCCGGCACTCCGATCTCTCCGTCGAACGGTACGGCCGCGTCGGCTGGTGGTGCGTCGGCGGCGGCGCCGTGTTCGTGCTCGTGAATTCCGGACTGATGGCGGCGATGCCGCCGGCGACGATCGCGGTGTTGATCGGCTGGCTCCGGTGGGCGGTCTGCCTCGGGTGCGGGACCGGACTGCTCATCGGCGTCTTCGAGGCGCGCGCCATCGAGCGCGAGCTGGCCGCCCAGCGCGCCTCCGTACGCGCCGAGGAACTGCGGGAGCGCCGCGAACTGCTCGATTATCTCAACAGCTTGCTGCGCCACGAGGTGTTGAACACCGCGAACGTCATCGACGGGTACGCCGCGCTCGTCGAGAGCCACGACCTCGGAGATACGGCCCGCGAACACGTCGAGATCATCCGCAGCGAGACCGAGGAGCTGACCTGTACGGTACAGGACGTGCGCATCCTGCTCGACGCGGCGAAACACACTGCAGACCTCGAACCCGTCGACCTGAACGCGCTGCTGACCGACGAGTTGCGGAAGCTTCGGCGCCGATACGACCGCGTCGAGGCCGAGCTGTCGGCGCCCGAGCGGCTCACCGTGCGTGCGGATCCGCTGCTCAAGCGAGCGTTCGCGAACCTGCTCTCGAACGCGGTCGAGCACAACGACGGCGCGACGCCGCGGGTGTCCGTCACCGTCGAGTCGGCGGGGAACACGGCGACGGTCAGGGTCGCGGACAACGGCCCGGGGATGCCGGCTGAGAAGCGCGACGCACCGTTCGAACCCGAGAGCAGCGGAAGCCCCGACCACGGGCTGGGGCTCGTTATCGTGGACACGCTGGTGCGGCGCTACGACGGCGCGATCGAGATCGCCGAGACCGGGCCGGACGGGACGACGTTCGTCGTCGAGCTCCCGCTGGCGGCCGATCCCCGGACGCCCGACGACGGCGGCGAGACCGCGGACGCCAGCGCGGAGCGCCGCCAGGCGAAGGCCTGACCGTCGCTCCGCGCGAGCCGTCCCGAGACGCGGAGTTTATTCGGCCCGACCGCCAACGCTCGTGCATGCCTGAGCCGCGCGTCCCGGGCGGAGCGAGCGACGAGCTGTCGCTGCCCTGCGGCGAGTCGGTCGATCCGCGGGCGCTGGACCTCGGCGTGCGGGAGTACGACTGCGACTGCGGGGACTCGCACGCGGTCGTGATGGACGTCCACCCGCCGTCGCGGTTCGTCCCCGAGTCGCTCGTCGAGATGCTGCGGGAAACGATCGAAACCGACGACGAGTTCGAGGAGTTCGGGACGCCACACGTCATGGGTGTCGTGATGGAGGAGTTCCCCGAGCAGATCGAAAGCGCCGACAAGAGCGACGACGGCAACGTCGGCTACGGACTGCTGTGGGTGACCGACTTCGACTCCCGACGCCTCCACGAGATCGTCGTCGAACTGCTCGTCGAATTGATGGACCACGCGATCAGCCACGCCGACAGCGACGCCGCGGCCTCGGAGTTCGAAGAGCAGATGTTGGAGTTCGACGTCGCCGAGTTCGTCGAACAGTACCGGGCGCAACGAGACTTCGAGAGCGAGCACGACGCCGCCCTGTAGGCCGTCGACTGGTCGCTCGAAAATCCGTCGGATGCGGCGCGTCTGACGCGCGTACGACATACGTTTATGAGCGAGCGCCAACAATATTCGAACACGACTTATGCACGCTCGGGGGGAGTACGAGCGCATCAAGGACGCACTCGACGACGCGGACGTCGACGAACCGATGACGGCCCGTGAGATCCTGCGGTTGCTCGACGAGCGCGACGAGGAGTTCGAGAGCACCCACCGGATCGCGACGGTGCTCGGACGAGAGGCCGAGCGCGGCGAGGTCGAGGTCCACCGGGGCCAGCCCTACCGGTACGAACTGTAATCGGTCTTCTCCGACGCAACGGCGATCGGCGCGATCGCTCGTCGACGCTACGCCGTCGCGACGACCAGCAGCGTTTCCGGGCGTTCGTCGACCCGCGCTATCGAAAAGCCGGCGTCCTCCAGCAGCGACGCCGCGTCGGCGGCGTCGTAGCGTTCCGCCACCGGCGGCCCCGCGTCGCCGTCGCCCGACGCCGACCAGTCGACCGTCACGAGCCGGCCGTCGGGTGTCAGGACGCGCCGGATCTCGGCGAGCGCGGCGTCGCTCGCGAACTCGTGGAACGTCATCGTCGAGAACGCGGCGTCGAGATCGTCATCAGCGAACGGAAGCTCCTCGACGTTCGCGGTGACGAGTTCGACGGCCTCGGGGACGCCGTTCTCGCGGTAGCGCTCGTGCATCTCCGATTGCACGTCGACGCCGTACAGCTTGTCGACGAACGGCGCGACCTCGTCGGTGTAGAAGCCGGTGCCGCTGCCGAGGTCGGCGACCGTCGCCGAGGGATCGGGATCGAGCGCCGCGAGCAGTTCCTCGCGAGAGCAAAAGCGAAAGCGCGAGGGGTCGTCGAGGCGGTCCGCGCCCGCCGGATCAAACGTGTGAAAGCCCATCGCACGGACGTACGATCCGGAGCCGCTTTACCCCTCGCGTACGGGCGAACGAGTCGATCAGGCGACGAGCAGGTAGACGACCGCGCTCGCGATCAGGAGCTTTTTGAAAACGATCACCGCGATGAGAAGCTTGTTGGTCGAGAGATCGCCGACGCGGCCCGTCGCGGCCCGGTAGGCCCTCGAGAGTGGGGTGGGCCGACTCGCCGGCACGTCCCCGAAGACGTCCTGCCCGGTGTCGGGGAGCGTGGCCGCGGGCACCCACTCGCCGTCGAGGTAGACCGCGGTGACCGTCTCGCCCTCTAGGTAGGGGAGGTGGTCGTAGTCGTAGCCGAGGCCGCGGGCCAGCGTCTTCAGTTCCATCACGTCGCGCTCGCTATCGAGGTCGAACTCGGCGATTTCGCGACCGTCCTTCCAGTCGAACTCGAGTGTCAGGCGGGCGGTGCTGGCGCCGACGCGGACGTCGACGATCCGGGCGGGCTCCTCGTTGCCGGCGATCTCTCGCTTGCTGGTCTGGAGGGTCTCGTACTCCTCGTCCGTATACTCGGACGCGCCCATGCGACTAAAGTTCGTCCCGCAATGTCAAAAATGTACCAGACTCGATGCGTACCCGGCGCGGTAAACGCGCTCGTATGCGGGGCAGACGACCTGAGAGCCAGGGTTCCCCTGAACCCGCTCGCTGAGATACGAATTTCGAAATTCCATTTCGCTCTTCGTAATCTATCGCCGGGCTTATTACGATGTGCGGATTCCGAGTAGATAGAAATGACGAGCGACGGGACAACCGACCCGGCGGAGGAAGACCGCAAGATCCTGCTCATCGGGAGCGGCCCGATCCAGATCGGGCAGGCCGCGGAGTTCGACTACTCGGGCGCCCAGGCCTGTCGCGCCCTGCAAGAGGAGGGCGCGGAAGTCGTGCTGGTCAACTCCAACCCGGCGACGATCATGACCGATCCGGAGATGGCCGACGAGGTCTACATCGAGCCGATCACCACCGAGGCGATCGCCGAGGTCATCCGGAAAGAACAGCCCGACGGCGTCATCGCCGGTCTCGGGGGGCAGACCGGCCTGAACGTCACCGCGGAGCTGGCCGAGGAGGGCGTCCTCGAGGAGCACGACGTCGAGATCATGGGGACGCCGCTGGACACCATCTACGCGACCGAGGACCGCGAGCTGTTCCGCCAGCGCATGGAGGACCTCGACGAGCCGGTCGCCCGCTCGACGACGATCGACCTCGACGAGGACGAGGCGGTCGCCGAGCTGACCGAGGCAGACCTCGAAGAGCGCGTGCAGGACGCCGTCGATCACGTCGGCGGGCTGCCCGTGATCGCCCGGACGACGTACACGCTCGGCGGCTCGGGCTCGGGCGTCGTCGACGAGTTCGACGAGCTCGTCGAGCGCGTCCGCAAGGGGCTGCGCCTCTCGCGCAACGACGAGGTGCTGATCACCGAATCCATCGCCGGCTGGGTCGAGCTGGAGTACGAGGTGATGCGGGACGCCGACAACTCCTGTATCATCATCTGCAACATGGAGAACATCGACCCGATGGGGATCCACACCGGGGAGTCCACGGTCGTAACGCCCTCGCAGGTCATCCCCGACGAGGGCCACCAGGAGATGCGCGACTCCGCGCTGAAGGTGATCCGCGACCTGGGCATCCAGGGCGGCTGTAACATCCAGTTCGCCTGGCGCGACGACGGCACGCCCGGCGGCGAGTACCGCGTCGTCGAAGTCAACCCCCGCGTCTCCCGCTCGTCGGCGCTGGCGTCGAAGGCGACGGGCTACCCGATCGCCCGCGTCACCGCGAAGGTCGCGCTCGGCAAGCGGCTCCACGAGATCGAAAACGAGATCACCGGCGAGACGACCGCCGCCTTCGAGCCCGCGATCGACTACATCGTCACCAAGGTGCCCCGCTGGCCCAAAGACAAGTTCGACGACGTCGAGTTCGAGCTGGGCACCGCCATGAAGTCGACGGGCGAAGCGATGGCGATCGGCCGAACGTTCGAGGAGTCGCTGTTGAAGGCGCTGCGCTCCAGCGAGTACGAGCCCGAGGCCGACTGGGACGAGATCTCCGACGAGGAGCTCGAAGCGGACTACCTGGAGACGCCGACGCCGGATCGCCCCTACGCGATGTTCGAGGCGTTCGAGCGCGGCTACACGGTCGAGGAAGTCGTCGACTTCACGAACATCTACGAGTGGTACGTCGAGCGCTACCAGAACGTCGCCGAGGCCGCCGAGGCCGCGCAGGACGGTGAGTTCGACGACGCCGCCCAGCGCGGGTTCACCGACGGCCAGATCGCCGCCGGCGTCGAGGCCAGCGAGGCCTCCAGCCTGCCCCGCGCCGACGGCGGGGAGATCGACGCCGTCGAGGCCTCGACGCCCGACCGCTCGTTCAAGCAGGTCGACACCTGCGCCGGCGAGTTCGCCGCCTCGACGCCGTACTACTACTCGGCGCGCCAGGCGGCCGCCAGCAAAGGCCAGAGTCGGCTCACCGACGAGGTGAAAGTCGACCGCGACGCCGAGAGCGTCGTGGTCGTCGGCGGCGGCCCGATCCGCATCGGGCAGGGCGTCGAGTTCGACTACTGCTCGGTCCACGCGGTGCGCGCGCTCCGCGAGGCCGGCATCGACGCCCACGTCGTCAACAACAACCCAGAGACGGTCTCGACCGACTACGACACCTCCGACGGGCTGTTCTTCGAGCCCATCACCGCCGAGGAGGTCGCCGACGTGATCGAGGCGACCGGCGCCGACGGCGTGATGGTGCAGTTCGGCGGCCAGACCTCGGTGAATATCGGCGAACCGCTCGAAGAGGAACTCCAGCGCCGCGAGCTCGACTGCGAAATCATGGGCACCACCGTCGAGGCGATGGACCTCGCGGAGGACCGCGACCGCTTCAACGAGCTGATGGACGAGCTGGGCATCGCCCAGCCCGAGGGCGGCACCGCCTTCAGCAAGGAGGAGGCGCTCGAACTCGCCCACGACATCGGCTACCCCGTGCTCGTCCGCCCCTCCTACGTGCTGGGCGGGCGCGCGATGGACGTCGTCTACGACGACGCCGAACTCGAGGAGTACATCGAGGAGGCCGTCCGGGTCGCGCCGGACAAGCCGATCCTCGTCGACGACTTCCTCGAAGACGCCGTCGAACTGGACGTCGACGCCGTCGCGGACGGCGACGACGTGCTGATCGGCGGCATCATGGAGCACGTGGAGACCGCGGGCGTCCACTCGGGCGACTCCGCCTGCATGATCCCGCCGCGCTCGCTGGGCCGCGACGTCAACCGCCGGGTCCGCGAGGTCGCCGAGGATATCGCCGCGGCGCTCGACACCGTCGGCCTGCTGAACGTCCAGCTCGCCGTCAAGGACGAGGAGGTGTACGTGCTCGAAGCCAACCCGCGCTCCTCGCGCACCGTGCCGTTCATCTCGAAGGCGACCGGCGTGCCGATCGCCAAGCTCGCCGCGAAGGTGATGGCCGGCGCCTCGCTCGACGAGCTCGACGTCGAGGAACAGGTGCCACAGCAGACCTCGATCAAAGAGGTCGTCCTGCCGTTCGACCGCCTGCCGGGCTCGGACCCGCGCCTCGGCCCGGAGATGAAATCGACCGGCGAGGTCATGGGCACCGCCAGCACGTTCGGCAAGGCCTACGACAAGGCCCAGGACTCAGTCGGCAAGCCGATCCCCGAGGACGGCACCGTCGTCGTCGACCTGTCGGCCGAGGAGTTCCCCGACCCCGGCACCGAGGCCGGCGAGGAACTGGTCGAAGGATTCACCGAGTACTACGACCTCTGCGAGGCCGTCGACCTCGAAGACGCCGTCAAGCGCGGCGAGGTCGACCTGATCGTCTCTCGCGACCGCGACCTGCTGGAGACGGCCGTCGAGGAGGAGATCACGTACTTCTCGACGCAGGCCTCCGCCGAGGCGGCACTCGAAGCCCGCCAGCACAAGGACGAGTCGATCGACGTCGCGCCGGTCGACGAGCGCCCCAAGATGCAGGAGTTCTGGGGCCAGCCGAAAGGCGAGTAGGACGGCCGTAGCGGTTCGTCGTCATTTCTTCCGTCGTCAGCGTCGTCGTTGCCGCAACATATTTTTATGCGATGGCGCGGCGAAACATCCCATGACGGAGCAGAGTTCCACACGTCGTCGGACGATTCTCGCTGCCGGAACGGCGCTCGCTGCCGGGGTAGCCGGTTGTACGGGCGTTCTCGGCGGCGGTGCGGACGGAGAGGTGACCAAAAACGAGCTCGAGGGCGACATCGAGGTACTGGATCACGAAATCGAGAACGCCAGACTCGGCGGGACCAACTCGGTGAGAGCCGACGTTACGGTCACGAACAACACCGACGAGGCAACGACGGTCGATGCGAGCGCGAAGTTCTACGACGGCGACGACGTGCTGATCGCCAGGGCGGGGCTTTCGGGTTCGAGATCCGTCCCGCACGACCAAGACGTCGAAGTCCACGCGTCGGCACCGGGACGGGTCGCGGACGTCGCTCGGTACGAGCTGCAACTCATCGACCCCTGGACGGGGTGAACGCTGGCGCGAGCGAGCGGCGTCACCGCCCCGAATCCGGCCGCCCGCCCGCCGGTGCGTCGGCGAAACGACGGCGGCCGATACGTCGGTCCAAATCCCGTTGAAACCGGGACAAAACTCGAATGAACGGCGTTGAACTGTCGTTGAATCGAGTTGACGAACTGCCGGCTATTAGGTCGATCGACCACTCGCCGTGATCGATGACGCGACACCGATCCGACGCCGACGGACGGTCCGACGAGCACAGTCTCCCACGCCGCGCGCTGCTTGCGGCCGGCGGCGCGGCGGGCGCCACGCTGGTCGCCGGGTGCATGGGTTCGACCAATACTGGAAGCGACGGCGGCACCGGATCGTTCCGGCTGCTCGTGACCGACCTCCCCGCCGATATCGGCGACTTCGACTCGCTGAAAGTCACCCTCGACAGGGCGCGCGTGTTCAGAGGGTCCGGGTCGGGGGACGGCGACGAGTCCGGCGAAGATGGAGATGAATCCGCCGCGAACGACGAGAGCGACGGCGCGGATGCGGGGAATGCGTCTGCGGACGGCGACACGAACAGCAGCGAGTCCGCGGACGACGGTGACGACGCCGAGGAGGACGGCGAATCGGCGGAAAACGACGGCGATAGCGAGTTCTTCTGGCTCGATCTGGAGGGCGAGACGGTCGACCTGACGCAGGTCGTCGGGGACAAGGCGGTGTCGGTGTTCGAGGGCGAACTGGAGGCCGGCACCTACTCGAAAGTCGAACTCCACGCGGCCGACATCGAGGGGATCGTCGACGGCGAGCGTGTCGACGTGAAGATCCCCAGCGGGAAGCTCCAGATCGTCCACGAGTTCGAGATCGAGCCCGACGAATCGGTGAGTTTCGTCTTCGACATCCACGTCGTCAAGAAAGGCAACGGCGGCTATAACCTCCGCCCCGTGATCTCGGGCAGCGGCGTCGACGGCGAGGATGTCGACGTCGAGGAGATCGATCCGGACGAGGAAAGCGAGGGCGCCGGCGGCAACGAGAGCGACGCGAACAGCACCGCCGAGAACGGCACGGCCGACGGCGGCAACGAGAGTGCTGGCGACGGCGAGACGTCGGCCGGGAGCGGCGACGGCGGTAACGACGCCGACGAACAGTAGCCCTCGGGACGACGCCGCACGAGCGGTGCCGCCGCCCGACGCCGCGAGCCACGGTCCGGACCGAACGCGCACCGGTCGGTCGACAACATTTTTCGGTGCGGCTACGCGAGTGGTCGTCGCAACTAAACGAAGGTATCGATGGCTAAATATCCAGTAATCGTACGGAAGCGGATCCAGAGGGACTATAAACTGGTCGGCGAGTCACGAGGGTATGCTCCCTATCGGCCATCCAACCGTCGATCGACGCTCGCCGATCGAGGCGGACGCCGTCTCCGGCACCGCGCGTCGGTCATCCGTCGCCGCTCGGCGGAGGTGGTGACGCCGTGGCGAACGAGGAGACTCTGAGCCGTCGGGACCTCCTGCGTGCGAGCGCGGTCGTCTCGGTCGCCGGCGCGCTGGCCAGCGGGACGGGATCGATCGATCGGTCGAAACCGCCCAAGGACACGGAGACCGACCCCGACCCGTACGAGGTGACGATGGAGCCGGTCGGCACCGTCGAGTTCGACGCGGTGCCCGAGCGGTGGGTCGCCTACTCGCCGGGGTACGCCGACATGGGCGTCGCCCTCGGGCTGGGCGACGGTCTCGCGGCCGTCGGGGAGCAGTACGACGCCGACCGGTACGACGGACTAGACGGCGTCGGGGTCGGCGGCCGGCCCGCGACGCTGGGCGGGGATGGACCGGCCGACCGCGGGACACTCCGGGAGCTCGATGCCGACGTCCACCTAGTCGATCCGAACCAGCTGGTGTACGCCCCGGCGTTCGAGTTCAACGCGGCCGACGTGGCCGACGTCGCCGAGACGGTCGCCCCGTTCGTCGGAAACGCGATCGAGCGACGGGACCAGCCCTGGCACAGCTACCGGTACTACGGGCTGTACGAGGCGTTCGAGAAGGTCGCCGAGGTGTTCCGCCGCGGGGGTCGGTACGAAGCGTTCGCGGCGTTTCACGACGAGTGGCTCGCCGAGCTACAGGCCGAACTCCCGCCGGCCAGCGAGCGGCCCGACGCGCTGCTCGTCCGGCCCGAAGGGAACGACGAGTTCGCGCCGCTGCGGATCGCCGACCGCGGGACGAGCACGAAGCAGTGGCGCGACCTCGGCGTCGGCGACGCGCTGGCGGACCTCAACGCCGAGGAGCTGCCGACCGCGCCGGACGGGACCGTCGGCTACGCGACGATCCGACGCGTCGATCCGGACGTGCTGCTCGTCCGCGGCCACGATGATCTCGACCGCGCGGCGTTCGAGGAGGCCGTCGTCGCGCCCATGCGCGACCACGATGTCGGCGGGGCGATCGACGCGGTTCGGGAGGGCCGGGTGTTCAGCGGCGGGCCGAGACACCAGGGGCCGATACGCAACCTGTTCGCGACCGAGCGGGCCGCGCGCACGATTTACCCGGACGTGTTCGGCGGTCGGGCGCTGTTCGACCGCGAGCGCGTGGTCGAGATCGTCGCGGGCGAGGAGTGAGCGGCCGCAGCTCGGAAGCCGACCGTTCGTGACACCCGCGACGCCGCCGACGCCCACGACGCCGCCGACGCCCACGACGCCCACGACGCCGCCGACGCCCACGACGCCGCCGACGCCACAACACCGAAGCGGCTGCGACGCGGGACTTCGAACCGTGATCGAGGACGGGCGGTACGCGGCGACCATCGACGAAATCGAGAGCGAGCGAGCGACGGTGCTCCTCGAAGCCGACGGCGAACAGCGCGCCGAACTGGTCGTCCCGGCGGCCGCCCTGCCGACCGACGAGGAGGGGACGGTGCTGCGCGTCGAGATCGAGGACGGCGAACTCGTCGCCGCGCGTTCGGACGCCGATGCGACCGCGGCGCGGCGCCGGCGTCGCCGAGCGCGGTTCGACGAGTTGGCCGAGCGACCGCCGGGCCGCGACGAGGAGGGCTGACCGGTCGTACCGCGGTATCGAATCGTAACGCCTATCCGGATGTTTAGGCAACCCTAAACCATATGGGAGAATCGCACGCGTCGGCCACGCAGGCCGCGACCCGGGAACGGCAGGGGTGGTTTACGCCGACGCTCGTCATATTCTGTCTGGCGTGTACGGCGCTCACGGTGATCGGCGGCCTCGTGCAGGTATCGTTCGGCTCGTACTCGATGACGATCGTTCAGGCCTGGAAGACGGTGTTCGACCCGAACGTCGTGTTCAATCTCCACGCCTGGAACGCGTTCCTGCTCGGCGGCGAGCTGCCGGAGATGAGCACCGCCAGCGTCGTCGTCTGGAACCTCCGGCTCCCCCGGGTGTTCGTCGGCATCATCGCCGGCGCGACGCTCGCGGTCTCGGGAGCGATCTTCCAGGCCGTGACGCGCAACGAACTTGCGAGCCCGTTCGTGCTCGGCGTGAGCTCGGGGGCCGGTTTCACGGTGCTGCTGACGCTCGTGGTGTTCAGCGGGCTGGCGCCGTTCCTGCCGTTTCTCGCGGCGGCGGGCGGGGCCATCGCGTTCCTGATCGTGTACGCCATCGCCTGGAAGGGCGGAACGAGCCCGGTGCGGCTCGTGCTGGCGGGCGTGATCGTCAACATGGTGTTCCAGTCGCTCCAGAACGCGCTGTTTTTCTTCGCCGACGATCTGGGCGTCGTCCAGACGGCGATCGCCTGGACGACCGGCTCGCTCACCGGAACGGGGTGGGAGGAGGTGCGGATCGCGATCCTGCCGGCGATCTTCGCGATCGTCGTGGCGCTGGCGGGCGCCCGTCAGCTCAACGTCTTGTTGCTGGGCGAGCGCACCGCCCAGTCGCTGGGGATGCGCGTCGAGCGCGTCCGATTCCTGCTGTCCGGCGTCGCCATCCTCGCGGCCAGCGCCGCCATCTCGGTGGCCGGCATCGTCGGCTTCTTCGGCCTCGTCGTTCCCCACATCGTCCGGAACGTCGTCGGGAGCGACTACCGCCGGCTGATGATCGGCTGCCTGTTCGCCGGGCCGGCGCTGATGGTCGTCGCCGACGTCGGCGCGCGGCTATTCTTCCAGGTCGTGGCGAACTCGCCCAAGCAGATGCCGGTCGGCGTCGTCACCGGGCTGATCGGCGGGCCGTACTTCCTGTACCTGATGCGGAAACAGCAATCCATGGGTGAACTCTGATGACGCGAACCGACGCCGACGCGAAGTCCGAGGAGATCGAACGGGATCACATCACCGACGGCGACGGCGCGGTCGTCGACAGCGCGCTGGTGGGCGACGGGCTCGAACTGAGCTACCCGACCAGCGACGGCACGGTCGTCGACTGCGCGCGCCTCGACGTGCCGGAGGGCGAAGTCACGGCGCTGGTCGGTCCCAACGGCAGCGGCAAGAGCACGCTCCTGAAAGCGCTCTCGGACCACCTCGCGCCGGACGCCGGCGACGTGTTGATCCGCGGGAAGGACATCGACGCGTTCAGCAAGAAGGAACTGGCCCGGGAGATGGGCGTGCTCTCCCAGGAGAACGACTCGCTGGAGAGCATCACCGTTGAGGATCTGGCCTACCACGGGCGCTATCCTCACCGAGGCTTCTTCGATGAGACCACTGCGGAGGACCACGAGGCGGTCGAGAGCGCGCTCGATATGGCGGGCGTCGAGCATCTCCGGGACGCCGAACTCGGGCAGCTCAGCGGCGGCCAGAAGCAACTCGCCTGGATCGCGATGGTGCTGGCGCAGGACACCGACGTCCTCCTGCTCGACGAGCCGACGACGTTCCTCGACCTCTATCACCAGTTCCGGGTGCTGGAGACGGTGCGGCAGCTCAACGAGCAACAGGGCGTGACCGTCGCGGTCGTGCTCCACGACATCGCGCAGGCCGCCCGCTTCGCGGACTACCTCGTCGCGATGAACGACGGCGAACTGTACGACTGGGGGCCGCCGGAGGAGGTCGTGACCGAACAGCTGCTCGCGGACGTGTTCGGCGTCGAAGCGACCGTCGAGCACGAGCCGGAGCTGCAGGTGCTGCCCCACCGCGCGCTGCCCAACGAGCACTAACGGCCCGGCGGCTCGCCGACAGGCTTTTAGGTCCGCCAAAAGATCGGAACTCTTTTAGCTATTTAGGCGTGCCTAAACACTGATGACCGACGGACGAAGCTCGACGCGACGCGACGTACTGCAAGTCGGCGCGGCTGCCGGAATCGCCGCGGCGGCCGGCTGTCTGTCCACCGGGGAATCCGACGATGATACCGAGGTCACACACACGGTGACGATGCCGCCGGTCGGCGAGGTCGAGTTCACCGGCGTCCCCGAGGTCTGGGCCGCCAACAACGGCAGCTGGGCTGACATGGGGATCGCCCTGGGTCAAGATCCGCCGAGATCGGCGTGGCTCCCCAGCCGATACCACACCCAGTACTACGACGAGATCCCCGGCCTCAGCGTCGACAAGAGCGACATGGTGCGACTGTCCGACGACGGCGTCTCGGCCGAGAAGTTCCACGAGATCGGCGCCGATCTTCACGTCATCGACCCGAACTTCCTGACGGGCCGGTGGTCCGACAGCTGGAGCATGGAGGACATCGAGGAGATCGAGGAGACGACCGGCGGTCCCTTCTTCGGCAACAGCATCTTCTCGACGGGCTACGGCTGGCACGAATCGTATCCGTATCTCTCGCTGTACGAGGCCTTCGAGAAGCTCTCGGAGGTGTTCCAGGAACAGGAACGCTACGAGGCGTTCGCCGAGCACCACGAGCAGTTCCAGTCGAACGTCGCCGACGTGGTCCCGCCGGAGGGCGAGCGGCCCGCCGTCGCGATCATGTGGGCCGCGGGGAACGACCCCGACGCGTTCTCGCCGTACCTGATCGGCGAGGGAACGAGCTTCAAGCAGTGGCGCGACCTGGAGGTTCGGGACGCCTTCGCAGAGACGAACGTGCGGGACTTCCACGAGACTCGCGGTCAGGTCGACTACGAGACGCTGCTGGAGATCGACCCGGACGTCCTGCTGTTCCGCGGCCACGAAACCCAGACCGAAGAGGAGTTCCAGAACACGCTGGTCGCGAACATGGAGGCCAACGACACCGCCCAGAAGCTAACCGCCGTCCAGAACGGCGACGTCTACCGCGGCGGCCCGCTGTACCAGGGCCCGATCACGAACATGGTCGTGACCGAGCGCGCCGCCGGGCAGCTCTACGATGTCGAGGACGAGCTGTACGATCGCGAGCGCGTCGCCGAGATCGTCGCCGGAGACTTCTAGCTCGGCGTCCGCGGTCGATCGGTGTCCGCCACGATCGCGCCGAGCGACGGGCTCGGACCGCCGGTCGACGGCGGATCGCATCGGAACGCTTTTGAATTTTTAGGCCAGCCTAAAAACCATGGTTGAACGATCCGGCACGACGAGACGCAACGTACTGACGACCGCCGCTGCCGCCGCAGCCGGCGGGATGGCCGGCTGTACGACGTACGGCGATTCGAGCGACGACGACGCGGACGGCGCGTACTCGGTAACGATGGAGCCCGTCGGCACCGTCGAGTTCGACGCGGTGCCCGAGACGTGGTTCCCCTACACCGGCGATTACGCGGACATGGGCGTCGCGCTCGGGCAGGCCGACGGCCTCACCGCGATCGGGATCCGGCAACGGTTCGGCTCGCACCACTACGACGAGCTTCCGGGAGTCTCGGTGGACAAGAGCGAGCTCACCCAGCTCTGGCAGGACGGCACCGATCAGGAGGTGTTCTACGAACTCGACGCCGACGTTCACCTGATCGACCCGAACTTCATGATCAACCGGATCCAGTGGTCCCAGGAGGACGTCGGCGACGTCGAATCGGACGTCGGGCCGTTCTTCGGCAACACGATCTTCTCGGGGAGTTACTCCTGGCACGACTACCAGCGGTACACGCTGTACGAAGCCTTCGAAAAGGTCGCGGAGATGTTCCAGGAACAGGAGCGCTACGAGGCGTTCGCGGAGCTACACGATGAGTTCCGCTCGACGCTCCAGTCCCGGCTCCCCGAGGAGACGCCGAGCGTCGCCGTGCTGTTCCCGAAGTCGGTCCCGCCGGAGGCGTTCTACCCCTACGTCATCAACGAGGGCACCCAGTCCAAGCACTGGAACGACCTGAACGTCGGGCGCGCGCTGGCCCAGAGCGACGTCGCCGACTTCCACGCGAGCCGCGGGACGATCGACTACGAGACGCTGCTGGAAGTCGATCCCGACGTGATCGCCATCCGCCAGCAGGGTCGGGTCACCGAGGAGAGCTTCCGAGAGACCTTCGTCTCGCACATGCGCAACCACGACGTTGCGAGCGAACTCCGGGCGGTCCAGAACGACCGCGTCATCTACGGCGGCATGACCTACCAGGGTCCGATCATCAACCTGTTCCAGACCGAACGGGCAGCCCAGGACCTCTATCCCGACGAGTTCGGCGACGAGCAGCTGTTCGACCGCGAGCGCGTCGCCGAGATCGTCAAGGGAGAGCTATGAGTACGGAGAACGACGAGGACGTCGACGCGGCGAGCGACGCCGAAGCCGAGGCGAACGACGCCGAGGTCGACGCGACGCGCGACGTCGTCGTGATCGGCGGCGGGCCGGCGGGCTGCTCGGCGGCCGTGTTCGCGGCCCGGTACGGCCTCGATACGGTGGTCTTCGATCGCGGGCCGGCGGCGCTGCGCCGGTGCGCGTACCTCGAAAACTACCTCGGCTTCCCGGCGGGGATCGACGTGGACACCTTCCACGAGTTGATGCACGAGCACGTCGACCGGGCGGGCTGTCGGCTTCGCCGCGAGCTGGTCGAAGCCGTCGAGCGGGCGGAGGGTGATACCTCGGCGCCGGACGACGCCCGGTTCGTCGTCGAGACCGACGAGGGGCGCCGCGTCGCCGCGGCGTACGTCATCGCCGCGGCGTGGTACGACGGCTCCTACCTCCGCCCGCTGGACGACGACGCGATGTTCGAGGAGCACGAACACCACGGCGAACTGGAGGAGCGGTTCGATCCGGAGTACCCCGACGCGGACGGTCGGACGCCGTTCGAGGGGCTGTACGTGGCCTCGCCCGCGGGCAACCGGAGCGCCCAGGCGATCGTCGCGGCGGGCAACGGCGCCCACGTCGCGCGCTGTCTGCTCGAGGACCACCGCATCGCGCAGGGGTATCCCGAGGGCGTCGCGACGGAGTACGACTGGCTGCGACAGGACGGCGAGTTCTCCGGCGAGTGGGCCGACCGGGACCGCTGGCGCGAGTGGTTCGAGAACGAGATCGAGGACGATCACGGCCTGAACGACGAGCGACTGGAAGAACTGCGAGAGCGCTACATCGACCGCGCGTTCGAGACGCGCCTCACGGACGCCGAAGCCCAGTCGCGAGCGGACGGCGGCGTCGAGCGACTAGTCGAGGTGCTTGGGCCCGAGCACGTGCTCGACGCCGTCGACGACGCGACGATCGAGGAGTACACCGAGGAAAGTCCGGACGCGCGGTGAAGCGTCGGGACGGTCGACCACACTTACAGGCCGCCCGCCGAGCCCCGCCAGCCGTCTGCGCGCTCGAACGCTTCGATCTCTCGTTCGAGGTCGATCCTCGCCATGCCGTAGTACCGCTCCCGGCCGGCCGGCGTCTTGCAGCGCAGGATCGCCGTGTCGGGCGTCGCCTCGAAGATCGTGACGACGCGCCCGCTGGCGTGTTCCCACTCGCCGAGCGTCGCCGTGTCATCGGTGTTCCGCTCGCCGAGCCGCCAGCTCATCGGGTTAGCCGTGTCCAGCGAGATCGGGAGGGGTCGGCCGAGGGTGCAGCGTCCGTTCGGGGCCGATACGCGTTGCGACATACGTTCACGTATCGGTCCACTCATTATATTCGTGATGGTTCGGCGTCGAGCTAGGCGCGGGTCGTCGTGCCGGTATCCACTGCGCCGACTCGGCCGTGCTCGTCGACGCCGCTGCGAACGCACGTCGCAGTCTCTACGCGGTCGCGTTGCCCGCGCCGAGGTCGCTCGCGCTGTGAAGAAACACGTCGAGGTCGACGTGGGACTCCCGACCGGCGCGCTGGGCGGCCTCCGGGTCCGAACAGACGCGAACGTAGTCGGTCAGCAGCGTTCGCGGGGTGGCGCCGAACGCCCCCTCGTACCGGTCGCCCATCTCGACGGTGGTCGTCGCGCTGTATGGCGCGCCGCAGTTGGGGCAGGAGTCGGTCATACGGATGGACTAGCCGCTCGGGCTACTTTTGGATGACGCCGGTGAACGCTCGTCGAGTCTGCGTTCGCTCGCGCTCAGTAGGATGCCACCGGTGAAAGAGGCGAAAGAAGCGCGAAAACGAGATCGAGGGCTCGGCTGAGAGCCTCAGCGGTCGAGTGAATACGATCTTCCCTCGATCAGTACGGTGATTCCACGATTGATCCGGAAGACGTCATGTCAATTCAAACGAAGTTTTATTAGTGGAAGTGGAGTAGGTGAAATATGGACGGCGATAGCGGAGGCGACATTAGCGGGACTGTCACGGGCGGAACTGACATGGGCCGAACTGGCATGGGCGACGTGAGCGGAAACGGCGGGAGAGAAAATGGTCGTGTCGACGGCAATCACGAGGATCCAGGGGCCGCAGCCCTCGAGTCGATGGGTTAC
Source organism: Natronoarchaeum rubrum (assembly GCF_024494695.1). The sequence goes on along the minus strand of NZ_JANHDP010000002.1, from coordinate 370,352 downwards.
ACGGTCGATGGCGGAACTGGGCCGGACAGGAGCGGCGGAGATACGGATTCCGGAACCTCAGGTCTCGTCCTCATCCTCTACGGTATCGTCTTTCTCATCGCGCTCGTCCTGCTGGCATCTACATTTCTTTGATAGTACGGCGCAACAGCTAACGGACGTCGAGTGAAAGAGACGTAAAATACGTCCGCCACATCCTCTCAACAGGGGCAGATCGAACGGTCGCCGACACTCAGTCGTCGGCCGTGACGGCGGTCTGCGACGAGGCGGGGTCGGTCATCGCGAGCACGTCGTCGAAGAAGTCGAGCGAGTCGTTCGGGCCCGGGTTGGCCTCGGGGTGGTACTGGCGCGTGATGATGTCGAGTTCGTCGTTGTCGAGCCCCTCGGGTGTGTCGTCGTTGACGTTGAACTGGGTGACCTCCAGCGTCTCGCCGGGCTCGTCGACGGTGTAGCCGTGGTTCTGCGTCGTCATGACGACCTGATTGGTGCGGACGTCCATGACGGGCTGGTTGACGCCGCGGTGGCCGAAGTCCATCTTCTCGGTGGTGCCGCCCAGCGCCTCGGCGACGATCTGCTGGCCGAGACAGATGCCCGCGAGGGGGACCTCGCCGGCGAAGTGGTCGACCAGATCGATCGTGGCCTCGAAGTTCGCGGGGTCGCCGGGGCCGTTCGAGATGAACAGAACGTCGGTGTCGTAGCTCTCGACGTCCTCGACGCTCGCGTCGTGGGGCAGCACGTCGACGTCGGCGCCGCGCTCGTTCAGCGAGTCGACGATCGAGCCCTTCGCGCCGCAGTCGATCAGCGTGACCGAGGCGTCGACGCCGTCGTCGGCGCCCGCGTGGTGTTCGGGCTCGTCGACGCTGACCTGCGCGCCGATCTCGGTGTGGTCGCTCATCCCCTTGCAGCCGTCAAGCTCGTCGAGCGCGTCCTGCTCGGTGACGTCCTCGCCGACGACGATACCGCACTTCATGGCGCCGCCCTCGCGGATGTCGGTCACGAGGTCGCGGGTGTCGAGGTGGTCGACCGCGGGCGTGTCTTCCTCGTCGAGCCACTCGACGACCTCGTCGGTGAGCTCGCGGGCGACGACGGCGTTGGGGTGGACCCGGTCGGACTCGAAGCGGTCCTCCCGGACGCCGTAGTTGCCGATCAGCGGGTACGAGAAGGTCAGGACCTGTTCCTCGTAGGAGGGGTCGGTCAGGCTCTCCTCGTAGCCCGTGTACGCCGTCGTGAAAACGAGTTCGCCGCGTGTACTTCCCGGAACGCGACCACGGGCTTCGACCACGTGACCGCCCTCGAGCGCTACGTAGGCATCCATCGTTACGATATGCGTATGGCGTTCCCGTGCATAAAGCTTGCTTTCGAAGCGAAGTTACGAATTTCGTAACGGGTAAGTGGACCCCCGACGTAGGCTCGGCCATCCAATGGACGAGCTCGACCAACAGATTCTGGACGTGTTGCGGCGGGACGCCCGGACGCCGTACACCGAGATCGCAGAGCAGGTCGGGACCTCCGAGGGCACCGTCAGAAATCGCGTCGAGCGGATGACCGAGGACGGCGTCATCGACCGTTTCACCGTCTCGACCCGGACGGGCAACGTCAAGGCGATGGTCGAGGTCAGCGTCGCGGTCGACGTCGACACGACCGCGGTGTCCGCGCGGATGGCCGAGTGGCAGCTCGTCGACTTCGTCTGGCAGGTCAGCGGCGAGGAGGACGTCGTGCTGATCGTCGACGCCGCCGACACGCAGGCGCTCAACGAGCTGATCACCAAGTCCCGCGAGCTCGAAGACGTCGTGAGCACGAAGACGCGGCTGATTCTGGACGAGCAGCGTTGACCGCGGTGCGTAACATCGACTTTCGGCGGTTCTCACTCCTCGGGCGGGACGCCGAACCCCGGCGTCGTCACCTCCGGGCGCTCGAAGTGGCCTTTCCGGCCGTGGACGAACCGGTACCCCTTGCGGATCGCCCGCTGGGGGAGCCACTCGTCGACGCGAGCCTCGACTCGGCCGTCCCGGATCGCCGCGACGACGCTCTCGACCGTGAGCTCCTCGGCGTCGATCGCGGTGTGGGCCCGCCCGACCTCGATCGGGTAGTGCGCGTCGCTCCCGCCCACGAGCGGCAGGTCCAGATCGTCGGCGAGATCGCGCACCCAGTCGCTGGTCCGGGGGTGCTTGCCGTTGATCTCGACGGCGTCGAACCCGGCGTCGGCTTCGCGCAGGCTGCTGTCGCGGAACGGATGCGCCAGGATCGCAGCGCAGTCCCGTTCGTGGGCCAGTTCGACGGTCTCGGTCGGCGTGAGCTCGCCCGGTTCGGTCTCGGCGGGCGGGTCCGAGCCGACGACCAGCACGTGGCCGTCGCTGGTCGTCACCTCGATGCCCGGTAGCACCGACACGGAGTTTCGATCCTCGAAGTGCGTGTAGTAGTCGTGATTCGTGGTCGCCAGTCCGTCGAGTCCTCGCCTGGCAGCCATCCGCGCGAGCAGTTCGACGCCGACCGGGTCGAACAGGTCGCCGAGGCGTCGCCGTCCGTGGAAGAAGCGCGTGTGCGAGTGGAGATCGACCGCGAACATACGTCAGATACGACGTCGAGAGGGTTGTGAGTTGGGCCTAACCATCGGCCGTCGGCGATCGACGGCTCGTCGCGGCGTCGGCGTCGAGCACGACCGAGCGGTGACGGACCGGCCCCGCCGCGTCGGGCAGCTACTCCTCGGGATCCGCCAACAGGTCGTCCTCGTACGCGGCGACCGCCGCGACGACGGCGTCGGCGTCCTCTCGAGGAACGTCGAACGCGTCGAGGCTCTCGTACAGCAACGCGACCGCGCGCTCGATGTGCTCGGGCTCGAACGGGACGTGGCTGTGCGCTTCGTGGATCGGCGCAGCGTCGTAGCTCTCGGGGCCACCCGCCGCTTCGCAGAGGAAGTCGGTCTGCGTTCGCCGCAGCGATGCCAGATCTGCGCCCTCGAAGAAGGGGCCCAGCAGTTCGTCGGCGACGAGCCGATCGTAGAAGTCGTCGACGACGGCCGCGATCCCGTCTCGCTCACCCAACCGCTCGTATAGGGTGCCGTCTGCCATACCGTGGCTTGGCACGGAGCGTATATAGGCTCGCCGAGAGACGGCGGTCGCCGCATCGTCAGCGAAGACTACCGTTTGGTGTCGCCGCGCTGTCACCGCTGCAGGTACTCGCTGGCCAGCCACGGGAAGACGTCCTCGCCGAAGTGGACGGCCGCGACGACGACGATCGGGCCGAAAAACAGCCCCCACCAGCCGAACGTCAGCGCCCCGAGGAAGTAGCCCAGCATCACGAGGCCGATGTGGAGCGTGTTCCGCCCGGAGAGGTACGGCCGGATCACGATGTCGGGGATCGTGTCGACGATGACGGCCGAAACCGCCAGAAATGCGACCGGATGCCAGACCGGCGTCGCCGTCGTCACGGCGAGAGCTCCGAGATAGACGGCGTAGGGGAGGTACACGATTTTCATCCCGACGACCGGAATGAGGGTCCCGATCCCGATGAGCGCGCCGAGCAACACCGGCGTCCCGACGACCGCTCTGGTCGGCGCGATCAGGTTGAAGCCGAAGTAGATGATCGACGCCTGGATCGCCGTGAACACGATAAAGGCGAGGTTGTTGAAAAAGACCGTTTCGAGGTCGTCGTCGACCCCCACCACGAACGAGACGATCCGGTCGTCGCGGTCGACGGCCTCGACGAACCAGTTCCGGAGCTTGTGGCCGTCCCGGAGCAGGTAAAACAGGAAGATCAGCATCAGCACGGTTCTGGTGAGCAGCCCCAGCAACACCCCGACAACGCCCGCGAATCGGGTCGCCAGATCACGGAGCGCGGCGCCGGCGGTCGCGCCCTGCAGGCCGCCCTGACCGGTGAGCGCGTCCCGTATCTGCTGGATCTCGCCCTGCCGGGCGTACTCGAGGTACGGCTGGACGTAGGGGCGGAGCGCGGAGAGGACGCCGCCCGAGAGAAGCCGATCGACCTCGTTCAACAGCAGGAACCCAGCGTAGCCGACCACGAGCAGCAGCGGTACCACGAGCACGAGCAGCGTCAGCGCGACGGCGACGTTCGGATGCTCGATATACGCCTCGATCCGGCGGTAGATCGGCCTGACAGCGTAGTAGATGAAGATCGCCGACACGAGGGCGCCGATGTAGCTGTACAGCGCGATGCCGACCAGCGCCGCCAGCGCGATGCCGATCGCCGCCCAGAGAACGTTCTCCGCGTCGTGGTCGCCCATGACGCTCATACGGGACGTTCGAAGACCGACGGGAAAAACCGCCGGCACGGTTGGAAACTGCACCGGACCACAGCGGCCGTCGTCGTCGCGGCGCCCGCGGCGTCGTCCGTCACGGGGCCAGTTTTCACCGCACACCGCGAAAGGTGCGTATGGTTAGCGCATACGCGATGATCGATGTCGGCGAGGGCGCCTCGTCGGAACTGTGCGAGCGGATCCGGACGTTCGACGGCGTCAGCGAGGCCCACGTCGTCGCCGGCGACTTCGACATCGTCGTCGAACTCCAAGGAAAGCGCCCCTACGACCTCCAGCACGTCCTGACCGCCCGGATACGACCGCTGGACGGCGTCGGCACGACGCGGACGTACGTCTGTCTGGAGTGAGCGATCCCCGTTCCCATCGGGGCGTGTCGACGTAGCGAGTCAGGGCACGCGCGGCGTCGAGACGCCGAACCGGGACACGCCCAGCGCGCACAGAGCGGGCGGCTCGTCGTCGAACCGCGCCGAGCCACAGCACTCCGATCGGAACTCGCGACAGCGGTGCAACTCCCGCGATCGGCGCTGCCGTCGGGTCGTGTATCTCCGATATATTGGGAAACACTTATTCCATATTGGAAAGCTTGCTTTACACGAAATGGGACTGACGTACCGCACCAAGCTGTACGCCAGCATCGGACTGATGATCCTCGGCGTCGCGGCGCTGACGGTCGGCGCCGATATCGCGCCCGATCCCGCGCTCGGAAACTCCGTCGCGATCGGCGGCGGCGCCGTCGTGACCGTCGCCGGCGTGTGGGGGTTCCGCATCGCGGAGAAGCAAAACGGGTTCGACGAGCGGTTCCTCAAGATCAGCCTTCGCGGCGCCGCGATCTCGCTGTGGGCGTTCTACTGGGCCGTCTCGGTCGCCGGAGCGCTCGATCTCGGCAGCGGCGTCGCGACGCCGGTGCTCGACCCGCTGACGTGGCTGATGCCCGTTCCGTTCGTGGTGTTTTTCGTCACCGTCTCGTACTACGAGCGGATCATGTGAACGATGAAAAACGATCTCAAAGTCTGGCGCGCGAAAGCGGACGTGACCCAGGCGGAGCTGTCCGACGCCGTCGACGTCTCCAGACAGACGATCAACGCCATCGAGCGCGGACGCTACGATCCGAGCCTCGAACTCGCCTTCGAGCTGGCGATCTACTTCGAGTGCGACATCGAAGACATCTTCGAGTACGACCCCGACTGAGCGCGGCCCGGACACGCCGGGCTGCGTCGGCGGCGGCGACGGTGCGCCGATGATGACCTTGAAGACGCCAGAGGCCGACGTTCGCGTATGGACCTGCGAGAGATCGTCGACGATCGGAGCCGACTCGTCCGCACGCTAGCCGCCGGCGCCCTGGCGGTCGTCGCTGCCGGGTCGCTCCGGAACGGGAAGCGACTGCGCGGCGCGCTGGCGGGCGTCGGCGCGGTCGTGCTGGGCTACCAGGCGATCGAGAGCGGCGACGAACTGACCGAACTCGACGTCGACGCGGTCGGAGCGAGCGACGAGGAAGCGGACTCGACCGAGGACGACGCGACCGACGAAGACGTGAAGCTACGCTGTGCGGCTTGCGGCGAGCCGATCGTCACCGGGCAGGCCCGCGGCCCGAACGCGAACGACGAGATCGTCCACGAGGCCTGCGAGGAAGCGGCGGCGTGAGCGACGCGCGTCACAGGCACACGAACCGTTCGGTGGCGATTACCCGGTCCGTTCGACTCGGCGTGTTCGTTCGATAGGTCACGGAGACACGCCGTCTGCGAGATTGACGGAGGACGGCGACACTGAGACCAAGTCACCGTCGGGGGCTCCCGGGAGTCGAGTTCGAACAGTTTTTCGATTGTCAAAACCAACCGACGTTTAGTTTCCATACGTTTGCCGAATCGCCCATGTATGGTTTTTATGTTCTTCCAACCCTTGCTCGTTAGCAGTATGGTTGCCGAACCGAGAGTATCACGAGGAGAGATTGTTGATCCGACATCTCGTCGTATCGGCTGGTCGTCCCGACGCGAGGACCGTCGTTGATGCACGGGATCATTCTGAAGACGCTCAAGGATTACATCGTCGAGCAGTACGACACCGAGACGTGGGAGGACGTGCAGGGCCGGGCAGGGAGAGAAGGCGAAATGTACGTCGCGGTCACGACCTACGACGAGGAAGTTACCGTCGAGTTGCTGGAGGCGACGCTCGACGTCACCGACACCTCGATGAAGACGTTCATGTACAACTGGGGCGAGTGGATCATCGAGCCCCTGGTCGACATCTACGGGAGCGCGTACGTCGAACCCCACTGGGACGGGTTCGACCTGCTGTCCCAGATCGAGGCGATCCACACGCAGCTGCGACAGCGGCGAATGGGCGAGATGACGCCGCCGGTGTTGCAGATCGAGGAGATCCAGGAAGGGACGCTGAAAATCGTCTACGGCTCGCAGCGACAGTGGTGCCAGTGGATCCCCGGGCTCATCGAGGGCGTCGGTGACTACTACGACGAGGAGTACCGGTACAACGAACACAGTTGCATGCTCGACGGCGACGACCGGTGTACGTTCAGCGTCCAGCGGGTCTCGAACTCGGGACCGACGGGGCAGACGGGTGACTGAGATGGGCACGAACACCGACGCCGACGCGAGCGCCGACGCTGGCGGGACCGCGCTGGGGACGCTCGGTCTCGGAATCGCGAGCGTGCTCGGCGGCGGCGTCGTCCTCGCCGGCGCGCTCGTCGGGACGGGCAACGCCGATCCCGCCGTCGCCGCCGCCGGCGCGGCCGGCGTCCTCGCCAGCACCGTCGTCGGGACGGCGCTGTCCGGGCGGCGCGCCAGCAACGACGCCGGCGACCGCGACGCGTTCCGGACGGCGCTCGAAACCCGGAGCGCGGGAGAGCAACTCGACGAGGAATGGAGCGCGCCGGCGTTCGAGCTGGCGGCCAGCGAGTTCAACGACCGCGTGCGCGAGGCGTCGACCCTGCGGGAGCAGGCCGACGAGCTCGAAGCCGAGCTCGCGACGCTGCGGCGTCAGGCCGAGGAGCGCGACGCCGTCGCCGCCGACGTCGAGCGATGCGTCGAGCGGGTGACCCGCGAGGACGATTACACCGTCCGCGTCGACGAGGAGTGGTCCGACGAGACGGCCCGCGCGACGGCCGCATCGGTGAACGCGCTGCTCGACGAGGTGTCGGCCACGCTGACGGACATCCGCGGCTTCGCCGACGAAGTCGCCGCCTACAGCCACGAGGTGACGCTCTCGACGCAGGAGGTCAGCGAGGGGGCGGACCGCGTCCACGGGATGCTCACCGAAATCTCCGAGGAGTCGAACACCCAGGCCGCCGAACTCGAACACGCCACCCAGGAGGTCGGCGACCTCTCGGCGACGGTCAAGGAGATGTCGATCTCGACGGCCGAAGTCGCCGACATCGCCGAGCGGACCGCCGAAGTCGGCCGCGAGGGCCGCGACGCCGCGACCGACGCGATCGATGCCATGGGCGAGATCCAGACCGAGTCCGCCGAGACCGTCGACGCGCTCGAACAGCTCGAAGCCGAAGTCACCCAGATCGACGAGCTGGTCGAGGCGATCCGAGAGATCGCCGAAGAGACGAACCTGCTCGCGCTGAACGCCAACATCGAGGCGTCGCGCACCGGCGGCGAAGAGGAAGGCTTCGCAGTCGTCGCCACCCAGATCAAGGAGCTGGCGGAGAACTCCAAGCAGGCGGCCGACGAGGTCGAGGAGCGCCTCGACAACATCCGGTCCCAGACCGAACTGACCGTCGACGAAGCCGAGCAGACGAGCGAGCGGATCGCCCAGCAGACCGCCTCCGTCGAGGACGCGGTCGACTCGCTGGAGGAGATCGCCCGGGCGGCGGCCCAGACTAACGCCGGCGTTCAGGCGATCAACGAAACGACCGAACAGCAGGCCGACTCGGTCGGCGAAGTGCTCGAGACGGTGCAGAATGCGACCGAGGTTTCCTCGACGACGGCCGACGAGGCCGAGCGCGCGGCGACCTCCGCCGAATCCCAGTCCGTCGCGCTCTCCCGCGTGAACGAGAGCATCGACCAACTCGCGGACCAAGCCGACGAACTCAGCGAGACGCTCGAATCCGTCGAGGTCGACGCTGAGGGCGAGCAGGCGATGCCGACAGACGCCGCGTGAAGATCGAGCGGTCCCGTTTTGATCGAATTAGGAGGCTCCACAGCGACCATACGGAGCGAAGCTCCCAAAGGGAGCTGATATGACGACTACCTCGCCACGGATTTGAACGCAGTGCAAAACTCGCTGCGCCCGAGGCCGCCGGCTGTGACTCTCCCGAACCGGCTCTGTGACCAGTTAGCGCGCCGTGATGGTCCGCCCGGAAGCGAGTTGAACGACCCTCGCATATCGCTGGAACCGCGGTACTATTCGATGCTGATGAAAGCAGTAGTTGCCCCTCGATCCGCTATAGTCTAGTAAAGGAATATATCTAAGGACGCGGGCTGTCCAATACTTTAGTATCGCAGGGTCTATTGGAAGTCGTTAATGTCCTCCATCGAGGCTCTTCACGACAGATATCGGAGTTTCATTTCCGACCAGAGGTGGCGTCGAGATAACGACACTCGATCGGAAGTCTCCGAGTGTATCTCGGAGTTGGTCGCAGAGCATTTAGACGAGAACGCGAACCACAGAGAAGAGATATCGTTCATATTCGAGTCATTTGAAGACCGCGTTCATCCGGAGCTAGTTGCAGATGCTATTGACTGCAGTATCAGCTACGTCCGTAGGTTCGATTATAATCCGGAGTCCGGCCGAGCCTTCGAGAGAAAGTGGTCGAAGCAAAACCAGAACTCGAAAGTGTCTCCGGGGCAGCGCGATCGAATCCTCCGACGAGACAACAATCGTTGCCCCAGATGCCAGACAAGTTCCCCACTAGAAGTTCATCACATCATACCTGTCTCCCGAGGAGGCACAAAAGATGATGGCAATCTTGTTACGCTTTGTGAGAACTGCCACACCGCGGCTCACGGTGGCTCAAAAACAACCTCGGATACCGTCTATAGTGACAAAGAGGGATTCCGTGACTGGGTAACAGCCGAACCACATCCTGCAGAGACAGTGGTTGGCCAAAGCTCTCTATCGGATTACAGAGAATAGTGGTCTCTGTCGAGGGGTGTGAACTACGCCCGGAAATACTCGCTGCGCTGCGCGTTCCCGGTCTAGTTCAAACCCGCTCGTGAGGATTTTCACTGCTCACTTTGTTCGCCGGAGCGGCAAGCCGCTCCGAGCCGTCGCTCACATAGTTCGCGACGACGCAGGAAAATGCCGCCTCCCGGATTTGAACCGGGGACAGCTCGATCTTCAGTCGAGTGCTCTCCCAGTCTGAGCTAAGGCGGCCCGCCGCGTGGCGTACTCCCTACTCGGTCGATGGGAGAAAAAAGGATTTCGATACGGCGCCGACGCCGTACCGTGGTACGGCGCCCCATTCGAGCCGGCAGTCAGCCTTTTGACGCCGAAGCACGTCAGCACTCCACATGGGAGAGCGCGCCTGTCACCTCGTGATCTGCGAGGAGTGCGACGCGACGGCACACGTACGGGACGATCGGTGTTCCGATTGCGGCGCCGAACTCGACGAGTAGTCACTCCTCGTCGGACTCGTCGTCGCGATCGCCCTCCAGCAGGACGTCGCCGATCTTGCGCTCGGCGGTGCGGATGTGCTGGGAGAACGTCGCCGGCGCGACGCCGAGCGTGTCGGCGATCTCCTCGCCGCTGTTCTCGCGAGGCCACTCGAAAAAGCCCGAGAAGTACGCCGCCTCCAGCGCGGTGCGTTGCTTCTCGGTGAGTTCCTCGAACACGCTGCTGCGGAACTCGCCGGTCGTCACGGCGTCCTGTTCGGTCGTGCGCTGGGCGACCAGTTCGGCGTCGGGGTACTGCTCGCGGACGGCTTCGAGGATCGACCGGACGTCGGCGTCGGGCGGCAGTTCGACGGTGGCGTGGAACTCGCCGTCGCGGACGGTGCCCGAGCGGACGCGGCCGCCGAACGCCGCGACCGTGCTCGTGAGCGGTGGCGCCGTCTGGGAGACCTCGACCTGGTGGTCGGACCCGCTCTCCTCGGGGCCGAGCAGCGAGACGCGGTCGATGCTGTCGACGCGGTCGGCGAGCTCCCGGACCGCGTCGGCGTCGATCCCCTCGACCGTGAGATACTGGAGGAACTCGTCTTCGCCGGCGGGCAGCGTCCGGTCGACGGCGATCGAGCAGTCCCGCTCCTCGGTGGCGGCGGCCAGCGGCGATTCGAGTTCGGGGATCCGAAACTCCAACTCCGTCAGCACGTCGCCCATCAGCGTCTTCTTGCGCTGGAACGCGTTGAACGCGTGGCCCAGCACGTCGCCGAGCGTGTCGAGGATCTCGCTCTCGCGGTCCTCGAACGCGTCCGTTCGCTCGGAGTAGACGGTCAGGACGCCGTACACCGATCCGCGGTGGGTGATCGGGATCGACGCCAGCGACCGGAAGCCGCGGTCGAGCGCCGCCTCGCGCCAGGGCTCGACTGACGCCTCGGTCGCGATGTCGCCGACGATCTGTGGCTCGCTGGTGCGCACGGCCGTCCCCGCCGGTCCCGTTCCGGTCTCCGTCTCGTCGGCGGTGATCGTCACCTCGTCGAGGTAGCCGTCCCCGTCGCCGGCGAACGTCGAGGGGGAGATCGTGCGCGTACCGCGGTCGACGTCGCCGATCCACGCGAGCGCGTAGGAGTCGGACTCGACTAACCGCTCGCAGACCCGTCGTTCCATCTCCTCGCGCGTCGGCGTCTCGATCACCGAGACGGTGATATCCTCCAGCACGCGGTGGAGCTGGTTGATCGCGGCCAGTCGCTCGCGCTGGCGTTCCAGTTGGCGCTTTCGCTCCTTGCGCTCGGTCGTGTCCCGGAGCACGCCCGCGGTGCCGGCGAACTCCTCGCCGGCGTCGTCCGACAGCGTCGAAAAGCGCAGCTCCGCGGGGAATCGGTCGCCGTCGGCGGTCTCGACGTCCGCCTCCATCGTCGCGACGTCGCGGGTCCCCGAGAGCAGTTCCGAGCGGAGTCGCTCGGAGTCGGTCATGGCGTCGGCGTCGGTCAGCGTCGAGATGTGGGCGCCCAGCAGTTCGTCCCTCTCGTAGCCGGTCAGCTCCCCGAGCGCTCCGTTGATCGTTCGGAAGCAGAAACTCTCGTCGAGGACGTAGGCGCCGTCGGGGATCGTCTCCAGCAGCGTCTCGTACTCGCGAAGCTCCTGACGGCGCTCGACCCGGTCGGTGATCTCGGTGATGAACCCCTCCAGTGCGACCACCTCGTCGTCCTCGGAGACGCCACAGCCCTTGTCCCAGACCCACTTGATCGTCCCCGCGTCGGTCCGGATGCGGTAGGTGAGCTCGTAGTGATCGCCGTCTCGGAGGCGCTCGCTGATCGTCTCGCGGACGTCCTCGCGGTCGTCGGGGTGGACGACGTCGTCCAGCCAGTCGACGCCGTCCTCGATCGCCGCGGCGTCGTAGCCGGTCAGTTGCTCGCACTCACCCTGAACCAGCGCCATGGTGCGCGGCGGGACGTCTTCGCTTCGGTAGACGAACCCGGGCAAGTTGTCGATCAGCCGCGCGAGACGCCGCTCGCGGTCCTCGAGAGCCGTCTCTGCCCGGTGTTTCTCGACGGCGTTCAGGATTCGATTGGCCAGAACGGCGGGCTGTTCCTCGGCCAGCGTCGTCGGCACGTAGTCGGTGACGCCCGCCGAGATCGCCTCGCTGGCGAGTTCCTCGGTGCCCCCGCCGGCGTAGAGAAACACGGGCATCGACGGATAGGTCTCGCGGATCGCGTACAGCACGGTGACGCCGTCGGTGTCGGGCAGCGCCTCGGCGCAGACGACGCAGTCGACGTCTCGATCGGCGACGATCGACTGGGCGCGCTCGCCGCTGGTGGCCGTCGTCACCGCGAACGCGGGCTGGGCGTCCCGCAGCCCGTCGGCCGTCGATTCGACGGACTCCGATCGACCCACGAGCAACACTTGCGGCCGTGCGTCGTCGGTGACTGACTGAACCGTGACGGTATCCATTACGATCACTTACGAAAGCCGAAACAAAAGGCGTTTTCTACCACTCAAATTCACCAAAATATCTGCATAGTTGCGCGACAGCTCCGCGAGCTGTAATATTCTCTCGAAACAGGGGCTCGTCGGCGGCCGGGTCGGGGCGTCAGAGCCCGAGAACGTCCCGGGCCTGCGCCGGCGTGGCGACCTCGCGACCGAGCGTCTCGGCGACGCGGACGGCCCGTTCGACGAGCTGGGCGTTGCTCTCGGCGAGTTCGCCGCGCTCGTAGTAGACGTTGTCCTCCAACCCGACCCGAACGTGCCCGCCCAGCAGGATGCCGAACGTCGCGAACGGTAGCTGGTGGCGGCCGAATCCGAGCGTGTTGAACAGCGCGCCGTCGGGGAGATCCTCGACGGCGGTGAGCAGGTTGCGCGGCCGCGGGCGGGTCAGCGTCCCGCCGCCGAAGATCAGCGTCGCGTACACCGGCTCTGCGAGGTCGCGCCGGTCGAGCAGCCCGTGGACCTCGTTGCGGTGGCCGTCGTTGAACACCTCCAACTCGGGCTTGATCCCCCGCTCCCGCATCTCCGCGTGAAGCGCGTCGACCGTCGCCCGCGTGTTCTCGCTCGTGAGGTGGTCGTACCGGTTCAGCGGCCCCATGTCGAGCGACGCCATCTCCGGCGGCGGATCGGTGCGAAGCGGCTGGTGGCGCTTCGCGGCCGGCGCACCGGTCCCGCCGGTCGAGTGCTGGATCACCACGTCGTCGGCGTGACGCCGCACCGCGTCGTCGATCTCCTGGAACCGCTCGGTCGCGAACGACCGCTCGCCGTTCGGGCGACGGGCGTGGAGGTGAACGACCGCGGCGCCGGCGTCCTCGGCGGCCGCGGCGGCCCGGCCGATCTCCTCGGGCGACTCGGGGAGATTCGGGTTCGCTTCCTTCCCGTGGACGCCGCCGGTCAGCGCCGCGGTGACGATCAGTGGCTCGCCCGCGAGGTAGTCCTCGTAGCTCACCGGTCGGACACCTCGGATCCGGCGGCGCGGTCGGGGTCCCGACGAGCGTGCGAGTCGGGGCTCGAAGCGCAGGGTGCTTCGGCGTCGTTCGACTCGGCGTCTTCGGCGTCGCCGTCCGCGGCTTCGGCGTCCCCCGCATCGGCGTCTCCCGCGTCGCCACCATCCTCAGCCGCGTCGGCGTGCTCGCGGTAAATTTCGCAGTGGTCGGCGTGATCGAGGTCGTAGCGGTCGTTGCAGATGTCCGCGCGCATCGGCTGGACGAACCGCTCGGCGGCGCCGCAGTACGCGCGAGCGTCCTCGAACTGCAGGTCGTCCGACTCGCGGCGATACTCCAGAAACGGGCAGGACATACTGATGCGTGACCGCGTGGGAAGTTAACGATTCGCTGGCGCCGGCGTCAGCCGGTGGCATCGGTGTAACCAGGTGGTACCGCCGTCCGCAAAGCCATACCAGCGTAGAGGCCCTACGGACTGCTACTATGGCACCGCCGACATCCGGACTCCACCACGTGACCGCGATCGCGGGCGATCCGCAGCGCAACGCCGACTTCTACGTCGGCACGCTCGGCCTGCGGTTCGTCAAGCGCACGGTCAACCACGACGACACGGGAACGTATCACTTCTACTTCGGCGACGAGCGCGGGTCGCCGGGGACGAACATCACCTTCTTCCCGTGGAGCGACGGCGGGCGCGCCGGCGAGTTCGGCGCCGGGCAGACGCGGGACACCGCGTACGCGATCCCGACGGATTCGATCGACTACTGGGTCGACCGGCTCGAATCCCGGGACATCGACGTCGAGCGCGCCGAGCGCTTCGGCGAGACGGTGCTCCGATTCGAGGATCCCGACGGGATCGGCCTCGAGCTCGTCGCGACCGAGCTGGCCGACGATGCGGACGTCCAGCCGTGGGACGACGGCCCCGTCCCGGTCGACCACCAGCTCCGCGGGTTCCACGCCGTCACGCTGGCCGTCGCGGAGTTCGAGCCGACCGCGTCGGCGCTGACCGACGTGCTTGGCTACGAGCTCGAAGCCGAGGCCGACGGACGCCGCCGCTACCGCGCCGCCGAGGGCGGCCCCGGCTCCGCAATCGATCTCGTCGAGACCGACGCCGGACGCGGCCGGATGGGCGTCGGAACGGTCCACCACATCGCGTTCATGGCGGAAGACGAGGCCCAACAGCAGCGCTACCGCGAGGCGTTCGCCGATCAGGGGCTGCGATCGACGGAGATCGTCGACCGCAAGTACTTCCGGTCGATCTACTGCCGGGAGCCCGGCGGCATCCTCTTCGAGGTCGCGACGAACGAGCCCGGGTTCGCCGTCGACGAGGACGTCGAGGAGCTGGGCTCCTCGCTGGTGCTCCCCGAATGGCTCGAAGCGGACCGGGAGTCGATCGAGGCCCAATTGCCCGAGTTCGATGGCCCCTCGATCGAAGACGGGAGCCAGTAGCATGAGCCCGCCCGATTCGCTCACCGACCGCCGCGGCGGCATCCGGTTCGAGTACGACCCCGGCGTCGTGCGATTCGGCGAGGGCGCCGCGGCCGAGCTCGCGAACGAACTCGACGAGCAGGGGATCGAGCGGGCACTCGTCGTCTGCGGGTCGACCGTCGGCAGCACGCCCGCGGTGATCGATCCCGTGACCGACGGGCTCGGCGACCGGCTCGCGGACGTGTTCGACGAGACGACGCCCGAGAAGCGCCTCGACACCGCGTACGACGGCCTCGACGCCGCCCGAGAGCACGACGCCGACGCGCTGGTCGCGCTGGGCGGCGGGAGCAGCCTCGACGTGGCGAAAGTGATCAGCGTGCTCTCGGCCGACGATCGCGACTCCGCGGCCGTGGGGGCCGAACTCGCCGACACCGGCTCGATCTCGGTGCCCGACGGATCGCTGCTGCCCGTCGTCGCCGTCCCGACGACACTCGCGGGCGCCGACCTCTCGGCGGTGGCCGGCGTGACGGCGTCGCCCGAGTCGGGCCTCGTCGACGAGCGCGCGGTGCCGCCCGGCACCGACGCCGTGGGCGGGGGCGTCTCGGACCCGCGGCTGATGCCAACCGCGACCGTCTACGACCCCGAACTGTTCGCCACGACGCCCGAACGGATCCTCGCGGCCTCGGCGATGAACGGGTTCGACAAGGGGATCGAGACGCTGTACGCTCGGAACGCGACGCCGGTCACCGACGCCACGGCCGCCCGCGGGCTGGGGCTGCTCGCGGACGGGCTCCGGAAGTTCGGCGAGGAAGGAGCGACCGCGGAGACGCTGGAGCCGGTCGTCGAGGGGATCTGGCTCGTCCAGTACGGCATCTCGCGGCCCGACGGGACGACGCTCTCGATGATCCACGCGTTCGGCCACGGGCTGACCCGCACCTACGACGTCCAGCAGGGCGCGGCCCACGCCGTCGTCGCGCCGCACGTCCTCCGATACCTGTTCGAGCGCGTCGACGCCCGGCGCGACCTGCTGGCCGAGGCGCTGGGCGCACCCGACGCGCCCGACCCCGCCGAGGCGGTGATCGACGCCGTCGCCGAGGTGCGCGACGCCCTCGATCTTCCCTCGCGACTCCGCGACGTCGACGGCCCCGATCCAGAGGCGTTCCCGCAGGTCGCGGAAGCCATCGTCGCGGACTCGTTCGTCGCGAACGCGCCGCGGGGGCTCGACGTCGAAGCAGCAGAGATCGAAGCCGTGCTGCGGGACGCGTACTGAGCGGCGTACTGACGGCCGTGGCGCGGCGTCCTACTCTTCGACGAGATCAGCGAGCAGATCAGAGACGTACTCCACTTCGTCCTCGTTGACGCCGTGGCCCATTCCCTCGTAGAGGCGCTTCTCGACGTCGGCGTTCAGGTTCTCGAACACCGACGCGGACTCGTGGACGCGCTGCTCGGGAATGTGGGGGTCCACGTCGCTGCAGCCGAAGAAGGCGGGCGTCTCTGCCAGATCGCCCTCGTAGTCGCCTTCGTCGATCGTCTCGCCGATGAGCCCGCCGCTCAGCGCCACCATCCCGCCGTAGCGCGCTGGATTTCTGGCGACGAACTCGCTGGCGAGGCAGGCGCCCTGCGAGAACCCCAGCACGACGACGCGCTCGGTCGGAATCCCGGCGTCGTTGGCCGTCTCGACGGCGTCGCCGATCGCCTGCAGACCGGAGCTCCGGCCGGGCTCGTTCTGCTCGACCGGCGCGAGAAAGGAGTTCGGATACCAGGTGTTGCGGGCAGCCTGGGGCGCGAGGAACGCCACTCCGTGTTGGTAGAACTCGTCGCCCATCTGGACGATGCTCCCCGCGCTGGCCCCCCGCCCGTGGACGAGCACCGCGGCCGCATCGGCCGCATCGAGCGGCGCGCCGGCGGTCACGAGTTCCTGCTCCTGGTGGGGTCCGCTCATGAGTGTACTTCGAGTACCCGCTGCGGAGCCTTTAGTGTCCTCCCACCGGAAACGAACCCCATGGATTCGCCCGAGACGCTCGTCCGCGCGTTCTACGACGCGCTCGACGAGCACGCCTACGACGACCTGCGCGGGCTGCTCGCTCCCGAGTTCGTCCAGGAGCGCCCGGATCGGACGTTCGAGGGCCGCGAGGCGTTCGTCGCGTTCATGCGCGACGACCGCCCGCAGACCGACACCACTCACGAGATCGAGCGCGTGTTCGTCGAGGGCTCGCGCGCGGCCGTCCAGGGGCGACTGCTCGACTCGTCGAGCGAGGAGCTGTTCCGGTTCGCGGACGTCCACGTCGTGGAGAATGGGCGAATCGTCCACCTGCGGACGTACACGCAGTAGGAGAAAACGAAGAATCGAGGCCCGGATCGATCGCTATTCGCGCTCGCCGGCGCCGACCGCCGACTCACCGACGGGCTGGTGACCCTCGATGACCTCCTGACCGCCCATGTAGGGCTGCAGCGCCTCTGGCACCGTCACGGTGCCGTCGTCGTTCTGGTAGTACTCCAGCACGGCGACCAGCACGCGCGGGATGGCGACGCCGGAGGCGTTGAGCGTGTGGATGTAGTCGGCCGATTCGTGGCGCTCGGGCCGGTAGCGGAGCCCCGCGCGCCGGGCCTGGAACTCCTCGAAGTTCGACGCCGAGGAGACTTCGAGCCAGCGCCCGCCCTCCTCGGGACCGTCCTCCATGTCGTCGCCGGGCGCCCACACTTCGAGATCGTACTTCTTGGCCTGCGTGAAGCCCATGTCGCCAGTACACATCTCCAGCACGCGGTAGGGGAGGTCGAGGCGTTCGAGCACCTCGGCGGCCTCCTCGACCAGCTCGTCGAGGCGGTCGTCGCTCTCCTCGGGGCGGACGAAGTTGACCAGCTCGATCTTGTGGAACTGGTGAACGCGAACGTATCCTCGGGTTTCGGTGCCGTGCTCGCCGGCCTCGCGCCGGAAATTCGGCGAGAACGCCTGGTGCTTGATCGGGAGATCGTCGTCCAGCAGGATCTCGTCGCGGTACATGTTGGTGACCGGCACCTCCGCGGTCGGCAGGAGCCAGAGATCGTCGTCCTCGATCTCGTCGTCCTGCCGGGAACCGATGCGGTAGGCGTCCTCGTCGAACTTGGGGAGCTGGCCGGTGCCCTCCATCGACGCGGAGTTGACGGGGATCGGCGGCAACACGTCGACGTACTCCTGCTCGCGGTGGACGTCGAGCATGAACTGGATCAGCGCGTGCTCCAGGCGGGCGCCCTCGCCCTTGACGAACTGGAACCCGCCGCCCGAGACTTTCGCGCCGCGCTCGAAGTCGAGCACGTCGAGTTCCTCGCCGAGATCGTAGTGAGGAATGACTTCCTCGGGTAGGTCGCGAAGCTCGTCGAACCCCCAGCGGTCGACCTCGACGTTGTCGGCCTCGTCGTCGCCGACCGGTACGTCCTCGTGGGGGATGTTGGGGAGTTCGAGCATGCGCTCGTCGATCTCGTCTTTCAGCTCGTCGGCGCGGTCCTCGACCTCTTCGAGTTCCGCTTTCAGCTCCTGGGAGCGGTCGATCGCCTCCTGGGCCTTCTCCTCCTCGCCGGACTGCTTGTACTCGCCGATCTGCCGGCTGACCTCGTTGCGCTCGTGGCGCAGCTCGTCGCCGCGGGCTTTCAGGTCGCGCCACTCCTCGTCGAGCGCGATGATCTCGTCGACGTCGACGCCGTCGACGCCTTTCACCTCGACGGCGCGGCGCACCTGCTCGGGGTCCTCGCGGAGCAACGTTCTGTCGAGCATTCTTAGTCGGCAGTTCCGGGTCGCGTGGCAAAACCGTGTCGATGCGCCGGACCTTCTCGGGGTTCGCCTACTGGAACAGCCCCTTGATTTTCGCGACGAATCCCTGCTCGTCGTCGGACGCGTCGGCCGTTGCGCCGTCGTTTTCGATCGACTGGTCGTCGGTCGCGTCGCCCTCGGTGTCGGCGGCGTCCGCTCGGGCTTCGGCGTCCGTTTCGGCTTCGGCGTCGCCAGCCTCCGCTTCTGCGACCGGGTCGTCTGCGTCTGCGGCCGGCGCGGCGTCGGCGTCACCGTCGTCTCCCTCGACGCCGTCGACGTCCGCGGCTTCGGCGTCGACCGGCTCAGTTTCCTCCTCGACGCCCAGATCCTCCGGCGGTTCGAACAGGTCGCCGTCGCACTCGTCGCAGACCTCGGCCTGTGGCCCGACCTCGGCCCCGCAGTGGTGACAGTATCGCATTGCCCGGTTGTTTCCGGGCGGTTCCCATAAGGTTGCGGGGCTGACGGCTCGGGCGGTCGGCCACCGCGTCGGCGGGTCGCCGCACCGCGGGACGACACCGAGCGTCGGCGACGGGTTCCGGCGCGCCAACTTCTTTGAGGCCGGGGGACGCGCGTCAAGGTATGGCAGCAGGCGACGTTTTCGAGGCGACGACCGGGAGCTGCGAGGACTTGCACTACGTCGACACGGGGATGTACGACTCGCCCGAGTACGGCTCGGTGTACGTGCTCGACGCCGAGCGCCCCGCGGTGATCGACACCGGGCTCGGCACGAACTACGAGCGCATCGTCGACGCGATCGAGTCGGTCGGCCTCTCGCTCGCCGACATCGAGGTGATCGCGGTCACGCACGTCCACCTCGACCACGCGGGCGGCGCGGGCTTTCTCGCGCGGGACTGCCCGAACGCCGACGTGTACGTCCACGAGATCGGCGCGCGCCACCTCGTCGACCCCGAGCGACTCGTCGAGGGGACCAAGCGCGCGGTCGGCGACCAGTGGCAGTACTACGTCGAACCGCGGCCGATCGCCGAGGATCGGATCGTCGAACTCTCCAACGGCGACGCGATCGATCTGGGCGATCACGAACTGATCGCGCACCACGCGCCGGGCCACGCCCCCCACCAGGTCGTCTACGAGGACCCCGCGAACGACGCCGTCTTCACGGCCGACGCGGCGGGCATCTGGGTGCCCTCGCTCGACCGGATCGAGCCGACGTCGCCCCCCTCGAACTTCGATCTGGAGGCGGCGCTCGACGACGTCGAGATGCTACAGGAACTCGGCGTCGAGACGCTGCTGTTCGGTCACTTCGGACCGTGCCCGACCGACGACGTGCTCGACGAGTACGCCGACGTGCTCGCGGAGTGGGTCGCTGCCGTCGAGGAGGAACGCGCCGAGCGGGCGGACGACGACGCCGTCGTCGAGCACTTCGCCGAGACCGTCGACTCGGACCTGATCGAGATCTGGGGCGAGCACAAAGCGAGGGCGGAGACGGGGATGAACGTCCGGGGCGTGCTGGGCTACCTCGACTCGTCGTAGCCGTTCGCACTTCGTCGCACGTCGCGATAGTGCGCGTACCCGCCGACGTTGACGAGCACGAAGCCGAGCGTCGCCGCGGCGATGCGAAAATCGCTCGGAAACACCCCGGCAAACAGGCCGACGCCCAGTCCGACGCCGAGCAGCGCGGTACCCACCTGACGCTGCAGCGACTCGCCCCGAACGCGGTCGAGAACCGCGATCCCGAGAAGCGTCAGAACCGACATCGCCATGAGAACATCCACGACGCCAGCCATCAATAGATTCACATCTATCTCGGGAGCATATAAACGTCGGTTACGTAGTCGATGTCGACCGCCATGAGCGATCGATACGCGCCGGACGCGAACCCACAACTATACACGCCCTGCCAGTTCAGGACCTTTTATCATGAACGGGGAGCGTTGACATGCACATGAACTGGCGAGAGGCGGAACGGGACTTTTCGGACGAGGTAATCGGGATGACGACGCTCCCCCGGATGTTCGAGGAGAGCGCCGAGCGCAACGAGAACCGGCCCGCACAGCGGTACAAGGGCGGCATCTACGACCGATCGCTGACCGAGACGGTGCTCCCGGCGGCGCCGGACGACGAGTTCCGATCGATCCCCTACGCCGAGATGCGCGATATCGTCCACCACCTCGCGGCTGGCTTTCGCGATCTGGGCGTCGAGGCCGGCACGCGCGTCGGCATCTTCGCCGACACCCGCATGGAGTGGGCCCAGTCGGACTTCGCGCTGCTGGCGGCCGGCGGCGTCGTCACGACGGTCTACACCGGCTCGTCGCCCCGGCAGGCCCAGTACCTGCTCGACGATCCCGACGCGACCGGCGTCGTCGTCGAAAACGAGGAGCTGCTCGATCGCGTGCTGGCCGTCGAGGACGAGCTCGATCTGGAGTTCATCGTCGTGATGGACGAGATCGACAGGCGCGACGAGGCGTTCGACCGCGACGATATCCTGACGCTCGCCGAGGTCCACGACCGGGGCGCCGAACTGTTCGATCCCGACGAGTACGAGACCTGGCTCGACGAGCGCGACCCCGAGGATCTCGCGAGCCTGATCTACACGTCGGGGACGACGGGCCAGCCCAAGGGCGTGAAGCTCACCCACGCCAACTTCCGGTCGAACGTCAATCAGGTGTACGCCAGGTACGGCCCGCGACCGGACAAGGACGACGCGCAGGCGATCGACCGGACAACCCGCACCGTTTCCTTCCTCCCGCTCGCGCACGTGTTCGAGCGTCTCGCGGGGCATTTCCTGATGTTCGCGTCGGGCGCCAGCGTCGCCTACGCCGAAAGCCCCGACACGCTCAGAGACGACTTCCAGTCCGTCGGGCCGACGACAGCCACGAGCGTCCCGCGGGTCTACGAGAAGATGTACGACGCGATCCGCGAGCAGGCGAGAGAGTCGGACCTCAAGGCCCGGATCTTCGAGTGGGCGACCGACGTCGGACGGGCGTACCACGAGGCCGACTCCCCCGGCATCGCGCTGGAAGCCAAGCGGAAAGTCGCGGACAGGCTCGTGTTCGATCAGGTCAGGGAGGCGCTGGGCGGCGAGATCGACTTTTTCATCAGCGGCGGCGGCAGCCTCTCCGCGGAGCTGTGCGCCCTCTATCACGGGATGGGGCTGCCGATCATGGAAGGGTACGGTCTGACCGAGACCGCGCCAGTCATCGCGGTCAATCCCCCCGAGGAGCCGAAAGTCGGGACGATCGGTCCGCCGGTCGTCGACGTCGACGTGCGCGTCGACGAGTCGATCGTCCCCCAGGAGAAGTTCGCCGACCGGGCGGGCGAGGTCGGCGAGTTGCTCGTGAAGGGCCCCAACGTCACCGAGGGGTACTGGAACAAGCCCGAGGAGACCGAGTCGGCGTTCGTGACGGACGCCGAACTCGCGGGCGACGCCGCCGACGCCGCGGCGTCCGCCGAGAACAGCAGGGCCGGCTCCGAGCCGGGTAACGGCGACAGCGGGCCGGCAGAAGCCGACGGCGGGTCGGCCGAGGCTGCCGACGCGGGCGAGCGCTGGTTCCGCACCGGCGACGTCGTCCACCTCCGACCGGACGAGTACATCGAGTTCGAGGAGCGCGCCAAGCAGATTCTCGTGCTGTCGACGGGCAAGAACGTCGCACCGGCGCCGATCGAGGACGCCTTCGCCTCCAGCGAGATCGTCGAGCAGTGCATGGTCGTCGGCGACGGCCGCAAGTTCGTCTCCGCGATCGTCGTTCCGAACCTCGACGGCCTTCGCAAGTGGGCCGACGCGGAGGGCATCGACCTTCCGGACGACGAGGGAGCGCTCGGCGACGACGACCGCGTGCGCGAGCGCATCCAGCGCGAGGTCGACGAGGTCAACGAGAACTTCGAGAGCTACGAGCAGATCAAGAAGTTCCGGCTGGTCGGCCAGGAGTTCACCGAGGACAACGACCTGATGACGCCCACCATGAAGAAGAAACGCCGCAACATCCTCGACCGATTCGAGACCGAGATCGACTCGATGTACGAGTAACGACGGCGCGACGCCGACTGCCCTCTTTTTAGCTGAGTGATAGGTACGCTGGTTGCTGTCGGCCGGTACGCGACCGTCGAAAACATCCCACTGATTTATTATTATAGAGAGAGATTGACATCCAAGGTATGAGCTGGCGTGACGCGGAACGGGAGTTCGAGGACGAGGTAACGGAGCTGACCACCCTCCCGCGGACGTTCGAGGCGGCCGCGGATCGCCACGGCGATCGGACGGCCCAGCGGTACAAGGGCGGGATCTACGACCGGTCGCTCGCCGGCGTCGCGGTCGACCCGGCGCCCGACGGCGAGTACGCGTCGATCGCGTACGACGAGATGCGCGGAATCGTCCGCAATCTCGCGGCGGGCTTTCGCGATCTCGGCGTCGAATCGGGCGATCGCGTCGGCATCTTCGCCGACACCCGCATGGAGTGGGCCCAGTCGGACTTCGCGCTGCTGGCCGCGGGCGGCGTCGTCACGACGATCTACGAGGGCTCCTCGCCGGAGCAGGTGGAGTACCTGCTCGACGATCCCGGCGCGACCGGCGTCGTGGTCGAGTCGCAGGACCACCTCGAACGCGTGCTGCGGGTGGCCGACGACCTCGCCATCGAGTTCGTGGTCGCGATGGACGAGCTCGATCCCGAGTACCACGATCAGGACGGCGTCTACACCCTCGACGAGGTGTACGAGCGGGGCGCAGATCGGTTCGACGCCGACGCCTACGAGTCGTGGCTCGACGAGCGCGAACTGGAAGACCTGGCGACGCTGATCTACACGTCGGGGACGACCGGCCAGCCCAAGGGCGTGAAGCTCACCCACCGGAACCTGCGGGCCAACGTCACCCAGATCTATCGGCGGGTCGCGCCCCGCCCGGACCGGGACGCGTCGCTGGCCTCGATCGACCACGAGACGCGAGCCGTCTCGTATCTCCCGCTCGCGCACGTCTACGAGCGCACGGTGGGACACTTCCTGATGTTCGCGGTCGGGGCCTCGGTGGCCTACGCCGAGAGCCCGGACACGCTGCGGGACGACTTCCAGGCGATCCGGCCGACCGCGGCGACGAGCGTCCCGCGAGTCTACGAGAAGATGTACGACGCGATCCGCGAGCAGGCCCAGGAGTCGGATCTCAAGGCCCGCATCTTCGAGTGGGCGACCGGCGTGAGCCAGGCCTACCAGCGCGAGGAGCGACCCGGGATCGGGCTGAAGCTCAAAATGAAGGTCGCCGACAAGCTGGTGTTCTCGGACGTCCGCGACGCGCTCGGGGGCGAGCTGGAGCTGATGAACAGCGGCGGCGGGACGCTCTCGCCGGAGCTGTGCCGGCTCTATCACGGGATGGGCCTGCCGATCTACGAGGGGTACGGCCTGACCGAGACCGCGCCCGTCGTCTCGACGAACCCGCCCGAGGATCCCAAGATCGGCACGATCGGCCCGCCGCTACCCGACGTCGACGTGAAGATCGACACGTCGATCGCGCCGGAAGGGGAGTTCACCGACGCGATCGGCGAGGTCGGCGAACTGCTGGTGAAGGGCCCCAACGTCACCGACGGGTACTGGAACAAGCCCGACAAGACTGACGCCGCGTTCGCGGAGATCGACGGCGAGCGCTGGTTCCGGACCGGCGACGTCGTCCAGCAACGGCCCGACGACTACCTCGTGTTCCGCGAGCGCGTCAAACAGATTCTCGTGCTGTCGACGGGCAAGAACGTCGCGCCGGCGCCGATCGAGGACGCCTTCGCCTCCAGCGAGGTCGTCGAGCAGTGTCTGGTCGTCGGCGACGGCCGCAAGTTCATCGCCGCGCTGGTCGTGCCGAACGTCGAGGGGCTGCGCAAGTGGGCCGACCGCGAGGGGTACGATCTGCCCGCGACCGACCGACTGGCCGCCGACGATCGGGTCCGCGAGCGCATCCAGCGCGAGGTCGACGAGATCAACGAGCAGTTCGAAGCCCACGAGCGGATCAAGGAGTTCCGGCTGGTCGGCCAGGAGTTCACCGAGGACAACGACCTGATGACGCCCACCATGAAGAAGAAACGCCGCAACATCCTCGATCGGTTCGACGATCAGGTCACCGACATCTACGAGAGCGCCGATGAATCCGACTCCGAACCGGCGCCCGCCGAGTGACCGGCGGGGGCGTCGCCACGCCGGCGCTCGTTTCCGGAATCGACTGTCGGATGGGAAACCGGTTTGAGAGTGGCCTTCCTTGGATCCGGTGTGGATCGTTTCGAGAGCTACGGATCGAGCCTGATACCGCGGAACAGCGGTGATCGACGGTGAGCGCCGCGCTCGGAGCGCTGGTCCCGCTACAGGAGACCGGCGGCCAGTCGAACGTCGTCATCGTCGTCGCCGCGATCATCGCCGTCGGCATCGGGGCACAGGTGATCGCCGACCGGTTCCAGGTGCCCAGCGTGCTGTTTCTGATCCTGGCGGGCGTCGCCATGGGACCGGAAGGGTTCGACGTCATCCACTTCGCGCCCGAGACGCTCTCGGCGATCGTCGGCATCAGCGTCGCGATCATCGTGTTCGAGGGCGCCTTTCACCTCAAGCTCGACAAGATCAGGACGGCGCCGACCGCGGCGCTCAGGCTGGTCACGATCGGCGCGGTGATCGCCTTTCTGGCCACCAGCGCGGCCGTCCACTTCCTGCTACCCGCGGCGTGGGACATATCGCTACTCATCGGCGCGCTGCTGGTCGCGACCGGGCCGACCGTCATCACGCCGATCCTCGAAGTCGTCCCCGTCCGGGATCGGGTGGCCGCCGCCATGGAGGTCGAGGGGATCGTCAACGACGTGACGGCGGCGATCCTCGCGATCGTCGTGTTCAAGGGCGTCACCGCCGAGCGCCTGGAGGACGTCCAGTTTCTCTCGCTGTTCTTCGAGCGACTGGGCGCCGGGCTGATCGTCGGGGGGGTCGTCGCGCTCGTGCTGTGGTATCTCTTCGAGCACGTCGACCTCTCGCGGGGGAGCGCGCCCCAGCACGCCCGCCTGCTGACGCTGGCGGGCGCGATCGTCGCGTACGCCGCGGCGAACACGATCGCCAAGGAGGCCGGCGTCGCCGCGGCGGCGACGGCCGGGATATTGCTGGGCAATGCGGACGTGCCCTACGAGGAACAGATCGAGGAGTTCAAGGGCGACATGACGCTGATCGTCCTGTCGTTCGTGTTCATCGCGCTGGCCGCCCAGATCGAGTTCGCAACGCTCGCGGAGGTCGGCTGGCGAGGGCTGCTCGTCGTCGTCCTCGTCGGGGTCGTGATCCGCCCGGCGCTGGCGTGGATCTCCACGGCCGGCGATCGCTTCACCAGAAACGAGCGCCTGTTCGTCGGGCTGGTCGGACCGCGCGGAATCATTCCGGCCTCGGTCGCGACCCTGTTCGCGCTGGAACTCCAGACGCTGGCGGCCGACACCAACAATCCGGTACTTGCCGAGGAGGCGAACCTGCTGCTCGGAACCGTCTTCCTGACCATCCTGCTGACGGTCGTCTTTCAGGGCGGCCTCGCGAGGCGGATCGCGGAAGCACTTGACGTACTACCAATGCGCGTACTCATCGTCGGAGGCGGTCGGGTGGGCCTCGCGCTCGCCGAGCGCCTCGAAGACCGCGGAGAGAACGTCGTCATCGTCGACGACAGGAAGGAGAGCATAGAAAACGCCCGCGAACGCGGGTTCACAGTCCACACGGGCGACGGCACCGACTCGGAGGTGCTCGAAGCCGCCGGCGCCGACCACGCCAAGACCGTCATCGCCGCGACCGGCGACGACGACGCGAACCTGCTGGTCGGCCAGCTCGCCAGCTCGAAGTTCGACGTCGATCGGGTGATCACCCGCGTCAACGAGCCGAGCAACGTCGACGCGTTCGAGGATCTCGGCGTCGAGACCGTCTCCTCGTCGCTGGCGACCGCGTGGGCGATCGACAACCTGATCGAGCGACCGGCGCTGTCGAACTGGATGACCGAGCTCGGCCGCAGCGGCGACGTTCAGGAGATCGAGGTCACCGCCGAGCACCTCACGGGGACGACGATCGAGGAACTCGGCGACGAGGTCCCCAGCGGCGCCCTCATCGCGCTGGTCAGCCGGAACGGCGACAGCCGCATCCCGGAGGACGACTTCACGCTGGAGCACGGCGACCACATCACCGTGATCGGACAGACCGACGCCGTCCGAACCGCGCTGGAGCGGTGGCATCCCCACGACTGAGCCGCGCTCCGCGTCCCTCGGTTCTCGCGCCTCGTCCGAACGCTTAGCACGCCGGCCGGCGTACACCGCTCCAGTGACGACCTACGACCTCTCGCAGTCGCTCGACGCCGAGGGGACGACCTACCCCGGCGATCCGGCGGTGTCCGTGACGCCACACGCCACCCACGAGAGCGACGGCTATCGCGTCACCGAGCTAGCGCTGGGCAGCCACAGCGGCACGCACGTCGACGCGCCGAGTCACCTCCTCCCGGACGGCCGAAACCTCGACGAGGTCGGCCTCTCGACGTTCGCGTTCGACGCCGTCCGGATCGACTGCACTGACCACGGCGCCCGCGAGCCGATCGGCCGCGACGCCGTCGCGGCGGCGCCGACCGACGCCGACCTGCTGGTCGTCCGGACCGGCTGGAGCGAGCACTGGGGAACGAACCGCTACCTCGATCACCCGTACCTGTCGTCGGACGCCGCGGTGTGGCTCGCGGAGCAGGGATTTCACGTCGGCGTCGATACGCCGAACGTCGATCCGACCCCGCGCCAAGAGCCGACTACGGAACGAACGGACGAACCTGAGGGGTTCCCCGCCCACCGCGCGCTGTTGGGAAGCGATTGCTTGCTCGTCGAGAATCTCCGAAACCTCGGCGCGCCACCCGATCGCTTCGAGCTCTGTGCCTACCCGCTTCCGATCCCGGACGCCGACGGCGCGCCGGCACGGGCGGTGGCGCGGGTCGACGAACCGTGATGGGAGCGCGGACACACGGACCGCTCTCAGTCGCCGGCGGCGGATTTCTGGACGATGGCGAGCCAGAAGTCCTCGATCGTCCGTACGAAGTCGATGAACTCCGCCGGCTCGATCGGTTTGCGGATGAAGTGATCGGCGTCGAGGCCGTGGGACTTGACGATCTCCTCTTCGGCGTCCGAACTCGTCAGGACCACGACGGGAATCTCGCTCAGTTGCGGATCACCGTTCAGTTCCGAGAGTACGTCCCTGCCGGTCTTTCCGGGGAGGTTCGGTTCGAGCAGGATGAGGTCGGGACACGGCGTCGCCGCGTGGTCGCCGCGCTGGCGGACGAACTCGACTGCGGCCTCGCCGTCGGAGACGGCGTGGAGGTTGTTGGTGAGTTTGGCGTCTTTGAACTGCTCCGTGAAGAGGCGGGTGTCGGCGGCGTTCGGCTCGATCAGGAGGATGTCGATCTGGTCGTCGTCCGAGGCCATTGCAGCGAGTAGCGGGCGAGACGTCATAACGCCGCGGTTGCGCGTACTACCCGCGTACGTTCCTGTACGCGGCGCTTTGATCCTCTATACGCGAATAGTACGCGATGCTCCGCGGCTCGCGGTCACCGGTACCGGCCGCGGGACTCGATCTCGCGCAGCTGCTCGATCACGGCGTCGTCGCCGGCGTCGGCGTAGCCGTCCTCGACGGCCGCGCGCATCGCGGCCGGGTCCTCGGCGGTGCCGTCGAGGCTCTGGGCGAAGACGTGGAGGTCCATCGCGTAGTCCTCGACGGCGTCGGTGTAAAACCCCAGGCCGAAGTCGATGAGGTAGACGCCGTCACCGCCCGGGCCGTCCGCCAGATCGACCCGGACGTTCCGCGTCGTCGGATCGCCGTGGACCATCCCGGCGCCGTGGAGCGCCGCGAGGTGACGCCCGACCGCCCGCGCGCGGTCGACGGTCAGGTCGGCCTGCAGATCGGCGTCGCCGACGTGCTCGAAGACGATCGTGGCCTCGCGCGGGTCGACGTCGCGAACCAGCGGCGTCGGGACGCCGTGGCGTCGCGCCTCGCTGGTGAGCCGCGCCTCCAGCGTCGTGCGCTGGCGGCGCAGTCGCTCGTCGAGATCGGGGTGGCGGTAGCGCTTGGGAACCCGGCGCTTGACGACGCGGTCGGCCTCGATCTCGACCGTGGCTTCGGCGCCGCGAAGTTCGTCGCCGACGTCCCCGTCGCTCGTCGGCACGCGGGCGACGCTCTCCCCTTCGCGCCACGTCACGGGCACCTGATCCGGCCGGAAGTCCGAATCGATCCGCGAGTCCTCGATCTCGATGGTGTCCCCCGCTTCGTACATCGTCGCGCCCAGGACCGCGATCATCCCAGCGTTGTCCCGGAGAAATCGCGGCTCGGGCGCGAAGAAGTCGGCGCCGCGCTGCTCGCACATCGCCGCGAGCATCTCCCGCAGCCGGGCGTTCTGCGCGACGCCGCCGCCGAGCACGAGCTCGTCGCTGCCGGTCAGCGAGAGCGCGCGCTCGGCGACCTCGGTCAGCATCGCGAAGATCGTCTCCTGGAGCGAGTAGCAGACGTCCTCGACCGGGACGCCCCGATCGTAGGCCTGCTTGGCGGCGCTCATGATCCCCGAGAAGGAGAAGTCCATCCCCTTGACGACGTACGGCAGGTCGGTGTACTCGCCGTCGTTCGCGGCCTCTTCGACTTTCGGGCCGCCGGGATGGGACCAGCCGACGTGACGGGTGAACTTATCCAGGGAGTTGCCGACGCCGGTGTCCATCGTCTCGCCGAGCACGCGGTAGCGACCGTCGTGAAAGCCCAGCACGTGGGCGTTGGCGCCGCTGGCGTTCAGGCAGACCGGCGAGTCGAATCCCGACTGGTGGCGGCCGATCTCCAGGTGAGCGACCATGTGGTTGACGCCGACCAGCGGCACGTCGAGCGTCATCGCCAGCGAGCGCGCCGCGGTGCCGACGATCCGCAGGCACGGGCCGAGGCCGGGACCCCGGGAGAACGCGACTGCATCGACGATCGGCTCGGCATCGGGAGCCCGATCGGCGGCTTCGGCGAGCGCGGCGTCGACGACCGTCGGGATGGCGTCGCGCATGTGCTCGGCAGCCTCGCTCGGATCGATGCCGCCGCTCTCGGGCTGGTAGGCGTCGGTCTCGATAAAAACGTCGTCGACCTCGGAATCGTAGATCGCGGCGCTGGCTGCCCAGGCCGTCCCTTCGATCCCGAGAACGCGCATGGTGGGTCGTTACTGCCCGCTACTCCCACTCGGTGTACCCGCACTTGCCGCAGTGCAGGCGGTCACCGTGGTCCGCGAGGAACGAGTCGCCACAGCGGGGACACTGCTCGCGGTCGGTCGTGCCGTCGTCGTCGTAGAGCTCGTGTCGGGGCATGTTAGGCCTCCTCCGCCTCTTCGGCGTCGCCGTCCTCGCCGGCGGTGATCTTGTTGCGCTCGAGCATGTGGTCCTGCTCGACGTCCTTGGCGTGGTCGGAGGTCTCGTAGACCTTCGCCTGGCCGATCGTCTTGCGCATCCCGAACTTCGTGTCGAGGCTGCGGACGACGACCTCGCCGGCGTCCTTGTTGAGCTTCGCCGCGAGGCTGTCGCGGACCGAGAGGCGCTCGGGCGTGGCGTCGTCGTGGGTGATGCGGAAGGTCACGTCGGTGCGGTGCAACATCGGGTTCTCGTCCTCGTCAATGATTTCGACGTCCATGTGTACTCAGTTGTCTCTAGGTTGCCCCCGAAGCGCGTAAAAGGATTTCGAACGGAGGGGACGATTCCGGGGCGCGGCTACCGCGCGCAGCGCTCGAAATCGCGGCGTTCGGTCCTCGTCACCGCCTGACGAGGACCAGGGCGTGACGATGGAACTAAATGCCGCGCCGCAAAGTTCCACACAACAACCTTCTCTGGTGGTTACCATGTCGGACACCGAACCCCCCGAATCCGCGGCATCCTCTCTCAGAACGCCGATCGTGGCCGTCCTCGGTCACGTCGATCACGGCAAGACCAGCCTGCTCGACAAAGTCCGAGGCTCGGCGGTCATCGAGGGCGAGGCCGGGGCGATCACCCAGCACATCGGCGCCACCGCCGTCCCGCTGGACGTCATCTCCGGGATCGCCGGCGATCTGGTCGACCCCGACGACTTCGACCTGCCCGGCCTACTCTTTATCGACACGCCGGGGCACCACTCCTTTACGACGCTGCGCTCGCGCGGCGGGGCGCTCGCGGACATCGCCATCCTCGTCGTCGACGTCAACGACGGGTTCCAGCCCCAGACCGAGGAGGCGATCGAGATCCTCGCCCAATCCCAGACGCCGTTCATCGTCGCCGCGAACAAGGTCGACACGGTACCCGGCTGGAACTCCGAGGAGAACGCCCCGATCCAGCAGTCTCTGGAGCGCCAGAGCGACCGCGTGCGCGGAGACGTCGACGAGAAGCTCTACGAGATCATCGGCCAGCTTTCCGACAAGGGGTTCTCGGCGGACATGTACTGGCGCGTCCAGGACTTCCAGAACAACGTCGGCGTCGTCCCGGTCTCGGCGATGACCGGCGAAGGCGTTCCGGACCTGCTGACGGTGATGATGGGCCTCTCCCAGCGCTACATGAAAGACGAGATGGCGATCGACGTCTCGGGGCCCGGCGTCGGCACAGTTCTGGAGGTCAAAGAGGAGAAGGGCTTCGGATCGACGATCGACGTCGTGCTGTACGACGGCGTCGTCGAGGAAGACGACACGATCGTCGTCGGCAGCTCCGGCGATCCGATCGTCACCGACGTCCGCGCGCTGCTGAAACCCCGCCCGCTCGCCGAGATCCGCACCGAGAGCCGCTTCGAGAAGGTCGACCAGCTCAAGGCGGCCTCGGGGATCAAGATCGCCGCACCCGACCTCGATCGCGCGATGTCGGGCGCGCCCGTCCGCGTGGTCCGCGACCGCCAGATCGACGAGGTCGTCGAGGAGGTCCAGGCCGAACTGGCCGACATCGCCGTCGACGCCCAGGAACAGGGCCTGGTCGTCAAGGCTGACACGCTCGGCAGCCTCGAAGCGATGGCCAACGCGCTGGGCGAGGCCGAGATCCCGATCGTCCGCGCGGAGGTCGGCGACGTGGCGCCGCGGGACATCTCGGTCGCCAGCACGGCCGAGGACCCGATGCACGAGGCGATCCTGGCGTTCAACGTCGACGTGCTGTCCGACGCCCGACGGCAGGCCGAGTCAGACGACGTTCGGATCTTCCAGAGCGACGTGATCTACCGACTGATCGAGGAGTACGAGGAGTTCGTCGAGGAGCGCGAGCAGGCCCAGCAGGAGGCCGTCCTCGAAAACATCACGCGCCCGAGCCGGTTCCAGATCCTCCCCGATCACACGTTCCGCCAGAACGACCCGGCGGTCGTCGGCGTCGAGATTCTCGCCGGCACGCTCCAGAACAACACCAACGTCGTCGCCTTCGACGGCAAGGAGCCCGAGCGCATCGGCCAGCTCAAGGGCATCCAGAAGGAGGGCGACGACGTCGACGAGGCCCGCAAGGGCGATCGCGTCAGCATCGCCATCGACGGTCCCACCGTCGGGCGCCAGATCGAGGAGGGCGACGAGCTGTGGACCGAACTCCACGAGAAGCACGCCAAGATCCTCGAACAGGAACTCGTCGACGACATCCCGCCGGACGAGCGCGACGCGCTCCAGATGTATCTGGACAAGCACCGGCGGCGTGACCCGTTCTGGGGCAAATAAGCGACAAGCCAAGAGGACGCACCTTCTCGCGATCGCAAATCAGTTCCTACGAGCGACCGCATCACGTCGCGACGCCGCAATTCGACGTACTGCAACGCGGTTCCGAAGATCGGCGTCCAGACGAGCCAACGCCGGCGCTCAGACTCAGACGAGGAACGCCGTAACTCGGCGTCAAACGACGGTCGACAGAAACGGAACTCCAGCAGTTACCGCGCGGTCGGCATCACGTCGTCCTGCACGGCCTGCTTGACCTGCAGGGCGGCGCTGGCGGCCAGCCCGCGGGCGACCTCGCTGCGGTCCTCGTCGTCGATCAGCGAATCGGACTCCAGATCATCGTTCTCGGGCGAGAAGCCGGCGCTGACGGGGTGCCCGACCGGGGGCTGGACGGCGACGGTCGCACGCGGGCCGCCGGCGGCCTGGCTCACGTCGGAGTCGACGACGTACTCGTCGGGAAGGTACGCGCGGGTCTGGGCGGCGATCCGCGAGACGTCCCGGCGGAGCGCGCGCTTCTGCTCGCCTGTGAGTTCGGGGAGATCGGCGGCGGCGCGCTTACCAGCCTGCGTGATGCCGGGAGACCCTGCGTACGGCGTGTTTCCGTTCATGAACAGTTCTCACCCCTCGTAGGGAACCGGCGTGTAAAAAGATTCGGTCCCCGACGGTTTTTTGGCGGGATCGGAGCGGGCCGCCCTCACTCCCGGACGATCTGCCCGTCGAGGTAGCCTCGGATCTTGTCGTTGGTCGACTGGACGCGCTTGCAAAACGTGACGACGCGCTCGCCGTCCGCTCGATCGTCGGCTTCCACGTCGATCGTCAGGCCCTGCTCGTCGAGGTGGGCGAGCAGGGCGTCGATCGCGTCGGGATCGCCCCGGACCGTGTGGCGCTCGCCGACGGCCTCGCCGTCCGCGATCCGCTCGATGGCGTCGGTCATCGACAGCACGATCGCCTCGCCGACCGCCCGAGCGCGTTCGTTGGCGGCCGCGGGTGACTCGTCCCACTCGATCGACTGGAACGCCTCGCGGATGAGTCGGCGGAACATGAACGACTGCCCGTAGTCGAACGGCAGGGAGAAGGCGTACGCGAGGTCGCCGCGGTTGGCCGCCGACGTGGTGTACTTCAGCTGGCTCGTGCCGTCGAGCGACTTCATCACGATACCCTCCCGACCGTCGGCGTCGAGCTCGTCGACGATCTCCCGGAGGTCGGCCGCGGCGTCGTCAGGGTCGTAGACGCCGAACAATCGGGTCTGAGGGACGCCGTACTCGCCGTAGCGCTCGCGGCGCTCGCGAACGTCGAGCGGGTCGCCCGACTCGCGGTCGCGCCAGTCGAACGCGCGGAACGCCAGCGAATCGACGTCCGGGTAGTCGCGTGCCGTGTAGGGGTTTTCGGGACCGATCACTTCGCCGCAGACCGCAGCGGTGGGGTGGTCGTCGAACAGCCCGTCGAGGTCGAGTTCGCGCTCGACGAACCACGTCGTGTAGGGACAGACCAGCCCGCCCCGCGAGAACGCCAGCACGTCGCCGTCGAGCCGGGCGACGCGGACGTTGTACCCGTCGAGTTTCTCCTCGACGGCGACGGGGCCGTCGAACTGCTGCGGGACGCCCGCCGCGAGGACGAGCGTCCGGGGAACCTTCGGGAACCCGCGGACGACCTCGCCGTCGAACAGCACCGTCCCGCGCTCGACGCCACGGCGATAGTCCGGGACGTGGCGGTACTCAGTGCCCTCGTAGCTCGCCCGCTCGACGTGGTCGAGTACGGTCTCGAAGGCGTCCGGCGATAGCCCGAGCGTTCGGTGGTACTCCACTGGTCTCTCCCCCGGCGTAGCTACGACGTCCCATACATTAGTCGACCGTGGCCGTCACCCGACCGGACGTTTCAGTGTGAGTACATTCGAGGCGGCGCCAGTTGAGGAATCTCGGCCCGTTCGTCGTAGAGGGCGATCGTTTCAGAGAAGAGTCCGTAATAAGTACGACAATTTATATATGCGTTCTCTTATAAGTATAGATCATCGTGTCGCTCTTCGGTGCAGACCTGCTGCTCGCCGCCTACGTCGTCGCGTTCGGGGGAACGGGGGTACTCTGCTTTGCGAGTCTCTATCGAACCCGACGGATCACCGATCCCGACACGCGACGGGGGCTCGCCGCGTTGCTGGTGCTGTGTGGCGGCTGGTCCGTCTCGCACGTCGGCTACCTGCTCGTTCCGATGCGGTCGGCGAGACTCGCGTTTTTCGTGCTCGGGCTCTCGACGGGGCTCGCCGCCGTCGGCGCGTGGTTGTACTTCTGTTCGGCCTACACCGGCCGAGTGCTCCACCGGATGCCGTGGATCCGCCGGACCGCAGTCGCCGTCTTCGCCGGGATCGTGCTGGTGAAACTCACGAACCCGATACACGGGATCTACTACGCGGCGACGTGGGAGACGACGCCGTTTCGGTACCTCGCTATCGAGCCGGGGCTGGCCCACTGGCTGGCGATGGCGCTGGCGTACGCGCTCTCCTTTGTCGGCTACTTCATGCTGATCGAACGGTTCCTGCAGGTCGACTACGACGCCGGGCCGTTCGTGGCGCTGGTGACCCTGACGGGACTGCCCGCCGTCGCGGACGTGATCGGGGTGACCCACCCGCTGCTGTTGAACACGACCTACGAGCCGATCGGCGTCGCCGCCTTCGCCGTCGGCGTCCTGTTTTTCTACCTCGACGGGTTCGAGGCGATCCAGCTCGCCGGCGACGACGACGATCCCGTCGTCTACCTCGACGAGGACCGGCGCGTTCGCGAGTTCAACCACCTCGCCCGCGAGCTGTTTCCCGCCCTGGACGACGCCGCCGGACGGCCGCTCGACGACGTGTTGCCCGCCGTCGCCGACCGCATCGACGCCGAGGATGCAGTGCTCGAACGCGACGCCCCGGACGGCACGCGCTACTACCAGCTGTCGACGTCGCCGTTTACCGCCGGCGAAGTCCGGATCGGCGAGCTGTTGCGGATCGACGACGTCACCGAAGCCGAACGATACCGGCGGGAGCTAGAGCGAGAGACCGAACGCTTGAACGCGTTCGCCAGCATCGTCGCCCACGACCTCCGAAATCCGCTGAACGTCGCGCAGGGGTATCTCGACATCGAACGCGAACGCCGAGACAGCGACGAACTGGAGGCGATCGACGAGAGCCTCGATCGGATGGACGCCATCATTGAGGACGTGCTGACGCTCGCACGAGAGGGCGAGGATATCGGCGACACCGAGCCGGTGTCGCTGGCGGCGACCGTCGAAGAGTGCTGGAGGCGCGTCGACACGGCCGCGGCGACGCTGGCCGTCGAGGACGATCTCCGGGTGATCGCGGACGAGAGCCGACTCCAGCAGCTCCTCGAAAACTTGCTTCGTAACGCCGTCGAACACGGCGGCTCGGACGTGACCATCACCGTCGGACAACTCGAAGACGGTGACGGGTTCTACGTCGAGGACGACGGGGCCGGCATCCCCGCGGAGGACCGGGAGCGCGTCCTCGAAGCCGGCGTCACGTCCTCGGAAGACGGCACTGGGTTCGGTCTCGAAATCGTCACGAAGATCGCCAACGCCCACGACTGGACCGTGAGGGTGACCGAGAGCGCCGAGGGGGGTGAGGAAACCGACGGTTCGCAATCCCCGGAAGACGAGCGGAGCGAGTCTTCCGGCGGGGCCAGATTCGAGTTCGTCGGGGTCCAGCTGGCGGCGACGGTGTCGAGATCCTGACGCCGAGACACAGCTATTTGCCCGCTGGCGGCTTAGGTGGAGGTATGCCCGGCGATCCGTTCAAGCAGCGGTTCGTCCTCGACACGTCGATGTTCCTGACCGACGAGATCCGGGGTGACGACGAGTCGCTGCAGGAGGCCCTGCTCGACCTGCTCGACCTGATCGCGGAGGCGCGGCTCCGGCTCGGCATCTCCTGTTACGTGCCGCCGACGATCCACGACGAGCTGACGACGATGCTCGCGGACCGCAACGTCGACGACGAGGTGTTCTCGAAGCTCAACACCTGGGTGATCCGCAAGCATCCCGACCGCTACGAGGTGTCGATCCCCGCGAACGTCGTCTACCGCTTCGTCGACGAGATGAGCGACCGCGTCGACCGCGGCCTCCGAGTCGCCGAGGACGCGGTCCGGCGCGCCGAGGCGACATCCGACGAACCGGTCGAGGATCACGAGCACATGACCGACGCCGACCAGATCGTCTCGGACCTGCGGGACAAGTACCGGAGTGCGCTCCGGCGGGGCGTGTTAGACTCCCGGGAGGATTTCGACCTGCTCGTGCTCGGGCGGGAACTCGGCGCCGGCGTCGTCACCGAAGACCGGGGGATCATCGCATGGACCGAGGACTTCGGACTGCGGTACCTGCGGGGACGCGAGTTTCCGGATCTTCTCCGGGAGTACCTGCGGGCCGTCGAGGAGATCGACGAGTCCGGGACCGACGCAAACTGACGGCGCCGGGCGGCGTCGTGGCGGCTACTCCTCGACGTTCTAGCCCCAGAACCCGCCGTGTTTCGTCACCGAGACGTCGCCGCGAACCGTCGTCTGGCAGGCGAGGCGGAGGCCGTCGTCCGGATCGTGCGGCGGGAAGGACAGTCGCCGCTCCTCGGCGGCGGTGCGGTCGCCGACCGCGCCGTCGACTTCGACCGCGCACGTCCCGCACGTCGCCATCCCGTGACAGTTAAGCCGGCTCGAAAGACCGTTGTGCGGCGTCTCGCCGGCGTCGAGCAGCACGTCTCGGAGAATCTGGCCCTCTTCGCACTCGATCTCCGCGCCGCGGAACTCTACCGTGGGCATAGTCGTACTAACGGACGTGACGATCAAGTAACTGGAGGCTCGGACGCAGCGCGACCGCGCTCGCGGAGACCGGAAAGGATTGATACGGAGAGCGATAATCGCGTCTCGAATGACCGACAGCCTCGACTGGCGCGAGTACGACCTCTCCGACGACCCGACCGTCACGGGCGACGTGCGCGTCTCGGAGCAACTGTTCTCGGAGCGCCTCGACCGCGAAACCGAACTCCTCGCGTACCTGCCGCCGTCGTACGATACCGACGACCGCGAGTATCCCGTCCTGTACATGCACGACGGCCGAAACCTGTTCGACGACCGGACGAGCCACTCTGGCGAGTGGCGGGTCGACGAGACCATGGAGGAACTCGCCGACGAGGGGCTGGAGGCGATCGTCGTCGGGATTCCGAACGCGGACGACGGTCGGGGGTCGGAGTACAGCCCCGTCGAGCCGACGGGAGCCGGCGTCGAAGACGCACCCTACGATCCCGAGGAGCTGTCCGGCGGCGACGCCGACGAGTATCTGGCGTTCCTCGCCGAACGCGTCGTTCCGGCCGTCGAAGACAGCTTCCGGACGAAGACGAGCCGCGAACACCGCGGCCTCGCCGGGTCCTCGCTCGGCGGGCTCGTCAGCCTCTACGGCTACTTCGAGTACCCCGACCTGTACGGGTTCGCGGGCGTGATGAGCCCCGCGTTCTGGTGGACGGAAGGGCAGATCTTCGAGCACGTCGCCGAGCAGTCCCACGTTCCGGGACGGCTCTACATCGACGTCGGCGGCGACGAGATGCCCGACAGTCCCGAGCTCTCGGCGCGCTACCGCGAGGAAGCCCGCGAGATGGTCGACCTGCTCGAAGAGTTGGGGTACGGCGAGGACGAACTCGAGTTCGTCCTCGAAGACGGCGCCGTCCACCACGAGGACGCCTGGGCGCGGCGGTTTCCGGACGCGGCGCGGTTTTTACTCGACGGAGCGTAGCGCCGCGCACGTAGCTACTTGCTCGCCGAGCGCGTCACCCACAGGCGGGGGAGAACCGTGGTAGTCAGGATCGACGTTCAGAACGAGTACGGCGTGCGAATCACGGACGCGGCGGTGACCGTCGACGGGGAAGAGACGGTCACGTTCGCGGTCGAGGGGGTGCTTCGAGCGGGCGGCGACGCCCTGGAACCGTTCGTCGACGCCAGATTGACGCCGGTCGAGGTCGCATTCGCGGCCGGCGACGAGCGCGTGGCGATCGACGTCGCGAGCGACGCCGAGTTGCGACTGGAGGCCGTCGACGTCGGCGTCGAACTACCGAACGAGGCGACGTCCAGCGCGGTCGACGCGGCGCCCGACTCGGGCAGCGCCGCGGCGAATCCGACCGAGCTGGCGGGCGGCGTCGGGCGAATCTCGTTTACCGTCGAGGGCGTCCTCGAAGGCGTCCCCGCAGACGCCGCGGAGCGACTCGCCGACGCCGACGCGGAACCGAGTTCGGTGGCGTTCTCGCTCGACGACGCGACCGCGAGCGACGGCGGCGACGCCGAAGCGCCGGTCGCGACGATCGAGCTGCTGGCGGTCCGGATCGTCGTGCTGGTCGACGGGACGATCGTCGTCACCGAGCTGGACGCCGGGCTACTGTGACTGCCGCTTCGAACTTCCGATTCAGAGGAAAGGCGGGTTCATCTGTCCGTATCCGCTACTATGGGCCCCATCTTGCGACCGTGCATAGACAAGTGTACTCCCTAACATCTAATACTACACCACTCGTTCAGAAATTTTCTGCTCTGGCGAACGTACCGGAACCATTATCCGTGGTCCGGGACTTCGTTAGGGTGTAATGGCGAAAGGAAACGTTGATTTCTTCAACGACACAGGCGGCTACGGTTTCATCGAGACGGACGAGGAAGACGACGACGTGTTTTTCCACATGGAGGACGTCGGCGGCGAGGACCTCGAAGAGGGACAGGAAGTCGAATTCAGCATCGAGCAGGCCCCGAAGGGTCCGCGCGCGACGAACCTCACCCGGCTGTAATTCGGTACTAATCGGTCGCTTTACCGCGGCTTTTACAGACACCATTTCTTTCAGCGCTACGTCGACGAGCGATAGCGACGGGTCGCCCGCCGCGCGCGCCGATCCCGAACTGTCTCGGAGGGCGCCCGCCCTCGCGATAGCTCACCGAGCGTCGGCGTCGCGCTCGCCGTACCACCGCGTCAGCGGCGTCGCGGAGATGCCGTGGACGAGCAGCGATCCGGCGACGACGAGGCTGCCGGCGACCCAGACGACCTCGGCGCCCGTCTCGCGGGCCGCGAGCGTCGCGTAGTACAGCGCGGCGATGCCGATCGGGCCGAACCAGCCGACGAACAGTCTGGAGCGGCGGGTATCGAGCGGATGGATCCGCGGCCCCAGCGCGAGCACCATCGGGAGGCGCCGCACCAGCAGGACCGCGACGACCAGCGCCGGCCCCCGCCAGCCCAGCGCGGTCCACTCGCGCCACGGGATCTCCATGCCGAACAGGACGAACACCGGGTAGCTGAACAGGCGGTTGAACACCTCTGTGACCTGCTGTTCGCGGGCTTCGTCGGTCGGGTCGGCGCACCAGTTGTACGCCAGCGCCGCGACGAAGACGCCGAGGATCCCGCCGCCGTCGAGCACGGTGACGGCGCCGAGCACCGCGAACGTGAGCGCGACCGTCACCGTCAGGACGGAGGTCTCGTCGGCCAGTTGCTGTTCGCTCGTCCACCGTTCGACGACCCCGGCCGCGGTGCCGACGCCCGCGCCGACCGCGATCGGGATGGCGAGTTCACGGACGAACGTCGTCGGGACCCACTCCGCGAGCGCCGCCCCGAACGGGTGCAGGACCGCGAGGATGCCGAGGTGGACGAACGGCGCGGCGAGCCCGTCGTTCGCGCCGGACTCGCCGGAGACGAGCCGGCGGACGCCGTCCGGGATGTTAGCCTCCGCGAGCCGCCCCGTGACGATCGTGTTCGCGATCACGGGGTCGGTCGGCGTCACGACCGCGCCGATCAGCATCGCCGTCCAGAAGGAGACGCCGATCGCGACGTACGCCGACAGTCCGCTGAGGAGCCACATGGCGGTCATCCCGGGGACGAGCAACACCGCGAGCGATCGCGCCCGGCGCCGGACGTACGACTGGGGGAGTCGAAGCGCGATGCTGGTCACCGCGAGTGCGACCGTGAGACGGGCGATCTGCTCGACGACGATCAGGGGCTCCCAGCCCGCGGGAAGAACGAGCAGTCCCAGACCAACCGGGCCGATGACGACGCCGAAGAGGGTGGCCACCAGCGGGTCGGTGACGACGTAGATTCGTTCCTTGAGAAAGCCGCTAAACAGGCTCAGAACGAGCGTCAACGACCCGAATAGGAGAACAACGACGTTCAGGTCGGGCATCGACGACTGGAGCAACGACGCCGGCGCCAATAATACCACGACCGACATCGCGTCGGCTCCGACCGCCCGAACGAGTATACACGTCGTCCGAGAACACGCCGAGCGCACGACCGGAGGCGTGATCGGGACTGTCGACGGATCGTTCGACCGGGTCGGCTCGTTCGCCGACGCGATTGACGTTCAGTAAGGCGTCGTTACGCGCCGATCGCAGAGTAAGGGAAGCCAGACCGGGCGGAAACCTCGGCCGGCTGCGCCGATTCAG
Source organism: Natronoarchaeum rubrum (assembly GCF_024494695.1). Next base: position 329,858 of record NZ_JANHDP010000002.1, on the reverse strand, counting down.
CGTCGGCGTCCACCGGCCCGATCCGCCGCCGATGCTCGTAGCCGGCCCGGAAGCGGTACTATCTCTCGACCGGCGGGCCACCTGTCCGCCGCCACCCCGCAAAAACCCTCTTTCCGTACCGTCGCGTTACTCGGCACGATGGCATCCTTGAGCAGGATTTTCGACTTGCTTAGCGAGGAACGACGGCGGTACGCCCTGTATTACCTCGAGCAGCGCGAGGAGCCGATCCCCGTCGACGAACTCGCAGAACAGATCGACGAGTGGGAAGACGACCCGACCGACCTCGACCTTTCCGACGAGTATCGCAACGTCGAACTCGAACTGGAGCACAAGCACCTGCCGAAGGCGTCCGACGCCGAGTTCGTCGAGTACGATCCCGACGAGGAGGTCGTCGAGGTCACGGGTAGCCCGGCTGAGTTCTCGGCGATCCTCTCGGTCTCCGAGACGATCGAACAGCCGAGCGGCGACTGAGCGGGCGCCGCGCGAGTCCGCGGCCCCGGATTCAGCGTGACCAGACCCAACTGCTATTGTTCCGGTCCACCAACGACCGGTATCGAATGCCTCCGGAGAACCTCGACGAACTGGATCGAAAGATCCTGCGCGCGCTGGCCGACGACGCGCGAAACGTCACGACCGAAGAGATCGCCGAGCGCGTCGGCTTGGCGTCTAGCACGGTCGCCGCGAGGATCAACGACCTCGAGGACGAGGGGGTCATCGAGGGGTACGCGCCGATGATCGACTACCGGCAGGCCGGATTCGATCCCCACATGATCCTCTTTGGCACCGCGATCGACGACGAGTTCTCCGTCGATGCGACGCTCGCCGTCGACGGCGTGACCTGCGTCCGCCGGCTCGCGACCGACGAGGAGAACGTGCTGATCGAACTGGTCGCCGCGACGCAGGAGGAGATCGAGCGGCGGCTCGACGCCCTCGACGAACGAGGCGTCGAGATCACGCGGACCGAGGTACTCCGCGACGAGGAAGCCCAGCCGCTCGGCGGCTTCGGCGACGAGACGCCGTAGCGGACGTTCGGTCGCCGACGGGAGCCGGGGGAACCGCGGATTCACAATTGTCCACGGAATATCGCTACTGTGGAAATGTATCCGACGTACGGGGCCGTACGCCGGAAATGTTTTATGCCCGACAAGTTTTTGACTACGGGCCGTCTGATGTAGGACGATGAGCAGTACAGGTCTCGACCGAGATCCTCCTCGAACCGTCTCCGAAAAAATAATCGAGTCGATATCAAATGCGGAGGGTGAGGCGCCAACCCAGCTCACGCCGCCGCTGTACGACGTCGTCGATCCGGAGGCGCTGGACGACGTGACCGAGTCGATCGGGCCAGAGGGGACGGTCGCGTTCGAGTACTGCGGCTACGACGTGCGGGTCAGCGGCGACGGCGACGTTTCGGTCGAGGACTGACGGAGCGATCGAGCTTCGCGACTACTTTTTCTGCCTCGGGAGCCTCGGCACGCTCGGCCACCGCTCGCGCAAAGATGGAGAAACCCGACCGCTCGCTACCGCGACTAGTTCCCGAACTCCTCGATCAGCGCCGGCACCACGTCGAACAGGTCGTCGACGATGCCGTAGTCCGCGATGTCGAAGATGGGCGCGCTGGGATCGGTGTTGATCGCGACGATCGTATCGGAGCCTTTCATGCCGGCGACGTGCTGGACGGCGCCGGAGATGCCGATCGCGATGTACACGTCCGGCGTGACGACCTTGCCCGACTGGCCGACCTGCCGGTTCTTGGGGAGCCAGCCGTTGTCGACGATCGGGCGGGACGCCGACAGCGTCGCGTCCAGCGCGTCCGCGAGATCGCGGATCAGGTCGATGTTCTCCTCCTCCTCGATGCCGCGCCCGACCGAGACCAGCACGTCGGCCTCGCTGATGTCGACGTCGCCGCCGCCGACCTCCTCGAAACCGGTCACGGAGGAGAACACGCGCGACTCGTCGATCTCGACTTCGAGGGACTCGATCGCGGCGCCGCCGGTGCCCTCGGCCGCGGGCCACTCGCCGCCGCGGATCGTCGCGACGACGCCGTCGCTCGCGTCGACCGCGCAGGTCGTCGCGACCTTCGAGCCGTACATCTCGCGCTCGGCGGTGAGCGCGTCGCCGTCGAGCGAGAGATCGACCGCGTCCGAGACGTACGGTAGATCCAGCGATTCGGCCAGCGCGGGCGCGTAGTCGAGTCCGTTGACGCTGTTGGGCGTCAGCACCACCGCGGGATCGACGGCGGCGGCGAGCTGCTCGACCGACTGGAGGTAGACGTCGTGGTTGAACTCCTCGCCCTCGGCGACGGTGACGACGCGGTCGACGCCCTCGCGGTCGAGCTTCTCGGCGAACTCGTCGACGGTACCGCCGATCACCGCGGCGTGCAGGTCGCCGCCGGTCTGGTCGGCGAGCTGTCGCCCGGCGGTGAGCAGTTCGAGGCTCACGTCCCGAAGGTCGCCGCGGCGGTGCTCCGCGACGGCGAGTACGTCGCTCATTCCGCGCCCACCCCCTTGTCGCGGAGAGTGGTCGCAAGCTTCGCGGCGCTCTCACCCGCGTCGCCCTCGAACAGCTCGGCGTCGCTGTCGGTCTCGGGGACGAACATGTCGACCACGTCGAGGCGGCTGTCGGCCGCCGCGGCGTCGAGCCCGATGTCAGCGAGCGTCTGCACGTCGAGTTCCTTCGACTGGGCCTGCCGGATGCCGCGCAGGCTCGCGTACCTGGGCTCGTTGATCCCCGTCTGGATCGTCAGCACCGCGGGCAGGTCGACGTCGGTCAGCTCCTCGACGCCGCCCTCCAGCTCGCGCCGGACCGACGCGACGTCCGCGCCCGGTTCGAGGTCGAGAGCGTTGACGACCGCGGCCCAGCCGTAGCCGACGCGCTCGGCGAGCGCGACGCCGGTGCCGCCGAACGCGTCGTCCTCAGCCTGAACGCCCGAGAGAACGAGGTCGGGGTCCTCGGCCTCGACGACGCCAGCGAGGATCTCGGCCTTCGAGCCGACGTCGAGCGTCTCGGCGTCGGCCAGCGCGTCGTCCCAGACTCGGATCGCGCGGTCGGCACCTTTCGCCAGCGCCATCCGGATCGTCTCCTCGCTGCGCTCGGGTCCGATCGTCGCGGTGACGACCTCGACGTCGTCGCCGGCTTCGGCGAGCTGGACGGCCGACTCGATCGCGTAGTCGTCCCACTCGTTGAGGTCGTACTCGCGATACTGTTCGCCGATCTCGGTCCCCTCGATCTCGAAGTCGTCGGCGACCGCCGCCACCTCCTTGACGGTGACCAGAATCTTCATCATTGTACGTGTCACGGACCACCCGCTAAATGGTTTTGAAACTCGGAATCCGTCGCCCGGGGTTGTCCCGACGCCGACAGCGACCCGTCGGCGTCGGGGCCTCGACGCCGTTACTCGACCTCGGTTACGTCCTCGTCGGGCAGGCTGATCAGGTTCTCGCGGCCGATCCGGAGCTTGTCGACGCGGTCGTCCTCGTCCATCGCGGAGAGCAGTTGGGACACCTTCGCGTTCGACCAGCCCGTCTCGGTCACGATCGTCGCCTGTTTCATTCGACCGCCGTTCTCCCGGAGGAGCCGCTCGACGCGCTCCTCGTCGCTGAGGAGTTCGGGGTCGACCTCGTCGGCGTCGTCGCCGTCCGCGTCGGACGCATCGGCGGCAGCGGCGCCCGCAGCGCCGGCGGCCGCACCGTCGTCGAGATCGCTCGACGCGTCGGTAGCGTCGGCCGTCGACGGGTCGTCCGGCGATTCCACGTCGGCGTCGCCCGCGGCAGTTGCTGTTCCGGCGTCGTCCGCGGCGACTGCTGGCCCGCCGTCGTCCGACGCCGCGTCGTCCGAGCCGGCCGGCGACGTCGACCGCCCGGCAGGGGACGTGCCGTTGCCGTCGTCAGCCGTCGGGTCGTCGCCTGCACCGGGAATCGCCGTGACAATCTGGGCGACGGCGTCATCGCGTCCCCTGAGGACGTATCCGCCCAGCGCCAGCCCGCCGACGATCGCCGCGAGTCCGACGCCGAGTAGCACGATCCCGTCGGATGAGGGATCAGTCGGGGGGCCCGTCGGACCGGTGGGGCCGTCGGTCGCGACGTACGTCACCCCGAGGTCGGAGTCAGCGAACGACACCGGTCCGGTCCAGGTCAGCGTTCCGCTATCGAGGCCGCCGTCGGGCAGCGCGCCGAAGCTCAGCGAATCGACCGCGTAGCCGGGCGGCGGGGAGATCACGAGTCGCTGTCCGTCTTCGACACCGGAGAGCCACGTCCCCGAGCCCGTCTGGAACACGTCACCCAGCACGACCAGATCGTCGTCGACGGTCGCGAAGTTAGTCCAGGTGAACGAAAACGAGAGGTAGCCGGTCCCGTTCACCAGCCGCGTCGACCGGCTCTCGTTGACGATCGCCATCTCGCGACCGGTCACGTCCGAGGCGTTGGCGGCGAACGGCTCGAACGTCGCCGTGGAGTAGCCGGTGTCAGTCTGTCCGGCCTCGTACTCGGCGGCCAGATCGCGAAACGCCTGCCGATCCTCTTGCGTATCGAGGTCGTGGACGCGGCTGGTGACGATCCAGCGCGCGTCGCCGTCGTCCGTGACGTTGATTCGAAACACCTGATTGACGGTCGACTCGTTGGAGCCGTCGCTCTGCAGCGTCGGCGCCGCGGTCTGGGCGGATGCGCCGTCGGGCGCACCCGCCGGAAGGAGGGCCGTTCCGGCGGCTGGGACGACGAGGAGGGCGAACAACAGCGGGACTGTCAGGAGGGCGGCGCGAACCCGCATACCCACCCATCCTAACTGGGGGAAGAAAATGCTTTTCATCGTGATAAAACGTCAGATCGGGTTATAAATTGTCTCGCGGATGCTCGGCTCGTCGCGGCTCGCTCGGCACCGCGTCGTTTCCGGCGTCCGAGCGGACGGCGAGGACGCACGACCGTCAGAGAGGCGGCGAACTTTTGTATAAGAATATCCTACGTCGCCGGTAATGACACGCATCCCCGCGACGATCGTCGTCGCCCTCCTCCTCCTCGTGTCGCCGGTGGTCGCGGCGGCGCCCGCCGGCGGCGCCGACGTATCCGCGCTCTCGACCGATCGGGACGCCGCGCCGTCGATCGACGCCGCCGCGCTCACCGAGCCGGCCGGCCCGATCTCGTGGATCACCCACGGCGGCCAGGCGGCGCGGGCCGACACCGACGAGACGTCGCGGAGTATCGGGAACACGCTGGAGATGGCCGACCGCGACCTGCGGTCGGAGCTGACAGCGACCGGATACGAGAACCGCTTCGAGGCCGCGGACACGACCGCCGAACGACAGGCCGTGCTCGACGAGGCGCTGGCCGACATGGAGCGCCGTCACGACCTGCTCGTCGAGCGCGAGCGGGTGGCGATAAACGACCACGCCGCGGGCGAGCTATCGACGACCGCGTTCCTCCGAGAACTCGCGATGCTATCGACGAACGCGACCGACGGCGAGCGACGTCTCGATCGTATCGACGAGCTCGCGAGTCGCGACGCCGACGTGGACATCAGCACGCGAAACCTCCGGTACGCGTTCTCCCGGTTCGACACGCCGATCAGAAACGATCTCGTCGCCGCGACGACGGGAGAGGGCTCGATCGACGAGCACATTCACGTCGAGACGTCGGAGAACACCGCCGTCCTCTCGAAGATCGAGGGAGACCAGTACTTGCGCGAGGGGATCCAGACCGACCAGTACGATCCCGACGGCACCGAGCAGTTCGAGAGCCGTCAGGAGGTCCTCGACACGGCGTCGGACCACTACCCGTGGCTCTACTCGCTGGCCCCCAACGAGCGGGAGCCGTCCTCGCGAACGTACGGCACGACGACCCGCGAGACGGTGAACAACCACCCCGCGGGATCGACTCGGATCTTCCTCGACAGCTCCACAAAGGGCGTGTTCCAGGAGTACCACACGCTCGACCTCTCGGCGCTCGATCGAACGGCGACGGTGCGGCCGCCGGACGGAAACATCACAGTCGGCGCGAACCGCGTCCCGAACGGGGGTCCCGTCTGGGTCAACGTCACTGACGACGACGGCCAGCCGATCAACGCGACGGTCACGATCGGCGACGGGTACACGGCCCGGACCGGTGGCGACGGCGTCGCGTGGCTCCTCGCACCCGAGGGCGACGTGACGGTGACGGTGTCGGCGCCGGGCGCCGAGAACGCGACGGTGACGGTGCGGGATCCGTCAGACTGACGGCGCCCCCTCGCGCGACAGGTTGATATCGGATGGCGCGGCGAGCGCCGCCCGTGACCGATCGCGGCCTCGCCCCGCTCGTCGGCGTTGCGCTGCTCGTCTTCCTGAGCGTCGCGCTCGCCGCCGTCGTCGCTGGCGGGCTGGCGACGGTCGGCGTCGACGCACCGTCCTCGACCGCGACGCTGGAGATCGCGGCGGATGCCGACGCGGACCGGATCGCCGTGACCCACGGCGGCGGGGACGCGCTCGATCCGACCGCCGTCTCGATGCACGTCGAGATCGACGGGACGGAACTCGCTCACCAGCCGCCGGTCCCCTTCTTTTCTGCGCGGGGGTTCGAACCGGGACCGAGCGGGCCGTTCAACTCCGGCTGGCACGGCGACTGGACGGCCGGCGAGACCGCCTCGCTGCGCGTCGCCGCGACGAACGAGCCCGGCGGTATCGACGAAGGAGCGACGGTTCGGGTCGTCGTCCGGATCGACGGCCGGGTGCTCGCCGATCAGCGGACGGTCGGACGGTGAACTGGCGCACGACGTAGATCGCAGTGCGGCGTCGAGACGCCGCGTTGATCTTACTCGGGCGCGCGGGCGACGGTGACGATCGCGATGTTGGGCTTGTGGGCGGGCCCCATCAGCCGGTGTTCGATCTCCTCGTAGCCCGCCTCGGAGAACATCCGGTCTGCCTCCTCGTCGTCGTAGAACAGCATGATCGCGTCGGCGACCTTCTGTGCGATCGAGCTCTTGGGGTTGTTCGGCCCGACGACGAGCACCTGCCCGCCGGGCTTGACGACGCGGCGGAACTCCCGCAGCGCGGCCACCGGGTGGGGCCAGTACTCGATCGAGCCCGACGACCAGATCACGTCGAAGCTGTCGGTCTGGTAGGGGAGCCGTTCGGCGTCGCCGCGGGCGAACTGCACCGGGTCGTGCTTGCCGAGCTTGGCCCACGCCTTCTCCATCTGGTGGACGCTCTGGTCGAGTCCGTGGACGTTCTCGGTGCGTTCGAGAAGGCCCTCGGTGGCGAACCCGGTGCCACAGCCGACGTCGAGCACCCGATCGTCCTCGTCGATGTCGAGCATCCCGATCGCCTCCTCGCGCATCTCCTCGTTCCAGATGAACGGGTTGACGCGATCGTACACCTGCGATAGGTACTTGTAGAACAGCCGTGCACGCCGCTTGTTCTCGAGAACGCCCATTACTCGGGGTTTTGGACTGCCGAGTCATAATCCTGACCTTTGGCGGCGAGCGAGCGGCGCCGAGGACAACGGGCAGCTGCACTCAGCTTCGTCGGGCTGGCGTACGTTACACTCCGCTTCGCTGTTAGGAGACACATCCATCGCCCGCGAACACGGCATCTCGCCGCCTAGCGGTGCGATCGCGGCGCCTCACCGACGATCGGCCGTCCCGTGATCGGGCCGCTGGGCGCGGAACCTTTCGCAACTACCTTATACGCCCCTTTGCAAAGTTCCGCCTGATAATAGACATGCCGAGGCCAGAGGTTCTCGACCGAATACAGGAGGCCGAAGACGAAGCCGACGAGATCGTCGCTGAGGCCGAGGCGGATCGGGACGACCGCATCGCCGAGGCGCGCGAACGCGCCGAGGAGATCCGCCAGCAGGCGGAGACCGAGGCCCAGCAGCTGAAGGAGAAGCGGCTCTCAGAGGCTCGCGAGGAACTGTCCGAGGAGCGCGAGGAGATCCTCGAAGAAGGACGCCAACAGCGCGACCAGCTCGCCGAGACCGCAAGCGAGCGAGAGGACGAGGTAGTCGAACACGTCCTCGAGGTGTTCACGGAGGCGGTGCATGGCCAGCTCTGAGCTGCTCAGACCTGAGCGGATGAGCAAGGTGTCGGTGACGGGCTCGCGCGCGGTGATGGAGCCGGTCATCGAGGCCGTCCACGACCTCAACCTGGTCCACCTGAGCGACTACGACGGCTCCTGGGCCGGGTTCGACAACGGCGACCCGGTCGAGGGCTCGGAGACGGCATCCGAGAAACTGGTCACCGTCCGCTCGCTCAAGAGCATCCTCGGCGTCGAGGAGGAAGACGCCGGCCCGAGCCGGATCGTCGACGACGAGGCGCTCGACGAGGAGCTCGCCGAGGTGCGCGAGGAAGTTAACGAACTCGACGAGCGTCGCACCGAAGTGCGGGACGAGCTCCGCGAGGTTGAGGATCGAATCAACTCGATGGCACCCTTCGCCGACCTCGGTATCGATCTTGACCTGCTCGGCGGCTACGAGCGACTCGAGGTCCGCGTCGGCGAGGGCGACGAGGAAGAGCTCCGGGCTGCGCTGGCGGCCGAGGACGACGTCGAGGAGTTCGAGTTGTTCACCGGCGACGGCGACGTGGTCGCCGCGTTCGTCTACCCCGAGGGCGAGGCCGACGGCGAGACGCTCGACGACGCGCTCGTCGGCGTCGACTTCGCGGGCCTGGAAGTGCCCGACGCCGAGGGCAGTCCCGAGGAGTACCTCGAGGAGCTGCGCCACCGCAAACAGCAGCTCGAATCGAAGCTCGATTCGATCGAGAGCGACCTCGAAGAGATCAAGCTCGACGCCGCCGGCTTCCTGCTGGCGGCCGAGGAGAAGCTCTCGATCGAGGTTCAACAGACCGAGGCGCCCCTGCAGTTCGCGACGACCGAGCGCGCGTTCGTCGCCGAAGGCTGGGTGCCGACCGATCAGTACGACGAGCTGGTCGCGGCGCTCGAAGACGCCGTCGGCGACCGCGTCGAGATCGAAGAGCTCGAACGCGCGGAGTACACCGAGGACGGCCACGCGGCCCACACCGAGGAAGTCGACCACGGCGAACCAGAGTCGACCGAGACGCCAGATGAACCCGGCGACGCTGACGAGGAGGAGCCGCCGAAGGCTGCTACCGACGGTGGAACCGCGACCGCATCGGCAGCCGGTTCCTCCGGCGCCGTCACCATGGCCGACGACCCGCCGGTGATCCAGGACAACGTGAAGGCGGCCCAGCCGTTCGAGTTCCTGCTCGAGATGATCAACCGGCCGAAGTACTCCGAGCTGGACCCCACGATCGTCCTGCTGCTGACGTTCCCGGCGTTCTACGGGTTCATGCTCGGCGACCTGGGGTACGGACTGCTGTACGTCGCGGTCGGTTACCTGCTGTACAGCCGCTTCGAGGACGACGTGTTCCGCAGCCTCGGCGCGATCGGCATGTGGGCCGGTGGCTTCACGATGCTGTTCGGCGTGCTGTACGGCGAGTTCTTCGGGATGCACTTCCTCGGAGAGATCGTGTTCCCGAGCGGTAGTCCGCCGCTGCACAAGGGGCTCCAGCCCGCCTTCAGCTACTACGGTACGGCGTGGCTGGTGGCGAGCCTGCTGCTCGGCTTGCTCCATCTCACGATCGGCTACGTGTTCGGGTTCATCAACGATCTCGACCACGGCGTCGTCAAGTCCTACCTCGAGCACGGCTCGTGGGCGACGATGATGATCGGACTGTGGACGTGGGTGTTCAGCCGCCACCTCGCGGGAGCAAAGCCCGACATTCTGTACACCTCGTTCGGCCCACAGGGCGAACACACGGCCCTGAACCTCGGGTTTAGCGGCCTCCCCGAAGCCGCCGGGCTGTTCGTCGGCCTCCCGCTGCTGGCCATCGGCTTCCTGACGATGGTCTACGGTGAGGTCAAACACTACGGCGTGATGGGCATCCTCATCGGCGGCCTCGAAAGCTTCAGCGTGTTCGGCGACGTGCTATCCTACCTCCGGATCGGCGCGGTGATCCTGGCGAAGGCGGGGATGGCGTTCGTCGTCAACCTGCTGTTCTTCGGGGTGTACGTCGTCGACGGCGAGTGGCACTTCGCGACGAGCCACGCACCGTCGTACTACGCCGAGCACGGGTATCACGGCGCCGAAGTCTCGGAAGTCATGTTCGGCGGCCTCCTTCACGGCGGCCTCCCCTTTGCGATCGCAGGCGTGTTCATCCTCGTGATCGGCCATCTGGTCGTCCTGCTGCTGGGCGTCACCAGCGCCGGCCTGCAGGGGATCCGTCTCGAGTACGTCGAGTTCTTCGACAAGTTCTACGAGGGCGGCGGTCGCGTGTTCTCCCCGTTCGGCTACGATCGGGAGTACACCGCTGAAGACTGACGCCTCGCCGCGGTCGATTTTTTCTGCTCGGCGTCGGCTCGACAGCGGCGCCGCCGCACGGCAGGTGAGAAGGCCTCTCGCTTCAACTCGTAACCGCGTCCGCATATCGTTCATCCTACTGTCACGAACTGAGATTGTATCGAAAGTATAATACCCGTCGAAGCCCGCTGTTAGCGGTTAGAAGCCCGAAATCGGCCGTTTCGTTTGGGAAGCTTTATGAACTCTGTGGGGAGAAGTACGGACTGTCCGAAGCCACGAGGTACACATAATCATGATCGAAACCATCGCACCCGCACTAGTCGACAGCCTCACCGTCCTTCAGGACGGTTCCCAGACCACGGTCAACCACGAGCCGGCCCTTCGCCAGGGCGCTGCAGCTGCGATCGGTATCGGCCTCGCCGCGATCGGCGCGGGCTACGCCGAGCGCGGTATCGGCGCCGCCGCAGTCGGCGCACTCGCCGAAGACTCCATCTCTACGGGTATCGGGATCGTTCTGACGGTCCTGCCCGAGACGCTGGTGATCTTCGCGCTCGTCGCGCTCTTCGTCTAAACCGCACCCCCATTTCTTACAATGAGTCTGGATACAGTCGTTGAGGACATTCGAGACGAAGCCCGCGCGCGTGCGGAGGATATCCGCGAGGAGGGCGAAGCCCGCGCCGAGGAGATCGTCGACGAGGCTCAGGCCGAGGCCGACGAGATCGTCGCCGAGGCCGAGGAAGAGGCCGAGCGACAGGTCACTCAGGAGCGCGAACAGAAGCTCTCCAGCGCGAAGCTGGAGGCCAAGCAACAGCGCCTCGAAGCCCGACGCGACACGCTCGAGTCGGTCCGCGAGACCGTCGAATCCGAGCTTGCCGAGCTGGGCGGCGACGAGCGCGAGGAGCTGACCCGCGCGCTGCTCGAGGCCGCCGAGCCGGAGTTCGACGACGCGGACGACGTGGTCGTCTACGCTCGGCCCGACGACGAGGAGCTCCTGAAAGAGATCCTCGAAGACTACGACGGGTTCGAGTACGGCGGGGAGTACGACTGTCTCGGCGGCGTCGTCGTCGAGAGCGAGTCGAGCCGACTGCGCGTGAACAACACGTTCGACTCCGTGCTCGAGGACGTCTGGGAAGACAACCTGCGAGAGATCAGCTCGCGACTCTTCGAACAATGAGTACGAGCCAGCACGGTGCCTCGAACCCGGAGTACGTGAACGCCCGCGTTCGCTCCCGGCGACAGAAGCTGTTCGGCGACGAGGACTACCGCAAGCTGGTGCGGATGGGCCCCGGCGGGATCGCGCGGTTCATGGAAGAAAGCGAGTACGAGCGCGAGATCAACTCGCTCGGGTCGCGCTACGACGGCGTCGACCTGATCGAGTACGCGCTGCACGCCAACCTCGCGAAGCACTTCGACGACCTGCTGGAGTGGTCCGAGGGGACGCTGTACGACCTGATCGCGCGCTACCTCCGGAAGTTCGACGTCTGGAACGTCAAGACGGCGCTGCGCGGCATCTACACCGACGCCGACGCCGAGGCGATCCAGGCCGACTACATCCGCGCCGGCGAGTTCGACGACCGACTGCTCGACCGGCTCTCGGAAGCCGGTAGCGTCGAGGACGCCATCGAGCTGCTCGACGGGACGGTGTTCCACGAGCCCCTCGACGGCGCCTACGAGGCGTTCGAGGCCGAGGGGCTGCTCGTCCCGCTCGAAAACGCCGCGGACCGCGCGTTCTACGAACTACTGCTGTCGGACGTCAGCGTCGGCCCGAACGCCGAGGGGCCGAGAGCCCGCTACGTCGAGTTCCTCGAAGCGGAGATCGACTTCCGGAACGCCCGGAACGCGCTGCGGCTCGCGCGGACCGGCGCCGACATCGATCCGGCGGAGTTCTTCATCGAGGGCGGAACGCTCTTCGACGAGCGGGAGCTACGACAGCTCGTTGGGAACTTCGACGAGCTCGTCGCCCACATCCGCGACAGCCACTACGGCGACGAGTTAGACGTCGCGCTCGACGAGCTCGAGGGCGCCGAGAGCCTGATCGGGTTCGAGCACGCCTTGGAGGCGGCGCTGCTGGAGTACTCCGACCGGCTCTCGAACGTCTACCCGGTGTCGATCGCCGCGGTACTGTCGTACATCCTCGCCAAGGAGCGCGAGGTCGAGAACGTCCGCGCGATCGCGCGCGGTCGCGAGGCCGGTCTCGACGAGTCAGAGATCGAGGAAGAGCTGGTGATACTATGAGCCAGGAGATCGCCGTCGTCGGCAGTCCGGACTTCACGACCGGCTTCCGGCTGGCCGGCGTCCGCAAGTTCGAGAACGTCCCCGACGAGGAGAAAGCCGAGGCGCTCGACGACGCCGTCGAGAACGTCCTCACCGACGAGGGCGTCGGCATCGTCGTCATGCACGACGACGATCTGGAACACCTCTCGCGGGGCGTCCGACAGGACGTCGAGACGAGCGTGGAACCGGTCGTCGTCACCCTCGGTGGCGGCGCGGGCAGCGGCGGGCTGCGCGAGAAGATCAAGCGAGCGATCGGTATCGACCTGATGGAGGAAGACGAGAGCTAAATCATGAGTCAAGCAACAGACACAGACTCCGTCCGCGAGGACGGCGTCATCGACAGCGTGAGCGGCCCTGTCGTGACCGCGACGGACCTCGACGCCCGGATGAACGACGTCGTCTACGTCGGTCACGAGGGGCTGATGGGAGAGGTCATCGAGATCGAAGGCAACATCACGACGATTCAGGTGTACGAGGAGACGTCCGGCGTCGGGCCGGGCGAACCCGTCGAGAACACTGGCGAACCCCTGAGCGTCGACCTCGGACCGGGAATGCTGGACTCCATCTACGACGGCGTCCAGCGCCCGCTCGAGGTGCTCGAAGACAAGATGGGCGCGTTCCTCGACCGCGGCGTCGACGCGCCGGGGATCGACCTGGACAAGACCTGGGAGTTCTCTCCCGAGGTCGAGGAAGGCGACGAAGTGGGCCCGACCGACGTCGTCGGGACCGTCCCCGAGACAGAGAGCATCGAGCACAAGGTAATGGTACCGCCGGACTACGAGGGTGGCGAGGTCGCCGCCGTCGAGTCGGGCACCTTCGACGTCGAGGAGACGGTCGTCAAGCTCGACAACGGTGAGGAGGTCCAGATGCGCCAGGAGTGGCCGGTGCGCGAGCAGCGCCCGGCCGAGGAGAAGCGCACGCCCCGGACCCCGCTCGTTTCGGGGCAGCGCATCCTCGACGGCCTGTTCCCGATCGCCAAGGGCGGGACGGCCGCGATTCCCGGTCCGTTCGGCTCGGGCAAGACCGTCACCCAGCACCAGCTCGCCAAGTGGGCCGACGCCGACATCGTCGTCTACGTCGGCTGCGGCGAGCGCGGCAACGAGATGACGGAAGTGATCGAGGACTTCCCCGAACTGGAAGACCCGAAGACGGGCAAGCCGCTGATGAGCCGCACCTGCCTCATCGCGAACACCTCGAACATGCCCGTCGCCGCCCGGGAGTCCTGCATCTACACCGGAATCACCATCGCGGAGTTCTACCGCGACATGGGGTACGACGTCGCGCTGATGGCCGACTCCACCTCGCGGTGGGCCGAGGCCATGCGCGAGATCTCCTCGCGACTCGAGGAGATGCCCGGCGAGGAGGGGTACCCCGCGTACCTCGCCGCTCGCCTGGCGGAGTTCTACGAGCGCGCCGGCAAGTTCGAGAACCTCAACGGCCGCGAGGGGTCGGTGTCGGCGATCGGCGCCGTCTCCCCGCCCGGCGGTGACTTCTCGGAACCGGTCACCCAGAACACGCTGCGCATCGTCAAGACGTTCTGGGCGCTCGACGCCGACCGCGCGGAGCGTCGGCACTTCCCCTCTATCAACTGGAACGAGTCGTACTCGCTGTACCGGGACCAGCTGGACCCGTGGTACCGCGACAACGTCGCCCAGGACTACCCCGAGCTGCGCCAGTGGGCGATCGACGTGCTCGACGAGGAGGACGAACTCCAAGAGATCGTCCAGCTCGTCGGCAAGGACGCCCTGCCGGAGGACCAGCAGCTGACCCTCGAGGTCGCTCGCTACCTCCGCGAGGCGTGGCTCCAGCAAAACGCGTTCCACCCGACGGACACGTACTGCGAGCCGACCAAGACCTACCGGATGCTCCAGGCGATCGAGACGTTCAACGACGAGGCGTTCGAGGCGCTGGAAGCCGGCGTCCCCGTCGAGGAGATCCAGGACATCGACGCCGCCCCGCAGCTCAACCGCATGGGCGTCGCCGAGGACTACGAGGAGTTCATCAGCGACCTCGAAGACGACATCGCGAACCAGCTCCGGGAGCTGTACTAACAATGAAAGAGTATCAGACAATCACCGAGATCAGCGGTCCGCTGGTGTTCGCCGAGGTCGACGAGCCCGTCGGGTACGACGAGGTCGTCGAGATCGAGACCCCGAACGGCGACACTCGGCGCGGCCAGGTACTGGAATCGAGCGAAGGCGTCGTCGCGATCCAGGTGTTCGAGGGGACCGGCGGCATCGACCGCAACTCCTCGGTTCGCTTCCTGGGCGAGACGATGAAGATGCCCGTCACCGAGGACCTGCTCGGGCGCGTGCTCGACGGGTCGGGCAACCCGATCGACGGTGGGCCCGAGATCGTCCCCGACGACCGCATCGACATCGTCGGCAAGGCGATCAACCCCTACGCCCGCGAGTACCCCGAGGAGTTCATCCAGACCGGCGTGTCCGCCATCGACGGCATGAACACGCTGGTTCGGGGCCAGAAGCTGCCGATCTTCTCCGGATCGGGGCTGCCCCACAACGAGCTCGCGCTGCAGATCGCCCGTCAGGCGACCGTCCCGGAGGAAGAGGAGTCCGGCGACGATGACGACGACGAAGGGTCGGAGTTCGCGGTGATCTTCGGTGCGATGGGGATCACCCAGGAGGAGGCCAACGAGTTCATGCAGGACTTCGAGCGCACCGGCGCGCTCGAGCGCTCGGTCGTGTTCATGAACCTCGCGGACGACCCCGCAGTCGAGCGGACGGTCACGCCGCGGATGGCGCTCACGACCGCGGAGTACCTCGCCTTCGAGAAGGACTACCACGTGCTGGTCATCCTGACCGACATGACCAACTACTGCGAGGCGCTGCGCGAGATCGGCGCCGCACGTGAGGAGGTGCCCGGCCGCCGTGGCTACCCCGGGTACATGTACACGGACCTGGCCCAGCTCTACGAGCGGGCCGGCCGCATCGAGGGCCGCGAGGGCTCCGTGACCCAGATCCCGATCCTCACGATGCCCGGCGACGACGACACCCACCCGATCCCGGACCTGACGGGATACATCACCGAGGGCCAGATCTACGTCGATCGGGACCTCAACAGTCAGGGCGTCCAGCCGCCGGTCAACGTGCTGCCGAGCCTCTCGCGCCTGATGGACGACGGCATCGGCGAGGGGCTCACCCGCGAGGACCACGCCGACGTCTCCGACCAGATGTACGCCGCGTACGCGGAAGGCGAAGACCTGCGCGACCTCGTGAACATCGTCGGTCGCGAAGCGCTCAGCGAGCGGGACAACAAGTTCCTCGACTTCGCCGACCGCTTCGAGGAGGAGTTCGTCCAGCAGGGCTACGACACCGACCGTTCGATCGACGACACGATCGAACTCGGCTGGGACCTGCTCAGCATGCTCCCCAAGGAAGCGCTCAACCGCATCGACGAGGACCTCATCGCGGAGCACTACCGCGAGGACGAGGGAGAGACCGTCGAAGCGACCGCCGACTGATCGGCGACGCAGATTTTCGTCGTTTTCATTTTTACCTCTGTGTAGCGTAACGTACGGCGCAACTGCCGTACGTCCGCGTCGCAGTGCTCCTGATCGGCCCGCTCGCGCTGTTCGTCCCGACCTACTTCGCTACGCGAGCGGATCTCGGCGAGCAAGACGCGAAGGCGTTGGCCGGCGGATCGGCGGCGTCGCTCGGGATCGCGCCGGCGATCGGGTAGGACGCCACGCCGTGGTTCCGACCGCTGATCGTCGGGGTCTACCTCGCGATGCTCGCGCTGTCCGTTGCGGTACTCGTCGGAACGCCGACCCGGTTCTCGCTTCGTTAGCCTGTAGAATTCCTATCGGATCGGCTGTGTCAATCCGCCGTCCGTCGCCAACTTAGCGCTCGTGGTTGCGCTCGCCCCAGCGATCGTCGTCGCGTTCACCCCACCGGTCGTCAGTATCGTCGTCCGCCGTCGAAGTTCCGTCCGCGGCTCCCCGACGTCCGCCGCGTTCTCGGGCCTTGCGCTCGGCCGTCTCGCGGTCGACGATCTCGGGATTCGACGTTTCGCCGGCGATGAGCGCGTACAGCGCGAGCGTTCCGCCGATACCGAGAGCGAGCACGAAGAGGATGGCGACTCCCGACACGGTACTCGAACGTGTCGGCCGAGCACAAAGATTTTGTCGGTGCCAACTCCCATTCGAGATATGAGCCCTCCCCAGACCGACGAGAAAGGCTGTCCGAAGTGCGGTCACACCGAAACGGAACTCGACAGTATCTCCACGACCGGCGGCGGCCTCTCGAAGATGTTCGACGTCCAGAACAGGTCGTTCCAAGTCGTCTCCTGTGCGAACTGCGGGTACGCAGAGCTGTACAAGAGCTCGTCGAGCGGGAATCTGGCGGATCTGTTTCTCGGGTAACCGGCGGCCGACAGTCGCCGCTTCGACGCCGTTACCGAGACGTGAGCGCGACCAACGTCCCCGTCGCCACGCTGGCGATCATCAACGGCATCCAGTTCCCGGTCGTCCCGGCGTGGTAGGCCGCGGCGACGGTCGCCAGCGTGCCCAGGCCGAGAAGAACCAGTTCGATTCGCTCGCCCAGCGGCGTCGCACCGGATGTCGTAGCTCCGACCATCAAGGGAGATTCTGTATCTCAAACTACATAAATACAGTCGTTCGTGAGACATCTCCGAGGGTGCGTCGCGTCGACCCGGCCGTCGGCGTCGCGCGGTGCGATCGGCGGGACGGACGTTACTCGTCGTCGGGGTCCGGCAGCACCAGCACCGGCCGGTCCGTCTCGGTCACCATCGACGTCATCGTGTTGCCGGTCAACAGGCGAACCAGACGGCCGGCCTCCCGTGGCGTGAACGCGACGACCGAGGCGTCGACCTCGCCGGCGTGCGCGAGGATCGTATCGGCGACGTCGGTGCCGTAGAGGACCTCGGTGGTAACGTCGCGATCCGGAAACTGCTCGTCCACGACGGCGAAGATCGCTTCGGCGACTTCCTCGCGCTGTTCGACCGACGCCTTGTCCGGGGCGCCGCCGGCTTTCTCGATCACGTGGACGGCGATGAACTCGCAGCCCTCAGGGAGGTAGGGTTCGATCGCACGGCACGTCGCTTCGGCGTCGTCGGCGCTGGCGAGCGGAACCAACGCGCGCTCGAACAGTGGCGTCGTCATGTGTACACCGTGCCCGCGCACCCGGAAAACTGTATCCGTCGCCGGACGCCAATCCCGGGTCTACCGGCCGAACAGTCGCTCCCGGAGCGACCGCTCGGAGGCAGTCTCGGTCAGCAGCACCGAGCACTCGACGTCGTCTAACACGTCGAGCACGAGCGACTGGTTCACCAGCCGCGATAGCAGACCCCGTTCGGTCGCGCCCATCACGACCATCGTGGCGTCCTCGGCGGACCGTTCGATCGCCGTTTCGACGTCCCGATCGTCGACCACGAGCTGGGCGTCGGACAGACCGCGCTCGGCGGCCCAATCGTCGAGGAACTGCTCGGCCTCCGCCCGATCCTCGTCCGCACTGACGGCGTGCAGCAGCGTGATCTCGGACCCGTACTCCTCGCGGAGCAGTTTCACGACCTCGGCGCTGAGGTCGGTACTCGGGCCACCGGCGGTCGGCAGCAGGATGTGCTCGGGGTCGAACCCGCGGTCCTTCAGCACGAGGAAGTCACACGGCAGGTCCTCGGTGAGCTCGTCCATGCGTGACTCGGCGCGCCCGTGGGAGTGGGGCCCCCAGCCCATCACGACCTGGTCGGCCTCGAACCGCCGCGCGGAGTCGAAAATCTCGTCGAACGAGCGGTGCGAGAGGACGGTGTGGGTCTCGACGCTGGCGCCGAACGTCTCTGCGTCCTCTCGCGCACGCGCGAGCAGGTCGGCGGACTCGGCGTCGATCCGGTCGACCGCTTCGCCGCCGCGATCGAGTGGCGTCTGGTCAGGCACCTGCACGATGTGGACCGCGTGGACGGTGCCACCTTTCTGCTTGGCGATGGCGCCCGCGAGCGTGATCAGGTCGGTCTCGGTACGCGGGTTCGCCAGCGGCACCATCACCCGGAAGTCCCCGCCGTTGGGCACGGCAGTGCCGGCGGCGTCCGGACGGACGGTGTCGGCCGCCGAAACGGCGGCGTCGGGCATCTCCTCGGACCGGTCGATGATCCAGTCGGCGAGCACGCCCGAACTCTCGACGCGCGAGCGCGCGTAGAACAGGTACCAGAGCGCGGCGAAGCCGACGAGCGCCGCAGAGAGGCCGATCACGAAGGGCTCGATGTACGCGATGAGCGCGAACGACGAGACGGTGCCGATGATCGGGACGATCGGATACAGCGGCACTTCGAAGTCCGGATCGTACCCCTCGGGGTCGGCCTCGCGCATGACGATCAGCGCGATGTTCAGCAGTCCGTAGACGATCAGGTGCAGCACCGAGCCGGCCGTCGACAGCAGTTCGATGTCGCCGACCAGCAGGAAAAAGACGATGAGCCCGCCGGTGATCAGGATCGACTTCGAGGGCGTCCCGAAGCGCGGGTGGATCTCGTTGAGCTTCGGCGTCACGATCTTCTCGCGGCCCATCGCGAAGTTGATCCGGGACGACGAGAGAATCGAGGCGTTCGCCGACGAGGCCGTCGCCAGCAGGCCGCCGATCAGCAACAGCGCGGAACCGACCACGCCGAGATTGAAACCGAAGATGCTGTACTGGCCGAAGAGCAACTCGGCGGCGTCGACGACCGCCGTGCTGTTGTCGGCGACGAGTTCGTTCGGTACGGCCGCCAGCAACACGAGCAGGAATAGCGCGTAGATGACGGTGACGATCAGCACCGACCCGATCACTGCCAGCGGGAGGTTCCGGCCGGGATCTTTGATCTCCTCGGCGACGGAAGTGATCTGGACGAAGCCGAGATACGAGACGAACACGATCGCGGTCACGGGCAGCACTTGACTGGCCGTGTCGTCGGGGGCAAGCGGCGTCAGCGAGTCGACGTCCCCGTTGAGCAGACCGACGACGGTGAACAGGCCGAGAATCCCCATCAGCGTGAGGACGATCACGATCTGGAGGCCGCCGGTCTCCTTGGCGCCGACGTAGTTGATGCCGATGAACAGCAGGGCGCCGAAGAGGCCGATCAGCTGGGCGGCCGAGATCGTCACCGGGCCGAGCGCGAGCGAGGGGGCGCCGACGAGCGTGTTGACGTACTCGCCGAAGCCGTACATGTAGAACGACGAGGCAAAGGCCAGCCCCAGCCAGTTGGCCCAGCCGCTGATCGACCCGAACAGCGGGCCGAGCGCGCGGTTGACGTAGAAGTACGCCCCGCCGGATTTCGGCATCGCGGTGCCGAGTTCGGAGGCCGACAGCGCGGTGAACAGCGCGATCACGCCGCCGAGGACGAACGTCGCCGCGGCGAGGGGGCCCGCTCGCGCGACGGCGGTGCCGGGCAGCACGAAGATGCCGGCACCGATCATCGTGCCGATGCCGATCGTCAGCGCCGACAGGAGCCCGAGGTCCTTGGCGAGTTCCTCGTCACTCATCGACCGACCTCCGCGCGTTCGCGCGATCGTTCGTCCCCGGAGGGCGGACGGTGCTTGCGGGATCGTCCGCTGGGGAGCGCGGTAACTGGCGAGTCGTGTTCATGTGCATGCACTGGTTACCGAGTCGTTAAGGGTGCTACGATACGCGCGAGCGCGAGCGACCGAGAAAGCCTTTAACGGATGGCAGTCCTACCTCTCGGCAAATGGTACTCGACGATCTGGGGACCTCCCTCCGCGACACGCTCGACACGCTGAGCGGGAAGTCCCGCATCACCGAGGAAGACGTCGACAAGGTCGTCAAGGAGATCCAGCGCTCCCTGATCCAGGCCGACGTCGACATCGCGCTCGTCCAGGACCTCTCGGACAGCATCAAAGAGCGCGCCTTAGAGGAGGAACCGCCCGGCGGCACATCCGCCCGCGATCACGTGCTCAAGATCGTCTACGAGGAGATGGTCGCGCTCGTCGGCGAGAGCACCGAGCTGCCCCTCGAGAGCCAGACGATCATGCTCGCCGGCCTGCAGGGGTCGGGGAAGACCACCTCCGCCGCGAAGATGGCGTGGTGGTTCTCGAAGAAGGGGCTCCGGCCTGCCGTGATCCAGACCGACACGTTCCGCCCCGGCGCCTACGATCAGGCCAAGCAGATGGCCGACCGCGCCGAGGTGGAGTACTACGGCGACCCCGACGCCGACGATCCCGTCCAGATCGCCCGCGAGGGCCTGGAAGCGACCGAGGACGCCGACGTCCACATCGTCGACACGGCCGGTCGCCACGCCCTGGAGGACGACCTGATCGACGAGATCGAGGACATCGAGGAGGTCGTCGACCCCGACCGAAACCTGCTGGTGCTCGACGCCGCGATCGGGCAGGGCGCCAAGGATCAGGCCCAGCAGTTCGACGAGTCGATCGGCATCGACGGCGTCGTGATCACCAAACTCGACGGGACCGCGAAAGGTGGCGGCGCGCTGACCGCGGTCGACCAGACCGACTCCTCGATCGCGTTCCTCGGGACCGGCGAGGAGGTCGCGGACGTCGAACGCTTCGAGCCTGACGGCTTCATCTCGCGACTGCTGGGCATGGGCGACCTGCGCCAGCTCGCCGAGCGCGTCGAGCGGGCGATGGAGGAAACGGGCCAAGAGGAAGACGACTGGGACCCCGAGGACATGATGTCCGGGTCGTTCACCCTCAAGGACATGCAAAAGCAGATGGAGGCGATGAACAACATGGGCCCGCTCGACCAGGTGATGGACATGATCCCCGGCATGGGCGGCGGGCTGATGGACCAGCTGCCCGACGACGCGATGGACGTCACCGAAGAGCGGATGCGGGACTTCGAGGTCGTCATGGACTCGATGACCGACGAGGAGATGGAGTATCCCCGCGCCATCGGCGCCAGCCAGATCGACCGCATCTCGCGAGGCTCTGGCAAGCCCGAGGAGCGCGTACGGGAACTGCTCCAGCAGCACAAGATGATGGAACAGACGATCAAGCAGTTCCAGGGGATGGGCGACGGCGACATGCAGCGCATGATGAAGAAGATGCAGCAGGGCGGCGGAGGCGGCGGTGGCGGCGGCATGGGCGGTCTCGGCGGCGGCGGACAGGGACCGTTCTGAGCGGCCGGCAGTTCGCGGGCGCCGCGGCCGCATCACGACGGCGCGCCGTCGCGGGCGCCGGATCGCCGACGCATCGGCGTCACGACGCCTACCGCACAGTCGAGAGATCGACGAACGCGCCGCGATCGGCGGTCAGCCACGTCGACATCCGCGTCACGCCGGTCGCCTCGGGCGGGAAGATCGTACACTGGTCGGGCCGATCCGGGTAGCTAACGACCTCGTGACGAAGGCCGCCCGCTCCGCGTCGAGCGCCGTCGACCTCGATCGGCGCTCCGGTGGGTTCGCGATCGCCTCGGTCGGCGGGCCCGTCGAACGGAGAGTCAGTGGCCATCTCGTTTCGAACAGCGGGAAGACCGGGGAAATACGTTACTAGTAGTTGACTGGATCGAACAGTACGGCTTCGTAGTGGTATCGACCGGTACGCGGGCGACGATCGACGCCGTTCGTCAGTAATACACACTTACCGGCTGGGCGACAACCGTTAAGGGGATTCGACGGCACCGTAGGGGTATGGATCGACGACGCTTCATCTCCGCGTTCGCGGCGACCGGCGCGAGCGCGTCGCTCGCCGGCTGTTCGAACCCGCTGTCGAGCGGGTCGACGCCCGAGCGGGACCCGGAGAACGCGGTCATGGACGAACTGTACACCGCCGTCGGGGAGTTAAACACCGCCGCGCTGGCGCTGGGAACGGTCAGCTCCGACATCCAGAACCCCTCCGACGTCGAGTTCGACGCGTCCAAGCCCCGAGCGCGGATCGAGACCGCCCGCGGCGCGCTCGACGCCGCCGCGGAAGCCGACTCCGGCTCGTTCGAGACCGAAATCGCACAGGCCAGGACGTACGCCGACGCGATCGAGTCGATCGTCGACGCGTTCGTCGCGCTGCTCGACGGCGCCGCGGAACTGTCGGGCCTCGACGGGGAGTTCGACCCCGACGCGCTCGGCAACATCGAAGACGCACTTGAGGAGAGCCGCGAGCCACTGGCGACGGCTGTCTCGGCGAGCGACGACGCCGCAACGGCCGTCGAGAACGCCGACGCGGACGTCCTCACCGAGCTGGACGCCGAAGTCCAGCGAGTCTCAGACGCCGTCTCCGAGCTCGTCGGGTTCGCCGAGGGACTCGACGGGCTCTCGCTGGGCTACCAGCAGCTCGTCGACGGCGTCGACGACGTCACTGTCGCCCAGCAGGAGTTCGACGACGCCGCCTACGACGCGTCCCGCACCGCCTTCGAGGACGCACGGGGTCACTTCGGTGAGGCCCGAAGTACGTTCGAGAGCGGGTCAGAAGCGGCGCCCGAGCAGCTCGACGAGCGGTTCGGGCCGGCACTCGAACGGAGCGATTCGCTGGTCTCGCTCTCGGGAGGGTACACGACGTTACTCGATGGAATGGACAATCTCAAGACCGGACAACAGCAGTCCAGAAACGAGGAGTACGCCGCCGCCGAGGAGTCGTTCGCCGCCGCGGGAACGGCGTTCGAGGACGCCGCTGCGACGTTCGACACGAAGCCGAAACCCGAAGGGGAGTTCGACGAACGGTTTGACACCGCCGATTGTCGTAGCGGTCACCTCGTCGAGGCGGCCGACGCCCTAGAAGAAGCCGCTGCCGCCGCCGACGGCGGCAATCTGGTCCGAGCGCAGAGGAAACGCGAGGAGGGACAACAGCTGGTCGACGACGCGCGGAACTGCTAGCCGACCGCGATTGCTTTTTCGACGCCGTCAGAGTCCTCTCCAGACGTCGTCGTCCCAGTCGCTGGGGCCGTTACCCGATGACTCGTCCGATCCCTCGTCAGCCGGTCCGTCGTTGGGCTCCACATCCGGCCCGTCGTCGGAGCCACCCGACAGCTCGCCGCTTCCGGGCAGGTCGCCGAGCCCCTCCGACAGCGTGCCGTCGACGTCGACCGTGTCCTCTTCAGTTTGTCCGGACAGCTCCATGCGGGGCCAGGAGGACTGGTCCCAGTCGCCGCTCTTGGAGTAGTAGTAGACGACGTCCTCGCTGATCACCGCGAACAGGTCCCGGCGCGTGTCGTGGACGACCCGTTCTTGGGTGTCGATGGCGACGTCGACGACGTCCTCCAGGGTGTCGAGTTCGACGTAGTTCTGTCCGACCCACATCGGGATCGAGCCTTTCGAGATCCAGTCGGCGTACTTCCGGCGGTGCCGCTCCTGCCTGATCGCGTCGACGTCTAGCTCCTCGGGCCGGGTCGCAAACACCGTCCAGGCGCCGGTCAGCGACAGCGCAGCCAGCAGCGTCGCGAGCAGCACCGCGAGCCAGTTCGGCGAGTGGGTCACCTGCCGGGTGGTCGTGGCGTAGTGTGGCTGGGAGTCCGAGAGTTCGCCCCCGAGCCAGTACGCCCGGTCGGTCACCGTCAGGGGCGCGGACGATTCGAGCCGGCCGGCGTACCGGCCGGTATCGTACTCGACGGCCAGTTGGAGCGACGCCTGCACGGAACCGACGCCGGCGAGTCGCTCCCGAAGGGTCGCGAGCCGCGCTTCGAGTTCGCGGGCGTCGATCTGGGTCCGGGCGATCGCGGTCCCGTTCTCGACGGTCTCGGACTCCGCGACGAGTTGCTCGGTCGAGGTCCAGAACACCTCGTCGTCGCGAGTCGCCGTGATCTGAAGCCGCACCGTCTGGGTGACCGACGAGCCCGAGGGAACCTCGGTTCGAGGTTCGACGACGAGGGTGGGCGAGGCGTTCGTCAGGTAGACGGGATTGTTGCGCAGCTCCGTCCCCCGCTCCCAGAGGTCGCTGTCACCGGTGACGTTCGCGGCGGTGTCGACGCCCGTCGAGGCCGTCGCCGCGGTCCGCTGCTCGGTCGCGGTCGTCGTCGGCGGCGTGAGCGCGATCCAGCCGCCGACCAGCAACAACAGCGCGCCCACGACGACGAGCGCGATCGCCAGACTCCGGCCGTACCGGGCGATCAACAGTTGGAATCGAGGGTCGTCCGTCACGCCCGATCCCACCCCGTCGCTTCGGCGTCGCTCCGGATACCGAAACGGGACGCCGCAGTCGAATCGGCGTCACGTCGCCGCGGCTGCGAACGCCGGCGTCCCGTGGGTCGGCGACCACAGCGCGACGGAGCCGAGGCAGGAGGCCGGATTCGCGATTGCATGCGTAGAACTATCGATGTAACTGCGCGCGATCACAATAATAATACCGAACGAGTGCCCGAAACGGACCACCTACAGCCACTTGCGGAGCTTGCGCCGAAGTCTGGCCGACAGGGCGACGTGATCGGCGCCCGATCGCAGTCGGAGGTCTCCGGTGCCAAAGAGCGCGACGGCGATCGACAGCACGACGCCGACGACGACGGCGTCGATCGCGAGTAGCGCGAGCGTGGGGTGGACCGCGTGCAGCGCGGCGATGAGTCCGGGCGGGAGCACGAGCAGGTAGCGCCGCTGGGTGACCCGGCGGTCGTACCTGCCTTCGCTTTCCGGGGCGCTCAGGGTGACGCTGGCCTCGACCTCGCCGCCGGCGCCGACTCGGAGCCTGTCGGGCTCGACGGCGGTGCCCTCGCCGGTCTCGAGGAAGACGACGACCGGCACGACCCCGTCGTTGGTGACGCGGTACTCGACGGTCGAGGTGCCGCCGGTCTCGACCACCAGCGGATCGTCGCCGGGTTGTTCGGCGCTGACGATGCCGTACTCCGTGACTCCGGAGGGAACGACCATCGCCGCGGTTGCGAACAGGACGACCAAGATCGCGACGGTGCCCGCGACTGACCACGCGGCCACGACTCCCGGACGGTCGGTCGACCGCGCGAGGTCTCGAACCCCGCCGCCGCGGGCGCCCGACACCGCCGCGACGCCGAGGAAGATGAGGCCGAGCGTGACCAGCAGGCCGCCGACCTGCGAGCTGCCGAGCCCGCCGCCGACGCCGACCGCGCCGGCGAGCGTCGACTGGGCGCCCGAAACGCCCGACTGGATTCCCATTACCGCGGTCCCGAGGTGCGGAATCACGACGACCTCGCCGTTGATCTGGAGCGCCTCGGCGACGATTTGCTGCTCGCTCACCGGCGGCTCCCCGCCGTCCTGGTCGGTGAAGGGGTTCGCGTCACCCCGCGTCACGTAGCCGCGGTCGGTCTCGCCGACGACGCGGTGGGTCGTCAGCCCGCCGCCGTGGAGCTGTTCGGCCTCGAAGACGACGACGTCGCCCTCCGAGACGTCGCCGGCCAGCGGCGAAGGGACCGCGACGAACCCGTCGCCGGCGTCCATCGTCGGCTCCATGCTGTCGGTCGCGACGTAGCCCAGCAGGATCGGCTGGCCCAGCAGCTGGCCGACGACGAGCGCCGCGACGGCGACGAGCAGCAGCGTCGCCGCGGCGCCCTTCGCGTAGCTCCCGAGTCTCATGGCCGTGGCGAGAACCGGGACTGCGACGATTTCGATGCGATACTCACGTCACCGTCACCTGGGCGGCCGATCCGGAAATATCTACCTCCCGACCGGTCGGACGACGAAATCGACATCCTCGGGCCGGAAACCCGCTCGATCGGATCATCGGAGCAAGGCGAGCAGTTCCCGAGGGTTGCGCCGACTGACCAGCAACGCGCCCGCGACGAAGGAGAGCCCGACCACGCCGGTCGCCGGAGATCGAAGCTGCTGTTCGACCGCCTCGACCCCGCCTCCGCCCGACGAGGACACGTCGAGCTCGCCCGCCGACGCGCCGCTGATCGCGATCTCGTAGCGACCGGGGCGATCGAACGTGCGCGTGAACGTGATCGTCGTCGTCTCGCCGGGACCGAGGCGAACGGTTCGGGTTTCGAGAACGGTGCCTCCGACGGCCAACTCGGCGGTGAACTCGCCGGTCGACCCGCCGGTGTTTTCGATCGTCGCGGTCACGTCGACGGTCTCGCCGGGCGCGATCGACGCCGACGCGAGCGACGGGTCGCGTACCTCGAACGCGGCGTCCCCCGCAGGCGGCTCCCTGACGGTGACCGTCCCGCCGGGTGTGCGATCGACGCCGACCTCGTACTCGCCCGGCCGCTTGAACGTCCGCTCGAACGTCACGGTCCGGCGCTCGCCCGCCGGGACGTACACCGCGCGCTGGGAGACCTCGACGCCGTCGACGAGCAGATCGGCCGAGTGAGTGCCGCCCTCCGTCCCTCGGTTCGCGACCGTCGCGGTGATCCGGATCGACTCGCCGACCGCGATCGAGCCGTTCGCGTCGAGCCCTTCGATTTCGACGTCGGTGACCGCGAAGTCCGGCCCGTCGTCGCCCTCGGCGCGGATCGTGAGATCGCCCGGCTCGACGTCGGCGTCCCGCGTATCGGCCCGGACGCCGAGCGACGCCGTCTCGCCCGCGTCGAGGTCGAAGGCGGCGCTGCGGCTCTCGACGGGGTTGCTCGGGTCGCCGCGGTATATCGTCGTCCCCTCCAGATCGTGCTCGACCCACACGCGCGCGTCCTCGTCGTCGGTGTTCGTGATCGTGAACACGTCGTTGGCGGTGGTGGTCGCCCGATCGTTGAGCCGGTCCATCTCGACCGAGAGCTGTCCATCGGCGTCGATGTCGGCGTATCCGCCGTTCGAGTCACCAGGAGAGAGCGAGAGGTCGCCCGCGCGGTCCTCGTCCATGGTAGCCGCCATGGTGGGGACTGCAAGGAAGAGCGCGGCGAGCACGACAAGTACGATGGATATCCGGTTCATGCCTGAAATCGTGAATACGGCCGGCGCCATCCTATCGAACGTCGATCCGGATATCGACCGCGAGTTTGAGCGTGATCAGGCGGTGTCCTCAGCGTGGATCGTGACGCTATCTACGGTCGACGGATCGCCCGCGGTCGTGTCGAAGACGACGTCGACATCGATCGAGCTTCCGTTGGTGATCGCTGTGCCTGCGGTGCTATCGGCACCGACAATCGAACTCTCATCGTACTCGAAGTCAACCGAGTTCCCCACTTCACCGGAGTTTTCGATGTACACGGTCACTTCATTGCCGTCAGAAGCATTGTTCGTAATCGTCAGCAAGCCAGTGAATGTCGTCGTGGCCTTGTCGTTCAGATTCTGAAAGTCGAACTCAATCACTTGGTTGCCGTTGGAGCTTGAAACCGTCGTGATGTAGTCGCCGTCTCCCTCGAAACCGATTTCAGCGCTTGAGTCTGCCGCCACGCTGAACCTCGCGTTCCGCGTCGCCTCGACCGAGGAGAACGCCCCCGAGCCGAAGATAGCTCCGCCGCCAGCAGTCAGTGCGCCGATCCCAGCCAGTACGTTGCGTCGATTCATTCTCATGGTAATCGTCTCTTACTGCGCGCGAGCAGTCCACAGGGTGTGGCTACCGCGCCTTGGAACACCAGTGGAACCCCACCCACTTTGTATTGGGGCGCTTGGAGCCGAGAAAGGCCGTCTTGAGGCCTGGAAAGGTGAGCTTGAAGCGGCAATCCGGACCGGAGACGGTGCCCGAAGACCGTGAAAAGAGGAAATATATGCCGATAGAGGGCGTCACTCGGCCTGCGCAGTGATCGTAATCTCGACATCGCCCGAGTCGCCGATCGTCCCGGGGATCTCGTCGGTGCCGTACCCGGTATCGATCGCGAGACCGGCCAGCCCGCTCTCGCCGGGAGCGAGCGACAGTTCGACGCCCGGCTCGTCGAGCGTGTCGATGGCGTCGGGGCCGTCGTAGGCGGTCATCAGCGCGACGCCGCCGTTCGGCGGGAGCGTCGCCGAGACGGCGACCGGATCGGTGCCGTAGTTGCCGATCCGCAGGAGTTTCTTGAACGCCGTGACGACGCCAGGGTTCGCACCCTGAGCGGGATCGCCCACACTGTTGTCGACCTGTCCGATCGCTACCGAGACAACGCCGTCACCATTCTGCGAAACGAACCCGGCGGTGTCGCCGGGGCCAGGGGTCAGTCGGAGGTACGCGTCGGCGTCGCTTGACGTCGATATCGACACCTGCCGTTCGGCTTCGGTCCGACCGAACGCGCCGGTGTCGAAGGCGTAGCTGGCGCCGAGAACCGTCGTTCCGATGCCAGCCAGTAGCGTGCGACGTTTCATGTGTGTCGGGGCGGTGAATCGAACCGTTCGGGTTTCCAATTATTTTGCTCTCCGATAAGTATTACTCAGAATCGATGGATGAAGGTAAACACATCCCACCTCAGTAATATTTTTGTGACTGAGGAGAGGGGTTGTAATCGAGACGAACCGAATGGCTCGACGCGTTGCTCTGCTGGGTGCGGCACTGATCGTCGCCGGCCTGCTCGTCGCCGGCGTCCAGACCGGCGGGTTCGACCAGGTCGACGCCGATCGCGGCGTCTCGGTCGAGGTTGCGTCCCAGAGCGCGGCGTATCTCGCGGTCGAGGAGACGTACGACGATAGGACGAACGGCGGCGAAGTGACGGACTGCTGGATCCCGTTCTTCGGATGCTTCGGCACGATCAACCAAGAGACGTCGACTCTTCAAAACCGCTACGTAGAGGACTATACGTCCGTTCAGGTCGAAATCTCGGGAGTCGAGGGAGCGACCGCAGGAACGTTCGAGATAACAGCCCAACCGTCGCAGCTCGCGGAGGGCCGGAACGGGGCGGTCGAAATCGGCTGTGCCGACAACAGCGACGGGACAGGGACCGCCACGATAACCTTCGAGATGAGCGCGACGAGCCAGAACGCGTCGATCGCCGGCGCGACGACGACCGTGGACGCGATCCAGTACGATTGCAGGGGTTGACGCCCGTCGCAGTCTAAAACCCGAAAGTGTTTTGCAGGTTCGACGACAGTAATTGAACAGTTAGACGATGGCAACCAGCAGCGAAGAGACGCCGGGCCGGGGTGAGATTTTCGATCTGCTGAGCAACCATCGCCGCCGGTACGCCATCCACTTTTGCAAGCAGCAGGACGAGGCCGTGTCGCTCTCGGACGTCGCCGAACAGGTCGCCGCCTGGGAGCAGGACAAGCCCGTCGAGGAGCTGACGTCGGCCGAGCGCAAGCGGGTGTACACGTCGCTCCAGCAAACCCACCTCCCGACGCTGTCCGACAGCGGGATGATCGAGTTCGACGGCTCGGAGGTGACGCTGACCGACGAAGCCGAGCAGATGGAGGTGTACATGGACGTCGTTCCGGGCGACTCGATCCCCTGGGGCGAGTACTACCTCGGGCTGTCGGCGGTCGGCATGCTCGTGCTCGCCGGCGTGTGGGTGGAGGTTCTTCCGACTGACCTCGTACCGGCGGTGGGCTGGGCCGCGATGGTGCTCGTGGTGTTCGCCGGGTCCGCAGCTTACCACGTTCATCAGAGCCGCCAGAACCGACTCGGAGAGGTGGAACGACCACCATGAGGTCGCGTGTCTTCGCGGTGTTCGGAATGTTGTGTCTCGTGTGTGGCGGCGTCGTGCTCGCGGGATCGACGTTCGGGTTCGCGACCGTGGCGACGGATCGAGGGGTCACAGCCGATACCGCACAGGAGAGCGCCTACATCGGTATCGAGCCCGTCGGCGAGTCGATCAGCGGGCGTCAGGACACCGCGACGGTCGCCCGACTCACCAACAACCTCGACGCGAGCATGAGCCTTCAGACGACCGTCTCACAGGGCGGCGATCTGGCGATCCAGAACGGCTTCGACTCGTCGGTGGCGGCCGGCGACAGCACGTCTCTCACCCTCGCGTGCGCTGGCGGCGGCGGGAGCGGCACGCAGGCCGTGACGATCGTCGTCGATCAGGCGACCGCTGACGGAGTCACGATCGAGGGCGCGACGATCACCGTCGATGTCGACTATCAGTGTACCGGCAGCAGCAAGGGGCAGCTGAGTGTTCAGAGCGCCTCGCAGACCAACACGGGGACGGTCGCGGTCGAGGTCGAGAACACCGGTAGCAAGCAGGCCAAAATCAAGAGCGCGAGCATCGACGCCACGACGAGTGCTGCGACCCGTGTCAGCAACGGGAACGGCCCGGAGGTCAGTATCGACGGCGCTGAGGTCGTCAACGTGCGGGGCAACCAGCAGATGACCATCGACGGGACCGAGTACGGCAAGGGGTCACCGGTCACGATCCAGCCCGGCAGCACGGCGACGGTTGCGATCGGGCAGTTCCAGAGCGGCAACGGACAGGCGGTCGACATGGAAGGAGAAACTGTCGAGTTCACGCTGTACGGGAACGGGCAGTCGAGTTACTCCCTGTCTGGGAACATCCCCGTGTCGGTGACCGAGAGTGGCTCGGTCGACACGGAAGGATCGGTGGTCGTCGAGTACGACGGCAACGTTGACGGTGACGTGGATGCCGGTGGCGACGTCACCACGAACAGCGAGAGCGAGATCGGCGGCGGCGTCGATGCTGGTGGCGACGTGACGAGCGGTTACAACAGCGGGATCGACGGCGACGTGAGTGCGGGCGGCGACGTCACCACGGGGTCCGAGAGTGAACTCGGCGGCGACGTCTCCGCTGGTGGGGACGTGATGGCCGGCTACAACAGCGAGATCGACGGCAGCGTCGACGCCGGCGGCGACGTCAGTACGGGTACCCAAGTGGAGATCGGCGGTGACGTGGACTCAACCGGGGACGTGACGGTCGGCTACGACAGCACGGTCGACGGCGATATCCAGTCTGGCGGCGACGTCACCATCAACGGCAGCACCGAGATCGGTGGTAGCATCGATGCCGACGGCGACGTGACGATCGAGTACGGCGCGGCGGTCGACGGCGACATCACCGCTGGCGGAGACATCACGATCGGTGGCGACAGCGAGATCGGCGGCGACGTCGACGCCGGCGGGAATGTCGCGATCAACTACGGCGCGGAGGTCGACGGCAGCGTGAGTGCTGACGGGACGGTGACGGACCGCCGATAGCGTCCGTCAAGTCGTCGACAATCGGCGTGGCGCTCTTTCTCGACGGGCGGCGACGCCGAAGATCGGTGCACGATGAGCTACGCCGAGAAAGGAACCGCGGCGTCTTTCACCTGACTGCGAGAGGGCGACCGGCCGCGCCGACCGACCCGCTCGAAACCGCAACGACCAATCCGATCGGATCCATCGGTGATGAGCGTGGAGTCGACGCTGAACCTCCTACTCTCGGACGTTCTCCCCCGCGTCGCCAGCATCGCGCTGTTCGTCGCGATAGGTCTCGCGCTCGCGAACCTCGCCGTGGAGTTCGGCGCCGTCGAGTACATCGCGGTGCTCTCGAAGCCCCTGACCGGTCCGGCGAACCTGCCCGACGAGGTCGGCACCGCGATCCTCGCGACCGCGACGTCGCCGACGGCTGGGTACGGCATGCTTGCGGAGTACCGCGAGTCGGGCCTGATCGACGACCTCGCGACGCTCGTCGCGATCACCATCAACACGTTCTTCGGGTTCGTCCAGCACATCTTCACGTTCTACGTGCCGGTGTTGATCCCGATTCTCGGCCTGGAGGTCGGCGTCATGTACGTCGGCGCGCGGGCCGGCATCTCGCTGGCGATCACCGTCGTCGGGATCCTCGCGGGCGCAGCGTTGCTCTCCGAGGAGAACGTCGACCCGACGGCGCGCCCGGCGACCGACGGCGGCGATGATGACGCCGAGCGGAGCCGGCGGAAGCGGGTCGTCAGCGCCGCGGAGAGCACCTGGTCGAAGCTGCGGACGATCGTCCCGCGGCTGGCGATCGTCTACGCGATCGTCGCCGTGCTGACCGATCGGGAGGCGTTCGACGCGCTGTTCGCGGGCGTCGAGCCGCTGACGGCGCTGGTGGGGCTCCCGCCGGAAAGCGCCGGCGTCGTCGGCGTCTTCGCGGTCGACACGACCAGCGGCGCGGCCGCCATCGCGCCCCAGATTGGCGCGCCGTTCACGCCTCGGGAGGCCGTCGCGACGATGCTGATCGGCGGCATCGTTTCGTTCGCTTTTTCGACGTTCAAGCGCTCGATACCCTTCCAGTACGGCATCTGGGGACCGACCTTCGGGACGAAAGTGATCGTCGTGAACACGACGCTGAAGATGGGGTTCATCGCGCTGACGGTCGCGCTGTTGCTGGTCTGACGGGGGGCGAAAAGTCGGAGTTACGCGTCGTCGGCGTCGTCGACGATCGGCTTACCCTCCTCGGTCGGCGGCGCGACGTGGTCGACGAAGGACTCGACGTCGGGTTCGTCGACGCGCACGCGCACCTGAATGTCGCCGAGCTCGTCCGGGTTACCGACGGCGAAGTTGACGACGCCCTCGAAGGCGGGCTGTTTCTTCAGCGCGAAGGAGAACGCGTCGCCGCGCTGGTCGCCGAAGAACTCGCCGCGAGCGGTGTCGAGGATCTCCTGGCGGTGGAGCTGCTCGGAGAAGTGGTCCATCGAGTGGGCCTCGCCGAGCAGTTCGCCGTGCTGGAACTCGACGTCGGCGTCGGGAAACAGGTTCGTGATGGCGTCCCGGACGCGGTCGGTGACCTCGGTGTCGTTGACGGGCGCCGTGATCTGGATGTCGACGCTGTAGATCATTGCGGGACCGCCTCCGGACCGCTCTCGATCACCGTGCGAACCGTGCGGCGGAACGACTCCAGCGAACCGGTGTTGTCGATACGCACGTCGGCCCGCTCCATCGCCTCGCCCATACCGAAGCCGAGCTCGCGCTCGTCGCGCTCGGCGAGACTCTCGCCGCCCTCGGCTTCGCTCTTGTCGCGCCCGCGCTCGGCGAGGCGCTCTTCGCGCACCTCGAAGGGAGCTTCGACGCTGACCAGCGAGAACTCCTCGCCGAAGGCGTCCTCGAAGGCGTCGACCTCGACGTCGCTGCGGATGCCGTCGACCAGCACCGCGTCGGCGTCGGCCAGTTCCTCGCGGATCAGCGGTAGCGATCGCTCGGCGACCGCGGCCGGTCCGTTCTCCTCGCGCAGCGCCTGCGCGACCTCGCCGTGGTGGATCGCGGGATCGCGCCCGCGGTCCCGGCACTCCCGGCGGATCACGTCGCCCATCGTCACGACGGGCACGCCCATCTCGCGGGCGACTTCGGCGGCCTCGCCTTTGCCGCTGCCCGGCAGGCCGACGGTCCCGATAACACTCATCGACTCGATTGTAGCGCTGACGGCCGCTTAAGCGCTGTGTTCCGCGCGCCGGACGAGAGCGAAGCGGCGAGCCGAAACGCGGCGTCAGAACTGCCGGAGCGGCCGGCCGAGCCGCGCGAGGGCCTTGTTCACGAGGCCGCCCCAGTCACGGTCGGGATCGCTCGGCTCGTAGATGCCGCCGGTCTCGGCGACGCGACCCTGTCGCTGTAGTTCCGCGAGCGCCCGATCGACCCGGTCGGCCGGCAGGTCGACGGCGTCCCGGACCGCCTCCGCGGTTCGTGGCTCCTTATCGAGCGCTCGCCAGACTGTCCCGGCGTCCTGCACGGTGACGTAGGGATCGCCGGTGCGTCGCCGCGAGGCGCCGACTCGGAGGTCACAGACGCCGTCGAGCGCGAGCCACGCGCCGGCGCCGAGCAGTCCGAGCTTGACCCACACGATCCCACCGGGCCGCAGCAACGCCGCCGCGCCGAGGCCCGCGAGCGCGACGCCGAGGATCGCCTTCGCCCAGCCGGGATTGAACTCGTAACGGTCCTGCGCCAGTTCGTAGGCCTTCACCGCCGCGAACGCGAACGCGATCGGGACGAGGCGCTCGACCGGCCAGTCGAGGACGAGCACCAGCAGCGCGAACCCGGAGACGGTCCCAGCGACCTGGATCAGCGCACCGGTGATGCGTCGCGTGTCCATCGTGCGACGGTTCGTCCGACCGACGCATTAGCGTTACGGGAGTGACACGAAAGAGCGCACGAGCGCTCATCGACCGGGAGGGGTATACGTATCTGGCACCTACCCGGTAGCATGACTCAACGGTCCCTGCCGGTCCGCGCGCTCTGGTTCGTCCTCGTGGGCTGGTGGCTCACGCCGATCGTGGTCAACCTGGCGTGGGCACTGAACGTCACGATCATCCTGCTTCCCATCGGCATCAAGCTGATCAACCTCGTCCCGACGGTGCTGACACTCAAGGAACCGCGCTCGCTGTCGGACCCGAGCAGCGCCCGCGGCCAGAGTTCTCTCCTGATCCGAGGGCTGTACTTCGTGCTCGTGGGCTGGTGGGCGAGCCTGCTCTGGGCGAACGTCGCTGCCCTGCTCGCGGTGACGGTGATCGGCCTGCCGGTCGCGTACTGGATGTTCAACCGGTTGCCGTACGTGACCTCGCTGTACCGATTCCACGGGTAGAAATCCAATCGCTTTTGAGAACTCGGATGAAAAGACCGGGCGAGGGCACGTAGCTCAGTCCGGATAGAGCGTCGGACTTCTATCCCCGATACGTCTGTGTTGGGGGAAGACATCCGACGGTCGTGGGTTCGAATCCCACCGTGCCCGCTGATTTTGCTGCGAACGGACGTGAGCAGCAAATGAAGGACCACGTGGGATTCGAAGGAGACGGCGACGAGCGAAGCGAGTCGACGACGTAGTTCGAATCCCACCGTGCCCGTGATTCTGCGATCGACCGCGTCGATCAACACTCGTACCGCAGCACCTGCCGCTGGCTCGTCGGACTGACGCCGCTATCCTGAACAAACCGCTCGTACGCGGTGATCGTCACGTGCTCGGCGTCGGCGTCGTACTGCGTACTCGCCCGCCAGCAGGCGTGCTCGGCGAGGCGTTCGGCAGCGGCGTCCGACTCGCCGAGACCGCTCATGAACTTGCGCCACCGGAACGACCCGTACGTCCGGGCGGCGTCGGGCGGCGCGGTCCAGTCCGCGACCGACCGGCCAAGGGCGTCGACCTCGCGGCCGGTATCCAGCCGAGCCGTGACGCCGTACCACCGATAGGAGTCGGGCGGGTCGGCGAACATCGACCAGGTGTAGTCCTCGGTCTCGGCGCCGTCGATCGGCGCCAGCGGGTCCGCGGCGCCGACCGAGCCGACGCCCCACGCCAGCACCGAAACGAGCGCGAGCACGCCGAGGGCGAGGCCGGCGCGGCGACGCCACCGCGCGATCGACGACGATCGAGGCGGCGCGGGCGCCCGTGATCGGGCGACGGTCAGCACCGCGGCCCACCACTCCAGCGCGAACGGACCGAGGTGCGGCTGGACGCGGCGCTCGACGGCGTCCCACGCGCTCGCGGGGAGAAACAGAACGACGCCGGCGGTCAGCACGAGCGGAAACAGCCCGACGCTGACGGTGAGCAGCATCCCCAGATGCGCGCCGAGGAACAGCAGTACGAGCGCCGTCCGGGCACGCCCGGTCAGCACGACCAGCAGCGGCGACGCGCCGAGCAGGGCGAGCCAGGCGATCGCGACCGCGCCGGCGATCGTCGGAGTCCCCGAGAGGTAGTTGCCCAGCAGGATCGTGAACTGGTCGAGCCGAAACACGGTCCACAGCGCGTCGCCGCCGAGCCAGCCGCCGTGGAGTTTGAACACCGCGTTCGTCGCGTAGACGGCGACGACCTGCAAAAGGAGCGCCGCCGTCGCGACCGAGGCGACGCGTCGGTCCCGATCGGCGCGGCCGAGCGCGTCGACCGACCAGCGCTCGCCCAGCGGGACGAACAGCGCGAGCGCCAGCAGCACCGAGAGCAACACGTCGCCGGAGTTCAGCACGAGCGGGTTGCGCGCCTGGAGCGAGACGAGCAGTGCGAACGACCCCGCCGCGGCGAGGCGCGACCGAACGCCGAGCAACAGCGCGATCGCGAGCAGTCCCGCGAGGACGAACAGACACGCCTGAACCCACGCCGCGCCGGAGACGGCGTGGAGCGAGATCGACTCGGCGAGCGGGTACTGCTCGGCGAGCGCCGCACGGGGCAGGACGCCCCGATCAGTGTGGAACGCGACCAGATCGGTCGACCGGTGGAGGAGATCGACCAGCAGCGTGATCGCCACGAGGGCGCGGAACGCCGCCAGCGCGCGGGCGTCGACGCCGAGACGCCGTTCCAGCGCCGCGCGCAACCGCGCCGCGGGGGACGCGCCGCCGTTCGAGTGGAGGGCCATCGTCGGCGCTATCGTTTCCCGGTCGCGAGTAAATAGTTTGTGAACCGTGGCGAAATAAACGAGCGCCGCCAGCAGTGAGAACGGAACCGCAAGCGACCGACGGCCGTCCGCGGCGTCAGGCCAACTGGCTGCTCACGTCTTCGATGTCGCTGCGACAGAACGGACACCGATAGCTCGTGTCGAAGCCGCTGCGCTGGGTGACCGTCCGGGCTTCGAGTTCGTGCATCGCGATGCTGCGGTCGCAGTCCGGACAGCTGAGCTTGGCCATGGTACTGCAACTCCGCGGGACCATCATAAACGATTCTCAAGTTTGTAGAGGAGAGCGGCGATTAAATTACACCACTCAGCACGTATCCGGTCGGTTACGATCGACAGACTACGGCGAGACGCCGCCCCGGTGTGACGCCGTCGTTACACTTGGCGAGCGACGATCGCCGGCTCGCTCCGATCGTCGTAGGGCTACTCCTCGAACGCGTCTTCGAACCGGAACGTCCCAGTACGACCTTTTTCTCCTCGGGTGCGCTACGCGCACCGCTCGTCCAAAAAGCTCGGGCAAAAAGGCCGCGCTCACTGCGTTCGCGCGGTTCTACTCCTCGAACCCATCCTCAAATCTGAACGTCCCGTCGCGCTGGACCACTTCGCCGTCGACCTCGATGCGCGAGTCCTCGCTCATGTCGACGATCATGTCGACGTGGACGGCGCTCTCGTTCTGCTCGTTGCCCTCGCCGACGGTGGCCTCGTAGGCCCGACCGACCGCCATGTGGACGGTGTCGCCCATCTTCTCGTCGAACAGCATGTTGTAGGTGAACCGGTCGATATCGCGGTTCATCCCGATGCCGAGTTCGCCGAGGCGTCGGGCGCCGTCGTCGGTGTTGAGAATCTCCGTGAGCACGTCCTCGTTCTTGCTCGCGGAGTGCTCGACGACCTCGCCGTCCTCGAACACCAGCCGGGCGTCGAGCACTTCGCGGCCCTGCTGGTAGACGGGCTTGTCGAACAGCACCTCGCCCTCGACGCTGTCGGGCTGGGGTGCGGTAAAGACCTCGCCGCCGGGAACGTTGTGCGAACAGGTGTCGTTGAGCGTCGGGTTGTCCGCGACGCGCATGGTGACGTCGGTCGTGTCGCCCGAAACGATGCGGACCTCCTCGGCGCCGTCGAGGATCTCGACCATCTGGGCCTGGAACTCCTCCTGTTCGTCCCAGTCCTTGTTGACTGCGT
Organism: Natronoarchaeum rubrum; assembly: GCF_024494695.1. Next base: position 292,152 of record NZ_JANHDP010000002.1, on the reverse strand, counting down.
CCCAGACGAAGTTCTCGTAGGCCTCGGTGCTCATCTCCGCGAGCTGGGCGTTCGCCGGCGCGGGGTACTGGGTGAGCGTCCAGTCGTCGGTGAGCCGTTCGTTCAGGATCGGCCGCTGGGCCTGCTGGAACGCCGAGTTCTGCTCGGGGTCGACGTCGCTCGTCTCGGTAACGTTCGCGTCGGCCCGGATGTGGATGTGGGCGTCGGCTTCCTCGACGAGCGCCATCTCGTGGTCGGGCGTCTCGAACTCGCCGTCGTGAGCCCGTAGGTAGGCGCGGATCGCTCGCCCGCCGCGATTGGTGTACTGGGCGACCGGGTTCGCGCCGACGTCGCCGAGTGCCTCGAACACCGCGACGACGAGGTCCTCCGCGACCGGTGCGGCCTTGACGATCACGTCGTCGCCTTCCTCGACCTCCAGTGCGTCGTGGACGAGCAGCGACGCGTGTTCGCGAATGCGTGGATCCATACCCCGTTCTGGATCCGGAGCGCGCAAAACGGTTTGGTTTGGCGAAGATCGCGCGGCCGGCGACGCGCTGGCCAGCCGCCCCGATCGGGTCGAGCGTCGGCGTCGGGCCGGGAACTATACGCCTGCGGCGCGGAACTGGTCGGTGTGCAGATCCACGGCCACGAAGTCCGGGGCGCGGTCGACGCCGAGACGCGCTGTGCCCACTACGCCAGCGAGCGCGACGTGGTCGCGATCAAGTTCGCCTGCTGTGGCACGTACTACCCCTGTTTCCGGTGTCACGACGCAGTCGCCGACCACGACGCCGAGCGGTGGCCGGCCAACTGCCGGGACGAGCCGGCGGTGCTCTGTGGCGCCTGCGGCGTCGAGCTTACGGTCGAGGAGTACGTCGGCGTCGCGGCGTGTCCGGCCTGCGACGCGGCGTTCAACCCCGGCTGCGCCGACCACTACCACCTGTACTTCGAGGGTGTCGGCGACGAGTGAGAGAGCGGCCGACCGGTCGCGGACGTCGCCGCGGCCGGGACCGTTTTTCCGATCGGCCGCCAACGCGGGAGTATGATCGACCTGCGAAGCGACACCGTGACGACGCCGAGCGACGAGCTGCGAGCGGCCGCCCGCGACGCCGAGGTGGGCGACGACGTGTACGGCGAGGACCCCTCGGTGAACGAGCTAGAGCGCCGCGCCGCCGAAATCGTCGGGGCGGAAGCCGCGCTGTACGTCCCGACGGGGACGATGGGGAACCAGATCGCCGCCCGGGTCCACACCGAGCGGGGCCAGGAGGTGCTCGTCGAGCGCGAGAGCCACATCTATCAGTGGGAGCTCGGCGGGCTCGCCCAGCACGCCCAGCTACAGGTCCGGACGCTGGATGGCGGTGACCGCGGCGTCCCGACGCCGGAGCAGATCCGGGCCGAGTACGTCGTGGAAGACCTCCATCGGCCCGGAACCGGTCTATTGACGCTGGAGAACACGCACAACGCCAAGGGCGGCGTCGCCATCGCGCCCGAGCGGATCGACGCCGCGACGGAAGCCGCGCACGACCTGGGCGTCCCGGTCCATCTCGACGGCGCGCGCCTGTTCAACGCCGCCGCTCACCACGACGTGCCCGCCGAGCGTTTCGTCGAGGCCGTCGACTCGGTGATGTTCTGCCTCTCGAAAGGGCTGGGCGCGCCGGTCGGCTCGATGCTGGCGGGCGACGAGGCGTTCATCGAACGTGCACGGCGCACCCGGAAGCTACTGGGCGGCGGGATGCGTCAGGCCGGCGTGATCGCGGCGCCGGGGCTCGAAGCGCTGTCGAACCGCGACCGGCTGGCGGAGGACCACGAGAACGCGCAGGAACTCGCCGCCGGGCTGGACGCCGTTCCGGGGCTGTCGGCGTCCGATCCGGAGACGAACATCGTGCTCGTGGACACGAGCGACGCCGGCCTCTCGGCCGAGGAGTTTCTCGCTACCGCGGAGCGTCGCGACGTGCTCGGCACCGCGTTCGGCGACCACACTGTCCGCTTCTGCACGCACTTAGACGTCGCTCGAGAGGACGTCGAGGCGGCCGCGAGGCGGATCCGGGACGAGCTTCGCTAGCGCGACTCGTCCATCCCTTCCTTGAACGACAGCATGGTCCGGCGGAACAGCAGGAACAGGAAGAAAAACAGGCCGACGAAAGCCGCGACGATGATGATAAAGAACGGGTCGAGGTTCATGTCTCGACGTTCAGTCGGACGGAACAAAGGCGTTTCGACGGGATGTCGACGACCGGGCGGCCCCGGTCCACGAGCGCGTCCAGCCCGGAAAGTTCATGCAGCACGATTGAGATATGTAGGGCATGGCCGACCTCCTGCCCTCCTCCCCCGACACCTCGGCCGCGGACGACGGCGATCCGCGGGTGGTCGGGTTAGACAGCGACGAGGCCGACGACGTGCTCGCCGCCCTCTCCTCGGGCACCGCGCGCGAACTGCTGTCCGCGCTCCACGACGACCCCGGGACCCCCTCGGAGCTGGCCGACCGCGTCGACACCTCGCTCCAGAACACCCAGTACCACCTCGAAAAGCTGGCCGACGCCGACGTGATCCGCGTGCTCGATACGGCGTACTCCGAAAAGGGCCGCGAGATGAAAGTGTACGGGCCGACCGATCAGCCGCTGGTCGTGTTCGCCGGCGACGACGAGAAGGAGACCGGGCTCCGCGCCGCGCTCTCGCGACTACTCGGCGGTATCGGCGCCGTCGCGGGCGCCAGCCTGCTGGTCCAGTATCTCGCGCCCGACGCCGCGACGAGCACGAGCACCACAGCCGGCGGCGGAACCACCGACGATTCCGGCGGTGGCGGCGGGTTCACTACGTCCGACACCGACCAAAACGGTGGTTCGGATCAGAGCGGGAGTGGCGAGCAGGGAGGCAGTGCAGATCAGGGCGACAGCGCCTCGGGAGACAGTGCGGACGGTGGCACCAGTACCGACGGAAGCAACGCCGAGGGCGGAAGCGCAAGCGGCGCGGACGACGGTGGATCGGGGGGCGACCTGCCGTTTCTCGACGGCGACGTCCCCCTGATCGACGATATCCCGATTCTCGGCGACCTCCTCGGCGCCGGACTGCCGCCAGGGGCGCTGTTTTTCGCCGGCGGCGCGACGGTGATGATCGCCTGGTTCGTGCTCTGGTACGCGCGGGCGTACCGGGTGTGAGCCGCTGGGATCAGTCGAGCGACGCTGATCGTCGGTGTCGCGCGGCGATCGACCCGGCGCCGTCCGGTGACTAAAACCGCTGTTTGACCCTACGATGGCTATTTTCCCTTTCCGTACAAAGTCGTAGATGCGTCCACCCGAGGACGCGGTGACTGTCCGACGGCCCTCCAGAACGGGTCCGCCGCCCGATCGGTCCCCCGACCCGAATCCCACTGTCCGAAGCCCTCCCACTTCGCGCCGGTCCCTGACGCCGGCGCGGTTCCGAACCCACCGGCGGCCGGATCTACCTGGCCCCGGCCGCCGTCGTCGGTCGTCACTACCGAACCCATTTCCCCACTCTCAGTTTGCCACGCTTACGGACGGATCGAGAACTCCTCGAACACGGTGCCGTCCGGCTGTACCAGTGTTCCGTCGAGCCCGCCGTCTGTGGCGACCAGCTCGGCGTGGCCCGGCCGATTCCCCCGCGGCTGGGCGTGACTCCCGGGGTTGAGCAGCGTCACCGCGTCGGTCTCGACGACGCCGGGATCGTGGGAGTGACCCGAGATCACTAGATCGGCGCCTTTCTGGCGGCCGAACAACGAGAGCGCGGTCGGCCCGCCGTCCCGTCGGTGTGTGACGGCGATGCGGACGCCCTCGTACTCGACGGTGCGGGCCGTCGGCAGTCGATCGCGGACCGCCGCGCTGTCGGCGTTGCCGTGAACCGGGTACAGCGTGTCGGCGACGTCATAGAAGTCCTCGAGCGCGCTCGTCGACGTGAAATCGCCCGCGTGGATCACCGCGTCGGCCTCGCGAACGGCGTCGAGCGTTCGTCCTTCGAGCGCGTGGCCCTCGTTGCTGTGGGTGTCGGAACAGACGGTGAGCATAGCAGTGGGGAGGGACGCCGTTCCGACCTGTCTTTCGACTCGGCGCCGCGGCGGGATCGGGTCGCGACGTGCCGAGCGAGACGCCCGTCGCATGCTCGCGAAGGGGAAGGTCCATGATGGATGCTCGCAAACCCCCACTTATGGCTGCGGACAGCGACGCGAGCGGCGGAGCGCCCTCGGCCGACGAGGCGTCGGTGCTGGCGGCGTTCGACGACGCCGCGCCGCTGACTGCCGAGGAAGTCGCGTCGGCGGTCGGTCTCGACGCCGAGTCGACCGCGGCGGCGCTCGACGCGCTCGTCGAGCGCGGAGCGCTCCGGCGGAAAACGGTCTCCGGCGTCGACGCCGACGCTCGGGAGCGGCCGCGAGACGAGGCGCGCGAGGATCTCGACGTCGATCTCTGGTATCTCCCCGAAGACCGGCTGGCCGACGGCGACGTCGTCGTCACGATCGACGACGATCGGGCGATCGAAGACGCCCTCGACGAACTGGCGTTTCCCGGCGCCAGCGAGCTGATGCGCGACTGGCGTCGCGACGCCGTCCGCGCGGCCTACGAGTACCTCCGTGAGCGCGGCCCCGCCGACCGCGAGGCGCTGGCCGAAGACGTGTATCCCGCCCACTCGGCGGGCTACGCGGACGCCGAGTCGTGGCTCAGCTGCGTCGCACCGCGGCTGACAGAACTGCCGGGCGTCGAGCGAAGCGACGATCGGTTCCGGGCCGACTAGAACTCCTGGGCGCCGATCCAGCGCTCGCGGCTGGCGTCGCACTCGAACTCCGCGTGGTAGCCGAGACATCGCGCGTGGACGGTCTGCCCACAGCCGCATCGCTGTGCGTCTCCCAGCGGGATGCGCTCGCCGCAGGCGCTACAGTGCTGCATGGTAGAGGCTGCCAGAGAGCTGCGCTTAAGCGTACGCATCCGACCGGACGGCGACAGGTCCGGGCAGTGAGGAACGGCCCGACCACCGGCTCGGCGGAAATCGTGCCCGCGCGTCGACGCCGCTCGAACCGCCGGGCGCGAGGCGAGAACCGCGGTTGCGGAACTGTTTTACTTGCTGCGTGACCACCAGAGGGTAATGAGCGAACTCGAGGAGGAGTACCGCCTCGATTACTTCGAGGACAACGACTTCGTCCGAAAACAGTGTTCGGAGTGTGGCGATCACTTCTGGACGCGCGACCACGACCGGGTGACCTGCGGCGAGCCGCCCTGCGCGGAGTACTCGTTTATCGACGATCCCGGCTTCGACGAGGAGTACAGTTTAGAGGAGATGCGCGAGGCGTTCCTCTCCTTTTTCGAGGATCACGACCACGAGCGCATCGAGCCGTATCCGGTGGCGGCGAACCGCTGGCGCGACGACGTCCTGCTGACCCAGGCGTCGATCTACGACTTCCAGCCGCTGGTCACGTCGGGCGAGACGCCGCCGCCCGCCAATCCGCTGACGATCAGCCAGCCCTGCATCCGGATGCAGGACATCGACAACGTGGGCAAGACCGGCCGGCACACGATGGCCTTCGAGATGATGGCCCACCACGCGTTCAACGCCCGCGAGGACATCGAGGACCCCGGCCAGTACGCCTACGAGGGCGAGGTGTACTGGAAGGACCAGACGGTCCAGTACTGCGACGAGCTGTTCGAGTCGCTGGGCGCCGACTTAGAGGAGATCACCTACATCGAGGACCCGTGGGTCGGCGGCGGCAACGCCGGGCCCGCGATCGAGGTCATCTACAAGGGCGCCGAGCTCGCGACGCTCGTCTTCATGTCGATGGAGCAAGATCCGGAGGGCGAGTACGAGATGAAAGACGGGAACCGCTACTCGCCGATGGACACCTACATCGTCGACACCGGCTACGGCCTCGAACGGTGGACCTGGATGAGCCAGGGGACGCCGACGGTGTACGAGGCGGTCTACCCCGAAACGATCGAGTTCCTGAAGGACAACGCCGGGATCGAGCTCACCGAGGGCGAGCAGGCGGTCGTCCACCACGCCTCGAAGCTGGCGGGCAAGATGGACATCGACGAGGCCGAGGACATCGAGGCCGCCCGCGACGAGATCGCCGAGGAAGTCGGCGTCACGACCGAGGAGTTAGAGGACCTGGTCGAGCCGCTCGAAGACATCTACGCGATCGCCGACCACTGCCGGACGCTGGCGTACATGCTCGGCGACGGCATCGTCCCCTCGAACGTCGGGACGGGCTACCTGGCTCGCATGGTGCTTCGGCGCACCAAGCGGCTGGTCGACAACGTCGGCGTCGACGCGCCGCTCGACGAGCTCGTCGACATGCAGGCCGACCGCTTAGAGTACGAGAACCGCGACACGATCCGCGACGTCGTCCGCACCGAGGTCGAGAAGTACCGCGAGACGCTCGATCGGGGCTCCCGACGCGTCGAGCAGCTCGCCGAGGAGTACAGCGCGAAAGGCGAGCCGGTGCCCACCGACGAGCTGATCGAGCTGTATGACTCTCACGGCATCCAGCCGGACATGGTCGAGGAGATAGCGAGCGAGCGCGGCGCCGCGGTCGACGTGCCGGACGACTTCTACAGCCTCGTCGCCCAGCGCCACGATCAGGAAACCGGCGCCGAGGGCGCCGACGAGATCGACGACCGGTTCGAGGACCTGCCCGAGACTGACAAGCTCTACTACGACGACCAGCAGGGTACCGAGTTCGAGGCGGTCGTGCTCGACGTGTTCGAGCGCGAGGACGGCTACGACGTCGTGCTCGACCAGACGATGTTCTACCCCGAGGGCGGCGGCCAGCCCGCCGACCACGGGACGCTGTCGACGGAGGACGCCACCGTCGAGGTCGGCGACGTCCAGATCGAGAACGGCGTCGTCCGCCACCGCACGGACGAACCGCTGGACAAGGGCGCGATGGTGCGCGGCCAGATCGACATCCAGCGCCGCCGCCAGCTGATGCGCAACCACACCGCGACCCACGTGATCATCCACAGCGCAAAGCAGGTGCTGGGCGAGCACGTCCGGCAGGCCGGCGCCCAGAAGGGCGTCGACAGTTCGAGAATCGACCTGCAACACTACCGGCGCATCACCCGCGAGGACGTCAAGGAGATCGAGCGCGTCGCCAACGAGCTGGTGATGGACAACGTCGCGGTCACCCAGGAGTGGCCCCACCGGAACGACGCCGAAGCAGAGCACGGCTTCGGTCTCTACCAGGGCGGCATCCCGCCGGGCGAACAGATCCGGCTGATCCACGTCGCCGAGGACGTCCAGGCCTGCGGCGGCACGCACGTCGAGCGCACCGGCGACATCGGGTCGATCAAGGTCCGGACGACCGAGCGCGTCCAGGACGGCGTCGAGCGCATCGTGTTCTCGGCCGGCGAGGCCGCTATCGAGGGCACCCAGCAGACCGAAGACGCGCTCTACGAGGCCGCCGAGGCGCTCGACGTGAACCCCCAGGAGGTCCCCGACACGGCCGAACGCTTCTTCGAGGAGTGGAAAGCGCGGGGCAAGCAGATCGAGGAGCTACAGGAGGAACTCGCGGAAGTGCGGGCGGGCGGCGCGGGCGACGCCGAGGAGGTCGATCTCGACGGCGCGACCGCGGTGGTCCAGCGGCTCGACGGCGAGATGGACGAGCTTCGGGCGACGGCCAACGCCATCGTCGAGGAAGGCTCGGTCGCGGTGATCGGCAGCGGCGCCGGCAGCGCGCAGTTCGTCGTCGGCGTCCCCGACGACGTGGGCGTCAACGCCGGGCAGGTCGTCAGCGAGTTAGCGGGTCGCGTCGGCGGCGGCGGCGGCGGGCCGCCGGACTTCGCGCAGGGCGGCGGGCCGGACGTGGAGAAGCTGGACGAGGCGCTGGCGGAAGCGCCCGACGTGCTCCGGCAGGTTCAGAACGCCTGACGAACGGCTCTTCGATCACGACTACTTTGTCGACGGTAACCAGCGAGACGACTACAGAACGCTCGCGACCAGAAAAATCGGGGCTTACGCGTACGTCTCTTCGAGGTACTCGACGATGTCGTCGCTCTCGGCCATCCCCTCGACGCCGTTGTCGGGGTCGACGAGGACGGGGACGCCGGTCTGGCCGCTGATCTGTTCGACCTCGGTGCGTTCGGAGTGGCTTCGGGGGACCATGTGGGACTCGTAGTCCAGGTCGAGCTCGTCGAGCTTGTTTACCACTTTCGCGCAGTACGGGCAGCCGCTGAGTTCGTACAGTTCGAGGTTTGACATCGACTCGACGTAGGAAAGCGAGCGGTAAGAAAACCCGGATGCAGTGTACGTGCGGTGCACAAGCGCGTCGAGGACGCTCAGACGATCATACCGCTGGTCTGGACGTAGTAGTAGACGACGAACACCGCGGCGAGCAGCCACTGCCCCGGTTTGACGTCGCCGGGCTCGCCAACGGCTGCCTTGATGATCGGATAGCTGACGATACCGGCCGCGATCCCGTCCGCGATCGAGGTCGTCAGGGGCATCACGACGATGGTGAGCCCGCCGGCGATCGACCAGGCCGGATCCTGCCAGTCGATGTCGGTCACGCCCTGGAGCATGATGATGCCGACGACCACCAGCGCGATGTAGGAGGCGTACTGGGGGATCGCGGCGACCAGCGGGACGACCGCCAGCGCCGCCAGGAACGCCAGCCCGACCACGAGCGCGGTCATGCCGGTCCGGCCGCCTTCCTCGACGCCGGTCGAACTCTCGATGTACGTCGTCACTGTCGAGGTGCCGAGCATCGCGCCGACGGTCGTCCCGACAGCGTCGGCCATCAGCGGCTTGTCTATGTCGGGGAGGTTTCCGTCCTCGTCGAGGAAACCGGCGATCTGGGAGACGCCGATCAGCGTCCCCGCGGTGTCGAAGAAGTCGACGAAGAAGAACGTGAACACGACGAACGTGAACGTCGCGGGGTCGATATCGCGGAGCCCCTCGACGAACGCGCCAGCGAGCGGCGTGATGTCGTACTGGGCGCCAGTCAGCGTCTCCGGCGTCAGCACGCCACGATCGTAGAAGCCGGCGAACGTCAGCGCCCACCCGGCTGCCGCAGTCGAGAGGATACCGAGGATGATCGCTCCCGTCACGTCGCGAGCGTACAGCACGAACGTGAAGAACAGGCCGACGACCGCCAGCGAGGCGACCGGATTGTTGGCGATCTCACCGAGCGTGACGAACGTGCCGTCCGGGGCCGGCGCGACGACCTGCATCTGCTGGAGGCCGAGAAACAGCAGGAAGATACCGATCCCTGCGCCGACGGCGAACTTGACGGGCTCGGGGAACAGTTCGATGATGTATCGGCGCGCGCCGACCGCGGTCAACACGATGAAGACGATGCCTTCCACGAACACGGCCGCGAGCGCGGTCTGCCACGGAATGCCGAGACCGATCACGACGGTGAACGCGAAGAACACGTTCAGGCCCATCCCGGGCGCCAGTCCGAACGGCCGGTTCGCGTACAGCGCCATCACGAGGATACCGGCGACAGACGCCAGGATTGTGACGACCGCGAGCATCTGTTGAACCTGAGCGATCGTGTACGCCTCGGCGATCGCCGGGTCGGTCATCAGCGCCGGCGCGAGGATCGCCGGGTTGACGACGATGATGTACGACATCGTCAGGAACGTTGTCAGCCCCGCGACGACCTCGGTGCTCAGGTCCGTGTCGTGCGCCTCGAACTCGAAGAAGTCAGCCATCTGGTCGGCGAGTCCCATTGGATGATTGTGCAAAGGGCCCAGCCACAACTTAAGTATTTTCTTGTCGTCGGAGAACCAGCCGTCACAAACGTGCATACACTGACAGTCGAGCGCCGTCCTGCGATCCTCTGGTCCCACCATATTGACATAATTCGATTATCCCGTACCGACTCTCTCGACCCGGGGGAAGCCGGCGTTACCGCCCGCCCCGTAGTTTAAATAGCATCTGGCCGGAGAGTACGGTAGATGGAGGTACGGGAGCTACCCCTCGAAGACCGGTTCGTCGAGCACTTCGAGGAGCAAGGGATCGAATCGCTGTACCCGCCGCAGGTCGCCGCGGTCGAGGCCGGCGTCGCCGACGACCAGCGGGTCGTCGCCGCCCTACCGACGGCCAGCGGGAAGACGTTCGTCGCCCAGCTGGCGATGCTGACCGCCGACGGGCCGGCGCTGTACGTCGTCCCGCTGCGCGCGCTGGCGACCGAGAAGTACGAGACGTTCAGCGAGCTCCCGGGCGTGAGCGTCGGCGTCGCGACGGGCGACTACGACGCCGACGACGAGGCGTTCGCGGACGACGACATCGTCGTCGCCACATGCGAAAAAGTCGACTCGGCGATCCGCAACGGCGCGGGCTGGGTCGAGCAGCTCGCCTGCGTCGTCGTCGACGAGGTCCACCTGCTCGACGCCAGCGGGCGCGGGCCGACCCTAGAGGTCACGTTAGCCAAGCTCCAACGGCTCTGCCCGGACCAGCAGATCGTCGCGCTCTCCGCGACTGTGGGCAACGCCGACGAGATCGCCGACTGGCTCGACGCCGAACTCGTCCAGTCGACGTGGCGGCCGGTCGATCTGAAGACCGGCGTGTACGACGACGGCGCGATCGCGTTCGAGGACGGCGAAAGCCACCCGATCGACGCCGAAGATCGATCGCCGACCACGGCGCTCGTCGCCGACGCGCTCGACGAAGGGGGCCAGTCGCTCGTGTTCGTCAACTCCCGGCGCGAGGCCCAGCAACTCGCCGCGGAGCTGGCCGACGAGGAGTTCGCCGCGGCGCCCGAAATCGCCGAGGAGATCGGCGCCGACGCCACCACGAGCACAGGGGAAGCACTCGCGAGCGCCGCGGCGGGCGGCGTCGCCTTCCACCACGCGGGACTGCGCGCCGAGCACCGCTCGATCGTCGAGAACGCCTTCCGCGAGCGCGACCTGCGCGTGCTCTGTGCGACGCCGACGCTCGCGGCGGGCGTCAACGTCCCCGCACGCCGGGTGATCGTCCGGGACACCGAGCGGTTCACCGGCGAGGGGTACGACCCCCTGCCCGTGCTGGAGGTCCACCAGATGTTCGGGCGCGCTGGCCGCCCGGGACTCGACCCCTATGGCGAGGCGGTACTGGTCGCCACGGGTGAAAACGCCGACCGGCTGCGCGAGCGCTACGTCGGCGCCGAGCCCGAGCCCGTCGAGTCGAAGCTGGCCGCCCGCGAACCGCTGCGCACGCACGTCCTCGCGACGGTCGCGGGCGGGTTCGCCGACTCCCGCGAGGGGCTCCGGGACGTGCTCGCGTCGACGTTTTTCGCTCACCAGCGCGACGAGTCCGAACTCGTCGATCTGACCGACGAGGTGCTGGCCTACCTCGACGCCACGGGGATGTTGCGCCGGGACGGCGGGCTGGCGGCGACGGATCTCGGCCGGCTGGTCTCGCGGGTGTACGTCGACCCGCTGACCGGCGCCGAAGTGGTGGAAGCCGTCGAAACGGCGGCGGCGATGGAGCGCGTGACGGCGTTGACCGTGCTCGAACTGGTCTGTGACACCGAGGACATGACGACCCAGCACGTCCGCAACGACGAGGCCGGGCGGCTCAGCGAGTTCGCGATGCGCCGCGAGGACCAGTTCACCAAGTCCGTCAGCGAGTTCGAGGGGAACTTCCAGTCCTGGCTCGGCACCCTGAAAACCGCCCGCCTGCTCGCCGACTGGGCCGACGGCGCCGACGCCGAGACGATCGACGAGCGCTACGGCGTCGCGCCGGGCGACGTCCGCCGACTGGCCGAGAGCGCGGCCTGGCTGCTCTCGGCCACGGAGGTGATCGCCGAGCATCTCGCGGACGGCGCCGTGGATCGAGACGCCGACACGGACGCCGACGCCGCGGCGGACGGCGGTGCGGGGGCCGGAAATCCGGACTACGAACGGGTCGTCGATCGGATCCGCGAGACGCGCGAGGCGCTCGTCGAGCGCGAGGACTGAGGCCGCGACGCGACTACGGCGCGCAAAGCCCGCGCTCCGTGCGTAATCTTCCGAAGAATGAAATCGTCGTTCAGCGCCGCCGTCAGGCGACAGTGAATGAGATATTAGTTGCGGACGACGTTCGTCGCGCGGGGACCCTTGGGGGCCTGTTCGATGTCGAACTCGATCTCGGTGCCTTCTTCGAGGTCCGGGCCGCCGACGTCTTCCATGTGGAAGAATACGTCATCGTCCGCGTCGTCCGTCGAAATGAAACCGTAGCCGCCTGTGTCGTTGAAGAAATCAACGTTTCCTTTCGCCATTGCAAACAACTGTAGGGGCACTCGGGGGATAACCCTTGCGAGGGTCGCGGTACCACGAGGGGCGGGGACAAAACGACGATCGTCGAGGCGAATATCGGGGCGCCGCGGCGTCACTCTCGATCCAGATACTCCTGTTGAATCTCGACGACCTCACTCGAATCCTCGCAATCGGCGTATCGCCGGAGCGGTTCCTCGTTCATCTCCAGAAACGTCTCGCCCCACGTGAACTTCGCGAGAATCTCCTCGGCGCGCTCGCGCTCGCCCAGAATCGTCAACCCGGCGGCCAGCGCCTCGACGGTGGTCAGCTGGAACGGCTTGCCGTAGTTGATCGGGTTCGCGGCGACGAGAAAGGGAAGCGCGCGGTGCTCGCCGTCGATCGAGAACATCGCCTCGCCGGCGGTCTCCCACGAGCAGTCCAGCGCGACGAGCCGGTCGCTCGCCTCGCGGTCGGCCGGCGAGAGCGCGCGCTCGGCGTGAGGGTTCAGCACGATCCCGTACGGGGTCGCCCGGTCGCTGCGATGTAGCTCGGCGAGGTCGAACCGCGCGAGCTTCCGAGCGGTGCACTTGTCGGGGTCGTCGTCGCCCTCGTACCGGACGTGGAGATTCACTGGCCGAGCGTTGGCGGCGGGCGAGCAAAAGCGATGCGGGACGGCGCCGCTCGGTGGCTATCCCGACTCCGCCGACTCGATCGCCGACCGGATCGCGTCGAGTTGGCTGTCGCCCGAGTCGAGATCGACCTGCTCGTCGTTCACGAACACCGTCGGCGTGCCCTGGACGCCGCGATCCTGCCCGTCGCTGCGGTCGGCTTCGAGTACCGGCGCGTACGTGTCGTTTTCGGCGGCCGAGCGCACCGCATCGGCTGGAGCGTCGACCTCGTTCGCCAGGTCCGCGAGCACGTCCATCGAGTACGATCCCTGTTGCTCGAACGCGAGCGCGGCGTACTCGAAGAAGGCCGCGTCGCCGACCCCGTCCTGGACAGCGCGGGCGGCTCCGGCGACGGCCCACGACCACCGATCGTCGACCGGGATGGGGAAGTCGTGGTGCTCGTAGCGGACGCGCCCGGTGTCGACGAACTCCGAGACGACGTCGGGGTAGACGTTCAGATGGAAGTCCCGACAGTGTGGACACGAGAAGTCCTCGTAGGCGGCGACGGTGATCGACGACTCCGGGTCGCCCTGCACCGGCGTCGGGAGCGATTCGACCGCCTCACCGGAGGGCTCGGGCGCATCACCGAGGCCGAAACAGCCGGCGATCGAACCGGTCGCTAGCCCGCCCGCGAGCGCGAGGGCCCGACGACGGGTGAATCGAGGTGCCATGAGTAGCCGTACGGACCGGTCCAGTATCAACCGTCCGGCTTCCGGTCGCCGCGACGGGGCGCACCGGGACCGATCGCCCGTTCGGATGCGGAACCACTTTGAGGACGGCAGTCACACCTCCGCACATGGAGGTTTTCGGGTCGAGCGGGACGCGGGGGACGGTCAACGAGTCCTTCACTCCCGAGTTCGTCGTACAGGTGGCCCAGGCGGCCGGAACCGTCTGGGACGCCGATCGCGCCGCGGTCGCGCGGGACACGCGCGTGACCGGCGGGATGCTCGCCGACGCGGCCGCGAGCGGGCTGGCCAGCGTCGGGACCGACGTCGACCGACTCGGCCGGACACCGACGCCGTCGGCGCAGGCGTACGCCGAACGGGCGCAGATGCCAGTGGTGATGGTGACGGCCTCGCACAACCCGCCAGAGTTCAACGGGATCAAGCTGATCGGGCCCGACGGCGTCGGTCTGTCGGTGGACGCGCTCGAACTGATCGAGGAAGCGTTCCTCGAAGGCGGCGTCGAGACGGTGCCGTGGGACGAGGTGGGTACGCGACGGCGCGTGTCGAACGTCAACGACGACTACGTCGCCGAGTTGCTGTCGGCGATCGACCGCGAGCGCATCGCGGCAGCCGACCTGACGGTCGCGCTCGATCCCGGCCACGGCGCCGGGGCGCTGACCAGCCCCGAGTTCTTCCGCTCGCTGGGCTGTGAGGTCGTGACTGTCAACGCCCAGCCCGACGGCCACTTCCCGGGACGGGACCCCGAACCGGTCGCGGAGAACCTGGCGGACCTCGGACGGCTGGTCCGGACTGCCGGCGCCGACCTGGGGATCGCCCACGACGGCGACGCCGACCGCGCGATCTTCTTCGACGAGCGCGGCGAGTTCGTCGAGGGCGACGCCGCGCTGGCCGCGCTGGCGACGGCCGAACTCGATCCCGGCGAAACCACCGTCTCGGCGGTCAACGTCTCCCAGCGGCTGGTCGACGCCGTCGACGCGGCCGACGCGAATCTCGAACTGACGCCGATCGGATCGACCCACATCGTCAGTCGCGTGCTGGAGCTCCAGCGCGAGGGCGCCGACGTGCCGATCGCGGGCGAGGGCAACGGCGGAATCTTCTTCCCCGAGTTCCGGCTGGCTCGCGACGGCGCCTACACCGCCGCTCGCTTCCTCGAACAGGTGGCCAGCCGCCGGGCCAGCGACGTCGTTGCGCCGTTCGCGGACTACCACAACGTCCGACGAAACGTCGACTACGCCGACCGCGACGAGCGCGACCGGATGCTCGCGGCCGCCGAAGAGTGGGCCGAAACCGAAGACGCCGAGCTGACGACGATCGACGGCTACCGGCTCGACTACGGCGACGCCTGGGCGCTGACCCGACCGAGCGGCACCGAACCGCTGATCCGCGTCTACGCCGAGGCGCGCGACGCCGAGCGAGCCGAGGAGCTGGCGGCGGCGGTCGGCGATGCGCTCGAAGCGGGCAGGAACTGAGCTCGTTCTCGCACCGATCGCTCGCGGGCGTCGAGCTACGGCGTCGAACGTAGAGTCTGCAGCTACGGCTCCGGAAGCTCCGACAGGGCCGATTCGAGGGCCGCACGCTCCTCGCGCAACTCGTCGAGGTCGTCCGCGACGCCGCCCGACGCCAGACGCTCCCGATCGTCGGCGTCGAGCCGGTGGGTCGCGACCGCGGCGTCGCGCAGGCGCTCGTACCGCTCGGCGTCGTTCGCCAGCGCGCGAACCTCGCGGAGCTTCGCGACGGCGTCCTCCGGGGCGAACCGGTCGACGACCTTCCGGAGCTCGACGACCCGCCAGCGCAGCACGCCTCGCTCCGGCGGCGGCCAGCCGATCGTCAGGGGCTCGGCGTCGAGCCGTTCGAGGTAGGTCCGCTCGGTCGCGATCGAGCGCTTGAGCGCGTCGGCGTCGGCCGCGTAGTGTTCGAGCTTCGAGCGCGAGTAGTCGGCGTACTCCAGTAGCGTCGGCAGCGGTTCCTCGCCGTCGGGAGATTCGCGGACGTACGCGAGCAGCTCCTCCGAGGGGCGCGGCAGGTCGACGAGCGGGAACGCGCGCGTCTGCTCGACGAACGCCAGCAGCTCGCGAGCCGACGCCGTCTCGCGGTACTCGCGGAACGCCTCGCGGATCGACTCGTCGTACGCCTCGATCGGGTCGCGCAACTGCTCGACGGGCGCGTCGAGGTCGGCGTCGCCCAGTTCCAGCAGTCGTTCGAGCTCCGCTTCGCGCTCGTCGATCGCGTCGAGCCGATCGGCGGCGTCGATGCGAGCATCGCGGTACGCCGCCCGCGCGTCGTCGCGATCCCCCAGCAGGTCGACGAGATCCTCGGCGCGTGCGAGCGCCTCTTGCGCTCGGTCGAAATCGCTCTGGCTGAGCCGACGCTTGTCGACCGCCTCCAGCGCGTCCTCGAACGCCTCGCGACGGGGGAGCTCGTCGGGCAGGTCCTCGACGAGCGTGGCGAACTCGCCGCGGAACTCGACGTAGGACTGAAAATCGCCCGTTCCGGTGGCGTCGTCGACGTACCGGTCGAGCAGCCGGTGGGCCGAGCGATAGGTCTCGGCGACGGTCTCGACGTCGTTCTCGCCGTGGTCCGCGACCGCCGATCGGAGCCGCTCCAGGCGCTCGTGGGCGTCCCGGAGCCGCTCGACCGAGTCGAACCGACGGCTCGCTGGTTCGCTCATCGGCTTACTCGTAGACGGCGTCGGGATCGAACACCTGCTCGCCGACCGTCTCGCCGTCGATCGTGCGGTAGAAGCAGGACTCGTAGCCGGTGTGGCAGGCGCCGCCCTCCTGGTCGACTCGGTAGACGATGGCGTCGCCGTCGCAGTCGACGCGAATCTCCTCGACGTGCTGGACGTGCCCGCTCGTGGCGCCTTTCTCCCAGAGTTCCTCGCGGCTCCGGGAGTAGTAGTGGGCGCGCCCCGTCTCGCGGGTGCGCTCGACGGCCTCGGGCGTGACGTACGCCAGCATCAGGATCTCGCCGGAGTCGGCGTCCTGGGCGACCGCGGGGATGCGGCCCGACTCGCCGAAATCGAGATCGACGGCGGCGGCTGCGTCGCTCATGTCGAGACCGAGGCCCGACGCCGAGGTATGCTTTTTGGTCGGCGAGGCGGCAGTTCGGCCGTCGCTGCCGGGCAACGTGGCGAACAGGCACCGCGATGGGGGCGCGGAGCGCTGCGGTGCGCGACGGCGAGACGCTCCGCGCGACTGTCAGGTCACGCCGGCCGTCGCCGCCGTATCGTACGTAAAGCTGTGGACGGAGGAGTCGACGCCGCGGCCGATCAGACGAGCCCGAGGGCGCCCAGCAGCGAAAAGAGCAGGTCGCCGTACACCAGCGAGACGAGCAGTCCCGCGAACAGCGGAACGATGAACGGAATGCCCGGCGAGATCCAGACGGTCTCTTCCTGTGCGAGCACGTCCAGCCCGTCCCGGAGGTCCTCGGGCGTCGTTCCGTAGGCCGAGCCGTCGATCGCGTCGAGGAAGGCGGCGGCGCCCCAGGGGTCGTCGTACGCCGCGTCGTCGCGAGGCGTCCCGCCGTCGGTCTCGCCCGGGTCGTGAGACGCCGCAGTCGCCGCGGCGTGATCGGCGTCGCCCGCCGCGTCGGGGACGGGAGAAACCGCCCCGACGGCGCCGTCGGTCGGCGGGTTCGGATCGGCGGGAAGCGTGGCTGGATCGCGGTAGTGCTCGGGGCGCTCGCGCAGGTCAGCGAGCGCGAGACCGCGCCAGCGCAGGTACATCCGGAGCGCGTCGAGATCCAATCCGCGGCGGGTCAGCCCGTCCGGGCGTTCCAGCAGCTGGCCGTGAGCGGTCAGCACCGCCGACAAGGGCCGCTCCAGTCCGACGGCCATCGCCGAAGAAAAGCGGCCGCGAACGGCGTTGTACAGCGCGAGCGCGAGGGGGTAGGCCGCGGCGACGAGGACGGCGTTCGTAAGGATGCTAAAGGAAAACACGCCGATCCGCGTCTGGACCAGCGGGTACTCGGCGCCGCCCGCCAGAAAGTAGGAGGGGAACGCCGGGAACAGCACCGCAAGCACCATCAACGCCTTCGCGTCGGCGCCGCCGAAGCCGCCGATCCACCAGAACGCGTACGCCAGGGGGACGACCAGCCCGAGGCTGATCGCGACCTGCCTGACGAACAGCTGCCAGCGATAGCCGCCCGTCGCGTGCAGGCTGGCCGCCTGCCAGACGAGCGCGAGCAGCCCGAGCGCCAGCAGCGGAAGCCACGTCTTATTGGGAACCCGTCGGCTCTTGACGTCGCGCCAGGCCGCCCAGCCGAAAACGGGCACCGCAAGCAAACGGAGGAGATCCGGCGCCGGCGCCACGACGAACCCGAGGTCGATCACGTTCCCATGCGGGCGGGCGACCGTAAAATAGGTTCCGCCCGCAGCGAGGTGCGGTCGGTGGGGCGGTCAGTGCCCGCTCCGCTGGAGCGCGATCCGACGGCAGTCCTCGGGCGGCACCGTCGCTCTGGGGAGTCGCTCGGCACAGATCCGGCAGTGCGCGAACCCCTCGCGGTTGAACGCGTGACAGAGCACGCAGAGCGCGAGCGGCGACGTGCCGTCCCAATCGTCGGGAAGCAGTCCCGTCGCCCTAGCTTCGGCCCGGCGATCGCGAGCGTGCTCGACGCCGTCCTCGCTCGTGCCCGTGACGCGAGCGAACAGGTCCGGCAGTCCCATCGACCGGGGGTAGGGCGTCAGCGAAGAAGATCTATTCGGTTCGAGCGCGGCGAAGAAAACCGAACGAATGTTCCTGAAAGATCGGCCGGCCGGAGCGCCGCACTGAGCGGTCGGCGACCAAAAAATGAAGCGTCGGCAGGTGAGACGGCAGAGCCGCTCAGATGACGCGGTTCTGCAGGTAGTCGAGGTGCTTGGCGTTGTAGACGATCTTGACCTCGTCGGCATCGGGCGAACCGATGCAGGTCAGGCGCACGCCCTTCTCCTCGACTTCTTCGTCGCTGAGAATCTGCTGCATGTCCATGTCGATCTCGCCCTCGAAGACGATGGCTGCGCAGTTCGCGCAGGCACCGGCGCGGCACGAGAAGGGCCAGTCGTAGCCCTGGGCCTCGGCGGCCTCGAGGATGTACTCGCCCTCGTTGACGTCGAGAGAACCGTAATCCTCGTCGTCGAGGCCCGCGTCGGCGGCCTGCTCGAAGAGATCGTCGTCGTCCATGTCCCAGCCCTGGTCGTCCAGTACTTCGTAGTTGAGGTATTCTACCGTGGGCATCACGCCAAACTTCTCTGTCCAAACGGTTAGAAGTTGCTGTTTTGAGTTCGTCCGGTGACCTATCCGCCAGCAGGGGCGACGACCCGGTGGACGGTCGTGGGATGGACGCACGAGGATGCCGACGGCCGGGCGCTCAGAAACCGAAAATCGGGACGAACTCGAACACCAGATACGCGCCGGCCGTCGCGATCGTCGGCACGAGATTCTGGAGCAAGATCACGCGCCCGGTCGTTTCGGGATCGAACAGGTCGGCGGCGCTGGGGACGTCGGCGGGATCTTCCTCGCCCATCGCTGGCAGCGCCTCGCCCTCCTCGTCGGCCGCCAACGCGCCGATCGTGTCCTCGGGCGAGCGGACGCTCTCGCGAACGCCCGCGGTGCGGGTCGCCCGGCCCCACCCCAGCCCGACGATGCTCATCGTCGCGATCACGACGAAACTGGCGGGGATCTCGATCGCCGACAGGAAGATCACCAGCCCGGAGCTGACCGTCGCGACGACGATCGCCGCCGTCAGCGGGAGCTCGGTGATGTCGTTGCCCAGCGTGTCCAGCGTCCGCCGGGCGATCGTGAAGGCGCCGACCGCGACGGCCGCGCTCGCCAGCAGGATGCCGGGGTTCATCTCGACCAGATCGCTGCCGACCAGCGGCGCGATCGCGTTGGCGACGTTGCTCGTCCCCGAGGAGAACGCCATCAGACAGCCGATCGCGACGACGACGCCCGCGCCGACCAGCTCGCGACGCGTGGCCTCGTCGGCGACGGCGACCCGCGGGACGGCGCCAGAGCGGTCGACCTCGACGAGCGCGGCGTCAGAGCGGTCGATCGCGATCCACTCGTTGATTGCCGGGTAGAAGTACCGGCCGACGACGCCGCTGACCCAGAAGCCGATCAGCGGCGCGACCAGCCACCAGATCGCGATCTCGCTCATCACGCCCCAGTCGAGCGTGCCGCTGGCGACGCCCAGCCCGGCGATCGCGCCGACCGCGGTCATCGACGTCGACGCCGGGACGCCGAACACGTTCCCGACGAACAGCGCGAGGCCGATGAAAAACAGCACCGCGATGCTCGTCGTCAGGGTAAAGACCGACGGGTCGACGAGATCGGCGCCCAGCGTCGTGACGACGCGCCGGCCGATCGTGATGGCGCCGACGAAAAAGCACAGCGACATCAGCGCCGCGGCGGTCGTCTTGGCGATCACGTCGGCGCCCACGGCGGGCCCGAAGGCGGGGCCGGTGGTCGCCCCACCGATGTTGTACCCCACGAACGCCGCGACGACGAGTCCGACGAGCAACAGCGGTTCGATCACGACCGAGGGTAGAGCGGGACGGACCATAATGAATCTGGAATCAATCCGCGGGTCGGGCCGCCGGGCGTCGGCATCGTCGAGACGGCCAACTCCGCCGGGCGGCGCGGCGCCGAGTCGCGTTTCCGCGGTGCCGCGCGGGTGCGCTTCGGAGCCTTTAGGCCGCCGCCCCGCCATCGCTCGCACATGAGCGCGTTTCCGGAGTTCGAGGTGATCCCGGCGGTCGACCTGCAGGACGGCGAGGTCGTCCAGTTGGTCCAGGGCGAGCGCGGCACCGAGAAGCGGTACGGCGACCCCGTCGAAGCCGCCGAGCGGTGGGTCGATCAGGGCGCCGAGACGCTCCACCTGGTCGATCTCGACGGCGCGTTCGAGGGCGAGCGCGCCAACGCCGACGCCGTCGAGCGCGTGGTCGAGGCCGTCGACGCCGACGTGCAACTCGGCGGCGGCATCCGGACGGTCGACGACGCAGTCGACCTGCTCGAACGCGGCGTCGACCGGGTGATCCTCGGGACCGCCGCCGTCGAGGAGCCCGAGATCGTCGGCGAGATCAGTTCGGAGCACCCCGGAACGGTCGTGGTCAGCCTCGACGCCAAGGACGGCGAGGTCGTCGTCGAGGGCTGGACCGAGGGCACGGGATTAGATCCCGCCGAGGCCGCCGGGCGCTACGAGGACCTCGGCGCCGGCGCGATCCTGTTTACCGACGTCGACGTCGAGGGGCGACTGGAGGGCGTCCAGACCGAGCCGGTGCGGAACGTCGTCGAGGCGGTCGACATCCCGGTGATCGCCAGCGGCGGCGTGGCGTCGATCGACGACGTGCTGGCGCTGCGCGACGCGGGCGCGAGCGCGGTCGTCGTGGGGTCGGCGCTGTACGAGGGCGAGTTCACGCTCGACGAAGCGATCGCGGCGCTCTGATCGGCATCGAACCGTCGGGACGCCACCGCCCAGCTCAGCGTCGGGACGCCACCGCCCAGCGTCAGAAGTATGGTGGTCGGGTCCGTCGTCTCGCGCATGACCGACCGCGCAGCGGCCGTCGTCCGCGAGACGGCCGAGACGGAGATCGACGTCACGCTCGACGTGGACGGCGACGGGGAGGCCGCCGTCGACACCGGGATCGGCTTCTTCGATCACATGCTGGAGTCGTTCGCCAAGCACGGCCTCTTCGACCTCACAGTGGAGTGCGACGGCGACCTGGAGATCGACGACCACCACACCGTCGAGGACGTCGCGATCGTGCTCGGCGAGGCGTTCGACGAGGCGCTCGGCGAGAAGCGCGGAATCCGGCGCTACGCCGACCGCAAAGTCCCGCTGGACGAGGCCGTCGCCGGGATCGTCGTCGACGTGAGCGGGCGCCCGCTATTCGAGTTCGACGGCGAGTTCTCGCAGGCCTCGGTGGGTGAGTTGACCAGCCACATGGCCAAGCACTTCCTGCGCTCGCTGGCGATGAACGCGGACCTGACGCTCCACGCCGAGGTCGAGGGAGAGAACGCCCACCACGAGATCGAGGCGCTGTTCAAAGCGACCGCGCGAGCGCTGGACGACGCGACGCGGATCGACGAGCGCCGCGGCGGCGACACGCCGAGCACGAAGGGCGAGCTCTGAGGTGGCGAGCGCTCCTACCGAACCCGCAGTTAAAAGTGCCGGGCATCCCTCGCCCTACCTAATGTTCGACGAGATCATGGAGAAGTTCGAGGGGAGCCCCTCCCAGCAGCGGGTGATCCGGCTGCTCCTCGAACGCGGGTTCTCGGTCAACGACGAGGGGCGCGTCGTCTCGGGCGGCATCGAGATCCCCAACACCGGGATCGCCCGCGAGATCGACGTCGACCGTCGGGTGGTCGACTCGACGACCGACGCGATCCTCGACGACGACGAGCTGCGCCGCATCTTTCAGAACATCTCGCAGGTGCCCAGCCTGATGGATCTGGCGCCGGTGCTCGATCTCACTGTCGTCTCGGTCGCGGTGACCGACGCCGAGGAGGAGGGAATCGTCGCAGAGATCACGGGTCGACTCGCCGATCGGGGCATCTCGATCCGCCAGACGATCAGCGAAGACCCGGAGTTCACCGACGAACCGCGGCTGTATCTGGTGACCGGCGAGCGGCTTCCGGGCGATCTGATCAACGAGTTGAACGACCTTGCCTTCGTCCGCAGCATCGAACTGCAGTAGGATACTGCTCGGGTGCGATCGGCGTACTCTCTAAACAGAGGACAGACGCTGGTTCTAACGCCCTGAAAGCCCCCGCCGCGCTCTCTGGGATGGCTGCTACGACTGCGAACGCCCTGAAAGCCCCCGCCGCGCTCTCTGGGATGGCTGCTACGACTGCGAACGCCCTGAAAGCCCCCGCCGCGCTCGACCGGTTGCGACTCGCTGTGCTCCTCGCTCCCTTCGGTCGCTACGGTGCTTGCTTCGCCTCACCGGATCGAGCACGGCGGCCCCTTTCATTCCCACCCACCGCAGCCTCGTCCTCCCCAGCCGATTCGTTCGGTCACTTCGCTCCCTCACTCATCCCTCGCGCGACGCTGTCTCGCCATAGAAGGCTCGACAGCGCGCGCCACCGCAACCGCTCGGCCGGGCGCGGCCTCGTGTTCACGCGAGCGAAGCGAGCGTGAGCTCGGAAGACGCGCAGCGTCTTCCGGTGCCGCGCTGAAGGGGGAGGGCCGGGTCGCGCGTGGTCGCCCAAGGGCGTCCTCACGAGCGAACGTAGTGAGCGAGTGAGGGCTCGGAAGACGAGCGGAGCGAGTCTTCCGGCGACCCGCGCACTGCGGTACCTGCCTGGCGGAATGAAAGGGCGTCCTCGTGAGTGTAGCGAACGTGGGCTCGGGAGAGCTTGCTCTCCCGGCGAGGCGCGGTGGGCGGTTCTCGGGTGGCCCTATCCGAACGCAGTGAGGATATCCACTCGAGAACCGCCCAGCGGGCCGAGGGCTTTCGTGGAGGCACCGTCTGTATCGGTAGCTGCAGATGTTAAAAGCGATCCGAGGGCTTTCAGCGTGTTCTCGTCGAAGACGGCCATCGCGAAGCCGGCGAGTCGTCCGAAAACGCATCGTCCTAGAACCGACGGGCTATTGCCCGCGGCGTCCCGACCCACCGACCATGGACGAGAGTACGCGCGGCACCCTCGGCTTCGTCGCGGTCCAGCTCGCGGCGGTGTACGCCGGGTTGCACTTCTACTGGGCGTTCCCCAAACTCGTTCGCACCGTCCAGTACGGCCAACCGCTGTATCGGGATCCGCGACCGCTGCTGTTCGTCGGCCTCACCGTGCTCGTGCTCGGTGGGCTGGTGCTGGTCCAGCGGGGCGCGATCCCCCGGACCGCCGCGTACGTCGCGGGGATGGCGCTGATGGCCGTCTCGATCGCGGGATGGATGGTCTGGCACCTCGGCGGCCACGTCGCCCTGCTGCCGTGGGCGCCCGAGGGCGTCTCGCAGACCCACGTCGGCAACCCCGTCGCGGTGCTGCTCGAACACGCCGTCGGCGACCCGATCGAGGGGCTCTCGAAGCTCGTCGAGGTCGCACTGTTCGGCGTGCTCGGGGCGCTGCTGTACGACGAGGTCGCGACCGACGCGCCGACAGACCGCGAATCGCCCGCAGAGTCCGACGCCGGGCGATAAGACCCCGAGCATGGCCGAGGAACCGTACCGCACGGTCGCCGGCAGGGGCCGCGCCGAGTTCGAGGTGACGGGGTCGGAGTTCATCGGCCACGTTGCGCCAGCGCCCGACGTCGAGACCGCCGAGGCGTTCGTCGACGACGTGCGCGAGGAGTACGACGACGCGACCCACAACGTTCCGGCCTACCGCGTCCGGGCAGACCCGCTCCGCGAGTGGGCCAGCGACGACGGCGAACCGACCGGCTCGGCGGGCAAGCCCGCGCTGAACGTGCTCCAGCAGGAGGACGTGGAGAACGTCGTCGCCGTCGTGACGCGCTACTACGGCGGGACGAACCTCGGCGTCGGCGGTCTCGCGCGGGCGTACTCCCGGGCGGTCAAGGACGGACTCGATGCGGCCGGAGTCATCGAGGAGCGACCCCACGAGCGCTTCGCGGTCGTCGTCGACTACGACGACTCGGGAACCGTCCGGGGGATCGTCGAGAGTGCGGGCGTCGAGTTCGACGCCGACTACGAGGAGCGCGTGACGATCGCCGTGCGCGCGCCGGTCGAGGACGCCGACGACCTGCGCGACCGAATCCGGAGCGCGACCAGCGGGCGCGCGGAGTTCGACGACGAGCGCTGACGCCGCGACGTATCTCGACGAAAACATTTACTCGCACACGAACGAATTCGGCGACCTCGCGACAGTACGGCTCCAGAGCGCTCGGTATCGGCGCCGAAGCCGCGACGCTGCGGACGCTCCGTCTAGCGGTCTCGACACGAAACGAAGGGGTTCGGCGCGCGTCGATCCCCGCTGATCGCGGGCGTCAGTCGACGATGATCTCGTCGTCGATCGTCTCGCGTTCCTCGGGTTGCATCTCGTCGCGGTAGCGCTCGATCCAGTCGGCGAAGCAGGCCGGACAGAGCCGCTGGGCGTCGACCTGTGAGCGGTCGACGGTGAGCCGCACCGTCCGCGCCAGCGGGTCCGAGATCGAGTCCCCGCAGCCGTCGCAGGCGTCTGACATACTGGACTGACCTGCGTTCCTCACCCACAAAGCTCTAGGGTCGGCATCGACGCCACGGCCACCGCGGCGTCGACGAGCCAATCGCGCGACGCCGACGCCGCCGCGGCGTCAGGAGCGCCGCTCGCGCGTCGCGGTCGAATCGGTCGTCACCGGACGGACGTCCGGTCGCCGACACAAAAAATCGTGCGTCGGCCGGGCTACTGCGTCCGGAACGCCCGGTCGCCGGCGTCGCCCAGTCCGGGGACGATGTAGCCGTCGTCGTCGAGGTAGTCGTCGATGGCGACCGTCAGCAGGTCGACGTCGGGGAACTGATCGCCGACCCGGAGCAGGCCGTCGGGGGCGCTGACCGCCGAGAGGACGATGAAGTTCTCCGGCTCGGGCGAGTTCTCGGTGACGTGATCGAGCACCGTACACATCGTCGAACCGGTCGCGAGCATCGGGTCTGCGACGATCACGGTGTCGTCCTCGGTGATCTCGGGGAGCTTGACGTAGTCGACGGTGATCGGGAACGAGCCGTCCTCGTTGCGGCCGGTCTCGTCGCGGCTGGCGCTGATCACGCCCTGGCGGGCGCGGGGGAACGCCTTCAACAGCCCCTCGACGAACGGCGTCGCGGCGCGGAGAACGTTGATGATCACGACGTCGTCGAGCCCCTTGACCTGCTCGCCCATCGTCTCCTCTAAGGGCGTCTGGAGCGAGACGTACTCGGTGCCCATCCGGCCGTCGATGATCTCGTAGCCGCAGATGCGGCCGAGCTTCACCAGGCCCTTGCGGAACGCGACCTGCTCGGTCTCGACGTCCCGGAGCTTCGAGAGGGTGTGCTTGGCGAGCGCATGCGTGACGACGTACGCCTCGTCGCGGTCTTCGATCGTCATTACCGGAGGGTCGTGATCCGGCGAGTATAACCTACCGATCCTCTCCGACGATGCGGACGCCGCGGAGCACTGCTCCGCGAGCCCTGTGCTCGAAGATCAAGATCTTCGGCATGACGAGAGCGCTTCGCGCTCTCGAACCACCTCGCACGCTCGGCAGGACGCTGGAGAGCAAAGCTCTCCAAGCCCTGCCTCGGCTTCGCCTCGGCAGGACGCCGACGTTCAAGTGCCGCCTCGCTCAGCGTCCATACGATGCGCTCTGTCGAGGCCTCGCGGTTCGTCCGGGCGCCGCCCGCGGCCGTCGAGCGCGCGCTGACGCCGCGCCGGATCGTCGAGTACGAGGGCTCGTTTTCGGTCCGAGAGATCGAGGAGCGCGACGGCGAGACGATCGTCACGGCCGGCGGGCCCGGCCTCGAACTCGCGCTTCGATTCGAGGCCCGCGAGCGCGGATACGAGTACGAGCAGCTCGGCGCGGACGGCCCGCTGGAGGCTATGGAGACGACGCTGACGTACGAGCCCAAAAACGAGGGCACTCGCGTGCGGGTGTCCTCGTCGGTCAGCCTCGGTGCCCCGCCCGCCGCGATCGCCGATCGGATCGCGGGCTGGAAGCGCCGCGGCGAGCTCGACCGGCTGCTGGACGCGCTGGCCGACGACGTCGAGTAGCCGCCGCGATTCCGGAACTCCAGGGGGCTACCGCCAGCCCTTTCGACGCCACGGCCCAACTCGCGGGCGATGACCGACGACCTGTTTTCGCCGCTGGAGCTACGCGGAACGGAGCTCCCGAATCGCGTGATGGTCTCCCCGATGTGCCAGTACTCCTGCGAGGACCGGGACGGACTGGCGACCGACTGGCACCGCGTCCACCTCGGGAGCCGGGCGATCGGCGGCGCCGGCGTCGTGATGACCGAGGCGACCGCCGTCGAGCCCCGCGGGCGCATCTCGCCCCACGACCTGGGCATCTGGAGCGACGAGCACGCCGACGCGCTGGCGCCGGTCGCCGAGTTCGTCCGCGCGCAGGGCAGCGTCCCGGCGATCCAGCTCGCCCACGCGGGGCGGAAGGCCTCGACGAGTCGCCCGTGGGAGGGCCACGAGCCGCTGTCACCCGAGGAGGGCGGCTGGGAGGCGATCGCGCCGAGCGCGACACCGTACCCCGGCAACGAGGACGTTGCGCTGCGCGAGATGACTCGGGAGGACATCGCGGACGTGATCGAGGCGTTCCGGAGCGGCGCCGAGCGCGCGCTCGACGCCGGCTTCGAGATCGCCGAAGTGCACGCCGCCCACGGCTACCTGCTCCACGAGTTCCTCTCGCCGGTCGCCAACGACCGGACCGACGAGTACGGCGGGAGCTTCGAGAACCGCGCGCGACTGGTCGTCGAGGTCGTCGAGGCCGTCCGCGAGGTGTGGCCCGACGACCGACCGGTGTTCGTGCGAATCTCCGGCACCGACTGGCTGCCCGACCGGGACTCGTGGACCCGGGAACAGTCGGCCCGGCTCGCGGACCTGCTGGCCGACGCCGGCGCCGACCTGATCGACGTCTCCAGCGGCGGGCTCCACCCCGACCAGCAACTGCCCGCGGGCGGGCCGAACTACCAGGTGCCCCTGGCCGAGCACGTCCGCGCCGAGAGCGAGCACGACGTGGCCGTCGGCGCGGTCGGCGGCATCACGACGGCCCAGCAGGCCGACGCCGTCGTCCGGAACGGCCGGGCCGACCTGGCAATCGTCGGGCGCGAGCACCTTCGGGACCCCCAGTTCGCGCTCCGGGCCGCGCGCGAACTCGACGCGCTCGATCGGGCCGACGTGCCCGAGCAGTACGAGCGGGCGTACTGAGCGCGCCGGCACGAGCCGCTTACCCGGCCGCGAGATGCCGACTCGCGGCGTCGGACCCCGGCCGCGGCGTCGAACCACGGCCGCGGCGTCGAACCACGGCAGCGACACCCGACCTGACTACCGGCCGGACGTGCTGTGGCGCTCGATCTGCCGGTCCATCGCGCACTGGAGACAGAGATCCTCAGCCGTGCAGCCCGGCGACTCGTGCGGGCAGGCGTGCACGTCCTCGCTCACCGAGAGCCGCTCGCGTTCGAGGCGCCACTCGGCGGCCCAGTTCTCGATCGAGCCGTTCCGGGTCGAGTCGTAGACGACGGTGTCGTCGCGGGTGACGATCTTCCGGCAGACGGCGTCGGACGGCTCGGAGTCGGCGATCAGTTCGACGGCGTCCTCGATCGAGGCGACGCGCTCGCGCTCACGACGGGTCTCGTACAGCGCGAGCACCGTGACGCCGCCCTCCTCGCGGAGTGCCGGATCGGACATGCCCGAGGCGTCGGCCCGTACTCGCAAAAGCGTGGCGAGAGACGCCGTGACAGCACGCGGCACGATTGTGGACGCCACCCGAACCGGTGGCCGGACCGAACTACCTTAGTAGCTCACTCGCGTCTCTCCGAGTATGGGTTTTGGTAGCTACGACGAATCCGAGCAGAAAGACCAGAGCGTCGACGAGGACGACGACTCCGAGGCCGTCAACGTGCACGAAGAAGACCACGAGGGAGAGGTCTCCTTCGAGGCGGAGGGGTCGACCGAGGATCTGGTCGGTCGTCTCCAGGAGATGAAAGACGAAGACGACGACGAGTAACCGCCCGATAGCCCCACTTTTCGCGCCCCGTCGAACGTTCCGTAGCCGCCAGTATCGTCGACGCCAGCCGGCCGCGGCCGGAGCGGATCGACCTCGGACACGAAGCTTATACCCACCAGTCGCTTACGCCGGGACGACTTCGCCGCGGCGCGACCCCCGGTCGCGAGCGGCCCCACTAACCATGGAGCTACGGAATCGCCACGGACGAGCCGTCGATCCCGTCCCGTTCGTCGTCGTCGCCGTCCTCGCCGGCACCGCGACGTTCTCGCTGGGCCCCGGCTACCTCCTCACGCTCGGGCTGTCGCTGCCGGCCGCGCTCGCGACTTGCGCGGGCGTGGCGGCGCTGACGACGGCCGTCGCGCACCGCCGCTTCGTCTGGACCGTCCGGCCCGAACTCCGGCGCGAAGTGCCCGTCGAGTTGCGACTCCGGCGCCTGCTGTACGGCGGCGTCGCGCTCGTCGCGCTGGTGCCGCTGTTCGCGCTCCCGCTGGTGCTGTAGCGACGAGGGCGACCGCCGTAGGCGCGGCGGTCGGCCGACAGAGCCGAGCGGCGGCGTCCGGACGCCGCGGCGGAGCGCGGCGTGTGCCGTGGTTACGTACACCACCCGTTTAACTGCCGATCGGCCGATACCTACCGTATGAGCCTCGCCGAACGGATCGCCGCCTACCGCGAGTACCTCCGAGAGGTGCTCGGCGGGCTCTATCACGGCATGATCGAGCACCCCGCGTACGAACTGATCGAGAAGGAAGCCGAAGATCGGGAAGACGAGTTCCTGCTGGCCTGCTTCGCGGACGCGTTCGGCGTCCCGAGCCCGGCGTCGTACTACACCGCCGAGTTGCTGCCCTATCTCGCCGAGGAGTTCGAGCAGTGGGAACGCCGGATGTGGGACCGCTCGTCGGTGATCGAACGGAAAGGTCAGCAGTACCACTTCTGATGGCGGGGAACGGTACTGTCGGCGAGACCGACCGGTTCGTCTTCTTCGGCGGGAAAGGCGGCGTGGGCAAGACGACGGTGTCGAGCGCGTACGCGACGCGCTGCGCGGCGAACGGGCTCGACACGCTGCTGGTCTCGACTGATCCGGCCCACAGTACCGCCGACGTGTTCGATCAGGAGTTCGTCGACGAGCCGCGATCGGTCGAGGGCCGCGAGAATCTGTGGGCGATGGAGATCGATCCCGACGCCGAGGTCGAGGCCCACATGAACCGGATCAGGCGGTCGCTGTCCGATCAGGTGAGCCCGGCGATCGTCAACGAGATCGACCAGCAGATCGAACTGGCCCACCGGACGCCCGGCGCGTACGAGGCCGCGCTGTTCGACCGGTTCGTCGCCGTAATGCGATCCCGAGAGGAGTACGACCGGGTCGTGTTCGACACCTCACCGACCGGCGGGACGCTCCGGCTGCTGTCGCTACCTGAGTTGCTGGAGTCGTGGATCGACCGGCTGGTCCGCAAGCGCGCAGAGAGCATCGACCTTTACGAGAAAGCGGCGATCGGGGAACGGCAGGCCCCCGATATCGACGACGATCCGATCGTCGCCCGCCTGCGCGAGCGCAAGGAGAACTTCGAGTTCGCCGGGCAGGTGCTCCGAGACGACGCCGCCTTCTTCTTCGTGCTGAACCCCGACGCGCTGTCGATCCGGGAGACCGAGCGCGCGATTGCGGATCTCGCCGAGTACGATCTGGGCGTCCGGGGGCTGGTCGTCAACCGGCTCACGCCCGCCCCGGACGACCACGAGGACGGCCGCGGCGCCCGGTACCTGCGCGCCCGACGCGAGACCGAACGCGAGCGGCTGGCGACGATCCGGTCGACGTTCGAGGCGCCCGTCGTCGCGACGATCGAGTCGCGGATCGAGGAGATCCGGGGCGAGCAGCTCGACGCCGTCGCCGAGGCGCTCGACATACGGGCCGCGCGCGCCGGGGCGACTGACGAGCGAGCGGGGTGACCGAACCGGCAGTCGCAAGCGTATCGACGTCCGCCGATCGGATCGTTCTGCCCACAGTGACATCCGGTACCAAGATTTATTATCAGTATTGATAATGGTAACCTGGGGGAGAACGGATGGTTCAGGTAATATGGCTCGTGCTCGGCGTGCTGGGGATGTTCAGCGCGGGGTATCTGGGATACTCCCGATACTTGGCGAACTTCGTCGATCTGGAGGAAGAGCGGACGACGCCGGCGCACAAGCACGAAGACGGACAGGAGTACGTGCCGTCGAAGAAGCCGGTCCTGTTGGGGCACCACTATTCGAGCATCGCGGGCGGCGCGCCGATCGTCGGCCCGATCACGGCGGCGCTGGTCTGGGGGTGGGTGCCGGCCGTGCTGTGGGTCGCGATCGGGAACCCGCTGATGGGCGCCGTCCACGACTTCATGTCGCTGTCGGGATCGATCCGCCACGAGGGCAAATCGATCGGGTCGATCATCGGCACGTACCTCGGGGAGCGCGGGAAGAATCGGCTGCTGTGGTTCGCGTTCCTGACGATCATCCTCGTCGTGGCGGTGTTCGCGCTCGTCGTCGGCATCGTGCTGGACGCCTACCCGCAGGCGGCGACCGCGAGCATCATCTACATCGGACTGGCGCTGATCTTCGGCGTCTATCTGTATCAGCTCGACTTGCCGTTCATTCCGGGGACGGTCGCGTTCGTCTCGGCGGTGTTCGCCGGCGTCTGGATCGGCGTGCAGTACCCGCTGGCGCTGTTCCCGGCGGTCGGCGACGCGAGCTACCCCGCCGGTACGCTCGTGGTGTTCGCGAGCAGCGGCGCGTGGCTGCCCGGCGCCGAGCTGTTCAACCCGAACATCGCGGCGTGGATCGTCGTCGTGTTGCTGTACGCCTTTGTCGCGGCCGTGTTGCCGGTGTGGACGCTGCTCCAGCCCCGGGACTACCTCTCGTCGTTCCTGCTGTACGCCGGCGTCGGCGGCGCCCTGCTGGCGATCATCGTCGGCACGGTGTTCGGCACCGCGGCCGAGCCGCTGACGGTCAACACGCAGGCGTACTACGGATTCTGGGGGAGCGACGTCGCCAGCTTCGCGCTGATGCCGCTGTTCCCGCTGCTCTTTATCACGATCGCCTGCGGGACGATCAGCGGGTTCCACTCGCTGGTCTCCTCGGGCACCACCGCCAAGCAGCTCGACAAGGAGACCGACGCCCGCCTGATCGGCTACGGCGGGATGCTCGGCGAGGGGCTGCTCGCGACGGTCGCGCTCTGTACGGTCGTCCTGGTCGCCGACGTGGCGGCGTCGGGCGGGATCGGCCTCGCGCTGCCGAACTTCGCGACCGGCGGCGGCGTCATCTTCACGAGCTTCGGCATCCCGACGTCGTACGGCGCGCCCTTCATGGCGCTGGTGCTGGTGAGCTTCCTGCTGACCAGCACCGACACCGCGGCGCGGCTGGGCCGGTACATGCTCGAAGAGATCGTCGAGACGCCCGAGACGACGACCCAGTCGGTCGCCGCGAACCGCTACTTCAGCACCGGCGTGCAGGTCGCGCTCGCCTACCTGCTGGTCACCAGCGGGCGCTGGGAGGACCTCTGGCCGCTGTTCGGCGGCGCCAACCAGCTGCTGGCCGCGCTCGCGCTGCTGACCGCGACGGTCTGGCTCGCCAACTGGGACGAGGCCAAGCAGCTCGTCAGCACCGGCGTCCCGATGGTGGTGATGGCGTCGATCACGGTGCTTGGCTTGCTCTGGCTGGCGCTGTATCAGAACATCGCCGTGAAGCTGCTCGACAGCGCCTGGAGAGCCGACGCGACGGTACTCGACCTGATCGGCACGTCCTTACAGATCGTCATCGCGTTCGTACTCGTGGGGCTGGCGCTGTCGCTGGTCAGGATGGGGTACAGCAACATCCAGCGCGTCAGGACCGGCGGCGAGGTTGCCGCGGCAGACGGAGGCGAACCGAGCGAACCCAGCGACGACTGAGCGTCGGCATCCAGACGCCGGACGCCGTTTTCGTCCGGACGCCGTTTTCTGGCCGGCGACCGATTACAACTGCAGCCGACGTTTGAGCAGATCGAACAGCCCCGGCTCGGTACGCTCGATCGGCTCCCACGTCTCGAACACCGACCGGACGTCGGCGTTCTCGCTGGCGACGAGTTCCTCGTCCGAGGGCGCGACGGCGACGAGGTTGATCTCGTAGTGGCCGTGGTAGCCGAACTTGATGAGCGTCCGGTCGCGAAAGTCCTCGACGAACGATCGGACGTCGTCGGTGAGCACCGGCGGGACGAGCACGGCAGTGAACTCGGTGCCGTAGTGTTCCTCGTCGGGCTCGATCCAGTCGTCGGCTAGATCGTGACAGAACTCGACGAGATGCTCCAGTTCCGCGACGTACAGCGCGTCGACCCGCCGGACGAACAGGTGCTCGTGGGCCTCGTGTTGGGCGAACGAGATAGAGGGGTGCAGGAAGTGCTTCTGGCTTTTCATCTTCATCCGGCCGTACAGATCGAACGGCTCGTCCCGAATCGTCACGTTCGCCGCGAGATCGTAGTTGTGCGCGAGCCGGTCGGCGGCGTCGTCGAGATACTCGTCGTCCCACTCCGGCGCCGGCTCCTCGGTCGGCGGCGGGCGTTCGAGGGCCTCGGTTCCCATGTGTGAACTGTGATCGAACCACCATATATAGCTGACAGCGGCGTCTCGCGAGCCGAAACGAGACGGCGCCGCGCGGCGGGACGACCGGCGTCGAGACGCCGAAGTTCGGCTGGAGAAATTGGGGACGAGTTCGGCCGGGCGCCGACGCCGCTGAAACCTTTACCCGGGCGTGGGACGTACTCACAACCGAGATGGGAGGGAAACGCACGGAGGCCTGCGGCCGCTGCGGCGTCAGCTCGGTCGTCGACGCGACCGACGACGAGAGCGACGAGCGCGACCCGTTCGGCGGCGAGCGCATCGAGGTCGACGAGCGGGAGGCGCGCGCGGCGATGCGACCGCAGGTCGCGGCCGGCCGGCTCAAGCGACGCCTCGACGAAATCGCGACCAGACTGACCTACGGGCGGTGACGGCGTCGCGCCGGACGCGCGGCGAGCCGCAGCACGATAGGATGAGCGACGAGCCGCACCGGGGCGGGACGCCACGGCGGGACGTGCAGCGGCGTCGAGACGCCAAACGTGGAGCGCCGAACCGGCGACCGAACTACGTCGGTACTGCGGTCGGTCGGTACCTACGCACCCGGGGCAAAGGGTTTAACCGCCGGTGTCCTTAGCGGGTACTCAACGGCATGGAAGAGAGCATTTCCGGGTTCAAGATCCGCGGGACGTGGGGCGACGTCGTCGAGCACGGCGAGCGGATCTCCCGGGCACTGCGCGACGTCGACGCCAACGAGTCCGCCGGGGAGCCGAGCTACCCGGACGCGTTCGCCGAGTGGGACGAGTGGCGACCCAAGGCCCACGAGCGAATCGAGGAGGACGTCAGCGAGAAGACCGCCGACCAGGCCAGCGTCAAGGAGGGGAAAGGCGAGCAGGCCGGCAAGAATCCCGACGAGGACATTCGCACCGCCGGGGAGAAGCTCACCGAGTCCTACGAAAAACTCGACGAGGACGACGCCGACGGCGCGGTCGACAAGTGGGGCGAGTCGATCGAGTACGTCGCCCGCGCCGCCGACTCGGCGGGCCGCAAAGCGCTTCGGACCGTCGAGAACACCGTCTACCAGCGCGTGATGACCCAGCTCGCTCCCTACTACTTCGACAACGAGCTGATCAGCGCGAACCTCCAGCGCTCGACCCGCAACGGCGAGGAGACGTTCGTCTTCGAGATCAACGTCAACGACGACGAGCTCAAAGACGAGGTATCGTCGCGACTCGCCGAGTACGAGGACGAGGTCGACCGGTGGCACGTCGACACCGAGAAAGACACCGACGTCGTCGCGGCCGCCGAAGGCGTCGAACCGCCCGAGGACGAGAACGACGGACGCTCGAAGCCGTCGAAGAACTGAGCGCCCGCCAGTGCGGTCCGCCATCCGTTTTCGCTAGTTCTATCCGACAAGTTTTTACATAATATAGTGCGGAAATATGGCATGGATACGAACCGACGGGCGCTGCTTCGGCGTCTCGGGGCGACGGGCGGGATCACGCTTCTGGCCGGCTGTTCCGGCGACGTTCCGATCGGCGACGACGAAGCGTCGTCGGACGAGACGAAAGACGACACCAGTCCATCGGTAGCGATCGCAGATCAGTCGTTCGACGGCGGGAGCGTCACCGTAGCGTCGGCGACGCTGCCCGAGGGCGGATTCGTCGTCGTCTACGACGACAGAGTGTCTAGACTCGGGGCATCCGACCTTCTATCGGCTGGAAGCCACGAGTCGATCGAGATCGAACTACCGAGCGAAAACTCCTACGTCTCCGTAGAGGACTGGTCGGAGCGCGACGAAGTTTCGGTCGTCGCGACGCTTCACTACGACAGCAACGACACCGAGGCGATGGAGTTCACCGAGACGCAGTTGAAAGAGGACGGCTGGTACCGTCGGGGAGGGACGCGAGTCCAGTCGCGTGCGACGCTCAACGTCAGCGGGATCGGCCCTGGTGACGAGGAAAGTGAGGATCCGACGGGCGATGCGATGGTGTGGCACGCGATGACGTCGTCGGAGACGGAGACGTTCGAGGAGAGCCTCAGCATCTACAACGACGAGAACGACGCCGAGATCGTGTCCGAGGAGAACGGCGACCTCCGGAACAACGTCGAGACGACACTGGACTCGGGCGACGGCCCCGAGATGTACCGCTGGGCACAGCACTGGGTCGGTAACCACTACCAGCGCGACTTCCTGTACGACGCCAGCGACGACATCGACATCAACCTCGAGGAGACGTTCAGCGAGGCGGCCGTTCAGGCCATCACGGTCGGCGCCGAGGACGCCGTCGTCGGGCTGCCGGTCGGCGGCGAGACGGTCTCGCTGCTGTACAACAAGGACATGATCGACTCTCCGCCCGAGACGTTCGCGGAGATGGAGTCGATCATGCAGGAGTACAACGATCCGAACAACGGTCAGTTCGGCCTCTCGCACCCGATCGACGCCTACTTCGCCAGCGCCTGGATGCACGCCTTCGGCGGCTACTACTTCCAGGTCAACGAGGACGGCGAGGGCGTGACCGGGCTGGACATGGACGAGACCAAGCGCGGGATGGAGTTCATTCGCGACCGCATCTGGCCCTACGTCCCGGCCGACACCAACCCCGGCCCGCAGCAGGCGGTCTTCCAGAACGAAAACGCGCCGCTCGCGGTCAACGGCCCCTGGAGTATCGGCACCTTCGAGGACAACGGCATCGACGTCGGTGTCACGTCGTTCCCGACGATCGACGGTAACACGCCGTCACCGTACACGGGCACCTCGATGTGGTACTTCTCGGAGCGGATGTACGACGACGAGGATCGTCGCGAGTCCGCACTGAACTACGCCAGCTGGATCTCCCAGAGCGAGGAGCGCCAACTGGCGTACGCTGATGCACACGGTGACGTGCCGGTGCTGCAATCGATCAGCGCCGACGATCTCGGCTCGCAGGTCGCCGGGTTCAAGGGCAGTTACGACGAGGGGATCGCGATGCCGAACCACCCGCGCATGAGTTCGGTCTGGACGCCCACCGAAGACGCCATGTACGACGTCCTGCAGGACGGCGCCGACATCGACTCCCGGTTCGACGAGGCCGCCGAGATGATCCGGGTCGAATGGGAGGAGAGATCCGGTCTGAGTGGGAGATTGAGTCCGCTAGCGGAGCGCTCGGTCGGTAGGCACTTGTAGGGGCCGGCGGTAGTACGCCGATAGATGGTCGACGCCGCGACGCTGGCGACGCTTCTGGTTGCCGGATTGGCGAGCATGTTCATGGCGTGGGCGATCGGCGCCGGCTCCAGCGGGTCGACACCCTTCGCCCCCGCGGTGGGAGCGAACGCGATCTCGGTGATGCGCGCGGGCTTTTTCGTCGGGCTGCTGGGCCTTCTCGGCGCCGTCCTACAGGGCGCGAACGTCTCCGAGGCCGTCGGACGGGAGCTGATCGGCGGCGTCTCGCTCACCCCGACGGCGGCGACGCTCGCGCTGATCATCGCGGCGACACTGGTCGCGATCGGCGTGTTCACGGGCTACCCGATCGCCACCGCCTTCACGGTTACGGGGGCGGTCGTCGGCGTCGGGCTGGCGATGGGCGGCGATCCGGCGTGGGCGAAGTACCGGGAGATCGGCGCGCTGTGGGTGCTGACGCCCTTTGTCGGCGGCGGGATCGCCTACGCGACCGCGCGGACGCTGCGCAACGACTCGTGGGACGAGCAGGCGACGGTGCCGGTGCTCGCCGGGCTGGTCGGCGTGATCCTCGCGAACGTGGAGTTCGTCGTGCTCGGTCCTCCGGGCGAGGGCGCCACGATCGCACAGACGATCGCCGGGCCGCTGCCGCTGTCCTCGTTCGTGGGCCAGGCCGTCGCGACGCTCGCGCTCGGCGTCTTGGCGGGGCTGGCGCTGTATCGGGACCTGCGCGTCGACGCCGACCGCGGGCAGCGCCGGTTCCTGCTCGTGATGGGCGGGCTCGTGGCGTTCTCGGCGGGCGGGAGTCAGGTCGGGCTCGCCGTCGGGCCGATGCTCCCGCTGGTCGAACCGCGGGGCGTACCGGTGACCGCCGCGCTGGTCGGCGGCGGGCTCGGCCTGCTCGTCGGCTCGTGGACCGGCGCGCCGCGGATGATCAAGGCGATCGCGCAGGACTACTCCTCGCTGGGCCCGCGCCGGTCGATCGCCGCGCTGATCCCTTCCTTCGCCATCGCACAGACCGCCGTCTTCTTCGGTATTCCCGTCTCCTTTAACGAGATCATCGTCAGTTCGATCATCGGCAGCGGCTACGCCGCGGGCGGTGGCGGCGGCGTCAGTGCGGGCAAGATGGGCTACACCGTGCTTGCGTGGATCGGATCGCTGATCGGTGCGATCGTCGTGGGGTACGCGGGGTACACCGGCGTCTCGCTGGTATTCTGAGGACGCCGACAGGAAAGAAAATCGAGTGGCTCGGGGCCTACGACGAACGCCGTGGCGAGGCGCCGAGCCGACCGCCGCAGTCCGGGCAGGTCGCACGGTACGACACCGGGTGGACGGTCCGTTCGCACTCGCGACACCTGTACCGTTCTTTCTGTATGCTCATTCCAGATCCACCTGAATAGAACAATAGAACAGAAGTTATTAACTCTTTTCGTGGACTTTTGTTCACTGCAATCCGGTATGTGTGCCCGCATTGGGCAGAGGCCGTGTTCAGCGCAGTGTACGGGACGATAGCAGCGCTCACTCGGACATCCATCGCCGCGGCTGTCCGTCGAGTGCAGCGAAAAACGATCAGCGATCAGTTATCGATCGACGCGCCGTCCTGCTCGTCGGTGACGGCGACTTCGTCATCGTCGTCGGCGTCAGCTGCCTCTTCGGGAACGTCGAGTTGCTCCAGGCGGGCTTTCTTGATGCGGGTGTTCTCGACCTCCTCGACGGTGATCCGGGTGCCGTCGAAGGTGATCTCCTCGCCGGCCTCGACGAGGCGGCCGGCCCGGTTGAACACGAAGCCGGCGACCGTCTCGAACTCCTCGCCCTCGGGGAGGTCGATCTCCAGGGCCTCGTTGACCTCGTGGATGTTGACTTCGCCCTGGACGACGGCGCCGTCCTCGACGAACTCGATCGGCTCGTCCTCGCCGCCCTCCAGGATCTCGCCGACGATCTCCTCGACCATGTCCTCCATGGTGATCAGCCCCTCGGTGGTGCCGAACTCGTCGATGACGATCACCATGTGCATGCGCTCCTCGCGCATCTCGGTGAGCAGTTCGTCGACGTTCTTGGACTCGGGGACGTGCAGCGTGGGGTTGATGAGGTCCTCGAGTTCGAGCGCGCGCGAATCGGCCTCGCCGTAGTTGGTGTCTCGAACCAGATCGCGGATGTGGACGACGCCGATCACGTTGTCGAGACTCCCCTCGTAGACAGGGACGCGAGCGTGGCCACTCTGGACGCAGGTCTGGAGCGCCTCCTCGACGGATGCGTCGGCCGGCACCGCGGTCATATCCAGCCGCGGCGTCATCACCTCCTTGGCGATCGACTTGTTGAACCGGAAGATCCGCTGGAGCATCTCGCGTTCGTCCTCCTCGATGACGCCCTCGCGCTCGCCGGTCTCGATCATGTCCTGGATCTCCGAGCGCGTGACGTAGCCGGACTCGATCGCGCTGCCGCCGCCGGTCAGGCGGTTGACCTGCCGGGTGAGGAAGTCGAACGTGATCACCAGCGGCTTCAGCACGTACTCCGAGAGTTTCAGCGGGCGCGAGATCGTCAGCGCCCAGGATTCGGTGTGTTCGACCGCGTACGATTTGGGCGCGCTCTCACCGAACAGCAACACCAGCGCCGTGATGCCGAACGTCGAGACGAGCACCGCGACGATGCCGCTCGTGAGATACATCCCGACGAGGGCGGTCGCGATCGACGACATCGCGATGTTGACGAGGTTGTTCCCCACCAGGATCGTCACCAGCAAGCGGTGAGGATCCTCCTTCAGTCCCTGAAGCGTCCGTGCGCCGGGTTTGCCCTCCTCGGCGAGTGCCTCCGTCCGATAATCGGGCAGCGAGAACATGGCAATCTCCGAGGAGGAGAAAAACGCCGAGAGCCCGATCAGGATGGCTATCGTCGCCACGCCGAGGATGCCGACCGCCGAGTCCGCAATTTCGATGCCGACAAACGGCACTTCGGCGGCGAGGGGCGAGAACGGCGCCAACCACGAGACAGGTATACCCATCGACACGGGTACTTGCCGGTCGGGTGAATTAACTCTTGTGAGGGAAGCCCACGGAACTCCCGCCATTCTGAGGCTGCGACAGCCGAGAGGCGAGTCCGTCTCGCGCACGTGCTCGATCGATGCGACCGGCAACGACGGCCGTCTGCCCAACGCTTTCACGCCTGCCGCCCCAACTACGCGGTATGAGCCAGTCCGACCGACCGATCACGTTCTACCGCCTGCAGGCGTGCCCGTTCTGTGAACGGGTCGCGCGAACGCTGAACGAGTTCGACCTCGACTACCAGTCGCGGTTCGTCGAACCGATGCACTCGAAGCGCAACGTCGTCAAGCGCGTCAGCGGGAAGCGCTCGGTGCCCGCGATCGTCGACGAACACACGGGCGTCACGATGTCGGAAAGCGCCAACATCGTCGACTACCTCGAGAAGACCTACGGCGCCGAGGGGAGCGAACGGCCGGACGCCGCCGGAGCGACCGGCGCCAGCGGCGATCCCAGCGGAGGTGACGAGTAGATGGAGTTCGACGTCGTCGATCTCGGCGAGACCGACCACGTCGCCGAAGGCGAGGTCGCGCCCGACTTCACGCGCCCGCTGGTCAACGACGAGTACTGGGAAGATCGATCGCTCTCGGAGCTCACAGCGGAACGGCCCGTCCTGCTGGTGTTCACGACGATGGACGGCGCGTTCCCGGCGACGTACGTCTGGAACGAGATCCGCGACCGGGCGTGGGACGACGAGTACGACGTCGAGATCGTCGGCTGCTCGATCTCGGATCCCTACTCGCACAAAGCGCTGATCGAGGACCGCGAGATCGACTACGACCTGTTCTCCGATCCGAAAAACACCGTCGCCGTCGAGTACGGCATCGCCCACGACCTCGACGGCATGACCGGCATCAGCGAGCCCAGACCCTCGGTGTTCCTGCTCGACGAGGACCGCACCGTCGAGTACGCCTGGGTCAGCGAGGAGTGGCCGGAGTTCCCCGACTACGACGAGATCGAGGCCGCACTGGACGAGATCTGAGCAGCGATCACCGGCCGTCGAAATCGAGCGCGCGTTCGAGCCGCTCGACCGCCGGATTCTCGCCGACGGGGATGACCACGTCGTCACCGCCCGCGACCGCGATCCTGAGCGCGGGGCCACGTCCGACGACGTATCGTACCAGAAACGCCAGCGCAACGACCGCCGGCAGCGCCCACGCCAGCGTCAGCAAGAGATCGACCAGCGCGAGCGCGCTCGCGACGGTCTCGAGGGCGCCGGCGGCACCCACAGGCGCGTCGGTCGGCGACATCGAGAGCAGTCCCCCGAGATCGACGGCGGCGTCGAGCCCGAACAGTAACGCCGCGACGACCCCGGCTTTCCCCGCCGTCAGGAGGTGGCCTCGATCGCCACCGGCGTCGATCGACGCGCCGAGAACGTTCGGCCGGTCGATCGCCCGGTAGCGCTCGCCGTCACCCGAGGGAGTCAGCGCGAGGACGCGGTGAGTGGTCACCACGACGTCGGCGTCGCCGACGCCGATCCGCTCCTCGATCGACTCGCCGGCGTAGAGGAGTTCGTCGACGCGCCCGCGCCACTCGTCCATGGCGAGAGCGACTCGTCGTGACAGCAAAAAGGTACTCGCCCGTCGAACGGCGTCGAAAAGCCAGCGGATCGACGCCGCTGCCCGGCGTCAGCGCTCTCGTTCCTCGGCGAGTTCCGTCGCCTCGTCGTCGGCGTCTTGACGAGCCCGCGAGTCGGGGCTCGTCGAGTCTCGATCGTCGGCGTCGCCGCCGTCCGATCGCTCCTCGCTGGCACCGCCAGCGCCGGCGATTTCGGCGCCCGCCTCGCTCCCCAGCGGCGCCTCGCCCTCGCCGATCCCATCCACGTCCTCGACCCCGCCGAGGATCGCCTGAATGTCGTCGAGGCCGAGCAGCTCCCGCGTCTCGGCGTCGATCTGGAGACTGTCGAGCGCCGTGCCGTCCCCGGCGGCGTCGCTGCCCGAAAGGTGCTTGCCGTAACGGCCGACCATCGAAGTCAGCTCCTGGGGCATCAGGAACGTGGTCGACTCGCCCTTTCCGATGCCGGCCAGCGTGTCCATCCCCTTGTCGAGAACGGCGCGCTCGCCCATCGACTCGGCCGATCGGGCGCGCAGCACCGTCGAGACGGCGTCACCCTGCGCTTCGAGGATCTGGCTCTGCTTTTCGCCCTGCGCGCGGATGACGTTCGACTGCTTGTCACCCTCCGCGGTCTCGACCGCCGAACGACGTTCGCCCTGCGCTTCGAGGATCATCGCGCGGCGGCGGCGCTCGGCGGCGGTCTGCTGTTCCATCGCGCTCTGGACGCCCTGGCTCGGCGTGACAGCCCGCACCTCGACGGCTTCGACGCGGATCCCCCACTCGTCGGTCGCCTCGTCGATCGCCGTGTTGATGCGGCGATTGATCTTCGATCGCTCCTTGAGCGTCTCGTCGAGTTCCATGTCGCCCAGCACCGCCCGGAGTGTCGTCTGGGCGAGGTTCGAGGTCGCCCGTTCGTAGTCGTCGACCTCCAGGTACGCCTTCCGGGCGTCCATCACGCGGATGTAGACGACGGCGTCGGCTCGCACCGGCGAGTTGTCGCGCGTGATCGCCTCCTGCATCGGAACGTCGATCGTCTGGGTCCGCATGTCGTAGGCGTGCGTCTTCGAGACAAAGGGCGGGACGAAGTTGATCCCCGGTTCGAGCAGTTTGCGGTACTCGCCGAACACAGTCAGCGCACGCTTCTCGTAGGCGCCGACGATCTCGACGGCGCTGGCGATCGTGACGACGGCGAGCAGCATCAGTAGGGCGCCGACGACCGCCAGCGGCGATGTCGACAGGAAGTTCAGCGCGACCCACGCGCCGATCGCTAACGCGGCGAAGCCGACCAGCATCGCTCGCGGCCTGAGCGCCCGTTTGCCCTCGACGCCGTCGCCCTCCGGTCGTGCCATACGATAGATTAGGATCGTACGTGGTTAACGGTTGGCACTACCCGGCCGTCAGCGGCAGGGACGACAGGAGTGTCGGCCGTCCGGATCGCGGTGCTCGCCGAGATTGTCACAGTCGCTCGTCGAGCGTCGCCGCGGTCTTCTCGCCGACGCCGTCGATCGACGCCAGTTCGTCGGGCGACGCCGCGCGGACGCCGTCGACGCTGCCGAACCGCCGAAGGAGTCGCTTCCTGGTCTCGGGACCGATCCCCGGCACGTCGTCGAGCGCGGTCGAGACGTCGTCGCGGACAGTCTGGTGGTACTGCACGGCGAAGCGGTGGGCCTCGTCGCGGACGCGCTGGAGCAGGTGCAACTGGGGCGCGTCGTCGGGCCAGTCGTAGGTCTGATCCGGCGTGATCACCAGCTCCTCGTCCTTCGCGAGCGCGACAGCGGGCACGTCCCAGCCCACGTCGTCGAGGGCATCGCGGGCCGCCGAGAGCTGGCCCTCGCCGCCGTCGATCAGCAGGAGGTCGGGATCGGGTCGGTCGTCCCGGCCCTCGACCGCCCGACTGGCGCGCCACCCGATCAGGGTTCGCATGTTGGCGTAGTCGTCGTTTCGCTCGTCGAGTTTCTTCCGTCGGTAATCGGCGCTCTCGCGGCTGCCATCGACGAACGTCACGTCGCTGCCGACGACCGCCGTCCCCTGGGCGTGGCTCACGTCGAACCCCTCGATCCGATCGGCGGCGTCGACGCCGAGCGCGCTCTCCAGCGCACCGACTTCGTCGCGCCGGCCGCCCGACCGTCGGGCGTTCTTCAACGCGAGCTCGATCAGCTTGGCTTCGCGGCCGGCGCCGGGCACGCGGACTGCGACGCCCTCGGCGTCGAGCCACGCGTCCAGCTCCTCGTCGTCGGGATGTTCGGGCAGCAGCAGGGCGTCGGACAGCGTGCGCTCGGCGTAGTACTGCGGGACGAACGCGGCGAGCACGCGCGGGATCTGGTCCGGGCCGCTCTCGGGCGCGGCGACGGTGTGGCGCTCCCGGTCGACGAGTTGGCCGCCCTCGCTGTGGAGCCGCGCGACGGTTGCCTCCTCGCCCTCGACGGCGACGCCGAGCACGTCTACGGCTCGTTCGCCCCGGTCGTCTTCGCTGCTGACCGCGGCGCCGCCCTCGCCGTGGAAGCGCTCGACGGTGTCGAGGCGATCGCGGAGGTTGGCGGCGCGCTCGAACTCCTGGTCCTGCGACGCTTGCTCCATCGCGCTGCGGAGCGGCGTCGCCAGCACACCCGTCTCGCCCTCGAAGAACCGGCGAACGGACTCGACGTCCTCGGCGTAGTCGGCCTCGGAGATCTCGCCGGTACACGGCGCGGTGCAGAGGCCGACCTCGTAGTCCAGGCACGGTCGGTCGCGGCCCGAGTACTTGTGGTCCGAACAGCCCCGCACGCCGTAGATCTCCCGGAGCGCCTTCACGACGGTTTCGACCTCGCCGCGCTTCGTGTAGGGGCCGTACACCGTCGCCGCCTCGTCGGGGTCGCGCGTGATCTCGATCCGCGGGACGGCGTGGTCGGTGAGTTGCACGAGAGGGTAGGACTTGTCGTCCTTCAGGCGGACGTTGTACCGGGGCTGGTGGCGCTTGATCATGTTGGCCTCCAGCAACAGCGCCTGCGTCTCGGTGTCGGTCACCGCGACGTCGATCGTCCGCGCGCGGTCGACCATCCGGGCGATCCGGCGGCTCCGCGGGTCGGCGTAGGAGCGCACTCGCGATCGGAGGTCGACGGCCTTCCCGACGTACAGCACCTGCTCGCCGTCGAGGAACTGGTAGACCCCCGGATCGGCGGGCAGGTCGCCGGCGCGCTCGCGGACCGATTCGGCGTCCATCGGCGCGCGCTAGGTGGGCAGGCGGTTTGAGGGCTACGCCTGCGGGTGACGCCGCCGGAGCGACGGCTCCGTAGCCGGCTCGGTAGCGAACAGGCGGCGCGAGCAGTTCACGATGCGGCTGCCGCACAGCTGCCTCGGCCGGCATCGCGTCGGGCGGTCAGAGCACGGCGACGCTGGTCGCCCCATCGTTCATAAACTCGTGGTCGTACGAGCGATCGCGAACCGAACCCACCGTTTACGTTCCGCACCGCTGAACTCCACACGTGCGCGACTTCCACCTCCACTCGAGCTACTCCGACGGCGCCTTTCTCCCGGCGATGGTCGACGCCGCCGACGCGGCGGGTCTGGAGGGGGTCGGGCTGGCCGACCACTGCGTCGTCACGGAGCGCGAGGCGGCCCGCGACGAGCGCGCCCGCTACGGCTTCACGCTCGATCAGACCTACGAGCGCCGGCGCCGGGCCATCGAACAGGCCCGCGAGCGAGCGGACGTCGAGATCTACGACGCCGTCGAGATGAACTACGAGCCGCGCGACGAGCAGCGGATCGGCGAGTTCCTGGCCGACGCCGAATTCGAGTACTCGCTCGGGAGCGTCCACGCGGTCGACGGGCGGTCGATCCAGTCGGCGTCGGCGTTCGCGGGCCTGAGCGAGGCGGAACGCGATCGCGTCGTCGATCGGTACTACGAGAATCTGGTCGCGCTCGTCGAGTCCGAGCTGTTCGACGTGGCGGCCCACCTCGATCTCACCGAGCGGACGCCGCCGCTGCGCGGGCGTGCGACCGAGGACCACTACCGCCGGGCCGCCGAGGCGCTGGCGGACTCGCGAACCGTTCCCGAGATCAACGCCGGCCGCGCGCTGCGCGACGCCGGGATCGTCCACCCGAGCGAGCCGTTTCTCGACGCGCTCCGCGAGCGCGGCGTCGGCGTCACCGTCGGCACCGACGCCCACAGACCGGGTGAGATCGCCGATCGCGCCGCATTTCTCGAACGGTACCTCGACGACCGCGGCATCGACCCGGTGGCGCCGCCGGGACTAGATCCCTGAGAGACGGTCGCCCCGCGCGGTCTCGCGTCGGCGCCGTCAGTCGGCGTGCTCGACGTCGGGGATCTCCCCATCGTCGGCACCGACGTCCGCGGGCGACCGCCCGTCGCCCCCGTCGGCTGCGGGGAGCTGCAACCGGATCGTCGACGCCGAGTCGCCGGTCTCGAACTCCACGTCGCCGCCGAGGGTGGAGACGCCCCACTTGACGAACCACAGTCCCATCCCGCTGCCGTGGTTGAGGGCGGTCTCCTGGCCGTCCTCGACGACGGCGATCTCGTGGTCGGGAATCGCCGCGCCGAGCATCCGCACGTCGACGTGGGAAAACTCCGAGGAAATGTGACCGTTCGTCCGGATCTCGAACGACG
Organism: Natronoarchaeum rubrum; assembly: GCF_024494695.1. Next base: position 247,158 of record NZ_JANHDP010000002.1, on the reverse strand, counting down.
GCGGGTCGTCGGCGTACTGGAGGCAGCTCTCGAAGAGATTCCTGAGGACGATCCGGAGCAGTCGCTCGTCGGCCTCCAGCGAGAGCGACCGGGGGACGTCGACGTCGATCGACCGATCGTCGAGCGGCGGCTCAGTCGCGAGCTTCTCGATCACTCGCCGGAGCGCGACGGCGTCGCTGGCGGACTGGCGCTCGTTGGCCACGGCCTGCTCGAACCGGCGGGCTTTCGTCCCGAGTTCCATGAGCTCGGTCGTCGTCTCCTCGGCGGTTTCTAGCGTCGACTCGATCCCCTCGTCGTCGATCCGCTCGGCCGCCAGTTCCAGGTAGCCGTGGACGACGTTGAGATCGTTGCGAAGGTTGTGCCGGAGCGTCCGGTTGAGAACCTGCAGACGCTGTTCGCGCTGGCGCTCGACGGTGATGTCCTGGAGGACGAGCGTGTAACCGACGCGAGTCCCCGCCGAGTCTCGGAGCGGCGAGGTCGACACCGCGTACTCGCGGCGGCGGCCGTCGCTGCGGATCGTGACGTGCTGGTCGGTCCCCTCGAGATCGATCGATCGACCGAGCAGGTCCGCCACGGGCTCGCCGACCGTCGCGACGTCGTCGGATTCGAGCAGCGACTCCGCGGCGGCGTTGAGCCGGACGACCAGCCCGCTCTCGTCGAGCACGACGATCGGGTTGTCGATGTCGTCGATCGCCGTTCGTTCGGCGGCCCGTCGGGTCGCCGGCCGAGAGTCGAACATGTTGTTGCCGACGAAGGCGTAGGCGTCCAGCGCGACGTGAGGCAGGAACAGCACCGCCATCGCGTTGAACTGCGGCACCGGCCCGAGGCCAAACAGCCAGACGAACCCGCCGACCCCCGGCGGGACGGCGCTCAGCGCGACCGCGGCCGCCTCGCGGCGGTACAGCGGCCCGTAGCTGAACACCGTGTCGAACAGGAGCAGCGTCGCCAGCCCGGCCGCCAGCGTCCCGACGATGAAGATGACGTACGCCAGCGGTTCGAGCGCGTACTCCGCGCCGGCGTGGCCGAAGACGGAGACGACGTCGAAGTCGCTCCAGAGCAATCCCAGCACGGGATTCGTCACCACCAGCAGCGTCGCCAGCGCCGGCACACCTAGCAGGAGCCGGAACGGCGTCGAGCGGATCGTGCGCCCTCGCCCCGTGTACGCCAGCGCGAAGGCGAGAAACGGGATCCCCATCCAGACGATCGCGACCCAGGAGACGACTCCGATCGCCTCGCGAACGACCGGGTCGAACACCCGCAGCCCGACGCCGTAGGTGATCGAGAAGATTGCGACGGAGCTAATCGCGAGGATGAACCAGTCTACGCCGGGTTGATCGCGGTATCGACAGAGGTAGCTGACCAGCCCCAGCGCGCCGGCGCCCGAGGCGAACGCTGCGAGCGTCAGCCACGGGAGCGCCGATGCGAGGTGGTCCATTCGGTACTACCAGAACCTAGGATTAAATCATAATAAGTTCTGCTGCCGTTTCGGCCGGGATCGGAGCGATCTACCCCGTCGAGAGCTACGAGAGTTGGTCGCCGACGATCTCGTCGGCCCGCTCGACGAACTCGGCTTCGGTGCCCGCTGGCACGGTCGCGCCCGCCGCGACGTCGTGACCGCCGCCGTCACCGCCGACGGCGCGCGACGCCTCGCCCATCACCGCCGAGAGATCGAGCCCCGTCCGGACCAGACTGTGAGTTCCCCGCGAGGAGACCTTCACTTCCTCGTCGTTTTTCTCCGCAAACGCGACGATCGGCAGCCCGCGGTCGACGCCGTCGGCGCCGACGGCCATCCCCGCGACGATGCCGACGATCGTCTCGCGGATGCGATCCTCGGCGTGGAACCACTGGAGGTTGTCTTCCCTGTTGACGCCTTCCTCCTCGACCCACTGGATCCCCTCCGAGAGATTGCGCCGGTGGTCCCGAAGCAGCTGGCGGGCGCGTTCGAGCGCCGGCCCGCGATCGCCGAGACAGACCGCCAGCCCCACGTCGGCCCGCTCGTACCGGGCGGTGGCGTTCAACAGGGTGGAAAACTCGCTGGCGTCGCGCAGTTCGGTGCCGACCTGCTCGTCGGCGAGCGCGTACGTCGTCGCGACGAGCCCGTCGATCTTCGACGCCGGGACGCCGCGCGAGACCGCGCGCTGGACGAGCGCGCTGGCGACGGTCTGGCGCTCGTCGTCGTCGAGATCGACCCAGCGGCGCCACTCGCCGTCGGACTTCAGATCGAGATCGAGGTCGTCGAGAAACGAGAGCGCGCCGCTCTCGTCGTTCGAGATGCCGGGGATGTTCACGTCGCTGGAGTACTCCAGCAGCTTCGGAAGCGGGCGGGTCTGCTTGCCGTACAGCGCGAGGTCGGTCGCCGTCTCCAGCGCGCCCGCGTCGACGCCCTCCTCGACGATGCGCTCGTTGGCGCCGTGCAGTTCGCCGCCGCTGGCCTGCATGTCGCCGACGGCGCCGACGACCGCCAGCGCGGCGAGGTCGCGATTGTCGCCGCCCTCGGGTTCGAGCGCCCGAGCGAGGGCGTAGCTGGCACCCGCACCGGAGAGTTCGGAGGCGCCGTTGATGCCGAAGAGGAGCGGGTTGAGGTGGAACTCGGTTTCGGGCGCCGCGGCGTCCTCAGAATCAGCACCGGCGGGCTGGTGGTGATCCGCGATCACCGGCGTGAAATCGCCCGCCGCCTCGTGCTCGGCGATGATGTCGAGCTGGCCGCTGCCGAAGTCGGTAAAGAGCACCGTATCCGGCTCCAGCTCGGCGATGCCGGCGATCTCCTCGGCGTCGAGTTGCTTGCTGAACACCGTCCGGAAGGGGATCCCCGCGCGCTCTAGCGCGGTCGCCGCGATCGCCGCGCTCGTCAGGCCGTCGGCGTCGATGTGGGAGGCCAGCACGACGCTGTCGGCGGATCGCAAGTGCTGGGCGCAGGCGTCCGCGCGCTCGGCGAGGTCCGGGATCGGTGCGTCCATCGGTCGCTACGAGGTTCGTCGGAATCCCCGATAAACCTGCGGAATCCGTTCGTCCCCACGCCGGTGTCCGCGCCCGGTCGGCGGCCGCTCACTCGGTGTACGTCGGCGCCCCGTCCTCGATCGTCTCGCAGGCCAGCGCCTCGAAGTCGGCTCGCTCGGGCACGACGTCGACGTCGACGCCCAGCGATTCGGCGGTCTCGCGGGTGGGCTCGCCGATGACGCCGACGGTCGCCGCCGCCAGCCCCTCGATCGCGGCCTCGCGGACGCCCAGCTCCTCGGCGGCGTCGAGGAAGTGCTCGACGGTCAGCGAGGAGGTAAAGAGCGCGGCGTCGAGTTCGCCGTCGGCGGCCAGTTCAGCCGACTCGCCCGCGCCTTCGGGACGGACGAGCCTGTAGAGGATGGTCTCGTGGACGTACGCGCCGGCCTCCTCCAAGCCGTCGGTCAGCACCGCGCTGCCGTGGTCGCTCCGGGCGACCTCGACGCGGGCGCCGTCGACCTCGTCCGCGAGGGCGTCGACCAGCCCCGACGAGGAGAACTCATCGGGGACGAGATCGACGTCGTAGCCGGCTTCGCGCAGGACGTCCGCGGTCGGCTCGCCGATGGCGCAGACCGTGGCGTCGCCGGGATCCCACCGCTCTGCGGGGGCGTCGCTGGCGGTATCGGCGTCGGTATCGGCGTCCGCCGCGTCGGCGTCCTCGTGAGCTTGCGAACGAGGGCTCGACGAGTCTCGCTCGTCGGTGTCCCCATTGGATCGCAGTCCGGCGGCGAGTTCGACGCCGGTCTTACTCGTCAGGACGACGAAGTCGGCGTCGGAGCGGGGGCGGGCCCCGGTCGGCTCGACGGCGAGCATCGGATCGGGCACCGGCGTCGCGCCGAGCGACTCGATCAGCTCGACGGCGTCGGCGAGGCGCTCGTCGTCGGGACGGAAGGCCGCCACCGACATGTCGCGGGGCACGGGTCAGTCCTCCCCGGCGCCGAAGACGTCCCGGTCGGGACGGTCCGCGGCGTCGGCGTCCGGCTCGTTGTCCAGAAAGTCCAGCACGCGCTCGCGCGTCGCGGCCACCTCGCCGATCACGGTGATCGCGGGCGGCTCGATGCCGGCGTCGTCGCGCACGTCGACGATTGTGTCCAGCGTCCCCGTCGCGACGCGCTGGTCGGGCCAGGTCGCCCGCTCGACGAGTGCGACGGGCGTGTCGGCGTCCATCCCGGCTTCGCGCAGCGCGGCGGTGTAGTCGGGGAGCTTGCCGACGCCCATCAGCACGACGAGCGTGCCGCCGGTCGCCGCCAGGGCGTCCCAGTCGACCGCCGACTCCTCCTTGGTGGGGTCCTCGTGGCCGGTGACCAGCGTGACGCTGGAGGCGTGATCGCGGTGGGTTGCGGGAATGCCCGCGACCGCGGCGCCGGCGATCGGCGAGGTGACGCCCGGCACGATCTCGACGGGTACCGATCGCTCGGCGAGGTGGACCAGCTCCTCGCCGCCGCGGCCGAACACGAACGGGTCGCCGCCCTTCAGTCGGACGACCGTCTTTCCTTCGCGCGCGAGCTCGACGAGCCGGTCGTTGGTGTACTGCTGGGAGGTGCGCTCCCCGCCGGCGCGCTTGCCGACGTCCTCGCGTTTCTCCTCGGGGATCAGGCCGATGATGTCCGGACCCGGGAGCTTGTCGTGGAGCACGACGTCGGCGTCGTCGAGCAGCCGGCGGGCCTTCACCGTGAGAAGATCCGGATCGCCGGGACCGCTGCCGACGAGGTAGACCTTGCCGTCGGCCTGCCCGTCCGACGCCGACGCGTCCGCGGCGGCGTCCGGATCGCGGGCGTTCATGTGGATTCCTCGCGCTTGGCTTCGGCTTCCTCGTCGTCGCGCCGAGCCTCGGCGATCAGGTCGTCGGCGCCTCGGTCGGCGAGTTCGGCGGCGAACGACCGGGCCGCCGACACGTGGTTCTCGGCGGGCAGGTCGCGGCCTGCCGTCACCGACTCGGAGCCGTCGCGGCTGAACACCTGCACGTCGGCGTGGACGTACTCGCCGCGCAGCACGGCGTGGACGCCGATCGGCGCGACGCAGCCGCCGCCGAGCTCGTCGAGGATCGTGCGCTCGGCGGTCGTCTCGACGCGCGTGCGGGGGCTGTCGAGGATCGTCGTGATCGCCTCGCCGACCTCGTCGTCGCGGCTCGTCACCGCGAGCGCGCCCTGCCCCGGTGCCGGAACGAACTGCTCGGGCGAGAGCTTGCGGTACTCGACGCGGTGGGCCAGCCCGCTGCGGTCGAGTCCGGCCTCCGCGAGCACGATCGCGTCGTACTCGACGTCGGGCTCCCGTTCGAGGGCGCGGCGCTCGATCTCGTCGAGCCCGGAAAACCACGTCTCGACGTCGCGCTCGTAGGGGTGCTCGTAGTCGTCGTTGTCGGTGTTTCCTTTCTTTTCTTTCTCGGCGTCGGTGCGGGCCTCGTGTTCGGCCTGCAGGCCGGGCGCGAGCAGCTTCTCGATCCGGGTGTCGACGTTGCCCCGGAGCGGTTCGACCGTCAGGTCGGGGCGGGCATCGAGCAGCTGGGCCTGCCGGCGCAGGCTCGAGGTGCCGACCGTAGCGCCGTCGGGCAGCTCGTCGAGCGTCGCCCCGTCCGGCGTGACCAGGGCGTCACCCGGCGCGGCCCGCTCGGGGACGCCCGCGACGATCAGCTCGTCGGGCTGCTCGGTCGGCATGTCTTTCATGGAGTGGACCGCGGCGTCGACCTCGCCCTCGATGACCTTCTCGTCCAGGCTCCGGACGAACGCGCCGGTCTTGCCGAGGCGGTGGATCAGCTCGTCCTGGATCTGATCCCCGGTCGTCTCCACCTCCACCAGTTCAACGTCGTAGCGGCGGTCCTCTAAGGCCGCCTTCACCGTCGCCGCCTGGCGGAGCGCCAGATCGGAACTCCGCGTCGCCAGGCGTATCGGGCCGCGAGTACTCATACGCGCCTCTCGGGGGGCCACGGTGAAAAGGACACTCTTTGGCGGACAGCGCGGCGTCACGCCGGAGCGATCGATCGAGCATCGGCGCGACGTCGGGCGTCGTCGGGCCCGCAACTGCGCTTACAGTCCGACCTGCTGGACGCGCCGGAACAGATAGTAGCACGCGACGACCGGCGCGTAGCCGGGGACGAACAGTCCCACCGCACCCAGCAGCACCCACGTCTCGCGATCGGGCGACCAGTCGGTCGCCGCCGACTCGGTGGGCAGGCTCCGGAGATCCTGGTGGAGCGCCAGGGGCAGCGACAGCGTCACGAGCAGCGCTGGCGTCCCCAGCACCAGAATCGTCACCTTCGGCGAGAGGAACACGCCGGCCGTCGGCAGCGGGTTGCCGAGCACGACCGAGAGGGTGAACATCGGCGCCAGCGCCAGCGTGAGCGTGTACACGACCGGGACGGTCGCGACGAGGTACCACCAGCGGCTCCCCGCCCCCGACAGCTGTTCCTCGTCGGAGCCGATCGACGACGCCTGCGATGCGGTGGCGTCGGACACGTGCGAACTGTCCGAGAACGGCGGGAAAAGTATGCGGGGGTTACCGCCCGAGCGCGGCGTCGCGCGACGGTACGGGGCGGCTACCGCGATGCGATCGGGAGGGCACAGTCGGCGAGGGCGGGACGCCGAAGCGCCCGCGGCGTCGATGCCGAAGCGCCCGCGGCGTCGATGCCGAAGCGCCCGCGGCGTCGGCGGCGTCGCGACGCCTACAGCGCTTCCCGGTACGCGTCGAGCGCCGTCTCGACGTCTTCCTCGGTGTGGGCGTAGCTGACGAACTGCGACTCGAACTGGTTCGGCGTCAGGAACACGCCTCGCTCCTTCATCGCGGGCCAGAACAGCCGCTCCCAGCGCTCGGTGTCGCAGTCGGCGACGTCGGCCGCGTTCTTCGGGCAGTAGTCGTAGCGCGGGCAGTCGGGACGCTGCTCGCAGCCGGCCTCGCAGTGCCCGTCGGTCGCGTCGGGCCCCTCGCGCGTGAACATGACCTTGAACATGCTGTCCGTGCCGGCGACCGTGTACTGGGGCGCCTGATCGTGGATGATCTCGGTCAGACCGCGCCGAAGCGTCTCGCCCAGCTCGTTGACGTGCTCGTACACGTCGTTCTCGGCGGCGTACTTGAGCGACTCGTAGCCCGCGGCCATCGTGACCGGGTGCCCCGAGAACGTGCCGGCCTGGAACACGTCGCCGCTCGGAGTGAACTGTTCGATTATCTCGGCGGGGCCGCCGATCGCACCGACGGGGAAGCCGCCGCCGACGATCTTGCCGAACGTCGTCACGTCGGGCGTGACGCCGAACTTCCCCTGGGCGCACTGGAGGCCGCCGACGCGGAAACCCGTGATGACTTCGTCGAAGATCAGCAACGCGCCGCGGTCCTCGGTGACGTCGCGCAGCGTCTCCAGGTAGCCGTCTTCCGGCATCACGATGCCCGAGTTCCCGAGCATCGGCTCGGTGAGCACGGCCGCGATCTCGTCGCCGTGGGCCTCGAACGCCTCGTGGATCGCGTCGAAGTCGTTGAACGGCACGGGCAGCGTGTGCTCGGCGAACTCCTCGGGGACGCCGGCGGTGCTCGGCTGTGGGTTCTCGGCCGACCCCTCGACGAGCGTCGACTCCTGAGCGCCGTGGTAGCCGCCCTGCATGACGACGATCTTGTCCCGGCCGGTGTAGCCCCGCGCCAGCCGAACCGCCGAAACGGTCGCTTCCGTGCCGGAGTTGACGAACCGGGTCATCTCGACGCTCGGGACGTGGCGGGCGACGAACTCCGCGAGATCGACCTCGACCTCGGTCGGGGCGCCGTACATCGGCCCCTCGCTGACCGCCGACTGAACCGCGGCCTGCACCGGATCCGGAAGATCGTGGCCGTACAGCAGCGGGCCGTAGCCGTTGACGAAATCGAGATAGCGGTTGCCGTCGGCGTCGACGACGTGGCCGCCGTCGCCGCGCTGGACAAAGAACGGATACGGGCGGATCGCCCGAACGGAGGAGTTGACGCCGCCCGGAATCGCCGACAGCGCCCGGTCGTACAGGTCGCGAGAGCGGTCGTGGTTCATGCTCGCACGGTGGCGCTCGCGCGTAAAGTCAGTACCGAAGCCAGCGAGGCAGTGGCGTCGAACGGCGGTCCGAAGCGAAGCTATCGGACGTCGAAAAAAGCTGCGAGAAAGGGTGCGACGCGGGCGCGGGCGCCACCCGCGAGCCGGTCGCGAGAACGGCCAAAGCGAAGCAGAGGCAACGGACCGAAGGCGTCGTGCCGGACCAGACCGGGGCGTGGCGGCCCTACACTGCGTCGGGCCCTCTGTTACCGGTGCGGACCTGCAGCGCGTCGTCGACCGGCAGCACGAATATTTTGCCGTCGCCGGGCTCGCCCGTGTTGGCGCCCTCGCGGATCGCCTCGACGACCTCGTCGACCGGCGTGTCCGCGACGACGCACTCGAGCTTGACCTTCTGGTGGAGGTCGACCGTGTACTCCTCGCCGCGCCACTGGCCCTTCTTCGCGGGCTGGCTGCCGCGGCCGGAGACGTTGGTCACCGTCAGCGAGGGTGCGCCCGCTTCGGCGAGTTGCTTCTTGACCTCGCCGAGGCGGTCGGGGCGGATTATCGCCATGACCATCTTGATGTCGCGTTCTTTCTCGACGCCACCGTCGGTGCGGATCTCCTTGCCGCCGTCAGAGCGCAGCTCCGACGAGGTCTGCGCTCCGGAGGAGCGCTGACCGCCGTCGGTCGCGACGTCGGGTTTGCCGAACTCGGGGTAGGTGTCGACGCCGTGTTCGGAGACGTCCAGCCCGTCACGCTCGTGCTCGGGGGTGACCCGAGCCTGCCCGGCGAGCTTGAGCGCGCCGAACACCGCGGCGGTCGCGACGACGGTCCAGAGCGCGATGACGGAAACGCCCAGGAGCTGGACGGCGAACGCTTCGGCGATACTCGTTCCCTCGAGTGCGGCCGAGGTGGCCACGAAGGGGAACAGCAGCGTACCGAGGATGCCGGCCGAGCCGTGGACCGGGAACACCGCACAGACGTCGTCGATCTTCAGGCGCTTCTCGACGAAGCCGAAGACGATCGGGAGCTGCGCGCCGGCGAGGCCGCCGACCACGAAGGCGCCCCACCAAGTGGTGGTGTCGGGGATCGCGGTGATCCCGACCAGGCCGGCCAGCAGGCCGTTCGCGACGTATAGCGTGTCAACTTTGCCCGTTTTCAGCAGCGCGACCGCGCCGGCCCCGATGGCGCCGCAGGCCATCGCGATCGTCGTCGTCATCGCGACGCGGCCGACGGTCTCGAAGGCGCCGAGAACGAGCGCGCCGTCCTCGACGGCGAACACCGTCGCGGCGGTGCCGACGTTGAATCCGTACCAGCCGAAGGCCAGGATCAGCGTCCCCAGCACGGCGAACGTCAGCGAGTGACCGGGAATGACGTTGACCGAGCCGTCCTCGTTGTATCGGTCCATGCGCGGACCGAGCACCCACGCTGCCGTGAGCCCGGCAACGCCGCCCATCCCGTGGACGATCATACCGCCGGCGAAGTCCTGGAACACGACGCCGTTGATCGCGATGATCTCGCCGGCCCACGTCAGGCCGGTGACGACCGGGTAGATGACCGCCGCCAGCAGGAACGTGTAGCTGACGTACGCGCGGAGCTTCGCGCGGCCGGCGACTGCGCCGGAGACGATCGTCGCCGCCGTCATCGCGAAGACGGCGCCGAACAGCCAGCTGACCCAGTCGTTAGCGCTCTCGGCGGCGAAGGCGGGCGAGAACCCGCTTCCGCCGACCAGCGACGAGACGCCCGCACCGATGAGGAAGAACACCGTCACGCCGACGCTCCAGGTCAGCAGGTTCTTCGTCAGCTGGTTCGCGACGTTCTTCGAACGCACCTGACCGGCCTCCAGCATCGCGAAGCCAGCGTGCATGAAGAAGATCAGGAACGACACGACCAGTACCCACATGAGGTTGATACCCTCGGCGAGCACCGTCGGATCGACCTGCAGCGGCGCTACCATGCTGCCACCTCCACGGACCGCGTGGTCCTCGGGGGCGAGGACCCGTAGTCGTCCACCAATTCACTCGTATTCCGAACGATCGTGTTCTGCATCACGATTGAGATTCAGGAAGCACACCAATATAAGGATTAGCGTTGACGTTCGTCTATAATCGAACCTCCTAATTGGAAATCTCTCGAAGTAATAGTACGTTATACGTATATAAGGACGTTCGTCGGACGAACTCGTCCGTCACTCGGTATAACTTTTGGACGGTCGTACAGTCGAGATCGTCGGCGCCGAACGACCGTTTCCTTACCCGGCGCGTCTCGCCGCGAGCGCGCAGCGGGCGGGCCCGCCGATACGCGAGCGAGTACAACACTGAACTCGGGGTACGTTTATTGCCCAGCGGGACGGACCTGTGGGCATGGAGAAAGTCGCGATCGAGAGCGTCGAGACGGAGATCAACCCGATGCGAGTCCACAGCGTCCGGAAACCGGTCTCGCGCGCGCTCGGCACGACCGACGTCGCGATGAACTACTTCGAGCTCGAACCCGGCGAGTCCTTCTCGGGCGCGCTCCACACCCACGAGGATCAAGAAGAGATCTTCTACGTCGAGGCCGGCACCGCGACGTTCGAGGTCGGCGTCGACCGCGAGACGGTCGACGTCGGGGCCGGCGAGCTGATCCGGTTCCCGCCCGGCGAGTTCCAGAAGGGCTCGAACGAGGACGAGGAGCGCGTCGTCGGCTGGGCGATCGGCGCGCCGGGCGCCAGCCACGACTGGGACGAACTGTACTCGCGGGCGTACTGTCCGGAGTGCGAGGACGAGACCACGCAGGACGTGGGATTCGCGAGCGGACAGTTCGAACTCGAATGTACGGAGTGTGGCTACGAGCAGGGGTAGGTCGGCGTCGCGTTACTCCGCAGGATCGAACCGTCGCGTGTACACGGCGGACCCGTCACCGACCACGATCCGGAGGGCGCCGTCGTTCGGCGCGTCGTAGGCAACCGTGATCGCGTCCCCCGGTTCGACCGTCCCGTACTCGTCGGCGAACTGCCGCTCGGTCTCGCCGCCGAGCGTTTCGAGCGTCAGCGTCGCGGCGTCTACGGCGTCGCCCGCGGCGTGTTCGATCGTCGCCTCGTCTGCGGCCGGATCGTGATCGACTGCCCACGTCACGGCCGGCGTCGCGCCGTCCACGGCCCGTTCGGCGAACTCGGCGACGCCGACCGTCCCGTCGAGACGGACCGACCGACCGCTCTGGCGGACCGCGATATGCGGGGGCGTGAACGCTCCGCCCAGCGAGCCCCGGCGGAACTTCGCCCGGTCGACCGCCCCCGCCGCCTCGGAGTCGGGAAACTGTAGCAGTTGCGTGCGGTGGGCGTCAGCGCCGTCGAGCAACCACAGCAGTGCGTGTCCCGTAGCGTTCGTGTGGGGTCCTTCGGTGATCGCACGATCGCCCGCAGAGGTCGTGAGTACCGTCGGTCGACCGATCCGCTCCGTGAGCGCCGCAAACGCGTCGCGTTCCTCGTGATACCGGGGCGCGTCGCCACTTCGGGCGTCGATCGTCGCTTCGACGTATTCCCCCGAGAGCCGCTCGCTGGCCCAGACGACGGCGCTCTCGCGAACGGCTACACGCTGACCGAGCGACCCTTCGAACCGGTCGTAGCCGCCGTACTCGCCGACCCGCTCGTAGCTACTCCCCAGTAGCGTTTCGACGACGGCGTCGGCGTCAAACGTCCCGAGCACGACACCGCCCAGATACAGCCCGGCCTGGATCACTTCGTCGACGCTCCCCTCCGGGATTCCGAGGTGATCCGGCGGCCCCAGGGCGTACCCCAGCCCTCGAGCCTCGCCGACCGAAACGTCGTCGTGGGCGCGAATCGTCGCGACGTCGACGTAGCGCGCGAAGTAGTCGTCCGCGTCGCGGAACGTCCGAGGGGCCGGAAGCCACCGCCGGTAGGTCGGCGCGCGATCCGGCGCCAGCGCCGTCCCCGGTGTCACCGTCGCCGTGCCGCTCGACGCCGTCAGCACGCCGACGCCGAGCGCCGCGCCCGATCGCCGAAGAAGTTTGCGGCGTGACAGGTAAGCCATGAACGCTTGTTTCAGGCATTTTATCTTAAAACCACCGCCTACTTTGGGAATTCTATCGCGGAGACGCGCTATCGGACGGATCGAACTGTCGGATGAACGTGCCGCTCTCCGAGCGCCAGCGGATTCGCAACGGCTCGTCGGTAAAGAGCGTCACCGAGTCCTCGGGGCCGACGGTCTCGTACTCGTCGGCGAACTGCCGATCGTACGAGTCGCCGACGTCGGTTTCGAGCGTTAGCCGATCCGCGTCGACCGGATCGCCGGCGGCGTGCTCGACGGTCAGCTTCGAGGCGAACGCGTCGTACTCGACCGTCCAGGTGACGACCGGCTCCGTCGTTCCATCGACATCGGCGCCGAACTCCGCGGTCGGCGTCGTCCCGTCGAGGCGGATTCTCCGGCCGTCCGTCCGAACCGCGTCGACGCCGCCACCCGACAACCGATCGCCGACCGCGTCGCGTAGCACCGATTCGTCGAGCGCCTCGGCCTGCTGGGCTTCGGGGAACTGCACCACGAACGATTCGTGGCTCCGCTCGCCGTCGAAGTCGGCGAGCTGTGCGTACCCGTTTGCACGAGTGATTTCGAGTCTCTCCTCGGCGTCGACGCCGACGCTGCTCTGGATTCGATCCGGGCGACCGATAGCCTCGGTCAGCGCGGCGGCGGCATCGCTGTACTCGTGTAACCGCGGGACCTCGCCGCGGTGTGCGTCGATCACAGCCTCGAGAAGATCGTTGCCGTACAGTTCGTGCGTCCAGATCACCGCACCATCCTTCACGGCGGCACGCTGGCCAAGCGTCCCCTCGAACAGCGTGAACTCGCCGCGGGTTCCCATCTCCTCGTAGCCCGTTCCGAGCAACGTCTCGACGACGGCGTCGGCGTCGTACGAGCCGACGACGACGGAGGTCCAGAGCGGCATCGGATTGATCACCGCCTCGATGTCCTCGAAGGCGATCCCGAAAGCGTCCTGCCCGCCACGAACGTTTGCAAACCGTTTGTACAGCGACTCGGGAAGCTGATCCTCGTGCGCTCGCAGCGCGCGAACGTCGAGATACCAGTAGCCGACGAAATCCAGTCCATCCTCTGGAACCTCGGGGGAGGGAACCCACCGCCGATACGTCGGGTCGCGATCGGGCGCCAGCGCGGTGTCGGGCTCGGGAGCGTCGTCCGACGGGAGCACGCCCGAACAGCCCGCGAGGGCACCGAGCGACGACGCGGCGGCGCCCGCGCCGGCCCGGCGGAGCAGGTCGCGACGTGACAGGAAAGTCATGAGTTCGCGTTCAAACTGTCAACTGTTAAAATTATCGCCCGCAGCCGAATCCGAACGCGCGCTACAGCCGCCGCGCCACGTCCTCGGCGAAGTAGGTGAGAATCAGATCGGCGCCGGCGCGCTTGATCGACAGCAGCGACTCGGTCGCGGCGGCGTCCAGATCGAGCCAGCCCTTCTCGGCGGCGGCGTGAAGCATGGCGTACTCGCCGCTGACGTTGTACGCCGCGACGGGGTAGTCGAACTCGCGGTCGACGTCGCGGACGATGTCGAGGTACGGCAGCGCGGGCTTGACCATCAGCACGTCGGCGCCCTGCTCGACGTCCAGCCGAACTTCGCGGGTAGCCTCCTCGCGGTTCGCGGGGTCCATCTGGTAGTGACGCCGATCGCCAAAGGCCGGCGCGCCGTCTGCGGCGTCTCTGAATGGGCCGTAGAAACTGCTCTCGTACTTGGCGGCGTAGCTCATGATCGGCACGTCGGAGAACCCGGCGTCGTCTAACGCCTCGCGGATCGCCCCGACCATCCCGTCGGTCATGCTGGAGGGCGCGACCATCTCGGCGCCCGCCTCGGCCTGCGAGACGGCGATCTTGCCGAGCAAGTCGAGCGTCTCGTCGTTTTTCACCGTGAGGTCCGGATCCTCGGCGGCCGTCTCCTCGACGACGCCGCAGTGGCCGTGGTCGGTGTACTCACAGAGACAGACGTCCGTGATGACGTAGGCGTCAGTCTCGGCGGTGATCCGGCGCGTCGCCTCCTGCACGACGCCGTCCTCGGCCCAGGCGCGAGAGCCCTGCGCGTCCTTGGACTCGGGGATGCCGAAGAGCATCACCGCCTCGACGCCCGTCGCGAGGACCTCCTCGACGCGGTCGACCGCCTGGTCGATCGGCACGCGCTCGTGGCCCGGCATCGACTGGATCGGGACCCGCTCGTCCGTGGTCGCGTCGACGAACACCGGCGCGATCAGATCCTCGGGCGCCAGGCTGGTTTCGCTGACCAGCTCGCGGACGCCGTCGCGGCGGAGCCGGCGCGGGCGATCGGTGAAGTTCATGATCCGGGCTACGGACGGGACGGTGAAATTCTCGTCGTTCGTCGCGCTGTCACTGTCGTCGCCCTCGTAACTCATCGCGAAGCGTGGAAATGCTTAACCGGTAGAATCTTCTACTCAGTAGTAATGAGTACCTCAGTAAAGATAAGTGAGCGAGCCAAATCCAGACTCGAGGAGTTACAGGCCGAAATTCGGCTCGAGACGGGAACGAAGGTCACCCAACAGGAACTGCTCGACCGACTCGTCGAGGAGTCGTACGAATCGAAGGACGAACTCGTCGACTCGTACAGGGACGACTTCGAGGGGCTCTCGGAGGAAGAGATCGACCGATGGATGTCGGGGACGGTCGCGTCGGAGAACCCAGTAGACGAAGACGAGATCGACGAGGTGTTGTACGACGATGAGCATCTTCGTTGACACCGGCGTCTTCTACGCTCACCACGATCGATCCTCGCCGCGCCACGACGCCGCGGCGGCGGCAATGCGCGAACTCCTCGCAGGAAGGTACGGCAAAGCGTTCACGAGCGACTACGTGTTCGACGAGACGGTGACGCTCACGCTGTCCCGGACGAGCCGAGTCGAAGCAGCGCGAAAAGCGGGCGAACGGATCCGCGGTGCCGGTGACTACCCCGATGTCGTTTCGTTGCTGTTCGTCTCGTCCGACTGCTTCGAGCGCGCCGTCGCGGCGTTCGATCGGTTCGACGACCACGCCCTGAGCTTCACCGACGCGACGACGGTGGCACTGGTCGAGGAACGCAACATTGACGCGGTGCTATCCTTCGACGACGATTTCGACGGCCTCGTCGAGCGCGTCGATCCGATCACCCTCGCCGAGTAGTCGCCGCGTCTGAAAGGTTTTAAGCGACCGCGACGCCAGCGTGCGACTATGAGCCAAGCCACCAAGATCGTGATCGGAACCGTCGGCATCGCCGCCGTCCTCTCGCTCGTGCTGATCGTCCAGACGCTCGCCTGATGTTCTCGGAACGCGACCTGCCCGAGGACCTCGCCGCCGTGCGGGACGAACTCGTCCCCGGCGCCGTCGTGCTCGACTGCGAGTCGGACTTCGAGACGCTCCCGCCCGCACAGGCCGAGGATCTCGGGCTGCTGGTCGACGAACTGGCCCCCGCGACGTACTCCGAGGAGTGGATTCCCGAGGACGCGCCGCAGCTGCTCCACCGCTACGCCGGGAGCGACTTCACCATCGGGATGCCGGGCGACGGCAGCGTCGCCTGGACCCGCCAGACCGACCCGCCGATCGTGCTGGTCAAGCCCCGCGTGGAGGGAGCCTCCGAGGAGTTCGTCGACTTCCTGATCGGCGAGGCGCTGGTCGAACTCGGCGTCGACGCGCCCGAGCACTTCATCCAGTTCTTCGGGGACCGCTACCCCGCGCTCGACGCCGCCGTCGATCTGGATCCCAACAGCACCTACCAGATCGCCGCCGCGCTCTGTGACGCCTGGGTCGGGCTCTTTACTCGCAACACGTTCGGCCAGTGGCGCGAGGACGGCTCACGACTCGGCGCGGCCTGGGAGGACGCCGGCGAGCGGATCGAGGGGCGACTAACGGACCTGCCGGCGTCGGTCGCGCAGGGCCAGACGGACTTCGCCGACGCGACCGAACTGGCCTGCAGCGGGATCAAGCACGGCAAGGAACTGCCCGATCCGTTCGGCGCGCTCGACAACCGGGCGTACGCGAATCGCGGCGCCGACTACGCGGTGACGTGGGCCGAAAAGACGTTCGAGAAGCTGTAGAGCGGCGTCAGAACTCGACGTCGGTCTCGCCGTCGGCGTCCAGATCGATCACGCCGTCGAACTGCTCGCGGTAGGATTCGAGCACGTCCTCGGGGTGGACCTCCTTCGAGAGATGAAAGAGACCGACAGCGTCGTGCTCTGCCAGCAGTTCCAGTAGCTCGCCGACCGCTTCCTGGGTCTCTTCCTCGCCGGCGTAGTACGCCAGCTCGGTGATCGAGTCGAGGCTGATCCGAACTTTCCCGTCGTGAGAGTCGAGGAACCGCTCGGTCTGCTCGATGATGCCGTCGAGGTCGTCGGGCGAGCCGACGTAGTGGACCGCGTCGCTCGATCGTCGGGAGTAGCCCCGCTCGACGCTGAGCGTGTCGAGGATCTCGGCGGACGTCTCGTCGACGTCGTAGTACTCCAGTTTCTGCTTGACCTCGCGGGCGGTCGTCCGCGTCGAGATGACCAGGAAGTGATCGGTGTCGGTCTTGAAGAAGTCGGTGTCGATGCGGTCGGTCTCGCCGGTGCTCGGGTGCAGCAACAGGACGCCGGTCCCGCCGGGAATCGTCTCCGGCGCGCCGTCTACCGCAAGCGAGTAGTCCATACGTGCCGAAAACCCAGCGGACGAACTTAAGGTTGCGGGTGGCGGATCGGGAGACGGTAGCAGGGGGCAGTGGTGTAGAAACGGTGCGAGCATCCGCGACCGAAGGGAGCGGTTCGCCGAAAGACGCTGGCGTCTTTCGAGCCCTCGTTCGCGCACTGTGTGCGCTCACGAGGATACCGGGCGCGACCGAAGGGCGCGCCCGGCTTTTTGGCCGAGCTTTTTGCACCGAGCGGTGAGCGAGCAACGCGAGCGCACCCGAGGTGGAAAAAGGTCGTAGCGTCGTCTTACAGGACGCCGTCTTCTTCGAGCACAGTTTTGAGTCGGTCCATCGTCGCGACGACGACCTGACAGTGGGGGCGCACCGCGTCTTTCGGGACGAAGCCGACCGATTTGCCGGCGACCTGCAGCATCGGCAGGTCGTTCGCGCCGTCGCCGACCGCGATCGTGTCGGCCATGTCGACGCCGGTCTCGGCGGCGAGATTCTCCAAGGCGGTGTCCTTGGTGCCCTCGATCAGCGGCCCCTCGACCTCGCCGGTGAGGTTGCCGTCCGCCATCGGCAGGCGGTTGGCGACGATCGTGTCGACCTCGACGTTCTCCCGCGCCAGCGCGGCTTCGACGCCGCGCTCGAAGCCGCCGGTCAGGATCGCGGTGTGGACGCCGGCGTCGTTGAGCGCCTCGATCAGGTCGGCGGCGCCCTGGCGGAGGTACACCTGCCCGAACGCCTGCTCGGCGCGGGCCTCGGGGAGGTCCTCCAGCAGCGCGGCGCGCTCGCGCAGGCTGGTGGCGTAGTCGATCTCGTCGTTCATCGCCCGCTCGGTGATCGATTCCATCTGGCCGGCGACGTCGTACTGCTCGCCCAGCAGCACCGTCATCTCGGAGTCCGAGAGCGTGCCGTCGAAGTCGAACGCGACAAGCGTCATTGCTCTCGGGTTGGCGGAGCGGGGTTGAAAAACGTCCGCTTTCGGCGTCGAGCGGCGGTGCCGGTCGCAGTATGTCGACCGCTACCGATCACCGGGAACGCATTTCGGGGTTCGGACACAACAGGGGGGTATGTCCAGACCAGACGTCGACGAGATACTCGATCCGACACCGGACGGGAGAGAGGTGCGACAGGATCTCCAGCAGGCGCTGCTGTCGGGAGTCGCGATCACGGTCCCCTTCTTCGTGACGGTGCTGGTGTTGGTGTGGGCCACCAACTTCGTCTCGGACGCGCTGTCGCCGCTGGTCGAACTGCTTGGCGTGTTCGGCCCCGCCTCCGAGCTCGGGAAGATCGTTCGTGAGGCCATCGCCGCGACGGTGCTCATCGGGCTGATCCTTGTCGTCGGGCTCGCCGCCCAGCACGGCCCGAACACCGGCTTCGGCAAGCGCATCGACGCCGTCATGGGCGAGCTTCCGGGGATCGGCTCGATCTACACCAGCGTCGACCGGATGAGCGAGGTGATGGTCGAGGGGGACACCGAGAGTTTCCGGGAAGTCAAGATGGTGGAGTTCCCCCAGCAGGAGAGCTTCGCGATCGGCTTCCTGACAGCGGAGTCGCCGACGGCGATCGAGGAGGCGGCGGGCTACGACCGGATGCAGACGCTGTTCGTGCCGATGGCGCCGAACCCGGTGATGGGCGGGCACCTGCTGAACATCCCGGTCGAACGCATCCACGACGTCGACCTCACCGTCGAGGAGGGGATGCAGGCGATCGTCACGACGGGGATGGCGATCGACGAGAACGCCCACGGCGAGCAGTAGCGTGTCGGGGCTGCTCTCGAATCCGATCGCGCTCGCGCTGATTCCGGCGGTGCTGTGGGGGTTGACGCCGATCTTCGACAAGCGCGGGATGGCCGCGGGCGGCGGCTCGGTGCAGGCGTCGCTCGTGGTCGTGGTCGTCGAGGTCGCGATCTACTGGACAGCGATCGCCGCACTGCGTGGCGGATCTGCCTTCTCGGGACTGACGCCGGAGATCCTGGCGGTGTTCGTCGGCGCCGGCGTCGTCGGGACGGCGCTGGGCAGGATCGTCATCTTCGTCGGCGTCGACCGGGTGGGAGCGAGCCTGAACAACGCCGTCCTCAGCACGCGCCCGCTGTTCGCGACGATCGTAGCGCTGGTCGCGCTCGGCGAACCGGTCGGGCCGCTCACGATCGCCGGGATCGTCGTGCTCGTGGGAGGACTCGCGACGCTGACGATCTCGAAGGGCGGCGACCTGCAGGGTTGGGACCCCCGGGACCTGGCCTGGCCGCTGGCGGCCGCCGCGACGTTCGGCTTCGCCAACGTCGCCCGCCGGTACGGGCTGCTGGAGTCGCCGATCACCGCACTGGAGGCCGTCGCGCTCAACGAGACCGCCGGGATGATCGCGCTGACGGCCTACGTCGTCGCCGCTCGCGGCCGGGCGAACGTGCTTGCGCGCCCGCGTGAGACCTACGCCTACTTCGCCTCCAGCGGCCTGCTGACGACCGTCGCGATGCTGTCGCTGATGGCGGCGCTGGGCCTGGAGTCCGGCCGGGTCGCGCTCGTCGACCCGCTGGTGGCGACCGCACCGCTCTTTACGGTGATCTTCGCCGCCGGGCTGCTGCGCGAGTTCGAGCGCGTGACCAGAGGCGTCGTCGCCGGTGCGGCGCTGATCGTCGTCGGCGCCGCGCTGATCACGCTGTGAGCGGCGGGCGTCGACGCCGCGCTGATCGTCGGCAGTCCGAAATCGGGGCGACTCGGTGACGCCGTCGACGCCGCCGCGACTGCGGCGTCTCGACGCCACCACCGGACTGCCGGAATCCGCTCCGTCGTCCCGATGAAGAAAGGGTTATCCCCGACCCCTTGTATCGAACGCGTATGAAGGTACTCGTGACCGACCCGATCGCGGACGCCGGCCTGGAGCGGCTCCGCGAGGCGGGCTACGAGGTAGAGACAGCCTACGACGTCGAGGGCGACGCCTTGCTGAACGCCGTCTCGGACGCCAACGGGCTCATCGTCCGCTCGGGCACCGAGGTGACCGAGGAAGTGTTCGAGGCCGCCGAGGACCTCGTCATCGTCGGTCGCGCCGGCATCGGCGTCGACAACATCGACATCGACGCCGCCACCGACCACGGCGTGATCGTCGCGAACGCGCCGGAGGGCAACGTCCGCGCGGCCGCCGAGCACACGGTCGCGATGGCGTTCGCGACGGCGCGCTCGATCCCGCAGGCCCACAGCCGACTGAAGGGCGGCGAGTGGGCCAAGGGCGACTACCTCGGTACCGAAGTCAACAAGAAGACGCTGGGCGTCGTCGGCCTCGGCCGCGTCGGTCAGGAGGTCGCCAAGAAGCTCGACTCGCTGGGCATGGATCTGGTCGCCTACGACCCCTACATCAGCCAGGACCGCGCCGACCAGCTCGGCGCCGAACTCGTCGATCTCGACGAGTGTCTCGACCGCGCCGACTTCCTGACCGTCCACGTCCCGCTGACCGACGAGACGGAGCACCTCATCAGCGACGAGGAGCTCGCCCAGCTCGAAGGCGGCTACCTCGTCAACTGCGCGCGCGGCGGCGTCGTCGACGAGGAAGCGCTCGCGGAAGCCGTCGAGGACGGCGTGATGGCCGGCGCCGCGATCGACGTGTTCGCCGAGGAGCCCGTCTCGCAGGACAACCCGCTGCTCGACGTCGAGGACGTCATCGTGACGCCTCACCTCGGCGCCAGCACCGAGGCCGCACAGGAGAACGTCGCCGTCTCGACGGCCGATCAGGTCGTCGCCGCGTTCCGCGAGGAGCCCGTGATCAACGCGCTGAACGCCCCCTCGATCGACGAGAGCGCGTTCCCGCGCGTCGAGCCGTACCTCGAACTGGCCGACACCGCCGGCAAGATCGCCGCCCAGTTGCTGGGCGACCGGATCGCCGAGATCGAGGTGCGCTACGAGGGCGAGATCGCCGAGGAGGACGTCGAACTGGTTACCGCCAGCGCGCTCAAGGGCGTGTTCGAGCCCCTGGAGTGGCAGGTCAACGCGGTCAACGCGCCGAAGATCGCCGACGAGCGCGGCGTCGACGTCACCGAGACCAAGACCCGCCAGGCCGAGGACTTCCAGAGCCTGATCACGGTCACCGCGAAGGACGGCGACAAGGAGATCAGCGTCGACGGCACCCTCTTCGCCGGCGACGACCCGCGGATCGTCCGGATCGACGGCTACCGCGTCGACGCGATTCCCTACGGCAACATGCTGGTCGCGCGTAACGAGGACGCGCCCGGCGTGATCGGTCACATCGGCAGCGTGCTCGGCGACTACGACATCAACATCGCCGGGATGTTCAACGCCCGCGAGACGATCGGCGGCGAGGCGCTGTCGGTGTACAACCTCGACGGCGACGTCCCCGACGACGTGCGGGAGAGTCTCGAAGCCGACGAGCGCATCATCGAGGTGCGCCAGATCACGCTCGACGGCCGCGACGAGTAACCGCCGACCGGCGTTGCCGACCGCCATCTCTTTCGGCATTAGCAAGCCTCAGAACGGAGTTAACAACGGGCGTCAGTATTTTCACAGTGTGGTCGAAACACGGTAGCTGACTATTGATGGCGCCCGATCGTGAGCCGATGACCGTTCTCCTCGTCGACCCCGCCGACGCGATGGGCGTGGTCGAGGAGGCGCTCGTCGGCGAGGATCCGACGATCACCGTCGAGACGGTCGCCTCGCCCGACGGGGTGGCCGAGACCGGCGAAGATCCCGACTGTATCATCGTGCTCGAGTACGAGGAGGCGGGCGTCGACGGGATCGAACTGCTCCACGACGTCGAGGACCGGATCGCGGACGTCCCGATCGTCGTGTTCGTGATCGACCCCGAGTCGTACTTCACCCAGACGGCGCTGGAAGAGGGCGCGGCCGACGTGCTCACGATCGGGACCGGCGGGACCCGGGAGACCGACGAGGACTTTCCGCTCCTCCTGACCCGGCGCGTCCGCCACGCCGCCGGCAAGGGCGAGTCGTTCCAGACCGACAGCGAGCTGCTCAACTCGGTGATGGAGTATCTCCCCCACCAGGTGTTCATCAAGGACGACGTCGGACGGATCGCCGCGATGAGTAATGTGGCGATGCACGAGCACGAGCCCACCCAAGAGGAGATCCAGGGCTTTACCGACCACGACCTGTTCGACACCGAACTCGGGCGCGAACTCTACGAGGAAGAACAGGAGATCATGGAGCGCGAGGAGCCGATCATCAATCGGGTCGAACGCTACGTCCAAGACGGGCAGGACCGGTGGGTGTCGACGACGAAGGCGCCCCGCTACGACAGCGACGGCGACGTCGTCGGCATCATCGGGACGGCTCGCGACGTCACCGAGCAGAACCGCCGCGAAGTGATGGTGAACGCCCTGCACGCCGCCAGCCGCGATCTGGTAACCGCCGAAACCTACGACGACATCGCGGCGACGGCCGTCGACATCGCCGACGACATCCCCGACCTGCCGGTGCTCGAAGTCGTGCTGTACGACGACGAGGACAGACGCCTCGAGACCGTGGCCACCGGCCACACCGAGGACACCGCGTCCGTGTTCGAGCGCTACGAGGAGTGGTTCCGCCGGGCCTACGAGTCGGGGGTCGGTCAGTACGTCGTCTCGCTGTCCGACGACGACCCCGGCGCGGTCGTCGGCTACGCCAAGTCGGAGGTGACCGACAGCGTCGATCCCATCGCGGTCGCGCTTCCGCTGGGCGAGCACGGCGTCCTCGGCTTCGCCTCGACCAGCGGCACGTTCGACGACGCCGGCGTCGAACTCGCCGAGGTGCTGGCGGCCAACGTCGAGGCCACCCTCGACCGGGCGGCCCGCGAGGAGGCGATCCGCGAGCGCGAGCGCGAACTCGCCCGCCAGAACGAGCGCCTCGAGGAGTTCGCCAGCATCGTCTCACACGACCTGCGCAACCCGCTGTCGGTCGCCCAGGGCTACGCCGAGATGTTCGACGACGACGACGCCAACGCCGAGGAGGTCCGCTGGGCGCTCGATCGGATGGACCGGCTGACCGACGAGCTACTGACGCTGGCCCGTCAGGGCCAGATCGTCGGCGACACCGAGAACGTCGCGCTGTCGGGCGCGGCCTGGGACGCCTGGCAGGGCGTCGACACCGGCGCCGCGACGCTCTCCGTCGAGGACGACCTCGGAACGGTGGCCGCCGACCGCGACCGGCTGCTGGAGCTGCTGGAGAACCTCTTTCGCAATGCGATCGAGCACGGCCACGATCCGGACGATCCGGTCACCATCACGGTCGGCCGCCTGAACGCCGGCTTTTTCGTCGAGGACGACGGCCCGGGGATCCCGGATAGCGAAAAAGAAACCGTCTTCGAGCAGGGCTACACCAACGCCGACGACGGCACCGGCTTCGGCCTCTACATCGTCCGGACGCTCGCCGACGCCCACGACTGGTCGGTCGAGCTCACCGACGCCGGGGCCGACGGTTCGAGACCCGGCGGCGCGCGCTTCGAGATCACCGGCGTCGAGCGGGGGAAGCACTCGCCGAGCGTCGATAGCGGGCACCGCTCATGACCGGCCGACGACCGGCAATCCGAGCCCGGAAATCCGCCGTTACTGTTTTGAAGACGTCGTACGAACCCGTAGGAACGGAATTTACATGGGGGAACGCACAGCGCGGATGAACGTACTCCTGATCGATCCAGTCGGCGATCTCGAAGAAGTCGAGCGGTCGCTCCGGGCCGAGGCCGACGACGTCGGTATCGAGACCGTCTCCGAACCAGCCGCGGCGGTCGACGCCGAACTGGAGCCGGACTGCGTCGTCGTCCTCGACCACGACGAGGCCGGCGTCGACGGGGTCGAACAGCTGGAAGCGGCCAGGATCCACCTGCCGGACGTGCCGGTCGTGATCGTCGTCCGCGATCCCGACGACGGCGACATCAGGGCCGGTCTCGACGCCGGCGCGGCCGACGTGATCACGGCCGGCCCGGAGGTTCGAATCGACGAGGAGTTCCCGATCGCGGTCGTCCGCCGGCTTCGAGACGTCGGCGACGACGGCACCTCGTTCCAGACCGAAGGGGAACAACTGGACTCGCTGATGGAGTATCTCCCCCATCAGGTGTTCATCAAGGACGATACCGGGCGGATCGCCGACGCCAGCGCGACCGCCGCCGACGAGTACGGGTTCTCCCGCGAGCAGATGATCGGCCTGACCGACTACGAACTGTTCCCGCCCTCCCACGCGGACGAGCTGTGGGCCGAGGAAAAAGAGATCATGGAGGCCGAGGAGCCGGTCATCAACAAGATCGAGCACTTCATCGACGAACGAGGTCGGGACCGCTGGATGTCGACGACGAAAGCGCCGCGCTACGACAGCGACGGCGACGTCGTCGGCATCATCGGGACGACCCGCGAGGTCACCGAGCAGCACCGTCAGGAGGAGATGATGAACGCGCTCCACGCCGCCAGCCGGGAACTGGTCGCGACGGAGACGCGCCGGGAGATCGCCGAGATCGCCGTCGACATCGCGGAGGAGATCCCCGACCTGCCGGTCGTCGAGGTGGCGCTGACCGACGATGCCGGCCTGGCGCCGGTGGCAGGCGCTCGGGGCGCACCGACCGAAGAGGCGAGCGACGAGCCGAGGGAGGAGGCCTACCCCGTCGAACCGATCGAGGCGGACGCCCCGGTCGAGCTGTCCGACGCGCTGACGGACAGCACATCCGGCGACGAATCGTCCGGACGTGACGTGCAGAACACGGGCGAGGACGGGACGGAGGTCGCGCTCGTCGATCAGTACGGCGAGTGGTTCCGGCGGGCCTACGAGACGGGCCGGGCGCAGTTCATCGAGGATCGACCGGACGAGACCGGCGAGGTTTCGGTCGTCGAGGCCGACGGCGACGCGGGCGGCGATGTCGACGCCGATCCGGTGGCCGTGACCCTGCCGCTGGGCGAACACGGCGTCCTCGGCTTCGCCTCGACCAGCGGCACGTTCAGCGAGTTCGGCGTCGAACTCGCGGCGGTGCTGGCGGCGAACATGGAGGCGGCACTCGACCGGGCGGCCCGCGAGGAGGCCCTCCGCGAGCGCGAGCAAGATCTCGCCAACCAGAACGACCGCCTCGAGGAGTTCGCCAGCATCGTCTCACACGATCTTCGCAACCCGCTGTCGGTCGCCCGAGGCTATCTCGGGCAGGTCGACGCCGACGAGGAGATCGTCGAGGAGATCGAGTGGGCCTTAGACAGGATGAACCGACTGACCGACGAGCTGTTGACGCTGGCCCGCCAGGGCCAGATCGTCGGCGACACCGAGCGCGTCTCGCTCTCGCGAGTCGCCTACGACGCCTGGCAGGCCGTCGATACCCGGGAAGCGACGCTGACGGTCGACGACGACGTCGGCTCGATCGAAGCCGACCCGGAGCGGCTCGTCGAGTTACTCGAAAACCTGTTCCGCAATTCGATCGAACACGCCCACGAGCCGGACGACCCCGTCACCGTCACGGTCGGACGCACGGAAACGGGCTTTTTGGTCGAAGACGACGGCCCCGGCATTCCCGACGCGGAGAAAGGCGACGTGTTCGAACAGGGGTACACGAACGCGGCCGACGGCACCGGCTTCGGCCTCTACATCGTCCGGACGCTCGCCGACGCGCACGGCTGGACCGTCGACGTGACCGACGCCGAGCCGTCGGGAGCGCGCTTCGAGTTCGCCATCGAGCCGCCGACGTAGGCGCGGCGTCAGCGTCGAGCGATCCGGCCGCGAAGCGCCGCCAGGAGCTTCGCTGGGGGAGACGAACGATCGGACGCCGTCGCGCGGTCGCTCCCCGCGTCGTCCCGGCGTTCGGACAGCAGCGCCTCGTACCGGTCGATCACGCGCCGACGCCTCTCGCTACTGTCGGCCAGTTCCCGTTCGAGCGCCGCCGCGCGCGCTCGGAGCAGCCGATTCTCGGTTTGGACCGCCGCCCGCGATCGGCGTCGGTCGGCGGCAGTCGGCGATGCAGTTCCCGAGTCGGCGCGGTCGACGATCGAGGGGCCGTCTTTCTCGCCGGTCGGGGGGTCGGTTCGGTCGTCGAAGGACGGATCGTTGAGCGACATCGGACGACGAGAGCGTACGCGATACTATAATGAAAATTTATGTGAGACGCGCGTCGGACGCGCGGCGTCCGGCAGCGTCCAGTCGCCGAGCAGTCCGGCGGTTCGGGCTCTCAGTCGTCGAGATGACCAAGGACGCCGAAGCGGCGACGCCGCTTCGAGCCCTCAATCACTCAAGCTGATCGAGAACGCCGCGGAGCACGCTCCGCGAGCCCTCAATCATCCAGATGACTGAGGACGCCGGAAGACTCGCTACCGCTCGTCGTCCGAGCCCTCGCTCGAGAGGCTCGCGAGGACGCCCTCGGTGTCGCCGGGGACCGGCTCGGGATCGGCGCCGGCCGCCGCAGCGGCGTCCGGATCCTTCAGCAGGTGGCCGGTCGTCAGACAGACGACGTTCTCGTCGGCGTCGACGACGCCGCGATCGCGGAGCTTGCGCAGGCCGGCGATCGACGCCGCGCTCGCCGGTTCGACGCCGACGCCCTCCTCGGCGAGCGAGCGCTGGGCGTCGGTGATCTGTTCGTCCGAGACGGCGACGGCGGTGCCGTCGGTCTCGCGGATGCCGGGGATCGCCTTCGGCGCGTTGACCGGGTTGCCGATGCGGATCGCCGTCGCGCGCGTCTCGACCTCGTCCCAGCGGCGGATCTCGTCGTTGCCCTCCTCGATGGCCTCGACCATCGGCGCGGCGCCTTCGGCCTGAACGCCGGTGAGCTTGGGCACCTCCGACTCGTCGAGCGCGCCGGCCTGAACGAGTTCGCGGAACGCCTTGTACAGCGCGCTGGTGTTGCCGGCGTTCCCCACGGGAAGAACGATCCGGTCGGGGAACTCGCCGGTGCGGTCCTTGCACTGTTCGAGGATTTCGAGGCCGATCGTCTTCTGGCCCTCCAGTCGGAAGGGGTTCAGCGAGTTCAGCAGGTACGCCTCGCCCATCCCCGCCAGCTCCTGAACGATGTCGAGGCAGGTGTCGAAGTTGCCGTCGACTTCGAGGATGCGCGCGCCGTGGAGGCTCGCCTGCGCGACCTTCCCCGCGGCGACCTTGCCGGCCGGCAGGAGCACGAGCGTCTCCAGGGTCGAGCGGGCGCCGTAGGCCGCCAGCGCGGCGCTGGTGTTTCCAGTCGAAGCGCAGGCCAGCCGCCCGACGCCGAGTTCGCTGGCGACCTGTACGCCCACGGTCATGCCCCGATCCTTGAAGCTGCCCGTGGGATTCATCCCCTCGTGTTTCACGTGGAGATGGTCGACGCCGGTTTCGGCTTCGAGGTCCGGCACCGGGTACAGCGGCGT
The DNA here is from genome assembly GCF_024494695.1 of Natronoarchaeum rubrum. The sequence goes on along the minus strand of NZ_JANHDP010000002.1, from coordinate 220,255 downwards.
GTCGCCCTCCTGGATCGTGACGCCCATCTCGACGGGCAGGGCGTCGTCGTAGCGCCAGACCCCCCGGCCCTCAAAGTCGTCGAAGGTCGGCAGATCGGCGTAGCGCACCTCCAGCAGGCCGTCGCAGTCGGGGCAGGTGTAGACGACGTCGTCGAACGGCGCGAGGACGTTGTCGCACTCGATACAGGCCAGCCAGACGCCGTCGTCGGCGACGTCCGGTGCGGCCTCGGCGGGCGCGTCGAGTTCGAGACTCATTGTCGATGTGCAAGGGGCCCGGGGGGAAAAGAGAGCGGGTTTTGCGTCGGGCGTTCGGGCCGTCTCCGTCGCGTCGGGCGAGGCCGGTCGGCGCGCGACGGCGCCGCGGCGTCACTCCGTCGCGTCGGGCGAGGCCGGTCGGCGCGCGACGGCGCCGCGGCGTCACTCCGTCGCGTCGAGCGCGGCCGCCGAAATCGGCTCGACCCGGAACACGTAGTCGAGGGAGGCGGCGTCCAGATTCACCGGCGACTCCTCGTCGGTGTGGGATCGACAGAGCACCGTCTCGGCGTCGACGGTCCCCTTGCCGGTCTCCTCTTGATACCGTTCGAGCACGTGGAACGCCGCCGTCTCGTCGCAGCTGCGGCGGTCGCAGGTCGGGAGTTCAGACGCGTCCTCGCTCATGCGCCCGACTTCGGCGGCCAGCACAAAAGACGGCGGCCCCGGACGGCACGCCGTCCGCGTGCGCACCCCCAGAGTGAAGCGTCGGTTCGTGGACGGGTAACGCGTATGCGAGAGGAGTCAGAGCGCGCGGTCGCGCTGAACCGTCGGGCCTGTCTGGCGGGAATCGCGGGACTGAGCGCTACCGCGGGCTGTCAGGGGTTGATCGAGGCTCCAGTCGAGGCGGGAGAGACCAGCGACGCCGACGACGAGTCGGACTTCGTGTGGCTCAGCGGCTCGCTGCTGTCCAACGAGGCGATCCGAGAGAATCTGCTGGCCTTTGCCGCCCGGCGCGATCTGGCGGCGATCCTCGCGATCCCGAATCCGAAGGCGTCGGGCGCGATCGAGAGCCTCCACGAGGGGCTCGCGACGGCCAAGCGCCTCGGCGTGCCCGCGTGGCTCCACGCGGGCGTGCTCACGGACGTGACCGCCGACGAGTTCGCCGGGAGCCGCGACGCCCGCGAGCGCAACCTGACGGGGATCCGACGGGCCGTCGAGACCTACAGCGAGTTCGAGTCCGGCGGGAAGCTCATCCCGTGGCAGGAGGCGCCGGTGATGGGCGGGTGGTCCGACGAAAAATGGGACGACGAGGCCGTCGACAACCTCCGAACGTACGGCCCGGCCGTGTTCGCCGCCCAGCGGCGAGTCGCCCGCGAGGTCGACCCCGAGATCGACGTCGGGGTGTTCGTCCACTTCCCCTACGTCGTCGACTCGAAACAGCCCGACGTGTTCGCGCGCCTGCTCGACGACCTCCATCGCCAGGGGACGCCGCCCGACTTCGCGTTCGCGGACTACTACCGCGGCTGGTACGAGAAAGACGTCGGCCCCGAGCGCGCGAACGACGCGGTCCGGAGCCTCGTCTCGAACGCGAAAGCGGGCCTCCGCGGGGGCGACGTCTACTACATGGGCCAGTCCCACACGATCAACCCCGGTCACACGCCGAGCCGCCAGTCCCTCCGGATGGACCACCGCGCGGCGCTCGACGCCGGCGCCGACGGCGTCGGCTGGTACGCTCGAACGGCCTACGTCCCGACCGAGCAGGGGTTCGATCCGCTCGTGCCCAACCCCGAGGGTTCGGCCGCCGCTGACCGGGCGCAGGCGAGCACGTTCACCGTCGCGCGCGATCGCTACCGGTACGCCTGGGCCGCGACGGCCGACGCCAGAGCCGCGACGGAGGACGCCGACGCGGGGGCGACATCTGCGAGATATCGCGGCGCCGACCGGTTCGACCTCTGGCTCCGTTGTCCCGACGCCGGCTTCTACGACCACCGGGTTCGGCTTCGGACGGGCGACGGCGGCTGGCGCTTCGTCGGCGACGTCGGGACGTACCTCGACGGCGCCGCGCCGTACGCCGACGCCGGCGCCGAGACGATCCGGGCGCTCGACCGCGAGCGGTACCTCGGGGACGGTCATCTCGACGTCGAGATCGAAACCGGCCCGGACGCCGACGCGACACCGCTCGTCGAGGCCGCGGCCGTGCCGTCCGAGCCGGGCGCCGATCTCACGGACGCCGACGTCGCCGCGGCGATGGCGTCGGGCGAGCACGCCGCGGCCGCGCTGGGCCGCGAGCGCGTTGACGACCGGCTCGCGCCGGGCGAGACGGTCCGGCTGTCGATTTCGGTCGACGCCGACGCCGAGGAGTCGGTCGGTGCGCTACTGGGCGACGATCGTGCGAGCCTGCGCCGCCGGCTCGCGGACGCCGAGGCGGCGGCGGAGACGCCGATCATCCCGGGCGACCGGTTCGACCTGTGGGTGCTCGGCGAGGAGCTGCCGGACGCCGGGACGGTCGGCACCGAACTCCGCGTCGGCGAGCTGTCCGGGCCGGGCAAGGCTGCGCTGGTCTCGACGGGGTCGCCGGACGCGGCCCTGTTCAGCGGTATCGACCGACAAGGACTGTTCGGCGACGGTGCGGCCGTGAGATGGTCGGGGGCCGATCGTCCCGAATGGAGCGACGGCGTCGAGGCGGTCGTCGCGATGCCGTACTTCGGGAGCGGGAACGTCGTCACGCCCGCGCGAGCGGCCGAGCTGGTCGGCGGGCAACCGAGCGAAGTGCGAACGTACGCGCTGGCCGTCGCGTCGGCGCCGTGATCGCGGCCACCGTCGCCCGACGCCGCCGCGCAGCGGCGTCGAGACGCCTCGCGTCGGTGCGACCGAGAAATAGCGCGCGTCTCAGCAGTCGTCGCCGAACGAATCGATGGCGTCGTGGACGGTTTCCGACCAGGCGTCGAGCGCGTCGTGGAGCAGTTCCTTGGCATCCGGCAGCGGGACGGCGGTGTACTGGTAGACGAACCCGCCGGAGTCGAGCAGGCGGCGCTCGCGCTCGACGAGACCGGCCTCCAGCAGCGTCGACAGCGAGCGGTTGACGTTGCTCCGATCCCGATCCAGCGCGCCGGCCAGTTCCTCGACGGTGCTACCGGGGCGGTCGTGCAGTGCGAGGTAGGTGCGCGTCTCGTGGTCCTGGATCCCGAACACGCAGGTCATCACGTCCTCGAAGGCCGGATCGGCGTTCTCCATCAGGGAGACCATGTCCGGCTGGGCGGCGTTGCTCATGGGAACGAATGGGTTATCGAGAACGATAAAACCGGCTACACGCGGGCGCCGAACCGGCGGCGACTGCCTACTCCTCGGCGCCGTATCCGTTTTTCACGATACATCGACGCATCCCGTCGGGCGATTCGTGGCGATGCAGTGTCGTCGGCGTGTCGCAGTAGTACACGTCGCCGTCGTGGCGCAGGGTCACCTCGTGAGAGCCGCCGAACATCTCCGTCTCGACGACGACTCGGCGACCGTCCTCCAGAGCGCCGAGCAGTTCCTCGACCGAGCGCTCGCCGGCTGCGACGCGGAGTGGCTCTGCCATTGGAAGGAGTTCGTGTCCGATCCACCTTACTGTAGTGGAATGGTCCGACGCGTCGAGCGCCGGGGCAGCGAGCGAGCGGCCCGCCGGATTGAATTTCCGGCGGAGAATCAAATATCAACTTCTCGGTCATACATAGAATGAGATATATTAATTACCATCGGCAACAGTGTGTCGGACAGCGATGAGTACAGATCGCGACGAGGACCGGCCCACGACGGACGGGCGTGAACTCCGCTGTGGGGCGTGCCGACAGGTATTCCGGACGTGTCACGATCCGGCGGTCGTTCACTGTCCGACCTGCGGCTCCGGCGACGTAGACCCGGTTTCGGCCGGCAAGTGAGCCAGTTTCACGGCCCCGACGGCCACGAGCGGTCGCTTTTCTAGTCTCGACGTCCGAACGATCGCGCCCGCCCGTTCGAGGGATCGTCGCGCTGCGAACGCCGCCTTTAAATATTGATTGGACACTCAATCAACTATGACCACCGGGGACGAGATCGTCGACGCCACGTTCACGGCGCTGTACGAGCACGGCTACGCGGATCTGACGATCGAGGCGATCGGCGAAGAGTTCGACAAGAGCACGTCGCTGATCCACTACCACTTCGACTCGAAGGAGGACCTGCTGGCGACCTGCCTGGAGACGATCCTCGACGGATTTCTCGAGGACCTCGAACACGATCCCGAAGCCGATCCCGAGGACCGACTGCTCCGACTGGCCGATCTGGTCGTCGGGGGCGCCGGCGACGGCGGCGTCGACGAGTTCCACACCGCGCTGCTGGAGCTGCGCGCACAGGCCCCCTACGACGAGGCGCTCCGCGAGCAACTCGCGCGCAACGACGCCGTCTGGCGCGAGCATATCGCCGAGATCGTCCGCGACGGCATCGAACAAGGCGTCTTTCGGGAGGTCGACCCCGAGCAGTTCGCGGCGCTGTTTCGGTCGGCGATCGAGGGCGCCCAGTCCCACAACGTGATCCTCGGCGAGGACGCCCCCAGCGAGGCGGCGATGGCCGGGATCGAGGAGCTGCTGGTCCGCGAGCTGCTGGTCGAGGGCGAGCGAACGGGGGACGGTGACGCGTGAATCGAGGTCGACGCCACTGCCCGGTCGCCGACGACAGGACCCTCGACAGCGGCGTCGACGCCGCGGTGTCCGGTCGCGACGCCGACGCCGCGGCGACGGGAGGTGAGCACCGTGCCTGACGATCGCTCGGTCGAACTCACCGAGGGGCCGATGCTGAAGCCGCTGCTGACGCTGACGCTGCCGATCGTCGCCTCGCAGCTGCTGCAAGTCACGTACAATCTCGTCGACACGTTCTTCGTCGGTCGGCTCGGCGCCGATCCGGTCGCCGCGCTCGGGTTCGCGCTGCCCTTTTCGTTCCTGATGATCAGCCTCGGGAGCGGGCTGACCGTCGCCGGCACCGTGCTGGTCGCCCAGCACAAGGGTGCGGGCAACGAGGACAGGGTCGCCGGCGTCGCCGGACAGACGATCACGTTCGTCTCACTGACGTCGGTCGCGCTCGCGGCGCTGGGCTACGTGCTCGCGCCGATCCTCCTGCCGTACGTCGGCACGGAGCCGGGGACGGCCGTCCACGCGCTCGCAGTCGAGTACACGCGCACGTTCTTCGTCGGCGTCGTGTTCATGTTCGGCTTCTTCATCTTCCAGGCGATCCTGCGCGGGTGGGGCGACACGACGACGCCGCTGTACCTGATGGGCGTCAGCGTCGCGCTCAACGTCGTGCTCGACCCGTTCATGATCCTGGGGTTCCAGAACAACCCCGTGTTCGCCTGGGCCGGCCTCGAATCGCTCCAGACGACGCTGTTCGACGCCACCGGCTTCACCGGCTTCGGCGTCCAGGGCGCGGCGGTCGCCACCGTGTTCTCGCGGGGCGTCGCCGCGGTGATCGGGCTCTGGATGCTCTTTCGCGGGCACGTCGGCATCTCGCTGTCGCTGTCGGACCTCCGGCCCGAACCCGCGGTCATCCGCAAGATCATCGACGTCGGCGGCCCCTCGGGACTCGAAAAGAGCGCCAACTCGCTGGCCTACACCGGGATGACGGCGCTGGTCGGCCTCGTGAGCGCCGACGCCGTCGCCGCCTACGGGATCGGCAACCGCATCAACACGCTGGTCTACCTCCCGGCGGTCGGGCTCTCGCAGGGGACCGAGACGGCAGTCGGCCAGAACCTCGGCGCCGGGCAGGAAGACCGGGCGCGGACGGCCGTGCTGATGAGTTCGGGCATCATCGTCGCCATCCTCTCGGTGTTCAGCGTGCTGGCGTTCCTGCTGGCCGAACCGCTCGTGCGCGTGTTCATCCAGGGCGAGGACGCAGCGGCCGTCGTCGACATGGGGACGAACTACTTCAAGATCATCGGGCCGACGTACGTGTTCATGGGCCTGTTCCACGTGCTCAACGCCGGCTTCCGCGGCGCCGGGAGCACCCGCACCGCATTCATCTTCTCGGCGGTCTCCCAGTGGGGGCTGCGCATCCCGCCGACGCTGGCGTTCATCGCGTTGCTCGGGATGGGCGCGACCGGCGTCTGGTGGGGGATCGCCTTCTCCCACGTCGCCGCGGCGGTGCTCGTCGGGATCTGGTTCCTCGTCGGCAACTGGGATCAGGGCGTCGTCGACGACGACAGCGAGGCCCCCGAGTCGACCGCACCGGAGTCCGAAGACGCCGCGGCGGCCGACGACTGACGCCGCAGCGCGATCCCCGGCATCATCCCGATCGATAATTACCGATCGGCTGCGGATAGTTGAACGATCGGTCAGTCGCGTACTATCAGGTATATTAACTAAGGACCGCGACAACTGTCGTCACAGAATGGGATGGCAGGACCGCATCCGAGAATCGATCACGGGCGGCAGCGGCGGCTCCGACCCGCCGGAGTACAGCTGTAACAGCTGTCACGGGAGATTCAACTCGAACCAGTCGCCGAGACACGCGAGCTGTCCGGACTGCGACTCGGGCGACGTCGAACTCCTGGCCAATCCCGACAGCGCCGAGGGGTCGCACCCGCTGGATCCGCGGTCCGACGACGATCCGACCGACGCGGACGACGCAGCGGCGGCGCCGGACGCCGAAGCGACCGCGTCGACGGACGACGAGGCGAGCGCGGCGGAGTTCGAGTGGGCCGGCGACGGAGAAGCGGACGGACCGGACGACGGCGTCGCTGACCGATCGGGCGACGAGGCCGCGAGCGAGACGGACGACGAGGCAGTAAACGGCACGGACGACGAGGCGGCAAGTGAGACGGGCGACGGGGCGGCAAACGGCACGGACGACGACGAGGCGGCCGTGGTACGGGAACTGATGGCGACCGGACAGTACCGGTGTCAGGACTGCCGGGAGGCGTTCGATCAGGACGGGCCGGACCTCGTCTGTCCGGACTGCGGGTCGACCGATATCGAAGAGCGATTCTAAGGATCGAGCGTCGGCGTCGCGATCAGGTCCCGTGCTGCCAGCTGTTCATGTACTCGGCCTGCTCGTCGCTCAGGTCGTCGAACTCGACGCCGTCGGCGGCGAGCTTGATCTCGGCGATCTCGCGGTCGAGATCGTCGGGCAGGTCGTGGACGCCCGCGTCGTACGCCTCGCCGTTCTCGACCAGTTCGCGGACGCCGGCGGCCTGAACGCCGAAGCTCTGGTCCATCACTTCGACCGGGTGGCCGAGCGCGATCGGCGAGGCGAGATTTACGAGGCGACCCTCGGCGAGCACGTTCAGCCGGCGGCCGTCCTCGAGTTCGTAGGTCTGGACGCCGTCGCGGGCCTCGTAGGTGTCGACCGCAAGATCCGAGAGGTGATCGAGGTTGACCTCGACGTCGAAGTGGCCGGCGTTGGCCAGCAGGACGCCGTCGCCCATCGCCTCGAAGTGCTCGCGCGTGATCACGTCGCGATTACCGGTGGTCGTGAGGAACACGTCGCCCTCCTTCGCGGCTTCGGCCATCGGCATGACCTCGTAGCCCTCCATGTGGGCTTCGAGCGCGCGGCGGGGCTCGACCTCGGTGACGATCACGTCGGCGTTCTGGCCCGACGCCTTCTTTGCGACGCCGCGGCCGCAGTCGCCGTAGCCCGCGACGACGATCGTCTTGCCGGCCCACGAGAGGTTCGTCGTCATCGCGATGTTGGCCAGCGAGGACTCGCCGGTGCCGTGGACGTTGTCGAACAGCCGCTTCATCGGCGTGTCGTTGACCGCGAACACCGGGTAGTCTAAGGCGTCGTCCTCGTCCATCGCGCGCAGGCGGTGGACGCCGGTGGTGGTCTCCTCGCAGCCGCCGACGATCGTCTCGATCAGTTCGGGGTACTCCTGGTGGATGCGGAAGATCAGGTCGGCGCCGTCGTCGACGGTGACCGTCGGCTCGAACTCGATGACGGCGTCGATCGCGGCGTAGTACTCCTCGTCGTCGACGCCGCGCTTGGCGTAGCTGGTGATCCGCTCGTGCTCGTCGAGCGCGGCGCTGACGTCGTCGTGGGTCGAGAGGGGGTTGCAGCCGGTGACGGCCACGTCGGCGCCGCCCTCCGCGAGCAGCTCGACCAGGCAGGCCGTCTTGGCCTCGACGTGCATCGCCATCCCAACGCGCTCGCCGGCGAGGGGCTGCTCGTCGCGGAACTCCTCGCGGAGTTCGGCGAGGATCGGCATGTGCTGGCGCGCCCAGTCCATCTTGCGGTGCCCGTCCTCGCGAGCGCCCGACACGTCGTCGAGGTGCTCGCTGATCGGGGAGTAGTCGCTCATGCACTGAAAAAGAACCAGGGCGCCCAAAACCCTACCGAAGGGCGGGCGCGGCGTCGAATCGCAGCGTCGAAGCGCGGCATCGGTCGCGGCCGCCGGAACGCGGCATCGGTCGCGGCCGCCGGAACGCGGCGTCAGGTCGCGGTCGCCGGATTTCGTGGGCCCGCGTCGGAACTTGGCGTTTCGTCGTAGGATCCCCCGTTCGGAAGCCTGAGTTCCGATCGCTCGCAGTGTCGTGAGTAGCCAGTCCACTGGAGTCCCTACGGCACCGCCGACGCGAGCCTGACACGCCCGGCGGAGGCACCGACACCGAACACCGCGTCGAGCTCTGGCTCGTACGCTCGCCAGAACGTCGACCGGCGTCAGCCGATCGCTGCCTCGGGCGACGGAGAGAGCGGCTTCAGAACGTTTCGAGGTAGCTGTCGATCTCCCACTCGGAGACCTCGGCCTTGTACTCGTCGTACTCGGCCTGCTTGGCCTCGACGAACTTCTCGGCGACGTGCTCGCCGAGTGCGTCCTGGATGACCTCGTCCTGTTCGAGCGCGTCGACGGCGGCGCCGAGGTTCGGCGGCAGCGTCTCGATGCCGTACTCCTCGCGTTTCTCGGCGTCGAACTCGTAGATGTTCTCGCGGACCGGGTCGGGACAGTCCAGATCGCGCTTGATGCCGTCCAGACCGGCCTTGATCATGGCGGCGAGCGCGAGATAGGGGTTGCACGACGGGTCGGGCGAGCGCAGTTCGATGCGGCTGGCGGCGGGCGCGCGGGCCGCCGGCTTGCGGATCAGCGCCGAGCGGTTGACGTCCGACCAGGCGACGTAGACGGGCGCCTCGTAGCCGGGCACCAGGCGCTTGTAGCTGTTGACCGTCGGGTCTGCGACCGCCGTGACGGCGGGCGCATGGTCGAGGATACCCGCGACGAACTGCTTGGCGGTCTCGGAGAGGTTGAACTCGTCGTCCTCGTCGTGGAACGCGTTCTCGCCGTCGGTCGTGAACAGCGAGAGGTGCGTGTGCATGCCAGAGCCGTTGATGTGGGCGATCGGCTTGGGCATGAACGTCGCGTGGACGTCGTTGACCTCGGCCGTGGCGCGGACGACCGAGCGGAACGTCGCGATGTTGTCGGCCGTCGAGAGCCCGTCGTCGTACTTGAACGAGATCTCGTGCTGGCCTTCGGCGACCTCGTGGTGGCTGGACTCGACCTCGAAGCCCATGTCCTCGAGGTTGTAGATGATCTCTCGGCGCAGGTCCGACGAGAGGTCCTTCGGCGCGAGGTCGAAGTAGCCGCCGGCGTCGTGCGTTTCGGTGGTCGCGCTACCGTCCTCGTCCTTGTCGAAGACGAAGAACTCCGGCTCGGGCCCGGCGTTGACCGTATAGCCCATCTCCTCGGCCTCGTCGAGGACGCTCTTGAGCACGTGACGCGGGTCGCCGCTGAACGGCTCGCCGGTCTTGGTGTCGTAGACGTCACAGATCAGGCGGGCTGCCTTCCCGCTCTCGGTGTTCCGCCACGGGAGGACGGCGAACGTCGAGGGGTCGGGCACCAGGCGCATGTCCGATTCCTGGATGCGGACGAACCCTTCGATCGAGGAGCCGTCGAAGTAGATCCCCTCGGTGAACGCCTTCTCGGCCTGGTCGGCCGTGATGGAGACGTTCTTGACGGTACCCAGAATGTCGGTGAACTGCAGGCGGAGGAAGTCTACGTCCTCCTCTTCGATGCGAGCGAGCACGTCCCGTTCGTCGGGGGTGAGGCTTTCGGATGCCATGTTGCTTCGGTCATTCCTTGCATAGATAGTACTAAAGCGACGGCGATCGGCGCAAATATTTGCACGAAGATCCGAAGATCAAGACATTCATCCGATTACGTGCCCTCAAGATCGGTCTTTTTTCCATTCGTTTCGTCGGATGTAGTTCGCTCTAACGAACGTCCAGCGGCCCGGAGTTCCGTGCCGAGTTCGGACGCTCGACCGTGCCGGCCGAGAGCAAACGAAAATCGGATCGACGCGCAGGAACGGGGGACGAGCACCCGTCGGATGACACTACTGCGCTGCCGGTGTTCGGTTCGCACGCGTCGAAAACCGCGGTCGCAGAAAAGCCGCCGTTTAGGCCGTTTCGTCGGCGTCCTCGTCGTCAGCGTCGTCCGAGTCCACCTCGCTATCGTCGTCGTCGACCTGCTCCGAGTCGTCCTGTTCACTGTCGTCGTCCGCGTCGTCACCGCCGGGACCCTTGTCCGCGGGCGGGCCGCGCTGTTTGTCATCGGACGGACCCTTGTCGCTGGCAGGTCCTCTGTCACCGTCCGGGCCCTTGTCGCCGTCGGGACCCTTGTCTTCCGGCGGCCCCCGCTGTTTGTCGCCGTCGGGGCCGGCGTGTTCGGGCGGACCCTGGTTACCGGGACCGGCGTGGTCCGGGATCTTGTCCGCGGCCGGGTTGTTCTCCACCACGAAGGCCGCGACCTGCTGGCCCATCGGGCCGCTGACGTTCTCCTGCTGGAGCGACTCGACGAACGCGGCGACCTCCAGACCGAAGTTGTCGGCCGCGTCGGTGCCGAGCGTCGTCGACACCGAGACCGAGCGGTTATCGACCTCGCCGGTGACGGTCACCGCGACCGTCTCGTTCGGCGAGGGCAGCGCGACCGTCCCGTCCTCGTCGGTCGTGTACTCGCCCGCGCCCTCGTAGGACGCGTTCTCGTCGTCGACCGCGACCGACACGGTGGCGTTAGCAGCCGCCTCGCCGTCGTCGGTCAGCTCGACCGACGGGGCGTTGGTGACCGAGATCGTGAGGTTCTCGCTGGTCGCCGAGGCGGCCGCGCCGTCCTCGTCGTCTTCGGCGTCGTCGTCATCGGCGTCCTCTTCATCCTCTTCGTCTTCCTCATCTTCGTCTTCGGCATCCTCCTCGTCTTCTTCGTCATCCAACTCCTCCTCGTCGCCGTCAGACTCGTTGTCGAGGTCGTCGTCAGACTCGTTGTCGAGTTCATCCTCGTCCGATTCGTTCAGATCGCCGTCGCTCTCGTTGTCGTCCGCATCCTCGAGGTCGTCGCTGTCTTCGTCGACGTCCTCTTGGACCATCGCGGACGCGGCGGCCGCCGGGGCCGCCATCGACACGATCAGCATGACCGCGCCCAGCACCGCGAACAGTTGGGTTTTCCGACTCATCACGTTCCCTCCATATCAGGATCGGATCATAAAGGGGGACTCTCGTTCACCTCGTTCACCCGATATCGAAACCGGAGGAGAAATCGTTGTAACGTTTAAAAACAGATCTCGTCGTTTATTTTCCTGTTAGTTGCACCCGACGAACGTCACTCGTCGGCCGCTCGCTCGACCAGCGCCTCTGCTCGCTCGGCGGCGGCGTCCCGAACCTTCGGTTCGTAGAGCGTCAGAACCTCGCGATCTCGCATCAGCACGTCGCCGTCGCAGATCGTGTGCCGGACGTCGCCGCCGTTGGCGGCGTACGCGAGGTGGCTCACGAGGTCGTGTTGCGGCGTCAGGTGGGGCTCGGCGAGATCCACGACCGCGAGGTCGGCGTTCGCGCCGGGCTCGATCCGGCCCGAGTCGATCCCCAGCGCCTGCGCGCTGCCGGCCGTGGCCAGTCCGACCGCGTCGGCCGCCGCGACCGCGCTCGCGTCGTCCGCGGCGAGCTTGCCCAGCATCGCCGCATCGCGGATCTCGTCGAACATGTCCAGGTCGTTGTTCGACGCGGCGCCGTCGGTGCCCAGCCCGACCGTGACGCCGGCGTCGAGCATGCGCTGGACGGGCGCCATCCCGGAGGCGAGTTTCATGTTCGAGGCCGGGCAGTGGATCACGCCCGTCCCCGAGTCGGCGAGCAGGTCGATCTCCTCGTCGTCGACGTGGACGCCGTGGGCGAGGAAGTTCTCCGGGCTCAGCAGACCGATATCGTCGGCGTACGCGAGCGGGCGCTCGCCGTGCTCGTCGACGATCGGCTCGACCTCGCCCTCGGTCTCGTTGGCGTGGAAGTGCATCGGCAGGCCCGCCTCGCGAGCGCGGGGGACGAACTCGCGGAGGTGCTCCTCGCCGACGGTCGTCAGGCTGTGGGGCTGGAACGTCGTCGAGATCCGCCCGTCGGCGGCGCCGTCGAGCTCCAGCGCGACGGCGAGACTGTCCTGCATGTCGGCCTCGGCGTCCTCCTCGTCCTTGCCGACCGTGATCGCGGTGTGGCCCAGCACGGCCCGGACGCCCGCCTCGTCGACGGCGTCGGCGATCTCCGAGACGTGGAAGTACATGTCCGAGAACGCCGTCGTGCCGGACTTGATCATCTCGACGATGCCGAGTTCGGCGCCGGCTCTGATGTCTTCGGGCGTCAACTCGGCTTCGACCGGCCAGATGTCCTCCTGCAGCCAGGCGTCCAGCGGCTTGTCGTCGGCGTAGCCCCGGAGCAGCGTCATCGCGACGTGCGTGTGGCCGTTGACGAGGCCCGGGATCACCAGCCCGCCGTCGGCTTCGAGCAGTTCGTCGCCGACGCCGGCCTCGACGTCCTCGTGAGGCGAAGCCGAACGAGGGCTCGACGAGCTTTGCTCGTCGGTGCCGACCTCCAGGATCTCGCCGGCGTCCTGATCGACCAGCACGTCCGCGCGCTCTACCGTCATGTCGGGGCGAAGCACCCGCCCGCCCGCGATCCGCAGCGTAGTCATGGGCGTCGATTCGGGAGCACCGGTGTTAATCCGTCCGATCCGGAGCGGGAGCGCCGCCGCTCGGAACTGATCCCGCGCGAAGCCAGGACGCGACGGATCGTTTCGCTCCAACGGACGCGAAGAATTCATCAGGCGCCCGCGACTGTCGGGCGTATGGACGATCTCGTCGAGCAGTTCGAGGCGTACGCCGACTGGGTCGGCGACAAGTCGCCGCTGTACGAACGCGTGACGAGAGCGGGCGCGGACGACGACCTGCTCCTCGACATCGCCGGGGAAGCTCGCGAGGGGCAACCCGGACCGGAAACGCTGCTCGCGGCAGTCCACGCGCTGCTCCTGCAGGATAGCGACCACCCGCTGGCGCGATTCTACCCGACCTGCGGCGGCGACGCATCGGGTCGGGGTAGCGACGTGCCGGACGAGGATCCGTTTCCCGCGTTTCGAGAGTTCTGCGCGAGCAACGAAGATCGGCTTCGAGAGCTCGTCGCAACGCGTCGCACCCAGACGAACGACGTGGGACGATCGGCCGCTCTCGTACCGGCGTTCGAGCGCGTCGCCAGAACGGCGGGCACCCGCCGGCTCGCGCTGGTCGAGATCGGCGCCAGCGCGGGACTCAATCTCTGCTGGGACCAGTACGCGTACGAGTACGGCGACGCGGGGACCGCGGGGTCGGCCGACGCGCCGGTTCGCATCGAATGCGAACTCCGGGGCGATGGGACGCCGCCGCTGCCCGAAACTGAGCTCTCGGTCGAGCGCCGCGTCGGCGTCGACCTGAACCCGCTGGACGTGACCGATCCCGCGGACGCGCGCTGGCTCCGAGCGCTGGTCCACCCCGGCCTGCGGCGTCGCCACGAGCGGCTCGACGCCGCGATTGACGTGGCGCGGGACGATCCGCCGGATCTCGTCGCGGGCGACGCCATCGCGGAGTTGCCGGCACTCCTCGACGAGGCGCCCGACAATTCCGCTCTCGTCGTGTTTAGCACGTACGTCCTCTACCAGCTCGACGACGAGACGATCGGCGAACTACGCGGGCTGCTCGCCGAGCGCAGCGTCGAGCGACCGATTTACTGGCTCTCGCTGGACCCCGAAGAAAATCGAGCGCCGGCGACGTATCGGCTCGTTCGCTTCGCGGGCGGCGACGCCGTCGCGGAATCGCAGATTGCCGAGTTCGATCCCTACGGCGACTGGATTCGGTGGCTCGACGGGTGAGAGCGGAGACGAGGCCGCCGCCGGACGCCGTCGCTCGGTCGAAAAACAGTTCCCCGCGGCCCGCGAATCACGGGCAAATGCGAATCGCCGTCCCCAACAAGGGTCGCCTGCACGACCCCACGCTGGACCTGCTGGAGCGCGCCGGGCTACACGTCGTCGACGGCGCCGACCGGAAGCTGTACGCCGACACCGTCGACCCCGACGTGACGCTTTTGTTCGCGCGGGCCGCCGACATCCCCGAGTACGTGAGCGACGGCGCCGCCGACGTGGGCATCACCGGCCACGACCAGCTCTCGGAAGCCGAACCGGGCAACGTCGCCGAACTGCTCGATCTGGGCTTCGGGCAGTGTCGGCTCGTGCTCGCAGCGCCCGAGGACGGCGACATCGAGGCCGTCGAGGATCTGGCCGGCAAGAAAGTCGCCACCGAGTTCCCGACAATCACGCGCCGGTACTTCGAGGAGCGGGGGATCGACCCCGAGATCGTCGAAGTGACGGGCGCGACCGAGCTGACGCCCCACGTCGAGATGGCCGACGCCATCGTCGACATCACGTCCACCGGAACGACGCTGAAGGTCAACCGGCTGGCGATCATCGACGAGGTGCTCGACAGCTCGGTCCGACTCTTTGCCCGCGAGGACGTCGCCGACGACGAGAAAGTCCAGCAGATCGCGACCGCGCTGGAGTCGGTGCTGTCGGCCGACGGAAAGCGCTACCTGATGATGAACGTCCCCGAGGACAGTCTGGACGACGTGCGCGACGTGATTCCGGGGATGGGCGGCCCGACGGTGATGGACATAGCGGATGGAGAGGAAGACCTGGTCGCCGTCCACGCCGTCGTCGACGAGGCCGACGTGTTCGAGACGATCAACGACGTCAAGGACGCCGGCGCCAGCGACATCCTCGTCACCGAGATCGAGCGACTCGTCGAGTAGGGCGGGGACGCCGATCTCAGGCCGGGTCGACGTCGACGGTGAGCCCGCCGTCCGGCGAGACGCACAGTTCGACCTCGACGCCGTCGTGAGAGAAGGAGACGCCGGTCGACGCCGACCGGTCGCGGGCGTGCTCGAACAGCGCGTCCAGCGCGTCGGGATCGATCGAGTCGTACAGCGGGGCGAGTTCGTGGGGCTGGCGACCGGTCGCGGACGCGATCGAGCGCACGACGGCGATCGCGGGGCTCACGGAATCGTCGGACGACGACTCGTCACCGGCCGGTGGAGAGGGCGTGGACATCGGCTGCATCGGTACCCGACGATACGTCAGACCGACGGGTAACGTCGGTGCCTATGAGGAAAGGTTCTCCAGCTCCGGCTGGGCGTCCCGATCGATCGACGATCGGGTCGCGGCCTCGAAGACGGCGGTCAGGAGCTTGGACTCGGCGCGCCGGAGATGCTGGCTAAACGTCGGCTGCGAGACGCCCAGCGCCTCGGCGCACTCGGTCGCGGTGCTCTGGCGCGGCCAGTCGTAGTAGCCGCCGGCGAGCGCGACCTTCAGCGCCCGCAGTTGCTTGTCCGTCAGCGGGTCGAGCAGCCGGTCGACGTCGCTGACCGGCACGATTCCGGCGGCGGACTGTTGGCGCTTCGAGACCAGCCGCGACACCTCGTGGCGCTCCTCGATCGCGTCGTACACCGCTCGCGGGGCGACGCCGGGCGGAACGTCGACGGTGACCGTCGCGATGCCATCGACGGCCACGGCGTCGCGCGCGACCGCGCCGGCGTCGGCGATCGCCGCGCCGAGGCACGGTCCCGAGACCACGACCTCGACGAGCAGTTCGTCGTCCGCTCGCGGGATCGTCCGAACGCGCTCGATGCCCGGGAACTCCGCGGCGAACGCGGTCACCGCCTCCGGGTCGGCGTCGGCGACGGTGAAAAACTCCAGCAGGTCGTTGTCCGAGCGCTGGACGATCTGGCGGGCGACCACCTCAGCGTTCAGTTCAGACGAGAGCGTCGTGAACAGGTAGCGCTCGTCGCGAATCTCGAAGACGAGTTCGACGCCGCCGTCGGGCGAGGGCGCGGACGCAGCCATCGGTTCGAAGTTCGTCCGCCCGCATAGTAAGCACGGGGTGTGAAGCGATCGTCACAGGAAGAGGCTCGTGACCCAGACCCCCAGGAGGACGCTCACCGCGTAGTGGACGAGCGTGACGGCGATCGACCACTTAATTCCGGGGTCGTAGACGCGGTCGATCGCGACGAAGTCGCCGACCAGCGCGCCGACCAGCGCGACGTACAGCCCGATCCCCTCGCCGAGCAGCCAGACGCCGACGACGAGGATCGTGGCGGGGACGATGCCGACGAGCAGCCCCTGCTCGAAGTGGACGTCGCCGAGCACGTACCGGGCGGCGACGTGGGCGGTGACGCCGTAGAACACGGCGGCGATCAACAGCGTGCCGAGCACCGCCGGGATCGAGCCGAACGGGAGCGATTGCGCGGGCGCGAGACCGACCATGCCTGTGGCTTCGGCTGCCGGGACTTGTACGTGCTGATACGTTCAGGCGGGGCGTCGCCGCCGAGAGCCGAAAAGCGGATCGAGCGAACGCTTGAGCGGCGGCAGGTACGTCAGAGCGCGCAGCGGTGCGGTGCCGACTACAGATTGCAGAAATTTAGGACGGGGGTGAAGCTGACCAACAGAATACGATCGCTGATAAGTCCATAGACAGGTTCTAACGCAATGTTTAACACGTCCGAATAGTATAGTATACATAGATGGTAAAGAGCACCCGTCATGCGAAATATGAACTCTACTATCACATAGTGTTCGTGCCGAAATATCGGAGTTCGCACCTGACGGGGAAGACGAAGGAACGTCTCGAAACCATCTTCGCGGAAATCTGCGAGGACAAAGACCTCGAACTGGCCGAGTCCGAGGTCATGCCCGACCACGTACACCTGTTCATCGGGAGTCCACCCAAGAACGCCCCGTCCCTCATCGTCAACTGGGTCAAGGGCATCTCGGCGCGGAAGTACAACCAACGCTACGACGACCGCGTGAAGTGGACTCGTTCGTACTATGTCGGCACGGAAGAAAGTACCTCGAAGGGAACTGTCGAACGCTACGTCACTGAACAGAAAGGGGACGACGAATGAAGCGGGTCAACACCTTCAAGGCCGTTCCACAGTCCGAAAACGACAAAGAGTGCCTCCTACGGCTACTCGACGCGTCCGCCTCTCTGTGGAATGAACTGACCTACGAACGTCGTCAGAACTACTTTGGTGACGGCGACGTGTGGGACACGTCCGAGTACCGAGGACGCTACAACGGTATCGTAGGTAGTGCGACCGTTCAACAGGTCACGCGCAAGAACAGCGAAGCGTGGCGGTCGTTCTTCGCCTTCAAGGAGAACGGCGAGTATGCCAACCCACCGTCGTACTGGGGCAACGAGGAGGACGGACGCGAACTCCGTACCTACATCCGATGCGACCAGTACACGATTCAGTGGGGCAAGCGTAGCCGTCTTGAAATCCCTGTCGGGCAAGAACTGAAAGATGAATACGGACTCGGCTACCACGAACGACTTCGCCTCGAAGTCAGAGGCAACCCGAAGTGGGACGGCAAACGGGGTCGTCTGGAACTGGAGTACGACGAAGTGAGCGACACGTTCAGGGCTTTTCAACCAGTTACCGTCCCTGATTCTCGACTGGATTCACCACTGGCTTCGGAAGAAGCCGCCCTCGACGTTGGCGCAAACAATCTCGTCGCCTGTTCAACGACCACTGGGAACCAATACCTCTACGACGGTCGTGAGTTGTTCGGACGGTTCCGCGAGACGACCAACGAAATCGCCCGCCTACAGTCGAAACTCCGCGAGGGACGCTACAGTTCCAAGCGGATTCAACGGCTGTACCGACAGCGGACGAAACGCCGTGACCACGCACAGAACGCGCTGGTACGCGACCTCGTTGAACGGCTGTACGATGAGGGCGTGGCGACGGTGTACGTGGGTGATTTGACCGACGTGCTGGACACGCACTGGTCGGTCAGGGTGAACGAGAAGGCGCACAACTTCTGGGCGTTCAAGAAGTTCATCCACCGCCTCGCGTGCGTCTGTGAGGAATACGGCATCAGCCTCGAAGCCGAGTCGGAAGCGTGGACGAGTCAGACGTGCCCCGAGTGTGGCGACCACGACGCGACGATTCGCCACGGGGAGACGCTGACGTGCCCGTGCGGATTCGAGGGGCACGCCGATCTCACGGCGTCAGAGACGTTCCTTCGGGAACACAGCGATACGGAAGTCAGGCCGATGGCACGGCCCGTGCGATTCGAGTGGGACGATCACGAATGGTCGGGGAAACCACACCCTCACGAGAGTCTCAAAGAAGTGCGCACGAATCCGCAAGTTGCCTCCGTGGGTCAGTAGCTGAATCCCAACGGAGGAATCCTCGCCCATTAGGGCGAGGAGAGTGTCATTCCAGCAGGCCGAGGTCTTCTAGCCGGGAGACGATCTTGTCGACCGCGTGCTCGGCGTCCTCGGGCTTCTTGCCGCCGGTGATGACGAGCTTACCCGAACCGAACAGCAGCGCGACGACTTCGGGGTCGTCGAGGCGATAGACCAGCCCGGGGAACTGTTCGGGCTCGTACTCGATGTTCTCCAGACCGAGGCCGATCGCGATCGCGTTCAGGTTGAGGTTGTGGCCCAGGTCCGCGGAGGTGACGATGTTCTGGACGACGATTTCGGGATCCTCGTTGACGTTGATCTCCAGATCGCGCAGCTTGTCGAAGACGATGCGCAGACTCTGGTGGACGTCGTCGGTCGACTTGGCGCCCGTGCAGACGATCTTGCCCGACCGGAAGATCAGCGCGGCCGACTTGGGATCCTGCGTGCGGTAGACGAGCCCGGGGAACTGCTCGGGATCGTAGTCGGCGCCCTCGAGGTCCATGGCGACGCTCTGGAGGTCGAGCTCCTGCCCGATCCCCGTCGAGGCGACGACGTTTTCGATATTGATAGTTTCCTTGGGGTCGCTCATAGTACGTTTTAAAGGATGTATTTAAGGCTTATAAAGGTTCATGCCACGGTCTGATACGTCGCTGACGCGGAACGAGCGCGACGCTTCGCGCCGACGCGGGCCCTCGGAATCGCAGGGCATCGGCGGGCTGTGGGTCGTCTGCAGGGTAACACCCACCCGCTGATAAAGGGGGAGATCGAGGCGTCAGCGGGTCCGGCGCCGACCGCGGACACCCGCCGACAATCGGCATTTTTTGCCGGTAGGTGCCCGTCACGTCCCGCGAGCGAGCGCGGGCGAGGAACCGGCCGTTTCATACGTTCGCGCGGCCGACTGTGCGGCGTGTACCTGCTGGAACTGGGCGGCGAGGACGACCGATTCGCCGCCTGCGAAGCGAGGAGCGCGGCCGCGGGCGTCGAGTTGCTCGCGCCGGGACTCGCCACCGCCGGCGCCGTCGAGCGCCAGCGCGTCGAGACGCTGGCGTACGCCCGCCGCGCGAGCGAGCTCGTCGGGCTGGCCGACGCCGACCTCGAGAGCGCAAGCGCGTTGCTCTCGGCCGCGGCGGTCGATCGCGAGGGATCGGTCGCCGTGCGCGCCGAGGACGTTCGAGGCTCGACCGGCGTCGATACCCAGCGCGTCGAGCGCGAACTCGGCGGCCTGCTGGTCGACCGCGGGTTCGACGTCGACCTCGACGACCCCGATCACGTGCTGCGAGCGCTGTTTTCCGACCCCGTCGCGTGGGAGCGCGAGGGACAACTCGATCCGCGCGAGGCGGACCCGGAGGACGCTGGCGGTCCCGGGCGCGGCGACGCGATCCCGATCGACGACCGCGCGGTCGACGGCGAGGCGGGCTGCGCGCTGGGCTGGGTCGTCGCCGAGAGTCGCCGGGACTTCGGCGAGCGCGCGCCGACCGACCGGCCGTTCTTCCAGCCCGGCAGCATGGACCCGCTGCTCGCCCGCGCGCTGGCCAACCTCGCCGGCGCGCGGCCCGGCGCGCTCGTCGTCGACCCGATGTGTGGCACCGGCGGCGTCCTGATCGAGGCCGGATTGGCCGGCGCGGACGTGCTCGGCACCGACGCTCAGGGGAAGATGGCCCGCGGCGCGGCGCGCAACCTCGCCCACGCGCTCCCCGACGACGCCGCGTTCGGGACGGCCCGCGGCGACGCCACGCAGCTCCCGATCCCGGACGACGCCGCCGACGCCGTGGTGTTCGACGCGCCGTACGGCCGCCAGTCGAAGATCGCCAACCTCGATCTCTCGGATCTGGTCGCCGGCGCGCTCGTGGAGGCCCACCGGATCGCTCCCAGAGCGGTCGTCGTCGCCGATCGGCCGTGGGACGCCGAAGCGCGGGCTGCCGGCTGGCGGATCGAGAATCGGTTCGAGCGGCGCGTTCACCGGTCGCTGGATCGACACGTGCTCGTGCTCGAACGCGGCGGCGGCGAGTCGGCCGGCGTTCCGGAGTGAGGATCAGGCGGCGGCGTCGGGCGCGGACGGGCCGCCGTCGAACCACCGCTCGCGGGCGATCGCCGCCGCCAGAGAGAGCGCGACGACGCCGATCCCGACCTCGCGGAGCGGCGTCCGGCCGACGGTCAGGGCGACGATCACGTGGCCCGCCAGCGCGAGACAGATCGCGAGAGCGGCCGCGTTCCCGAGCGCGCCGACATCGAGATCAGGATAGCGCCGCAGGACGCCGTACGTCAGCGCCAGACTGATGACGCTACTGGCGTACGCCGGCAGCGCCGTCGAAGCGGTGACGGTGCCGATCGCCGGCATCGCGACGAACTTGACGCAGAGGTCGAGCGCGAGCCAGACGGAGAAGTTGCGGAGCAATCGCATCGTCTCAGGCGATCTCGGGGATCCGCGAGAGCAGGTGCGAGACGTGCAGGCGATCGTTGGTCCCTTCGGTGAGATCCAGATCGACCTCGCCCGCCGCGCGGTACAGTTCGGCCTGCGTCCGGTCGTCGTAGCGCGACTGGGCGACCGAGAGCACGTCCCGGAGCACCTCCTCGCCCTCTAATCCTTCCTCGACGAGCAGGTCGTCGAGCGTCTTCCGGGCGTCGGTGAACTCCCCGGCTTCGGCGTCGTCGAGCATCTCCTCGATCCGGTCGGTCGTACCGACCTCGCCGAGAGTCTCGTAGGCCGCGTTCATCGTGATCTCGTCTTCCTGCTCGTGGGTCGTCTGGGCGCCCAGAATCGCCTTGCGGAGGTCGCCGGCCGCGTAGCCCGCGACGTACTCCAGACCGTCGGCGTCGTACTCGGCGTCCTCGGCGTCGGCGATGCCTTCGAGGACGGCGACGATCTCCTCGTGAGAGGGCGCCCGGAGGGGAACCGGGAAACAGCGCGAGCGGATCGGCGGGATGAGCTTGGTGGGCTGGCGCGTCGTCAGCACGAACTGGGTGGTCTTGTGGTGCTGCTCCATCACCCGGCGCAGCGCCTGCTGGAAGTCCTCGCGGACGGCCTCGGCGTTGTCCAGCAGGATCGTCTTGTACTCGCCGGAGACGGGCGCGTAGCTGGCCGACTCCTTGAGGACGTGGTTGATCATATCCCGCTTGGCCATGCTGGATTTGCCTTCCAGGAACGAGGCGAACCGGGGATCGTTCTTGATCTCGGTCTTCGTGCGATCGAAGAAGTCCGCGACGTTGATCTCGATCAGGTCGCTGTCGGGGTTCTCGTGGGCGGCGTCGGCCAGCGCGCGCACCGCCGCGGTCTTGCCGCTGCCCGGCGGGCCGTGCAACACGAGGTTGATCGGCTCGTCGACGCCCTCGGTCAGGTAGTCGCGCGCGTCCGACTGGGGGAGATCCGCCAGCGCGGGCGCGTGCTCGTCGATCCACAGCGGCGGTTCCATTACCCGCTCGTACTGTGCGCGTCAGTAAGAATCGGTCGGTCGGCGGCGGCGCCCCGCCGCCGCGACCCGGTTCGCGTGCTGTGCGCCTGGCCGCGTCGCGAGGTGACGGACCGATCGGCGTTCTCAGGCGAGCAGCGCGGCCGTTTCGTTGCCGTCGACGCCCGTCGCGTCGCCGTCGGTCTCGTTGGTCGTCCCGTCGGTCGCGTTCGCGTCGCCGTCGTCCGCACCGTCCTCGACGTCGGCGTCACCGTCCGCCTCGACGGTGTACTCGATCTCCTGGCTCGTCAGTTCCTCGTCGTCTTCAGCGGCGAGGATGGCGACCTCGACGGTCGTGTCGTCCTCAATCGGCGGGTCGAGCGTCAACGAGTAGTCGAGGCGTTCCTCGACGGCGTTGAACGTCGGGCTCTCGGACGTCTCGCCGTCGTAGTTGGCGACGACGTAGAAGTCCTCGTCGGCGGAGGCCTCGGCGACCTCGAGGGTCGTACCGTCACCGCTCTGGTCGGCGACGTCGAGCGTCGCGGACGGTTCCGCGTCGTCCGTCGCCTCGTCGACGTCATCCTCGACGACCGTGATCTCGGCGTCGTCGATCACGGCTTCACCGTCCTCGGTGTACGGACCGTCTTCCGCACCCTCGGTCTCGATGAAGTCGTAGGACTCGTTGTCGTTCGTGTCGAGGTGGGGCATCGCGATCAGCGTCTGGTTCTCCTCCAGGGCGTCCTGGTCGAACTCGGCGCCCGGCACCGTCTCGTTGTCGAACAGTTGGACCTCGACGTCCTCGTGTTCGCCGGGGTCGAGGTACTCGGAGGACCCGACGACGCTGTCGAACGTCGCTCCTTCGAGCAGCGAGCTGTCGTGGATCGTGACGAACCCGCCCTCGGAGACGTTGACGCTCTGGACCGTCACCGTGCTACCGTCGGTCTCCTGATCGTCGAACGTCACCGTGGCGTTGGGTTCGGCGTCTTCCTCGTCTTCACCGTCGTCGACCGGCGCTTCTTCCTCGTCGTCTTCCTCCTCCGCTTCGAGCGTGATGTCGGCAACCTCGCCCTCGTCGAACGTCAGGATGCCGTGGTTGTAGTCGCCGGCTTCGAGCCCGTCAGAGGGGATCTCGAAGGTCACGGTCTCGTTCTCGCCGCCTTCGAGAACGATGAACTGGCGGTCGACAACGTCGCCGTCGAGACGGAACTCGACGGACTGGTTACTCTCGAAGTCGTTCGGGTTCGAGATCTCCGCCGAGACGTTGAGGGTCTCGCCGACCGTCGCCGTCTCGGGGGCTTCGAGGCTGCTCACGCCGTAGGAATCGCCCTCCGGCACGGGAGCGTCACCCGCCATCTCGGTCTCGTTGTCCATCTCGTCACCGTCCGTCATGTTATCGTCGGTGACGTTCTCCATCTCATCTCCGTCGGTCATGTTATCGTCGGAGACGTTGTCCATCTCATCTCCGTCAGAGACGTTGTCCATCTCGTCACCGTCAGTCATGTTATCGTCGGTGACGTTCTCCATCTCGCCGTCGACGACCGTGATCTCGGCGTCGTCGATCACGGCTTCACCGTCCTCGGTGTACGGACCGTCTTCCGCACCCTCGGTCTCGATGAAGTCGTAGGTCTCGTTGTCGTTCGTGTCGAGATGGGGCATCGCGATCAGCGTCTCGTTGTCCTCCAGGGCGTCCTGATCGAACTCGGCGCCCGGCACCGTCTCGTTGTCGAACAGTTGCACTTCGACGTCCTCGTGCTCGCCGGGGTCGAGGTACTCCGAGGAGCCGATGACGCTGTCGAACGTCGCGCCCTCCAGCAGCGAGCTGTTGTGGATCGTAACGAACCCGCCCTCGGAGACGTTGACGCTGTCGACCGTGACCGTGCTACCGTTGGTTTCCTGGTCCTCGAACGTCACGGACGCGTTCGGCTCCGTCAGCTGTTCGTCGTCCGTTTCGTTGTCCAGACCGTCATCGGTCTCGTTGTCGAGGCCGTCATCGGTCTCATTGTCGAGGCCGTCATCGGTCTCGTTGTCGAGGCCGTCATCGGTCTCGTTGTCGATTCCATCGTCGGTCTCGTTGTCGAGGCCGTCGTCGACGTCGATACCATCGTCGGGCATCTGACCGAACAGCATCTCGGCCGCGCTGGTCGTGATGTTGATCCCTTCGATCGTGACGTTCTCCATCGTGACGTAGTCGGTCGAGATCCGATCGATGGTGATCCGGTCGATCGTAGTCCGCGTCTGGGACTCGCTGTCGTCCTCGCTCTGGTCGTCAGTTTCGTCTGTGTCGTCTGTACCGTTCTGTGCGCCGGTGTCCTCCGACTCGTCGGTGATTCCGTCGTCGGTAGCATCGTCTCCCTCCTGCACGCTCGGTGCTGTCGCGCCGGCCGCGCCAAGGGCGGGGCCGATCGCGAGTACGAGGGCAATCGCGACGAAGAGGACACTGATCGTCCGTCGGTTCGGTTGTTTCATGGTTTGTACGGGCGCGGCTGCCGGTGCCGCTGCGAGTCGCGGGGTCACGCACCGCGGGGTCACGCACGGCTCTGGCGCCGCACGTGTTTTCGCAGGCCTAATAGGCGGATAAACAGGCTCTATCGTTCACTGAGTACCAGTTCCGTACTCGTCGGTAAGCTGACCCAAGATTGTTCTCGTCGGTCGGTAAGTACGGTCCGTTTACCGATCGCTCCCCGAATAAGCTGGGCCACAGGCGCTCGGCATTCCGACCGGCGTCGCGGCGTTCGCCGCGGAACCGACCGGTAACTCGACGTTATCCGGCGCCGGACGCCGACGCGCAGTCGCGAGCCACCGCCGATCGGCTGCGCGACGCCGACGATCGACGCCGACGGATCGTACGACCCGCTACCGCGGAGGGGCGTCGATCCGAAGCCGGTTTACCCGTCGGCCGACCAGTTGCGAGCAGATGACGCTGCGCGCGACGTTCCTCGGAACCGGCGGGGCCGTGCCGACGACCGAGCGCAACCCGCCGGCGATCGCCGTCAACCGCGAGGGCGACCAGCTGCTGTTCGACTGCGCTGAGGGCACCCAGCGCCAGATGATGCGCTTTGGCACCGGCTTCGGCGTCTCGCATCTCTTTGTCACCCACACTCACGGTGACCACGTGTACGGCATCCCCGGGCTGCTCGACACGCTGGATTTCAACGACCGCGAGGACGCGCTGACGATCCACGTCCCGCCGGGCAAGAAGGGCGAGCTCCGAGAGTTCGTCGACGCGGCAGGCGCGCGCCCCTCGTTTCCGCTGCGGCTCAACGAGGTCCGAGACGGGAGCGTCGCGCTGCGTCGCGACGACTACGAGGTGCGGGCGTTCGAAGTCACGCACCGCACCAGCGCCGTCGGCTACGCGCTCGTCGAGGACGACCGCAAGGGCCGGTTCGACCGCGAAAAAGCCGAGGAGCTTGGCGTTCCGGTCGGGCCGAAGTTCTCGCGGCTCCACGAGGGCGAGTCGGTCGAACTGGACGACGGCACCGTGATCGACCCCGAACAGGTCGTCGGCGAGTCGCGGCCGGGTCGCAAGATCGTCTACTCGGGCGACACGCGCCCGATCGAGCGCACCGTTGACATGGCCGAGGGCGCCGACCTGCTGATCCACGACGCCACGTTCGCCGACGACCGCGCGGATCGCGCCCAAAAGACCGCCCACGCCACGGCGCGCGAGGCCGCCGGGATCGCGAGCCGAGCGAACGTCCACCGGCTCGCGCTGTTGCACGTCTCCTCGCGGTACACCGGCGACGTCGGCGCCCACCTTCGGGAGGCCCGCGAGGCGTTCGACGGCGACGTGTTCGCGCCCGACGACGGCCAGACCGTCGAGGTGCCGTATCCCGACGGCGAGTAGGGGATCGAATCGGCTCCTCGACCACTCGTCGCCCGGCTCGTCGGGCAGCGGTCGACGGGAGCAGTCAGTCGACGCGAGCAGCCGGTCGGCGTCGACGCTCGTGCCCGCCGTGGATTTATTCGTGGTGATTCCTTACACAGTGCCGTGAGCCACCGAACGAGCGCCCTCGACGCGGTCGTCTTCGGCGTCGACGTCCAGAGCGGGGACGTGCGGGGCGACGCGCCCTCCTACGCGCTGTGTGTCTTCGACGGCGAGTCGATCGAGCGGGACGTCGTCAGCTACCGCAAGCTCCGCCGGCTGATCGTGGACCGGGAACCCGCGATGGTCGCCACCGACAACATGTACGAGCTGGCGGAGAACAAGGACGCCCTGATCGCGCTGCTGGGCGACCTGCCCGACGGCACGCGGCTCGTGCAGGTGACCGGCGACGAGCAGCCCGAACCGCTCTCGCGGGTGGCCAAGCGCCACGGCGTCCCCTACGGCAAGGACCCGATGCAGGAAGCCGAAGCCGCAGCGCGACTCGCCGCGCGGAACGTCGGCTACGAGGTGTCGGCCTTTACCGACACGACCGAGGTCAAAGTCGCCCGAGGGCGCTCGACGGGCAAGGGCGGCTGGAGCGAGGACCGCTACACGCGCAAGATCCACGGCTCGGTCAAGCGTCGCTCCCGGGAGGTCGAAAGCGAACTCGACGACGCCGCCCTCGAATACGAGAAAGACGTCACCGAGAAGTACGGCGGGTTCAGCAACGCGATATTTCGCGTGTCGGGGCGACCCGAGGACATCCCGGTCGGCCGCGAGCGCTCGGGCGACGTGCGCATCGAGATCGAGCGCGAGCGCCGCGACGGCATCGAGTTCCACCCGCTCGTCAAGCGCCGGGACCACGTGCTCGTGGGGATCGACCCCGGGACGACGACCGCCGTCGCCGTCGTCGGCCTCGACGGCGAAGTGCTCGACGTGCTCTCGACGCGGACGGCCGACACCGCCGCCGTGATCGAGTGGATCGTCGAGCGCGGGCGGCCGATCCTCGTGGCGGCCGACGTGACGCCGATGCCCGAGACCGTCGAGAAGATCCGGCGCAGTTTCGACGCCGCCCCGTGGACGCCGACCTCGGACCTGCCGGTCGACACCAAGCAACACCGCACCCGCGAGGAGGGGTACGACAACGACCACGAACGGGACGCCATGGCCGCCGCGCTGTCGGCGTTCGACGAGCGCGAGGACCAGTTCCGCCGGATCGCCCGCAAGGTGCCTCCGGAGTTCGACCGCGGCGAGGTCACCGCCCGCGTCGTCACCGGCGAGGAGTCCGTCGAAACGGTTCTGGAGGACCTCACCGAGCCCGACGAAGCGGAGACCGAGGAGACCGAACACACGCCCCGCGAACTCACCGACGAGGAAAAGCGCATCCGCGACCTCGAACGCCAGGTCGAGCGCTTGCAGTCCCACGTCGACCAGCTTGAAGACACCGTCGACGAGAAAGACGACCGCATCGAGGAACTGGAGGGCGAACTCTCGGAAGCCCGCCGCGAGGAGCGCCGCGAGGCCCGCGAGCGTCGCGAGGTAACCCGACTCCAGCGCAAGAACGAGCGTCTAGAGCGAGAGATCGAGGAACTGGAAGACGACAACGAGGCCCTGGAAGGCAAGCTCGACCGCCTGAAGGAGCTCTGGAAGCTCGACCACTCGAACTTCGCGGACGTCTCGGCGAAAAAGAAGGATCTGGTCCCGATCAAGCCCGTCGAGACGTTCACCACGAACGCGCTGGAAGCGGCCCACGAGAACTACGGGCTCGCCGAGGACGACGTGATCTTCCTCCGGGACGCCAGCGGCGCCGGGCGCTCGACCGCCGAGCGCCTCGTCGATGTCGATCCCCGCGTCGTGCTCAAAGCCGGCGGCGACCTCTCCGACGTCGCCGACGAGATCCTCTTCGAGCACGAGATTCCGGTCGGCCCCGCCGCGGACGTCCGGATGCAGGAGGTCGACGAACTCGCGGTGGCCCGGGAGACGGACGTCGAGGCCGTCATCGAGGACTGGCACGAGCGCGCCGAAGAACGGCGCAAGGAGCAGAACGCCGAGATGGTCGACCAGATCATCAGCGAGCACCGGGTGCGCGACGACGAGGCCGGGGCGTCCGGCCTGTAACCCGGGTCAGAGCTCTTTCTCGATAACGTAGCCCCACCGCTCGTATTCGCGACCCTCGTAGTACTCGTGAACCGCCCCCTTGTCGAGCGGGCTCGCCAGCGCGACGTACTCGCAGTCCCGTTGGGCGGCCCACGCCTCGACGTGTTCCAGCAGCGCGGTACCGTGACCTTCGCCCCGGCGCGGCTCGTCGACGACGAGGTCGTAGAGCCACGCGATCCGGGCGTGGTGGAGGTGGTTGCCGAGTTGGACGCCGGCGACCCCCACGAGGTCCTCGCCGTCGAAGCGCCCGAACAGGTGGTACTCGTCTGCGCCGGTCCACGCGACGATCGCCTCGGAATCGGCGTCGGACCACAGCTGGCGCAGGATCGGGACGGCGTCGCGACGCTCGCGCTCTGCGTCGAGTTCGCGGATCTCCATACCGGCCCGTCTCGTGATCGAGAGATGAAACTTCGGTTACGCGCAGTCCGGCCGACGGACGACGGCGCTCACCCAGTTGGTATCGGTTCGGACGTTGACCGGCTCGAGTTCGGCGTCGGCGAGCAGCTCGCGGAGCTCCCGCTCGCGGTAGTACTCGAAGTGTCTGCCGTTCGGGTCGGAACCGGGGGTTTCGCCGCGCTTTACCGAGACGAAGGCGACGCCGCCGCGGCGCAGGACGCGCCGGAACTCCCGGAGCGTCGACGCCGCATCCGCGCGGGGGACGTGGAGCAACGAGGCGCTGCTCCAGACGCCGTCGAACGACCTCGCCTCGAAGGGGAGTCGACGCATGTCGCCGCGAGCGACCGCGGCGTCGGAAACGTGGTCGCTCGCGGCCCTGAGAAACGACGGCGACAGGTCCAGCCCCGTCGCGTCGTAACCGCGGTTCGCGAACGTCTCGAGATCGGGACCGGGGCCGCAGCCGACATCGAGGATCCGGTCGCCGTCGAGTTCGTCGAAAAACGCGTCACCGTACTGGGCGGCGATCGACCCGCCGAGATACTTCTCGACGTACGCGTCGGCGTCGGACTCGTAGGCGTCGAGCGTCCGACGGACCTCGTCCATGGCAATTTCCTCCCGCTCGAACGACAAAGAAGTGGGCGCTGTCAGAGGGTCGAGTTTGCGCTCGCGCTTACGCCGCGGCTTCCGCCAGCGGCTCGACCGCCAGCGTCATCTCGACGCCCTCGACCTCCCAGGTCTTCCGGTTACCATTGTCGACCTCGACCGAACCGAGTTCCTCTGCGCGAACTTCCTGCGTGATCAGCTCCTCGTGCTCGCGCACCAGCCCGGCCACGCGGTCGTCGGCCACGTCAATCTCCAGTCGGATCGAGGCGTCCATCTCGAGATCGAGGTCCTTGCGCATCTCCTGGACGCGTCGGATCACCTCGCGGGCGTACCCCTCGCTCTCGATGTCCTCGTTGAGCTCGGTGTCGACGTAGACGACGCCCAGATCGTCGCCGTTGCGCGAGAACGCCGAGCCGGAGACGGCGTCGGGCGTCTGCGTGACAAAGGAGACCATCGCCTCGGTGAGCTCGTCGTCGGCTTCGAGCGCGTCGGCGACGGCGTCCTCCAGCGCGTCGAGGGTTGGCTCGTCGACACGAGCCTCGTTGAGCGCGTTCATCACCTGCCCGGCGCGGTCGCCGAACGCGGGGCCGAGCTCGCTCATGTCGGCCTCGGCGCTGTAGCTCAGTTCGCCCCAGTCGTCGTCGGGGTCGACGAGCTGGATCTCGCGGGCGTTCAGGCGGTCGGCCAGCAGGTCGCGGTGGCGCTCGACGGCGTCGACGACGCGCTCGTCGTCGGGGGCGACCACGGCGCGGGTGACGGGCCAGCGGAGCTTGCGCTCGGCCTGCTGGCGGGCGTTCGAGCCGGCCTCCTCGACGGCGCGCACCAGATCGACGTCCTCCTCCAGCTGCGCGTCGCGGAGGTCGTCGTCGGCCTCGGGCCACTCGCACATGTGGACCGTCGGGTGCTCGGCGTCGCCGGTGAGATAGCCGTAGATCTCCTCGGCGACGAACGGCGTAAAGGGCGCCAGCAGCGCGACGACCTCCCGGAGGACCCGGTACAGCGTCGCGTAGGCGGCGCGCTTGGACTCGCTGTCCTCCTCGTCCCACATGCGCTCGCGGACGAGCTGGACGTAGTACCGCGAGACGTCCTCGACGACGAACTCGAGCACGGCGTCGAT
Source organism: Natronoarchaeum rubrum (assembly GCF_024494695.1). Next base: position 190,252 of record NZ_JANHDP010000002.1, on the reverse strand, counting down.
CGCGCGGTCCTGCCGGAACTCCTCCATCGCCTCGGTCGCTTCGGCTTCGACCGACTGCAGGCGCGAGAGCACCCAGCGGTCCTCTCGGTCGAGTTCGACGTCCTCGACGCTCGTCTGGTCCGGATCGAACCCGTCCATCCGCATGTACGGCAGCGGGAACCGGAACACGTTCCAGAGGATGTTGAGCCGGCGCTGCATCTCCTGGGTCTCGTCGTAGGAGAACTGCATGTCCTCGCCGCGCGCGGTGAGCGACAGCAGGAACGCCCGCATCGGGTCGGCGCCGTAGTCGTCGATGACCTCGCCGGGGTCGACGCGGATGTCCTTGGACTTGGACATCGCGCGCCCGTCGGGCATCAGCGCGTGGCCGTGCATCACGACCTGCTTGTACGGCGACTCGCCGACCGCGGCGGTGCCCATGCCGAGCTGGGACCAGAACCAGCCCCGCGTCTGGTCGTGGGCTTCGAGGATCAGGTCGGCGGGCCACAGCTCGTCGAACGCCTCTGTCTCGGAGGGGTAGTCGATGGTGCCCCACGTCGCGACCGCCGAATCCAGCCAGACGTCGAACACGTCCGGGACGCGCGTGTAGGTCCGGCCGTCCTCGGTGATCGTCAGGTCGTCGACGGTGTCTTTGTGCAGATCGACCGCGTCGGGATCGACGTCCTGGTCGACGCGCTCGGCGAGCGCCTCGCGGTCGCCGATCACGATCGCGTCGTCCATCGTGCCGTCCCAGTCGGCCGGCGTCCAGATCGGGATCGGCGTCCCCCAGTAGCGCTGCCGGGAGACGTTCCAGTCCGGTGCCTCCTCGACGAAGTCCCGGAAGCGGTTCTCGCGGGCCCAGTCGGGGTACCACTCCGAGTCGCCGATATTATCGAGGAGATCGTCTTTGACGTCGGTGATCGTGATGAACCACTGGTCGGTGACGATCTGGAGAATGCCGGTGTCACAGCGCCAGCAGTGGCCGTAGCTGTGGTTCGTCGTGCCGGCCGAGAGCATCAGGTCCTTGTCCTGCAGGTCGGCGATGATCTCGTCGTCGGCGTCCTTGACGAACTGGCCGGCGTACTTGCCCGCCGAGTCCTCGTAGACGCCGTCGCCGCCGACCGGACAGAAGATGTCCAGGCCGAGTTCGCGGCCGCGCTCGAAGTCCTCCTCACCGTGCCCGGGCGCGGAGTGGACGAGTCCCGTCCGATCGACCTCGACGTAGTCGGCGTCGTACACCTGCAGGGCGCCCTCGCCGTCGGGCGCGTCGGGAACCTCCTCGCGCAGCGGGTGGTCGTACTCCCAGCCGACGAGGTCCTCGCCGGTGATCTCCTCGACGACCTCGTAGTCGTCGTAGCGACCCTCCGAGAGGACGTGCTCGACGACGCCATCCGCGACGTACAGGCGCTCGGTCTCGCCGTCCTTCTCGGCGTCGACGCCGACGTACTCGACGTCCTCGTCGACGGCGACGAACGTGTTCGCGGGGATCGTCCACGGCGTCGTCGTCCAGATGACGAGCTTGCCCTCGCGGTCGCTCAGCGGGAATTTGACGTAGATCGAGGGGTCCTCGACGTCCTCGTACTCGACCTCGTTGTTGGCGATCGCGGTCTCGCAGCGGGGACACTGCGTGATGGAGCGCTTGCCCTGCTCGACCAGCCCCTGGTCGTGGGCCTGCGCGAAGCCCCACCAGGCGGCCTCCATGTACTCCGGCGAGACGGTCTTGTAGGGGTCGTCCCAGTCCATCCAGACGCCGAAGGACTTGAAGTCCTCCTGGAGCCCTTCGAGGCTGTCCTCGGAGAACTCCCGGCAGGCGTCGATGAAGTTCTCGACGCCGTACTCCTCGATGTCCTTCTTGTTCTCGAAGTCCTTCTCCTCCTCGACTTTCGTCTCGATGGGCAGGCCGTGCATGTCGTAGCCCGGTCGGTCGGTGACATCGAAGCCCTGCATCCGCTTGTAGCGGATGTAAACGTCCTTGAGACTCTTGTTCCAGGCGTGGCCCATGTGGGCCGAGCCCGACGTGTACGGCGGGCCGTCGACGAAGAAGAACCGCTCGTTGCCCGCCCGTGCCGCCTTCGCTTTCTCGTAGGCGTCGACCTCGTCCCAGTACTCGAACACGCGGGATTCCACCGCGTCCGGATCGTACTGGTCGTCGACTTCCCCGAATCGGTCCATGTGCCTGCTATCTCACTCCGGCAGTAAAGGACAATCGGTTAGCGAGCGGCCGGTTCGGCGGCGGAAAACGGGACTGCGCGATGCGTGGCGATTCGGCGCCGTCGACCGCTCAGGACTGGAGCGCCAGCGCGGTCTTCGCGAGCTTCTCGTAGCCCATCATGTAGACGCCGGCGTACAGCAGCAGGGCGCCAAAGAAGGCGAACCAGATGGCGAGCGTCGTTTCGCCGGCACCGATCCGGAGGAAGCTGGCGAACTCCGCGGCCAGCCCCAGTCCCGTCAGCACCGCCGCGGCGACGAGATAGGCGATCAGTTCGGCGATTACTTCGAGTTGCATACCCCCTACCAGCCACCGGAGAACTATGGACCTTTCGGGCGCGCGATACGGGAGCGCCCGGCGGCGTCGATCTGCTGCACTACTTGACGTGGACCCTCGTGACGTGCCCGCCGCAGCCGCACTGCTCGACGTACTCCCACTCGACGTCGTCGCCGTACTCCGCGTCGAGCGCCTCGTAGAGGTACGCCTCGGGGTGGCCGTTCTCGCCGTGCGTGACGAGGTTGACGTGGTTGCCGGCCGTCGTGTGCTCGACTGCGTCGATCGCCTGCTCGACGACGAGGTCGGGCTCGCCGGCGTGCTCGGGCTTTTCCATGTTGGCCGACCAGGAGTTGTCGTGGACGCGGTCGGTCACCGGGTCGACGTCGCCGTGGCCGTGATCGGTCGTTCCCATACTTGCACGTTGGCTCCGAACGTGAGTGGGCGTTGAGCCGAACACGTTCGGGTGGCCGGCGTGACGGCATCCCGCGTGGACGCCGTCGACCCGCGGCGCTACGGAAAGCTTACCTTGGGGCGAGCGGTTCGTTCGGAATATGGCACACGTCTCGGGTCGCTACGGCGACCTCGACTATCCGACGCTCGCGAAGTACGGCTTTCTCGCCGGCGCCGCGCTGTTCCTCGGCGGCGCGCTCGGCGAAGCGGTCCTGTCGACCGGAATCGCCGCCGGACACCCCGGGGGGATCGACACGCTGCTAACCGGCGCCGAGATCATCGGCGTCGTGCTGGGCCTGTTCGCGCCGCTCGTGTTCGGCATCGTGATGCCGCTGACGGAGTAGCGATGGTCGATTCTACGGCGTTCCCCGATCCCGATGAGCGGCTGGTCCTCGAACCGGGCTGCCGGCGCTGCCCCGCGCTGGCCGAGGCCCGCGAGTGCATCGCCTGGGGCGCCGGGCCGACCGACGCCGCAGTGATGGTGGTCGGCGAGGCGCCCGGTGCCGGGCGGCCGCCCGACGACGCCGACGATCAGACCGAAACCAGCGGCGACGCCGAATCGGCCCCGCCGGTCGACGCCGGCGACGCCGACCCCTGGCGGGGCGGCAACTGGACGGGGATGGCGTTCACGACGCGCCACTCCGGCCGCCGAATCCGCTCGCTGCTCGACGAGGCGGGCTACGCTGACGAGTGTTTCTACACGAACGCCGTCAAGTGCTTCCCGGAGGGAGATGACGGCTCGAATCGCGAGCCGACCGCCGAGGAACGCGCGAACTGCCGGGCACACCTGGAAACCGAGATCGAGCGAGTTTCTCCCGACGTGCTGGTGCCGGCCGGGAAGCACGCCACCGCATCGACGTTCGCGCTGGCCGGGCTGACCCTGGACGGCTTCGTCGACACCGTCCTCGAACCGATCGAGGCGCCGGGGATCGACCCGGCGATCCTGCCGATCCTGCACCCGTCCTACCAAGATATCTGGATCGCCAGACTTGGCTACGAGCCCGACGAGTACGTCGCCGCGATCGGCGACGCGCTGGACGGGCTGACCGGCGCAGATGCCTGAACGGAAGTTCCGGGGACGCGATCCCGCACCGCTCGGGAAACTTTCATGCCGACACGCGGTGACGTATCGCGTATGCCCGAGGACTGCATCTTCTGCCAGATCGTCGACGGCGAGATCCCCAGTCGCAGCGTCTACGAGGACGAAGACGTCATGGCGTTCCTCGACGCCAACCCGCTCGCGCCGGGCCACACGCTCGTGATTCCCAAGGACCACCACGAGACGCTGGGCGACCTCCCCGAGGACGCGGGAGCGCAAGTGTTCGAGACGCTCCACCGGCTTGCTCCCGAGATCGAGGCCGCGGTCGACGCCGACGGCAGCAACGTCGCGTTCAACAACGGCGAGGCCGCCGGACAGGAGGTCCCTCACGTCCACGGTCACGTCATCCCGCGGTTCGAGGGCGACGGCGGCGCCCCGATTCACGCCATCGCCGGCGACCGGCCCGATCTCTCGGACGAGGAACTCGACGACATCGCCGACGCGGTCGCCGGACGCACGTAGCCGAGGGGCGACCGTTCGCGACGCATTTTGACGCGGGAGCGGTGGGCCCGTTCGGGCGACCGACAGGAGGAGCACCCGTCGTATCGAGAGCGGGCGTCCGAGGAGTTCGGCAGAAAGCGTCGTTGACGCCGTTTTCCGAGGTCAATCCTCGGACTCGTAGGGTTCGCCGACCGACGATGGGACCCGCGTCTTGCCCCAGCCGGTCAGCACGACGAGGACGACCACGTAGGGGAGCAGTCCGAGCAGTTTGGGCGAGACGTTGATGTTGAGCGTCTGGAGTTGCCCCTGCAGCATGTCGACCCCGCCGAACAGGAGCGCCGCGGCGGCCGCGCCGAGGGGGTTGTAATTGCCAAACAGGTAGGCGACGATGCCGAGCCAGCCGCGATTGTCGACCATCGTCTGCCCGGTGCCGATGAACGACGAACTGTGAGCGAGCAGCACCGCACCGCCCAGCCCCGCCATCGCCCCGGAGAAGATCACCGTCGCGTAGCGGACGTGATTGACGTCGATGCCCGCGGTATCGAGCGCCTCGGGATTTTCGCCGGCCGCCTGGATCCAGTAGCCGTACCGCGTCCGGTAGAGGAACGCCCACGACGCCAGGACGAGGAGGGCGGTGAGCCACACGAGCGGCGACTGGTCGAAGACGATTCGTCCGAGGTAGGGAATCTCGCTGAGACCGGGGATCGTCAATCGCCCGATGCCGGGCATCCGCGGGCTGTTTCTGGAGCCCCAGATGATCGACGCGGTAAACGGGGCAAAGCCGAGGCCGACGAACCAGACACCGAGCCCGGCCACGATCTGGTTCGCCTTGTACCGGATCAGCAACACGGCGAAGAGCACCGTCAAGACAGTAGTGAGCACTACCGAAATCACGATCCCAGCCCAGGCGCCGACCGCACCGTCGACGCCGACGAAGTACGTCCCCGCGGCCGCGAAGAACGCCCCGAAGATCATGAACCCCTCCAGGCCGATGTTGAACACGCCGCTCTTCTCGGCGTACAGCCCGCCGATCGCCGCGAGCGTGATGGGGGCCGCCAACTGGATCGAGCGGGCGACGTAGCCGGGCGTGACGATCCTGCCGAGCGGGACGCCGAATGCGACCGTCGCGATCGCGGCGACGCCGACCGCCGCGACGGCGACGAGGCCGGCCGTTCCGAACCGCCGGCTGCGAACGTCGTCGACGACGCTCATCGGTCCTCACCTCCAATCCCCGCGCGCTTCGCGGCCATCCGGAACAGCTCCGGCGCGGCCACAAGCAGGATGACGAGCCCGACGATGCCGTCGATCAGCTGGATGGGCACGTCGCTGTAGATCTGGATGTACGAACTCGACGAGTTGAGCCCGCCGAACAGCAGGCCCGCCGGGATCACGCCGAGAGGGTTGTTCGCGGCGAGCAGACTCACCGCGATCGCGTCGTAGCCGTACGTGTGGATGCTCGCGGGCTCGACGAACCGCCCCTGGAACATGATGACGTACAGCGCGCTGGCCAGCCCGGCGACCGCCCCGGAGAACGTCATCGTCGCGACGATCGTGCGGTTGGCGTCGACGCCGGAGTACACCGCCGCCGCCGCCTGGTAGCCGCTGGTCACCATGTCGTACCCGAAACTCGTCCGCGTCATGACCGCCGCAACGACGACGACCAACGCGAGCGTGAGCGCGAGTCCGATCACCGAGAAGTTCGCGTCGCCGAAGACGATCGGCGGCAGTCCGACGTTTTCGGGGAGCGATTCGGTCTGGACGACCGTCGACCCCTCTCGCCCGAACGGGTTCGTGATCAGCCAGCTGACCGCGCCGATGGCGATGAAGTTCAGCATGATCGTCGTGATGATCTCGTTGGCGTCCGCGTACGCTTTCAGCACGCCGGGGATCGCGGCGTACAGCCCGCCGCCGATCGCGGCGCTTATTGTCCCGATCAGCATCAGCGCGACGCCGCCGACTGCGCCGCCCGGCAGGAACGGCGCCGTCCAGAGGATCGACATGGTACAGGCGAGTCCACCGACGATGAACTGGCCCTGAACGCCGATGTTGAACACGCCGGCCCTGAACGCGATCGCCACGGCGACGCCGGTCAGGATGAAGAACGTCGAGAGCCGCAGTGTCCGCGCGATGACGCGCTCACTCCCGAACGCGCCGACGATCAGGTTGTTCAAGAAGAGTATCGGACTGTAGCCGGCGGCGGCCACGATGAGCAGTCCGATGAAGATCGCGACGGCCGTCGAGGCGACGGCGATTCCCAGCCGCTCCAGCACCGTGGCGTCTACCAGTCGGTCCGGGAGACGGTCCAGCACCGACTGCGCGTCACCTTCGCCGGCCGAACTCATGGCCGGACCTCGCTGTCGGCCTCGCTTTCGTCGGTGAGTCGCTGACCCGCCATCAGGAGCCCGAGCTCCTCTTCGGTCACCGCGTTCGGGTCGACCGTGTCGATGAACTCGCCTTCGTACATCACCGCGATCCGATCGGAGAGCTTCTGGATCTCGCCGAGCTTCGAGGAGACGACGACGATCGCCAGCCCCTCGTCTCTGAGCTCGAGCAGCTGGTCGTGGATGAACTCGATGGAGCCGATGTCGACGCCGCGCGTCGGATGCGAGGCGATCAACAGGTCCGGATCGTGGCCGATCTCACGCCCGACGACGAACTTCTGCTGGTTCCCGCCGGAGAGCGACGCCGCCCTGGCGTCGGCGTCGGGCGGCTGGACGTCGAACTCCTCGACGATCGTCTCGGCGTGGTCGCGAACGGCCTCCCAGTCTATCATCCCGCTTTTCGCGAACGGGTCGAGAGTCTGGTTGCCGAGCAATCCGTTCTTGACCAGGTCGTACTCGAGCACCAGCCCTTCCGTGTGGCGGTCCTCGGGGATGTAGGCGATTCCCGCCTCGATCCGGTCGCGGCGCGTCATGTCGGAGACGTCCCTGCCGCCGAATCGGACGACTCCCGAATCCGGCGGGCGGAGCCCGGTGAGGGCTTCGATCAGTTCGCTCTGTCCGTTCCCCTGAACGCCCGCGACGCCGAAGATCTCGCCTTCCCGAACGTCGAAATCCACGCCGGCGACCTTTTCGAGACCGCGGTCGCCCGTCACTCGGAGCTCCTCGACGTCGAGGAGCGTGTCGCCGGGAGCGGTCGTTCGCGGCTTGCGATCGGACTGGATTTCCCGCCCGACCATCATCTGGGCCAGTTCCTGCTCGGAGGTCTCCGACGCGGCGACGGTCCCGACCGCGTGTCCGTCCCGCAGCACGGTGATGTCGTCGGCGATCTGCAGGGCTTCTTCGAGCTTGTGCGAGATGAAGATGAGCGAGTGGCCGTCCGCGCGGAGATCCTCCATCACTTCCATCAGCCCGTCGACCTCCTGGGGCGTGAGGACGGCGGTCGGTTCGTCGAGAATGAGGATCTCGGCGCCGCGATAGAGGCTCTTGACGATCTCGACGCGCTGTCTCGTCCCGAGGTCGAGATCCTGGATCGGGACATCGAGATACTCGTCGACCTCGAACCCGTACCGGTCGCTGATCTCCGCGATCTCCTCCCTGGCGCTTTCCTCGTCGATGAACCCCCGCTCGACTGGCTCGTGGCCGAGGATGACGTTCTGCAGGACGGTCATCGGCTCGACGAGCTGGAAGTGCTGGTGAATCATACCGACGCCGGCGTCCATCGCGTCCCGCGGCGTCTCGAATGTCCGGGGCTCGCCATCGACGAAGATCGTTCCCGCGTTCTGTTCGTAGAGCCCGTAGAGGACGCTCATCAGCGTGGTTTTACCGGACCCGTTCTCGCCGATCAGGGCGTGGATCGATCCCCGTTCGAGCGTGAAGTCGACCGAGTCGTTCGCGACGACGTCGCCGAAGCGTTTCGTGATCCCCTCCATCCGGGCCGCGGGTGGTACGTTACGTGTAGTCATGTAGCAATTGTAGTCGTGTCGCGGTCTCCGTTTGCGGCGCCGAAAAACCCCGCCGGCCGATCAGCAGCCGGTCGGGCCGCACTCGAAGTCGATGTCGCCGTTGACGATGGCGTCTTTCGCGTCCTGGATGTTCTGGTCGAGCGAGTCGGGCATCGAGCCCTCGAACGCCTGCCCGGTCACCCAGTCGATCTGGCCGCCGTCGACCGAGAGGTTCTGCTCGCCCTGAACGCTCTCCCAGTTGTCCTCGACGACGGCTCCGGTGACCTCGTAGGTCGCTTCGTTCAGGGCCTTGATCGCCGAGCCGAGGATGACGTCCTGGTAGCTGTCGAACGCCACCGACTGATCGCTGTCGACGCCGATCGCGAATCGGCCGTTGTCAGAGGCGGCCTGAAACGCGCCTTCGCCCGCCGCAGCGGCGGCGTGCCAGACGATGTCGGCGCCGCTCTCGATCTGCGAGACCGCCTGATCGTTCACTCCCGAGGGATCGCTGAAACTACCGCCGTACCCGGTCAGCACCTCGATACTGTCGTCGACCCACGCGACGCCCTGCTGGTAGGACACCTCGAACGCCTCGATCAGCGGGATCTGCTCGCCCCCGACGAACCCGACGGTGCTGCCGCTCGGGTCGGTCGAACTCCCCGCGTTTTCGATCTGCTCCTGGGTCAGCGTCCCGGCGCCGACGCCGGCGAGGAACGACATCTGGTGGTTCATCTCGATCCACCCCGACACGTTGGGCTCGTCGACGTGGTTGTTGATGAGCATCCAGTTCACGTCCGGGTACTCGGGGGCGTTCGACCGGAGGGGTTCGGTGTGCTGGTTCCCGACCATCACGATGAGGTCGGGCCCGGCTTCGGCGGCGTCGGCCTGGCGCTGTGGGTACTCGCTCTGGTTCGTCGCTTCGACCTGGTTGATGTTGACGTCCCACTCGTCGGACGCCTCCTGCAGGCCTGAGAGCGCGTTATCGTTGAACGCCTGGTCGTCGAAGCCCGCGGGACTGGAGATGATCGTCACCTGCGTTCCGCTGCCGCCACCCCCGCCGTTGTCGCTGATACAGCCGGCCAACGACAGCCCGCCGACAACCGCCGCTCCCGACTGTAGGACGGTGCGGCGATCGATCGACGAATCCGCAGTGCGCGAATCCCCTCCCCCGTCTCCGTGCGCTGTCTTTCGAGACATCACAGTATTGTATACGGATCCTAGTATAAAGATCATGTACTTTGTTGAGGTGTTGCTCGCTCGGTTTTGCAGTTCATCGCCCCGAAATCACCGGCGCTCCGGCCTGTCACAATCTTTTTGCGATCGGGCGTGCAGGTAGGTACCGTGATACACATCGGGATCGTGGGGGCTGGGTTCATGGGTGGCGTCCACGCCGAACGCTACCGCCGGATGGACGGCGTCACGGTCTCGGCCGTCGTCTCCCCCAACACGGCGGGGTCGTTCGTCGACGATCGTGACCTCGACGCGGCGGCGTTCTCGTCGCTGGACGCCGCGATCGAGGAGCGCGACCTCGACGCCGTCGACGTCTGCTCGCCGACGCCGACCCACCGCGACGCGGTCGAAACGGCGGCGAGCCGCGGGCTCGACGTCTTCTGCGAGAAGCCGCTGGCCCCGACTCTCGGCGATGCGAAGGCGATCGCCGGCGCCGTCGAGGCCAACGACGTGACGCTCATGGCCGGTCACGTGCTCCGCTTTTTCCCGGACTACCGCGCGATCCGGGACCGCGTCGCCGACGGCGCGATCGGGACGCCGGGAACGGCCCGCGCCAGACGCCACTCGCCGTTTCCGGACTGGGGCGGCGACTGGTTCGCCGACGACGAGCGAAGCGGCGGCGTCTTCCTCGACATGGGGATCCACGACTTCGATTACCTTCGGTGGCTCTTCGGCGACGTCGAGCGCGTGTTCGCGCGCCGGCGCCGGTGGGACGACCGCCAGCAGGGCCACGCGACGCTCACGTTCGAGAGCGGCGCCGTGGGCTACGTCGAGGCGGGCTGGGACCGTGCTTCCGGGACGGAGCTGTGGAGCGATCTGGAGCTCGCCGGCGACGCCGGCGCGATCGAGTACGACGCCGACGAGCCGACGCCGCTCGCCGTCGAGACGGACGCCAAGCCGGACGATCCGGCGCCCGAAACGATCGCCAGGGACGGCTACCGGCGCGAAATCGAGGCGTTCGTCGAGTGCGTCGAGCGGGGGACCGAACCGCCGGTGACCGTCGACGACGCCGTCGCCGCGATGCGCGTCGCGATCGCCGCCAATCGGTCGGCCGAGCGGGGTGTCCCCGTGCGGATCGCGGAGGTGGAGGCGTGACCGTCCGAATCGGCGTCCTCTCGACGGCGCATCTCCACGCGGAAGCCTACGTCGAGATTCTCGATCGAATGGACGGCGTCGAACTCGTCGGCGTGGCCGACGACGAGGAGGCGCGGGGACGCGAGTTCGCAGACGAACACAGCACCGGCTACCGGAACCCGTCGGAGTTGCTGGAGCGGATCGACGGCACCGTTATCTGTTCGACAAACGCGGAGCACGGCCGCTGGATCCGCGCCGCCGCCGACGCCGGCGTCGCCGCGCTCAGCGAGAAACCGCTCGCGACGGCCGTCGACGAAGCGTCGTCGGTCGCGAACTACTGCGCCGACCGGGACGTCCCGCTCGGCGTCGCGATGCCGCTCAGGCACAGTCGGCCGGCGCGCCGCGCCGACGAGTTGCTCTCGGAGGGCGCGATCGGGGACCTGCAGGCGATCTCCGGAACCAACCGAGGGCAGATGCCCGGCGGCTGGTTCGTCGACCCGGAACAGTCGGGCGGCGGCGCGGCGATGGACCACACGGTCCACGTCGTCGATCTCGTCCACTGGCTGACCGGCGAGCGCGTGCGCGAGGTGTACGCCGAGACCGCGACGCGATTCCACGACGTGCCCGTCGAGGACGTGAACGTGCTGTCGATGGAACTGTCGGACGGAACGATATTCTCCCTCGACGGGTCGTGGAGCAAGCCCGACGAGTGGCACTTCTGGGGCGACGCGACGGTCGACCTCACCGGCACCGAGGGAACGATTTCGGTCGACTGCTTCGCGGAGACGTTCACGGAAACGATCGACGACGGCCCCGAGACGGGTGTCGAATCGGTGTTCTGGGGCGACGATCCGAACGAACGGATGCTGCGGCGGTTCGTCGAGACGGTCCGCGACGGTCGCCCGCCGGCCACGCCCGCCGAGGACGGCGTCGACGCCGTGTCGGTCGTCGAAGCCGTCTACGAGTCCGCGGAGCGATCGGAACCGGTCGTGGTCGACTACTGAGGCGACGCCGACCCTTCTTACGGCGCGCTGTCCGGCTCGACCCCGCCGTCGTCCGCGCTCCGGTAGATCGCGTCGATCAGCCGCTGGATTGCGAGCCCGTGCTCGATCGTGTTGATCTCGTGGTCGCGCTCGCCGGCGAGCACGTCGAGGAAGTAGCGCCACTCGGCGCGAAACACGTTCGTTTCGGGGGCGTGAAGCTCGGTATCAGTGAGTTCACCCCGATCGTCGCCGTAGATCGTCGCGTCCTCCTCGTGCACGTCGAGCGTGACGCCCTGCTGGTCGCCCAGCAGCTGCATCCACGTCTCCGTCTCGCGGTTGCTCGCCCAGGCGCAGTCGAGATGGATCGACGCGCCGTCGGCGGTGTGGATCAGCGCCCGCGCCGAGTCCTCGACGGTGAACGTCGGCTCCGGGAGCGGGTCGCCGCCCCACATGTCGAGATAGGTGTACTCCGCTTTCGTGCCGAAGGCTGCGCGAGTGCTGGCGCTCACCTCGTCGATCTCCGGCCAGCCCAGCGCGTAGAGCGCGACCGCGAGGAGGTGGACGCCGCAGTCGATGAGCGCGCCGCCGCCAGACCGGCTGCGGTCGGTGAACCAGCTGCCAAGCTGCGGGATGCCGCGGCGTCGGACGTACCGCAAATCGACGTCGTGAACGTCGCCGAACTCCCCGTCGACGATTCGGGATCGGGTCGACTGGACGGTCGGCTTGAACACCATCGTGAGCCCGACCATCGCCGTCGCCGCGCTCTCGGCGGCGGCGTCCGCGATCCGACGGGCGTCCTCCAGCGTGTGCGCCAGCGGTTTCTCGACGAGCGCGTGGACGCCGCGATCGAGCACGTCGACGGCGCACTCGGCGTGCTGGTCGTTCGGGACGCCGATCAATGCGGCGTCGAGCGACTCGTTTTCGAGCATGCGCGCGTGATCGTCGTAGGTCCGCACGTCCCACTCGCGTTCGAAGTGGTCCCGGGCCGCCGGGTCGATATCGGCGACCGCGACCAGCTCCGCGTCGAGCGGCGCGAGCGCCTCGGCGTGCGTCCGGGCGATGTTGCCGCCGCCGACGAACCCGATCCGCGTCATTGCTCGATCGGTCGGCGGTCGTCTAGACTCGGGATGCTGACTCGTCGCCCCGTCTCGTGGGCCTCGTAGGCGGCCTCGGTCAGTGCCGTAACGGTCGCGCCGAACTCGGGCGGGACGGGCGAGGGCGACCCGGTCCGGATCGCGTCGACGAACGCGCCGAGCTTCGTCTCCGTGATCGTCTCGAACGACGCCTGTTCGACGTCGGCCGTGTACTCGGGGGCGTCGGCTTCGGCGATCCGAAGCGTCCCGTCGAGATACGAGACGTGGCCGTCGGTCCCCCAGATCACGAGTCCCTCGGTCGGCTCGGGGGCGTTGCCGTCGCCGCTCACCGCGACCGTCGAGAGGATCCGGTCGCCGTCGCGGTCCAGCGTGACGGTCAGCGCGCTGTTGACGTCGACGTCGTTCCCCCGATCGTCGATCGTCGCGGTGACGCCGACCGGGTCGGCGTCGAGCGTCCACAGCAGCGTGTCGAGCAGGTGCGACCCGGAGTCGTAGAGCTGGCCGCCGCCGGACAGCGCGGGGTTCGTCCGCCAGCTATCCTCGTGGGTAGTGATCCACTCCTGGCCGAGATAGCACGTCGCCGCGTGCACGTCGCCGATCCGCCCCTCCTCGATCACCCGTTTGATCTCCTGAAACACCGGGTCGAAGTGACGCTGATACCCGACCTGCAAAACGAGATCGCGCCGTCGGGACTCCTCGACCAGTGCGACCGCATCGTCGAAGTCCGTCGTGAGCGGCTTCTCCAAGAAGACGTGGAGATCGCGTTCGAGACACGCGCTGGCGTGCTCGTAGTGGAGCGTGTGCGGCGTCACGACGTTGACCGCATCGATCTCCGCGGCGTGTTCCTCCAGCAGCGTCTCGTAGTCCTCGTACGTCGGGATCTCGAACTCAGCTTCGAACGTCTCTCTGGCGTCGGGGGAAACGTCCGCGCCGGCAGCGAGTTCGACGCCCTCGATCGACTGGTAGGCTCGACATTCGATCCGACCGAGCAGTCCGAGCCCGATCGCCGCGACGGTCGTGGTCATAACCCTTGCCAGAGGGCGCGCTGTTATAAATATAGAGCGCAGTAGTCAATCGGCGGCTCGGTACCAGTGCGGCGTGGAACGGCTCGTTACCAGTGCGGAGTGGCTTTATGCTCGCGACTGACGTTGCTCGAACGATGAGACTGCTAGCAATCGTCGCTCACCCCGACGACGCCGGAATCTTCTGCGGCGGAACGCTCGCCAAGCACGCCGACCGCGGCGATGACGTCGCCGTCGTCCACATGACTCGCGGCGAGTACGGCGGGTTCGACGCGACGACCGACGCGGTCGCCGACGTCCGCGAGACGGAAGCCGAAGCCGAGGGGTCGGAACTCGGCGTCGACACCGCGTTTCTCGACTTCCACGACGGACGAATCACCTACTCGATGGAGAACCGGCTCGCGCTCGTCGACGTGCTTCGCGAGTACGAACCCGACGCGGTGATCACCCACTATCGGGACGACATGCACCCGGACCATCGAGCCACGTCGCGGCTGGTCACCGACGCGTACTACATGTCGTCGCTGCCGCTCGTCGAGACGGAAGCGCCGCCGCACGAGGTCGACAACGTCTACTACTTCGGGAAGCCGACCGCGGAGTTCGAGCCGGAGCTGTTCGTCGACATCACCGGGTATCAGGAGCAAAAGGAGCGGGCGATCGAGGCCCACGAGTCCCAGGTCGAGTTCCTGCAGGAACACGGCGGGATCGACGCCGAGTTCGACAACCTGCTCGAAGGCGTCCGCGCCGACGCGCGGGTCGCCGGCAAGCGGTCGGGCGTCCGCTACGCGGAGCCGTTCGCAACGCTCCACGAAACGGCGACGGGGTATCTCGGATGACCGGGGAGCGAGCGGACGGCGAGAGCGGTCCCCGCAGCGGCGTCGAGACGGGGACGAGCTACTTCGGCGTCAGGGATCCGCGCCACGCCGAGCGCGATCTCGATCGGTTCGCCGACGAGGGGCTCTCGGCCGTCCTGCACACGTTCAGCGAGCGCGATCGCCTGTACTACCGCGACACGATGGGCGAGATCGTCGACGCCGGCGCGGACCGCGGGCTGACGACGTACGTCAACCCGTGGGGCGTCGGGCGCGTGTTCGGCGGCGAGGCGCTCTCGGAGTTCATCGGCAGGCAGCCCCAGGCCCGCCAGCGGCTCTCGACGGGCGACGCGCTCCCGGCGGCCTGCTTCAACCACCCCGATTTCCGACAGTACATGCGCGGGTGGGTCGAGGACGCCGTAGCGATCGGTGCCGACGTGGTGTTCTGGGACGAGCCCCACTGGTACATCCCCGAGTGGCACGGCGACTCGGTGCCCGAGGGCGCCTGGACCTGCCGGTGCGACGCCTGTCAGGAGCGGTACCGAGAACGGTACGACGAGGCGATGCCCGCGACCGAAACCGATCGCATCGCCGCGTTCCGCGAGGACTCGCTGGTGGAGTTCCTCGAAGAGATGATGGGGCTCGTCCGCGACCTGGGCGCGCGCAACGCGCTGTGCTTGCTGCCTGGGGCGCATCCGGACCACGGGATCCGCGACTGGGAGCGCCTCGCGGCCAGCGAGCATCTCGACGTGTTCGCCACCGACCCCTACTGGGCGGGCTACGACGAGGATCCCGAATCGTACGTCCGGGAGAACACCGAACTCGTCGTCGACCTCGCCGACGAGTACGACCTGGAGAGCCAGATCTGGATTCAGGGGTTCAAGCTCGACGCCGACGCGGCCGCGGACGTTCGCACCGCGACCCGCACCGCGCTCGACGGCGGCGTCGACAGCGTGTTCACGTGGGGGTGGGACGGCTGTCGGGTGATCTCCGATATCGCCTGCGAGGACCCCGAGGCCGTCTGGCGAGCGTACCTCGACGAACTGCCGTAACGGTCGCCACGTTCTCGTTGCTCTCGCCGATCGCGTTCCGCTAGCGGCGGTGTTGGAAATCACTGCTCCCGAACGCCGCCGACTGACACTCAACGTGCGCGCTTCGACCTCCGCTTCCTCCCGTATCGAAGTTGATTATCGAGGCGACTCGGATATACATATAAATGGATTTCTCGCCCTCCAGATCTTCCCTGAATATGAGAGATATTTATATGCTCTACTGGCAGCGCCAGAGCACCTGTATTAAATGCCTGATTCAGACGATTATAAATCATTAAGAATACGACCCTATAGGAGAATCTTTATTATTCTTCGTTCTGGTCTGACAACCATGGGAGACGCACACACTGAGGGGAAACGAACTGGACTCCGGACCCACTCGATCGGGGGGCGGTGATCGCGGTGTCGTCGACTCGTCCCACGACGATGGACCGCGAACGGCCGGGAGGACGCCGATTCGCGTTCGGCACTCCGCAGGGCGGCGAGACGTACGGGCGCATCGTCGAGGACGCGGGCGTCGATCCGCGGTGGGTCGTCCTGCCGACGGAAACGGTCCGAGAGCTCGCCGGCGACGCCGACCTCGCGAGCGCCGAGCGCGTGCCGCTGCGCAAGTGGGACCGCGGCGAACTCCCGGAGGGCGCGCGCGAAGTCGACTGGTGTCAGATTTCGGTCGATCTTCACGTCCGGACGCCGCTGACGCGCCGCGAGGCGGACGTGTACGTCCTGCGTCGCTGGTTCGGGCTCGGCCGGAGCGAGATCGCGCGAGAGCTCGAAATCTCGCCGAACACGGTGGATAATCATCTGCAGAACGTGAAAGACATCGACGACGAGATGACCGAGCTGGTCGTCAACACGATCCGGGCGCTGGATATCGAAGAGTCCGTGCTGTCGGCGCTACCGGGCGTCGATCCCTGATCGGCGCAGTCGACGCGTTCTCCTGACGGAATTCGAAGATGAACCGGGCCGTTCCGCAGTAACAGTTTCCGGAGCTACTGGTCCCAAGTCGCCGCGACCGCCTCCGACAGCGCCTCGGCGCCGCGTTCGAGCGCCTGCGTCGCGTCCTCGGGCTCGTCGTTCTCGAAGATCAGCCACTCGACGCCGGCCTCCCGGGCCGCTCGAACGACCGCCGGGACGTCGACGTCGCCGGTGCCGATCGGCACGCAGTCCTGCCCCGCACCGGGCGCAGGATCGGGCGCACTGACGTCTTTGACGTGGACCAGCGAGATCCGGTCGCCGTACCGCTCCAGGAGCGCGACGGGATCCTCGCCGGCCGCGACGGCGCCCCCGACGTCGAGCTCGAAGCCGACGAGTTCGGGGTCCGTCGCCGCGACGAGCAGGTCGAAGCCCGTGCAGTCTCCGATTCGTGCGAACTCGTGGTCCTGATTGTGGTAGTGAAATTCGAGGTCCCGGTCAGCGAGGTGACGCCCGACGTCGTTCAACCGGTCGGCCAGCGATCGAACGGACGCCTCGTCGTCGAAGTGGTGCGCCTCGACGTGGGGCAACACGGCGCGATCGGTGCCGACGGAGTGAGAGCGCTCCGAGAGCGTGTCGGCGTTCGTCTCGGCCTGCTCGAAGCCGACGTGCGCGCCGGCGGCGTCGAGGCCGGCGTCGTGGAGCGCGGCCGCGGTCCGATCGACGTCCGCGTCGGGGAACCGGTGGGCGAACTCGACGCCGTCGAACGCCGTCGCGCCGACGCGGGCGAGTACGTCCGGAAGCGGCGCCTCGATCTCCCGGATCGAGTAGAGTTGGATCGCCGTTCGAGGCCACGATCCGGCGTCGTTCGGTCCATCAGTCGTCACTGTCGATCGCCCTCCGGGGGACGCTCAGCGGGTCGGTCTGTGATCTGGTCTTCGATCGGCCGTCGGTGTCGTGTCCGAATCATGTGATCAGTCGTGTGCCTGCGGTGCACTCGCGCGTTCGCGGACGGTTCGCTTGTCGAGGACGGCGTCGCAGTCCTCGCGGAGTCTGTCCTGGAGTTCGTCGATCATCTCCCCGTCGAAGGCAGCGGGGTCGGCGTCGCCGTCCAGCGCGACCGCCGCGGCGGCGCCCGCTCCGTCGCCGAGCACGCAGAGGTTCGGCAGGACGCGCAGCTCGAACCACGCCTGGCTGCTCACGCGAGCGGCGTAGCCCGGGACGAGAAGGTTCGGTCGCCGGTCGATCGTCAGCGCGCCGTAGGGAACGTACACCGGGTTGTCGGCCGGTTTGAGCGCGCCGTTGTTTCCCGGACCCGTTCGGGCGTACCCGTTGTTGTCGAGCCAGTAGTATCCGAGCCCGATCCGCTCTTCGTAGAGTTCCCGGTCGCCGCCCGTTTCGGGGCCCTCGCCGGCGGTTTCGACGTGTCGGCGCTCGACCGCGAATCCCCGATCGTCCCGGGCGTGGACGGTTTCGCGCAGGTACAGTTCCGTGCCGACGCGCGGCGAGCCCGACTCGTCGCGGACCGGCGCGGCCTCGCCGAACCCGGGGAACGCTCGCAGCGCGGCGCGGAACCGCGAGTCCTCGATCGCCGCGACCGCGCGCTCGTAGGCTCGATCGCGATCCCACGGGGTTCGATCCGGGCCGCCCGACAGCCGTCGGCGCTCGCGGGCGTCGTAGCGCCCGTCGACATCGTAGAGCAGCAGCGAGTTGATCCAGAACTGCCCGTCGGCCTGTTCGGCGGCGTTCATCGCCTTGAGATCCATGCGGGGGAACGCGTCGCGGAACTCGGTGATCGCGTCGGCGGTTACCGACTGCTCGCCGCCCCAGAACAGACGCTTGTCCTCGACGGGGTCGACCGTCGTTCCGTACACGGGGTCGCCCGCCGCGTCCGTCGCGTCGCGGATCCGGTCCCAGTCGACGTCCTCGACGAGCACCATCAGCGACGCCGCCATCTGGCGATCGTCCGGCCCCCAGTCCGCTCGACCGACTGTCAGCGGGACATCTGCAAGCCGAGCGAGTCGGCCCGACTCGGAGGCGTCCACGAACACGTCGGCGTCGACCCGGACGCCGCTCTCGCCCGCCGTCGTCTCGCCGTCGCTCCGTTCCAACGGCACCAGTACGGCCGAGTCGATTCGGCCGTTTTCGATCGTGACGTCCGTGATATCGTGAAACGAGCGAACGTCGGCATCCGCACGGTCGAGTTCGCGGCGCAGCGTCGCTGCCATGCGGTCGACGTCGTAGGCCTGACCCTGCGTGCGGTACCACCGCCGGAAGCTCCCGCCCTGTGGGAGCGAGGACTGCCCGTCGGGCGACCAGGCGCGAACGTCCCAGAAGTTCTGAGCGCCGGCGCAGCCGATCCCGCCGACCTCGCGCTGGGGGTTGACGACGAGGACGGATGGACCGTCGGCGGCGGCCCGCAGCGACCGGACCGCGGCGATTCCCGGCATGGTGGCGCCGTAGACGACGACGTCGTAGGCTACGTCGGGAGGGTGCGCCGCCATCCGTCAGACCACCGTGCCCGCGTCCGGGTCCTTCTCGAGGATCGCTCCGACCTCGTCGGCGAGGATCGTCTGAAGCTCCTCGATCTCCTCGTCGCCGAAGTCGATCGGGTCGACGCCGTGCTCGCTGGCGACCGCGGCGCCGACGCCCGCACCGTCGCCCAGCACGCAGAGGTTGGGCGTCAGGCGCATCTCGAACCACGCCTCGCTGCTGACGCTGGCGGCGTACCCGGACACGAGAAGATTGTCGCAGTGGCTCGTCGTCAACGCCTCGAAGGGGACGTACACCGGGTTCTCGGTGGCGTAGAACTCCGCGGCGTCGGAGGGCGTCGAACTGACGTAGCCGTTGTTGTTCAGCCAGTAGTACGCCAGCCCGATCCTCGTATCGTAGTAGTCGGCGTCGGCGCCGTCGTTCGGTCCCGTACCGGCGTCGACGACGTCGTCGCGCGTGATCGCGAAGCCGTCGTCGCCTCGCGCGTGGACGGTCTCACGGAGGTACAAGGCGTCGGCGGTCGTCGGCTCGCCCCGATCGTCGGGGACGAACGACGCCCGTTCGAGCCCGGGGAACGCCCGCATCGCGGTCTCGAAGTCGTCGGTGGCGACGATCTCGTTCGCACGGTTGCGCGCTCGATCGATATCCCACGGCGAATGGTCCGGCGTCGCCGGGAGTATCTTCCCGCGCTCGCGGGCGTCGTAGCGCCCGTCGACGTCGTAGATCAGCAGGGCGTTGAACCAGAACTCCCCGTCGCCGCTCTCGGCGGCGTTGAGCGCCTTGATCCGGAATCGGGGGAACGAGTCGTTGAACTCCTGGATCGCGGCGGCGTTTTTCACGTACCAGTGGCCGCCCCAGAACAGCCGCCGGTCGCTCGACGGCGCGGTCGCCTGCCCGTACGTCTGCTGGCCGTTCGGACTCCGCGCCTGGGAGATCGTCCGCCAGTCGACGTCGGTCATCTGGAACATTAGCGTCGCGGCCATCTGGCGCGAGTCGTTCGCCCAGTCGGTCCGCCCCACGCTGAGCGGGACGCCTGCGAGCCGTGCGAGCCGGCCGGATTCGGAGGCGTCGACGAACTGGCGCCCCTCGACGATGACTTGCTGACCGGAGGGCTTCGTCTCGCCCTCGACGCGCTTGAGCGGAGTGACCTGGACCCCCGAGAGCCCCCGTCCGTCGTCGGACGCGACCACGTCGACGGCGTCCCAGAAGTCGAGCACGTCGACGTTCTCGTGCCCGGCCACGCTCTCCCGGAGCTGGTCCTGGATCGCTTCGGGGTCGTAGGCCTGGCCGCTCGTCCGATACCACTGTCGGAACGACCCGCCCTGCGGCGTCATCGATCGGTCGCCGTGCTGCCAGTTCCGCGTGTCCCACGCGTTCTGGCCGCCGACGCCGCTGACGCCGCCCCAGCCCGGGCTGGGATTGATCAGCAGTATCGACTCGTCGGGTAGCAACTTGGCGGCGTTTTCCGCCGCCGCCACCCCGGAGAACGTCCCTCCGTAGACGATGATGGCGTAGTTTCCGAAGGTGTTGGACATACGTGTCTAACACTCACGGGTAGTACTTAAAGCATCCGGTAACGAGTAATCTGAACATAATGAATAACCACCACTGCACGGCTCTTTTAAATAGTACTCTCGGTTACCACCATGTTATAGTATAAACAAGGGGGTGTTAGACATTATGGACCATTATGAATTCTAAGAAGTATGAACAAGATTTATATAGGGTTACGACGATGATGCGAGTGTCATGGGAGACGAACCCACATCACCCGCCGAACGCGGTGATACGAACGCGACTCGCCGACGATTCCTCGTCGGTACTGCTGCAACCGGCACGGCCGTCGTCGCCGGGTGCCTGGGAGGCAACGACGGCGACGGGGACGACAACACCCTCACCATGTGGGATCACGTCGGGGAAGACCAGGAGGATCCCAACAGCGTGTGGGTCATGGAAACGGGGGACCAGTTCGAGGAGGAGACCGACACGACCTTCGAACTGGAGGGCCACCCCGACCGGCTCACCGAAAAGGTGCTGACGAACTACCAGACCGGCAACGCACCGGATATCGTCCACGACTTCAGCGAGCAGTTCAACCAGTACATCGACCCGCAGAACGTCGACGAATCGCCCCTGATGGCGATCGACGACTACGTCGGTGACCTGCCCGACGAGACCTACGAGGTCATCTGGCCGGGCGTCACGTTCGACGGGAACGTCTACGGCGTCCCGCACACGGTCAACGCGCGGAACTGGTTCTACAACGAGTCGATCGTCGAGGAAGCCGGGTACGATCCGGAGACCCTCGAACCCGAAAGCCTCGGCGAGCTGGAGCAGCTCATCGTCGACATCACCGAGAACACCGACGCGCTGGGCTGGGTCTGGGAGGGCGGCGCCACGTCGTACAACTGGTACTACCCCCAGCACTTCACGCGAACGTGGTTCGGAACGGAGTACGTCGAGCCACACGTCAAACTCCAGGACGGCTCGGAGGGACTGTACACGGACTTCATCTTCGAGCAGGACGTCGAACCTGCCCGGCTCGCGGACGCCGAAGTGACCGACGTCGAGGTCCGGGCCGATTCCGACGAGATGATCGCCGTCGTCAGCTGGATGAAGCGGATGCGCGAGGAGGGGTACGTCCCAGACGACGTGTTGACCTTAGAGACCAGCGACATCCTGACGAACACGTTCGCGAACCAGCAGGTCGGCCTGGTGTTCTCCGGGCCCTGGGGGTACAACATCCTCAACCAGCACGCCTCCGGCTTCGAGTGGGACGTGTTCCCGGCGCCGACCAGCGGCGAGACGGGCGGCGTCTCGGGAGAGGGGTACTTTATCGCCGAACCCGGCAAGCCGCTGATGGTGATCGACCAGACCGACAACGCCGACGCCGCAGGCGAGTTCTTCGACATCTGGTTCTCCGAGGAGCGCCAGAAGGAGTTCGTCAGCCAGGCCGGCACGCTGTCGATCCGTCCCGAGTTGAACACCGAGGAGAACTTCGAGATCCCGCAGCTCGCGGGGCTCGGATCGATCGTCGAGAAGGCGACGTTCTACGACGGCGCCGAGAAGCTCCCGGACGCCGACCTCTGGAACACGACCGGCTCGGTCGTCCAGAGCATTCTCTCGGGCGATCGGAGCGTCGAAGGCGGGCTCGGCGACCTGCAGAGCACCTTGGTCGATCGCTACGACGAGGCCCTCTCGGAGTGACGACGTCAACCAATGGCTGAGCAATCGACACTCGAGACGCCGCGCGAGGAGGGGTTCGGTCGCAGAATCGAACGTGCAGCGCTCAGTCTGGGCCGCTACAGCAAACTCGAGACGCTCGCGGCGTACACGATGCTGGCGCCGAACCTGATCGCGTTTCTGGGGTTCGTGTTTCTGCCGATCGTGTACGCGCTGTGGCTTTCGCTTCACGACGCGTACCTGTTCGCCGACACCTACACCTGGATCGGGCTCGAACACTACCGGGCGATCGTCTGGGAACCGCTCGCCGAGGCCGCCGGCGTGCTCGTCTCGACGGGGCCGATGGCGGCCTTCGAGATACTGTTCGATCCGCTGAACAACCCGTTCTTCGCGGCCCTGAAAAACAACGTCGTGTTCGGGCTGCTGGCGGTCCCGCTGAACGTGCTCGGCGGGCTGGCCCTCGCACTGCTGGTCAACCGCAAGCTGCGGGGCATCAAGTACCTTCGAACGGTGTACTTCCTGCCGGTCGTCACCGGGATGGTCGTCGTCTCGCTGGTGTTCACGTTCATCTACAACCCGTCCTACGGGCTGTTGAACTACGTGCTCGGGGCGCTCGGGCTACCCGGTGATACGGTCTGGCTCGAGGAGTATCCGATGCTCGCGATCGTCGCGATGACCGTCTGGAAGGGCGTGGGGTACAACATGCTGCTGTACCTCGCGGCGCTGCAGGGGCTTCCCCAGAGTCTCTACAAGGCGGCCCGCGTCGACGGCGCCGGCCGGCTCGCACGATTCCGCAACGTCACGTGGCCCCTGCTGATGCCGACGACGCTGTTCGTCGTCGTGATGTCGACGATCAGCTCGTTCAAGGTGTTCACGCAGGTGTACGTGATGACCGACGGCGGGCCCGGGTTCCAGACCAGCGTCGCCGTCTTCTACATCTACGAGACGGCGTTCAGCGACTTCCAGATCGGCGAGGCCAGCGCGATGTCGTTCGTGCTGTTCGCCGTGATCTTCGTCATCACCATCATCAACATGCGCTATCTGAACACGGAGGTGAGCTACTGAATGGCGGGCGCTTCGAGCTCGGCGTCGACCGACGCGGACGCCGATTCGGAGTTCGACATCGACGTCGAACCGCCGCTGCGCCCCGACGAGCCGTCGCGGGAAGAGCGGCTTCGAGACTGGGCGACGACCGGCGCGTACGTCGCGACGGTGCTTCTCATCGCCGCCGTGATGATCGGGCCGTTCCTCTACATGATCAGCGTCTCGATGATGGAGCCGTACACGGTCCGCCAGATCCCGCCGAAGTTCCTCCCCGCCGATCCGCTCCAGTGGGGACCCCACAACTACGAGCGGGTGTTCACCAAGTTCGACTTCACCCGCGTGCTGTTCAACACGCTCGTGGTCACGGTCGGCGTGACCGTGTTCAACGTGTTCTTCGACACGCTCGCGGGCTACGTGTTCGCCAAGATGGAGTTCCCGTTCCGCCGGGTGCTGTTCATGCTGATCCTGGCGACGCTGATGATCCCCGAGCAGGTCACGGTCGTTCCGCTGTACGTGATCGTCAGCCAGCTCGGGCTGCTGAACACGCACCTCGGGATGGCGCTGCCCTTCGCCGCCAGCGCGTTCGGGATCTTCCTGATGAAGCAGTTCATGGAGACGATCCCCACTAGTCTGGAAAAGGCGGCGATGGTCGACGGCTGCACCCGCTTCGAGGTGTTCTACAAGATCGTCATCCCGATGAGCAAGCCCGCGATGGCGACGCTGGCGATCTTCACGTTCATCGGGACGTGGAACGCGTTCCTCTGGCCGTTGCTCGTCGCCTCGGACTCGTCGATGTACATGCTAGAGGTGGCGCTGGCGCAGTTCCAGGGCCGGTTCGAGCAGGACATCGCGGCGCTGATGACGGGGACGGCGATCGCGTCGCTGCCCGTGATCGCGCTGTTCGTCGCGCTCCAGAAGTACTACGTCCAAGGCATCAAGCTCAGCGGAGTCAAAGGATGAGTCGCACCGATCGACCGAACGACTACTGCGGGCGGCACGGTCGCCGCTCGCGTCTACGATACGACAGCTAACACATGGCATCGGTCACGCTAAACGAGATCACGCATCAGTACTACGAAGGCAACGACGCGACGGTCGCCGTCGAGGACGTCAACCTGGAGATCGAGGACGGCGAGTTCGTCGTGCTGGTCGGCCCCTCGGGCTGTGGCAAGTCGACGACCCTGGAGATCCTCTCGGGGCTGCTCCAGCCCACGACGGGGCGGGTGCTGTTCGGCGACGAGAACGTCACCGGCCAGCCGGCGCGCAAGCGAGACATCGCGATGGTGTTCCAGAACTACGCGCTGTACCCCCACATGACCGTCAAAGAGAACATGGCGTTCCCCCTCGAACAGCGCAGTGGGATCACCGGCGAGGAGGCCACCGACATCGTCACGGACGCCGCCGAGATGATGGGCATCGGCGACCTGCTCGATCGGCTCCCCGGCGACCTCTCGGGTGGACAGCGCCAGCGCGTCGCGCTCGGGCGGGCGATCGTCCGCGATCCCGAGGTGTTCCTGATGGACGAGCCCCTCTCGAACCTCGACGCCAAGCTCCGCCGGGAGATGCGCATCGAGCTACAGGAGCTCCACGCCGAGCTGGGGACGACGACGATCTACGTCACCCACAACCAGGAGGAGGCGATGACGATGGCCGACAAGATCGTGATCCTCAACCGCGGCGAGATCCAGCAGGTCGGCCCGCCCCAGACCGTCTACGAAAATCCGGCGAACCGCTTCGTCGCGGACTTCATCGGCGAGCCGTCGATGAACTTCTTCAACGGCGAGATCGCGACCGACGGGTTCGTCATCGGGGGCGACGCCGATCCGATCGCGTTGAACGGGGTCTCGGTCCCCGCGGGACGCGAAGCGGTGCTGAGCGTTCGCCCCGAGAACATCGCGACCGTCGCGCCCGGCGAGGGCGACGTCGACGGGACCGTGCGCCTCGTCGAACTGCTCGGATCGCACTTCGAGGCCCACGTGACTCTCCCCAACGGAGACGACGTGATCGCGATACTCGAGACCGACACGACCGTCGAGGAAGGCGACGCGATCGGACTGCGCTTCGATCGGGACAGCGTCCACCTGTTCGACGCCGCGAGCGGCGACCGCTTCGACTGACGCCGACGCTTCTCTACTTCCGTGCGGACGTCCTCACTCGCCAGCCAGTGCCTCCAGCGGATTCTCGCCGGCGCGTTCCTCGTACGCGTGCGCGGTCGCGAGGAGGACGAACCCGGCGGTAAACGAGAATCCGACGACCGCCCACCCGACCCCGAGCGTCAGCGCGCCCAGCGCGAGCAGCGACGCCACGACGAGGCCGATCACGAGCGCGTAGCCGGGGTTCGACGCGACGAGGACGGCGGCGTCCCGGACGCCCGCGCGGACCGACTGTCCGCAGGCGACGAGCGCGACCGCGACGACCAGCACGACGAGCCCCGCCGCGATCAGCGCCGTCGAGACGACCGCGAGCGCGACGAGCGCCACGGCCGCGCTCGGCGACGTGATCACCAGGACGTTGCCCGCGAGTACGGCGCCCGCTACGGCGATCGCCGCCGTGAGTAACGCGCCGGTAGCCGCGTTCCGGCGGACGCCCTCGGCGAACAGTCCCGCGGCCTCGCGAGCCGTGTGGGGCGTCCCGCGAGCGAGGATCACGCCGACAGCGTACGTGACGCCGAACACGGCGTGACCGACGGTGGCGACCGGGACCGTCGCCAGCGCGCCCAGCAGCGACAGCGTCAGGAACGCGACGGCGTTGTTGTACCCCGAGCGGATCGACTCACGGAACGATCGGTCGAGCGACGCCGGCGAGACTCCCATCGATGAACACCTCCGAGCGCTCCTGTAATAGCATGACGGTACGATGTCAGGGGGCTACCCTACGGTACCTCGCCGTCGTAGGAGTCGTCGTCGAGCGCGGCCGGCGCCTTCCAGAGCCCGTAGCCCGCACCGATTTCGTCCTCGAGAAGTTCGTCGTACTGCAGTCCCAGATCGGGGTGGCCCGACGTGATCGCGACCAGCGGCGTGACGGTGACGTCGCCGCGCTGGGCGTCCATCACGAACTCGATCTCCTCGCGGCGGGCTTCGAGGGTCCGTTCGAGGTCGTTCGGCGCCAGCGCGTAGCACATCGCGTTGAACCAGTCGATCCGCGTCTCGTCGATCCAGGTCTGCCAGTCCTGGGACTTGTTGTACTCGAACGCCTGATCGCTGCTGGTGTAGTAGCCGGGGAACACCGACGCCGAGAACACCGTGTCGTCGTCGACGACGTCGCCGAGCGTCCCCACGAGGTCGGTGACGGCGTCGACCCGCCGGTCGTGAAGCTCGGCGTCGCTCATCTCCGGTTCGTAGGGACCGACGTCCTCGTACCCGTACGTCCGCGGCGCCCACGGTGCGGTCCCGCCGGGGAACCGGATGTAATCCAGCGAGATGCCGTCGACGTCGTAGCGCGCGTCGAGTTCTGCGAGCAGGTCCTCGAGCGTCCCGACGACTTCCTCCGAGAACGGCGAGACGAACGCCTTACCGCCCTCGGCCTGAATCTCACCGTCGGCGTCGACCGTCACGAGGTCGCCGTCGACGGTGTACTCCTCGCCGCCGACCTCGACCGGGTCGTCGCCGTCGAGCAGGTGGCCCGCGGGCGGATCGCCGATGTACCGGAGGTTGTACCAGTACAGCGTCTCGATCCAGGCGTGGATCCGCATCCCGCGCCGGTGGGCGTGGTCGAGCAGTTCGTCGTAGTAGTCGTCGGCGTAGTCTTTCTCCGTCGCGACGTCGCTGGGGTAGATCGTCTGGCCGTGGAAGAACGTCTCCACGAACAGGTCCGTGATCCCTGCCTCGGCCAGCTCGTCGACCGTCGCCTTCATCTCCTCGATGTCGGTCGGCGGTCGGACGTACGTGTACCTGATCGCGTCGACGGTGACGTCGTAGGTCTCGTCGCCCTCGATCGACAGGCGATCCTTGTGGACCAGATTCCCGCTCTCCCGGATCTGGTTCGTCCGGCCCTTTCGTTCGAACACCTGAACGGGCCGCTCGCCCGACTTCACGCCGTCGAGCTGGTAGCTCGGGTCAGTCCCCGAGATCGACGCCCGCCGGCCGCCGATCTTGATCGCGCCGTCCTCGACGACGCCGCGCACCACGCCCGAGACCTCGGTATCCCGGTTCGGTCCGCGCCCGCGAGCGCTCGCCTGGCCGGCGCCCGCAACTCCCAGGGCGCTCGCGGTCAGTCCGGACAGTACGGTTCGTCGTGTCGCCGCTCTTGAATCGTCGTCTGACATATCGATCCAGTTCTACCGTGAGTGGCATTCACAAAATACGTTACTCTAAGTTAATACTTTAAGAATGCATTTATCTAAAGCACTGTCTCTATCGAGTTCTTCTTATAAATAATCGGCCAGCTTCTTCCCGGAATTCCGCCGCTGTCGACGCGGCCGTCGGGCAATAATGACAATTATATTTGGTAAGATTCGTAACCCCGGAGGGTGACGCGAACAGTATGGAAGAACTCAGCACCGACGAAGCGCCGGCGAGCATCGGACCGTTCTCGCAGGGTGTTCGCGACGGCGACCGCATCTTCGTCTCGGGACAGGGGCCGATCGATCCCGAGTCGGGCGAGATCATCGAGGGCGACGTGCAAGACGAGACGCGCCGAACGCTGGCGAACGTCGACGCCGTGTTGCGCGCCGCCGACGCGAGCCTCGACGACGTCGTCAAGACGACCGTGTTCGTCCGCGACATGGACAACTACGACGCCGTCAACGAGGTGTACGCCGAGCACTTCTCGGAGCCGTACCCCGCTCGCAGCGCGGTCGAGGTGGCCGACCTGCCGGTCGACATCGAAGTCGAGATCGAAGTGATCGCGAGCGCGCCGGACGCCTGAGGCAGGCGGTTCCCGTTCAGCATCCCAACGCGCGCCGAGCGCTTACCATCCAGGGGTGGACTAAAGGGCGCTCGGCGCAAGCCACAGGTATGACCGACTCCGTCTACGAGGAACTCGACGTGCCAGAAGTGATCAACGCGACCGGTACGAAGACCCGCATCGGCGGGAGCCTGATCCGGCCGGAAGCGGCCGACGCGATGCGCCGCGCCGCCGAGGGCTTCGCTCGCATCTCGGATCTGCAAGCCAGAGCCTCTGATCTGATTCAGGACGTGACGGGCGCCGAAGCGGGCTACGTCGCCTCGGGCGCCAGCGCCTGCATGACGCTCGCCGCGGCGGCCTGCATCGCCGGCGACGACCTCTCGGCGACGGCGTCGCTGCCCGATACCGAGGGGCTGGCTGACGAGATCGTCGTTCCCCGAACACACAGGACGGGCTACGACCACGCCTACCGCGTCGCCGGCGCCGAGCTCGTCGACGTGGGTGCGAACGACGCGTACCTCGGAACGGGGTCGGAGAACACCGAGCTGTGGGAGATCGACGCCGCGATCGGCGAGGACACCGCGGCGGTCGCGTACGTCCAGAAGGCCTACACCACCCCGCCGCTCGAAGCCGTCGTCGAGGTCGCCCACGACAACGACGTGCCGGTGATCGTCGACGCCGCCGCCGAGTTGCCGCCCGTCGAGAATCTGGAGCGCTTTATCGACCTCGGCGTCGACCTCGTCGCCTTCAGCGGCGGGAAGGCGATCCGCGGCCCCCAGACCACCGGCATCCTCGCCGGACGCGAGGACCTGATCCGCTCCGCTGCGCTCCAGCATCTCGACATGCACGCGGCGGAGGACGCCTACGTGCCCCCCGAGGGCGTGATCGACACCGAGAAGCTCGCCGGCGTGCCGCGCCAGGGGATCGGCCGCGGCATGAAGGTCGGCAAGGAGGAGCTCGTCGGCATAATTCGCGCGCTCGAACTGTTCGTCGAGGAGGACCACGAGGCTCGCAAAGCCGAGTGGCGCGCCCGCGCCGAGCGCATCGCCGGGGAACTCGCCGAGGAGCCCGCACTGTCGACGAGCGTCACCGCCGCCGAGAAGACCGACGTGGCGCCCACAGTGCCCGTAACGGTCGACGAGGCCGAAGCGCCCGTCACCACCGCCGAACTCGTCCGGGGCCTCCGCGAAGAGACGCCGCGGATCTTCGTCGGCGCCGACGAACTCGACGAGGCCCGCTTCACGATCAACCCGATGTGCCTGCCCGACGAACAGGTCGAGTACGTCCTCGAACGTATCCGTGCGCGGCTTTGAGGTGAGCTCGTGACCCGAACGGCGGAGGACCGACGCGCCTCCCGCACCGACGCCGAGACCATCCGCGTCGTCGCCGCGCTCGGCCACCAGCTCCAGTCGACCGAGATCCACGACGCGCTGGCCGGACGGATGGACGCAGCGATCGACGCGCTCGACGAGACTGACGCCGAGTATCTCGTCGTCTCCGGCGCCGCGACGAACCCGGCCGTCGACCTGACCGAGGCCGAGCTCATGCGCCGGTACGCAGTCGAACGCGGCGTCGATCCCGACCGCGTGCTGCTCGAATCCGAGGCCGACGACACGATCGAGAACGGCTTCTACGTGCGCCGGGTCGTCGACGCCCTCGACCGACGAGTTGACGCCGTCAGCGTCGTCACCTCGTGCTACCACGCCGAGCGCGCCGCGTACGTCTTCGAACAGTGTTTCGGCGACGGCGTCGAGATCGACGCCGACCGGTGCCACGACGAGGGAGCGATCGACCGGCGCCGCCGCGAGGCCGAGCGCGAGAGCTTCCGCCGCGCTCGCGAGTTTTTCGCCCCGATCGACCCGGGCAACGTCGACGCGATCCGGTGGCGGTTGGCCGAGACGGAGGGGTACGACGCGCCGGACTGCAACCGACCAGCGCCGCCCGGCGACGAGTAGGACTTCGGGGGTTCCCCGGCCCGGAACTCAGGGTCGCAGTACCGCCTTGATGACGCCGTCGCGGCGCTCCATCACCGTGTCGAGCGCGTCCTCGTACTCCGCGAGGTCGAACTCGTGGGTGACGACGCCGTCGACGCTCAGGTCGCCCCGCCGGAACAGCGCGGCGACGTCCTCGACCGCGTGAGCCGCCGTGACGCCCCCGACGACCTCCAGTTCCTTCGCGACGATGTCGTTCGGATCGATCTCGCGCTTCCCATCAAAGACGCCCGTGAGTACGACCGACCCGCGCTTTTTGGTCGCTTTCAGGCAGGTGTTGACCACGTCGCCAGCGCCGGCAGCTTCGACGCAGAGGTCGACGCCGCGCCCGTCGGTGTGCTCGCGTAGCGCCTCGACCGGGTCTTCCTCGCGGACGTTAATCGTCCGGGTGGCGCCGTAGCGTTCTCCGACCGCGAGGCGCTCCTCGCGGGTGCCCGTGAGCACGACGTCCTCGACGCCTTTTGCCTTCAGCAACTGCACGCCGAACAGTCCCAGCGACCCCGGGCCGAGGACGGCGGCGGTGTCGGTGTAGCTCGTCTCGACGCGCTGCATCGCGTGGAGCGTGCAGGCCGCGGAGTCGATCTGCGTCGCTTCGAGATCCGTGATGTCGTCTTCGAGCGGCCGGAGCGTCTCGACGGGGAGGGCGGCGTACTCGCGGTAGCCGCCGTCGACGGTGAACCCCACCTCCTTGAGCTCGTCGCACTGGTAGTACCGCCCCTCGCGGCAGGCTCGGCAGGTGCCACAGTAAATAAACCCGTGCAACGAGACTCGATCGCCGACCGACAGCTCGTCGACGCCGTCGCCGAGCTCCGCGACCTCCGCACAGACCTCGTGGCCCGGAACCAGCGGGTAGCGCGTCCACGGCGGCCCTTCGCCGTGAATCAGTCCGACGTCGCTCCCGCAGATGCCGACGGCGCGGATCTTCACCAGCGCCTCGCCCGGGCCCGGTTCGGGTCGCTCTCTGGTCTCCTCCCACACCGACTCCTCCCCGTCCGTGACTATCGCTCTCATTCTCGTCTACCACTCGCGAGTCCACCGGTTAAAACCTAGCAGCAAGTAGTAGACGCGATCGGAGGACCGACCCGTCGGAGCGCTTTACTACGGATGGATAGTCAGGCGCCAGATAAGTAGAAAGAGTATTGGGTCACTTTCCGGAACCAGCGCACATGTCCGACCCGCTCAACGTACTCGTCTGGTCCGAAGAGACCGCACCCAAAGACGCGTATCCCAACGGAATCAACGCGACCGTTGCGGAACACCTGAACGAGCAGAACCGGATCGTCGCCCGAGCGACGGGGATCGAAGCGCCCGAGCAGGGCGTCGGCGAGGACGACCTGGACTGGGCCGACGTGCTGTTCTGGTGGGGGCACCTTCGCCACGACGACGTAACCGAGGAGACGGTCGACCGCGTCGAAACCGCCGTTCGCGAGGACGGCCTCGGCTTCGTCGCGCTCCACTCCGCTCACTACGCGCGGCCGTTCACACGCCTCCTCGGGACGTCTGGTGATCTGGGAGAGGCCCGCTGGGAGGATCCGGGCGAACCCGAGATCATCGAGGTCGAAGCGCCGAACCACCCGATCGCCGACGGCGTCGACGACTTCGCGCTCCCGGAAACGGAGATGTTCGGCGAACCGTTCGACGTGCCCGAGCCCGACGACGTCGTCTGTCGGAGCACGTTCCCCGAAGGCGGCGAGTTTCGATCCGTCGTGACGTTCACGTTCGGCGCGGGACGCGGTGCGTACGTTCGGCCCGGCCATGAGACGTTCCGAATCTACCACCATCCCTCGATCCGAGAGATTCTGACGAACGCGGCCCTGTGGGCGGGCAGCGGCGCCAACTCGTAAGCGGAGCATCCGATATCGCGTCCGCGTGTCAGTTCCGCATTCTCCCGGCGCCGTCGATTCCGGAATTAGTTTCTCGACACATCCGTCGCATTTTTTATCGGGTCGAGCGGTAGCGGCTGGCATGTCTGAACAGCGCCAGCCTCGCCGGCGGCGTCGCCGACGCTCGCGCCTGCCGTGTAGGCGCGCACGACCGCCGCCGCGGCGTCCGCCGAGCAGGGGAGTTCGGCCTCGGCGTCGCACACCGGGCCGGCCAGATCGTCGTCGGTACCGTCGACCGTCGCGACGCCGCGCTCGCGCTGCTCGGCGGTCACCTCGATGCCGGCGGCGATCTCCGAAAGCATCGGGTTAATTCCAATCCCGAATAGGTAACACACTACGTAGTTCCTACAGGAGAAACTCCAACATACACACATGGATGTCATAGCTACAATCACAGCTACTTCAAAATGAAATATTTAATATATTTTGTAGCTACTCCAAGATATATTATGTTTTGAATCGGTAGCTGGATCGATCACTTCGTGGAGTGCGGTAGTTGCAGGCGAAATTCCAGTGACCAAAACAGAGAAAGCTATTTTTGAGCCATAAGAAAGCGTTTCGAGGGATTAGAAGAGCAGCACTGAAACCACCAATCGATTGGCAGTGGTCGAAATTTGTCCGAATACAAATCCGAGAGAGAGAGATCCCCTATCGGTAATAAATGTCCGTTTCGATCGAACTGCCAGGATCTTTTTCGTAGGTTCAGCATTCGGACAGTCCGATCCAGTTCCAGACGGAGTTCCGGACTCACTTGACCCAAATTGACAGAGTTTAAAGATATATTTTCAGAATACATAAGCTTCAGTAATCACCACACTCCATAGTATTCCTGAATAAACTTATCAATAATTTTAACTCAGAATTGGATTGGGTCCCGAAGGCTCCAAAAATACACTGAAAGCTACCGGGAGCGCGGCACCCGGTCAGCGCGCCTGTCGATCAGTCCTGATTCTTTGCGGGAATGGCCTGTTCGGGAACCTGTTCGGCGACGAGATCGAATCCGCGGGCTTCCATCTCCTCGAAGTAGCGGTCCGCGTCGAGACCGCTTGTCTCGGTGATGAAGATGCCGTCCTCGTCGACTGCACCGTCGGCCATGAGCTGTAGCGTCACGGACAGCGGGACGCCGACGTAACAGCCGTACTCGCGCATCAGCGTGATATCGTTCCCGTCGAAGAACGGGAACGGCTGTTCGAAGTGGAAGACTGCACGATCGTCGCGACCGTCGACCGACCCGGTCACCTCGGCCGAGAGGATGGTCTGTGGCGTCCACTCGGTTTCCGGGGAGAGTTCTTCGGGGGGCTTCCACTCGGTTTCGAGTTCGATCCCCTGTGATTTCACTTGCTCTTGCATCACTTCGACCGGGTCGACCTCCGCTCCGTCGACCTCGACGGCGTCCGTCTCGAAGGCGTTTGCCGCGTGGAGCGTTCGCTCGTATCGCTTCCACTCGTCGTGCCACGCGCCGCGCGTGATGATGCGGTCGACGTTCTTCTCCTGTGCGACCGGCGCCTCGGGAAACGTGATCGGTTCCGGGTGGGAGATGACGTACGTCTCTTCCTCGCCGATCGGCTCCGGGAACTCGAACGTCCGCTGCTGGCTGAACGCCGGCAGGTCGTCGATAACTTCACCGTCTTCCCACCTGGCCCGCTCGTCGACATCAGGATCGTGTTCGTAAGTAACCGTATCGGTCAGTCCTGGCGTCGTCTGGGTGAGAAGGCGCCACATCCCCCAGTAGAAGTTGACATCGGACACGTCGTCGAAGCGATCGCAGGCAACCATCCCGAGCGCGATGGTGCTCACGAGGCCGCCGTTGGCGAACCACAGCGAGTTGCCCGCCTCGGCGAACTCCTCGGATCGATCGAGCACCTCGTCGAAGTCGAACGCGTTCAGGTCGACGCCCGTGAGATCGCCAACTTCCTGCATCGCGTCGAGGACGTTCTCCTCGAAGGGGTACGGAAGCCCGTTGACGACGTAGTCGGCCCCCTCGAGGACGCGTACGAGGTCAGCCGTGTCGGTCGCATCGACCGGCTCGAACCGAACGCGGTCGTCATCGATGAGCTCGACGAGACGACGAGCGTTCTCTTCGTCAGCGTCCGCGACGACGATTTCGTCGAAGTCACTTGTCTGGTGAAGGTCATAGACGCATCCTGACGTCATCGCGCCAGAACCGCCTAGCACGACAGTCTTGCTACTCATGTACTCACTCGATTGTGAACCTGAATCAATATAAAACTACGGCCCGCCGACGTATGATACGCCGCTCGCAGCGATACCCGGCTGCGTAACATCTATCCGTCCCGACTGAGAGCGCTGAAACACGGATGAGCAAGACCATCACCTTCGCAGTCGGAGCTATGCTTCTGTACACCGGATGGGCGTTTCTCGCAAAGGTCGCAACGGGCGGCCTCCCGGCGGAGCAGGCAGTCGTCTACACGTATACGGCCGGAATCGGCGTCGCCGTGACGTACGTTCTGTTCAGCGGGGATGCGATCGTCGCCGCGCCGGGCAGTATCGGCGTCGCACTGGTTGCGGGCCTCTTTCTCGGCGGCGGGACGATCGCGTACTACCTCGCCCTCGGGTCAGGCTCCGCGGCCATCGCAACCAGCATCAGCGGAATGTACATTCTCGGGACGGCGATTCTGGCGGTCGTCTTCCTCGACGAATCGCTGACGATGGTCGAAATCACCGGCCTCGGCTTCGCGGTCGTCGCGGTCATCTTGCTTTCGAGATAGCCAATGGAGACACCGACGCCACAGCAAGCCGATAACTGCGGACCGCGGTCGAGAACAGTAGCGGCCGTGAAGACGTGGTCGTGGTCAAAGACGGCGACCTCACCGGACATCGGTCGTCGATGTTAGAGACGTTATACGGTTACAGCGGCAAGCGACTGAACGTACACGCGCTCGGAATCGTCGTCTCCCTGTCCGGCATTCTCGTCATCGCGCCGATGCTGCCGGAGATAATCGACGACTTCGGCATCACTGCCGCCGAAGCCGGCGGATCGATATCGTTCATGTGGGCTTGCAATGCCCTCGCGCAGTATCCTGGTGGTCGCTACTCCGAGCGACTGTCGTCGAACGTCGTCTTGCTTGCGAGCCAATGTGTGATGGCCGCGGGATTTCTCTTGCTCGTGGTCTCGAACGCGTTCCCGATGTTTATCGTCGCCATCGGACTCATCGGATTCGGATACGGAACGTTCGAACCGGCGGGAATCGTACTTCTGCAGGAGCTCTTCGACGAGAACCGCGGGCAGGCCCTCGGCATCAGAGATGCCGCCGTCAACCTCGGAAGCGCGCTTTCGGCGGTTTTGGCTGCCATCGTCGTCGGCGCCGCCGCGTGGCGGGCCGCCTTCGCGCCCGTCGTCGCGCTGCTCGGCGTCCTCGTCGTCAGCGGCCACCGACTCAATCGCGAGCCGTACGCCATCTCGCGTGTGCCACTCGACGTGCAGTCCGTCGGTACCCGGTTGTTTCGCTCCCGGGAGACGTACGCGATCCTGTTCGTTCTGGCCGTGTTCAACTTTATCTGGCAGGGAAGTGCGAGTTTCCTGCCAGCGTTTCTCCGCGCCGAGAAATCGTTCACCGCGTTCCAGGCGACGGCCGCGTTCGCGAGCATATTTCTCGTCGGAGCGCTCGTTACGCCGATCGCCGGTGCCCTCTGCGAGCGGTGGACCCCGATCGATCTCGGTCTCGGCGCGACGGGGTTTGGAATCGTCGGGCTCGCCGCCATCGTCGGGACCGATTCACTCGTCGGCCTCGGCGTCGGACTGTTCGTCTTCGCCGTCGGCCTGACCACGATCTGGCCGGTCATGTTCGTCTATCTGACCGACGTCCTCGCCCGGGAGACGATCGGCAGCGATCTCGGCGCGCTGCGGGCGGTGTACTTCGCCGTCGGCAGTCTCGGCCCGGCGTACGTCGGGACCGTCGCCACTCGATTTAGCTACACGGCGTCGTTTTCGAGCCTCTTGATCTGTTTCGGCCTGACTGTGCTCGCGTTGCTCTGGCTCGGGCGCCGGTAAGCGCGGGCGCCAGCTGACAGTTAGTCGACACTTGCAGTGGCGGTACCCGCGATGCACTCGATTGTCACTGGGCGATGGGTCGACGGCAGCGACTCGCTCACAGCGGACCTCTCGCGCCGCCGAAACATCTTTGCGGGTTGGTCGTGTTTACCACGTATGGCGATCGTAGCAGCCATCGACGATTCGGACAGAGCGACGACCGTCCTCAAGGAGGCTCAGACGCTCGCGGACGATCTCGACGAGGAGTTGCACGCAATTCACGTCCTCGAACGGTCGGAACTCGTCGAAGTGCTCGAAAAAGACGTCGAGGGACAAGATCTGACCGACAACTACGAAGTCCAGCAAGTCGGTGAGAACATCGTGGACCGGGCACTGGAGGGCCCAGACCTACCGGACCCCCAAATATCGGTACGCGTCGGAGATCCCGGCACTGAGATCTCGTCGTACGCCGACGACGAGGACGCACGTTACGTCGTCATCGGAGGACGACAGCGCTCGCCGACCGGAAAGGCACTGTTCGGAAGCGTCACGCAGGATGTGATCTTCGACTCGCCCGCGCCGGTGGTTAACGTCGCCATTGAGTGACTCGGTCGCTTCTTTTTTCCTGAGCGGGTGCCACGATGGAACGGCGAACGCTAGTCGCACGAACGGCGCCGTGCTACGCCACCGCCGTGTGCCGTGATGAAGTGTCCAGAGCGCAGACGCTGCTTGGAGAATGACGTAGTCGTTATCGAGCGGTTCCGACTCGAATGTGTGTAAGGACCGTGTCGATCGAAAAGGCGTCAGTCAACCACGCGACCGTGATAGTACAGCGCTCAGTCGTCAGCACCCCCCATCCAGGTTGGCCGACGATCCGAGAGGAGCCCCGCGACCGTTTGCTGATCTTCGTCCTCGGGAGCGTCGCCCTCGTAGCGCTCGGTCAGCAACACGGGGTGGAGCTGTTCGAACTCGATGACGAGGCCGATGATACACAGTCCGATGACGAACGCGATGGGGAATCCGAGCAGGACGACGAAGTCCTTGAGCGCCGCGAGCCCGCCGCTGATGAGCAGGAGCGAGGAGAGCAGTCCCACGAGCCCGCCCCAGGTAACGCGGTTGGCGGTCGAGGGGTTCTCGCTCCCGTCGGTGGTGAACATCGCCAGGCTCAGCGTCGTCGAGTCGACGGTCGTGATCAGGAACGTGAGCACGAGCACGAGGTAGGCGACTGCGAAGAGCCCCCCGAAGGGCATGAGCGTCTCGAAGAGCGGGAAGGCGGCAACTTCGCGTCCCTGCTCGAACACGATCGAGAGCAGGTCGAGCGAGCCTCGCGTCTGGACCCACAGCGACGATCCCCCCATGACGATGAACCAGGGGAACGAGGCGGCGGTGGTACCGACGAGTCCTGCGAAGACGACCTGCCGGATGGTGCGACCGCGACAGATGCGCGTGATGAAGATGCCGATCATGGGCGCGAACGAGAACCACCAGGCCCAGTAGAAGACGGTCCAGGCACCGACCCACTCGCTTGCGTTGGCCGCGTTCGTGTAAAGGCTCATGCTGACGAAGTCGTTGACGTACCCGCCGAGCGCCTCAGTGCCGGTACTGAGCAGGAACGCGGTCGGACCGAACAGGAATGCGACTGCGAGGAGGAACGCGAAGAGGTACATGTTAAACGTCGAGACGCGTCGGATTCCGCGCTTGACTCCGAGTGCTGCGGAGGCCGTGAAGCCGACCGTCAGACCGACGGTCACCAGTATCGTCCCGAGGTTGCCGAACTCGACGCCGTAGTTGTAGCTCAGCCCGGCGAGGAACTGGGTGACGACGAACCCGAGCGAGACGGCGACGCCGCCGACCGAGATGACGACCATCAGCAGGTCGAGCGGCTTGACCCACTTCTTATCGAGATTCTCAACGCCGATGAAAGGGGCGAACACCGTCGACGGTTTGATCGGTGCGCCCTTGCGGTGAACGTAGTACGCGATCGTGATGCCGACCACGAGATACGCCGACCACGGGGAGATGCCCCAGTGGAGCATCGTGTACTGGACTGCGTCCGGGACGATCGCGGCACTCTGGGCCTCGGCGCCGAAGAACGGCGGCCCCGAAGAGTAGTGGAACAGCGCCTCGGCAGGGCCGTAGAAGACCAGACCGGTCGAGAGCCCCGCGGAAAACAGCATCGCAAGGAACGAAAAGTACGAGAACTCGGGCTCCGTGTTCGGGCCGCCGAACTTGATCTTGCCCCACGGGCCGATCAGAAGCCACACGCAGAACGCGACGGCGAAGAACATCGCCCAGAGGAAGATCCATCCGAGTTCGCTCCAGAGGAAGTTGTTGGCGTTCGTCAGCGTTTTCGCGGCGGCGTCCGGCCGAGCGGCGATGTAGCCGATCGCGAGAATCGTGACGAGCGCGCCGCCAAGGAACACGAACGGATCGATCTCGTCGCGGAAGGCGCCGAGTCGACTCTGGGAGTCCGTACTCATAGGTACACCACCACCGTTCCCCGTTCGACCTCGACATCGTACGTCTCGACAGGAGGATCATCGCCCTCCAGGTCGACACCGCAACCCTCGCAGCCGCCGTCGGCGGCGGCTTTCTTGTCATTGTCGCCGGCTTCTTCGGGCTCGCCGGCGGAGTCGTCCTCGCCCTCGGAGGGCTCGACTCGAGCCTCGAACGTCTTGGCTTTCACTTTGTGGGGATTGAATACCGACTCACCTGTCGTGACATCGAACTCCCATCCGTGCCACGGACAGCGAACGACCTGCCCCGGTCGAACCCAATCGTACTCGCCGGGGGTGTCTGACTCCGTAGTGCCACCGAGTTTCCCCTCACAGAGCGGCGCGCGCTGGTGGGGACAGTCGTTTTTCATCGCGTAGTACTCTCCGTCGACGTTGAAGACGCCGACCGAGAATCCGTTCAGGGTGACGATACGTCGCTCGCCGGCATCGAACTCTTCGGCCGGACAGATCTCGAATCGTTTGTCTTTCATCGTGATCACTCCAGTGAACTCCCGTCCGTGGGCAGGTCCCACAGTTCGGCCGCGTTCTCGTGTTTGATCGCCTGCTCCATCTCGTCGTCCATCGGCGGAAGCCCCCACGTGGGGTCGTCACCGTCCCAGTGCGGGTAGTCCGAGGCGTAGATGAGTATCTCGTCTGCGTGCATCATCTCCAGGATCTGGTCGTGGTGCTCCGGACGTTCAGGTTCCTCCACAGGCTGACTCGCGAACCAGACGTTCTCGCGGATGTAGTGACTCGGCTTCTCTTCCAGCCAGGGCACCTGCGATCGGAGTCCCTTCCAGTTCTTGTCGAGACGCCACATGAAGTGCGGGAGCCATCCGTAGCCCCCTTCGATGAATGCCCACCGGAGATCGGGATACTCGACCAGGACACCCTCGGTGACGATCGAGGCGAGCTGACCCATGTAGTACGCGCCCAGCAGCGTGTGCCACTCGATGTAGTTGTTAGGATGGCCGGCTCCGGTCGGTGGATTGCTCGTGCCGTGCCCTTCCGAAAACGGATGGACCGCCATCGCGAGATTCATCTCTTCGGCAGCCTCGTACATCGGCCAGTACTGGGGGCGACCGTAGGGAATTTCAGCGCCTCCCGGAAGCAGCACCTGTCGAATCTGCGGATGATCGCCGTACTCGCCGATGAGTTCAGCAGCCTTTTTCGGCGCCTTCGGCGCGACGTACAGTGATCCCATGAACCGGTCGTCGACCGGGAGAACGTCGTTGACCAGCCACTCGTTGTAGGCTCGCGCCAGCTCGTTGGCGTAATCCCGGTTCGGCAGCGCGGCGAGGTTGAACCATGAGTTGCCCGTCAACATCGCGTAGTCGATGTCGTGCTCGTCCAGATGCTCCTCTGCGATCTTCTGCAGGTCCGACCCGGGTTTGTTGCCGTCCTCGGTTTTCTCGTCCTGCCTAAGGAACTCCCCCGGATTCCGGTACAGGAGCTCCGGTAGTACAAGCCCGTCGTCCTTGTACCTCTCAGGAAGGTACTGGATGATTGCTTCGTCGTCCGCCCATCGCTGGTGTATGTCGGCGTCGACCAGCGTCAGCTCCGACTCGGAGCGATGGTCCGCTGTCGCCCCCCGAGCATCCTGTGTCATAGTTCCACATAGACGTAATATCATGGTCATACATAAAATTTGTTCTAGCCGAACCGACTGAAACGCAGATACAGCGCCTCAAACTCCATGATTCGATGGATTCGCTGTAGGATCCTTACTTAAACGGCCGACAATCAATTCGGTATTGTCGAACGGATTCCCGATCGTACTCCGACTTTTTCGACGCTTGGGGTAGGTTTCGGGACGTTAGAGCAGCCACCCAACCGACGCGTTCGACAAATGCGAACGTATATGGGGCGTGCTACTGATCGACACTGTATGGATGAGGAAGCCAACCGACCGATCAAAGCGCTGTTGACGATGGACGATATCGTTACCGCGCTCAACCGGGGACAGGAGGGCAGCGTCACGGCGCTGGCGGAGGAGATAGACAGACCTCGAAGCGTCGTTCACGATTACTTGAGCACGCTCCGGCAGCTCGGGTATGTCGTAAAGGACGACAGCGGTACGTACGAACTTAGTCTCCGGGTTCTCGAACTCGGTGGACGCGTCCGCAAGAACGTCTCGCTGTACGAAGTGGCGAAGCCTGAAGTGCGCCGTCTAGCCGAGAAATCTAGCGGTGAACTCGTCACGCTATCGGTCGAACAGAACGGGATGTGCGTCGCACTCGACGTCGTTCAGGGCGAACAGAGCATCTCCTACGATTTTACCGACGGAACGCACTTTCACATGCACTCTTCGGGCGTCGGCAAAGCGATGCTCGCTCACTACTCGGACGAGCGCGTGACGGAGATCCTTGACAAGCACGGACTGCCGGCCCGCACGAAAAACACGATCACCGATCGCGACGAACTCGAAGACGAGTTCGAGCAGATCCGAAAGAGCGGCCTCTCGTTCGACCGCGAAGAGTACAGGATGGGGATGACGACGTTCTCGACCGCCATCGAGGACTCTGCCGGGACCGTTCTGGGCGGCCTCAGTGTGACCGGGCCGGTCCACCGATTAGAAGAGCCGGAAGTCGAAGAAGAACTCACGAGCGAACTCCTGTCGACAGTCAATATCATCGAACTGAACTACAGCGCGCGGTGACGCGCTCGCGCTTCCGGACTCGCGCGGCTGTGCCCAGGTACCTGTCGACCCGATACAGTGGGGCAACCTATTTGTGGGGGCGACGGAAAGTATACTCGTAGATGGCTGCCCAACAGCGCACCAACTACTGTAACGGCGAGTGGGTCGAGTCGGAATCGACGGAGACGTTCACCGTGCGGAACCCCGCCGACCAGTCGGTCGTCGGGGAGTTCCCACAATCGACGGCGGGCGACGCCGAGCGAGCGATCGACGCCGCCGTCGACGCGAAGGACGCGTGGGCGGAGACGCCCGGGCCCGAGCGCGGCGCCGTCCTTCGGCGCGCCGCCGGACTCCTGGAGGACCGCGCGGACGATGTCGCCGAGACGCTGACCCGCGAGGAAGGGAAAGCGCTCCCGGAAGCATCCGGCGAAGTCCAGCGCGCCGTCGACATACTGTACTACTACGCGGAGAAGGCCAGTGACCTCGCGGGCGAGGCGAAGGCGCCGAGCGGTCGGGCCAGTCGCCTTCGAACGGTCACCGAACCCGTCGGCGTCGTCGGTCTTATCACACCGTGGAACTACCCGATCGCCATCCCGACGTGGAAAGCCGCTCCCGCGCTGGCCGCCGGCAACGCGGTCGTACTCAAGCCGGCGTCCCAAGCACCGACGGTCGTCCACGAACTCACCGAGTGCCTTGATGAGGCGGGCCTCCCTGACGGCGTGCTCAACGTCGTCACCGGGTCTGGAAGCGAGGTCGGTGCGACAATCACGTCCCACGAGTCGATCGACGCGATCTCGTTCACCGGCAGTTCGGCCGTCGGCGAGATCGTCCGCGAATCCGCAGCCGAAACCGGCGCGCGGATCCAGCTCGAGATGGGTGGGAAGAACCCCGCCGTCGTGATGCCGAGTGCCGACGTCGACGAGGCGGTCGACATCGTCGGCAGCGGCGCGTTTGGCGTCACCGGGCAGGCCTGTACCGCAACCTCGCGCGCGATAGTCCACGAATCGATCTACGAGGAGTTCGTCGAGGGGCTCGTTGACTACGCCGAGGACATCGACATCGGCCCGGGCCTCGAAGCGGACATGGGACCGCAAGTCACCGAATCCGAACTCGAAGGGACGCTCGACTACATCGAAGTCGGGAACGAAGAGGGGGCAACGCTCGAAACGGGTGGCAGCGTTCCCGATGTCGACGCCGATGGCCACTACGTCGAACCGACCGTTTTCAGCGACGTCAAGTCGGACATGCGGATCGCCCAAGAGGAGATCTTCGGACCGGTCGTCGCCGTCATCCCGGTCGCCGACTTCGAGGAAGCGGTTGAGACCGCGAACGACAGCCAGTACGGGCTCTCCGCGAGCGTCATCACGGACGATCTCTCGCAGGCCAATCACTTCGTCGACGAGATCGACGCGGGCGTCGTGAAAATCAACGAGAAGACGACCGGCCTCGAGCTTCACGTTCCATTCGGCGGCACGAAAAACTCCTCGAGCGAGACGTGGCGCGAACAGGGTGATGCCGGTCTAGACTTCTTCACGACCTCCAAGACGGTGTATCTCAACTACTGACAGCAACCGATTTTGCCCGAACGGACCCCTCTTTTTTGCCGATCGACTCTGTCAGCGCCTCGTTCCGTAGTTCAGCGACTCACCTGACAAAACCTGCGTTCTGGACAGCAGAACGTTTGTGGCTGATCACGAGGGGCACTGGACAATTCATTACACGTGTAACTCTGTAAACTCTTGGCCGGGATTTCGTCCAGACCATGTCTCAAACGCATGGCGTGAGGTATCACCGCACGAAATGAATAGAATCGTTCTGATGAACAGAACAGCATATCGGAACAAGCTTCAATTACCAGGCCAAAGAAGAGAGACTAACATGGACCGCTCAAACGCCCCCGTCGAATCGGTCGAGACGCTCCTTTCGATGGTGGAGTATCTCGAACAGTCCGGCGAGGCCGGCGTGACCGAAATCGCCGACGCGGTTGACGTCTCGAAGAGCACAGTACACAATCACCTAACGACGCTCCGGAAGCGAGGCTACGTCGTCAACGAGGACGGACACTATCGGCTCGGACTCCAGTTTCTCCGTATTGGCGAAACGACCCGGATGCGGACTGACCTCTTCGAGGTGGCGCGGCCTCAGATAGAGACTCTCGTCGAAGGAACGGATCTCGTCGGGAATCTCGCCGTCGAAGAACGGGGGAGAGGAGTGTACCTGTACCGATCTCGCGGTAGCGACGATATCCGCTTTTCGACCCGAGCTGGAGAGGCTCACGACCTACACTGCACGGCGACCGGCAAATCGATACTCGCTCACGCGTCGTCCGATCGGGCCGAGCGACTTCTGGACTCGATCGACCTCGTCGGCTACACGGACAACACGATCACCGAGGAGGAAGCGCTACTGGAGGAACTCGACCAGATCCGCGACCGGGGCGTCGCGTTCGACGAGGAGGAGTACGGTCGGGGTCTCCGCTGTGTCGGCGTGCCACTGGTCGGCCCTGACGACTCGATCGCTGGCGCGGTCAGTCTGTCCGGCCCCGCAGCCGATATGACCGGCGAGTGGTACCGCGAAACGCTTCCGGATCGCCTACGAGGCGCGAAAAACCGGATAGAAATAAACCTTCGAGATTACTGACCACGACGGTCACGGATTTCCGACGTGACCGTGTTCTATTTGTTTCTCGACTGAGTAGAGTTCTAAGTCGAGGAATAATAACGTGAAAGAATTTTTATTTCGTATTGCGATTCTCTCTGGCACACAACCTATATATTCGCCAGTTACTAATTGTGTCTATACCTCCTGATAGTAGATTGGAGGTGTGTCAAGAATAACGATGTCAGACGAGTACAAGAGCAAAAGGGTCTACGTTACAAGGCCGGGAGAGACGTACCATACGGCACGCGATTGTTCTACACTGAGCTGTGCTCCGTACGTCGAAGCAACTCGCATATCTGAACTTGACAAAGAGCGTTCTCCGTGTAAAATATGTACGGGGGAGCATACAATCTCGACTGGTCTCTGTAGCGTTCTCGAAGACATGGACCCTAAAGAAGTAGAATGAGAGATAGATAGAGGGACGTGCTCACCGTTGGCGAGTTAGCCGTTGATGAAACAATAGCGGATCACAGTTCGTTCTTCCGGCGGTGTTCAGATAA
Organism: Natronoarchaeum rubrum; assembly: GCF_024494695.1. The sequence continues at coordinate 146,015 of NZ_JANHDP010000002.1, read as the reverse complement.
GGATGAAGAGTGAGGCGGAACGCTCTTCAGCGGGTCTATGCAGACTACCGACTGCGACATTTGAGCGGGACCTGTGGGCCTATCTCCCGTTTCAGTATAGCTGAACAAGCTCTTTCAGAACACAGTTACACTGTTAACGGCGTAAAGCATAACGAGATTATACATCCTTCCGGAAGTAAAATTAATAAATAATATAAAAGAAAATGGCCACTTACGGCGATGGATCAGGATGTTTCCCAGCACTCAGGCATGCGGTCCTTTACGAGCCTCTACTGTAATGTAAGCCAACTTCACGTTCCTCATAAATGAACGAATCGAACCCGCGACCTTCAGATTGATTCGGCAATCAAACCCGCTGTTGGCCTCAAAAACTCAGATGCCGTGCAAAAACGAGCGGATGGACCCAAGTAATATTCGGCTCTCGGATGACGTGTCTGTGACCATCGGACCACTGTTCGTTAGAGACGAACAGACAAATACTTGTAGGAAACGAACGCAGGGGGATACATGGGAGACAAAGCCGCGAACCCGGTCGGGTCGGTCGTAACGGCGTTCGAGGTGCTAGAGGCACTCCGCCGCCTCAACGGCGCAGGCGTGACGGCGGTGGCCGACGAGCTTGGATTGCCGAAGAGCAGCGTTTACAACCATCTTGAGACGCTCGAACAGGAGGAGTACGTTCTTAAGCAGGACGGCAAGTACTACGTGGGGCTGCGGTTCCTAAATTTAGGGCGGCACGCGCGTCAGCGAGACTCGCTGTACGAGACGGCCCGCCCCGAGCTGGAGACGTTGGCCGACGAGACCGGCGAACTCGTCAATCTTCTCGTGGAGGAACACGGACAGGGCGTCTACGTCTGCCGGGTTCGTGGCGACCGTGCGGTCAATGTGGAGGCGAAGACTGGCGACAGAGTGTACCTCCACAGCACCGCGCTGGGGAAGGTGATCCTCGCGTACAGCGACGAGGAACGGGTGGACGAGATACTCGACGCGCACGGCTTACCGGAGACGACCGAGCGGACGACAACCGACCCGGACGAGCTACGGGCTGAACTTGCAGACATCAGGGACCACGGCATCGCGTTCGACAGGCAAGAGCGGATCGCCGGGCTCCGCTGTGTCGCCGTGCCGATACTCAACGACGAACGGCGTCCAGTCGGCGCGATCAGCGTCTCCGGTCCGAAGAGCCGGATGAAAGGCGAGCGGTTGGAGTCGGAAATCCCGGAACGACTGGAAAGTGCGGCCAATGTCGTTGAACTGAACCGTACGTACTCCTGATTAGCATTCCTTCCAACGAACTTGCGTTCAGCAATGTGAAACGATTCGGCGGCTTGGCCGCCCACCTTATACCTCGATGACGGGGTTCGACAGGTCGCCGATGCCGTCAATGCTGATACGCACCTCGTCGCCGGGCGAGAGGGTGAATCCCTCCTCGGGAACCAAGGACGTGCCCGTGAGCAGAACGGCGAGTTCGGGGATGGCGTTGTGGGCGGTCCAGTAGTCGACGAGTTCCTCGCAGGTTCGGGCCATCTCCCCGGTCGAGGTCGCGTCGTCGTATAACGTCTCGCCGTCGCGCTCGATCGACATCGACATTGTCAGGTCATGGGGGTCACCGACGGACTCCGGTGAGGCAACACAGGGACCGAGCGCGCAACAGCGGTCGTATACCTTCGCCTGCGGGAGGTAGAGCGGGTTCTCTCCCTCGATGGACCGGCTGCTCACGTCGTTGCCGACCGTGTAGCCGACGATATCGCCGTCATACAGGACGATTCCGAGTTCGGGTTCAGGGACGTCCCATGTGGAGTCGCTGCGGACGCCAATGGCGTCACCCGGGCCGACCGTTCGGCTCGGCGTCGCCTTGAAGAATATCTCGGGCCGCTCCGCACCATACACGTCGAGGTACATCTCGGGCATCCCGCTCTCGGCCTCGCGGGCCTCCTCACTGATCTCGTACGTGACGCCGGCGGCCCACACCTCCTCTGGGACGACCGGGAGCGCTCTGACGCTCGGCGTCACATCGACGACAGGCGCCTCAGCCGTCAGGTCAGCCGCGAGGTCGTCGACCCCTGTTTCCGCGACATTCGCCGCTGCCGCGAGATCCGCGAATCCGTTGAGTCGTTGCTTGACTGCAGTGAGATCGTACGCTGTGTCGCCCTCGACGGCTATCAGGCTGTCGTCGGATCCGCTGGTAGTCCGAAAGTAACGCATGAGAAAATGGTAGACCTTTCCCATTATAAATCTCCCGTCGTCGCGGTCCGGTGGGTAAAGCGTTAAGGGAAACGAATCTGATTAATATGTATGGTATCGGAGTACGCGAACTACGTGGACGGCGAGTGGATCGACGCGAACAGCGGCGAGACTTTCCGGACGTACGACCCGGCAACCCCGGACGAGGCGGTCGCCACCTACCCGCAGTCAGATGTCGAGGATACTGAGGTAGCCATTGAGGCCGCCGTCGACGCGAGCGAGACGTGGGGTTCGATGCCCAGCCCCGAGCGCGGTCGCGTCCTCTCCCGGGCCAGCGTCCTGCTGGACGAGAGAAAAGACGAACTGACCGAACTCCTCGTCCGCGAGGAGGGAAAGACACGGAGCGAGGCTGGTGGTGAGGTTCAGCGCGCCATCGACATCTTCGACTACTACGGCGCGAAGGCGAGTGACCTCGGCGGCACGGTCAAGAGTTCCAGCGCCCGGAATACGAACCTGTATACGGAAAACGAACCACTCGGGGTCGCGGGACTGATCACGCCGTGGAACTACCCGATTGCCATCCCTGCCTGGAAGATCGCGCCCGCGCTAGCGGCCGGGAACGCAGCGGTCATCAAGCCCGCGTCGCTCGCACCCGGCGTGGTCCACGAGATGGCAAAGGCACTTGACGAGGCGGGCCTTCCCGACGGCGTCCTGAACGTCGTTACCGGTCCCGGTAGCAAGGTCGGCGATACTATCGCCAGCCACCCAGATGTCGACGCCATCTCGTTCACTGGGAGCACGGCGGTCGGCAACACGGTATACGATACTGCGACTGACGACGGCAAGCGCGTCCAGTTGGAGATGGGCGGCAAGAACCCGACGGTCGTCTCCGACAGCGCCGACGTCGAGGAGGCTGCCGACATCGTCGCGTCCGGCGCGTTCGGCGTTACGGGGCAGGCGTGCACTGCCTGCTCTCGCGCCATCGTGTACGAGGACGTGTACGACGAATTCGTCGACGCAGTCGTTGAACGCGCAAAGGAGATTGAGCCCGGTCCCGGTCTCGACGACCCGGACATGGGTCCCCACGTCAACGAGTCCGAATTAGAGAGCACCGTCGACTACGTCGAGGTCGGCAAGCGCGAGGGCGCGACCCTGGAGACGGGCGGCGCGGCGCTCGACCGCGAGGGATACTTCGTCGAACCCGCCGTCTTCTCGGACGTGGATCCGGACTATCGGATCGCCCAAGAGGAGATTTTCGGCCCGGTGCTATCGATCATCCCGGTCAGCGGCTACGAAGAGGCTCTCGAAATCGCCAACGGTGTCGAATACGGGCTCTCGGCCAGCATCGTCACGGACGACCACACGGAGGCCAACCGGTTCGTCGACGAGGCCGAGTCGGGCGTCGTGAAGATCAACGAGAAGACGACCGGGCTCGAACTCCACGTTCCGTTCGGTGGGGTGAAGGCATCCTCGAGCGAGACGTACCGCGAGCAGGGCGACGCTGGGCTGGACTTCTACACTATCAGCAAGACGGTGTACGACAACTACTGAGGTCGGAACCGGGTTCGCACCGTCTATCTGCCTGACTACGGTGGAGGAGCGAGGGGGCGCTAGAAGTAGTCGTCGAGGTACCCGCCTGCATTCTCGGACGTGACTTCGAGCCCCTCGATCTGGTAGTAATCGTCCAGGTCCTCCCCGTCGACAGCCTGTAGGCCGAAGTCAACGCCCTGACTGACCATCTCCTCCGGCAGCTGTGCGAGCGTGCCGTAGTGATCGACGTTCTGGACCTCTTGGACCCACGCCTCGCTCCCGTCGATACCCGTGATCGCTATGTCATCGACGCCGGCGTTGTTGATAGCTTGGTGAGCACCGAGCGCCATCAGGTCGTTGTGCGCGTACACGCCGTCGATGTCGTCGCCGTAGCTCGTGATGAAGTCCTCCATCACGCTGACAGCCTCCTCAGTGGAGAAGTCCCCAGTCTGGCTGTCGAGGAGAGTCAGGTCGTCAGTTGAATCGATGGCCTCACCTGCCCCCTCGGCGCGTTCGTTGGTGACGGACGCGCCCTGGGTCCCTTGGAGTTCAACGACGTTGTACTCGTCCTGATCCGAGAGGTCAGTCATGAAGCCGTAACAGAGCTCCATTGATCGACGGCCGAGCGCTACGTTGTCGGATGCGACGTAGGTGGCGATATCGCCCTCCGAGATGTTGCGGTCGATGGTGACAACAGGGATGTCAGCGTCGTTGGCTTGCTGGACGACTGGGCTGATCCCCTCGGCGGTGATCGGGGCGACCATAATGAAGTCGACGCCCTGTGAGATTGGCGTCTCGAGGTCGGACACCTGCTGTGCCTGTGAGTTCCCGGCGTCGTAGAACGATCCACCGAGGTCGTCACGCTCTTCAGTGAGGTTATTGAACGCATTCTGCATCCGGGCGAAGAACGTCAACTCAAGGGACGGTACCGACAGGGCCGTTTCGTTCTCAGCGTCGCTTCCGCCGCCGCTACCGAGGTTCAGACAGCCTGCGAGGCCCACGACGCCGGCCGCCGCTGCTCCGTTCAGGACACTCCGCCTACTGGTATTGGATGGCATACGATACACGATTATCGATGATCTTTTATAATATTATCGGAGCGGTCGGCGGCGCTGGGACGGCCGAACCGGACGTTAACGGTCGCCGGCGACGTTCGCCAGCACCGCGATCATGAGGACGACGCCCTGTGCGACGAGCTGGCCAGCTGGGTCGACGCCCATCAGGTTGAGACCGTTCGACAGCGACCCGAGGATGAGAACGCCGATGAGCGTACCGATCATATTGCCCTTGCCGCCGAATAGGTCGGTGCCGCCGAGGATGACCGCCGCGATCGGCGGCAGGAGCAGGTTCGACCCCATGTTCGGCGTAGCGCTTCCGATGCGACCCATCATCACGATGCCAGCAATGACGGTGAAGACGGCCGAGAGTACCAGAACACCCATCCGGAGGAACTTCACGTTGATCCCCATCAGTTCGGCGGCATCAGCGTCGCCGCCGACCGCGTAGAGATAGAGCCCGAACCGCGTATACGAGAGGATGATCTGGGAGACGGCAAGGAGAACGAGGAACGTGATCACGATGTTCGGGAAGCCGAACGTGCTTCCGCTCCCAAGCCACAGTAGGGCGTCCGGGAGGCCGATGATCGGCCGGTTTGAGGAGACTATCTGTCCGAAGCCGTCAGCAAGGAACAACATCGCCAGCGTCGTCATGAACGACGGGACGCCGAACCGACTAGTGACGTAGCCGGAGATCCCACCGAGTACGACCGCCGCAGCCAAGCCCGCGAGGATGGCCAGAGGGATTGGGACCGCACTTGACAGCAAGCCGCCCGTCGCCAATGAGGCGATGAGCAGTCCAGTAAACTCCATCATCTCGGCGATACTGAGGTCAATCTCCGCCGCCAGAATGACGAACGTGCTCCCGATGGCCAGAATGCCGATTATCGAGACCTGCCTGAGGAGGTTCACCTGATTCGCATACGTCATGAAGTTCGCCGTGTTGAGCGCGAAAAACAGGTACAGGCCCACCAAACCGAGTATGGGGCCGTACTGCCCGAGAGTCTGAAGGGAGACGTAGTCGGAGAGCGATCTGGGCGTCGCCGTGGACTCGGTTGCCATGGTTTCTCATGTTCACCAATCATTCATATATATTCGGGTTATGGCACCAATCTTAAATCACCATAAGGATTTTGTTACCGCGGCCAAACCGGTTTAGCATGACAACTGACAGCACAGTAGTCGAGATGCGAGACATCCGCAAGCAGTTCGGCGAGATTATTGCGCTGGATGGGGTCGACCTGACGCTCCGTGAGGGGGAAGTACTGGGTCTGGTCGGCGACAACGGCGCTGGAAAGTCGACACTGATCAAGTGTCTCGCTGGTGCCCACGAGCCGACGAACGGGTCGATTCGGATCCGTGGCGAGGAGGTAGCCATCGACAGCCCCCGAAACTCGAAGTCGCTCGGCATTGAGACGACGTTCCAAGACCTAGCGCTTGCGCCGAACCTCACGGTTGCACAGAACATCTTCCTGGGACGAGAAGAGATGATCGGTGCGGACCGCGTGTTCGGCCTTCTGGACAAGTCTTCGATGCGCGAGCGCGCAGCCGAGTTGCTGGACGACCTCGAAATCGGCGTCGAACCCGACCAGACCGCCGGCGATCTCTCGGGAGGACAACGCCAACTCGTTGCTGTCTCGCGGATGCTGCTCTCCGATCCCGACATCGTCATTATGGACGAACCCACGAGCGCGCTCTCCGTGGAGGGTGTCGACAGGGTTCTCGAACTGATCGAACAGATGCGCGACCGGGGCATCTCCGTTCTGCTCATTTCCCACAATCTAGAGCACCTCCAGCAGGTGGCCGACCGAATCAAAGTGCTTCACCAGGGCCACGACGCCGGCGTCTTGGACGCGGCGACAGTGACACGAGACGAAGTCGTCTCACGGATGGTCAGCGGCCGGACGACCAGCAGTGAGGAGAGCGACACCCAGACGGCCTGACCGGCACCAACGGCCGGATCGCCCCCTGCCAACGCAACGCATATTACGACCCGGCGAGAGGAGTCGGATATGGAGTTCGAAGCACTCGCGGACGACTTCGACCGACGGGACTGGCAGGAGCTCACCGAGACGGACGACCCGGTCCGCTTCGCCATGATAGGCGTCGGCTGGTGGACGCGCGAACAGGCGATGCCCGCCGTCGCCAACGGCGACCTCTGCGAGACGACTGTGCTAGTCAGTGGCGACCGCGAGAAGGCCGCCGACGTCGCGGAGTCATCGTCGACGGTCGAGCACGCGATCACCTACGACGAGTTCCACGAGGGTGTTGCGAGCGACGCGTACGACGCCGTCTACGTGGTCACACCGAATGCACGCCACCTCTCGTTCGTAGAGACGGCCGCCGAACTGGACAAGGCGATCCTCTGTGAGAAACCCATGGAGGCGACCATCGAACGCGCCGAGCGGATGGTCGAGGTATGCGAGGAGCACGACACGACACTGATGATCGCCTACCGAATGCACACCGAACCCGCGGTCCGCCGCGCGAAGGATATGATCGATGAAGGGGTCATCGGTGATCCGGTGTTCATCAACGGGAACATGACCGAGCCGATTCTTGACCTGGTCCCCGACCCCGACCAATGGCGGCTCGACGGCGAACTGTCCGGCGGGTGTGCAGTGATGGACATCGGCCTGTACCCGCTGAACACCAGCCGCTTCCTGCTCGGCGAGGATCCCCTCCGTGTCCGTGGCACAGTTGCCTCCGTCCAGGAGGAGTTCTCGGACGTACCCGACGAACACGGCGCGTTCCAGCTGGACTTCCCCGGGCACGTGTACGCGGTCTGCACCGCGAGTCAGAACGCCCACATGGCGAGCCACATCTCCGTCATCGGCACTGAGGGGCAGGTCCGCGTCGAGCCCGCATTCTACCCGTGGGACGACCGCGCGCTCACCGTCTCCCGGGGTGGCACGACGTTCGACGTCGACTTCGAGCAGATAGACCAGATGGAAGAAGAGTTTGAGTACTTCTCACACTGCCTGCTCACAGGCGAGGAACCGTATCCGGACGGCGATCACGGCCTCGTCGACATCGAGGCGATCAAGGCCGTCTATGAAGCCTCCGAGACCGAGTCGACGGTCGAACTCGACTGAGGGCGACCCATGGCGGTCTCGGCTTTACCTGTCACAAACATTTTTGATCCGGCCCAACGAGCATCCGTGATATGATACGTTCCACCTGGGGCAACTGGTTCGTCAACGACGAAATCGAAGGCAAAGACCCGGACGACGGCGTCATTGTCTGGTATCTCGGCTGCAACGGCTTCATCCTCCGGTCGCAGTCGACGACGCTGTATGTCGACCCGTACTTCGGGGCCGGCGACCCGCCGAACATCATCCGGATGATCCCGGTACCGATGGACCCAGCCGACGCGACGGCCTGTGACGGAGTATTGGTGACTCACGAGCACATCGATCATATGCACCCGCCATCGTACGGGCCGCTCGTCGAGGACTGCGGAGCGGACCTGTACGCGCCGAGTGCGTCCTATGACTCGCCCGACTTCGACGGCAACATGCGGGCGCCCGACGGCCGTCGCAACGTGGTCGCAGCGGGCGACGACTTCAACGTGGGCGATTTCGACGTCCACGTGCGTGGCGCGAACGACCCGGATGCCATTGAGCCAGTGAGCTACGTCATCGAACACGATGCGGGCACGTTCTTCCACGGCGGCGACAGCCGTCCGGCCGAGGAGTTCACGGACGTGGCCGACGAGTTCTCTCTCGACGTCGGGGCGCTTGCGTTCGGTTCCGTCGGTGAGGTCTACAAGCATGACCTCGGCCACGGCGAGCGTACCCGCTGGTACATGGACGAGAATCAGGTGATCGAGGCAGCCAACCAGTTGGAACTGGACCGGCTGGTCCCCTCACACCATGATATGTGGCAGGGCGTCGGCGCCGACCCCAAGGTGCTTCACGAGCACGCGACCTCGTTCGAGTATCCCCGGGTGATCGAGCCGCCGCATGTCGGCTGTTCGTTCCGTCTCGGTGAATACGGGATCCGTCGCATCGGGGCGCTCGATGGGGAGTGAGGTAGGGCCGCCCGGCGCGGCCCCCGAAGCCAAGGGTGAATAGCTTTATTATCCGCTCCGCGAAATGACAGGGCATGGCACCGACGATAACGAGGATCGAGAGCCGTGAGTTCGAGTACCCCCTCGAGGACGTGGGCACCGACGAACACGGGTTCAACCTGGTGTACGAGCCCGGCGAGACGACCTACCGGAAGCTGTTCGGCGTCAAGATCCACACGGACGAGGGGGTCACTGGCGAGTACGTCGGCGGGAACTCCCCGGCGGCGGCCCAGTACAACATCATCGCAAAGTATCTGATCGGCAAAAATCCCCTCAAGCGCGAGAAGCACTGGTCGGAGATCAAACGCGCCCTGCGAAAGTACGACCGGATGGGGATCGGCCCCATCGACATCGCACTGTGGGACTTCGCGGGCAAGTACTACGACGCGCCCATCCACGAGATTCTGGGCACCTACCGCGAACGCATCCCTGCCTACGCGTCGACGTACCACGGCGACGACGCCGGCGGACTCGACTCCCCAGAGGCGTTCGCCGACTTCGCTGAGCACTGCCGCGACGAGGGGTACGGCGGGTTCAAGATCCATGGCTGGGGTGGGGGCGATGAGTCCCGCGACCTCACCCGCGAGATAGAGGCTGTCCACGCCGTCGGCGAACGCGTCGGCGACGAGATGGACCTGATGCACGACCCGGCTTGCGAACTCGAGACATTCGCGGACGCGCTCGAGCTCGGCCGTGCGCTGGACGATCAGGGCTTCTTCTGGTACGAGGACCCGTTCCGCGACGGCGGTATCTCCCAGCACGCCCACCGGAAGCTCGCACAGAAACTCGACACACCAATCCTCCAGACCGAGCACATCCGTGGACTGGAGATTAAGTCCGACTTCGCCGCCAACGAGTCGACAGACTTCCTGCGGGCCGACCCCGAATACGACGCCGGTATCACCGGTGCGATGAAGGTGGCCCACATGGCCGAGGCGTACGGCCTCGACGTGGAGTTCCACGCGCCTGGACCCGCACAGCGCCACTGCATCGCCGCCTGTCGCAACTCGAACTACTACGAGATGGCGCTGGTCCATCCGCACTGTCAGAACACGCAGCCCCCCGTCTACGAGGGCGGCTACTCCGACCTGATGGACGCCGTCGACGACGACGGCACCGTCGCCGTGCCGGACGGCCCCGGCCTCGGCGTCGAGTACGACTGGGACTACATTGAGGCGAACACTACTGGCGACGTCCACACCTACCAGTAACGTCGCTCGCGGGGCCTTTCGTTGGCTCTGTTGAAGTTGGAATGGTCCGTCCCGCTTCGCACACCGCGGGGGCGCTCGGTCTCACGAGATCGGCCAACGCTCGATGCAGGTCATCTTGTCCATGTAGGTCGTAGGCGGCTTCCTCAACGACGTCGTTCGCCAGGCAGCGCCCGCCCGCGCAGGTGCAGACCGACGAGACGGTCGCAGTCGATGCGAAGTTCAGGTCGTCCGTCTCTGCAACAACGATGTGGTCCTTGGCGCCATCTTGCGTCTATACCACGATTCGACGATTGCCCAATAAATGTAGCCAGACATATTACTAGACTAGTATTTTTGTTGTAACATATATATCCAGTCATATTCTTTGACGTTACGATTTTATGTTTGATCTGCTGAAATCGGAGCCCCTGATCGACGTAACGCAACCGGGATATGCTCGCGTGATCAACGAGAAAGCCAGCGTCTTTGACATGATGTTCATTATGGATATTCTTAAGAAATTCTCTAAATTTTTTGAGTATCTCATCGGGAATGCCATGAATATGTGTCCATTCGTTTTTGAACCAACGGCACGTACAGCCAGAACTGCTGCCTGTTGATTCGGATCGCCGTCTCGTCAAGCGCAATGTGATCCGGACTCACATCGTTAGCAGGCTGTAGATCTACCTTCTGTACTCAGTCGTGAACGGCTTTCCACATCTATTTGACACTGAATGTTTCTAATTTTGTAGTTGTATATGGAATTGATACTTTGGGCATATGGGCACCGTGTAGTTCACCCCCGCTGTTCCCTCTCCGCTGAGTGATTGGTGCACCCATTGTGAGCCATAGAAAGAACATTCGCGGCGAGGGCCTGGGAACAGTCGATGAGTGGCATGAAGGCCCTACTTTTCGACCGGATCACTCTGTGGCTAGATAGTACCAAACCTCCTGATATCTCACTATTCTTCCTATAATGGCCTTAGACGGCGTTTCGACAACCTAACGTTATCGCGTATTCTCACCTTCGCCAGGCATCCTTGAATGGCACTCGATTCTTTCACCGAACATTGTACGCTCCCTAAAGAACTGTCCTGGTCGTCTCACCAGCACGCGGACTTTGAGCGTCAGATTCCAACAAACTGGCCCTCAACGGAGCAAACACAGCGAATACTCACACGAAACTACGGCGGACGCGTTATCGTCTGTATGCCGTTATGGCTCTTTCCGTCACTCGAACGATCCGCACCGATCTTCACCACCCTCTCGGGGACACGACAAGCACAAACCACCGAGGAGATTGCCGACCTGTTCGATGCGGTAGAGCGCCACCTCGGATCTCGTCGTGGGCCCGGTGGGTTTCACTATGGCGTCCGATTCGAAACGGTCCAGACCTTCTCGAATACGCCTGCGCGATTCCTTGACGATCTCGAATCCATCGAAGGGTACGCCTCGCAGGCAGACACTGTCCCAGTACCGCGGATCAAGCAATCGCGGGCGCCAGATGTAGCGGTCGGAGCAGGTGTGTGGGAGACGGATCTGGGGTGGTTCTACATTGAAGCGACACAGGAAAGGGACGGTCCCGCGTTTGACGTCCAGTATGGATTGCTTCTTCGAGGGCCCATACTCGATGCGACGGACATCACGCCGTTCTTCGAGGCCATCGACGAGGAACGACCACGAACGCACGACCAGTGGCCGCTACGCAGGCTCGATCTCTCGGGCAATCGAGGGAAGGTGCTCAGCCGAACAGTACAGATTACCGACGAGTTCCATCCAGAAACGCTCGCCAACACCGAGGCTGCGGCCACAGATGACGCAGCGTACGAGCGACCATCACTCGGGATCCACGGCACAAATCCCATATTTGGAACCTCGTTGTCGAGTCTCAGCAACCGGTCGTTCTCCAAGGAGCTCAAACAGGAGATGTACGACCCGCTGTCTGCTGTAAGCACACTTCCGTACGATGTGACCGAATGGGGTGCTGAGGAAGCACAGTATGGCATCGATCGAGTCATCACAATCGAACCACCCGTACGTCGGTCGTTGTTCGTGACCGCAAAACTTCGTCCACATTGGTGATCCTCGCTGTAGCGACATACACAGCGGGCGTCTCCGGACGGAGAATACTCGTCTCGCCCATCACCTGTCTGGACATGTGGAGGGTTCACCGAAGCAGAATCTCCTATCTAAGATAACTGGTACTCATTACCCCATAGTGAGTGGATTATGTCGCCTCTAGAGACACATACTATCCATTTGCTACTATGTCGACGCCGAACACCAACATCGATACAGACGAACCGTACTCTCCCACTGCGCCCGGTGACGCCGACGATACGCTCGAAGAGACGACGACGACCAAGCGATCTGCTCTCGAGACGATCGAGCCGCGATCGTATATCGAGATACGTCCATCAGAGACCGCTCTTTCTACCCAGACCATCGCACGCGCGATGGATCTCTTGTGCTCGCTGCTACGCGATGCGACCAAGAGCGGACTCTTACAGACGCTGACCCGATCTGTCGAACGCCCGCTCGTGGAATGGCTGCTCGTTTCTGATGGCCACACAGACGGGAGTATCAGGTATCTCGTCGGCACGACGGATGAGGACCTGCTGGACGATCTTGAGGGGATCCTCCGGACGTGTTTCCCGAATACATACGAACTCCAGCGCGTCGACTGGCATCCACATGACGTGGTCGAACGGCTCCCGATGCCGATTGCGGGACCACAGTCTGGTGACCCAGAACCCCACCCCGAGCGAGAGGCGATAGACGCTGCACCTGCCGAGCCATACATTGCAGGCGTCGAATACCGAGGGACTGGGAAAGGCCGGCATGATTGGCTCTGTCCACTCACTCCCTTCGAGTCGTTCATCCAAGCGAGTACGCGACAGCCAGCTGCAAGCAGCAAACCGGACGCACGCGACGGCGACACTCGGCGCGTTCCGTTGGCGACACTCATCGAGACACTGCATCAGACAGACGTCCCCGTCATCTTTCAGACAGTGTGTCGGCCATACGGTGATCAAACCGCACCGGCAGATGAGTATATTTTCGACCTCGAACGCGGCGAGGGCTCATTCGGGTCGAAGATTGTTGAAGCGTTTTCGCCACGATCAGAGGAGGATATCCGCGCGTATGAGCCGACCGCCACAGATCAGGCCCGGATCGATGGTATCCGAGATCGTACTCTCCGCCGAAGCTTCTGTCTCTCGACGCGGGCCGTCGCGTTGACACACGAAACGCCCGAGCAGGCCGATTCAACGGCAGGCCGTTTGGCGCGTGTGTTCGGGCATCTGAGTGGCGATCATCACGAGATCTCCGCTCGCATTGCGACCGATGATGAGCTTCACCCACCCTTGGCGAATCCGCCCGGGACGCAACTTTTCGAGGATCTCTGTGAGCGGACGATCAGCGACGTCTCCTATGAGACCATTCGGAACCACCTTCCAGGCGTTCCACACGAAAGTGCGGGGATCGTCGTTGCACCAGAGGAACTCCCAAACTTCTGCCTGCTGGACGGTGGACGACTGACGCCGAATGGACAGCGAGCGCTTGCGGCGAGAACGGCTGAACGAACGGGGATCAGACTGCCGCCGCCCCAGCAACTCGCTCGGTACAAACCACCGGGGATGACGTTCTGCATGCCACTGACACAGGATCGTCGTCCGTACAGTCATCCATTCGCGCTCACACCCAGTCATCAGAACCGACACATCCTCGTCGTGGGCGACACTGGCGCGGGGAAGACGGTCTTGATGGGTGGGGGAATCCGAACAAACGTAGCCGCGACAGATGGTCCGGAGATCATCTTCGACACGAAAGGCGGTGGCACCGCAGAAGAGTATCTCCGAACCCACTACGCGGAGTATGGCAATTTGGATGACGTACTGTATTTCGATCTCACGGAGGTGCTGCCCGCGCTCACCTTCTTTGATATCGAGCCATTGCTTGATGCTGGGATCCCTCGGGAAGAAGCGCGCTCACGAGTGGCTGGCCACTACGAAGAGATCCTCGCGGGCGTGATGGGGACAGAACGCTTCGGGCGCGCCGTCGACTCGCCGAAGGTGATTCGCAATCACATCAAGGCACTCTTTGATCCGATCCACGGTGATGAGGCGTTCTCTCATGCTGATCTCTACGATGCATTGCGGCGCACGCAGGAACAACACGCAACACCACCGGTCTCTGATGACCGATACACGGGGTACTTCGAGAGTCTCATCGAACGCGACAGAGACGTCTTCAAGAAAGTACTCGGAGGTGCGATCGGCCGGGTCGACGAAATTGCGACCGACAGTCGACTGGGGCCGATCTTCGAGTACGTCCCGGATTCGGATGCAGAGACTGTGGAGACAGACGCGATCGAAGCCGACCCGCGCTTCGACTTCGCGGACGTAGTGAACGAAGACAAGGTCGTCATCTTCGATTTCGGTGGGATGGAAGACCGCGTGAAGCGGACGCTCACGCTCGTCTTGCTCTCGAACCTCTGGAGTGCACTCAAGGCTCGTGAGCACGATCCAGAGACGCCGGATACGCCGCCGCTGGTGAACCTGTATCTCGAAGAGGCCGCAGACGTTGCAGACACGTCGCTCGTCGATACGTTGTTGTCACAGGGACGGTCGTTCAATCTCTCCGTGACGCTTGGCGTCCAGTTCGCTCGTCAGCTCGCCTCAGCTGATCCCGAGAACGACACGTACCTCGAAGCACTCAACGAGACAGCGACGTTCGTCGTCGGGAACGTCACCGTCGACGACGAGTTGACCAAAGCGCTTGCGACCGAGGCGATGGGCCCACAGGAGGTTGCACGGCGCCTGAGTGGGATGCGCCGAGGCGAGTGGCTCGTCCGCCCTGCAACTGATTTCGGTGAGCCACTCCCACGCCCATTCCTCGCAGAATCACTGCCTGCACCATCTGGCCATCCCGCGAGTGATGACCCACTCACAGGGACAGATGCAGCCCTGTTCGAGGCGGCATTCGAGCAGGTGCAATCGGAGACGTTCCTCGATGCTGGACTCGCTCAGGCCGATTCGATGTTCGCAGGCAGTGAGGATGAGAGTGAAGCGGAGATGACTGACGAGGATGCTGAGGACGAGACCGTATCTGTGGAGGATACCGAACACCCCGCTGTCCGGGTCGATACGCTACTACCCCACACGAAGCGCCTGCCGAAATTCATCGAGTACGACGACTCGATGCACGCGCTCCAGTGTAGTCGCTGTGAAAACCGATACGACCCAGCGATCGAGGGGATGGTGCGTGCCATCGAGTGCTGTTTTTCGATGGACAGGGCCGATCGCGATACCATCCCTGTGTGTGAGTTCAATCTGAAGCTCTCGCCCGCAGAAATCGAGGACTCAGAGTGGTCGATCTCACAGTTGTTGTTCTTGCAAGCGGTCTACAACGCCCAGCAGTTGCGCTACGATTGGCTGGAGTACGATATTGTCTACGACAGCATGATACGATTGCAGGAGTACGTCGGCATCGAACCCGAGGAGATCGAGGCACTCATCGAGGAAGATGTGCTCCGGCGCGACGGTGATCATCCTCATCGATTGTATTCAGTCTCTCCTGACGGTCGATCGGTTATCGGTGAGGCCTATCGCGAGGGCATCGACTACGGGCATGGTGTCGGTGACCTAGAGGAGTCTTCCCAGCACGTCTGTCTGATTGAAGCCGCTCGACGCTATCTCGTCCAGGAGTACAAGGAGAATCCAGACTCAGCTGTGGTCACGGTCCATCCGTACTACGAGTTGGACGATGGCCATCGCCTCGATTGTGCAGGGTTAGATGAAGATGGGAATGTGGTGGTGACGGTCGAAGCCGAACGGATCAACCACGATCGGTCGACGGCTGTTCTTGAGGACTTCGATAAGATGGCCTCGTGTGACCCAGAGGAGGCGATCTGGGTCGTGTTGAAGCGACAGGATGGCCACGACGTCCTCGAGACGCTGTACAATCCGAATGAAGGCGAGCCGCGAGTGGAGAAGACCTACAGTCGGAATACGCCGCCTCAGCAGTTCAAATTGGATGCGGCTGGGGCGACTGCGATCTATCCGGTCACGCACATCCAAAAGGAGTTGGAGGATAGCTGAATCGCCACGTTCGACAACCTATTGGAATTCGATAGGGGATGTGCTACTTGTGGCGCTCGCCGAGCGAGTTCACGGTCGCCAGCGCGTCCCGGACCATCGCAGGCTCGACTGGGAATGGCTCATTCTGGATCGTCTCCTCCTCGACGCATGCTGCCTCGGCGACCGTCTCGAGTTGGTCCTCCGTAGGATCGTCAAGACCGATGTCCACGAGCGTTACTGGCAGCCCAATGTCGAGCGAGAATTCGATGACGTAGTCGACGAACTCGTCGTCCTTGCCCTCGAGGACAAGTTGGGCAAGAGTGCCGATGTTGACCTTCTCACCGTGGGGCGCGTCGTGAGTTGCCTCGAGTTGCGTGAGTCCGTAGTGGATCGAGTGGGCCGCTGCGAGCCCGCCGCTCTCGAATTCGAGGCCACTGAGCAGTGTATTCGCCTCGGTCACGGCTTCGACGCTTTCGGTCACGGCGTCGTTCTCAACCGCGTGGACGGCCGAAACGCCGTGTCGGCGCAACGTGTCATAATAGAGTTCGGCAAGCGCGTGACCGGTCCGTGTTGAGGCCCCACCGAGGATGTTCTCGCCCTGCAAGCGGTAGGTTGCGTCGGCCTCGAACCACGTTGCAAGCGCGTCGGCGATACCTGACCGGAACGTCCAGGGTCGGTGCCGCCGCGATGATTACCGTATCGACGAGGACAAGTTCCGGGTTCTTCGAGTGGAACCAGTACTCCTCGAACTCGCCGTGTTCAGTATAAATCACTGAGAGCGAACTTGTGGGGGCATCTGTCGACGCGATGGCGTGCGACGGCGACGATGGGGCTGACCTCCCAACCGACACCGACGCGCAATCGCTGAACATTTCGAAAGTCTCGGTTTGACACAACGCAGATCCGACGTTCTACCCTGGATACGAGTTGAATATTGACAACCCCGAGATACCGGGCGCCGTGGTCGGTGCAAGCGCTACGACGAACCGGACGGCAGCCGCAGCCATCTCTGGTGACGATATCACCATCCGAACCGACGGCGGTCCGACGCAGATTTGGATCGACACGATCAGCGGCGGGCGCTACGAAGTGACGGTCTGTCTGGACGAGATTGAGGCCTAATCCATGTTACGGCTCACCGAACTGGTTCTCCGCAGTGCTGCTCATCGTACTCGGCGTCGCGATGCTCTATGACCGCGTGTCCCCGGACGTACCTGACGAGAACACCGTCGAGGCCGCTCGCGAAGCGTACGTCGCCGGCGAGATCGACGAGATCGAATTCGAGCGCTGCGTCGAGACGCTACTTGACCCAGAGACTGAGCGTATCCGGGCGACAGTGACGCCCGTCCCGGGCATCGGGCCCGAGCTGTCGCTGGCGGTGGTGCGGGAGGTCGATTCTCTCGAGGACTCCGGCGTGCCGATAGCGAGCGACTGGAGCCCGTGAACGGGATCGGCGAAAGCTTAGCCGAGCCGATCTTAGAACGTTTCGAGTAGCTTACTTAGCGTCCTCGGCCAACTTCCCGAGCATCTACCGCACGGCGGTCGGGAGGTCAGGACCGTAGTTCATCAAGCCACCATCTTGTTCGTAGACCCACCAGGTTCAGCACCGTCGTCTTTCTGCAATACGCACTTGTAGTATGTGTTACTGTCAGCTTCTTCAATTACTCCGGCGAGGACCTCATTTTTTCGTACTCGCCCATTCCGGTGGGGTTCTGGTAAACTCGAACCGCTCGAAGTTTGTCGTTCTCGACATTGCTCGCCACCCTACTGCCCGCCGATGTCGGGAGGGCCACCTCTTGGTTTTCGTGGGTCTCCCCGAACACCTCGAAGATGCCGCGATCGAGATCGACGTCCTTCCAGCGTAGCCCTTCGCGGTAGTCGTCGTTCTTGTCGCGGAACACCTCGGCCCCGCGGGCACCCGAGAGGGCGACAACGTACACGAGCGCGCGGTCGCGCAGCGCCTGGGGTCGTTCACGATCGCCGGCGTCAGTTCCCCCACCATCGAGGAGACCTACGTTATCCCACAGTTCGGTGACTGGCCGTTCGCGTTCACACGGATAGACGACGTCTATGTGTGGACACAAGGCGGCTACCAGTCGGTCGCGAGCCCGACGACTATCCGTTGTTCCGGGCCGTCCGGGAACAGGACATCGACGCCTGGGAGGCATTCTTTGAGTCCTTCGACCTTCCCACCGCATTGGAGCGACAGCCTCGAGACGAACTGGACGGACCGCTGCAGATCATCCTCGAACCACACCCCTCACTCGACATCCAACACGTCGGGGGGATCCGGTGATCCCGAGAACCGAAACGATCGAGTACATGCGCGAAAACTACGCCCAGTTCCAGTCGGCGCTGGCGATGATCAACCGGATGTACGACGGTCTCAAGCTCTAGAAAGGTCAGATTAGAAGTCAAAAGGGAGTTCCCCATTATCATTGGGTCGAAAGAGAAGATCGAATACAGGATGCTTGTAGAGAATCTCGCGGCACTCACGGCACCGTGTGAATAGGGATTTGTCAGCATCCCAAAAATCAGAACGCATTACGACAGCGGAATCACGTGATCCGTAATGTCCGCCAGATACTGAAAAATGGTTGAACTCAAGCCCTCCACACTCCGGACAGGAATCATTCATATTTTCCCAGTCATCCCGCTTGACGCCGGAAATTGTCTGTTCGTTCTTATCTTGATCGATAACTCGTATCGAGAGTCTCATTGAAACTCGCCTCCGCCCATGGCGAGGCAAAATAAAATGACCGTGTCAGTCGACCGTGGCTAGCATAAGGACGTCTGGAGCTGAGTGCCCCTCATGTTGAGAACGATCACGGTCTCGCGAAGGAATTCAACGGCGACCTGATCGGCAGAGTATTCGAGTTACTCAATTATTTGTTATGTCATAGAACACCGTACACCGAGAACGACAATCAACCCAACGCAATCTGCCGACTGAAGAATACTGGTGCAGCGGGCAGACCCATTCATACTCATTCACCGATTTGGAGATATAATTCGAGCAATCACAATCAGGATCACATACTCCTCAATACGAGGAGTGACTGTTACGACTTTCGCGCGGTCGTCGTAATCAATAATATCGTATTTGGCGAGTTTGGGCAGGTGGTTCTGAATCAACCCATTATATACTGATTCATAATCTTCGGTAGTGACTTCTCGTGGTGAAATCCCATTTTCGACGCCTCCAATCACCCTAGCCAGATGTCGGACTTCGATACCCTGTTCGTACCCGAATAGGAATAAGTAATTTAATAGAAGGACTCGCCGTTTATTTCCGAGTATTCCAAGGACATTCGCAACGCTACTGGGGTAATGAACATTAGACGTCATACAAGATCTCCTCGAATTCCATTCGGCGGTACATACCGCTTCTGATCATCGGATTTTTGCAGGTTGTCGGTTTGAATGTACATGCTGTCTGTCTCAGGCAGCGCGGGTGCGGTGTCTCCAGCACCGCCCTCGTTTCTGAAGGACCGCGCTTCATACCATCAACACTCTCCCAGACTCTTAATTCTAACGTAGTAATTTACTCTGTTAGATGAATGCGGAAGGATACGACTATACGAACTGACGCGTATTCGCCACATATGACTAATGAGGAATACACTCCGAGTGAAAACGAGGAAGAAATCCTGAATGTTTTGAAGGAAGGGCGGGGTTCATCTCAACCCTGGGGACGAGCGAATCCATTATTCCTACGGGAACAGACCGGTCTAAACAAACAGCAGGTGAATTATGCACTTAGGCAACTCATCGCTGCTGGATGGGTAACTAAGGTCACGGAGGGGCTTTATGAATTCGTTGACGATCCCCGAAATGGTAACGCCTGAATTATTGATCTCAGATCTTTCCTTCGACCCAAGAAGACGTGATTTTATTTTTCTGTGATTCTGCGGCATCATCGAGGATACGGCTACACATAGATAGGACTTGTCGGATATTGCCCTGTGATGTTTGGAGAATCAAATCCAAAGCCTCCTCAGAGAATGGGTCTATCCCCTCATTTTCAGCAGAAGACATCCTCTCTTGATCTAAATAATCACGCACCAACTCATAGAGGTTCTCACTTGTGAGGGGTTTCAGAGCAACTTCTTCCCCAATTCGCTCACTGAATGCGTGGTACTCACTCATCACGTCTTGCCAGACCTCGGGAGCACAACCAAACAGCATGCATAGTCCCGAACTGTTCTGATCCATCAGGTGCCGAATGCTGTTGAGTGTTGCCTGTTCGTCTTTGGGTGAGAGTCGTGCGATGCTCTCAAACTCGTCGACGAAGACGAAAATACCGGTATAGCCGAGTTCGAGGAGCATATTTTTGAGTGCGGTGAAGGCCCGAACACCCATCGTGTCGTCGTCGAGTGCGCTGTGAATTTCCATCTCCTTGCGCTGCTCGTATCGAATCCCCTCTGCGGTGAGCCACTGCCACGCGTAGAGATTCGTATCTTCGTACACCATGTGGATGATGGCACGCGCAAAGTCGGCGAACTTCGTCACATCGCTGAGGCGGCGAATCGCCTCGGGGACAATTTCCGAGAGAAGTACGTCGCCATCGTCTATCAGCGACTCCATCGCACTGGCGCCGATCGGGTTCGTGTCGGTGGCATTTCTCGCCACCGATGCAAGGAACTCGTACGCGAGCTCTTGGAGTCGGTTGAAGCCCAGATCGTAGACGAATTCGTGGTAGATGTCGAGGAATCCTTCCCCAGGCTGAGCAACGTATCCTACGACGACATCATCGCGATCGCGGAGGAGTGAACGGGTATACTTGAGCGTGTGTGACTTTCCGTTGCCATACTTCCCCGTGACTACCAAGTGCTTGGACTTGCCGGTAGAGAGCATCGACGAGACAGTTGAGCTGATCTTGCCCGAGACGTGCTGTTGGCCACAGTATATCTCGGGATCTTCAGCGGGTACCGGACTGTACGGGAATGGATTCGCGTCCAAGTCGTACTGTGAGTAGTCTTGCTGCTCGTCGGTGATCGTGAATGCGTCGGACATTATGTAGCCTCCTGTGTGTATTCGATGTTGCGGTCGTGCACCGCGAGGTAGTAGTATTTCTTACCGAACTGTTCGACACCGGCCATGACCTGCTGAGTGGACTGAGAAGTGCTGACTAAACCGTCCTCTTCGGAGAGCGCAATACGCTTGATACCGAGTGCGGCATCCTTTGCAGCCGTATCCATCGGTGCGCCCGACAGCTCAAGTTTACCGACGTTCTGCCGGCAGAGCCCAAGCAGCGCATTGTTGAAATCATCACGAGTGCAGCCGAGTCGTTCACAGGTCTCCTCACGAAGACGTGGAATCGACAGGTAGCGCTGGCGCAGGTCGACGCCCGCTCTTTCTTCGAGGTCGTCGTACACGCCCAAGAGCAGGTAGTGGAAGTTGGCGGGTATCGCCGCCTGATCTGTCAAGTAGTAGTCTCCCGTGAACGCATTTCGTTGAACCCGACCCAACCGCTCAGCCCAGTCACCGAGCACCTCCACACTCGTTTGGTTATACGAATATGGGCTGAATTCTTGAGCCTCTTCCAACTGGGTCAGGAGTGTGTCTAAACCAGCGTTTTCGACGTCTTTGAGAACCTCGATGAAGGTCCCGTAGTGTGGACTACGTGTCTCCAGGATTGTGCTTACTTGACTCCAGTCCTCGTCGCGAATTGCACTGAGGAACGACAAACCGACCTCAGTCGTCGTGTAGACTGGCTCCTCGTCAGAGTCATCTTCGTTGAGCAAGGAGATGCGTTTTGCTTCGAGAATCGTTTCACGCGCACGCCGGTGACTCACGTCCAATTCGTCTTCGAGCTCCTCAGTTGACTTGCTAACTGCTTCGGAGGCATGAGTCAGTTCAGCCATCCGACTGAGAGTGACTGGCCTTACAGTTGGCCTCGCGTCGCTCATGTGAGCCTCCGCACCTGTTGCTTTGCGGTTTCGTATGCACGCTTAGTGACCTCGTTTCCACTGAAACGCAAGTCGAGATACTCTTCGATGTCTCGACCAGATTCGGCGACATAGCGGAAGCGACGTAGTTCAGTCGCGAGTGCCCAGAGATTATGCTGGGTCAGGGCAGTTCGGTCTTCGCGAATCTCGTCGAGTTCCCTTTGTCCACACACTGGACAGGGACAGGGAAGCCTGTCTAGTTCCTCGATATTCCGTAGCTCTTCCCCGCCGAAGCCCGGAATCAGATAGTTCCGGTTGCCTGCGCTACGAATGAAGGCCGAAGAGTCGAAACTGTCGACCCCCAAGTAGAGCAGAAGTGGTTGATAGACGAGGCCCCCGAGGCCGTACACATGCAGGTGCTTATCTGTCGCGTTTCGTGCAGACAGTATCAATTTTGTTACTTTTTTATAATCGGTTCGTATCGGGACCATACTTCCGAGGGCATACCCATCGAATTCGCCGTTCTTCTCCAGGTATTGTATGTTATTCCGAATCGTCTCTGAATCGTAACCATGTACACTCGCGAAGAGAAGTCCATCTCCATCGTGGTGGTCGCTCGCTTTGAGTGCGTACTCGATGCTTTGGTCGATTCGTCGTTGATTTTCTGCTGCCCGGTTGTCCCTTGAGAGAGGAATGTCGACTGTACCGAGGATGTCCGCGTCCAATTGACTCTGGGTGTCAAGTGTTTTTGCTGGGGTAGTGTCCACTTCTTCGTTGGCGAAATCGAACCCACCACTGTCCGCGAAAACGATGGTGTCCTCGGGGACGTCCATTTCCTCCCGTAACGTTACACCATTCGATATTCTCTGCCACATTGGGTCTCGGTTGCGGATGGATCTCGCGTTGATCATCGCTGCCGAGAAGTCTGGGATCGTGCCGACGTACGTCGGTGTATTGTCACTCGATCGCTTCCCGATGTTTCTGACGGGAAAGAGAACAGGGGTATCTAGTTCCCCTCGGGGAAGGTCGAGTTCCTGGCGTCGATACAACATGCCTCCCGCTCGGATAGGCTGTCCTCTTATTTAGTGAATGGGGCGATATGCTCCATTCATACATCTGAAACTTATCCTCGGAGCAGGAGAACAATTCTTAGGAGCGAAAGAACACGTATGATTCCATCTGGTAGTGGAGGATCACTCAGACTCGAATTCTGCTTGTGGTGGTACTTCCTCTACTCGCCGACATAGTTCTTCGATAGTTTTCGGGCGAAGGGTATCGACGCTGTCGATGTATCGAGCGAAGTTCTTCATATAGTGTCCCTTGAGTCCAACAACGATCGTGCCATGTTCTTTTGCATCCTCTGTCCGGGCGGGGATGGACTCGATATTGTCAAACTGGTCTTCGACAAGTTCGCGGTTGAATACCACACCAATCCGGTCGGAACGCACTTCCTGAACCATCTCGTCGATGTCGATGCTGGTGTAGTAGTCCTTCCCGAGGGTAAAGAAGACGACATCGTAGTCGGCCTCTTGCAGGAGGCGTCGTAGGTCTTTTTGGATGTCAAGTTTCGCAGATCGCTCTCTTATGTCGCTAACGTTCATTGAACTGAACGTTACCTCATAGGGTGGGAGATACTCGTCTTCTGCGACAAGGCCAAATCCTGCGCTCACGAAGTAGCGATCGACGTCGTGGCCTTGTCGCATGAGCCATCTAACTGCATTCTTGACGTGGTTTTGCTGGCGTCCAGTGTACAGGTCGCGTGCCGCGATACCAGGCACATTATCACGAGCGAGGAGGTCTTCGCGAGAGAACTGAAGAGTTTCTTCTTCACCGAAAATGGGTGCGTCGTCTGGTATCTCCTTCGACCCTGAACACTGGTCGATGACAAGGATGTCCAATCCGTTCTCGGTATCGATCTCAGGTGGATGAGGCACAAAGTCGTCACTGGCGGCATAGTTCTGCCCGCAGACCTCGAGTATTTCATCTCGCAAGTTTCGGGGATTGCTATTGGTGTGAACCTCGCAACCATGTTCACGAGCAGCCTCTACGGCTTCTTCGTCCAACTCGTCGTCCAGTGTGTGCACGAAGAGGTGTTGATACCGCGCTGCTTGTTCGCCGACGTTTGCTGCCAGACGGTCTGGGGCGAACGAGACGAGCGACGGAGTTTCTTCCCACCACTCACTCACGCCGTTCGCATCTAGTACACCAATCTCTGCGACCGGAAGGTCGTGTGTCTGGGTCCAGAACGAGGAGTGTTTGTCGCGCAGATAATCTTCAACAGTTTCGTAGCCACTGAGGGCCGCATCACCCTGGGTCGCGACGAGGATCTTCGGAAGGTCTTCTTCGAATTCATCGTAGAAGCGTCGTGTGTTGTGGAACCCGCGTCTCCGATTTCGATCGTTCCCACGGAAGATGCAAACCTCGATACCGTACTCTATACAGATTGGACAGTCACATTTCTCCCACGGACGACTTCGAAGGGTGTCTTGATACTCTTGGAGCAGGTTGTCGTCACCGATCCAAGTAGCGTAATCCCGGACAATCGCCCAGACTCGATCATAGTCACTGACAACGTACGGCTCGTTCAAAACGGTCTTCGCGTGTGGGAACGCCTCAAATACGTCTACCGCCGTGCTCAGCAGTTCGTCGTACTCCTCGAACGGTACTGGAGTAGTCGAGGTATCTTCCCGCAAGAGTTTGACTAGCTTACTACGGAGATTATCACTGAAGCTCGCCTGAAGCTCGCGTCCATACTCGAAATCCTCCCGGAACGTTCTTTCTATGTCCTGTAGGAGCGACTCATCATACTGATCATCGTGGCGGTGTTCTAGCAGATATTCTCTCGTCGCTGGAAGCACCTTCTCAGCCCGCTCGTGCCAACTCTCGAGAGCATTACGAATCGAATCTCCCGTATCGTATGCTCGGAGTGCCACCAGTGTTTCACGACCGCGTAGAGACTCTTCAACAGCTTCGTCGAGATCGGCCCGACTCGATGGATAGCGGACTCGAATAGCATCGTAGCGTTCGCCGTTATCAAGACGGAAATTCTGTCCACCTGTCCACGCCGAACGAAGCATACTTGCGCTGTCAAAACTGGTCATCCCCGACCGACCGATCGTCTCGAACGCCTCAGTCTTCGCGAAGCCGAAGACGTGGGAGTCGATACGAGTGTTGTTTTCCCGTTCGAACTGCTTGATCGTCTTCCCGACGCTCTTGACGATTCCACGAACGTCGTGAACTGGGCTACCTGCGACTCCCCCGATCCCGAGGTAGTCATAACCCATACCAAGCACTTCCTCGGCGGCCTTACTGTATGAGTCAGGGTTCCATCCCTGTATGGCGACCATCAGTCGGAACGGGTAGTCACGACGCTGGTAGAGGTTATACATCTCTCGGGCGTTCCGCAGCGTCAGGTCGTAGCGGAACTCGGCGTCGTGTTCGCGGTAGACCGCACGTGAATCCTGTGCAAGACGGGGCAGAACGGCATCGATGTCTCCACGAAAATCCTCGGCGACGAACGGTTCAACTTCTGTGTCGAGATCAGTACGAATCGTCGGCTCGTACTCGTCGACATATGAGGGCCATTCTTCTGGCCAGTCATCGATCATAACGTCAACGACATCCGAGACGGCCTCGGGGATGTCGCCTTTGTCGAGTTCCCCGTCAAACGCTCGTTCGTCGAGATAGAGCCGTCCCTTGTCCTTGCCCGACCCGAGGACAAGGTGGTCGATAGTGACGCCAACTGTGACGTCCAGCGTCTCGTAGAAGTCGAGCATATCTTGGTTCCCGTACGGCGGGAAGGGTAGCGACTTGTAGCCCCAAGCGCCGCAGTCACTGATCGTCGGCAACCAATTCGGGATGGAAAGTACGGGGTCATCGTAGACACCATACTGGGCGAGTCGGTCGGCTTTGCGGTTTGTTTCTTCAACCTGTTCGCGGGAAATGAGAACCCCGTCTACGGGTGTGGTTTCGGGCTCGAAAATATCCCAGATATAATCTAAATCGCGCTCTTGACGGTTCAGGGTAGAGAGTTCGTCGTGTTCGAAATCGTAGTGGGAGTCGACTGCGTCATCCCACTCAGGTACGTAGAACCGCACGTTAGATAGTCACCAGTAGTAGCGATGGGAGGGCCATCCTATAAATCCGTTTGAAGTATCTCACTCTGGAACTGGCCCCCGCTAATCGAAGTCAAACAGTGTAGGGCCGGTGTGGATCTGTATCGAATTCCACTGGTCAGGACACTCTGATTCGACTTGCTCAAAAACACTGTCGCCAATAGCGGTCAATACGTAACTGCTCGACCGAATCTTCGCGAGGTCTAGGTGGACTAACCACTTGTAGTGTACTTTTGCACGCGGCACCCATGAGCTATCACTATTGACATCGGGGTAAAGATGGCCGATTCGCTCACCGAATCTCTGTGCCGCTCGTGAGTCTTGAGTTGTCGGAACGGTTTCGGCTGAGAGTTGGTGAAGAACTGCCAGCATTGGCAAACGGTGCTCATAAAAAATAACCATCCAGAGAAGGAGCTGCTCGGTACACGAAAGCGAATCTTTCACTCCGATACCTAACTTTGCTCCTGAATGACTCTGTTGCAACGCGGGTTCATACACTTCGGTCAGCCATTGCCCTCTTTCAGTTAATTCGCCCTCATCCAAAAGGTCAAGCAGTTCCAAGAGTCGAGTCACGTGCTGAACTTTTCTTGACCCCACGACACCTCCGTTGAAAGATGATGTCCGCAGATCGACATTCTGCTCACGCCGTCGCAACTCAAGCAACTCGCAAGCTAGCGGAAGGTCGTCCCAATCCGGCTGTACCGTCTCTAGGTTCCTGACTGGCGACGTTTCCACGGCTATTGGTTCTAATTTGCCAACTGCAATATAATTTCCTCCTGTGATCAGAGACATAGTAAGTATAGTAATGATAATACTTAATGAATTCTGGGAGAACCCCCTTGGTGTGCATCTTGAACAAGAATTGGTCTCCGATCTTACTGAGTCTAGTGAGAGAACACTATTCGTAGGAAAGGACAACCCGATCCGAATCACCACCGGGCATCGCCTCCTCCAGCACGATGGGAACGTAGCCGTCCGCACGGACACAACTATGAAATCTCGGTTGAGGTAACCGGATCTCTCACTCAAGATGGCTGGGTCGTATACAAAGGAGATGTTACTTCAGTAATAGATAACTGGGACCACCATTTCTTCCTCGAGAAAGACGACCCGCTCATCGACGCCTTCGAGCAGAGTGGCGACGGTGATCCACTCGTCCTTCTCGAACGCCTACCGACCGCGGAGGTGATGGGGCTCGTCTTGGAACGAAAACTCATCGAGACACTCCCAGAGTCAGTCTCAGACGTCTCAGTGACGGTGCGGGAGACATCGGAGCTCTGTACAGGGGCAACGCACTGATGCCAGTCAGCTCGACATCTGATGAGCAGCCAGCGGACGACATCGATGGCGCAGCGCTGGCGGTCAACGAATTCTTCTACTCGCTCCAGGGCAAGGGCAAACTCATCTGGACACCGTCGGTGTCCGTCCGCACGAGTGCCTGTGACCTCTGGTGTCGTTCTATGATTTCTACCACACCTCCTGGGAACCGACCCACGCCACCATGAGCGTCGACGACATCGTCAAGGAGGTTCAGTCACCCGATGACGCCGACCACGTCGTCCTCACTGGTGGTGACAACTCAAGTTCGTTGTCACTGGCCCCGCCGACCTGTCCGAGATTGAATCCCTCCTCGCCGACGTCCGCTCGACAGCGGCGAGTCGCATCCCGGACTCCGACGTGCTGTTGATGCCAGAGGGAACGACTCGGGACGAACTCGACGCTTGCCGGAACGAGGTCGCCGACCTCGCGGTGGAGTACGGCTACCGATACACGCCCCGCTTGCACGTCGACTGGTGGAACGACGCTCCCGAAACGTAATATAACGAGTACGAACTCCCAATTTGCGACTGATGAGGTGGGATCAGACATCGACTACGAGAAGGCCCAGCGCGGTGTTCGCCTCCTGTTAGAGGCTGTCGGCGAGGACCTGGACAGTGACGCGCTCGCGGAGACTTGGCAGCGTCGCGTTCCGGACACGTTCGCGACACTCACCGAAGGCCAACGGGAGGTCGCGAAGCCGACGATGCGGATCTTTGATGCCGAGACAACCGACCTCATCGTGGAAACCGGAATTCCCGCCTACTCGCTGTGTGAACACCACTTGCTACCGTTCTTAGGAACAGTCCATATCACGTTTCGGCCGACAGACGAGGTGGTAGGGCTCTCGAAGCTGACTCGGTACGTCCGCTGGCAGTCACACCAACTCACAATGCAGGAACAGCTGACGAACGACATCCCGTCGAGGCTCAAAGAAGAGCTCGACGCAGCCACTGTTTTCGTCGAAGTGAACGCAAGGCATCCCTGTGAGACGATGCACGGCGTCGAAACAGAAAGTACGACCACCACTAGGGCGACAGCCGGTGAACCGACCGCGGCCGAACGTGAGCGGTTCCAGGCAGCGGTCAAGGGTACGGAGGGGCAGCCATGAGCGAACAGCGAGCAGTTATCCTGGCTTCTGGAGGGGTGGATAGTGCGACGGCCGCCGCTGTCGCGTAGGATGCCGGTTACGAGTTGTCCATGCTGCACATGTCCTACGGCCAGCAGACCGAGAGTAAAGAGTACGACTGTGAAAAGGCTTAGGCCGAGGCCTTCGACGCCGCCAATTTTCTCCGCTTGACAACGGATCACCTCTCAAAGATCGGTGCGTCGAGCCTCACCGACGACGAAATGGACGTCGAGAAGGCGGACCTCGAAAGTGACGAGCTTTCATCAAGCTACGTGCCGTTCCGGAACCGACCATCGATGGCAACCTCATATGTGGAAGCCAACGACTGTGCAACTGTGTTCAGCGGTGCGCACAGCGAGGACTTCTCAGGGTATCCAGACTGCCGGCTGGAATTCTTCGAGGCGTTCCAGCAGGTCGTCGACGTCGGCACGAAACCAGAGACGGAGATCAGCGTCGAAGCGCCGTTCGTCGAGTTGACGAAGACAGACATTGCCGAGCGCGGTCTGGAACTCGACCTCCCCTATGAGCACACTCGGCGCTGCTACCGGGAGGAAGCACCAGCGTGTGGCCCGTATGACGCGTATGCGTTCCGCCTCTAGGCGTTCCAGAATCTCGGCGACCGCGATCCGATTGAATACGCCGAGCGCCGGACTATACTGAATCATAGACGCCAGCGAGCCGATTCGCCCACGCTTAAGCGGGTTCTGGCGCTAATTCTTCTCGACGTGGGGGGTGCTCACGAAGAGTAGGCCCGGTGCTGAAGGCACCGAACCCAAGGTGCCTGATGCAGAAAGCAATCTGATAATCATCCAACATTTCTAGGCAATGAATATCTATAGGGGTTTCACCTCTTGGTCTAATCGGACGCGAAGCGCCGCGTAGTAGGGTGCACGGCGGGAAAAATGCCCGTCGCCCCACCTGGGATGCTTGGGAGTTGCCAGTTCCATCAGTTGTACTACTCCCTTCACTGAAGTGGCGGACATTGATTATCGTAGCCGAATGAGATTGACTCATGACCAGAATCATACAATCGACCCGACTTAGTCGGGTTCAGCACATCATCGGTAGCGGGACCGGGGTAATCGACTTCGCAGTAGATGGAGAGGACGACTACTACACGTGGGACGGCAATGAGGACGCTGAGTGGGAGATTGAGGATGTAGCTTCCGTTCAGAATATCGATGAAGATCGGTTCATCATGTATCCAGAAGGGGAGTTTTTCGTTTGCGAAATCGAATCACAGGGCGAGGAGCAGAACACCGGACCAGTTCACTGTTGGTGCGAGTAGGAACTAGGCCCTCGCCTGTAATAATAGCGAGTGATATTGGTTGTACGCTACAATAGATCTCGACACAAACAGACCCTATATGTAGAAATGTTTGGCCGGCATGGCACCGATCCGGCGTCTGCATTCCTTATATTGCTCCGCAAGAATCACCCTCTCTCAGACACCACATTTCTTGTCGATCGGTTCAATAATCAGGCACCCCTTCCACGAATATAATTAAATGGTTAGGTCTGCTAAACTGATCTAAGTCCCATTGGGGAAGAGTCCACGTGAGTGATCTGGACCAGTCTATACATTACTACAACCGGCAACGACCACATCAACCGATCGAGGGGGTAACACCAACTGACGAGGTGCTAGACCGGAGAGTGACCAAAATACTATTACATTATGGTCTAGAATAACGGAGCCACATACTAATAATGGTGGAAAAAATTCATTCACAGAGGGGCGGCGGGATACATTCAATATGATTAAACTGCTTTGTGATATAATATATGGTGAGGACTGATGAGGGACCTGGATCTTGACACACCTGACCAAAGAAACTCATGGGGAACTCTAATCACATATACTACACAAAAAGAGAAAGAGGAAGTGGTCGAATACTTAAAAGAAAGAATAGACAACCTACAGCGTCGAAATATTGGGGATATAGAAGAGTTTGATCCCGCAATTGGCGTTGTAAACTGTGTTGATCTTTCTGATAGGAGTGAAATTGTTCTGTCCGAACCCAAGGCAGGAAAGCAGGTAATGGGCTGGGTCAAAACCTACAAAATAGTTCTCCTCTGTAAGACCTGGCAATGGAAACTCCTCCAAACTCGAGACGGAAGATGGACTAGTCACCTGAGCTCAATCCAACATATCTCCGACCACCCACCAATTGAGAGCTCCGCACAACATCTCCTCCAAGAAGAAAATATATCCAAAAAGCAAAGTCGACTAGTCATTCACGAATACCTCCAACAGAGGGATCTTTTCACCGAGTTCCTTGATGAAGTTGGAATTAACCCTAACCGCCTTCAATCTATTATCGACCGGAAAGGTCTTTGGAATCTAAGCGACTCGGAGAAATCACTCCTACTTCGTCCAAACGAAGAACTACTTCGCTATATAGCGGCCCAAGAGCTAAGAGACCGACAGGGAGGTCGGTTCGCCCGACAAGACTTCGTCAATCTCTTCGGCGAGATCCCCCGCAAAATCCAATCTAACAGCCAAATATTCGAGGATATTCTTGAAGAAGTGACTACTGAAGAAGGAGACATAGAGCAATTCAGTACAATTCAGGTTCTAGCAGGCATACTACGCCTCGATACCTTTGAGAATCAGTTGGAGCAATCCATACGCGATACCCTTGCAAGAGAACCGAGTGACGTCCTTAGTAAGATCGAAGAAGTAGACCGAGACCAATTCCTAGAGCGTTCAAGCTATATCGCCGAGTTTCTGGAGTCAGACCCCACAAAAAGTATCTTCTCAGCGCTACTCACTGCAGTTAATCTAGATGGGATTAGTGGTGAGGACCCGTTCTTAGATATCATAAAAAGATACCAGATGGAAGTTACGCCCAGAGATAAGGCCTTAGTGACGAGGATTTTAATCGAGAAAATTATTGGAGGAGACTACTCTTCCTTGGAAAACCACAGCGTGATAGCTGACTTCTTAGACGAAGATGGACCGAAAATCGTTCTCCTATTGGATGGTCTCCCGCTCGCGACCCGTGAAACGGGAGGATTCCTGTCTGAAAGGAAGACGGACGAGCGATGGGAAATTAAGCAGGCAATCGCTCCAATCCCATCAGTAACGGAGATGTTCCGATCTTCCCTCAGCAGCGAATTAGACTTTGAGGACTTAGGTGGATTTACTGATGGCGAAGATGGACTAGCAGGACTTGACTTAGATGCATTTCTCGGAGATGAGAAAGAGGAGGAACTCTTCAAAATGCTTCAGAATGGTGATTCAGTAATCATATACAACGCCGACATCGATCAGGGTGCACGCTACCCCACAGATATCCATCGGAAGATAGACGCTCACTTGAGAGAAAATGTCCCAGAATTTATACGAAAATACGGAGACCATGCTGACATCTTAATCACTTCAGATCACGGAATGGTCGAAACTTATGAGTCGGAAGCTATTCCACGACCTGCAGAAGCGAATCAAAGAGGAATGGGTCACTGTCGAGGAACATTTGTAGACGACGCCGATGCAGTAAGGAGGAAACTCCCAGATGATACGGTAAGTTATATTGAAGTGGGGTTACCAGACAGTGATGAGAATTGTGTGATGCTAAATCCTAACAACCCTAACGCGAAGTTTGGTACTCAAAGCTCCGACCTTTGGATTCACGGCGGAGTTTCTATAGAGGAGTCTGTTGTTCCTGTCGCAATTTGGAGGAGTGAATGAGATGTCTTTAAACAAACCTATGCCGAAAGGAGGTTATCGAGCTGTACTTGAAATCGTGAATATCCTGGGGAATGAGGGAAGCCAACCCGTTAGAGACCTAATACCAGACCTTGAACATTTTGGATACAGAATAGTTCAGGACGGTAGGGGAGAAGACCACAGTCCCGCCCTCAGCCCAGGAGGACACACCTACTCTGAGATCACTCAACTCCTGAACTTTGTAGAAGGTGAAGGTGACGACCCTCTAGATACTGAGCTAAGTTTAACAGAAGAATTAGAGAATAATCTCGGCACAGAAGCAAGTGGCAGAAAAGTCTACAATATCCTATCTACCGATAAATTAGATGATGAGACAAAAAGAGGAGCAGCCGGCGCATTAATACTCTCTCTTCTCTGCGAGGCCGATATTGACACCTCAAATGTGACGATTTCCAACGCATTCCGGACATTCCTAAGTAAGGTATGGGAACAAAAGGATGAATCCACAGGTCGTTACCAAACAAACTGGCGGAAAGACAACACGTACTTCAAAGATATCCTAACCGATCCTGAAATGTCTGAGGACTGGAACGAAGAAAAGCTTCGTCACTGCGCAACAAGAGCTATTGACCTCGGAGTTTGCCGACGCTCAGAAAGAGGCGGCCGCTCCGACCTCATATACCCTGTACTTGTTGAAGACATCTTCCAAGCGAGCGTGTTCTACATGAACCAGCACTACCGAAAAGATCTGGCCGATGCAACCCCAAATATACGACAGTTTTACAGTGATCTTAGCAAATGGTATCCGATAGCCAAGGAGTTCTTCGAACAGAATGTCCTCTATGATGGCATGCTACACCAGAATACCAAAATAACGGATAAAAGCTACCCTGTGCTTCACGACCTGCTCAACCAGAATAACAATGATTCAACCGGTTATCAAGTGAGATGGTTCGAAGGTGAGGATAGCTGGGATGAAAACGTCCGCTTCGCGGAATTCGAGTTCGGGGTGATGTGAAAATGGCTAAAAGACTGGAATCTGGAGCAGAAGAGGCACTTGAGTCGGAGCTGGGCATCGATCCACAACGATTCGATGTCGTATTCTCGCAAATCTGGGACTCAGACGAAGATCCCGATGATCGAGTCCACATCGATACAGAAGTCGAATCAGAAGTTCTCCGCCTCGTAGATGACTGGGCGGATCAAATCCACGATTCTGCAGGTAATCCCGGAGGCTCAGATGACGGCCTATTTCTTGTGATCGAAGGGGCTCAAGCAACCGGGAAGACCACGATGACCCGGTACATTCGAAATCAGTTAGACCCCACAGAAAATCCAGATCAATCGAATATCCCAATGATCATCCCGGTCTGGGATTCAACTGATCCAAATCCAACCTCCTTCAAATACAGAGGCCTCCTACAGAATGAGGGACGCAGAGTCTTTGAGGAGTTAGATGTTCCTGACATAGATGACAAAATAGAATTCCTCAACGGAATGGATGCGGAACTATCTGATGAACAGATCTCAAAGATAGGGGAGCAACACGGAGCTAACGCAGAACAAGTCAAAGGGATTCTAGGAGAAGCAGGATTTGGAGGGGGAGAATACGAACCCAAGGAAGTTGTAAGCCAACTCGCCAGCGAAGGCTATCTCTTCCTATTCATCTTCGACGAGATGGTCTCTGAGAATGACGCAGAAAAAGCCAAATCTGTACTAAAATGGTTTAAAGACCACCTCTACCCATACGTTGGCCTTGTACTCTTCTCCCATCCAGACGTCTCTAGCGCCATCAAGAGCGAAATGCAGGACCAAGCTACTAGAAGAAATATTGATAGAACTCTCAACATCGCTGGGGAAACTTACGACATCAAAGAGGATATTGTCATCAATATCCGGGGCAAGCAGCACCGGATAATAGATATCGAAAAGCTGCTCCAAGACTACTTTTCCGATGTATATATAGAGGAAGACCATCCCGAATACGGGCCCTTGGACAAGGCAAACCTCGAATGGATGAAACGGCTCTTAGCAGCAGGTGGTCTTATAGGGAACCTCATTGACGGCTTGAATACTGCAATAGAGCGATTCGCTCAGGACAGAGCAGACGGTATTGACGAGAAAGAGATCGGAGCATATCTATTCGACGAATGCAGTCGGAAGATGAGTCACGTTCAAATCAAGCAACGGTTTGAGGGTAACTCAGATTTAGATCCGGATGAAGAAACAGAGGCGGTTTGGAGGGCAAAGGAACTGATCACGCAATCTACAGACTTAGAGGAAGTAGAAGACGAGGTTCAAGATGAGTTAGAACAAGCACGTGTCCTGATTGAGGATTCCGACAGCGGAGAGATTGAACTGAACCCTTATCTGATGAATTATGAAGAGTCTGACTACTCTCGGTCGAAAGAAACTACCCCACGTACAACAGAGGAACCGGAAGATCAGTTAGTAGCCTACCGGGATACAGTACAAAGCTTCAGTGATGACAAGGCCAGTAACCGGGGAACCCTACGGAGAAATGTTGACATAGGTCTTTCAACTCTACTGGAAAGAGTGAATTCTCAGCAGGCAAATATTTCCCAGTCGTCTTCTCTCGCTCTTCCAGGCGGCAACACCCCTGAATCCGATTTCTTAGAACTAGTAGGTTCCTCAACTACAGGACGTGCTGAGAAAATCGAAATAAGCGACGGAAACCTTTCCGAATACGACTATCGATTCCTCGTCACAACCCTCTTCTCAGATGACTCACTCAATGACCCAGAAATCCGTGACGACATCCAAGAGTGGTTCGACGGAGACAATGGATTACTCATCATCACTAACAAAGATCCAGAAGAGATCTCGAAGCCGGATTGGTTTGATGACACTATCGATAAACAGCGGTGGAGAGAAAACGAATATACATGGGCAGATATAACTCAGATAATCCATGTTGGCCGACTAAGAGACTTATTAGGTCTTTACCGTCATCTCCAAGAGGAGGACTTCGAGAATGACAGCGAAGTCTTAGCAGAAATCAGAAGACTTTCTGACCAGTCACAATTCCCAGAACTCCCTGATTTGGAGGATTTA
Organism: Natronoarchaeum rubrum; assembly: GCF_024494695.1. Next base: position 110,707 of record NZ_JANHDP010000002.1, on the reverse strand, counting down.
GTAACGGGGCTTTACGAGGATTCCTCAGAAGCAGTCCGTAACATCCACGATAGCATCTGCCAAAAATATAATGGACCGGCAATAGACGAGGCAAAAGCCTTCTCGGAAATCCTTGAAGAAGTCAAGGATCGAGGCTTCATTTCAGATGAAGTTCTAGATGACCTTCGGGAAGATCACGGAGTTGAAATAGAATCTCTAATCGAAAAAGGCGCTATAAAACGGTTCGAAACAGAAGATGATCGGACAGTTGTCTATTTGAAGGAAGATTTCGGTGGAGTATCAAAGGTTGGAAGAGTCAGTGACAAAAGAGACCTCTTCCCAGTGGGGCCAGAAATCTTCGATAAACTCGAAGAATTCCACGAGATGGAATCCGGCCGTGTCACGCGGGATGACGACGAAATCAGTAACAGGCTGGATAACCTGGAAAGAAAGAGCAACATAGTCGACTTCTTCCTCTATAACGACGATAAACTGGCAGACATCAAAAGCGAGATCAATGACTCCGATGTCAATATCTTCTCTAACGTCTTAGACAAGATTGCAGAAGCAAAAAAGACTGACGAGGAGGACTTTAAACTCGTAAGAGAAAAATTTGAGGCCGATCAAGACCTCTGGTCAAAAATACAAGACTTAGATGTCGATGATGACATCTCACCAATTCACCGAGAACTCTTCTACGCTAAACTCCCAAAACAACCGCCAAACTGGGCGACAGACTACTTAGACGACGACAGAGACTATCCTACTCTAATCTACGATCTCCACAAAACAATTCAGCAAATACTGGAAGAACTCGATGACGTAGATGAGGAAGTCTCTGAGGGATTCGAAGACGAAAGCAGCGACCTGGAAGAGCTACGTTCCGACTTAGAAGAATTCGCGGATATTGATTCAAGCTCGGAAGATGATGTTGAACTCAATGATTCGAACTCAGAGACTCTATCAGAACTGTCAAAAGAAGATCTCAAGGACTTCGACTTCGAGTCGTTCATCTCGGACATTGCTGAGAATGAATCCAAAAGAAGCAATCTGAGCAGTGCGACCGGACTACTAACTAGAGCGGATCGAACCCGTGACACCTTCGTAGAGACCCTAGACATCGGATCTCTGGAGGACATAGACCACGTCAAGGCTTCAGACTACACCGATGTCGGAAAGCAGATCGTCCAACGACTATTAGACGACGACGTCCTCTTCGACGACGACAGCGATGAACCAGAGATAGTTCTTCAAGACCTTCAGGACTTCTGCGAGAATACTAAGAAGCTAATCCGTGACTCATCAAAATTACAAGATTTAACAGAAGACGCCGAAGAGGAGCGGGAGAAGGTAGAATCAGTTCCCGGAGATGATATTGGGGATAAACTTGAGCACCTCCAAGAAAAGGTGGAGGACTTAGATAACGCTGAGAGGTACCTCAAACTCAACGAGGAACACTGTGAGGTCTGTAAAAGCGATTGGGAGGATCTGTCGCCTGAACGGAAAGAAGAAATTGAAGATGAGCTCGAACGGATGAAAGAGGATTATCCGGATGTCGACTTCTCCTTAGACTCTATTGAATCAGAAAAGGACGCCGCCGAAGACAAAAAAGAGGAAGCAGGCGACGTAGAAGAAGAGTTGGAAAAGATAGAGCGGAAGAAGGGTCAAATCGATCTCACCGAATACACCAGTGAGTTAGGCAATCTCCAGGAGAAGTATGCATCAGATTAAGTCTGAGGAGAGGTGGTCTCAATGAATATCCTAGATATCAAAAACAGGTCTATTGACCACCTCACCGAGACGATTTGGTGGAACAAAGGCCTGACCAAACTCAACGAAGATACGATTTCGAACTACAACGAGTTTATCGATAACCTGGTTCAGGTCAAGGGGCCTTATCTCGAAAAAGTCCAACCACCTAAGTTCTCGAATCAACCTTGGCCCTACTACTGTGAAAGACACGGCATCCAACATGAGGTCCAGTCAGCGATACGGGACGTAGTTTTCGGTGGAGGTGACGGACGTCTTTACCGACACCAAGGAAGAGCAGTAGGATCTATCTTGGACTCAGTCCATGGAGACACAGAAGACGACGTCATCATAACAGTTCCAACTGCCACAGGGAAAACAGAGTGCTTCGTAATCCCCGCTCTCGACACCGCTATCAGAAATCAACAAGAGCGGGAATTCCCCCGACAAATCAAATCACTCATCATCTATCCTCAGAAGGCACTCGAAACCGACCAACTTGACCGCCTAGTGAAATACACATACGAGATCAATAAGCAACGGCCCAGCACTGAAGGCGTCAAAATAGGCATCTATGACGGAGACACCCCAAGAGGGCAATATAAAATTTCCAGCGGCCAAAACGTCCGAGGATTAGAATGCCCTGAATGCGACCAGAAATTAGGCTGGGATCAAGACTCTGGAACGATGGTCTGCACAAACACTGAGGAACATCGCAGGCCAGTTGAAATCGACTTCTTGGAGCTCACCCGAGACGATATTGAAGAAAACGGGGCAGACATCCTACTCACGAATCCCGAGGCGCTTGAGTTCCGATTCTTTTCCTCTGATTCACGAGATTTAGTCAACTCTGATCTCTTGGATCTCGTGGTTTTCGACGAGGCCCACGTCTGGAACGGGAACGGAGGTAAAGCAATCTCGCAATTCATCAGCCGTCTAAGAAATCGTTACGGCTCCACAATGGTCTTGGCCAGTGCTACCATTGCTAACCCCAAGGAATTCGCTTCAGACCTTCTCAACCGTACTGAAACAGGTATAGATCATATCGACTTCGAGGCAGGGAACGTGGATACAAGACATCGAAGCAACAGAGAATTCACCTCCGTAGATTTCCTATCCCCTCAGAACGGTTTCCGGATGCTGAGAGAAATCAAAGAAGGGAATCCAGACGTATCTGATCTAAATTCATTCGCGGAAGCTTCAGAAGAAGAGGTCCAGTCTACACTGACTCTTCTCCAGAGAATCGGTTATTTGGATAGTCAACAGGAGGCTACAGAACACGCAGAAGAGCTCTTAGACGAAATAGAGAAACGAAATGCGATAGAGAATAATGAACTCCAATCCGTATTCAACGAAGTTCTAAGATTCAGAGAACAGATAGCGGACAGCTTAGTCAACGAAGTTCCTCAGGTTGCAGAGATATTCGACCAATTTGGCGAAGAAAATTTCATCGAAGTAGAAAGACTACTGGAGAGCATATTTTCCGATCAGATTCAAGAAAACCAGTTTGAAAGACTCACTAATCTACTCGAATGGTGTAAATTAGGAGGTGTCCTCTACGACCGCTATCACTACTTCCTCAAGCCCTATGTGAACTTTTTCTACTGTCCTGACTGCCATAGCATGTTCACGGAACGAGTTTCGGAGAGAAGAAGAGATCACCATTCTCTCCGAGAAGTCAAATTCTGCTCCAACTGCCACACACCATATTACGTAGACAGAGGCGAAGAATATGCAATCGGAGAACCTTGCTCCTGCTCTAGGCGCAGCTATACTGAGCCACCAATGCAGACAACCACTTTCCTATCCTACTTCCTATCTCAGCTCGGTAGAGATATGAAGGAATTCGGAGCAGGCAAAGTCCTAGTCTTCTCTAATCGGAGAGGAGACGCAGAAGGAGTCGGCTCTCTAATGATGAAACTCGACTACTCGTTGGAAAGCGAGAGAATGATGGTATCATTATTAGAAGAGCAGGATGACGACCAATTCTACTCCGTCTCAAATCTCCGAGAAGACCTATACGAAGAGCTGAAGGAACACTACGTAAAGCAACCTTACACATATTTAGAGGACGAAACGCTCTCGCAAGGCCTCTTCTCGCAGCTAGGTGCTCTAGCAAATCCTCTCGACAAAGGCAACCATCGGAAATTGTGGGACGCGGGGATTCTCAGTGTTAGACCCGAGTCAGAAAACGATGAGATCAATCTCTTAGCGAACGAGATCGTGAAAATTCTGGCGTTCAAACCCCATACTAATCTGGATCAAAGTAATAGCATCAAAATCGATTCTCTAAAATCTAAACTCTCAAACTCGGTTCCGACCTATTTCGATTCCGCACCTGATCTTAACGCGAAACTTGACGAAGCACTCTCCGTCCTGGAGCAAGCGGACATCATTAGCCGAGAAAGAGAGCGATCTAGCGATGAAGTCGTAACTATCCTCACCCTGAGAAGGAACTTCCTCGAGCTAGATGTTCAAAGAGAAGCCCGTGTTTGCGAATTCTGTTATTCAGGATGGCCATTCTGGGATAGAAGTTACTGTCCAGACTGTGGCAAGCATTTAGTCGAAGTTGACCGAGATTCATACGATCAAGTCGAATTCGACCAGGGAGAGTACTCCCTAGACCACTGGGGAGAGGTGGTCCTCGGTCACGGAGTTGATCCTCTCGTAAGTGCAGTGCACAAGGCCGGTATAAAGACCGATACTCGGAATAAAATCGAAGAAGGATTCGGCGCAAATCCGCCCAAGATCAACGTAGTCTCAGCTACTAACACCCTGGAACTCGGCATAGACATAGGAACTCTCGATTGCATCGCCGGGCTGGGTATTCCGCCTACAAAGACAAGCTATGTCCAGCGAGCTGGTCGTACTGGACGTAGCTTAGACCAGTCCTCAATGGTGTTTACGGTTGCTCGTCCTCACAACGCCGTGGATAACTTCTATTTCGAAGATATAGAAAGTAGATTCCTCAATGCACCTTCCAAACCGGTGCAGATCAACCATCTCAATTACGATATCCTGAAGACACAGGTGATGTCTGAGGTACTCACATATCTGAATCTGAACGATCTCGGCTATGGACGATTTGAGCGGTTCCAAACGGGCCAAGATATTGACGAAGTGATTAATGAAGTCTACGACGGCGTAGAAGCATTACTGGATACTGTCGATGAACATCATGGCTCTATCAAGGAGCACTTGGAAGGGGCTTTTAAATCGGATAAAGAGGACCTTGAACAAGCATTAGAAGATCTGTTTGAGAGCCCATCTGATGTAAAACAGCGTGTGCTTCGCCGACTTTTCAAATTCTACACAACCTTCCGGGCATTGGAAAAGGAAACCGGCCAGGGTGCTCAGGGTCTCAGAAGACGGAGAGTCATCCAGGAGGAAATTCTTCAGGAACTGGAGAGGGAAGTTGGCTACCTCCCAATGCTGCTGTCCAGTGCCGGAATGATCAGCCAATACCGGTCCACCGAGGATTCAGTAGCGCTCTTCCGAGAAAAAGAAAGTGAGGAAGACGGTCAAGTCCATCTCAGCTACGAATCCAAGAGCGTCTCACAAGCATTGAGAGAATCATACCCAGAAGCAATGGACACCTATGGAGGAGTCGACTACGAAGTTGTGAGTGCACAAGTAAGTCGAGATGAAATCTTCTCCACCAGCGTTTGCACAAACCAATCATGCACTCTTCCCTACAATGAATACCCTGCCTTAGAAGTCTGCCCGCTCTGTGGAGATGACTTAGAGGAAATCAGCGTTCACGAATACTTGGGAGCGGTGCTCAAATCATCCAGATCCAGAAAGAGAACACGGCCACTGATAATGCGAGGTGTTGACTTTTGACTGAGTTCTCCGAGAACTTCGAAGAAGCACTTGACTTGGACGAAGACGAGATAGAAGGAGGTCTAACAAGAGACGCCGAAATACTGGATGAGACAGACTTCAAGGATCTTCACATCCGGTTCGTATCTAACCTGAAAGTTCGAAGTACCGTGCCCAAAGTCGAAATTAGCTATTTCTCCAATAGTAACGTCGAAGACGCGAAAGGAGATATTCTGAAATTTGAAGATGGTGAAGTGAAATGGGATCACGCTATTCCCGGCCATCAACATCCAACCGATGGTATCGTCTTTCTACATAGGATTGAAGATCTCAGATCGAAGCTCGGATCGAATGATAACAGGAAGGCAATTACAGCGGCATACTCGGCCGGATATGGGCTTAGATCTATAATTTCTAGAAAGCTCGGTGTCGACAGCTTGGATATCCAATGTTCTGTAACAATGTCTCAACGTTTTGTTCAGCTAATTGTCCACGACGCCGACGTAGGCGGAGCAGGATTATCCCACGCAGTCCACCAAGACTTAGAAGATTTCCTATGGGAGACGAGAACCTCTCTGGATGATTGTGTCTGCCAGGATTTCTGTGAACAATGTCTCCTCCTGCCACGAACACCCAGCTATATTATTGAAGAGGGGCTTCTGAATCGGTTTGATGGCTTAAAATTCCTCTCCAACTGATCCGACACAGAGAATATTCTCGATGTCGTGTTGTTTGGACGTATGACACCAACCGGCAGGTGTGTTCCGTGCTGGGTTCAGCGAAAAATACGATCTCTCAGACACCACGACTCCCCAGCCGTGGCTCTCATCGTCGACGACATCTCCGCGCGCTGCTCGCGCCTTCGCGAGCGCCCCCGGGCGCGAGCAGCGCGCGCTATCGAGACTCTCCATCCAGAACCGCGCGCCGGCGGCGCCCGACGCGAGCGTCCAGCTTTAAGCCGGTTTCCGGTCCGAGCTTGCGAGGACCGAAAGCGCGCTTAATGCTGGCGTCGAAGCCATACGCCCGGTACGACGAGCGTGCTCGGCGCACCCGGAATGGTCAGTCGCGAGCGTTGCGTCGGGCGAACGCGGCGAGCGGGGCGGGCCGTTCAATAGCATCTGCCACAACCACCGCGGGCGGGACTAAAAGGGGCTGGCGCGATCGATCCCTCCCGGGCGACGTAAGCACCGACGCGAAGCGAGGCGCGCAGCGAGCCCCGGAGCAGTCGATCGTGCCAGGGGCTTTTGGACTGTCAGCAGTCTCAAGAACCACCAGCAGATACGAGCACGCTCTGGCTGTCGTCGGTCATCGTTTCATCTGTCTCCTCTCCGTTCCCTTCCTCACTATCTCCGTTTTCCTCAGATGATTCGTCGTCGGTGTTGCTCTCTCCGTTGTCCCCATCGTCCTCTGACGCCTCATCATCCTCCTCGGAGCTCCCTTCGTCATCCTCGTCAGTGCCGTTTGCATCGTTCTCGTCGGTACCATCCCCATTCTCTCCATCTCCCTCACCTTCGTCGGTACTATCTCCAGTCTCCGTATCTTCGTCGCCGTCGTCAGTAGCATCATCGGTACCGTCGCTGTCCTCATCAGTACTCTCACCGTCCTCTTCGCCATTCGTCGAAGAAGATTCATCCTCGCTGTCCTCATCATCGGACTCTGCAGTAGTGTCGTCTTCACTATCGTCCGGTGCGCCGGGGAGGGTTTCACAGGGAACTCCATCCCCATCACCGTCGAGGCCGTGTTCTCCGGGAGAGTCTTCATAGACCTCGTTTGCCTCTTCCCAGGTCTCGAAGTCCTCGCAATTGTAGTCCTCGTCCTCACCGTTATCGCCATTCCCGTCGTCCGGCGCTCCCGGCAGGTCTTCGCAGGGGATGCCGTCACCGTCTCCGTCGAGACCGTATTCACCAGACGAGTTTTCGTAGACTTCGTTCGCCTCCTCCCAAGTATCGAAGTCATCACAATTGTAATCGCGTGGTGGAGGTTCCTCGCCGAGTCGCTCCCGACACGCATCATAGTCTGGGGGAGAGGCCTCAGCAACAACGTCTCCAGCCGAATTGGTTACCGCTATCTCAGAGATGATTCTCGTCGAGGCGGACGAGTCAGGGTACGCGACAGCGATCCAGATCGATTCTGGAAGCGTAACGTTCTCTTCGGTCCGCGAGTCCGTGGCAATTCCATCTTCAGTGTAGTACTCCGTCGTGACAGTGTAGCTGAACCCGTCTCCCTGACCCTCAATCTCAGCGGCAGAACACCCATCGAACGTGATGTCCTCTACGTAACTTTCGTTGTTTCGTTGTCGAAGCTCTTCGACACAGGCCTCATTGTCGGGATTCTCCTGTTGAGCAAGTTCCTCGCCGTCATGAGATACTTCGACATTTTGGATCACGAGCTCCTCCCGCTGTAGTTCGTATGGGAGTTCGACGTCACTCTCGCCAAGACGACGGTAATCGAGTCCCCCCTCGTCATAGCCAACCGTATTGTAGTCGATCCGATCCACCGTACCGTTGCCCTCGATCCGGATAGTGGAGCAGTTCACGTAATTGATCGACTCGACGGTCGGACTCTCGTTGTCCGTTCCGTTCGGGTCTTCACTGGGGCCCCCGTTGTCGCCGTTTCCATCATCACCAACAGTAGCATTTGCAACTGCCGACGCTGCTGCGGAAGCCGAGGAGTCCACATCCACGGTTACGCTCGTGTCGCCATCATCATCACCGTCATTGTCCGAATCATCTCCAGTAGAGTACACAGCGCCGATGCCGAGTCCCTCTAATGCGTTTCCTTCGAGAGAACCATTGTTGAACTCCCCGATCAGATCGTCATCCGGTGATACCGAGACAATGGCACCAGAGAGGCGATAGGCCGCACGGTCATCCGCATCAAGGGTGCCGTTGACGACACACGTCTGGTCCTCACAGGAAACCGTCCCCGAAGCAGTGTCGTTCGTGGACTGGATCGCACCGAGGACGACGAGACGATAGTCGAGCGAGTCGTTGTCGCTGCGGTTGTTCGTTAGCGTGACGTTGAGATCGATCTTATCGTAATCGACGACGGGATCCGTAACGTCGTCTGTCGATGGCGGGAACTCGTCGTCCTCCTCCTGGACGGTGTTGGTTAGGGCAGTCTTCTCGTCGCCTTGGTCAGCATCCAGATCCGGGTTCAAGATTGCTGGCGTAAGGCCAGCACCGATCGTTGCCAGAACTACGAACGTCACGACGATGATCGCTGCAATTCGAGCTATGCGCTGCTGGTTGGTATCACTGCACATGGATAGAGCTCCGACAACGACACCTAAACCCGATGTTACATCTCTGTTAGATATCTTGCAAGCCTGCCTGATGTTTGGGCGCTAGCCAGAGAACAGTAGTAGCGACGTATACACCGATACGTGGTGAATAGCTACCCTGGACCGCTAGTCACGACTCCGGATCAAGCGTCGTCAAACACGCATCACAGACGTCCGCTCCATCAATATCCGTTGGAGCATTGGAGATCTTTTCGAGTTGGTCAGCAGGCTCCAACATTACCCCACACGCGAGTTGCTCGCGATGATCGAAGTCACCCATGGAAACATCGGAGTCGTCCGTTTCAGGAAACTCGATCACGGCGTGCCAGCGTCCATCGGGATCCTTGGTGAACCATTCGTACGGCGACGGCTCCAATAGACCGTGCGTATCTTCGAGGACCTCGATCGTCTCCCGATCCTCTCCTCGGATGTGCTCTCGCTGAACGACACGCTCCCCATCGGGGCCGATCCATAGACCCTCCTGTTCGAAGACATTAGCATCATCACCGAAGTCGTGTTCGTTTACATCGAGTCGACGTCGACTGTGATATGCCCAGGCTTGAACCGTGCCATCGGCGTAGTGCCGTGCGTCGATCGTCCACTTGTCGTCCCAGCGATCCCGAGCTGCTTCCCGAAGCCGCTCAAGATGGTCTGTCGGTGGACGCTCGTCGAGCCACCGCGAGAGCTCGTTGCGAGCCTCACGAACGAGTTGCTCCCTCCTGACCTCCGACTCCGACGAGTCGTCTGCCATGACCGACGCAAGCATTGAGGAGACACGCTCGATCGGATCCATTTCAGCTGTCGTCTCTTCGTCGGTCATCGTACACGACCTACCAGCATACCGAAGCCGCAAAAAGACAGGTGTGAGACTGTAAGAGTTGCCCGTCAACAGTGACGCGGTAGGCGAACGCCGATATAGCAAACGTATTCCTAGTGATGCCGAACACTCGCTTACAAGGTCGCTCGTGTGAGGAAGAACCATGGCAGATGATAGCAAACACTCCCGACGAGCACTCCTCTCCCTAATCGCCGGCAGTACAGTCGCAGGGACAGCTGGTGCGTCAGCACGAACTCACAGAAAGACTACCGCGTCGACGCAACAGCCGACGAGTGTCGAGCAAGTTGTACAGGACCAATACACCGCAGTCAGCCTCGTCACAGACGTTTCAGCCTCGGGCGACACCGTACTATTCGGCTTCGGTAATGGTGATCTCGTTATGTACGACGCCAACCGTCAATCAGAACTCCTCCCGTTTACGATGAGCTCGGGGATTTCCCACATTCAGATTGAGGGAGCTACGAACACGGCTGCGCTTGCGTGGATGGACGCGGACATATACGGATCGCTTGATCTCACAACCCAGGACGGACCGATTATCGAACATCCGGGCCTGTGGGACATCGCGATGGCAACCGAGGACGCGACGATGGCGTCTGTCTCGTCTCCGATAGATGGTCAGGGAAGCGTTATGCTTGCGACTGAGGACGGACAACAGTGGAGAGACAACTTCGACGAGGCAGCCGCAAGCAGCGTCGACATCACCGCTGACGGCGAAGCCATTGCCGTTGGAGGAACCCAATACTGGACGGACGGAGTAGAGCAAGCAGGAACGCCCGGTGTGATGCTCTACAATAGCGAGGGTGACCAGCAATGGACCTACGAAACCGACCTCAACGTCATCTCCACTCAAATCAATGCCGAGTCCGAATGCGTCGTCGCTGGGACCGAGGATGGGCAAATTTTTGCGCTTGATCTCGATGGAGAACTACGCTGGGAAGACCCACTAGCCGGTGGGTGGCCATACATCTCTAGGGATGGGAGTACTGTAATCAACTCTACTATTGAGGGAGTTATCCAGGCGTACGATAGTATGACCGGTGACGAACAGTGGTCTACCGAAATCGGGTCGGTAGCTGGTGAAGATATAAGCGTCAATGAAGATGGCACCCGCGTTCTCGCTTCGGTTCGTACCGATGGAGAGATCTACGTCGTCGAAGAGAGCGGTGTGATCTGGGAGAACACCTACAACGTAGGCCCGGCAGTCGGGGCTCTCTCAGGGACTGGGGGAACGTGGAGTGTGGGGATTCAGGAGACCGAAGAACAGACTGGTCGCGTCGAAATCTACGAAGATAGTGCCGCGTGACATCCTCCCACGACTGAAGTCGTGGGCTTCCCACACCCGCACCGCAATGCGCTGGTTTGGGAACTTACGTTTACGACCCGACACGCCGATGTGAGTGCCACGCCCCCGTTACTCCTATCCCGTGAAGGACTCGGAGTTATCTGATTATTTTACGTCGGTTGTGGTATCCGAAGGCTTACGTTTTGATGAGGCAGACGCCAAGTCAACTGCCAGTTTTCGGACAATCGTCCACGATAGGGAATCATCGCAACGACAATCATTGATACGTGGTATGGGCATTCAAACCCATCGATTACAGTGTTTGGGAACCGTTCGGCGATCCATCCCACGACTAAAGTCGTGGGTTTTCTCGCCTAATCTCTATAAACTTCGTCGGCTCTGTTGGGATTCTTTCGTCCAACACATGCCCTATCGAGATCGCTGTTCGGTAGATCTGCGAATTGACCGAAGCATTTTGATGTCTCGACAAATACGTGTCACTGTGAACACAATAGAATCGGGGATTCTTGGTGTACAGATGACGCTCGTCGGGTTGCTTCTCGCCGTATTCTTCGAGGGAGTGTACCCGTATCCACTGGTGGGTTTCCTGTTCGGACTGGCGGGTACCGCCGTCGTGCTGACAGGAGTGTTCTCAGGGACACCAGAGTGATACCTTTCTCTACTGTATCGGCAGACAACTGAGTGTCAAATCTAAGGACACCTTCTTCCAATGGAACATGATCGTACTTTGTTGAAGCTCTCTGAGCGACACACCAGACAGAGACAGCTAGCAGAGGAAGAAGTACATCCAGGCAGGGATGTGTATAATACCATCTTCATTATCAAGTACGTCTGAATTATTAACACAGATGCCGAATTCGGCGTTGCGTTCCTCTAGGAATCGCTTCAGCCCCCGCAACGACTGTGATGTAGAGTCGCCATTCTTGACTTCGATCGGAATGAGATACTCGTTTCCATCGAGAACAAAGTCGACTTCGCCGCCAGAATCGTAATAGGAGATGTCCGCGTTCTGTGCATTCGAGAGGTAGAATTGTAGTCGTCGAGTGTGATCGCAGACCGCCGTCTCGAAAATCGGCCCCATTGCTTCCGGGTTCTCTAACGTTGATTCAGCGAGAGTCCCGTTTAGCGCGTTATAGACCCCAACATCCTGCAGATAGATTTTCGGCAGGCCGCCAGAAGAGTACTCTGAACCACTGTACTTCGGACAGCGATTGATCAGATAGAACTCGTCTAAGTGCTCCAGATATGCGTCAACCGTTTGTCGGCTCAGATCTGCCGCCTCCGCAATACTTGATTTGCTCACTTTTGATCCCGTGGAGGCGGCCAGCAGAGAGAGAACTCGTAGCACTTTCTCTGGTGTTTCCACCTGAAACACGTTTGCAAGATCGCCAGTGACTGTGTTCCGTAGGTCGGTATCCAAAACGGGGTACGAGTTGGGAACACTCTCGTTGAGAACACTAGGGTAGCCCCCTTTCAGGAGGTACTCGTCTTTTAACCGCAGCAGTTGTGGCTTCTTATTCTCATAGACACCGAAGAATCGTGAGAGTGCACCACGGAGTGCCGCTGAGTCACCCTCTTTTACGCTCTCTTCGAGCTTGGAGCGTAGTTCAGTGGACTCGTCGTAAACCGTCTCCTCGTCGATAACGGATTCGTATCGGACATATTCGATGAATTTCATCGGCATCATAACCCGTTCGTCCATCCGGCCGATGAGCGTATCACCCGCATCACTCTTGATTAGGGTACTGATAGAACCAGTGGCGACGAACTGGAGATTCGAGTATGTATCAGTGTAATACTTCAGCGTATCTGCCCAATTCGATGTCTTTTGTACTTCATCGATGAAAATGTAGACCGTCCCATCTACGTCCCGGAAGTCCTTTTGAAGGATATTAGTTTTGAACGTCTCGATGGCTTCTTCGATTACCCCTTCTGGATTCGAGAGGATCGCACTGTTTTCTATTGTGAGGTACAGAATCCGATCACTAGGAATTTGGTCCTCGGTGAGTAGCGACTCAATCAATTGGCCACAGAGCGTTGTTTTCCCTACTTGCCGAGGGCCACGGATTGTCATTATCGGCCGCGAAGAGGTCATCAATCGCTCTCTGATCTTGTAGAAGTCGCGTCGACGATGTTCCGCCTTTTTCAACGATTCCTGAACCTCTTCGCCCCCCCACCATAGATTCATCCGATTCAGCAGAGCCAGTAGATTCGCTTCGTCCATACCCCTTCGTGAGACTGGAACAGCATAATGTTGTTGACTGCAGTCAACAATATCAGTCAAGAGTTGGGTGTTAGAGCTTTCAATATCATCCCAAAGGAGGGAACTTCATTGGTCAATACTCGGAGCCCCTACTTTTCGAGGAGTGAATTGTTGAAACCTACAGTGTAGCCCTATCTACTCTGAGCAGGTCAATAATTAGACTCAGAGATACAATTATACGTCTTGAGCAGGTAGGATGGGTATGGAAACGGACGACGAACCAACAGAAACACCTGGAGATGAGGCCTGGAAAGAACACACCAGCAGCTTCGACAGAGTCCAGAGTGTTGCACTCACAGTAGCTGAGCCCCGTCCTGCATCGTGGATCGCCGATGAGGCGCTCGTCGCGGAGAACACCGCACGGCGTCACCTCCAGCGGCTCGTAGAATTGAACGTGTTGACAGCAGACGCTGAAGGTGGTGCGACGACGTACTTCCCTGACCCAGTATACGTCCGTACTCGAGAGGTCAGAGCACTCATCGATGAACACGATCAGGATAGCCTCGCAGCACTCGCCACGGAACTGAAATCGGACATCGAGAATTGGCAGGCTGAATTCGATGCCAGTAGCCCCGAGCAGGTCCGGAAACAGACGGCTGAAGACTCATTCTCAGCCGAAGAATCCCGAGAGCGACGACACGTTGCAAGTGATTGGGAGCACACTCGCTACCGCTTGTCGCTCATCGAAGACGCGTTAGAACGGTACGGCGAGTTCACCTAACTTTCGAGGCGGAGGCCCCCTCCTCAACGGAGTGAGCGGAGCGAACGGAGTAGGAAGGGGAGGAGCCGACAATTCCGCAACGAGCAATGTTCCCCGGCAGCCCTACTCCCGAATATTTAAGTAACACCGCCACGTTATGTGAATCGTCGTGGAATACCGCCGTACCGCCGTAATCAAGCTCGACGTGCCTCAGAACGCCGATTCGTCCCTCCACGAGACGGTCGAGCAATTCAAACACTGCGCGAACACTGCGAGCGAATGGTGTTGGCACGGCGACGACGGATACCACGTTACCTCGAAGGCCAAAGCAGAACGTGCCTTGTACGACCAACTACGGGACGAAACCGACCTTACCGCGAACCTTGTTCAGAAAGGGGTTCGGAGGGCGGTCGAAGCCATCAAGAGCGGCGTAGCACGACTGAAGCGCGGTGAACGAACGTCACAACCCTACTTCTCCTCCGATAGTGCGGTCTACGACAAACGAAGCGCGACATTCTACCGCGACCACGTTTCGCTTTCGACCGTCAACGGACGGGTCGAGTGTGTCTACATTCTTCCCGGCGACCCCGACCGTCACCCTCGGACGTACCTCGATGACGAGGACTACGAGTTCCGCATGGCGACCTTACAGCATCGTGAAGGCGAGTGGTTCCTTCATGCGTCCATGCAGAAGGTCGAAGCCGACGACCCTGAACCCGATACCGAGCACAGAACAGTCCTCGGTGTGGACCTCGGGGTGAACAACATCGCTGTTACATCAACCGGTACGTTCTGGTCCGCCGATGAGTTTAACCATTGGCGTCGGGAGTACGAGAAGCGTCGTGGCTCGCTCCAACAGACCGGAACGCGAGCCGCCCATGAAGCCATCGAAGGTGTCGGTCAGAAGGAGTACGGGCGCTTCGAGATATACCTCCACGGCGTAGCGAACGAACTCATTGAGGAAGCCGTCGAATACGGCTGTTCGCACATCGTCTTTGAGGACCTAACACACATCCGCGAGAACATCCCGCAGGCGACGTGGCCACACGTCTGGGCGTTCCGTCGGTTGTTCCAATACGTCGAATACAAGGCGGCAGAGTACGGCGTCGAAGCCGTGCAAGTCCCGCCGAACCACACCTCCCAACGCTGTTCGACCTGTGGCTGTACTCATGAGGATAACCGCGACGGCGAGCACTTCGAGTGCCTGAAATGCGGGTATCAGAACCACGCGGACTACAACGCGGCGAAGAACATCGGTTTCCGGTATCTCCGTCGGAGGCAAAACGCAGCCGACGGAGGCGCACCAGTAGACGTGCGCTTGAATCGCGGGACGCTGAACGTGAGTGGGGAGTACGTCCCCCCTGCTACTACGGACGGTGGCATAGAACAGGAGTCCACGCGAAAGCCCTACCCTCAACGAGCGAGGTCGTCAGACCGAGCGAAGTAGGGTAGGGTAGTTTACGAATCGCCCTGCACCAACATGAGAACTCGAGCGAACGAACTGCAACCGCCATTCATCACGGACGGTGGCCGCGATTCGTCTCGGGATCTCGGTCAAGAACGCCACCGAATCCTCCGGGAGTTACGACAGCAGTTAACGCGACATCCTGCGATCGAAGACGTACAGGGCATCCCTGATGGGAAGTTCCGGGAACTTCGTGCGGACATCAATCCATCGGCATTCGGACGCGCCGCTGAGCGTGCAACGCTCAGGGTTGCTTGGTGGCCAGCTCCGGAGGATTCAGAGTTCGCCGTTCACTACAGCGAGAGCACCGGATACGACTGTGGATTCCATCGCGAGCCAAATCCTCATGTCGACGAGAAAGCTCACTTCCAAGAGCGGAGTGGCCCTGGCGACGACTTCGAGTACGAGTCAGTTTCTTTCTCAGTAGAGACGCCCTCTCGGCTTCTGTGGACGATTCTCGATCAACTATCTGATCGATTACAGTGAGTGTCTCCGGAACACTGCCAATCGGCACTCAAAGTAGTCGTCAAGTTTGTCAGCTACCTTCGTGTTGGAGGCTGTAACCGTCTTACCCTATTCTACTGGATGCTTCCAAAAATAGAGGAACTGACCCTCGCTACTGCCGATCTGGGAAGTAGACCTCACTTTGTCGAGTCAGCGCTAACGAGACACGTCCTTCATACCAACTCTTAGCTGCATCGCGAATCCGGACGCGCTCTCCCTCAGACATCCACGCCTGTTCGCTAGCCTTCCACACCGTGAATTTACAGACACCCGAATCATCCTCAAGTAACCCAACCTGCGCAATGGCAGAATGAGACGGTTCCCAGAGGACCTTCACGCGGCCTTCAATACTCACCTCACCTCGGTCAACCTCTTCGACCGCCGAGATCGGAATTACCGTCCCAGCCGCCTGCTCTAGCTCCTCGAACACGCCCACGACCGCACCCAGCAGACCACACCCATCGACGACGCGCTCGGCCAACCGCCGACTGATCGCCGCTCTGGACCACCCATCGAGCTTCGCTTCTACCCGCCGTGCTTGTTTGTTCACCATCGCCAACTCCTCCCTGCTCAGTCGCGCTCTGGGATCGGAAGCATCCGGATCACACCGGGGATCCACGCTCGCCGCACGCCGCTGGAACTCTCGACGAAATCGCTCTCGTCCTTCACTCACCACAACGCGTGTCTCTTCTTCCCGCATCGAATACCGCCCCCGATCCCACCGTTCATGCGTCCGCTCGACTTCCCACTCTCTCGCTTCTAGTCGCTCCTGTGCTGCCAGCGTCTGCCCGAACAGCCGCCCGTCGATCTCCTGATCATCCGCGTAATCGACTGTTGCCTGCACGTCCTGCTCGACGCTCGCCCGCAGCTCCGGTGTCTCATCAACGACCCATTCGTCCGCCGCTCCGCTCGCCCACTCGTCCGCCGCTTCGTCCGCCCACTCGTCCACCGTCGTCTGGTACTCGTCCGTCTGTTCAGCAACCGAAACTTCATCTACCGTACTGTAATTAGTACTCATGGAGTGCCAATCTCCGAAGGCGCCTACCCAGCGTCTTTTTCCAACACCACGACTCCCCAGCCGTGACTCTCATCGTCGACCACACATCCGCGCGCGCTGCTCGCGCCTTCGCGAGCGCCCCTGGGCGCGAGCAGTGCGCGCTATCGAGACCACCCACCCAGTACCGCGCGCCGTCTCGCCCGACGCGAGCGTCCAGCTTTAAGCCGGTTTCCGGTCCGAGCTTGCGAGGATCGAAAGCGCGCTTAATGCTGGCGTCGAAGCCATACGCCCGGTACGCCGAGCGTGCTCGGCGCACCCGGAATGGTCAGTCGCGAGCGTTGCGTCGGGCGACTGCGGCGAGCGGGGCGGGCCGTACTCCAGCACCTGACACAACCGCCACGGGTGGGACTGAAAGGGGCTGGCGCGATCGGTCCCTCCCGGGCGACGTAAGCACCGACGCGAAGCGAGGCGCACAGCGAGCCCCGGAGCGGTCGATCGGGCCAGGGGCTTTTGAAGTGGTAACCCCATGCCTCAAACACTGAGCAACTCCACTAGAGGATCGACGACATTATCGGTCATTTCCGCTGTAACGAGAACAGTCCAAAGGCCGACCCGCAACATCGACCTCCACGAGATGCTGTTGTCCACAACAACAGAGATGACATTGGTGGAAAACAGGACTGCTTTACCGACTCCCCACAAATACACAATAAGATGGCGCGGCTCGTCTTCTATCACCACCCACAGGACGAAAACCGATCACTCAAATTTAGCTCAGCGTCGATAGCAGAGATCCGATCTCAGCGAGAGCAATCCAACAAGTCGACAAAGCTCATCGGGTATCCCTTTGAAACACCGATCTATGTACTCTACGAGGGGGATTCAGAAATCGAATCAGCACAAGAGATCGACTTCGATCAGGAATGGCTGAGGGATCGTATTAGTGACCTCCCTCGTGTTGGGCAAGTTGTAGCATTCCGATTAGTGGAATTGCTCGAAGCCGCTGTAGAGGTTCGAGAAGAGCATAAATTCCAGCTCTACAAGGAGTTTGAACCGCAAAAGATTCAACAGGCACTCAATCACGTCTCCTGGGGAGCCCCACTTCCGAACGTCGCTGGAGAAATAATGTCGAATTTGATTCTCCGACATTCCCTCCCGAATGCGAATCATCGAACCAGCATCGCGATGCTCCAATTCTGCATCGAGAGTGTGAAGCCAGACTTTGAGATGCCTCAAACACACGTCGACGATGACACTTGGCGAGAGTGGGTCGATCCCTACATCGTCGATTCGAAGCGGCTCATCACTGTTCGTCGGAACAACCTCCGATTCAAGAAGCTCGAAGAGCTGGACATCGACCTCGTCGAACGGAAAGACGGGATCCAAATCCGATTAGCCGAATTCGAATTGGATATGCACTGGCGTGAGGCCCTCTCAGAGTATGCTAGGCAGCACGAATCGCACTGTACGGACTTCGCTCAGGCAGTGCTAAATCGTACAGAACGGGACGACCTGCTCGATCATCAAGGACCAACGAAACAAGAGTTCAGCACGTACCTAGAGGAAGGACTTGTCGAACGAGACTTCAGAGAAATGTTCTGATCAGTCACGAAGCTCTGCAACCGACTGACCGACCTCGCGAACGTGTTCACTTCGCTCAAGGTCGAACTCCTCTGCGAGGTAGTCGACAGTCTCTTCGAGGTTCATAGTAGAAAGAACCTGTTCAGACGGCATAAACCTAGTGCTGGGCTTTGTTGTTCGTCTTAGAAAGCGGTGTGGATCCTGATTCGGGACGGACAATCGTCTCACACCCCTGCAGCGTAGAAGGTGAATACCTTCCTCCACCTCTCTTTAAAGACATGTCCTCCAACCCTCGAAAAAGCGTAAGCACACGCCATCAAAACGAGTGATAATGAAGACACAGACGATCCCACCCGAAGAACGCACATTGCTCACAGAGCAACTCTATGGTGAGGAGATAGCCGTCTCAGGCCCATTCCAATGTGATCTCTGTGGTCGTGAGATCACCGCAAGCAACCGGGTGATGTACGATGCACTTCGGATCTCCGATCTTCCGAAGCTCCAAGCAACACTCGACATTCCGGAGTGTTGGATGCTCGATGCAGCGCGGTGCTCACACTGCGAGACCGACACGCTTGATCCCACAACCAACGGTATCGATGAGGTCCTCATGTCTCTTCCAATCCACGAGTCAAATGGTGTCTTGAGTGCGGATACGACGGAGGTAACGGTTCTTGAGTACTCCCCTTCGGCAGATGGCTATTACCCACCAGCGGTCAATCTGGGAATGCTTGTACGACAGGGGGATCTTGGGTTACTCCGCTGGTCACGATTAAAGTGGGTCCTCGATCATCTGCCCCAAGCACATCCCTTAGTCTCCGATATCCAAACACTGGTTGACCAGTCCATCGAGAAACCACCAGAAGTGTAGTCCACTACTGCGGAAGCTCACGTCGTCCAGTCCGAACACATTCCCAGCAAGGAAACCCCTCGGGGAGCGCTGCGCAATCACACGCGGGGTCAGCAGCGTTGTCTTCTCCCTGTTCGCCGCCATCCGCTGTGTCTGCTTGGGACCCACCATCGGTGAGGAGCGCCGAGTGTGGCTTTTGCGTCTGGCGTAGGTTCTCGAGTGCATCCAGAACCGGTCGTCGAATCGCGACGGCGACGCGGTGCTTGCACGCACCATCGTAGTTCGCGTTGGCTGGACACTCACAATCGGTTGGCAGGCCGTCTGTGACCGTTACGAGGTATTCGTGATTCTCCGGATCGGCGTAGCTTCCATTTCGGATGAGGACGCCCTCCTGGTCAACGGAAAACTCGAAGGCTTCGTACTGGGCACGTTTTCGGACACGGTTCGTCGTTTCTAGTCGGGCAAGTGCTGGAGTAGTCATTTCGTTCAGCAGGGCCACACTGAAGTGAGTGCCCCGCACCCGTGAGGGGCACAATACACTCCCAGCGGAACGCACACTCTGTCAGAGTCTCGTGGTAGCAACCTGAGCTAGGTCGAAAGAGCAGGCACCCAAGGCTGTGAAAGGACGTGGGCAGCAACGAGCAGTACTTCGCCTATTGCTTCCCAGTGGGATAACGATCGACGTCTATAACGGGAACGCTCGGCTCACCACTGTCCACACGTCGACGTACGACCTCGAATCTCCACAGATACCAGCTTCTCACCGCTTGAACTCAATCACCGAGACGGCGTCAGCGTCCGCCCACAAGTGCTGGAAAAACTCCCGCGACTTAGTACGTCTCTACGAGCGCGTTGCGATGCTTTCGCAGCGTCACCGGCGAGACGTCCGCAACGGCCACCACCTGCGCTTGCGTTAACACCTGTTCACACTCACGAGCAGCCGTGTAGATGCACGCGCCGGCGAATCCTGATGGACTCACACCCGTGGTAATCTGCCCGTCCTCCGCGACTTCTGCAAGCGCTTGGGCACGTCGACGAACCGAATCGGAGATACCGAGCTCGGAGGCGAGCCGAGGAACGAACATGCCTGGTGTCACTGGCTTCGCCGGAAGGCCGAGTTCTGCGTTCAGCGTCTGGTAGCAATTCGTCACTCTCGACTGCGTCACCTGCGCCACCTTCGAGACATCGTCGAGCGTTCGAGCAAGTCCGTTACACCGACACGCCCCGTAGACGCTCCCAGCAGCCATCCCTTCGATCGATCGTCCACGAAGGAGTTGCTCTGACTGAGCACTTCGGAACAGAGCACACGCCTGGTCACGAATCGTCTCGGACAGGCCGAGTGCACTGGCAATCCGCCGCACTTCGCCAAGTCCGTGGGCGAGATTGCGGTCTGCTTTCGATTGCCACTTCCCGCGCGTCTGTTCACGCCGCAACCGACGGAGCTGTCGTCGTTTTCGACCAGAGAGTCCATTCCCCTTCGCATCGATGCCTCGCCCGATCTCCGTCGAGAGGCCGCGATCGTGGCGTGCAACGGTCAGGGGAGCACCCGTCCGCTCTCGTTGATCTTTGTCGAACGATCGCCACTCCGGCCCAGGGTCGATCCGTTGCTCGTCGATGACGAGACCACACTCCTCACAGACCGTCTCGACCGTGTTCGTCGTGACTCGTCCATCACACTCGGGACACTGGTTCGTGGTCGTCTCTTGCTGTACATCTTCGTCGAACGCCGTCTCGTAGATATCACTGATTGCCATCTATTTCACCGAATCTTCGAGGAGCCCACTTCGAGCGAGTCCCCTCACCCGTTGAGGGGACAATACACTCTCTGCGGGAGCGTCCGCAGAAGAAAACAGACCACTCGTTGGGCAGTCAATAGACCAGAGATGGGTCCATTGAGATCCTATTAGTTAGACAGAATCCTCGGTGAAACAGTTGTGAGGTAGATCCGCGAATACGACAGAGAACGCTTGTATTGGGAGTGACCGGACCTCGACTGACCAGTTCAGCCTCACCGTGAAGTCTCAGTCTGATCCAAACAGCGCCCGGGTCAGTGCACCTCCGTAGGCAAGCCGTGAACCGATCCACAGTGCACCGAGCGTGACGCCTATTGCCAAGAGGTATGGAATCGGCTCTGGGAGGCGGCCGCTTGCTGTGCGTTCGAGCCGGTCCGCTAGAGCGATACCACCGAACCAAACTATTAAAAAAGCGACGTGCTGATGGAGAGAGTTCTGTCGGCGTGCGTGGCGGTAACCGACGACGAGAAAGCCCACGAGCAGCAGGACGCCTATGATTATGAAAGCGAGAGAGCGGAGTTGTCCATCGAGCGCAAACGCCGAAGGGATGCCGATCACCACCGCGAGAACGAATATTGTCTGGACGATAAGTCCGATATCTATCTCAGTATTGGAGGGCTGTTCGGACACAAATTGCAGTCACGAACGATGAAAACATAAACTTTCCTTACACGAGTTGAGCCCGTTCATCCAAATTGGCTGCATTCTACGACACTGACTAGTCCGTCTCTCGTGACGCCCACAGTTATTTAAGATACTTCGCTGAATCTACAGGCTGTATCTAACGATTCCACTGCCCGCACCCGGGGACTGCTGTTGTGGGAGATTTGTACCCTGTACCAACCCACTCAGGAAACGTCGTACACGACAACTGCTGTTCGATCACAAGCGGGGCACGCTTCATTCTCATCTAGGACGGTTGTCCCACAGTGGCGACACTCACATACCAACGAACTCGCTCGATTCCAGCCTACAAGGAGTACACGAAGGACGGCGTTCATCGCTGGCCATCACCCGCTTTCGGGTACGGCACGTGCTGGGTCGGGCCCCACGACCGCGGAACGTAGCCGAGTTGTTCGATGGTCTCTGCGTAGGTCCGAAGCACCTCAATGAGGGCAAGCTCTGGAATGCCTGCTTCTGCGTTGCTCACGAGCCACCATTCGAGGGCCTGTTCTGCGTCGTCGATCTGCTTTTGACTAGAAGTATGCACGGGTTCTCAGACAGGCACGAATTGAGTGCGCCTGCACCCCTGCAGGCGCAGATACAATGTAGGAGCGCTAGCTCGGCGTCCGCACGACCAACTCCTGCTCTGTGCCACACCAGACGGTGAGTTTCTCGATTATGTACTCGATCGCCTCGTCGTGGGTGAGAACGTCGTCGTCGATCAGATCACCTACGACGTCTTTGAGCGCCTCGAAACGTCCACGGAGCGGTCCATCCCCGACGGGTTCGCCGTCGTACCAGCGCACCGTCTGGAGCGCCCCATTCCCGAATTTCGGGCCATCATTGATGCGCTCGCAGACGTGCTGGAGTCCAAACCAGAGCGTCCGGTACGCTGTGATGTCGAACTCGGTCGTCACCACATAGAATGCTTCGTGATACTCGAAATCTAGGTGTTGGGTGATGATCTCTTCTTTGGTGAGGCCAGTCGCTTCTGGGTCTGGATAGACCGTCGTTCGAGGTCGCTCATCGCTCTTGAGGAGACCACTGGGGAGTTCTTGCCCACAACTTTGCTCGAAGATCTCGGCTGCCCACTCGGCGTGGACGTCATGTCCTCCGAAGGGCGTCTCGTCGTCGATGTCGTGTTTTAACTGGAGGTTGAGTGCGCCCCAGTGAGAGTAATGAATGTTGTACGATTCTTCCGGTCGTTCATAGGCTAGGAGTGCTCTATGTCCCATTCTGTGATTCCTGCAAGGCACTGCGCCCCGCACCCGTGAGGGGCGCAAAAATCCGGGGAGCACTGCTGGAAGTTCCTGTCACGATCACGTCTCGAATCGTTGCTCTCCAAGTGCAGCTAAATTAGTTATTGGCCAGTCGCAGAACGGTGAGAAGGACAATCATGGCTGGCAGAATATACATGAGAAGAAGAGCAACGATTCCGATGGCCATCTGAACTCCGCCACCGCCTCCAGAACCTGTTTGTATGAATATAAGGACAACAAACCAGAGCGTCGCTAGCTGAGTGATTGAGATCTCTTCCATACACTGCCAGGAATAGTAAATTCTACAACAAGTTCTTTTCGGTAAGTATGCAACCTACTACAGTGGCTGTTTCGTCCTTAGTAAAGTAATAAATGATGTTGAATGGGGCTCAGCTCTGCTACTTGAGCGTCCGTCCTCGCCGATCCGGGAAGCCGACGCGACTCCACCCTGTGAGCGCGACCGAACATCGGCCCTCGTACCAGCTCTTGGCCACACCTCGGAACGTGACCGTCTCTCCTTCCCGGACGATCGGTTGCTCGCTCTTTTCCCATACCGTGAATCTGATTCTCGCCGACTCATCCTCAAGTAACCCAACCTGAGCAATACTGCGATGGCTTGGCTCCCACAGTTTCGTTACTCTGCCTTCGATACTCACCTCGCTTCGATTCACCTCATCCACCGCCGCGATTGGAATGACGTGTCCGTTGGCAGTCTGTAGTTCCTCGAACACCCCGACGACCGCACCCAACACATCCGCACCGTCTGCGATCCGCTCAGCCAACCGCCGACTGATCGCCGCCCGCGTCCAGCCGTCGAGTTTCTCGCTCAACCGCCCTGCTTGGGTGTTCACCATCGCCAACTCCTCCCGTGACAGCTCTGTCCTCGGATCGCCTCGCTCTGGATCCGCCCACGGATCCACGCTTGCCGCCCGTTTCTGGAACGTCTCGCGTCGCTCTTGACTTCCCTGCCTGACCACATCTCTCGTCCGTGCCTCCCGGTCTGCATCATGACCTCGATCAATCCGGTGTCGCGTCCGCCCGATCTCCCACTCACGCGCCACCAGTCGTTCTTCGGCTTCGAGTGTCAGTCCCCGTCCCACCCCATCGGGGTGATTCAGATCTACCGTTGCCTGTATCTCCGCTTCCACCCTCGGCCGTAGCTCCGCCGACTCCTCATCGACCGCAAACCGCTCTTCGTCTTGTTCAACTGCCTGTGCAACCGAAAGCTCATTACCGATTTCGTTCGTAGTACTCATTGGAGTCATACACTCCGGAGGCGCGCCTCCTACCGCGTCTTTTCCGAGACTCACTCCTACATGAGTCACAACTCAACACTCTCCGACACATCGTCTCCTACGCTCTCGCTCGCGCCTTCGCCCAGCTCGCTGGGCGCGAGCGAGAGCACGAGCGACCCCACAATCAAGACCGCGCGCCGGCTCACCGAGCAAAGCGAGGTGAGGCTCGGGGCACGAACGGAGTGAGTGACCTGGCGTCTCAGCCGGACCGAGTGGCCAGCGGAGTTAGTCTGGCGAGTTCCGAGCGCCGACGGCGCGCAGGAACCGCCTGACTAACCCGCTGGCGTCCGGAGAGCGCGAGCGACGGTCCGGCCGAGCGTGACGGCGAGCGGGCGGACGAAGCGCACACACCGGACGTACACGACCGACAGTAGACCACACACTCCACGGGGTGGGATCGAAAGGGGCCGGTGCGCTCGACGAGCGAGACGACGTAAGCACCACAGCGAGCACTGCGAGCGAGGAGCACAACGAGTCGCAGCCGTCGAGCGCACCGGGGGCTTTCAGGCTGGTCGTGGTCACCGGTACTGATCCAGAAAGCACGGCAGTACCATTCTGCGTCTCCGCATCTATCTCCCTAGTCACCCCATTGAGTCACACTCCCCATCCCACGACATCCAAGCCACGACCCCAGAACCCAGACCACCGCAAGCGAGCAAAGCGAAATGCCTATGCGGCCCTCACGCGCCTCTCAGCCAACTCGACTCAATGCGCATCACTTCACTCCCAGATCATTCGGAACTCCCCACAGCGCTCACAGAGCGCGACCAGTGGGTCTGCTGGCGCGTCCAAGAGCGAGAGGGCAAGAAATACCAAGATCCCGGTGGTCCCGACGAATGGCCAGTTCGCGTCGGCGACGGATCCCTCGACGTGGACATCCTTCGAGACCGCTCGAGATGCAGCGACCACAGACGGTGAGATAGCAGGAGTTGGCTTCGTCTTCACCAATGAGGACCCACTCGTCGGCGTCGACCTCGATGACTGCCGTGATCCAGCCACAGGAGTACTCGAACCCTGGGCCGAATCGATCGTCGAGGCGCTCGACTCGTTCACCGAGATCAGCCCCTCGGGCACCGGCGTCCATACGATCGTCGAGGGAACGCTTCCTGGCGATCGGAACCGACGAGGTGACGTCGAATGCTACGAGACAGCCCGCTTTTTCACCGTCACGGGAGCACACGTCGACTCAACGCCGACAGACGTTCATCCTCGCTCAGACGGACTCACAACCATCTATCACGAGCACATTGCTTCTGCCACAGAGACATCCTCTACAGACGCCGACACCACCTCGTCAAATACCACCGATCCGACTGGCGACGCCCCAGCCGAATCCGCAGCGCTCACCGACGACGAACTCATAGCAAACGCACGGGCGGCAGCAAACGGTCAGAAGTTTGAGCGTCTCTTCGGCGGCAACACAAGCGGCTACGAAAGCCACTCAGAGGCGGATTTCGCACTCTGTTCGATCATTGCCTTCTGGAGTGGTGGTGACCCAACGCAGATGGACCGGCTCGTTCGTCGCTCTGGATTGGCCCGCCCAAAATGGGACGACGTCCATTTCGGCGATGGGAGTACGTACGGCGAGAAGACGATCGAGCGGGCGATCGCCGTGACATCGGAGTTCTACACTCCCAGTGATTCGGGGAGTGACGTCGACGCCAGTCCGTCTGCTACCACGACGAACCAGCGCGTCGTCACGGATGAGCAACTCCAGCGGATCGAAACGCGAGAACACGTCCGACTCCGAACGATCGAACGTCTCGAAACCGAAGTTCGTGAGCTCACCACCGAGCGTGATCGTCTTGCAGAACAACTAACCGACGAACGAGCCCAACGCCAGCAGCTTGAAGACGAGCTCGAAGATCAGACCACCAGGACCCAGTCACTCCGAGAGCGGTTCTGGGGGCTCTTCGGTCGGGACGAGCAAGCTCGGTAGGGTCATGGCACTACCAGCAATCTGGGATGTCCCCAAGGGTCCCTTTGTGTACTGGTAATCGAATGAGCTGGCTACTCAGCAGATTCACGATGTATTGTTGAGACGGGTCGGATACACTGTAACTGAATCAATGAAATCAGAAGGGCCGGTGGATCCCTGTATCTCTCACGAGTGTCGTGTTCATTTCATCTATCCGCAAGTGAATCGGCTAATACGTAGCGCAGCGAACTGACCTCCAGAATTAGATACAGGGCGCGTATGGAGTCTTCCCGCGAATCACCTTCTCGTTACAGAACACTTTCAGTAATAGGAAAGAACACAGAACTATGCAGAGTATTCGCCGTCCTATCGCAATTGCAGTTGGGACATTCATCGGATTTGTTGTCCTTGGTGGTTCCTCGATTGAGTCTGGTCTCACAGGTGCAGTTACTGCGTTCATTGTAATGTTTATCCTGCAGTTCTCTCTCGATAGGTGAACACCCTGTATCTAACGAACCCACTAGCAAACTTGTGAGCTACTACCGTACAAGAGAGGCGCCCTGTATCCCCAGAGTTGAGTCGAAATACTTCCAGAGAGAACAGACTGACGCTGCCAGAACGCGGGATCCGAATCGACTGGACGCTTTCCCAGTGAATGCTTATCCCTCTTGCACCGCTCATTGTAGAGAACGATGGGACTCTTCGAGAAGTTCGGGCGTCAGGTCGAGCAGTTCAAACAGACTGCGAAGGAAACTGCCGAGGAGAACGCGACCTACCGGTGTCAGGACTGTGATGCCCGGTTTAATACACACGAGGGGGAGTGCCCCGAATGTGGGGCGAAGGAGGTCACGCCGGTGGAGACGACGGAGTGAATACCTGAGCAGTTCAAATCGCTCGGAGAGTTCGGTCGTAGTAGAGCGCTCACCGACACTGGCTGGTTGACACCGGTTGTTCTGTGCTCCAGACACAGCGTCATCAACAAACAGCAGTACCCGTTCGCCACGCGTCAAATCATCCACGAGCAATCTGAACTCATCACGTCCCGCGAACGACCGAACGTGTGGCGCCGTGTACGTCATTTGTGTCCGAGAGCATCAGTGAACTACCCCACCCTACTCGCTCGCTTGCGCTCGCTCCTTGAGGATGGGGCTTCCTGCTTCGATGACGCGCTTTGCAGGAACTGAAGTGGTTCCCGTAGGGAGCGCAGTCTCCACAGGCGTTGATTCGGAGCGTCCCGCTCCTACCTGCTTGATACCGCGAGAAAGAATGTTCCACGCTGCGTTCCAGTCCCTATCGGCGGTGAAGCCGCACGAGGGACAGCAGTGTTCGCGAACCCACAGCGGTTTGTCGGTCGAGACACCGCACGCCGCACACTCTTTGGTCGTTCCGGCTGGATCGACCGCGACAAAATGCGTGCCGTCGCGTTCGCACTTGTACTCGAGCATTCGAAGGAACGTTCCCCATGCTGCTCCGGCACGGTTCCGTGAGTTGCCGTCAAGCTCGACCAGACCTTTCGCGTCCAGATCTTCGACCGCGACGAGATCGTACTCTCGTGCGTAGTACGCCGAGAGTTTGTGAAGGAAGTCGCGGCGCTTGTTCTTCAGATCGGCGTGGCATTCGGCCACGCAACGGCGTTGTGTCTCGTAGTTGCTCGATCCGTGCTCTTTGCGTGAAAGCTTCCGTTGCTCTCGCTCGAGTCGGTCGCGTTCGTCCGAGAGGTCGGCCGATTCGATCGCGTGGCCGTCGGTGTCGTGGGCGTACTTCAGAATACCCACGTCGATCCCGACGACGGTCTTCGGACGGTCGGGCTTCTTCGGTGGCTCTCGGTCAACGTCGACACCGAACGTAGCGAACCACTCGCCCGTCGGTTCCTTCTTGAGCGTAACCTGCTTGAGTACGGCGTTGTCGGGTATTTCTCGATGGAGCCGGATCGGGATGTCCGCGAGTTTCGAGAGTGACAACACAGTCTGGCCGCCCTTCTTGTCGAGCTTGAAGCCAGACTGATTGTACGTGAAACTGCGGAACTCGCGCGGTGGCTTCCACTTGAGCATCCCGACGCCGTAGCCGTTCTGCTTGAGCGCAGAAAGACTACTGAGGTTGTTGAACAGGCGTTCGACGACGGTTTGGAGAACTTTCGAGTACACGTCCGAGAGGCAGACCCACCACTTCTTGAGGTCGGGGAGCTCCGATCGAAGTGTGGTCATGGACGGCAGTTTGCCGTGGTTCTCTCGATACTCGTTGAGGCGGTAGCGGGTATGGTTGTACAGTTGCCTACAGATATCGCGATGTCGGTCCAACTCCTCGCGGTGGGCGTCGGACGGCTCGAGACGATACTTGTAGGCGTAGTACATCAGCTCTCGCGTTCCTCAATGAGTTCGTCGAGTTGACTACGGACGAACGACGAGAGGTTCAGGTGGTTCTCCTCAACCCACTCGGCTTGGTCCTCTCGAATGGTGATATTCTTCCGTCTCACGACATACGCATTATGCGTGCTTATGCGCATAAGTCTTGCGGAACGTGAGTCTGCCGTAATAGAGTGTATAAAAAACGAGCGGCGCTGTATCCCCTCCCTGCTCCCTACGCTCGGTGAGGAAGGGGGCTTAGCGCCTCGATTCAGCTAAAACATCGATTGTAGTCTACGCGAACTATTTGTTTGTATAGGAGAACTATAGTATGTGAACTACTGATGGCTTTTGCTGCA
Source organism: Natronoarchaeum rubrum (assembly GCF_024494695.1). The sequence continues at coordinate 81,741 of NZ_JANHDP010000002.1, read as the reverse complement.
CTTCGTGATCGGTTCTCTGGCGTTTGGTCGGGGAGCGAGGAGACAGGCACACTCCGTTTCTTGATCGTCAAACCGCTGCGTGTGCTGTCGTTCTGGAGTGCAGTCTGTCTCCCGTTTTTGTATCTGCCACTGCTTGGACGGGGACTCGAGACAGACGCACAGATTGGTGTCTTCATGTCACTTGTGGCATTGAATCTCGTCGTCCTCATCACTGGACACACGTACCGACCTCGGTGACCTACCACTGGGTCGTTGCTGGGACGGTCGCAGCTCGAAGTGGAATTTCCAAGCAACGTCTTACTCACACACTGAAAAGCGTGTGGCGCATTCTGTAGTTACGTCACTGCTCGTTCTCATAGGTCGAGCACATCACTAGCGCATGCTCATTCTTCGGCCTGATTTTCCACACACGGCTTCACACCCCCGCAAGAGAGGAGATATTGGAGGTTTCGAGGGCGTGTGTGAACCTGCCCAGTTGGGGAGAATGCGAGACAGACGGATTTGCAGACGAGCGAATGCGGCCGTCTATCGGCGTCAACGAGCGGATTATCATTTCGGGTGATGCATCGGTATCGTTCGATGCGACGCTGAATCCGAATCAAGAGATGAAAACCGCAAGACTGCGTCGGTGTGTGGACGAGATCAGGTCTCGGACGTCTCAGTTCGAGAGGACGTGTGGTTGGTATCTTCAGGAGGGAATTCGTCTGCAATAGCTACCGAAACTCCGGATATCGACATCTCACCACCTTCTGATTGGCTCCAGCCATGCTGGGGTCGTCAGCTCACGACTATTGTCTAAACAGGCCGTATACCTACTCTTGCGGTCGATAACGCCGATCGTGAAAATCGGTGCTGAGCCAGCCCCAGTTCTAAACGTCCCAATCGTCCGATCTCGACAGTTGTGAGGCCTACAGAGGACAATTGCAAGATTACACTAGGTGATCAAACAAAGTAGTCCAAAATAGGGCTCACAATCGGCTGTACAAACGACTTGAACCGAAGCCGACCCGTTTCAGGCGGTCCGAAGGTGATCGAGGTTCGGCTCGTACACCTCGCCTTTCTGCTTGAGTTTCTCGATCTCGCGCTCGGCTTTCGTCTGGTCCATGCCGATCTCGTCGACCCGGTCCATCACCACGTCGACCGGCGCGCCGTCCTCATAGTCCTCCTCGACGTCGGCGATCAGCTGCTTGATGTTCTTGATCCGGTCGCGCTGGGTCTTGGACTGACCCGTCTCGACGACGTCGGCGTCGAACTGCCCCGTTTCAGGGTCGACGCCGATATCCTGCAGACAGGAGCGAACGATCTCGATCACGCGGTCTGCGTCTTGGGCCTCGACCGTGTCGGAAAGGCGCACGCGGGCGCTGGCCTCCGCGAGGCGGACGAGCGCTTCGAGCTTCCGGGCGGTCACGGGGACGGGGGCGTCCTCGTCGGTCCCCTTCGAGCGAAGGTCGACGTAGAACTGCTGGATCGAATCGCGGGCCTCCTCGGTCATCGTCGGGAACACGTTGCTCTTGGCGTGGGCGACGTACTTGCGCAGCAGGTCGGCCTCGATTGCGGGTTCGACCTGCTCGGTCTGGGCGTCGACCTGCTCGCGGGTGACGTCGGGCGTCGCCATCTCGTTGCGCTGGGTGTTGAGCTCGCCCGCGAAGTTCGTCTGGATGATGTGCTCGGCGAGGCGGGCGTCCTCTTCCTCGTCGGGCTGGTCGGTGACGGTGAAGATCAGGTCGAACCGCGAGATCAGTGCGGGTTCGAGGTCGATCTGCTCGCCGATCGGCTCGTACTGGTCGAAGCGGCCGTACTTGGGGTTCGCGGCGCCGAGCAGAGAGCAGCGACTTTTCAGTGTAGCGTTAATTCCTGCTTTGCTTACACTAATGGATTGCTGTTCCAGCCCCTCATGCATTGCTGACCGGTCCGACGCATCCATTTTGTCCAGTTCGTCGACCGCGGCGATCCCTTTGTCAGCTAAGACGAGTGCGCCCGCTTCGAGCGTCCACTGCTGGCCGTCACCGAAGTCGTCGCGTACCGCAGCAGCAGTAAGCCCGGCAGCTGAAGATCCTTTACCGGAGGTATAGACGGACCGGGGCGAGATCTCGCGGACGTACTGGAGTAGCTGGGAATTGTGCGAGTAGATGTTGTTCGAGAGGTAGCTGTGGGTGCCCGCAACTTCGAGGTCGTAGACCCAGTCGTACTCAGGATCAATCGCTTCGATCGACTCGATGCGGTCCCAGAGAACTCCGTTTTCAGTGAGTTCGCGTAGCGATTCGACATTGTGCTGAATCTCAGTCGTCCCGCCGTCAGCAGCAACCTCTGTGAACGTCTCTGCCGCACCTGCTTGCCTCTCAAAGGCGTCCACAACAGATTGGAGACTCCCTCTACTCGGGTTTCGAGAGCCGCGCTCGTAGTGCTGGTACGTCGTTCGCGGGATTCCACACTCCGACTGCGTCAATCCGAGGTCGTTGCGTGTCTCGCGCAGTTCGTCGCCGTCGATCGGGACGACATCACGGTTGGTGTTACTGGATGTCTCAGCGTACTCCTGGGCAGCTGCCGATTTACGGTCCGTGACGAAGCCGATCTGATCGACGAAGCGTCCGAACTGCGGACCGCTGATCCGGAGCCGATAGCTTCCGTTTTGTCGAGGCGCTAACTGCGACGTGATACCGAGAGAAAGCAGGAGACTCCGTACGTTCTCAAGGAGTTCACGACTCATTGACGCGACTGTGATCTCCCGTTCCTTGGCAGAGACGTGTCCTTCCGCGTCGATCAACGCGCGTACGAACTCAGCTTTCGTCGCGGACGATGTTTGCATGAGATCCGACGGGACGCGCTGGTCGGCCGATCCGCACAGAATGCTGGGATCGAGGGTCGAGAGGAAGCTAACGAACTCGCCGGACGTGCAGATGATCTCACGTGCTTCCTTGCCCTCGTGCGGTTCGCGCTCGAAGTAGTTGAGCCCCAATCGGTCGTATGCGCGGGCAACGTCATCGAGTATCTCTCGGTCGTTGTTCGTGATCGAGACGAACCCAGTATTGTCATCCCGCTGTTCGACGTATCCTTCGGCGATCACGTAGCCGACGAGGCGTGCGAGCCACGGCGTCCACTCGTCCGGAAGATCGAGTCGGACGGCGTTATTGGACTGAGAGCGCCGATACGACACGTCGAGTGTGTCGTCCGGAGTCGTCGAAATCTCCCGTGGCGTAGCGACAAATGCGCCCTCAGATAGATCTCCTGCACGAACGGCATCGATACCACCATTGCCGGGAGTAAATAGTGGGTGAGACGGCGTCACCTCTACTTCGTACCCGCTCGACGTCCGAATCCGGTACATCTGCTCGGGCGCTTCGCGTTTCCACACCTTCGTCGCTCGCTGGATCGACTGTGAGCCGTCTGCACCGAGCGACACGACGTCTTGGTCTATCGTGTCATAGACACCGTCGTCGACCGGTTTGGGATCCTCGAGATTCGCCTCGACGATCTCTTTGATCGGACGCTCACGACCGTCAGCGAGTGTGACGTTCGTATCGCCCTTGACGCACTTCCCCGTACCGGGGTCCCCTATCAGCAGCATGTGCAGGTCGCCCCGAATCCGCGAACCGTCGGGAAGGTGCTTGGTGACGCCGGAGAACAGTTGCAGGATGATGGCGAGTTTCTCCTGGTCGTAGCCGTAGATCGAGGGCGCCATCGACGCGATCATCTTCTCGTAGATGTCGGGGTCGTTCGAGAGTTCGACGATCTCGGCCTTCTCCTCCTCGGAGATTTCCATGTCCTCGAACTCCTCGTCCTCGATCTCGACGGAGACGCCCTCCATGTACACGTCGAAGATCGGCGACTTCTCCTGATCGTTGCCCTGCTGTTGTAGGTGGAGAATTCCGGTGACTGTGACGTGGTCGCCGGGCGTGACCTGGCCGGTGACGTCGTCCTCGATGGTGACGTCGACGCTCTGGGGCGTCTCGCCGCCGCGCAGCCCCTCGGGGCTCTCCTGGACCCGAAGGCGTTGGGCGTCGACGAACTCGGACTGGTCAAAGTTGATATTGAACGGGCCCTGCCGCTCGCAGCCCTGGCACTCGTGGGGTTCCTGAAAGTCGCTGGAAGACTGGGGGATGTAGGTGAGCGTGCCACAGCGCTGGCACTCGAAGGCGGCCTCCTCGATCTTCGGGCGGACGTCGGTCGCTTTGCGAATGATCCCCTGAACCCCCAGTAGCTTGCCGACGTGTCGCGATCGGATCTGCCGGATCTCGGTGGTTTCGGGGAGATTGTGAACGCGGACGTGCGCTCGCCCGAGGCTCACGTCGACCGGGAGGTCGTAGATTCGCAACGCCTCCTCGGCGTACTCCTGGAGCTGCTCGGGCTGGGAGAGGTAGTCGTCGGCCAGGTCCGGGTCGTACTTGTAGAGGTCCTGCCAGTCGACGTGGAGCGACCGCTGCTCGCCGGGGTAGTTCTGCGCGAGCTGGCCGATCTCCTCCCGATAGTAGTTCCGATAGAACTGCTCGAAAGAGTCCACGAGTTCGGTATTTTCCGCTCGCGCCATTGCTCTCTCGTAACGCGGCATCGCCTATGAACCTTGGCAAAGGGTAGTGTAACTGGACGGGAGACAGGTCGAACGCGCGACCGGTAGACGGAGCGTGAGCGGGGATGCGGGCGGGATTAATCGGCTTCGCGTCGGGAGCGACGCCGGCGTTCAATCGCCGTCCTCGCGGGACGGCCGTGCTTCGACGCCGTCGCGGCGCTCGGCTTCGGCGTCGCGTACGGCTGCGGTCGCGGGAGCGGACGGACACTCGTGGACCACCAGATCGTGGTACTCCATCGCCGGATCGAAGCGTCGCAGGCGCGCGCGGTAGGCGCTCGCGAAGCGGGCGGCCAGCCCGGCGTCCTCGCGGCTCTCGAACCAGAGCCCGGCGACGGGAACCGGCGTGAATCCGGTCCGGGCGCAGGCGACGCCGAAGCGGCCGTCGCTGGTCGCGAGCGATTCGACGCGAGCGCGAAGTGAGCGAAGCGAGCAGGTCATGGCTGTGAGGTGAACTCTCGACGGCGAACGATGGTGCGCCAATCGTATGTTTTAGGTCTACCTAAATCCGTAAAATTGTTTCGCTGCGCTCCGCTCGAAACCGCCGACGGGCCGCGGCGTCGACATCGCGCTCGACGCTCAGGGGTCGCCGGCGTACGCCATCGTGCTCAGCAGCGCGTTTTCGGCCTGCCGGGAGTCCAGTCTGGTGTGCTGGCAGACGATCGGCACGTCGGATTCGATCACGCTCGCGAACCCGGTGCCCCTCGGGATCTCCTCGGGGTCGTCGAGGTCGTTGAATTGCACGTGCTCGGTGCGTTCGGCCGGCACCGTCAGCCGGTAGGGACCGACTGGCTCGCGATCGCTGAAGTAGATCGTGATCTCGACGTCGGCGTCCTCGTCGCCGGCGTTCAGGATGCAAATCGTCTCGTGGCTCGTCATCTCCGGGGCCGGGCCGGTGCTCCCCGCGGGGATGTACCCCTCCGGGATCGCCCAGCAGTGCTTTCCGATCACAGGTATCGGTGCCACGACCGACGGGAAAACCGTTGGTCCCGATCGGCCCTACAATCGCCGCTTCGTACGCCCGAAGGTACGACGGGCGCTCGTCGATCCCGGATTAATCGCCCGCCCAGACGAAGTGCGACGCCACGACGCTCTCGCGGTGACCGTGGCGCCGATGGTGCAAGACGGCGAGGGCGCGTCGGTATCGAGCCAGTCGACACCGACGAGCGATTCGCCTCGGTCACGATACTCGCAATGCTGCTGCTCCGCAACGTGAGTTCGCGAGAAGAGCCTAGGCCGGGATTTGAACCCGGGCTCTCGTCCTTACCAAGGACGCGCTTTACCGCTAAGCTACCCAGGCGCGCTATGATGCGTACACGCCGATTTCCGCCTTCGGCATCCGATTCTACTGCGGTCGCGTATAAATATGTGATGAAACCGCCCGAGAGTGCCGTGTGGTGACGTACCCAATCAATAACGCACGATCGCGGTTTCCTAGACATTCAGCGGTGTAAAGCGCTTGCTGCCGGGTGGACTCACAGCCGGAATACTGCTATCACATTTCCATTTTCGTGAATCTCAACGAGCTAAAGCATTATACGAAATACAGGAGAAACCCACGGCTTTAGCCGTGGGATGAATCTGTCACTGTTGAATCAAACCACGCTACTGTGGCAGGCCGACATCCCGACGTTTAAGAAACACCACTTCTTCATATAAGATATGGACGTGCGGCGTACCGTCCCCGTTGCACTCGACGTAGATAGCGACGATGCCGCACTCCTCGAAGACACCGTCGATACGTTCCTCTGGTCGGCGCAGTACGTCGTCGACCACGCCTTCCAAGGCGAATACGTCACCACCAGCAAAACCACGCTGGACGACGCAACCTATAGCGACGTGCGAGAGAAAACAGATGGCTTCAACGCGGGACTGGTGCAAGCAGCGAGGAACAAAGCCGCTGAAGCCTGCAAAAGCGTCGTCGCCCGCTGGAAGCACGGCAAGAACGCGTCGAAACCCTCCTTCACCAGCCCGCACGTCGTCTACGACCACCGCACAGCAACGTTCCACGGTGAGTACGTGAGTCTCGCCACCACGGACGGTCGCATCGAAGCCGACTACGTACTACCTGACGAGGATAGTGACACACCGCACTCGAAGTATCTTTTTTCAGATAAATACGAAACGACGGGTGCGGAACTACACTACGATGACGGTAAATGGGCACTTCACATCCACTGTAAGATGGAAGTGGAGTCTGACACGTCGGAACAGGCAACACCTGAGAACGGAACGGTTCTCGGGGTTGACCTCGGTGTGAACACCCTCGCCGTCACCAGCACGGGCACGTTCTGGACGGGCAACGAGTTCGACCACTGGCGCAGAGAATACGAAAAGCGACGTGGCGACCTCCAACAGTGCGGGACGCGGTGGGCACACCAGAACATCGGATCAGTCGGACAGAAGGAAGAAGGTCGGTTCAAACTGATGCTGCATCGCATCAGCAACGAGCTCGTCACGGAAGCCCGTGAGAACGGGTGTTCTGTCATTGTATTTGAGGATTTGACGGACATCCGTGAGCGAACTGGCGCGTCGTGGGGGCACAAGTGGGCGTTCGACCGCTTGTGCGACTACGTTGAGTACAAAGCCGAAGAATACGGTATCACGGTTGAGCAAGTTGACCCTGAGAACACGAGTCGCCGTTGCTCACACTGTGGCTTTACCCACCCCGACAACCGTGATGGTGAGGCGTTCGAGTGCCTGAAATGCGAGTATGAGAATCACGCCGACTACAACGCCGCGAAGAATATCGGTCTACGGTATCTCCGTCGCATCCAAACCGGCGGCGACGGAGGCGCACCCTTGGGCGTGCGCTTGAACAGCGGGACGTTGACCGTGAATGGAGGCTATTCTCCTGCCTCAACTGAGGCCAGAACGGGAGTCCACGCTGAATCCCGCGACTTTGGTCGTGGGTAGCTCAAGTATTTCGATTCGACCCACCCCCGGCATGCGGTGTCGTGGCGTCAGTGATCGGTCGCCGAGCGGACCTGATCGTCAGCGCCGCCGTCGCTCGGCGTCGAACTCAGGAAAGCGTCCAGTCCGTCGCCGAACAGCTCCGCCGCGGGCGCCAGCGGGAGCTCGGTCGTCCGACCGAGTTCCGTCGCGACCTGCATGAGCCGCGGCCGCGCCGGAGCGGCGTCAGCGCTGACGCCGTCGACCGCGGTGGTGCCCGCGATCACCGCGAGTTCGAGCACCGAGGTCTCCAGCGAGCGATCCAGCGCCCGGGCGTTCTCGGCGTCGCGCCGCAGCGTCTGGTCGCGCCCGAACGCCCGGACGACGTCGACCGCCGCGCCGGCCGCCTCCGTGCGCGCGAGGAGGTAGAATCCCCGCGAGACGAGAACGTCGGCGGCGAGTACGGCGAGGTTTGGCTCGGTGTGATCGGCGGGGTCGAGGTCAGCCCACGGCTCGTCGTGAGCGAGCTGTCGGGTGAGCCGAAGCCCCTCGTAGATGAGTTGGACGCCGGCGCCGCGCTCCGCGACCGGCTCGGCGGCGACCGAGTCGTCGACGGCGCGAGCGCTCAACAGTACGAGGGCGCCAGGGGCCATCGAGGCGTCCGCGAGCGCGTCGTCGATCTCCTCGCGGAGCCGTCGGGGCTCGATGTCGGAGACGGCGTCGGTGGCTGCGCGCCGTATCCTCGCGGCATCGTCCATCACCGCGGGCTAGGGAAAGGACAGGCAAAGACCTTTGGAAACGCCCGGGGGCGGCTGCGACGCGATCGAGCCGACCGGCACACGAGGGCGGCGCCGACGAGACGCCTGCGACCGGTGCCGGAACCTACACGGTCGCGGGCGCGCCACGAGACGTATGATCGAGACCGAAGTCGAGGGGGACGTTCGGACGGTTCGGCTGGGGCGACCGGAGCGCCGAAACGCGCTGACGCCGGCGGCGCTCGACGACCTCGCCGCGGCGATCGACGACGCCGACGAGACCGTGGTGTACCTGACGGGCGCGGGCTCGGCGTTCTGCGCCGGCGCGGATCTCGACGCCGTGGCCGAACTCGACGACGAGAACCAGGCCCGGGACTTCGCCCGGCGCGGCCAGCGCGTCGCACGAACCATCGAGACCGCCGAGAGCGCGGTCGTCGCGGGGATCGACGGCGCCGCGCGGGGCGGGGGCGTCGAGCTGGCGCTGGCCTGTGACGTGCGCGTCGCGACGCCCGCGGCGACGTTCGCCGAGCCCGGCGTCACGTTCGGGCTGTTCGGCGCCTGGGGCGGGACGGTCCGCCTTCCGGAGATCGTCGGCCGCGGCGACGCGATGGATCTGGCGCTGTCCGGGCGCGCGCTCGACGCCGACGACGCGCTGCGGACCGGCCTCGTTTCGCGCGTGATCGAAGAGCCCCGGACCGTCGCCGCGGAGATCGCAGGCAACGACGCCGCCGCCGTGCGCGCGGTGAAACGCCGACTGCGCGACGACGCCGATCGGGAGGCGCGGGAACGTCGGGAGGCCGACGCGTTCGCGAAACTCGTCGTCGAGCGGGCGGACGACTTGCGCGCACGTAGGCGCGAGGAGGAGTGATCACTCGGTGCGACCTGTCGCAACGACGCCGCGGACCCAGCGAGCCGACAGCTTTGATACGGGGAAGCACCCAGTCGGTAGCATGCCCGACTGCGACTACTGCGACGCCTCATTTTCCGACGAGTCGGCTTACCTCGATCATCTCGAAGCCGACCACCGCGGCGAGCTCGGAGCGATCGACCGCCGACGGATCGACGCCGACGACGGGGACGAGGAGGGCCGGGATCTGGCGCTGTACGCCGTCGGCATCGTCGGCGTCGCGTTGATCGCCGGCCTGCTCACCTACGTCGTCGTCTCCGGTGCGCTCGGCGGGGGCGGCGACGGCGACCTCGGCGAACAGGGAGCGGCGCCGAACCCGCCCGGCTTCGATCTCGGGCCGGCCGGCGATGACCAGGTCTACGAGCCCTACGACCAGGCTACGGTGCACTACCACGGCGAGATCAGCGTCACCGTCGACGGCCAGGCGATCGACTTCACCCGCGCGGCGTTCCAGCACCCCCGCGCCAGTCCGGCGTTCCACTTCGAGCGCGGCGAGGCGCGCTGGCACGGCCACGCCAGCGGCGTCACCCTGGAGTACGGCCTGGAGACGACGGCCTTCGGCGTCACCGAGGACACGTTCTACTACGACGGGACGCTGTACGACGGGAGCGAGGACGGGACGACCGTGCGCTACGAAGTGAACGGCGAGTCGGTCGATCCGGAGACGTACGTGCTCGAGGAGAACGACTACATCGAGGTCGTCGTGACCGACGAGTCGGCGAGTGGCGGCTCGGAAACCAACGAATCGGCGAGCAACGCGTCGGCCGAGTGACTCAGCGCTCGGGCGACGGCGGCATCGCGCGCTTGTGGGCGCTGCGCTCGTACAGTTCCTCGACGCGTTCGACGGTCTCGACGTCGACGTCGACGATCCGCGCGGTCGACACCGCGGGGACGCCGCCGTCGACGTGCAGCGCGAGGATCGGATCGAGCGTGTCGTAGGGGATGCCGAGTTCGTCCTCGTCGGTCTGGCCGCTCCACAGCCCCGCCGTCGGCGGCTTCTCGACGAGATCGTCCGGGACGCCGATCGCGCGGGCGAGCTGGCGCACCTGCTGCTTGTAGAGATTGCCGATCGGGTGACAGTCGACGGCGCCGTCGCCGTACTTCGTGTAGTAGCCCACGAGCGCCTCGCTCCGGTTGCCGGTGCCCAGTACCAGACGGTCCTCGTGATTGGCCACCAGGTAGTTGAGCACCGCCCGCGTCCGGGCGCGAGCGTTGCCGACGGCGACCTCGTCGCCCTCGCTCTCGGGATAGGCGTCGACGAACGCGTCGACGATCGGCCCGATCTCGATCACGTCGTACTCGATGCCCAGATCGAGCGCGACGCGCTCGGCGTCGCTCATGTTGTCGTCGCGGCTGACCGTGCCGGGCATCACCAGCCCGCGGAGGCCGTCCTCGCCCAGCGCCTCGACGGCGAGGTGTGCGACGAGAGTGCTGTCGATCCCGCCCGAGAGCCCCAGCACGGCGCCGTCGGCGCCGGCCGCCGCGACCTGCTCGGCAATGAACGTCGTGATGTGATCGCGCCGAGCGGCGAGTTCGGCGTCGGAGAATCGAAGGTCCACCATTACCGAAGAATTAGTGCTGGACCGGCTAATAGCTGTCCGTTGCCCCCAAATATCGTCCTCGTTTCGACTCGAAACGTGGGCGATCGTCGAAGTAATTCCGAGAGATCGCGGGCAGGATTTAGGACCCTCGAGTCCGAGTACTCGAACATGGAACCGGAAGCACAGCGGACGCTCGCGGCCTGGGCGGTCATCGGGCTCGGGATCGTCGGCTGTGGCATCGCGTTCGCGCTAATCGACGGCGTCGACAGCACCGCTGCGGCGCTTGGCTGGTACGCGCTCGCGGTCGGCAGCGCGCTGGCCGCCGGTGCCGTGCCGGTACCGAACGTGCGCGACGTCTGGCGACTTCGAGAGTGACGATTCGCCGACGGAAGCGCTACGTTCAAGTGCGGGCATCCTCAAGCAGGTTTCAAGCGCTGGTGGTGAGCGATTCCAAAGGAATCGCGAGCCTCGGGGCGCGAGTGAGCGAAGCGAACGAGCGCCGGTGGTCTAGTGGTAGGACATGAGCTTCCCAAGCTCATAGCCCGGGTTCAATTCCCGGCCGGCGCACTCCCTGCGGTCGTTTGCCGGCCGACGTTCACCTCGCTGCGCTCGGTGAACTCCCGGAACGGCGAAGCCGTTCCGACCCTCGCGAACGCGAAGCGTTCGCTCGGTCCCGGCCGGCGCATTTCTGCGAGGATTTCATCACGAGCGACTGCGTCACGACCGAGACCGCCGTCGAGCCCGCACCCCCGTCGCGAAAAGCCGACGGCAAAATCATAGCCGCTTTGTGTCTCACACGGCTGTAGTCGGGTAGCAATGGTACACGTCAGCGTCATCGGGTGCGGAAATATGGGGAGCGCCCTCATTCGAGGGCTTTCGAGGACCGGCAATCACACGATCACAGCCTGTGACGTCGATGAGGGGGCGCTCGACGAGGTCGAAGCGTACTGCGAAACGACCACGACGGACCTCGCGACCGCGGCCGAAGCGACGGTCGTGTTCGTCGTCGTCAAACCGGATCTCACTGCGGCGATCGTCGACGACCTCGACCTCTCGGCGGACCAGACGCTCGTCTCGATCGCCGCGGGCGTTTCGACGGACGCGCTCGAACCGCGGACCGACGCCGACGTCGTTCGGGTCATGCCGAACCTCGCAGCCGCGACGGGAGACATGGCGGCAGCCGTTGCGGGAGCGGAGATCACCGACGACGTCGCCGAGCTTCTCGACGACGCCGGCGTGTTCGTCGAGGTCGACGAAGCGCAGATGCACACCACGACCGCGGTCAACGGGAGCGGGCCCGCGTTCGTCTTCTATCTCATCAAAGCGATGATGGACGCGGGCGTCGAGAGCGGGTTGAGCCCCGAAGACGCGAAGATACTCGCCGCACAGACGTTCAAGGGCGCCGCCGAGACGGTGCTTCAGTCGGAGGAATCCGTCGAGCAACTCATCGACGACGTCTGTTCGCCGAAGGGGACGACCATCGAGGGTATGGAAGTGCTTCGAGAGAGCACCGTCGACGAGACGGTGGCGGACGCGGTCGCCGCCGCGGAACGGCGCTCGGAGGAGTTGGCGCGAGGGGACGACGATGAGTGAAACGCCCGAACTGACCGATCCCGTCGAGGCCGACGCCGTCCGCGAAGCCAGACGGCTGGCGGCGGACGCCGATCTGGTCGTCGTCAAAGCGGGGACGAACTCGTTGACCGACGACGAGTCGAATCTCGACGACGAGAAGGTAGACAAGCTCGTCGAGGACGTGATGGACCTCCGCCGACAGGGAAAGCAGGTCCTGCTCGTATCCTCCGGGGCGGTCGGGGCGGGGAAGGGGCTGGTCGATCTGACCGACGAGACGGTCGAACAGTCCCAGGCGCTGTCGACGGTCGGGCAATCACAGCTCATGCGGCGGTACACGGAGAGCTTCGAGCGGTTCGACCAGACCGTCGCACAGATCCTCCTGACCGAGAACGACCTCGACGACCCGGACCGGTTCACCAACTTCACGAACACCGTCGAGACGCTGTTCGAGTGGGGCATCGTCCCGATACTCAACGAAAACGACGCCGTCGCGACCGAAGAGCTTCGCATCGGCGACAACGACATGCTGTCGTCGTCGGTCGCGATCGGCATCGACGCGGACTTGTTGGTCACGCTGACCGACGTCGGCGGCGTGTACACGGGGAACCCAAAACACGACTCGTCGGCGGAGCGGATCGAAGCCGTCAACAGCAACTACGCTGCAGTACAAGAACTGGTCTCGGAGAGTTCGACGGACGAGTTCGGTGGCATCCAGACGAAAGTGTCCGGGGCCCGCTCGGCGAGCGAGCACGGCATCCCGGCCATCATCGCAAAGTCTACCGAGGACGACGTGCTAGACAAGATCAGCGACGAGAGAACGGTCGGGACGCTGTTCGTCCCGGTAAACAACGACGGAGATCACGAGGACGATGACTGAGAAAACGACCGAAACGAAAGTCGAGGAGGCACAGGCGGCCGCGCTGGAGATCGCAGGACTGTCCGACGAGGCGCGATCGGACGCGCTGCACTCGATCGCGGACGCGATCGACGCGAACCACGACGAGATCCTCGCGGCAAACGAGAAAGACGTCGCCGAGGCCGAAGATCTCCTCGAAGCGGGCGAGTACACGCAGGCGCTCGTCGACCGGCTCGAGCTCTCGCCGTCGAAGCTGGAGAGTATCACCGACATGGTTCGGAGCGTCGCCGCGCAGGACGACCCGCTGGGAACGACCCAAACGGCCCGAGAACTCGACGAGAACCTGGAGCTGTACAAAAACACTGTTCCGATCGGCGTCGTCGGAACGATCTTCGAGTCCAGGCCCGACGCGCTCGTTCAGATCGCCTCGCTCTGTCTGCGATCGGGGAACGCGGTGATCCTCAAGGGCGGCAGCGAGGCGAGCCACTCGAACCGCGTCCTCTTCGAGCTGATCGAGGAGGCGACGGCCGACGTGCCTGACGGCTGGGCGCAGCTCATCGAAGCGCGAGCCGACGTGGACACCGTCCTCGGGATGGACGACTCGATCGACCTCGTCATGCCGCGCGGTAGCTCCGAATTCGTGAGCTACATCCAGGACAACACGAGCATCCCGGTCCTCGGGCACACGGAGGGCGTCTGTCACGTCTACGTCGACGAGGACGCCGATCTCTCGATGGCGACAGACATCGCGTACGACGCGAAGGTGCAGTACCCCGCGGTGTGCAACGCCGTCGAGACGCTGCTGGTGCACGAAGACGTCGCCGAGGAGTTCCTGCCGATGATCGCCGAGCGGTACGAGGACGCCGGCGTCGAGATGCGGGGCGACGAGGCGTCGCGAGCGATCGTGTCGATGGAGGAAGCCAGCGACGCCGACTGGGAGACCGAGTACGGCGACCTCGTCGTCGCCGTCAAGATCGTTGAATCGCTCGGCGACGCGACCAGTCACATCACGACCTACGGCTCGAAACACACCGACTCCATCGTGACGGACGACTCGGATCGGGCCGGGCGGTTCATGCGGAGCCTCGACTCGGCGAGCGTGTTCCACAACGCCTCGACGCGCTTTGCCGACGGCTACCGCTACGGGCTCGGCGCCGAAGTCGGGATCAGCACCGGAAAGATCCACGCGCGCGGTCCCGTCGGCCTCGAAGGGCTCACCACGTACCAGTACTACCTCGAAGGCGACGGGCAGATCGTCGGGACGTACGCCGGCGCCGACGCGAAACCCTTCGTCCACGAGGACTTCGACGGCTCGTGGACGCCGGGGTCGCTGTCCGAGCGGTAGGCGTCGACGCATCGGCGTGACGCCACGCTTTTGCCGTCCAACCGACCACGTTCCGCCAATGACCGATATCGATCGCGCCGCCGAAGCGATTCGATCGGGCGGGCTCGTCGTCTACCCGACCGAGACCGTCTACGGCCTCGGCGCCGACGCGCTCGACGCCGACGCCGTCGAGCGGGCGTTCGAGGCGAAGGGCCGGGACCGGTCGAATCCGATGTCGCTGGGCGTGCCGGACGTCGAGACGGCCGCGAAGTACGTCGATCCCACCGAGCGCGAGCGGGCGTTCATGCAGGAGTTCCTTCCGGGTCCGGCGACGGTCGTCTGCGAGCGCCGCGAGTCGGTGCCGGACGTCCTCACCGCGGGGAAAGACCGCGTCGGCGTGCGCGTGCCGGACCACGAGTTGGCGCTCGAACTGCTGGACGCCGTCGCTCCGACGCCGATCACCGCGACGAGCGCGAACGTGAGCGGACGGGCGAGCGTGCTGCGGTCGGACGACCTCGACGAGGAGATCCGCGGGGATGCCGCAGTCGTGCTCGACGGCGGCGAGACCGCGGGTACCGAGAGCACCGTCGTCGACGTGAGCGACGGGACGATCCACCGGCGGGGCGCGATGGCCGACGAGATCGAGGCGTGGCTCGACGAGCACTGACGCCGGCGGCGCTGCCAGAGCAGTGACCTCGGTAGCTACCCGAACCCCAACATCGAGCGGAGCGAGCGCGTCCGGACGCCGCACTCGTCGGCGTACTCGCAGGAGTCGCACTTGGCGTCGTCGCGCAGTCGCGGCGGCGGCCCGTCGATCGATTCGAGGGTACGGATCGCCTTTCTGTACCGGGCTTTCCTGCGGACGGTGAGATCGATCGGCCGGACGACGCCGTGGGCGGGGTACTCCACGTAGGCCCGCTCGACCGGCTGCTCGCGCTCCCAGGCCAACGCCTTCGCGGCGGCGACGGCGTGGACCGATTGGGCGTCCCAGACGCCCTGCTCGGGCGGGCTACCGGCTGAAATCAGCGAGGGACGCGGCGGGTTGTCGAGGAGTTTGTGGACGACGCCGCGACACTCCCGGCCGGCGAGGAGAACGTCGCGCTCGGCTGGATCGCGGAGATCCTCCCAGTCGTCGAGGCGGCGTCGAGCGCGCTCCAGATTCTCGCGGAACTTCTCGGGAGCGACCGCGATCGGCTCGTCGGTGAGGTCGGCGGCGGCCGCTGTCAGCTCCTCGTACCGGAACGCCAGTTCGCGGCGGCGCTCGACCTCGGGCGGCGGCGATCGGTCGTCCTCGCGGCGGGCGTAGTAGAGCTTCCGCGGGCAGTACGCCGCGAGACGGAGGTCGCTGAAGGCGTGACGAGACACGCGAGGCTCTCGCCGCGGGATCGGGTTTGAATCTGCGGGCGATTAGTGACGGGGAAAATTCAGAACGAGACGTCGGTCTCCATCCCCTCGGTGGCGTCCTCGAGCCCGTCCTGCTGGACATCCTCGGTGATGCGCTCGGAGAGGTCGGCGTCCGCGAGGACGCTATCGAACTCGTCGCGGTAGCGGTCGTTTGCCTGCCGGGACTCGTTTTCGGCGTCGACGACCCGGCGGTAGCGTCTCACTGTGGACTCGCTGACGTCGAAGCGCTCGGCGAGTTCGGCCGTCGAGGGGTCGTCGGCGAGCGCCCGGCGGAAGGCGTCGAACTCGAAGGGAGCGTCGGTATCCCGATCGCGCACGAGGTGGACGTCGAGTCGTGCCCGGACGACCGACGTACGCGACTCGTCGAGCGCCCGCGCGATTTCGGCGTCGGAGTCGCCATCGTAGAACCGCTCGACGAGCTCGCAGAGTTGCTCGGTCGAGAGGTCGGTATCGAACTCGTAGCGTTCGCGCATGCTCTCGATAACCCCCTCGATCCGCTCGTCGACGTTCTCGCGGTCGGCGTCCGCGAGCGAGCCCCGCGTGTCCTCCTGGGACTCCGTGACGGTGTCCTCGTCCGTCACGTCGATGAATATGTCGCGGAGCTCCTCGGTCTTCTCGTCCATCGGTACGGTACCTATCAACAGGAGGGAGTAAAAAACCTTGTTGACGATGAGCTTTCAGGACGGCCCGCGGCGGCGTTCCGCGACGCCGACCGCGCGCGAGCGAACGCCGCTTCGTAAACCAGTTCGTTAATTACGGTTGACGTAGATCGATCCACCATGCAACGGACCGACGAGCAGGTCGATCTGGTAGACGAAGAGTACGTCGTCGGACTGAGCGGCGCGGCGCTGTTCGCGGCGCTGACCGGGGCGCTCGCGTATATCTCAATCCCGTATCCGCTCTCGCCGGCGCCGGTGACGCTGCAGGTGCTCGGGATATTCCTCACCGCGACGTTCCTGGGCGCGAAGTGGGGCGGACTCTCGGCGATACTGTACGTGCTGGCCGGTGCGCTCGGCGCGCCGGTCTTCGCGAGCGGCTCCCCGGGAATCGGCGTCCTACTC
This sequence comes from Natronoarchaeum rubrum, assembly GCF_024494695.1. Next base: position 64,868 of record NZ_JANHDP010000002.1, on the reverse strand, counting down.
GGGAATACTGGCGGCTACCTCTGGTCGTACCCGCTCGCGGTCCCGCTGATCGGTTGGCTCGCCTACGGAAAAATCGGGATTCCCTCGCCATCGGACACCGGAGCGGCGCGTCTCGTCGGTGCGCTGGCTGCCGGGACGCTCGTGATCTACGCGCTCGGAACGGCCCAGATGATGGTCGTCAACCAACTGGCGCTCGCCGAGGCGATTTGGGTTGGAGCGATCGTGTTCTTCCCGGCCGAAGCCGCCAAGATCGCCGCCGTGATCGCAGTGGTGCGGAGCAGAGCCGTCCCCGACTGGTCGGCGGAGGGGATCGCGAGCGGGCGATGATCGAAACCCGAGAGCTGGTCTGTCGGTACGGCGACGCGACGGCGCTCGACGGCGTCTCGCTGACGATCGCCGACGGCGAGTTCGTCGTGCTGGCGGGCGCGAACGGCAGCGGCAAGACGACGCTCGTCCGGCAGTTCAACGGGCTGGAGACGCCCGAAGAGGGCGACGTGCTGGTCGACGGGACGCCCGTGGAAGACGATCTGGTGGGCGCGCGCAGGCGCGTGGGGATGGTGTTCCAGAACCCCCGCGACCAGTTCGTCGCCGCGACGATCGGCGAAGACGTCGCGTTCGGGCCGCGAAATCTGGGGCTGGACGCGGACGAGATCGATGATCGGGTCGCGGACGCGCTGGCGGCGGTCGGCATGGACGGCCGGCACGAGGAGCGCATCGACCGGCTCTCGGGCGGCGAGCAGGAACGGGTCGCGATCGCCGGGGCACTCGCGATGGAGCCCGACCATCTGGTCCTCGACGAGCCGTTCACCGGGCTGGACGAGCCCGCCCGCGAGTCCGTACTCGATCGGTTGCGGGCGCTTCGTGCCGACGGAACGGGGATCGTCGTCGTCACCCACGATCTGCGCGACGTGCTGGCGCTGGCCGATCGGGTCGTCGCGCTGGCCGACGGGAAGGTTGCAGCCGACGCGAGGGTCGGTGCCGACGCCGAGTCGGCCGCTGCGGTGCGCGACGCGCTCTCGGGGCTCGGCGTCCGCGTGCCCGAATCGCAGCGATGGCCGGGCGAGGCCGCGACCACAAACGATCGATGCTAGCCTACGAACCCGGCGACTCGCTGGCCCACCGGCTGGACCCGCGGACGAAGCTCGCAGCCCAGTTCGGGTTCGCGATCGCGGCGTTCGGCCACGGCGGGCCCGAGGCGCTGGCAGTCCTGACTGTGGTCGCGCTGGCGGCGCCCGCGAGCGCGGGGCTGTCGCCGATCCGGGCGCTCGCCGCCTTCCGTTTCGTGCTCGCGATCCTCCTGTTCGCGCCGCTGGTCGCCGCCGCGACGCTCGGGCCGCCGTGGCTCGATCTCTCGGACGGCGCGGCGTCGGCGCTGGCGAGCTACCGCGTCGTCCTCGTGTTGCTCGTCAGCGCGACGTACGTCGCGTCGACGCCGGCACGCGATTCGCGGACGGCGATCCAGTGGCTCCTGCCCGGCCGGATCGGCGTCACGCTCGGCGTCGGCGTCGGACTCGTGTTCCGCTTTTTCCCGGTGCTACTGGCCGACCTGCGCTCGATCCGGGACGCGATGGCCGCCCGGGGCGGGGATCGAGGCTCGTTCGTCGAGCGCGCGCGACGCATCGGCGTCCGCGGCGTCGACCGGACGTTCCGTCGTGCTGATCGGCTGGCGGTGGCGCTCCAGGCCCGCTGTTTCGCGTGGAACCCGACGCTGCCGACGCTGTCGTTCGGGGCGCGGGACGTTCCGGTGCTGGCGCTCGCAGTCGGGCTGGCGCTCTCGCCGCTGCTATGAGTGGTGGACGGCGGACGCGGCCGTGAGTGGTGGACGGCGGACGCGGCCGTGAGTGGTGGACGGCGGACGCGGCTGTGAGAGCGGGACGCGGAGCGGGTCCAGTGACGTATGAACGCCAAACTAGTTGTAGATTCGCGCAAGACGTGACGGGGGTGGGGCGTCGAGTTCGGAGCAAGATTTAACTCGCAGGTGCCCCCGTGATAGTACATGATAGATACGCGTGACCACGATCTACGGTCGTGGAGAAGCTGGACGGGAAGGGACAGGTGGTGGCAGCCATGACGTCGGTCGGAGCTGTCGGCGGCGCGCTATCGACCGACGCGATCGTCGTCGCCCAGTCCGGCGGCGACGTGACCCGCCCGACGTTCTTCGAGATCGGCTACGTCGGGAAGGCGATCTTCTACATGCTCGCCGCGGTGGCGATCCTGATCTTTCTCCACGGCGTCTACGAGCGGTTCGCCCGGTACGCGCAGGGCAGCGACGACCGCCGGGAGCGACTCGCGAACCTGCCCGGTCGACTCGTCGACGCGGTGACGATCGTCGGTTCCAATCGCTACCAGTTCGACCGGGACCTGACGGCGGGCGTGATGCACGCCTTTATCATGTGGGGCTTTCTCACCCTGCTGATCGGGACGACGATTCTCGGCATCGACATGGACCTCTACCGGCCGCTGACCGGCGAGTCGTTCTGGACCGGCGACTTCTACCTGGCGTACTCGTTCGTGCTCGACGCGATGGGACTGCTGTTCGTCGTCGGCGTCGGGATGGCGCTGTACAAGCGCTACTGGCGCCGCTCGGAGCGGCTCTGGGGCAAACACACCGGACTGGAGGACGACCTGTTCGTCTGGACGCTGTTCGTGCTCGGCGTCGGCGGCTACCTGCTCGAAGGCGTCGGCATCGTCGGACGCGGATTCCCCGACCACGAGTCGATCAGCTTCGTCGGCTACTTCCTCGCGATCGGGTTCGACGCCGCGGGACTCTCGGCAAGCGGCGCGCAGACGGTCTACCCCGCGGTCTGGTGGCTCCACTCGCTGCACGCGCTGGCGTTCGTCGCGGCGGTGCCGTACGCCAAGCCGTTCCACATGCTCTCGTCGTTCGCGAACGTCGTCGCGCGCGACGAGAACGCGGGCTCCCGGCTCCCGGGCGTTCCGGCCGATCTCGACGCCACGAACGCCGAGTCGCTGGACGACTTCACGTGGAAGGAGCTGCTCGATCAGGACGCCTGCACGAAGTGCGGCCGGTGTTCGTCGGTCTGTCCGGCGAAGGCGTCCGGTCGTCCGCTGGATCCGCGGGACGTGATCCTCGACCTGAAATCCTACCGCGAGTCGCTCGACGCCGGCGAGACCGAGGAGAAGCCGATTATCGCTGACGGCGGGGCGAGCGTGATCGACAGCGAGACCATGGAGTCGTGCATGAGCTGCATGGCCTGCATGGACGCCTGTCCGGTCGAGATCGAACACCTGAACTCCTTCACCCGGATGAACCGCCAGCTGACCGACCAGGGCGACGTCGACCCGAACGTCCAGGACGTGTTCCAGGACGTGATGCAGAAGGGCAACACGTTCGGCGATCCCCAGCGCGAGCGAGCCGACTGGGCGGATCCCCTGGAGATCGAGCCGACCGACGCCCGCAAAGAGGAGGTCGAGTACCTCTGGTACGTCGGCGACTACCCGAGCTTCGACGAGCGCAACAAGAAGGTCGCCCGGTCGCTGGCGAAGCTGTTCGAGGCCGCCGACATCGAGTGGGGCATCCTGTTCGACGACGAGAAGTACGACGGCAACGACGTTCGCCGGATCGGCGAGGAGTTCCTCTACCTCGAACTCGCGGGCCACCACGTCGAGACGTTCGCCGAGTGCGAGTTCGAGAAGATCGTCTGCACCGATCCCCACTCGTACAACACGATGAAAAACGAGTACCCCGAGGTCGATTTCGAGGAGTTCGCGGACGATCCGATGATGCCCTTCGACTACGACGAGCACTGGAACGCCGAGGGCGAGATCGACGTGTTCCACTGGTCGCAGGTCGTCGAGGAACTGGTCGAGGAGGGTCGGCTGGGGCTCTCTGGAGACGAACTCGACTACACCGTCACGTACCACGATCCCTGCCACCTCGGCCGGTACAACGACGAGTACGAGGCGCCCCGCGAACTCGTCCGCGCGACTGGCTGTGAGCTCCACGAGATGCCGCGCAACCGCGACAACTCGTTTTGCTGTGGCGGTGGCGGCGGCGGCCTCTGGATGGAGTTCGACGAGGAGCCAAAGCCCAGCGAGGAGCGGCTTCGAGAAGCGCTGGAGGACACCGATGCTGGAGAGGCGGTCGAGAAGTTCGTCGTCGCCTGCCCGATGTGCATGACGATGTACGAGGACGGCCGCAAGACCGGCGGCTACGAGGACGAGATCGAAATCGTCGACGTCGCCGAACTGCTCGTCGAGGCGGTGACCGGAAACGAACCGGACGAACTGGGCGAGAACTGAGTCGGTCGACGCCGGGTTCGGTCCTTCGTTCGACGCCGGGGTCGGTCCTTCGCCCGGAGCCGAAATCGAGGTTCCACCCGGTGCCGGAGGAGTCGGGATTCCGAGAAAACGAACGGCTACGAACTCGTTCGAACCATGTCGTACCACACTGTACGACAGCTTCCAACCGAAACGGGGGATCTGGCTGCAGTTTCGAAAGTCGGGAAGAGAAATCGAGACGGATCCGAAACTTCCAGAGGGACGCCCTACTCCCCGTCGCGCCAGGCGTCGGGGACTTCGATGGCGTAGCGGCCGTCCTCCATCAGCGAGATGATGTACTCGTCGCGGTCGTACAGCTCCATCAGGTTGAGCTCGTACTCGCCGGGGCGGACGATCTTGATGCTCTCGAACTGCTCGTTGAGCTCCTGCCGGAGCGCCTCCAGATCGGGCTGCTCGTCGTCGGGCGTGCCGACGACGTTCCCGTCGTCGGCGTCCGGCGGCGTGTCGCTCCGGTCGTCGTCCAGCGGGTGTTCCGATGCTTCGGCGCCGTCGCTGGCGGCGTCGTTCGGTAGATCGTTCGGGTCGATAACGTCCGATCGGGCGCTGGCCTGCGCGGCGTTCTCACTGGACGGCGGTTCTGCTGGCACACCGTCTTCACTGGACGGCGGTTCTGCCGGCACACCGTCTTCGCTGGACGGCGGTTGTGACGGCACGCCGTCTCCGGCGGACGGCGACGAGTTGGTGCCGTCGCTCGATCCAGACATGTCGCCCAGCGGTCCAGTCTGGTCGTTCGACCGAGTCGGATCGCCCTTCGGATCGCGACTCCCCACGTCCGGCCAGTCGCGGGTCGATCCGAGATCGGACGTGGAATGGCTCGCGTCGGCGTTCTGGCTTGCTGTCGCGTCGGCGTTCTGGCTTGCTGTCGCGTCGGCGTTCTGGCTTGCTGTCGCATCGGCGTCGTCGTCGGCTCTCGCAGCAGCGTCCTGATTACCGCTCGCGTCGGCGGCCGGCATCGATTCGTCCGCTTTGGACGACGCCGCCGCGGCGTCGTCGGCGTCGGACTGGCCGCCGCGCCCGACCCAGTCGCTGACGGTCTGTTTCGCCTGCGAGACCGTTCCGCCGACGCCGGAGGCCGACGTGTCTTCCGATGCCGACGCCGACGAATCGGCTGCGTCGGACGCCGCTGTCGAGGCGTCCGGGTCGGCCGCCCCGCCAGTGGCTCCGGAACTCCCGCCGGACGGGTCGAACTGGAACTTGTTGCCCCCGCAGTCCGGACAGCCCGACAGCATCTCCTTGGAGCCGTCGGGGAACGTCCGGCCGCAGTTCGTACACTGGTGAGGCATTACTGGCGGGAGACGAGCGCGCTGATCAGCGTTTCGTCCTTGTGGAGTGTCTCGATCTGGTTGGCCGGGCCGATCACGGTCAGCTTGGAGGCGTTTTCCTTGCCCATGAGGCGGCCGAACAGCCCCGTGCTGTCGGCCTCCGAGCGCGGGTACGTCTCGATCTCGATCCCGTTGAAATCCTCGGGATCGGCGGGGGTGATCTCGGTCATCGTCACCTCGATGAGCTTCGACTCCTCGTCGGGCGAGAGCCCCTGTTCGAGGATGACGATGTTGCTGTCCCGGACGCTATCTAGGATCATCCGGATCTTCTCCATGCTCGCCATCCCCTCCATCCGTTCGCCGCTTATCAGGTCGATCTGGACCCCGTCGGCGGGTTCTTTCACTTCCGGCATGTTATCCGAAGTACTCCGCGATCTTGTCGTACACTTCGTCCATGTTGTTCCCTTCCAGCGCCGAAAGCTCGACCGTCTCGTGCTGCGGGAAGGCGTTCGCGATCTGCTGGACGCTCGAATCCTCCAGGTCGATCTTGTTCGCGAAGATCAACACCGGCAGATCCTGGCTCTCGATGATGCCGACCAGCATCGTGTTGACCTGCGTGAACGGGTCTTCCGTGCTGTCGAGTACGTAGATCACGCCGTCGACGTCCTCGCGGAGCCAGTGCATCGCTTCGGCGACGCCCTCGGTGGCTTCGCGAGACCGGCGGACGGCGTCGTCCTCCTCGATGTCGTAGTCGAGGAACTCCTCGTAGTCGACTTTCGTCGTCACGCCCGGCGTGTCGACGATGTCGATCGTCACCGATCGGCCGTTGCGTTCGATCTCGACGTTCTCCTTGCGGCGCGCCCGGCGCGTCTCGTGGGGCACGTGGCTCTCGGGGCCGACCGCGTCGCCGGTCCAGTCCCGGGCGATCCGGTTGGCCAGCGTCGTCTTGCCCGCGTTAGGCGGCCCGTAGATGCCGATCCGCTTCTGTTCGTCGTCGGAGAAGAGTCGGTCCGTCACCCGCGATATACTATCTTTGAGTCCTGTGAACAGTCCCATCCTGTCACCCCGCACCCGCGCGTGGGCTAGGTGCTATGGCGGACAAGGAGCCCCACGCTACTTAAGCCTACGTCAGACACCCATATTATTGGATACACTTGCGTCACTGATTGTTTTTCGTTGCCACGTGCTCGAATCAGAGCGAACGCGGGGGTGGTGCTACTGGACCGACCGAGCTGGCTACCGACCGGCACGGGAAGGTGATGTGAGCCACGTTGTGGATGGTCGTGGGTCGTCGTTGGCTCCTGTGGGTCGTTTCTATTCTAAGCGGCGTAGTAGTGTATTTCGCGGGGCGCGATAACGCACCACCAGTGGGATGCGTTGGCACGGGCGTTGCTGGCAGTTCACAGCCGTATCGGACGGGCCCCCACCCCTTCGTTTCAGGTGGAACGTCAGGACGGTGGGGTGGGGAGGGGGCGAGCGCGGGGAAGAATCACGAGAGACGGTCTCACGATTGTGTCGTTCGTCTAGTTTATAACTAGATTAATCCACTCAATACTATCTCTGCTACTGTCCTACGGGTATGGTTTTACTGCATGGATAGTAAAGGTTTGCCTCGCTAGAAGCGTTGCTGGCTTTCTCACCCCCTCCCCTGCCTTTCCGCGTTCCACCTGAAACAAAGGGGTGGGGGGGTCTGCCCCGTTCACGCCACAACCCCCTCGCTTCGGGTGGACTATCGGCCCACTATCTACAACCGCAGACAATTACTCGACCGTGACCTCACTGATCGAGTGTTAGCACTCCCGTCGTATGCGGTGCGTACGGCGCTTAACACGCCGCCCACCCCTCTGTTTCGTCTGGAGATATCGCAGACGGCTTCGGGGTCTATCGTGTATGGGCTGTGGGTCCGTTGCGATCTCCGATCGAAACGGCCCAGCTCGAAGTGGCCCCCGAACGAAACGGCGTCCGCCCGAGCGACGAGACGTCGTCGAACGGTGATTCGGTCTATCCCGATCCCGACTGTCTCACATCTCGATGTGAGCGAGCACCTCGTCCTCGGTGCCAGAGTCAATTCATCATACACTTCGGGATAAACGTCCGAATGGTGGTACTCCGGTCCGACAACGACGACAGCTGGACGTCCACGTACGACTGCGTTCGAGCCGTAGCCCGGCCGTTCGATTCGTACTGACGGACTAGAGGGAAGAATTTAAGACCCTCCTCGACCTTTGCTTCGTCTGCATCAACTGGACGCACCCGTGAGCATTTCGCCGTATATTAACGCTCGTTACGCCGTGTGACGCCGATTTCGACGTTCCCGTGGGTGTCCGTTCCAGACGAAACAGAGGGGTTGGACGATCAACAGATGGCCGACAACGACACCACTCCCGACGGCGCTTCCGACCCGGGCGACAGCCCGCGGTCGTTCGACGTCGACCTCGACGACGTCGTCCTCGACGACGAGGAGGAAGACAGTCAGGGGCTGTTCGACGACCTGCTCGACAGCGAGCCGATCTTCGAGAACAAGGAGGTGCTGCGTCCGTCGTACACGCCCCACGAGCTCCCGCACCGCAAAGAGCAGATCAACAAGATGGCGACGATCCTCGTCGCCGCGCTCCGGGGCGAGACGCCCTCGAACATTCTCATCTACGGGAAGACGGGGACGGGCAAGACCGCGAGCGCCAAATTCGTCAGCCAGGAGCTCGAGAGCACCTCGGAGAAGTATCAGGTTCCCTGTAACGTCGAGTACATCAACTGCGAGGTGACCGACACCCAGTACCGCGTGCTCGCGCAGTTGGCCAACAAGTTCATCGAGAAGAACGAAGCGTTCGTCGACGAGCGCCTCGGCGAGTTGCGGGATCTGCGCGACGCCGGCGAAGACGACCGATCGGCGCTCGACGACGCCGAGTTCGCGACGGTCGAGGCCGTCGAGGACCGGATCGACGAACTGGTCGACGACCGCGAGGAGATGGAGCAGGTGCCGATGACCGGCTGGCCGACCGACCGCGTCTACAGCGTCTTCTTCGACGCCGTCGACTACCGCGAGCGCGTGGTCGTGATCATGCTCGACGAGATCGACAAGCTCGTCGAGAAGTCCGGCGACGACACGCTCTACAACCTCTCGCGGATGAACTCCGAGCTCGACAACTCGCGGGTGTCGATCATGGGGATCAGCAACGACCTGAAGTTCACCGACTTCCTCGATCCCCGCGTCAAGTCCAGTCTCGGCGAGGAGGAAATCGTGTTCCCGCCGTACGACGCCAACCAGTTGCGGGATATCCTCCAGCACCGCTCGGACGTGGCATTCAAGGTTGACGCGCTGACCGACGACGTGATCCCGCTGTGTGCTGCGTTCGCCGCACAGGAACACGGCGACGCGCGCCGCGCGCTCGACCTTCTCAGAACCGCCGGCGAGCTCGCCGAGCGCGACCAGTCCGAGGAGGTTCTCGAGGAACACGTCCGGCAGGCCCAGGACAAGATCGAACTCGACCGCGTCGTCGAGGTCGTCCGCACCCTTCCGACCCAGTCGAAGCTCGTCCTCTTTTCGATCATCCTGCTGGAGAAAAACGGCGTCCACAACGTCAACACCGGCGAGGTGTACAACATCTACAAGCGGCTCTGCGAGGAGATCGACGCCGACGTGCTCACCCAGCGGCGGGTCACCGACCTGATCAGCGAACTCGACATGCTCGGCATCGTCAACGCCGTCGTCGTCTCGAAAGGGCGGTACGGCCGCACCAAGGAGATCAGCCTCTCGGTCCCGATCGACGAGACCGAGGCCGTACTGATGTCGGACTCCCGGCTCGGCGCCATCGAGGACGTTCAGCCGTTCGTGCAGGCGCGGTTCGACAACTAACTCGGCCCGACTCGCCCGCCTCGATTCGTACCACTCGTCTCCGCACTTCGATCCGTAGCCCCTCGTTTCTACTCGACGCCGCTCACCGAGCGCCGGTCAGTGCGGCGGCGCGACGGCGTCGTCGCCGCGCGGGTCGCCGATTTCACCGCTATCTCCCCCATAATCGACGGCTTCGTGCGATCGGATCGCGGCATCGCTCCACGAGTGCAAGCGTCGATAGAGGGCGTCGATAAAAAACTGGACCGACGGTCAGGGACGCGACGCGGCGACCGCGGTTCGAGACGAAAGGGCGGGTTGATCTCCGATAGCACCCGGCGAAACCGGCTGCGCCGTGCCGAACAGCGGTCGGCAACTCGCCGTGCCGGAGAACTCCAGGCGGATGCAACCGAGCCACGGGAGCCGCACTTCGGCGGTCCCCTGGATCCACTCGGGCTTGACGATCTGGTAACGGTCGACCTGATCGTACTGCTGGTTGGTCTGGGGATTGTCCCCTTTCGTTACGAACCCGGCGTGCTCGGCGCTGCAGGCGTCGATCTCCTCGCAGCTGTCAGCCCGGATGTTGCTCTTGTTGGCCTTCTCGTACCAGTTCTCGCCCTCCTCGACGTAGAACATCGCCCGGTGTATGATCGGCGTCGTGCTCTGGCCGTTGGGCTGGAACACGATCACGTCGCCGTAGGAGCCGAAGGTCCTGTAGCCGGCTTCCTTGCCCTGCTGGTAGGTCACGACGCCGGTCCCCGCGACTGCGGCGTCGGGCTCCAGACGGTCTTCTTCCATGATAAAGACGAGGTCACCCTTCTGCATGTGAGGGTTCATGCTCCCGCTCTCGATGGCGACCAGCGGCGGCCAGACGCCGCTGACGCCGAACAGCACGAGGCCAATCACGAGGACGATGCCGACGCTGCTGGCGACGTCTTTGAACACGATCACCGCCTCGTTGTCCGTCCGGCGGAACCAGCCGATCGGATTTTCGGATGGGTCGGGAACCGGTGTCCCAGCATTCGCGTCGGCTTCCGGCGCTGGCTTGTCGGCCGCAGCCGCTTCGCCGACACCGTCCGGACTCGCGGGCCCGCCGCCGTTCGGTTCGACGCTCCCGTCCGTTCCGTCGCTGCGATCCTCGGCCGCGGACCCCTCGTTCTCGTCGGTGGACACTTCGGTCTCGTCAGCGGACACCTCGGTCTCGTCGCCGGACGCCTCGTTTTCGCCGTCGGACACTTCGTTCCCGTCGGCGGACGACGGTTCATCGTCGACTGACCGCTCGTCGACGCCGGAGTTCGGCCCTGCTCCGTTCGAGTCGTCTTCGGCGGCGTCGTCCGCAGCTCGGCCATCGCCGGAGCGTCCGGACGGCGGCGGATCGCGGTCGGGCCCGTCGCCGCCGTTGCTGTCCGTCATTGAAGACGTGTAAATCGCCGCCTGTGATCAACTTTCTGCTCTCCTCACCGCGTTCGGGATCGCTCCACGTCGTCCGATGCCCGTGAGCCGCGGCGCCAGTGTCGACGGTCCGTCGCGTAGCCCCCGATCCGCCAAGCAGTCCTGACGTTCCGGCACGCTTTTGACCGACTGCGCGGATCGTAGCAGACGTGCCGCTGGAAACGCCCGCCAGGATCGTCCGCGCGCTGGCGACCCGCGGGTTCAACGCCGATCGCGAGGCGGTGACGCTGATCGCCTCGGCCGACCACCCCGGTCGCGCGCTCGAAGCCGTCGTCGAGGCTGTCCCCGAGGACGCCCTCACGATCACTCCCGAGCACGTCCGGGCCGTGCTAGAGAATACCGACGACCCCCCGGTTTCGGGTGGAGCACCGCCGGCAGAATCGCCGGACGAATCGGGTGTGCCTCCAGGTGAAATGAAGGGGGTTGACGCTGACACTGGCGACTCGAATTCGGCGCCGCGGTCGAACGGTTCTTCGCGGAAGACGGCCGACGAGAGCACCGTTTCGAGTGGATCTCAGTCGGGCGCAGCAACCGGTGCTACCACGGACGATACCGCGTCGGACGCCGTTACGGAGGGCGACGCCGAAGCGACCGCTGCACGGTCTGACGACGGCGGGGCGGCAGCGGCTCGCCCCGACCGCGCCCAGCGCGACGACTCGCAGCGATCGCTCGACATCGGGAACGACATCACCGGCCGCTCGACGGGGACCGGCGAGTACGACGACTTCGTCACCGTCTTTCGCGACCGGTTCGAGCGCCTGAGCGGCAAGCTCCGCGGGCGCGTCAACCATCGGCCGACCGACGCGCTCGACGCGATGGGCGGCGGGAGCGACGCCGCCATCGTCGGGATGGTCAACGACATCCGTTCGACCGCGAGCGGCCACTGGCTGATCGAACTCGAAGACACCTCCGGGGTCTTCCCGTGTCTCGTGATGAAGGATCGCCGTTTCGCAGATCAGGTCGACGAACTGCTCTGCGACGAGGTGATCGCCGTCGAGGGAACGCTCGCCGACGACGGCGGGATCCTGTTCGTCGACAGCATGTACTTCCCCGACGTTCCGCGAACGTTCGAGCCCTCGACCGCCGACCGCCACGTTCAGGCGGCGCTGATCAGCGACATCCACGTCGGCAGTCAGGAGTTCATGGCCGACGCCTGGACGCGCTTTACCGACTGGCTCCACACCGCCGAGGCCGAGAACATCGAGTACCTGCTGATCGCCGGCGACATGGTCGAGGGAGTCGGCGTCTACCCCGATCAGGACGAGGAGCTCGATATCGTCGACATCTACGAGCAGTACGAGGCGTTCTCGGAGTACCTCAAGCAGGTGCCCGGCGACATCGAGATCGTGATGATCCCCGGCAACCACGACGCCGTCCGCCTCGCGGAACCCCAGCCCGGGTTCGACGAGGAGCTCCGGGAGATCATGTCGGCCCACGACGCACGCATCTCCGGCAATCCATCCACCGTCACCATCGAGGGCGTCTCGGTGCTGATGTATCACGGCGTCTCGCTTGACGAGATCATCGCCGAGTTCCCCGACGAGAAGGCGACCTACGACGACCCGCAGAAGGCGATGTACCACCTCCTCAAGAAGCGCCACGTCGCCCCGCAGTACGGCGGTCACATGCGACTGGCGCCCGAGGAGAAGGACTATCTGGTGATCGACGAGGCGCCCGACATCTTCCACACCGGCCACGTTCACAAGCTCGGCTACGGGAAGTACCACAACGTGCTCGCGATCAACTCGGGCTGCTGGCAGGCCCAGACCGAGTTCCAGAAGAGCGTCAACATCGACCCCGACACCGCGTACGCGCCGGTCGTCGATCTGGACACGCTCGACGTGACGATCCGGAAGTTCGCCTGAGGGCGACACTGTCGACTAATTCGCCGGCCCCGATCGACCACGGCGTGCGATCTATCCCCAACGTTTCGACTGGAGCTACGGTTCGAGCCGATAGCGAACCGTCGGCGTCCCGCTGAACCGCGGCCCCTGGCCACGCTCGGTAAAGCCCAGCGACTCGGCGGCGTCGGCGACAGTCGGCTCGGAGTCGGGTGCCAGCAACTCGACGTTCATGGATTCTTGGCGCGCGAACCGAATCGGCTCGCCCAGCAACTGCTCGCAGGCGTCGCCGGTACCGTCTAACTGGGTCACGTGGACGGTGTCTTCTTTCGCGTCGAAACTGACGAACCCGAGCAGCTCCTCGCGACCGGCGTCGCCCGCGTCGGCATCGGGATCCGACGCCACGGCCTCGGCCTCGGCGACGCGGACCGTGCGGTCGTGGACGAGGTTACGCATCACGTCCGTCGGCGAGTCGGCGATCGCCGCGAGCGCGCTCGCGTCTGCCTCGACAGCGTCCCGGATCTCCATCATTCGTGTGGTAACGCCGCACACGGATAAACCGTTTGCGTCGCACTACTGCATCACCGCGACGCCGACCGCAGCCCCTCGGACGCTTGACGTACGTTCGGAACCGTCCGTTCTGGCGGCGGAATTCTTCACGAACGACTGGTTGGGACGGGTTCGGATGGACACAGTTATTTGCTCCCCTTGGTTATCGGTCCCCATGAGCCACAGTCGCACGAACGATCGGGTGGTACGATGCGCGTAGTCGCGAAGTTCGGGGGGACCAGCCTGGGGAGCGGGGACCGGATCGATCGCGCCGCCGACTCGATCGCCAAGGCCGTCGAGGAGGGCCACGAGATCGCCGTCGTCGCCAGCGCGATGGGGTCGACGACCGACGAGTTGCTGGACGAGATCTCCTTCGAGACCGAGCCCGCCGACCGCGCCGAGATCGTCAGCATGGGCGAGCGCACGAGCGTCCGGATGCTCAAGGCCGCGCTGGCGGCCCGCGGCGTCGAGGCGATGTTCCTCGAACCGGGCAGCGACCTCTGGCCGGTGCTGACCGACGCCGCCGGCGAGGTCGACGTCGAGGCCAGCCGCGAGCGCGCACTGGAGATCGCCGACCAGATGGACGGCGTCGTCCCCGTCATCACCGGCTTTCTGGCGGAGGCTCACGACGGGAGCGTCACGACGCTCGGCCGCGGCGGGAGCGACACCACCGCCGTGATGCTGGGCAAGTACATGCAGGCCGACGAAGTCGTGATCGTCACCGACGTCGAGGGCGTCATGACCGGCGACCCCCGCGTCGTCGAGGGCGCACGCAACGTCGGCGAGATCACCGTCGACGAGCTTCGAAACCTCTCGTTCCGCGGCGCCGAGGTCGTCGCGCCCTCCGCGCTGGCGTACAAGGAGGGGAACATGGGCGTCCGCGTCGTCCACTACCAGCACGGCGACCTGCTGACCGGCGGCACCCGCATCGAAGGCGAGTTCTCCAGCCTCGTCGACATGCGCGATCAGCCCCTGGCCTGCATGACCGTCGCCGGCCGCGCGATCCGCAACAGCTCCGGCGTGCTCCAGGAACTCACGACCGCGTTGGGCGAGGCCGACGTCAACGTCGACGCCATCGCCTCGGGGATGGACTCGGTCACCTTCTACGTCGACGAGACGCTCGCCGAGGACGCCGAAGCCGTGCTCCACCGCGAGGTCATCGATCAGGAACCACTCTCCAGCGTCACCGTCGAGGACGGCGTCGCCGTGATCCGGATCACTGGCGGCGAGCTGCCGAACCAGCCCGGCGTCCTCTCCGAGATCGTCAACCCGCTCACCGAGGCCGAGATCAACCTGCTGGACGTGATCACCAGCGCGACCAGCGTCGCCGTCTTCGTCGAGTGGGACGATCGCGAGGAGGCCCTCGAGATCATGCAGAGCCGTTTCTGAGCTGACAACGCCGCTCTCTTCTCGCTGTCTCCGCAGTCAGCGTCCGGCTTCGAGCCGACTTCCGATCTTCTCGGGCAGCCCCGCCTCGCTCACGGCGTCCTGCACCGCCTCGATATCGTACTCCACGCGGTGGAGGTCGACCGTCAGTGCGTCCAGATCGACGACCGCGTAGGCCGCGTTCGGGTCGCGGTCGCGGGGCTGGCCGACGCTCCCCGGATTCACTACGATCCCCTCGCCGTACTGCTCGGCGTGCTGGACGTGGGTGTGGCCCAGCACCAGCACGTCCTCGTCGTCGAGCATCCGCGGGCTGAAATCGTCGGGGTAGGTGTAGCGGTCCGGGTCGTCGGGGTGGCCGTGGACGAGCTTTACCTTCTCGTCGAACTCGGTGCGCTCGTCGGGCAGGTCGTCCAGCCACGCGAGTTGCTCGTCGTCGAGTTCCTCGCGGGCGTGCTCGACGCCCGCCGCGGCCATGCTGTTGAACCGGAACGCCGACCCGCTGGCGACCGCCCGGTCGTGGTTGCCCATCACGGTCGGCACCTCGTCGGCCGGGAGGTCGTCCCGACCGACGGCGTCCAGCAGCGGCGCCGGATCGACCATGGCGTCGACGCAGTCGCCGGGCCAGGGGTTGTAGCCGACGACGTCGCCCGCGCAAGCCAGCGCGTCGACCGCCGGCATGTCCGAGAGGACCGCTTCGAGCGCGACGCGGTTGCCGTGGATATCGGAGAGCAGACCCACTTTCATACGCGGTACGACGCGCTCGTCGCCCTTCATTTCCCCGGCGTAGTACGGGGGGTCCCGACGCAGCCTCGAAACGGCGTCTCGACGCCGCGCCGGATCGGAAAACGAGCTCGCCTACTCGCCGTTCTCGATCGCCAGCCTGACGTCCTCGTCGGTCCGCTCGACGCCGGCCGCACAGACCGCGTGCTCGAACTCCAATCCGAGCGCTTCACTCGCCGCACTCGGCGCGTCGTCGGCGTCGAACTCGAACGACTCCGGACTGTCCTTCTCGTAGGTTGCCACCAGCGTCGGCTCGTCGACCTGCTCGACGAGCAGCGCGTCGTTCCGGACGGTGCCGATGTAACTATCGTCGCCGACGACGCCGGCGATCCGGGGCGTGTCGTAGTCGTCCTTCTCGTAGTCCATCGCGAGGAGACTCTCGGCCAGCGCGTCGCGGGCCGGGTAGCCGAGTTCGAGCTTCTCGGTGATCGGATCGACGTGCGAGCCGTTGCCGACGACGACCTGATCGCCGGCCGTGCGCACGCAGTTGTAGGAGACGTAGGGGTTGTCGGTCTCCTCGGCCTCCTCGGTTGGGACGACCGTCAGCGAACCGTCGCGCTCGATTATTTTCCGGTTCGGGAACGATCGGGACGATACTCGGTAAGCGGCCACCGACGGTCCCACGATCACGAAGCGTCCGACGTACATACACGACAGTGCATAGTTCTCGGTAAAGTAGGTGTCGAAATGTACACGGGCGTCGAAGATACGGCGCCCGGTTCGCCGGCCCAGTGCGGCGGGTCCGGCACCCCGGCGAGCGGACGTTCAAGTACGATCGGGCGGCGACGACCGTCGTGACGACCGAACGAGAATGTCTCGACGCGCTCCGGGCGGCGGCCGACCGACTCGGCGAGTCGCCGACCAAGGCCCAGTACGAGCGGCTCGACCTGACGCCCTCTTCCTCGACGATCGTCCGCCATCTCGGCGGCTGGAACGCGGCCAAAGAGCGGGCGGGCCTGGAGACGGCGAGTTCGCGCGGTTCGCGTCTCGATCCGAAGCCGGAGGATGTCGATATTCCCGACGGCGTCGAGTGGTCCGAGTTGTCGGCCGACCAGCGGTGGCACTACCGGCACGCGGACTGGAACACCGAGCGTTCTCTGCGGCGACGCGACGCGCATCGAATGTGGGCGAACCGTCTGCAACGAGAACGAGGCGGGTGTGATCGCTGTGACGAAACCGATCCCGCCTGTCTCGACTTTCATCACGTCGACGAGGACGACAAGGAGATGGCCGTCGGGAAGATGATCACGTACGGCTACGGCAAGGACCGACTCCGGGAGGAAATTGAGAAGTGTATCGTGCTCTGCGCGAACTGCCATCGCAAAGAACACTACCAGCTCCCAACCGGCGAACGCTAGATCGACCCGGTGCGTGAGGTTCGGTAGCGTATTTCTCTTCTGGTGTCGGATCACCCGATGCCCTCCAGCAGTCGAGTTCGAAACGCTCAAATACGGAAACCAAGTACAGTTGGGTGAAGCGTCGGCGAAGCGGACACCGCCGAACGTGTCAAGTCCATTAGGGTAGTGGCCAATCCTGAAGCCTTCTGGGGGCTTCGACCCTGGTTCGAATCCAGGATGGACTACTTTTGCGACGAATCACACCGTGAGTCGCAACTACGTCGACGAGTGGATTCGAACCCTGCGAGTCGCAGCGCGAACGGAGTGAGCGACCGTCTCGCTTCGGTCGAATCCAGGATGGACTATTTCCTTCGGAAACTACCGTCGCACACCGCCGGCTGCGTCGATTCTGTCGATGACCGTCCCGTCTTTCAGCGACGCTGTTCCTCACCCGCCGACGAGTGCGACGATCGTCCCGACGACGGTCTCCCAGACCGAGACCCCGAACAGCACCGACACCAGGAAGTCCGCCGCGAAGAACGCGAACAGCGCCGCGCCGACGAAGTGGGCCTTGCGGAGGTCGAAGCGGTGGGCGAACCGGTGGAACACGACGGCGTTGAGCAGGCTGACCGGGACGATCGCGAGCATCTCGCCGGCCCAGATCGCGGTCGGCGCGCCGGGGTACTGGCTGGCGAGAATGATCGTGATCGTCTGGGTCTTGTCGCCGAACTCGCCGAACGCCATCATGGCGAAGATGGGGAGAAAGCCCCCGAGCGCGTTCGGGACTCGCCAGCCGACGATCGGGACGCGGACGTCGAGTTCACCGCCGTCGCCGAGGACGCCCGCTGCCGGTTCGTCCTCCACGTCGGCGCCGTCCGGCGCCGTCCGGACCAGCATCACCGCGAACGCGAGGAACATCGCCGCCGCCAGCGCGTCGAGGTAGATTCCCGGGACGGCGTCGGTCAGCGCGCTGCCCACCAGGACCTCGAGCGCGGTCCAGCCGGCGAACGCCGACCCGGCCGCCGCGACGACCAGTAGCGGGTTGTACCGGGTCGAGAGACCGGCGATGATGAACTGCACCTTCTCGCCTGGCAGCACGGCGAGTTGCGCGCCGAACGCGATCATGAGCACCTGCAGCCAGGTCACATCGCTCACTAGACGATCACCACCGGCGGTTCGGACGCCGGTCCCCACGGCTCGTTCGCGAAAGCGGCACGAGAGCGAAGCAGCGGCTCCATAGTTATCTCGTCGGTGAATTAGACGTGGCTAAACTTAGGCCTTCTGTCCTCGAAACCGGGCATCGGTCCGGCGCCCGTCGCGGTCGGATCAGGGCGCCGAGTCGCCGCCGCCGACGTACTCGTCGAGCGTCTCGGCGATCGTCCGGGCGAACCGGTCGTCGTTGATGTCGGCTTCAACTTCGACCAGTTCGACGTCGTCGTCGAGGTGTTCGCGGAGGGCCTCGAACAGTGCATCGTCGGCCTCGGGCGCGTAAAAGTCCTCGCCCTCGACGCTGAGCATCGAGACGCCGTCCAGCGGGAGCGCGAGCGCCGTCGGGCCGGTTGCGGCGTTGAGCTTCTCGGCGATGATCTCGCCGAGTTCGGCGCACTCCTCGGGCGTCGTGCGCATCAGCGTCACCTGCGGGTTGTGGACGTGGAGATTCCGATCGCGGAACTCCTCGGGAACGGAGTCCTCGGGGCCGAAGTTCACCATGTCGAGCGCCCCGACCGAGACGACCTGGGGCGTCCCGGTCTCGGCGGCGGCGTCGAGTCGCTCCGGCCCGGCGTTGAGGACGCCGCCGACCAGTTCGTCGGCCCACTCCGTCGTCGTCACGTCGAGGACGGCGTCGATGACGCCCTGCTCGATCAGGTTTTCCATCGCGCGCCCGCCGGTGCCGGTCGCGTGGAACACGATCGTCTCGTAGCCCATCGCTTCGAGGTGCTCGCGGGCCGCCTGGACGCCCGGCGTCGTGACGCCGAACATCGTGATGCCGACGGTGGGCTTCTCCTCGGTCTCGACGTCGGGCTCGTTTTCGACCATCCCGACCATCGCGAGCGCGGCGTTCGAGATGATCCGCCGCGTGAGCTGGTTCAGCCCCTCGACGTCGGCGACCGAGTACAGCATCGCGATGTCGCGCGTCTCCACGTACGGCTCGACGTCGCCCGACGCCACCGTCGACACCATCAGCTTGGGGACGCCGTAAGGCAGCGCGCGCATCGCCGCGGTCGCGATCGAGGTGTTGCCCGACCCGCCCAGTCCGAGCACGCCGTCGAGGTCGCCCTCGTCGTGTAATTCCCGCACCACGGCCGCCGCTCCTTCGCCCATCGCGGTGACGGCATCGCCGCGCTCCGCCTCCTCGCGCAGCGTTTCGAGGTCGGTGCCGGCCGCCGCGGCGACCTCGGCGGCGCTCGTGTCCGGCTCGAACTCGGGCTCGCCCACGACTCCGGCGTCGACGACGTGGACGTCGAGGCCCTGGTCCTCGATCACGTCGCGGGCGAAGCCGATCTCCTCGCTCTTGGTGTCGAGCGTTCCGACGATCACGACGCTCACGGTCGGTCACCTCCACCTTCCGTTTCGCCGCCGTCCGCTCCCCCGCTCTCCGTTTCGCCGCCAGCCGTTTCGCCACCCGCCGATTCATCGCGATTTCTCGCCGCCAGCTCGCCGGGCGGGACGATTTCGCAGTCCGGCATCTCACGCAGCACGTCCTCGGGGCCCGGCGGCGCGTACACCGCCAGCAGGACGAGCGTCTCCCAGCCCGTATTTATCGTTCCGTGCTCGACGCCCTCGGGGACGAACACCAGCTCGCCGGCCTCGATCTCTCGGGTCTCGTCGCCGAGTTCCTGTTCGCCGCTCCCGCTGAGAACGTAGAGGATCTCGTCGCTGTCGGGGTGTTCGTGGCGCTCGTGGCCCTTGCCCGGTTCGAGCCGGACGACGCCGGCGCTGAAGCGCTCGCCGCCGGTCACCTCGGGCGTGCTCAGCCACTTCAGGACGCCCCAGTCGAACACCTGGCTCTCGACGTCCTCCGGCGCGACGAACCCTCCGGAGTCGGTTTCGCTCATCCGAGATCGATCTCCTTGAACTCCCGGGCCTGGTTCTCGATCGCTTCCTCGGTCGGCAGTCGCTCGATGCTCGACGCGCCGAAGAAGCCGACCACGCCCTCGGTGTTGTCGAGGACGTGCTGGGCGTCGTCGGGCCACGCGATCGGCCCGCCGTGGCAGATCACCATGACATCCTCGTTCACGTCTTTCGCGGCGTCGTGGTGAGCCTGCACCCGTTCGGCGGCTTCATCGAGGTCGAGGGCGGTCTCGGCGCCGATGTCGCCCGAGGTCGTCAGCCCCATGTGCGAGACGATCACGTCGGCGCCGGCCTCGGCCATCGCTCTGGCGTCGTCCTCGCTGAATACGTACGGGCAGGTGAGCATCCCCTGGTCGCTGGCCTCGCGGATCATCTCGATCTCCTCGTCGTACCCCATCCCGGTCTCTTCGAGGTTCTGCCGATACTGGCTGTCCTCGTCTATCAACCCCACTGTTGGGAAGTTCTGGACCCCCGAGAACCCGCGCCTCCGGAGGTCCTCGATGAACACCTCCATGTCCCGGAACGGATCGGTGCCGTTGACCCCCGCGAGCACCGGCGTGTCCTCGACCACCGGGAGTACCTCGTGGCCCATCTCGACGACGATCTCGTTGGCGTCGCCGTAGGGCAGCAGGCCCGCCAGCGATCCCCGCCCGTTCATCCGGTAGCGACCGGAGTTGTAGATGATCAGCAGGTCGACGCCGCCTCGCTCGGCGAACTTCGCCGAGATCCCCGTCCCGGCGCCCGCGCCCACGATCGGGTCGCCGTTCTCGACCGATTCCTCGAGCCGTGTCAGTGACTCTTCTCGTGTGAATTTCATGCGTCATGTGATGTCGCATCACATTCGATTATGAACGTCGGGGGTGGGCTGACCGAGAACGAAACGGGCGATGAACGGCGCTCAGCGCACGGACGAACTCGACGCCCGGCCGAGCAGGTACACCGCGAGGCCGCCAAGCAGCAGATCGAGCGCCAGCAGCACCGCCAGCGCCGGCACCAGCGTGTCCCAGATCCCGCCGAACTGGCTCACCTCGATCACGGTCATCACGTCCCGATCGAGCATGATCGCTCGCGCGGCGTCGACGCCGTAGGTCACGGGGTTGTACGTCGCGACGAGCTGGATCCAGTCGGGCAGCGAGTCGAGCGGGAGGAAGGCGCTGGAGACGAACAAAAGCGGAAACTGCAGCAGGTTCGCGCCGATGATCGTCGACTCTTGGTCCTTCGTGACGACCGCCAGCGCGTTCGACAGCGAGACGAACCACAGCGAAAAGAGGACGCCGACGGCCATGATGCCGAGCGCGCCGACGAGACCGGTCGCTATCTCGGCGCCCAGCAGCGTCCCCAGCCCGAGGATGATCCCGATCTGGACGGCGATCCGGGCCACCTCCGCGGCGGTCTTGCCGAGGAACACCGCCGTGCGGTTCATCGGCGTCGCCAGCACCTTCTCGAACATCCCGCTCTCGATGTCGTTGACCAGGCCGACGCCCGACGTCGCTGCCGCGGCGAGCGCGACCTGGATCGCGATCGCGGGCACGAGGTAGGTCTCGTAGCTGATCGATCCGCCGTTGCCGCCGCCGATGGCCTGCGTCGCGACGCCGCCGAACACCTGCGTAAAGAGGACGAGGAAGATGATCGGCTGGACGAGCGAGACGACCAGCACGAACGGGTTGCGGACCGCCTTCAGGTTCCAGCGCTTGAAGTTCGTCCACGCGTCGCCGAAAAACGAGTTGCCCGAGCGCGCGATCGGCGCGGGCGTCGTCGCCTCGACGCTGCGTTCGGGCTGTGTGCCCCCGTCCGTTCTTTCGTCCGACCCGCTCATTCGTCGCTCACCTCCCCGGCGACCGGGTCGTCGGGGGCGGTTGCGGCCGCTGCATCTGCACCCTCGCCGGTCGCTTCGCCGGTGATCGCGAGGAACACGTCGTCGAGCGTCGGCGCACGGACGTTGAAGCCGGTGACGGCGACCCCGGCGTCCCGCAGCGCGACCAGCACGTCCGTCCCGCGCGAGCGGGCCCGCTGTGACGTGATCTGCAGTCCGTCCTCGGTCGGTTCGATCGTCGCGTCGGCTTCGAGCAAGTCGGCCTCCCGGACGACCGCCGCGGCCGCCTCGGCGGCGGCGGCGTCGCCTTCCCCGTCCCCGGCCAGCTCGATGTCGAGGATCTCGCCGCCGACGCGGTGCTTGAGCTCGGCCGGCTCGCCCGTCGCGACGATCTCGCCGTCGGCGATCACGGCCAGTCGGTCGCAGAGCTGGTCGGCTTCCTCCAAGTACTGGGTCGTCAGGAAGATCGTCGTCCCCCGGTCGTTGATCGCCCGGAAGTACTCCCAGAGCTTGTTGCGGGCCTTCGGGTCGAGCCCCGTCGTCGGCTCGTCGAGGAAGACCAGCGGCGGCTGGTGGACCAGCGCCGTCGCGACGTCGAGGCGTTTCTTCATGCCGCCAGAGAAGTCCTCCGATCGCTTGTCGGCGACCTCGGCGAGGTCCACCAGATCCAGCAGTTCGTCGATCCGTTCGGCCCGCTCGCCCCGGGGGACGCCGTAGGCCTCGCAGGCGAATTTGAGGTTCTCGCGGGCGGTGAGCTCCTCGTCGACGCTGGTCTCCTGGGCCATGTAGCCGATCGACTCGCGGATCGCCCGCGGGCTCTCGGCGGCGTCGAACCCGTTGACGCGAACCCCGCCGCCGGTCGCGTCGAGCAGCGTCGCCAGCACCTTGATCGTCGTCGTCTTGCCGGCGCCGTTCGGCCCGAGGAAGCCGAAGAACTCCCCGCGAGGGATCGTCAGCGAGACGCTCCGGACGGCTTCGGTGCCGTCGGCGTAGGTCACCCGCAGATCGTCGGCGTCGATCGCGGCGTCGTCCCGGTCCGTCGGCTGGTTGGCTGTCTCGCCCATCAATCTGCTCTCTCCTAGCGTCGGGAGGGGGAAATAGCTTCGAGTCACAGCGGCCGACCGCTCCGAATCACAGCGGCCGACCGCTTCGAGTTACGGCGGCCAGCCGAACACGCCCGCGTCGTAGGCATCGACGTCTCCTGGCGACTCCAGCACGACGACCTCGAACGCCCACTCGGTGTCCGCGGCCAGGTCGCTCGTCGAGGCGAGGTAGGTGCCCAGGTGCGTTCCGCTCGCATCGTAGAACCGCGTCCGGACCTCCGCGTACTCGACCAGTTGCTGGGCGTCGTTGTGGACGCGCCCGCGAACGGTGAGCCCCTTGTACCCGCCCGCGACGACCGGCTCGTGCTCGACGAGCGTCAGCGCCTCGATGCTGGTCGCGTCGGGGTCCGGCGTCGTCGAGGCGAACGCTCGCTGCGTGCTCGCGCTCGTCGCGTTCTCGAGGCTCCCGTTACCGGACACCGCGACGTCGGTCTGGGGGCCGTACGCGCCGTCTCCCCCACCGCCGAGACAGCCAGCGATCCCGACAGCTGCGCCGGCGCCGACCAGTCCAAGTACCCGCCGTCGCGTCGCGCCCTCGCCCGTCGCGTCGCCCTCCCTCTCCATACCGTCGGGTAGACCGCGGGCGGCCAAGTGCGTTGGTCACAGTCGGTTGCTGCGTAGTTGCCACCACCCCGCTCGTGCTACCCGTCCTCGAACGGCGCGTGGGTCGCCCGGTACCCCTCGTCGGTCGACGCCACGTTCTCGACGACGCGCAGGCGGATGTTCCGTTCCTGTTTCGTTCGCACCGGCACGTCGTAGTGGACCGCCTCGTACCCCAGCGAGCCCCCGTCGGCGCGCTCGCGCTCGACGAACTCGCGGTGGTCGGCGAGCCGATCGGCGGCGACGCGCTCGGATATCGCGGGCGCTTCGGCGACCCGCTCCTCGAAGGCGCGAGCGAACTCGGGTTCGATCTCGACGCCGACCGAGTTTCGGCCGGCGACCATCGCAGCTAGCGTCGTCGTGCCGGTGCCCCAGAACGGGTCGAGCACGGTGTCGCCGTACGCCGAGTACATGTTCACCAGTCGGTAGGGGATCTCGAAGGGGTAGGCCGCCGAACGATCCCTGCGGTCGTCGCCGGGAAGCGCCTGGTGCTCGCCGCGCACGTCCTCCCAGACGTCCGAGAACCACTGGTTGCGCTCCTCCCAGAAGTACGCCGCCTCGTAGCGCCGGTCGGCGCCGGGCTCGAAGCTCCGGCTCTCGGTCCCGTTCCGGAACACCAGCACGTACTCGTGTTCGAGCGTGACGTAGGCGTTGGGCGGCACCATCCCCGAGCCCATGAACTTCGCGGCGCTGTTGGCCGGCTTGCGCCAGAGCACGTCCGGCAGCGGCTCGAATCCCAGCTGCTCGAACGCGTCGATTACCCGGGCGTGGTTCTGGTAGACGCGGAAGCTGCCGTCCACCGTTCTGGTCGCGTCGCCGACGTTGACGCAGGCGATGCCTCCCTCGACCAGCACGCGCTCGACCTCGGCCCAGACGGCGTCGAGCGCCTCGTGCATCAGTTCGTAGGCCCGCCGCCCCTCGCCGTCGTCGAGCGCCTCCCCAGCCCCGGGCGCCAGCTCGGCGAACAGCTCGTCCCACATCTCGATCATCGGGTACGGCGGCGACGTGACGACGAGTTCGACCGAGTCGTCGTCGAGGTCGCTCAGCTCCCGCGCGTCCCCCACGACGATCCGGTGACGGGTCTCCATCGTCGTCCCGTTCAGTCCGAGGGGTCTAGAATGTGCCGGCTCGCGGCGCAGGCTGCCGATTCTCGACCGCCGCCGCGCTGGTTCCCGCGATCGCGTCAGACTTCGGCTTCGACGTACTCGATCGCTCGTTCTGGCGTCTCGACGGCCTCGACGCCCGCGACCTCGTGAGTGCCGATGCCGGCGACCGGCCGCCCCGTATCGAGCGCGTGGGCGATCTCCGAGAGCGTGCCCGTCGAGCCGTCGATCGCGATCGCGGCGTCGCCGTTGAGCACGACCAGCACGTTCCGGGCGTTGCCCAGCCCGGTGGCGATCGGCGTCGTGACGTACTCGTTGGCCGCCGTCCGGTCCTCGCCCGGCAGGATGCCGATCGTCTCGCCGTCTGCCTCGCGGGCGCCCCGACACGCCGCCTCCATCACGCCGGTCCGGCCGCCACAGACCACGGTGTGGCCCCGTTCCGCGAGTAGCCTGCCCACGTCGCGTGCCTGCTCGTACTCCGATTCGTCGACTCGCCCGCCGCCCACGACGCTGACGCGCATACTCGCCGGGATTCGGGCCGGCGGCACAAGCGTTTCGGGAACCAGATCGAGATCAGCGAGCCAGTAGGCGCGTGGTACAGAACTTCCAGCCCGTCCCGACGGTCCAAAGGACCGCGTGGAGGAAGACGGACATAAAAAAGAGCAACAGCAGCAGGTCCAAGAGCAAACTGGCGACCCACAGTCCGGGACTCCCGACTTCTGCGACCATTCCTGCGACCAGTCCGAATGCGAGGAATCCGATCGCAGAGTACCCCATTACTTCAAGCAAGACTGGCAAGCCACTGCTCGGAGTTCGGTCCGATCCGTAATCCTGCTTGAGAGCTAGCTTGATCCTCGAACCGAGACTAGCTCCGTTCTTGCTGTCCGACCCGGGCGCAGCACTCGTCATCGTGTAGTGTTTGTATCTTCTTCTCGGTTTACAAAAATCTACTGCGTGATCCAGATAGGGCCTATTTTTCGTACGCTCCTCGCTTCTCCAGCTCGCCCCGACGTTCGAGCACCGACGGCGTCCGGCAGACACCGGGTGCGCCGGTCACCTGCGGGACGGTGCAGTTGTTGCAGCTCTCGCAGGCGACCCGCGTTTCGGCGTCGACGCCGTCGGGAGAGCCGTTTAGCAGCCGCGCCGGAAGCCGCGGCTCGGCGTAGAACGGGCGGGCCATCCCGACCATGTCGGCGGCCGGTTCTTCGCCCATCTCGCCGAGCAGCCGATCGATCTGCCCGCGCTCGCGGACGCCGCCCTCCAGCATGACCGGCACGTCGACGCGCCGGCGCACCCGCCGACAGAACCGCTCGTTCCACGCCGGCTCGAAGTCGAACCGGCGCTCCTGCAGCCGGTTGAGCGCCGCCACCGCCCGCGCCCGGTAGCGGCTGCCGAACGCCTCGGCGTACCCCTCCGCGAACTCGTCGCTCTCCCAGGCCCGGTCGGGGTAGGCGCCGCGGACGATGCTCATGTCCCAGATCACGTTGGTCTCGACCGGCGCGACGGCGTCGAAGCCGTACTCCGCGAGGTGCTCGGCGATCGCGACGCCGTCGTCGAGATCGAGGTGGCGTCGAACGACGCGGGGCGCCGCCGTCTCGGCGGGCACCTTCGTCAGGAGCGGTACGTCGCCCGCCCGCATCCGGATCTCGTCGTGGACGAGTTCGAGAAAGCGCACGCGCTCGGGCCGGGAGCCGCCGAACTCGTCGTCCCGGCGATTGTAAAAGGGCGAGAGGAACTGCTGGACGATCCCCATGTTCGCGCCGGCGATGTGGATCGCGTCGTACCCCGCATCGACCGCACGGGCGGCGGCTTTGCCGAAATCGGCTGCCAGTCCGTACACCTCGGCAGTGTCGAGGACGCGGGGGTCGTAGGAGACGAGTCCGAGCCGGTCGACCGCCCGCAGCTGCCACGACGGGTCGGAGACCGCGAGCTGTTCGAGCTTCGGATGCTCGGCCCGGTAGCCGGCGTGCCACGTCTCCATGCTTCGCAGCCCGCCGTGTTCGAGCTGGATCGCGATCTTCCCGCCGTGATCGTGGATCCGATCGGTGAGTCGCTCCAGGCGCTCGACGAACGCCGGATCGTGGACGCGGGTCATCCCCGGCGCCGCACACCCCCCATCGCCGCGGACGATCGTCGCGCCCTGGCAGAGCAGCCCCGCGCCGGCGTCGGCCGCCGGTTCGAGGTCCTCGATCAGCGCGTCGACGGCGTCGGGCCCGTTACCGGCACACTCCAGCAGCGGCGCCCGGTACAGCCGATTTCGCACTGTCTCGCCGCCGAGGTCGACCGGCGCCTCCAGGCGTGCCATCGTTTCGTGATGGGACCTATCGGCCCAAAAGCGTTTGTCGCGCCGACACCCTCGTTCCTCCATGCGCAGACAGATCGCCCTCGTTGCGGTCGTCGCTCTCGTCGCCCTGGCGGGCTGTGGCGGCGTCCTGACCGACGACGGCGCGACTCCCGACGACGGCCCGGCGAACGAATCGGAACCGGAGCAGGCACCGACGCTCGAGTCGGTCGCGTACCCCGGCGGGTACGATCAGGACGGACTTAGCAACGCCAGTCGTGCGCTCTCGACTCACGACGCCGCGATCGGCGAGGCGGCGGGCTACGAGCTCACCGCGACGATGCGCGTCGGCTCGGGCGACGAGACTCAGGAGCTCGTCATGACCTCGACGGTCGACAACGAGGCCGGCACCGAGCTCTCGACGCTCGAACTCTCGGGCTCGGTCGCTGTGTACCGCGCCGCGGACGGCTCGACCTACACGCGCATCGACGACGGCTCGAACGTCCAGTACGAGACGAGCCAGCCCGAGAGCTACGCCCGCCTCACGATGTCGCAGTTCGAGAGCTCCCTCGCGGACGCTAACCTGAGCGCCACGTCTGTTTCGCAGGAGGGATCGACGACGCTGCTCACGTACTCGGGCGACGCCGGGATCGAACTGGTCGTCGACGCCGAGGGTCGGATCCACTCGCTGTCGATCGAAGAGGGCGACGTGCGGGCCGACTTCGCGTTCGACTACCGATCCGTGACCGTCGAGGAGCCGGACTGGCTCGACGACGCAAAAAGTCAGACGGACGCCTAGAGGTCCCGGTTGCTGTCGGCGGTGCCGTCGCCGCCGATCTCCCCGAGATCACGCTCCGGGTTCGACTCGCTTCTACCGCCCGCTTTGCCGGTGAGTTCGCCGTACACCGCTTCGCGGACGTCTTCGGCCGACTCGAACGTCTCGTCGGACAGCCGGTCGAACACGCTTCCGAGCGACTCGGTCTCGTTCGCGAGGTCGATCTCCTCGTCGGCGTACGTCGCCGCGAGTTCCTCGCCCCTGACGGGGTATTTGTGTTCCGTGAAGTCCTGCTGGACCTGCTCGATGATGTGCTCGCTGTGCTCGGCCTGCTCGTGTTTTCGGCGCTTCGATGCCTCCTGGACCTTCTCCGGGTCGGGTTCCCCCGACGGATCGTTGCCGGACATCGTCTCCCCCGTTCGGTGGTCCGCCGCGGACGCGGAAAACGGTGGTGCCGAGGTGTATCGGTCGCCGGACGGCGTTGCCCGGCGGTGCTGGCACCGCTCGGTTTCGGCGTCCGGCCTACTTTTCGACGTTCAGCAGCGCGACCCGCTCTAAAACGATGTCGGCCAGCTCGGCGTCGGTCGCCGCCAGCTCGGCCTCCGTCACGTCGAAAAACTCCCGAACGAGCGCCTCGTCGGCGCGCTCGACGCCGACGGTCGGGCGCTCGTCCAGTTCCAGTACTTCGCGGACCGCCGCGGCGGCGTCGGCTTCGCGCGCTTCGATCTCGGCGTCGCTCGCTTCAGCGTCGGCGTCCGCTGCCGCCCCGTCCTCGGCGTCGACGTCGTCGACCAGCACCGCGACGTCCTGTTCACCCGCCTCGACGCCCATCGCCAGCGCGTCGTCGATCTGTCGGCGCCCCGCGGCGTACAGCAGGATCTCGACGCCGCGGTCCCGCGCGACGTTCTCGCCGCGATCGATCGCCCGGTCGGCCAGTTCGACGGCGCGGTCGAGCTGCTCGCGCCCGACCAGATAGCGGGCGTCGAACGCCTGCACCGTACAGCCGTTCTCGTCGCCGATCGCCGCCAGCTCGGCGACGACGGCGTCGACATCTTCGACCGTCGCTCGCCCTTCGAGGATGCGCATCAGTTATCCACCTCCATTAGAAATCACCCAGGCTCGCCTGGTCGGCGTCCGCCCTCGCGTCGTCGCTTTCCTTACCGTCCGACGCCGAGTCGCCCTCGTTTCCGCTGGGACTGGTCGCTGCGGCTTTGGCGCTCTGGTCGGCGCTCACACCCTCCAGCGAGGGATCCTGCCGGCCGGCGTTCTCCAGAACCGTCTCGGCGGTCTTCCGGCGCCCGCGCAGCGCGCCGAGCACGACCGACTTGTCGGCCTCCCGGAGGTCGGCGCGATTCTCGATGCCGGCGTCGAACAGGCGTCGGGCGCGCTTGCGGCCGACGTTCCGGACGCCCGCGAGTTCGAGCAGCTCCTCCTTGATGCCGTCCTCGACGCGCTTGCGCGCCTCGCGGATCGACGGCGAGACGCCGAGGTCGAGCTCCGCCGCGAGCTGTTCGGCGGCGTTGAGCAGCCACTCGGCGGTGTCGGTTTTCCCGCGCACGTCGCCCGGCCCGACGCCGTACTTGGCGGTGATGCGGTCCTCGTCGACTTCCTCGGCCCAGTCTTCGAGCATCTCGGCGGTCTTGAGCGCCGAGAGCCAGTCCTCGAAGCGCACGTCCTCGAACTCGCTGGGCATCGCGCCGAGGAACTCCGCCTCGCGCTCGTAGGCGACCTCGGTGTACTCCTCGCGGTCGCCGGATTTCAGGTACAGCTCGTACATGTCCGGCGTCCGCGCGACGAGGTGGTACAGGCCCATCGCGGTGGGTTTCTCGCCATCCTCTATGTCGCGCAGTCCGTCGACGATCTCGGCGGCGCTCATCGGATCGAGGTAGAGCCGCGAGACGGTGTGGCCGAGGCCGGTGGCGGAGAGTTCGCCATCCCCCTCACGTTCGATGAACTCGTTCCGTTCGAGGTACTCGATCACGTTGTCGGCCACCTGCTCCAGCCGTTCGGGATCGTCGGCCTGACTGGCGTGGAGCGTCTCCGAGAGAAAGCCCAGCAGCTCCTCCCGGGAGCGTGCGAACCCGCTGGCGATCGTCGCCAGCACGTGGGTTCGCAGCGCCGGCTCGGCCGCAAGCTTCGAGCGCACCGGCTCGGGGTCGGCGTACACGTACCGATCGAACAGCTCGTCCAGTTCCTCGTGGCTCTTGGCGAGCAACACCGCCTCGCCGTAGGGGTCCCTTCCGGGGCGCCCCGCTCGGCCCATCATCTGGTGGACCTCCAGCACGTCCAGGGGCTGCATCCCGCCCGCGGTGCCGTCGTAGCGCCGCCAGTCGCGGACGATCACCCGCCGGCTCGGCGTGTTGACGCCCGCGGCGAGCGTCGGCGTCGCGCTGACGACTTTCAGCAAGCGATCGCGGAACGCGTCCTCGACGAGCGAGCGGTGCTCGGCCGCGAGGCCGGCGTGGTGGAACGCCCCGCCGCGCTCGACGGCCGCGGCGAGGTCGTCGCTCGTCTCGGTGTCCGAGACGTCGCGGATCTCGGCGGCGACGTCTTCGAGCTCCTCTCGCTCCTCTGGCGAGAGGCTCGGCTCGACCACGTCGGCCAGCCGCCCGGCCGCCGCCTCGGCGTTCCGCCGGGAGTTGACGAACACCAGCGAGGAGCCGCCATCTTCCAAGGTATCTCGCACGATAGCGGCGGTCTGCTTCTCGTTCTTGCGGGTAGGCAGCTCGCGCTGGGTCCCGTCGTCCAGGTGCAGGGCGTCGCCGTAGTGGACGCCCTTCTTCAGGTCGATCGGGCGCCACGTCGAGTCGACCAGCTCGGCGTCGAGCCAGTCGGCGATCTCGTCGGCGTTGCCGACCGTGGCTGACAGCGCGACCGTCTGCAAGGAGGGGTTGAGCTGGCGCAGCTTCGCCAGCGTCACCTCCAAGGTCGGCCCGCGCGAGGCATCGTCGATCAGGTGGACCTCGTCGCTGACGACGCAGTCGACGTCCTCTATCCAGGGGGCGCCGTTGCGGACCAGCGAGTCGACCTTCTCGCTGGTCGCGACAACGATGTCCTTCTCGGCGAGCCACTCGCCGGACGCCTCGTAGTTGCCCGTCGAGACGCCCACCGAGACGCCGAACTCTTCGAACGCCTCGAACTCGGCCTTCTTCTCGCTCGCCAGCGCTCGCAGCGGGACGATATAGAGGGCCCTCCCGCCGCGCTCGATCGTCGAGAGCATCCCGAGCTGGGCGATCAGCGTCTTCCCGCTGGCGGTCGGCACGCTCGCGACCACGTTCTTGCCCGCCGTGACGCCCGCCTCGACCGCCTCGGCCTGGGGCGGGTACAGCTCCTCGATCCCCTCCGCCTGCAGGTAGTCGACGAACTCGGGAGGGACGTTCTCCAGCTCCGCAGTCTCCATTAGGTCCCCGTTGGCCCCTCCTGTGGTTTAAACTTCCGTCGTCGGCTGGCCGCTTCGACGCCGCGGCGTCGTCGCCGGTCACCACGCCGAGCGTCGGCGTCCTCCGACCGCTCGACACCGTCCCGCGCTCCGTCACCCATTTGGTTCCCTCGCGCCAACCACGCGGTATGAAAGTCGAGTTCGACCGCGACACCTGCATCGGGATGTTCCAGTGCGTCGCCGAGTGGGACGCCTTCGAGAAGAACGAGGACGCCGGGAAGGCAGACCTCGCCGACAGCGAGGAGACCGACGACGACGTGTTCGTCCGCGAGGTGCCCGCCGACGCCGAACTCGACGCGAAGTTCGCCGCCCGCTCGTGTCCGGTCGACGCGATCGTGATCTACGACGACGACGGCGAGCAGTTGATTCCCTGATCGGGGAGCGTTCGAGCTGCTGTCGATTGCATTAACGTTAGAATTTTATAATTTCACCATAGTTGCTACCATCGTGATGCCGGTTACCGCTGCGACCAGCCCCTCCGAAACCCTCCGTACACCGCCAGTACAGTCCATCGAAGCACTTTCGACGCCGGTGGTACGATGAAACGCGCCGTCGTCGGGATCCTCCTCTGTCTCCTCGTCGCCGGAGCCGCCGGCGCTGCGAGTGCGGGCGGCGCACCGTCTGCAACCGACGCACCGGTCGCCGAGACGCCGAACGTGACGGTCGACGACGAGTCGCTCGAACTACACAGCGATGCCAATCAGACGATCTCCGGGACGGTTGACGCCGCATCAAATGCGACCGTAACTGCAGCACTGGTCGATCAATCCAACTTCGTATCCCGAGAGGTGGCGTCCGTAGAGGACGGCCGGTTTACCGCGACGTACAACCTCTCAGACCTCGAACCGGGAACGACGCTCGATGGGAAGGTGGCCGTCGACGGCGACGTCGTGATCGAGTTCCAGACCGAGATCGTCGACGAAGGGAACGGTAGCGACTCGACGAACGAGAGCGACACGTCCGATGACGACGCCGATCAGGACGACGAGGAGTCGTCCGACGACATGCTCCCCGGATTCGGCATCGTTCCGGCGCTGGTCGGACTCCTCGCCGCGCGACGGCTGACCGATCGATAGGCGTCGCGCCGCACGCTCGCGATCCGTTCTTTCTCACAGCACTTTCCGGTAGGTCAGCACCTCGTAGCGTTCGCCCTCGGCCTCGCCCGACTCGCGGCGACGTTCCTCGAACCCACGGGACTCGTAGAACCGCCGGGCGGGCGTCTGGCGGGCTGTCGTCTCCAGCACCAGCACCTCACGACCGCGGTCGCGTGCGTGCCGCTCCAGTTCGTCGTACAGCGCCCGTCCGATGCCGCGACGGTGGTACTCGGGGTGGACGTAGAATCGCTTGAGCTCGGCGACGGCGTCGACGTTGTCCGACAGTCCGTCAACGATCTCGCTCGGCCGACGCAGGGCGCCCGATCCGACGATGTTCCCGTCGACTTCGGCGACGAGGAACTCGCCGCCCGCGTCGAGATACACCGATTCGACGCGCCCGAGGTCCTCGTCGACCGCACCCTCGCCGAAGTAGGCGCCGGCGTCGGTCAGCGCGACGCGCTGGAGTTCGCGGAGCGCCGCCTCGTCGCCGGGCTGGTACCGGCGGATCGTCGGGTCGTCGGTCACGGCCGGACGTTTTGGGGCGTCACCCTTGGGTGGCGCTGGCGTCGGCGAATGTTGCTGGTAGGACGACGATCGCGGACGTATATTTTCGCCGACAAAAACGTTATAACGGACCGTGTGGGAACCCCGCATGGGGAACGATAATGATCGGAGATCGGTCGCACGTCACCGAGTGGGCGGAGTTCGTCGACGCCGAGGTGCCCGAGTCGGAGCTATCGGGCGAACGCGATCGTCCGCTAGCGCGTGAGCACTGAGAACGCGGTTCGCGGGCGACGAGCGTCGGCGCCGTAGGCCGACCGATCGACGCCTTACTCGATCTTCTCGTACTGTTCGGAGAGCTTGTCGGCGGCTTCGCCGAGCTGCTCGCGCTCGAAGCTGTCCAGATCCCACTCGACGACCTCCTCGACGCCGTTACTGCCGAGCTTGACCGGCACGCCCATCGCGACGTCGTCGTGGCCGAACTCGCCGTCGAGTTTGATCGAGCCGGGCAGCACCTCGCCCGTGTCCCGGAGCACGGCCTCGACCATGTGACCGACGCCGGTCGCCGGGCCCCACTCGGTGGCGCCTTTCTTCTCGATGACGTTCATCGCGCTCTGCTTGAGTTCGTCGAGGATCTCGTCTTTCTCATCGTCCGAAAAGTCGGGGTCCGACCCGTCGACACGGACCTTCGAGAACACCGGCACCTGGGCGTCGCCGTGCTCCCCGAGGATCGTCGCCTCGACGTTCTGGACGGGGGCGTCGAAGCGCTCGGCGAGGACGTAGCGGAATCGCGCCGAGTCCAGCCGGCCGCCGAAGCCGATCACCTTCTCGCGGGCGCGCTCGCCCGTCTCGTAGAGGTGGCGGTTGAGCAGGTCGACCGGGTTCGAGGTAGTGATCGTCACGAACTCGTCGTCGTTGTGCTCGGCCAGCGACGAGCCGATGTCCTCCATGATCGGCGCGTTGTCGCCAGCCAGGTCGATCCGGGTCTGGCCGGGCTGGCGCGGGATGCCCGCGGTGATGACGACGACGTCCGAGCCGGCGGTGTCCTCGTAGCCGCCCTGCCGGATCGTCGTGTTCGAGTCGTAGGCGACGCCGTGGTTCGCGTCAGCCGCCTGACCGACGGTATCGGCCTCCTTGTCGGGGATGTCGACGAACACGATCTCGTCGGCGACGTCCCGGAGCGCGATGTTGTACCCCGCCGCGGCGCCGACCGTCCCGGCCGCACCGACCACGCTAACTTTGGTCATACACCCTAAACTGGCCGCGCGATGCCGGTTAAAGCTTCGGACGAGCCGTGCTATCTTGCCGCATTCTATCTCTCGAAATCCGCCTCGCGACGGTATAACTCTCCTCCACTCGTGTGAGACAGTCACACGACCGAGACGGCTTCTTGTGGGTCAGCGGCAACTCTCCAAGTGGGTATGGCAACCGATACCAAACAAACGCTAGCACCGCTTCCGAACGTGACGACCGCCGGCCTGGCGGCCGGTGCCCTCGGCGGGTTCGTCGGCAGCGTCCTGTTCGGGCTGATCATGCAGTACGTGATGCCCGCCCCGATCCTGGAGATGGCGATCCCGGCGATGTACGGGTTCGCTGGGCCGGCCCCGGTGGTCGGTTGGGCGCTCCACCAGTTCCACGGCGTCGTCCTCGGCGTGGCGTTCGTCGTGCTCGTCGGCGCCGCCGGACTCGACGACTACGCGCGCACGCTCGGCGGCGCGGTGTCACTGGGCGTCGGCTACGGCGTCCTCACGACGCTGCTTCCGGTGATCGTGATGCCGCTGTGGCTGAGCGCGGTCGGGTTCCCGATGGCGCCGCCGTTCCCGAACCTCGCGATTCCGGGGACGCTGGTGACGCTCGTCGGCCACGTCGTCTACGCACTGCCCGTCGCGCTGGCGTACGCGCTCGCCCGTGACTGACCCGCAAACTTGCTGGTTTTTTAGTCCGCGCGGCTCCTCCCCTCGGGTATGAGCGAGTTCGACAAGGAAGCCGAGCGGGAGAAGCTCCGCGAAAAGTACGGCGAGGACGACGCCGACCGCGAGGCGACCCAGCGCATGAGCCAGCTGCTCCTGCAGGGCGCGACGATGACGAACCGCCACTGCGACCGCTGCGGCGACCCGATCTTCCGGCAGAACGGTCAGGAGTTCTGCCCGACGTGCAACGTCGAAACCCAGCCTGCGAAGGATAACGGAAACGCGGGCGACGCCGACGATCGGCGTGCTGACCCCGACGCGCAGTCCGCTGATGTTGACGCCCAGCGTGCGGACGCCGACGCTCAGTCTGTCGACGCCGGTGCTCCGCCCGTGGACGCCGACGCCGAGTCTGTGGACGCCAGTGCTCCGCCCGTGGACGCCGCCGCGCAGACTGCCGACACACAGCGTACACCGGCCCAGACCCGGCAGACCGACGCCGACGCCCAGCCCGGCCCCGCCGCTGCGTCGGGCCGCCCCGAACTCGGCGCCAACCCAACTCCGCCGACCGACGACGCCTCGCCGTCGGCCGGTTCGACCTCGGCGTCGCGCGGCACCGGGATCGCCGACGATCGATCGTCGGCGTCGGCCGGCGACCTCGCGGATGCGGACGCGGCGCTCGTCCGGGCGTTGAACCAGTTCGCCAGTGCGGCCGCGCAAGTGGACGATCCGCGCCGAGCGAAAGAGAATCTCGAAGCCGCTCGCGAGGCCGCCGAGGCGCTCGACGCGCTGCGGCGGTAAGCGGTTACTGGTAGCCGAGCGCCTCCAACTGGTCGTCGACGGACGGAACGTCGCCGCCCTCGCCGTGCCGGGACGCCGCCGCGAGGTCGATCTTCGGCTGGGATTCCCCGGAGTCGCTCGCCGTCGTCTCGACCCACGGCACGTGTACGAGCTCCGGCACCGGTGCGGAGCCCGGATGGCCGTACAGCCCCCACTCCCCGAAGCAGTCGCCGTGGTCGGCGGTGATCGCGACCCGCTGGCCGTCGACGTTGTCGAGGAGTCGTTCGACCTCGTCCAGCCCCGACCGCAGGTGATCGAGGTAGCCGTTCCACACCTCCTCGTGGGTATGGTCTCCCTCGATGAGCGATCCGAACACGCCGCTGCGGTCGTTGGCGTCGTCGTCCTTGGGACTGTGGGCGTCGAACCCTTCCAGTTCCGGGTACGGTTGGTGGGGTTCCTTGTAGTGAACGATGAGGCGGTCGTATTCTCCGGCGTGTTCGCGGGCGGCGGTGATGGCGTGATCGGTGACGGCACTGGCCGGGACGCCGCCAGCGTCGGCGTACCACGAAGTCCGCCAGACCTCGTACAGTGAGCAAAACGGCTCCGCGCTGAGGGCATCCTCGCTGTTCGGGTTGTAGGTGACGTACAGCGTGTCGGCCACCGCGTCCGATCGTTCCTCGGTGAATGTGTGGGCCATCCACTCGCGGGTCTTCGATCCGACGGAGGTGATGGTGTCTACCTCTTCCGGCAGGAACTCGTACTCGTCGGCGACTTCTTGGAGCGCGTCGGCTCGGCAGGTGTCCATCACGACCAGTACGTCCCAGTCGCGGTCGTAGACGTTCGTCCCCTGTTGAGGGAGATACGGGGTGACGCGGCGGTACGCGCCGAGGGCCAGTTCCGCAGTGGTTGCTTTCATCGCTTGGCCGACCGGCAGGTGTTCGAAATAGTACCGCGTGTTCGCCCGCCACTGAGAGAGTCCCATTAATCGTGAGACGGTCAAGCCGACAATTGAAATTTCCGATTACAGCGGTGCGACTGGCTACCAGACGCCGCCAATCAGCTCACCGACTCTCGACGGCAGCATCGGTGAACTGCTCGCGGACTTTCTCGACCTTCGGCGCGGCGTGCATCCGGCAGTAGGCGTCCTGCGGGTTCTTCTCGAAGTAGTCCTGATGTTTCTCCTCGGCCTCATAGAACGTCTCCAGCGGCTCGATCTCGGTGACGATCGACCCGTCGTACGCGCCGGATTCCTCCAGTTCGACGACGAACGCTTCGACGATCTCGCGCTGCTGGTCGTCGTGGTAGAGGACGATCGAGCGGTACTGCGAGCCGACGTCGGGGCCCTCGCGATCCTCGGTGGTCGGGTCGTGGATCGTGAAGAAAACCTCCAGCAGGTCCGGATAGCTGATCTCGTCGGGATCGTACGCGACCTGCACGACTTCGGCGTGGCCGGTCGTTCCCCGGCAGACCGCCTCGTAGCTCGGGTTCTCGGCGTGCCCGCCGGCGTAGCCCGACACCACGCTCTCGACGCCGTCGAGCGGTTTCAGCGCGGCTTCGACGCACCAGAAGCAGCCTCCGCCGAACGTCGCGCGTTCGAGGTCTTGCGTCATACCGACGTGTAGGTGCCGAACGGGTTTGAACTGTGGGGTCGCGCCGGTATCGACCGGCTCGTGGTGTTACTACGGCAACACTTTTACCGCCGGTTCGACAACGCCGATACGACGATGAAACGGCGAACCGGTTGGCTCTGGATCCGTATGGGGGCGATCTTTCTGGCGTTCGCGGCCCTCAACGTCCTGTTCGTGTGGACGGCGATCTGGTTCGTCACCGGGTTCGTCTTCGGCGTCGCGCTGCTGATCGCGGGGACCGTCCCCGACTTTTCGGGCGTGAATCCGCCGCTGTGGTCGGTGTTCGTCTTCGCTGCGCTCTTCGTCGCCGGCCAGTACGGCTACAGTCGTCACCGAATGGACGGTGCCCTCGTCGACCACTCGTTCGACGCCGATCTGACGGCGTTCGCGACCCGGCGCGCCCAGCAACTCGACGTTCCGGCGCCCTCGGTCTACGTCGCCGAGTACGAGCGTCCGAACAGCATGATCTACGGCTCCAGGCGGTCGGCGACGATCGTTCTCACGCGCGGGCTGGTCGAATCCGCCGACGAGGCGACGCTCGACGCCGTCCTCGCCCACGAACTCGGCCACCTCAAGAACGGCGATCTGTGGCTGATGACGACCCTGAACGCGCTGCCGGTCCTGGCGAAGAAGCTTCGCGGGTGGGCGTCCTGGCTCCGCGGCACAATCACGCGCGGTGACGGTGGCAACGGTGGTTCGCTGTTCGTCCTCCTCGTCGCTCTGGCGCTCAGCGCCCTCTCGCTTTCGTTCCGAGCCGCCAGCCTGCTCGTCTTCCGGCTGTTCTCCCGGTCCCGAGAGTACGCCGCGGACGCGACCGCGGCCGAACTCGTCGGGGCGCCCGAACAGGTCGCGGCCGCCCTCGCGACGCTCGACGAGGGGCACGGACCGCCCGACGCCGACGCCCGGGAGCGCGCAGCCGAACTGCAACAGGCCTGTTTCCTCCCTCACGGGCTCGGCGAGCGGACCGAGGACGCCGGGCTCGGCTACGACGTCTCCCTGCAGTGGAGCGACGACGACTCGGGCTTTTCGGGGCCCGATGAGGATGATTCGTCCGGGATGCGGTGGGATCGCGTCGACGAGATCGAGTCGCGAAACGAGGACCAGCCGTTGCAGCGTCTCGAACGGCAGCAACGAGAGACCGAGCCTGCGACGACGTGGATCCGTGAGCGGTTCCTCCCCGACACGCACCCATCCACCGCGGATCGGGTCGAACGACTCCAGCGCCTTCGAGGGTAGCCGACGGCGAGCCTCTCGGGCCGCTACCGCCGCTCTGGAACCATCTCGACCGGTCCGTCCGGCCGCAGCGTGATCGACGGCCTGAAGCCGAGATTCTCGACGGTCGACTCCACGGTCCAGTTCTGACAGATCGTCGCCAGCACCAGCCGCGCTTCCAGCATCGCGAACCGGTCGCCGATGCAGCGCCGCGGCCCGCCGCCGAACGGGAAGTACGCGAAGTGGGGTAGCTCTTCGCGCAGTTCGTCGGTCCAGCGCTCCGGCCGGAACTGCTCGGGCTCGTCGTAGAAGCGCTCGTCCCGGTGGAGCACCCACTGCTGGAACGTGACGGTCCGGCCTTCGGGGATCCGGTAGCCCGCCATCTCTATGTCCTCGTCGGCCTCGCGGAGGAGATCGTACACCGGTGGGTAGACCCGCATCGTCTCCTCGACGACCTGCTCGGTGTAGGTCAGATCGTCGAGATCGCCGACCGTCGGCGTCCGGCCGTCGAGCACGTCGTCGAGTTCGGTCTGCAGCATCTTGCGCTTCTCGGGGTGCTTCGAGAGCAGGTGCAGGGCGTAGGTCAGCGCGAGTGCGGTCGTCTCGTGGCCCGCCAGCAGGATCGTCACCACCTCGTCGCGGATCCGCTCGCGCGGGAGCTCCTCGTCGTTCGCGAGCAGGAGCGAGACCACGTCGCCGGCGTCGCCTCCTCCCTGTTCGTGCTGCTCGATGATCCGCTCCGCGACGGCGTCGAGATCGTCCAGCGCCGCGTTGAACCGCCGGTTCCCCGGCGTCGGAACCCACAGCGGCACGTCGATCGGCCGGCGGATCGACGATACCGCCCGGTCCATCACCGCCTCTAGGGCGTCGCCGATCTCCTCTTCCTGGGCTCGGATGTCGACGTCGAACAGCGCCTGCGCGGCGATTTCGACGGTGAGGCCCATCATGTCCTCGTGGACGTTCCGGCGCTCGCCGGGCGTCCAGTCGGCCAGCGCGCGCTCGGTTGCGTCGGTCATCTCCGTCGCGTACGATTCCAGCATCTCGGGGTAGAACGACGGCTCGATCGTGTGGCGCTGCGAGCGCCAGAACTCGCCCTCGCTGGTCAGCAGCCCATCGCCGAGCACGGGTTTGAGCGTGTCCATGAAGCGCTCGCCCTTGATGAACGACTCGTTGTCGTCGACGAGCACGCGCCGGACGAGCGCGGGATCGCTCACCTGAACGAACTTCTCGCCGCCGAGTTCGTACCCGGCGACGGGGCCGTACTCGCGGGCCAGGGTCTCGAAGAAGCCCAGCGGGTCCTGCACGTACTCGCGGGTGTTGCCCAGGATCGGCATCCCGTCGGGGCCGGGTGGGGCGGCGGTAGCGGACCGGGAGCTGGTCATATTCTGTTCACACTACGTGCTGCGAAGGCAAGTTCGTTCCCCTCATCGCCGGACGACCCGCTTCGCTCGGCTTCCGAGGATCGCGAACCGAAGGTTCGCTCACTGCCGTCGGATCGGAGATCCGACGATGTTCGCCTCGCTTCGCTCGGCTCACCGCCGGAAGACTTGCTCCGCTCCTCTTCCGAGGATCGCGAACCGAAGGTTCGCTTACCGCCCATCCGGGACGTACTCGCTGCCGATCACGTCCCGGATCCGGTCGGCCGTCACCTCACCGACGCCTTCGGCTTCCAGCAGGTCCTCCTTTCGGGCGGTCATCACCGCCTCGACGGTGCCGAACTCCGAGAGCAGCGAGCGCGCCGTGACGGGGCCGACGTCCGCGATCGACGCCACCACGTACTCCTGCTGTTCCGAGAGGGTCTTGGACTGCTTCTCGCCGTGGATCGACACCTCACGGTCCTCGTTCTCCTGTTCGCGCCCGGCGATCACCGCGAGCAGTTCGCGGGTGTCGTCCTCGTCTTCGGTCCGCAGCACGCTGACGCCGAAGTCGACGACGAGACTCGACAGCGCGCCCCGGATCGCGTTCGGGTGGACGTCGCGCTTCTCGTAGAGGCCCTCGCCCTCCAGCACGACGACCGGCCGGGAGTAGTGCCGGCTCATGTCGCCGACCTGCTCGAACAGCGACCGGTCCCCGCCGGTCAGCGTGTCGAGGAAGTCGTCGACGGCCTTGCGCTCGACCGCGACGCGATCGGATAGCACGTAGTCGCCGACTTCCAGCGTCTCCAGTCTGGTCTGGACGTCCTCGCGCTTCGAGAGCTCGCGGGCGATGTTGGCGTCGAGCTCGCGCTGGTCGGCGACGATCTCGATCGTGCCGTCGTCGTCCGGCTCGGCGGTCGCGACGGTGGCGTCGTCGTCGCTGCTGGATGCCGCTGTGGCATCGGCGTCCCCGTCGTCGGCGTCGTCCTCTTGGTCGCCGGACGCCGCTGTCGAAGCGTCGTCGCCGTCGGACGCCGCGGCGTCGTCCGGGTCCGATTCGTCGTCCGCGCCGGTGAAGTCCGCCAGTCCGGGCTGGACGTCGCTCTCGCCGCCGTCTGCGGCCGACTCGCCGCTGCTCGACGAGCCGCTGCCCGACCCACTATCGAAGTCGCCGAGCTGCTGCTGGCTGTCGTCGAGTTCCTCCTCGATCTCGTCGGTGAGGCCCTTGAGCTCGCGGAGCTCGTCTTCCATCTGCTGCTCGCGCCGGCGCGAGATCCAGAAGTACGCCTCGTCGCGGGTGTCCTCGGCGAGCAGGACGACGACGCGCCCCTCGGCCTGTCGGCCCGTTCGCCCTTTGCGCTGGATCGACCGGATCGCCGTCGGGACGGGCTCGTAGAACAGCACGAGGTCGACCTCCGGGACGTCCAGCCCCTCCTCGGCGACCGACGTGGAGACCAGCACCTCGAACTCTCCGCTCCGGAAGTCGTCGAGGGTTTCTTGCTGTTCGTTCTGGGTCATCCCGTCGCTGCCCTCGCGGTCGCCCTGGCCGACGAACCGGCGGGCGTCGAAGCTCTCCGAGAGGAACTCGGTGAGGATCTCCGCGGTGTCACGCGATTCAGTGAACACGATCACGCGCTCGCCGTCCTCGATGCCGAGCGTCTGGGCGAGCAACACGCGCGCCCGGGAGAACTTCGGGTGGAGGTCGTCGTAGGACGCACAATCCTGCATCGCGGTGCGCACTCGCGGATCGGAGACCAGGCGCTGGTCGGCCTTCGACGCGCCCGAGGAGCGCGCGGCGTTGCGCAGGCGCTCGAAGTACCGCTCTAAGGCTTCGACGCTCTGGGTTTCGACGTAGGTGACGGCGGTCCGGAGCTTGCGAATCTCGGCGTGGACCGACATTCCCTGGTACCCCTCGGACTGGTCGTTGTTCATCAGCTTCTGGAGCTCGGCGCGCATCGACTGGAGGTCGTTCTCCGAGAGGTCGGCGCTGCGCTTGTTGGTCACGCCCAGCTCGTTGAGTTTCTCCAGCCGATCCTCGATCACGTCGTTCAGCGCGTCCCGGATGTCGGTGATCGTCTCGGGCAGCTCGACGCGCTCCCACTCGACGTCGGTGTCGTGGGTGTACTCGTCGACGTCGGCGTCGGCCTCGGTCATCACCTCGACCTCGTCGATGCCGAGATTCTCGCAGACCTCCAGAATCTCCTCCTCGTCGCCGCCGGGCGACGCCGACATCCCAGTGACGAGGGGGTCGGCGGCGTCGGCGTGGTAGCGCTCGGCGATGTAGTTGTACGCGTAGTCGCCGGTCGCGCGGTGGCACTCGTCGAAGGTGAGGTGGGTGACGTCCCGGAGGCTCACGCGCCCGCCGACCAGATCGTTCTCGACGACCTGGGGCGTCGCGATGACGATCTGCGCTGACTCCCACAGCTCGGCCCGGTCGTCGGGACTGACCTCGCCGGTGAACACGACGATATCCTCGGCGGGAATTTCGAGGGCTTCGCGGTAGAAGTCGGCGTGTTGCTGGACCAGCGGCTTCGTCGGCGCCAGAAAGAGCGCCTTCCCGCCGACGTCCTGTAACCTGTTGGCGGTCACCAGCAGGCTCACCGTCGTCTTGCCCAGTCCGGTCGGCAGGCAGACCAGGGTGTGGTGGTCGGTCGCCGTGCCGGCCAGCTGGAGCTGGTAGAGGCGCCGTTCGAGAAAGTTCGGCGCGAGCAGCGGGTGGTCCACGTACTGCGTTTCTCCGTCCGTGGCGGCCATTGCAGGCTCGTTCGGGGCGGGGGCGGTTAAGGATTCGCCCAGCGCGGTGAAAGTGGTCCCGGCGCGCGACCGCCTCGCTCAGAGCGTCGCTCCCGACACCGCGAACGCCGCTTCGCCCCCGGACGCGGTCACCTCGACGCCGAGGCTCGCGGCGTCTCGACGCCTCGCCGTCCCGGCATGTCATCGCGTCGCAACCGGTGGATTTGTACCCGACCGTGGAACCCCCACACGTGCAACCGACCGACGCCGTCGCCCCCGCGCTCGCCGACGTGCTCCCGGCGCT
This sequence comes from Natronoarchaeum rubrum, assembly GCF_024494695.1. Next base: position 22,430 of record NZ_JANHDP010000002.1, on the reverse strand, counting down.
CCCCGGGGCGCTGGCCGAAATGAACTCGCTGGAGCGGATCCTGCTGGTGATCGCGATCGCGACCGCCGCCGCCGTCGCGCTCAAGTTGGTCGCGCCGCGGCTCGTCGCGCGCCGGTTCGACGAGGGCGGCGAGTCGCTTCCCGCGATGCTGTTCGACGTGCTGGCGACGCCGATCTACCGCACGCTCCCGTTGACCGGCGTCTACGTCGCCGTCCTGCTGACCGATCTGCCGACGCTGGGGTTCTACCTGCGCGGCGCGACGCTGACGCTGCTCGTGCTGATCTGGTCGATCGCGGCGGTGCGGTTGGGCCGGCGGACGCTGCGGCGGATGAGCGAGGACGCGGCCGTCTCCGACGTCGCGCCGGTGCTGGGAAACGTCTGGACGGCGGTGGTCGTCCTCGCGGCGCTGTTTTCCCTGCTCAACGTCTGGCGCGTCGACGTGACGCCGCTGTTGGCGTCGGCGAGCGTCATCGGGATCGTGATCGGGCTGGCCGCTCAGGACGCCATCGCGAACTTCGTCGGCGGCATCGCGCTGTTCGCCGACGACACGTACAAGCCGGGCGACTTCGTCGTGCTCGACTCCGGCGAGAAAGGAACGGTGGTCGACATCGGGCTTCGGGCGACCACGATCGTGACGCTGGATCGCGTCGAGGTCACCGTCCCCAACGCCGTGCTCAATTCGACGCACGTCACCAACGAGTCGGCGCCCAAGCGCCACAAGCGCATCCGGGTGCCCGTCGGCGTCGCCTACGGCAGCGACCCCGAGCGCGTCGAGGAAGTGCTGCTCGACGCCATGCACGAGGAAGACGAGATCATCGACCATCCCGAGCCCCGCACGCACTTCCGGGAGTTCGGCGACTCGGCTCTGCTCTTCGAGTGCCGCGGGTTCATCCACCATCCTGCCCGCGAGGCCCAGGCCCGCAACGCGCTCAACGAGCGGCTTCATCACCGACTCCGCGAGGCCGACATCGAGATCCCCTACCCCCAGCGGACGCTCTCGTTCGAGGACGAGACCCGGTCGGCGCTCGATCCGGATCTGGCGCCGCCCGACGGCGCCCCGGCGGATCGTGAGAACGAACGGACCGCGGGCGACGCCGAGTGACGGTCGCGACGCACGAAATCGCCGCGGCAGCAAGACGCCGCCGCGACCACGGTCCTTTTTGTCGATTTGCTCCCTTGGATCGGTATGGCAGTCTACGAGAGCGACCTCCCGGGGGTCGGCAAGAAGTTCGAGATCGACCTCGACGGGGAGGCCCAGCTGGTGGTCGTGATTCACAACACCGGCAAGCGCGAGCTGTTCGTCCGCGACTCGCCCGACGCCGACTCCGAGAAGCTGTTCGAGCTCTCGGACAAGCTGGCCCGTCAGGTCGGCACGATCATGGAGGGCGCGTACTTCCAGCCGATCCGCGACGACGAGATCAGCACCGTGCTCGACGACGACACGATCATCGAGTGGGCGAAAGTGACCGACGAGTCCGAACTCGTGGGGACGACGCTCGCCGAGTCGGGAGTCCGCCAGCGCACCGGCGCCTCGATCATCGCCGTCCAGCGCGGCAACGAGACGATCCAGAACCCGCCGCCGGACGTCGAGTTCGAGGCCGACGACACGCTCGTCTCGATCGGCGACCGCGAGAGCCACTCGGAACTCGAACGGCTCGCCGCCGGCGAGGCGACGCTCGACGGTGCGCCGGGCGACGCCGGGACGCCGCCGACGGACGACGAGTTCGTCGACGACGACTCCGCGACCGACGAGCCCTAGATGGCGGCGACGCCGCTGATCGAGATCGGCGCGCTGTTCGTCGGCATCGCGCTCGCCGGCGCCATCGCGCACCGCGCCGGCCAGTCGGTCATCCCCTTCTACATCGTCGGCGGGATGCTCGCCGGCGAGCACGTCCTCGGGCGGCTCGCGCCCCTGGAGCTCGGAATCGGCGACCTCGCGGTGACCCTCCAGCAGCCCTACGTCTCCGAGAGCGAGTTCGTCGAACTCGGCGCCGAACTCGGGATCGTCTTTCTGCTCTTTTTCCTCGGGCTGGAGTTCAGCATCACCCGCCTGCTGGAGAGCCGCGACCGGATCGGCAAAGCGGGGGTCGTCGATCTGGCGATCAACTTCCCCGCCGGCGTCTTGCTCGGCCTCGCGCTGGGCTGGTCGGCGATCGAGGCCGTGTTGCTCGGCGGCATCGTCTACATCTCGTCGAGCGCCGTGATCACCAAATCGCTGATTGATCTGGGGTGGATCGCCAACGACGAGAGCGATCCGATGCTGGGGACGCTCGTGTTCGAGGACCTCTTTATCGCGCTGTACCTCGCGGTCGTCTCGGCGCTCGTCATCGGCGGCGGCGACGTCGGCGCCGCGGCGCTCGACATCGGGATCGCCGTCGGCTTCATCCTCGTTCTGCTGGGGGGCGTGTTCTACGGCTCCGACCTGTTCCAGCGCTACCTCGACACCGACTCGCGGGAGCTGACGGTGCTGCGAACGGTGGCGCTCGTCGTGTTCGTCGCCGGACTCGCGCTACTGCTCGACGTCAGCGAGGCCGTCGCGGCCTTTTTCGTCGGGATGGGATTTTCATCGACCGACCACGTCCACGAGATCGAGGAGCTGTTGATCCCGGTCCGGGATCTGTTCGCGGCGGTGTTTTTCTTCTGGGTCGGACTCGGCACCGACCCGGCGGTGTTCGCCGACCCCGCGCTCGTGGCGGTGCTCGTCCTCGCGGTCGCCGTGACGACGCCCACGAAGCTCGTCAGCGGCTACCTCGGCGGCCGGATCTACGACCTCGACGAGCGCCGGTCGCTTCGGGTCGCGACCGGGATGGTCACGCGCGGGGAGTTCTCCTTGATCATCGCGGCGACGGTCGCCGCCGCCGGTACCGGCCCGGTGATGACCGAGACGATCCCGGACCTCACAGTTGGATACGTGCTCGTGATGAGCATTCTCGGCACCGTGCTGATGCAGTACGCCGACCGGCTGTGGGCTGTCGCGGGGCCGTATCTGGTCGACGCCGCGGAGTGAGAACTGTCCTGTTTCTCTCCCGGCGGATCGACGACTCCGCCCCGGTTGAGTCGCGGTTCGATCCTTGGGAGCCCCCGTCGGTTATTCCGGGTCCAATCGTACTCCCGAATATGGGGGAGCTCGAAACCGAAGAACAAAAATCACGAGCGGAAATTGCGACGTACCTTCGAGATCTGGCCGACCAGCTCGACGGCGGCGGCGACCTGACGCTCGACCTCGGCGGAACGGGCGTGCAGATGTCTCCGACCGAGCCCGTGACGTTCAAACTCGAGGGCGAATCGGACTGGTCCCAGGGGGATACGGAGGCGAAACAGAGTATCGAGTTCGAGCTGGTGTGGTGGCGGGAGGCTGCCACTGCTGAGGAGGGAACCTTAGACGTTCAGGAGTAAGTCCCCGAGCCGGCTACCCAGTCGCACCGGCATTTTCTCTACCGACTGGCACGTGCAGGCTGGCTACCCCTTCCCGACCATCTGATCCTCGTCGTCCCACTCGCGTTTTCGCAGTTCGTACTTCTGGATCTTCCCGGTCGCGGTCTTCGGGATCGCGTCCACGAACTCGATCTCGTGGACGATCTTGTAGTCGGCCAGTTGCTCGCGGGTGAACGCGGTCAGCTCGTCGGCGGTGACGCCGGGATTCTCGGGGTCGCCGTTATCGGGGACGACGAACGCCTTCGGCGTCTCGCCCCACTTCTCCGACGGTGCGGGGATGACCGCCACGTCGCCGACGGCCTCGTGGTCGAACAGCGTGTCCTCCAGTTCGACCGACGAGATGTTCTCGCCGCCGGAGATGATGATGTCTTTCTTGCGGTCCTTGATGGCGATCATGCCGTCCTCGTTGACGACCGCCAGGTCGCCGGTGTGGTACCAGCCTTCGAGGCGGTCGTTGAACGCCGCGTGCGTCTCGTCGGGCTTCTCCCAGTACTCCTCCATGACCTGATTGCCGCGGACGACGACCTCGCCGATGGTGCTGTCGTCGCGGGGGACCTGCTCTCCGTCGTCGTCGACGACGCGGAGATCGGTCCCGAGCGGAGCGACGCCCTGGCGCTGCTTCAGCGAGAAGCGGAGTCCGCCCTCGTCGGGGATCAGCCGGGCGGCGTCCGAGGTGGCGATCAGCGGCCCGGTCTCGGTGGCGCCGTACAGCTGCGTGAACTCCCAGCCGAACTCGTTTTCGACTTCGCGGATCGTCGCGCTCGGCGGGGCGCTGCCGGCGGCGGTCACGCGGACCGGGTTGTCGCCGCTGAACGCCGGGTCGTGCTCGTCGGCGTACTCGCCGAGGATGGTCAGCACGGTCGGCGCGCAACAGAGGAATGAGACGTCCTCATCGTGGATCGCGTCGAAGACGTTTCCGGCGTCGACGCCGCGCGTGCAGACGTGTTTCGCGCCGCGGCCGGTGACGGCGTAGATGTGGCCCCAGCCGTTGACGTGGAACATCGGGAGCGTCCACAGGTAGACGTCGTCGTCGGTGAGGTGGTGGTGGATCGTCACGAGCTGGGCGTGCAGCGACTCCGTCCGGTGGGTCCGACAGACGCCCTTCGGATCACCGGTCGTCCCCGAGGTGTAGTTGATGGTGATAATCTCGTCCTCGGTCATCGCCGGGCGGTCGTAGCCGTCGGGGTCGTCCGCCAGGAACGACTCGAAGTCGAGCCAGTCGCCCTCGACCGGCGCCGGATCGTTCGTCACGAACACCTCGGCGGGAATCTCGTCGCGGATCGCCTCGATCTTGCCGGCGTACTCGTAGTCGGCGTAGACGACGCTCGCCCCCGAGTCCGAGAGAAGGTACTCGTAGTCCGAGGGTTCGAGGCGGTAGTTCAGCGGCACGTGGATCGCGCCACACTGCATCGCCCCGAACGCCGCTTCGAGGTGGTAGTGCGTGTTCGGGTCGAGCACCGCGACGCGGTCGCCCTTCTCGACGCCGCGGGCCTGCAGCGCCGCCGAGAACCGGTCGACGCGCTCGCCGAACTCGTCGTACGTGAACCGCTCGCCGTCCGTCCCCACGACTGCCTCGTAGTCGCCGTAGTACGTTCTGGCCCGGTCGAGGAAGTCTGTCACGAGCAATTGTTTCTTCATTCATGATAGATTCGACTGCCGAACGCACTAAACGTGCGATTACCGGCAATATTTTCATCCTCGACTCCAGAATCAGTCGCAGCCAGCGGCTGAACGCAGTTCAGCCGCTCAACGACGCGCCCGGCGACCGTCAGGCGACCGCGGGCAGGTACGTCACGCCGAACCAGCCCACGAGACCGGCCGCCAGCGGGATCGAGAGGTTGTCGTCGATGACGAACCCGAGAACGCGGGGCTTGACGCCGTCGGCGACCGTCGCGGCCGCGGCCGCGAGCAGCGACGCCGACAGCGTCAGGAACGGCAACGCGACCAGCAGGCAGATGCCGAACATCGTCGCGAGCACGCGCGGGCGCTTGATCGCCCGCAGCTCGTCGCTACCGAGGACGCCGCTGATCGGGTCGCCCAGCGTCAACATCAGCATCGCGGGGATGGCGATGTCGGGCTCCAACAGCAGGACGACGATCGTCAGGCTGAACATGTACAGCGCGTAGCCCGCGGGGTTGTCCTGCTCGTACTCGCGGGTGAGCTTGTCGTAGATCCACCAGTCGAGCCCGAACGAGAGGCGGATCACCTCCAGAATCGCCGCGACGCTGCTGCCGATCAGCAAGAACCACTGGAGGTCCTGCCAGCTGAAGATATCGAGGAGGTAGAACGCGGGCATCCCCGTCCCGCTGATGTGTACGAGGCGGCGCTTGATCTCGTCGGCCATCGCTCGCTACTCCTCCTCGACCGGCTCGCCGTCGACGTCCGCGAACGCGAGGTCGCCCTCGCTGAGCGCCGTCAGCGTCTCGTCGAGATCGTCGACGGGAACGCGGAGCTGCTCGGTCGAATCGCGCTCGCGGACCGTCACGGTGCCGTCTTCGAGCGTCTCGTAGTCGACGGTGACGCAGAACGGCGTGCCGATCTCGTCCTGTCGGCGGTAGCGCCGGCCGATGGCGCCCGAGTCGTCGTAGTTGACCGAGAGGCCGGCCGCCCGCAGCTCCGCGGCGAGGTCGCGGGCGCGCTCGCCCAGCCCCTCCTTGTCCATCAGCGGGAACACGCCGACGGTCGTCGGCGCGACTTCGGCGTCGAGCGAGAGGTAGGTGCGCTCCTCGCCGCCGACCTCGTCCTCGGCGTAGGCGTGATCGAGGATCGTGTAGAGCAGCCGGTCGACGCCGAACGACGGCTCGACGACGTGGGGCGTGATGTGCTCGCCGGACTCGGTCACTTCGTCGACCGAGAAGTCCGTTTTCTCGACCGGAACGGTGTACTCCTCGCCATCGACGTCGACCGTCACGTCCTCGCCCTCGAACGCAGAGCGATCTTCCTCCGCGAGGTCGGCCAGCGCGTCCGCGACCGCCTGGGCCTGCCCGCCGAACTCGGGGCCGAGGTAGCTCATGTCGGGGTCGACCGTCGCGCGCTCGACGGTGACCGGCTCGTCGTACTGCTTGAAGATCGTGAAGTCCTCGTCGGAGTGCTCGGCGTGCTTCGAGAGGTCGTAGTCGCCGCGGTACGCGAAGCCGGCCAGCTCGATCCAGTCCTCATCTAACTCGGCTTCGGCGTCCCAGCAGTCGCTGGCGTAGTGGGCGCGCTCGCCCGCGAGGTGCTGGCGGAACCGGAACCGATCGGCGTCGACGCCGACGCGCTCGTACCACTCCTGGGCGACACCGAGGTAGTAGGCGATCCAGGGGCTCGCGAGCGTGCCGTCGTCGACGGCTTCGCCGATCGTCGTCTCGATCAGCTCGCCGTCCTCGTCTTCCTGCTCGCCGATCGGGTAGAGGCGCACCTCGACGTCTTCGACGCGCGAGAGGTCGGGGTCGTTCTCCTCGGGGTCGACGAACAGTTCGAGCTCGGCCTGCGTGAACTCCCGCGTACGGATGACGGACTTGCGCGGGCTGATCTCGTTCCGGTACGCCTTGCCGATCTGCGTGACGCCGAAGGGGAGCTGGTTGCGGGCGTACTCTTTGAGCAGCGGGAACTCGACGAAGATGCCCTGGGCGGTCTCGGGGCGCAGGTAGCCCGGCGAGGAGTCGCCGGGGCCGATGTTCGTACCGAACATGAGGTTGAAGTCGTCGACCGGCTCGCCCGAGAGGTCCGCGCCGCAGGAGGGACAGACGAGCTGGTGCTCGTCGATCAGGTCCTCGACCTCCTCGATGGCGATCGACTCGGCCTCCTCGATGGCGGTGTTGTCCTCGATCAGGTGGTCGGCGCGGTGGCTCTCGCCACAGTCCGCGCACTCGACGAGCATGTCGTCGAAGCCGTCGAGGTGACCCGACGCCTCGAAGACGGGCTCGGGCATCACCGTCGGCGCGTCGATCTCCTGGTGGCCCTCCCGGACCGCGAAGCGCTCGCGCCAGGCGTCCTCGACGTTCTGCTTGAGTGCGGCGCCCTGCGGGCCGAACGTGTAGAAGCCGGCGACGCCGCCGTACGCGCCCGCCGACGGGAAGAAGTACCCGCGGCGCTTGGCGAGTTCGACGAGCTTCTCGGCCGTGCTCTCACTCATACAGCGCCTCCAGCAGGTCGATGTCGAGCACGATGCCCACGAGGTTGCCGCCCGAGACCAGCGGGATCTGCTCGATGTCGTTGGTGATCATCAGCTGGGCGGCCTTCTGAGCGGTCTTGCCCTCCGAGACGGTGATCAGGTCCTCGGTCATGAACTCGGCGACCGTCCCGGCCGGCAGCTCGACGTTCCGGACGGTCATCGAGCGGCTGCCGACGCCCTTGATCCCTTCCCACATCCAGTCGTCGTCCTGGTCTGCGAAGCTGTTGCCCGTCTCCTCTTCGTCCTCGACGATCTCGGCGACGTTCAACACGTCGACTTCGGTGAGCATGCCGGCCGGCTCGCCGGCCTCGTCGAGTGCGACGGCGTAGGGGACGTTAGCGTAGTTCAGCTCGCGCATCGCGACGGTCAAGGGCGCCCCGGCGAACGTCGTGTTGACGTCTCGCGTTGCGATCCCGCCGACCTCCACGTCGGCGTCGATGTCGCCGGTGGCCAGCGCACGGATCACGTCGGTGATCGTGACGATGCCCTCCAGTTCGCCGTCGACGACGGGGACGCGACGCGCGCCCTCGGTGACCATCAGCTCGGCCAGCTCCTCGATGCCGGCGTCGCGAGTCACGGTCGGGGCCTCTTCCATCAGCAGCGCGAGCTGGTCCTCGTCGGGCTGCTCGATCAGGCTCTCGCGCGAGACCAGACCGCGGTACTCCTCGCCGTCGTCGTTCTGCTTGACGACCGGCACGGAGGAAAATTCGCGGTCCTGCAGGTACTCCAGGGCGTCGTCGCGGCTGCCGGGGAGCTCGACCGTCACGAGCTCTCCTCGCGGCGTCATCGCGTCGGACACATTCATACCACGCGGTACGTCCAAAACCGTCATAAAGGCCGTGCTTCGGCGGTCGCTCTCCGGAGGCGGTCGTCACCCTGACGGAGCGCGGTCGCGAAACCGCTTCGCTCGCGACCGTCGGACCGACCATTTCGGGAGCAGCTCCCGTGAGAGCACGGTGATCTGGAAGATCCTCTCGAGCGTCGGCTCGACGCCGCTGGCGCCGGGGCTTGCGACGAACTTCGGCGTCGAGGTGCCGCTACCGCTCGCGTCCGAGATGTTCTCCGACACCGAAACGTCACTCCGATCCGACGGGTTTATCCATGTGTGAAAGATAATTATGTATATGTCGTCGTCAGGTTACAGCGACACGTCGTGCGGCGCGAGAGAGATCGTCGGCTCCGTCGACGGTGACGGGGACGACGAGCAGTACGTCATCGCCGACATCACGGCGGACGACGCCTGGCTCGCGATGGCGGTAGAGGACGCGCCGTCGCTTCCCTCCTGTCGGTAACTGCCTGCCGTTTTCTCGTTTCTCGATCCGATAGCGACGCCGCCGTCGAACGGCGGCACCATGCCGACCGCCCCGAGAGCGACGCCGAAGCGCGACTGGACCTCGGTGCCCGACTACCACTAGTTTAATATAGCGCTCTTTGATTTATTCGCGGTTCGGCTCGTCGTACACCGACGGATCGGGACTCGGCGCCGACGCCGTCCCGCCGCCGGGCTGCTCGTCGAGGAAGCTAAACTCGCCGCTGCCGTCGGGCGCATCGCCCTGCGTCCAGGGCAGGTCGGGGTCCTCGGGCGGATCCCGGCGCGTCGACATGAACGCGTAGTTGAACTCCTGATTTTCCTGCTCCTGCTGGAAGCTCGCCGGCACCGGCACCGGATCCTCCAGCGTCTCCAGGGCGGCGAGCCACTGGTTCTGGTGCATCGTGTCCCGCGCGATCAGGTACTCCAGCATGTCTTTCATCCCGGGGTCGTCGGTGCGTTCCCACAGTCGCGTCGCGAGCAGGCGCCCGGTGGACTCGGCCATCACGTTGGCGTACATGTCCGCCGCGAGATTTCCGGAGGCGGCGACGTAGTTGCCGTTGAACGGGAACCCGTTGCTGTCGACCGGCATCGCCGACTCGCCCGCCGAGAGGATCTGGCGCGGGCTCTGGCCGGCCATCATCATGCGCATCGCGTCGTCTTGGGCGGCGTCCTCGCGTTCGCTCTCGGAGGCGTTTCGGAGGTTCTTCGTCACCGCCGTCGCGAGCATCTCGATGTGGCCCAGCTCCTCGGTCGCGGTCTCCATCAGCAGCTTGCGGTACTCCTCGTGCTCGGCCGGCGTCGCCCAGGCCTGGAACAGGTACTGCAGGGCGACGCGCATCTCTCCCTCGACGCCGCCGATCGCCTGCTGGAGCTCCTTGGCGAACTGCGGGTCGGGCTCTTCGACTGTCACTTCGTACTGGAGTTCGGGTTCGTGGAAGAACATGGGTATCCCCGCGACAAACATCCACGAAATCCCGAATAAGGGTTCGTTCGATGTATTTACGTGGAATAGAGGCAACTTCTCTGTCGGTTTTGCACGGTAGCGTGCAGACGATCGAGCACCACTCGAAAGGCGGCGTCGCGTCGCCGCCGTTTCCGAGGCGCGGGGCTGCGAGGCGGAGTGAGCGCCGGACGCCGGTGTGCTCGGATTTTTGTACGATGGCGCGCTACGTCGGCGAAATGGCGACCGATCTCGACGACAACCCGTACCTCCGGGATCCGCCGACCGACTTCGAACCGGTCGAGGAGCTTTCGGAGGACGCGGCTCGTGAGCAAGCCGAACAGCTCAGGGAGGCGATCCGCGAGCACGACCGCCGCTACTACGTCGAGGGCGACCCCGCGATCGCCGATCGCACCTACGACGCGCTGTTCGCCCGACTGGAGGCGCTCGAAGCCGAATTCGACCTCGACCTCGCGGACAGCCCCACCCGCAGAGTCGGCGGCGAGCCCGTCGAGTCGTTCGACACCGTCGAGCACGTCGCGCCGATGCTCTCGATCGACCAGAGCGGCGACGCCGAGGACGTCTACGAGTTCGACGAGCGCGTCCGCGGTGAGGTGGGGGCGGTCGACTACGTCTGCGAGCCGAAGTTCGACGGCGTCTCGATCGAGGTCGTCTACGAGGAGGGCCGCATGGTGCGCGCGGCCACCCGCGGTGACGGCCGCGAGGGCGACGTCGTCACCGAGAACGTCCGGACGATCCGGTCGATCCCCCAGCGCCTCGCGGGCGACCCGCCAGACTTCCTCGCGGTCCGGGGCGAAGTGTTCATGCCCCGCGACGCGTTCCAGGCGTACAACCGCGAGCGCGTCGAACGCGGGGACGATCCCTTCGCGAACCCCCGGAACGCCACCGCGGGGACGATCCGCCAGCACGACCCCTCGGTCGTCGCCGATCGGCCCCTCGACTGTTTCTTCTTCGAGGTGCTCGATTCCAGCGACGGCTGGGCGACCCGGTGGGAAGAGGATCAGGCCCTCCCCGAGTTCGGCCTCAAGGTCAACGAGTACACCGAGCGCGTCGATGCGATCGACGAGGCGATCGAGTACCGCGACGCCATGCTCGACCGTCGGGACGACCTGAACTACGAGATCGACGGCGTCGTCGTCAAGGTCGACGGCGCCGAGCAACGCGAGGAACTGGGGTCGACAGCGCGCCACTACCGGTGGGCCTTTGCCTACAAGTTCCCCGCGCGAACCGAGGAGACGACGATCCGCGAGATCGCGGTACAGGTCGGCCGCACCGGCCGACTCACGCCGGTCGCGCTGCTCGATCCGGTCGACGTCGGCGGCGTCACCGTCTCGCGAGCGAGCCTCCACAACCCCGACGAGATCGCCGCGCTCGGCGTCGATATCGGCGACAAAGTGCGCATCGAACGGGCGGGCGACGTGATCCCGCAAGTCGCGGAAGTGGTCGAAGATGGGAGCGACGGCGAGGGCGACGAGGCGCACTTCGAGTTCCCCGACACCTGCCCGGTCTGTTCGAGTCCGGTCGAGCGCGACGGGCCGATGGCGTACTGCACCGGCGGGCTGGCCTGCGACGCCCAGCTGCGCGAGTCGGTGGTCTACTACGGCGGCGACGACGGGCTCGATATCGAGGGGCTGGGCGAGCGCACGGTGCGCCAGTTCCTCGACGAGGGGCTGCTCACCGACAGCGTCGCGGACCTCTACGAGATCGACGCCGACGAGCTGGTCGCCCTGGAGGGCTGGGGCGAGCGTAGCGCCGAGAAGCTGCTCGCGGAACTCGACGCGACGAAGGAGCCGCCCCTTTCCGGCTTCCTCGCCGCGCTGGGTATCCCGCACGTCGGCGCCGCGACGGCCCGCCAGCTCGCCCGCGAGTTCGGCTCGCTCGACGCCGTGATGGAAGCTGACGCCGACGCGCTGGAGGACGTACCGGATGTCGGCCCGATCGTCGCCGAGCAGATCCGCGACTTCTTCGGCTCCGAGGCGAACCGCGCGGTCGTCGCAGACCTGCGCGAGCACGGCGTCGACCCGCAGGACGCCGATATCGAGGGCGGCGACGAACTCGACGGGCTGACGTTCGTGTTCACTGGCAGCCTGCCGAACTACACTCGGAGCGAGGCCCAGGAGCTGATCGAGGATCACGGCGGTTCGGCGACCGGCAGCGTCTCGGGCAACACGGACTACCTCGTCGTCGGCGAGAACCCCGGCCAGACCAAGCGATCGGACGCCGACGCGGAGGGCGTCCCGCAGCTCGACGGCGAGGAAGAATTCGAGGACCTGCTCGAAGAGCGCGGCGTCCTGTAGCGAGTTTCGGGGGCGGCTACAGCCGCTTGCTCCCCGACGCGACCACGTCGAGGCCGGGACTGTAGTAGTACACCGGCTCGGCGTCGGGCTCGGCGAACCCGTGGGCCGACAGCAGCGTGTTCGTCTCGATGTCGGCGTCGGCGGGGTACAGCGTCCAGGGGTCGTGCGCGACGTCCGTGTAGCGGATCGACCCGTCCTGAGCTTCGGTGTAGAACCGGTAGCGCTCGACGAGAAACTCCCCGAAGTCGTCGTCGGGCGCCGCGAACGGCTCGCCGGTCGGCCAGTACGTCCCCTCGTAGTGGACGGGACGGGCGCCCGGATGGCGACGACGGCTGCGAAAGCGAACCCGGCCGTCGGTCACTTCTAGCGAGATCCGGGCGTAGAAGTACGGCAGATGGTGGAAGATCCGGGCGCCGAGGACGCTCGCGACGCCCTGCGCGTCGAGGCTGAAGAAGTAGACGCTGGGGACGCCGTCGCGGGTCACGTACGTTCTGAGGTTGAGTTCGGGCAGTCGGATCCCGAGCGACTCGGGTACGCCTTTCGGTCGCACGGCGACGTTGGTGAACGGCACGACCGAGAGCCACGCCGACCCGTCGTGGGTGTCAGGCGCGAGCCCTTCGGGGAGGTGTGCGTCCATCACGTCCGGATCGACCGGCCAGTTCTCGAACAGAAGGTGGCGCCACCCCATCTCCAGCGGGACGACCATAGGAACTCTAAGCGTTCTGAACGAAAAGCGGCTTCGGCTCGGGCCCGGCGTCGGCGTTCGCTTTGGCTCCGGTGTCGACATCTCCCTCGGCTCGGCGTCGGCATCACGCGGCGGCGACGCCGACGCTCACAGGTCGACGGCGTCGAATCGCCAGAGCCCGAACGTCAGTGGCGCGACGGTCCACAGCGCCAGCACGACCGCGCCGGTCCAGGCGGTCATGTACGGTTCGGCGTACCAGACCGGCGGGTACTCCGTCAGCACGACGTCCCGGAGCACGATCTGGTAGGCGTTGTGCGGGCTGAGCATGAACATGACCGACACCCACTCGGGGAACCCGCCGATCTGGACGACCCACTCGCCGGTCGCGAGGCGCGCCCTGACGGCGTTGGTCGCGAGCACGACCGCGCCCCAGAGCCACTTGAACACCATGTAGTACGCCAGCACCCCGGCGGCGGCTTTCGTCGTCGACCCGGTCGACGCCGAGATCGCGATCGCGACGGCAACGTAGGCGACACCGACCAGTAGCAGCGCCCCGAGGAAGCCGACGTAGCCGACGATCGAGTAGGCGTCGAACGCGACCGCGACGACGCCGAAGCCCGCCGCGAACGCCAGCCCGATCGGGATCGCCAGCACGACCGCGCGCCCGACGAACTTCCCGATCACGACGTCGTCCCGGCTGTGGGGCTGGGAGAGCAACAGCGCGAGGCTCCCGCTCTGGCGCTCGCCGACGATCGCCTTGTAGCCCAGCATCGCGCCGAGGATCGGCACGAACGCCGACGCCGGGCCGAGTGAGGCGACGAAGTTCTGGAACGTCAGGTTGGCCGCCGGGGTGCCGAACAGCCGCGGTGCAGCGACGTAGACGCCCATCAGCGCCAGCGCGATCAGCACCATCGCGCCGGTCAGCGCGTGCAGCACGCGCGAGCGCGCCGCGTCCTTGACCTCTTTCCGGGCGACGACGTTCCAGCTCACGCCGATCCCTCCGTGTACGCTCTGAATAGCTCCTCCAGCGACGCTTCCTCGGTCGAGAAGTCCGATACTGCGACGCCCTCGTCTTCGAGCGTCGACACCACCGCCGACTTCGTTCCGTCGGCGCAGCGGACGACGATCTCGTCGCCGCGGATCTCGGCGCCCGTCACGCCGTCCAACTCGCGGACGGCGTCGACCGCCGCCGGGTCCGCGCGGTCGACCGACACCCGCAGGCGAGCGCCCGATCCGGCGGCCTCGCGCAGCCCCTCGACGCTGTCCTCGGCGACGAGCTCGCCGCCGCGCAAAATGCCGACGCGGTCGCAGACCCCCTCGACCTGATCGAGGATGTGACTGGAGAAAAACACCGTCGCGCCGCGGTCGCGCTCTTCGAGGATCAGTTCGCGCATCGCCCGGGCGCCGTTGGGGTCGAGCCCGGTCGTCGGCTCGTCCAGAATGAGAAGATCGGGATCGCCGACCAGCGCCATCCCGAGCGCGAGGCGCTGGGTCATCCCTTTCGAGTAGTCGCCGGCCTTCCGGTCGGCGGCGTCCGCGATGCCGACCCGTTCTAAAATCGCCTCGGGATCGGCGTCGACCTCGCGGGACTCGCAGGCGAACTCGACGTGCTGGCGTCCCGTGAGCCGATCCCACGGGCTGAAGCCGTCGGGCAGCACGCCGACGCGCTCGCGGACGGCCACCGACTCGGCCTGGCAGTCGAGCCCGAACACCCGAGCGGCGCCCGCGGTCGGCCGCGCGAAGTCGAGCAACACGTTGATCGTCGTCGACTTCCCGGCGCCGTTCGGGCCGAGGAAGCCGTAGATCTCGCCCGCCTCGACGGCGAGGTCGAGATCCGACAGCGCCGTGACGCCGCCGTAGCGCTTCGTCACGCCGTCCAGTTCGATGGCTGCCATGTCGGACGGTTCAGCGCACCGCCGCTTATGTGCTGTGATGAGTCGACGTTCCGAACCCCCAATTGTCCGCAGCTCGCCGGCTCAGAGCTCCTCGTCCGGGTCGTACTGCTCGCGCACGGACGCGACCTCGTCAGCGTAGCGCGCCCGGGTGTCGGCGTCGCGCACGTCCTCCAGTTCGTCGGCGGGGATCTCCCGCGCCGCGGTCACGTCGATCTGGGAGAGGGCGTTGCCCGATAGCTCGCGCTGCTGGTAGCGCTCGCCGCCGGGCGTCGCGTACACGAGCGTGACGAGGTTGCGCTGGTCGAACGATCGCTCGACGAGCCAGCACTGTACCGTTCCGTCGCCGCTCGCCGCTTCGTCCTCGCCGCCGTCGCCCGCCGCATCGTCGGTCATACGTTCGCGTTCGCGCCGCGGCCCCGTAGTCGTCCCGGTCGTCCGACGGCTCCATACGGAGCCCCCGCGGCGAAGCCGTTCGACGCCGCTCGCCCTCTCCTCGGGCCCGTTCGGCCCGGCCACCGCATTTTTACTCTCGCGGTGCGTCCCCCTACAGGGCACAGTTCGGTCACGAAAACGAGTGATGAAATAATACTTCGTGAATGTTTTATGCTATGACAGGTGGTATGAGGACATGAGACGTAGCACGCATATCGCCACTCTCGGATCGCTGGTCGACGCGCCGCTCGCCGACGGCGGCGCGAAACGGTCGGCGACCGACGACTCCGAGAGCGGCGACGGCTCCTCGCACCCGGGGCCGCCGCGGTTCGTGGCGGTCAGCGAGACGATCGAGGATCCCAACGGCAACGACCAGACGGACCGGGACGCGCTGGCGCCGCGCAACCCCGATCCGGACGCCGAGTACTCGTGGTCGGTCGCCGAGTCACCCGAGGGCAGCGACGCCACCGTCGGGGCCGACCCCGTCGTCTCGTTCGACCCCGACGTCCCGGGCGAGTACACGCTCGAACTGGTGGCTCCCGACGGCCGCCACGAGCTGACCGTCCGCGCGTTCCCCGAGGAGAACCCGGACGACCCGGAGAACCCGGACGACCCGCGCCCCCGCGTGGAGATCGACGCCGAGACGATCGGCGATCGCGTGGTGCTGACCGCCGCCGCGACGACGCCGCCGGCCGACGACTCGATCGACCCCGACGTCGACGTGGAGCTGTACGTCGACGACCGTGACAAAGACGCGCTGGTCGACGCCGGCGGTCCGATCGTCGCCTCGGAGATCGACGAACCGGTGCGGATCTACGCCGTCGCCGCCGGACGCCGGTACAGCGTCGCCGACGCGATCCGGCTCGTCCCCGAGGGGGACTCGGTGTCGATCGAACGCCCCCACGACCCGCCGGAGTGGCTCGACGACGCCGTCTTCTACGAGATCTTCACCCGCCGGTTCCCCGACCAGGACGACCCGACGTTCGAGACGATGGCAGAGCGCGTCCCCTACCTCGCCGAGCTCGGCGTCGACGCGCTCTGGATGACCCCCTTCGTCGAGGCCGAGAGCAGCTTCGGCACCGACGCCGAACGCGGCGGCCCCCACGGCTACGACGCGCTGGATTACTTCTCGGTCGACCCCGCGCTCGGGACGATGGAGGAGTTCGAGGCGTTCGTCGACGTCTGTCACGACCACGGCATCAAGGTCGTGTTCGACCTGGTGGTCAACCACACGTCGATCCTCCACCCGCACTTCCAGGCCGCCTCGGATCCCGACCACGAGGACCACGAGCGCTACAGGGACTGGTACCGCTGGGAGGACGAGGACGACCTCGAACCGGACACGTACTTCAACTGGAGCACGATCCCGAACCTGAACTACGAGAACCCCGAGGTCCGGGAGTTCGTGCTCTCGATCGTCGACTTCTGGGCGGACAAGATCGACGGGTTCCGCTGTGACGTCGCTTGGGGCGTCCAGCACTCCTTCTGGAAGGAGGTGTACGACCGCACCACGGCCGATGACGACGAATTCCTCCTGCTCGACGAGTCGGTGCCGTACTTCGCCGACTTCTCGGAGGGCGAGTTCCACATCCACCACGACGACCGGCTCCACGAGGCGCTCGGGATGGCCGCCGACGGCGACGCCGAGGCCGTCCTCGACGCCGTCGAGCGCCGGGCGAACGTCGGCGTCCCCGCCTACCGGCCGTTCCTCCAGTACGTCGAGAACCACGACCTCGATCGCTTCCTCGCCGAGTACGGCCGCGAAGCCCAGATGGCCGCCGGCGCCGCGACGTTCACGCTCCCCGGAAATCCGATGCTGTACTACGGACAGGAGACCGGCCTCGAGGGGTACCGCGACGCGATGAACTGGGGCGAGTTCGACGAGGAGCTCAACGAGTTCTACCGCTCGCTCGTCGACGCCCGCAAGTCGATCCCCGCGCTGGGCAGCGACGCCGGAATCGAACGCATCCCCTACCACTCCGACTCCGATCACGTGCTCGCGTTCTCGCGGGTCGCCGACGACCAGCGCGCGGTCGTCCTGCTCAACTTCGCGGACGGTCCCCGCTCGGTTCGCGTCGGCGACTACGTCGAGACGACCGACCTGCGCACCGGCGAGTCGCTCTCACCGACGACCCACGACGGTTCGCTGGAGTTCGAGGTCGATCGCGTGGTCGTCGTCGAGGCCGACGAGCCGACCCCCGGCGCCGGCCCGACGCCCGCGGACCGTACTGCACGGGACTTCGACGCCGAAGACGGGCTCGCTGCGGTCACCGGTGACGACGCCGACGCGAGCGACTCGGAGTAAGGCGCCCGGATTTTTTCACACTCGCTACCATAAGACAAAATACTGACAAGTATGTCGAAATAATTCATAATGTTTTTATGGACATATTCGAAGTGTGGTATCATGGATCGAAGACAGTACCTCAGCGGCCTGGCAGCGGCGAGCGCACTCGCGGTCACCGGCGTCTCGACCGCGTCCGCGCAGTCGGACGCGATCGCTTCGTGGGACGACGCCACGGGCGACGCGAACGGTCCCGGAAGCTACACGCGCCCGACCGGCGACAACTACTCGGACGCGACCTGGGACATCTCGTCGTTCAGCATCCACTCTGCGGACGGCAACTACCAGTTCAAGCTGACGGTCGACGGGACGATTTCGAACAACTTCCCCCTGGAGAACGGCTTTTCGCACCAGCACATTCAGGTGTACCTGCGGGATCCCAGCGCGAGCAGCGGCGCCAGCGCGGCGCGCGAGGGCGTGAACGCGAACCTCGCGGCGAACTACCAGATCCGGATTCTCGTCGACGGCCAGAACGGCGTCCGCGTGCAGGACGCCGAGGGCAGCGAACTCGCGACCGGCACACCCAGCGTCGAGGGTGATTCGACGATCGTGTTCTCGGTGTCTCAAGACACGATCGGCGACATCGAGTCGATGCACGTCGCACCGCTCATGCTCGGTTTCGACGGCTTCGGCCCCGGCCAGGTTCGGACGGTCGAATCGGAAGCCTCCCAGCACAAGTTCGGCGGCGAGGAGAACGAGAACGCGTCAAACGTGATCGATCTGATCACGCCCGACGGGACGAGCCAGAGCGACGCGCTCGCGTACTCCAGCGACTCCGTGGCGACGATTCCGTACCTCTCGGTCAGCGGCGATAGTTCGGGCGGCGGTAGTTCTGACGGAGGTAGTTCGGACGACGGAAGCTCCGATGACGGAAGTTCCGACGATGGGAGCTCCGATGACGGGAGTTCCGACGATGGCAGCTCAGACGATGGGAGCTCGGACGACGGAAGCTCCGATGATGGGAGTTCCGACGATGGCGGCTCCGACGGTGATAGCTCCGACGGCGGGAGTTCGGACGACAGCGGTTCCGACGACGGGAGCAGTTCCGACGAGGACAGCGGCCTCCCCGGATTCGGCATCGGCGTCGGCCTTCTCGGTGCAGCCGGCGGTGCGCTCGCGGCGCGACGCCGCGGCGAGGCGGACGACGACGAAGCCTGATTCCCGCGCGGTCCGTCCGTAGTGCGCGTTTCGGCTGCTACAACTCGTTCTCGATCATTGCTCGAACGCTATCTCGGCGAGTAGCGGCGTCTCGGCTCCTTTTTCGAACGGTTTCGGCTGCGTCCATCGAATCGACGCGAACCGGTGCCGACTAATTATCTATCGTATAGTGCTATACGAAATCTTCCTACGGCCACAACCACGTGCCGCCTGAGCGCGACGCCGGAGCGGTGCCCGCAGGTTCGCTTCGACCGACTGGGCACTACTCCGGAAACCGTGGGGACTGATTACTGTACTCCGCGGTACCGCCGTCTCGTCGAGTAGCCCGTCCCGAGCAGTGCAGCGGAGATGAGCCCGATCAGGAGCGCGAACGCGGCGTCCCCCTATCGGATCGGCGTACGTGCAGATCACGTCTATGGACGGCTCGGTAGCCCACGCCTCGTGTAGACGAGACCAGCATCGCACTCACGATCGACCGTACTGCTGTCCAGTATCGAACGCCCGCTCGACCGGTCCGCGATGGCACGACACCGAGCGCGACGAGCGGGTCGGTGACGAGGCTGAACGTGAATGAGTTCACCCGGGTCGATCAGCCTGCTGTGTTCCCTCGGATGATGTGGTCGACGTGCTGTGCTATCCGAGTGTACAATATACGCCCGCGCGGTGAGCGACCATCGGTTCGCGTTCGGGTCGTCCATGCTTCTGAATCGGTGGGCGATGGGAGTGGCTCTGATCAGCAGTTGGGATCGTCGGGGATCCTCGCGACGGCTGCTCCGCCGCCCATCGCCCGCAAAGCAGTGAGAGATGGCTGTCGTGCGACCACGGCCGATCGAGCGTAGCGCGATCCGACAGCTCCGATTCTATATCGCACAATCTCCGAGGATAGAATTGATGCGTACCTTCCTTTTCGTGGGAATAGAACCGAACTAATTGGTGGTGATATTGTCAGATATTATGTACTGATACTAAGACTGTCTTTGACAGCGTCGTCTGGTGACTACGCCCGCTAACACTTCCCATTTGACATCCTTGCGGCCGTCCCGTCTGACCTTCGCGAGCGCATTGACCAAGACACGCGCAACCGCGAACTACTGGAGGAACTCCATAGCCACGACGTGATCTGCAAGCACATCCTGAACTTTGCGCATCTCTCTGACGACGAGAGGGACGTGATCGGCGGCGCTCACACGGCGAGGGGATGCTGCTGCACGATTACGACGACGAACTCGCGCAGATCGTCAAGCGGGGAGAGATCGCCGGCACCTTTTCCCGGAGATGTTCGACGGTGAAAATAGGAGATAACTGGGCGATCAGATCAAGCACCTGCGAGAACTTATCGCTGAACGAGCGAGTCGCAGTAGCGAATGAGTTGGGTTTCGGTGAGGATCGGCTCTATAAGATCATCCACGACGGGATGGGGGAACTACGACAAGAACTGCTGAGGAGAAATATAATGGCACTTATCATACATGTGTGATTAGTACTCTTGAGTAGCACTCCCGAACAGCATCTAATTCAATGGCCTTTTATATGGGTGGTGCTTCCGATGTTGATGTGAACGCGTCGCCGCCCACACGAGGGCGGAGACAAGAGATGAGGATTCCACCCCTGTGGTCCGCCGTACAGATGGGATCTGATGTTAGCCTTGGTAGTTCGGTGATACCCAACCGACTGATGGTTTGGTGATCACCGATCTACGGACCCATGCAATAGACAATCGTGGTCCCTGACGGGGACCACACATTATGGTGTTGCTCCCCTTTGGGGAGCATCCCGCCCACCGCCTCCCACCAGGGAGGCACATTCCGGTTGATCCTGCCGGAGGCCATTGCTATGGGGATCCGATTTAGCCATGCTAGTCGCACGAGTTTAGACTCGTGGCAGATAGCTCAGTAACACGTGGCCAAACTACCCTCTGGACGGGAATATCCTCGGGAAACTGAGGCCAATACCTGATATCACTTCACTCCTGGAATGGATGGAGAGTCAAACGCTCCGGCGCCAGAGGCTGTGGCTGCGGCCGATTAGGTAGACGGTGGGGTAACGGCCCACCGTGCCAGTAATCGGTACGGGTTGTGAGAGCAAGAGCCCGGAGACGGTATCTGAGACAAGATACCGGGCCCTACGGGGCGCAGCAGGCGCGAAACCTTTACACTGCACGACAGTGCGATAAGGGGATCCCCAGTGCGAGGGCATACAGTCCTCGCTTTTCACCACCGTACGATGGTGGTGGAACAAGAGCTGGGCAAGACCGGTGCCAGCCGCCGCGGTAATACCGGCAGCTCGAGTGATGGCCGTTCTTATTGGGCCTAAAGCGTCCGTAGCCGGCCACGCAAGTTCGTCGGGAAATCCACGCGCTCAACGCGTGGGCGTCCGGCGAAACCTGCGTGGCTTGGGACCAGACGACCCAGAGGGTACGGCCGGGGTAGGAGTGAAATCCTGTAATCCCGGCCGGACCACCGGTGGCGAAAGCGCTCTGGGAGGATGGATCCGACGGTGAGGGACGAAAGCCAAGGTCACGAACCGGATTAGATACCCGGGTAGTCTTGGCCGTAAACGATGTCCGTTAGGTGCGGCGTAGGCTACGAGCCTGCGCTGTGCCGCAGTGAAGACGCTAAACGGACCGCCTGGGAAGTACGTCCGCAAGGATGAAACTTAAAGGAATTGGCGGGGGAGCACTACAACCGGAGGAGCCTGCGGTTTAATTGGACTCAACGCCGGACATCTCACCAGCATCGACAATGTGCAGTGACAGTCAGTGTGATGAGCTTACTAGAGCCATTGAGAGGAGGTGCATGGCCGCCGTCAGCTCGTACCGTGAGGCATCCTGTTAAGTCAGGCAACGAGCGAGACCCGCATCCTTAATTGCCAGCACTGGCGCGAGCCAGGTGGGTACATTAGGGAGACTGCCGTGGCCAACACGGAGGAAGGAACGGGCAACGGTAGGTCAGTATGCCCCGAATGTGCTGGGCGACACGCGGGCTACAATGGCCGAGACAGTGGGACGCAACCCCGAGAGGGGACGCTAATCTCCGAAACTCGGTCGTAGTTCGGATTGAGGGCTGAAACTCGCCCTCATGAAGCTGGATTCGGTAGTAATCGCCACTCAGAAGGTGGCGGTGAATACGTCCCTGCTCCTTGCACACACCGCCCGTCAAAGCACCCGAGTGGGGTCCGGATGAGGCTCGGTTCCCGAGTCGAATCTGGGCTCCGCAAGGGGGCTTAAGTCGTAACAAGGTAGCCGTAGGGGAATCTGCGGCTGGATCACCTCCTACAGACCGGGACCAGGCCGACGCGCCTGGCCCACTCGTAGGACTCGTCCGTCACTGGACGAGAATCCCAAGTCCCGTTCTTCGAGCGGGCACCTAAGTCCTGCTTTCATAGCAGGCAGCTATGCATGGTCCGTGATCGGCTATCGCTCGCTCTCGTTCGGTTGGGCACCTTTGAACTATCAAGGCTACACTCCTCCTGTGACGGAGGGTAGACCCATAGCTCAGTGGTAGAGCACCTCCTTTAGATGGAGGGTGCCCTGGGTTCGGATCCCAGGTGGGTCTCTGTTCGCGGGTTCATTGTCTCGGATCGTTTCCCTTAAGTGGGATAGGCCCGGACGAATGAATCCGAACAAATTGATGCACCATCCCGTGCGAGCGCGGATGGGAAGGGTCGATACCGCCCCAGACCACCGGGCGGTAGATGAAGACCGCGTGTACGTGCGATCCAGACGTCCACTGGACTCATTCATCGAAGACGACACC
>NZ_JANHDP010000001.1 GCF_024494695.1 Natronoarchaeum rubrum | reverse complement strand
TCGCGGCCGGGCGACGGGGACTATCGCGGCCGGGCGACGGAGACTATCGCGGCCGGGGACTATCGCGGCCGGGCGACGGAGACTATCGCAGTCGGTCGAGCACTTCGAGCGTTCCCGCGGCGTGGACGCCGTCGGTGACGTGGTCGGCGGCCCCCAGCGCGGCGTCGTCGGCGTTCGCGACCGCGTAGCTCTCGCCGGCGACGCCGAACGTCGAGACGTCGTTCTCCGAGTCGCCGATCGCGACGAACTCCGTGGGATCGCGACCGAGTAGTTCCGCGACGGCTTCGAGCCCGTCTCCCTTGCCGATCTCGGGATCCTTGATGTGGTAGGCGTAGCCGGTGTCGACGACCTCCAGCCCGTGCTCGGCGGCGACCTCGCGCAGCGGCGCTTCGGGCACGTCGAGGTTGGCGGCGAGCTCGGTCTCGCGCCAGCGGTTGACGAGATCCGGCTCGCCCCAGCCCAGATCGTACCCCCGTTCGCGGAGCGACGCCACGGCGGCCTCGGCGGCGTCCCGGGCGCCGACGACGCTGACCTCTCCCTCGGCGTAGACGATGCCGCCGTTCTCGGCGATCACGCGCTCGGGCAGCCCGACGAACTGGCTCAGCGCGACCGGGAACGGGAACGCCTTCCCCGTCGCGATCACGACGGGAGCGGGCCACTCGCGGAGCGGCTCGAATACGCGCGGGTCGATCCCCGGCTCCCCGTCGGCTCTCGTCAGCGTCCCGTCGATGTCGAGTACGAGCGGCGCCGTCATTGTCGGTGGGTCGGCGCTCGCGCCCTAAGCTGTTGCGAACGGCCAGCGGCGTCGGGGCCCCGACGTCGTCGTCGCGATCCGGACAGGCGACGTAATCGCACGGTCCGCACGTTTAACGATGCTCCGGCCCGGAGGTTGGGACATGGTCTCGCGTCGCTGGCTGTACTTCGGCGGCTTCGTCGTCAGCACCGTCCTGCTGGTCGGCGTCGGTCTCCTGGGCTTGCTCGACGCGCTGTCGGCGTTGAGCGGCGGCGTCTACGCGAGCGAGGAGTTCGTCGTGCTGGCGATGCTCGGAGCAGCCGCCGAGTGGGTCGTTGCGGGGCTGGCTCTCGGCGCGATCGCGGCGCTGTTTCTCCTCGCGACCGTCGTCTCCGTCCTCCGGAGCGCGTCGCTGCCCCGGGACGACCGGCTGGCGTCGTTCGTTGAGCGCCTCGAACGGGAGTTCCCGGCCCTGCGCGAGTTCGACGTCTCCGGAAAGGTCGAGCCGACGACCGAGGATCGGAAGGAACAGCTCAGAGAGCGATACGTTGCCGGCGAGATCGGTGAGTCGGAGTTCGAGCGGGAGATGGAGCGACTGCTCGACGACGACGGGGACGGCAGCTCCCAGTCAGTGGCCCGGAGCGAGGTCGAGACCGAGGATCGACGCTGATCGACTGGCCGGCTTTGTCGAAACTCTCAGCGGATGATGTATCCTGACTCGGCGCGGTCGATACGGATCGTACGGCAGACGATCAGAAGGAAAACACGATATCGAGAACAGTAATGACGAGACTCAGGCAAGCGCCGCCGCTGATAATAAAGAGTGAACCAGTAGAGATCGTAAACTCGGCAGGGTCAGTTCGGAGCGACTCGTAACCCGCTCCGAGAAGCAGACCGGCCCCACTTACTGCAAAAAGGAGTGGAACGAGACTCCAGTCTCCGGCAGCGAATGAGCTACCCGCGTTGAGCAGAAACGACAGCCCCAGCACGGCAAGCGCTCCTTGGTACAAATACAGACGTTCCATAGTCTAAAAGTCATATCTAGTTACTAAAATCTGGTGACGTGTAGATCGAACCGCCGTTCGATACGCAGTTCTCACCGACCTGCTGTTTCATGCTATTTTGTGTATGAACGATATTCTTCCGACGGAGACAACTGCCCACTCAGCCCGACGTCGACGGCGCCCGGGGAGGACGCGAGCCTCCGGCGTCAGTACAACTGTTGCTCTCGCTCCTCCCGTTCCTCTTCGGCCCGCGCCGCTTCGGCGTCGCTCTCGCGTTGCTCCAGGTACGCCCGCAGCGCCGGCAGGTACCGCCGCCGCACGTCCCGTCCGAACGCGTAGATGCCGTAGACCCAGAAGAAAAACAGGACGGTGACGCCGACGACGTACACGACGCCGACGGTCGAAACCATCAGTCGTCGCCCTCCGACTCGGCGCCCCGTGCTCGCTGGTCGACGCCGCTGGCGGGCTGGACGAGGCCGTGGGTGATCGCGTCGCCCGATCGGGTGTCGAACAGGTGCAGGCGGCTCCTGTCGAACACGATCTGGACGCGCGCGTCCATCTCGACGTCGGCGTCCGGATCGACGCTCATCAGCACCTGCTCGTCGGGGTCGCGCTCGGTGACGGCGCCCTCCTGCCCGCCGCCCTCGAGGTCGTGGACGATCAGGTAGACGAAGATCTCGTCGCCCATCGGCTCGATGACGTCGTTCTGGGCGGGGAACGGGGTGGTCGGATGGGCGAGTTCGTCGGCGTTCTCTTCGAGGTGTACGTCCTCCGGGCGGACGCCCAGCGTGACGTCGTCGCCGGGGCCGTAGCCGTCGAGGGCGGCGACGTCGAACTCGACCGCGAAGTCGTCGGTCGTGATGCCGTCGGCCGTCAGCTCACCTTCGAGGAAGTTCATGCTGGGCGAGCCGATGAAGCCCGCGACGAACCGGTTGGCCGGCTCGTTGTAGCAGGTCAGCGGCGCCGCGATCTGCTGGAGTTGCCCCTCGTTGAGCACGGCGATGCGGTCGGACATCGTCATCGCCTCGGCCTGGTCGTGGGTGACGTAGATGATCGTCGTGTCCAGCTCCTTGTGGAGGCGCTGGAGCTCCGTGCGCATGTGGACCCGGAGCTTGGCGTCCAGATTGGCCAGCGGCTCGTCCATCAGGAACACTTCGGGCTCCCGGACGATCGCGCGCCCGATCGCGACGCGCTGGCGCTGGCCGCCGGACATCTCTTCGGGCATCCGGTCGAGCATCCCCTGAATCTGGAGGATCTCGGTCGCGCGCTCGACGCGCCGCTCGATCTCCTCTTTGTCGAAATCTCGCAGCCGCAGTCCGAACGAGATGTTGTCGTAGACGTCCATGTGGGGAAACAGCGCGATGTTCTGGAACACCATCGCGATCCCCCGGTCCTTGGGCGGCAAGTTCGTCACCTCGCGATCGGCGATCGTGATCGTCCCCTCGGTGGGGATCGTCAGGCCGGCGATCGTCTCCAGCGTGGTGGACTTGCCACACCCCGACGGGCCGACGAGCGTGACGAACTCGCCGTCGCTGATGTCTAAGTTCATGTCGTCGACTGCCGTTACGTCCGCGTACCGTTTCGTTACGTGTTCTAGTTTGACGTCTCCCATTGTTTTACTCCTTGAGTGCGCCCGCGGTCAGTCCGCTCACGATTCGTTCCTGTGCGATGACGACCAGGATCACCACCGGCAGCACGCCGACGATGCTCGCGGCCGCCATCAGGTTGTAGAACTGCGTGTACTGGCCCTGGTAGCCCAGGATCCCCCAGACGATCGGCGCCCAGTTCTGGGCCTGCCCGTCGTTCATCAGGAACGAGAAGAAGAACTCGTTGTAGACGGCGATGAACGTGAGGATGCCGGCCGTCGCGACGCCGGGCGCCGACAGGGGCATGATCACCCTGAACAGGGCGCCGATCCGCGTCGTCCCTTCGACCCTGGCGGCGTCTTCGAGCCCGTCGGGGATCTGGGCGTAGAACGTCGTCAGTATGAAGATCGACAGCGGCATGAACAGCGAACTGAACGGCAGGATCATCGCCCCCGGCGTGTTGAACAGCACCGGACTCTGAATCGCGACCGGGCCCAGCGGAATCACGACGTTGCCGGTGAACAGATCGAACAACGGCAGCAGGAACGCCGCCGGCGGGAAGTACGAGATCGCCAGAATCAACAGCATCAGCGGCTGTCGGCCCGGGAACTCCAGGCGCCCGAACACGTATCCCGCGAGGCTCGCCAGCAGCAGGACGATCGCCGTCGTCAGCAGCGCGAGGAAGATGCTGTTGAACACGAACCTGCCGAACGGCAGCAGCTCGAAGATCCGTACGAAGGCCTCGACGTTGAATCCTCGCGGCAGTAGCCCCATGTTGGCGATCTGCTCGTTGGGCGTGAGCGCCAGCACCAGCAACCAGTAGAACGGGAACATCATCGTCACGAGGAAAAACAGCGTGACGACGTAGAACAGCCCGTTGTACACCCGCTCGGGGTTCTGCATCGACTCCTGAACCCAGCGCTCGTAGAGACCGGCATCCTCCTCCTCCTGAGACTGACGTGAGGTCTCGGCTTCGCCGGCCATCTCAGATCACCTCCGCTTGACCGCGCGCGAACTGGACGATGTAGATCATCACCGCGCCGCCGATGATCGCGGCGGTGAGGAACGCGATCGCCGCGGACGTGCCGTAGCGCCCGGAACTGAACGTCTGGACGACCATGCACGACAGCGACGGCACGGTGCCACAGTCCGACACCGTTTCGATCAACCCGAACACGCGCATCGCGTTGATCGACCGGAACAGCATCGCGACCAGCACCGCCGGCAGCACCAGCGGGAGCGTGATCATCTTGAACTGCTGCCACTTCGACGCGCCCGAAACCCGGCCGACCTCGTAGAGGCTTCGGTCGATGCTCTGGAGCCCCGCGAGGATCAGCAGCGTCATGAACGCGGTGGTCTTCCAGACGTCGGCGATGACGATGATCACCAGCGAGTCGAAGCTGTTGGTCAGCGGCGTCGCCCCGAAGATGCCGAGGTTGTTGAGCGGATCGGTCGCGAAGCCGATCCCCGGTGCGAACATCAGGTAGAAGATCATCCCCTGGATGACGATCGGCACCGCCCAGGGCAGGATCAGCGCGACGCGGAACCAGCGCCGGCCGCGGAACTCCTGGTCTAACACCAGCGCCGCGGCGAACCCGAGGAGCGTCTCCAAGAGGACGCTGACGACCGCGAAGATCAGCGTCACGAGCAGTGCGCTCCGGAACGGCTGGCTGATGTCGAAAAACGGCCGGGGCAACACCGGCTCGCGCTGTCCCGAGAGCAACTCGACGTAGTTTTGGAGGCCGACGAACTCGCCGACCGTGGCAGCGCTCGTCAAGTTATCTGCGAACAGCGACATCCGGAACGTGCTCAACAGCGGCCAGATCGCGATGACGCCCAGCAACAGGAACACCGGCACCAGCATCAGGTACGCGAACTGCGTCTCGTTGAGCCGTTCGGTCCAGTTGGCCGGCTGGGAGACGACGCTCGCCAGGCTCATGGCGTGGTCCACCCCCTCAGTGAGAGCGGTCTCCTCCCCGGTGCAGGCGGTGTCGTCGCGACGGTTATTCCTGTCTCGTCGCCCCGATGAGACGCGGGCCTATCGAGTCGAGTCACCGTGACGCTTCGGCGACAGCGACTTCCGGAGCGTACGCGCCGGGGCGGGTCGGTTGTCGTGCAGTGAGTTGTCATGTGCATGATCTGTGGTATCACGTGCTCTCCTCGATCTCCTCGAACGTCCTCTCGAGGTCGGCCATCGCCTGCTGGGGCGCCACGTCACCCGCGTACGCGGAGTTGACCGCCTGTGCAGCCTGTCTGGACTGGTCCGGCCAGACGACCGTCACCGGGCGGGCGATGGCGTTCTGGCTGGCGACTTGCAGCGCGTCCATGTATCGGCCCATGACCGGGACGTCTCTCGCTCTCTGGGTGTCGAGCAGGTCGGGTTTGGGCGGGATCTGCCCGAGAATCTCGAACAGATCGAAGTTGAACGAGTCCTTGGTCGCCGCCTCGACCGCGGCGACGGCGGCGGCCATGTTCTGCGTGTTCGGGTTGATCGCGACGTGCCACCCGCCCAGCGCGGCGACGGGGCCGCCGGTACCGGCGTACTCGGCTTCGTCGGACCGCACAGCCCACGGAATCGGCATCACACCGAGATCCTCCCCGAAGGCTTCCGGGGCCCCGTTGACGCTGATCGCGTAGGGCCAGTTTCGGTGCATCACCGTCTCGCCGTTCGAGAACGGCCGCATCGAGGACTGTTCGGTCCAGTTCAGTACCGACACCGGGGCGATGTTACCCGCGTACTCGTTCATCGTGTTCGGCGCGCCGCTGCCGTGGATGAACGTTCGAACCATCCGGATCGAATCGACAACCTGCGGTTCGTTGATCGTGACCGGCCGGTCGTTGATCGGTCCGAACAGGTTTTCGACGCCGCCGAAGTACGCGCCGCCCCAGGAGCTCATGAACTCGTTGAAATCACAGCACGACAGCCCCGCGTAGACGTCAGCCTGGAACGTGTAGCCGTAATCCATTCCCTGCTGTTGCATCACGTCGGCCGTGATCTCCGAGAATCGCTTCCAGGACATCGACTCCGTCGCCCAGTTCTGGCCGTCGGGATCGTAGCCGGCCTCCTCGACGAGGTCCTTGCGGTACTGCATCGTCGGCAGCCCCATCCAGAGCGGGATGGCGTACAGGTCCTCGCTCTCGGGGTCCATCGCCGTCCGGACGCTCATCTCGTTGTAGTCGCTCTTCACTCGATTTGTCGTCTCCTCGGGAAGCACGCGCTCCAGGTTGAGGATCCGTTCGCGCACGATGAACGGTATCGTCCACCCGTTGTCCATTCGCAGGAGGTCCGGCTTCTCGCGATCTGCGGCAAGCCACTGCTCGTACTGGTTTTGCCGGTCCGAGGTCACGTTGCCGCCGGACAGGAAGTTGATGTCGATGTTTTCGGGCATCCCGGCGTCGTGGAGCGCGGAGACGATCTCCTCGGACGCGCCCGCCTCCTGCTCGCTGGCCGC
This sequence comes from Natronoarchaeum rubrum, assembly GCF_024494695.1. Next base: position 810,066 of record NZ_JANHDP010000001.1, on the reverse strand, counting down.
CCACTGGAGCGTGATCGGTTCGTCGGGCACCTCCCCCACGTCGATCTCGCCCTCCTGGGACTCGCTGCCGTAGTCCTGGACGATACACCCGCCAAGCCCCGCCACGACTCCAGCCGCGCCCGCAGCCTCGACGAACCGTCGCCGAGACACGGAGGACGGACCGTCGTCTGTGCCGATCGTTCGAGTGTACTTTCGGCGCCGTCTGTCGCCGTCCCGTCGGCCTCCGTCGTTCCCCCTTTGAGGCATGGCGATTTAGAATTACGTCACTATCGTCCATATACTATTGTGTTTTTTGGGAAAATAATATAAGAACTTAAAATATTCAGTATAGTGCGGGAGTCACTATCGCTATTGCATGGAGTAACCTGCACTTTCGACGAACGGCCGGACACGAGGGCTATCGAGAAGAGAGTCTATCGCAGTTCCGCGTAGACGCCGCCGCGTCACGGGCTCGCTTCCGCGAATTTAGCCCCGCGACCGTTTCACCGACGCGACGCCGAATCGGCTCCGACGTTCGAAACCTCACACCGATAGCTACGTTTCCCGGGACGTAACGAGGGCTTTCGTCTAGCTCGAATAACACGATACCGTTCGTCACTGCAGAATGGCAGGTAGCGGCGTCCCCGTCGGACGAGGAAACTGCAGCCCGTGACCGCGATGACGCTCGGGGACGATCGGTGACGGCAACAATGCTTAACCCGCGACGAGACCGTGTTGGTACCAGATGCAACTCGCCGACCGAACGTGGCCGGAACTGGGGTCGTACTTCGAGTCGGAGTCGCTGGCGATCGTGCCACTCGGGTCGACCGAACAGCATGGGCCCCACCTCCCGGAGGGCACCGACCACATCATCGCGGAAGGGTTCGCCCGCGAGGCGGCCGAGCGCACGGGCTATCTCTGTACCCCGCCGGTGCGGATCGGCGTCTCCGAGCACCACCGGCAGTTCCACGGGACGATGTGGGTCGACCCGGAGACGTTCCGGAACTACGTCGAAAGCTTCTCGCGAAATCTGGCGTACCACGGGATCGACCGCATCGTCTACGTCAACGCCCACGGCGGCAACGTCCAGCACCTCCGCGAGGTCGGACGCCGGCTTCGCCGCGACGGCATTGCCTACGCCATCGAGTGGATGTGGAACGAGAGCATCCCCGACCTCGTCGACGACCTGTTCGAGCACAACGGGCCCCACGGCGGCCCCAAGGAGACGGCGATGATCCAGCATCTCGCGCCCGAACTGGTCCGCGAGGAGAAACTGGAAGCGGCCGCGGAGGGCGGGCTCCGGACGCTCTCGGACGACGATCTGCGGCGCCACGGCGCTCGAACCTTCTACGACGCGATCGACAACACCGACAACGGCGTGCTGGGCGATCAGCGCGACGCCACCGCCGAGAAGGGCGAACAGCTGTTCGAGGCGGCGACCGAGCAACTCGTCGCGCTACTGGAGTGGCTCGACGACCAGCGCTTCGAGGATCTGACCGCGAAGCCCCACGTCTGAGCGACGCTGATTCTGACCGATTCAGGCGATCTCGCGGCTGTGGTCGACCGCAACTTCGTCGGTCAGCTGGAGCCGGATCACGTCGGTCGGCGCGGCGCCGTTGCGGAACTTCGGGACGCGCAGCCGCGTCCGTACCGTCTCCTGTTGTACTTCCGTCGAGAGCTCGAACACCACGTCGGCCATGTACTCGGTGACGTCGCGCAGCGGCGGCGACTCGCGGCCGTCGAGGCAGTGGAGCACGGCGACGCCACCGGTCGACGCCATCTCCTCGCGCAGTTCGGCGAGAAAGCGGCGATAACGGCGTCGATCCGACCGCTCCAGCGCGTCGACCGGGTCGACGATCACGAGCGCGCCGTCCGCGATCGACCGGAGGAGTCGCGTCGCCCGATCGATCTGGTCGTCGCCGCGGGTCTCTCGGACGTGCCACTCGGCGGCGGCGCCGGCAGATCCGGCAGTGTCGCCGGCCCGTCCGTCGGCGTCGCTCACCTGTTCGTCGAGCACGGATCGAACGTCGTCAGCCGTCCGCTCGGCGGACAGGTACAGCGTCCGGCGCCGGCCGACCAACTCGTACAGCAGGAGCTCCGACTGGCTCGACGGCGGCGCCGTCAGCGCCACGACGCTGCCGGCGGGGATGCCCCCGCCGAGCTGGCGGTCCAGCAGGTCGATCCCGGTCCGGAACTGGCGGCTCATCGGCGTCCGCGCGGCGTCCGGTCGGTTCGGTCGTGCGTGCGATGCTGATCGGTATCGATCACGGTACGCCGAGCGTTCGCGTACCTCCCAGTTAGTTACGAGTTCGTTTACGGATCGTAGCCGGTTACTACGGCGCGATTCCCGGGACAGTCGGGCGTCACGAGTCAGTCGGTCAGCCCGTAGCCGCGCTTGAACAGCTGCACGTCGACGAACAGCACGGCGATCGTCAGCGCCGACAGCACGACCAGCGAGACGCACGGGTCGACGTCGGAGTAGCCCAGGAAGCCGTAGCGCACGCCGTCGACCATGTACACCATCGGGTTGAGCAGCGAGAGGTCGCGCCAGACGCCGGGCAGCGTCTCCAGCGAGTAGAACACCGCGCCGAAAAAGACCAGCGGGCGCAGGATGAACTGGTTCATCACCGTCAGGTGATCGAAGTCCTCCGCTAGCAAGCCGCCGATCACGCCGAAGCCGGAGAACAGCGTCGGGACGATCAGCCCGAACGCCGCGAGGTACAGCGGTTGGGCGATCGTGACGGTCGCTATCTGCCCGTTGACCAGCGTGAACGCGACGCCGATCGCGGCGATCAGCACGCCGACGAGGACGCCCCGCAGCGCGCTGGCGACGACGTACGCCGCGACCATCTGGCTGTAGGATAACGGGGATGTCAGCGTCTCGTGGATGTACTCGTTCCACCTGCCGTGGAAGATCGAGAACGAGGCGTTCTCGAAGGCGTTCGAGATCATCCCCAGCACGACCAGCCCCGGCAGGAGGAAGACGATGTAGTCGAAGCCCTGGATCTGGTCGATCCGCCCGCCGAGAATCACGCCGAACACCGAGAAGTACAGCACGTTCGTGATCAGCGGCGGCGCGAACGTGTTGGTGTACCGACGCAGGTACCGCTGGATCTCCCGCTTCAGTAACGCTCGCGCGCCAACTGGCAGTCCAAAGCTCATCAGCGATCACTCCGTTCTCTGTTGGTCATCTCCACGAAAATCTCCTCAAGGCTCGTGCGCGAAATCTCCAGGTCGGCGATCTCGTAGCCCTCGGCTTCGAGCGCGTTGAGCACCTCGGGCGCGGTGCTCCCGCCGTTCCTCGCTCGGACGGCGAGCCGCCCGTCTTCGACGGTCGCCGACTTGACGCCGTCGATCGCCGTCAGCCGGTCGCCGGCCGGTACGGACGCCGACGCGTCGTCGGCGACTGACTCGCTTCCGGCACCTGTCGCCGCGGCGGCGACACGCTCCGGCTCGGCCGTTTGCGCCTGCTCGTCCTCGCGCACGCGGACGTAGATCGTGTCGGTTCCCCGTCCCATCAGCTCCTCGGGCGTCGAGACGTCCAGTTTCGTTCCCTCGTTGAGGATCGCGACGCGGTCGCAGAGGCGCTCGGCCTCCTCGATGTAGTGGGTCGTGAGCAGGATCGTCGTCCCCTCCTGATTCAAAGTTTGGATCACGTCCCAAATGTCGTGGCGAAGCTGCACGTCGACGCCGGCGGTCGGTTCGTCGAGGATCAGCAGGTCGGGGTCGGTCACCAGCGCGCGGGCCAGCAGGAACCGTCGTTTCATCCCGCCGGAAAGCCAGTCGAACCGCTCGTCGCGTTTGTGATGAATTCCGACCCGCTTCAGCGACTCCTCGGCGCGTCTGGTGGCTTCTTCGGGCGGAATTCCGTGGTAGCCAGCCTTGTGCTCGAGAACCTCGATAATCGGGAAGAACCGGTCGACGTTAAATTCCTGGGGCGCCAGTCCGATGGCGTCCCGCGCTTCCTGGTAGTCGTCGACGACGTCGTGACCGAACACGCGGGCCTCGCCGCCGGACTTGCGCGCCAGGCCGACGAGGATGTTGATGAACGTCGTCTTGCCCGCGCCGTTCGGGCCGAGCAGGCCGAAGAACTCGCCCTCCTCGACGCGGAGCGACAGCTCGTCTAGCGCCCTGAGCTCGCCGTACTCCTTGACGAGCCCGTCCGTCTCGATAGCTGGCGGCATCTACCGGAAACTGGGTTCGCACTCGGTTAAGCCGCACGCAATCGGTCGGTTGCACGCGCGGAACTGCCGAATTTACCGCCGTTCGGCGCCGAACGTACTGGGGCTCGACGCCGAGATCACCACCGCATGGCGCCGCGGCGACCGCGGCGTCTCACCGCCGCTCCTTGTGGCTCACCGCGATGCCCTCGCCGATCGGCATCACGGCGGTCTCGAACTCCGGCGCGGCGCGCACGGCGTCGAGGTACGTCGCGATGCCGCGTGTGTGCTCGTTGACGTCGTCGGGGTCGCCGCCCTCCTGGAACTCCAGGAGCTTCTCGAACTGGATCGGTCCGGCCGTCATCGCGTTGTCGGCGACGATCACGCCGCCGGGCGCGACCTTCTCGCGGACGGCGTCGAACGCGTCGGGATACTGGTCCTTCCGGAGGTCGACGAGCACGACGTCGAACGGGCCCTCGTGGCGCTCGATCGCCGCCAGCGCGTCGCCTTCCTCGTAGGTCGCGAGGTCCGAGACCCCGCCGCGGTCCATGTACTCGCGGGCCATCTCGAGTTCGTCCGGGTCGTGCTCGGTCAGCACGACCTCGCCGTCGGCCGGGAGTTCGCGCGCGAACCAGTACGCCGAGTAGCCGTAGCCCGAGCCGAACTCGAACACGCGCCGGGCGTCGACCGTCCGGGCCAGCAGCGCGAGCCAGCCCCCGACCTCCGGACCGACGTGCGGGAAGCCGTTTTCCTCGGCGTACTCGTCCATCTCTTCGAGAATCTCGTCGGGCTGCGGTCCCACTGCGCGCACGAACCGGGCGCTCTCGTCGGGCAGGACGTCCGTCATAGGCGTATCGAGTTCGCGCCGGGTGAAATACTCTGGGCAACGAGTTCAAAAAGTGCGGACGGGCCGCCCGGTCAGTCGTCGCCCGCCGCCGCGGTTTGTTGCTCCTCGATGTGCTCCATGATGTCGTCCGTCTCCTCGACGAACCGCTCCTCGTCGAACCGTGCCCCGTGCAGCATCGTCGAGAAGTACTTCGTGGTGCCCGCGACGTTGACCGCCTCCGTCAGCTCGGAGTCGGTGACGTCCGCGAGCTTCGCCTCCTCCCGGTGGAAGTAGACGCAGTACGGGCACTCGATCGCCGCGGCCGCTCCGAGGCCGACGAGCGCTTTCTCCCGGTCGGACAGTTCGGTCTCCCCGAGCAGAAGATCCCGCATGATCCCCCAGCTGTGGTCGGCCGCTGGATCCGAGATCACTCCCATCCAACTCGGTACCTGGCCGAAATGCTCCTCGATCTCCGCGTGCGTGTCTGCTGATGCCATTGTCGTTCTCCCCGGGTTCCTCATCTGCTCACGGCGTCCCCCGGCGCCGAGAGCAGGCCCGAAACCCGGTTATGATTTCGGTTCGCACCAGTATGAATCTAATTTATTGACATCCGATACCGCTTGACAATCGGTTACGGCGTCGTGCCTGAATCGATGGTTCTCCGGACGCGAGTGACGTCGTTCGTCCCGGGAGTCGAACGCACAGCGGTCAACCCCCGATCACGCGGTCGTCTCCGACTGCTCACCCCGATCGGTCAGGGCTTGATAACGGCCCGCCCCTCGATCTCCCGGTGCTCCAGCCTCTCGGCGACTTCGTTGATCTCGCCGAGGTCGTACTCGGTCGTGTGCAGGTCCATGATCCCCTGCTCGACGAGCGCGACGAGCTCCTCCAGCTCGGAGTACTTGCCCACGAGCGTCCCGCGGTAGGACATCTCGGCGTCGACCAGATCCTGCGCGGGTTGGTGGACGTCCCCGCCGTAGCCGACGATGTGGTGGTCGCCCCCCGGCGCGACGATCTCGGGCCCCAGCGCGGTCGTGCTGTCGGCGCCCACGAAGTCGAGTATCTGCGTCGCCCCGTCGCCCTCGGTGATCGATTCGACGGCTTCGGCGACGTCCTCGTCGCCCGAATTGATCGTGTAGTCCGCGCCGCAGTCCTCGGCGAGATCGAGCGCCTCGTCCTTCAGGTCGACCGCGACGATTTCGGCGGCGCTCATCGCGTCGAGCGCCTGGACGCCGATGTGTCCCAGCCCGCCGATCCCGATGGCGACGGCGTAGCTGCCCGGATAGAGTTCGTCGACGGCCTTCTTGGCGGCGTGGTACGCCGTGATGCCGGCGTCGGCGTGTGGCGCGATCTCGACGGGGTCCACGGTGTCGAGGGGAATCACCGAGCGCTCGGAGGTCAACAGGTACTCGGCGAACCCGCCGTCGGTGTCCAGCCCCGGAAACGACAGGTTCTCGCAGTACATGTCCTCGCCGACCCGACAGGCGCGACACTTCCCGCAGGTCATCACCGGGTGACAGATCACCTGATCGCCCTCCGCGACGGTGGTGACCTCCTCGCCCGTCTCGACGACCGTCCCGGCGTTCTCGTGGCCCAGCGTCATCGGCAGCTCCTGATCGACGTACGGCGTCCACATCCCCTCGATGATGTGGTTGTCAGTCTGGCACCAGCCCGCGCCCTCGACCTCGACGACGACGTGGTCCGACCGCGTCGGCTCCGGCCGGTCGACCTCGTCGATCGCCAGCGCGCTCCCCATCTCCTCGGTGTACTCGTGAAGTCTCGCGGCTTCCATAGTCCGTGTTAGACTTTGTCAGCCGCGGGCAAAAATCTAGTAGCTGTGAACGGTTCGCCGATTATTTCGAATCCCAGTTGGCGAATCTCCGGATCGGATCAACAGCACTATCTTCTCCCCGGGGCCTTGGTCCGACGATACGAACATATGACGGGTACCGAGGAGGCGCCGTCCGCGGGCGCGACGCCCGACGGCGGCATCGAACGGGAGCAACCGATGTCCGACGGATCGGCATCCGACGATCTCGAGTACGGCATCGACGACAAACCCCCAGTGGGCGAATCGGCCGTGCTGGGCGTCCAGCACTACCTGACGATGGTCGGCGCGAACATCGCCGTCCCGCTGATCCTCGCGGACGCGATGGGGATGCCCCCCGGCGTGACCGCACGGTTCATCGGCACGTTCTTCGTCGTCTCGGGGATCGCCACGCTCGCCCAGACCACGTTCGGGAACCGGTACCCGATCGTACAGGGCGCGCCGTTCTCGATGCTGACGCCCGCGCTGGCGGTCGTGACGGTCGTCACGACGACCGGCGTCGGCGCCGGCGACTGGGAGGCGGCGCTGTTGCAGTTGCAGGGTGCGATCATCGTCGCCTCGCTCGTCGAGGTGGCGATCGGGTACTTCGGGTTGATCGGCAAACTGCGACGGTACCTTTCGCCGGTCGTGATCGCGCCGACGATCGCGCTGATCGGGCTGTCGCTGTTCGGGGCGCCCCAGATCACGGCGGCCCAGCAGAACTGGTGGCTGCTCGGGTTGACGCTCGGGTTGATCGTGCTGTTCTCGCAGTATCTCGACGTTCGTCACCGGGCGTTCCGTCTCTATCCCGTCGTCCTCGGTCTCGCGATCGCCTGGCTTCTCGCCGCCGGACTGTCGGTCGGGGGCATCATCGAGAGCGGACAGCCCGGCTACATCGCGTTGAGCGACATCACCGACACATCGCTCGTCCTGCCGATCTACCCGTTCCAGTGGGGAACGCCGCAGTTCACCGGCGCCTTTATCGCCGGGATGATCGCCGGCGTGCTGGCGTCGGTCGTCGAGAGCATCGGCGACTACTACGCCGTCGCGAACATCACCGGCTCGGGCGCGCCCAGCGAGAAGCGGATCAACCAGGGCATCGGCATGGAGGGGCTGATGAACCTATTCTCGGGCATCATGGGTACCGGCGGCTCGACGTCGTACTCCGAGAACATCGGCGCCATCGGGCTGACCGGCGTCGCTTCCCGCTACGTCGTCCAGATCGGCGCCGCGGTGATGATCGTCGTCGGCTTCGTGGGCTACTTCGGGCAGGCCATCGCGACGATCCCGGACCCGATCGTCGGCGGCCTGTTCGTCGCGATGTTCGCACAGATCGTCGCGGTCGGGGTCTCGAATCTCAAGCACGTCGATCTCGACTCCTCGCGCAACACGTTCATCGTCGGCTTCGCGCTGTTCGTCGGACTGGCGATTCCGGCGTACATGGGGAACTTCCAAAGTATCGCCGGGTTCCGGGCGGGCCTCTCTGGCGTCGCCGTCGTCGGCCCGCTGCTCGGCGAGCGGCTGATCGCAGACACGATCTACGTGATCGGCTCGACCGGGATGGCCGTCGGCGGCCTGTCGGCGCTCGTGCTGGACAACACGATCCCCGGCAGTCGCGAAGAGCGCGGCCTCGCGGCGTGGGAGCGACTCACCGAGGACGACGACGAGTTCGAGTCGTTCTGGGATCGCTGGGCCGGCGCGGACGACTGAGCGACTCCGCGAAAACGGATCTCAGGGTTTGTGCGTGAACAGAACCGGCGTCCCGTCGTGGACCGTCGTACAGAGGTCCAGCGGCATCGTCTGGTTCAGACTCGTGTACTCGTTCTTGCAGACGACCATGTCGTCGAACGGCTCCTCGCAGGCGGGGCAGGCGAGCGAGACGGTGTTTTGATACAGCTTGATCGAGTCGTTCTCCTCGCGCAGCGTCGTCGAGGAGACGAACTTGTCGAACTGTTCCATACCCGCCTATTCGTGCCGCGAATGTTAAAACTATATCCCGGTCAGGCGAGGGGACCGGTGTACTCACCACCCGACCGTCTCGGCGCGTCGAGTACGCCGAGCTTACTCGCCGCGTCGCCGCGCGCGACTGAGATTCGTTCAAAGGTTGTCGATGCTCAGTTCCACGAATCGTTCCTCTCAGAGCGAAAATGGTAGCAAGAAGCGAGTGTCCGTGTGACGGATCTGAAAGAGTTAAACCGCCCAATACCCAGAGTACGGGTATGACTAGAAACGACGTGCAACTGGGGGTCGTCGGACTCGGTAACATCGGGCACTACCACGCGGACCGGCTGACCGAGCTCGGCGCCAATCTCGTCGGGGGGATGGACATCGACTCCGACGCTCGGGCGGACTTCTCGGAGAAGTTCGACGTACCGACGTTCGAGGATCACGCGGAGCTGTTCGAGCAGGTCGACGCCGTCGTCGTCACGACGCCGAACAAGTTCCACGAGCAGTACGCCGTCGACGCGCTCGAAGCCGACATCGACGTGCTCCTCGAGAAGCCGCTGGCCGACACCGTCGAGAGCGCCGAGCGGATCGTCGCGGCGGCCCGCGAGGCCGACAGCTTCTGCATGGTCGGGTTCCACAGCCGCTATCACCACCAGGCCGAGATCATCAAGGACCAGCAGACGACCGGCCAGTTCGGCGACGTCACCCACGTCGAGGCGAACTACGTTCGGCGCCGCGGCATCCCCGGGCGGGGCTCGTGGTTCACCGCCGAGAACGTCGCTGGCGGCGGCTCGCTGATCGACATCGGCGTCCACGCGATCGACCTCGCGCTGCACTTCCTCGATTATCCCGAGGTCGTCGAGGTTTCGGGCACCGCACGCTCGGAGTTCGGCACGAACGAGGACTACGCCTACGTCGACATGTGGGGCGACGACCAGGGCGCCGACCACTTCGACGTCGACGACTCCGCGACGGCGCTGATCCGCTGTGCCGGCGGCCAGACGATCTCGCTGGAGGTCGCGTGGGCGACTAACCGCCCGCCGACTCAGGAGTTCTTCGTCCGGGGCACCGAGGCCGGCGCGCGCTTCGACAAGTCCAGCGGCGACCTCGAACTCTACGAGGCGGGTCAGGGCGGCGCACACCACCTCTCGACGACCGAGGTCGAGACGCGCTCGCACGATCCCCACCGACAGGAGCAGGTCGCATTCCTCGAGGCCGTGGCGTCGGGCCAGCCCCCCGAACGCAACACGGTCGACGAGGCGCTCACCGTCCAGCGCGTCATCGAGGCCATCTACCGGTCCGGCGAGACCGGCCGCGCCGTCAGACTCGACGAGGAGGTCGAGTCCGACGCCGACGCGCCCGTCGCGAACGACTAACTCCGAGTTCCTCTCTGTCGTTTCTCTCCGAAGTTTTATTCTCCAGTCGGTCGTTGCGAGCAGTATGGACATCGGCGTACACACACCGCCGCTTTACGATCGTTCGTTCGAGGACGCGCTCTCCGTGCTCTCGGAGATGGGCGTCGACGCCGTCGAGCCCGGCGTCGGCGGCTACCCCGGCGACGACCACCTCCCGCGGTCGGAGTATCTCGACGACGCGGACGCTCAGGCCGAACTGCAGGACGCCCTCGACGAGCACGACATGCGCATCTCGGCGCTGGCGACCCACAACAACCCGCTCCACCCCGACGACGAGCAGGCCGAGGCGGCCGACACCGAACTCCGCGAGGCGATCGAACTCGCCGGCCAGCTGGACGTGAACACGGTCACCTGCTTTTCTGGGCTGCCGGCGGGCGGGCCCGACGACGACGTGCCGAACTGGATCACGGCGCCGTGGCCCAGCGAGCACGCCGACGCTCACGAGTACCAGTGGGAAGAGGTCGCGATCCCCTACTGGAGCGAAATCGCCGAGTTCGCCGACGAGCACGGCGTCGACGTCGCCATCGAGATGCATCCCAACATGCTCGTTTACGAGCCACACGGCATGCTCGAACTCCGCGAGGCGACGGGCCAGCGCATCGGCGCGAACTTCGATCCCTCGCATCTGTACTGGCAGGGAATCGAGATTACCGACGCGATCCGCCTGCTCGGTGAGCACGACGCCATCCACCACTTCCACGCCAAGGACACCAAGGTCTACGAGGAACAGGCCCGCGAGAAGGGCGTCCTCGATACGACCGCCTACACCGAGGAGGCCGACCGCTCGTGGCTGTTCCGCTCGATCGGCTACGGCCACGGCGAGTCCCACTGGAAGGACATCGTCTCGACGCTCCGGATGGTCGGCTACGAGGGCGCGCTCTCGATCGAACACGAGGACTCGCTGACCTCCTCGCTCGAAGGGCTGGAGAAGGCCGTCGACATGCTCGATCGCGCCGTCTTCGACACCCAGCCCGGCGACGCCTACTGGGCGTAGCGCGCACGTACATTTTTAAGCCATCGGCGGACAACGTACCGCCACGATGGAGATCGAGATCACTCACCGTCCCGCGTACGCCCACCTGAACGTCGAGCTCGAACAGGGCGAGTCGATCCTCGCCGAGCCCGGCGCGATGGTCAGCCACTCGTCGACGATCGGGATCGAGACGACGTCGAGTCGCGACGGGCTGCTCAGCTCGGCGAAATCGATGCTCGGCGGCGAGTCGCTGGTCGCAAACGAATTCACCGCCGAGGGCGGGCGCGGCACGGTGACGCTCGCGCCGCCCAAGCCCGGCGACGTCCACCACCACGAACTGAACGGCGAAACGCTGTACGCCGTCGACGGCGCCTTTCTCGCTTCCGGCCCGGAAATCGACATCGACTCCGAGTTCGGCGGGCTGCAGTCGATGCTGGCCGGCGCGAGCATCACGCCCCTGGCACTCAAGGGGACCGGCAGCGTCTTCATCGAGGCGTTCGGCGGACTGGAGACCGTCGAACTGGGAAGCGGCGAGACGTACACCGTCGACAACGAGCACGTCGTCGCGTGGGAGGAGTCGGTCGACTTCGACGCCCGGCGCGTCGGCGGCCTCAAGTCGACGCTGCTCAGCGGCGAGGGGCTCGTGATGGACTTTTCGGGCCCCGGAACGGTGTGGTACCAGACGCGCGGGCTCGACGCCTTTACCTCGGCCATCGCCGGCTCGCTGCAGGGCGGCAACGGCGACGACGACGGCGGGGTCAACGTCGACGTGTTCTGAGCCGGACCCGGGGATGATCGCAGACGGGAACAACTAACTTGAGTTCCCACGAATCACCCTCCATGACCCTACAGGTCGGCGTACTCGGCTATCGGTTCATGGGACAGGCCCACGCGAACGCGCTGGCTCGGCTGCCGATGTTCTTTCCCGACGCGCCCGACGTCGAGCGGGACGTTCTGATCGGTCGCGACGAGGACGCGCTGGCGGACGCCGCCGACCAGCTCGGCTTCTCGCGGACGGCGACCGACTGGCGCGACGTGATCGACGAGGTCGACGTCTTCTACAACCTCGGCCCGAACCACGTCCACGCCGAGCCGTCGATCGCGGCGCTCGAAGCGGGGACGCCAGTCTTCTGCGAGAAGCCGCTGGCGCCGCGGCTCGACGAGGCCGAGGAGATGGCCGCCGCGGCGCGGGACGCCGACGTGCCGGCCGGCGCGGCGTTCAACTACCGCTTCGTCCCGGCGATCCGGTACGCGAAGAACCTGATCGACGACGGCGAACTCGGCGAGATCCACCACGTCCGCGGCCGGTACCTCCAGGACTGGCTGGTCGACCCGGAGGCGCCGTGGTCGTGGCGCAACGACGAGGAGATGGCCGGTTCCGGCGCGCTGGGCGACCTCGGCTCTCACACCGTGGACCTCGCGCGCTTCCTCGTCGGCGACCGACAGGGCGAGATCGATCGCCTCTCGGGGCATCTCAAGACGTTCGTCGACGAGCGCCCCGTCGAGGGCGACGACGAGACCCGTCCGGTGACGGTCGACGACGCCTACTCCGCGCAGGCGGAGTTCGAGGGCGGCGCGATGGCAACGTTCGAGGCCTCGCGGTTCGCCAACGGTCACAAGAACGACCACACGATCGATATCCAGGGCTCGAAGGGCAGCCTCAAGTTCTCGCTCGAACGCCTGAACGAGTTGAAGGTGCTCCGCGAGCACAACCGCGGCTACGAGACCGTGCTCGTCACCGACGAGTCGGACCCCTACGTCGAACACTGGTGGCCGCCGGGCCACGTCATCGGCTGGGAGCACACGTTCGTCCACGAGAACTACGAGTTCCTCACCGCGGTCGCCGAGGGCGGCGCGGCGTCGCCGAACTTCGAGGACGGACTGGCCGCACAGCGGGTGCTCGACGCCGTCGAGCGGAGCGACGACCGCGGCGAGTGGGTCGACGTCGAGTAGGGCGTCTCGGCGGCGGCGGATCGAGGTTGGATGCCGGATGGTGGTTCGAGACGGCCCGTAGGGGGACTTTCTACTGGATGAGATAGAGACAGCGCGCGAGTCTTGCACGACGAGCCGCTCGAATAGCGAGCAACGAGAAACGGTCGATACCGTCAGCACGAGCAGTTGCCTGAAATCCACGACGGATCGGAAGTTAACACATATATTCGATAACCGGGTGTTTCTACGTAATATGCGATTCTGTGACGAGTGTGGTTCGATGATGCACACGGAGGGCGACACGTGGCTGTGTCGCTCCTGTGAGAACGAGGAGTCGCGAGACTCGCAAGCGGAAGCCGCGATGGCGATCCAGGATGGACAGCGGGACGACGGGGCACCCGACGTGGCCGACGCAACCCAGGGCTCCACCGAGACGATGCAAGAGCCCTGTCCGGCGGACGACTGCGACAGCGACCGGGCCTACTACGAGATGCTGCCGAAGCCGGGCGGCTCCTACGAGGTGCGGCTGTTCACCTGCGTCGAGTGCGGCCACAAGTGGCGCGAGTCCTGACTCCTCGGTACCAAACCACTCAATTCGTAGATGTCCGTATCGACGCGCCGCCCTCAGAGTTCCCGATTCTTCTCGTCGGTGACGACCGAGTCGATCAGTTCGAGCGGCGTCGCGTCGTAGGCCGGGTTGCCGACCTCGAACCCCTCGGCCGGTTCGAGCATCACCTCGCTGGCGGGGCGATAGTCGTTCTCGAAGACGAACCCTTCCTCGACGATCTTGGTGCCCGATCCGACGACGGTCATCGGCGTCCCGACGGTGTCGGCGGTCGCGGCGATCGGGAACGTCCCGACCCGGTTGTACAGTACGTCGTCGACGATGCAGGTGATGCCGGTCATCGCGAGGTCGCACTTCTCGAGGTAGTGTCCGCAGGCGCCTTCGGTGATCAGCGTCACGTCGATCGGGTCGTAGCCCGCGAGCGTCCGCGCGGTTCGCCGGCCCAGGTAGCGCGGCCGGCCCTCGGTGACGTACACGTCGAGGTACATGCCCTCCGCGATCGCCAGCTCGATCGCTTCGAGCACCGTCGTCGAGTAGTCGTGGGTCATGATCGCCATCCCGTCCTCGAACAGGTCGACGGCGTTCGCAGCGGCCCTTCGCTTGCCTTTCTCGATCCCCTCGACGACGCCGTCGATCACCTCCTGAGCGTCCCGCTTGGCTTCCTCGATGTCGTCGTAGTCTCGGGTCGTTACCGCGTCTTTCACCTCCAGCATCGCGTTCTGCAGCGACGCGTGAGAGGGGTTCGCCCGGCGCAGCGCGCTGACGTTGCGATCGATGTCGCGCTCGAACTCCTCGACCGTCGCAAAGTCCCTGTCGAGCAGCGATTCCAGCGCCCGGGTCGCCTTGATCGCCACCGTCGAGGAGCTCGACGTCTGCATCTCCTCGATTTCCGCGACAGTCTCGTTGATCATGTCATCACACTCGCGGCAGGCGGGCAAAGTCCTTGCGGGGAGGGCAACGCTCCGTCCCGACGCAGAGGATCGACCGACGAGCGTCGGCATCGATCGGTCGGAGACCGGCGTCGGAACCGTGATGCGGTCGCGGGCCGTACGTTCCGGCGATGGTTTCGGTGAGCTACACCTGTCCCTACTGCGACGCCGTCGTCGAGATCGAGCGGGACGCCTACCTCGCGGACAAGTCCGTGACGCGCGAACCGCTGGCGGGGTACGACTACGCGTCGACGACCGACGACGATCGCGAGGCGGCCGACGGCATCCAGTTCGTCTGTATCGGCGATCCCGAGGACGAAGGCAGCGGTTGCGGCCGGACGTTCTACCTCAACTTCATCAAGTACGAGGGCGGGTTCGAGCGCGACGACGGCCCGTCGCTGGAGGACGCCCCGCGGTTCGATTTCCGGCCCTGACCGACAGCGACTCCCTACCGTTCCGGACGTGCGTTACCGCCCCTCGTCGTTGACGGCAGCGTCGCCTTCGCGGTCGGCTTCGAGCGTTTCCACGCGCTGCTCCAACTGCTGGATCCGACGCTCGGCGTTCTGCACGGAGTTCCAGAACGCCCCGAGTACGATGAGTAACACGCCACCGAGCAACAGTCCGGCGGGGCCGGACAGGAGAAACAGCAGGATGCCGATCGGGAGCACGAGAAGCGAGGCGAGAACGTAGATTCCGTCGACGCTCATCGGCCGATATTGTAGATTGGCCGACACTAAAAGTTGCGATCCGGGTTCCGCGTTCGGATCGCTACGCCGCGAGCGGCGTCGTTACTCGTACAGCGGGTGCTCGGCGGCGAGCCGGTCGATCTCGGCTTCGACGTCGTCCCGGACTTCCTCGAAGTTGTCCTCGGCGACGGCGTCGACGACCTGCGCGATGAGGTCGCCGACGGTGCGGGTCGCCTCCTCGTCGAAGCCGCGCGTCGTCAGCGGCGGCGTGCCGGCGCGGATGCCGCTCGGGTTGAACGAGCTGCGGGTCTCGCCGGGCACGGTGTTGGCGTTCAGGACGATGCCGACCTCTTCGAGCGCCTCCTCGGCGTCGTTACCGGTGACGTCCGGGTGGGACTCGCGGAGGTCGACGAGCACGAGGTGGTTGTCCGTGCCCTCCGAAACGAGGCTGAAGCCGTGGTCGGCGAGCGTCTCGCCGAGCGCTTTGGCGTTGTCGATCGTCTGCTGGGCGTACTCCTCGAACGAGGGATCGAGCGCCTCCTCGAAGCCGACCGCCTTGCCGGCGATGTTGTGCATGAGAGGGCCGCCCTGCGCGCCGGGGAACACGGCCGAGTCGACGTCGTCGGCGTACTCCTCGTCGCAGATGATGATGCCGCCGCGGCCCGCGCGGATCGTCTTGTGGGTCGAGCCGGTGACGAAGTCGGCGACGCCGACCGGCGAGGGGTGGACGCCCGCCGCGACCAGGCCCGTGATGTGGGCCATGTCTGCGAGGTGGTACGCGTCGGCGGCGTCGGCGGCCTCCTGGATCTTCTCCCACTCGACCGTGCGGGGGTACGCCGAGTAGCCCGAGACGACGATGTCGGGATCGAACTCTTCGGCCTGCGCTTTGACCTCCTCGTAGTCGATGTAGCCCGTCTCGGGGTCGACCTCGTACTGCTCGACCTCGAACAGCTGGCCCGTGAAGTTCGCCGGGTGGCCGTGTGAGAGGTGGCCGCCGTGAGTCAGGTCCAGCGAGAGAATCTTGTCGCCGGGGTCGAGTACCGCCAGGTAGACGCCCATGTTCGCCTGCGTGCCCGAGTGGGGCTGGACGTTGACGTGGTCGCCGCCCCAGAGTTCCTTCGCGCGCTCGATGGCCAGGTTCTCGACCTCGTCGGCGTACTCGCAGCCCGCGTAGTAGCGGGCGCCGGGGTAGCCCTCGGCGTACACGTTCGTCAGTGCCGAGCTCTGGGCTTCCAGGACCGCCTCGCTCGCGTGGTTCTCGCTGGCGATCATCTGGAGGGTGCTTCGCTGGCGCTCTACCTCGCCGCTCAGGGCGTCTGCGATCTCGGGATCGACCTCCCTGACGGTGTCGTACTTCATGTTCGTACGTCGGGGGGCGCCCGCGTATAATTGTACCCTTTCGCCGATTTTTCGGGTGTGATCCTGTAGCAGTATCGCGCCGCCGAGCGGTCACTCGCCGCGTGCTGATCTCTCCCGCCGCCCATCGTTCGACCCCGTTCGTGCAGAAACGTGCACGCCGGATCGCCGGCGTCGAACGCTCTGACGACCGGAATCCGTCCGGAACGACGCGCTAGATCCCCTCAGTCGATACAAATAACTGCCACTAGCGTTTTCGTTCGACTCGAATGATCGAGTGGGAGGTGACGGAGTCCGGGCTCCGGGTCCTCGACGCCGGCGGCGCCGAGATGGCCGTTCGGAGCCCGGGCCTCGACCTCGCGCGCAGCGAGGCCGATCTCCCGCGACCGGTCGATTCGACGCTCGTCTGTTCGGTCTCGGAACTGACCTTCCCCTCGGCGGTCGTGTACGCGACGCCGCTCTCGGGCGGGCGGACCCGGGAACTCGGTCCCGAGACCGACCCGGTCGCGCTCCCCGACGACGAGTACGTGATCGACGTCGACGCCGAGATCAAGACCTACCTCGGGGTCGACGGCGAGTGCTCGATCCGCCGGTCTGAGAGCTTCGACCGGACCGTCGTCTCCTTTCCCGAGCGCACCGACGTCGCCGTCGGATTCCGGAGTCGGAGCGAGGTCCCGACGCATTCGATGACCGTCCCGCCGACGCCGGAGGGCGTCGCGACGGCGCTCTCGCACCTCCACGCGTCGCACCGCACGACCGGCGTCGACCGCTCGTACCCGTCGCTCCGGGGGCACCCGCCGCGTCTCGACGCCGGCGAGGAGATCGACGTGCCCGACGCCGTCGTCGCCGCGACGCCGTCGACGGGGATCGAGATCGTCGCGCCCGACGACCTGGCCTCGCTGTACGTGCTCGCGCCGCTCGCGTACTATCTGCAGGCGTCGGTCGACGTCGCGGATCGTCCTCGCCCCGTCCTCCGACTGCCCTCGCTCGACGCCGAGTGGGAGCTGTCGGGGCTCCCCGACCTCGAACGCGAAGTGACCCGGCTCCTGCGGCAAGTGTTTTTCCTCGACTGTCTGGTGCGAAACGTCGGCCCCTACGGGACGGAGCTCGCGGAGGCGAGCTTGCTCGACACGCTCGGATTAGACGCGGGCGCGCTGTACGACGCCGCGCCGGACGAACGGCTCGGGACGTACATGACGGTCGCCCACGAGGCGATCCAGCACCGGCTCCCCGACTGGCACCTCTCGACGTACGTCGAGCCGACGCCCGAGCACCTCTCGACGCTCCCGCACCTGCTCGACCGGCTGAGCCTGATCTGTGCGCCTCGAACCTCCGAACTGGAGGGCTGCGAGCTCGTCGCCCGCTCGCTCGACGACTTCTACCGCGGCTCGACCGGCGGCCGCGGCGTCGGGCAGGTGGCGTCGGTCGACATCGTCAAGCCGGAACTCCGCGAGGGGCGCATCCACGGCTGGCTCGCCGAAGGGACGCCGATAGACGTGTTCAAATCGACGCCCGCGGCCTACGAGCACCGGATCGACTATCTCGAACGGGGTAGCGACGGCATCGACATCGCCGTCGTACTCAACGACGAGGAGATGTCCGACGAGGTCGACGTCGCCGAGATCTACCGGCGGCGCGGCGAGGACCTCTCGATCGACGTCAGCGTCGAGGAGCAGCTGTCGACGGCGGGGCTGGCCCGGCTGTTCGAGTCGCCACACGACTTCGTCCACTACATCGGCCACTGTGAGCAGTCGGGACTGCGCTGTCCGGACGGCTACCTGTCGGCGTCCAGCCTCGACGACTGCCGCGCCCAGACGTTCTTCCTGAACGCCTGCGGATCGTACTACGAGGGGCTGGAGCTGGTCGAGCGGGGCAGCGTCGCGGGCGCGATCACGTTCTCGCAGGTGCTCAACGAGCACGCCGTCAAGGTGGGCTCAACGTTCGCCCGCCTGCTGGTCCACGGGTTCGGCATCGAGCGGGCGCTTCAGCTCGCTCGCCGGCGCATCATGATGGGCAAGGACTACGCGGTCGTCGGCGACGGCACCCACTCGCTCGCCCAGAGCGAGAACCGCCTCCCCGCGACCGCGACGCTCGAACGCGTCGAGGGCGACCGATTCCTGCTGTCGTACGACCAGTTCTCCTCGCGCCACGTCGGCGGGTTCTACCAGCCGTTTCTGGCGGACAACGAGTATTCGTACCTCTGTGGCACCGAGTCCGAGCACGCGCTCTCCCGCGAGCGACTGCTCGCGTATCTCGACCGAGCCGAGATGCCAGTCATTTTCGACGGCGACGTGTACTGGTCGGACGACCTTCGGGCCGTCATCGAAGACGCGTCTTGAGCTCGCACCGCAGCGGCGACGACGGCGTCGATCAGCGATCGGGGCGGACGCCATCGCCGCCGATCAGCGGACGAGGCGGGCGCAGACGACGGCTCCGTATCCGATCCTCCGGCCGCTTCCGGCAGCTTCAAACGCCTCGGGCGGCAACGTCGGGGCATGAGCATCGAGACCGACGCCGGCACGATCGAGCAGGACGTCGAGGCGCTCGGCCGCCAACTCGGCGAGGCGATCGAGCAGCTCCCCGAGTACCGCGAGCTGCAGGAGGCCCAGGCCGCCGTCGAGGTGTCGGAGGACGCCCAGGAACGCATCGAGGAGTTCGAGCAGCTCCGCCAGGAGTTCATGCTCGCCCGGCAGACCGGCGACGCTTCCCAGGAGGACCTTCAGGAACTCCAGCAGGCACAGAGCGAACTTCACGAGATCCCCGTGATGGCCGAGTATCTGGAAGCCCAGAACCGGCTCGACGCCAAGCTCGAAGCGATCAACGACGCGATTTCCGAGCCGCTCGACATCGACTTCGGCGAGGAAGCAGGCGGCTGCTGCGAAGACTAGACGCTCTTTTCGCGTTCCGACCGACGTGCCCCGTCCGAGAGCACAACACTTAGGCTCCGACTGGTCCCAGGTTTCGGGTATGGAGATCGAAAGCGACTGGGGCGACTGGCTGCCCCGCGAGATCGAGGCGGCAGAACCCGACGGCATCGCCGTCTGGTATCTCGGCTGCAACGGCTTCGCAGTGAAGGCCGGCGACGGCACGACGCTGTTTATCGACCCCTACGTCGGACTGGGCGACCCGCCGCGGACGCTGCGGATGATCCCCGTCCCGTTCGACCCCGAGGACGTCGCCGACGCCGACGCCGTGCTGGCGACCCACGAGCACACCGACCACGTCCACGGCCCGAGCCAGGCGCCGATCCTCGAAGCGACTGGCGCCCCGCTGTACGCGCCTGACGACAGCCTCGACGTCGCGCTCGACGACGAGGACTGGCAGGCCGACTACGACATCGCCGACGACCAGTTCGTCGAGGTCGCCGAGGGCGACGAGTTCGAGGTCGGCGAGGTCTCGATCACCGTCGAGGTCGCGCAGGACGCCGACGCAACCCACCCCGTTTCCTACGTGATCGAGTACGAGGGCGCGACGTTCTTCCACGGCGGCGACACCAAACCCAGCGACGAGTTCGAGCGCGTCGGCGACGAATACGACATCGATCTGGGCGTACTCGCGTTCGGTACGGTCGGCAACGTTCCCGACAAGGAGACCGGCGAGCCGATCCGCACGAAGTGGTACAACGACGAGAATCAGGCGATCAAAGCCGCCAGCGACCTGCAGTTCGATCGGTTCCTGCCGAGCCACTGGGACATGTGGAAGGGGCTGACCGCCGACCCGAAGGTGCTCCACCACCACGCCAAGAGCTTCGAGTCTCCCGGCTCGCTGGAGATCGTGGAGATCGGCGACCGAGTGGAACTGTAGGGCTCGCCGCTGCGCGCGGTCTCTCCCACCCCGCGATTACGACGACTTTCTTATATTTCTCGGCGAGATAGTATAGTACGATGTCTGCGTGCTGCGAATAGAACTGTTGCGGGATACGTGCCCGATCCTTTTATGTTGGTAGTCCAGAAAGGCCCCCGTATGACTGAAGAGGCCGCCAGGGAAGCAGTCGAGGTGTCTTCCGACGGGATCACCGTCCGGAAGGCGTTCGAGACCGAGGACTTCGCGGTGCCGACGATCGAGTTCAGGATCGAGTCGACGCGCGACGACGAGGCGACGCTCCGGCTCTCGGAGCCGATTCCCGAGGAGTTCCCGATGGACGGCGTCGGGTTCCATCCCGAGTACGAGAGCGAGCACTGGACCGCCTACGAGGACCACACGGTCGAGTTCGAACACTCTGTCGAGCCCGGCGAGGAGCTCGTGACCGTCTACGGCATCCGGATCGACGACCCCGAGGACGCCGACGCGTTCCTCACCCCGCCCGAGATCGCCGAGGTGCGCCCGGCCAACGTGGACGCCGACGGCGCCGATCGGTCGGACGCCGAGGCGGTCGCGGACTCGACGATCGACGACATCGCGTCGAAGGAGAGCAGCCAGGCCGTCAAGGACATGATCTCCGGCGAATCCGACTCGATGCCCGGACTCGACCAGGAGGCCGACGAGACGGACGACGCGGAAGCCGACGACGACGGCCTCGATCTCAACCTCGGCGACGTCGACCTCGATGGCGAGTCAGACGATGCCGAGGCGGAAGACGACGAAGACGAGGGGGCCGACGAGGACTTCGACCTCGGTCTGGAAGAACAGATTCCCGACCCCGAGACCGACGATGCGGAGACGGACGACGACGAACCGGAGATCGAGATCGACGTCCCCGCCGGCGACGACGAGGCCGATGCCGGCGAGCCGGACGACGCGGACGTCGACGACACGGACGCCGACGACGCGGACGCCGCGGAAGCTGACGACATCGACGCCGTCGACGAGATGATCGAGGACGACGAGGCGGACCTCATCGACGCCGAGGAAACAGACGCCGAGGTCGAGGACGCGGACTCCGCCGGTGCTGAAGCCGACGACGCGGACGACGAGACGGAAATCGACGCAGACGTCGACGAGGCAGCGCTCGGGGCTGAGGAAGTCGGCGCCGAGGCTGAGGAAGTGGACGCGGAGGCTAACGAAATGGATGCCGAGACCGAGCTTGACGATGTGGATACCGAGGCCGAGGAGCCGGAAGCCGACATCGTCGAGGACGACGAAGCGTCGGTCGCCGATGCCGACGCCGAAGCGGCTGTTGCCGAGCCCGACGACGAAGCGGCTGCCGACGACGGCACGGCCTCCGACACCGAACCGACGGCCGATGCGACGATCGCCGAGGAAGGTGGCGTCGCGAGCGCGCTCGCCGAGGAACTCCGCGCCGGGCGCGTCGACGAGGAAGACAAGGCGGTGCTCCGCGAGGAACTCGATCTCGGCGTCGACGCCGAGGACGCGGACGCCGGCGGCGTCGATTCGAGCGTCGTCGCGCGGATCGACCACCTCCAGTCTCGCGTCGAGGAGGTCAGCGCCTACGCCGGCGCGATGGAGGAGTTCCTCGCCGAGAACGGGCAGGGCGACGAACTGATCGAGGATCTCCAGTCGACCGTCGAGGCTCTGGAGGCAGACGTCGCGGCGGTCGAGTCGTCGGTCGACGAGAACGACGAAGCGATCGATAGCCTTCAGGGACGCGTCGCCGACGTGGACCAGCACGCGACGGCGGTCGACGAGCGGGTCGACGACGTGGACGATCGTGTCGACTCGGTCGCCGAGGACGTGTCGTCGGTCGACGAGCGG
Source organism: Natronoarchaeum rubrum (assembly GCF_024494695.1). Next base: position 787,839 of record NZ_JANHDP010000001.1, on the reverse strand, counting down.
GTCGACGCCGCGGACGAGCGGCTCGCAGACGTCGACGAAGCCGTCGAGTCCGTCTCCGACTCGGTCGATCGGGTCGACTCGGAGATCGGCGAGGTCGGCGAGAACGTCGACGCCGTTCGCGCGGAGCTCGACGACCTGAGCGAGCAGCTCGCAGACGTCGAGGGCGTCGCCGAAGACGCCGCTGCGGACGTCTCGGAGCTGTCGGAATCCCTCGACGAACTCGACGAGCAGCTGGATTCGGTCGCCGAGGACGTCGACTCGGTCGAGTCCGAAGTCCGAGAGATCCAGGACTGGCGCGACCAGCTCGGCGAGATGTTTAACTGAATCGCAACCTGTTTGACCGGCGGGACCGTCGTCCCGCTAATGACTGAGACGATTCCCGTGGCCGTCCCTCGCAAGGGGCGCCCGCTCGAGGCCGTGCTCGACCGCCTTGCGACGCGCGTCGAGGACAGCCATCTCTCCTCCGAGCGCCACGGCAGCGAACGATCCTCGACGGCTGATCTCTCCGCCGGCGTCGACGTCGCCTCGCTGGCCGATTCGATCAGCTCCATCCTGCGCTACGAGAAGGCGATCGCCAAGGGCGAGCAGACCGCCGCGGACGACGTCTACGAGCGCCTCGCGGAGTACAGTGATCTCTCGGCGCCGGGGCGCCCCGAGTACACGCTGCTGCGGGACGACCGAAAGGGACGCCCGCGCCGGATCGTGTTCGACAGCGTCACGATCCCGCTGGGCGACGTCGAGCTGCAGCTGATCGGCCGCGAGGAGCCGTTTCGAGCGCTGCGCACCCACGAGTTCGCGCTGGGGTTCGACAGCGCCGACCTCGTGCTAGAGGAGGTCGTCGGCCTGCGGGCCGAACCGCTGGAGTCGATCGCGGACCTCAACGCTCGCATCGATCCCCGCGACACCGACGTCCGGGTCGTCGCCGGACTCGGCGATACGGTCTATCACACGCTGATGGGCCAACCCGATCTTCGACGCGAAGGGACGGACGACGCGTTCGATCGCGAGTTCGTTCGCGAGTACGAGGGGCCGCTGTGTATCTCGCCGCGCTACGAACGGCTCGTCGAGGCGGTGCTCGGAACCGACGCCGTCGAGGGCGTCGACTTCTGTTATCCCCAGAACGGCCGCGAGGAAGAAGCCGCCATCGCAGACGCCGGGCTCGGCGTCTACCTGACGGTCACTGGGTCGACGGCGCGCGAGCACGGCCTCGAGCTGGGCGAGCGGCTCTTCCCCAGCGAGACGGTGCTGATGGAGAACCTCGCGGAGACGAACGACGGCGCCGGTCTGGTGGCCGACCTGTTCGCTAACGCGTCGTCGGACTCGGAACTGACGGTCTGATTCGCCCTGCGTCCCGCCGAAAGACGCTATCGTGGGGAGCTACCGTCCGTTCAGTTGCCCGCGTGAGCGGGAACGCTCGTGGCATCTTCTGTCGGCGTCTGGTCGCCGTAGTACTTCCTCTCCCAGTCGCGACGCTGCGAGAGCGTCTCGTACCCTTTCTCGGAGAGTTCGTAGGCGTTCGTCCGGCGATCGTGTGATCCTTTCTCGACCAGTCCTTCTTCGACGAGGTCGTCGAGATTCGGATAGAGCCGCCCGGGATGGACTTCGGACTCGTAATAGTCCTCGAGTTCGGACTTGATCGCCAGCCCGTGGGGCTCTTCCAGTCCCGCGATTACGTACAACAGGTCGCGCTTGAAGCCGGTGAGATCGTACATCGTGTTTGCCTCTGTAATCGAATACGACCAGCTACCACACAAAACGAACACCTAACAGTTTTGGAGAAACCGACCGGGATCGCGACCGGCGTCGCTCGCAGATTGCGCCGTTACTGCCGTGAAAGCACGCTACGGGCCTTTGCGGCGTCGACTCTGTACTTGAACTTCGGCGTCCCGTCGACCAGCACGTAGGGAACCCGGTCGCCGTACTCCTCGGCGAGCTCGGGATCCTCGTCGACGTCGACCTCGTCGATGTCGATCGCGACACCTTCCGAGTCGGCGATCCGGGTCAGCGTCTCGACGGCCTCGTCGCAGAGGTGACAGTTCTCTCTCGTGTACACGGTGATCGGAACCGGCTCAGCCATGCCTCCGCGTTGGCACTGCGGAAGAAGAACGGTTGCGATTCGGCACGGCGCCGCCGCTCGTCGATTCGTCGAAACAGGAAAGCGAATCGCGCGCGAAAAACGCGCGATCGCTTGCCGCCCTGAATTGGTCCCCGCTGACGCTTCGGCCCTCCAAGCGAAGCGTCACCTGAGCAAATTCACTCGTTGATCTTAAATGTTTCGACACCAGCCTACCGTTCGCTTCCCTGATCAAAAAATTAAGCTGCGTTTACATGTGTTCCTCCTCGAGAACCCACCCGAGCGCCCGCTTGTAGTGACTGAACAGTTTTCGGACGCCTTCGTGACGCATCTCCTCGTCGTCGAGCTGGTCCTGCAGGTACTCGTACTGCTCGCGGACTTCCTCTTCGGAGCGCATGCGGCCAGCTACCGGCGCGAGTGACATGAAAGTCGCGGGCGGCCGGCGACCGCGTCGAACCGCGAGACTCGAACACTTTTAATGCCGCCCCGGCAACGTCAGGGCCGACACCGCACCCGAACGGCGGGCCTGAACACGGAACGATGACTGACGCGGCTCTCGCCCCCGACGCGGGCGCACGACTGGCGGACCGACTCGGACGCGAGAGCGACGCCCACGCGCGGTACGCGGCGGCCGCCCGCGACCGCGCGGACGACGGCGTCGTCGCTGACGCCGTCGCGGACTGGCTCCAGTTCGTCCGCCGGAGCCACGGCGACGCCGTCGACTCGTTGCCGGGCGAGCGCTCGCGCGAAGCGCTCGTCCGCGATTGGCTGTACTACGATTTTCTGCTCGAACGACTGTTCGCCGCGGTCGAGCGGGCGCTCGACGTTCGCGTGCGCGATCGCGCACCCGGCGCGAACACCGGCGCGCTCGGCGTCGACCTCCGGGCGGTCCACGACGCGGTCGCGGACGACGAACTCCGATCGCTCGTTGACGCCGAGCTCGCCGCGGCGTCCGGATCGGCGGCCGCGCCGAACGCCGTCGATCCCGACGCGCTCCGGCAACTCTACGAGTCGGTGGTGACCCGCCCCGTTCGCCTCGCGCTCGGCGAGTACTACACGCCCCGCGGCGTCGCCGCGCTGGCCGTCGACGCGCTCGAAGACGACGTCGGCGCCGACACCTACCTCGATCCGGGCTGTGGCTCGGGCGCGTTCCTCTCGGTCCTGATCGATCGCAAGCTCGCGGCGACCGCGGACGCCGGGCTGGACGCGCGAGAGCGACTCGACCGGATCACCGACGGCGTGTTCGGGATCGACCTGAATCCCGTGGCGGTTCGGAGCGCGACGCTGTCGTACGTGCTTTCGCTGGCGCCTCTCCTCGGCTCGCCGGAGGTCGAGTCGGTCGCCGTTCCGGTGTTTCTCACGGACGCGCTCGGCGTCACGCGCGACGACGACCTCCGCTACCGGGGCGAGCCGTTCGATCCGAGGGTCGACCACCTCGTCGGCAACCCGCCGTGGATCACCTGGAGCGACCTGCCCGACGCCGTCCGGACGGCCTGGAGAGATGGCCCCGCCGAGCGACTCGATCTGGCGCCCGGCGACGGAAAGACCGCGCTGCTGGGCCACGCGAACGACGACGTCTCGGTGCCGTTCGTGCTGACCTGCGCGGACCGCTACCTCGCGGCCGACGGCGACGCCGCGTTCGTGCTCAAGCGCACCATCGCGAAGGGGCCCGCGGGGCGACGGCTGCGCGCCCAGCGCCTCGACGGCGACCCGCTTCGCGTTCGCCGGGTCCACGACTTCGCCGACCTCCGGCCGTTCGGTGACGGCGTCCGTGCTGGGGCGGCGATCTTCGCGCTCTCGGCCGGCGAGTCCGCGTCGACGCCGATCCCCGTCACCGCGTGGTCGAGGGGTGACGCCGCACCGGACTTCTCGACGCGCGCGGCGGTCGACGCCACACTCCGCCGCGAGGAGACCGAGTTCGTCCCCGTCGACGCCGAGGACCCCGCGTCGTCGTGGCTCCGCGCGGACGCCGACCGCCGGGCGCTCGGCGACTGCGACCACGAGATCCGCCACGGCGTCAAGGACGACGCGCGCGAGGTGTTCGAGATCGACCGCGACCAGCTCGCGGACATCGAGCCCGATCACGTCTTTCCGTACCTCAAGTCCCGCCACGTCGTCAAGTACGGCCTGTTCGGCCACGACCTCCGGCTCGTCCCCCAGCGCCAGGCCGGCGAGGACAACGAGGACCGACTCGAACGCGAGTGCCCGCGTACGTACGACTACCTCGACGCGCGACGCGAGCGCCTCGCCGAGCGCTCCTCGTCGTGGCTCGATCGCGGCCCCTTCTACAGCGTGTTCGGCCTCGGCGAGTACACCTGGGCCGACTACAAGATCGTCTGGTGCCGGCTGGGCTACAAGCCCCACTTCGCCGTCGTCTCGTCCGTCGAGGACGAAGACCTCGGGGAGAAACCGGTCGTGCCGGGCGATCACTGCATGTTCGTCGCGACCGACGACGAGCGCGAGGCCCACTTCCTCTGTGCGCTGCTGAACTCCTCGCTCTACCAGCGCTCGCTCGACGATATCGTCTCGGAGGGCAAGTCCAGCCTCTCGAAGGCCGTCGTCTCGCGGCTGTACCTTCCGACCGCGGCGGACGTGTCGGACGACCTCGTCGACCGACTGGCCGAGGGGTCGCGCCGCGCCCACGAGATCGTCCCCGAGCACACCGACGTGAGCAAGCGCGAGTACAACCGGACGACGATCGACGATCTGGAGCCGATCCGCGCCGACGTCGACGCCGCCGTCGAGGAGTTGCTCGCGCGCCGGGACGGCTGACTGCGCCGCCGCGGCACCGGTCCGGAGTGGAGGATATTTCACGCCGCGAGCGTTACGGCCACGCATGGAGATCCGCGGCGAGCGCGAGTGCAAGGACTGTGGCACGCGGTGGTCGTACTACGAGACCGGCAGCGTCGCCTGCCCCAACTGCGAGAGCGTCCGCAGCGTCGGCGTCGACGAGGAGCGCAAGCGCCACACCGCCGGCCAGGCGACGCTTGATCTCACCGAGGTCCGCAACATGATCGACGCCGAACCCGAGGACGAGCTCGCGAACGCCGCAATCGAGGAGTGCCGGGAGTTCGTCCGCCGGACGGGCTTCATCGACGCGGGCGAGCTTCGGCCGCTCGACGACGTGTATCTCGCGGCCCGCGAACTCCGACAGGTCGCCGACGTCGTGGGGCGGTCCTACGACCCGACCAACGACGAGGAGCTGTACTATCTCTCCTTGCTCCGGGGTGCAGACCGGGGCGAGCGACCCGCGCCCGACGAGGTGCCCCTCGGACTCCGCGAGGCTCGCGGGCTGGCCTACGCCGAGGCGGCGCAAGCCTACCGAAGCGAGATCAGCACCTGGATCGACGATCAGGACGACGAGTATCCGGCGGCCATGGGCGCGCTGGCGACGCTGGGCGATCACGTCAAGCGGATCAAGGCGTTGCAGGGCGACGTCGACCCCGAGACCGCCGAGACGCTCGTCAGAGCCGCGCGCAACCTGGCCGAGGCGGTCAGGTGGGACGACGAGGACGCGCTGGCGCGGTGCCGCGAGCGGCTCGAGCGGCTGTCAGAATAAGTTCCGCCGACTCAGGGAAGCTCGACGTCTTCGACGCCGTCCTGCGGCCCGGCGACGCAGCGCCGGTCAGGGAAGGACGACGTCGACGTCTTTCTGCAGGCCGGCCGCTTTCACCGTGTTGTACAGCAACATCGCCCGCGTCATCGGGCCGACGCCGCCGGGCACCGGCGTGATCGCGCCGGCTTTTTCCTTCGCGCTCTCGAAGTCGACGTCGCCGACCAGTTCGTAGCCCTTCTCCGTATCGGCGTCGACGCGGTTGACGCCGACGTCGATCACCGTGGTGCCCTCGGTGAGCATCTCGCCGTCGACGAGCTGGGGGACGCCGCAGGCCGCGACGACGACGTCGGCGTTCCGCGTCTTGGCGCCGAGATCGTTCGTCCGGGAGTGACAGACCGTCACAGTCGCGTTGCCCAGATCGGTTTTCTGGATCAGCAGGTTCGCCAGCGGCTTCCCCACGATGTTCGAGCGGCCCACGATCACGACGTCCTTGCCTTCGGGGTCGACGTCGGCGGCTTCGAGCAGCTTCTGGACGCCGTGGGGCGTGCACGGCTTGTACCGTGCGTGGCCGGCGACGAGCTTGCCGACGTTCTCGGGGTGGAACCCGTCGACGTCCTTCACCGGATCGATCCGGTTGAGCACCTCGCGCTCGTCGACGTGGTCGGGCACCGGCATCTGGACGAGGATGCCGTGGACCTCGGGATCCTCGTTGAGTTCGTCGATCGTGTCGTACAGCTCCTCGGCGGGCGCCTCGGGGTCGATCTCGACGTGGACGCTGTCGATTCCGACCTCCTCGCAATCGCGCTGTTTCATCGACACGTACGTCTCGCTCGCGGGGTCGTCGCTCATCAGCACCGTCGCGAGGCCCGGCGTGACGCCGGCGTCGCCCAGCGCGTCGATGCTCTCTGTCAGGTCCGAGCGGATCTCGTCGGCCACCGCGTTGCCGTCGATGACGTGCGTCATTACGTAAACCGCCGACCGCGACGCTCTTGAAACCTCGGGTTCGTGCCCAGATCCGCGTCGAAATAGCCAATCATATGCACGAGCGTGGATAGGAGCCGCGGTAGCTGGACCGTCATCACGACCACAGGGGAGAACGTGTCGGATAGTGTGGTATTACCACTCATTCTTATGTAGCAGTGCGCTGACGGTCGGAACGAACTATGGGGACGGACGAATCACCGGACAGAGACGTATCGAGCGAGTTCGTCACCGCGAGCGAGGACGAGGGGCCCCGGATCGAGTTCTACGGGGGCCGGGGAATGAGCGCGCTTCCCATCCTGTTTTTCATCGTCTGGGCGGTCGCCCAGACGGCGCTGTGGCGAATCTCAGACACCAGCGGCCTGGTCGCGGGGATGCTGATCGGACTGATCGTCGGGATGTTCTTCGTGAAGGGCTCCTGGACCGGGTACGCTAACACCCTGTTCGAGGGGATGACCCAGCCCGTGGCGGTGACCGCGATCGTGGCGTGGCTCTGGGCCGGCATGTTCGCCGACACGCTGCAGGCCGGCGGGTTCGTCGGCGGCCTCGTCTGGCTGGCCGACGCGTTCGGGATCGGCGCCACGCTGTTCCCCGCGCTCACGTTCCTCCTCGCGGCGGTACTGGCGACCGGCATCGGCACCGGCTACGGGACGACCGTCGCGTTCGTCGCCCTCTTTTTCCCGGCGGGCGTGCTGCTGGGCGCCAACCCCGTGTTGCTGTTCGGCGCGATACTTTCGGGGGCGGTGTTCGGCGATAACCTCGCGCCCGTCAGCGACACGACGATCGTCAGCGCGGTCACCCAAGACTCGGACATCGGCGGGGTCGTCGCCTCGCGATTCAAGTACGTGATCGTCGCGGCGGCGATCGCGTTCCCCGCGTACATCGTCGCCAGCGGCGCCATGTCGGGGCTGGACATCGCCGGCGGCGCTCAGGACCTCCTCGTCGCGGAGAGCGAACCGGCCGGGCTGGTTCACCTGCTCTCGATGGGCATGGTGATCGGGACGGCCGTCAGCGGGCGTCACATCGTCGAGGCGATCTCCTGGGGGCTCGTCACCGCGGTCGTTCTCAACATCCTGCTCGGGCTGGCGCCGGTCAGCGACATGCTGCTGTTCACCGCGCCGGCGAGCGCTCCCGCGTCCGAGCAACTGTCCTTCCTCCCGTTCCTGGAAGTGACGACGGACGCCAGCGCCGTCGGCGTCGGCGGCAGCATCTACTCCGGCGCGGCGGGCTTCTTCGCGCTGTCGATCCTCGTCCTGCTGATCATCGCGGCCGCCCAGATCATGATCCGCGGCGGGGCGTTCCAGGCGATCCTCGACTGGTCGCTGACGAATCTCGCGACGAACGTCCGCAACGCGGAACTGACGATGGTCGGCTCTGCGGCGATGATCAACGCCATCATCACGATCAATACGGCCGCCGAGATCGCGATCGGGCCGTTCATCTCGAAGGTCGGCGAGCGGTTCAATCTGAATGGCTACCGCCGCGCGAACATCCTCGACGCCCAGACCGCGGCGCTGGGCTACATCTTCCCGTGGTCCGGCGGCGTGCTCGTCGGCTTCACCGAGATGCAGACCCTGCCCGAGCAGTACGACTGGTTCGAGACGAGCATGGTCGTCAATCCCGTCGAAGTCGTACCCTTCGTGTTCCAGGGCTGGCTGCTGGTCGCCGTGTTCGTCGTCGCCGCGCTGACCGGCTTCGGGCGGGAGTACACCATCGACCGGCAGTCCGAGGAGGTGGCCCGCGTATGAGCTTCCTCAAGAAGTACACGAAGGGCTGGTCGTTCCGCACCACGAGCCCCTCGCTGGAGCCCGGCAGCACGGTCGACGTGTTCCTCGCCGAGTACGACGCCGCCGAGGACGCCGGCCTCGCGTTCGTCGGCGACACGAAGCTGTACGTCGAGGGCGCGACGCCCGAGCACGTCGAACAGCAGGTCCGCGTCGAGGTGGCGGAGTACGATTCGAACGGCGGCGTCGGCCGCGGCGAGTTCGTCGAGGTCGTCGGCGACAGCTCGTACGCCGGCTGAGCAGCCGCCGATCGACGCATCGCGTTTTCGAATATCGACAGCACGACACAGCCGCCGCTGTCGAACGCGGCGTCGAAAGAAAGTGTGGGATCTGGGGCGTCGAGTTTAACCGAAGAGTTCGCCGAGGCCCTCGCCGCTGGCCTCCTCGTCCTCGTCGTCGTCGCCGTCGTCCTCGTCGGTCGTGTCGGGGAGGTCTTCCTCGGCCTCCTCGGCTTCCTCGTCGTCGCCGTCGTCGGCTGCAGCGCCGCCGGCTGCGCCGCCCGCTGCGGCGCCGCCCGCGGGGACCGCTGCGGCCTCGTCGACGGCCTCGTCGATGTCGACGTCCTCCAGTGCGGCGACCAGCGCCTTGACGCGGGACTCCTCCACGTCGACGCCGGCTGCCTCGAGCACGCCGGTCAGGTTGTCTTCGTTGATCTCTTCGCCAGTCTCGTTGAGGATGAGTGCTGCGTAAACGTATTCCATGGATGAATCACCCGAACATGTTGCCGAGACCCTCTGCAGCGCCGTCGTCGCCGTCGTCGTCGTCTTCGTCGTCTTCCTCGGCGGCGTCGTCGGCGTCGGTCTCGTCCGCTTCGTCGTCTTGGTCGTCAGTCGATTCTTCGTCGGCAGTCTCCGCGGCGGCCGCAGGCGCTTCCACGTCCTGCAGTTCCTCGGGGAGCGCCTCCTCGTCGTCGATCTGTGCGGCCAGCGCGCGCACCTGCGCGTCGGCCTTGGTCACGAGATCGTCGGCGAGGTCGGGGCTCTCGATCGAGGCCTGGATGCCGAGGCTCTTGGCCTCGCCGGTCGCCTTCGCGATGAGCGTCGGCGCCGTGGCGGGCGTGGCGTACTCGGCGTTGATCGAGAGGTTCCGCGCGCGAGCGGCGGCGGTCTGGACGTCCGACCGGTAGGCCTCGACGTCGATGTCGAGATCCTCGGGGTCGAACAGCACGCCCTCGGAGACGACGGCGCGCAGGTCCAGCCCGACTTCCTTGGGCTCGATGCCCAACTCGCTGAGGACGTTCGAGAGGTCCTGAGAGACCTCTTCGCCGGCCGAAAGGACCGTGCTGTCCTCGGTTACCTGAATCGAACCGTCCTGGATGCGGGCCGATGCGCCGACGCTCTGCAGTTCGCCGACGAACGGGCCCGGGTCGACGCCCGTGTCGCCCTCGGGGACGACGATATCGTTGGGCGCGACCTCACCGGCGCCGATGGGCGCGGGCGTCTTGGACGCTTCGAGCTCCTGGTAGAGCGTGAAGGGGTTGTCGTTCGTACCGATCAGACCGACCTGCCCCTCGACGTGCTCGACCAGATCGCCGAGGCCGTCACCGACCTCGTCGAGCGCGCGCTCCAGCAGCGTGTTGCGGCTGACGCGCAGCTCGGCGGTGCCGTGCAGGTCGCGACGCATGTCCTGAAGCTGTCGCGACGGGATGCCGGCGATGTTGACGACGCCGACGCTCTCGTAGCCCTCGAGGATGCCGACGATCTCGTCGACCTCCTCGCGCTTCCACTCGGGAAGGTTCTGGGTCTTGCGCTCGGCTTCCGCGCTCATGTCAGGCCACCTCCACTGCCGGGCCCATGGTGGTCTTGACGTAGACCGAATCCAGGTTCAGCGGGCCCTTCTCCAGATCCGCGTGGAGACGGCGGAGGATCACGTCGATGTTGTCGGCGATCTCCTCTGCGCCCATGTCCTCGGCGCCGACGCGCGTGTGGAACGTGCGTCGGTCGCCGCTGCGGAGCTGGACGGTGTTTTTCATTCGGTTGACGACCTCGACGACGTCGTCGTCCGGCGAGAGCGGCTCGGGCATCTTGCCCCGCGGGCCGAGGATCGTACCGAGGTAGCGACCGACGTCCTGCATCATCGCCTCTTCGGCGATGAAGAAGTCGGTCGCCTCGGCGAGGTCCTTCGCCTCGTTGTCGTCGTCACCGAGATCTGCCAGGTCGTCGCCGCCGATAACCTCGTAAGCGACGTCCTCTGCGCGGATGGCGGTTTCGCCCTCCGCTATCACGACGATCCGCGTCTCCTGTCCTGTACCGGACGGGAGCACGACGGACTCGTCGACGCGATTCGACGGTTCGTTGAGATCCAGATCGCGCAGGTTAACCGCGAGGTCGACCGTCTCGCTGAAATTGCGATCGGGTGCGTCCTCGAGTGCGCGAGAGACTGCTTGCTCTATGTCCTGATCTGCCATCGTTCACCTCCGTAGTACGCAGGAACTGCTCCTACGGGTCAGTGAAACAGGCGGTGCCTGTCTCATCGGAGACGAGGTCCATGTAGAACTTAAAGCCGTCGTTACGGAGCGTGGAGGCGTCTCTCTGAGGCTGAACTACGACCGGGGATCCACCGAGTCGCCGGACGAGTGTTTTCCCGATGGCCGTCGAACTACCGAACGATCGTGCTCCGGACTGTCGCACCGGTCGGGGTGCTGACTGCGCTCGCAGCGCTCGCGCTGGCCGCGATCCATATCGCCGCCCGACGGCTCCGCGTCTCGACGAACTTCCCGCGCAGTGCGTGGCTGTCGACGGCCGGCGGCGCCGCAGTCGCGTACGTGTTCGTCCACGTCTTGCCCGAACTGAACGCCGGGCAAGCGACGCTCGAGGGCACCGTCGGCTTCCTCGAACATCACGCCTACCTCGTCGCTCTCGGCGGATTCGGAACGTTCTACGGCGTCGAACGGCTGGCCCTGATCGGCCGAGACCGAGCGGCTTCGGACGATCCGGACGACCTCGACGAATCGATTTTCTGGGTACACGTCGGCGCCTTCGCGGGCTACAACGGTCTGATCGGCTACCTCCTCGTCCACCGGGAGACGCCGGGCACCCTCTCGCTGGTCCTGTTCGCCGTGGCGATGGGGCTTCATTTCCTCGTCAACGACTACGGATTGCGCCGCCACCACGAGAGGACCTACGACCGGTACGGTCGGTGGATCCTGGCGCTGGCGGTGCTGTGTGGCTGGGCGATCGGACTCGCCGTCGACGTAACCGAGGCTGCAGTGGCGATGCTGTTCGCGTTTCTGGCCGGCGGCGTCATCCTCAACGTCGTCAAAGAGGAACTACCGGCCGAGCGAGATGGCCGGTTCTGGGCCTTCGCTCTCGGGGCGACAGCGTACTCGGCGGTGTTGCTGTTGGTCTGATCGACGCCGCAGCTATACCGATTCGAAGACTACGAGAAAGAAATCGAGCGCCGGATCAGGCGTCCGCGAACTGGTCGTCGTACTCGCCGGCGTCGATCTTCTCTTTGAAGTCGCGCGGGTTCTCGCCCTCGATGGTGACGCCCAGCGAGGTGCAGGTTCCCACGACTTCCTTCGCGGCGTTCTTCTGGTCGTAGGCGAGCAGGTCGGTGAGCTTCTGGTCGGCGATCTGCTTGACCTGATCGACCGAGAGATCGGCGACGAAGTCCTCCTGGGGCTCGCCGCTACCGGTCTCGAAGCCGGCCTCGTCCTTGATGAGTTCGGCCGTCGGCGGGACGCCGACCTCGATATCGAACGAGCCGTCGTCGTCGTACTCGATGGTGACGGGCACTTCGGTGCCGTCGAAGGCCTCGGTCTGGTCGTTGATCTCCTGGACGACTGCCTGCACGTCGACGGGCGTCGGGCCCAGCTCGGGGCCGAGCGGCGGGCCAGGGTTGGCCTGGCCGCCCGGGACGAGCACTTCGATAGTTCCAGCCATACTGAGTACAACCTCCGCGCGATTTTTAAGGATTATCTTTCTGTCCCGTGCGAGTGAGGGCGTGCCACGGTGGGCTCTGGACCGTCGGCGTCCGGCGGCGCGGTGACGGAGGCTGTCGGCATAGCGGGCGCTACGGGTCGGGAGGACAAAAGGAATCGCGGTCGTCCGGCCGCGCTCTCAGGCGTCAGTTCGCTCGATCGGCGTGAACGAGCCCGTGATGTCCCACTCGTGGATGCAGTGTGGGTTCCCCACTGCGCGCTCGCCGTCTTCCGCGACGATCTGCCAGGATCCCTGCTCGTCGTTCCAGGCCTCCTGACGCCCACACAGCTCGCACGTCCGCGAGCGCGGTTTCCGGATCGTTGTCGCCATACTAGGTCTTTCGTCGCCCTCCGTAATAATTGGTTTGCAGGCGTGCTCTCGCTCACCACGTGAGAAACACTCATGATCGTTCCCAACACAGAGCCAATCGTTGTCATACCGCACGATGAACTGGACGAACGCCGCCGCTGTGGGCGGGACAGTCGACCGGTTCGCTGTCGAACGATTGATTACTGTGAGGGCGTGACACTCGTACACCAACCGATCGCGGCGTCTCGGACCGCTCGCCGCCGTGACGCCGCGTTTCCCTTCCAATGAGCGACACCCATCACTCCCCGGAGACCGACCCGAGAGCAGCGTACGACTACCAGAGCGAGACGGTGCGCCGGGCCGGCCTGGTCGACGATCTCGAGGACCGGGTCGACGGCGACGTTCGCTTCGACGAGTACTCCCGCCAGCTGTACGCCACCGACGCCTCGGCCTACGAGGTGACGCCGATCGGCGTCGTCTTCCCGGCGTCGACCGAGGACGTCGCCGCCGTGATGGAGTACTGCTCACGGCGAGAGATCCCGGTGCTCCCTCGGGGCGGCGGGACGAGCCTCGCCGGACAGGCCGTCAACGAGGCCGTCGTGCTGGATTTCACCCGGCACATGGACGGACTGCTCGGCGTCGATCCCGACGACGCGACGGCGCGAGTCCAGGCGGGCGCGATCGTCGACGAGCTCAACGCCGCCCTCGATCCCCACGACCTGAAGTTCGCGCCGGACCCGGCCGCCGGGAATCGAAGCGCGGTCGGCGGCGCCATCGGCAACAACTCCACGGGCGCCCACTCGCTGAAGTACGGCAAGACCGACGCGTACGTCCGGGAAGTCGAGGTCGTGCTCGCAGACGGCACGGTGACGGCGCTCGGCGAGGTGTCGCTCGACGAACTCCGGAGGACGGCCGATCCCGACGGCGACCTCGAAGCCCGGATCTACGCCGCCGTCGCCGATGTCGTCGACGAGCGCAGCGACGCCGTCCGCGAGGTGTTCCCCCAGCTCAAGCGCAACGTCTCGGGGTATAATCTGGACAGGCTCCTCGACGAGGCCGAAGACGGCTCGGTCAACCTCGCCCGGCTGCTCGCGGGCAGCGAGGGGACGATCGCGGTGATCACGGAGGCGACGCTCGACCTCGAACCGATCCCCGAGACGAAGTCGATGGCGCTGCTGACCTACGAGGACCTGCTCGACGCGATGGAGGACGTGGCGCCGATCCTCGATCACGACCCTGCCGCGGTCGAAGTGCTCGACGGCGTGCTGCTCGATCTCGCCCGCGAGACGGAGGAGTTCGGCGACCTCGTCGAGATGCTCCCCGAGGGTACCCGCGCCGTCCTGCTCGTCGAGTTCTACGCCGACGACGACGCCGAGGGGATGGACGCCGTCGCCGATCTGCTCGCCGACCGGGTGCCCGATGCCACGAGCGAGGTGGCGCCGGCCGACGGCGCAGCGTCGATCACGGCGGCCCCGCAGCAGGCGTTCGCCGCGCGCGAGGCGCACGAACCGGCCGAGCGCGCGCAGTTCTGGAAGCTCCGAAAGTCCGGCCTGCCGATCCTGCTCTCCCGGACGAGCGACGCCAAGCACATTTCCTTCATCGAGGACACCGCGGTGCCGCCCGAGAACCTGCCCGAGTACGTCGCGGATGTCCAGCAGGTGCTCGAGGATCACGACACGTTCGCTTCCTTCTACGCCCACGCCGGGCCCGGCTGTCTGCACATCCGCCCGCTGATCGACACCAAATCGCCCGCCGGCGTCGACCGCATGGAATCGCTGGCCGACGCCATCACCGATCTCGTCGTCGAGTACGGCGGCAGCGTCTCCGGCGAGCACGGCGACGGCCGCGCGCGCACCCAGTGGAACCACAAGCTGTACGGCGAGGACGTCTGGCAGGTGTTTCGCGACCTCAAATCGGCGTTCGACCCAGACTGGTTGCTGAATCCGGGACAGGTCTGCGGCCTGTCTCCCGACCGCGTCGCGGCGGCCACCGGTGCCGGGTCGGCGTCCGGCGGTGCGGAAGCGGCGTCCAGCGACTCGGGCGCGGCGTCAAGCGGCGCGAGCGACGCCGACGCCACCCTGCCGGACATGACCGAGAACCTCCGGTTCGATCCCGACTACGAGTTCGACGCCGGCTTCGAGCCGACCATGGAGTGGTCGAACGACAACGGGTTCCAGGGGATGGCCGAGCTCTGTCACGGCTGTGGCGGTTGTCGCGGCGGGCAGGACACCACCGGCGGCGTGATGTGTCCGACCTACCGGGCGGCCGACGAGGAGATCACCAGCACGCGCGGGCGTGCGAACGCGCTTCGGCAGGCGATGAGCGGCGACCTGCCCGACGACGAGGTGTTTTCCGACGAGTTCGTCACCGAGGTGCTCGACCTGTGTATCGGCTGCAAGGGCTGCGCCCGTGACTGCCCCAGCGAGGTCGACATGGCGAAGATGAAAGCCGAGCTGACCCACGAGTACCACCAGCACGAGGGCGCGAGCCTGCGCGATCGCCTGTTCGCGAACGTCGAACTGGCCGCCAAGCTCGGCTCGGCGACGGCGCCGCTCTCGAACTGGCTGACCAAACTGCCGGGCGCCGGCGTCCTCGCCGAGAAGGCGCTGGGGATCGCCCGCGAGCGGGACCTCCCGACGTTCGAGCGCCGGTCGTTCGTCGGCCGGATGGCCGATCGCGATCCCGCGGTCGGCGTCGAGGACGCCGAGCGCAAGGCGCTGGTGTTCCCGGACACGTACACGAACTACAGCGACCCCGAGATCGGGATGGCCGCCGTGCGCGCGCTCGAAGCCGCGGGCGTCCACGTCGCCGTGCCCACCGAAGTCACCGGCAGCGGTCGCCCGGCGTTCTCGAAGGGCTTTCTCGATCTCGCTCGCGAGCGCGCCCGTCACAACGTCGAGGAACTCGCGCCGCTCGTCGACGACGGCTGGGACGTCGTCGTCGTCGAGCCGTCCGACGCCGTCATGCTCCAGTCGGACTACCGCGATCTACTGACCGGCGACGCGGTCGACCGCGTCGCGGGCAACACGTTCGGCGTGCTGGAGTACCTCGACCTGTTCGAGTTCGATCTGCCGGCCGACGCCGACGGCGAATCGGTCACCTACCACGGCCACTGTCACCAGACCGCGACCAAGCGCGAACTCCACGCCCCCGCGGTGCTCGAACGCGCCGGCTACGACATCGACGTGCTCGACAGCGGCTGCTGTGGCATGGCCGGAAGCTTCGGCTACGAGGAAGAACACTACTCGATGAGTCAGGCGATCGGCTCGATCCTGTTCGATCAGGTCGAAGCGAGCGGCGACGAGACGGTGACGGCGCCGGGTACCTCCTGTCGCAGCCAGCTCGCCGAACGCGACGCGGGTGCGGAGAAACCGGCCCATCCCGTCGAACTGCTCGACCGGGCGCTGTGAGCCTGCGTCGAAAGCCCAGACACGAGCTCAGGAGCGGATCTCGATCTCGGTGCTGGCGTACAGCCCTCGCTCGGCGGGATCGTCGACGTCGACGAACGCGGCGATCTCGTACCGTCCCTCGTCGGCGTCGGTCCACTCGCTGGCGCCCGTTTTGAACGTCTGGCGCCAGGTGCGCGAGAACGCCTTGGTCTCGCTGCGGGCGAACGTCAGGTACTCGCGGCGGTCCGGCGGGTCGACGTCGTCGGCGCGGGCGTCCTGCCGGACGCCGTCGATCGACCAGTCCCAGCGCACCGGCGTCGGCGTCCGGATCGCGATCGGGACCGGCGCACGATTTCGCATCACGATTCGGATCCCGACCGGGTCGCCCGGCGCGTACGTCTCGCGGTCCGTCTCGACGTCGACGGCGATCGATCGGTCCCGGAGCGGCGTCGGCACGACGAGCTTGCTGACGCCGCCCCAGTCGAGCATCGACGGGAGGCGATTGCCCGCGGCGTCGTCGTCACCGTCGCTCGGCCCGTGTGGCTCCTCTCCGCGTCGCAGTGCCTCCGATTCGTAGATCCGCCGCATTGGTCTCCGGTACTCGCCGCGTCGGCAAAAGAGTGTGGTCGCCGAACGATCAGTCGTCGGCGGTCGTCTCGGTACCGAGATCCGCGCCGTCGGCGTCGACCCATCCCGCCTCGTACTGCGGGTCGAACAGGTGACACGCGGCCTCGCCGGACTCGGTGTCGCGAAGTTCGGGATCGTCGGCGACACACGGCGTCGCGAACTCGGTCCGGAGCCGGTCGGCCGCCGCCTCGAACTCGTCCCGTGCGACTTCGGCCAGCGCCTCGGACAGCACGGCGTCGGCCGACGAATCGGCGAGTTCGGGCGGGATGTCGTGTCGCTCGCGAATCTCGCGGGCGATCGCTTCGGGCGCGAGGTCGTCCTCGCCGCCGGCGCCGCTCGCCTCGGCGGCGTCGGAGCGGGCCGCTTCGAGATCGACGGCGCCGTCCTCGATTTTCGTCCGCAGCGTCAGCACCGAGCGCCAGGTGGACTGCTCGAACTCGTAGTCCGCCGGCTGGATCACGCGCGGACAGCGCGTGTGGAACTTGCAGCCTTCCGGCGGATCGATCGGCGAGGGCACCGTCCCTTCGAGCACGATGCGGTCCTCGGCCCAGAGCGGGTCGGGCTCGGGGATCGCGGACAGCAGCGCCTCGGTGTAGGGATGGTGTGGCGGCTCGAAGATTTCCTCGGGCGTCCCGATCTCGACGATCTCACCCAGGTACATCACCGCGATCCGGTCGGCGATGTGCTCGACGACCGAGAGGTCGTGGGCGATGAAGAGATAGGACAGCCCGAACTCCTCCTGAAGATCCTCCAGCAGATTCAGGATCTGGGCCTGCACCGAGACGTCCAGCGCCGAGACGGGCTCGTCGCAGACGACGAACTCGGGGTCGACCGCGAGCGCCCGCGCGATGCCGATGCGCTGGCGCTGCCCGCCGGAGAACTCGTGGGGGTAGCGGTTGGCGTGGCTCGCGCTCAGGCCGACCGTCTCCAGCAACTCCTTGACGCGCTCGTCGCGGGTCTGCCCCTCGGCGAGCCCGTGGATGTCGAGCGCCTCGCCGACGATGTCGCTGATCGTCAGGCGCGGATTGAGGCTGGAAAAGGGGTTCTGGAAGATGAACTGCAGGTCCTTCCGTCGCTCCCGCAGTTCGCCGTCCGACAGTTCGGTCAGGTCCTCGCCGCGGTAGTAGATCTCGCCCTCGGTCGGGTCCTCTAGCTGTAGCAGCGTCCGCCCGAGAGTGCTTTTCCCGCAGCCGCTCTCGCCGACGAGGCCGAGCGTCTCGCCCTCTCGAATTTCGAGGTCGACGCCGTCGACGGCCTTGACCCACTCGCGACCGCCGAGCAGTCGATCGACGAAACCGGAGTCGTTGGAGTAGTACTTCGTGAGTCCGTCCGCGGTGATCAGCGGTTCGTTACTCATCGAGTTCACCTCCGTTTCGGTCGCGAGCGCCACGCTCCGACCGATCGCCGCCGTCCGTATCGATGCCGGCGGGGTCCGCTTCCTCGGGCCCGGTGCCGCGATCCGGGCGCTCGCGCGGGTCGGCGCCGCTGATTTCGACCTCGAAGTCCAGATCGCCCGTGAGGTCGCCGGTGTACTCGAGGCAGGCGGCCACGTGCTGGTCGTGCGCCGCCGGATCGGGCGACTCGCCCGTCTCGGCGTCGACCAGCGGCGGTTCGTTGTGGACGCACGCGTCCTCGGCGTACGGACAGCGCGGGTGGAAGTCACAGCCCGGCGGCAGCTCGATCAGGTCCGGCATCGTGCCGGGGATCGTCTGGAGCCGCTCGCGTTCGTCGCCGATCCGCGGGATCGATCCCATCAGCCCGGCGGTGTAGGGGTGTTTGGGATCGTAGTACAGATCCTCGACGGGCGCCGTCTCGACGGCGCTGCCGGCGTACATCACCATCACGCGGTCGCAGATGTCCGCGATCACGCCGAGGTCGTGGGTGATCATCTGGATCGCGGTGTCGAACTCGTCGGCCAGATCCTTGAGCAGTTCGAGGATCTGGGCCTCGATCGTCACGTCGAGCGCGGTCGTCGGCTCGTCGCAGATCAGCAGGTCCGGATCACACGACAGGGCGATGGCGATCACCGCGCGCTGTTGCATCCCGCCGCTGAACTGGTGTGGGTAGTCCGAGTAGCGCTCCTCGGCGTCGGGAATGCCGACGGTTTCGAGCATCTCGATCGCCCGCTCGCGGGCCGCCTCTTCGTCGTAGTCGAGATGGTGACGGATCGCCTCGGCGACCTGCTCGCCGACGCTGTAGACGGGGTTGAGCGCCGTCTCGGCGTCCTGAAACACCATCGCGATCCGGTTGCCTCGCAGCTTGCGCATCGCGTCGTCCGGCGCGCGCAGCAGTTCGAGATAGCGTCGGTCGCCGTCGTGGACGACGAAGTCGTCTTCGGCGACCAGCCCGGCGTCGGCGCCGAACCCGCCGTCGAGGATGTCGTCGAGGTCGATCACGCCCTCGGCCGCCAGTTCCGACGGCGGGACGTCCTCGTACCGATCGTCGCCGGTGAGCTGGACGCCGCTGACGTCCCGGTCGTCCAGCCGCGCGGCGGCAGTCTCGACGTCGTGATTCGCCCGGACAGCGTCGAGGTCGACGACGTTGTCGGGGTACTCGGACTCGAACCGGTCGAGCGCGTCGTCGTCGCGGAAGCGGATGCTGCCGCTCTCGATCCGGCCGGGATACTCCAGCAGCCGCATCAGCGAGAGGCTGGTGACGCTCTTGCCGGCGCCGCTCTCGCCGACGACGCCGAACGTTTCGCCGGCCTCGATCTGGTAGGAGAGGTCGTTAACAGCCTTGACGACGCCGTCTTCCGTGTAGAACCGTACGTTCAGGTCCTCCACTTCGATCAGCGCCATCTACCGGAACCCTCCTTCGGTGCCGCCGCTTTCGCTTTGCGGATCGAACGCCTCGCGGACGCCGTCGCCGACGAGGTTGATCGCCATCACGAACGCGAAGATGGCCAGCCCGGGGAACAGGGTGATCCACCACTGGCCCCGGTGGAGCGTCTGCTGACTGTTCGAGAGCATGCTCCCCCACTCGGCGCTCGACGGGGGAAGCCCCAGGCCGAGGAAGCCCAGCGAGGCCGCCGCCAGCACGACGCTGCCGATCGAGAGGGTCGCCTGAACGATCACGGGCGCCATCGCGTTCGGAACGATGTGCCGGAAGATCACCGCCCGGTCTCTGGCCCCCAGCGCCTTCGCCGCGGTGACGTACTCGTTTTCTTTGACGCTGAGGATCTCGCCGCGGATAATGCGGGCGTAGGGGAGCCAGCCCACCACGACCAGCGCCGCGATCATGTTCCAGTACCCCTTGCCGACGATCGCGACGATGGCGATCGCCAGCACGAGGAACGGGAAGGCGTACAGCGCGTCGACCAGGCGCATGATCGCCTCGTCGATCCAGCCGCCGTAGTAGCCCGCGACCGCACCGAGCGGGACGCCGACGAACACCGCGAGTCCGACGGCGATGAAGCCGATCGACAGACTCCAGCGGCCGCCGAACAGCACGCGCGAGAAGATGTCGCGACCGGCCCAGTCGGTACCGAAGAGGTACTTGGCCGAGGGAGCCTGCGTCGCGACGTCGTACCGGTGCGTGCTCGGCGAGTACGGCGCGATCGAGAACGGCTGGACGGTCGTCCCAGCGATCTCGATCGGCCTGGCGAAGATCGCCAGCAGCGTCATCAGGAGGATGACCGTGAGCCCGAACACCGCCGCACGGTTACCCTTGAACCGCTGCCAGGCGTAGTACATCCGCCCTTTGGCTTCTTCGGATTGCAGTTCGGGTTCCCAGTCGGAGAGATCTTCCCGCTCGTCGACCGTCTGGGTGTCGTAACCCGTGATTCGAATACGTCCTCGTTCCTGTGACATAGTCAGTATCTGATGCGCGGATCGAGCCACGCGTACGCGATGTCCGCGACCAGGTTCGCGAACACGATCGTTACGCCGATCATCAGCACCGTCGCCTGGATGATCGGGAAGTCACGCTGTGAGACGGCGTTCAGCAGCAATCGGCCGATGCCCGGATAGGAGAACACCTGTTCGATGACGACCGCACCGTTGACGATGAAGGCGATCTGGAGCGCCGCCACGGTCACGACCGCGATCATCGAGTTGCGGACGACGTGCTTGATCACAACGGTCCGCTCGGGGAGTCCCTTGGCGCGGGCCATCGTGACGTAGTCCTTGTTGAGTTCCTCGACCATCGAGGACCGCATCAACCGCATGAGCAGAGCTGAGGAGGCGGTGCCGATCGTGACCGCCGGCAGCAGCGTGAACATGATCATGTTGTAGCTCAACAGCGGATAGGACGTGGGCGGTAACACCGGGAACAGGCCGAGCCGGACGCTGAAGATCAGGATCAGGATCAGCCCGAGCCAGAAGTTGGGCAACGAGACGCCCAGCAGTGCGAACACTCGGCTAACTTCGTCGGCCAACTCGCCCTTCTTGTAGGCGGCGATGATCCCCGTCGGGATCGAGATTATCAGCGCGACCCCCAGCGACATGACACCGAGCAGGACGGTGTAGGGGAGCCGCGACAGGATCTCTTCGGTGACGTTCCGCTCGGAGATGATCGACTGGCCGAACTCGAGCTGGATCGCGTCACCGAGCCACAGCACGTATTGCTTCCAGATCGGTTCGTTGAGGTTGTACTGGGCTCGCAACTGCTGGACGGTCTCGTCGTCGATCTCGGAGAACTGCGTCATGTACGCCACGGGGTCGCCGGGCAGCAGGTGCGACATCATGAACGTGACGAGCGTCACTATCAGTAGAACCGGAATCGTCACGAGCAATCGCTTTGCGACGTATCGTCGAAGAGACATTATTTGGGAGGGTGGTTAGCCGTCGTACTCGATCTCCTGACCGAGTGCGGGGCTGTAGATGCCCGAGTAGTCGGCGCTGGCGCTCGGGTGGACCTGGAAGTCGCTGATCACATCGCGCGTCGCCATGAGCCGCTTGCCGTGCCAGAGGAACGTGACGGGCACGTCCTGGGCGAGGATCTCGGCGATGTCCTTGTAGATCGGCCCTCGCTGGTCGGCCCCGAACGTCGTCTGGCCCTCCTGCATCAGGGAGTCCAGTTCCTCGTTCGAGTAGTGATTGATGTTGTACCCGTTCGGCGTGAACTGGTCGGTTGCGAACAACTGGTAGACGAAGGAGTCGGGATCCGCGCTGGCGGTCCAGCCGAGTGCGACCATGTCGCTCGTTTCGGCAGCCGGCCCCGTGATGAACTCGACGTAGGAACTCCACTCCATCACGTTGACGCTGACCTCGAAGTACTCCGTCTCGGAGAGCGTGTTCGCGATGACTTCACACCAGCGCTGGCGCACGGGGTTCTCGTTCGTGCGGATCTCGGTCTGGTACGGCGCTTCGATTCCCTCCTCGCTGAACGCCTCGTCGAGCAGGGTCGTCGCGGCGTCGACGTCCTCGCCGACGTACTCGTCGAGGAGGCGCTGTTCGAAGTCCTCGTCCCAGTAGGGATCTCCGAGGATCGGCGGGTACGGACTCGAACCCTTGACGGCGGTGCCATTGAACACCGCGTCTCCGACGATGTCGTCCCGCGGGATCATTCGGGTGATGCCCCGTCGCATCTTCTCGTTCTGGAACGGGCCGCTGTTGACCGGGTAGATCAGGAAGTCGAAGGTGATCCCGTCGTTCCGGTTCAGCGTGAGATTACCGTCGTCCTCGACCGTCGGGACGTCCATCGGCGGGACCTGATTGATCGCGTTGACGTCGCCCCCCTGAATCGCGTTGAACTGGGCGGAGGGATCGACGACCACTCGCAGGTTGACCTCGTCGAGTGGCGCCTCGCCGGAGAAGTCGCCGGCATCGTTGACGTCGCCCCACCAGTAGTTATCGAACTTGGTCGCGACGAAGCGGTCGTCCTGAGACCAGGACTCGAACTGGAACGGGCCGGTCCCTTGCGACTCGTCGTCCAGCGGCGTTTCGCCGTCAGCAGGGCTCGTCGTTCCGGCGGGGACGATCAAGACGCCCGAGAGATCCGCCAGGAACGGCGCGTACGGCCGGGAGAGGTTGAGTTGGATCTCGTAGTCGCCGAGAATCTCGCTGGAGTCGTACCAGCTCGCCACCACGGCCGTGTTGACGGTTCCCTGATACCGTTCGATCGAGTGCTGGACGTCCTCGGCGGTCATCTCGTCGCCGTTGTGGAACTGGACGCCTTCCCGGAGCATGAACCGGAACGTCGTGTCGTCGACCCGCTCCCAGTCTCGGGCCAGCACCGGCTGGGGATTCAGATCGAAGTCGAACCCGACGAGCGGTTCGTACATCAGATCGATGCAACTGGACGACGAGGCGTCGGCCGACGCCGCGGGGTCGAACGTCGATGCGTTTGCCCCGAGGGTCCCGAAGTCGGCGGAACCGCCGCCACCGCCGCCGCCGCCGTCGACGCAGCCCGCGAGCCCAAACGCGCCGGCTGCGGCGCTAGTTTTGAGTACGTTACGTCGACTGATTCCTTTCGTAAGTCGACCCTGATTTGTCATGATTCATCACCGCACTAGGGCGATATTCAAGAGTCCACATCCATCCATTAAAAACCTGACGGAGCGGCTCATTTCACCGCTAAGACGATGTGGTCGTCGGGATAACTGCTTTGAACTGTTTGAAACTTAAGTCAGGTTCCGCCTATTACTGCCACAGATGGTCACTAGCGTGTAGTTGACAACTAGGCTAAACGAACGCACACAACAATTATCATATCTGTTCGTTAGCTTCCGATACTGACCGCAATCGGACGTACTCGTCTATAACCGTTGTCATCAACGTTCGCTCACGATGGTGTCGCTGACACCCTGACTCCCGCCGGTGCAGCGGCGCTATCGGCGACACGACGGCAGGAGAATCGGTTGATCGTCGGGGCGGACTTCGGCGGCGATCAGTCCAGCACGACCAGCACGTCACCCATGTCGACGCTCTCACCCTCCGAGACGGCGACTTGCGTGACGGTGCCGCCGGACTCGGCGACGACGTCGTTCTCCATCTTCATCGCCTCGAGCACGCAGATCACGTCGCCGGCGGCGACTTCGTCGCCCTCGTCGACGTTGACTTCGAGAATCGTCCCCTGCATCTCGGCGGTGACGGTCTCGCCCTCGCCGGTGATCTCCGTCCCACCGCTGCCCTCGTCCGGGCCGGCGCTGGCCGGGCGTGACGCCGATGCGCCGCCGGCTTCTGCGGTGATCGGGGCCGCACCGCGCTCTTCGAGGTCGACCTCGAAGCGCTTGCCGTTGACCTCGACGGTGAACTCTCGCTCGACGACGTCTTCGTCCTCGCCGTCGGCCTCGGTCTCGGTGCCCCACTGCTGTTGGGCCTCGGCGATCCGGCTCCGGTCGATCTCCTCGTCGAGGTACTTCGTGGTGTGTTTGCCCTGGACGAACGTCTCGTCGGAGAGCATCAGCCGGTGGAACGGGACGATCGTCACGACGCCGTCGATCTCGTACTCGCGGAGCGCCCGCAGGCTGCGCGCGATGCACTCGTCCCGGTCGCTCCCGTAGACGACGAGCTTCGCGATCATCGAGTCGTAGTCGGTGACGATCTCGTCGCCCTGGCGTAAGGCGTCGTCGAGGCGGACGCCGATCCCGCCCGGCGGGTCGTACGTGTTGAGCTTCCCGCCCGTCGCGGGGGCGAACTCGTCGGCGGCGTTCTCGGCGTTGATCCGGAACTCCATCGCGTGGCCGTCGATCTCGACGTCGTCCTGCTCGAAGCCGAGTTCCTGCCCGGCCGCGATCCGGATCTGCCACTTGACGATGTCGATCCCCGTGATCTCCTCGGTGACGGTGTGTTCGACCTGGATCCGGGTGTTCACCTCGAGGAAGTAGAAGTTCGTATCCGGGCCGAGCAGCTCGCCGTCGGCCCGATTCTCGTCTTCCTCGACGAGGAACTCGACAGTGCCGGCGTTCGTGTACTCGGCCTCTTTGACTCCTCTGCGTGCCGATTCGCCGATCTGCTCGCGTAGTTCGTCGGACAGCGCCGGACTCGGCCCCTCCTCGATAACCTTCTGGTGGCGCCGCTGGAGCGAGCAGTCGCGCTCGCCGAGGTGCCGGACGTTGCCCTCCTGATCGGCGACGATCTGCACCTCGATGTGACGCGGGTTCTCCAGGAATCGCTCCAGATACACGGAATCGTTGTCGAAGTACGCCTCGCCCTCGCGCTTGGCGCTCTGAAGCTGGTCTTCGGCTTCCTCGGGCGACTCGACGATCTTCATCCCGCGGCCGCCGCCCCCGCCTTCGGCCTTGATCGCGACGGGGTAGCCGTGCTCGTCGCCGAACTCTCGGACCTGCTCGGGGTCGGTGACGGGATCGGTCGTCCCCGGAACGATCGGAACGTCGGCCGACTGCATGATCTTCCGGGCCTTCGTCTTCTCGCCGAGCGACTCCATCGCGTCGCTGGCGGGGCCGATCCAGGTGATCTCGGTGTCCTCGACCTTGCTCGCGAACTCGGCGTTCTCCGCGAGGAAGCCGTAGCCGGGGTGGATCGCGTCCGCGTTGGCCTTGCGCGCGGCCTCGATGACCGCCTCGTGGTCCAGGTACGACTCGCTGGCCTTCGCGGGGCCGACGTTGTACGCCTCGTCGGCGTACCGAACGTGCCCGGAGTCCTTGTCGGCGTCGCTGTAGATGGCGACCGTCCCGACGTTGAGCTCCTCACACGCTCGCATCACGCGCACCGCGATCTCGCCGCGGTTCGCGACCAGAACCTTCCGGAACATTCTTGACTGAAGCATCAGCGACCACGTACGTTACTTTACCGGTTCAGGCACCCTCGCCCTGTGAGCGCGCCGCCGATTGCGACAGATCGCTAGACGGCGACAGGATCGAGTCTGGTAGCGGCCGGGACGGCGTCAGAACCGGTCCGTCCGGCCGGCGGCCGTCCACGCGTCGGTCGGCGCGTCCAGCGGCACCCGGTCGCTCCGGTCCTGCGTGGCTTCGGTCCGGCCGGCAAAGGACCAGCGCTTCCCGTCCCAGGTCTCCTCGCCCGCCGCCGCGCGCGCCGCGGCGAGTTCCCGATCCCGGAGGTGCGCGCCGATGGCCGCCGCGATGGCCGCCGCTTCGGCGTCCGTGGCGTCGTCCGGCAGGTCGATCGCGGCGTCGGCGGGCAGAATCTCGCCGACCGGCGCCGCGACGTCCTCGGGATCGGTCGCGGTCGGTGTGTCTGAGCTCCCTGCCATCACAGGGGGATGTTACCGTGTTTCTTGTCGGGCTGGTCCTCTCGCTTCGAGCGGAGCATCTCGAGGTCGTCGATGAGCCGCGGGCGCGTCTCGGTTGGCTCGATCACGTCGTCGAGGTAGCCACGGTCGGCCGCCGTGTATGGGTTGGCGAACTCGTCGCGGTACTCGTCGATCAGTTCCTGACGAAGCGCCTCGGTATCGTCGGCGGCCTCCAGTTCGTCGTCGTACAGCAGGTTGACCGCGCCCTGCGGTCCCATCACTGCGATCTCGGCGGTCGGCCAGGCGTAGTTGACGTCGGCGCCGAGGTGTTTCGAGGCCATCACGCAGTACGCCCCGCCGTAGGCCTTGCGCGTGATCACCGTCATCAGGGGCACCGTCGCCTCCGAGTAGGCGTACAGCAGCTTGGCGCCGTGGCGGATGATCCCGCGGTGCTCCTGATCGGTGCCGGGCATGTAGCCGGGCACGTCGACGAACGTGACGATCGGGATATTGAACGAATCGCAAAAGCGCACGAACCGCGAGGCCTTCATCGAGGAGTCGACGGTGAGCGTCCCGGCGTTCACGCGGGGCTGGTTGGCGACGATCCCGACGGCGTGACCGTCGAGCCGGGAGAAGCCGACGACGATGTTCTTGGCGAAGTTCTCGTTGACCTCGAAGAAGGAGCCCTCGTCCATCACCGAGTCGATCACGTCGACCATGTCGTAGGGCTTCTGCGGGCTCGGCGGGACGATCTCCTCCAGCCGCTCGTCCTTGCGGTCGGGATCGTCCCACGGTTCGACGCGGGGCGGGTCCTCGACGTTGTTCTGCGGGAGATACGACAGCAGCTGTCGGATCTGGTCGAGCGCGGTCTCGTCGTCGGGCACCGCGAACTGCGCGACGCCGGTCGTCGAACTGTGGGTCGACGCCCCGCCCAGCTCTTCGTGGGTCACCGACTCGCCGGTGACCGTCTCGGTGACGCCGGGGCCGGTGATGTACATGTGGCTGGTGTCCTCGACCATGAACACGAAGTCGGTGATCGACGGCGAGTACACCGCGCCGCCGGCACAGGGCCCCATGATCCCGGAGATCTGGGGCACGACGCCGCTGGCCTTCTGGTTGCGGTGGAAGATGTCGGCGAACCCGGCGAGGCTGTTGACCCCCTCCTGAATGCGCGCGCCCGCCGAGTCGTTGAGGCCGATGATCGGGCAGCCGACCTCGATCGCGGTGTCCATCACCTTGCAGATCTTCTCGGCGAACACCTCCCCCAGCGAGCCCCCGAACACGGTGAAGTCGTGGGCGAACACGAACACCTTGCGCCCGTCGACCTCGCCGTAGCCCGTCACGACGCCGTCGGTGAGGATCTGCTTTTCCTCCATCCCGAAGTTGTGGTTGCCGTGGGTCCGGAGCTGGTCGAACTCGTTGAACGTGCCGTCGTCGAGGAAGTACTCGATGCGCTCGCGGGCGGTCATCTTGCCCTTCTCGTGTTGACGCTCGATTCGGGCCTCCCCGCCGCCCGCCTCGGCGTCTTCTCGGAGGTCGCGCAACTCCTCGATACGGTCTTCCATCGTCATGCTGGTGACCTCCCGTTTGTCTCCATACCGCGATTGTCAACCAGCACAGGCAAAAAATTTCTGTCGTGTAGCTGCCTCGAACGATGGCCGGTCCGCAGATCGTGTTGTTGTCTCTGTCATTCATACTGAGAAACTGACAGAATTTCCAACACATCTGATTATCGGGTAGCGGCCCCTTAACACCATTCGTGCCGTTTTCTTGTCAGATATGTCCATTTTCATACACCATTTTTATAAACGTCGCCTGTGGAGTCTGGATTGTATGTCCGAACGAGAAACATGGGCGACGAGAGCGGGGTTCATCCTCGCCGCGGTTGGGAGTGCAGTGGGACTAGGTAACATCTGGCGATTTCCGTTCCAGGTGGGCGAGAACGGCGGTGCGGCGTTCGTCCTCGTCTATCTGCTGTTCGTGATCGCCATCGGTTTCCCGGCGATGCTCGCTGAATTCGTCGTCGGTCGGCGCACGAAGCTCAACCCTGCGGGGGCGTTACGTGATCTGGGCGGGCGGACGTGGGAGTACGTCGGCTACATGTTCCTGTTCACCGCGTTCGTCATTCTGTCGTACTACAGCGTCGTCGCCGGGTGGACGCTCCGGTACACCTACGAAGGGCTCGCCGGCGGCTATGCGGCCGATCTCGCAACGGCCGAGGCTCAGTTCGGGTCGATGGCCAGTGGCCTCGACGCTCTCGCACTGCACGCGGTGTTCATGCTATCGGTGCTGGCCATCGTCGGGCTCGGTATCCGGCAGGGGATCGAACTCGCTGTCAAGGTGATGGTCCCGGCGATCATCGTTCTGGTGATCGGTCTCGCCGCCTACGCGTTCACTCTCGATGGCGCGTCGGCGGCGTACTCGTACTACCTCTCGCCGGATCTGTCGGTGATCGCAAACAATTGGCAGTCGATCCTTCCCGCCGCGGCCGGGCAGGCGTTCTTTACCCTCTCGATCGGGATGGGCGTCATGATCACGTACGCGTCCTACCTCGGTGAGGATCGGAACCTCGTCGAGGACGGAATCATGATCATCAGCCTCGACACGTTGGTTGCGTTCGTGACGGGACTGATCGTGTTCCCGATCATCTTTTCTGCCCCTGGAGTCGCTCCCGGCGACCCGGGCGCTGGCGCGATCTTCGTCGTGCTCGCCGCGGCGTTCGCCGAGATTCCGCTCGGCGGCATCCTCGGTGCGGTCTTCTTCGCGACGGTCGCCATCGCGGCCCTGTCGAGTTCGATCAGCATCTTGGAGGTCGTCGTCTCCTATCTGGTCGACGACCACGGCTACGATCGGTTCCGCGCGACGGCGCTGCTGACCGGCGCGATCTTCCTGCTCGGCATCCCGAGCGCGCTCGACATCATCTTCGTCGACGTATTCGACAAGTTCGTCAACGGCATCCTGCTGGTGCTGGGTGCGCTGATCCTCTCGGCGTTCGTCGGCTGGGTGATTCCTGACGTCGGTGCCGACGAACTGAAAAACGGAATCGGTAACCCGCGAAGTCTGGATACAACCTGGCTCTGGCTGCTTCGGATCCCGGTGCTGGTCGTGCTGGCGGTGGTCGTCGTTCTCGGCGTCCTCGAGTACTACACCTTCCTGACCGAAGACTTCGCCAGTTGGCTGTCCGAACTGTAGCCCGCCGGGACTTACTCGCTTTTAAGCTTCTCCGTACACCGGCACGGCGGCGCCGCTGGTCGGACTGGCGCCGTCGCTACAGAGGAAGACAACGACGCCCGCGATGTCGATCGGATCGACCCACGCATCGTGATCGGCGTCTGGCATCATCTCGCGGTTCGCCGGCGTGTCGATCACGCTCGGCATGACGGCGTTGGCTCGAACGTCGCCCTTGTTCTCCTCGGCCAGCGTCTCGGTCAGCAGCCGCACGCCCGCCTTCGAGGCGCGGTAGGGACCGTCGCCCTCGCCGCCCGACAGCGACGAGCGGGAACTGATGCTGACGATGGCGCCCTCGGCGTCGCGCAGTTCGGAGAGCACGTGCT
This sequence comes from Natronoarchaeum rubrum, assembly GCF_024494695.1. The sequence continues at coordinate 758,549 of NZ_JANHDP010000001.1, read as the reverse complement.
TGCTCGCCAGAAAGGCGCTCTTGAGGTTGACGTCGAACAGCATGTCGAACTCATCGACCGGCGTCTCCTCGATCGGCTGGCCGCCGCGCCAGGTGCCCGCGACGTTCGCGAGGTAGTCGATCCGGCCGTGGTCGTCGGCGATCTCGGCGATGCCATCCTCGACCGATGCCTCGTCGGTCAGGTCGATCCGGTAGAACTCGGTCCCGTCGTCGGGGTCGAGCAGCGCGTCCTCGTTATCGGGCTCGATCACGTCGACCGCGGCGACGGTCGCACCCGCGTCGCGGAACCGTTCGACGACTGCGCTACCCAGCGCCCCGCAGGCGCCGGTGACGACCGCAACTCTGTCCCCGAAGTCGAAACTGACGGACATACTGGTACTCGCGTCGGCCCGGAAGTTGAATCTGTGGCTCCTACGCGCCGTGACCGGGGCCTCGATTTCGTTTCCCTCCTTTCCCGGGTTTCTCGCACGGGGATGCCCCGGACGCGTCGACGTCCCGAACGAGTTCGACCGAGACGTCTTCGCCGTCGGCGTCGATCGTCACTTCCGCGGCCCCGGCGAACTTGTCGAGAGAGATGGTGACGGTTTCGGCTTCGCCCGGAGCGAGCCCGTCGATGGTGGCGCTCTCGTGGGGAAATCCATCATTCAGTCTGTGATGGCTTCCCTCGACGGTCACCGACTCGATCGTCGCGGGAAATCTATTCGTCACCGTCACGGCGGCGCCGCAACCGTACTTCGATGTCGCGCGCACGTCGACGCCAAGATCGGCGCTGTCGCCGTCGGCGACGTCGACGATCAACTCTCGATCCGCGCTGGCGGCGCCGAACCCGCCCGTTGCGCCGACGAGCGTCGCCGCAGCCAGAAGCGTGCAGATCGCGCCGATCCAGGTGAGCCGGGTCATCTGTCCGAAAGCGCGAACTCGTCGCTACCGAGTCGGTTGCGCGAGGACTGAAGCGCGTGGGCCGCCGACGTCACCCCGAACGTCGCGACGATCAGCACGCAGAGCGCGATCCAGGGCAAGCCACCGAACGGCCCGACATCCAATCCGACCAGCCCGACGAGCGCGCTGCAGACGCCCGTAACCCCGAGGTAACAGTGGCTCCACGGGATGTCCTCGCTGGGGACGTACTCCAGGTACAACTGCGCTTCGCGGGCGCGATCAGTCAGCAGGACTTCGCCGCGCATGTTGTCGTACTCGATCACGCCCGCCTCGTCCATCTTGGGTAGATGCGACTGCCTGAGTGCTGTGTAGACTCGCTTGCGTTCGTCCGCGTCGACCTCGTCGACCGAGACGTCGTTCTCCCACGCTGCGACGTGGTCGACGAGTTCTCGGAGTTCGATTCGCTGCCTGTCCTCCTGTCGCTTCAGGTAGTGCAACACCTGTCGTCGTCGCCCGTTGCTCAACACTTCGAATATCTCCCCTCGCGGAAGCGCCGGCTCCGGCGAGGACCACAGGCCCACTGCCGCCGGTACGTCAGGTCCTTTCATGCGTTGTGTCTCGTGCGTATTTTCCGCCCCTCCAGCGCGACGCGACTCAGCCTCGCACAAGACTATCGCTCGACTGCATATAAATTTACGCTATGTTTTACGGTTGTACTATATACCATCTCTGTATGAATAGAACGCAGGGTGGCTTTGTATACGTTCAACTCATTCCTGAACACAATACAGTGGTCGCCTGGAACCGTTCAGACCTTCCCACGTGAGTTCCCAGGCCCTATTTTCCCACAGCCTGGGAGTGTATACAAAAGAGGGTATGATCCGTTGGAGTGGATAGAGCGCACCGGCGAACCCGGTCGACGGACGATTCGCGGTTCGGACGGTCACGCGCTCGGAGGACTACCAACAATGGAACGACGCAAATTCCTGTTCGGAATCGGAACGGTCGCCGCTGGCGGGGCGGCTGCAATGGGCACCGGCGCGTTCACCAGCGTCGAGGCTGATCGCGGTGTGTCGGTCACGGTTGCCGATGACAGCGGGGCTTTCCTGGCCCTGTCGGAGAGCGACGGACCGAACGCGGCGTACGCCGAAGTCAACGGCGGCGAACTGTCGGTCAGTCTCGACGCCGTCAACGACAACGCGGAGACGATCGTGCGCGACGTGTTCGACATCACGAACAACGGCACCCAGGACGTCTACGTCTGGGCGGAGGAACCGTCCTCCGGCGAGCTCACTGAGGGGAGCCTCAGCATCTTTGCTGACGCGACCCCGAACGGCGATCAGGACGACTGGAGTCTCAACGCACCTGCGGGCAACGTGGACACGTCCGATCCCTCGGACAACCTCAAGCTCGGCCCCGGCGACACGATGGCAGAGGTCGGGTTCATCGTCCGCGACGACTTCGATCCGTCCAACTACGACGGGACGATCACGCTCGTGGCGAAGACCGAGGACGAACTGTAACCTCGCTCGTTCACCGATGACTGTACGGACGAGGGGCGGCCTATGAGGCGACGATCGTTCGTCGTCGGTCTCGGCGGCGTCGCGACTAGCCTCGGGCTCGCGGCGGGCAGCGGGGCGTTCACGAGCGTCGAGGCGGATCGGACGGTCAACGTCGACGTCGAAGAGGATTACGACGCCGTCTTGAAACTCGAGGAAGTCGGCGCCGGCGAGCGCTCCGAGATCGACGGTGGGACCGTCGAGTTCGAGCTTCCGGGCGACGACGACGGCGATTACGCGGGAACAACCCCGACGGGACTCGGCACAGACTCGACCTACCGGTTCGCCGGCGACGCAGCAGACTCCGAGGGCGGTGGACTGTTCACCGTCACGAACCACGGCACACAGCCGGTCGCAGTGTACGGCGCCCAGACGGTCCAGAACGACGTTCCGTCGGTCTCGGTGTTCGACGTCGAAAGCGGAGCGGTGCTGACGGAATCAGCTCCATCGGAGTCGATCGGCGTCGGGGAGTCACTCGCGTGCGGGCTCGAAGTCGACACGCACGGCGTGGATGTTCGGAACGACGAGTACCAGGTCGCGCTCACGATCGGCGCCGCGGCCACGGTGTGACGCGGGGTCGGTCGGTACGAGGCGCGATTTTTTAAGTACACTAATCCAAGAATTTTAAATAGATATAGTAATTAACAATACTATAGATGAGAAAATATCGGGCTGGGCCGTGGTCTCCTCAAATAGATGACTGCCACGGTCCGCACGTATGATCGGTAGCTCGCGCGTCAAAACGGTCGTCGGTGGGGCGGTGCTGATGCTGTCGGCGACGCTCGTCGTTGGCAGTCTGCTCGGCCAGCCCGTTCTGCTGTCCTACGTCGAGACCGACAGCATGGAGCCGACGTTAGCGCCCGGTGACGGGTACGTTTCGATTCCCGCCGAAGTCGCCGGTCCCGTCGAGGAGGGAGATATTATCGTTTTTCGGGCCCAGAAGCTCCACGGCGGCGGTCTCACAACCCATCGCGTCGTCGAGGTCACGGACCAAGGATACGTCACGAAGGGCGACGGGAACCCGTTCACTGATCAGGACGGGACCGAACCGTACGTCACAGACGGACAGGTCGTCGCAACGGCATGGCAGGTTGACGGCAATCCCGTCGTCATCCCGAATCTTGGAACGGGGGTCGAAGCGTTGAACGACGGCGTTGGCGCGGTACAGACGCGAGTGACCGGACTGACCGGGATACGCGCAGTACAGCACACTCACTGGTTAACGTTGCTGCTGTTCGGCGTCGGCGTCCTATCGCTCGTCGCCGGGTCGCTGAAGGATGAGGAACCCGGGCGCAGCCGCGATCGGGACCGTTCGCGTACCGGCGTTTACGACGGGCGTACCGTCGTGGTCGCCGTAGCGGCGGTCGTGTTCCTCGCCGCTGCCGGCAGCATGCTGGTCGCCGGCGGGACGCAGGAGTACGGCATCGTGAGCGCCGAGACGAACTCCGAGGCCGCGAACGTCATTCCGACCGGCGAAACTCGCGATCGATCAGTCACAGTCCGGAACAGAGGCGTCCTCCCCGTGTACGCCGTCACTGAACCCACAAGCCCAGGCGTGGATATCGCTCCGCGGCACCAGCGGGTCGGGTCTCGGGACGCTGCCGCAGCGACGCTGAGCATCACCGCACCGTCCGAGACCGGGTACTACGTCAGGTCGCTTTCCAGATACCAGTACGTCGCCGTCCTTCCGCGGTCCGTCGTGTTGGCGGCCCACTCGGTGCATCCGTGGCTAGCTGTCCTGACAGTTGCGTCCGCACTCGCGGGAGGGACGGCCGGCGCGCTACGAATAGCACTAGGGACTGGATCGATCCGAACACGGACTTCGAACGCTAGCCGAACGATCTCTCGACGATGACAGGCACGACTGACACGCCGGAGCAGCCGTCGAAAACGGTCGACGACACGCCGGGTGGGATCACACACAGAGCACGGGAGTTCGCTGCGACCCAGCTTCCACTCGTCGTTGCCGGGTTGCTGCTGCTTGCGGCGCTGGGGGCCGGCGTCACGTATGCGCCCCACGTCTCTCCCGGCGAACAGACCGAGAGCGAGGTCGTCGGAACGTGGTCCGACGCCGGTCGGTTCGACCACGCCGCGACGGTCCAGCGCGACACCGAGGTGTTCGCGAACGGAACCGAACTGGACGATCGGTCGACGTACTTCACGCGCGCCAGTCCGGAGCTGAACGTCGAGTACGCGTACCGTCATCGGGCGACGAAACCGGCTGCGGTGCGGACGAACCTGTCGCTCGTCGTCCGATCGACCGACGGAGACGACGTGCTCTGGGAGACGACCGAGCGTCTCGATCGAACGTCGTCCGGCGCGCTGGCGCCGGGCGAACGCCAAAACGTGACTGCGACCGTCAACGTCTCGCGAGTCCGCGACCGCATCCGACGGATCGAGACCGACCTCGGCGCTGCGGCAGGAGAACCATCGATCCGGGTCGTCGCGGTGACTGACGCGACCGTGACCGTCGCCGACGAGACCGTCGATCGCAACCGCGAAGACGTGCTGACGATCACGACGGACGGCGGTACCTACGACGTCACGTCCGAGGGCGGGAGTTGGTCGGACGACGTGACTCATCAGCGGACAGTTCCGGCCGAGTACGGCCCGCTCCGGTCGCTGGGCGGGCCCGCACTGGCTCTCGGTGCGATCGCGGGGCTGGTTGGTCTGGGGTGGGCGCACCACACCGGTCGTCTCGGCATCGACCCGCAGCGACGCCGTCGCCGCGCTGTCCGTCGGGAGCGCGAAGAGTTCGACGACTGGATCACCGTCGGGCGGTTGCCCGACGATCTGGGCGGGCGAACGACAGTCGAGACCGAATCGCTCGAAGGGCTGGTCGACGTCGCCATCGACAGCGACCGGCGCGTGGTCGAGGACCCATCGACTGGACTGTTCGCCGTCCTCGACGGCGACGTCGCGTACACGTTCGATCCGCCCGGTACCGACCTCGTTCCAGTCGAGGATTCTGAGCACGTCTCGGAGTCCGACGCCTTCGATGAGACCGAGCCTGCAGATGACGGCGCTGAACCCTCCGATCCGGAGGTTACGGACATCAACGACCTGCTGGGCGACGATTTCGACGTCGAACCACCGCCGTCGGCCGACGAATAGATCGCGACTCTCGGGAGACGACAGTCGTCCTCCCGGGAGACATTTAGGTGAGTGCCAGCCGAAGGGGTCGCCGGATGGAGATCGCCCACCGCGGCTACGCCGCCGAGGCGCCCGAGAACACGATCGCCGCGCTCCGGCGGGCCGGCCGGCGCGCCGACGCCGTCGAGATCGACATCCGACGGTGCGGGTCGGGAGAGCTCGTCGTGCTCCACGACGCCGAGGTGGATCGGCTCACCGACGGGACGGGCCAAGTCTCGGAGCTGTCGCTGTCTGAACTGCGCGCGCTCGACGTGCTCGGGTCGGGCGAGTCGATCCCGACGCTCGACGACGCGCTCGCGGCTGTTCCACAGGGTGTCGCGGTCAACGCCGAACTCAAGGCGTCGGGGATCGCGGCCGACGCGGTCGCCGCCCTCGACGCGGTCGCGAACCGGGCGATCGTCTCGTCGTTCTCCGAGCAGGCGCTGCGGGAGACTCGGGCCTACTCGGCGTCGATCCCGACGGCGTATCTCGCCGACCGGCTCCGCGATCGTCCGGTGACGACCGCCGTGGAACTCGACTGCCAGTTCGTCCATCCGCGATTCACGCTGTGTTTCTACTCGCCGCTGGTCGCCCGCGCTCGCGAGCTCGGCCTCGGCGTCAACGTCTGGACGGTCGACGACCCGCTGGTCGTCCGAGCGCTGTGTCGCCTCGGCGTCGACGGCGTCGTCACCGACCGGAGCGGCGTCGTGCCGGACCGTTACCGCACCGTCGCCGGCGTTCGCGAAGCGTAGGCGGGTCCTACCGGCCGAGACGGCGCTTGTCGGCCGCAAACGACGCTGATCGAGGGAGATCTCGTTTCCCTGATCCTCGAACGCGTCCTGATACCGTCCCGGTAACCGCTCGCTTCGCAACGGTATGGTAAATATATCAATCAGGCCATCTCCCGTCAGCCGAGCGTACCGGCCGCCGCTCTCGCGGAGGCCGTCGCTCAACAATGATCTGGGGGGATCGTCGACGGCGTCGAGCGTATCACGAGGTTCGAATACCGCGTTCGGAGGTGCGAGAGCCGTGACGCCGGGCAGCGACGTGTTGCTCGGCGGCGTCGACGCCTCGCCGTCGCGCTGGCTCGCCAGCGTCGGCTCGCTGTGGGGGCTGGCGATCGCCGTCTACGGCGTCGGCGATCTCGCCTCGACGCTGGTTGGACTGCAGCTCGGCGCCAGCGAGAGCAACCCCATCCCCGCGGCGCTGATCGAACTTGCACCCGGATTTCTCGGCGTTGCTCTCCTGCTGACGCTCTGGAAGGCGGTGACGATGGCGGCGTTCGCGCTCGTCGCCTGGCGCCTGCCCGCGCCGTACGCCGCCGCCATCCCCGCCGGCCTGTGTCTGATCGGCCTGACCGTCGTCAGCTGGAACGCGTCGGTCATCCTCACCGTGTCGACGTGACGCCGCACCGCGATCGCACCCGGCCCACCACGTTGCTGCGCGACGATCGTCTCATTCTCGTCGCGGGCCTTCTGGGGCTGACCGCGTGGCTCCGATTCGATGCCGGAGCCGCGCCGGTCTTGCTCACGACAGCCGGCAGCGACACCCTCCAGCGCCTCATCGCGCCGGGCTCGCTGGCGGCGTCGCGCGAGGACGCGTCGGCGTCACACGGAGGCGTGTTGGCGTCGAGTCGGGGTCACGAAGCGTCCCGTCGGCAGCGTCGGCGCCGGACGCCGATGCTCACTCGCCGACGACGGTCACCGTCACCTCCCGCGATCGCGGACCGTCGAACTCCAGCAGGAGTATCGACTGCCAGCGCCCGAGCGCTAGGTCGCCGTCCTCGACCGGGATCGACTCGCTCGCGCCGACCAGCGTCGCGCGCAGGTGCGAGTCGGCGTTCCCGTCGAGCTGGTCGTGGCGGTGGCCCTCGTCAGGGACGAGCTCCTCGAAGAAACCCTCCGTGTCGTCGCGAAGCCGCGACTCGTTCTCGTTGACGCTGATCCCCGCGGTGGTGTGCTGGACGAACACGGTGCAGATCCCGGTTTCGACGTCGTCGGGGATCGACGCCGCGACGTGATCGGTCACGTCGACGGTGTCGGTGCGCTCGTCGGTCGAGACATCGAATGAACTCGTCGTAGCCATGCGTGAATGGTCGAACCGCGATCAAAAAGACGCGTCGGGGCGATTCCGCCGGAGCGCCGGAAGGTGCCGGGTCAGGCCAGCCAGTCGTCGGGCTTGGTGTCGTAGTCGACGTCGCTGGCGGCGATATCCTCGACCTCTTCCCAGGGGAGTTCGCGCTCCTCGAAGGTCGACCCGTCGTAGCGGATCAGCAGGCCTTGCTCCTCGGGCTCTGGCTCGCGGTTCCGGCGCTTGGCGACCTCGATGTCGTGCTCGTCGACGGTCTTGACGATCGTCATCAGGTTCACCGGGCGCCCCCAGAGGTCGAAGACGCGTTCGAGCGTGCGCTGGGCCTGCTCGATGTCGAGCATGACGCCGTTGTACCGGTGCGCCAGCAGCAACTCGTTGCGGTTGTTGTAGTTGCCGTCCTGCACGACGATCGTCGGCTTCCCGAAGTTAGTGAACTGCAGCAGGAGCTTCTTCTTGACGTCCTCGTAGTCGGTGCTGGCGACGCGGTTCTGCCCGGCGGCCTGAGAGTACTCGTAGGTGAAGTACTCATTCTCGTCGACGAACTCCTGGGTGAGGAACTCGTCGAGGAAAGTCACGTCGTTGTGGCTCTCGCGGATCTCGCGCATCCGGTCCCAGCCCCGCGCGTGGTCGATGTCGTCGAGCGCCTCGTCGACGCTCTCGTACACCGCGTCGTCGAACAGGTACCGCCCGATCCGTTCGAGTTCCGACTGACCGACGCGCTTGAGGAAGCCGCGGTTCTGGCGCTTGGTCAGCGAGTAGTGCCGGTGTGCGAGCCCCTCGTAGGTCAGCACCTTCCAGGGGTACTTGTCCACGTCGATCTCGCCGTCGCGCGCTCGCTGGAGCGCCTCGCGGTCGACGTACTCGTCCGGCAACTCGGCGACGGCGTCCAGCGTGTCGCTCGTGATCGAATCGAGCGCGTCCGGGGGCTCCAGTTGCTCCAAGATGTCGTCGAAGTCGACCGTGTCGGCGACGTTGCGCCACGAGATTCCCTCGACGCGCAGTAGCTTGTCGAGCACCTCGCGGCGGTTCGTCGTGTTCTCGACGTACTCCCAGAGCTCCTTGCCGAGCTTGTAGGGGTTCAGCCCGGGCGAGCCGAGCACGCGCGCCTGGTGGTCGGCGTAGCTGAGGAACTCGTCGGCGCCCGCAAAGGCCTCCTCGCCCATCATCATCGACTCCCAGTAGGCGGCCCACCCCTCGTTCATCACCTTCGTCATCTTCTGGGCGGCGAAGTAGTACGACTCCGCGCGCAGCATCTCCATGATGTCGCGCTGCCAGGGCTCGAACTCGACGGCCTTGCCGGCCTCCTCGTCGTACCGCTTGCCGTGTTCCCGGAGGAACGCGATGACGTCCTTTTCGGGCGTCTCGGGGAAGGATGCGGCCGCGCCGTCGCCCTCCTGGTCCTCGACCCACTCCTCGTCGAACACTTCTTCGAGCACCTCGTCGCTCAGATCCAGTTCGGAGAGCTTCTCGGCGAGGTCGTCGTCGAGCTCCTCGTCGTCGGCGTCGGGCCCGCCCAGCAGGTGCGACGCCGAGAACGTCTGGTGCTGGTCGATCGTGTCCTCCAGTGTGAGCACGTTGTCGATCCAGCGCTCGACTTCGGCCTGCTCGACGTCCGGGTCGGCCATGTACTCGCGGATCGACCGGCCGTGGCGCTCTAACATCGCGGCGGCGTCTACCTCGTCGTCGCCCCGCGCGTCGGTGAACATGCCGAACCACTCGTTGTTCGCGAAGAAGTCGGCGTGGGCCTCGACGTGCGTGATGACGGCTTTCTGGTCGGCGAGCTCGTTGGACTCCTGCAGGAAGGCGTGCGAGGGGTTGTCGTTGTTGACGATCTCGAACGCTTTCCCGCCGCCGTACTGGCCTTGCTTCTGTTGTTTGTCGTACTGCATCCCCCAGCGCCAGTGGGGGTAGCGGTGCTGGAACCCGCCGTAGGCGATCAGCTCGTTCATCTCGTCGTAGTCGACGATCCAGTAGTTGACCGGGTACGGCGCCAGCCCGAGCTTCTCGGCGAGCAGCCGCGCCTCGTCGACGGGTTCCTGCAATTTCGATGCCTCGCGCTTGGCCTCGTAGCGGTCGAAACTCATGGGTTCACCTGGGTGCTCACTGTTCTGCCTCCTCCTCGGTCGAGAGGATCTCGTAGATGGCGTCGGTCACGTCGTCCTCGCTGGAGACGTACGCCACCGCAACGTCGTCGCCGTCGCCGAAGTGGCTCTCGACCTCCTCGGCGTGGGTCGCGTTGATCGCGTTGCCGCTGGGCTGGGTCTCCACGTACGCGTGGAGGTTCGCGGGGATCTGCTCCATCAGCGGAACGACGCGCTGCTCGGTGTCGTTCGAGGAGTTCTCGCTGTCGCCCGCCGCGAACACGTAGCGGTTCCACTCGTTCCAGGGGTACTCCTCCAGCAGTTCGGCGGCCAGCTCGTACGCCGAGGAGATTTTCGTCCCGCCGCCCGAGCGGATGCCGAAGAACTCGTCGCGTTCTACCTCCCAGGCCTCGGCGTCGTGGGCGATGTAGACGAACTCGGCGTTGTCGTACTTGCCCTGCAGGTACCAATCCAGCGGCGTGAACACGCGCTCGACGAGTTCGCGCTTGTTCTGGCGCATCGACCCCGAGACGTCGCGGATGTTGAACACGACGACGTTCTTCTCGCGCTCCTCGATGATCTCCGGATGCCGATACCGCTCGTCTTCGCGGCGGAACGGGACCTGCTTGATCCCCTCCCAGCGGATCTTCTGCTGGACGGGCTCGCGGTCGACGTTGTCCTCTAACTCGTCGATGCTCGACCACGTCGTCCGCTCGTCCCGGGGGACGTCGTCGTACGCGTCGTCGATCCACGCCTTCGAGACGGGGACGTTCTCGCCGCGCGCCCACTCGAAGGCCCGATCGGGGCCCCACCCGTCGATCTTGAGCACCTCGCGGAGGAACTCCTCGTCGAAGTCCATCGCGAGCTTGCGCTTGAGCCCTTCCTTGAACATGCGCTCGAAGTCGAGCGTCGAGTCGGGGCCGGTCCGCGTCAGATCGGTGAAGGGGCCTTCCTTCTCCTCGATCACCTTCTTGCCCTTCGGATCGAGTTCGAGCCCGAGTTCCTCGTCCAGCTCCTGGGCGAACTCCTCGGGGTCCATCTCGTAGTACTCGTGCTCGGCGCCCTCCTCGCCGGGATCGCCCTCCTCGTCGCCGTCGCCCGGCTGGGGCTGTGGCTGGCCGACCGGGTCGCCGACGTCGGCGTCGCCCTGTCCGACGCCGCCCTGGTCGCGCTGGTCGTACTCGAACTCGGGGAGGTCGACGATCTTGATCGGGATCCGAACGTCGTCCTTCCCGCTCGATCCGAGATCGCCGTACTGGATAAAGTCGGCCAGATCCTCGCGGCGCTTTTCCCCGACTTCCCTGAATCGTTCGAGGTCGTCTTGCAGTCCCATGCTAATCCCACTTGTAGGCGATCTGTCCGACCACGTGGCGACTCGTCAGTTCAGCCGACGCCTCGCTGTAGTCGAACAGATCCGTCATGTTCTCGATCGTCCGTTCCTTCACGGTCGCGGTCTCGGTGTCGGCCGGCGGGTCGTCCCACTGGCGCGGGTCGAAGTCCTCGTGGATGCGCGCGACGTCGTCCCAGTCGTAGCTCTCCAGCAGCGAGCGGATGATCGGAATCTCGGTCAGGTCGACGTCGCTCACCGAGAAGTCCTCGTCACGGCGCTCCCACGCGTGTCGGTTCAGCGCCGTGATGATCTTCTCGGTGCGGAACTCCCGGACCGCGGGACCGGGCTCGTCGCCCGCGTAGTTGTCCTCGGAGAACCGGCCCATGTGCTCGATCTCGAACACCTTCATCTTCAGCGGGTCCGGCTCGACGCGCTCGCCCCGATCGTTGGTGATGCGCTCGTCGGTCGCCCAGGCGTACACGTGCTGGATGTACTCCTCGACGGTCGAGGTCTCGACGCGCTTGTCCCGCATCATCGCCTCCAGAACGTCGTCTTCCTGCTGCTGGAACACGTAGTTCTTCACCGGCACGACGCGGTTCTCGAACTCGGTGCGCTCGCCCGCCGAGAACACCGGCGCGTCGTCGAGATCTTCGGCCATCGCGTTGAGCACGTCGCGGGGCATCACGACGTCCTGAACCGGCAGCTCTGTGTGGTGGCGATCCCGCTCGGTCTGGAGCAGGCTCGCCAGCTCGTCCCGCGTGTAGGTCACCGGGATGCCGTGCTCGCCGCTCGTTTCGTCCTCGAACTCGAACTCGTCTTTCTCGATGCGCTCGTCGCCGTCCTGCAGGTATCCCCGATCGAACAGGATCGCCTTGTCGACCAGGTCGACGCCCGCTGGCAGGTCACCGTCGTCGAGTCGCGTGACGACGGCGTACATCGCGGCGGCCTCGACGGCGTGTGGCGCCAGCTCGCGGTCGGTGATCTCGCCGTCGGCGTCGCGCACCCGCAGCGAGATCGACTCGCGGATCTTCTCCGCGAGCTCCTCGTACTCGCGGGCCTCCCAGACCTCGTTCTCGCCGGTCAGCTCGCGCCGGATCAGCTCGGCCTCCAGCGAGTGGTTGGTGAGGTAGGTGAACTCGTGCTTGTCGAGCCGCCGCTTCAGGGCCTTCAGCGGGTCCGTCCCGTTGCGGTCGGCGTGCTGGTTGAGCTGGGCGTCGAGATCGGGGTTCGAGATGATCAGCATCTGCGTGTCGATGTCCATCCCGATCCCCTTGTCGAGCTTCACGGTGCCCTCGTCGGGCACGTTCAGCAGTTTCTGGAGCAGATCGGCGTGCTGGGCGGCATCCTCGACGATGGTAAGCAATCCGTTGCCCTGCGAGAGCACGCCGTCGTAGCTGAACGCCTGCGGGTTCTTCCGCCCGCGCGAGTCCAGTTCTTGGAGCATTCCCTGCATCCACGAGCCGACGAGCCGCTGCTTGGGATGCCCCTCGTCCTCGGAGTGGAGCACGCCGATTCCCTGTCCGACGCCGACGACGTAGTTCTTCACCCGCAGGTGCTGGGGATCGGTGATCGTCGCGAACAGCTCCTCGGCGCCGTTGCGGCGGTACTGCTCTTCGAGGTACTCGTAGGCCTCCCGCGAGAACGGATCGAGACGCTGGTCGACGTGGAGGTCGATGTGGTCCTCGGTCGACTCGTTGAGCTCGGCGAGTAGTTCCTCGCGGACGTCGTCGGGGAACACCGACAGCGGGTGGACCTGCACCGGGCTCTCGTACCAGTCGTCCTCGTCCTCGACGGCCTGGTCGCCGTAGCTGAGCCCGCGGCTCTCGACGGCGCCCTCGACGTTCCACTCGACCGTGTAGCGGCGTCCTTCCGGCGTTTTCGAGTACTCCCGGAGGCCGTTGATCAGGCAGCGCTTGAGCTCGGATTTGCCGGTCGCGGTCGGGCCGTCGAACCAGATGATCTTCTCGTTTTTCCCGCGCTCGGCCGCGATCGTCCGGAGGTCGTCGACGAACGCGTTGAGCACCTCGGTGTTGCCGAGGATGGCATGCTCGCCGTCGTTGTGCGGATCGTCGAAAAAGCGGTAGCGCTCCGCCTCCTCGCCCTCCTCGACGACCGTCCGGGTGCCGGCGGCCTCGATCGCCTCCAGCAGGTACTTGCTGGCGTGGGAGGCGATCTTCGGGTTCTCGAACACCTGGTCGACGTACTCCCCGAGGCTCATCGGCTCCTCGTAGGCGCCCTCCAGCGCGCGGTCGGCCGCGGTGACGTACTCGTCGCCTCGACTCATTATTCCTCCAGCTCCGATTTGGCGACCTCAGCGCCGGCGAACTCTAGCACCTCCCGCGCGCCGTCCTCGCTGTACCCCTGCTCGATCAGCGCGTCGATCCACTGGTTGCGCTCGTCGTCGTCGAACTCGTTTGCGCTCACCAGGGCGCTGAAGTTGATGTTGTGCTTCTTGTCCTCCCAGAGCTTCCGCTCGAGGGCGCGACGCAGGCGCTCGTTGTCCTGCGGGTTGAACGCTTCGCCCTCTCGCGCTCTGCGCGACACCCAGTTCGAGACTTCCTGGCGGAAGTCGTCCTTGCGGTCCTCGGGGATCTCCAACTTCTCCTCGACCGAGCGCAGGAACGTCTCGTCTGGCTCCTGCTCGCGGCCGGTGAGCTCGTCCTCGACGGTGTCGTCGTCGATGTAGGCCATCACGTGGTCCATGTACTTCTCGCCCTGGCGCTGGATCTCGTCGACGTCGTAGGCCAGCGCGTGACGGACATCCTCGATGGCGCGCTCGCGGTACTCCTCGCGGACGGTTTCCAGGTAGCGGTAGTACCGATCGAAGTTCTCCTCGGGGATCGAGCCGTGGTGTTCGAGGTTCTCCTCGAAGAAGTTGAACACCGTCAGCGGCGAGAGGAACCCGCGCGAGCGGTGCTTCGAATCCATGATCGCCTCGGCGATCTCGTCGCCGATGAACCGGGGCGAGATGCCGTCCATCCCCTCGCCGATCTCGGCCTTGGATTCGGCCTCGTCGCGGAGCTTCTTGATGTCGATGTCGTCGGCCTCGTCGACCTCGCCGTTGTACGCCTTGGCTTTCTGGAGGAGATCCACGAGCTCGGTGTCGGGCTCCTCGATCCGCGTCAGGACGCCGAACAGTCCCGCCATCTCCAGGGTGTGGGGTTCGACGTGGATGTCGGGCACGTCGGCGTTGCCCAGCATCTTGTCGTAGATGTCGGCCTCGTTCTCGTAGCTGAGGACGTACGGGAAGTCGATCCGCTTGGTGCGGTCGTTGAACGCTTCCATCTTCTCGTCGCCCTTCTTGTCCTTGTACTCGGGCATGTTCGTCCGCCCGACGATCACCTGGTCGATGTCGATCCGCGGGTTGGACTTGGGCTTGATCGTCTGCTCCTGGGTGGCGTGCAGGAAGTCGTAGAGGAACTCCCGCTGGAGCTTCAGCAGCTCCTCGCCGGAGAACACGCCGCGATTGGCGTTACAGAACGCGCCCGAGTAGTCGAACGCGCGCGGGTCGGACTCGCCGTAGACGGCGATCTTGCTGTAGTTGACGTCGCCGGTCAGTTCGGTCTCGTCCTGGTTCTTCTTGTCCTTGGGCTCGAACGTCTCCAGGGCCTGGCGCTTGTTCTCGTCGGCGGTCAGGCGGACGATTTCGACGTGGTTCGCCAGCACCTCCTTGAGGTCGTCCTCGTAGTGCGCGAGCAGCCGGTCCATGTAGAACTCGCTTTCCGGATCGAGCGACTGCTCGTTACGGATCGTGTACGGCGCGTCGAGGCGCTCGTTGATCCCTTCGATCACCGACTCCCGTTGCTCCTGTGGGAGCAAGACGAGCGGATCCTGGTTCATCGGCGACCGGACCGTGTCGTCGGCGGGGTCCTGATCGTCGATCACGCTACAGAGGTTCGTCCACCGGAACGTGTACATCCGGCCCTCGTCCCGCAGCGTGTAGTCCTCGAAGTACTTGCGGACCTGCTTGTCGAAGTGGGACTTGCCCGACCCGACCGGTCCGAGCAGGAGCTTGATGCGGCGCTCGGGGCCGAGCCGCCTGGCGCCGCTTTTGACCTTGTTGACGAACTCGTGGATCGACTCGTGGACGACGCGACCGAAGAATCGGTTCTCGCCGTCGTGGAGCGGATCCTCCGAGGCCAGGCGGTACTCGACGACGCCGGTCTCCTCGTCGTACTCGGTACCGTAGTGGTCGAACATATCCGCCACCCGCTGGTGGGCGTTCCGGGCAATCTTCGGGTCCGCGTAGACCTCGTCTAAGTACCACTCGAAGGACTTGGTCTCCCGGAGGTCTTCGGGCATCGACTGCCTGTACTCCTGGCTCAGTTCGTCGAGGGTCTCTGTATCTCCTGACATTGTATCACTGGCGGCCGAGTTCCACCGTAGGGCCCCGCAGGGGCGGTCGTCCGCGAGAGATCGTCTCGCAGGGCGGCGTTCGAAGCGTGCCGACGCCACGCCGCGACGTGGCCGACGCTCGACGGACGCAACCGTCCGGCGCGACGAAGACGCGGTGCGCCGGCGGGACGAAGGCGCCGCTGGCGGAAGGCATCGTCCGCGCGGCGCCGCGAGGGCGAGGGTCGCGTTGGTCTGTCATGTGGTGTCGTTCCCCAAACCTCTCCGCGAGACGACGGCTTCGGCGGCGAACGACGACACGATACGACGCGAACGGGCTCGGGTGCGGGGTCCGGCGGGCGGCCACCGGGGCGTGTACTATGTACGGGAGTCACGACGTATAAGTGTGTCCCCAAACCCTATTTACCAGCATACTTTCTCTTATAAAGCTTGTCGATATCGTGTCGGTCGAGCCGGCGACGGTGGTACCTCGTCGGTTGGTACGTGACCGCAGTTTATAACCAGCGGGGGCGGCGCCGCTGCCGAGCGGCTCGGTATCCGGTCGATGGCGACCGCTCAACGGCGTCAGAAAGCGTTCGCAGCCGCCGGACGACGGCTCAACTGTCGGCGTCCGAGACCGGCATCAGGTGGAGCCCCGAAGCCAGCGCCACGGCGCCGAACGTCAGCAGGATGAGCGCGGTCATCGGGCGCCCGCCAGCGGTCGCCGCGTACGTTCCGTAGGCCAGCCCGCCGGCGACCGCGGCGACCGTGACGGTCCCCGAGAGATGTGCGAACTCGGCGTCCCGCGTCGCGGCGTTTCGCCCCACCTGTTCGCCGAGTTCGATCGCCCCGGTGCCGGCGTCCCACGCGAGCACCGCCAGCGCGGCGCCGACGAGCGTCGTCGGGACCGGCGCTCCGGCGACGCCCGCCAGCAGCGCCGCCAGGAACAGGCCGAAACCCCCGACCGAGACGACGGAACGATCGCCCCGCCGGACGCCGACCGCGAGGACGGCGACGCCCGGTGCGCCGAGCGCGAGCGCGGGGAGCGAGCCGGTCGCCAGCGCGACGGTCGCTGCGACGCCCGCGAGGACGGCGACTCGCCCGCTCGTTCGGGTGGGCGACCGATCGACGCCCGTCACGCCGACCACCTCTCGCCGGCCCGCGAAATCGCCGCAGCGAGCGACTCGTCCCACTGCCAGTCGGCGACGCGGGGGCCGGCCCGGCGCAGCTCCGAGAGCCGGAGCGCGCGCTCGACGTGGGCGACCGTCTGCCCGGAGGTCGCCGTCGCGGTGGGGTCGGGACTGATCGCGGTGACGAGGTGGCCGCCGGCGTCCAGCAGCTTCGCCTGCTCGATGACGTCGTCGTCACAGAGCGGCGAGAACAGGATCACCTGCGAGTGGCTGGGCAGCTGTCGGCGCAGCGCCGTCACGCTGATCGGCCGCTGGACGAGATCGTCGGCAGAGTCGGCGGTCAACAGGGGATGCTCGACGAACAGGTTGCGCGCCCTCGCGCGGTGGTCCTCGCCGCTGCCCGGCGGAAGCCACGGGTCGGTCGCGCCGACGACCGCGACGCCGACCCGATCGCCGCCGTCGATCAGCGAGGAAAACACCTGCATCGCACCCTCGACGGAGCGCTCGACGGCGCTGGACGAGGCGTCGTCGGGCCGCAGCCACGCCTCGGCGCGCACGTCGATCAGCAGGACGACCGACGCCGCCCGCTCCTCGCGGAACTCGACGGTCGAGAGCTCGCCGGTTCGGGCCTTCCGGTTCCAGTCCACTCTGGAGAGCGGGTCGCCCCGCTGGTACTCTCGGGTCGCGTAGAACTCGGCGCCGTCGCCGCCGATGTCTGTCTCGACGCGCCCGGCGTACGGCGTCGTCAGCGACTGCAGCGAGAGATCGGTCGACGGCGGCAGCCCGCCGGGCGTGCAGTACACCTCGTCGTCGGTCGTCGACCGGACGCGCGCGTCGCGCTCGACGGCGCCGCTGTATCCGCGTGCGATCGCTCGCACCAGCTCGAAGCCGTGGCGTCCGCGCTCGGCGCTGATGGAGTAGTTTAGCTCGACGGTTTCGCCGGCCCCCAGCTCCGTCGCGAGCCGCGGCGCCCCCTCGACGACGTGGAGTTGCGGCGGGACGCCGTCGACGATCCGCAGGTCCGGGATCGCCGCGCCCTCGTTCGTGATGCGGACGGTCACGTCGACCGCTTCGCCCGGATCGGGTCGGTCGTCGCCGAACGCGCGTTCGATCCGCAGCTCGACCTCCGGTGGCCTGGCCATGTGGGCGTACGCCGCGTAGGCGACGCCGACCGCGCCGACGAGGAACGCCGCGGGCGACTGGGCGAGCGCGCCGACGCCGATCGCCAGCAGCGCCGCGGCGTCGATGCCGTTCCATCGGCCGGTGAACCGATCCTCGATCGACGCGATCCGTCGGTCCGCCCCGGCGTCGTCATCGGCTTCTCCGCCGGCATCGACTCGTTCCACGTCGGCGTCGTCGACGCTCGTCCCGGCATCGGCGTCGTCCGTCGTCGTCGACGCCGCTGTCGGGTCGTCCGCTTCTTCGACGATCGCCGCGCCGCCGTCCGTGCGGTGGGAGTCGCCGTCCGTGCGGTGGGAGTCGCCGTCCGTACGTTCGGCGCCGGCGTCCGATCCGGGGTCGTCGGTCACGATTCGGCCCTCCAGATCCGTTCGAGTTCGGCCGCCGCCCGCTCCGCGCGGACGCCGTAGGACGACTTCCCGCCCCAGCGGATCCGCAGTCGCGTCAGGAACGGGATCCGGTCGCCGGCGGCGTCGCTGAAGAAGGCGGCGGCGACCGGGTCGTCCGTCCAGTCGCCGGCGTCGAGCCGGCGCTCGGCCTCGGCCGCCGACAGGTCGCGGCGCCGTTCCAGGACGGCTCGCGCGACCGGATCGAGGCGAGCTTCGACCTCCTTGCGGCCCTCCAGCGAGTGGACCTCGAACGTCGCCGCCAGCGCCTCGTCGAAGTCGTCGCCCGGCGTCGGGACGCCCGAGACGAGTTCCGGATCGCCGGTGTCGGCGCCGACGAGCGGCGACCGCCAGGCGTCGCGGGCGTACCGGCCGCCCTGGAGCACCGCGAGCGCGCCGACGGCGCCGACGTAGAACCGGCCGGCGGCGGCCGCCCCGCCGAGCGACGGGACGAGGAAGACGGTCAGCCCGGCGACCGCGAGGAGGACGCCGACGCCGGTGAGCACGCGGCTCGTCGCGGTCACTGCTCGTCACCCCCGTGGGCGCGCTCGATCCCGCGAAGCGCTTCGACCGCCCGCCGCTCGCGCTCGTCGGTGACCGGCCGGTCGCCGTAGCGCACCGCCTCGAACAGTTCGGTGAGTTCCTCGACCCGATCGCGATCGAGTCCGGCGTCGACGGCAGCGGCGGCGAACTCCGCGGGCGTGCTCGTCCGGGGATCGGCGACGTCGACGCTCTCGGCCATCTCGCGCCAGGCGCGGTACACCTCGTTCTCGGCGCCGTCCTCGGCTCCTTCGATCCGGTCGGCGGCGCGTCCCGCCGCGGCGCCGATCGACTCGTCGTCGCGCACCTCCGCCGCGACTTCGGCGCGCGTCGTGTCGTCGTCGTCATCTCGACCGGGGATGTACTCCGCGCCGAAGATGGCGATCGCTCCGACCAGCAGCGCGCCGAGCAGCGCGATGGTGACGAACATGTTTCCGCGTCCCACCGGCTCGCCGAGGCCGCCACCGCCGCCACCGACGCCACCGCCGGACGAACCGCCGCCACCGCCGGACTCGTTGCCGGTCGGCATCGGGAACCCGTCGGGCGGCTGGAGCGCGGTGAGCCACAGGTGATTCACGACGATGATCAGCAGCAGGATGCCCAGCAGCACCGGAATCCCCTTGAGCGCCCACCGCTGATCGCCGATCCCGCCGCCGTTGATCGCGTACACCGCACCCACGAGCAGCGCGAACAGGAGCGCGACGGCGACGGTCGCCGCGGTCGTCGACCACGGGACGTCGATCCCCCCGCCCGGCGTCGCCATCGGGTTCGATTCGACGACGACGGCGTTCGGCAGCGTCGCCGCTCCGAGCCCGAGGGCGCCGATACAGAGGCCGGCCGCGACCGCTGGTCCGAGGGTGTCAGATCGCATTGATAGCGTGACCGAGCGTCGGCGCCGACCGATCGACGGCGCCGCGTCGGCGGATTGCCGAACCCTTCGGAGGACCCGGAAAAAAGCGTACCGGTAGCGGTTCCCACGGAACGCCGTGCCGTGACCACCGGCGGTCGGTACCGACGCTCGCGTCGAACGGATGCGAGACTGGGGTCGACAACCGCACCGGACCGGGCGATGAGATCGGTTCCGACGGCCTCCCGAACCAGAGGGACAGGCTAAATAGTCCGGCCTCCCGAGTGACGTGCGATGGAATCGCTGCGCAGCGGTGACGACCGCCGAGATCCGGCGGACGGACCGCTCGTGACCCGGCGCCGCGAACTCGCGGACGTGTCGCGCCGCGCCGTGCTCGACGCCTTCGAACCGCCGAGAGGCCTCTGGACGCCGCCGGACGGCCCGACGATCGCGGGCTGGGGCGCGGCGTCGACGATCGCCGCCGACGGCCCCGACCGCTTCGACGCGGTGCGGGACGCCGCGGAACGCCTGTTCTCGGGCCTCGACGCCGACGGCGAGGCGGCCGTCGCCCGCCCGCGGCTGTTCGGCGGGTTCGCGTTTCACGACGATCACGAGCCTGCTGGACTCTGGGAGGGGTTCCCCGGCGCCCGCTTCGTCCTCCCGCAAGTGCAACTCGCCTGGAGCGACGACGGCGTCTGGCTGACGGTCGCGGCGGTCGATCCGCCCGATCCAGACGCCGTCGATCGGCGTCTCGACGCCGTCGCCGAGGAGATCGAGGCCGCCGACGCGACAGGCGACCCCTGCGATCCTCCCGGCGTCGTCGAGCGCGAGCGGACGACCTCTCGCCGAGAGTGGCGACAACAGGTCCGGGCCGCAGTCGAGCGGATCGAGGGCGGCGACCTCCGGAAGGTCGTGCTCGCGCAGGCGCTGTCGACCGAGCTCGCCGCGCCGCTATCGCTCCCCGACGCGATGGCCCGGCTCGATCGCTCCTACCCGGACTGTCACCGGTTTCTCGTCCAGCCCGAGGCGGGCGCGAGCTTCTTCGGCGCGACGCCCGAGCGGCTCGTCTCGCTGTCGGGGCGCACAGTCAGGACCGAGGCGCTGGCCGGCTCGACGGGCCGGGGCGACACGCCCGAGGAGGACGAGTGGCTCGCCAACGAGCTGCTGGGCAGCGAGAAGGACATCCACGAGCACGAGCTGGTCGCCGAGGCTGTCCGCGACCAGCTCGCTCCCTTCGCCGGGTCGGTCCGGACGGGCCAGCGGACGGTCCGAAAGCTCCCGACCGTCCAGCACCTCCAGACGCCGATCACCGCCGAGCTAGACGACGTCGAACACGTGCTCTCGCTGGTCGAGGCGCTGCACCCGACGCCCGCGGTCGGCGGGCTGCCGCCCGAGACCGCCTGGGAGACGATCAAGGAGACCGAGACGTTCGATCGGGGCTGGTACGCCGCGCCGGTCGGCTGGTTCGACGCCGCCGGCGACGGCGCCTTCGCGGTCGGCATCCGCTCGGCGCTGGCCCGCGGCGACCGGGCGACCCTGTTCGCCGGCGCCGGCATCGTCGCCGACAGCGACCCCGACCGCGAGTGGGACGAGGTACAGCTGAAGTACGGGCCGATGCTCGACGCGCTAGAATGAGCCACCCCAATCGAAACACGCTGTGGGCCGAGACGCTGATCGCGGAGTTGGTCGCCGGCGGAGTATCGGCGGTCTGCGTCGCGCCGGGCAGCCGCTCGACGCCGCTGACCGTCGCCGCCGCCGATCATCCCGATCTGACCGTCTTCTCGCACTTCGACGAGCGCTCGGCGGCGTACTTCGCGCTCGGCCGCGCCCGGCGGACCGGCGAGCCGACGCCGCTGATCTGCACCTCGGGCACCGCGGCGGCGAACTTCCACCCCGCCGTGATCGAGGCTAGTCAGGCAAGAGTCCCGATGGTCCTCCTGACGGCCGATCGTCCGCCGGAACTCAGAGACAGCGGCGCCAACCAGACGATCGATCAGGAGAAGCTCTACGGCGACGCCGTGCGCTGGTTCCGGGATCTTCCGGAGCCCGAACCGACGGGGCGGAAGCTCCGGCGCCTGCGGACCGATGCTGCCCGCGCCATCGCCGAGTCGACCGGCGTCCCCGCCGGGCCGGTGCATCTCAACGTCCCGTTCCGGAAGCCGCTGGAGCCGATCGAGGTGTCCGACGACGTGCCCGACGACCTCGCCGAGCGCGAGCCGCTCGGTGCGGCGGGGAGAGGTGGCCCCTTCGTCCGGTCGACCGGCGGGCGGCCGACGCTCGACGACGCCGCGCTGGACCGGCTCGCAGACGATCTCGCGGGCGCCGACCGCGGGCTGATCGTCGCCGGGCCGGCGGATCCGATGACTGCGGCCGCGGACTCCGACACTGCGGCCGCCGACGCCGGCACTTCCGCCGCGGACGCCGCGGCGTCGCCCGGCGTCGATCCCGACGCCGTCGCCCGGCTCGCCGACCTGACGGGGTTCCCGATTCTCGCGGACCCGCTCTCGGGGCTCCGCTTCGGCTCGCACGCCGACGCGGCGCCGGTGCTCGGCGGCTACGACGGCTATCTCGACGACCGGGTCGTCGGCGACTGGCCCGATCCCGAGGTCGTCGTGCGCTTCGGCGCCTCGCCGACCTCGAAGCCGCTGCGGAACTACCTCCGAGACGCTGACGCCCGCCAGTACCTGCTCGATCCCGCCGGCGAGTGGCGCGACGCGACGTTCACGACGACCGACCTTCTGAGTGCCGACCCCGAGCGAACGATCCGGACGCTCGCCGAACGGCTGTCGGCAGACGCCACAGCGGCGTCGGCCGACGCCGCAAACTGGCGCGACCGCTGGCTCGCCGCCGAGCGCGACTACTGGGCGGCGATCGACAAGTTCGACGACGATCTCGATGAGGGCGAACCGTACGAGGGGGCGGTCGTCGCGGCCGCGATCGAGCGCGCCCCCGACCCGGCGACCGTGTTCGTGTCCAACAGCATGCCGGTCCGCGACCTCGACCGCTTCGGTCGACCGCGGGGCGCCGATCTCACCGCGCTGGGGAACCGCGGCGCCAGCGGCATCGACGGCATCGCGAGCACGGCGCTGGGCGCGGGCAGCGCGACCGACGACCCGCTCGTGCTCGTGACGGGCGATCTGGCGTACTACCACGACATGAACGGGCTGCTGGCGGTCGCGCGCTGCGGCGTCGACGCCACGATCGTCCTCGTCAACAACGACGGCGGCGGCATCTTCCACCTGCTGCCGATCGAGGCGTTCGATCCGCCCTTCACCGACCAGTTCAAGACGCCCCACGGACTCGACTTCGCGCCGACCGGCGAACTCTACGGACTCGACTTCTCTCGCGTCGAGACGCTGTCGGCGTTCCGCGACGCCTACGACGCGTCGCTGGCCGCCGAGGGTACGCAAGTGATCGAGTTCCGGATCGACGGCGAGGAGAGCCACCGCACGCGCGAGGCGATCCACGACGCCGTCTGCGAGCGACTCGGACGGTGAGTTCCCCAGCGCCGGCTGCGACGCCGCGGCGCCCCGTCGTTACCACCGGAGGACGAACGCGACGGTGACGGAGTACCCGAGCGGGATCCAGCAGCCGAGCACCACGGTCAGCGCCATCACCGAGAGCATCTCGACGCCGAGCGACAGCAACGCCGCGGGCGCGAGCACGCTCCAGGCGCCGAAGACCATGCCGGCGATCAGCGGGCGCGTGATGAGATACCCGATCAGAAGCAGTACCAGCGCCGCGACGACGCCGTTGATCAGCAGCGGAAACGCGGGCGTCACCGCGCTGTAGAGCAACGCCGGATACAGCAACCCCAGAATCGCGATCTGGACGAACTCGTTGCGCGTCAGCGACGGTCGCTCGCCGATGAACGACCTGTCGGCCGGCTCCCAGTCGTGGACGGTGTACCCGCCGTCGCCCGCCGCGCTCGACGCCTCGGCGGACTCGCGCCGGGCGTCGGCGTCGTCGGGCGTCCACGACGGGTCCGACCGTCGCTCGGCGGTGCGGCGTCGGCGCCGCTGTTTGCGGTGCTGGCTCGTTCCGCCCCCGCTTTCTTCGGCGCCCGCCGCCGCTCGGGCGCGCTCACGCGTCGAGGACGACCCGCTAGCGGTCGATCCCGACCCGCTGGCGGTCGATCCGCTCTCCTCGTCCATCGATTCGTCGCCCCCGCTTCCGCCCGCGTTCGTCCACGGCGAGCGCTCGTTCCCGGCGGCGTTGGCGCCGTCGAGGTGGCGCACGTACGCGTCGTGGCCCAGCCGGTCGTACCGGGCCCGCTCGGCCTCGTCGCCGAGCACCTCCTCGGCCCGAGTAACCGCCTTGAAGCGCTCGGCGGCGTCGTCGCGGTCGCTGACGTCCGGGTGGTACTCCTTGACCTTCTCCCGGTAGGCCGACTGGATGTCGTCCTGGTCGGCGGTCTCGGGCACGCCGAGCACGTCGTAGAACGTTTCCGTCATCTGTGCGCGTAGCTATTGGCTTCCCGATATGTCTCGTCGCGTCAAAAACGGTTCGGTGCGCCGGCCCCGCTGCACGGCGTCGTCCGGGCGCGGGCCGAATTTACTCGACGAGCAGCTTGTCGTCGTCGTGCAGGTCGACCAGCGCGTCCTGCAGCGCGTCTTTCTGTTCGGTCGAGAACGACCGCAGCGGGCTCCGCATCGGGCCGACGTCGAACCCGCGCAGGTCGAGGGCAGCCTTGACGCCCGCGAGGAACGGTCCCCGCTCCATCGCGTCCAGCAGGTCCGAAAGGTCGCCCTGCAACTCGCGAGCGCGCTCGTCGTCGCCCGCTTGGACGGCCTCGTAGAGGTCGACGGCGAGCTCCGGGAAGGCGTTGGCGACCGAAAGCACCGCGCCGTCACAGCCCATCGAGAGACCGACGTGAGCCAGTCGGTTCGCTCCGATCAGGTAGGTAAAATCGGGATGTTCGCGGAGGCTCCGCTGCATCTGGACGACGTCCTCGCTGGTGTCTTTGAGCCCTTCGACACCGTCGATCGCGGCGATGCCGTCGAGCGCCGCGGGCGAGAGCTCGTTGCCCGTCATGTCGGGGAACGTGTACGCGTAGACGGGAGTGTCGACGGCGTCGGCGACGCGGCGGTAGTGCTCGACGAGGCCGTCGTCGTCGACCGGGAAGTAGTACGGCACCACGACGACCAGCCCGTCCGCGCCGGCCGCCTCGGCGGCGTTGGCGCGCTCGATCGTCTCGCGGGTGCTTTCGGCGCCGACGCCCGCCAGCACGGGTACCTCGCCGCCGACCTCGTCGACGACGGTCTCGACCACTCGGTCACGCTCCTCGGCGGTCAGTAGCGGAAACTCGCCGTTCGTCCCGAGCGCGAAGACGCCGTGGACGCCGCGATCGACGAGGAACCGCGCGTGGGTGGCGGTGGCGGCCTCGTCGACCGATTCGTCCTCGGCGAAGGCGGTGATCATCGGCGGCACGATGCCGTGGAGTCCCAGCGGATCGTCTGCGCCGGGATCGGTTCCAGCCGCAGCGTCGGCGTCAGGATCGCCCGCGTTCACGGTCGCTCACCCGTTTTCGGCGTCGAACTGCGGTCGCGGCGTCGCTGGTTCTCGGTCATCTGTCTCGCTCGGAGCTACGTCGGCATCACGTCTAATGGTTGGGCTGACGGCAGGGCCGTCCGACGCCCGGACGGCAACCTATTTGCCCGTACCGCCCCGAGTCACGCGAAAATGGTCTCGGAGATATTCGACCCCGAGCGCTGGGAGCCGATCGAGGCGTTCGACTTCGACGACGTCACCTACCACCGCTCCGCGTCGGGCCACACCGTCCGGATCGCGTTCGACCGGCCCGAAAAGCGGAACGCCTTCCGTCCCAAAACGGTCGACGAACTGTACGACGCGCTCGACCACGCCAAGCGCCAGACAGATGTCGGCTGCGTGCTGCTGACGGGCAACGGCCCCTCGCCCGACGACGGCGGCTGGGCCTTTTCGTCGGGCGGCGACCAGGGAATCCGCGGCGCGGACGGCTACGAGTACGAGGGCGACGAGGAGCGCGCCAGCGAGCACGGGCGCCTGCACATCCTCGAAGTCCAGCGCCTGATCCGGCACATCCCGAAAGTCGTCGTCGCCGTGGTGCCGGGCTGGGCGGTCGGCGGCGGCCACAGCCTGCACGTGGTCTGTGACCTGACGATCGCCAGCGAGGAGCACGCCAAGTTCCTCCAGACCGACCCCGACGTGGGCAGTTTCGACGCTGGGTTCGGGTCGGCCTACCTCGCGCGCCAGATCGGCCAGAAGAAGGCTCGCGAAGTGTTTTTCCTCGGAAAGACCTACAGCGCCGAGGAGGCCGCCGACATGGGGATGGTCAACGAGGCGGTTCCCCACGAGGAACTCGAAGAGCGAGCGCTGGAGTGGGGCGAGCGGATCAACTCGAAGAGTCCGAACGCGATGCGGATGCTCAAGTACGCGTTCAATCTGGATTCCGACGGACTGGTCGGTCAGCAGGTGTTCGCCGGCGAGGCGACGCGGCTCGGCTACATGACCGACGAGGCCCAGGAGGGCCGGGACGCGTTCAACGAGGGCCGAGAGCCCGACTTCGACGAGTTCCCCTGGAAGTACTGATTCGGCGTCGAGCGACGCCACGCGAGCACACTTTTCGACCGGTACGGACGCCGCCTCCCGGACTACCGACGTTCTCTGCAGCGTCGTCGCTGCGTTTCGTGCGAGTCTCCGATGAGCAGACGGCGCCGTCGTCGCCGCCGCGGCGACCGATTATCGGTGAGGGTGTGGTCCCACCGACAGCTTTAATGCCAGGGGTGTAAAGAACGTTTTACTGTAAAGGAGTGTTTACACCCCCATGCCCCTCGAGCACCCCGCCGCACCACCGGCGTCCACGACCGCCCGAGCTAGTGTCGCGAGTCGCAGAGTCGCTGCCCTCCCGGCGGTGACCCGCCCATGACCGAGGACGCGATCGTCGCCGACGGGCTGACGAAGCGCTTCGGCGAGAAGACGGCGGTGAACGACGTCTCGCTGTCGATCCCGAGAGGAACGGTCTACGGATTCCTCGGCCCGAACGGCGCCGGCAAGACGACCACGATGCGGATGCTGACCGCGCTCACCGAGCCCACGGCCGGGTCGGCGACGGTCGCCGGCGTCCCGGTGTCGAACCGCCGCGAGCTCACCCAACACATCGGCTACCTGCCCGCCGATCCGCCGGTCTTCGACGAGCTCACCGCGTGGGAGCAGCTCCGTCACGTCGCTCGACTTCACGGCATGTCCGACGGCGACGCCGACGAGCGCATCGAGACGCTGCTCGACCGCTTCGGCCTCCTCGCCGACGCCGACGAACGGATCGCGTCGTACTCGACCGGCATGGCCAAGAAGGTCGGGATCATCGCGGCGCTGTTTCACGAGCCAGACGTCGTCTTTCTCGACGAGCCCACCAGCGGCCTCGATCCGCGCGCGGCTCGCACCGTTCGGGACACGATCGCCGATCTCGTGACCCGTGAGATGACCGTCTTCCTCTCGACGCACATCCTCCCGATCGTCGACGAACTCGCCGACACGATCGGCGTCATCAACGAGGGCGCGCTCGTCGCGGAGGCGCCGCCCGCGGAACTCAAGGCTCTCGCCGACGAGTCGCCGGATCTCGAAACCGCCTTCCTGGAGATCACCGCCGAACGGGAGCCCGACGCCACGGACACTCGATCGGCGGAAGCCGGAGCCCCGGCCTCCGACGGGGGCCGAACCGATGTCTGAGAAGTCGCCCGATCTTTCGGACGCGGCCTCGTCCGCGACGACGCCGGCTCGGCGTCACGACGCGGCGTCGCGACGGCGGCTTCGGACTGTGGTGCCGTCGCCCCGACCGAGCCTGGAGGTCGCGAGAGTCGAGCTCCTCCGCGGCTACCGGTGGGTGAGACATCAGGACCTCTGGCTCGCCTTCACCGTCCTGATGGGATTCGTCGGCGCGTTCTTGCTCCTCGAAACGTTCGAGGCGGCCAGATCCGTCGGCTCGACCGTCTCCGCTGGCGCACCCCTCCCCTCGTGGCCGGTGATCGCCACGAGCGTTCTCTGGCTCTTCCTGACGATCCTCCTCGTGGCCGACAGTCTCGGCGGGAACGGCGACCTCGACAACGACAATCAGTACCTCACGATTCGACCGGCCGCCGACATCGTCGGCGGGTTGCTGCTCGCCGCGGCGGCCAAGTTCTCCGTCTACACGATCGGGCTGGGAGCGGCCGTCGGTGCCGGGCTGGTCGCGGGAACCGGCTCGTTGCGTCCCTTGCTCGGAATCACCGCCGTGGCGGTCGTCATCCCGGTCACGGCGGCCGCGGTCGGCTATCCGATCGGCTTCGCGCTCAAGGGGATCGCTCGCCGATCGCGGAACCTCCAGCGGCTCACGACCGTTCTCGGCGTCGGCGTCGGGACCGCGTACGTCGTCCTCTCGGTGAC
Organism: Natronoarchaeum rubrum; assembly: GCF_024494695.1. Next base: position 730,664 of record NZ_JANHDP010000001.1, on the reverse strand, counting down.
CGGCGAACTGTTGACCATCGTCCAGCGGCTGGAGCCGGTGCTGCAGTCCCCGCCGCTGGCGTGGTTCGGACAGCTCGCGTTCGCCACGACGCCGAACGCCGGCGTCGACGTCGCCGGCGCGATCGCCCTGCTCGTACTCGCGCCGGTCGTCACCGTCGGCGGGACGGCGCTCGCGGTGCCCGCCGCCCGGTACGCGTGGCTGGCAGACGGCCCCGCTCCGGACGCCGACGACGAGGAGTCGGAGCTGCCGACGGCACCGAGCTCCCACCTCGACGCCGTGCTCGCGGCCGTCTGCCGAACGCCCGCGACGCGCGGCATCGCGAGCACGACGCTCCACCGAGCGGTGCGCTCGCCGTTCCAGTTCGTGTTCGTCGCCCCGCCGCTCCTCGCTGCGATCGTCTTCGTCGAGACGGCGGTGACGACCGGGGCGGTCCCGTGGTACGTGCCGTGGTTCGTCGTCTGGTACGGCGCGTGGGCGTCCGGCGCCGTGGTGCCGTTGAACCCGCTCGGGAACCAGGGCGCGGTACTGCCGACGCTGCTGACGGCGCCGGCGCGCGGCCGACACGTCGTCCGCGGCAACGTCGTCGCGGCGTCGCTCGTCGGCGCCCCGCTGACCGCGGGCATCGCCGTCGTCGCGGGTCAGATGGCCGGCGCGCCTCTCCGGGAGCTGATCGGCCTCGGCGTCGCCGGAGGCGCTGCGGTCGTCGGGAGCGCGGTCGTCGCGACCGGTATCGGATCGGCGTTCCCGCGGTTCGATGCGGTCAGTCTGGACGCCGCCAGACGGGCGGTACCGCCGAGCAAGCGCGCGTACAGCATCTTCTCGACGTACCTGAGCGTTACCGTGTTCGCGGTGGCTGTCGTCGCCAACGAGACTGCACGCACTGTCGCCGCCCTCGTGCTCTCGGAGCGGCTGCCCTTCGGCCTCGACGTCGGCGTCGACGCGCTGCGAGCGCTCGGCTGGGTCGTGATCGTCGGGAGCGCTCTCGCGATTCCGGGCGCCTACCGGCTCGCCGTTCGCCGTATCGAAACGTATCGGGTCGCCTGAGACCGGGCGAGAGCCGGAGCCGAACGCGATTCTCGGAACGGCCGCCCTCCGACCGTCGATCGAACGCCAATTTTAATACCGGGTGTAAAAGACTCTTTACTAGCCAGGGCCGTTCGCCATGACAACCATCACAGTGATGTCGCGACTCGGACGCCGGACGTACAGACGGCTCGTGTACGGCATCGTCGCCGTCGCCGTTCTCGGACTGTTCGTCGGGATCGCACTCGGGCAGCACCTCGCCGGCGCGGTCGTCTACTTGCTCGGCACGTGGATCGGCGGCACGATCACCGTCGCCGCGCCGCGACTGAGCGATCGGACGCTCCAGGACGAGCGGGACTACGAGTTACACAACCACGCCAGCGGGCTGGCGCTCCGGGTCACGATGGTTCTAGGCCTGAGCGTGCTTCCGGTGCTGTACGTCCTCGACGCCGGCGGCCAGTTCGAGATCTCGGGGGCGGTTTCCGGGATGGTTCTCACCCTCTCGGCGCTGTTCCTGTTGTACGGCATCTGTTACGGAATCGTCAAATAGCGCACTTTCATGCAGAACAATCTCTCCGAGCGACGCGAAGCCGAGGGCATCAGTCAGGGCGATCTCGCCGAGGCCGTCGACGTCACCCGACAGACGATCAACGCGATCGAACGCAACCGATACGATCCGTCGCTGGAACTCGCGTTCGATCTCGCAACTCACTTCGACTGTGCGATCGAGGATATTTTCGACCCCGACGACGGCGAGGACTGAAACGAGTCCCGAACCGCCGTCCGGTGCGACGATCGAATGAGTGCTTCCGGGCGGTCGAGCGCGTTCGAGACGGTACGTCGACGCCCTACAGTCCCTCTCGCCGCTCGCGCTAGATGCCAAGCTTAACACGCGACCGGTCCCGATTTCGAGCCAATGAGTACCGACGTGAGCCGGGGCCGAGCGTGGCTGATGGCCACCCGTCCCCAGACGCTGCCCGCGGGCGCCGCGCCGGTCGTCGTCGGCGCCGCGATCGCGGTCCACGAGGGCGTGTTCGCGCCGTGGCCGGCGCTGGCGGCGCTGGTCGGCGCCCTGCTGATCCAGATCGGGACGAACTTCGCGAACGACTACTACGACGCCGTCAAGGGCGTCGACGACGAGAGCCGCGAGGGCTTCACCCGCGTCACCCAGTCGGGGCTGATCCCGGCCGAGCAGGTCAAATTCGCGATGGCCGCCACGTTCGGGCTGGCGATCCTCCTGGGAACGTACCTCGTCTACGTCGGCGGGCTCCCCATACTGGTGATCGGTCTCCTGAGCGTCGCGAGCGGCTACGCCTACGCGGGCGGGCCCTATCCGCTGGGATCCCACGGGCTGGGCGATCTGTTCGTGTTCGTCTTTTTCGGCGTCGTCGCCGTCGTCGGGACGGTGTACGTGCAGGCCGCGGCCGTCCTCGCGGAGCCGCTGGCGACGACGATTCCCGCGGGGACGATCCCCGCCGTCGCGATCCTCGCCAGTCTGCCGGTCGCCGCGATCTCGACGAACATCATCGTCGTGAACAACGTCCGCGACATGGAGACCGACCGCGAGGCCGGCAAGTACACCCTCGCCGTGCTGATCGGCTACCGCTGGAGCCGCGTCGAGTACGTCGGCCTGCTGGCGCTGGCCTACGCCGTCCCCCTCCTGCTGTGGGCGACTCGCGACGCGTTCGGCCCCGGCGTCCTGCTGCCGCTGCTCACGATTCCGCTGGCCGCGAGCGTCGCCCGAACCGTCTGTACGCGCACCGACGGCGAGGCGCTCAACCCCGCACTGGAACGCACCGGGAAGCTGCTCGCGGCGTTCTCGGCGCTGTTCGCGCTCGGAGTGGTGATCTGATGGACGCCGAACTCCGGGAGTTCGCGATCGATCTCGACGCCCCGCTCGAAACGGCCGCGGGAACGATGGAGCGCCGCGAGGGAGTTCTGCTTCGCGTATCGGAAGTGGCCGCCGCGGGCGTCGGCGAGGCGACGCCGCTGCCCGGCTGGACCGAATCCCTCGAAACCTGCCGCGACCGCCTCGACGCGGCTGCAGACCGGCTGAACGACGACGACCCCGCAGCCGCGCTCGAAGCCGTCGACGGGTCGCCCGCCGCCCGCCACGCCGTCCACCTCGCGCTCGCGGACCTCCGGGCGCGACAGGACGCCGTCCCGCTGTACCGCTATCTCGGCTCCGTCGGCCGCGTCGAGCGCGTGCCGGTCAACGCGACCATCGGCGTCGGCTCGCCCGACGAAGTCGCTGCGGCCGCCGAGGGTGCCGTCGAGCAGGGGTTCCGATGTCTCAAACTCAAGGTCGGGTCGGACACCGTCGCGGAGGATGCCGAGCGCGTCGCGGCCGTCCGCGATGCGCTCCCGCGCGGGGTGGCGCTCCGGGCCGACGCCAACGGCGCCTGGGATCGCGAACGAGCGAGCGAGGCGTTCCGAGCGTTCGCCGACAGCGGCGTCGAGTACGTCGAGCAACCCCTCGCGCCGGACGATCTCGACGGACACGCCGCGCTCCGGCGTGACGCCGTTGGCGTCGGCGTCGCGCTCGACGAGTCGCTGCGGACGGCGTCGGTCGACGAGATCGTCGAAACTGGCGCGGCCGACGTGATCGTGCTCAAGCCGATGGTGCTGGGCGGGCTCGACCGCGCTCGCCGAGCAGCGCTGCGCGCGCGCCGCGTCGGCGTCACGCCGATCGTGACGACCACCGTCGACGCCGTCGTCGCCCGCACGGCCGCGGTCCACCTCGCGGCGTCGATTCCCGGGATCGATCCCTGCGGGCTGGCGACGGCCGACCGGCTCGCGACGGATCTCACGCCCGATCCCGCGCCGGTCGAGAGCGGCGATATCGCGATTCCGCAGGACGACGGACTCGGCACCGCCGGGCCGTGGGACGGAGGTGCCGACGCGTGACGGACTGGCCCCAGTCCGACTGGCTCGCGGCCCGCGCCGCGGCGTCGCCCGACGCCGAAGCGGTGATCGACACCGGGGCGAGCGCCGATGGTGACGCCGACGCGGGCTCTGAGGCCGACACCGGGGCGAGCGCCGGACGCGCCGCCCGCTGGTCCTACGCCGATCTCGATGCCGCGACCGACGCCGTCGCCCGATCGCTCGCGGCCCGCGGCGTCGCCCCCGGCGACCACGTCGGGACGCTGCTCGACACCGGCCTCCCGTTCGTGCTGGTCGTCCACGCCCTCGACCGGCTCGGCGCCGTGCTCGTCCCGCTGAACGTCCGGCACACCCCGGGAGAGCTCTCGCGAGCCTGCGAGAACGCCGACGTGACGACGCTGCTGTGCGACGCCGACACCGAGGCGAGCGCCCGCGAGGCCGCCGAGCGGTGCGCGGAGCCGCCCGCCGTGGTGTCGGTCGACGCGATCGACCCGAGCGCGACCGATCCGAGCGCTTCCGACCGGGATATCGACGACAGCGTGTTTCCCCGCGTCGAGCGGACCCCCGTCGACGTGCGCGTGATCCTGTTCACTTCGGGGACCACCGGCGAGCCGAAAGCCGTCCCGCTGACCGCGGGCAACCTGCTCGCCAGCGCCGTCGGGTCGGCGTTCCGGCTCGGCGTCGTACCCGACGACCGGTGGCTCTGCTGTCTCCCGATGTACCACATGGGCGGGCTGGCGCCCGTGCTCCGGTCGACGCTGTACGGCACCACCGTCGTCCTCCAGTCGACGTTCGACGCCGAGCGGACGCCAGCGGTCGCCCGCGAGTACGGCGTCACGGGCGTCTCGCTGGTGCCGACGATGCTTCGGCGGATCATCGATGGGGGCGCGGAGCTGCCCGACTCGCTGCGGTTCGTCCTGCTCGGCGGCGCGCCGGCCGGCACCGACCTGATCGACGCCTGCGAGCGCCGCGACGTGCCCGTCAACCCCACGTTCGGGATGACCGAGACGGCCTCGCAGGTCGCCACGGCGACCCCCCGCGAGGCGTTCGCACACGAAGGAACGGTCGGGCGACCGCTGCTCGGAACCACGGTGACGATCGTCGACGAGGACGGCGATCCGCTGCCGGCCGGCGAGACGGGCGAACTCGTCGTCGACGGGCCGACCGTGACGCCGGGCTACTACGGCGACGCCGCGGCGACCGAGGCGTCGTTCGGCGAGCACGGGCTGCACACCGGTGACGTGGGCTACCGCGATCGGGGCGGGCGCCTGTGGGTGCTCAACCGTCGCGACGACCGGATCGTCACCGGCGGCGAGAACGTCGACCCCGGGGAGGTGGTGGAGGCGCTCCGCGACCATCCGAAAATCCGCGACGCGGCGGTGCTCGGGATCGACGACGCCGAATGGGGCGAGCGCGTCGCCGCGCTCGTCGCGCCCGAGGACGCTGCGAACGAGCGGGACGCGGTCGAGACGCTCGACGCCGACGCGGTGCGCGAACACTGTCGCGAGCGCCTCGCGGGGTACAAGCTCCCGCGGACGGTGGCGTTCGCGGACGCGCTCCCCCGAACGGCGTCGGGCACCGTCGACAGGGAGCGCGTGCGCGAGACGCTACGCGACGCGGACCGGGAGATGGCGGGCGAGAAGTAGCTTCAGTCGCCGTCGGTGGCTTCGGAGACGGTGATCGCGCCGTGGCTGGTGACTGTGATCTCGCAGTTGGCGTAGGTGAACTGGACGCGGACCGGCTCGCCCGCCGGGAGCGGATCGTCCGACTGGACTACGTCGTCCAGGCGATCCCCGTCGATGGTGCTGTACAGCGACGGAAGCTCGTCCTGCTCGCGGTTACGGACTTCGGCGACGGCCGCGATTACGGCCGCGCTCGGTTGTTGGCCCGGGTCGAACGTGAACCGGTGCTCGTCACTCATCGTCATCCTCGACGACGCTCCGGCCGAAGTGATCGAACGGCTGGACGCGGGTGCTCTTGAGGATCTTCGAGTTCACGACGTCGAGTCCGAGGTCGTGGAGCGCGTCGCTGATCCGAGCGATGTCGTCGGTGTCGGTGCCCACGGCCTCGACCTGCAGGTTGTCGCTACCGTTGAGCACCTCTTGTGTCTGCACGACGCCGTTGACCGAACAGGCTTCCGTGGCGAGGCGGTCGCGATCGGCGCTCTCGGCGCTACAGATGAACAGCACGTGCAACTGGAGTCCCGCCTTGTCGTAGTCGATGTCGGGATGATACCCCCGGATGATCCCCTCGTCTTCGAGTCGCTCGATGCGGTTTCGTACGGTGCTCGCCGACACGCCGACGCGCTCGCCCATCTCCTTTGTCGTCAGGTGTCGCGCGTCCTGTTGGAGGAGAAAGAGGATCCCCTTATCGACGTCGTCGAGTTCCATCTCATGGTCACTCTGTTGCACCCCTAAATCACGTTTTCGTATTTTATGCCCCAAGACATTCATATTTTATAAAATTAAGATTATACGTTGCGGATTCCGTATATGTCTGCTACTTCTCTCGTTGTTGCAGGTACAAACACTACGAAATCAACACTGCGGAGTGCGGTCACAGAACGGTGCCCTCCATCGATTTCGGCCGACAGTGATCGGCGTGCGCATCGTCGACAGTGGGTTTATCGGCGCCGTCCGCGTACGTGTTCGCGTGTGCACGCTGACCCTCGCCTGGCAGGTGTTTCCCGACACGCCCGTCGCGGTCGCGGCGAACCGCGACGAGGCCGACGGTCGGCCGTCCGAACCGCCGGCGGTGCTCGAACGCGATCCCCGCGTCGTCGCGCCGCGGGACGCCGAGGCCGGGGGGACCTGGATCGGGTACAACGAACGGGGCCTCCTCGTCGCGATCACCAACCGGTGGAACGACGCCGACCTCGCCGGCGAGCGCTCGCGGGGCCTGCTCGTCCGCGACGCGCTCCGCCGGCCGAGCGCCGAGGCTGCGGGTCGATTCGTCGAACGAGCGGTCCGCGACCGCGAGTACGAGGGGTTCAACCTGGTGATCGCCGACGCCGGAGCGGCGCTGTACTACGAGTGGGACGGGAGCCTCGACTTCCTGCAGTTCGATCCCGGCGTCCACGTCGTCGTCAACGTCGGCGCCGACGGCCGGTTTTCGATCCCGAAGCGACGCCCTGACGCGGGCGAACGACAGGCGGAGAACGCGACCCGACTCCGCGAGGCGCTCGCGGTCGAACCCGGCGAGACGGCGACCGGCTGGATCGATCGGGCCGGCGAGGCGCTGGGCGACCACGAGTTCGGCGTCTGCATCCACGGCGACGGCTACGGAACGCAGTCCTCCTCGCTTATCGCGATCGGCCGGTCGGGCGCGACCTACCGGTTCGCCGACGGGCCGCCCTGCGAGACCGACTACGAGGACGTGACGCTGGCGCTCGACGAGTGATCGGCGAGCGCGATTGACGCCCGGTGGGCCGGTCGGGACGCCGCTGACGCCGCGGCGTCCTACCGATGCGGCTACTCGGCGACCTCCTGCCGGCGCGGCTACTCCGCGGCGGTATCCAACTCGCCCGTAGCCATTTTCTGGGTGACCACACTCGCCCGCGGCTATTTCGCGGCGGCGTCGCGCCCGTCCCGGCCAAGCCGTTCTTTTCAAGTGTCCCAACCGTCTACGGGGCTACAACGAATGAGCGAGGACTTCTACGATATTCTCGGCGTGAGTCAGGACGCGTCCGAGGACGAGATTCAGCAGGCCTACCGGAAGAAAGCCAGCGAGCTCCATCCCGACGTCAGCGACGACCCGAACGCCGAGGAGAAGTTCAAGAAAGCCCAGAAAGCCAAGGAGGTACTGACCGACGAGGAGAAGCGCAACGCCTACGACCGCCTCGGCCACGAGCGCTTCCAGGAAGCCGAGAAGCACGGCGGCTTCGACGGCGGTCGCGGCGGCGGTGGCGCGGGCGGCCCGTTCGGCGGCGGTGCGGGGGGACCGTTCGGCGGCGGCGGTGGCGGTGCCGGCGGTCCCTTCGGCGGCGCGGGCGGCGGAGGCGGCGGCATGGGCGACATCTTCGACCAGATTTTCGGCGGCGGTGGCGGCGGTCGCGGCCGCGGCGACTCCGGCCGGGGCGCCGACCTCCGGACGACACTGGAACTCGACCTCGAGGAAGCCTACGAGGGCGTCCAGAAGGAAGTGACCGTGCGCCGCCCCGAGAACTGCGACACCTGCGACGGCGCCGGCCACCCGCCGGACGCCGACGCACGAACCTGCCCGGAGTGTGAGGGCCGCGGGCAGGTCACGCAGGTCCAGCAGACGCCGCTCGGGCGCGTCCAGCAGACCCAGACCTGTCGGCGCTGCTCGGGACAGGGCGAACTGTACGAGGAAACCTGCAGCGACTGCGGCGGCGACGGACAGGTGACCAAGACGTCGACGCTGACCGTCGACATCCCCGCCGGCATCCAGGACGGTCAGACGCTCCGGATGGAGAACGAGGGCGAACCCGGCGACACCCGCCGACAGAACGGCGACCTGCTGATCGAGGTGTCGGTCGCGGACCACCCCGACTTCGAGCGCGACGGCGACGACCTCCAGCACCGCGAGCCGATCTCGTTCCCGCAGGCGACCTTCGGCGACACGATCGAGGTGCCGACGCTCGACGGCCCCGTCGAGATGGACGTTCCCGAGGGCACCCAGAGCGGGGAGACGTTCCGCCTGGAGAACAAGGGGATGCCGCGGCTCCGCGGTCGAGGCCAGGGCGATCTCTACGTGCAGGTCCAGATCGTCACGCCCGACTCGCTCAACGAGGACCAGCGCGAGGCGCTGGAGCAGTTCGCCGAAGCCGGCGGCGAGGAGATCGAGGTCGAGACCGGGTTCTTCGAGAAGATCAAGAACTCCTTCTGAGCGGGTTTCGGCCGTCGCAGTTCCCGTTTTTCGGTCTCCGACGTTTGCGGTAGCGACGGGTCCGCGACCGCCGGGTCGAGCGCCCGTAAACGGTAATTAACCGGCAAGTAGCCGGCGAGTAACTATGGGGAAACCGGGTGTTCCGACGGACGAGGGAACACGCGACATGACCGATACCGACCCCGATGCCGCAGGCGCCCCGACCGGCAGCGTTCTCGTGACCGGCCCGGCGCCGGAGCGATTCGAGCGCGCGACCGAACTCGTGACCGACGAGGTCGTCGTCGTCCCGGGGGTCGACGACCGCCTCGACGAGTCGCTCGCGACGGCGGACGCCGACGTCGCTGTCGTGCCCGAGAGCGGCGGCGCAGAGCCGCTCTCCGAGCTCGGTATTTCGGTCTCGGACCGGGTCGCTCGTCGGAGCGAGCCGGACGTCCTGGTGAGCGGCGACGCGCTCGCCGACGCGGGATCGGTCTGCCCGTTCACGCTGTTCCGCTTCCTCCACTTGCTACGGTGGCGCGTGGCGGGCACCGGCGGTCGGCTCGTGTGTACCCTCGGGGATGCGGTCGATCCGATCACGATCGAGACGATCGACGAGGTGTTCGACGAGCGCGTCCGGCTGGAGTCGATCCGGGACCGCCGACGCGTCGGCGGACTCCTGCCGTGACGCCCGCTCGTCGCTGACCGGTGCGTGCCGCCGGGGACACGGGGGTGGCCCCGGCGGGAATCTGCGCTCTTTTGACGGCGGCGTCCGAACGACCGCGCATGGAGAGTCTCGACGACGTCGTCGCGCGGGAGCGGCACTCGCAGGACCTCGCCGTCCGGGCCGCGGGTGAACCGGAGCGAACGTACACGTACCACCGATTCTGTACGACCGCCTGGAAGACGGGCAACTTCCTGCGACACCTCGGCGTCGGCGACGGCGTCGCCGTCGGCGTCGCGGCCGATCCGGTCCCCCAGTCGCTGCTGGCGTTCTTCGGCACGGCGCTGCTGGGCGGACGGACGCGATTCGATCCGCCGACCGAGTTCGACGGTCGCGCCGTGGTCGCCCGGAGTGAGGCCGTCGAGGCGTACGAACTGCCGGCAGGCGGTCAGCGCGTCGGCTACGGCGACGATCCGGCGGATCCCGCGACGCGGTACTTCGAGGAGGAGGTGTGGAGCGAGAATCCCTCTTTTCCGCCGGTCGATCGCGACCCGTCGACGCCGGCACTCGAAGACGCCGACCGCCGGTATTCCCACGCCGAACTCGTCGACGCCGCGGTCGAGGTGGCGTCGGAGTTCGGGCTCGACGCCGACGACGCAGTGGCGGTCCGCGCCTCGCTCGCCGATCCCCGGACGGTCGTCGCGGGCGCGCTGGCGCCGCTGATCGCCGGCGGTTCCGTGCTGTTCCCCGACGAGGACGCGCAGGGCGACGTCGCCGTCGCGCCGGTGGGCGACGCGGCGGACGCCCCCGAGTCGCGGTCGATCTCGCTCGACGACGTTTCGCTCTGAGCGGCGGCGTCCGGACGCCGCGGTGACGCCGAAACCGCTCAGCGCTTCGACCGGATCGCTTCCAGCGCCTCCGGATTCTCGATGCTGGAGAGGTCGCCCGGATCCTCGCCGGCGTAGGCCGCCGCCATCGCCCGGCGGATGATTTTCCCGCTCTGGGTTTTGGGGAACTCGTCGACGAACAGCACGTCGCGCGGGCGGAACGGTTTGCCCAGCTCGGTACCGACGTGCTCGCGGAGTTCGAGCCGGAGATCCTCGGTTCCTTGCCTATCGGATTCGAGTACCACGTAGGACACGACCGCTTGCCCGGTCGTCTCGTCGGGGACGCCGACGGCGGCGGCCTGGTTGACGGCGCCGTGGTCGATCAGCGCGCCCTCCACCTCGGCGGGGCCGACCTTGCGCCCGGCGACGTTGATCGCGTCGTCGGCCCGTCCGTGGAGGAACCAGAACCCGTCGTCGTCGACCTGCGCCCAGTCGCCGTGATCCCAGAGGCCATCCCAACTCGACCAGTACTCCTCGAGATAGCGCTCGTCGCCGCTCCACAGCGACTTCGTCATGGAGGGACAGGAGTCCCGGGCGACCAGAAAGCCCTGCTCGCCGTCGGCGGCGACCGATTCGCCCGACGAGTCGACCACGTCGACGGCCATCCCGAGCCCCGGCCCGCCGAGGGTGCAGGGCTTGAGCGACTGGGTCGGCATCGGCATCAGGAAACAGCCCATGATCTCGGTGCCGCCGGAGATGTTGATGATCGGGCACTCTCCGTTCCCCACGTGCTCGTAGAACCAGCGCCAGGACTCGGGATCCCAGGGTTCGCCGGTCGAGCCGAGCAGGCGCAGGCTGGAGAGGTCGTGGTCGTCCACCCAGTCCTCGCCGTGCTTGCGCAGCGCCCGGATCGCCGTCGGCGAGACGCCGAACGCCGTCACGTCGTGGTGATCGATCATCTCCCAGAAGCGGTCGGGATCGGGGTAGTCCGGCGCGCCCTCGTAGAGCACGACGGTGCCGCCGAAGGCGTGGTTGCCCAGCAGCGTCCAGGGGCCCATCATCCAGCCGATGTCAGACACCCAGAAAAAGCGGTCGTCGGGCTCGTGATCGAAGCCGAAGTAGATCTCCTTGGCGGCCTGCAGCAGCGCCCCGGCGTGCGTGTGGACGATCCCCTTCGGCTCGCCGGTCGTCCCCGACGAGTACAGCAGCATCGATTCCTGATCGCTCGGGAGCGACTTGGTTTCGTACTCGTCGTCCTGCGGGTCGACGGCGTGTTTCCACCACTGGTCGCGCTCGTCGCGCCACGGGATGTCGGCGGCGACGTCCGGGTCGCCCGATCCCAGCCGGTCGTAGACGATCGTGTCCTCGACGTGGCCCGCCTGTCCGATCGCCTCGTCGGCGGTGTCCTTGAGGAAGACGGGGTCGCCCCGGCGGTAGAACCCGTCCGCAGTAAATAGCACCGAGCACTCGGCGTCGTCGATCCGGGTCGCGACGGCGTCGACGCCGAAGCCCGAGAAGATCGGGACGGCGACCGCGCCGACTTTCAGGCAGCCGTAGAGAATCGGGACGACCGCGGGCACCATCGGCATGTAGATGCCAACGGTGTCGCCGGTGTCGATCCCGCGAGCCTCCAGCGCGTTGGCGACCCGGTTCGTCTCGGCGGCGAGGTCGGCGAAGGTGATCTCTCGAACCTCGCCGCCCTCGCCCTCCCAGAGCACGGCGACGTCGTCGCGCGCCTCGGCGTCGGCGGCGTGGCGGTCGACGACGTTGTGGGCCGCGTTGATCCGGCCGCCGGGGTACCAGTCGGTGAACTGCGGCCCCTCGGCGTCGTCGCGTACTTGATCGTACTCTTCGTAGAACTCGACGCCGAGGTAGTCGACGATCTCGTCCCAGAACCAGTCGATCCCCGACGCTTCCTCGCCCGCCACGTCGCCGGTCGTGCGGGCGATCAACTCGTCGTAGTCGTCGATGCCGTACTCCTGCATGAACTCGGAGACGTTCGTCGACTCGACGAACGCCTCGGTGGGCTCGTGGACGACCTCGTCGACGTCGCTGAGAGATGGCATGGCGTACGCGCAAATTTTGCACGAACGATTAAGAAGTTTCGCGCCGCCGATCGGTCCGCGGCCGCGCGGAGCGGATCGCCCCACGAACGGCCACCGCCGTCGGTAACGTCTTTGTCGCGGAGCGAGTAGTACCGGACATGTACGTCCGGGACGCGAAGAACCGCGAGGAGGTGTGGCTCTTGGATCACATCGAGGAGATGGGCCTCGACGCGACCGCGTTTCGCTCGCGCGACTACGTGATCGCGATCGACGAGCGGTCCGGGACGAAAGCCGGCTTCGGACGGATCCGCATCCACAAGCCCGACGACGGCGAACGCTGCGAGCTCACGAGCATCGGCGTCCTGACGGGCTGGCGCGAGCAGGGCGTCGGCGCGCACGTGCTCGAACGGCTGATCGAGCAGGCCCGCGATCAGGGGTTCGAGCGCGTCTACAGCCTCACCGACGAGCCGGGGTATCTCGCGCAGTTCGGGTTCCAGAGCGTCGCCGCCGAGGAACTGCCCGAGAAGCTACGAGAGCGTCTCGACGCCAAGCGCGAGGCGAGCGCGCCGGACGCGACGCCGGTCGTCGTCGACGTCGACGAGTTCGAGATGCCCGACCGGCTGCGCGAGCGGTTCAAGCACGCCGACGAGGAGGAGACCGAGTCCGACCCCGACGAGAACGCCGAGGACTTCGGCATCGATCCCGAATCGGCGACCTACAAGTACGACACCGGTCGCTGAGCGGGGAGGAGAGCGCAAAATCGCACGTCGGAGGGCCGCAGATCAGCGGTTGCGGAACGGCGTTTTCGACCCGGGTACGTCTTCGGTCCGGGGCGCGGCGTCGTGACGCCGCCGTTCAGGTCGAGAGAACGGCCGCGAGAACGGACGTGTCGTCGACGCCCGCGGTCGCTTCTTCTTTCTTCTCTTCTGCTCTGGTTCGGTTGCGGCGGTAGTTCCACGTCATACCAGAACCGAGGGGACGGGGAGTTAAGAATCAATTGTCGGGGTGACAAATTGGAGGATAGTTCACGACAGACGAGAGCGGGGCGCTGTAGTGGGTTGAGGGAAGATTTGGGATTACGAAAGCCGTCGGATCGGCGGATGTGGAAGATTCTAGTTGATAGTTTTTCCGGGAACCTGTCGGAATGCGAGTCGGTATCGACGGTCTGGATCGATCGCTCACCCTGCCTCGGGCTCCTCGCCGATGCCGTACTTGAACGCGATCCAGCCGATCACGCTGATAAAGAGGATCGGCGGCAGCATCACGAACACCCACAGCGGCTTGAGCCCCCATTGCAGGACGAGCGCGACGCTGGTCAGTCCGAGCACGAGGAACGGGAGGATCGCCAGCGTGGCGCGCAGGCGACTCGTTCCCGGCCCGTCCTCGGCGTCGTCGACGTCGGGAATGGGAGCGTCCATCAGTCGACCTTCGGTCGTCCGGCGGCAAAAACGAACCGGTCGGCGGCGTCCGGACGCCGCCGTCGGGTCGCGCGTCGCGACGAGTTCGGCGTCGACGGTCGCCAATCCTTAAGCCGGCACCATCCATCGTGATAAACAATGTTCGATTCCGACGACTTGGAGGAGATCCGTTCCAAGAAGGAGGAGTGGGAGGCCGAGCAGGTCGACCCCACCGTGGAACGGTTCGGCGAGCGCCAGGAGCAGTTCAGGACCGATACCGGGGGCCAGCCCGTCGACCGGCTGTACACGCCCGCCGACGTCGCCGAGCAGGACTACGACGAGGAGATTGGCTTCCCCGGCGAGGAGCCCTACACCCGCGGCGTCTACCCGACGGGCTATCGCGGGCGGCTCTGGACGATGCGCCAGTACGCGGGGATGGGCACCGCCGAGGAGACCAACGAGCGCTTCCGCTACCTGCTCGATCAGGGTCAGACCGGACTCTCGATGGCGTTCGATCTGCCGACCCAGATGGGGTACGACTCGGACGACCCGATGGCCAGCGGCGAGGTCGGCAAGTCCGGCGTCGCCATCGACTCGCTCCGGGACTTCGAGACCGTCTTCGAGGGCATCGACCTCTCGGAGGTTTCGACGAGCATGACGATCAACGCGCCCGCGTCGGTGCTGCTGGCGATGTACATCGCGCTCGGGGACCAGCAGGGCGTCGATCGCGAGGAACTGCGAGGGACCATCCAGAACGACGTGCTCAAGGAGTACGTCGCACGGAACACCTACATCTACCCGCCCGAGCAGTCGATGCGGATCATCACCGACGTGTTCGACTTCTGCGCCGCCGAGACGCCGAAGTTCAACACCATCTCGATCTCGGGGTACCACATCCGCGAAGCCGGCGCCACGGCCGCCCAGGAGATCGCGTTCACGCTCGCCAACGGCATCGAGTACGTCGAAGCGGCGCTGGAGGCCGGACTCGACGTCGACGAGTTCGCCCCGCAGCTCTCGTTCTTTTTCGCCTCGTACAACAACATCCTCGAGGAGGTCGCGAAGTTCCGCGCCGCCCGGCGGATGTGGGCGAAAATCATGGACGAACGGTTCGACGCCGAAGATCCCAAATCGAAGCAGCTGAAGTTCCACACCCAGACCGCCGGCTCGACGCTGACCGCCCAGCAGATCGAGAACAACGTCGTTCGCGTGGCGTATCAGGCGTTGGCGGCGGTGCTGGGGGGCACCCAGAGCCTCCACACCAACGGGAAAGACGAGGCGCTCGCGCTTCCCACGGAGGAATCGGTGCGGACCGCCCTCCGTACCCAGCAGATCCTCGCCCACGAGTCCGGTGCCGCCGACACGATCGACCCGCTGGGCGGGAGCTACTACGTCGAGTCGCTCACCGACGATCTGGAGGACGAAGCCTTCGAGCTCATCGACGAGGTCGACGAGCGCGGCGGGATGCTCCGGGCGATCGATCAGCAGTGGGTCCAGCGCGAGATCCAGGACGTCGCCTACGACCGCCAGCAGAACGTCGAGTCGGGCGACCGGATCATCGTCGGCGTCAACGAGTTCCAGATCGAAGAAGAAGAACAGGCGATGGACCTGGAAGAGGTCACCGAGGAGGACGAGCGCCGGCAAGTCGAACGGCTGGAGTCGGTGCGCGAAGAGCGCGACGACGAGGTCGTCGAGGACCGGCTGGCGGCCGTCCGCGACGCCGCTCAGAGCGAGCAGAACCTGATGCCGCCGCTGATCGACGCGGTGAAAGCCTACGCGACGGTCGGCGAGATCTGTAACGTGTTGCGCGACGAGTTCGGCGAGTATCAGGGCGGCGGGGCCGTTTGAGCGTCCCGCTTGTCTCCGGTCGGCGGCGTTCGGTCACCCACCCAGGGCCAGTGGCGCCACGACGTTGAGCACGAGATCGGTCGCGAGGTGGGCGGCGATCGCTCCGACGAGTCCTCGGCGCCAGTAGAGCCATCCGAAGACGACGCCTGCGAGCCCGTTCAGCGTCAACGTCCGGACGACGACGGCGGCGGTCATCTCGAAGGTCAGGGCGGCGGCCGAGAGGTGAAGCGCACCGAACCCAACCGCGCTCGCGACGATCGCACCCCAGACGATCGACTGCGATGCGTCGGTCCCGTCCGGCCGATTCCCCCGAAATATAGTCGTCGCGACCCACACCAGCCCGGTGAGCAGGCCGAACCGCAACAACAGCTCCTCCGTGATGCCGCCGTACAGCACGAGCAGCCAACTCCGCCACTGAGCGGGCGCTTCAACGTTCCCAGCCGTCGACACACGCGGTGCGAACACCCACGCGTCCAGCGCGATCAGCGCAACTCCCACGAGTGCGCCCGCTGTCGCCGGTACGAGCAACGGCTGCGAGCGCAGGCTGGGCTTCCACCTGTCGAACGTCGGCGCGTCGAATCCGATCGCCGGACCGGCGCGGAGCCCCACGATCACGGCGCCCGTGACCAGCAACCCGTTCGTGAACACGAACCCCGCGGCGACCGCGATCGGTTCGCCACCCGACTGAAGGGCCAGCACGTACGGAGCCCCGGCGAGCACGCCGAGGACGCCGACAGCTGTCAGGAGCGCGAACGGGCGTCGATCGACGGGAAAGGAACCGCCTGCGGACCGCGTCGCGACATCGCTTCTCCCTGCCGCTGCCGTCGCCGTCCTCGAGTCGTTTCTGCCGTGGATGTACAGAAACAGCGGGACGTAGATGATCCAGCTTCCGAGGACGACGGCGACCGTGGCCGACTGACTCGCCGGGACGTTCGTCGTCACGGTGTCGAGAGCGCCGACGATCGCCACGATCCCGAACAGGACGAGCGCCCCCGGACTGTCCAGCCAGTCGTAGACGACACCGACGAGCGATCCGACGATCGTTCCGATCGCCAGCCGGAACGCCGGTCCGACGATCGCCGTGATCCAGAACACGATCTCCGGGGAGAGATCTGTGCGACCGGCTGGCATCGCAGTCCGGAAATCCGCGATCACCTCGGCGCGGCCGAGCACGAGCGTCACCAGGACGAACGCCCCGGTCGCGACACCGACGGCGCTGCCAGCGACGACGCCCGCGCCAGCGGGATCGTTGTCGCTCATCGCCACTCAGTCCAGGCTGACGGCGGTCCCGTAGGCGATGATCTCGGCGCCCTTGCTGACGACCTCGGCGGAGTCGAACCGGACGTTGACCACCGCGTCCGCGCCGAGCTCTTCGGCGTCCTGTCGCATTCGGTCGAGAGCTTCCTCGCGCGCCTCCGACATCAGCGACGAGTAGGACTTGAGCTCCCCGCCAGTCACGTTCCGCAGCGACTGGGTGATGTCTCGACCGACGTTCCGGGCCTTGACAGTGTTGCCCCGCGCGACGCCGAGTACTTCCTCGATATCGCTGCCGGGGACCGTTTCGGTCGTGGTGATCTCCATACTATT
The DNA here is from genome assembly GCF_024494695.1 of Natronoarchaeum rubrum. Next base: position 713,568 of record NZ_JANHDP010000001.1, on the reverse strand, counting down.
ATATGTATTTTGAAACTATATAACTTTTAATTGTCATTTCGGGGCAAAACGCCCGATCGCCGGATTGGGACCCGAACTGTGAACTTCCCTCGGGATGTCGGTTCTCGTATGCACTTCGACCACGCCGGGATCGCGACGAACGATCTCGACGCCGCGGCGGAGCTGTACGGCGAGCTACTGGGCGCCCCGGTCGCCCACGAGGAAGAACTCGACGGGCTTCGGATCGCGTTTCTCGATCTGGGCGACGGCTTCTTCGAGTTGCTCGAACCGATCAAACACGCCACCGTCGCGCGCTTTCTCGACAAGCACGGCCCCGGCGTTCACCATCTGGCGGTGGCGACCGACGACATCGAAGCGGCGCTGGAGACCGCACGAGAGATGGGCATCGACCTGATCGACGAGGAGCCGCGAGAAGGTGCTTGGGGGCACGACGTGGCGTTTCTGCATCCCGACGACACGGGCGGCGTGCTGATCGAGTTCGTCGAGCACTAGCAGCAGTTGGTACTACGATTTCCGTATTCAGAGGGCGGCGTGAAACTCGCGTTCAGTACAGGATGCAAACCGTTCGCTTACTCCGAGATCCTACTGTACAAAGCGCCAACGACGACGACACCAATCAGAACCGCACCAATCCATCGGACGAGGCTGCCATAGGCGAACAGTGGCAGCGCAACGAGTGAAATGAACGCCAGTGATAGTCGGATTAGTTCGGGACCTTCGACAGCGAGATAGACCACTCCAGCGACGACAAGGCCAATCCCTAGCGCAGCGAGAAGTGACATGAATCCGAACGAGTCTCGAAATGTGAGGCCGACAATAGCAAACACGAGACCAATAAGGACAATACTCGACTCGGAGAGCGTGGGGGAACTCCTGTGCTTTTGGAGGGCGTCCATAGAGTTCATGTCAACCATTATTGCTTAAATATCTGCCGTTCAGTAGGCACACGGGGCTCCCGAACCACGCGATCCATTTTCAACCGCATTTCCGAATACGGAACCGCGCTAGCCACTACTGCTGGGAGTACGCGATCACGTCTGAACGCCTCGAAAGCTCTTACTGCGCTTCTGGCGACTGCTGGTCCGGACGACTACTCCTCGAAAGCCCTCGGCACGCTCCGGTCGCGCGGCTCGCTTCGCTCCGCTTCGGTGCTACTTCGCCGATTTTCCCGGAGCGCGGCTCGCCCTTTTAGTCCGCCAGAAACCGACCGCAACCTCCACCTCCCCAACCTGTTCCGCGCCCACGGAGGGGCGCGAGAGCCCTCGCGCGCGTTGCTCACGCGCGCCGGGTGATCTGATCAGCCCTTGATGTTACACACCGGGAACGTCCGGGCGACCTTGTCGCCGATCCCCAGCGCGTCGGAGACGCGCACCACCTCGTCGACGTCTTTGTAGACGCCAGGCGCTTCCTCAGCCACCGTGGCGCCGCTCTGGGCCTTGACGTAGATCTGTTGCTGTTCTTCGAGATCGTCCTGCACGTCGCCGCCCCAGAACTCGTTTTTCGCCTGCGTCCGGGACATCAGTCGGCCGGCGCCGTGAGCCGTCGAGCCGAACGTCTCGGCCATCGACTGGTCGCCGCCCCGGAGGACGTAGCTGCCCGCGCCCATGCTGCCGGGGATGATGATCGGCTGGCCGACATCGCGGTACGCCGCGGGCACCTCGGGGTGGCCGGCGGGGAACGCCCGCGTCGCGCCCTTTCGGTGGACGTACAGGCTCTTCTCCTCGCCGTCGACCTCGTGGGTCTCCTTCTTGGCGATGTTGTGGGCGACGTCGTACAGCAGCTGCATCTCCATCTGCTCCCACGTCCGGTCGAACACCTTCTCGAACACCCGGCGCGTGCGGTGCATGATGAGCTGCCGGTTCACCCACGCGAAGTTGATCGCCGCGCACATCGCGCCGTAGTACTCCTCGGCGAGCTGCGAGCCGGCGGGCGCCGACGCGAGTTCCTTGTCGGGCAGCTGGTCCAGCAGTCCCGAGTGGGTCTTCTCGATCTCTCGGAGGTAGTCGTTGCAGGTCTGGTGCCCGAGACCTCGGCTCCCGCAGTGGATCAGCACGACGATCTGGTCCTCTTCGAGGTCGAACTCGTCGGCGACGTCCTGGCGGAACACGTCGGTGACGCGCTGGACTTCGAGGAAGTGGTTCCCGCTGCCGAGGCTTCCGAGCTGGTTTTTCCCGCGGTCCTTGGCCTTCTGGGAGATCGCGCTCGGATCGGCGTCGGGACGCCGCCCTTCGTCTTCGCAGGCCCGGAGGTCGTCCTCGACGCCGTACCCCTCCTCGACGGCCCACTCGACGCCGCGCTCCAGCACCGCTTCGACCGTGTCGATTCCGCTCTCGACGATGCCGCCGCCGCCGAGTCCCGACGGAACGTTCGCAAAGAGCGCGTCGACGAGCTCCTCTTCCTTGCCCTGCACGTCGTCGTACGTGAGGTTCGTCGTCATCATCCGGACGCCGCAGTTGATGTCGTAGCCGACCGCGCCCGGCGAGATGCAGCCGTCTTCGGCGTCGAGCGCGCCGACGCCGCCGACCGGGAAGCCGTACCCCTGGTGGCCGTCCGGCATGCAGATGGCGTACTTCGAGATCCCGGGCAGGTGGGTCGCGTTCTTGAGTTGCTGGAGCGTCTTGTCCTCAGAAATCTCGTCGAGCAACTGCTCGCTGGCGAGCACGCGCGCCGGCGCGCGCATCTCTCCCTCCTGTGGAATCTCCCAGACGTAGTCCCGCAGTTTGTGCAGGGTGATACCGTCGGCGTCGTAGGTGGTCATACCCGTATATCGCCTCGCAGCACCGGAATAGGTTTCGAGTCGTCGCCGCACCGACGTGTCGTCGGTCGGTGACGGACGGACAGACGCCGTCAGTCGTCTCCGGGCACGCCAGCGCGCCCGGACGCCTCGGCGTCCTCCGTGGGTTCGCGCAGCCAGTTGTCGACCGCCAGCGGGCCGCTCCCCGTGATAAGGAGCATCGACACCATGCCGTACAGGGTGACGTGGGCAAGCACCGGATCGTCCGGCAGTCCGAACAGCGTCAGCGTGAACATCAGAAATGCGACGGCGGCGCCGCCGCGCGTGAACACGCCGAGGAACAGCGCGACGCCGAGCGCGAGCTCGGTCAGACCCGCGCCGAGCACCCAGAGTCCGGCGTCGACGGGCACGACCGCCGTGAGGTCGTACTTCGCGACGACCGCCAGTCCCGTGCCGGGCGCGAGCAGCTTCTCGACGATCCCGAGGTACGCGAACGCGATCCCGAGACCGGCCCGGACCACCGTCGGCGCGTAGCGCTCGTAGGGCTCGATCACTCCGTCGAACCAGTCCGCAAGTCCGTAGACGGGGTCGAAGCGCCCGTAGATCGTCCCCGGCGTCCCGGCGACCTGCTTGAGCATGTGATCCGCGCTGGGCCGGCCGCTGCCGACCAGCACGATCGCGATGAACCCCGGAATGTACTCGAACGCGAGCAGCAGGTCGGGGGCGAACGGCAGCGCGACGAGGTAGGCGAGTAACCCGATCGCCGCCACGGCCCGCGTTGCGAGGCCGAAGAGGAGCAGGAAGCCGACCGCGACCTGGAACACGCGCACCGACCACATCACTTCGGGGCTGAAGAAGTAGCCCGCGAAGCCCGCGCCCACGAGGGGAAGCCCCAGCGAGAGCCGGAGCATCCACGGGACCAGATCGCGATACCCCGACAGCGTCTCGCGGAGCACGGCCAGATCAGTCCGGGCCGGGCGGAATCGCAGGTACGCGACCGCGCCGGCCAGCGTCGCGACGGCGCCGCCGCCGACCAGCGCCAGATTGAGCGGCTCGGAGAGCACGTCGACGGCGAACGCCAGCCCGGCCTGTCCCTCTTGCTCGTCGGAGACGTACCTGACGTGGGCCGCCGCGGGCTGAACGAGCAGCCACAGCGCCGCAACGATCGCTCCCGCGTACCCCGCCATATGACGGTTCATGGCCGGTACTTGGGGAGCCAGAGTAAAACGTGATCCGCTTCGGGACGCCCGAACGCGGACCCCGCGCCGAAACTCAGACGTCGAAGACGACGTACGCGCGCCAGCCGTCCGCCGTTTCCGCGATCTCCATCTCGGAGTAGGTGACGGCCTTGATCTCGCGGGCCGACACCACAGACAGCGGGACGCCGCGGGCCGATCCGTGCAGTTCGAACTCGCCGCTTCGCTCGGCGATCTCGACCTCGTTGTCGACCGGCAGCACGCCGCGCACGTCGCGCTGGTAGATCAGTTCGTCGAGATAGTCAAAGAGCAACGCCTCCCGGCTTTCGGCGTCGACGCGCACGTCGAAGCGCTCGCCCTCTCCGGGGACGTCGTCGCACATCGCCGCGGCCAGCCCGTCCGCGACGGCCCCGGCGACGGCGTCGAACGTCGGTCCCTCGGCCTCGACGGCCACGTCGGCCGTGTGATCGCGCAACTCGTAGCTCACTGCGCTAACGGACGGGAGTGGCGACCGTCAATCGGTCGGTTCGGCGGCGGCGCACCGGATCGTCAGTCAGCGGATCGCAGCGAGTCTGCCGGTGTGTTGCCGAGCGAAGCGAGGCAACGCCCGGCAATCGACCGGAGGGAGATTGCCGGTGGAATTATATTCGCGTCCCGAATACGTACCGGTAGTGAGCGTCAACGTCGACACGAGCGTCGTCGCCCCCGGCAGCGACGACCGCCTGGAGGACGCCTGGGACCTCAAGGAGACCATTCGCCAGTCCGACGGGGTGCTCAAGCAGCGCCGCAGCTTCTTCGCCGACGCCTACCGACGATCCACGGTCCACCTGCTGGTCGACGGCGACGACCTCGTGGGTTTCGCGGCGGTACGCCGGGACGGCTACATCCTGTTTCTCGCGGTCGCGCCCGGCTATCGCGGCGAGGGGTTCGGCAAGCGACTCGTCGCCACCGTGGCGGAGGAACACGACTCGGTGACCTGCCACGCCCGCGCGACGAACGACAGCGCCCTGCAGTTCTACGAGTCGCTGGGCTTCGAGATCAAGCGCCGCATCGACGCCTACTACGAGGACGGCGGCGACGCCTACTACCTCAAACTCGGCGACGACGCGGGCCTCGCGAGCAAGCTCAGCGATCTCGTCCGGCGCCGATAGTCTCGCGGCTCAGCGACTCGCTGTGCGCTGCCGTCGGGCGTCCTCGATCACGTCGATCGCAGTCTCGATGTCGTCGACGAAGAACAGTTCCGCGTCTCCGTCGTCGGTTTCGATGCGGAGTCGCGCCCGCAGGCCGCCGCCGAACAGCGCTTCGAGCGGACTGCGGAGGATGGCCCCGAGCGACCGGCGGGCTGGTTCGGTCGTAACGGTCTCGATCGCCTCCAGCGGCGCGTCGACGTGCTTGCCACCGAGCGTGTCGTCGAACGAGTGCGGGCGAAACCCCACGCGCCGGTCGGTTACGAACAGCTTCCCGCCGACCGCCCGGCGCCGGTTCTGGGTGTGGTTCGCGCGCGCCTCGAATCGCACCGCCTCGTCGTCGTCGAGATCGAACTCGTCCCGAGACGGCTCGCCCAGTAGCCGCATGAACACGTCGAGCGCCGACATGATCGCCACACCGGGCGCTTACAAGTTGAATTTATCGACGTTCCTCGGCAGGAATCCCCGTCGGAGCGCGCCGGTCATGGGCTTCACGCCTCCTGCGGTCGACATCGTTACTACTACCGAGTCGAAAGAGCGCCCGTGGACGAGACGATCGAGTGGCTGCGCGGGCGTCCGTACTACGAGGGCCAGATCGCGGACCGGCGCGTCGTCCCCGGAAGTGACGCCGACCTCGCAGCTCTCGACGTCGAGGATCGGCTGGCGGACGCGCTGGCCGACCGGGGTATCGAGTCGGCGTACGCGCATCAGGCCGATGCGATCGAGAAGATCCGCGACGGGCGCAACGCCGTGCTGGCGACGCCGACCGCGAGCGGCAAGAGCCTCGCGTACACCGTCCCGGCGTTCGAGCGGGCGCTGGACCGCCGGGCGACGACGCTGTATATCGCCCCGCAGGTCGCGCTGATCAACGATCAGGCCGAGACGCTGTCGGATCTGGCTCACGACCTGGGCTTCGCCAGCGGCGTCACCGTCGACCGGTACACCGGTCGGCTCTCGAAATCCGAGAAGGAAAGCGTCCGCGACCGGCAGCCCACCGTACTGCTGACGACGCCCGACATGCTCCACTACGGCATCCTGCCCCACGGCCACCGGCTGTGGGACTGGTTCTTCCAGCGCCTCGAAACCGTGGTGATCGACGAAGTTCACGAGTACCGCGGCGTGTTCGGCAGTCAGGTCGCGCTCGTGATGCGCCGACTCCAGCGCCTGTGCGAGCGGTTCGATTCGGATCCGCAGTTCGTCTGTTGCTCGGCGACGATCGCCAACCCCGCCGAGCACGCCGGGAACGTGACCGGCCAGCCCGCCGACTCGTTTTCGGTCGTCGACGAGGACGCTTCGGCGTCCGGCCCGACCCACTGGCTGCTGTGGAACCCGCCGGAGTACGAACGCGAGAATCAGGGTTCCGGTCATCGGCGCTCGAACCACGTCGAGGCCAAACGCCTGTTCGTCGACCTCGTCGGCAAGGGCTACCAGACGGTCGTATTCACGCGGGCGCGCCAGACCGCCGAGCGCTACGCGAGCGACAGCGCCGAGGAACTGCGAGACCGCGGCTTTTCGGACGAGGCCGCAGGCGTCACCGCGTATCAGGCAGCGCTCAGACGCGAGCGTCGCGACGAGATCGAGGCCGGGCTCCACGACGGCGACATTCGGGGCGCCTGGAGCACGAACGCGCTCGAACTCGGCGTCGACATCGGCGGGCTCGACGCCGTGATTCTGGACGGCTACCCCGGGACGAAGATGGCGACGTGGCAGCAGGCCGGGCGCGCGGGACGGGGAACAGATCCCTCGCTCGTCGCGCTGGTCGCCGGCGAGGACCAGCTCGACCAGTACGTGATGCGCACGCCCGAGGAGCTGTTTTCCGGCGATCCCGAGCACGCCGTCGCCAACCCCGAGAACGACCAGCTCGTCCCGCCGCACGTCCTCGCAGCGGCGCGCGAGAACTGGCTCTCGGCCGGCGACGAGCGCCACTTCGGCGCCCAGTTTCCGGACGTCGTCGCGGAGCTGGAGTCCGTCGGCGACCTCGAGCGCCGGACGACCAACGAGGGCGTCCGCTGGACGGCCGACGTCGACGGCAGCCCGCACCACGAGATGAGCCTGCGCTCGATCGACGATCGCGAGATCCAGCTCCTCGACGCGCGCTCGGGCGACGCCATCGCCAGTCTGCCGTTCGGCGACGCGCTCCGGGACGCCCATCCCGGCGCGATCTACCACCACCAGGGCCAGCGCTACGAGGTGACCGAACTCGATCTGGAGCGGGATCTCGCGGAGCTCTCGCCGACGTGGACGGACTACCATACGCGCGTCCTGCACGACAAGGAGATCACCGTTGAGCGCGACATCGACGAGCGACGGCTTTCCGACCGCGACACCGTTGAGCAAAGCTCAACGAGCCCTGACTCGGCTTCGCCTCGTCAGGATGACGTGACGGTTCGCTTCGCGGAGGTGACGATGCGCAAGCAGATCACCGGCTTCGAGCGCCGCGACGCCAAGCGCGGCGAGCCGATCGCCCGCGAGACGCTGAACCTACCGGAGACGACGCTCCGGACGCGCGCGCTGTACTTCACCCAGCCCGATTCGATGCAGGCCGATCTCCGGGCGACTGCGACGGATTTGGAGGACACGTTCGAGGGCGCGATCCACGCCGCCGAGCACGCGCTCATCTCGCTGTTCCCGCTGCAGGTGCTGTGTGACCGGCGCGACATCGGGGGCCTGTCGACGCCCCGGCATCCCCACACCGGCGAGAGCACGATCTTCGTCTACGACGGCTACCCCGGCGGGGTCGGGCTGACGCGCGAGGGGTACCAGCGCCTGCCGGAGATGCTCGGCCGCACGCGAGAGCTGCTCGCGGAGTGTCCCTGCGACGACGGCTGTCCGAGCTGCGTGCAGTCGCCCCACTGCGGGAACGCCAACGACCCGCTCTCGAAGGGGCTGGCGCTGGATCTGGTCGATCGGCTGCTCGATCCTCAGTAAGTTACGGCTTGCTCGAATACCTCGGGACCGGAACAGCGGCGACCAACACCGCGAAAGTCCCACCCGCGATGCCTGACTGATCAGCCGACACGGGCGGGACTGAAAGGGGCTGCCGGCTCCGGGAAGACGGGCGACCGTAGCACGCGAGCGAAGCGAGCACGCGCACGGAGCCCCTCGACCGAAGCCGGCGGGGGCTTTCGTGGTGGTCGTGACACTACCGGAAGGCGCATCTCACGATCAAACGCTTCGTACTGCTCCGGTCCTCGCAACTTCTTTCAACACCACGCTCCCTTTGACTGGTATGAATCCGCTGTGGGCCGCGCTGGTCGGCGGCGTCGTCGCGCTGCTCGCGGTGTCGGCGATCGCGATCGTTCGCGTCGACCGGCCCGGCGGGGCGTGGGGGCGCCGCCTCCGCTCTCGCCTCCTGCTCGGCGTCCCCTGGGGGACGCTCGTCTCCGTGGCGTTCGTCCTCGCGGTGTACCTGTTCCTCCAGCGAGGGTACTGGTACTGGTTCGACCCCGTGACGATCCCGTTCCGGTCGTGGTCGTATCTCTACCCGACGGGATGGCTCGCATCGGGCTTTTCCCACGCCGGCCCCGGCCATCTGCGGGGTAACCTCCGGGCGACGCTCGTGCTCGCGCCGATCGCCGAGTACGCGTGGGGGCACTTGCCCCAGGAGCGAGGCAGCAACTCGTTCGACTCGTGGCGCACGAACCCCTGGATCAGGGCGTTCGTGATCTTCCCGGCCGCGGTGCTCGGTCTCGGACTGCTGACCAGTCTGTTCGCGCTCGGCCCCGTCATCGGCTTTTCGGGCGTCGTGTTCGCGTTCGCCGGGTTCGCCCTGGTCCACTACCCCGTCGCGACGGTGGTCGCACTGCTGGTCTCCAGCGTCGTCTCGACGGTCGTCCCGGCGCTGCTCGACCCGGTCGTGTCGGTGACGGTCTCGGCGAGCCCGCCCTCGCCGCCGTCGTGGGCCGGGATCGCGATCCAGGGCCACGCGCTCGGGCTCTTTCTCGGGCTGGTGCTCGGGCTGGCGGTGCTGTACCGCCGCGAGGGGCGGCCGAGCGCCGCGCGCGTCTGGCTCGCCGCGCTCGTGTTCGCCGTCGTACAGGGGCTCTGGGCCGTCTACTGGTTCCGCGGCGGCGGGACGTACGTCCTGTACCGCGGCGTCGGCGTCGCGCTCGTGCTGTTGCTCGCGCTGCTGGTCACCGTCGCCGCCGTGGCGTCCGATCGGCCGCTGGTTTCCCGAAAGCGAACGCTGATCGATCCATTTTCGCCCTTGCAGACGGCGCTATCGATCGCGTTGATCACCGGACTGTCGCTCGTCGTGTACCTGGGCGTCGGTCCGGCGTTCGTCGGCAGCGTCAGCGTGGCTGTCGCGATAACAGTCGGGATACAGATACTATACACGATGGTCGTGTGGGTAGCTGGCTCCGACCGGTCGCCGTTCGGAGGGATCACCCGCCGCCACGTCGCCATCACTGCCGTCCTGATCGGTCTGGCGGTGCTGGCCGGGCCGGGGATCGTCCCAAACCTCGTCACCGTCGGCGACGACGCCGTCCCCGAGGGCGAAGCCGTCGACGTCGAGGACTACACCGTCACGTACGCCGAGAACGTCACCAATCAGATGGTGTCCGTGATCGAGATCGAGGCGGCCGGCGAGACGACCGCGGTCAAGACCAGCGGGGTGATCGTCACCAGCGAGCAGCGGCACCTCTGGTTGCGTCAGGCATCGAGCCAACGACTCGCCTACACCGGGGAGGTACGCTTCCGACTCGGCGGCGTCGGCTGGAGCGAGCGGGTCGTCGCCACCCGCCAGGGCTGGACCGCGGCGGGCAACGACACGGCCTATCAGGTGTGGCTCGATTCCGCCAGCGGTCCGAAGCGCCACGCGTTCGCGTCAGAAAGCTACACGGCCGAACCGCGGATCGACAACCGCTCGGTGTCGGTCGTCCCGGAGGAAGGGGAGTTCTACCTCCGGGTCGAGCGCGACAACGGGTCACTCGGTCGCGTCGCGATTCCGGACGCCGGCGCCGTTGCGGACGCGGGCGGGGTGACGTTCTCGACCGAGCGTCGCGACGGCCGACTCGTCGTCACGGCCGAGCGAGGCGGCACCAGCGTCGCCGTAGCCCGCGAGGAAGTGTACCGGTAGTCAGGACCACTCGATCCGGAAGACCTCGGCGTCGAGCGCCTCGCTGTCGGCGTCGTGGAACTCGAACTGGCGCTCGATGTCCAGCTCCGCGCGGAACGCGTGCGTGACCTCGCCCCCGTTGTCGTCGGCGAACGCCTCGACGAACTCGGCGCTGTCCTCGTTGTGGATCGAATACGACACCGCCGCAATCTCGCTGGCGGTCTCCAGAAACGCCCGGTCGGCGTGTTCGTTACCATCCTGAGCGCCGAAGGGCGGGTTCATCACGACGGTTGCGTCCTCGACCGCCAGCGGCGCTCGGGTGGCGTCGGCTTGCACCCACCCGATCTCGGCGGCCGTACCGACCCGCCGCTCGTTCTCCCTGGCGGTTCCCAGCGCGGCGCGGTCGACGTCGACGCCGACGACCCTGTGCGGGCCCCGGAGCGCGGCGCCGAGCGCGAGCATCCCCGTTCCCGTCCCGAGGTCGACGACCGTCCGATCCTCGACGTCGCCCTGCAGGTCCGCGACGTGGATCAGGTGGGCCGCCAGCTCCGGCGGCGTGGGGTACTGTTCGAGTTCGGCGCTCGGGCTCTCGAAGCCCGCCACGACCGCCAGCTGCTGGGCGAGCTGCCGCTTCGTACTCATGTCCGACGCTCGCACGCGGCCGTCGGTCCGTCGTCCTGTGCCTGCCCCGCGGCGGCGTCGGTTCGCACCGGCGCGACGCCGTCGCCGCGGCGTCGTACGATCGGTCGGTCGACGAGGGGCGTCCGCGTGATGGTCATACTGGACGACCATACACGGTGTGAATTCAAAAACGTTGGTACATGCTCAGGAGTCATTTTATTTCCGCTCCTCTGATCACAGAAGGCTGGTTGGAGACGGTCCCTGTGGCGCGTCTCCGGGGCGAGCGCGATCACGATGAACCAATTATTAAGAGGGTGCCACTCGATCGCACGTCCATGGACTGTCCGCGCTGTTCGGGTACGCTCGAGACGTACGCGCTGTTCGGTCGCGAGGCCGAAGGCTGCGAGAAGTGCGGCTACGTGGGGGTCGCCGTGAGCCACGAGAGCAAGCCTGATGAACTGGAATCCTGGCAGGAGGCGCTCGATCGCTTCAAAAAAAGTAACTGAGTGTCGTTCGTCGCGCCGACTGCTTACTCGTCTGCCGCCGCTTCGGCTTCCGCGCCGCCGCTCGTCGCCTGCTCTTCTTCGTCGGAGCGTGCGGCCACGAGGCCACCGCGCGCGACGCTGTAGAGGGGCTCGTCGGCGTGGCTGACGCCGCTGATCGAGAACGGAATGTTGGCGTCCTGCAGGTGGTCGCGGAACAGCGCCTCGAACCCGTCGGGGCTGGAGGTGCCGCCCGTGACGACGACCGGCACGTCGAGGCCCTCCTCGACGTCCTCGTCGTCGACTTCCTCGACGATCTTCTCGATGACGTAGTCGAGCAGGTTCTCGTAGTAGATCGACAGCGCGCCTTCGACGCCGCCGACGTCCGTCTCGAAGTCGAGTTCGAAGTCCTCCTCCTTGATGGAGGTGACCTTGTCGACCGGCGTGCCGGTCGCCTGCGCGGCCTGCTCGTCGACCCAGTCGCCGCCGCGGGCGACCGAGAACTTCATGACCGGCACCGCGTAGTACGCCAGACAGACGTTCGTCATCCCGGCGCCGAAGCTGATGCCCAGCCCGGTGAAGTCGTTGTCGGCGAGTTCGCTGTAGATGACGGACATCCCCTCGTTGATCGGCTCGGCGTCGTACCCCATGTCGTCGATGAACGACTCCAGAGTCTTCTGGTGATACAGGGTCGAGATGTCCGAGTCCATCGGGTCCGCGGGCGAGGAGAAGTACAGCTTCTCGTTGGGATGGTTCGGTTCGCCGACGACCTGCTCGATGATCAGTTTCATCATCGGGATCGCGGACTTCTCGTCGGACGACAGGATGCCGTGCTGCATCGGGCGGCGCGTCTCCCGATTGAAGATGTTCGCGAAGTTCAGGGCGTCGTCACCGACGACGTACACCTTGTCGTCCTTCCGGATGTGGAGGACTTCGCTCCGCGAAAGCATCTGTTCCGCCATGTCGGAGTAGTCAATCTCCACGAAGGAGTTACGCTGCTGGACGAATACTGTGTCGTTCCCATCCTGCTGTGCCGACAGGATGTTCATCGTGCCGACGTCTAGGCCTTTCGCCATATCCGGAACAACCTGTCCCACGTACAATAAAACTATGTGAAATAATTGCGTAACTTTCTGGTAAGAAAACATGTCCGAACGAAGGGAGCCGGCGTCGGGATGCCGGCGAGACCGCGGTCCAGTCAGCGACGGAGCGCGCTCCGGACCCGATCGAGCAGGCCCGAGCCGCCGATACCGGCGACGATCCCTTCGTCGTCGTCGGCCGCTTCCTCCTTGCGGCGCTTCTCGCGCAGTTCTTTGAGCTTGTTCGTCTGGTCGTCGACCGTCGACTCCGAGGTGGCGGTCTTCTTATCGCCGCCCTTGAGCTGGCGGAGTCCGCTGACCTGATCGTCGACGCTGCCTTCCTGTCGGGTGGTGGTCGCCTCGACGTCGACGCCGGAGGCGTCGAACTCCGGGCCGGTGGAGAACTCCAGGCGCTTGGACTCGTGTTTCTCGACGCCGCCCCACGAGAGGTCGACGCCCTCCATCGCGTCCTCGATGTCATCCTCGATCTGTTCGGTCGTGTAGGTGGTCTCCTCGTCCTCGTCGTCCTCGACGGGGTCGATGTCGGCCGGGCCGGGGCGGGCGCGCGCCAGTTGGTGAGCGATCAGCGCCGCGCCGGTCGAAGCCGTGATGACGGTCATCCCCAGCGCGTACACCGCAGTCACCTGGATGCTGTAGTCGGCCGCCTCGGCGACGTTCCAGTTGCTCGGGTACACCTGCCAGAACGCGACGACCGAAAGCAGCGTGATCGCCCAGCCGCCCGACGCGCTCAATGTCGCGCGCCGTTCGACCGGCAGCAGCACGACGAGGCTCAACATCAGCGTCGGCACCGACAGCATCCCGAGCGCGAACGACAGCGCTCGGCGGGACCAGAACGCGCCGGTCCCGTACTCGAACGCGCCCGACCACGCGAACAGGCCGAGCCCGGTCACCGCGAAGGCGATGCCGACGAAGAACAACCCGAACCCGAGATAGACGTCCGTCTCCGCGTCCGGTTCGCCGAGGTACTGTTCGTAGAGCTCGAACAGTTTGTTGTCGGGGAGCTCCCCCGTCGCGTCCTCTGTCATTGACGCCGATTACTTACCCCATGGTCATGACTGTTCTGCTAATTATTTCCTGTTTGGTAGGATGGACGAACGGCGTCGGGCGCGGCGGCTGGTGAAGAGCGGCGATCGGAGAAAAACGACGATGGAGAACGAACGGCGTCTGACTACCAGGTGCCGTGGAACGTGTCGAAGCTGAGTTCGTCCAGCGGCTTGTTGCCGACGGCGATCTCGTACTCGCCGGGTGTCAAGAGCGGCTTGTGGAACTGCGGGCCGTCGTCGGTCGTGATCCGCGGGCAGCCGGTGTTGACGAAGGCGTCGAAGCCGAAGTTGCGCAGCCGATCCGGCGTCACCTCGTCCATCGTGATGAGGTAGGCGTTCTCGTTCTCGTCGAGAATCTTCTCGGCTTGGTCCATGCGGCCCTGGCCGATCTTCGTGCAGAAGATGACGCCCCACGTCTCGGCGTCCATCGCCTTGTGGACGGTGGCGTAGCGCTGCTTGAGGAACTTCTCGGTGTCGGCGATCGTCACGACGTTGTTGACGGGGTCGCCGATGACGACTTTCTTGTCGGGGTGTTCCATCGCCAGCCCGAGCGGGTGGAACTTCCCGCCGCCGACGTACAGCACCTGGTCCGCGGGGACGTCCGCGGAGGCGTAGTTACAGCCCAGCACCTGCCCCTCGTGGGTGAGCCGCTCGTCGCCGCGGCGGGTCTGGACCTCGTAGCCACGGTCTTCGAGCCAGTCGGCCATGTCGTCGAACCGGTTCATGTGCTGGGCCGTGGTGACGAGGCCGACCTCGGGATCGTCTTCGGGGTCGGCGAGTTTCTCCTCGGCCTCCTCCATGATCGGCAGCACGTCGACGTTCGAGAACAGCGGCACGTAGATGATCTTCTCCGATTCCTTCATCGGGCTGTGCCCGAAGTGGACGAACACGTCGGTCCGCCGCATCAGGAACGTGTCGAGGTCGCAGGCGCCGTAACACGGCTGGCCCGACAGCATGATCGTCACGTCGTCGTCGACGAGCTCGCGCAGATCGTCGGCCACTCGCGGCCCGCGGCGCTTGAGCCCCTCGGGGAACTGCAAGCCGACCTTCTCGGCGTCGCGCTCCTCGACCGCCGTTACGATGCGGTCGAGTTCGTAGTCCCACTCCCGGTCGTGCTTGAGCGACATCCCCGTGTTCCGGAGGTCGCCCTCGCTGTACGTCTGCTCGCTCATTGCACCTTCGTAGCGACTCACGACGTATAACACGTACGTTACTGAAGCGAGGGTGACGACGCCTGGCGGACTCCCGCCTCGGCGAGCATGCGGCCAGCCCGGCCGCGGACGCCGGGATTCAAGCGCTTGGGACGCTTGCGTCCGTCCATGACGAAGTCCGACGTTCCGCTCGAACACAAGACGATCAGCCCGCCCGACGACGCCGACGGCCCGCATCCGGCCGTCTTCGTGTTTCACGGCCGCGGCGCCGACGAGACCGACTTGCTGCCGGTCGCCCAGCGGTTCCCCGACGAGCTGTTCGTCGTCAGCTTCCGCGCTCCCGACCGCCTTCAGGGCGGATACACCTGGTACGACCTCGACCTCTCCGCCGGGGGGCTCCACCAGAGCCAGCCCGACGCCGAGGAGTTCCGCCGGAGCCTCGATCTGATCGACGAGTCGATCGACGCCGCCGTCGAGGCGTACGACCTCGATCCCGATCGGCTGGGCCTGCTCGGCTTCAGCCAGGGGGCGATATCGACGTTCGCGCTGCTGCTCGAACATCCCGGCCGGTTCGCGTGGGCCGCCGGACTTCACGGCTACCTGCCCGAGTCTCACGCCGACCTGACGCCCGAGGGTATCGAGGGGACGCCGGTGTTCGTCGGCGCCGGGCAGCAGGATCAGATCATCCCGCCCGCCCGCGCCGAGAACGCCGCCATCCGGCTGAGCGAAGTGGGCTACGCCGTCGACTCGAACACCTACGACGTCGGCCACGGGATCGGGCCGGACGAACTCCAAGACCTGCTGGCGTGGCTCGACGACAGGCTGGCGTGATTTTCTCCGGCAGTCCACGCGTCGGCGTCACCCGGTCTGACCGTACTCCTCCCCCACGCGGACCCGCAACGCGCCCGGGACCACCGAGAACGCCACCGTATCGAACCGTCGGATCTCGCCGTCGAGGCTGAACGTCACCGGATCCCCGCCGAGGTGTTCGAACTCGATCGCGCTCGCTTTGAGCGTCGTGACGTGCTCGGTGTCCTGCCCGAGCAGTCGCTGGGCGACGGTCTCGGCGACGGCGTCGCTCGGCGGCATCCGCTCGCCGATCGTCACGTCGAGCAGCCCGTCTTCGGCGTCCGCCGGCGCGCCCTCGCTGCCGAACTCCCGGAGGTTGCCCACCAGCACGGTCAACGCTTCGCCGCGCCAGGTGATGCCGTCGTCGCCGGTCGCGTCCTCGACGGTCGACTCCTCGAGGGCCGCGTCGTCGGCGTCCGCCTCGACCGCGACGCGCAGCCCGTCGAACGCCAGCGTCTCCTGGACGCCGCCGATGACGAACGCGAGCGACCCGAACCGCCGCTTGAGATCGTGGGTGGCGGCCGCGCTGGCCTCCGCCGGCAGCCCGGCGATCGCCGACATCACGAACGGCTCGTCGCCCGCGACGCCGAGGTCGATGCGCCGCGTCTCGCCGGTCTCGGCGAGGTCGAACCCGTCGACGAGCGACTGGACGCCGAGGTGCTCGGCGACGATGTTCTCGGTCCCGGACGGGACCACGGACAGCGTCACGTCGTCGAGCGAGTCGGCGTCGTACAGCCCCTCCACGACCTCGTGGAGCGTCCCGTCGCCGCCACAGACCGCGAGCAGGTCGACGCCGTCGGCGGCCGCGCGCTCGGCGAGTTCGATCGCGTGGCCCGCCCGTTCGGTCTCGACGACGTCGAACCCGCGCTCGGCGGCGAGGTCGCGCACCCGCTCGACGTGGTCGGCGCGGCCGCTCGTCGGGTTCAGGATCGCGCGCCGATTCTCGGCGGAGCGGTCGCCATCCTCGTCCGGCGAGTCCTCACTCGACGTTGGGACCATCACGCGTACGCACGACGCCGCCGGACAAAAACGGCGGGCGGCGTCGCACCCCGGAACGGCGACTGCACCGTCGCGACCGCCCCGATCAGTCGCCGCGAAGCCGCCGCAGCGGCTTCAGCACGACCGGGACGTAGTCCTCGTGGGGGTCGTACTTCCGGAACAGCAGGCTGTTTGTCATCACCGAGACGCTGGAGCCGGTCATCGCCAGCCCCGCGAGCGCGGGATTGAGCAGGCCCAGCGAGGCGATCGGCAGCAGCGACGCGTTGTAGGCAAAGGCCCAGAACAGGTTCTGGCGCACCTTCTGCAGCGTCGCCTCGGAGATCCGGATCGCCTTCAGCACGTCGGCGGGATCGTCGCGCATCAGCGTCACGTCGGCGCTCTCGATGGCCACGTCGGTGCCGCTGCCGACCGCGATGCCGACGTGGGCCGCGGTGAGCGCGGGCGCGTCGTTGACGCCGTCGCCGACCATGATCGCTCGCGTGCCGTCCGCCTGGATCTCGTCGACGGCGTCGGCCTTGTCCTCGGGCAGCACCTCGGCGTACACGTTCTCGGGATCGATTCCGAGTTCCTCGGCGACCGCGTGGGCCGTCCGCTCGTTGTCGCCGGTGAGCATCACCGTCTCCAGCCCGCGCTCGTGCAGCTCGGCGACCGTCTCCTTCGCGCTGTCCCGAACCGTGTCGGCGGTCGCGATCACGCCGATGAGTTCTCCATCGAGCGCGACCAGCATCGCAGTCTTGCCCTCGCGCTCCAGGCGCTCCATCGTCTCCTCGGCGGGCTCGGGGTTGACGCCGTTGTCCCGCATGAGCTTGCGGTTGCCCACCAGCGCCTCGCCGCGGGGCGTCTCTGCGCGGACGCCGTGGCCCGGCACGTTCTCGAAGTTCTCGGGGTCGTCGACGTCGACGCCGCGGTCCTCGGCGCCCGCGACGATGGCTTCGGCGAGCGGGTGCTCGGAGCCGGACTCGACCGTCGCAGCGACCGAGAGCACGAGCGACTCGTCGGCTTCCTGCTCGACGAGCCCGCCATCTGCCGCCCGATCACCATCTCCCCCGTCCGCCGCAATGCCACCCCGAACCGACTCCACGTCCGTCAGGCGCATGTCGCCGTGGGTGAGCGTCCCGGTCTTGTCGAACACGACGACGTCGACGCCGCGCACGCGTTCGAGCACGTCCGCGCCTTTGAACAGGACGCCGTTGGTCGCGCTGATCGTCGAACCGACCATCGTCGCGGCGGGCGTCGCCAGCCCCAGCGCGCAGGGGCAGGCGATCAGGATCGCGCTCGCGAGCACGACCATCGAGAACTCCAGCGTCGAGATGCCGCCCGCGACGGGGCCGCCGCCGACGGGCTCCCAGAGGGGCAGCCAGTCGACGAAGCCGGTCAGCGCCTCGGGGAACGCGAACCAGACGAGCGCCCAGAAGATCGCGTTGGCGATCACCGCCGGGACGAAGTACGCCGAGACGGTGTCGACCAGCCGCTGGACGTCGGGCTGGCGCGCCTGGGCCTCCTTGACGCGCTGGACGATCTGCTGGATCGCGGTGTCCTCGCCGACCTGCGTGGCCTCGACGAGCAGGACGCCGTTCTCGTTGATCGTCGAGCCGACGACCTCGTCGCCCTCCTCCTTCTCGACGGGGACGGACTCGCCGGTGACCATCGACTCGTCGACCGCGCTCTGACCGTCGACGACGACGCCGTCCGTGGGAATCTTCTCGCCCGGTCGGACCTTCATCACGTCGCCGACCTCGATATCCTCGACGGGGACGGACTTCTCCTCGCCGTCCTCGACGAGCGTCGCCTCGTCGGCTTCGAGTTCGAGCAGCTTGCGCAGCGCGTCGCTAGCCTGGGCCTTCGAGCGCGCTTCGAGCCAGTTGCCCAGCGTGATGAACCAGAGGATCACCGCGACGGCCTCGAAGTACAGGCCGGCGTCGGCGATCAGGTCGAGCAGGACGGCCGTGCTGAACAGGTACGCCGTCGAGGAGCCGACCGCGACCAGCGTATCCATGTTCGCCCGACCGCTGTTCTTGGCGGCCTTGTACGCGCCGACGATGAACTCCCGACCGAGCGTCGCCATCAGGACGGTCGCGAGCGCGAACTCGATCCAGCCGACGCCGACGCCGGCGATCGTCTCGGGCACGACGTTGACGCCGAACATCTCGACCATCACCAGCAGGAACGGCGCCGCGAGCACGCCGCCGCCGATCACGAGGCGTCGCTGGCGGGCGAGTTCGCGCTGGGCGGCCGACTCGCGCTGTTCGCTGTCGGTGTCGCCCTCCGCGCCGGTCTGGGGGCGATCGGGCTCGTAGCCCGCCGCCTCGATCGCGTCGTACACCGCTTCGAGGTCGGCGTCGACGGGGTTGTACCGGACCTGCGCCTCGTCGGTCGCGAAGTTGACGCTGGCGTCGATCACGCCCGGCACGCCCTCGATGGCCTCCTCGTTGCTCTCCGCGCAGGAGGCACAGGACATGCCGGCGATTCCGACCGTCTCCGTCGCGCTGTCGGCCGAGTATCCCGCGTCGTCGATGGCGTCGTAGATCTCGGCCAGCGATACTGCCTCGGGATCGTACTCGACGGTGCCCTCGTCGGTCGCGAAGTTGGCGTTGACCGACTCGACGCCGTCGAGTCCGCCGACGGACTCCTCGATCGACGAGGAGCACGTCGCACACGACATCCCGGTTATCTCGAGGTGTGCTGTTTCCGTACTCATCACTTGTCTCTAGATACGGGCTATAGTTTGAAGCGGGTTTCCCCTAACGAACTTCGGTTCTCGTGGCGAACGAAGCTAACGAATTGGTCTTTCTCGCCGATCTGAACCCGCGGTGTCGCGGGAGGAACTGGGAATTTCGATATACTCGTCGGCGAGCGCCATCCCGAACGCCGGCTAGTCGGGCGTGTTCAGCTCTCGGCCCCGTCTTGCAGTTCGGCGTACCGTTCCCGAAACAGCGACTCGCAGGACTCGCAGCAGACGAAGTACTGCCGGTCGTCGAGTTCGAGCGAGAGCCCGTCGTCGTCGACCTCCTTCCCGCACTCCACGCAGGAGATGGCGAACTCGCCCCTGCGGAGATCCGGGTTCCACGACGACTCGACGACGCCGCCGACGTCGTAGGACAGCACGTCCTGGCCCTCCAGCAGGTCAGAGAACAGGCGCCGGACCTCGGGCTCGCCGGCGTGGACGTGGGTCAGCACTCGCCCGCTCTCCGTCCGGATGACGTGCTCGACGACGTCGATATCCCGGAGCTCGTCGGCCAGCGCTTCGGCGTCGCCGGGCGCGAGCTGGACCTCGACGAGCCGGGCGTCCTGGGTCGCCAGCATCGACTGGTCGACGGCGACGGTGAACCGTTCGAGGATGCCGAGTTCGCGCATGCGCTCGACGCGCTCGGAGACGGTCGGCGCCGTCAGCCCGACGCGGTCGGCGATCTCGCGGTACGATCGGCTGGCGTCTTCGATCAGCAGTTCCAGTATCTCGGCGTCGGTCTCGTCGAGCGCCACGGTTGCTTCGAGGTTGCGGATCGAGCGCGAAACGTGTTTGGGTCCGTGCGGAGCCGTCCCGCGGCCATCGTAGCGGTCACGCCAGCAGGTGCTCGACGTTCGCGTACCGCCCGGCCTGCCAGCCGGTGACGAGCGCGACGACGCCCCCGAGCACGATCGCGAGCGCGAGCCCGGCGGCGTAGATCAGCGGCGACGGCTGGAGGAGCGCCTCGAATCCGACGACCCGCTCGGCGAGGCGATTCAGTCCGACGGCGAGCGGGCGCGTCGCGGCGGCGCCGACGAGCCCGCCGAGGACGCCGATGACCAGTCCCTGAGCGCCGATCGTCCCCGCGAGCACGCCGCGCGAGAGCCCGATCGCGCGGAGCGCGGCGAGTTCGTCGCGCTGCTGGTAGGCCACGAGCGCGAACAGGTTGATCGTCAGGACGGCGCCGCCGAGGATGGCGAAGCCGACCAGCGTGACGCCGCTGGCGAGCACGAGCGTGCGCTCCTGAAGTAGTTTCTCGACCTGCTCGTCGCCCGTCCGGACGTCGTAGGCGGGGTACTCGGCCGCGAGCTCGTCCCGAACCGCGGCGGGGTCGGCGCCCTCCACCGTATCGGCCATGACGAACGTCGCCCGATCCGTCCCGGCGGTCCCGGTCATCGCCTGGAGGTCGGTGATCGGGACGGTGGCGGCGGGCGAGCCCAGGAACTGCGAGTAATGCGAGGAGAGTCCGACGACGGTGACCTCGTGGAGGCTCGCCCTGGTGGAGCCGACGTAGACGGCGTCGCCGACGCCGACGCCCAGCGTCTCGGCGGTCCGCGGGTCGAGAACGATCTCCTCTCGCGTCGGCTCGTAGGGGCTCGCCGCGGCGTAGTCCTCGTCGTCGAGCACGAACCCGCTGCCGCGCTCGAAGGCGAAGCCCTCGTGCGTTCGCCGCGTGCCGACGGCCGGAACGCGCCGGAGGTCCGACCGCTCGGCCCCGACGTACAGCCCGTGCAACGCAACCGGTTCGGCGACGCGGACGTCCTCGCGCGCCTGCACGTTCGACGCCACTTCGTGGGCGTCGACGATCGGGTTCTCGGTGCCGCTCGCGGCCGGATCGATCGGGTCGTTCGACACCCAGAGATCGCGGTCGGCCTGCTCTAACCCCTCCTCGCCCTTGTCGACGACGCCGGCGCCGAGGCTGGCCAGCAGCGTCACCGAGAGCACCGCGAGCGCGACGGCCAGCACGGTGAGCGCGGTGCGTCCCGGCGCCCGGCGGAGCTGCGCGAACGCCAGTCCGAGGACCGCGCGCATTCGGACGAGAGCGCCGCGGACGCTCACCGTCCCACCTCGTCGAGCACGCTCGTTCGCGCGGCCACCACGAGCGGGTACGGGACGGCGACCAGTCCCGAGACGAGGGCGACGGCGAAGGCGTAGGGAACGAACAGCGGGTGGATCACGGCGACGGTTCTGGTGGCGACGGTCGCCCCGGCGACGGCGTCGACGGCGAGGACGCCCAGCACGCCGCCGACGATCCCCAGAACGGCGCCCAGCAGCGTCGTCACCAGCGTCGAGACGCCGACGACGGCGAGTCGGCTGTGGGTCGGGAAGCCGACTGCCTCCAGCACGGCGAGCATTCGGCGATCCTCGTTGACCGTGATCCCCATCGTCGTCGCGACGAACGCCGCGCAGATCGCGACGCCGACGACCAGCGCGATCAGGCTGGTGGCGAAGGCCAGCCCGTCGTCGAACAGCTGCGAGGGGTCGGTGCCGTCGGCGGTCTCGACGGTGGCGTTCGGATAGGCGTCTCCGGCGGCCGCTTCGGTCGCCTCGGCGTCGCCCCACACCAGCACTCTGTCGGCGAGCTCGCCCGCGCTCGCGCCGGAGATCGACTGAAGCTCGCTCAAGTGGACCAGCGCCACGGGCACGTCGGCGTCGCGCTCGTTGCCCGTCGCGGCGTCGACGCCGGCGACCGTAAACGTCGTCCGATCGGTCGCGGTCCTGTTCCCGACGACGCGAAACGCCTCGCCTTCGGCGGCGTCGAGCCGATCCGCCGCAGCCCGCGAGAGTACAATCTCGCCCGTCCGCTGGCCGTCGTAGGTCCCGTTCGCGTACTGTGGATCGCCGGGTTCGAGTCCGGCCGTCGACAGCCCCGCGACGGTGCGCTCCTCGTCGTCGGGGACGACGCCCACGAGGGCGACGAGTCCCGATGATCGACTCTCGGCGGCGGACTCCCCGCTCTCGGCGTCGGACACCTCGCTATCGGCGCCCTCCAGTCGCACCGTCTCGACGAGCACGGGCGACGCGTGGTCGACGCCCCCACGGTTGCGGATCGCGGCGGCGCGCTCGTTGGCGGCGCCGAGCTGCACCGGCTCGACGCCGCCGACGTCCGAGAGCGTCTCGCCCTGCTGGGGGACCACGGTGGCGTCGGCGTCGGTCTCGGTTACGACGCCGGCGGTCGCCAGCGCCAGCGCGATTCCGGTCACGACCAGCAGGATCGAGATCGTCAGCGCGACCGCGCCGGTCGACGCCGCCATCCGGCCGGTCCTGGTCGTCGTCGCCTGCTTCCAGAGCCGCGTCGCCGAGAGCCCGACGAGCCCCCGCCAGCGCGAGCGCCGCCTGTCGCCGGCGTCATCCCGCATCGTCGATCACCATGCCGTCGCGGAGCCGGACGACGTCGTCGGCGATCGCCAGCGTCGCGCTGTCGTGAGAGGCGACCAGCACGGCCCGGTCGTCGCCCAGCGAGGTCAGCAGTTCGAGCACTTCGGCGCCCGTCGCGGTGTCGAGTTCGCCGGTCGGCTCGTCGGCGACGATCACGTCGGGATCGGTCGACAGCGACCGCGCGATCGCGACGCGCTGGCGCTCCCCGCCGCTCAGTTCGCCGGGGAGGTGCGTCGTCCGGTCG
Source organism: Natronoarchaeum rubrum (assembly GCF_024494695.1). The sequence continues at coordinate 690,800 of NZ_JANHDP010000001.1, read as the reverse complement.
CCGAGACCGACCTGCTCCAGCAGCCGCTCGGCCCGCTCGCGGCGCTTCGACCGCGGGACGCCGGCCTGCACGAGCGGGAGCGCGACGTTCGCCCGCGCCGTCAGCGACGGGAGCAGGTGGAACCGCTGGAACACGATCCCGACGTGATCACGCCGGATCTGGACGCGCTCGCGGGCCGAGAGAGCGGTGAGGTCGGTCCCCAGCAGCTCGACGGTCCCTGAGGTCGGGACCAGCAGCCCCGACACGGCGTGCAGGATCGTGGACTTGCCGCTGCCGCTCGGGCCCTTCAGCCCGACGATCGTCCCGGGCTGGACGTCCAGCGAGACGTCTCGGAGCGCCGTCAGTGTCCGCTCGTTGCCGGAGCCGAACCGGCTGCTGTCGGTCCCGTACTCGTGGGTGACGTCGTCGAGCCGGACGGCGGCAGTCGATTCGCCCTCGTCCGGCGACGCGGACTGGCCGCGCCCCGAGCGATCGAGTATTCTCACGGAGTCACTCACTGCAGCGGAGAGCGACGCCGTACATTGTATCTCTGCGCTTATCCGGACGGCGGCGGGGTTAACCTCTCTCTCCTCGGCGCTCGGGACGTCGGTTCGAGGTTGTTCACTCCGCTAGAGCGTGCTTACCCCGATCAAACGGTTGGAAACGAAACAGGTCGAACGGGCACTCGTACCGTTCCAACTGGTCACAAACGCGTACCCATCCGTGGACCACGTCCGATCGGGACGCAACCGAACGTCGGGGTCGCGGTACTATCTGCAGCAGAGTTCGGCGTCGAGGCCGCGACTCGGTGGTCGCACGACTTCTCCTCCTTGCGCGCTCAGACGTGCCGATCGAGCGCCCGCACGGCGGCCGAAAGCAGCTTCTCGACGGTCAGGTCCTCGTCGGTGATCGTCGTCCGGAGCGGCTCCCTGTCGGGGTACTCGATCACGGCGCTGCAGACGATGTCCTCGGAGAGATCGCAGTCGCAGTCGCGGCCCAGCAGCGGAACGGCGTCGCCGCCGCAGGTCGGGCAGTAGGTGTCTACGGTGACGGTTCCGTCGTCGGATTCGATGGAGGTCGGCATCGGTGTGCTGGTGCCGACCGGGTAGGCAACTGGTACATACCTTGTGGCCAGTGAGCGATCGCGGACATCGTGCTCGCCGTCCCAACCGCTAGTAAAAGAGGTGTCTACTGCCGTCCCTCACACCGAGGGCCGCTCGACGGCATCGAGTTGCTCCATCAGGCCGAGCGTGTCGAGCTGGAGCCAGCGCTCCGCGATTTTCCCGTCCTCGACGCGCGTGAACACCATGTTCTGCACCTCGATAGAGTTCCCCGTCGGCTCGATCCCCTGGAACGGCCCCTCGTGAGTTCCGCGGAGCGTCACGCGCATCGCGACCGTGTCTCCCTCGGTGACGGTATCCTCGACCGTCGCCTCGAAGTTCTCGAAGGCGTTCAGGAACTCCCGCATCTTCTCGACGTCGGCGTCTCGGCCCCGAACATCCTCGCCGAACGGGCCGTGCTCGACGTAGTCGTCCGCTAGCAGGTCTTCCAGGTGGTCGAGATTCCCCTTCGTCGCCACCTCCTCGGGGTACTGTCGCGCGATCTGTTCGATATCGTCTGTAGTTCTTTGAGACATGATTCTCTCCCGCGCCCGTTCGGATCCCCTCAGCACCGGCGGGCGTCGTGTAACGATAGGTCGTGTGGGGCGTTAACAGTTATCGAGGATCCCGGACAGGACATCACCGTCGATTCCGCTGTTCGATCGCTCGAAGCGGGCGTCGGTCCCGTTCAGGACTGCCGGTAGATCAGGTTGCGCTGGATCTCGTTGGCGCCCTCGTAGATCACCGGGATGCGAACGTCGCGGTACACCCGCGCGATCCGGCGGTCGGTCAGCACCGAGCGACCGCCGTGGAACTGCATCCCCTGCTCGGCGCAGTCGGTCGCCACTTCGGTCGTTTTCGTCTTGGCCATCGCGGCCCAGAGGCCGGGGTCCTCACCCTGCTCGACCTTCTCGGCGGCGCGCCACGCGAGCGCGCGGGCGCTCTCGAACTCCAGTCGCATGTCCGCGAGGCCGTGCTGGACGGCCTGGAAGTCGCTGATCGATCGGCCGAACTGCTCGCGGCCCTCCGCGAACTCCCAGGCCTCCTCGATCGCTGCGGCGGCCAGCCCGAGGCCGTGGCCCGACACGACGACGCGGCCGTGGTTGAAGAACTCCGCGAGCATCCAGAAGCCGGCGCCCTCGGCGCCGACGAGGTTCTCCTCGGGGATGCGGCAGTCGTCGAAGACGATGTGGGCCTGCTTGCTCGCTCGGAAGCCCATCTTCTCGGGGATGTGCTCGGCCTCGTACCCCTCGGCGTCGGTCGGGACGATGAACATCGAGTGGTTGCCGTAGCGGTTCTCTTCGTCGTCGCCGGTCCGGGCGTAGACGGTGAGCCAGTCGCCCTCGACGCCGTTGCCGATCCAGTACTTCTCGCCGTTGAGCACGTACTCGTCGCCGTCTTTCTCGGCGCGGGTCTGCATCCCCGCGAGGTCGCTGCCGGTTTCGGGCTCCGACACGGCGAGGCCGGTGATCTGGTCGCCCTCGGCGACCGGGCGGAGATACTCCTCGTGCTGTTCCTCGTTGCCGTACTCCTCGACGATCTCGGCGCCGAAGCTCGCGAGCTGGAGCGTCAGCGCGATGCCGGCGTCCGCCCGATAAAACTCCTCGGCGATCGCGAGCACTTCGGTCAGCGAGAGGCCCCGCCCGCCCAGGTCTTCGCTGATGTCCTGGGCCACCAGCCCGGCCTCCTGCCCGGCTTCGAGGATGTCGTGAGGGTACTCACCCTTGCGGAAGTACTCCTCGGCGTTGGGGGCGATGTGTTCCTCGGCGAACTCGCGGGCTTCCTGTTTGACGTCGTGCGCGTGTTCCGGCACGATGGTCTCGTCCAGCAGTTCCATGTCTCCGACGAAGGGAGCGACCCCGATATATCTCAGGGAACGCATAGCACGGTGCGAACGATTTGTTTTCCGGTCCGGCGGTCGGTTTCGAGTGCCCCCGCAGTCGCCAGCTCTCGAATCCAGCCTACGGAGCGGCGTCTTGACGCCGCGTCACTCCCGCAGCAACGACTCTTCGTCGCGGCGTCCGGACGCCGCAGTGAAGGTTCGATGCGACGGCGTCGGGACGCCGCGGCAGCCGCGGCGTCGACGCCACGTCCTGACGGTGTTCAGGGACTGTACTCGCGCTGGCCGCCGGCGTCGCCGCCAGAGTTGCCGCGGCTGAACAGGAACAGCGCGAACAGTAGCGGCGAGAGGAACGCCACGATGAACGCCGCGCCGATCATCTGGAGCATCGGCGGGATGCCGCCCGAGCCGCCGGACTCCTCGCCGCCGTCGCCACCGCCGCCGCCGCCAGCCTGCTCGGAGACATCGCCGACCGCGACGCCGCCTTTCATTCCGGCACCGACGTGGGGTTCACAGATGTACCGGTACTGTCCGTCCTCCTCGAACGTGTGCTCGAACGTCGCCCCCTCCTCGCTCAGCAGGTCGCTGCCGAACGCGTCGCCGCCTTCGTGGACGACGTTGTGGGGGACGCCCTCGCCGGTCCACTCCCAGGTGACGGTTGTACCGGGATCGACCCAGATCGCCGGCGGATCGAACAGGAACCCGTTGCCGGCGCCGACCGCGACGGTGACCGAGTCCTGCCCGCGCAGGTCCTGCGTGCTCTGGTAGTTGCTGACGTCCGAGAACCAGTCGCCCCAGTCGGGACCCTCCCCGGCGTCGCCGCCGGACTCGTTGCCGGACTCGTTTTGCTGTGCGAGCGCCGAGCCGCTGCCGGCGACGCTCGCAGCGCCGAGTGCGGTGCCGGCACCGAGCGTCCGCCGGAGTGCGCTGCGACGAGTAAACCGAGGACCGCCGTCCCTATCGCTGTCGTCCATAGCTGAGGTTTGTCGGCCCACGGCTAATACATTTTTAAATTCTCCCGCGCCGTTCGCCTCCCGTTCCCCCGCTTCCGGAGTCACAACGACCAACTACGTTCCCACGTTACCGACCGATATGGTTCTGAAAGAATCCGATCCGGCGCTGGAGGCCGGCGACGCGGCGCCCGAGTTCGAGTTGCCCGGCGTCGACGGCGGCACGTACTCTCCCTCGTCGTTCGACGACTCCGAGGCGCTGCTGGTAGTGTTCACCTGCAACCACTGCCCGTACGCGCAGGCGAAGTTCGAGCACCTCAACGAACTGGCGGCGTCGTACGACGACCTCGCCGTGGTCGGAATCAACTCCAACGACGCCGAGGAGTATCCCGACGACTCCTTCGACGCGATGCAGGAGTACGTCGAGGAGGGCCGGGTCGCCTACGACGCCTATCTCCGGGACGAGAGTCAGGAGGTCGCCCGCGCGTACGGCGCCGTCTGTACGCCCGATCCGTTCCTGTTCCGCAAGGACGAGGGAGAGTTCCGACTCGTCTACCAGGGCCGACTCGACGACGCGATGAATCCCGACGAGGAGGCGACCGAGTTCTACGTCCGCGACGCGGTCGAGTCGATCCTCGCCGGCGAGCCCGTCGAGCAGGAGTGGCTCCGGTCCCAGGGCTGCTCGATCAAGTGGCGAGACTGAGCGCGGGTGAGTTGTCGCGCCGTCTCAAACCCCAGCTAGGACGCCGATCCGGCGGTTCGACCGGCAAACCGAGCGTGACGTTGGCGTCGGTCGGAAGTTCCCACCCGCGAATCCTTTTTAGTGGGGCCGCTCCAACTACGGACGATGACGGTAGACGAACGTGCCGAGGAGCTCGCCTCCGACCTCGGTGTCGACAAAGAGGAGGTCAAAGAGGACCTGGAGAATCTGGTCGAGTACAGCGTGCCGATCGACGAGGCCGTTCAGAGCCTCCGTCGAAAGTACGGCGACGGAGGCGACGGCTCCGGCGGCACGCGCTCCAAGGACAGCATCGACGAGATCACAACCGCCGACGGCAACGTCACGGTCACCGCGCGCGTGCTCAACGTCGGCAAGCGGTCGATCCGCTATCAGGGATCGGATCAGGTGATCTTCGAGGGCGTCCTCGCCGACGCGTCGGGGACGATCGACTACACGGCCTGGCAGGACTTCGGCCTCTCGCCGGGCGACACGATCACCGCCGGGAACGCCGGCGTCCGCGAGTGGGACGGTAGCCCCGAGCTCAACCTCGGCGAGTCGACCAGCGTCGCCTTCGAGGAGGAAACTCTCGAAGTGCCCTACGAGATCGGCGGCGACGCCGAACTGGTCGATATCGAGACGGGCGACCGCGGCGTCGACGTGGAGGTGCGCGTCTCGGAGGTCGAGCGCCGGACGATCGACGGCCGCGACGGCGAGACGGAGATCCTCAGCGGCGTGCTCGCCGACGAGACCGCCAAGCTGCCGTTCACCGACTGGGATCCCCATCCCGAGATCGAGGAGGGCGCCTCGGTCCGGATCGAGAACACGTACGTCCGCGAGTACCGCGGCGTCCCCTCGATCAACGTCTCGGAGTTCTCGACGGTCGAGGCGCTCGCCGACGACGTGCCGGTCAGCGAGAGCGGCACCCGACTGCCGATTCGCGAGGCCGTCGAGGCCGGCGGCGTCTACGACGTCGAGGCGGTGGGGCACATCATCTCGATCCGCGACGGGTCGGGGCTGATCCAGCGCTGTCCCGAGTGCGGCCGGGTCATCCAGAAGGGTCAGTGCCGAACCCACGGCGACGTGGACGGCGAGGACGACCTGCGCGTCAAGGCGATCCTCGACGACGGCACCGGCACCGTCACCGCCGTGCTCGACGACGAGATCACCGAGCAGGTCTACGGCGGCGACCTGGAGGACGCCCGCGAGCAGGCCCGAGAGGCGATGGACCAGACCGTGGTCGCGGACACGATCCGCGAGCGCGTCGTCGGCCGGGAGTACCGCGTCCGCGGCCACCTCTCGGTCGACGAGTACGGCGCGAACTTGGACGCCAGCAGCTTCGCCGAGGTCGAGGACGACCCCGCGGATCGCGCTGCCGACCTGCTCAGCGAGGTGGACGCATGAGCGCGAACGGCGAGGACGGCGACGACCAGAGCGGCGCGGGCCGCCGCGAGGTCGCTTACCGGCTGTTCGCCGCGGAGTACGACGACGCGACGCTCGACCACTCCGAGAGCGACGAGGAGCGCGCCCCCAACTACGTCGTGACGCCGACGGGCGCTCGCGTGAACCGGCTGTTCGCCGTCGGCGTCCTCACCGAGATCGAGGAAGTCAACGAGGAGGTGCTGCGCGCCCGGATCGTCGACCCGACGGGCGCCTTCGTCGTCTACGCCGGGCAGTACCAGCCCGACGAGATGGCCTTTCTCGAACGGACCGACCCGCCGGCGTTCCTCGCCGTGACGGGGAAAGCCCGAACCTTCCAGCCCGACGACTCCGATCGCGTGTACACGTCGGTCCGCCCGGAAAGCATCAACGAGGTCGACGCCGAGACGCGCGACCGCTGGGCGGTTCAGGCCGCCGAGCAGACTCTCGAACGCGTCGCCACGATGGCGACCGCGCTGGAGCAGCCCGAGCGCGGCGACGAGCTGGCCGAGCACCTGCGCGACCGCGGCGTCGACGCCGGCCTCGCCAGCGGCGTCGCACTCGCGATCGATCACTACGGGACGACGCCGGAGTACCTCGCGGCCGTCCGCGATCTCGCGATCGAGGCCGCCGAGGTCGTCGCCGGCGACCGCGACGAGGCCGGCCAGCTCGGCGTGCGGCCGGGCGACGGCGACGGTAGCGTCGATCCCGGCGATCTGATCGACCTCGTCGACGCCGTTCCCGAGGTGGGGACGACCGGTTCGGCAGCCGCGAGCGGCGAGGCTGCGGCGACTGACGCCGAAGCGGAGTCGGCATCGACCGACGTGGGAACGGAATCCGTGTCGACCGACACGGAAGCCGAACCGGCATCGACCGACGCGGAAGCGGACTCCGCGCCGACGGATGCGCAAACGGAATCGACCGCGACCGACGCCGACGCGGCGACGGCGTCCACCGGATCCGACTCCGGGGCGTCGGCGTCGGCCGACTCGACTGCCGAGGAGTCCACCGCCGCCGACCCCGCGGCTGCGACCGCCCCGACTTCCGAGGCCGAAACGACCGGCGACGCCGAAACCAGCGCCGAGGACGAGCCGGACGACGAGGACGCGGACCGCCTCGACGACTTCGAGCCCGGCGGCATCGGTGAGGCAGACGACGAGTCGGATGCGGGCGCCGACGTCGAAGCTGACGACGCATCTCTCGAGACGGGCGATGCGTCCGTCGAGACGAACGGCACAACTGCGGACGCCGATCAGGCGGCCGAAACGCCGGTCGGCGGCGACGAGATGTACGAGTTCTCCGAGGAGGAACGTGCGGAGATCGAGGAGGAGTACGGCACCGAGTTCTCGACCGGCACGGAGGTCGCCGAACCCGGCGAAGCAGACATCGAGACGCCCGATCCTGACGAGGCGGCCGAAAGCGAGGTCGACGTCTCGGAAACCGACGAAACCGTCGCCGAGGGCGAAGCGGTCGCCGAGGAGGCGGCCGAACCGGTGTCGGAAGCCGAAACCGCCCAGAAGTCTGAGGACGCCGGCGCGGCGTCCGGCGAGGTCGAACCGGACGAGGAACCGGCCGACGACGCCGAACCGACGGACGACGCCGAACCGACGGACGAATCGGCGGACCCCGCCGAGCCGTCGATTCCGGACGATGTCTCGCTGACCGACGTGGTCGTCGAGACGATGCGGGAGATGGACGACGGCGACGGCGTCGAGCGCGGCGACCTGATCGACGAAGTGATCGGCGACACCGGCATGACCGAGCCCGACGTCGAGGACGCCATCGAGGAGGCCCTGATGGGCGGGCGCTGCTACGAGCCGACCGACGACACGCTCAAGCCCATCTGATGGCGCTCGTCGAGCCGATTCCCGGGGCACCGGCCGCGACCGCCGACCTCGGCGAGGAGCGCGGGCTCGTGATCGCGGACGTTCACGCCGGCGTCGAGGCCGCCTTTCGATCGGAGCGGGGCATCAACCTGGAGAGCCGCGCCGAGGAGCGCCGCGAGCGCGTGCTCGACCTCGTCGAACGGACCGACGCCGATCGGCTCGTGGTGCTGGGCGACTTTATGCACTCGATCGGCGGCCCCGGCGGCGCCGAGCGCGGCGAAATCGAGGTGCTCGTCGAGTCGCTGCCCGACGGCGTCGCCGTCACCCTGGTAAAGGGGAACCACGACGGCGACATCGAGTCGTGGATCGAGGGCGTCGACGTCACCGACGGCGCCGGGGTGCGCATCGGCGCCGTCGGCTTCGTCCACGGCCACACCTGGCCGGCCCCGGAGGTGCTCTCGGCCGACGTAGTCTGTATCGGCCACGAGCACCCCTGCGTCCGCCTCGAAGACGAGGTCGGCGGCAGTCGCGTCGAGCGCGTCTGGCTGCGCGGCCCGCTCGACCGCACCGCCGTCGCGGACCGACTCGACGGCGTCGAGTGGACCGATCCGGAGCTGATCGCGTTCCCGGCGTACAACGACCTCGTGGGCGGGACGTGGGTCAACGTCGCCGGGGACGACTTTCTGGCGCCGTTCTTGCCGCAGGGGTTGGCTGACGGGCAGGCGTACCTGCTCGACGGGACGCGGCTCGGGGCGTACGGCGATATCTGACGGCCCGCGAGAACCGTACGTCCGGGCAAAATATGAGGGACTATTAGTTCGATTGTTCTGATTATGGGCAATCCTTAACCGTTGTTGTTCGTCAACTTCCCACATGGTGTTCACAGATCCGCACACGCCGTCGGAGAAACGCTACGAGTGTACCGAGTGTCTCAACAGGACGACCGGCGAAGCGGTCGGCGAGTGTCCCGAGTGCGGCGGCACGGTCCGAAACGTGGCCGTCGGGCGGTGGTGAGCGCCAGCGGCGCTTCACGACGCCGCTGATCTGTTCTCTCCATCTAACCGTTTTCTCGGAATCATGTGTACGAATGCCCTGTATTTTCGAAAGTAGTTGCATAATCGACGAACTGCTAGGAACAGATATAGCCGCTCGTCGCGAACTGGTATTCGAGTACCATGCGCGGAGATCCGTACACCCCCGTCCGACCGACCTACGAGTGCACCCGCTGCGAAATGCGGACGACGACGGACACCAGCGGCGTCTGTCCTCGCTGTGGCGCCCAGACGATCAATATCGCGGTCGCTCGCGAGTGATCGGACTGTCGATCCCCTCGAACGTTCTTACAGCGTCCATCCGCGACAGAAGTTGTGGGTGGCAAGCACCTTCCCGTCGTCGGTGATGTAGACGCCGACGCCGCCGCTCTCCCAGCGCTCCCGGAGCATGTTCTCGCGGTGGCCCGTGGAGTTCATCCACTGGCCGACCAGCGCCGTCGCCAGTTCCTCGTCGCTCTCGTAGGTCTCGACGGCGCCGCTGTCGGTCTCGACCGGTCGCCCCGCCCACGAGAGCGCGATGTTCTCGCCGTAGGCGCGACAGCCCGACGCGACCTCCCGGTACCGATCGAACGGCCCCTGCCCGTCGGGATTAGTGTGCGAGAAGTAGTCCCGGTCGGCCATGTCCTCGCTGTGGGCGCGCGAGACCGACGCCGCCGTCGGATTCCACTCCAGCGGGTCGAGCCCCCGCTCGGTTCGGCGCTCGTTGACCTTCTCGTGGACCAGTCGCTCGACGGTTCCGCTGTCGATCTCGACGCTCCCGTCGGTGTAGCCGGATTCGTTCGGATCGCCCGGTGCCATCTCGGCGCCGTCGTCGAGCGGGTCGGGAAGGCCGACGGCGCCGGGATCGACTCCGACGCCGACGGCCTGGAGCACGAACGCGGACGCGACGACGAACAGCGCCGCCACGACGACGAGTTTCACCAGTCCGAGAGCGACCGCCACCAGCGAGGTCACCAGTCGGTACGCGATCCGGAGCGGCGCGGCGAGCAGTCGGACGAACGTCGAGTCGGAGGTCATAGGGCGGGTAGCGGACGGCGGGGCGCTGATGTCGATCGGCGGCGCTGGCGGTCGTCGCGGCCGGTAGCGGTCCGTCGCCGCCGCCGATACCGGGCCGGCGTTGCGCCCCGGAATCCCGAATCGCTCTACGAGAAAACCGGCCTTGAGTATGTGGTCGTTACTCGCCCGCTGACCGAGATTCGCCTCGAACGACGAGCGCGAGAAGACGCCGCTCGACGGGGTAACGCGCCGCCGAGCGCCGAACAAATGGCTTAACCGCGTCCCGACCCTACTCGCCCGCGATGACGGAGGGGGAGATCGCACCCGATCCGGCGGCGTTCGCGCGCCTCGGACCGGACGTTCGCGCGGCGCTGTCCGAGCGGGGATTCGAGACGCCGACCGAGCCCCAGCGTCGGGCGATCCCGCCGCTTGCGGCCGGCGAGAACGCGCTGGTGATCGCGCCCACGGGGACCGGCAAGACCGAGACCGCGATGTTGCCGGTGTTCGACGCCATCGCGGAGCGGCGGAGGGCGGCCGCTGCCGAGACCGAAGCTGAAGCCGATCCCTACGAGGGGTTCGCCGCGCTGTATATCACGCCGCTGCGCGCGCTGAACCGTGATATGCGCGAGCGACTGGAGTGGTGGGGCAAGCAGTTGGACGTCGAGGTCGACGTGCGTCACGGCGACACGACCGACTACCAGCGCCAGAAGCAGGCGTCGGACCCGCCGGACGTGCTCGTCACGACGCCGGAGACGCTGCAGGCGATGTTTACCGGGTCGAAACTCCGCAAAGCGCTGTCGACGATCGACCACGTCGTGATCGACGAGGTCCACGAACTGGCGGCGTCGAAGCGCGGCGCCCAGCTCTCGATCGCGCTGGAGCGCCTGCGCGAGGTGGCGGGACCGTTCCAGCGGATCGGCCTCTCGGCGACGGTGGGTGATCCTCAGGAGGTCGCCGACTTCCTCACGGGCGGCCGGCCCTGCGCGATTCGGGAGGTCGACGTCGGGAGCCGGATCGACCTCGCGGTCAGAGAGCCCGAGATCACCGACGCCGACGAGACGCTTTCGGGGCAGCTGATGACCTCGGCCGAGATCGCCAGCCACGTCCGGGCGATCGCCGAGATCGTCGACGAGAACGAGTCGACCCTGATCTTCGTCAACACCCGACAAACTGCAGAGGCGCTGGGATCGCGGTTCAAAGCGATCGGACCGGACGGCTCGGCAGACGCTCCCGGCGCCGAGGTCTCGGTCGGCGTTCACCACGGCTCGCTCTCGAAGGAGGCCCGGATCGACGTCGAGGACCGGTTCAAGGCCGGCGAGATCGACGCCTTGCTGTGTACCTCCTCGATGGAGTTGGGGATCGACGTGGGCCACGTCGACCACGTCGTCCAGTACTCCAGCCCCCGGCAGGTCACCCGAATCCTCCAGCGCGTCGGGCGCGCGGGCCACCGCAGCGACCAGATCTCGCGCGGGACGATCCTCACGACCCGACCGGACGACACGTTCGAGGCGCTGGCGATCGCCCGCCGCGCGAAGGCCGGCGAGGTCGAGCGCCTGCCGATCCACGAGGGCAGTCTCGACGCCGTCGCGAACCAGATCGTCGCGCTGGCGATGGGCCACGAGGAGATCGGCGCCCGCGAAGCCTACGATATCGTCACCGCGGCGTACCCGTTCCGGAACCTTCCGGAGGAGACGTTCCGCGAAGTCGTCCGCGAACTGGCGGACAACCGGGTGATCTGGCTCGAAGAGGAGTACGACCGGATCGAGAAGACCGGCGGCACCTGGCAGTACGTGTACGCCAACCTCTCGATGATCCCCGACGAGGAGACCTACGAGGTCCACGACGTCGCCAGCGGCCGCCAGATCGGCACGTTAGACGAGCGGTTCGTCGTCAACTTCGCCCAGCCCGGCGAGGTGTTCATCCAGCGCGGCGAGATGTGGCGGATCACGACGATCGACGACGAGGAAAGCGAGGTGAAGGTCTCGCCGATCGAGGATCCCGCCGGCGAGGTGCCGTCCTGGATCGGCCAGGAGATCCCGGTCCCCGAGGCAGTTGCCGGCGAGGTGGGCGAGATGCGCCGCGTCGCAGGACCGCAGTTTTCCCGGGGTCCGTCTGAGAGCGGAATTGTGGACGCCGCCGCGGTCGCGGGTGAGTTCACCGGGCGCTATCCGACCGACCAGTTCACCGCGAGCGAAGCCTTAGAGCAGGTTCGGCGTCACGTCGAGGCGGGGTCGCCGTTGCCGACCGACGACCGAATTCTGATCGAGCGTCAGGGCCGGACCGTCGTGGTGAACGCCTGTCTGGGCCACACTGTCAACGAGACGCTGGGCCGGCTGCTGTCGTCGATGCTGGGCCAGCGTAGCGGGTCGTCGGTCGGGCTGGAGGTCGACCCGTACCGGATCGAACTCGAAGTGCCGACCAGCATCTCGACGCCGGAGATCGTCGAGGTATTGGAGGAGACCGACCCCGACCACGTCAGGGCGATCATCGAGCTGAGCCTCAAGAACTCCGACGCGCTGAAGTTCCGGCTCGCGCAGGTCGCCGAGCAGTTCGGCCGAATCAAGCGCTGGCAGGGCGACGCGAGCGTCTCCCAGAACCGCCTGCTGGCGGCGCTCGAAGATACCCCCGTCTACGAGGAGGCCGTCCGCGAGGTGTTCCACGAGGACTTGGCGGTCGACGCCGCCGGCGAGGTGCTGGACGCGATCCAGTCGAGCGAACTCGTCGTCGAGACCGTCGGCGGCCACACGCCGATCGGTGCCGGCGGGCGCTCGTCGGGCCAAGAGTTGCTCTCCCCGGAGAACGCCGACGCGAGCGTCATCGAGACGGTCCGCGAGCGCATCCAGAACGATCGGGTGATCCTGCTGTGTCTCCACTGCACCGACTGGAAGACCTCGAAGCCGGTGCGCAGGGTGCGCGACCGGCCGACGTGTCCCGAGTGCGGCTCGACCCGGATCGCCGCGCTGAATCCGTGGGCCGACGAGGTGGTACAGGCGGTCCGCTCGCAGGATAAAAACGAGGAGCAAGAGGAGATGACCGAGCGGGCGTTTCGGTCCGGGAGTCTCGTTCAGAGCCACGGCAAGCAAGCCGTCATCGCGCTGGCGGCCCGCGGCGTCGGGCCGCACAACGCCGCCCGGATCATCAACAAGCTCCGGGAGGACGAGGACGCGTTCTACCGGGACATTCTGGAGCAGGAACGGCAGTACGCGCGGACGCAGTCGTTCTGGGACTGACCGACCGCGAGCGGTTCGCCCGATTGGAAATTCGTCGTCGGTGTTCGTGCTCGCGCGCGGATCGATCAGTCAACTATGATCCGTCCGCGAGAACGACCAGCTACGTGTCGTGTGGCGATCCGAGTCCGAGAGCGTTTATCTACCCGTGCTAACGAATCTCGAGACAATGGACCTCCTCTTCATCGACGAGAACGGCGATCGGGGAGTCGTGCGGCGAGATCGGTCGGTAGAGTACGACGGCGATATCGCGGGTGAGGTGCAGACAGTGGTCTCGAACGTCGAAACGGCGATCGATAGTCCCGATCCCTCACCGGAGAAGGTCTACGAGGAGTTGGTTATCGAGCTTCCTCGAAGATGCCACGTCGTCGAAACGCGGATTCGAGAGCATTGATCGGTGCTCGTGGCGATCAGCTGTTCCGCCGCTGAACGCAGGTCTCGCGACGGTCCCGGAGAAGAATCCGCGTTACTACCGCCCGTTACTGCAGATAGCCCAGTTCCTCCAGTTGCTGCTTCCGCGCGCCGCTGATGTCGACCTCTTCGCTCGTCTCGGCGCGCTCGAACGAGTCGAGCCACTCGTCGAGTTGCTCTTCCATCTCCGTCACCATCTCGGGGCGCTCGTTCTCCAGACTCGACCGCTCGGCCGAGTCCTCGGCGACGTGATACAGCTCTCTGGTGCCGTCAGAGCCGCGGATGAACTTGTACTCCTCCGTGCGCACAGCTCGGAGCGACCGGTCGAAGCGGTAGACGTACTCGGGCAGCTCGCCCACCTGACGCTCCAGCGCGGCCATCGTCGGCTGAGGGTTCATGTACTCGGCGTAAAGTTCCTCGCGCGGTTCGGCGTCGGCGTCCGGATGGACCGACCGGCCCTGGAACCGCTCGCGGGCGTCGGGTGCGTCGACGCCGGCGGCGTCAAGCAGCGTCGGCACGAGATCGACGAGGCTCGTCAGGTCGTCGACCTCGTCGCCGTCCTCGAAGCCGGGGCCGCAGATCACGAGCGGGACGTGCAACAGTGTGTCGTACAGGCAGTACTGGTGGTCCATCATCCCGTGGTCGCCGACGTTCTCGCCGTGGTCGCCGACGACGACGAGGATCGTGTCTTCCCACTCGCCCGCGGCGACGAGCGCGTCGCGAAGCGCGGCGATCTGATCGTCGAGCGATGCGATCTCGGCGCGGTACAGCGCCCGGAGCACGTCGAACTCCTCGCTGGAGTGGTTGACGTTGCCGACGAGGTACTCCCAGGGATCCTGTTCGAGCGCCGTCGCGTCGGCGTAGTCGACGTCGTCGGGCAGGAACGTCTCGGCGTACTCGCGGGCCGGTTCGTACTCCAGGTGCGGTTCGATGCAGTTCGCGAACAGGAAGAACGGGCGGTCGTCGTTTCGGCCGCCGAGCCAGTCGTCGATCAGGTCGACCGTTCGCCCGGCACCGCTGTCGCGCCGAGCGTACGCCAGGCGAGCGTACGCCGCGTTGACGGCGTTACGTATCGGATTGCCGGACATCGCGCGTTCGAGAAGCCCTTGCGAGCGCTCCTCGTCTTGCACCTGGACCATCTCCCAGAGCATGTTGCCGTCGCCGGGGAGCAGCTGCCAGGCCTTCCGCAACCGGTCGAAGCCGCGTCCGAACCCGAACTCGTCGGTGATCCAGGTGTTGTTGGTGACGCCGAACGTCTCGTAGCCGGCGTCTCCGAGCAGTTCGGGGAGCGTCGGCAGCGCGCCGTCGAGGTGTTCGTGGCCCGAGTACGCCCCGTGCTTGGAGGGGTAACAGCCCGTGAACATCGATCCGTGCGAGGGTAGCGTCCACGGCGCCGCCGAAAACGCCCGAGTGTAGCGGGTGCCGGCCTCCCCGAGTTCCGCGACCGTCGGGGCGGTAGAAGATGTCACGTCGCTGTCCCGTGCAGTATCCATCACGACGACCGCGATATTCGGTGAGTCTCGCATAGGTTACAGGTGCGCTACGACGGATGCCCTGTAAGCCGTTATTGGGCTAAAAGTAGGTTCGCACCCCGTTCTATAATATATACTGACGCTTGTAGCCGATTGGTTTCGGTGCCGTCCGGCGTGGCGAGGATTGGTTCCCGTGGTGTGGTGCCGTGGAGCACGTCACGCGGGCGGGTCCAAGTTCAGCCGGTCGAGCTGATGCTCGGGCGCGTCGAGGGCCTCGAGGCCCGCGACCAGTTCCGCCCGTAGTCGCTCGCGCTCCTCGGTGCGCTCGTCGGCGAGGTTCGTCTCCTGGGTCGGATCGTCGCGAACGTCGAACAGCAACGGCTCGTCGAGCTGAGCGTAGCTGTCGGCCGCGAACCGCCAGACTGGACCGTCGGCGTGGGCGACGAACCCGCCGGCCTCGGCGTCGGTCTTCGGCGTCGTCGGCAGCGGGAACCCCCGGGCGTTCATCATCGTCGTCGAGTGGCAGTAGCTCTCGACCGACGGGTCACAGGGGTGGAGGTACGTGTACTCGCCGTCGGTGACGTTGACCGCCGATCCCCAGTAGCCGTACAGCGCCCGATCGCGGTGGGCGTGG
This sequence comes from Natronoarchaeum rubrum, assembly GCF_024494695.1. The sequence continues at coordinate 675,176 of NZ_JANHDP010000001.1, read as the reverse complement.
AGATCATCGGCGTCGGCATCACCCGCGAGCAAGGGCAGGAGACTCCGGCTGTGGACGCGATCGGCGGCCTCGGCGTCGATACCGAGCAGATCCAGCACGGTCGCGTACAGGTCGACCGCCGAGGTGAGCGACGCGATCCGCTCGCCGTTGTGCGCGCCCTCGGGATGCCAGACGAACAGCGGCGTCCGCGCGAGCACGTCGTACACCGGCGGCTCGTTCTTCCCGACCCAGCCGTGCTCGCCGAGCAGGAAGCCGTGATCGCTCGTGACGATAACCGCGGTGTCGTCCCACAGCTCCTCGTCGTCTAACGCGTCGAGCACGCGCCCGAACCACTCGTCGGCCATGGTGACCTTGCCGGCGAACTGGGAGCGGACGAATTCGAGCTGGCGGTCGGAGAGTTGGCTTTGCCCTTCGTCGACCGGGCCGTAGTACGGCCAGACGTCGAGGTCGGGGTCGCGCGGGTCCTCGTCGGTGTACATGGAGGCGTACGGCTCCGGACAGTGGAACGGCTCGTGGACGTCGAAGCTGTCGACGTAGCAGAGCCACCGGTCCCACTCCCGGTTTGCGCGAAGCCACTCCGCGGCCCGCGAGAACAGCCGCGGTGCGAACGCGTTGCGCTCGTCGTCCTCGACGCCGCGCCGGGCGGCGTTCCGGGCGTACACCGACCGGTTGACGTAGCCGACGCCGCCGGGCGGGTCGGTCTCGCGATCGAGGGTCTGGTCGAGCAGGCGATCGTCGGGCTGTCTGGGGGCGGTCTGCCAGGCGTCGTACTCGTGGCCCCGCACGAACTCGAAGCCCGTGTAGTCCTCGTAGTAGCCGTGGGCGCCGTGCTGGAAGTAGTGGAAGTGATCGGTGATCAACTGGGTCAGGACGCCGTCGTCGCGCGCGACCCGTGCGAGGTGGTCGTCGGAGGGCTCGATCGGCCCCCAGGAGCGCCAGAGGAACTCCTGGACGCCGGCGTGCCACTCGCGCCGGGCGGGCATGCACGGCAGGCTCCCGGCGTAGTGAGTGTCGAACGTCGCGGCGCGCTCGGCGAACCGGTCGAGGTTCGGCGTCTCGACGCCGTAGTCGACGCAGTGGGGCTCGTCGGCGTACGCGCCGAGGAAGTCCCGGCGTAAGCTGTCGATCGAGAGCAGGAGGACGTTCGTCACGGTTCGTCCTCCGGAGGGATCTCGGTGTCGTCGCTCGACGCCGTTTCGACGCCGTCGAGCACCGTCGCGAACTCCGCGCCGGTCCGCAGGTCGCCGTCGACGAGCACGAACGGCCCGGCCCGGCAGGCGTCGCAGCGCTCCCGACAGGGTGCGATCGAGAGCTCGATCCCTCGCCGGCGCGCGGCGGTTCGACACTCCGCGGTGACGTTTCGCAGGCAGCACTCGACCGTCGGTACCATGGTCGACAGTTCGACGCCGCGGCTGTTAAACGGCCGCCGCGGAATCGCCGATTTCACCGCGTTGACCTGTCGGTAAGCTCTATACGTGGCGGTTGGCTTTTTGCCCGCTCGCGTCGGGGCCTCCCACGGGGGAGACCAATGGACGACGATACACGCACGCGACCGACCGGCGACGACGAAGGAAAGGACGTGATCGACGCCAGCGGCGAGCTCATCGGCGAGGTGTCCGAGCACCGCGGCGACACGCTCGTCGTCGACGCCGATCCGTCGATCACCGACCAGATCAAGTCGGTGCTGGGCTGGGGCGAGACGGACGACGTCTACCGCATCGACGAGACGGAGATCGACCGGATCTCGGACAACGCGGTCCACGTCCGGACGACCGAGCACGAGGATCCCGGCGGACGCGCGGGCGCCTCGGACGCCGGCGCCACCGAGACCAGCCCCGGCGGCGCGGCGACCGAGGCAGGCAGAACCACGACCGACGACGATCGGTCGCCGACGGGCAGGCAGACGGTCGACGATCGCTCGGACGACGAGCCGATGCCCGGCGAGACGACGGAGGGCGACGACGTGACCGGGACGGGAGACAGGACGATGGACGAAGGGTCCCACGGCGACGCCGGACACGACGACAGGGAGGGGCTCACAGACGACGAACTCCGGGAGGCCGGCGAGAGCGACACCGCCGAGGGTGTGCCCGACGACGAGCGCCGCCTGACGGACGACGACGCCGACGATTCGGATGACGGGCATCTGAGCGGCGACGATGACGACGACTCCGACGATGGCGTCCTGAGCGACGACGATGACGACGACTCTAGCAGGCACTGACCCCCTCGGCGCGCGCTCGCCGCTGGTCGATCCGCAACCTCCTTACTTCGGGTCGCCGTACGGTGGCACATGAACTTCGCGCCCGGGGCCTGGAAGTACGCCCTGTTCCCGCTGCTCGGTGCGTTTCCCGCGCTGTTTATCACTCCGGGCGCGACCGTCGGACTGCTCGCGATCGGCGGCGCCGTGCTGTTTTTCTACCGCGATCCCGAGCGGACGGCGCCACTCTCCGGCGTCGCAGCGCCGGCCGACGGCAAGGTATCGGTGCTCCGCGAAGAAGGCGACCGTGTTCGCGTCGGCGTGTTCATGAACGTCTGGGACGTCCACGTCAATCGCGCACCCATCGGCGGGACGGTCGAGACCGTCGAGCACGTTCCCGGCGCACACAGGCCGGCGTTCGCCAAGGAATCCGACCGCAACGAGCGCGTCCGGATCGAGTTCGAGGAGCACGAGGTTACGCTGGTCGCGGGGGCGTTCGCCCGCCGCATTCACCCCTATCTGGAGGCGGGCGAGACGGTCGAGCGCGGCGACCGGATCGGCCACATCTCCTTCGGCAGTCGCGCGGACATCCTACTGCCGCCGGCGTTCGATCGCGACGACCTGGCCGTCGAGCGCGGCGAGAAAGTGACCGCGGGCGAGACGGTGCTCGCGCGCCGCGGCGGCTTCGAGCTGGCTGAGGGCGCCGAACAGGCTGACGCCGACGCGGCGGCTGCCGACACGCCGGCTGCCGACGCCGACGGTGAGACCGACGCCGACGACGGGGCCGACGACCAGTCGGGCGAGCAACACGGCCTCGTCGACGACCGGTCGGCGACGGCCGACGCAGACGACGAGGGCGGAGACGACGACAGCCGGATCGAGGCGTCGGAACGGACCGGGATCGGGATGGTCGACGAACGGGAGTAAGGAGAGCAAAGGCGGTCGAAAAACGGCGTCAGCACTCGGCCTGCGATGTCGCTAGTAGCTCGCGAGCGTCGGCTCGACGCTCTCGATGGCGCGTTCGAAGTGGTCGGCGCCGATCACGATCTCGTCTGCGCGCTCGTCGGCTTCCTCCGGCCCCAGCTCCTCGGCCATCTCGCGGATCGCCAGCATCGACGCCTCGCGAACGACCGCTTCGAGGTCGGCGCCGGTGTACCCCTCCAGATCGTCGGCGAGGGCGTCCAGATCCACGTCGTCGGCGAACGGCTTCCCGCGGCCGTGGACCTCGACGATCGCGCGGCGGCCATCCTCGTCGGGTTCGGGCACCTCGACGTGCGTGTCGAGGCGACCGGGGCGGAGCAGCGCGGGGTCGATGGCGTCTTTGCGGTTCGTCGCCGCGAGCACGACGAGGTTCGGGTTCTCGACGAGCCCGTCGAGCTCCGTCAGCAGCTGCGAGACGACGCGCTCGGTCACCTCGTGGCTGTCCTCGCGCTGGGCCGCGATGGCGTCGATCTCGTCGAAGAAGACGATCGAGGGCGCCGACGTGCGAGCGCGCTCGAACACCTCGCGGACGGCCTTCTCGGACTCGCCGACGTAGCGATCGAGTAGTTCGGGGCCGTTGACGTGGACGAAGTTCACCTCGCTCTCGCCGGCGAGCGCGCGGGCCAGCAGCGTCTTGCCGGTGCCCGGCGGGCCGTACAGCAGGACGCCGCTGGGCGGTTCGGTGTTGGTCTCGGCAAAGAGGCGTTCGTACGCCAGCGGCCACTCGACGGCCTCGCGCAGGGTCTGCTTGGCGTCGTCGAGCCCGCCCACGTCGTCGTAGCCGACGTCCGGCGTCTCGGCGACGAACTCGCGCATCGCGGAGGGGTCGATCGCGGCCATCGCGGCGTCGAAGTCGGCTTTCGTCACTTCGAGGTCGGCCTCCGCGAGATCGTCGGCCTCGCCGCGGATCCGCCGGAGCGCGAGCATCGCCGCCTCCGAAACGAGCGCGTCGACGTCGGCGCCGACGAAGCCGTGGGTGCGCTCGGCCAGCGTGTCGACCGAGACGTCTTCCGCCAGCGGCATCCCACGAGTGTGAACCTGGAAGATCTCGCGGCGCCCCTCGACGCCGGGGACGCCGATCTCGATCTCGCGGTCGAAGCGGCCGCCGCGGCGCAGCGCCGGGTCGATAGCGTCGACGCGGTTCGTCGCGCCGATGACGATCACGTCGCCACGCGAGTCGAGCCCGTCCATCAGCGAGAGCAGTTGGGCGACGACGCGGTTCTCGACGTCGCCGGCGTCGTCGCGCTCGCCGGCGATCGAGTCGATCTCGTCGAAGAAGATGATCGTCGGCGCGTTCTCCGCGGCGGTCTCGAAGATCTCGCGGATGCGCTCCTCGCTCTCACCCTTGTACTTCGACATGATCTCCGGGCCGGAGACGTTGATGAACTGCGCGTTCACCTCGTTGGCGACGGCCTTGGCGATCAGCGTCTTGCCGGTGCCTGGCGGCCCGTACAGCAGGACGCCCTTGGGCGGGTCGACGCCGAGCCGGCGGAACAGATCCGGCTGGTCCAGCGGTAGCTCGATCATCTCGCGGACCTGCTCTAGCTCGTCGTCGAGCCCGCCGATGTCCTCGTAGCTGACCGCGGTGGGCGCCGTCGCCGCCGGCTCGTCGGCGTCGCCGGACGCCCCGTCCGGTTTGCCACCGCTCGCCGAACTGTCGGCCGACTGGCCGTCGGACGACCCGTCGTTCGACCGCGTGCCGTCGCTCGACGCCGACACGCCGCCGCTGTCGCTCGTCGCGTCGTTGTCCACCGATACGACCGTGTGGTCGGTCACGCGAACCGGCTCGTGGGGCGTGGTCGACTCGACGGTGAAGGGTTGGTCGGCGATCCGCTCCAGTCGAACCTGCTCGCCCTCGCTCACCGGCCGGTCGTGGAGCGTCTTCGTCGCGACGCGCTGGATCACTTGCTCGTCGACGTCGGACAGCGACGCCGGCGGCGACAGCGTCACCGACACCGCCTCCTCCAGCGAACCGTGCCGGACCGAGACGGTGTCGCCGATGCTGACGCCCGCATTGGCCCGCGTGTCGGCGTCGATCAGTACGGCGTCGACCGGAACGTCGTCGCCGGCGGGCCACACCTTCGTCGCGGTGACGCGGTCGCCCTCGATCACGACGGTGTCGCCGCTGAGCACGCTCAACTCGTTCCGCGCGGCGTCCGAGAGCCGCGCGACCCCGCGCCCGGCGTCGCGCTTCTGGGCGCCTTTCACCGTCAGCGAGATCCCGCCGCCGTCCTGCTCGCTCATGGCCCAGTTTTGCCGCCGGGCGGCCTTGAAGGATTCCCCTCGCCGTCCGGGCGTCGCGGTCGGGATCGTGCGCCGGTTGCGCGCCGCGGCGACGCCGACGCTCGGCTACTCCTCGCCGTCCCAGTAGTCGACGGCGTCCTCCTGCCGGTAGTAGCCTTCGAGCGTCCGCTCGTCGGTGCCGCCGGGCGCGGCGCCGTCGAGCACGCCGACTTTCTCGGAGTCCGGATAGACGAGCACCTCGGGCGTCGCCATCGTCGAGATCATCAGGTACCGGAGCGGCTCCTCGGAGTCGTTGATGATCCTGTGGGCGCCGTCCTCGCCGGCCGGCAGCGCGACGTAGTCGCCCGCGTCCAGCGACAGCTCCTTGTCGTCCCCGCGAAGCCGGCCCGTCCCGTCGAGCACGTAGAGCGCCTCTTCGTTGGCCGTGTGGTAGTGGTAGGGCCAGGATTTCTTTCCCGGCGGGAGCTCGTAGAGGCTACAGCCCAGTTCGTCACCGCCCGCCGCGTCGGCGAGGCGTTTGCGCCTGTACTCGGCGTCGCCGCGGTCGACCGAGGCCCAGTCGAGCTCCGACTCGTTTACCTTTCCCATGATGGTTGCTGGTACCGAGTTGTAAAATCTCTGTCCGAATCGGCAGTCGTGAGCGTACCGATCGAGTTCGCCGCCGGGGCAGTCGTGAGCTTACCGATCGACCCCGCCCATGATCGTATCGAGACTTCCCAGCGACGCGATCAGGTCGGCGACGTAGCCGCCGGTGCCGAACTCCGGCAGGGATTGCAGGTTCGAGAAGGAGGGGCCGCGGATCTTGAACCGAGCAGGCTTGTCGGTGCCGTCGGCGCGGATGTAGATGCCGAGTTCGCCCTTCGCGGCCTCCACGGCGCGGTAGATTTCGGTGTCGGGGTCGGGCTTGATCGTCCGCGGGACGTTGCTCTGGATGTTGCGCTCGTCCTCGGGCCAGTCCTCAAGCAGATCGACGCACTGTTCGATGATCTTGGCCGATTCTGCGACCTCGTCCAGTCGGACCAGCAGTCGGGAGTAGTTATCACAGCCCTCGCGGACGACGACGTCCCAGTCGAGTTCGTCGTAGTAGCCGTAGGGGTCGTCGCGCCGAAGATCGTAGTCGATTCCCGAGCCGCGGGCGACCGGTCCGGTGACGCCGTAGTTCTTCGCGGTCTCGGGGTCGAAGATTCCGGTATCGACGGCCCGCGCCTGGAGGATCTCGTTGTTCGACAACAGGTTGTGGTACTCCTCCATCCGTCGGGGCAGCTCGTCGAGGAACTCGCGGACCTTCTCGAAGAACTCCTCGCGGGGCTCGGGCAGGTCCCAGGCGACCCCGCCGAGTCGGAAGTAGTTGAACATCAGGCGCTGGCCGGTCAGATCTTCGAGAATGTTCTGGACGACCTCCCGATCGTTGATTGCGTACATGAACGTCGCGGTGAAGTCGCCGACGATGTCGAGCGCGTACGCGGCGGTCGCCAACAGGTGGCTGAGCGTCCGGCTCAACTCGGCGCTCATCGTCCGGATCACCTGCGCGTACTCGGGGACCTCGAGGTCGGCGAGATCCTCGGCGACGCGGGCGTAGGCCCACTCGTTGCAGAGCCCGGCGCCGCCCCAGTCCCAGCGGTCGGGGTAGGGCATGATCTGGTGGCGGTAGGTACCCTGCTGGCACATCTGCTCCTCGCAGCGGTGGATGTAGCCGATGTCGGGTTCGACGTCGACCACCTGCTCGCCGTCGAGCACCGTTTCGAGGTGCATCACGCCGTGCGTCGCGGGGTGGTGGGGACCGATGTTGAGCAGCATCGTCTCGGTCCCCTCGTCCCCGCCCTCGACGCGGCGATCTTCCTCCAGCGGGTTGGCGTTCTCGCTGTACGCGACCAGCTGCGGGCGATCCTGCGCGTAGTCCTCGCGCAGCGGGTGGCCCTGCCAGGTTTCGGGCAGGAGGATCCGCCGGAGGTCGGGGTGGTCGTCGTACTCGATGCCCAGAAGATCGTACGCCTCGCGCTCGTGCCAGTCGGCGGTTCGGAAGACGGGTTCGGCGCTCTCGCTGACGGGGGCGTCCGTCGGCGTCGGGACGACCACGCTGACCTCTCTGGTGGGATCGTCGTAGCTCCGGAGGTGATAGATCGTCTCGAACCGGTCCCCGTACTGCTGGGCCGTCGCACAGGCGAGGTGGTCGAAACCGGCCTCCTCTTTGAGCGTCGAAAGCACCGCCTGCACTTCGTCGGGGCGGATCACGAACCCCTCGGCGTTGACGTGGGTCTCGCGGTCGAGGACGTGCTCGTCCAGCAGGCTCTCCAGATCGTCGTAGTCGACGCCCCGTCGGTCCGCCGCGGCCGCGCTGGCGTCGTGTTCGAGACTCATGTTCGGATCACGCTCGGTCGATACGCTGACCTACGCGACGATACGGGTTCGTCTTGCTGCCTCAAAGGCGAGGTTATTTTAAAAGAGACGACCATGAGACGGCCGTGAGATACGTCAGGCTGGCGCTGGCGCTGCCGCCGGAGCGGCGTCACCCGATGCACCAGTTCGTCGTCGAGAGCGACGAGCACGGCGCCTCCCGGCAGCTCTCTTGGAGCGTCTCGGTCGACGGAACGATCTCGACGGTGTTCCGCGTCGAGGGGAGTCCCGACCGCTACGTCGACGCGCTGGAGACGGTCGATTCGATCCGCACCTACCACGTCGCGGCGTCCACGAGCGGCTTTTATCTCTACGTTCGCGAGGATCTTCCCGAGAGCGAGTTCGAACTCGCGACCGCGCTGGACCGCGACGGCCTGCTGATCGTCCCGCCGATCACGTACCGCGAGGACGGCTGCGCGGAGTTCTCGCTGGCAGGGGGTTCGGCCGCGGTGCAGGAGGCCGTCGACGCCGTGCCGGAGTCGATCGACGTCGACGTGCTCGAAATCGGCCAGTACAGGGGGCAGCCGTTCGACCGCGGCGGCGGCCTGACCGACCGGCAGCGCGAGGCCGTCCGCGCCGCCGTCGACTCCGGCTACTACGAGTCGCCACGCGAGGGAACCGTCGAGGACGTCGCCGCGGCGCTGTCGTGTTCGCCCGGTACCGCCGCAGAACACCTCCGGAAGGCCGAGGCGGCCGTGATGAGCGCAGTCGCCGGCGATCGCCCGGACCTGCCGGGACTGTGATACCTCGTCGTCGAACGAGCGACGAGACGTCGCCGATCGGACGACGACGCCGGAGAAACGACTTTACGGACTGCGATTCGAACGTGTGACATGGTGGTTCAGACCGAGCGCGACGAGATTACCTGGTACGAGTGCGAGGAGTGTGGCCTGCTGTTCGACGACGAGGGCGACGCGGGCAAACACGAGGAACACTGCAACGCAGAGGAGCCCTCGTACCTGCAGTAGCGGCGCGACGCCTCCGGCAGCGAGCAGTTACTCCGCCAGCCGCTCGCGGTGCTCGTCGGCCAGGTCCGCGGCCTGCGCTTTGGTCTGGGTCGTCTCCCAGCGTACGTTCGGGTCGGATCGGTACGACAGCGCGCTCTTGACGACGTCCCTGAGCATCCCCGTCTCGACGGCGACGGCCTCCCCGTCGGCGTCGCCGAACTCCGCGACGCCGTAGCGGTTCGGCGCGTCGCGGACCGCCGACCGATCGAGGTCGCGCCACTGTTTTCGGAGCGGCATCACTCGTCCTCGACGTATTCGGAGTCGATCCAGCCGTCGGACGCACCGCCGTCGTCATCATCGTCGGAGTCCTCGACAGACGCCGCTTCAGCATCGCCGGACGCCGCTGCGGCATCGCTGTCGTCCGGCGCCGCGTCGGCGTCGCGCTCGTGGGATGCGGCGCCGTCACCGTCCTCTGTCTCTGCAGCGGCGTCGTCGCCGTCGACGGCGTCCTCGCCGACGATCTCGTAGGACTGCTCGGAGAGTTCGTCCTCGGCGAACACGAACACCCGGCCGCGCGCGACCTCGGGATCGGCGTCGACGATGACCGAGTGACCGTCGGCGCGGGTGGTGACGCCGGGAAACAGCTCTTCTTCCTCGCCGGGGTCGACGAACACGCGGCCGACGCCGGTCGTCTCCAGGATGTCGTCGTGGGTGTTCCGGTCGTTGACGTAGGTCAGCACGCCCTCGGTGCCATCGGGATCGGTGACGAGGATCTGGACCAGCTTTCCGGGAGCCGTCTTGACCGTCCCCGCGGCTTTCTTCGGCGGGCCGTGGTAGAACACCTCCCGTCCGTCGAGGTACTCGACGGCGATGCCGTCCTCCGAAAGCTCCACCCCGATCGTCGACGGGGCGACCGTGTTGCGCGCGCTCATGTCGTCGCATTCGGCCGGGGCCGGGAAAAGCGCCGCGTTCGGCGGCGGCATCGCCGCGGACGCCACGGCGTCGTGATGCGCGCCGACCGCCAGCGGTAAATATTCGCTTCGGCGAGTAGAGGTATGAACGGACGAGCGGAGGCCCCGGCGGCGGGGACGGTGCTGAACGCCCTGGCCTGCGGGAAGGGCTCGGCGTTCGCGATCGACGCGTACACGACGGCCGAGGTGACGCTCGCCGACGAGTCGGGCGTCGAGGGCGAGATCGACGGCGCGCCCGACGCCGACACCCGGCTGATCGAGCGTTGCGTCGAACTCGCGACCGAGCGCTACGGCGACGGGCAGGGCGGGACCGTGCGCACCGAGAGCGAGGTGCCGATGGCGTCGGGACTCAAGAGTTCGAGCGCGGCCGCGAACGCGACCGTGCTCGCGACGCTCGACGCGCTCGGCGTCGCCGACGAGATCGAACGCGAGGAGGCCTGTCTGCTCGGCGTCGAGGCGGCCCGCGACGTCGGCGTCACCGTCACGGGAGCGTTCGACGACGCCTCGGCGTCGATGCTCGGCGGCGTCACCGTCACCGACAACGGGAGCGACGAACTGCTCGCCCGCGAGACCGTCGACTGGGACGTGCTGGTGTACACGCCGCCCGAGCAGGCGTTCAGCGCCGACGCCGACGTCGAGCGCTGCAAGCGGATCGCCCCGATCGCCGAGTTGGTCGCCGACCTCGCGCTCGACGGCCGGTACGGCCTCGCGATGACGGTCAACGGGTTCGCGTTCAGCGCTGCACTGGAGTTTCCCACCGCGCCGGCAGTCGAGGCGCTGCCCGACGCCGACGGCGTCTCGCTGTCCGGCACCGGCCCCAGCGTCGTCGCGGTGGGCGACCGAAAGGCACTCCAAGGAGTACGGGAGAGATGGGACAACAGGCGTGGGACAACATGGCTAACGACGACACAATCCACGGGCGCGCGGACGAGATGAGCTTAGAGGAGCTCCGCGAGGAGATCAGAGACATCGACCAAGGGATCGTCGAGTTGATCGCGCGACGCACCTACGTCGCCGACACGATCGCGCAGGTCAAAGAGGATCAGGGCCTCCCGACGACCGACGAGTCCCAGGAGGCCGCGGTGATGGAGCGGGCCGGCGAGAACGCCGACCAGTTCGACGTCGATCGCAACCTCGTCAAGGCGATCTTCCGGCTGTTGATCGAGTTGAACAAGGCCGAGCAGCGCGAATCCCGCTGAGGAACCGCCCCGGACGGTGGTGTTCTCGATGGTCGTCCGACGAACCTCGTCGGCGCGCTACCCGAACTGCACAACACTTCTGTGGCTCGGTGTCGACGGTATCGACGACAATGACCGACCCGGAACTCGACGCGTTCGATCACGAACGACACATGCGACGAGCCTTCGACCTCGCGCGCGAAGCCGCGGACCGCGGCGACGAGCCGTTCGGTTCCGTACTGGTGCGCGACGACGAGGTCGTCGCGACGGCGTCGAACCGCATCGTGACCGAATCGGACCTGCGGCGCCACCCGGAACTCGATCTCGCGAAGACGGCCCACCGCGATTTCTCGCCCGACGAGCGCGCTCGCACGGTGATGTACACGAGCACCGAACCGTGTCCGATGTGCGCGGGCGGGCTTCGGACGGCCGGCCTGGCTCGCGTCGTCTACGGCGTCGGCGCCGACGAGATCGTCGAGTTTGCGGGCGGCGAACCGTCAGTCCGCACAGCGACGATCCTCGACGGCGAGACAGACGTGACCGGGCCGCTGCTCAACGAGGAAGCGCGCGCGATCCACGAGGAGTTCGACTGGTAGGCCGTTCAGAGCACCTGTCGACTCAGACGGCGTGCTGGGGGATCTCGCCCCACTCGTCGAGCAGGTAGCCCAGCGCGAGCCCGTAGAACACGTGGTACAGCATCGAGACGACGAGGAACACTCCGATGCCGAGCGGCCCGGTGCTCGGCAGGAACACCATCACGAACGCGATCCAGTAGATCAGCGCGTACGTCACGCCGCGGGCGTACCGCGGCTCTTCTGGCGGGAGGTAGGCGCCGACGACGAGGAACTGGATCGGCAGGAACAGCGTGCCGCCCATGACGAACAGCGCGATGCCCAGCGCCAGGCTCGGTCCCAGCCCGAGGAACGAGCCGAACGTCGAAAACCGGACGATCGGGGCGGTGCTAAACAGATCCAGCAGCGCGGGGAGTCCCACGAGCACCGGGAGCATCGCCACCATCCCAACGAAGCCGCTGAGCATTGCGATCCCGATCAGGCGGAGCGTGATGGGGACCTCCGCCGCCCTCGCGGCCTCTCCGGCCGATACCGACCCGACGTTGGACTGTTCCGAACTCATGCGTGTAACAGATTTGCACTCCATAACGATAAATCAGGATGGTCGTGCGAGCGGCCGACGAACGCCCGGCGGTCCGCCGGCGCGCTTTCACCCGATCGGCGGCGTCGACTACCGGACATCCGAAACGTCGCCCTCGTCACCGCCGCCGGCGTCGTCGCCGGTCATCTCGTCGGTTTCCTCGCCGGCCGCGGACGCCACCTCGTCGGCGTCGATGACCGAGCTGAGCTGACTCTCGTCGACGGCGTCGTTCAGCGTTCCCGGATCGGTCACGGCGCTCAGGCCCCGCTCGTCGACCGCCGATTTGACCGCCCCGGCGTCGATCGCCGACTCGACGTTCTCCTCGTTCGCGGACGATTTTAGCGCTCGCCGGACCGCGACGTAGCCGACCAGCGCGGCGCCGCCGGTCGCCACCGCGCCGGGGACGCCGTAGCGCTTGTACCCGAACTTGACCGCCTTCTTTCCGATCGTGTAGGCGCCGATCATACTCACACGTCGGGTCCATGCGGGCAAGAGTTCGGGGCCACAGTGTGTAGGTCTGGTGCGGGCCCCCGATCGCTCGTCGCGGCGTGACGCCGCGTCGTCGGCCGATCGCGCACCTAGCCATATTGCAGAGCGCCTCGATAGCTTCCGTATGGACCTGTCATCACCGGGCAACCTCGACCAGATCGAGCCGGGCGTGTTGATCCTCGTGGGATTCGTGCTGTTCATCATCCCGGAGCCCGCGACGTCGGCGCTCGGCGCGGGACTGCTGTTGCTGGGCGCCAGCTGGTGGGTCTACGAGTGGGGCCGCTAGTAGAAGCGCTCGACCGACCGCCCGGTCACTCGCCCGGCGACGGCGTCCCGTCGAACGTCGTGTCGGGCGCGGCGTCGACGTCGAACAACCGATCCTCGGCGGGCGTCCGCTCGGCCAGCGAGTCCTGGAGACGCGAAGCGACCTCCTCGCGTAGCTCGGCCGCCAGTCCGACGTCGATGTCGACCGCCTGGGCGTCCTGTCCGGTGAGGCTGCGCGAGCCGGCGGTGTCGATCGTCAGCGTCGCGAGGTCGCGCCGGCGCTGGAAGATCGTCTGGCTGTCCAGCACCGTCTGCACACGGTAGTACGGCACGACGGTCGTCGTCCGGTTCCAGAAGCCCGCTCGGGTCACGACGTGATCGTCGCCGAGCGCGTAGCCGAGGTTGCGCCACTTGAGGTGGGCGGCGACGGGGATCAGCGGAACGGCGGCGAACAGCGCGTACCAGTACAGCTGGGTCGTCGTCGCGCGATCGGCGAGGAACGCCGCGCCGATCAGCACCGCGAGAACGATGCTGTACCGGGCGACGTACCGCATCCGGGCGCGCTTGGGCGGGCGCTCGAACGACGGGTCGCCGAAGCGCTCGACCGACTGGGCCAGGTCGATCACCCGCTCGCGCCTGGCCAGCGGGACCGCCGACTGCGAGCCGCCGGCCTGACCGGGCGAGGAACCCGCCGTCTCGATCGAGAGCGACGCGTAGCCGACGAGCCGCTGGAGGACGTTCTCGGCCATCGACACCGTCTGGACCTTACCGAGCGGGATCGTCCCGCTGTAGCGCTCGATCAGTCCCCGGTCGTACCTGAGTTCGTCGCCCCGCCGGACGAGCGTGAACCCGTAGTAGTTCAGCACCGCGACGACGCCGCTGGCCAGCGCCGTCACGGCGTAGAGCGCGATCGCGGCCAGCGGCGCGACGACGAACGCGGGCCCGGCTACCAACATCTGCTCGGCGACTGCCGGCCCGAACAGCGGCGCCAGCACCGTCACGAGCGGCAGGAATCGCAGGTCGATCGACACCAGCCCCAGCATCGTCAGCTCGCGGTCCGAGATCGCGAACAGCTGTTCGACATCCGCTTTCTCGTCCGCGCGCTCGTCGTCGGACGCCGCGTCGCGGTCGGCTTTGCCCGTCTCGTCCCGAGCGACGAGGCGCTTTCGGCGGCCGATCTCGTTCTGTAGGCGATCGGCCTCGTCGACGTCGACGTACCGGAGCTGGGCCTCCGCCGAGCTCCCGCCGGCGGTCTCGACTGTCACTTCGGCGAGCCCCAGCACGCGCTGGATCACGTTCCGGCTGATCGAGACGTTCTGAACGCGGCGGTAGGGAATCTCCCGGTCGCGCGTCGAGAGCACGCCCGACCGGAGGTCGAACGTCGTCTCGGTCAGGTCGTACTCGAAGCGCTGGTAGTACAGCACCTCCCAGACGACGACGGCGACGAGGAGCGTTCCGACGATCCCCAGCAGCCCCGCGGCCTGCAGCCCGTCGCCCGAGAGGAGCGTCCCCGAGAACGCGAAGATGACGAGAAAGCCCACGAACTGCCAGACGCGCTGGGCCGCCCGATAGGGGATCGACAGCGGGTGCAGCGTCGTCATACGGCGTCGTCACCGTCCGCGAGGATCGCCAACTGCTTGAGCCGCTCCTGCATGTCGTCGGCCCGCTCGGACGTCAACCCGGGGATCGTCACGTCGGCGCCGCGCGTCCCCGCGGTGTAGACGACCGACGACGCGAGTCCCACCGACCGCTCGACGGGGCCGCGGCTGGCGTCGACGTGCTGGATCCGGACGTAGGGGACGACCGTTCGCACGCGCGTCAGGACGCCGCGTTCCAGGTACAGCGCGTCCTCGCGGACCTCGTAGGTCCAGATCCGGTAGCGAAGGATCGAGTGGATCATCACGAGCGTTCCGACGATCGCGAACGTCGCCGCCCCGATCCAGCCGGCGCCCGCGACGAAGAACGACGCGACCGCGCCGACGATGACCGAGAGGATCGCCGCCGACAGCAGTCCCTGGAGCACCCAGACGATCCGGACGCGGGAGTCCAGCCCCCGCGGCTCGATCGTCAGATCCGACGCCGTCACGTCGTTCGCGACCCGCTCGTCCGGGACGATCGAGTCCCTCGGTTCGGCGTCGTCGTGCACGTCGCCGGAGGCGTCGAAATCGGATGCTTCGGCTCCGCTCGTCGACGGTTCGTCGACTACCTCGTCGTCGGCCGGCGCCGCTTCCTCGGACGTCTGGGACGATCCGTCCGCCGAATCGTCGTCGGTCGGCGTTTCGTCGTCCCGGCCGCTCGACGCCGTCTCCGACGGTTCGTTGCCGCTCATGTCGGATTCTGGGGGTGCCTGCCGTAAATATCCCCGCCGTCGGGCACCGGTTGACCCGTGGCTTTTTGTTCGCCTCGCGAGACCGCGAAGCCATGCCGGGCGAGTTGTTCCCCGACAGGATCGAGACCGAGCGCCTCGTACTCGAACCGCTGACGACCGAGCACGTCGACACCGTCGAGTTCTACGAGCTCTGCTCGTCCGATCCGGGGATCGAGGACGTGACCGAGTATCTCACCTGGGACCCCCACGAGACGGTCCGTGAGACGCTCGGATTCCTCGAATCGGTCGAGGAGCGGATCGCCGAAGCCGGGGGGATCGACTACGTGATTCGACCGGCTGCAGGCGAGGACGGTGCGGGCGAGATCGCGGGCGCTGCAGCGATCCTGATCGACTGGGACCGACGAACGGCGACCCTCGGAACCTGGCTCCGAAAGCGGTTCTGGGGCAGGGGCTACTCGGGCGAGCGTGCCGCCGCGATGATGGAACTGGCCTTCGACCGGCTGGATCTCGACGTCGTCGAGGTCACACACTGGGCTGACAACGACAAGTCACGCCGTGCCATCGAGAAATACGTCGAGCGCCACGGCGGCCGTCACGAAGGCAAACTTCGGAACCACGACGCGTTTAACGGCGAGCCGATCACCCAGCACCGGTACACCGTCACGCAGGCCGAGTACGAGGCCTCCGGCGGCGGCCCAGGCGTGCTCGACGCATAGCGCCGCCGATCACACCGCCGCGTCGCCGGTCACGTGCTCGAATAGCCGCCGTCGGCCGTGAGTGCGTGGCCCGTGACGAACGACGCCGCGTCGCTGGCGAGGAAGGCGACGCAGTCCGCGATCTCCTCGGGCTCGCCGAGCCGCCGGAGCGGGTAGTCCTCGATCATCTCCTCGCGTGCGGCCTCGGGATCCTCGCGCCCCGCGAAGAACGCCTCCGTGAGCTGCGTGTCGACGAACCCGGGACAGACCGCGTTGGCGCGCACGCCCGCCGGACCAGCCTCCGCGGCGACGGCCCGGGTGAAGTTGATCACGGCCGCCTTCGTCAGCGCGTACACCGACTGGTAGGGGAAGCCGAGCATCCCGCCGACCGACGCCATGTTGATGATCGAGCCCGATCCCTGTTCTTTCATCACCGGCAGCGCGGCGTGACAGCCGTTCCACGTCCCGTTGATGTTCACGTCGACGACGTAGTCCCGAACCGAAGCGTCGGTGTCCTCGACCGACGACGGCGGGTGGCCGATACCGGCGTTGTTGACCAGCACGTCGAGTCCGCGCTCCGCGGCGACCTCGTCGACGACCTCGTGGAACCGGTCGCCGTCGGTCACGTCGAGCTCGAAGCTCGTCGCCTCACCGTCGTCGTCGCGGATCGACACCGCCGTCGCCTCGGCCGCGTCGGCGTCGACGTCCGTCGAGACGACCGTCGCTCCCGCCTCGGCGCAGCGCAGCGCGGTCGACTCGCCGATTCCCGTCCCCGATCCCGTGATCAGCACCGTCTTGTCATCGAGTCGCATACGTCGGCGTCACGCCGAAGCACAATAAACTTTGAACCGGTGGCAAAGAGAAAGGCAACGGGGTTCTTCGAGGGTGGTTAAACATATTACACCTATGGTTTCTACGCGTGAAGAAGTCCTTATCGCAACATCAATCTTAACGTACCAAGAAAGGACATTATTGAAATAGACGTTATGATTTGGAGTGATAATGGATCATATGGATTGGCTAATACTTGCGCACCAACAAATGCGGCAGAGAGAATAGAACATATTTGGACTATGTTAAGTGAGGAATTTGTATTAGCCGTGTCCGGTGAGGTTGTAGACTTTACCAGTAGAGGATTTTCTATCTCCTTTTTATCACTCACTTTGACAATCATGACTGATCCCTCATGGCTTTCTGGATTTCTTTCCTCTTGAGAATTGTCTGTCATCTTGCTCATTCTCCTGCCATGGAGTGGAATTGATTAATTGAGTGAACTATAAACAGATTGATGCTACACTGACCAATACCATCACATTCTGTTGATAGCCTCACTACACTGTCCTCACTAACAAAACTAGGCCACAAACACGCTTCTATATTCATTTTGCCATTTCTATGATATTTAATAGAGATACTACATGAATGCTTCTCATAGTAGTTCTTATCATCGGGGAAGACTGCATATGCCTCAGTACAATCCCAGTCATTAGTAAGGGAGATTGCATCATCCTCTTTTGAATTCCTATTGAGGTCTTTCTCGATTATACTAAGTATTTTCTTCCAAGTTCTGCCAAATTCTATGTCATAACCCGTGATATCTTTAGGCTTGATGGACACACGATTATGAAACTGGCAGTATTCATCAAGCGATTTAAGCGATTTCAATACCTCAGGGGATTGAACAAGGTGGAGATCATTAGCTTTAGACAAGTCTTCATAGGTAATCTCGTCTAAGGAGATATCCGAGGCTTCTATATCTAAGAAACTCTCCAAGGTATTCTTAATCTTCTGACAGCAGTTCCTGATTGCCCTCTGGTCCTTTGAGAAGGACTGTAGTCGAGCTTCCCAAACCCTCTCTAGATCGTCCTCGAAAGCGCTAAGCGGTTCATTCTGATCATAAAGATCATATATGTGTGCCTGGATACTTTGCCAAGTTACCTCAAAGTCACGAGCAGTTTGCTTTTCAGCACGTATCCTACTCGGAGACGGATCAAAGAGGTACTTTCTGTAAGTCAAATACTTATCTACAACCTCTTTTATGGTTTTTCGCCTTTTTATAGCATGGAGATTATTAATAGCATCTGGAAAGTACTTTAGGCGATACTGATCAAATTCTATTGGAACTATCTCATCACTCACATCAGAAGTGTCTGGGTCTGCCCAGCTTCCACAAGGAGAGGATATGTACGTTTGAGCTGTTGGTGGCATACGTCATCGTTAGCACTGGTATAATAAAATCCCTAAGCCAGAATTTTAATTGGGTTCTATCACTTCCTCCTGCTGTGTTCCTGATTAAAGTTGATCGGGACTTTTAAATAGTAGATGTCCCCCTCAGCTACAGTACAGTACCGTGCTTCTTGTCGGGCAGATCCTTCTCGACGTCCTCGTAGAACGCGAAACGGGCGGCCAGCTCTGCCCGCAGCTCGCTCGGCGGGACGATCTCGTCGATCACCACCTCGCTGGCCATGCGGTGGACGTCGATGTCCTCGCGATACTCCTCCCGGAGTTCGGCTTCCCGCTCCGCGCGCTCGTCCTCGTCGTCGATCTCGGCGAGTTTGTTGGCGTAGACGGCGTTGATCGCCGCCTCGGGACCCATAATCCCGATCTCCCCCGACGGGAGCGCGATCACGCTCTCGGGATCGTACGCCGGGCCGCCCATCGCGTAGATGCCGGCGCCGTAGGCCTTGCGCGTGACGACCGTCTGCTGGGGCACCGTCGCAGACGACGTGGCGTAGATGAACCGTTTGCCCTGTTCGAGGATACCCTCCTTCTCGACCTGCGAGCCGGCCATAAAGCCCGGCGTGTCACAGAGGTAGAGCAGCGGAACGTTGTACGCGTCGGCGGTCCAGATGAACTGTGCAGCCTTCTCGGCGGCGTCGGGGAAGATCGCGCCGGCGCGCTCGGCGGGCTGGTTGGCGACGATCCCGATCGGTCGGCCGTCGATCCGGGCGAACCCGGTGACGATCTCGGCGCCGTAGCCCGATCGCAACTCGAAGAAGGAGTCGCCGTCGACGAGGCGCTCGATCACCCGGTTCACGTCGTACCCCTCGTTGGGTCGGTCGGGGACGACGGCGTCGATCCCGTCCGGCGACTTTACGGGCGCGACCGTCTCGGACTTCGGCGGTCGCTCGTCGGCGTTGTCCGGGAGATACGTGAGCAGTTGCGCGACCAGTTCGCGGGCGTGCTCCTCGTCTTCCGCGATCAGGTCGGCGCTGCCCGACTCCTCCATGTGGACGCGCGGTCCCCCGAGCTCGTTTAGATCGATCTGCTCGCCGGTGACCATCTCGACCATCCGCGGGCTGGCGATCGCCATCGCGCTCATTCCCTCGACCATCACGGTGAAGTCGGCGAACACCGGCGTGTACGCCGCCCCGGCGATGCAGGGACCGTACAGCACGCAGATCTGTGGGACTCGACCGGAGAGCATCGAGTGGTTGTAGTAGTACTTCCCGATCCCCTCGCGGTTGGCGAAGAAGCCGGTCTGCTGGTCGATCCGGCCGCCCGAGGAGTCCATCAGGTAGAGGACCGGGCGGCCGCTTTTGAGCGCGCGCTGTTGCATCCGCAGGAACTTCTCGACGCCGCGCTCGGCCATCGAGCCGGCCTTCACGGTGAAGTCGTTGGCCATGAAGTGGAGCGACCGGCCCTCGAACTCGGCGGCGCCGGTCAACAGCCCGTCGGCGGGCAGTCGATCGTTCGGATCGTACTCCTCGACGTCCGGGCTGTCGGGATGCCAGGCATCGAAGTTAGCGAACTGTCCGTCCTCGAACCCGACGCCCTCCTCGCCGAACCAGAGATCGAGCCGATCCCGAACGAACAGCTTCCCCTGTTCGTCGAGGCGCTCGCGGTACTTCTCCGGCCCGCCGGCTTCGATCTCTTCGATCTCTTCGAGGAGCTGTCGCTCGCGCTCCGTCGGGCCGAGTTCCTCGCCGCCGTCGCTCCCCGTCGCCGTCGCCGAGCCCGGCGAATCCGATGGCTCGTCCGGCGAGCGCGTCGCTGACGGCGACGCCGCGTCGTCGACGTACACCTCCACCGATTCCTCGACGTGGCTCGACAGCGCCGCGGCGATGGCCGCGGCCTCGTCGTCGGTCGCGTCCGCCCCGATGCGAACTTTCACGTCACCGTGTGCGCGGAGAGCCGGTAAAACAGTTTTCCCGGTCGCGTTACTCCGGCGGCTCCTGATCTTGCTGCTCGGGTTTCCAGCCCAGTTCGATCTCGACCGACTCGTGGTCGCCGCGCAGTAGCGACGAGCGCTCGACGATGTCGATCTGGTAGTTGATCGAGTCCGGCGGGGACAGATGCACCGACTTGTTGCCGGCATGAACGGTCGTGTCGCTGGATTCGAACGCGTCCGCGAGCTCCCGGAGCCGGTCGGCGATATCGTCCCGAGTCTTGGTGTCCGTGTAGGAAGTCCGATCCGCCATAGTGGGAACGGGGGACGTGGGCCAGATTGTAATACGCGGGCTAGGGCTCCGAAAGCAACGCCGATATCGCTCGGACGGATGGCACCGAGAACGGTAGCATATCAAAGACGGAACGAAAATTCCGGGCCGGTCCCGGCGTCCTGTTCCGCCCCACATCAGCGGGTCGCGCGGACGTCCTCTCTCCGAACAGTGCGGCTCCCGAATCCCCCGATTCGGGCGGACGCACCCGGCGTCCGGCTTCGAGATAGCGCCTGATTCGACATTGTAATAGAGCGTCTACGCTCCGGTAGGGACTGATTTCCCAGTCGACGAGCGGGGTCGGTTTCGTGACAGTTCATTCCGCCTATTCAATGTAGGTTGTTTTATAAGTCTGGACGAAGATGCTCCGACCGACGAATGAGTCCTCCAGCAATCGAAACCCAAAACCTGACGCGGCAGTTCGGCGACGTGCTCGCGGTGGACAGCCTCGATCTCACCGTCCGATCGGGTGAGATCTACGGCTTCCTCGGGCCCAACGGGGCCGGAAAGTCGACGACGATCAACATGCTGCTCGATTACATTCGCCCGACGGATGGGACGGCGACGGTGCTCGGCCTGGACGCCCAGTCCGACATCAAGGAGATCCACCAGCGCGTCGGCGTCCTGCCGGACGACGTCGGGCTGTACGACCGGCTCACTGCGCGCAAGCACGTCGAGTTCGCGATCGACGTGAAAGAGACCGACGACGATCCCCAGGCCCTCCTCGAACGCGTCGGGCTCGCCGACGCCGCCGACCGGAAGGCCGGCGGGTTCTCGAAAGGGATGGGCCAGCGCCTTCGTCTCGCGATGGCGCTGGTCGGCGATCCTGAACTGTTGATCCTCGACGAGCCGACCTCCGGGCTCGACCCGAACGGCGCGCGCGAGCTCCGCGAGATCGTTCGCGAGGAGAACGAGCGCGGCACCACCGTGTTCTTCTCCAGTCACATCCTCGGGCAGGTCGAGGCGGTCTGTGACCGCGTCGGTATCATGAACGAGGGACAGATGGTCGTCGAGGACTCGATCGAAGGCCTCCGTGACGAAGTCGGGTCGGACACCCAGCTCACGGTTCAGGTCGGCGGCCAGCCCGACGGCGTCGCCGGCTCGCTGCGCGACCTCGACGCCGTCACCAGCGTCTCGATCGAGGGCTCGACGATCCGGGTCGGCCTCTCGGAGCGCGGGAGCAAGACGGCGGTGCTCTCGGCGATCGAGGACGCCGGTCTCACGGTCGACGACTTCTCGACCGAACAGGCCAGTCTCGACGACCTGTTCGCGAGCTACACGTCCAAGGGCGTAGACACCAGCGCGGAGCCCGCGGAGGTGGACGCATGAGCGGAGCTAACGCCTGGATCGACGTCGCGAAGAAGGACTTCGCCGACGCCGCGCGCTCGAAGATGCTGTGGGTGCTGTCGGCGCTGATGATCGTGTTCGTCGGAATCGCTTCGTACGCGCCGAAGGCGCTCGGCGGCGATCCGGACATCGCGGCGGCGCTGAACTTCATGAGTACGCCGATGCTGCTGTTGATCCCGATTCTCGCCATGATCGTCGGCTACATGTCGATCGTCGGCGAACGTGATACGGGTAGCATTCGGATGTTGCTCTCGCTTCCCATCGTCAGAGGCGAAGTCGTTCTCGGGAAGGTTCTGGGCCGGCTCGGCGTCCTCGCGGTGCCGACGCTGCTCGGCTTCGGCGTCGGCGCCGTCGTGATGTTCGCCGTGTACGGCGAACTCCCCGCAGGATCGTTCTTCGAGTTCCTCGTGTTCACGCTACTGGTCGCCATGCTGTACACCGTCTTCGCGGTCAGCATTTCGGCCAGTGTCAACTCCCGTGGCAAGGCGATGGGGCTGGCCGCGGGCACCATCATCCTCTTCCAGTATCTCTGGTCTGCCATCCCGATCGGCATTTATTATCTCCTGAACGGGACAGTCAGAATCACCGGCGGTGTGCCCGATTGGTTCCAGTTCCTTTCGACGGCGACGCCCTCGGCGTCGCTCCAGAAGTTCCTGCTCATGTTCTTCGACTTCGGCTTCGGGGGCTCGCTGGGGTCCCTGCAGGCTGGTAGCGAGGCACCGATCTACCTGCAAAACTGGTTCAGCGGCATCATCGCCCTGCTGTGGATCGTCGTCCCGCTGGCGATCGGCTACGTGCGGTTCCAGCGCACGACGATCAGTTAAGCTCCTCCGGAAGCTCCCGGATCAATTTCTCGTTACCGACGTACAGCGGCGTCCGCTGGTGAAGCCGTGCAGCGGTCACGTCGAGAATCGACCGCTCGCCGTCGGACGCCGCACCGCCCGCGGCGCGCGCGACGTACGCGATCGGGTTCGCCTCGAACTGCAGGCGGAGCTTTCCTTCCTCGCGCGACTCCAGGGTTGGGTAGGCGAACACGCCGCCGTAGCGCAGCACCTGGTTGACGTCGCCGACGAGCGCGCCGCCGTAGCGCAGTTTCAGCTCCTCGCGGGCGTCGTCGGCGTACCGCTGGAACGCCGGGGGCCACTCGTCGTCGCCGCCGCCGAACCCGAACACGGTCGGATCGTCGGGCAGCTCGAAGCCCTCGCGGAGCGGTTCACGCTCGCCGTCGACGATCTCGTACTCCGCGACCGTCTCACCGCGAGCCTGGATCATCGTGATCGTCGGTCCGTAGACGACGAAGCCGGCGCCGATCATGTCTCGTCCCGCCGCGGGGAGCTCGTCGTCGTAGACGCCGACGATCGTCCCCACGAGGTTGTTCGAGACGAGGTTCGAAGAGCCATCCAGCGGGTCGACCGTGAGGCTCACGCCCGAGCCGCAGTCGATCGGCTCGGCGCGCTCCTCGCTGGCGTAGGCGCCGACGCCGTCGATAGCGCCGAGACGGTCGGCCAGAAGGCGGTCGAACCACCGGTCGGCTTCGAGTTGCTGGTCGCCGCTCGGGTTCTCGGCATCTGTTTCGCCGCGGCGTCCGCGGATCGCGTCGCGGAGTTCCGGCGTGGCGTCGGCGACCGTCGCGAACACCTCGTCGACGATCCGGTCGTAGCGGTCGGCGTCGGTCGGCGCGAGCTGCTCGCTCACGATTCCACCTCCGAGAGCGCCGCTTCTGCGGTCTGTTCCTCGAAGATCACCTTTTCGAGCGCGTCGAGGATGCGCTCGGGATTCTCGCGCTGCCAGACGTTGCGGCCGACCGCGAGCCCGGCGCCGCCGGCGTCGATCACCGACTCGACGCTCTCCAGGAACTGGTAGTCGTCGACCTTCGAGCCGCCGCTCATCACGACTTTGGTGTCGCCCGCGGCGTCGACAGCCCACTCCATGCCCGTCTTGCTACCCGGGTACTTCACCTTCGCCACGTCGGCGCCGAGTTCGAGACCGATCCGCGAGGCGTAGGCGATCACCTCGTCTTTGGTGTCGTTCTTGAGGCCCTGACCGCGGGCGTACGACCACATCACGACCGGGAGGTCGTGGTCGCGCGCGGACTCCTGGGCGTCGCGGAACTCCTCGAACATTTCCGGCTCGCGGTTCGACCCCGGATAGACTGTGTAGCCGACCGCGTCGGCCCCGAGCTCGGCGGCGTACTCGACCGACCAGTTCTTCGGAGAGTAGGGCTCGCCCATCCAGAGGTTACTCGTCCCGTTGAGCTTCGCGAGGAGAGCCACGTCGTCTTCGTAGGAGGGGTAGTACGTCTCCGCGACGCCCTTCTGGACCGCCATCGCCGTCACCGCGTCGTGGGTCGCAGCCTCGAACACCGTCTCGGGGTCGAGCGTCTCGGGAACGGCCTCGAAGTCGGTCGGCCCGTGCTCTAACCCGTGGTCCATCGCGAGGATCAGTACCTTCCCGTCGCGCGCGATCGCCTCGTCGGTCAGCGGGAACATCTATTTCGAAATCCAATCATGCAGTATATATAGATGCCGGTCGAACCGCAAAACCATAATACGGTGTAGGAGGCGGTTAGAATCTTTATAGAGGATTCTAATTGCGCAATATCGCCTAAACTCGCATTACTACGAACGTAGTTAATAACCGGTCTGACTACCCGTCGACGTAGTTCGACGCGGCGTCGACCCACTCACGAACCGTCTCGGTCGGCAGGTCGAGTACTTTGCCGACGTGCTCCGGATCGGCGGTCGCCAGCCGCCGCGCGCTCGTCACGCTGGCGTCGACCAGCGTCGCGGCGACGTCCTCGTCGAGTCCGGGAATCGCGGTGACGGGATCGGCTCGCGCTTCGCGGCGCCACGCGGACTCCCGGGCCCGTGCGGAGCCGCTCCCGTCGGTCTCCGCGGCGTCGCCGACGTCGTCGGGCGTCCAGTCCCCGTCGGTGAGGGGGTCGTCAGACGCCGCGTCTGCCGATGCGTTCGCGTCGTCGCGTGTGTCGTCACCCGCGGGTTGCCAGTCACCCGCGGTTAGGACGGGGCGATCGTCGTCCCGAGACGCGTTCTCGTCCCGCGCCGCAGCGTCGTCGCGCTCCCAGTCGTCGTCCGTGAGCGCCGTCTCGTCGCCATCGTCGCTCTCGGTGCCGCTCGACGCCGCGTCGTCCTCGCGCCAGTCGCTGCTGGCGGCGACCCACTCGCGCTCGTCGTCCTGAAGGTGCCGAACGTTCTGCGAGCGCCGGTCGAGGTGGTGCTCCTCGCCGTCGAACGTCCACGGCAGCGAGTGCCACCGCCGGATCTTCGTCGCCACGCCAGCGTTGATGCCGGCGTCGACGAGTAGCTGATAGGACACCCGCTTCTCGCGGACGTCGGCGACCGTCACCGACTCCGCTGCGAGCGTGGACGCCGTCGCCGGGCCGACGTACCGGAGTTCGAGCAACTCCTCGTCGGCGTCTTCCGTTCGTGTCACGGCCCTCACCGGGTTGTGGAACGATGTTTCCCCGGGTTCTTGAAACTTTCTCCAGCCGTTCCGGGGACGGGACGGCGTCTGACACCGATTCGTTGCGTTACCGGTCAGCGGGAACAAACGTTTATCGCACTCGCGTCACACGTTCACGCATGGTCCGGACACTCGATTCGGTCTCGCGCGTCGGCGTCGTCGGCGCGGGCACGATGGGCAGTGGCATCGCACAGGTCGCGGCGACCGCCGGTTACGACGTGGTGATGCGCGACGTCGAGCGAGCGTACGTCGACGGCGGATTCGACTCGATCGACGACAGCCTCGGCCGTCTGGTCGACAGGGGCGCGCTCGGCGAAAGCGACGCCGAGGCGGCGCGCGAGCGCATCGAGGGGACGACGGAGCTCGCCGATCTCGCGGACTGCGATCTCGTCGTCGAGGCCGTCGTCGAGGACATGGACGTCAAGCAGGACGTGTTCGACGACCTCGAAGAACACGTCGACGAGGACGTGCTGCTCGGGACGAACACCAGCACGCTCTCGATCACTCGGATCGCGAGCGCGACCCACAGCCCCGAGCGGGTCGTCGGCCTGCACTTCATGAACCCCGTTCCGGTGATGGACGGCGTCGAGGTCGTGGTCGGCGAGAAGACGAGCGACGGCGCGGTCGACCTGGCGCACGCGTTCTCCGAGGATCTGGACAAGGAGACGTGGGAAGCCGACGACAAGCCCGGGTTCGTCACCAACCGCATCCTGATGCCGTGGCTCAACGAGGGCATCCGCGCGTTCGACGAAGGCGTCGCGACCAAGGACGACATCGACCGCGGGATGAAACTCGGAACCAACGTCCCGATGGGTCCCTTGGAGCTGGCCGACCACATCGGGCTGGACGTCGTGCTCCACGCCTCCGAGACGCTGCAGGAGGAACTGGGCGATCGATACCGCCCGGCGTATCTCCTCCGGCGCAAGGTCGACGCCGGCGACCTCGGCAAAAAGACCGGTGAGGGGTTTTACGTCTACGACGGCTGACGGCGCGGTCACTGCAGGCGGCGCCGCCGCAAGTATATAAAAAGACCCGCCATTCTCAGGGTCGTAGAATCGCGTCCAGGTTTATCGCCGTACTGGTCCCTCCTGGTAACTAGGAGACGTGTCCACATGGTACCAGTATCTGCAATACTGCTTTCGACAGTACTCGAGGCGATACCGGCCGCCCCGCTCCTGTCGGCGGAGGTCGCGAGCCGAGTCCAGTTCGGCTGGACGATCAGCGTCCACATACTGTTCGCCTCGCTGTCGATCGGACTGGCACCGTTCATCGTATACTTCACCTGGAAAGACGTCAGGACTGGCGACCCGCGGTACGCCCGCCTTCGGGAGTTCTGGGTGAAGCTGTTCGGCATCGGGTTCGTCATGGGGACGGTCACCGGGATCCCGATGAGTTTCCAGTTCGGCACGAACTTCCCCGTGTTCGCCGAGGCAGCGGGCGAGATGATCGGCGGGCCGCTCGCGTTCGAGGCCAAGATGGCCTTCTTCCTCGAAGCCGTCTTCCTCGGCGTCCTGCTGTTCGGCCGCGAGCGCGTTTCCGATCGGACCTTCGTGCTGTCGTCGGTGCTGACCGGCGTCGGCGCGTGGCTCTCGGGCTTCTGGATCCTCGTCGTCAACGCCTGGATGCAGACGCCGCAGGGCTTCGAACTCGTCGAGCGCAACGGGATGGAGGTCGCTCAGCTGACCGATCCGGTCGCCGCCTTCCTGACGCCGCGGCTCCCGTGGATGTACGTCCACATGATCAACGCCTCGGTGATCTCCGTCACGCTGCTGGTCGCCGGCGTCTCGGCGTACTTCGTCTGGCGGAAGCGAAACTCCGAGGCGTGGAACACGGCGCTGCGCGCCGCCGTCGTCCTCCTGTTGCTCACCGCGCCGCTACAGGCGGTCCACGGCGACGCCTACGGCCGGCACGTCGCCGACACTCAAGAACAGAAGTTCGCCGCGATGGAGGCTCACTACGATACGGGACAGGCGGACCTCCACCTCATCGCCATCCCGAAGAGCGTCGACTCGCTGACTGACCCGCGGACCGACAACCTCTGGACGATCAGCCTCCCGGCGATGGGATCGTTCCTCGCGAGCGGCGGCGACTTCTCCGAGGAGGTGGTCGGATTACACGAGTACGACGACAACCCGCCCGTCGCCCTGGTGTTCTGGTCGTTCCGCTTCATGGTCGGGCTCGGGTTCCTCTTTATCGGGCTCGCCCTCTGGGGCGGCAATCTCCTGCGCAAGGGGCGGTTGTCCGAGAGCGACCGCTACTTGCGAGCGATGACGTTGGCGACGCCGCTGGGGTTCGCAGCACTCCTGACCGGGTGGTACGTCACGGAGATCGGGAGACAACCGTGGGTGATACAGGGCGTCCTCAAGACGCAAGACGCCGCCTCGACGACGCTCACCGGGGCCGAGGCGACCACGACACTCGTGGCGTTCGTGGCGCTCTACATCGTCTTGCTCGCCGCGTTCGGCTTCGCATTCAAGTGGCTGATTGAGGGCGAACTCGTTCGGCTGGGCGTGCGCGAGGAGTCGGACACCGACCGGCCGCGGCTTCCCCTGGTGAGTTCCGATGATTAGCCCGCTGATGCTCTCGACCGAGCAGTACCTGGTCCCGTCGCTCCCGACGATCTGGTTCGGCGTCGTCATGTTCACGCTCGCGATGTACGTCGCCCTCGACGGGTTCGACTTCGGGATCGGGATGCTCTACGCGACACGCGACGAGCACGACCGCGAGACCCTGCTCGCGGCGTTCGGGCCTGTCTGGGACGCCAACGAGGTGTGGCTGGTCGCTTTCGGGACGACCCTGCTCGCGGCGTTTCCGCCGATCTACTCGCGACTGCTCAGCGAGCACTACCTGCTCGCCATCGCCGTCGTGATGGGGCTGGTGTTCCGCGGCGTCTCGCCCGAACTCCGGGAACAGCGCGAGGACGAGCTCTGGCAGCAAACGTGCGATCGACTGTTCGTCTTCGGGAGCACGATCACGCCGCTCCTGCTCGGGACGCTCGTCGGGAGCTGGATCTTCGGGACGCCCGCCCTCAGCGCACCGAGTCTCCTGACGGGGATCGGCCTGGTCGCGCTCTCGCTGGCGAGCGGCGCGGCCTTCGTCGCCGCGAAGACGCGAGGCTCGCTCGCCGCCGAGATGGCACGGTACGGGACGGTGTCGACGCTCGCGTATCTCGGCGGCGTCGTCGTCCTCCTCGCGGTCGTTCTCTGGACGGACCCCGTCGGCGTACGGGGCCTACTACTGACGCCGTCGGCAGTTGCCGTGGTGATCGGGAGCGTCGCACTGGGTCTCGGCGGTATCGTCCTCGCCCGACTGGGCCGTCATCGGCTCTGGTTCGCCAGCACGTTGGGGCTCTCTGCCTTGCTGGTCGCTCTCGTCGCCCGGTTGCTGTATCCGACGATCTACCCGGCCAGCGGGCTCACGGTAGAGGCCGCCGTGGTGTCGCCGCTCGCACTCAACCTCGTCACCGTGCTCGGCCTGCCGGTGCTGTTGCTCGTGCTGTGGTACTTCAAGTTCCTCTACGGCGTCTTCGCTGGGCCGATCGACGAACAGGGGGCCGAGGGCGGCTACTAGCTGAAGCCTACCGAAGTCGTTCTCCGGGGAATCTCGGCAGAAACACCGGCGAGGTGTTTTGCGAGCACGAGTAACGATCCGGCGCGCCAACGGTCAGCATCCCCTGTGGACAGTGATTATCACCGTCCCGCCACGATACGGTAGTATGGATGCCGAGCGGTCGTCCGACGATGGCTTCGTCGCGTTCTTCAGAAGCTACACGCAGACGTGGGTCCACGCGGTCGCGACCGCGGGGTTGACCGCGTTCGGACTGTTGACGTTCGTCAACCGATGGTTCGTCGCGCTCGCGCTGGCGTCCTATCTCCTCCCGCCCGCGGCGCTGTACCTCGCCCACGGGGCTGCGGCGGCAGACGTGGTCGAAGGCCGTCGCGACGCCGGCTCGACCGCCGACGAGAGCGATCCCGCGAACCGGGTCGATCGGCACCGGGCGGAATCAGGGCCGGCC
Source organism: Natronoarchaeum rubrum (assembly GCF_024494695.1). The sequence goes on along the minus strand of NZ_JANHDP010000001.1, from coordinate 646,048 downwards.
GAACCGGGCGGAGGTGACGCCGAGCCGGCGGACGAAGATGCCAGGGAAACGAGTGAGGACGCCGATCCGACGACCGACGATGCCGAACCGCAGCGCCAGTGGACGCGGACGAACGGCCCCACCGACGCCGACCTCGAGGCTGTCGCGATCACCGACGGCGGCGCCTGTGCCGTCGGCGACGGCGGCGTCGTCCTCGCCGAGCGGGAGGATGAGTGGACCGTCGTGCTGGCGGACGGCCCCGCGGCGCAGGGCGAGGACCTCGTCGGCGCCGCCGCTACCGACGACGGCGCCGCGGTCTGGATCGCGGGGGACAGCGGCGCGCTCGGGCGGATCGTCGCCGACGGCTGGCAACACGTCGACTACACGGCCCCCGCAGGCATCACGGACAACTGGTCGGGCGTCGCCGTCGGTGGGTCCGCGGGCGAGGAGACGATCCTACTGATCAACGGCTCCGGAGAAGTGCTCCGCGGCGAGTTCGGTGACGACGGCCCGTCGTGGGCGTCGCCGGTGACGCCGGGGAGCGGGTCGAGCCTGAGCGGCGTCGAACTGGTCGACGCCGCGCTGGCCTACTGCTGTGACACGAACGACGGCGTCTTCGAGACGACCGACGCCGGCAGGTCGTTCGAGCGCGTCGGCGTGGACGGCGCGGGCGGGACGCTGACGGATCTGGCGGCGAGCGAGCGAGACGACTGCTTGGTCGCGGCCGACGACGGCGTCGTCCACCGCTACGACGGCCGCACGTGGACGCCGGATCGGCTCTTCGACGACGAGTTGACCGGGATCGCCCGGGACGGGGAGTACGCCGTGACCTGCGGCGAGGACGCCGTCTTCGAGCGATCGGTACCGGACGCCGATTGGGAGCGCCGCACGTTCGAGAACGACGCGTTCGAGGGCGTCGACAGCCGTGGCGGCCGCGCTGTCGCGGTCGGCGAGGACGGCGTCGTCGTCAGCAGGTGAGGAGCGATCGGCGGCGCCGATTTGGCCCGACGCTTTTCACTCGGCGCGTGGGAGTTCCGGTATGGTCCTCAAACGACTCTTCGGATCGAAGACGAGCCGCTCGGTCACCGTCATCTCGGCGCTCGCACAGGCCGCGCGGGAGTTCAGGCGGGGCGACAGCAAGGCCGGCGCGCTGCTGGTCGCGCTCGGAGCGCTCGCGTACCGATCGACCGTGGCCAGCATCCTCGCGCAGGGCTTTCTCTGGTGGTACCGACGCCGCGGCAGCGCCGCCGAGAGCGCGGGCGCGTCGGAGGAGATAGAGTCCGTGATGCCCTGACGCCGGCGCCGGCCGCAACGCCGCTCAGTCGCCGCCGTTCTCGCCCGCGAGCGCCTCTTCGCGGAGCCGCTCTGCGCGGTCGGTTTCGACGCGCAGGTCCGGAACCTCGACGGTGTTCCGGTCCTCGTCGACCGCGACGTAGACGATGTACGAATCCGCGGTCGGCTCCGTCTCGCCGGTCGTCGGGTTCTCGCGGTACGTCTTGACTCGCACCCGGACGCTCGACGTCCCGGCGGCGTAGACGTACGCCTCGATCAGTGCGGTGTCGCCGACCTGGATCGGGCGCTCGAAGTCGACCTGACTCATCCGCGCGGTGACGCAGGTCTCGCCCGCGAAGCGCATCGCCGACATCGCGCCGACCTCGTCCATCCACTTCATCACGTTCCCGCCGTGGGCCGTATCGAGCATGTTGGCGTGGTTGGGCTGGACCATCGACCGGTTCTCGATGTACGTCTCCGTCAGCCTCGTCGTCATGTACGCTCGTTCCCTGCGGGCACGAAAGACTGCACCGGATCGGGGCGACGACGCGCCGGATTAGGGACGGCGACGGTGCCGAAACACTGCAGCGGCGTCGGGGTCGAGGCTCGTCACACGACGCCGCAGGCGAGTTGGCGTTTCGGCGTTCGACAAGCGTAAAACCCCGCCGAGTGTACGACGCAGTAGATGACAGAGCCTGCGGAGTCGGATCCCGCGTCGCCGGACGCCGACGCGCCCGGCAGCGTGAGCGTGGTCGGCACCGCCCACGTGTCGGCCGAGAGCGCCGAGCGGGTCGAATCGGAGATCCGCGAGCGCCGGCCCGACGTCGTCGCCGTGGAACTCGACGAGGGGCGCTACCGCCAGATGAAAGGCGAGGCGCCCGAGGACATCGAGGCCAAGGACCTGCTGGGCGGCAACACCGTGTTCCAGTTTCTCGCCTACTGGATGCTCTCCTACGTCCAGACGCAGATGGGCGATCGCTTCGATATCGAACCCGGCGCCGACATGAAGGCCGCCATCGAGACGGCCGAGGAGTTCGGACTCGGCGTCGCGCTGGTCGACCGGGACATTCAGGTGACGATGCAGCGGTTCTGGACCAGACTCTCGCTCGGCGAGAAGTTCAAGCTCGTCGGCGGGCTCGCTGTCGGCATCACCGACCCGCTGACGCTCGGGATCGTCGGCGGTGCCGGCATCGGGATGATACTGGGCGCCGTGTTCGGTCAGTTCCTCGCGCCGGCGCTGGGGCTGGGCGGCCTGTTCGCGCTCGGCGTGACGAGCGCCGCGGCCCTCCAGATCCTCGGTGGCCTCGTCGGCGGCGCGGCGGTCGGCCTCGGCGTCGGCCTGTTCGCGTTGCCCTCGATCCGCCCGCCGGGGTCGCTCGCGGACACGTTCGACGCGTTCACCTTTCGCCTGCTCGTCGGCGCCGTCGGCGGCGCCGTCGCGGGGCTCGCACTCGCGGTTGCGGACCCGCTTCCCGCGGGCATCCTCGGGTCGGGAACGTTCCTGACCGTCGGCGAGACGGTGATTCGGCTGCTTTCGGGCGCAGCGCTGGGCGGCCTCGTCGGGCTCGCGGTCGGCGCCGTCGCCGGCTTCGTACTTTCGACCGGCGTCGAGGACGCCGACGATATGGATCTCGACGACGACTTCGACATCGAGGATCTGACCGACGGCGACGTCGTCACCGCGATGATGGAGGAGTTCCGTCGCTTCAGCCCGCGGGGCGCCGAGGCGCTGATCGACGAGCGCGACGCATTCATCGCCCACAAGCTCCACGCGCTACGGGAGCAGGGTCACACCGTCGTCGCGGTCGTCGGCGCCGGCCACCGCGCCGGCATCGAGCGCTACCTCGACCATCCCGAGGAGCTGCCCGAAATCGAGTCGATATCGGAAACGGCGTCCGGACGCCGCTTCTCGATCGGCAAGATCGTCGGCTACCTGTTCACGCTGGGCTTCGCGGCCTTTTTCGTCCTCCTGTTGATGGCCGGCGTTCAGGACACGTTCCTGCTGAAGCTGTTCGGCGCGTGGTTCCTGATCAACGGCGTCTTCGCGTTCGGGATGGCCCGGCTCGCCGGCGCGCGCTGGTCGAGCGCGGGCGTCGGCGGCGCGGTCGCCTGGCTCACCAGCATCAACCCGCTGCTCGCGCCGGGCTGGTTCGCGGGCTACGTCGAACTGCGACATCGCCCCGTGAACGTCGGCGACATCCAGCAGCTCAATCAGATCCTCGACGACACCGAGAGTCCGATCCCCGACCTGATCGGGCGAATGTTCGACGTGCCGCTGTTCCGGCTGATCATGATCGTCGCGATGACGAACATCGGCAGCATCGTCGCCAGCTTCCTGTTCCTGACCGTCGTCATCCCGGCGATGGCGCCGGAGATCGGCGGCGTCAGCGGCGTCATGTCCGAACTGGTCGCAGGCGCGCGCAACAGCGCCGAACTGATCGCGGAGCTGGTGACCTGAGATGGCGGGCGCACGCAGATCCGGACGACGCGGCGGCCAGTCGCTGTCCTTTAGCAACCGCGAACTGCGGGATCTCGCAGTCGCGTGGACCGTGCTCTCGGCCGCGTTCGCCGTCTTCCTGACCGGGCCGTCGGCGATCGGCGCCGCCGGGTTCGTCGACGTTGTCGTCCTCTGTATCGTGACGGTCGGCGTCGGCTTCATGCTCCACGAGCTCGCCCACAAGGTCGTCGCGGTCCGGTTCGGCCAGCTCGCCGAGTTCCGGGCCGACTACAGCATGCTATTCCTGGCGCTGATGGGCGCGTTCATCGGGTTCATCTTCGCCGCGCCGGGCGCCGTCTACCACCGCGGCCGGATCACGCCCCGCGAGAACGGGCTGATCGCCGTCGCCGGGCCGGTGACGAACCTGCTACTGGCGGCGATCTTCCTTCCTCTCGCGTTCGCGCCGATCGAGTTCCTCGCGAGCGTCGGCGCGTTCGGCGTGTTCATCAACGTCTTTCTCGCCGCGTTCAACATGATCCCGTTCGGCCCGCTCGACGGGAAAACGGTGATCGCGTGGAGCAAGCTGGTCTTTGTTGCGGTGTTCGGCGTGTCCGCCGTCGCGGCGTACTTAGCGTTCACGCGACTCGGCTGGCTGCCGGTGTAAAAGAGACGCGGCGGCGTCCTGCCGTTTTTTCGACTGACGGCTCAGTAGTTCTTGAACAGCAGCGCGCGCACGTCGTCTTTCGTGTTGGCCGTCTCGGTCGAGCCGTCCGGGAGATCGACCTCGTAGCGCGCGTCGCCCGACCCCTCGCGCCACTTCTCCTCGTGGGTGTCGAGCAGTTGCATCATCGTGTTCAGGCGATCGCCGCCGCCGCCCGGCGTCGGCGCCGCGGCCGGTTCGGCGTCTTCGTCTTCGGTATCGTCGGCGTCCGCATCCTCGTCTTCGGCATCCTCGGCGTCTTCGGCGTCCTCGTCGGTGTCTTCGGCGTCGGATTCTGCATCGGACTCCTCGTCGACTGGCGCGCCGGCTTCGTCACCGGTTTCGGGGTCGGCGTCCTCCGCGTTCTCTTCGTCCGATTCGTCGGCGGTGTCGGTGCCCTCGGTTGCGTCCCCGGGATCGTCCGCAGATCCGTCGTCGGCCGAGCCCTCGTCGACGCTGTCACCGATTTCTTGGGTAGCCGGTGCGCCCGAATCGGCGGCGTCGAGATCGGCCGCCGCTCCCTCTCTGCTGTCGATCAGGAACTGGAGCGCGTCTGTTAGGCGCACGTGTCCGTAGACGACGTCTTCCTCTAGCTCCCCGCGCAGATCCTCGAGATACTCGCGTTGGTCGTCCGTGATTTCTATCTCCGGCATGCACGTCTCTCCGGATCGGACCTATAAATAATCTAGCGGGAGTTCGACGGTTCTGCGACCGCGGCGCGTTACTCGTGGGACGAACGGCCCGTTCGGATCAGATGTGACCGTTCTCCTCGAGTTCTTCGAGGACGTCGTCGACGAACCCGTCGGCCGAGTCGTAGGGGAAGTCCCCGCCGGAGAGCTTGGTGTTCAGCTCCATGGCGGTCATCGAGAAGTCGCCCGACTCGAACTTGGTGCCCGGACCGTTCGGCAGCGCGGGGACCAGGTCCATCGGACTGGAGATCGGGTAGTCAGCGCCCTCGAAGGCGTCGATCATCTGCTCTCGGAGTTCGGCTTTGTCTGCCATGTGAAAACAGTCGTACCGCGATAAATATTAAACTTTGGTGTAGTTGGGCGGTCGGCGGGTCGCGCCCGCGCGAGGCGGGCCTTTATGCTACCGCCGGGACAAGCGGGCGCCATGAAACGTCAGCAGGCGTTCCTGCTCGGCTGTATCGCGGTGGCGGCGGTCGTCTCGCTGGCGGTCGTCCTCCCCTTTATCGAGTACGTGCTCGGTGCGGTCGTGCTCGCGTATCTGTTGATGCCGCTGCACGGGCGGCTGTCGGACCGCGTCGGCGGCCGGCTCTCAGCGGTGCTGTTGATCCTGTCGTCGGTCGTCGCCGTGGTCGTCCCGCTGCTGTTCGTCGCGCTGCGGCTGTACCGCGACATGCGGGCGCTGGCGAGGGGCAACATCGATCTCCAGATCGCCGCCGTCGAGGCCACGCTCGCGGAGGAGTTCGGCATCGAGGTGAAGGTCGAACCGCTGCTCCAGACGGCGGGGCAGGATGCGCTTGACCTGCTGAGCGGAAGCGTGGGAGACGTGTTCGCCACCGCGATGCACACCGGGATGGGCTTCGGACTGCTCTTTTTCCTCGTCTACTACACGCTCCGCGACGGTCCCGCGCTCGTCGAGTGGACCAAGGAACACTCGCCGCTCTCGCGGGAAATCTCCGACGAGCTGTACGGGCAGATCGAGCAGACGACCTGGGGCGTCGTGATCGGGCACCTCGTCGTCGCGGTGATTCAGGGGCTCATCGGCGGTCTCGGGCTGTGGCTGGCGGGCATCCCGAAAGTGGTCTTCTGGACGTTCGTGATGATCATCCTCGGCCTCCTGCCGCTGATCGGCGCCTTCGCCGTCTGGGGCGCGGCGTCCGCCTATCTCGTCGCGATCGGCGACACCGCGAACGGCCTGCTGCTGGCGGCCTACGGCCTGCTGGTGGTCAGCTCGGTCGACAACTTCGTCCGGCCGATCGTGATCGATCGCCGCGCGAATCTCAATCCCGGGCTGATCCTGCTGGGCGTGTTCGGCGGCGTCTACGTGCTCGGGTTCGTCGGGCTGTTCGTCGGCCCGGTCGTACTGGGCGTCCTCACCGCCACCGTCAAGACGTACGTCGAAGGGTACGAGAAAGTGATCGAGCCAGTTCCGGACGACGACGCCGCGGACGACGAGTCGGTGTCGCCGGACGCCGCCCCCCGGTCGAGCGAGAGCACGGACGGAACCGGCGGGATGCCGGAGACGGACGGACTAACCGACGGCGTCGACTCCGTCGAGTGATGGGCCGTCGCCGCTGACCGGACTCCCGGCGCTCAGGCGTCCGGTGCGAGATCCTCGGCCCACTCCAGCGCGTCCGCGATGTCGTGGACCGGCGGCGAGCAGGTAAAGGAGCGACAGGCGTACAGCGTCGGCCGGTCGTCGACGTGCTCGCGCTCGGCCCAGATCGGCGGCGCTTCGTCGAGATCGAGCCGTTCGAGCCACTCCTCCAGTTCGTCGTCTGTCGCGGGCCGGGGCGCAATCAGTCGATCGGGGAGGTACGTCTCGGCGAGTCGCTCGCGCCACTCTTCGGGGAATCGTTCGCCGGCGGCGGTCAGTTCGAGCGAACCAGTGTCGAGCCGGTCGGCACAGAGCAGGAGCGACGTGTACTCCATCGGACTGGAGGTCGCGCGCTGGCCGTGGGTTTCGACGACCGTCTCGGCGATCTCGCCGAACCGGTCGTGGCCGACGAACTGATCGAGCGAGAGCAACACGTCGACGGCGACGCCGAGACTCGACGGCGTCGACTGGTCGCGCAGCTCCTGCGGGCGGGTCACGAGCGACTCGCCGCTCGCGGGCGTGTAGTAGATCGTCCCCTCGTCGGCGTCCCAGAACTCCCGCTCGATCGCGCGCGCAAGCTTCAGGGCGAACGCGAGGTGATCGACGTCGCCGGAGGTCTGGAACAGGTCGAACGCGCCCCGTGCGAGGAAGGCGTAGTCCTCCAGGTAGCCGTCGATCTTGACGTCGCCGTCCTTGAACCGGCGCGATAGCCGCTGGGATTCGGCGTCCCACAGTTTTCCGCGGACGAACGCCAGCGCGTCGTCGGCCAGCGACGACCAGCGATCGTCGAGCACGAACCCGCCCTCCGCGAGCGCCGAAATGAGAAGACCGTTCCAGCCGGCGAGCACCTTCTCGTCGCGGCGCGGCCGGACGCGCTCTTCCCGGGCGTCGTAGAGCTGTTCGCGGGCGCGTTCCAGCCGGTCGCGGACCTCGCCCTCGTCGAGGTCGTGCTCGTCGGCCAGCGTCTCGACGCTCTCCGAGAGAGTCAGCACCGTCCGGCCGCCCTCGAAGTTGCCCGAGTCGGTGACGCCGAAGCGATCGATCGCGAGGTCGGCGAGTTCGTCGTCGACGGCGTCGCGCACCTCTGCGGGCGTCCAGACGTAGAACTTCCCTTCCTCGCCCTCGCTCTGGGCGTCGAGCGTGCTGTAGAACCCGCCCCGATCACGCCCGCCGACGCCGTCGGGGTGGGTCAGTTCGCGCTCGACGAACTCGAACGTGTCCTCGGCGACGCGGGCGTAGCGCTCCTCGCCCGTGGCCTGATACCCCGCGAGGTACGCTCGCGGGAGTTCGGCGTTGTCGTACAGCATCTTCTCGAAGTGCGGCACGATCCACTCGCGGTCGGTCGCGTACCGGTGGAAGCCGCCGCCGACGTGGTCGTACATCCCCCGATCGGCCATCGCGTCGAGCGTCTCGCGGGCGACCTCGCGGTACGCGTCCTCGCCGGTCCGGTCGTACGCTCGCAGGAGAAGGTGGATTCGCGAGGGATGGGGGAACTTCGGGCCGTCCGAGCCGAACCCGCCGTGGTCGCGGTCGGCCGCCCTGACCGCGGTGCTGGCCGCGTCGGTCAGGGCGCTCTCGTCGGGGCGTTCGCCGGGCTGGTCTGGCGTCTCCTCGAGTTGGCCCTTCGCGGCCTGGGTCCACTGCTCGGCGCGGTTCTCCATCTCCTCGCGGTCCTCGCCCCAGGAGTTCGCGATGTTGTCGAGCAGGTTGGTGAAGCCGGGCGCGCCGCGCTTGGGCTCCTTGGGGAAGTAGGTCCCGACGTAGAACGGCTTCCCCTCGGGCGTCAGCCACGCCGAGAGCGGCCAGCCGCCGCGGCCGCTGACCAGCTGGCAAACCGTCTGGTACACCGAGTCCAGATCGGGGCGCTCCTCGCGGTCGACCTTGATCGGGACGAAGTTCTCGTTGAGCTGCTCGGCGACGGCTTCGTCCTCGAAGCTCTCCTCCTCCATGACGTGACACCAGTGACACGCCGAGTAGCCGACCGACAGGAAGATCGGGACGTCGCGCTCGCGGGCGGCTTCGAGCGCCTGCTCGTCCCAGGGCTGCCAGTTGACCGGGTTGTCGGCGTGCTGCCGGAGGTACGGGCTCTCCTCCTCGTCGAGCCGATTGCGATCGGTGGGGGCGTCGCTCATGGCTCCACGTACGGCGTTTGACGGTAAAAGGCCGTCCTCATCGGACGCGACGGCGTCAGCGAGACGCCGCTTTCGCCGCGGCGCCGGGTCCCGCACAGCGGCGCCTCCGCCGCGGCGTCACGACGCCGATGCGAAGCGACCCACCGCTCAGTCGACGAACGCCGACTCGGCGTCGGCGTCGCGCGCGTACTCGACGAACGCGAACCCGTCGCGCTCGTCGCGTTCGAGTTCGACCCACAGCCCGCGGTCCCAGTCCGGGAAGTACGTGTCACCGTCGTACCGTTCGTGGACCTCGGTCAGCATCAGTCGGTCGGCGTCGGGCAGGAACTGCTCGTACACCGTCGCGCCGCCGATCACGAAGGCGCGCTCGTCGGGACTCTCATCGGCATCCTCGTCGGCGGCGTCGTTCCGCCGGTCGAGCGCGTTCTCCGCCGCGGCGAGCGCGGCATCGGTGTCGTCGACGACGATCACGTCCTCGGGCGCGTCGACGCCGCTCCGACTGAGCACGACGTTCGTCCGGTCGGGCAGCGGCCCGCCGAGATCCTCGGCGATGCTCTCGTAGGTCACGCGGCCCATGATCACCGGGTGGCCCGTCGTCGCGCGCTTGAAGTGCGCCAGATCCTCGGGGATGTGCCAGGCCATCTCCCCCTCGACGCCGATGACGCCGTTCTCCGCGACCGCCGCGATGACGACCAGCTCCATCTACTCGGCCACCTTGAACGAGATGCCGGGGTGTGAGTCGTAGTCCCGCAGTTCGACGTCCTCGTACGCCAACTCGTCCAGCGGCTTGTCGGCGACGTGGATCTCGGGGCGATCGAGCGGCTCGCGGGCGAGCTGTTCGAGCAGGCCCGGAACGTGGTCGTACCCCTCGCCCTCGGGCGCCGTCGCTTCGAGCCATGACTTCACGTCGCGGTACTCCTCGTCGGACTCGACGGCGGCGAGGCGCTCCTTGAGCGCCGAGAGGTTCTCCTCGTACCACGCGCCCCGGTCGCCCTTCCCGCAGTAGATGTGGGAGTCGACGACGGTGTGGGCGAACTTGCCGACCTCGAAGCCGGTGCGCTGGGCGATCGCGGTCGCCAGCAGCGAGTACGCCGCGATGTTGAACGGAACCCCGAGCGCGACGTCGCCCGAGCGCTGCGTGAGGTGGACGTTCAGGCGGTCTCCCTGCACGTTGAACACGAACGAGTAGTGACACGGCGGCAGCGTCGAGACGGCCGCGTTCGCAGGGTGCCACGCGTTGACGACGATCCGGCGCGAGCGGGGGTTCTCCCGCAACTGGTCGAGCGCGTACTGGATCTGGTCGAACGTCCGCTCGTCCTCGTTGACCCAGCGGTGGTCCTCGTCGGGCCACGTCTCGCCGTCCAGACCCTCCTCGGGGTAGGGGAAGCGGCGCCAGAATCGTCCGTAGGCGGTGTCGAGGCGCCCCTCGTCGTCGGCCCACGCGTCCCAGATGCCGGTCTCCTCGCGGAGCGATCGGATGTGTTCCTCGCCGGAGAGATACCAGAGGAACTCGTGAATCAGCGAGTTCCACCGGTAGCCGTCCATCTGCTTGGTCGTCAGGAGGGGAAAGCCCTCCCGAAGGTCGACCTCGTAGTGACGGCTGAACGCCGAGACGGTGTCGACCCCCGTCCGGTTGGGCTTGTACGCGCCCTCCGTGAGGACGGAGTCGACGAGATCCAGGTACTCCTGCATTAGCGACTAGGTGCCGGTCGGGCCTCAAAGTAGGTGTCGGTCGGCGCGCGCGAAACGAGTTCCGCGATCGCGCCGCGCGGCTCGATCGCTTCGGACCTGTCACGGATCGAGCGGCTCGCAGGCAACAGTTGATGCCCTCTGCGAGCGTATACTCACCATGGTATCGACCACAACGACCACCGAATTCGACGAGACCATCGCAAGTGCCTGCCGGACCGCAGTCGGCGACTCCCTGCGGACGGTGATCTACTTCACGCCTGACAGCTTCGACGTGCTGTACGTTCGGGACGACCTCTACGACGGGGAAGAGGAGGCCGTCCGGCGCGTCAAGGAGTTGTTCGTCGAGAACGAGCGGATCGGGTTCGGCGACGCCGAGACCTACCGGAAGCTGACCCCCGAACCGAACGTCGAACCCGACGTCGGCGAGTACCAGTTCACGATGCGCATCTTCGAGTACGGTTTCCTCAGCCGCGTGATCGAGGGTGACCGGGGAGTGCTCACTACCACGGACGGCCTCCAGATCGACGCGTTCAAAGAACTCGCCGTCACGCTCCGGAAACTCCTCGCGGAGGCGTGATCCGCCCCGCGGCATCGGCCTTTGCCCGCTCAGGCTGTCGGCGGATGTTCGAGGTCGAACCGCTCTTTCAGCGCCACGGTGACGCCGTTGGTCCAGCCGAACCCGTCCTGCAGGGGGTACTCCCCGCCGCCGGCGCGAAGCGTCGTGTCGCAGACGTTGTACTTCTCGACTAACTTTCCGGTCCGATCGAACACGTCCTCGACCAGCCGAACCCAGCGCGTCGCGATCTCTCGTGCGAGGTCGTCGTGCCCGTACCGCTCCAGTCCGATCACGGCGAGCCAGTGGAGGGGCGCCCAACCGTTCGGCGCGTCCCACTGTTGGCCAGTCTCGGAGAGCGTCGTGACCAACCCGCCCTCGCGGAGGAACTTCGACTCGAGCGCGTCCGCGACCGCGTCGGCCTGCTCGTCGTCTGCGAGGCCGAAGAAAAGTGGCGAGATGGCCGCGAGCGTCCACGTTTCGGATCGCCGGTCCGCGGACACGTCGTAGTCGAAGTAGAAACCCGCGTCCGCGTCCCAGCAGTGCTCGTTGACGGCGTCGGCCCTGGAAGTGGCCGCCGCCGCGTAGCGGCCGGCCCTGTCGTCGTCGCCCGCGGCGTCGAACCACCGCGCGAGCGACGACTCGACGCCGTACAACGTCGCGTTGAGATCGACGGGGACCAGATCCGTAGTGCGAATCGTCGTCAAGTCGTCGCCGCGACACCACCGCCCGCTGAAGTCCCAGCCAGATTCGCAGGCGGCTCGTACGTCTCTAAAGAGGTCCGCGTCGTCGCGGTCGGTCGCCCGCTCGGCGAGCGCCACGTCTTCCCGGTAGGACTCGGGGCGCGGCGTCGCGGCGTCGTCCCAGTAGCGGTTGAGCGTCCCGTCGGCCAGGGTAACGACTCGCCGAGTCGACGACGAGGGAGCGCTCAGAGATTCCCGGCCGTCCATCCAGAACTCGTACTCGCGTTCGAGCACCCGGAGGTGCGGTTCGACGGCGTCGAACCCGCACTCGCGTTCGAGCACCCCCAGTAGCGAGGCGAACATCGGCGGCTGGGAGCGCGTTCGGTAGTACTCGCGGTTCGCGTTGGGGACGTGCCCGTACTCCTCGATCAGCCACGCGAAGTTCTCGACGAGGTCTTCGACTCTTTCGAGGTTCCCGCAGGCCGCGAGCCCCTCCGCGGTGAAATAGCTGTCCCAGTAGTACAGTTCGCGAAATCGCCCGCCGGGCGTGACGTACGGTTCCGGGACCCGGATCAGAGATCCGCGCTTGGCGGCGATCGAGGCCGGCTCTACGACGAGCAGCGGCCAGAGTCGACGGACGTGTTCCTCGACGGTGTCGGCATCCGTCGGAACCCCCGACGCTGCGGTCTGGGGCTGCCTGAAGTGGTCCTCGACGAAGGACTCTAGATCGAACCCGGAGTCGTCGCGTCGCACCTCGAACCGACGGCGGATCTCCTCCGGGTCCGTCAGAGGAACGCTGTCGACGAAGGTCTTCGAGTCATCGAACGTGCCGCCGCGCTGCACCGCCTCGAAGAGGGCGCCGTCGAGGTGAGCGGGTACATCCATCGTTCGGTATAGTTGCGGGGTGGTAGTTCATACTTTCGGCTAGTTACTAACACCTGTTGTAAACTAATCTGCCTCGGAAGTCGGATCCGGGTCGTCCGATCACCAGCACGATCTTGTACACTCCGAACCGGTGAAACAGCAACCTTTACACTACCGTGCGTACCCGTTCCGGGTATGACAGAGACCGTACTGCTGGTCGGCGGCGGCGGCCGGGAGCACGCGATCGCGCGCGCACTGTCCGAGTCCGACGCAGCCCTGTACGCTTGCGCCGGCAACCGGAACCCCGGCATCGCCGAGATCGCCGCGGGCGTCGAGACGCTCGACACGACCGATCCCGAAGCGGTCGTCGAGTACGCCGAATCGGTCGACGCGACGCTCGCCGTGGTCGGTCCCGAGGCGCCGCTGGCCGCGGGCGTGGCCGACGCGCTCGACGACGCCGGCGTCTACGCCTTCGGCCCGCAGGAAGCCGAAGCCCGGATCGAGACGGACAAGTCGTTCCAGCGCGAATTCATGGCCGAGAACGACGTCTCGGGCTGTCCGGACTTCGAGGTCTTCGAGGACGGCGAGGCCGCCTGCGAGTATATCGACGAGTACGACGGCGACCTCGTGATCAAACCCGCCGGCCTCACCGGCGGGAAGGGCGTGAAAGTCATCGGCGATCAGGTCACCGCCGAGGAAGGGAAAGAGTACATCCGCGAGTCCGAGTACGATCGGATCGTCCTCGAGGAGCGGCTAGTCGGCGAGGAGTTCACGGTTCAGGGCTTCGTCGCCAACGGTTCCCTGCGGATCACGCCGGCCGTGCAGGACCACAAGCGCGCCTACGAGGGTGACGAAGGGCCCAACACCGGCGGGATGGGCAGTTACAGCGACGCCTCGTTCCAGTTGCCGTTCATGCACGAGGGCGACTCCGCCGAGGCGCTGGCGATCATGCGCGAGGTCGTCGACGCGCTCGATGGCTACAAGGGCGTCCTCTACGGCCAGTTCATGCTCACCGCGGACGGCATCAAGGTCGTCGAGTTCAACGCGCGCTTCGGCGACCCCGAGGCGATGAACACGCTGCCGGTGCTGGAGACGGACTTCCTCGACGTGCTGGTCGCGGCCCGCGAGGGCGAGGCGCTGCCCGAACTCGACTTCGCCGAGCACGCGACCGTCTGCAAGTACGCCGTCCCCGACGGCTATCCAACCGATCCCGACGCCGGAGCGAAGGTCACGATCAGCGACGAGAACGCCGGCGACGCGATCCTCTACTACGCCAGCGTGGACGCCCGCGAGGACGGTATCTACACCACGACCTCCCGATCCTACGCCGTCGTGGGCGTCGCCGATTCGATCACCGAAGCCGAGGAGATCGCCGAGGACGCGCTCGAACGCGCCGGCACCGACGGGCTACGCGTCCGCCACGACATCGGCAAACCCGATCTGGTTCAACAGCGGATCGACCACATCGAGCAACTCCGCGAGTAGGTGCCGTATACTCGCCATTTAGTTGCGTTAATTTAGTTTTACTTTCTAGTTACTTGTAGCATAACTAAACATCATCTCCGCGGAATGATGGTGTAGATGAGCAAACCGACAACGTCGGACAGCGGGTCGAAGCCGACCGCCTCGTCCGAGCAGGCGATGCAGGGGCGCGCCGGGCGCACGGAACCGGGGTCGGTCCAGGGCGACGCGACGACGAGCGACGGGTACGTGGTTCGCCCGTATCGGCCGGGCGACCGGGCACAGTTCCTCGAACTGTACGACGACGTGTTCGACGCCTCCCGAAGCGAGGAGTGGTTCTCGTGGCGGTACGGCGGCCCGTACGCCGACCGACCGCGGATGTTCGTCGCCGAGCGAAACGGCGAACTCGTGGGCGCCGAGCCGTTCATTTCGTTTTCGATGCGAGCCGGTGACGGGGCTGAGCTGGCGATCCAGCCGGCCGACGCGATGGTCCACCCGGACCACCGTCGGAACGGGCTCCTCACCCGGATGACCGAGCAGGCGCTCGACTACTTCGAGGATCGAGAGCCGTCGTTCGTGTTCAACTTCCCCAACGAGGAAGCGAAGAGCGCCTACCTCAAGCTCGGCTGGGTCGAGGTCGGAACCGTCGCCACGGCGTACCGCATCCACAACCCCTCGGCGTTCTTCGAGGCGTTCGGCGACCGCGTCGACGGCGTCGCGGGGCCCGCCGCCGATTCCGTCGTGGGCTCGGCCGCCGACGCCGGCGCGAGCGCGTTCAACCGCCTCCGGGAGGTCGTCGCGGCGACCGGCGACGGCGACGCCGCGTCGGCAATCGACGTTCGGCGTCGCGACGGCGTCCCGGCGGATCGGTTGGCGTCGCTGTACGAATCGGCGGTCCCGGGTCGCATCCACACGCCTCGTACCGAGGCGTTTCTCGACTGGCGCTACGCGAACCCGAACTGGTCGGTTCGCACGTACACCGCCGGGCGCGACGGCGACCTCGACGCGGCGATCGTCACGGCCGTAGAGCGGAGCGGAGATATGACGTGTCTCAAACTGCTCGACGCGTTCCCGCTGGTCGGGCAGAACGAACGGTCGGACGCGTTCGACGCGCTCGTCGCAGCTGCGGTGAGCGATCACGCCGACGCCGACGTCGTGGCCACCGCCGAGGATACGCTTCCGTCGCCGGTGCTCGACGCCCACGGGTTCTTCCGGGACGACCACCCACCGCTGTCGCTGTTCGGCTCGCTGACCGCGGTCGTCGCGCGGCCGCTGTCGCTCCGCGAGCCGGCGTCGTGGACCGTCGGCGACCGCACCCTCCCGGAGCGGCGAGACTGGCGGCTGCCGTTCGCCGAACAGGACTGCTCGTAGCGCCCCGGGAACGCCGAATTCACCTCGCCGCCGGACGCCGACCAGTTTAAATATCGAGTGCCCGAACTGATTGATAGTGAGCGACGACCCGCGCCACGAACGGCTCGCCCGCCACGGGACGGCCGGCCCGCTGAACTCGCTGCGCCACTGGCCCGAGGCTCGCCACCCGCTGCGGGTGATGCTCAACTACGTAGTGATCGTGATCTGCCGGATCTCCCCGAGCCTGCGGCTCAAGAGCTGGTTGCTGCGTCGCATCGGCGTCACGGTCGGCGAGGGCGTCTCGTGGGGGCTCGAATCGACGCCGGACGTGTTCTGGCCCGATCGGATCACCGTCGAGGATCACGCGATCATCGGCTACGACGCCACGCTCCTGTGCCACGAGTTCCTGCAGGACGAGTACCGGCTGGGCGACGTCGTCGTCGGCGAGCGCGCGATGATCGGCGCCGGCGCGATCGTGCTTCCCGGCGTCGAGATCGGCGCCGGAGCGCAGGTCGCGGCCAACTCGCTGGTCGTCGAGGACGTCCCGCCCGGCGAGACGGTTGCGGGCGTACCGGCTCGGCCGCTCTCGGAATCTCGCGATTCGACGTCCGACGACGGCAACGCGCCGCCGGAGGACTAGATTCGAGGCGCGCTGCAACGCTTTTCGAGGCGCGCTGCAACGCCCGTGAGTCCGGGACGCCCACCCGTCGTTTCCGCTGTTCTGCAGCGGCCGAAGGGCCCGAGTGCTGGGAGACGCACCCGTCGTTTCCGCTGTTCTACAGCAGTTGAGAGATCGCCGAGAGTGCGGAGCGTTCGGCTGTCGCCGAGGTCACGGAGCGTTTTGGTTCGGCTGTCGCCGAGAGTACAGAGCGTTTTGGTTCGGCTGTCACCGAGGGCACGGAGCATTCTGGATTCGGATGTCGCCGAGAGGTCCCCGCGGAACCCGCTCGTCGCGGCCCGGGGAACAGCGGAAACGACGGGTAGCCAACAATATATACTTGACGGAACATCGGAAACAGCGGAACGGAGGTTTTATAATAGATTCGCCCTTCCGATCGCACGTGTCGCGGAAGTCGCCTTTCAACACGACTCAGAACATATTCACTGACCGCGACGTCTTCGACGTCGAAGGGTTCCAGCCCGAGGAACTCATCGAACGGGACGAGCAGATCAACGAGTACGCCTCGGCGCTCGAACCCGTCCTCAACGGCTGGCGGCCCAACAACATCTTCATTTACGGCAAGACGGGGACAGGAAAGACCGCCACCACGAGGTACATGCTCGACTGGCTTCGACGGGACGTCCGGAGCCACAACGAGGATCGCGACGGCGACGAGATCGACCTCTCGATCGTCTATCTCAACTGCGAGGCGCTGACGTCGTCGTATCAAGTCGCCGTCGAACTCCTGAACGAGCTGCGCGACGATCACAATCAGGTTGCCACGCGCGGACACGCCCCCAGCGACATCTACAACTGGCTGTTCGAGGAACTGGACGAGATCGGCGGCGTCGTCCTGACGGTGCTCGACGAGGTCGACAACGTCGGCGACGACGACACGATCCTCTACAAGCTCTCCCGTCCCGAGATCGAGAACGCGACTCTCGGCGTCGTCGGGATCAGCAACGACTTCTCGTTTCGGGACGACCTCTCCGCGAAGGTCAAAGATTCGCTGTGCGAGAAGGAGATCCTCTTTCCCGCTTACGAGTCCGAGGAACTGCGGGAGATCCTGTTCCAGCGCGCCGAAAAGGGCCTCCACGCCGACGCGTACGACACGGCGCCGGTGGCGCTGTCGGCCGCGTACGCCGCACAGGACAAGGGAAGCGCCCGACAGGCTATCGACATCCTGCGCGAGGCCGGCGACATCGCCCGCCGCGAGGACGCCGACGAGATCACCGAAGAGCACGTCGAGGAGGCGAAAGGCGTCGTCGAGCGCGGGCGCGTCTCGGAGATGATCCAGGGGCTGTCGCCACACGGCCAGTACGCCCTCCACGCGCTGGCGATCGCCGAGCGCCGGGACGAGACCCCGATCCGTACGAAGGATCTCTACGAGTTCTACGGCTCGATCTGCAACCAGCACGCGACCGATCCGCTCTCTGCCCGCGCGCTGCGGGACCACATGTCCGAGATCGACCTGATCGGGCTGGCGACGGTCGACAAGAAAAACGCCGGACGCGCCGGCGGGAAGTACAAGCAGTACGAACTCGACGTCAAAGTCGACCGCGTCGTCGAGGCATTCGCGGAAACCGACGCCGTCGAGGTCGACGAGAACTCCTACCAGTCGACGCTGTGAGAATCGCCCGGATCGTTGACGGAGACCAACGGAACGTTGACCGAGAACAGCGGAAATGACGGGTGGGTGTCCCCCCGCTGTCCGAGGGGCGAAAACTGCGCGGTCGTCGCCTTACAGCAGGTCCTCGACGGCTTCCGCGACTTCCTCGGGCGTGTCGCCGACCTCAACGCCGGCGTCGTTGAGCGCGCTGATCTTCGATTCGGCGGTGCCGGTCCCGCTGCCGGAGACGATGGCGCCCGCGTGGCCCATGCGCTTGCCCGGCGGCGCCGTGCGGCCGGCGATGAAGCCGACGACCGGCGTGTCCATGTTCTCGGCGATGTAGCGGGCGGCCTTCTCCTCGTCCTCGCCGCCGATCTCGCCGCACATCGCGATCGCGTGGGTGTCCGGATCGTTCTCGAACTCCTCTAAGGCGTCGACGAACGTCGTCCCGATGATCGGGTCGCCGCCGATGCCGATCGCGGTCGACTGGCCCAGCCCGCGGTCGGTGAGGTTGTCGACGACCTGGTAGGTCAGCGTGCCCGATCGCGAGACCAGACCGACGTTACCCGACGAGAAGATGTTGCCGGGCAGGATGCCGAGTTTGGCCTCGCCGGGTGTGATGATCCCGGGGCAGTTCGGACCGATGAGCTTGGTGTCGACCTCCGAGAGGCGCTTGTTGACCCGGGCCATGTCCTGGGTCGGGACGCCCTCGGTGATCGCGACCGCGAGATCGAGCGGCGAGTCCAGCGACTCCATGATGGCGTCGCCCGCGAACGCCGGCGGGACGAAGATCACGGAGGCGTCGGCGTCGGTCTGACGCGCGGCCTCGTCGACGGTGTCGAACACCGGGACGCCGGCGACTTCCTGGCCGCCGCGGCCGGGCACCGCGCCGCCGACGACGTTGGTGCCGTACTCGATCATCTGTTCGGCGTGGAACTTGCCTTCCCCGCCGGTGATACCCTGCACGATGACTCTGGTGTCGTCGTCTACGAGAACACTCATGCTTCCACCTCGTCAGCGTACTCGACGGCACGCTGTACCGCGTCTTCCAGCGTCTGTTCGACCGTCACGAGGTCCTCGTTGAGGATCTCCATGCCCTCCTCCCAGTTGGTGCCCGCGAGGCGCACCGTCACGGGCTTGGGGATCTCGTCGAACTGCTCTAAGGCCTCGTTGATCCCCTTGGCGACCTCGTCGCCGCGGGTGATCCCGCCGAAGATGTTGAACACGACCGAGTCGACGTTGTCGTCGGAGAACACCATATCGAGCGCGTTGGCGATCCGTTCTGCCTTCGCGCCGCCCCCGACGTCGAGGAAGTTGGCGGGCTCGCCGCCGTAGTGGTCCACGAGGTCCAGCGTCGTCATCACGAGGCCGGCGCCGTTGCCGATGATGCCGACGTTGCCCGAGAGGCGGACGTAGTCGAAGCCGTACTCATCGGCCTTCTGTTCGAGCTCGTCGCCGCCCGCGGAGTCCTCTTCCATCTCGGCGAGTTCGGGCTGGCGGAACAGCGCGTCCTCGTCGATGTTCATCACGGCGTCGGCCGCGACGACCTCACCGTCGCTGGTGACCATCAGCGGGTTGATCTCGGCCTCGCTGGCGTCGCGGTCGTCCCAGAGCTGATAGAGCGTCTGCAGGATCGAGGCGGCGTCGATGGCGACCTCGCGGTCGACGCCGGCCTCGAAGACGGCGCGTCGAGCCTCGTAGGGCTGCATGCCGAACGCGGGGTCGACGTGCTCGCGGACGATCGCGTCGGGATCCTCCTCGGCGACCTCCTCGATGTCGACGCCGCCCTTCGTCGAGACCATCGCGACGGGCTCGCCCTCGCCGCGGTCCATCGTTACGCCGACGTACAGCTCGTTGACGAAGTCGACCGCTTCCTCGACGAGCACGCGGTCGACGTGGATCCCCTTGAGGTCCATCCCGAGGATCGACTCGGCGGCGTCGCGGGCCTCGCCCTCGCTCTCGACGAGCTCGATTCCGCCGGCCTTGCCGCGTCCCCCGACCTGCACCTGCGCCTTGATGGCGACAGGGTAGCCGATCTCCTCGGCGGCAGCAACGACTTCGTCGACGCTCTCGGCCAACTGGGACGCTGGCGTCGGAATTCCGGCGTCGGCGAAGACCTGCTTCGCCTGGTATTCGTGGAGTTTCATGCAGTTATACGAGCCGTTCCGCCACGCTTAAAGCCCAGCGATTTCGGCTCTTGCTACCGGCTGCCGTGGGTCGCCGACTCTCGGTCCCGATTTCCGCTCGCCTGTCGCTCGCTACCCGCCTTTCGCGCGCCGTCCATCCGCGACTTTCCGCCTACCCGTCGCCTCCTGTTTTTACACCGCGGCGTCGTAGATGCCCCCATGGTCGGCCTCCCGGACGCCGTCGACGCCGCCGTCCGACGCCGACGGGCAATCGCGGTGGACCTGCTCGTGGTGCTGGGGCTCGTCGGGGGACTGTGGTGGCTGTTCGACGCGCGGAACTTCGACAACTGGCTCTACTACGTCGTGCTGTTCGGCGCCGTCGTGGTGTACGCGACGCTCGTCCCGTTCGGCGCGCTCGGCGCAGACGACGCGACGGGGTCGGACGACGAGTGAGCGGCCGGGATGCCCAATGGGGACGGCGGCGTCACTCGGCGTCGACGAGCAGATCTCGGATGCTCTCTGCGGCGTCGGTAAAGGAGTCGACGGTCAGCGCGTCGGCGGCGACGTAGACGCCCTGGTCCCCTGCGATCACCCGGCCGATGTAGCCGTCCTCGAACGCGCGGATCGTGAACACGTACTCGCCCATGTCCGACCAGCCGTACGTGCGCTGGGAGGCGAAGCCCCGCTGTTCGGCCTCGATGAACCCCGTCGACTCGGTGTCGGCGTCGACGTCGTCGCGGACGTAGTGGACGTCGTAGTCGTCTTCGGTGATGAACGTCACGTTGCGCACCTCGTCGCCGATCGCCGCGCGACAGGTTCTGACGATCTCCTCGGCAGTCTCGTCCGATAGGGTCTCAACCATACGCGTGATTCGGGCGACGCGCCAATCAAGCGACTGCCGATGTGTTTGGGCGATTCCCTGCAGCGGACGTTCGCACCGCTCGCTCGGACCTAAACCCGGCGCTCGCGTCTCCTCCGGACCCCGTCGCCCTTGCGTGGTAATGCGTCCCGTTCGAACGGATAAACGAAAGCCCTTTTATCCACCCGTTGATTAGGAGTGAGTGCAGCAAGACACCGCGAGCGTGGGTAGCCAAGCTAGGCCAACGGCGCAGCGTTGAGGGCGCTGTCCCGTAGGGGTCCGCCGGTTCAAATCCGGTCCCACGCATCGCAAGGGCGGCTCAGCCGCCGACGATGCATACGGTGCACTCCCTTGGGACTGCACCCACGCACCATCCTACTGAAGCTAACTCGAAAAGAGGTTTCTGTGGCTCGACAGCAGCATCCATCGTCTAGTCGGAATCCCTGGTGAGTCCCCAGACGGCGAGCGACGCTCCGAGGACGAAAACGACGGCGCCAACCACCCGCGAGAACGCGACGCCCGGGATCGGGCCGATCACCGGGCTGAGCGCGATCCCGAGGGCTCCGTAGACGGCGATCGTCGTCCCGAGAATCGTCAGTGCGTGGGCGGCGGCGTAGGAAACGCTTGCCGATCCGACGGTCATCGCGTACCGAACTTCGGCCGCGCGTGCCATAGTCGTTCGTCCCCGCCGTGACGTAGCCGCCTCCTGCCAACCTTCTTCGGAACAGCGGTTTTTACCGTGGGTGTCGTTGACTCACACGGATCGAATGTATCCGATCGGGCACCTCGGCGTCGCGCTGGTACTGTCCGCGCCGTTCGTCGCCGTCTTACGCCCGCGCATCGCGACGCGGTTCACCGTCCTCGCACTACTGGCTTCGACGATTCCCGACCTCGACCTGTTCGTCCCCGGCGTCGCCCACCACGGCGTCACGCACACGCTCGGGTTCGCCGTCGCCGTCGGTCTCGTCGGCCTCACGTCGCTCGCCTGCGCGTCGACACTGACTTCGACGAACAACTCCGTCTCGAACTTATCGGTGCCGCCGACGGCCGTGTACTACGCGTTCGCACTCTCCCTGGGCGTCTTCGGCCACGTGGTGGGAGACGTGCTGATGCTGTTGCCCGCGACTCAGCCCGTGAGTCCGCTGTGGCCGATCAGTCACGCGCCGCTCAGAGTCGAGACGCTCCACTACGGAAACACGGTCAGGAACCTCGGGACGTTCTGCGCGGGCCTCGGGGCGCACGTCGTCGCCGTAGGCTGGTCCGGAAGAGGCGTCCGCGTCCGATCGGTGGGATCCCGCGGCGTCGACGAGGAGGACTGACGCCACGGCGTCACGATCTGGCAATTGACGTCACGGCGTGACGACGAGCATCTCGGAGACGCCGTCCTGAAACTCGTAGGGAACGTTCCGAATCTCGACGCGACGTCCCTCGCTCCGGAGCGCGTCGAGCGCGTCGTCCAGTCGGTCGTACGGTTCGGTGTCGAGCCCCGCGAGCGGAAAGATGCGGATCTCCTCGCTCGTCACCCGGCACAGTTCGCGCAGGGCGTCGAGGTGAAACTCGTAGTCGAGGCGGTCGCCGTAGAGAAACAGGAAGTTTGCCGAGAGCGTCAGCGAGAACGCGTCGTCCGCGAAGGGCAGCTCCGGGAGCGTCGCGGGAACGTACCTATCGCCGTTCGTGGAGAAATCGCGGAGAAACCGCTCGTGCGCCACCTTCAGGTACCCGATCCGATTCTCGATGGTGCCGTAGTACTCCCAGTCGAACAGCGCCGGTTTCTCACGGATCTGGTCGGCGGTCGCGCGGAAATCGGACCGACATTCGCGAGCCAGGGCGTCCGGAGCGCGCTCGTACGCCGGATCGACGCCGACCGCCGACGCGCCGCGGTTCCGCGCCTCCGCGACGAACGAGGCCACGCCGGCCGGGCAGTCGAGGATCGCCCGACCCTCGAAATCGGCCGGATCGAGGTCGAACATGTCGCGATACTCCTCGAACGTCCGGCCGATCACGGCGAACTCCTCGACCTGGAACGTGTCCGCGTTCGTCATAGCCAACATATTGGAACAATATTGTATAAATTTGTTTATTATTGTGCCTCTAAACACGTCGTAGTGGCGATCGAACCATCGGCTCGCGAAAGTCGTTTGACTCCCCGCCACCCTAGAACCGGCAGTGACAGACGACGAGGTTCGCGCTTCAGGCGACGAGAGCAGTCCCGAAACGGGCGAAGGCGACGCTGCTGGGGACGACGCAACGGCGGAGGACGACGTTGCCGCCGCGGCGTCGTCAGAGAACGACGCCGAGGAGTCGACCGTCGCGCTCGACGAGTTCCACGACGCGCTGGAGGACGCCGGACGGCCGGTCGTCACCGCCAGCGAGGTCGGCCGGACGCTCGACCGCGACCAGTCCGACGCCGTCGACGCGCTTGAGGGGTTGGTCGAGCGGGGCGACGTCCGGCGCGTCGACGTCGAAACCGATCCGGTGGTCTGGTACCCGACCGAGTGGGGCGAGATTGCCGACCGCGAGCGGGTCGTCCCGTTCCCGAAGCGCCGCGAGATCGTCGTCGACCAGCCCACGCAGTTCACCCGGGCCCAGCTCTCGCAGTTCGCCCACCTCGCGGACGTCTCCGGATCGGAGGCGTACCGCTACGATATCCGGAAGGAGGACGTCTGGCAGGCGCCGTACGACTCGTTCGAGCGACTTCTCAAGACCGTTCGGCAGGTGCTCCCAGAGCGTCTGGGCGGACTGGAAGAGTGGATCGAAGACCAGTGGGACCGGGCGCGCCAGTTCCGCCTGTTCACCCACGAGGACGGCTACACCGTGCTCGAAGCCCGGAACGCCGAGCTGATGGGCAACGTCGCGCGCCAGAAGCTAGACGAGGCCCAGCTTCGCGCTCCCATCTCGGACACCGAGAGCTGGGTCGCCGAAGGATCCGAGGCGTCGATCAAGCGGACGCTGTACGAGGCGGGTTACCCGGTGCAGGACCAGCGCGACCTCGATGAGGGCGACCCGATCGACATCTCGCTCGATCTCGATCTGCGCGGCTACCAGTCCGACTGGGTGACTCGCTTCGTCGACTCGGGATCGGGCGTGCTGGTCGGCCCGCCGGGCAGCGGGAAGACCGTCGCCGCGATGGGGATCATGGCGGCGATCGGCGGCGAGACGCTGATCCTCGTCCCGACCCGGGAACTCGCGAGCCAGTGGCGCGACACGCTGCTGGCCCACACCGATCTCGCCCCCGACCAGATCGGCGAGTACCACGGCGGGACGAAGAACGTCCGCCCCGTCACGATCGCGACCTACCAGACCGCCGGGATGGATCGCCACCGCCAACTGTTCGACGAGCGCCGCTGGGGACTGATCGTCTACGACGAGGTTCACCACGTCCCCGCGGACGTCCACCGGCGCAGTGCCGACCTCCAGACGAGCGCCCGGCTCGGGCTCTCGGCGACGCCGATCCGCGAGGACGACCGCGAGAAGGAGATCTACACGCTGATCGGCCCGCCGATCGGCACCGACTGGGACGCGCTGTTCGACGCCGGCTACGTGCAAGAGCCCGAAGTAGAGATCCGGTACGTCCCGTGGGATCAGGACACCTACCAGGACGAGTACGCTACGGCCGAGCGCCACGAGAAGCGCCAGCTCGCGGCGTCGAATCCCACGAAGATCGAGGAGGTCCGCGAGATCCTCGCCGACCATCCGGGATCGAAAGCGCTGATCTTCGCCGATTACATCGATCAGGGCGACGAGCTCGCCGAAGCCCTCAATATTCCGTTCGTGAGCGGCGAGATGCCTCACGCCCGCCGGGAACGACTCTTCAGTCAGTTCCGGCGGAACGAGCGCGACGTGCTGATCGTCTCCCGGGTCGGCGACGAGGGGATCGACCTGCCCGACGCCGACCTCGCGATCATGGCGTCGGGGCTGGGCGGATCGCGCCGGCAGGGCTCCCAACGCGCCGGCCGGACCATGCGACCCTCGGGCAAAGCGCGAGTGTTCGTGCTCGCGACGCGCGGGACGACCGAGGAGGAGTTCGCGCGTCGCCAGCTCCAGCACCTCCAGTCGAAGGGCGTGCGCGTCAGCGAGGTCGACAGCGAACTCGACGACGGCGTCTGATCGCGGTTGCGACGCACGTGGCGACGCCGCTGTTCGTCGCCCGGTGAGAACAGTTAGTTGGTGTAGTACTCCCGCCGTTGGTCGGTCTGCTGGACATCCAGGCCCGGTTCGAGCGGGCCGATGTCGCCGGTCAGTTCGACGGTGCGCTCGTCTCCCTGCGAGCACTCTATCAGCCCGGCGCTCTCTAACTTCGGCAGGTGGACGTGGTGGAGCGAGAGCTGGATCTGACGGAGTCGGTCCTCGTCGACGTCCGCGGGATCGACGTCGTTCTCGCGCGCCGCGACGGCCGCCGCAAGTTCGTCGGCGTGTACTTCCCGATCACGGCGACGCAGATAGGAAAGTACGTGCCGACGCCGCTGACTCTCCAGAATCTCGAACACGCGATTCGGCGTCAACTCCGGACTTCTGGACTGTTCGCCCCGTATTCGCTGATTCCCCCCACTCATGGGTAGATACACGCCGTAGCCGGGGTTACCTCCAGAGCTTCCATGTGAAAGCAGTTCATAACGGGTCGCGGATAGCCCCGATGCAGTACGACAGTTCCTCGTAGCCAACCCCTAAAACAGCACGTGCAACAGCAGGTAGACGACGACGCCGAGCGCGAAGGAGACGAGCCACAGCGACGCCGCCACTCGGCCGACCCGCGCGTGGTTCGTCGACGGCAGCTCGGCGGCCGGCCGCGTTAGCGCGAGCAACAGCGCGTAGTACACCGGCGGCAGCGACGCGATCGCGAGCAGAATGTGGATCGCGAGCACCGGGTAGTAGACGAACCGCTCGACGACCGCCGGGCCAGCGAACGACGACGGCCCGAGCAGGGAGACGCGGTAGAGGTACATCGCGAGAAACGCGACGAACAGGCCGAACGAAGTCATCATGAGCTTCCGGTGGCGGTCCACGTCGCCGCGTCGGATCGCTCTGACGCCGGCGGTGATGGTGCCGATCGCGGCCAGGCTGACGACGGCGTTGAGCGTCGGGATGGCGTCCAGCACGGCGTCGGGCGCCGTCGGCAGCGCGTCCGTCGGCACGGCCTGCAGCGCCGCCGCGAACACGATCGCCAGCGAGACGATCGACAGCACGCCCGTCAGCAGCGGTACGTGGTCCTCGACTCGTGTTTGCATCGCCCGTCAGTTGGGACTGGTCCCTCTTACCGGTTAGCATAGACGTCGCGGCCGCCGCGGCGCGGTCGACGCCGCGTCGCCGTACCCCAATGCGGAGAAAACAGCGAGGATCGACTCCGATCAGAGATACGACGCGTCCCAGCGCGACGGCTTTCGCGCGTTGCCGCAGTCGCCGCACTCGATCCGCCCCATCGAGTCCATCGCGGTCGCCAGCGACTCGCAGTTATCGCAGTAGTAGCCGTACTTGCGCTCGGCGTCGCGGTCGGCGTAGGTGACGAAGAAGGGTGCCATCGATCCCTTGTCCGGGTCCGACCGGTCGGCGTACACCGTCCGACCGTCGTCGGTCGTCGCCTCGATCAGCCGGTCCCCCGACTCCTCGGCCGTGGCGTCCTCCGCCTCGCCGGCCGGGACGGCCGCGGCCAGCCCCGACGCGCGCTGCTCGACGTAGACGTTCTCGACGTGCCGTCGCCCGTCGATCTCGATCTCGCGCTCGTCTACCGTCTCGAAGCCGTGGTGACGGTAGAAAGAGTTGCCCTCGCTGTTGTCCGACAGCACCATCCCCCGGAGCACGTCGACGCTGCGCTCGGCGAGCGCGTCGCGGGTCTCGTCGAGCAGCGTCTTCGCGACGCCCTCGCCCCGGTAGTCCGGGTGAACGTGCAGCCAGTGGAGGTCTCCCGTCTCGTCGTCGCCCACTACGACGGCGTCGGCGAACGCCACGATCTCCTCGTCGCGCTCGCCGACGAGGAACTGCCGATCGTCGTCCTCGGTCGCGTCCTCGATCGCGGCGTCGTCGTACCACTCCTCGACTGCGGCGTCGATCGTGTCCGGACTCATCGAGTACGACGCGTACATCGACTGGCGGGCGACGGTTCTGATCGCCGCGCCGTCGTCCGGGCGTGCCTGACGTACGTCCATGCCATCAGATAGCACACAACTGGAGTTAAAACTTCGTGCGCAAAAGACGGGCATTTGTATTCCGTCACCCGAGAACCACCGCCATCACGAGCAGGCGTCGAGACGAGACCGCGTCATTCGGTCGCGCCTCCGTCGATCAAGCGCCCAGTCGGTCGGTCCAGCGATCGACCGCCCGGCGGTACGCCAGTTCGCCGACCGCCAGCATCAGGACGCCCGCACCAGCAAGCGCCGCCAGCGCCGTCCCCGACAGCGGCGCCAGCACCAGCCCGACGATCAGCAGCGGGACCAGCGTCGCCGCGACGGCGACGGTAAACACCGCGAACAGCACGGTGTCGAACAGGAATTCTCCGGGATCGAAGCCGGCCAGATACGTCGTCACACCCAGCAGGTACTGGTGGAAGCCGACGAGCAAGACGAGTCCCGCGACGGCGTCGACCGGGCGGGCGTCGAACGCGACCGCGGCGATCGCGAAGTACGCGACTGCGGTCGGCAGCCCGACGAACGCGGCGACGCGACGCTTGGCTTCAAATAGCGCGTCGAGCGAGAGCGGGTACTGCAGGTACGATTCGGCGTCGTCGTACTGGGTGACCCAGTTGTACGTCGTGAACGCCGACAGCCCCAGTAAGGCGCCGAACGTCGCGCCGGTCGAGGCCTCGACGCCGGTGATCCGGCCGGCGAGTTCGACCAGCCCGACGCAGACGCCGAAGATCACGCCGCCGGAAAACGGTACCTTCCAGAGGCCGCCCTCCGAGCGCGCGACGTCCAAGAACGTCTTGGTCGTCAGCCCCGTCTCGTCGCCGAACCGGGCGCGCCAGCGCTCGAACGCCGGGTCGACCGAGCGCGTCGGCGTCGACGTCGAGGGGTCGAACGCGACGAGGCCGATCGCCGCGGCGACGCCGACGGAACCGATCGTGCCGGCGACCGCCAGCGGCGAGGGCGACGCGAACAGCGCGTACGGCGTCGCGCTCACCCAGTCGACGCCGGCGACGTGCGCGCCGCCGACGGCCGCCGCCAGCGCGCCGGCCGCCAGCCAGCCCGCGACGCCGCGCGACGACAGCCCCAGTAACGCGAGCGTAACGACGAGTCCGAGCACGAACGTCGCCGTCAGCGAGAGGTACAGGAGTGGGAGCTGCGCGATGCCGAACTCGCCGCCGCTACCGCCGACGGCGGGCAGGAACGCCAGGGCGACGGGCAGGATGAACAGCGCCGAGTAGTACAGCGCGTCCTTCGCGAGGAAGTGCACGAGAAGACGCCGGCGCGAGATGGGCAGCGTCCGCGCCGAGAACACGAGCAGGTTCACCTCGCCGAGCAGGTTGTCCATGGCGTCGCGGCCGACCAGCCCGATCGAGCCGGTGTGGAGGCCGAACGCGAACACCAGCGCGTGGAGGCCGGCGACGACCGCCGCCACCGAGGTCCCGGTTTCGGTCAGCGCGACGACGGCCGCGCCGGCGACCAGCGCGACGAACAGGGGAAAGGCGGCGAAGCGCCGCCCGCCGAACAGTTCGGCGTGGAGCCGCCACTCCTCGCGGACCATCCCGGCGAACAGCGTCCGGTCGAGCTTACGGCTCATGATCGTGCGGTCGGTTTCGACGAGCGCTCGTCGGCGTCCCGCCCGTCGCGTCGGTCGTCGTCGTTCCGGTCGACCTCGTCGACGAACACGTCGAGCAGCGACTCCTCAGTCCCCATCTCGGCGGGCTTGCGCTCGGAGACGAGCCGGCCGTCCGCGACGACGCCGACGCGCGTGCAGATCTCCTCGGCGACCTCGATGTGATGCGTCGAGAGGAACAGGGCGTTGCCGGCCGATCGGTACTCCTCGAAGAACTCCTTGACGCGGGCCTGAACGATCGGGTCCAGGTTGGCCAGCGGCTCGTCGATGAACACCAGGTCGGGGTCGTGGAGGAACGCCTGCGAGAGCATCACCTTCTGTTGTTGCCCGCGCGAGAGGTCCGTCGACATGGCGTCGAGTTTGTCCGCAAAAGAGAGGCGCTCGGCCCACTCGTCGACGCGCTCGGCCAGCACGTCGGAGTCGATGCCGCGCACGCGACCGACGAACTGGAAGTACTCGCGCGGGCTCTGGAAGCTCGGCGGCGACTCCTTCTCGGGAACGATGCCGACCTTTCGTCGGGTTTCGATCGGCTCGGTCGCCGGATCGGTGCCCAGCACCGACAGCGTCCCGCTGTCGGGCCGCACCTGACCGGTCAGTAACTGGATCGTCGTCGTCTTGCCCGCGCCGTTCGGTCCGAGTAGGCCGAACGTTTCGCCGCGCTCGACTGCCAGCGAGAGGCCGTCGAGGGCGCGAAAATTGCCGTACGTCTTGGTTACGTCGGCGACGTCTACGACGCTCATGTCCCACGTATCTCAGTCCACCGATAAGAAACTCTCGGCGGAACGATCTTATCGCCCCGTAACATTCCCGGTACAACCGTCGCCGCCCGTCGTCGCCCGTCGCCGCCCGCTCCCGAGCGATCAGCGGCCGGGAGCAAGAGCTTTAACGATACGGCGGGCAAAGAGGGCGATATGACGGGAGCGGGGGACGGAACGCTGCCGGGCGTCGACGCCGGCGCGCCCGACCAGATCGTCCTCCACGTCGACATGGACTGTTTCTACGCGGCCTGCGAGCGGCTGCGCGAGCCGGAACTGGAGGGCGAGCCGCTCGTCGTCGGGATGGGGTACGAACCGGACGACGACATCGGCGCCGTCGCGACCGCCAGCTACGAGGCCCGCGAGTACGGCGTCGAGAGCGCACAGGCGATATCGACGGCGCTGGAGCGGCTGCCCCGGCAGGTCGACGCCGAGGACGACGAGGATGCCGCCGACGAACCGGCCGGCTACTATCGCCCGGTCGATCTGGACTATTACTCGGAGATCGCCGGCGAGGTCAAGGAGATCCTCCACGACTGCGCGGACGTGGTCCGCGAAGTCAGCATCGACGAGGCCTACCTCGACGTCACCGACCGCACGGCGTGGACCGTCGTCGACGGGTTCGCCCGCCACGTCAAGAACCGCATCGAGCGGGAGGTCGGCGTCGTCGCGAGCGTCGGCGTCGCGCCGACCCTGAGCGCCGCGAAGGTCGCCAGCGACCGCGACAAGCCCGACGGGCTCGTCGTGGTCGAGCCCGGCGAGGTCGCGGACTTCTTCGCGCCGCTCGACGTCGAGGAGGTCCACGGCGTGGGGCCGGTGACCGCCCGGACGCTCCGCGAACTCGGCATCGAGACGGCCGGCGATCTGGCCGACGCCGACCCCCACGAGCTGGAGTCCCGGTTCGGCGAGCGCGGCCGCGAACTGTACGATCGCGCTCGCGGCGCCGACGACCGCGAGGTGACGCCGACGGGCGATCCCAAGAGCCTCTCGCGGGAGTCGGCGTTCGCCGAGGCCGTCGAGGCGGCCGACCGCAAGCGCGACCAGCTCCGGGCGCTCGCCGAGGCGGTGGCGGACCGCGCCGAGCGCGAGGGCGCCCAGTACCGTACGATCGGCGTCAAGGCCGTGACGCCGCCGTACGACATCAACACGCGCGAACGGTCGCTTCCGGGACCCGTCGAGGACGCCGACCTCGTCGAGGAGATCGCGCTGGACCTGTTCGCGGAGTTCGCCGAGGAGCCGGTGCGGAAAGTCGGCGTCAGGGTCTCGAACCTCTCGTTCGCCGGCGGGGAGCAGTCCCGGCTGACGGGCTGGGACGGGCCCGATTCCGGCGACGACGATGCCGCGACGCCGGAGAGCAACGCCGGCGGAGCGCCTGACAGTTCTCAGGACGACGCCGATGACGCGGCTGCCAACACCGACCCTGAGAATGCCGACGCCGATCCCGGGGAGACCGACGCCGATCCCGGGGAGACCGACGCCGATCCCGAGGACGCCGAGATCGACGGGGCGGGGCAGGCGTCGCTCGCGGACTTTTAGCTTCTTCCTTGCAATTATATACTTGCGTTTCCTTTGCGTCGACAAACGGGTCTCTATGACGAACGATTTCTACGATCTGCTCGGCGTCGACGAGGATGCCTCGAAAGAGGAAATCCGCGACGCGTTCCGGGAGATGGTCCAGGAGTACCATCCCGACCGGAACGACGACCCCCGTGCGACCGCCCAGTTCACCGCGATCAAGAAGGCCTACGACACCCTCAAAAGCTCCTCCGAGCGACAGTCCTACGACCGCCTCGGCCACTCGACGTACGTCGCGAAGCGGATGGACGGCATGCCCGACCCCGATAGCTGGCCGTCCGAGGACGAGGACGAAGACGACGCCGACGCCGACGCGTCGTCGTCGAGTGCCACGAGTAGCACCGCCAGCTCCGGAACGACGGGGAGTAGCTCGAAAACGACGAGCAACAGCACTACGAGTCGCAGCTCGCGGACCACGAGCACCAGTTCCGGGACGACAGGGAGCGACGCCGGAACGAGTCGCTCGGGATCGTCCAGTAGCGGCCCCGGTTCCAGCGGCTCCGGTCGCGCCAGTACGCGGAGCTCCGCCGGATCGACGTCCCGGTCGTCGTCGAGTTCGTCGTCCGGGTCGACCCCGAACTCCTCGACCAGTTCGCGGACGAGTTCCGCCTCGCGTTCGGGAAGCGGCTCCGCGGGCGGATCGAGTTCCTCCTCGCGCTCGTCGAGGTCCGGATCATCCCGATCGACGACGTCGGGGTCGTCGGGAGCCTCGACCGCATCGACCTCGAACGCGGGTTCGACCGACGCGTCCGCCGCCGGATCGACGGTCGGCGACGGCGGCACGGCACAGGCCGGCGCCGCCGACGCGGCCGCGAACGCCGCAGCGGGCGGCACGGCATCGGGCGGCACGGCATCGGGCGGCACGACCTCCGGCGGGAGTTCGGCGTCGAGCGACGCCGCCGGCGGCGTCACGGGGCTGCTGTTCGACAACGCCGTGGCGAACTGGTTCAAGACGGCGTCGCTCGGCTGGCCGCTGATCTTCCTCTCGATCGCGCTGTACGTCGCGGGCGTCGGCTACTACGGCTACGCCAACCGCAACGGGCTGACGACGCTCGGCGGCGAACTCGGGGCGGCCGGCGCGGACGCCGCGGCGCTGCGTGGCGCGCTCGTCGGCGACCGCTACGGCGTCACGACCGGCTGGGAGTACGCCAGCGGCGTCGTCGCGGGCGACGCGGTCGGCGCGGCGGCCGGGCTGTTCGTCGCGGGAGCGGTGCTGATGCCCGTCGTCTTCCTCGTGGTCATCCGGAAGACGCGACAGTACTACGGGTGGGACCCCTCCTACCTCTACGTTCTCGGCGTCGCGACGCCGGCGGTCGGCCTGCTCGCGAACGTCGCGATCGCGACTGGCGCCGCCGGGTCGGTCGCGACGATGCCGCTGGCGGCCGAGCTCGTCTGTTACGGCGTCCTGCCGGGACTGGCGATCGCCACGCTGCTCGGGCGCGGGTTCGTGTGGCCGCGGGTCAAGGCGATCGGCAGCTGACGGCGATCGGTAGCCCCTGCGGCTCGCGCGTCGCTCTTACTCCGACGAGAAGTCGTCGAACGGCGTCGTCTCGTGGCTGCGGACGAGCACTTCGTCGGCGACGGTCAAGTCCATGTCGAGCAGCTCCTGAGCGACCGGCGTGATGTCGTCGTCGGTCTCTCCCACGGCGGTCACCAGCAGGTTCTGCTCGCCCGTCACGAGCTCCTGAACCGAGACGACGCCCGGGATGTCCAGCACGTCCTCGATGAGATCGCCGCGCTCGGTGATCGACGCCGTGCAAAAGAGGAGCATCCGGAGCGGGTAGCCCGACGCCTGGTAGTCGATGTCGGCGCTGTACCCCTTGAGGACGCCCTCGGACTCCAGGCGCTGGATCCGCTTGCGCACCGTGCTGGAGGACGCCTCGGTCCGCTCGGCGATCTCGCCGGACGACAGCCCGCGGGCGTCCTCCTGGAGCGCGTGGAGGATCTCCCGGTCGACGTCGTCGAGTTCCGTGTCGGACATACGTCACGATTTACCGCGCAGGGTCTAAGGTACTTCGCTGCCCGCGCGTCGCCGCTCGACGACGCCCAGTCGTGACGGCTCCGGGAGTTTCGGCCGCATCGAATCGCTCCACAATCTATTGGGTCCCGGCCCGCGTGTG
Organism: Natronoarchaeum rubrum; assembly: GCF_024494695.1. Next base: position 613,191 of record NZ_JANHDP010000001.1, on the reverse strand, counting down.
CCCGACCATGGCCGAGAATACGCACGTCGTCGCGATCTGCGGGAGCCTCAGAGACGAGAGTCACACGCGAACCGCCCTCGCCGTCGCGCTCGACGCCGCGGAGCGGGTTGGTGCGTCGACGGAGCTGATCGACCTCCGGGAGCTGGAGCTACCGGTGTTCGACGCCGATGCCCCGGACGCCGGCGACGCGCCGGAGCTGGCCCGCAGGGTTCGCGAAGCCGACGCCGTCCTGCTCGGGACGCCGATGTACCACGGCTCGTACTCGTCGGTTCTCAAGACCGCGCTGGACTACTGCGGGTTCGACGAGTTCGAGAACGAGACGGTGGGGCTGCTGGCCGTCGCCGGCGGACGATTTCCCGTCACGGCGCTCGATCACCTCCGATCGGTCTGTCGCGCGCTCGACGCCTGGGTGCTGCCGTACCAGGCGGTGGTCCCCCGGGCGTACCAGGCGATCGAGGACGACGAGTTCGTAGACGACGAACTCGAAGAACGCGTCGCGACGCTCGGGCGCCGCGTCGTCCAGTACGCCGGAATCGAGCCGGACCCGGAAACCTTCGAGAGCGAGGAGAACATCGGCGCCTGACCGCCCGCAGCGTCCGCCGGATGGATGGCCACTGCGGCGTCGCGCCGAGTTGACGACCGCCGTCGTGCCCGCGGATGGCAACGCTTTATCGGCAGGGCGCCCACGGTAGAGGCGATGAGCGAGCGAACGCCGACGAGCCGAACGGGTCGCCCCACTGCAGCGCGGAGGCGGTCGCCGTGACCGGCGTCGCCGACCGCGTCGGCGCCGAGGACCACCTCACGACCGAGCTGGTACGGTCGTGGCTCCGCGTGCTCGTCTCGCCCCGGCGGTTCTTTCGGGAGCGCGTCGTCCCCCGCGACCAGGCGCCCGGCCTGCTGTTCGCGATGGGCGTCGTGCTCGTCGCCGAAACCACTCGCGTCGCGTTCGTCCCCGGCGCGTCGAACGCTGGCTCGCCGCTGTTCGATGTCGTGCGGATCCTCGCGGCGGTGCTGTTCGTGACGCCCGCGGCGTTGCACGTTCTCGCCGCGCTCCAGACCGTGCTGTTGATTCCGCTGGCACCGGACCGCGCCGGCATCAGCGAGACGGTACAGGTGCTCGCGTACGCCGCCGCCCCGTGCGCGCTGACGGGCGTCCCGATCGTGGAGGTGCGCGCGCTGGCGGGGCTGTACGCCGCCGCGCTGCTGACGATCGGGCTCTCCGAGGTCCACCGGATCTCTCTCGGCAGGAGCGTACTCGTCGGCGCCGTTCCGGCGTTCCTCGGCTACGGACTGGGGTTCAGGGCCTTCGATGCGATCACGGCGCTGCTTGCGCGCTGGTACATCATCTGAGTCCGATCCCGGATGTCGGCGTCGGACTGCTCGTGATCGGGCCCGGATTTTGTCAAATTAGAGTTCCCTCCCGATTACATTGGTTCCTTAGAAATATCCGAAATCATCAATAAAGGCTGGTGAAATCTCTCGTCAATCTTTTATCGTTGCGCACCGAGAGGGTGAACAATGACTCCCACTCCCCAACGAGACGACTCGGCCGCACAGTCGCCGAGCGAGGCCGTCGTCGAGGCGCTGGCGGACGCGAAGGGCGTCGATCCGCTCGAACTCGAGCCCCTCTATCAGGTCATCGACCCGGACGCGCTCGACGCGCTGTTCGACGGGACGGCCGGCGGGGATCGTCGACAGGGCCGCGTCGAATTTCGGACATCGGGCTACCGCGTCGAAGTGACCGCCAGCGGGCGGGTTCATCTCACCAGTCTCGAAGCGCTCGAAGCCAGCAATTGAGCGGCATCGTCGTCGGACTCACCGAAGTACTCTTCGTCCGGTCGCCACAACGGCCGGTATGATCGACTCCTACGACGGCGTCGTCTTCGACCTCGACGGGACGATCGTCGACCTCGACGTCGACTGGGCGGCCGTCGCGAGCGACGTTGCTGCGGTGTACGACGACGCGGGCGTCGGCGCCGACGGGCGCGGCCTGTGGGCGATGCTGGAAGACGCCGAAGAACACGGCATCCGCGATCGGGTCGAGGCGACCATCGCGGACCACGAGCGGGACGGCGCCCGAACGTCGACGCGCCTCCCGTCGGGCGACGATCTCGCGACGGTCGAACCGGTCGCCGTCTGCTCGCTCAACTGCGAGACGGCCTGCCGGATCGCCCTGAAGACTCACGATCTCGACGACCACGTCGCCGCGGTGGTCGGGCGGGACACCGTCGCGACGCACAAACCCGATCCGGAGCCGCTGCTGGCGGCGATCGATCGCATCGGCGTCGCCCCGGACGGCGCGCTGTTCGTCGGTGATTCGGAGCGCGACGCCGTAACTGCCCGGCGCGCCGGCGTCGACTACGCCGACGTGTCGGAGCTGCGTCGGTAACGGGGCCGCGGTCGGCTATCGGACCATGTACCGCTCGTCGTCGACGAGGAACCGGCTGAGGTCAGAGGTCTGGCGGTAGTCGCCAGCCAGCATCGCGCGGAGCCGCGCGTCGATGCGCTCGGCGTCCGTGTCGGTCCACTCCGTCGGCTCCCGGATCGGAACGACGAGGAAGCCGCTGCCCTTGATTTCGGCGGCGTGTAGCTCGCGCATGTCCAGTTCGAGGCGCCTCGCCTGGGCGGTGTAGTTCTCCAGAACGTGTGCGGTCGCGCGCTCGCCGACGGGCAGCAACACGTGCGCCGCGATGGCCCGAAGTTCGGCGTCGAAGAACGGTTCCAGTTCGGCGTATTCGCGCTCGTCGGGGGATTCTCCCTCCGGCAGACAGCACATGTAGAGGTAGCTCAGGAAGACGTTCGACGGGTCGGGGTCGCCGTCGGATTCGGCCAGCAGCCCTACGTTCCGTAACACGTCCTGCAACCGATCGCCGGCGCCCGAGTCCGTGAACGGGATCCCAGTCTCGCGGCCGCCGTGGACGTCCGGGCGGTCGCCGATCACGTGGAAGTCGGCGTTGGCGTCGCCGTAGCCGAACGCGGCCTCGGGGCCGTCGGCCGCGCAGACGTCCTCACAGGGCGGTCGCATGCCGAACGGGTTGCTCGTCCGGTCTGTTACGTTCTCCACGCCGGCCACGTTGGGCTACGGTCGATAAAACGAACTCGGTTCGGCGTCGGCGAGGACCGGGCCGGCGTCGAGTTGTAGACGGTCCGCCCTCGGAGCGGCGTTCGGGTTGGGAGGGGATCTGAACCACGGTCGTTCCCGTTCGCTCGCTGCCGCTTGCTCACTTCCCGCTCCCCGATTCACATCTTTCCGGTCGCTCTTCGTCCTCACGTTCGTTCGGACAGAAGAGCCAGGGAGGGGATTTGAACCCCTGGATTCTCGATTACAAGTCGAGTGCTTGAACCGCCCAAGCTCCCCTGGCGCGAATAGTCGTTAGCCCCCATCCTTTGAGTGGTTTTCGTCTCGCAGTCGCTTCTCCAGCGCGACCCGGTGGCGACCGTATCCGTTCGACCGATAAAATCTGCGGGCGGCTTCGTTGTCGGCCATCGCCTCGACGGTGATCGCGTCGGCGCCGTTCGCGGCGAGGTCGGCTTCGGCCCGAGCGAGCAGCGACGCCCCGACGCCAGCGTCGCGGAACGCCGGCCTGACGTACAGGTTCTGGACGACGCCGCGGTCGACGTCCGTCTCGAAGCCCTCGCCGGCGCGCTCGTAGGTCACGAACCCGACGATCTCACCGTTCGCCCGCGCGACGAACGCCTCCTCGGCGATGGCGTGGCGGTTCATCGTCTCCGCGATCCGCGAGCGGTTGGCTTCGGGGCGGATGTGCGTGCCGTGAGCGCGCTGCTCGCGGGCCAGCGCGACCCAGAGATCGGAAAGTTCGTCGACATCCTCGATCGCGGGCCGTTCGATGTCCATGGCTAGCGGTTCGTCAGTATCGTGAGCGACCGAGACGGTAACCCCCGGCGAGGAGCTCCCGTTCGACTCACACGTCTCGACAGTCGGCGCAGATGAGCTGCCCGTTGAAGTTCTGGAGGTCGCGGGTCAGCGAGCCGCAGCTCTCGCAAACGCTCTGAGAGGAGTAGTTCGTGTTCGCGCTCGCACGGGCGCGATCGTCCGAGACGCTCCCGGCGGCAGCGGCCTCGGTACCGACGTCCGCGCCGATCGGCTGTCGATCCGACTCCACGCCGGCGCCGCCGTTCTGTAGCAGCGAGGTCGCTGCAGTCACCGCGTCGTCGGCGGTCAGCACGCCGACCAGTTCGTCGTCGTCGGTCACGAGCAGTCGCCGGGTGCCCTGCGTCGACATCAGGTCCAGCGCGTCGAGGAACGATCGGTCGGGCGCGGTCGTCGGCTCGGGCTCCCGCATCACGTCGCCGACCGTCATCGACGCCGCGTCGTCCGAGACGTGCGACAGCAGGTCGTGAGCCGTCACGACGCCGACCGGCCGGCTGCCCCGGACGACGGCGGCGAGCGTCGCCTCGTCCTCGCAGAGCACGTCCGCGACGTCCGCGACCGCGTCGGACTCGCTGACGCCGACGTACTCCCGGGACATCATGTCGCGCACTGTCACGTCGTCGTCCATGTGACAAAGTAGCAAGCGAGCGGTCTAAAAGCTACCTACACCACACTTATCACCGTTCCCGCGGTAGATTAGTTCTTGTAGACGTTTTCGGCGCTCGGTGTGGCTGCTCTCGAACCAGGATGGTCGTCCGAAAGCGGTGTCACTCGGCGAACCAGACCGCGTCACCGCTCGCCCGGGCGTTCTCCAGCGCGTGTTTGGCGTCCATCCCGGCCTCGTGGGCCGTCTTCCCGGCGCCGACGCCGACGCGGAGGTCAACGCCGGCGATCTCGGAGACGTGGTCGATCGCGTCGATGTAGTCCTCTTCGCCGAGCGTCGGACATGTCGCGATGACGTTGTCGCCGCCGACGAAAAAGGAGAGCGCGTCGTTTTCGCCGTGCATCTGTTTCATCAGCGTCGCGTACCCCTGCTCGATCTCGATGAACGTCTCGAACGCGCTGAGCCGGTCGGTGTACTCGCCGGTCGCGTCGATCACGTCGAAGTGGGCGATCCGGACGTCCTCGTCGGTACGGTGCTCGTCTCCGATCGTGCGCCCGCACAGAATTTCGCGGCGGTTCTTGTCCTGCGCGCTGCCACGGTCCTGCAGCCGATCGGTGGCGTCCGCGAGCGCGTGGGCGGGCGTCGTGCCCGTGGCCACCGAGAGGCTGACGGTCACCGGGTAGCGGTTCCCGATCGACTCCTGGATCATCGCGTGGTCGGACTCGTCGAGCCCGTTGGTCACGGCGATCATGTTGTCGAACCGGGTAAAGAAGACGTAGCCGCCCCGGTTGCCGACGAGCTGCGAGAGGTCAGCGTACAGGCGGGACTGTAGCGTCTGGAGGTCGACTTCCCGGCGCGGTTCCGGCGTCACCGTCCACGGGCCGTAGTTGTCGATCTGAACGAGCGTAACCTGCGTGTTCGTCACGGTATCACCTTCTTGTGAAGCATCTCGTATAAGTGACGCGAAGCGGCGCGGCAGTCAACTGCGGTCCGGCGTCCCGACTCAGGCGCGCTTGGTCTCGGGATTCGAGCCGACGGGGTGGTAGTCCCAGTAGCCGCCCTCGCGGATCGCTTTCCCGACTTCCTTGTGCATGTCGACGATCGTCTCGAACTCCTCGGCGTCGACGTGCTCGAAAATCTCTCGGAGGCTGACGACGCGCTGGTAGTTGATGCGGATCGGCTCGTCGCCGTGCTCGGCGACGAACTCCTCGGCCGACAGCGGGAAGTCCTCGTCCTCGTCGACCTTCTTGGCGATGATCGCCATCCCGTACTTACGCATCCCTTCGCTGCCCTCCTCGTCGTCGGGATCGTGCGGCCAGTCCATACACCGATCTGTGGACGGATTCGGGAAAAACGTTCCTATGCCGGCGACAGCGATCCGTCGAGCGCGAACAGTACGAGGGTGTCGGCCCGGCGTCGTACTATCTGCACCTGCTCCGAAGGACGATTCCCCGTTCAGGATTGCCACCGTCGTCGACACCGGTTTCGATATCAGCGCTGTCCGTGGCGCGACGAACGCGCGCGAGGGGGGAGTCGTGTCGTTAGTTCTAACGAGACGCCCGAGAGATTTGCGGCGACGGAGCAAAATTGAACAAGGACGGATATATCCTTATGCGGACGATAGCACGATCCGAGGGCCGTGCCGTCGACGGTTGTTTCCGCGGTGATTGGCGTAATTTGCGATCACCACCCGCAGGCCGATAAAATTAAATGTGTGAAGAGTTAACAGAGTAGCGTATGAGCGAGAATATACTCGATCGAACGCGAGCGGACCTCGTGCGCGACGCCGTCGACGCGGCCGACGACGAACTGACGGCGGTGAACCCGTCCGGCGAGACAGTTCGGGAACTCGTGTCGACGCTGGCGGACGCCGACGCGCCGCCGACGGTGCGCCTGCTGGGCCACCCCGACACGGTCAAGGACGTGATGAGCGACTTCATCGTCGCCAGCAACGCCGCCGACCTGATCGAGGCCGATGCGCTCGAACTCCGCGTGAACGAGGACGCCGAGGGGAACCCGCTGTTGCTCCACGACGACGCCGTCGTCGCCGTCGTCGACGCCGGAGCGTCGGTCGCCGGGCTCGTCTCCGACGACGACGCGTTCGTCGCCGACGCGATCGAGACCTACGGTCGACAGTGGGACGAGGCGGAGACGTACCCCCTGCGGACGCCGCCGCTGTCGAAGGTTCGCGAGGGCCTCTCGACGGAGATGGGCGAGCACGCCGAGCGGGACTTCGAGGCGATGCTGGGGTCGCTCGAAACCGCGCGCGGCGACGGCGACGGCCTCGACGAGGTGACGATCAGCCTGCTGGTCGCCGCCAAGAACGAGGAACTGCTGTACGACGTGAGCAAGTGGGGCGAGGACACCGGCGTCGCCAGCAAGGCGACGTTCTCCCGCACCAAGACCGAGCTCGAGGAGATGGGCCTGATCGAGACGGAGAAGGTTCCGATCGACGTCGGCCGTCCGCGCCTGCGCCTGACGCTCGGTGACGACCGACTCGAAGCCGCGGGCAACGATCAGCTCGCGACGGTCGCCCAGTCGATGCTCAACTAGGCGTCGAACCGTTCGAGCAGCGCGTCGAGCCCGTCTACGTCTTCTTCGACCCGTTGTCCGCAAGCGATCAGCGCATCGAGATCGAACGCGTATTCGCCTTGCGGGTTGCGAACGAGGTACGGTCGATCGCGGAGCTCCGAGAGGAACGTCCAGACGTACTGGACCTGCACGTCGGTCCGCTCGGCGATCGACGCCGCGGCGATCGGGCCGTCCGCCGCGACTTCTTCGACGACGGCGCGCCGCGCGGCCTCGTCGACGTGGGCTCGCTCCGCGGCGTCGGCGACCTCCGGCGCGATCGGATCGCTGCGGACGTACGCCAGCACGCTTTCGGCGTCGAGGTCTTCTGCTGTAGTCTCTGCTGACGAGTCGGGGCGCTCCGTGTCCGCAGCGTCGTCGCTCGTCGTCGACTCGCTCTCCGCTGGCTGTGTATCCGCGTCGACCGCGACCGCGGCGTCGCCGTTCGAGTGTTGTCTGCCGGCATCGCCATCGTCCGGTCGCTCGGGGGCGACGCCATCAGCGCCCGGTCGTTCCGGAGCAACGCCGTCAGCGTCAGTCGCCGCGGCATCCGCGGCGTCGGCCCCGCCGGCGGGGAACGACGCCTGCACCGTGGCCCGCTCGTCGTCGAAGTCGATCGGCGCGGTCGCCTCCTGCAGGCGCTGGTTCTCCGCTTCGAGCTGGTCGATGTACTCGTGGGCGTCGTCGAGTTCGGCTTCCAGATCTTCGACGCGGTCTTCGAGTTCCCCGATGCGGTCGTCCTTGGCGGCGAGTCGCGACTCGACCTCCTCCGGCGTCGACGCCACGTCGCCCCGCGAGAACGCGTTGGCGAGCTGGCGGGCGGCGTTCGAGACGTCCCGTGCGTTCTCGAGGTCCTGCTCTAACTGGTTGATCTTCGCGACCTTCTTGTCGAGTTCCTGCTGGAGGTCGGCGAGTTCGCTCTCGCGTTGCTCCTCTTCCTCGGAGATCGTTTCGAGGTCGTCCATCAGCGAGTCGCTGACGGACTTGAGTTCGGGCCGCTCGAAGTCGTCGAGGCCGGGCGTGGCGCCGGCGTCGAACGTGCGCTTGCGACGGAACTGGATCTGGCGCACGTCGACCTCGGTCCAGTCGGTCTGGAGGAACGCCTCGCCGTCGGCCAGTTCGGAGACGGCTTCCTGGTACTCGGTGTCGACGACGCGCCCGACGACTTTGGTGTCGTTGTCCCAGGTGAGCCGGTGCCAGACGAGCCAGTTCGCCTGCGTGATGAAGTCCTTCTTGACGTCGGCGGGCCGCTGGCTGATCCCCATGATACCGAGCCCGTGCTTGCGCCCGCGCTTGCCGATCTTGATCAGCATCTTGCCCGTCTCGCCGCCGCCGCCCTTCTGGGGGAGGTACTCGTGGACCTCCTCGACCACCAGCAGGAACGGTTTCTTCAGCTTCTTTTCCTTGGTGAACAGGTGCCGGGCGGTCTCCCGGAGCAGTTCGTCAGCGACGTCCTCGTCCAGATAGCCCGAGACGTCGAGAATGATCGGGACGTTCTCCTCTAAGGCGAGATTCGCGATCTTCTCGGCGTGGTCGGGGCCGATCTGGATGTCGCACTCCTCGTCGGCGCCGGCGTGGAGCAGTTCGTACTCCTCCTTGAGCCCGTAGTACTCGCCGTCGGTGTCGACGATCAGGACGGGGTAGCCCGCGTCGAGCAACTCCTCGATCACGACGCTGGCTGTGTTTGACTTCCCGGATCCGCTCTTGCCCGTCACGAAGCCGCGGCCCGTCAGCACGTCGACGACGGGGAGTTCGACGGGCGCGCCCGAGTTTTCCTCGCCCGCCGCGGCGGTCAGCTCGCCGATCCGGATGCGCTCTTGCTCGCTCACTCGCGGTCCCCTCCCCTGTGTGTCGCTCGCTGACTCGTCATTACCAGTACCGTTTCCCGACGCATACTTGAAACCTCGCCCGGCGAGGAAAAATGGGCCCCAGTCAGTCGTCCGCTATGGCTCCCCGATCAGTCGTCCGCCTCGGCCTGTGCGGCGTCGTCCAGTAGCTCCGACCGGTGTTCGTCGAGCAGCGGCGCGCGCTCGCCCGGCCGGGTCGGCGTCCGAGTCATCTTGATGGGATTCCCCGCGATCGCGACTTCGGCGTCGGCGCCCGGCTGGTCGACGCCGACGCGCATCTCGCGCGCCTCGACGTGAGGATCGGCCGCGATGTCGGCAGCGTCCTGCACGGGAGCGGTCGGCAGCCCGTCGAGCGCGTCGAGCACGGCGTCGGTCGGCTTGCTCCGCGTCCACTCGACGATGGCCTCACGCAGCGACTCGCGGTTGGCGAGCCGGCTTTCGCGGTCGGGATACTCCGCTGCGAGATCCGGTCGATCCATCGCCTCGCAGAGTTCGCGCCAGTGGTTGCTCCCGAACGCGGCGATCACGACGTAGCCGTCCGCGGTCTCGAACGCGTCGTAGGGGAACAGCGTCGGGTGTGAGTTGCCCTGTCGGGTCGGCGCCGCGCCGTCGTAAGAGTGCTGGTAGACCGTCCGCTCGCAGAGGCTGATCATGGCGTCGTACATCGCGGTGTCGACGTACTGGCCCTCGCCCGTGCGGTCGCGGTGGTGGACCGCGGCGAGAATCCCCACCGCGTTGAGCGCCGCGGTGAAGAGGTCGCCGACACCGGGGCCGACCTTCGTCGGCGGGCCGTCCTCCTGGCCCGTGATCTCCATGACGCCGCCGAGCGCCTGGGCGACCAGATCGAACGACGGTTGCCCTTGTCGATGGGTCTCGCCGGTACGCGGGTCGCCGAAGCCCCGGATCGAGCTGTAGATTAACTCGGGGTTGCGCTCCCGCAGCGTCTCGTAGCCGAGATCGAACTGCTCCATCGTCCCCGCGCGGTAGTTCTCGACGACGACGTCTGCGCGCTCGACGAGCGAGAGGAAGTCCTCGCGGTCGGCGTCGTCGCCGAGGTTCAGCTCGACGCTGCGCTTGCCGCGGTTCACGGACTGAAAGTAGCCGCCGTACGCTTCGGCGTCGGCGTCCTCGTAGAACGGCGGGTTCGACCGGATGAGGTCCCCGCCCGGGCGCTCGATCTTTACCACGTCCGCGCCCATGTCCGCGAGCAACATCGTGCAGTACGGGCCGGCGAGCACCTGCGTCAGATCGAGCACGCGCAAGTCGTCGAGCGCTCCCATGGAGTGGGCGTCGGGGAGGGGAGGGAAAAACATTCCCTATAAATCATGAAGAATGTGGTTGTCTCTCAACCGTTGTGATTGTCTACCATCCGACTATATCTAATCCCTTAAGGAATATTATCATGAAAAACCATTAACTATAAGGGTTCTTCATTCGACCGTCGAGACACCGACATGGCGAAGACAGTCATCCTCGGCGTCATCGGATCCGACGCGCACGTCGTCGGCATCACGATTCTAGAACAGGCCCTGCGCGCAGCGGGGTTCGACGTCGTCAACCTGGGCGTCCAGACCTCTCAAGAGGACTTCATCACCGCAGCGGACGACGCCGACGCCGAGGCTGTACTGATCTCGTCGCTGTACGGCCACGCGGAACAGGACTGCCAGGGGTTCCGCGAGCGCCTCGACGAGGCCGGCCTCGACGTCCTGACCTACATCGGCGGCAACCTCGCCGTCGGACAGGACGACTTCGAGGAGACCCGCCGGAAGTTCCGCGAGCTCGGCTTCGACCGGGTCTTCGACTCGGAGACCGACCCGGAGGACGCCATCGCGGCGCTCCGGCAGGACCTCCAGCTCGCCGCGACCGAGGCCGAGCGCCACCGGGTCGAGGGATAGCTCGATGCTGCGAGACGAGCCCATCCCCGACGAGCAGTTGCGACGCATCGACGAGAACGTCCGCGGGAACTGGCCGACCGGCGAGGCCGTCGACTTCGAGGAAGCGATCGCGTTCCACGAGTCGCTCCCGGCCTCGAAGCGCTTCGCGGACGTGCTCGAATCGGCCGACAAGCCGCTGTTGCAGCCCCGGGCCGGCGTCCCGCGGCTCGACGAGCAGATCGAGTTGCTCGAACACCTCCAGAACGCGGGGCAGGCCGACCTGCTGCCCACGACGATCGATTCCTACACCCGGGACAACGAGTACGAGAAGGCCCAGCAAGGGCTGAACGACGCCCGCGAGAACGGCGGGGACACGCTCAACGGCTTCCCCGCGGTCAACCACGGCGTCGAGGGCTGTCGCGAGCTGATCGAGGCGCTCGACGCGCCGATCGAGGTCCGCCACGGGACCCCCGACGCCCGGCTGCTCGCGGCGATCACGTTCGCCGGCGGGTTCCAGAGCTTCGAGGGCGGGCCGATCTCCTACAACATCCCCTACACCAAGGAGCACGACCTCGAAGCGACGATCCGCCACTGGCAGTACGTCGACCGCCTCGCGGGCGCCTACACCGAGCGCGGCGTCCGGATCAATCGCGAGCCGTTCGGCCCGCTGACCGGGACGCTGGTGCCGCCCTGCATCGCCATCGCGGTGATGGTGATCGAGGGGATGCTCGCGGCCACGCAGGGCGTCCGCTCGATCACGCTGGGCTACGGGCAGGTCGGCAACCTCGTTCAGGACGTCGCGGCGCTGCACGCGCTGCGCTCGCTCGGCGAGGAGTATCTGGGCGACGACGTCGCGGTCACCACCGTCTTCCACGAGTGGATGGGCGGGTTCCCCCCGGACGAGGCCCGCGCGAACGGCGTCATCGGGCTCGGCGGAATGACCGCCGCCGTCGCCCAGCCGGACAAGGTCATCACCAAGTCGCCCCAGGAGTTCCAGGGCGTCCCGACCAAGGAGGCGAACGCGGCCGGGCTGCGGACGACCCGCCAGCTCGTCGACATGGTGATCGAGCAGAACGTCCAACTCGTCGGCGTCGACCGCGAGCTGAACCTGATCCAGAAGGCCAGCCGCGAACTGATCGAAGAAGTGCTCGCGCAGGGAGACGGCGACGTCGCGCAGGGCACCCTCGCGGCGTTCGACTCGGGCGCACTGGACGTTCCGTTCGCGCCGAGCGACAGCGCGAAGGGCGACGTGCTGCCGGCCCGCGACGACGACGGCCGCATCAGGATCTTCGAGTTCGCCGACCTCGCGCTGTCCGACGACGTCAAGGAGATCCACGGGAACCGGCTGGACTCCCGGGCGAGCACGGAGGGGCGCGACCAGACATTTAGAATGGTCGCCGACGACGTCGACGCGATCAGCGACGGCAAACTGATCGGCCGACCGCAGGGGGACGACTGAGATGGCGGAGATCCGCGCCGTCCGGGCGATTCCGACCGTCTCGGGCTTTTTCTTCGACGACCAGCGCGCGATCAAAGCCGGCGCCGAGCGCGACGGCTTCGACTACCGCGGCGACCCCGTCACGCCCGGCTTCGACGCCGTCCGCGAGGCCGGCGAGGCGCTGACGGTCGAACTCGAACTCGCGGACGGCACCGTCGCGACCGGCGACTGCGCCGCGGTCCAGTATTCGGGCGCGGGCGGCCGCGATCCGCTGTTTCGCGCCGCCGAATACCGGCCGGTCGTCGAGGACGTCGTCGGTCCCGAACTGGTCGGGCGCGACGCCGACGCGTTCGCCGACAACGCCGCCACGATCGAGTCGCTATCGCCCGCCTCGGGTCGCTCCGGGAGCAGCGGCGACCCCGGCGCCGACAGTGGAAAACTCCACACCGCGGTGCGTTACGGCGTCTCGCAGGCGCTGTGCGACGCCGCGGCGTCGGCGCGCGGAACGACCCGAACCGACGTGCTGGCCGACGCGCTCGGGACCGATCCAGCGACCGAACCGGTCCCCGTGTTCGGCCAGTCCGGTGACGACCGCCGGACGAACGCCGAGAAGATGCTCGTCAAGGGCGTCCCGGTGCTCCCCCACGGCCTGTTCAATAGCGTCGAGAAGGTCGGCGCGGACGGTGAGGGCCTGCGCGAGTACCTCGCGTGGCTCGCCGACCGGACGGCCGAACTCGGATCTGGCTCGTACGCGCCCCGGTTCCACGTCGACGTGTACGGCGTGCTCGGCGACGTGTTCGGCCCGCCGTACGACCGCGACGAGGTCGCCGACTACTTCGACTCCCTGCGGGCGGCCGCCGCTCCCTACCCCCTCCAGATCGAGGGGCCGATGGACGAGGGCCACAGGGGAGAACAGATCCGCGCGATGGCCGAACTGCGCGACGGCCTCGCGGACGCCGGCGTCGGCGTCGACATCGTCGCTGACGAGTGGTGCAACACCTTCGACGATGTCCGGGCGTTCGTCGACGCCGGCGCGGCCGACCTCGTCCAGGTCAAGACGCCGGATCTGGGCGGGATCCAGCGCAGCGCCGAGGCGGTTCGGTACTGCGAGGGCACCGACACCCGAGCCTATCTCGGGGGCACCTGCAACGAGACGGACGTCTCCGCGCGGGCTTGCGCCCACGTCGCGCTGGCGACCGACGCCGCGCAGGTGCTCGCCAAGCCCGGAATGGGGTTCGACGAGGGGTACATGATCGTCGAAAACGAGATGCGCCGGACGCTGGCCCGGCGCGACGCCGACGGCGCGCGAACCGCCGCGGCCGACGACTGACCGAGAGTTCGACACCGATGACAGACGACACTGATCCGACAGACTGGACCGATCCCGAGACGTTCCGCGCGGCCCTCGACCGGGCCGAGACGCGCGAGAAGGGCACCTACTTCGAGGCGTTCGCCGAAGGCGACCGCATCGAGCACGACCCCGGCATCCGGCTCTCGCGGGCCGGCAACGAGCGCTGGATGAGCCAGACGCTCAACCACGATCCGGCGTTCTGGCGGACCGACGCCGCCGCCGAGTGGGGGTACGACGAGCCGCCGATCCACCCCGACTACCTGCTGGCGGCCACGATGGGCCCGAGCGTCGAGGACCTCAGCGAGAAGGGCGGCTACTTCCTCGGGCGCACCGACGTGCGCTACCGAGCCGACGCAGTCTATCCGGGGACCGAACTCCGGGTCGACTCGACGGTGATCGAGACGCGCGCGTCGGGCTCCCGGCCCGAGTACGGCATCGTCACCTGGGAGACGACCGGCCGGGACGCCGAGACGGGCGACGCGCTCGTCTCCTACCGCCGGACGAACATGATCCCGCGTCGCGAACCACTCGAAACCGACGGCGGGCAGACGGCCGGAACCGACGGCGGGCAAACGACCGGAGAGCGGACTGATGCCGACCCCGAACTGGGGCTCCCCGACACACTTCTGACGCCCGACGGCCAGCATTTCGAGGATTTCCGCGCCGCGCTCGACGACGCCGACGGACGGGACGCCGCGGTGGCGTACCGCCACGAGCGCGGGCGGACGATCGACGACGCGCTGCTCGCCGGCCTCCCGCTGTCGACGCTCAACACCGCCAAGCAACACCACGACGCCGCGACGATGGCCGACTCGCCGTCGGGCGAGCCGGTCGTCTACGGCGACGTGACCCGGTCGATCGCGTTGGGTCACGCTCGCTCGGACGAACGCACGTACCGAGAGGTGGGGTACGACGACGAGCGCTTCCACGACTTCGTGATCGCCGGCGACACGATCTACGGGTTCACGCGCGTGCTGGGCGCCAGCGAGACGCCGACGGTCGAGCTGCCGTCCGGCGTCGATGCGACTGGCGCCGCCGGTGAAGTTCGCTTCCAGCACGTCGCGTTCAACCAGGACGAGGAGCCCGTTTACTCGGGCACGAGAACCGCGCTGATCGAGACGCGAGACTGACCGAGCTACGACGACCACAACCGACACCACGACATCCACCATGCCACGACTCTGCCGCACGTTCCAGACCGCACCGGCCGCCGTCCCCCGCGAGGACTCGGCGAAGTATCTCCGCTCGGGCCTGACTGCCGAAGGGTTCGCACTGCCCGACTGGCTCGTGCCCGACCTCGAAGACGGCACGGCCCCGGAGATGAAAGACGCCGCGCTGGAGAACACGGTCGACCTCCTTCCGGAGTACGCCGACGACTTCGCCGGCGAGCTCTGGCCGCGCGTCCAGTGGGGGTACGACAGCGAGCGCGCTCGGGACCGCGGGCGCGAGGAGATCGAGACGCTCGTCCGCGAGGTCGGCGCCGAGATCGACGGCGTCGTCGTCCCGAAGGTCGGCCGCGTCGAAGACGTGCGACGTGCGCTCGACGCCGTCGACGAGTTCGAGCGAACCTACGGCGTCGACGAGGGATCGATCGGGCTCTCGGTCATCGTCGAGTCGGCGCGCGCCGTCTCCGATCTCCCCGAGATCGCCCGCCTCGGCGAGGACGACCGCCTCTCCGGGCTCGTGTTCGGGCCGGTCGACTACACCGCGGAATTGGGTGGGCGGGAGTTCGACGGCTCGCGCCCGACCTGGCCCGCGCTGCTCGAACGACTCTCGAACGAGGCCAGCGCGGCCGATCTCGTCGCGGTCGGCGGTCCCTTCGACCAGCTGTTCGAGGAGCGCGCCGGCGTGACATTTTACAATGGCGACGCCTACGCCGATCAGGTCGAGCGCGAAGCCGCGGTCGGGCTCGACGGAAGTTGGTCGCTTCACCCCAACCAGACCGAGCAAGCCAACCGCATCCACATGCCCCGCCCCGAGGAACTGCGCCGCGACGTCGAGCGAATCGAGGCGTTTCAGGACGCCAAGTCCGAGGGCACCGGCGCGGTCTCGGTCGACGGGCAGATGATCGACGAGGCGACGTTCAAGAACTTCGCCAACACCGTCGAGACCGTCCGGCGGATCCACGAAACGCGTCCGCGCCAGACCGACGAACGCTTCGACGACGCGCTGCTGGAGCGGGCGCTCGCACTCGACACCGAGTGGTGACGGCGTCGCGACGCCGCCGGCCGGCAACCGGTCAGGCGTCCTCGAACTCGCTCGCCGAAAAGTCGAGTTCGTCGTACTCGCGCAACATCCGTTCGAGATCCTCGCGGAGCGACTCGGCCAGCACCGTCAGCTCCTCGTACCGGTCGTCGGCTTCCAGTTCGTGGTAGGGCTTCTGGTCTTCGAGCGTCGAGAGCTTCGCCTTGAGCCGGAAGTACTCGTCGAGGCGCGTGTCGTAGGAGTCGAGCAACAGCTGCGTCTCCACGGCGTCCTTCACGTCTTCTTCGGTGGCGGGCTTGACGAGGTACTCGTCGAACTGCATGTCGACGATGTCGAAGTCGGGCTCGATCGCGGTCACCATCACGACCCGGCAGTCGTACCCCTCCTCGCGGAGCCGCTTGAGCACCTCGTCGCCCGCCAGCGCGGGCATCCGGCGGTCGAGCAACACGACGTCGACATCGTCGTCCAGTGTCTCCAGCGCTTCCTCCCCTCCGTAGGCGCGTTGGACCGAATAGAGGTCTTCGAGATAGGTCGCGTACAGGTCCGTCACTCGCTCCTCGTCGTCGACGACGAGGATCGTGGCCTCGGGACCTACGTGATCGTCCATCACACGGGGGTTTCGTGACATCCGTAAAATAGTTTCGCACCGCGTCAGTCGCGTCATTGCCGGCGACACTGTGGCTCTGGCCGCTGCGCCGAGCGCCGCCAGAGGAGTGGACAGTTACTGAAACAGCACCGTCGGCCGACGCGACGCTTCCGCGACCGGCGTCTCGTCGTCGATCGTCGGCAAGCGGAGCGTCGCGACCGTTCCGCCGTCGGCCGCCTCGCGCGGGCGGATCTGGAACGAGCCGCCGTACCGCGTCACGATCCAGTTGACGAACCAGAGCCCGAGGCCGTCCCCGTGTTCGACCGATGTCTCTCGGCCCGCTTCGACGACTGACGCTTCGACGCCCGGGATCCCCGGGCCGTCGTCGACGACCGTGAGTTCGATCTCGTCGCTCCGGTCCGAGGCGGCGACCGTCACCCGCGTCCCGGTCGACGGGTCGTGTGCGATCGCGTTCGCGATCAGTTCCGTCACCGCGGCCTCGATCTCGACGCCGGTGCAGATCGATCGGTCGGTCGCCACCCGCACGTCGATGTCGGCGTCCGGATGCTCGTCGCGCAGCTCGCCGGCGATTCTGGCGAGCAACTGCGTCGGATCGATTCGTTCGGGCTCCCTGGGCTGTCGGGCGTACTGCTCCAGGGTTCGCACTCGTTCGCTCAACTCGACGAGCGACGACGAGGCGGCGCGGATCTGATCGACGACGTCATGATCCACCTCCGCCGCCGTATCCAGCATCTCGACGCGCCCCTGCAGCACGTTCATCTCGTTGCGCAGGTTGTGTCGCAGGACGCGGTTTAGCAGTTCGAACAGCTGGTCGGTCCGCTTGCGCTGGGTGACGTCCTCCTGGAATCCGACGAAGTGAGTGACGCGCCCGCCGTCCTCTTCGACGGGACTGACGGTCACTCGGTTCCAGAACGGGACGTCGTCGGCCCGGTAGTTGAGAATCTCTACCGAAACCGGCTCCCGTGCTTCTATCGCTTCCCGAAGCCGATCGACGGCGTCGGAATCCGTGGCCGGACCCTGCAGCTTGCGACAGTTCTCGCCGAGGAACTCTTCTTCCGAGTAGCCCGTCAGTTCCTCGAACGCTGCGTTCACGTAGACTACCGGGTTGTCCGGCGCCGTGGCGTCCGCCAACGTGATCCCCACGTCCGTGTTTGCGATCGCCCGATCCTTGACCCGAAGCTCGGCCTCCTGTCGCTTGCGCGTGGAGATGTCCCGCGCGACGCCCTGGATCCGTCTGGTTCCGTCGTGGGTCTCGACGATCGTCGCGTTGACTTCCAGCGTCACGGTCGCCCCGTCGGCGTCCAGAAAGTCGAGTTCGAGATTCTCGACCGGGTCACCGTCCAGCAATCCCTCGAAGGCGTCCGACGCGTCCTCACCGGACGAATCGTCGATGTACGTCGTGAACGACGTTCCGAGGATCTCGTCCGGAGCGATCCCCAGCACGCGCTCGACCGAGGGCGAGATGTAGGTGAACCGCATGTCGGGCGAGATCCGATAGAGCACGTCGAAGCTGTTCTCGGCGATCCCCTCGAAGCGACGTTTCTCCGCTCGCAGGCGTTCGGTGCGACGCTGTAGCTGCCGCTCGTAGGACTGGCGTTCGAGCGCCTGGCCGGCCAGGCGCGCCACCAGCTCGACGAACAGCAGCTCCGCCTCCGAGAACGGCGATTGGCGGGTCGCTTCGTCGGCGAAACAAACCGTTCCGAACACCTCGCCGTCGACCATCAGCGGGCAGCCGACGTAGGACCCCAGCCGAAACGTGTCGTAGGCCGCCGCCGATATCTGCTCGGAGTTCTCGGCGTTCTGCACGCTCATCGGCGAGTCGAGTTCGACCGTCCGGCGACAGTACGCCTGATCGAGCGGGCACGTCTCTCCGCGACGGATCGTCTCGTGATCGCCGACGACGTGTTCGATGAGCTGCGCTCCGTTCTCGATCCTCGTCACGAATCCGAGCCCGACGCCGAGATATTCCCGGCCGGCAACGAGCATCGACTCGAGTTTCTGATCGACTTCCAGCTCCGGATCGGCGAACGTCGCGTACACTCGCTCTCGATACGTGCTGCGATTGCCTACGTCGTCCTGTCGCATGGTTTCTATCGCAGCCGGATCTGATCGCGATCGGCTGTCGTGATAGGGACAGGTTAGGATCGGAGACACATAAATAAGAGCGCTTGCTCGCACTGTCCGCAGTGTACCCCCGGGATTTGCTGGACCAGCAAATCCGAGTAATCACCTTATCAATAGCGCCAGTACGTGTTCGTATGTCCGACAACCCACCACTGAGGGATCGGCTCCAGCGAGACCTGACGGATAATTTCTCGGTCAGCGCGAGCGCCACGCTCGCCGCGCTGATCGCACTGTTCGCGTTCGCCCGGATCGGTGATTCGGCGACGGGAGGACTGTTGCTCGCGCTCGCTATCGCAGTGTTCGTTCCGTATGCGTACGAACAGTTCTGGCCCGAGGAGTACGCCGGCGCCGCAGCAGCCGTCTGGACGATCTCGGCTGCACTCGTCACGACGGGGCTTTTCGTCGGGATCTATCAGCTCTCGCTCGATGCGGGCGCGTACGCGCCGGGAATCGCGTTCGTCGTGACTGTGACGATCCAGTACGTCGTCGCCGCACTGTTTATGCGTGCTCGACAGAATGCCTGAGAGCAAACGGGCAGTGATGGATGATCAGTTTCCGGAATGAAACAGACACGCCACCACACCACGACACAGCGGCTGTTCCGCCCCGAGAGACTGTCGTCGACTTCTCGGCGGAGGTGGTTCGACGTGACTGACGATCCGGACCCGGACGAAGTACTCGCCTTGCTCGACGACGAGTACGCCGAAGCGATCCTTCGACAGACGCGCGACGCTGCACTGTCTGCAAAGGAGATCAGCAACGCGTGCGACATCTCCATCGCCACGGTGTACCGGCGGACGGAGCGGCTGGTCGACTGCGGGCTGCTCGCTGAACGCCGCGTGGCACAGCCCGACGGGAACCACCACAGCACGTACGAGGCGCGGCTGGACGAGCTCACGGTTCGTCTCACTGACGAGGGATTCGAGGTGACGATCGACGAGCGACCGACCGGCGATCTCGCCGACCGCTTTACCGACATGTGGGAGGGACTATGATGGCCGTAATGCAGGCGGTTAGCCCGCAGACCCAGTCCGACTATCTGCTCTTGCTGTCCGTCTCGCTGATCGCCGTCGGACTGGCGCTGTTCATCGTGTTTCACGCGTTCCGGGGGTATCGGCGCAACGACAGCGTTCGGATGCTGTTTCTCGCCTGCGGCCTCTGTCTGCTCACCGTCGTCCCGATGACCCTCTCGATCGGGGTCAACACACTGGGCCAGACTGTCGAGGTTCCCACTCGCGTCTACACGTTCTTCCTGCCGGTCCTGATCCGCGTGAGCGAGATCGCCGGGCTGTGCACCTTGCTGTACTCGCTCCTCGTCTCTCCTAGTCGATCGGAGCAGTCGGAGGGCCGCACTTCGTAGTTTCCGACGAATGCATCGCTGTCGGAGTTCGATCTCCGCGCCTTCGACTCGCTGTTCAGGAGATGCTCGCCGTGAGTTCGCGGTAGAACACGGTGGGGATGGGATTTGAACTACGCGAAGACGGTCCTGCTCGCCTCGCTCCGCTCGGCTGTGCGGGCTGCGACTTCTCTCGTTCAAATCCCGCGTTTACGCCTTGCTCGTCACGACGTCTCGCTCACTCCGTTCGCAAGCCCCTCGCAAAAGCCAGTGGGGATGGGATTTGAACCACGGTCGTTCCCGTTCGCTCGCTTGCGCTCGCTCACCTCCCACTCCCTGCTTCAAATCCCAACGTCTACGTTTCGCCGCTCACAGTGGCGAGCACACGAGGTGCTCGCCGTTCGTTCGCGGTAGAATACGGTGGGGATGGGATTTGAACCCATGAGGCTGACGCCACCGGTTTTCAAGACCGGCGCAATAGGCCGCTCTGCCACCCCACCTCGGGTACGACTACGCGCGTCCGTCCTTAAGAACTAACGGAAATCGCCCGCCCGGTCAGTCCCGGACGAGCGTCGGCTCGCCGCCCTCGTGCTCGACGCGCAGTCCGAGGTCGTCGATCAGCTTCGTCGTGAACTCGGGGACGATCCGGCCGGCCGTGACGCGGGAGCGCAGCATCGTGACCAGCGTCGTCAGCCCGTCGGCCGTGTCGACCGTCGGCAGCAGTTCGGTGTACTCGACGTCGTGACCGGCGTCGGTCGCGCGGGTCGCGAGCGTCTCCACGGCGGGCGGTTCGTAGGCGCCCTGAAAGTCGATCGTGTCAGTGAAGCCCGCGTAGTACACCTCGCCGCCGAGCGAGGGGCCGAGAACGACCGGGTTGTTCCGGAGCTTCATCGCCGCGCCGTCGATGTGCGTCCGGGCCATCAGCGGTACCGTCGGCAAGACGGCGGCCGCGGACTTGACCTCCTCGCTCTCCAGCAGGTGCGTGATCGTGTTGCCGACGCGGGCCGACCGCGAGGTGCCGACCTGCACCTCGAAGCGGACGTCGTCGATATCGTCGACGGCTTCGCGAGCGAGCGCGCGCAGTTCGTCCTCGGCGCTCTGCTCGCCTTTGTGCTCGTCGGGCAGATCGACGTCCGAGCGGTAGTTCACCAGTAGGTCGCCGCCGCTGGCGTCGACGGCGCGAAGCACGTCCTTGTACGCGGCGGCGTACAGGTCGGCGGCCTCGGCGGCCGACAGCGGCGTCGTCTCGGCGATTTCCGGCAGTACGAGCCCCTCGCGCGGCGGCTCCGCGACGACTGCGACGACTGTCATGCCGTAAACTCCCGGACGCGGACCCTTCAACCCGCCGTTTTATTGCCCGTCACGGGAAACCATCCCGGCGTGACACGACAACGACCGATCGCCGGCCTCGCGGTGCTGACGGTGGGAGCGCTCGCGGTCGGCGGCGTCTGGTCGCTGGCGTCGACGTTCGGACCGCCGGAAGCCGCTACCGCGGCGTTCGTCGCGGCGGCGCTGCTGATCGTCGGCGTCGTCGGCGTCCGCTCCGGGCGCTCGATCGAGAATCCCTACTGGTGACCGCGCGTCGGCGTCCGGCGTCTACCGGCCGCGCCGGCCCTTCGTCTGGCGGTAGTCCGTCGCCATCAGCTCGGCGAACGCCTCGACGAACGCCTGAGTTTCCTCGTCGGTCTGCTCGTCGGGCGCGATCATCGGCACCAGTTCGAAGCCGCGCCCGCGGATCCGCTCGCCGTGATTCTCGACGACGTCGAGGTCCTCGACCGGCGTCGTCGTGTACTCCGTGCCGATCTCCTCGAGCGCGCGCTCGCCGACCGGCACGATGATCTCGGGGTTGATCATCCGAATCTCGGCGTTGAGGTACGGCTCGCAGCTGACGACCTCCTCGTCGGTCGGCGCGCGATCGGGCTCCCGACAGCGAGTCAGGTAGGTGAGAAACGAGTTCGAGAGCTCCGGCTCCTCGCTGTCGGGCTGGGAGGCCGAGAGGCCGAGTCTCCGGAGGATCGAGAGCAGCTGTCGCCCCGCCTCGTCGCCAGTAAAGGGGACGCCCGTCCGGTCGGCGCCGGTGCCGGGCATCTCGCCGACGAACAGGAAGTCCGCGCCCACGTCGCCGTAGCCGTGGGCGATCGTCGAGCGCGTCTCGCAGAGCTCGGGGCAGTTCCGGCACTCCTCGTCCATCCCGAACGGGTTCGACAGCTCCTCCTGGTTCGCGTCCACACGCGACGTTGGCGCCGTCGGCACAAAAGGTCCTCGCTGCGCGCCGGCGAACGGTAGTGAACTGCCTGCAGATGCCGACCCGCTTGCTCGTGAGTTATTACCTGTTGTCCTCCTATACCTACGTCATAGTCGAAATTAAATTTCTATCTTGTTCACGTTGTCCCACAGTAGATACCCTTGTCTTCGTTTCAATACAGTTGGTGGCGCGGCGCGCGGAAGAGTCATAACGTCCACGAGCCGTCCCTCGAACAGATCCAAAATGGAACCGGGAGTGGCAGACGGCGGATGGGACGTCACCGAGAAGTCCGGCGCGATCGCGATCGGCGGACTGGGGCTGGTGCTCGGCGCCGTCGGCATCGAGTTCGTGCTGTCAGACCCCGAGCCGCTGGCGTGGTGGTCCTTCGAGTTCAGCGTCGCGGCGGCGCTTCCGGCCGTGCTGATGTACGCCGGCTACTGGCTCGCCCGGACCGACTTCGACGCCGACGAGCTCTGGAGCGTCACCGCGTGGTCGTTCGCCGGCGTCGTCGCGCTCACGACGGTCGGCGGCTGGCTGTTCGCCCACCAGACGGCCGAGGGCACGCACGTCACCGACCCCGGCTACCTGCTGGTCACGCTGGCGACCGTCGGCGCGCTCGGCGGGCTGACCGCCGGCGTCGCGAGAGCGGGGAGCATCGGCGGGAGCGCGACCGGGACTTCCGCCGATAGCGTCCGAACCCCGTCCGCCGACGAGGAGGACTCGGCAGCCTCGCTGGCGGAGGACGGCGACGCGTCGCGAGACGCCGCCGCGTCTGACACCGATGCGGATTGTGACGCCGACGCGGCGTCGGACGCGTGGGTCGGCCTCCCATCGATGCCCGTCAACGAGCGAGCGGCCGAGGACGTCGATCTGGAGGACGTCGTCGCGGGCGAGCAACGGCGGATCGCCGTCGAGTACCTCACGTCGACGCCCGGACGGGCGCTGACGGTCCACCAGCTGGTGGACCTGATCGTCGAGCGGCGTGAGGCGAAGACCGGTGACCGTCCGGACAGGGAGCCGATCGTGCGCAGACTGCACTGCATCGACCTGCCGAAGCTGGCCGCCGCCGGGCTGATCGAGCGCGACGAGCACGGCCGGATCCGCTACGTCGGCGGTCAGGAGGAGACGGCGCGGCTCTCGTCGCTCGTCGAGGCGATCGACGCGGTCGACGGCGGGGGCGACGACGATACTCCAGTCGACTTCTAGAACTACCTGCGACGCCGGACGATCCCGGCGTTGTTCGCGACGTTCGCGGCCATCTCGCGGAACGCTTCGCCCGTCTCGCTGTCGTCGTCGAGCACGATCGGCTCGCCCTCGTCGCCGCCCGTCCGGACGTCGGGGTCGAGCGGGATCGAGCCCACCAGCGGCATGTCGTGTTCCTCGGCGAAGCGCTGGCCGCCGCCGCTGCCGAAGATGTCGTGCTGGCCGCCACAATCCGGACAGCGGAACGACGCCATGTTCTCGGCGATGCCGAGTACCGGCGTGTCGTGCTTGCCGAACATCTCCAGGCCCTTGCGCGCGTCGTCGAGCGCGACGTCCTGGGGCGTCGTCACGATGACGGCGCCGGTGACCGGAACAGTTTGAAGCAGGGTGAGCTGCGTGTCGCCGGTGCCGGGCGGCAGGTCGATCACCATGTAATCGAGGTCGCCCCACTCGACGTCCTCCCAGAGCTGGGTGAGCACCTTGTGGACCATCGGGCCGCGCCAGATCACGGGGTCGTCCTCGCCGACGAGGAACGCCATGCTCATCAGCTTCATCCCGTACTGCTCGGGCGGGACGAGCGTCTCGTCTTTGGTGGCTTGCGGGGGCTCGTCGGCGTCGACCATCCGCGGGACGTTCGGCCCGTAGATGTCGGCGTCGAACAGCCCGACTCGCGCGCCAAGCTCCGAGAGCCCCGCCGCGAGGTTGACGGCGACCGTGCTCTTGCCGACGCCGCCCTTGCCCGACGCGACGGCGATCACGTTCTCGACGTTCGGGAACACCTGCTCGTCGGCCGGGATGTCGTCGTCCACGCGGGCCGACAGCGAGACCTCCAGCCCCTCGTCGCCGAGCACCGCGCGCACCTCGTTTGCGATCGCGGTCTCGTTCGGCGAGTACGGCGCGCCCAGCGCGAGCGAGATGTGCACCGACTCGTCGCCATCGAACTCGACGTCGTTGACGAGCCCGAGCGAGACGATGTCGTCGCCGAGATCCGGGTCCTCGACCTCCCGAAGGAGATCGAGCACGTCGTCTTCGTCCATGCCCTACGATAGGCGGTGACCCGGCGAAAAGAGTTGTGAAGGGGCGACGCCGCGGTTCGGCGTCGCGACGAGCGACCGATTTTTGGAGGACGCCGCGGAACCGTCGCGCATGAACGACGAGCGCGTTCCGGACTCCTTCGCCTCCCACGCGCTGGTGGTCGCCCGGTCTGTGGACACCGACGCCGGGGTCGACGTCCACAACGCCGCGCTGGCCGCGATTCTCGATCGCGCCGACGCCGTCGATCTGTGGGCTGACACCGAACTCGTCGCCGACGAGTATCCGGGCGTCGCGGCGTCGCTCCGGGAGGCGTTCGACCGAGTCGACGAGGACCGGTACCGCGCCACGCTCTCCGACTGTCGATCGGCGCTGGACGCGCTGCTGGCCACCGAGGGCGTCTACCGCTTTGTCGGCCTCGAACGGCTGGACGCCCGGGTCGACGATCGGCTGATCGCCCGGTACGTGCCCGACCACTCGAAGTTTCGCGTCGACTGCGCGGCCGTCGAAGGGCTGGACGCGGAGCTTCGGCGGACGCTCGCGGACGCCGAAGCCGCGATACTGCCGGCGCGAACGCTCGCGGAGTGGTCGTGTGACGGCACGCGGTACGAACTCCATCCACCGTCGCTCTGCACCGATCGCAGTTGCAGGGGTCTCTCCGGCATCACGTCCGTGCGGCTGGACGACGCCGAGCGCCGGATCGAACTGGAGTGGGTGGGGCCGAACGGCGTCCTGCAGCGCGCCGTCGATCTGCTGTTCCCCGACTCTCCGCGGGCGTTCGCGTTCGACGACGAAGGGGCGTACTGCGACGCCGCTGACGCCTTCGAGATGATCGCGAAGCGCCTCGACATCCCGATCGAGCGCGCGTCGGCGTGAGCGGCGCGCGCGGACGGAACGCACCATTTATTACGCCGAACGGTCAAACCCGGGGTACGACTATGCCAAACTCTAATGGACCCCGCCAAGGCACTCGTAACAAACTCGCCAACCACCCGCGAGACAGCGGCGCGTCCCCGCCCCAGCGCTCGATCCAGGAGTTCGAGGAGGACTCGAAGGTCCACCTCAAGATCGACCCCAGCGTCCCCGACGGGCAGTTCCACCCGCGCTTCAACGGCCACACCGGCACCGTGGTCGGCAAGCAGGGCCGGGCGTTCCAGGTCGAGATCAGCGACAAGGGCAAGACCAAGAAGCTGATCGTCAACCCGGCGCACCTGAAGGCCCAAGAGTAGCATGACGATCTTCAAAGAGAAGATCGACGAGGAGTACCTGACCCTCGCGGAGACCAAGGAGTTGCTCGCTGACGTCGAGGCCGACCGGGCCGCCGACGAGGACCGAGAGATGCGCTACGAGCTCGCGCGGGCGATCGAGCACGTCAACCGCTTTGCCGTGCTCGAACCCGAGGAGGCCGACGAGCTCGTCGACCAGCTGCTCGAACTCGAGAAGGTCGACGAGGCGACGGCCTACAAGATCGCGAACCTCCTCCCTCAGGACCGGGACGAGTTGCGCGCCGTGTACGCCCAGGAGCGGTACTCGCTGTCGGGCGACGAACTCGACGAGATTCTCAACGTCGTCGCGCAGTACGCCTGATAGGGATTGCTCTCACTGGTTCCCGGTGATTGCTGGCCCCCTACTCGCGATCGCCGGTACTTGACGAGAGCAATCCCTATGAAGCGGGCGACCGTTTAAGTGTTCGCTCGCCGTAACGTAGAGGTACGATGAGCCACGCCACCGGCGACGAGTCGACGCCCCGTCGAGCGGTCGTACTCGACACGCTCCCCCACGGCCGTTCGGACGACGACAGGCCCCAGTACCAGAAGCCCCCGCTCGCGTACGCCGTCGCCGAGGACGATTTCCGGCTGTACGAACTCGTCTTCGAGGAAGACTCCGAGGTGAACATCGGTGATCGGGTCACCGTCGCCCCGGCCGACGAACGCGTGGCGATCGACGAACTCAAGCGAGTCCAGTACGGCGACCTCTCCAGCGGCGCCCAGACCGAACTGGAGTACGTCGTCGAGGACGTCGTCGACGAGAACCCCCAGCGGTTCGTCGACTTCTACAACGAGGCCCAGCCGATCACGCTCCGGCTCCACCAACTCAACCTCCTGCCGGGGATCGGCAAGAAGCTGCGCAACTCGATCCTCGACGAGCGAAAGCGCAAGCCCTTCGAGAGCTTCGAGGAACTCGAGGAGCGCGTCGCCGGACTTCACGATCCGGAGGAGGTGCTGGTCGAGCGCATCATCGAGGAGATCCGCGAGGACGACCTGAAGTACCGGACGTTCGTCGACGCCGACCAGTGACGCGCCCGCCGTCGGGTCGCGCGCCGCCGCCGAGCCGACTGATCTCCCGGTCGGTGATGTACGGCCGGACGCCGACGCCGCCGCGCCGTCCCGCTTCTGCCGCGATTCGAGAGTCGGAGCGTTTACCCCGGTCCGTTGCATAGCCGGCAGGAAATGAGAGATCCCGACGGGCTGTTGCGCCGGGCCGGCGTGCGGGGGAACCCGGACCGCGACCAGCACTTTCTGGTCGACGACCGGGTGCTGGACCGACTCCCCGACTACCTCGACGACGCGGATCGCAGTCACCTGCTGGAGATCGGCGCCGGGACGGGCGCGCTGACCGACCGGCTGCTCGCGATCGCCGAGCGCGTGACCGTCGTCGAGCGCGACCCCGAACTCGCCGCCTTTCTTCGCGAGGAGTTCGACGAGGAAATCGCGGCCGGCGACCTGACGGTGATCGAGGGCGACGCGCTGGACGTCGATCTCCCCGACTTCTCGGCCTCGGTTTCGAACCTGCCCTACGGCGTCTCCAGCGAGATCGCCTTCCGCCTGCTCCCCGAGGGGAAGCCGCTCGTCCTGATGTTCCAGAAGGAGTTCGCCGAGCGCATGGCCGCCGACGCCGGCACCGACGACTACGGCCGGCTGTCGGTGACCGCCCAGCACTACGCCGACGTTGAGGTCGTCGAACCCGTCCCGAAGGAGGCGTTCTCGCCGCCGCCGGAGGTCCAAAGCGCCGTCGTCCGGACGACGCCGCGGACGCCCGACTACGAGGTCGACGACGAAGCGTTCTTTTTCGACTTCGTGAAGGCGATCTTCACGCAGCGGCGCAAGACGCTGCGCAACGCGATTCGGAACACGGCCCACATCTCGGGGCTGGACGACGCCGACGCGGTCGTCGACGCCGTCGACGAGGACCTGCTCCGGCGGCGTCCCGGAACGCTTGCGCCCGCAGAGTTCGCCGAACTGGCGGTGATCGCCAGAGATAACGGCTTCGAGCAGGGTGAGAGCGGCTGATGTTCGGTGGGGGGGTCGTGCCCGCGCTCGACGCGGGCTTGCTCGGCGTCGGCGAGACGGTCACGACCGATCGCGGACGAGCGATCGTCTCGGTCGCCGCTCTGGCGGTCGCGGTCCTCACCGCGTTCCTCGCACGCCGCGGACGGGATCTCCTCGCCGAGCGGCTTCGTCCGGCCGTCGCCGACGTCGCCATCCCGTTCGGAGTCATCACGGTGTTCGCCACCGCCGTCACCGTGATCCTCGACGCGTGGGGGCTAAGTAACGACGTCCTCGACGCCATCGGCGAGCCGAGCGGAGCGCAACTCGGTCAGTTGATGGTGACGGGCATCGTCGTCGTCGGCGGCTACGTCGTCACCAGCGCGATCCGACGACTGCTCGACGATCTGATCGGTCGGAGCGACGCCGTCACCGACCATCAGCGCGAGGTCACCTATCGGCTCTCGCAGCTGGTGGTCTGGATCCTCGCGGGGATCTCCGTGCTCGGCGTCTGGCAGGTCAACCTCGAAGGGCTGCTGATCGGTGCGGGGTTCCTCGGGATCGTCGTCGGTATGGCCGCCCGCCAGACGCTCGGTGCCCTGCTCGCCGGCTTCGTCCTGATGCTCTCGCGGCCGTTCGAGATCGGCGACTGGATCGAGATCGGGCCCGACGGTCAGGAGGGGATCGTCAAGGACATCACGATGATGAACACCCGGATCCAGACGTTCGACGGCGAGTACGTGATGGTTCCCAACGACGTGATCGGCAGCCAGTCGCTCACCAACCGATCCCGCAAGGGCCGGCTGCGCCTGGAAGTCGAGGTGGGCGTCGACTACGACGCCGACGTGGATCGGGCGGTCGAGTTGGCGGACGACGCGGTCGGGGACATCGAGGAGTCGCTCGACGTGCCGAGCCCGGAGACGGTGGTCAAACGCTTCGCCGACTCCTCGGTCGTCCTCGGCGTCCGCTTCTGGATCGACAACCCGAGCGCGCGGCGCCGCTGGCGCGCCCGCACCGCGGCCATCAGCGAGGTCAAGGACGCCTTCGACGAGGCGGGCATCACGATCCCGTTCCCGCAGCGCACCGTCGGCGGCCGCGTCGACGGCGGCCGAGACTCGCAGGTCGGCGGCGAGACGCCGGTCGCCGAGTCGCCGCCCGGGGGTGACGAGTAAGTGGACCTCGCCGAGCGCCGCGGCGTCGAGACCGAGGTGTACCAGCCCGCCGAGGATTCGGGCCTGCTCGCCGCCGAAGCCGAATCGCGCGTCGACGCCGACGATCGCGTGCTGGAAGTCGGCACCGGATCGGGCTACGTCGCCGAGCGCGTCGCCGAGGAGACGGGCGCGACCGTCCTCGCGTCGGACCTCAACCCTCACGCCTGCCGGCAGGCCCGCGAGCGCGGCCTCGACGCCGTGCGCGCCGATCTGACGACGCCGTTCCGCGAGTCGGCGTTCGACGCCGTCCTGTTCAATCCGCCCTACCTGCCGGTCGACGAGCTGGCCGAGCGCGACGACTGGATGGAGATCGCGCTGTCGGGCGGCGAGACGGGGCGCGAGGTGATCGAGGCGTTTCTCGACGACGTCGGGCGCGTCCTCGCGCCGGAGGGCCGGATTTTCCTGCTGGTCAGCAGTTTAACGGGCGTCGACGAAGTCGTCGACCGCGCCGCCACTGCGGGTTTCAGCGCCGCGGCGCTCCGCGACGAGTCGTACCCCTTCGAGACGCTGACGGTGCTGAAGCTGGTGCGGTGAGGAGCGTTCGTCGCAGCGTACGACCGTCATCGCGCCTCACGGGGGCGCCGCGGCGCCGTCGCGTCCCGCGGGAACCGCACGGTGCGACTCTCAGGCCGCCGAGAACGAGGCGTCGTAGCGGCCGTACCAGACCGCGAACGCGATGAAGACGGCGAGGGCGCCGACCGCCGTTCCGATCCAGACTCCGAAGGGAAGGCCCGCCGTCGAGAGAGACCAGCCGACCGCGCCGCCTCCCAGCACCATCCCGAAGACGACGGCCAGACCGAGCAAGAATCGGGTGACGAAGTTGTTCTCCACCGGATTTCGTTCCATACGCCGGGTTCTCGCCAGCGCAAGATAAAACGGGTCCATGATATCCGAGCCACGGCGTGCCGGGCCGATTCGGGGACGGTCGATGCCGCGAGATTACTACAGAGCATTAATCCGAATAGGAAATATTAAAGCCCGTCATTTCGTAGCCAGTGGTGATGACAGAACTCGTAGCGACGTCCCCCGGCCTCTATCCGTTGCCGGACTGGGCGAAGGAGGAACTCGCCGACCTCAAGGGTCGGCAGAAGCACGACCTGATCAGCGGCGACGAGGGCGAGGAGATCGTCGACGCGTACGAGCGCGCCCGAGAGGAGGTCGTCGGCGTCCAGGAGTCGGCCGGCCTCGACCGGATCGTCGAGGGGCAGCTGCGCTGGGACGACATGCTGGCTCACCCGCTTGCGGTCCACGACAGCGTCGAGACGCGCGGGATCGTCCGCTACTACGACAACAACAACTTCTACCGCGACCCCGCGGTGCAAGGCGAGCTCGACTTCGACGGCGACGTCGCCGCCGAACTTGAGGCGACCGCCGAGCTGACCGACGAGTCGCTCCAGGCCGTCCTGCCCGGCCCGTACTCGCTGGCCGACCTCGCGACCGACGAGCACTACGGCGACGACGCCGAGTTCCTCGCGGCGATCGGCGACTTTCTGGCGGGCGAGGTCGACGCCTTCCCTGACGTCGAGACGCTCACGCTGCTCGAACCCTCGCTCGTCGAGAACGCGCCGGAGGACGGCGAGGACGAGCGAGCGTCGGAAGCCATCGACGCCGTGGCGTCCGCGATCGACGCCGACGTCGTCGTCCAGCCGTACTGGGGCGCCCTGGAGGAGAAGGTGTACGCCCACCTGCTCGACGCCGACATCGACGCCGTCGGTTTCGACTTCGTCGCCAACAAGGAGCAGAACATCTACAACATCAACGAGTACGGCGCGACCGACGACGTCGCGCTCGGGCTGGTCGACGGGCAGAACACGCTCGTCGAGACGCCCGAGACGATCCGCGAACGCGTGGAGTGGATCGACGACCAGACGCCCGGCGCCGACTTCGAGCGCGCCTACCTGACCTCGAACACCGAGCTGTTCTACCTGCCGGTCAACAAGTCCGAGGCCAAGCTCGAGGCGCTCGGCGAAGCGGCCGACATCGCGGAGGTGAAAGCATGACTAACGAGAACAAGGACCAGTTCAAGCCCGCCGATCACCCGAACGACCACTTCATCATGACGACCGTCGTCGGCTCCTACCCGAAGCCGAAGTGGCTCAACCGGATGCAGGACCTGTACGAACAGGACGACGGTCCCGTCGACGAAGACGACTGGCAGGAGGCGCAGGACGACGCCGCCCGCCTGATCACCGAGGAGCACGAGCGCTCCGGACTGGACGTGATCGTCGACGGCGAGATGCGCCGCAACGAGATGGTCGAGTTCTTCGCCGACCGGATCGAGGGCTACGAGTTCAACGGCCCCGTCAAGGTCTGGGGTCACAACACGTTCGACAAGCCCAGCGTCGTCACCGACGTCGAGTACGACGAGTCCTGGCTGGTCGACGAGTACGAGTTCACCGCCGACGTGGCCGACAAGCCCGTGAAGGTGCCGATCACCGGCCCCTACACGCTCGCGTCGTGGTGTTTCAACGAGGCCTACGAGGACGACGCCCCGCTCGCGAACGATCTGGCCGACCTCGTCAACGAGGAGATCGAGAAGCTCGTCGACGCCGGCTGTCGCTACATCCAGATCGACGAGCCCGCGCTCGCGACGACGCCCGACGACCACCAGATCGTCGGCGACGCCCTCGAACGCATCGTCGACGACATCCCTGAGGAGGTCCGGATCGGCCTGCACGTTTGCTACGGCGACTACTTCCGGATCTACCCCGAGATTCTGGAGTTCCCCGTCGACGAGTTCGACCTCGAACTCGCCAACGGCGACTACGAGCAGCTCGACGTGTTCAAGGACCCCGAGTTCACGGCCGACCTCGCGCTGGGCGTCACCGACGTCCACGTCGCCGAGGCCGAGTCCGTCGAGCAGATCAAGGAGAACATCAAGAAGGGTCTGGAAGTCGTGCCGCCGGAGCAACTCGTCGTCTCGCCCGACTGCGGCGTCAAGCTGCTGCCCCGCGACGTCGCCTACGGCAAGATGGAGAACATGGTCAAGGCCGCACGCGAGGTCGAGGCCGAACTCGACGCCGGCGAGATCGACGTCGAGGCGGCGCCGGCCAGCGCGGACGACTGACGCGCGGTTCGGAGCGAGTGCAAACGAGCGAGAACCGCGAAAACGCGAGCGGGGAGGAACGACCCGCGAGCGAACCGGCTGAGCGTCTCATCGCGAAGCCGCGATCTCGGCGCTGATTAGCGCCGACGACTGACGCGCGGTCCCACAGCCCGCGAAACGTAGGTCGAGGCCCAACTCAAGATTCCTCGACGGTCAGTTCGAGTTCCCAGTCGTAGGGGCCGAACCACTCGCCGTCTTCTCTCCAGCGAACGCGCGATTCGAACCCGTAAGTTCCCGCTGGGAAGCACCGTTGCTCGCGCGGTTGCATCAGCGGGACGTACTCGGTGCAAAACGCTTCGCCGGGGTCGATCGTCACGCCGCGCGTCGTGTCGTAGCCGACAAATCGCGTGTGGGCCCGCCAGCACCCGTCCGCTTCGGGCGAGTCGGGGATCAGCAAGTGCTCTTTCGGCGCGTGGTTTTCCTCGTACTCGGGCGGGATAATGAACAGCTCTGCCGGTCCGGATTCGTTTTTCATGCCGTGGAACGGCGGCGGCGTGCCGAATGTAAACCGTCGCGACGAGGACGCCTCGTTTCGGACGCACAGTTCGACCACCGCGGGAGACTCGGGCGACATCTGCGACGCGACGGACGCGGACGTGCTAACGTCGCAGTCGGGGAACGCGTCGTCGGCTTCGATAGTCGGGAACGACATAGCGGACGCTCTGTGTTGCGATTGTGGTTTGTGGGCCGAAATAAATTCGTGTCGGCTGCCCTCGGTCTATTCGCCCAGCGCGGCGTTCGCGAGTCGCGCGCGATAGCGCGGCCCGGCGTCGCGACCGGGCGGCGCGCGCCACAGGCGGTCGACGGTGAAGATCGAGACCTCGACGGCGTACGAATCGAGTCGACTGGCGATCGGTGCGGAGGAGTTGCTAGTCGCCGGAGCGGCGTCGAGTGCGCGGCCGAGTACGGAGCCACCAGCGAGCACGCCGCCGAGGGCAGTTAACGTGTGTCTGCGTGAGCGGGGCACTGTGCGGTCGCTGCCAAACGACTTCCGGAGTACTACAAGTGCTTTCTGTGTCGCCGTGCGCCGGCGCTAGCTCGGACTCGATCCGTCGGCGAACGGATCGTCCACGTCGCCGATCACGTCGGCGTCCGGCTCGGGATTCTCTATCGGCTCCGCGTCGTCGATTCCGTCGGACGCCGCGTCGTCCGCGTCGATCGCCCGCGGGAGCCGGATCGTGATCGTCGTCCCGTCGTCGACGCCGATGTCGAGCGAGCCCCGCGAGGCCCGAACGGTCCAGCTGACCAGCCAGAGGCCGAGCCCGCTGCCGTGTTCCAGCGCCGTCTCGCGGCCGCGTTCGAGGACGACTCGCTCGGGGTCCGGGAGTCCGGGGCCGTTGTCGACGACCGCCAGCTCGATCCACTCGCCGTCGCGTTCGAGGGTGATCTCGACGCGCGGCGTCGCCGCGTCGTTGTGTTCCAGCGCGTTCTCGACGACCTCGAACAGCGCTTCCTCCAGCGAGACGTGGGCGCTGACCACCGCGCGCTCGGGCAGGTCGGCGTCGATCTCGGCCTCGGGGTAGGTGTCGCGCAGGTCGTCGAGCACCGCGTCGAGCGCCCGGACGACGTCGACGGGCGCGTCGCTGCTGTCGGCCGGCGCCAGCGTCCGCTCGATCGATCGAGCCTGGTTGCTCCAGTCGACCAGATCGCGGGCGGCCGACTCGATAGCGTCGGCGTGATCGAGCGAGTCGTCGTCCTCGACGGTATCTTCGAGGAAGTCGGCGTGGCCGAGGATTTTGTTGGTCTCCTGGCGGACGTTGTGGCGCAGCACGCGGTGGAGCACGTCGAGGCGCTGCTCCCGGAGCAGCCGGTCGGTGACGTCGTGGAACGTGATCAGCCGGCCCAGCTGGTGGCGACGGCCGCGCTCGATCGGCCGGGACGTGATCTCGAAGTATCGCTCGTGACCGCCGACCCGAAACACGACTTCGTCGATGGTCTCGGGCGGGCCGTCGAGCGGTTCGAGATCGCCCGCCAGCGCGGGAAACAACTGGGCGAACGGGTCGCCCCGTGGGTCGACGCCGTCGTCCAGCAGCGATCCGGCGGCCTCGTTGTAGTCGACGACGCGACCGCCGGCGTCGATGATCACCACGCCGTCTGAGACCTGCTCGAACGCGACGCCGTGGGCGACCGTCGGCGCGACCGGGGGCACCTCGAACAGGTCCTTCTCGAAGAGCGCCCACACGCCGACCGCGCCCGAAAAGGCGTAGGCGTACGGCGTCGGATCGACGGGGATCGGGAGCGACCCGCCGAGAAACGCGAGATTCACGACGACCGGCGCTGCGATAGAGGCCAACACGGCGACGGTCCGCGGGCGGTAGCGCTCGGGCACCGTCAGCATCAGGTGGACCAGTATCGCCGTTCCGAGGACCACCAGCGCGTAGGAGTACGCGACGTGGAGCCAGAAGCCGACCCCCGGCGTCAGAAACACCGTCGTGACCTCGCCGACCGTGACCAGCTCGTGGTCCGCGTAGAACAGTCCGTTGCGGTGGGTCGTCCAGACGAGCGCCAGCGCCGCGAGCGGTTCGATCGACAGCGCCGCGACCGACCGCCGGGTGAGCCACCGGTCCCGCCCCGTGTAGTCGAGCGCGAACGCGAACCACCCGGTCGGCACGAGGACGATGCCGAAGTACTGGGCGTACACCCAGGCGTACGACCACGTCGCGCTCTCGCTCGCGGCGGCGAACGCCGTGGCCAGCGCCCACACCGCGGCACCGAGGTTGAAGACGCCGAACGGGATCGCTCCGGGGTTCGGACGGCTCCGCCAGGCGTAGCCCGCGACGAGCAGACAGACCCCGGCGACGGGGAGCAGCGTCAGCGTGTAGATGTTCGTGAGTGTCATGGGGCGCTCTCCGGCGGCGATCGATCGACCGTTCGTAGCTTTCTATCGATGAGTCATATAACGTTTCTGGGGAAATCGCCGGATCGATGCCGCTACGGAGCGTCGCGATCCCCTGCGAGGGCGAGCAGTCGGACGGCCCCGGTCCGATCGACGGCCGGGCCGATGTCCAGAAAAGAGCGTTATCCGCCGTTCGAGCCGTCGCCGCTCTCGACACCCATCGCGTCGAACAGTTTGCTCTTGACAGCTTCCTCGGTCAGCGCAAGGAGAGTGTCGCGGTTCTCCTCGTTGGTCTCGATGCCGGTGAAGATGCCCAGCGGAATCTCCGCGCTGGCCTGCGTCGAGTGGCCCGCGGCTTCGCCGATCTCGCCGTAGGCGTCCTGTAGCACCTTGCCGATGTTCATCCGGATGTCCTTCGAGCGCGCTGCGAGGTAGATCGTGTCGTCGGCGATGCCGAACACGCCCGTCGTGGTGATCCCCACCAGGTTCAGGAGGTGCTGTGCGGCCTGGGTCAGCGCATCCCGGTCGCGGATGAACCCGGCGTTCGAGACGAGGTGGCTTCCCTGAACTTCGCGGCTCGTGATCGCCTCGGCGAGCACGTCCAGCGTCTCGGGCGACATCGACGGCGACTCGACCTGTTCGAGGGTGTCGTGGTTTGCGAACGGGTAGAGGTACGCCGCGGCGGTCAGATCCGCCGGATTGGTGTCGCGCTTGAAATCGAGCGTCTCGGCCCGGATCCCGTACAGGAGGGCGGTGGCGACCTCCTCGCCGACGTTCATGTCGAACTCCTGAATGTACTTCGTCATGATCGTCGACGTCGAGGACATGTTCGGGCGCACGTCGACGAACGCGGCGTCGTAGTCGACGTCGGGCTCGTAGTGGTCGATCAGCACGTCGATGTCCAGATCGACCTGGAACTCCGCGGACTTGGCGTGGTCGACCAGCGCGATCGTGTCGTACTGGTCGACCTCTTCGACCTCGTCCCAGTCGTTGAGTTCGATCCCCAGCAGGTTCGCGAACGCGCGGTTCTCCTGGTGGCCGATGTCGCCCATGTAGAAGATGTCGGCCTCGATATCGAGGTGGGCGGCGACAGCTTGCAGGGCGGTCGCGCTCGCGATCGAGTCGGGGTCGGGGTTGTCGTGGGTGAGGATCGCCATCCGGTCGCGCGTCTCCTCGATCACGTCGGAGAGCTGGCGGGCCTTGTGTTCGAGTTCGCCCGACTCCAGCGATCGCAGCGCGAAGTCGGCGATCACCGACGAGGGGTTGATCACGACGTCGGCGCCGAGTTCGCTGAGTTCGTCGCCCGAGACGGGGTCGCTCGCGCGGACGACGATGAACTGATCGTCGCCGTCCTCGCGGATCTGCTCGACCGCCGCCTTGTTCGCCTCGACGTCCGAGGACATGATCAACACGACCTCCCGGTCGGCGATCTCGTCGACGATCGACTCGTCGCGGATGTCGGCGGTCCGGGCGTTCAGGTCCTGGTCGCGCAGCGCCTCGACGCGCCCCTCGTCGCGGTCGATGATGAGCACGTCCTTACCCTGCTCGACCAACTCCTCGGCGACGACGTGGCCGACGCTGCCGCAACCCAAGATGGCGTAGTCCGACGTCGAGGAGATCGTGACCCCTGCACTCATGTGACCGACACCTTGCGGGGGCCACTACTTAACAATCCCGAAGAAGTGAGCGCCCGCCGACAGCAGTTTCAAACGGTGAACAGGTGACCCTCGGTCGGCACGTCGAACAGACCGATCCGGGCGCCGGCGTCGAGCCACGCGTGGCCGTAGGAAAACGACGCCAGCGCGTTCACGAGATCGTCGTTCTCGCGGAAATGTCGGCCGTCTTCGAGGTACGACGCCGCCATCTCGCGACACTCCAAAGCGGCGTCGTGCAGCGGCGTCCCCTCGGCCGGTGCGATCTCGGCGGCGTCGAGCGCCTCGGCGAGCAGGCCCTCGTAGCGGTCGGTCTTCTCGTCGATGTCGGCTGCCATGCGAGTGTGGTGGGCGGTCGCCGGGGAAAGCGCTTCGGCTGTCGGGTCGCCGGGCGCCAGAGCGCCGCCGCTGTTTGCGCTGTTTCGTCGAGCACTGTTTCGTCCCCTGGGCACCGTTACCGTAGGTTCTGGCACGTACGAGTCAGTACCCAAAATGCGGTCCGATCGCACAACAACGCAAGCTAAATACCCCCAGCGTAGCAACGTCCTGGCATGAGCGACGAGCCACGGGTGGAGATCTATACGAAGGAAAACTGCTCGTACTGCGAGAAGGCCAAGGACCTGTTCGACGCCAAGGGCGTCGACTACGAGGAGTACAACGTGACGGGCGACGACGAGCTGTTCGAGGAGATGGTCGAGCGAGCCGACGGCCGCAAGACCGCACCCGAGGTGTTCGTCGACGACGAGCTGATCGGCGGCTGGGACGACACGAGCGCGCTCGACGAGACCGGCGAGCTCGACGAGAAACTCGGACTTACCGAGGATGATAACGACGAAATCGTCGAGCACCGCACGCTCGTCGTCGCCGGAACCGGGATCTCCGGGCTCACTGCCGCGATCTACGCCGGCCGGTCGAACAACGACCCGCTGGTCATCGAGGGCGACGAGCCCGGCGGCCAGCTCACCCTGACGACCGACGTGGCGAACTACCCCGGCTTCCCCGAGGGGATCAGCGGCCCCGAGCTGGTCAACAACATGAAAGAGCAGGCTCGGAAGTTCGGCGCCGACCTGAAAAACGGCGTCATCGAGTCGGTCGACGACTCCTCGCGGCCGTTCCGCGTCGAGCTGAAAAACGGTGACGTGTACACGGCCGACGCCGTGATCGCCGCCAGCGGCGCGAGCGCCCGGACGCTCGGCGTCCCCGGCGAGGACGAGCTGATGGGCTACGGCCTCTCGACGTGTGCGACCTGCGACGGCGCCTTCTTCCGCGACGAGGACATGATCGTCGTCGGTGGCGGCGACGCCGCGATGGAGGAAGCGAGCTTCCTGACGAAGTTCGCCGACACGGTCTATCTGGTCCACCGCCGCGAGGAGTTCCGCGCCGAGGACTACTGGGTCGACCGCGTGCAAGAGCAGGTCGAAGACGACGACATCGAGATCCTGCGCAACACCGAGGTCACCGAGCTCCACGGCAGCGAGGAAGCCGGCGTCGAGGAGGTATCGCTGGTCGAACACCCCGAGGGCCACCCGACCGACAAGCTCGACGATCCCGAGTACGCCGAGGAGGTCGACGAGTTCGAGATGGACGTCGGCGCCGTGTTCTACGCCATCGGCCACACGCCCAACACCGGCTACCTCGAAGGGACCGGCGTGGAGATGGACGAGGACGGCTACCTGAAGACCAAGGGCGGCTTCGGCGGCGGCCAGACCGCCACCGACGTGCCCGGCATCTTCGGCGCGGGCGACGTCGTCGACTACCACTACCAGCAGGCGGTCACCGCGGCTGGCATGGGTTGCAAGGCCGCGATCGACGCCGACGAGTACCTCGAAGAGCGAACCGAAGCCGGCGACGCCGAGGCGTCGACCGAGGACGCCGCGCTGGCCGAGTCCGACGACTGAT
This sequence comes from Natronoarchaeum rubrum, assembly GCF_024494695.1. Next base: position 574,895 of record NZ_JANHDP010000001.1, on the reverse strand, counting down.
CGGCGAGGACGCCGCGGCAGAAGAACACCCCTCTTTTACGCCGCGACGCCGAAGCGTCGGTATGGCATCCGACGAAACGACGTTCACGATCGAGGCCGACGACGGATCGAGCGACGAGCTGTCCATCCCGACCGACATGCTGGAGCTGCTGGCCGAGGAGGACGGCGAGTCGCCAGCTCAGATCGTCGGCGACCTCGCGCTGATCAGCTGCGCTCAGCGCATCCACGGCGCCGTCCACCACGGGCAGGGCGAGGCCGGTCCCGAGATCAAGGAGATCGAGGAGGAGACGCTGGACCGCTTCGAGGAGCGGTTCGGCCAGACGTTCGGCGAGATGACCGGCCACGACCACTGATCGCCGCCGATCCGAAGCCGATTCTTCCGACGACGGTCACGCGCTCCAGGTGAGCACGACGCCGTCGTCGAGCCGTTCGACGCCCTCCAGCGTCAGCTCCGGAAACTCGTCGACGAACCCCTCACCGTCGGCCAGCGTCGGCGCGTCGCGACCGCCGATGAGCGTCGGACCGACGAACGCCGACAGCTCGTCGACGAGCCCGGCATCGAACAGCGAGAAGATGAGTTCGCCGCCGCCCTCGACCATCAGCCGCTCGACTCCGGCGGATTCCAGTTTCTCGAACGCCGCCGGGAGCGCGACGCGGTCCGCGCCGGCGCGAACGATCTCGGCGCCGCTCGCGCGAAGCGCGTCGACGCGCTCGTCGGGCGCGGCGTCGGCCACGAGGACGTACGTCGTCGCCGCGTCGTCGAGGATCCGGGCGTCGGTCGGCGTCCGCGCGCGGGAGTCGGCGACGACGCGGGCCGGGTTCGCCGGTTCCCCCTGATCGACCCGGCGCTCGCGTCGCTCCGACTCGTCGAGCGTCAGGCTCGGATCGTCGGCCAGCACCGTCCCGACGCCGACCATCACCGCGTCGCTGTCGGCCCGCAGCCGGTCGACTCGGTCGAAGTCCTCGGGCCCGCTGATCGCGATCTGCTTGCGGCGTCGCGACGAGAGCTTTCCGTCGACGCTGGTCGCTGCGTTGACGACGACGTGCACGTCCGGACGCTCTCGCTCGGCGACGAAAACAGCTTCGGGACGCGCGACCCTGCGCGAGGTCGGTCGGGTCGACGACTCAGCGAAGCTTCGCCAGCAGCTTGCCGAATCGCGATTCCTCGCCGATCGCGCTCAGTTTTTGTTTGGCGTCCTCCTCCTCGTCCAGCGTCTCTTCGAGCGGTTCGGTGACGTCCTCGTCGTAGTCGAGTTCGTCGGCCATCCGGAGCAGCGACTCGTACTGTTCGATCTCGACGGCCTCTATCCGGCGGCCGATCGCGACCGAGTGGGAGTCGACCAGGTCGGGGTCGTCGGTCGCCTCGACGACCCGCTGGCGGTCCGCGGCGAGGCCGTCCAGCGTCGCGCTGCGCTCGCTGTGGCTGGACGCGCCGATCGCGCGGAACGCGTCTTCGAGCCGGGTGGCGTGCTCGCGGGTCTCCTCGCGGTGGTCGGCGAACGCCTCCTTGATCTCATCGTTCCGCGACTCCAGGGCCAGTTCGTCGAGCACGTCGATCAGCTCGGTCTCGACGTAGTACAGCGCGGCGAGTTCGTGCTCGAAGAGGTCTTCGAGCGTATCGATGTCGGTCATGGCATAGGCTACGCCGCCCGCAAAGTAATAGTTCGGAGAAAGAACCGCACGAAAGTCCGGCGGCGTCGGATCCTATTCGACGATGATCGTGCCGGTCATCCCCGAGCCCTCGTGGGGCTCGCAGACGTACTCGTAGGTGCCCGCGACCTCGAAGGTGTACTCGTAGGTGTGGCCCGAATCGAAGGTATCGGTCTCGCCGGACCAGTCCGCGTCGCTCGGCTGGGACGTCGGGACGACGTTGTGGAAGTTCGAGTCCCACTCGAACGTGACGGTGGTTCCCGTCGAAACCGTCAGCTCCTCGGGATCGAACGTGAAGTCGCCGCCCGGGCCGACGATGACGGTGGAGCCACCGCCTCCGCCGTCACCGCTACCGTCGCTGCTGTCGCTGCTACCGTTGTTGTTCCCGCCGTCGTCGTTATTTCCATCGGCGGGCTCGGCATCGTCGCCGCTGCTCGTACAGCCTGCCAGCGCGGGCACCGCGGCCGACGCCGCTGCGATACTGACGAACCGCCGTCGGGAAACCCCGTCCGTTCGATCTGTCATTGTCTCCATCTGAGCGTAGCCGCCGGACACTGTTAACGGGGAAAGCCAATTCTCACGTCGTAGGAATCGGCTCGCAGTTCGCACTTAAACGACTGCAATGTGAAGGGTAACGGCTACACGGACGGACGAACCGGCCGATACGGCTGGCCCGCTTAAGTAGAATCGCCGGGGTCGGACGCGATGCGCGCCGGCGTTTACCGCGTGTACAGCGAGTACGCGATCACGAGAAAGCCGGCCAGTACGAGCACGCTCTCGGTGAGGACGCCCACAGCGAGCGACATCCCGATCACGTCGGCGACCACGCCGGCGAGGAACGTTCCCATGGTTATCAGGCCGAAGCCAAGCGCCAGCGCTCCGAGCGATCTGCTGTCGGTGCGACGGTACGCCCTGAACGCGAAGTACGTAATGACCCCGCCAGTGATCAGTATCAGTGTCTTGACGACCGCCATCGCCGTCGTTACCGCCGGTCCCGCAGTGCCGTGTGTCATAGTTCTTTGCTCACCTCCGACCACATGTCCGCGAGCCGCTCGTCGGCCGTGCGCGCCGGGCGGCTGACGTCGACTTCGAGGCTGCGATCGTCTTCGAGGACGAGTCGCACCTCGTCGAACGCGATCTCGTAGCGCGTCGTGTGGTGCCCGTCGCCGCGCACCTCCGTCAGCTCGTCGAGCAGCGTCGCGTCCGACATGGTGTCGAGCTTCCGGTAGATGGTCGACAGCGGAATCTCACATTCGTCGGACAGTTCGCTCGCGGTCATGGGTTCCTCAAGTTGCCGGATGATCGTCCGGCAGTCGGGATCTTCCAGCGCCCCGAGGAGCTCGTCTGCATCGGGGACGTCCTCGTCGGAAAACGGATCCCGTACCATCCTATCGTCCATGGTCGGTTGGGCCATATAAATGGTCTGTTGTTGCGACGCGGCGGCGACGGCGTCGGTCGCCGCGGACGGCCCGGCGAGAGTCCGACGCGACGACTGGTTCGAAGACCATGTCGCCGGCTACGGGCCTGCCGTCGGTAGGACGCCCGCCGAACATGTTCGCTACCGCGAGGGGCCGACGATTCCCGTCGCGTGAAAATTCGCTGTCCGGTTTTTACGCCCCCAGAACGCAGGGTAGAGCATGAACGGCGGTGTGCGCGCACGGATCGAGATCGAATCGCCCGGCGACTGCCCGGTCGCCACCGCATCGGTCGACGCCGACGCTCGGATCGACCGCATCGACCGCGCGACCGGAGGCCGCGACGGCGTCGTCGCCGAGGAGTTCGCCGTCGACGGCGACGCCGAACTGTCGGTCGACGCGACGCCGGTCGCGAGCGAGGGCGACCGGACGGTGTACCGCTTCGAGCGCGAGCGCGACGAGCTCTGTGCCTGCGATCTCGTCGAGCATACCGGGCCGCCGCTGGCCGACATCAGCGCCGCGGACGGCGGGCTGAAAATCTCATTCCGCGCCGCGGACGTCGCGGAGGTCCGGGCCGTCGTCGCCGCACTCGACGACGCGTTCGACGGCGTCCACCTCCGGACGCTGTCGCGCGGCGACGACGGCGGAGACGAGACCGACGCGGTCGTCGTGGACCGCTCTGCGCTGACCGACCGACAGCGGCGAGTGCTCAAACGCGCTCACGAACTCGGGTACTTCGAGTACCCCAAAGGAGCCAACGCCAGCGAGGTCGCCGAGGACCTGGGTATCGCGCGCTCAACGTTCACGGAACACCTCGCGGCCGCTCAGTCGAAGCTCTACGACGCGATGCTGGAAGGCGGCGTCGAACCCTGACAGGTAGCCGGTTGTACGCTTCTTTATCCGGGTGGCTCCCCGAACCCGCATCGAACGCTTTGATACTCACCGATGCGTATCATTCGCCTCGTTCGGCAGAGCGTCTGTACAGCCACCATGGAATATCAAGGACCATCGCCAGTACGACCGCGACCGCGACCCCCATCCCAAAACCATCGGTGAGACGAAGTGCCAGAAAAACGGCGACGGCGCTACCACCGATTCTCGTTAGTCGCTCGAGGTTCCAGTTGAAGAGGGCGGACTGCATCGTCGAACCTGTTCGTCATCGTGAATGATAGTCCCTTCGAGTCAAACGCTCGATGACCAGAGAGCGACGGATAGTCTCTGCCCCAAGTTGCTCGGGGGTTGCTCGCCCCTCGAAACGACGACCCCGTCGTGCCAACGATGCGGTCGGCGTCGGGGGAACGTCTCGGCGTCGGGGGAACGTCTCGGCGTCGGGCGGGACGACGCGGCACGTGCGTCTCTGCCCGGACGTTTCAAAGCCGTTCCGCGTACTCGAAATCGGTGCGGTCGGCCGTCGGCGTCGCGCCGTCCATCCGAATCTTCCAGCCGTCCAGCACTGTGGGATCGTTCAGCGCGTTCGTCAGCGTCGTCCGGACGTCCAACAGATCGACGCCGTAGTAGTCGTTCGGGACGCCCTGCAGGTACTGGAGCGCGGTCCGAAACAGCGAGCGCATCCCGTCGTCGTTCTCGAAGTCGAAGTGCTTGTACGCGCCCGCGGCGACCTGAACCATCCCGTGGGCGAACGCGCTTTCCGTGGTGCCGCTCCCGTAGTTGTACCACTCGTCCTCGAAGCAGTCGTGGGATTCGTGGAACTCGCCGGCGTTGTAGAGGCGGACGCCGTGGACCACGGCGCGCCGCAGCGTGGCGTGCTCCCACGCGCCCGATCCCCCGATCGCGTCGACGCCGTCGCCCGCGCCCTCGGGTCGCCACCCGGTCGGGTTTCCCGCCGGCGGTTCGACGGTCGGGTCGCGGGTGTGCTCGTCCATACGGTCGTACAGGGCGGCGAGCCGTGTAACTCCACCGACGCGAGGGCACGTCGCGGTCGGCCGCGTCCGACGCCGTCGTCCGGTCACAACCCTTATTCGGAACCGGGCGAGATGAACGTGGTATGACTATTGGCCCCGGGACGATCGGTCCAGTGCAACTGCCCCCGCGGGTCGCGCCTGTGGTCGACGCCGTCGCTCGGCCGGTCCCGAGCGTCGTCTGGCAGTACGTCGAGGCGATCCTGGTGTTGATCGTCGGCTGGTACGTCTCGAAGCTGGTCGTCCGGTCGGCCGGGCGGATGATCGCCCGACAGTTCGCGCGCCCCAGCATCACCCAGACGGTGCTGCGGGGGATCCGCGCGAGCGTCCTGCTGCTGTCGCTCGCGATCGCCGTCCAGATAATGGGCTTCCAGCCGGGCAACATCCTGCTGTCGGTGACGGTGTTCTCGGCGGTCGTGGCCGTCATCCTCGCGCCGATCGTGGCGTCGGTGATCAGCGGTCTGTTCGTGCTCGCCGACCAGCCGTTCGAGATCGGCGACATGATCGAACTCACCGACAACAACGGTGGCCAGAAAGGGTTCGTCGAGGACATCACGCTGCGGTACACCAAGATGTTCACGCTGGACAACACGTTCATCGTCGTCCCGAACTCGACGATCCGCGAGCGCGACGTGGTGAACTACTCCGCCGAGGACGAGCGAACCCGCCAGTCGCTGTCGATCCTCGTGACCTACGAGAGCGACCTCGCGGAAGCCCGGAAGCTCATCGAACGGTCGGCGCGACAGGTCGACAACGTCATTACTGGGGGACCGGGAATCCGGGTCGGCAGCGCGCGCTACGACGCCGCGCCGACCTGCTACATCGACGAGTACGCCGACCACGGCGTGTTGCTGACGTTACGCTACTGGCTGCAGGAACCGTACAAGCTGCTGGTCGCGCGTTCGCGCATCCAGGAGCACCTCTGGGGGCAACTGGAGGACGCCGACGTCGAGATCGCTTACCCCCACACTCACCTGATGTTCGACGACACGAGCGGGCAGGCTGACGTGGCGGTAACGCACAGGCGTTCGGCACAGCCGGAAGCGCCGCCGGAACAGCACCGGGCGGCCGATCGCGGTGGGCACGCGGCCGCGCACGGTGATGCCGAAGACGCCGCCGCGCAGGTCGACGCCGACCCCGAACCCCGCCCCGACGACGCCGACACCGAACCCCAACCCGACGACGCCGACACCGAGTAACCACAGACGATTTTCGGGAAACTCGCCCGCACGGTCGCGCTCAGTTCGCGCTGACCGTGACTAGTTCGCAGTCGACACGCTCGCGTAGATAGCTCTCCACGTCCGGATCGTCGACGAGCTTGCGGATCATCCGGCGCCAGCGACCGGCCTGCTTGTGGCCGATGACGACGACGTCGGCGTCCTCGGAGGCGACCTCCTCCAGGATCGTCTCCTCGACGAGAAACGCCTTTCTGACCGCGTAGCGCGTCTTCCGTGGCACGTCGAACGCCGATTCGACCGATCGCTTGAGCTCCGAGCGCGTGACGTGGTTGCTGTCGTGGTACAGGTCGACGTGGAGGACGGTGAGCTGGGCGTCCCGCTCGCGGGCGATCTCGATCGCCTTCGCTAGCGTGTTCTTCGAGTGGGTCGTCAGCGGATACCGAACCGGGACGACGACGTGACTCATTGTTGGGATCGAGCGGCGGGCCGGGCGTAAGTGTTCGCTCTCGCGGTCACTCGTCGTCGGCCAGGCTGGGCGTTCCCGACCCCGGCGTCTCCGCCGCACCGCCGTCCGAAGCCGGTGCAGCGTCGGCGTCGATCGACGCCTCCCGCGGACCCGAATCGAGGCCGAGCCGGCGGATTCGTCCCTCGATCTCCGGGTCGACGCCGCGCTCGCGGGCGTACTCGACGAGCACGTCGTACTGGATGTCCAGCGTGTCGACGCGGTGGTGCGGTTCCAGCGCGGGGAACTCGTGGTCGGTCCCGAGCAGGTACTCGGAGGTCGCGACCGTGTAGGTCGCGTCGGGATCGACGGACTCGCCGTCCACGCGAACCCCCTCCAGCGCGGCGTCGGCGCCGTCCCAGACGATCTCGGCGCCGCTGACGTGGGCGTGCCACCACTCGGGCTCGCCCAGTTCGACCGTCGACCCGCTGGCCTGCCGGCAGATCGACCGCAGCTCCGCGCCCGTCACCTCCGCGACGACGATCGGCTCCTCGAAGGGCACGACGCTGATCAGGTCCGCCACGGTCACGTCACCTTCGAGGGGCTCGCCCGCTCGGATGCCGCCGCTGTTCTGGAGCCCGACGTCGGCGGCGCTGGCCCATCGGTAGGCGTCGGCGACGAAGTTGCCGATCCGGCTCTCCCCGCGGAACGCCGTCTCGTGGGTGCGCTCGACCGGCCGCTCGACCGCGTCGACGGTGGTCTCTAAGTCCGCGGCGACCTTTCGCTCGCGCAGCGCCGCGGCGACCTCGTCGTCGATCGGCGCCTCGGCGACGGCGTGGCGGGTTACCGTCGGCTCGCCGCCGCCGAACTCGATCTCGTAGAGCGACTCGCCGTTCGCGGCCGGGCGCGTCAGGACGGCGCCGCCCACTCTGGCGGTGCGCTCGGTGTGAGTGTGCCCGCCCAGCACAGCGTCGACATCGCACTCGGCGGCGATCCGCTCGTCGTCGGCCATGTGCGCGAGTGCGACGACGTAGTCGACGGCCCGGTCGCGCAGGGCGGCGGCGGCGTCCGCGACGGCGGGGACCGGATCCGTCACGGTGAGGTCCGACGCCGTCGGCGTGATCGAGGGTGTGGTCGGCGTCGTGACGCCGACGACGCCGATATCGTGGGAGCCGCGCTCGACGATCGTCCACGGCTCGGCGCCCGCGTCGGCGGCGAATCGCCGCCCGTCGAGTTCGACGTTCGCCGCGACCCACGTCTGGGGCGAGTCGTCGACGACCGATCGCAGCGCGTCGTAGCCGTGGTCGAAGTCGTGGTTCCCGAACGTGTCGACGTCGGGATCGACCGCGTCGAAGAAGTCCAGCGCCTGACGACCGTCGCTCACGAGCGACAGCACGCCCGGGGCGGTGTTGTCGCCGGCGCCGGCCAGCAGCGTCTCCGCGTCGCGGCGCTCGTCGATCACGCCCGCGAGGCGCCCGATCCGCTCGGGCGCGTCGTAGGCGTTCTCGACGTCGGAGTAGTGGAGGATCCGGAGGGCCATACACCGCTAGTGAGAACAGCGGGGGTAATATATCCTAGACCTAACCGGCTTCGACCGGGACCGCGTCCACGAACGCCTCGACGGCATCGCACGGCCGCGGCGTCGGGCCGCTGTCGAATCACCTATCCTCCCGGGGTCGTTACGGCTCCGCATGGAGACGCACACGACGCCCGACGGAGAGACCGTCTACGTGGCGACCGACGAGGGCGACCGCGGCTCGAAGGCGCCATTCTACGTCGCCTACGTGACGCCCGACCGCGAGCGCCGCTACGGCTGGTTCTGCGGCGAGTGCGAGACGGTCGACAACGCGATGGACGCGATGGGTCGGATCCAGTGCAATCGCTGTGACAACCTGCGGAAGCCGACCGAGTGGGACGCCGCCCACGAGTGAGGGTGGCGCCCGCTAGCAGTTTTTTCCGCCGGTGCGTAGCTTTATTAGGGCGGCTGGCATAGGGAGAATCGAATGGGTACTGTTAACACCCAACTGGACGACGAAGCCCGATCGATTTTCACCCGTCTGGGGTACACCGTCTCGGGAGACGGCGCCGAGTTCACCGCCGAACGCGGCTGGAAGGCGGTGCGGGTGACGACGATGGCCGAACCCGACGACCCGCCCGAGTCGGGCTGTCTTCGATGCTTCGTGACTCGCCGATCCGAAGCCCGCGAGATCAGGCGTCGGCTGGTGCGCACGGATCCGGACTACGACTGGGCGATCATCTCCGTCGCGAACGACGACTACGAGGTGGTTCGCGCACCCCCGGGCCCGGAAGCCAGCGCGTAACTGTCCCGAACGACGCCGGATCGACGCCGACTGATACGTGCTACTTTGTCACACAACCTATTCGGTAACTTGTAAGGCGACGCGAAAACAAGAGGGGGTACATGCGCTCTCCCAGCTCCGGACCCCGTCGACGGGAGCTGCTCGCCGCGCTCGGAGCGACTGCACTCGGTTCGACTGCAGGCTGTACCGACGCTCTCTCCCGTTTCGCCTGGTCCAGCCCCGACGACGTCTCCCTCACTATCGCGACGGTTCCCGCCAACGTCGACACCGCGGCCACACAGATGGCCCGCCAACTCGAGACGAATCTCGAAGCGGCCGGGATCAACGCCAGCTACGAACCCCAGAGCGAGGGGTCGGTTCTGCGCGGCGCGCTGATGGAACAGGAGTTCGACCTGTTTATCGCCCGCCACCCGGGCGTCAGCGATCCCGACGAGCTTCGGGGACTGCTCCACACCAGCTTTAGCGAGGAGGCCGGTTGGCAGAACCCCTTCGGATTCAACGAACCCGGCGTGGACGAACTGCTCACGGCCCAGAACACCCAGACCGGCACCGATCGGATGGGGACCGTGACCGAGCTGCAGGAACAGCTCTTCGAGCGCCAGCCCTTTGCGGTCCTGGCGTACCCCGACCATATCTCGGTCGGCAGCGCCGCGTTGAATCTCGAACGGACCCAAAGCGGCCTACTTGGCCCCCTCGACTATCTCCGACTGGGCGCGACGAACCCCGACATCGACCGACTCCGTGTCGGCCATCTCGGGTCGGCGATCACGCGCAACCGCAATCCGCTGTCGGTCGCTCACCACAGCCGAACGGAAATGCTCGGCCTCCTGTACGAACCCCTGGTCAGGCTGGTCGACGGCGAGTACCTGCCGTGGCTCGCCGAGACCGTCGACTGGGTCGACGACGCCCCGGAAACGACGGTCCGCGTGACGCTACGGGACGACCTCGAGTGGCACGACGGCGAGCGGCTCGACGCCACCGACGCGGCGTTCACCTACCAGTTCCTGCAGGACACCGCGATGGGCAACGAGTCGACGCCCGTTCCGGCGCCGCGGTTCCGCAGCGAGTCGAGCATCGTCACCTCGACGTCGACGCCGTCGAACTACACCCTCGAACTGACGTTCGGTGACGCCACCCGGGACGTCGCGCTCCGGTCGCTGACGGTGCCGCTGTTGCCGAGACACGTCTGGATCGAACGAACGAGCCTGGTCAGACAGTACATGACCAGAGCGCTCGTCTGGAACAACAGGCAGGCGATCGGGTCCGGCCCCTATCGGTTCGAAAACGCGAACGTCGGGAACCGGCTGTTGCTCTCGAAGAACGAGGACCACTTCCTGTTCGACGGGCGCGAACTCGACGAGCGCTACGATCAGTTCGCGGACGGCGGCGCGTTCGACGAGCTCCTGTTCGACATCGTCGAACACTCCCGCCTGCTCGTCATCGAAGTCGCGGACGACAGCATCGACATCAGTTCGTCACCGATCCTGCCCAAGCACGCCTCTGCAGCCGAAAGCGCGGACAGCGTCGAACTGCTGTCCGGCGACAGGGGCGAGTTCTACATGCTCGGATTCAACACCCGCCGGCATCCGATGACCAACTACCAGTTCCGTGCCGCCGTCGCTCGACTGATCGACCGGCAGTACTCCGTCGACGAGATCATGTACGGCCACGCCACGCCGTCGGACTCGCCGCTCTTGCGAACGGAGTACCTCGCCGACGAGTTCGCGTGGGACGAACAGAGCAACCTCGGACCGTTCCCCGGCGAGGCGGGCGAGGCCGACCAGAAACGAGCGAGAGACGTGTTCCGCGAGGCCGGATTCCGCTACAGCAACGACGGGCATCTCGTTACCCGAGACTGACCGGGCACGGCGCCGACGAATCGGTGTCGTGGATGCATCGACGCGCTCGCCAACCGAATCGGTCGTGTGTCGGCGTACCATTAAGTTCGTCCGCGAAGTAGCGGTAACTGTCATGGTTTTCAAAAAGATCACGCTGATCGGGACGAGTACCGAGAGCTTCGAGGACGCTGCCGACAACGCGCTCGATCGGGCCGAGTCGACGCTCGACAACATCCACTGGGCAGAAGTAGAGGAACTCGGCGTCGAGATCGCGTCGGCCGAAAACCGAGAGTACCAGGCCGAAGTCGTGGTCGCGTTCCAGTTAGAGGAGTAGCTACGTCCGGAACGACTCGCCGCAGCCGCACTCGCTGACGACGTTGGGGTTCTCGACGTGGAACCCCTCGGCCTGCAGGCCGCTCTCGAAGTCGACGACGCTGCCCTCGACGTAGTTCATGCTGGCGGGATCGACGAACACGCGCAGGTCGTGGTGTTCGTAGATCGTGTCGTCTTCGTCGGGCGCGTCGTCGAAGCGCATGCCGTAAGACAGCCCGGCGCAGCCGCCTTGCTGGACGAACAGCCGGAGGCCGGCCTCGTCGGTGTCCATCTCCTCCTGTTCGAGCAGCCCCAGCGCGCGCTCGGCGGCCGCCTCGGTGACCTCGATCGACGGCTGGGTCTCCCCGCCGGACGCGGCGTCAGTACTCATGGGTACGTGTAGTGCGGTCACGTAGATAACAGTGACGCCGCCGGGAGCGCCGGCCGGTGAAATCAAGCGGGTCGACGCCGTACCGGACCACGTATGAGCGTGCTGATCGACATCGCCTGCCCGGAGTGCGGTCGGACGCGGTCGGTGCGAAAAGTCGCGCTGGACCGGTACCGCTGCGAGGAGTGCTGCGTCGAGTTCTCGCAGGAAGACGTGCTTCCCGAGTAAGCGTATTCTCGTCGCTTACTCGTCGCCGAGACGCCGTCGGACGCTCTCGGCGTGGGCTTCCAGCCCTTCGGCGTCGGCCAGCGTCGTGACCGTGTCGCCGAGACTCTCCAGAGCGTCCCGGTCGAGGCGCTGGACGGTCGTCGACCGGACGAACGTGTCGACCGAGAGCCCGCCGGTGAGCTTCGCGCCGCCGCCGGTCGGCAGGACGTGGTTGGTGCCGCTGGCGTAGTCGCCCGCGGCGACCGGGGTGTAGGTGCCGAGGAACGCGCTGCCCGCGCTCTCGATCCGGTCGAGGATCGATTCGTCGTCCTCGGCGACGATCGAGAGGTGTTCGGGCGCGTACGCCTCCGCGAACGAGATCGCCTCGCTCATCGAGCGGGCGTGGAAGACGCCGCTGGCGTCGGAGTCGAGCGCGGCGCGGATCACGTCCTCGCGCTCGCGACCGTCGGCCTGCCGGTCGACGGCGTCGGCGATCTCGTCGGCCAGCGCCTCGTCGTCGGTGACGGCGACGACCGAGGCGTTCTCGTCGTGCTCGGCCTGCGCGACCAGGTCGGCGGCGACGTACTCGGGATCGGCGGTGTCGTCGGCGACGACGAGGATCTCGCTCGGCCCGGCGAGAAAGTCGATCTCGACGTCGCCGCGCACCTCGGCCTTGGCGGCGGTCACCCAGCGGTTGCCCGGCCCGACGATCTTCTGGACGCGGTTGACCGACTCGGTGCCGTAGGCCAGCGCGCCGACGGCCTGGGCGCCGCCGACGCTGTAGACGGTGTCGGCGCCGGCCGCGTGGATGGCCGCCAGCGTCGCAGGATTGATCGTCTCGGCCGGCGGCGTCGCGACGGCGACCTGCTCGACGCCGGCGACCTTCGCCGGGACGACGCCCATGATCGCGCTGGAGGGGTAGGCGGCGGTGCCGCCGGGCGCGTAGACGCCGACGCGCTCGATCGGCCGGAACCGACGGCCGAGTTCGCGACCGTCGAACGACTCGCGCCAGTCCTCGGGCACCTGCGCCTCGTGGAACTCGCGGACGTTCTCGACTGCCGCGTCGACGGCGTCGCGGAGGTCGGCGTCGATCTCGTCGTAGGCCCGCTCGGCCTCGTCGGTGATCTCCAAACTCCCGACGGTGACGTCGTCGAACTCCTCGCAGAACTCCCTGACGGCGACGTCGCCCTCCTCGCGGACCCGATCGACGATCTCGCGAACGTCCTCGCGCACCGCGGCGACGCCGGCGTCGCGATCGAACAGCGCGGACCGGTCGTCCGGACCGAGGTCGGCGACTGCACTCTCGTTCATACCCGTAGGTGAGAACGGCGCGAACAAACCGTTTCTGGATCACCGAGACGAGCCCCGAACGATCGGGAACGTTGTCCGCGGTCAGCGCACAATAATCTACCGTTACCGGGAACCGTCATTCGCGATTCCACAGCTTTTTTTGGTAGTAGCGGAAAGTCGTGTCCGAGCCAATACTAACGATGTCACGAAGCAACCGAGACTGGTGGCCGAACCAGTTGAACCTGGAGGTACTCGACCAGAACGCCGCCAACGTGGGGCCGTACGAGGACGACTTCGATTATGCCGAGGAGTTCCAGAAGCTCGATCTCGAGGAGGTGAAAGCCGATCTCAAGGACCTGATGACGTCGTCCCAGGACTGGTGGCCGGCCGACTACGGCCACTACGGTCCGCTGTTCATCCGGATGGCGTGGCACAGCGCCGGCACCTACCGCACCGTCGACGGCCGCGGCGGGGCGTCCGGCGGGACGCAGCGTCTCGCGCCGCTCAACAGCTGGCCCGACAACGGGAATCTCGACAAGGCACGCCGGCTACTGGAGCCGATCAAGCAGAAGTACGGCCGCAAGCTCTCGTGGGCCGACCTGATCGTCCTGGCAGGGAACACCGCCCTGGAATCGATGGGCATGCAGACGCTCGGCTGGGCCGGCGGACGCGAGGACGAGTACGAGCCCGACGAGGCCGTCTACTGGGGGCCCGAAAGCGAGTGGGAAGCGCCCCAGGACGAGCGCTTCGACGAGGACGACGAGCTCGACGAGCCGCTCGGCGCCACCGTGATGGGGCTCATCTACGTCGACCCCGAGGGGCCGGACGGCGATCCCGACCCGCTCAAGTCGGCAAAGCGCATCCGCCAGGCGTTCGGGCGCATGGCGATGAACGACGAGGAAACGGCCGCCCTCATCGCCGGCGGACACACGTTCGGCAAGTCCCACGGCGCCGAGAGCGACGGCATGGGGCCCGAGCCCGAAGCCGCGCCCATCGAGGAGCAGGGTCTCGGGTGGCCCGACTCCGGCAAGGGCTCGGAAACGACGACCAGCGGCATCGAGGGGGCCTGGAACCAGTGGCCGACCATGTGGGACACCTCCTACCTCGACAACCTGCTCGACTACGAGTGGGAGCTGACGGAGAGTCCCGTCGGTGCGAACCAGTGGGAGCCGGTCGACGAGGAAGCGAAAGACACCGTGCCGGACGCCCACGACCCCTCGGAGAAGCACGCTCCGATGATGATGACGACGGACCTCGCCCTCAAGCGGGATCCGGAGTTCCGGGAGACCATCGAGAACTTCCGCCAGAATCCGCCCGAGTTCCTCCAGGCCTTCGCGAGCGCGTGGTTCAAGCTCATCCACCGTGACATGGGCCCCGAGGAGCGGTTCCTCGGGTCGGACGCCCCCGACGAGACGTTCATCTGGCAGGACCCGCTCCCCGACGCCGACTACGACCTGATCGGCGAGGAGGAGGTCGACGAGCTCGAGGAGGAAATCCTCGACTCGGAGCTGACGGTCTCCCAGCTGGTCAAGACCGCCTGGGCGTCGGCGTCGACGTACCGCGACAGCGACAAGCGCGGCGGCGCCAACGGCGCCCGCATCCGACTCGAGCCCCAGCGGAGCTGGGAGGTCAACGAGCCGGCGCAGCTGGAGACGGTGCTGTCGACTTACGAGGAGATTCAGGCCGAGTTCAACGACTCGCGATCCGACGACGTTCGCGTCTCGCTCGCCGATCTCATCGTGCTGGGCGGCAACGCTGCCGTCGAATCGGCGGCGGCCGACGCCGGCCACGACGTCGAGGTCCCCTTCGATCCGGGCCGGACGGACGCCACGCAGGACCAGACCGACGTCGAGTCCTTCGAGGCGCTCAAACCGGAGGTCGACGCGTTCCGTAACTACTTCGGCGGCGAGTACGACGGCCCCGTCGAGGAGCTACTGGTCGACCACGCCGACCTGCTCGACCTGACGCCGTCCGAGATGACGGTGCTGGTCGGCGGGCTCCGCGCGCTGGACGCGAACTACCAGGACTCCGACCTTGGCGTCTTCACGGACGAGCCGGGGACGCTGACGAACGACTTCTTCGCGAACCTGCTCTCGATGGACTACGAGTGGGAGCAGGCCGACGGCTCGGAGGAGCGCTACGAGCTCCGCGACCGCGAGACGGGCGACGTCGAGTGGGAAGCGAGCCGTGCTGACCTCATCTTCGGCTCGAACTCCCGCCTTCGAACGCTGGCCGACGTCTACGCGAGCGAGGAGGAGAAGTTCGTCGAAGACTTCGTGGACGCCTGGCACAAGGTCATGAGTCACGACCGCTTCGATCTCGAATAACGGCGCCGCGACTCTCTGCGTCATCTTTCGTTGCAGTTTGAGGGGTCGTACAGCTACAGTTGCTGCGAACAGCGTTGCCACGAGGTACAGCCGTCGCTCTCGAAGGATGAGTGTCGCCCGGAACACTAACGACCGGTATCATCCGTGGGCGGCAGGCCCTGTCAACCGGGAAACCCTCGTGCCGGGCGGGTTGAGCGTCGCTCAACCGGACGACCCGGCGGTTCACACCGTCGGGCGGGTCGAACAATCTCGACCGGTTCAGCAACTGCGTGTCGCGCACCCGGGTTCTCCGCGCTGTCATCGCGTCCTGGCGGACGTGCTCGGGCGGGGACTAAAGGTACGCAGTCGGACGTAGGTCCGCCCCTGCAAAAAGGATGTCGTGCCGATGTCGCTCCCCGAGCCGCCGATCGACACCGTTCACCAGTTCGCGACGACTTCGTCGATGCAACCCTCCGCGGCGTCGTAGTACGAGAAGTGATCGGGGACATAGCTCACGTCGTGGTCCCGGTAGTTCGCCGGCGGCGTCCCCTCGACGCCGTTGGATCCGAGCGCGCCGTCCCACTCGGCGCTTCCATAGGCCCAGTTGAGGACGCCGTCGTCCTCGTTCCAGTAGTTGTCCACCCGTCCGACGACCTCCCCCAGCGCCGGGCCGTACCGGCCGGACGTGCTGGCCGACTGGTCGTCAGCTGCGGCGCCCAGCAGCGTCAGGGCGTCGACAGTTCGTCCCGCACCCCACGCCGAGAGCGACCGGGCTGCCGAGAGAACGACCTGTGCACCGAGGGAGTAACCGACGTAACGGACGGTGGCGTCCGGACAGGCATCCAGATAGTCCACGGTGAACTGCGCCAGTTTGGCCCCGTTCTTGCGCGCTATCTCGGTCGTCTCCCACCAGTCCCACAGCGGGTTATCGGCGTCCCAGGTGTAGCCGATCGTCGTGCCGCCGTAGCCGCTGGTCGCGAGCGATCCGGCGGCGTCGCTCGTCGTCTCGGGCGCCTCGCCGTTCTTGGTCTTGTAGCCGTGGACGAACACGGTCAGGTCCCCCGCGCAATTCCCGGTGTCGATCCCCGGAACCGCACCGTTCGTTCCGTACTCGCGCGGACCGTACCGGTCGTCCCGTACGACCGATCCCCACTCGATGTCGAAGTGGCCTCGCGTCGTGACCAGCGGAACGGTCTCCGCAGCCTGTACGCTTGCCGGACTGATCGCTGCCCCGATAACACCTGCTCCCGCCAGTTTACAGAACGTTCTCCGTTGCATAGCTCCCGCCGAGAAATAATACATGAATCATGATTATAAAAATCGCAGAACTTGCGGCGAGACGATCCGTGTTGAACGCGTTGAAAGTTCAGTCCTCGATCGCGACGACGCCGAGCTTCCAGAGGACGCCGAACGCGAACAGCCCGACCGCGATCGCAAAGCCCGAGAGGAACAGCGGCGCCGCGACGGTGCGCGCGAGATCGTAACCGATCGCAAGCCGCGAAAACCCCATCGTGACGAACCCGCTGATGACGAGGAGAGCAGACAGGCCGACCAGTTTCGTCAGCGTGGTGGCCCGCATCTCGATCTGGGCTTACAGCTGGTACTCGGCTTCGCGCAGCTGGACGTACTTGCCGTCGCGGTAGCCGAACTTGCGCCACTTGTACTCGCCGACGACTTTGAGGCCGGCCAGTCCCGAACGAAGCTGCCAGCGTAGCAGTTTGTCGTCCTCGGGCGCCAGCAGGTCGTTGGCGACGCCGAAGGTTCGGTCCCAGTCTGCGGGCCCGTAGTCGGCGACGATGTCGGCGAACGTGACGTTCCGCAGTAGCTCGTCGCCGATGGCCTCTTTCCAGGCGTCGTTGTAGCGACGGAGTTCGTCGTCCGCGGCGAGTTCGCCAGCGATCCGCCCCGAGCGCACGGCGACGTGATAGCCACCCTCGTGGAACGCCGAGGTCGTGCCCATCGCGCCGCCGGCGACGGCGATGCCGGCGCGGGTCGGCGAGTCGATCGGCCGGGTCGAGGAGATGGCGTACGTCTCGGTGCCGCCGCGCTTGCCGCGGTCTTCGACGAGCGGGAAGTCCTCCTCGACGTCGTACTCGTCGCCGTACTCGCGTTCGAGCAGGCGCTGGATGTACTCCCCTCCCGAGGGGATGCCGTCGTCGTCGGGCCGCAGGAGGGCGTAGTCCTCGCGGTTCTCGATCTCGTCGATGTCCAGTCCGATCGGCATCGTCAACCCGATGCGGGCGACGTTGCCGTCGTTGGGGAACACCCACGGGTAGGCCGTCTCGCCGGGCATGTACCCCCACCAGAACTTGAGTCGGTCGTCCTCGAAGACCTCCTCGGGCACCTCGCGGTGCTCCTGGTAGGCGATGTGGTTCGCGTGGGTCGTCCCGACGTAGTCGGTGATGTCGACGTCCGCCGGCAGGTATCGGTCGAGTACGCGACTCGTGACCTGACGCTGCGGGCCGTCCGCCAGTACGAGGTACTTCGCGCCGATGTCCTCGCCGTCGCGCAGGCTGAGGACGTGGCGCGGGTCGCCCGACAGGTCGGTCTCCACGTCGGTGACGCTGACGCCGACGCGGTAGTCGGCGCCCTCGCTCTCGGCCTCCTCGCGGAGCCAGTCGTCCATCCGAGCGCGCTGGAAGGTGAACCCGAACCCGTCGTAGCCGGCGTCCATTCCAGTGGTGTCGAGCGAGACCGACTCGTTCGGGCCGACGAAGTCCGTCCCCGAGAGCTCCCGGAGGATCGCCTCCTCGGGGATGCGCTCGTAGTCGATGTCCATGATGTCGACCCAGTAGTCGAGCATCCCCGCTGCGTCCGTCGAGTCCGGACCGAGTCCGTCGCGATCCTCGCGGGGGACGCCCTTCTCCAGTACCACCGCCCGGGAGCCGCCCTTGGCGGCCTCCCAGCCGGCACACGTCCCCGCGGGACCGCCACCGACGACGGCCACGTCGTACCGCTCCATACACCGAAGGGTCCGTGCCAGCGATATTAATGTCCCGATAGCACGCGGTGGCTTGGCGACGCGGCGTCTCCGGGAGCCTACGACGTGGCAGAGCCGTGGAACTTTCGCGCTAGATTATTTCAGGGTGGCCCGCGCAGTTACCCGCATGGAATCCGACAGCTTCGAGGCCGGCGGCGAGCACGTCGACGTCGAGCGCGACGGCGCGGTGGGGACGATCACGATGGCTCGGCCCGACGCGTACAATGCGCTGAGCGAGGCGATGGCCGGCGACCTGCGCGACGCCGTCATCGAACTGGCTGACTCGGACGACGACGTGCGCTGCGTCGTGCTGACCGGCGTCGACGACTGGTTCAACACCGGCGCCGACCTCGCGGCTCTGGAGGGCGACGAGTCAGACGGCCGGCGGCTGCGTGCCTTGGCCTCCCGGCTCCACGCGGCGATCCGGCACATGGCCACCGCGCCAAAGCCCGTGATCGCGGGCGTCAACGGCACCGCGGCGGGCGCCGGCTTCGGCCTCGCGATGGCCGCAGACCTCGTGGTCGTCTCGGAGGACGCCCGCTTCGAGTACGCCTACCCGCGGCTCGGGCTGTCGGGCGACGGCGGCATCACCTACCTCCTGCCGGAGCTCGTCGGCCACCGACGGGCTCGCGAGATCGCGCTCATGGACGCGCCGATAGACGCCGAGCGCGCGGTCGACTTCGGTCTGGCGACCGAGGTCGTCCCGGCGAGCTCGTTCGAGGATCGCGTCGAGGAACTCGCCGACGAGATGGCATCGGGGCCGACGCGGGCCTTCGGCGCGACCAAGCGTCTCATGGCCAACAGCCACGGCCGGACGTTCGATGAACATCTGGAGGCCGAGACCGACACGATCGCGCGCCTCGCAGGCACCGACGACTACGCCCGAGGTCACGAGGCCTTCTTCGGCGACGAGGACCCCGAGTTCCGGGGCGAGTGAGCTAGTCTTCGTTGGGATCGGGATCGACTGAAGGGCCCTCGGCGTCCGACGGCGCCTTAGCGTCGGCGTCCTGTGCGTCGGCGTCCTGCGCGTCGGCGTCCTGCGCGTCGGCGTCCTGCGCAGCCTGTGCATCGGCTTCTTGCTTGGTTCCACCGTCGTACGCGATCGCGTGTCCGCCGCCGCCGGACATCGGCATCCGGTGCTCGCGGAACCAGTCCCACTCGCGGGTCTTCATGTTGTGCTCGTCGAGGTTCCAGGGATCGTCGTCGTCGATCACCGGCCCTTCGAGCGCCGAGGACAGGAAGTTGTACGCCCAGACGAGCTGGCCGACCAGCAACAGCAGGGCGCCCAGCGTCGCGATCTGGTTGAGGTTGATAAACATCTCCTGCGGGCCGACCGTCACGTCGTAGTTGGCGTACTTGCGGGGCATCCCGGCGTAGCCCAGCAGGATCAGCGCGAAGAACACGATGTTCGTCCCGACCATCGAGAGCCAGAAGTGCCACTTCGCGAGCTGGCGCTGGTACATCCGGCCGGTCACGAGCGGGAACCAGTAGTAAAAGCCCGCAAAGAAGGCAAAGCCGATGGCGCCCATCACGATGTAGTGGAAGTGCCCGACCACGTAGTGGGTCTCGTGGAGGATCAGGTTCACGGGCACCGCGGCGAGGAACACGCCGGTGACGCCGCCGATGATGAAGTTCGAGACGAAGCCGAGACAGAACAGCATCGGCGCCGCCAGCCGGATCGACCCCTGCCACAGCGTCGTGATCCAGTTGAACACCTTCACCGCACTCGGCACCGCGATCGCCAGCGAGACGGCCATAAAGGCGCCCTCCATGCGCGGATCCATCCCGGAGGCGAACATGTGGTGCGCCCAGACGCCGAAGGAGAGGACGCCGATCGCCAGCGTCGAGTAGACGACGAACTTGAACCCGAACAGCTTACGCCCCGCGAATCTGGGCAGGACGTAGCTGATGATCCCCATCGGGGGCAACACCAGGATGTACACTTCGGGGTGACCGAAGAACCAGAACAGGTGCTGCCAGAGGATCGGGTTACCGCCCTCGGGGGCAAAAAACACCGTCCCGAAGTTCCGGTCCGCGAGCAACATCAGCAGCGCGCTGCCCAGCAGCGGGAACGCAAAGAGGATGATCGCTGACTGGGTGAGGATCGTCCACGAGAAGATATCGAGGTTGTGCCAGCCGACGTCGTCGGCTCGTTCGGTGAAGATGGTGACGATGAAGTTGATCGCGCCCATCGTCGCGGAAATACCCGAGAGGTGCAGCCCCAGCATCATCATGTCGGCCCCGGGGTTGATCGCCCCCATGCTCGCGGCGGGCGTCCCCTGTGCGGTGCTCGACGTCGACAGCGGCGCGTACATCGTCCACGACGTCTGGGCCGGAGCGACGCCCTCGAGGACGGGCCAGAGGAAGAACCCGCCCCAGATCAACATGGCACTCACCGGGAGGAGCCAGAACGCGATGGCGTTGATCCGCGGGAACGCCATGTCGTCCGCGCCGATGAACAGCGGGATAAAGTAGTTCGCGAATGCGGCGATAAAGGGCGTCCCGAACAGGAACAGCATCGTGATGCCGTGGTTCGTCAGCAACGCGTTGTACGTCGACGCGCCGATGATCGTCTCGCCGGGCTGGAGCAGTTCTAGGCGCATCACTACGACCATCAGGCCGCCGACGACGAACGCCGTCACCGAGAACAGACCGTACATGACGCCGATGTCCTTGTGGTCGACCGTCGTCAACCACCGTATGAGGCCACCGGGTTTCTCGGCAGTCTCGCGGCGATCCTCCTCGACGGTGCCGCCGCCGACGGTCGTCGGTCGCCAGTCGCTGAGTCGTCCGAGCCACGCGGCGACGCCCACGAGAAATAGTCCCATGAGGACTGTCAGGACTACCTGGCCAGCTACCATACGTACCTATGCTCGTCGCGATTTATCAACGGCTGGGGTGCCTCTCGGACGCGCTGACCTGTCTCGCGGGCGATCAGGTGATACCGACGCTCGGATATCGGCGGAGTTCGACGAAACCAGCAGTGTTCGCCACCTGTCCGGGACTTATGGCCGCGTCGGTCGATCACGACTACATGAGCGACCACGACGTACTCGTGCTCCGGAAGGGAACTCACGGCATCCCCGTCGAGGAGTACGCCGACGCGCTTCGGTCCAGACTGCCAGACAGCGACGTCACGCTCGCGCGGACGCCGGCAGCGGAGCGCGAGGAGATCCCGGATGCGGAGATCGTGACGGGCATGGTGTTAGACGAGGAGCTGCTCGACCGGGCCGAGGCGATGCAGCTGTTCGCCTGCGCGTACGCCGGCGTCGGCCACCTGCCCCTCGACGGCCTGCGCGAGCGCGGCGTCACCGTGACCAACGCCTCGGGCGTCCACGGCCCGAACATGGGCGAGCACGTTCTGGGGAACATCCTGACGTTCACTCGCCGGTTCCACGAGGGGTTCCGCCGCCAGCGAAACAACGAATGGCGCCACTACAAAGCCCACGAACTGCAGGACAGTACGGTGACGGTCGTCGGCCTCGGCGCGATCGGGCAGGCCGTCGTCGACCGACTGGAGGGGTTCGGCGTCGAGACGGTCAGCGTCCGGTACACGCCCGAGAAGGGCGGTCCGACCGACGAGGTGATCGGCTTCGACGAGGACGGCCTCCACGACGCTCTCGCGCGCACCGACTATCTGGTGCTCGCCTGCCCGCTGACCGACGAAACTGATGGGTTGATCGGCAGCGAGGAGTTCGTCACGCTCCCGCCCGAGGCCGTGCTCGTCAACGTCGCCCGCGGCCCCGTGGTCGACACCGACGACCTCCTGACGGCGCTGCGCTCCGGCTGGATCCGCGGCGCTGCGCTGGACGTGACCGATCCCGAACCGTTGCCTCGGGACCACCCGCTGTGGGATCTCGGCAACGTCCAGATCACGCCCCACCACGCCGGCCACACGCCCGACTACTACGAGCGCCTCGCCGACATCGTCGCCGGAAACGTCCGGCGGGTCGACGAGACGGGCGAGTACGACGGGCTGGAAAACGAGGTCTCGCTGTAGCCGGGCGAGCACCGAGTGACGCCGGCGTCACGCGGCGAGGTACAGCAACAGCCCGCCGACAGACCCCGGCATCGCGGCGAACGCGTAGAGCGCGGCCGCGTTCTCGGTCCCGCGTCCGATGGCGACGAGCACCGCGGCCAGCCCCAGGAAGACGGCCGCTGTCCCCACGAGCGCGGCACGCTCCGCAGGCGGGTGCGACGCCTCGCTCTCGTCGGGGTCCTCGGGCACCGCGGCGACCGCGGCGTCGGCGACCGACCCTGGAACGACGACCAGCCTCGGTCTGCCGAGATCGTTTGGACCGGCGTACGACAGCCAGAGAACGGCGTAGTCGCCAACGTCGATCCGCCGGTGGTCCGCAACTGCATCGAGGTCGACCGCCCGACCCTGAACGACGAGTTCCCCCGCAGCGGCGTCGAGCGCGCCGTCGACGTCGAGCGACCCTGCCACGCCGAACGATACCGTCGGAATGAGCAGTAACGCCCCCAGTAGCACCCACGACCCGCTGTAGACCGCCGCGAGGATCCCTCCGGCGCCGATGACGGCGGCGAGGGCGATCCTCCACCGGACGAGCCGGCGGTACCGCGGGAGATCCTTCGAGAGCGAGCGCCGCGCGTCGGCGTCGGTGACGACGGGGAGGAGGTACAGCATCGAGAACGGCCCGCCGACGAGCGCCAGCAGCGCGACGAGCGCGAGGACGCCGTACTCGCCGGTACGAACCGACCGGAGAGCGACGAGCGCGATCAGCGCAGCGAGCAGTAGCGCGAGTCCGCCGAAAAATCCGACCTGCAAGTACAGACAGAGCCGACCGACAGTCGACGTCGACGCGTCGCCGGACCAGGTCATCTCGGCGGACTCGCTCGCCATGTCGGCACATAGGTGTCAGATCGTAATCAAAATATCGGTCGGACGAGATCCGCTCAACGAGGACGCTAGTACTTCTGGAGCGCGGCGGCGACGCCGCCGAGCACCGCACCGTAGAGGACGTGGCCGAGTCCGCTGACGGGATTCAGCGAGGGTAGCGCGGGCGGCGCCGTTGCAGAGACGGCCTCCAGCCACAGCGGCATGATCACGCCGGCCGCGAGGAACCAGAGCACGACGCCCCAGGTGATACCGATCGTGACGCTCGCGAGGACTCGGTCTCGAAACGGCTTGAGCGGCGCCCACATGTAGAACCCGCCGAAGATCAGCGCGAACACGACCGCGTGAAACAGGTGTGCGATCCAGCCCGGTCCCGTCGCCGCGAAGCCATACAAGCTTCCGACCGCTTGCATGATCCCCATCACCCGGAACATCACGATGCCCATCGCCAGACCGGCGACGAGGCCGGCGATCGTGACCTTCGTCCAGTACGTCGCGGTCAGCTCGGGGTACTCCGTCTCGTGGGCTTGCGCCGTCATCGATGCGACCTTCAGCGACACGAATGATAGTTCCGGCCCGGCAGTGTGCGACGCTCACACGGGTGCCGCAGCTTTATATGTCGGTTGGCAAAGAACGGCCGTCGGGCGACTGCGAGAGAGCGGATCGCGGACGGCGTCTACAGGTAGCCTTCCTCGACCAGCAGCTCGCCGTTCAGCACGCTGGCGCCGGCGGCGCCGCGGATCGTGTTGTGTGCGAGACAGTCGAACTGGACGCCGTCGCTGGTCTCCTGGACCGGGCCGGTCGCGATGCCCTGGCCGTCGTTGAGGTTGCGATCCAGGCGGGGCTGGGGCCGGTTGGGATCCTCGAACACCTTGATGAGCTCGTCGGGCGCGCTCTGGAGGTCGATCGTCGGCGCCTCGCGGAACGCGGCCTCGACGTCGGACGCCGAGGCGTCCTCGGCGAGTTCGGCGAACACGTTCTCGAGGTGGCCGTCCAGCGTCGCGACACGATTACACGACGCGGTCACGTCGACGTCGTGCCAGCTGAGCTCGGCGCCGTCGAACTCGCCGAGCAGCTTCCGGGACTCGCTCTCCATCTTTTCTTCCTCGCCGCCGATGTGGGGCAGGACGTTGTCGATGATCTCCATCGACGTGACGCCGTCGTAGCCCGCGCCGGAGACGGCCTGCAGCGTCGAGACGAACACTTTTTCGAGGCCGAACTGGTCGAGCTGGGCCAGCGTCGGCACCATCGTGATCGTCGAGCAGTTGGGGTTCTTGATCAGCGCGCCGTCCCAGCCCCGCTCGTCGCGCTGGACCTCGATCAGGTCGAGGTGGTCGTGGTTGACCTCGGGGATCACGAGGGGCACGTCCTCGGCGAGGCGCGAATTCGAGGAGTTCGAGGAGACGACGTAGCCGTCCTCGACGAAGTCGGGCTCGACCTGTTCGCCGACGCTGGAGGGCAGCGAGGAGAAGATCAGGTCGACGTCGTTCGGAACCTCGTCGGGGTCGGTCGCGGAGACCGTGAGGTCCGCGACGTCGTCGGGGATCGGCGTGTTGACGCGCCACTTCGCGGCGTCGCTGTAGGATCGGCCCGCGCTCGATTCGCTGGCGGTCAGGGCCGCGATCTCGAACTGCGGGTGGGGTTCGAGGAGCTGGATCAGGCGCTGTCCGACCGCGCCGGTCGCTCCGAGAATACCGACTCGTACTGACATTGTGGTGGGAGTGGTATCGGGGAGCAAAAACGGTTTGGATAGCGCGGCGTCGCGGCGCTCCGGCCGATCTTCGGCGCTACACGACGCCCTGACCGCCGGCGCAGCCGCTGTCGGAGACCCGACTGCGCAGAATCGGCGAGAACGAGCTTACGCTTCGGCGGCGTTGCCGCTCTTCTTTCGCGAGATGAAGCCGGCGACGCGGTTGCGGACGTCCTTGGACTCGATGTTGGTCAGCGTGTCGACGCCGTCCTTGTTGTGCTCGAAGTCGTCCGAGAACGCGTCGGGATACCGCTCGAGCAGGATGTTACCGGTCTTCTTGACGTACCCAGGTTTGATTGGCATGTTCGAATCGTTGTCCGACCGGCGCCTAAAAGGGTTCGATGTTCGACGGAGTGATCGGCGTCTGATGGCCCGCCGTTCCGTCGTCAGAGCCGATCGCGCCAGCCGGTCAGTTCTGTGAGCCGGTCGAACGCCGCGCGCTCGCGGTCGCCGCCGCAGGTGTCGACGACCTCCGCAAAGTACGCGAGCCGATCGAGCAACGTCGCCGTGTCGTAGGCGTCGACGTCGAGCCGCGAGGCCGCGACGGTCGCCTCGATCACCGCGTAGTACCCGCGGTTCGTCGTCGCGGGGTCGTGCTCTCGACGGACGGACTCGACCGGCCGGAGCGTCCACTCCTCCCAACGCGTCGATCCGTCCTCCCCGGCGTCAACTTGCTCGACCTCGACGCGAGCCCAGGCGTCGGCGGCGTCCGTGATCGGCTCGTCGCGCTCGCGGATCGAGAGGGCCGCCTCGACGAACGCGAGCGGGTCGCGGACGAACTGGACGTACCCCTCGCCCTGCCGGCGGAAGTTCCGCCGCGTGCGGGTGTTCCCGTACGTCCGGGCGGTGACCGGGTCGCCGGCGTGCAGCCCCAGCGCGGCGTCGTTCCACAGATCGTTCGGTCCCAGCGTTGCGACGACCGATTCCGTGACGCCGCGCAGTTCGACCGGCCACTCGACGGGTCGGGCCGCCGTTTCGGCGTCGCTCGCGTCCGCGTCCTCGCCGGAAGCGCGGTCCTCGCGCACGCTCACACCTCCAGCCCGTCGCGTTCGAGCGCGACGAACAGCGCCGCGGCCACGATGTCCGCGGTCGTCCCGGGGTTGATCCCAGACTCGACGAGCGACTCCGAGAACGCGGCCACAAGATCGGGGCCGCCCTCGCGGGCCTCCTGTGCTCGGACCATCACGCTCCGGGCGGTCGACGCGCCGTGTTTCTTGGCGACGTGCGTGTCGGGCCGGCGAGCGAGCAACCAGAGGAACGCGTCGGCCGCTCGTGCGGGCAACGGGCCCGACCGGTCGACGATCCGGTCGGCGACCGCGAAAGTCTGCTCGAACTCGTCGGTCCACTCCCGCGCGACGCCATCACGTTCCGCGCTCTCGGCCATCAGTTCTTCCAGCGTCAGTCCGCGCTCCCGCACCGCGTCCGCGGCGTCGCTCCCGCGGCGGACATCCAGCGGTTCCATTTCCTCGGGCGGATCGCCCGCGCGCACGTCGACGTGGTCGAACGCCCGGTAGAAGTCCACCGCGTCTTCGACGGTCGTCGCCGCGACCGTCGACGCGACGGCGTCCGGCGTCAACTCCCCGGCCTCGGCGTCGCCGGCCGTTCGAACGAGCGGCGTCAGCAGGAGCAGGGCGCCGAACTGCGTGTTCCCGCCGCGCTGCTCGGACATCCCCTCGACCGACCGCTCGAACGCGGCGCCGACGCGCTCCCCGCGTTCGGCCGCCCGGAGGCCGTCCTGCGCGCCGACGGCTCCGGCCAGGAAGTGCTCGAAGCGGAGATCCTGCAAGTCGCGGGCTCGGTCGACGTTGCCGGGCTTGGGCGTCCCGGCCACCTCCAGCAACAGGGCGAGTTCGGCGTTCTGGGCGGGCGTTCGCATCGTCTGTACGAAAGTCGACGCCGCGGGCACTTAGGAGTGCGGCTCCGGCGTCGACGCCGGCTCGGCCGTGGTAGTCCCGGACCCGTGATCCTGCTCTCCGCCCTCGAACCACTCGTCGACGGCCCGACGGACGCGTCGGAGCACAGCGGGCTCGTCGCTCGGCCGGCCGACGCTGACGGCGTCGGCGCCGTAGCTCAGGTACTCGCGGACCGACGCCCGATCCCGCACCTCGTTGTTCGCGATCACGAACAGGTCGGCGGCATCAGCGACGTCCGCGATCGCAGATTCGGTGTCCATCGCGTCGACGTGGATCGCGTCGGCACCCGCGGCGTCGATCCGGCGCGCGGTCGCGGGCAGGTCGACGCCGTCGACTTCGGCGCGGGCCTTCACGCTCACGGTCGCGCCCGCCGCCGATGCCGCGGCGACGTACTCACAGAGCCGGTCGGCGTCCGCGAGGAGGGCCTCGCCGCAGCCGGCGTCGCACAGCTCGTCCTGTCGGCAGTGGGCGTTGATCTCGATGACGGCATCTCGATCGGCGCAGATTTCGGCCGCCGCTTCGATCGGCTCGACGGTCGCGCTGCGAACGTTGAACGCCGGCTGGATCGGGACGTCGTCGATCGCTTCGAGCTCGGCGTCGACGAACGCCAGCGGATCCTCGGGCAGAAACTCCTCGCGGTCGCGCGCGACCAGTTCGCGGGCCGCCTCTCGCGATCGCTCGTCGAGCGCGATCCCGCCGAGAAACGCGGCGCCGGCGTGTTCGGCGCCGCCGGCGGCCCACGCAGCGTCGGATCGGCCGCTCAGGCTCGCAAGCGCGACTCTCGGGCCGAACACGGCCTACCGGACCTCCTCCAGAGCCGTCTCGACGGCCTTCGTGACGCGGGCGGCGTCCTCGCTGCCGTCGATCGAGATATCGGTCCTGACGACCGGCACGTCGAACTCGGTGTCGTCGTCCTCGTCGACGACCAGCGCGTCGGCGAACGGATAGGCGGTCTCCAGCCCCGCGGAGTTCGGCTCGGCGCCGACCGCTTCCATCAGCTGGGCGACCGGGCCGGAGAACGCCTCGCCCTCGACGAACGGCGAGACGGCGACGACGGTCGTGTTCCACAGCGCGTCCGCGATGCCGGGCACCGCGAGCATCGGGCCGATGCTCGTCACCGGGTTCGACGGGCCGATCACCACGTCGTCGTCCAGCGCGTCGAGCACGCCGGGCGCCGGTTCGGCGTTCGACGACCCGCGGAACTCGACGCTCTCGACCTCTGGCTCGCCGCCGCGGGCGACCCAGAACTCCTGAAAGTGCATCAGCCCCTCGTCGGTGTGGATGAGGCTCGAAACGGGGTCGTCGCTCATCGGCAGCAGGTCGATGGTGAGGCCGAAACCTTTCGCGATCTTGTCGGTGGCTTCCGAGAGCGTGTGGCCCTGATCGAGCAGGCTCGTCCGCGTGATGTGGACCGCCCGGTCGCGGTCGCCGATCTCCATGAACTCGACGGCGCCCGAGAAGCGGCGCCATGCGGCGATGTCGCGGCCCTCGGTCTGCTTCTCGTCGGGAAGAAAGTTCGGTCCTTCGTCGAGTCCCATCGCGTCGCCGATGTCCTTGAGGGCGCTGTGGGTTCGCGTCGTGTCGCCCTTGATTCCCCACCAGTCATCGCGGTCGAGCACGCCGCCGCCCTGAAAGATCAGCGTGTCCACGTCGGGCGAGATCAACAGCCCGCCGAGTTCGACGTCGTCGCCGGTGTTCGCGATCACCGTCGTCTCGTCTGGCGAGAAAGAGATCGCGGCACCGTCCAGGAGCTTCGGCGTCCCGGTGCCGCCTGAGAGGAACGTGACCATACCACCCATACTGGACGGGGGGACTATAGTACTGACGAGGATTCTCGAAGGGGAGAACGTGCCGAAGCGCCCGAACTAATCGAGTTGCGTGACGCAGAACGACGGGCGGTGTCGATCACGTCGTGACTCCGGTGAGTCGGACGGCCGCCGTGCCTCCTCGATCCAGTCGGTCCGCGCTACCACTCCCGGTCGTCGACCCACTCAGTGAAGCTGCCGCCGATCAGCGAGTCGTGCTGGCGTTCGAGGTAGCGCCGTTGCATCCCGGTCACCGCATCCGCGAAGCTCTCGCCGTCGTCGAGGCGCTGTTTGACCTCCCGGCGCTTCCAGCGCGCCGGCGTCAGTTCGTGGCGCGCGCGCTGGCGGAGCGGCCAGAGGTACTCCTCGATCTCGGTGTCCGAGAGGCCGCGTCGTTCGAGGCCGTCGGCGGCGTGATCGAGCAGGTCGGCGTACAGCGTCTCCCGATCGGTCGTCTCCTCGCCGGAGTTCGTGATCCACTGCAGGTCGGCGTCGAGCCCCTCGCGCATCGCCGCGTAGAAGTTCTCGCGGGCGTCCTCCCAGGGCAGGTCGGCGACGGGGTGTTCGACGCGCGGGAGGCTCTCTAAGAGGCCGGCCAGCGCGGCCTGAAATGCGACGGAGTCGCTGACGGTCGGCTGTGCGGGCAGCGGCCTGAACTCGATGCGAGCGTTGGCCTCAGATCGCGTTCCGCCGCCGAAGACGGGGCGGACCCAGCGCCAGTAGGTGCCGTGTTTGAGCCGGAAGTGGGCGAACTCGTCGTCGAAGCCGTTGCCCGGATCGACCGGCATCGGCACCAGCGTGTCGTCGCGAGCGATCCGATCGACCGCCTGCTCGACGTGCTCCAGATCGCGGGGGAACCGGACCTTCCCCTCCCCGCGGTCGGCGCCCGGCGGGTTCAACGAGGTCTCGAACACGCTGATCCGGTGTTCCATCCAGCCGTCTTCGAGAACGTCCTCGGCCGTCGCGTCGGCGTCGTACAGGTCCGGCGGGAAGAATGGCGAGTTGACGCCGAGCGCGAGCAGCGGGCCGGCGATCCGCAGCGCGTACCGGAAGTAGGTGGGCAGGTCGATCGCCTGCGGCACCTGATAGTGGGGCTGGATCGACGTGATCAGGCTCTCGGGCATCACCGTGTCGCTCTCCAGCGAGACGTGTGGTGCGTCGATCCGCAGCCCGACGTCGGCGTCGGCGGCGCTGTTGGCCATCGCGTGATAGCGCACCGAGTCGCTCATGTTCGAGGCGATCCTGACGCCGCGGTCCTCGACGCTGTCGGTGAGATATCCCCGCGCGGTCTCGCCCTCCGGCGGGATCGTCCAGAGGCCGTCGCTCACGAGTTGCATCCCCTCGGCGCGGGTGCGCTCCTGGGCGGCCGAGAGCCGGGCGTTGACCTCCGACTCCTGTGCCGCGAGCCCGTAGGAGTTGAGCGGCTGGGGGCTGAGCGTCATCTCGGCGTTGTGCAGCCCCAGTTCCTTCTCGAACCCGATGAGTTCGAGCAATCGGCGGGGGACGCGCTGGAGCGTCCCGCCGGCTTCGGTCCCCGGCGTCCAGGGATCGTCGGCCGGGTTCGCGACCGCGTAGAACTCGTACTCCAGCCCGACGATCGCCTGAGAGTTGTCGAAGGTGCCGTCGCGTAGTTCGGACTTGATGACCTCCGCGTCGGCGTCGACGGCCGCCTGAAACTCCTCGGGGTCGATCGACAGTACGTCGTCTACCGCCGCCGCCAGATCGGCCTCCGACATGTGTGTGGGCCACTGCGCGGCCGAGTTCCTTGAAACCGACGACTGCGACGGGAACGTGTCGTTGAAACCACCCCGCGGCGGGACGCCGAGGACGGTCCGGACGGTTTATTGACCCCACCGACCTACCGGCGTGCGATGGAGTTCCGGGAGTTCGCCGAGCGCGCCGCCCGCATCGAGGCCGAGCCGGCCGACCTCGAAGCCGTCGCACTGGTCACCGAACTACTCGACGCCGCTGCGGGGGATCTGCCCGTCGTCGCGCGATTCGTCCAGGGCCGGGTGTTCCCCGACCACGACTCGACGACGCTGGACGTCGGGCCGAGCTACCTCTACGAGGCGATCGCCCGCGCGGCCGGCCAGAACGTGGACGCAGCCGACGTGGAGGACGACCTGGCCGAACTAGGCGAGATCGGCGAGGTCGCGGCGAGCTACGACCTGGGCGGCCAGACCGGGCTGAGCGCGTTCGGCGCCGGAGCGGGCGGCGGTAGCGACGACCTCACAGTGAGGGAAGTCGCGGACGAACTCGAAACGCTCGCGGAAACCGAAGGCGAGGGCAGCCAGGACGCCAAGATCGACCTGCTGTTCGGCCTGCTCAATCGGTGTTCACCCGAGGAAGCGAAGTACCTCGTCCGGATCGTCCTCTCGGAGATGCGCATCGGCGTCGGCGAGGGCGCCGTGCGGGACGCCGTCGCCGAGGCGTTCGACGTCCCCGTCGAGGACGTCGAGCGGGCGCTGCAGGTGTCGAACGACTACGGCCTCGTCGCCGAGGTGGCCCGCGACGACGGCGTGGACGGGCTCGCCGAGCTCACCCTGGAGATCGGCCGGCCGGTCCAGGCGATGCTCGCGCAGGCGGGTAGCGTCACCGACGCCATGGAGGAGTGGGAGGAGGCCGCAGTCGAGTGGAAGTACGACGGCGCGCGCGTCCAGCTACACCACGAGCCCGGGGGGATCACCCGCGTCTACTCCAGGAACATGGAGGACGTCACCGACGCTCTCCCCGAGGTCGTCGAGTTCGCGGAGGAGCGCATCGACGTCCCGGCGATCCTCGACGGCGAGGTCGTGGCCGTCGACGACGACGGCGAGCCGCTCGCCTTCCAGAACGTCCTGCGCCGGTTCCGGCGCAAGCACGACGTCGCGGCCGCGCGGGAGGAAGTCGCGGTCCGCCCCGCCTTTTTCGACTGCCTCCACGCGGGCGTCTCCGAGTCCACGGACTCGGAGGCTCGTGAGACGGAGTCTCACGGCGGCGAGGATATGCTCGACGCGCCGCTCGTCGAGCGCCACGAGCGCCTGTCCGAGGTACTCGACGACGGCGACGAGGCGCCGGACGACACCGCGGCCGACGTGGAGGGGCTCTCGAAGCTCTGGCGCTCCGACGACGCCGACGAGATCGAAGCCATCGACGCCGAGGCGCTCGACGCCGGTCACGAGGGGATCATGCTCAAGAATCCCGAATCGACGTACTCGCCGGGACGCCGCGGGAAGAACTGGCTCAAGCGCAAGCCCGACGTCGAGACGCTCGATCTCGTCGTGACCGGCGCCGAGTGGGGCGAGGGCCGGCGCGCGACGTTCCTCGGGACCTTCCTGCTGTCGGCCCGCGTCGACGACCGCGACGAGTACGAGACGATCGGCAAGGTCGCGACGGGGATCACCGACGAGGAACTGGCCGAGCTGACCGAACTGCTCGACCCCCACGTCCGAGCGGAGGACGGTCAGGATGTCGACCTCGACCCCGCCGTCGTGTTCGAGGTGGGCTACGAGGAGATCCAGGCCTCGCCGACCTACTCGTCGGGCTACGCGCTCCGGTTCCCGCGGTTCGTCGGCGTGCGCGAGGATCTCGATCCCGACGACGCCGACACGTTAGAGCGCGTCGAGCGACTTGCGGAGAAGCAGTGAACCGGTTGGCATCGCGCCGCGTCCGGAACCGAACGCTTGAATCCGCAGGGGGCGAACCACTCTCCATGACGATCAGCCACGGCGACCTGACGATCGACTGGCTCGGCTACGCGACCGTCCGCATCGAGGGCGACGACGGGACCGTCGTCTACCTCGACCCCGGCCGGTACGGCACGCTCACCGGTGAGTGGGCGCCCGACACCGAGGGCGTCGGCCACCCGCCGGCCCGGGACTACGACGCCCGAGACGGCGACCTCGTGCTGGTGACCCACGACCATCACTACGATTCGGACGGGATCCGTCGCGTCGCGCGCGAGGACGCCACGGTCGTCGTCTACGACGCCGTCTACCCGCCGGGGATCGACCGGGACGTCGAACCGCTCGGCGACCTGCCCCAGGACGTCGTCCGCGTCGACGAGCACACCGATCGGCTGTTCGAGGACGTCATCGTTCGGACGATCGCGGCGTACAACGAGCCCGACGGCCCGCACGTCGACGATCAGGGCGAGCCGTACCACCCCGAGGGGATCGGAGTCGGCTACCACCTCACGATCGGCGATACCACGGTGTTCTGGCCGGGCGACTCGGACGCGCTCCCCGGCCACGAGGAACTGGACGTCGACGTTTTCCTGCCGTCGATCAGCGGGAACTTCACGATGGACCGCCGCGAGGCCGCCGACCTCGCCGAAGCGCTGGATCCCGCCCTCGTCGCACCGATCCACTACAACACGTTCGGCGCGCTGGAAGCCGACGCCGAGGCATTCGAGAACGATCTCGAACGCCGCGGCGTCCCCGTCGCGCTCGACGAGTAGTCCGGCTGCTCGCGGACCGGAATACCCGAGTCAACCGATCGAGAACCGGCGCTCACGTCCGGTCCCCGTCCCCGTTTTCCACACCGTCAGCTGTCGCACCGTCGATCTCGCGCCCGCAGTGGGAACACTCTACGACGTCCCCGCGTCGACCGAGCACCTCGCGGAACCCCTCGACCAGAATCGCCGTCGGCAGCGCGAACACCGCGACCCCCAGCACGGAGATGAACCCGCCGAGTACCCTGCCGAGCGGCGTCACCGGGTAGACGTCGCCGTAGCCGACGGTCGTGAGCGTGATCACGCCCCACCACATCGCCGCCGGGATGCTGCTGAACGCCTCGGGCTGGGCGCCCCGCTCGGCGAAGTACATCGCACTGGAGGCGGCAACCAGCAGGGCGGCCATCCCGGCGCCGACGACGACGAACACGTCACGCTCGCGGCGAACGACCGTCCCGAGCAGTCGCAACGACCGGGAGTACCGTACCAGCTTGAGCATCCGAAACAGCCGCGCGACCCGCAGGAGCCGCGGCGCGCCCTGAACGCCGACCGTTACCGGCAGGAAAAAGGGAAGAATCGCGACGAGATCGATCAGCGCGTACGGCGTGAGGGCGAACCTGAGCCGCCCCCGGACCGGCGACGAGAACCGGTCGTCGGCCGTACACGACCAGACGCGCAGCAGGTACTCGACGGAGAACACGGCGACGAAGAACGCGTCGGCGGCGCGAAAGTAGGCGCCGTACCGAGCAGCGAGATCGTCGACGGTGAACAGCACGACGCCGACGACGTTCAGCAGAATCAGCCCGGCGATCAGCCCGTTGACGGCGATCGACAGTCGGTCGTGTGCGTGACGCGCGTCGAGCACGTCGTAGACGCGGCGCCGAACGGCGTCGTGCCGGGTCATTTCTCGCGCTTCCACTCGCCGACCTCCTCGCCGTGGAACTCGCCTTTCGCCTCGCGTTCGGCCGGCCAGTAGGCGATCGCGAGCACCGCTGCGTAGAACAGGCCGACAGCCCCGATGACGTAGATGCCGTCCAGCGCCGGAAGCTCGGCGGCTTCGATGGCGGATCGATCCGGCGCGAACAGCGTGATCTTGACGATCCACGCGGCGCCGAGAACGAGGAGTAGCGGCCCGTACACGCGATGCATCCGCCGCGACAGCGCCTCTCGGAACGTGATCTTCAGCGTCGGCCGTCGGAGGTCGCTGCCGAGTTCTCTACGCCAGTCTTCGTGCTCGACGCCCGAGGGGTCGAACGCGTTCGCGAACACGTTCTCCTGTAGCAGCCGGACGCGCGAGCGCCACGCGTCGTAGGTCCGGTAGCGCCGCGATTCGAACACCAGAAAGACGCACATCGCGGCCATCCCCACGAACAGCAGGTACGAGGGAATGTTCCGCCCGGAGAACGTGAGAGTGATGATCCCCGCCATCACCGCGACCGCCCAGTCGCTCGTCTGGTCGATCCGGCGCAGTTCCGTGGTCAGGTGCGACACCTCGCCCCGGTAGTAGTGGGGAAGCAGATCGAGGAAGCGCTGGTCGTCGGTCGCCGCTTGCTGTGCCACCTCGCGCTCGGGTTCTCCCTCCGGATCGAATCGGTCGCTGCGGTCGTCGTCGCCTCCCATACCGTGGGTTCCACGGGAACTCAGAAAAACGCGGGACGTGTTCGTCCGGCGCCGAAATCCGACCGCCGAACTCCCAAGACCCTCGCGCGTCGCGGAAATGGCGGGCCTTTTACTCGGACGAACCGACTGGCGACGTATGGATCGGCTACCCCCGGTGTGGATGCGAGACTGCCCCGTTGGGGATGGTGTCGCGTGACCCGCATCCTCCAGTACAGCGACCTCGAAGGCGTCTACGACGACGCCCGGGCGTTCGGGCGGCTGGTCGGCTGTCTCGACGAACGCCGCGACGACGACGCGCTCGTGCTGGGCGCCGGGGACGACATGGCGCCCAGCGTCACGACGACGGTGCTCGGGGTCGACGGTCCGCTGACGGCGCTCGATCTCCTGAATCCCGACGTCGAGACGTTCGGCAACCACGACTTCGATCACGGGGCCGAGTTCGCGCGGACGGTCGCCCGGAGGTCGCCGGCGACGTACGTCAGCGCCAACCTCCGCGCCGACGGCCGACGGTTCGGAGCGGACGACGGCGTCCGCCGGCGGGTCGTCCGCGAGGTGGACGGCACGAGCGTCGGCGTCTTCGGCGTCACGACGCCGGAACTCGACGCGGTGACGAGCGGGCGTGCGGCGGTCTCGACGACCGATCCCGTCACGGCCGCCCGGGAGGCCGAGACGGAACTGCGGACGGCGGGCGCTGATGCCGTCGTCTGTCTCGCCCACATGGGGGGCGACGCGGCGATCGCGCGGGCGACCGACGTCGACCTGATCTGTGGCGGGCACACGGTGCCGGCGGGATCGACGGAGATCGACGGCACGACGCTCGTTCGACCGAAGCGGGACGGCGGGACGATCTTCGAGGTCGATCTGGCGAGCGGCGAGACGACCCACCACGACGTCGACGCGTTTCCCGTCGCCCAGCGCGGCGTCGACGCGCTGCGCGAGGCTCGGCGGGACGCCGGACTGGCCGAGACCGTCGGCCGACTCGACGACCCGATCGACGTTCCCGACCGGAACGGGGCCGGAGAGACGCGGATCGGGAACTTCGTCGCCGACGCCGTACGGTGGGGCGGCGACGCGGACGTCGGAATCTACCACGACGGGGGGCTCCGCGGCGACCGGATCGCCGCCGGAGAGGTCACCGCGTTCGACCTCGCGAGCGCGGTGCCGTTCACCGATCGCGTCCGCGTTCTCGACGTCTCGGGCGAGCGGCTTCGGGCCGCGCTCTCCGAGATGGACGGTCGATGTCTCGGTTTAGCCGACGAGCGCTCGTGGTTCGGCAACGTCTCGGGCGCCCGCGTCGTCCGCGACGCCGCCGCCGGCGAACTCGTCGACGCGACCGTCGGCGGGGACCCGATCGACGACGGGGAACGATACTCGCTGGCGGTTCCCGGCTACCTCTCGGCGTCGGACCACGTGATCGCCGCCGTCGGCGACGACGACGCCGTCCGCCGGACCGACGCCACGGTCTACGAGCGAGTGATCGAGTACGCACGCGAGTTCGGGATCGACCCCGAGGTGGAGGATCGGATGCTAGAACGGTAGAAGAGATCGGCGAGCGCGCCCGGCGCCGATCTACAGAACGCCCATCTCGTCGAGCCGTTCGGGCAGGTAGGTCTCGGTCACGAAGTCCAGCCCGTGGGACGCCAGGGCCTGCTGTTCGGATTTCTTGTTGATATCGAGCTGGAGCTCGATCTGTTCTTCCCAGTAGTCGGTCTGGAAGCGCGGGTCCTCCAGTTCGCTCTCCAGAGCGTTGATGTCGGAGTCGCTGAGCGGGTCGGTCGGCAGGTCGTACTCGACGATGTCCTCGGGCTGGACGCCGATGAACTTCGCCTCCGGCGTCGCGAGATACTCCGAGAGGTGTGCGGACTTGATCGACCCGTACGCGACGGAGCCGTAGATCCGGTAGGACCAGGGGTCACCGTCAGTGAACACCGTGACCGGCAGGCCGAGTTCGTCGTGGAGGCGTTTGGTCAGCCGACGGGTCGCCCGCGCGGGCTGGCCGCCGAGGTGGACGACGATCGCGTCGTACTCGTCGTCGAACCCGTTCTCGACGAGCCGGTCGCGCATGCCGCCGGTCTCCACCGCGAGGACGAAGTCGGCGTCGTTCTCCAGGAACTCGATCGTGTCGGGGTTGTTCGGGATCTGATAACCGCCCTGCCCGACGTCCTTCTGGCAGTGGATCTCGCGGTCGCCGCGGCGGGTCTGCTCGCGGAGGAGCAGCGGGCCCATCACCTTGGCGCCCGACTCCTCGGGGCGCATGTGGAAGTCCTCGCGGCGGACCTCCGAGACGATCTCTAAGTCCTCGATGAGCTGGTTCGACTCGTCTTGATTCGAGAACTGCGCCTCGTTGGAATCCCACGACTCAGAGAGGTAGTACAGCTCACGCAGGGTCGACGAGCGGTCCTCCTCTAGCTGGTTGTCGAGGAACTCGATGGTGTAGATCGCCTTCAGCAGCTTGCGGGCGCCGCGGATGCTGTTGGCCGAGCGCGTGCTCTCGCGCTCGCCGTACACCCAGACGTCCTCGTCCTCGTCGAAGACGATGTTGCTCTTGGTGCGGGTCGGGATGGACATCTCGGGGATCTCCCCGCGGTCCATCTGGTCGTAGAACTCCGCCGCAAGGTCGATCAGCTTCTGTTGGGCCTCGGAACTGGTGTCGCTGCTCATTGTTTGATGGTGAGTTTCGCGTCTTCGACGCCCTCGACGCTCAGGTCGAACTCGGCGTCGTCAGCCGTCACGTACGACAGCGTCGCTTCGTCGTCGCTCGATACGTCCGCGGACCACTTGACGAACCACTCGCCGTCCATCTC
Organism: Natronoarchaeum rubrum; assembly: GCF_024494695.1. The sequence goes on along the minus strand of NZ_JANHDP010000001.1, from coordinate 537,468 downwards.
GACGACGGTCGCGTCGTCGGGGAGGTCGGTCGGCTCGGCCGTGACGATGTCGGTCACTTCGAGCGACTCGTTGGTGCTGGAGTTGTTCTCGACGGTGACGGTTACCTCGCTGCCGGCGCCGTTGGCCTTGATCTCGCGCTCGACGAGCACGTTGTTCATGATGCGCGCGAGCGCGTCGTCGAAGTTCGGCTCGTCGTTGTCCGTGACCTCCGCGACCTTCTCGGCCATCTCGGGGAGGATGTCGGCGAGCACGTCCTGCTTGCGCTTGCGCTTCTCCAGGGACTTGCGCTTCTTGAGGTAGCTCTTGAGTTCGCGGGCCGCCTCGCGAATCGCCAGCTCGATTTCGTCTTCGATCGCGGGGACGTTCGCGACGGCGTCTTTCGACTCGCTGGTGAAGGGGACGTTCGTCGAGGCGACGTGGACCATGATCACCGCGGGCCCGTTCGGGACGCCGCTCCCGCCCGGCTGGTCGAGGTTGTAGTTGCGCCAGCCGATCTGTTTGATCACGTCCGTCGTCGCGCAGGCGCCGCGCTGGTACACCAGCGGAACGCGGTTGGCGAAGCGGAGCACGTCGGCCGTGCCGCCCTCCTCCAGTTCGCCGCCGTAGGCGATGCCGGCCTCGACGATGAAGGGGTCGCCGCCGTGGACTTCGGCGTCCCGCGTCGCCGCCGCGTAGAAGTCGGCGTCGTACTCCTTCCGGAGTCCGGCCTCGACGAGGTCGTCCTCGATCGGCGCGAGGCAGTTCGTCGGCGGCGCCATGATGTCGGTCGTCCGCATCGCCTCCAGCAGGTCGCTGGCGGCGTCCCGATCGTCGGCGAGTTCGCGAACGAGCGGCGGGTCGTCGGGGACCGTCCGGGCGCGGGTCCACAGCGCCTCGACGACGTTCTCGCGGGCGGTATCGCCGAACGTCACCTCGTCGTCGGTCTTCTGGAACATCTCGACAGAGCGATCGAGATACTCGCGCAGCTCGGCGCGCGTGACCCGATCGCGATGATCCTCAGCGGACTCGAACTTCTCGGCCAGACGCTCGGCGACGCCGCGCACCGTCGCGTCGTCCTTGCGCGTGCTCGTCGCCTCGTCGACGATCCCGTGGAGGCTGTCGGCGCGGCGGCCGCCAACGGTCGTCGCTTCGGCGTCGGCGTCCACCGCGTCGTCAGCGGCGTCCGCATCGGCGTCCTCGCCGGTCGCGCCCTCCGTGATCGCTATCCAGGCGGCCTCGATCGCGTTCTCTCGGACGGTCTCGCCGAGCGTGACGCCGAACTCGTCGGCGACTTCGTCGGCCGCCGCGTCGACGGCGTCGGCGACGTGGTAGTGGGCGACCCGGTCGTGGGCGTCGAGATTGTCGACGACGGCCTCCCCGAACGCCGCGGTGGCCTCGGGTCCCTTGCCGTTCGTCGCCTCGGCGACGGCGTCCGCGACGTCGGCGTCTTCGTGGGGCCGCGGGAGCGTCCAGGTCATCTCCCGGCCGTAGTACTTGTCGCGGAAGTTGTCGACGACGCTGTCGGCCGTCTTCTTCCCGACGCGGGTGAACTCCTCCTGGAGATAGCCCGACATCGAGTGGGAGTCCGTCGCGGCCAGCATCTTCAGCACGGTGCCGAGTTCGACGCCGTGGGGGTGCGGGCGGATCTCCTCGGTCTCGGCGGGGAGTTCGGCTTCCTCGGCGCGCTCGCCCTTGAAGTGGTTCTTCGGCTCTTTCAGTTCGATGCGCGCGTGGGGGTTGACGACCGCGGTGTGCTTGATGTAGTCGTGGAGCTGGCTCCGGGCGCGCATGTTGGCCTCCATCTCCATCTCGATCCGCGTGCCGTGCGTGCGGTCCCAGGAGGTCGTCTCCTCGGTCCGGATCTCGGGCTCGTTGGTATCGGTGTCGATGATCAGCTCGAAGTACTGGGCCTCGTCCGATCCCTGCGTCCGGCTGGTGATCTTCGCCGGCTTCCCGCTGGTGAGCTGGGAGTAGAGCACGGCCGCCGAAATCCCGATCCCCTGCTGGCCCCGGGACTGCTCGCGGGCGTGGAACCGCGATCCGTACAGCAGCTTCCCGAACACTTTGGGGAGCTGCTCCTTGGTGATGCCGGGCCCGTTGTCCTCGACGATCAGCGTGTAGTAGTCGCCGGACTCGCGGATCTCGACGTAGATATCGGGCAGGATCCCCGCCTCCTCGGCGGCGTCCAGCGAGTTGTCGACGGCCTCCTTGACGGCCGTGACCAGCCCTCGGGCCCCGCTGTCGAACCCGAGCATGTGCTTGTTCTTCTCGAAGAACTCGGCGATGGAGATCGCCTGCTGGCTCTCGGCCAGCTCCTCTGCGATCCCCGCCTCGTCGCCGAGCGTCGACTGAAACGAGGTCATTACCCGACTCGTAGCGCCGGGGGACGTAAAACCCATTCGCTACCGGAGTGAAAGTGAAACTCGCGCCGTCGTCCGGCGCTTCCGACCTCTCACCGACGGGCGGATCGTATCACCAGCCAGTAGTATTCGGACATCGCAGCGCGGAGTAAGCGGTGCCAAACGCCCGATACCGTGCGCACGGGCGCGGACCGCGCCGGCGGCGTTTTTCCCGGGCGGCGCTCGTCGGAGTAATCGCCGCCTCGTAGCAGTACGGTTCGCTTACCTGTTCACGCGCGAGCGCGCGTACGTGACCTTTATCAACCCGGGCGGCATACGTCGAGACAGATTTTATGTCCGAGGAAACGGAGTACGGTGCCGGACAGATCCAGGTACTCGAAGGGCTGCAGGCGGTCCGGAAACGTCCGGCGATGTACATCGGTTCTACCGACTCTCGGGGATTGCATCATCTCGTCTACGAGGTGGTCGACAACTCCATCGACGAAGCGCTGGCCGGCCACTGCGACTCGATCGGCGTGACCATCCACGAGGACGACTCGGTGAGCGTCTCCGACGACGGCCGGGGGATCCCCGTGGACACCCACGAAGAGTACGACAAGCCCGCCCTAGAGGTGATCATGACGGTGCTTCACGCCGGCGGGAAGTTCGACAACAAGTCCTACCAGGTCTCGGGAGGGCTTCACGGCGTCGGCGTCAGCGTCGTCAACGCGCTCTCCGGGGAACTGGAGGTCACGGTCCGTCGCGACGGCGCAGTCTGGACACAGCGGTTCGACGCCGGCGAGCCAGCGACCGATCTCGAACGAGTCCGCGACATGGAGCCCGACGAGTCGACCGGGACGCAGATCCGCTTCTGGCCCGACGACGACATCTTCGAGACGACGACGTTCGAGTTCTCCACACTGGAGAGTCGTCTCCGGGAACTGGCGTTCCTCAACTCCGGCGTCGAGATCGCGCTCGCCGACGAGCGCGACGACACCGCGAAGTCGTTCCGCTACGAGGGCGGCATCCGCGAGTTCGTCGAGTATCTCAACGAGACCAAGACCGAACTCCACGAGGACGTCATCTACTTCGAGGACGCCGAGGAGGGGATTCAGGTAGAGGTGGCGATGCAGGCCACCGACGAACTCCAGGGCTCGATCCACGCCTTCGCCAACAACATCAACACGCGCGAGGGCGGGACCCACCTCACCGGGTTCAAGACCGCGCTGACGCGCACGGTCAACGACTACGCGACCGACAACGGGCTGCTGGGCGACCTCGACGAGAACCTCACGGGCGAGGACATCCGCGAGGGGCTCACCGCGGTCATCTCGATCAAGCACCCCGATCCGCAGTTTGAGGGCCAGACCAAGACGAAACTCGGCAACTCCGAGGTCCGGGGCATCGTCGAGGGCACCATGCACGAGGGGCTTGGCACCTTCTTCGAGGAGAACCCCGATACCGCCGAGGCGATCGTCTCCAAAGCGGTCGAGGCCGCGAAGGCCCGCAAGGCCGCCAAGAAGGCCGAGGAGCTGACCCGCCGGAAGAGCGCCCTCGAATCGACGGCGCTGCCCGGAAAGCTGGCAGACTGCCAGACGAAAGAGCCGAGCGACTCCGAGCTGTTCATCGTCGAGGGTGACTCCGCGGGCGGGTCGGCAAAGCAGGGGCGCAACCCCGAGATCCAGGCGATCCTCCCGCTGGGCGGGAAGATCCTCAACGTCGAGAAACACCGGCTCGACCGGATCTTGGAGAACGACGAGATCCGGAACATGATCACCGCCATCGGGACGGGGATCGGCGACGAGTTCGACATCGAGGAGGCCCGCTACGAGAAGATCGTGATGATGACCGACGCCGACGTCGACGGCGCGCACATCCGGACGCTGCTGCTGACGCTGTTCTACCGGCACATGCGCCCGCTGCTCGAGGCGGGCTACGTGTACGCCGCCCAGCCCCCGCTGTACCGGATCCGGTACCGCGGCGAGACGTACGACGCGATGACAGAACAGGAGCGCGAGGAGATCATCGCCGAGAAGTGCGACGGCAATCCCACGCAGGTCCAGCGGTTCAAGGGCCTGGGCGAAATGAACCCCGAGCAGCTCTGGGAGACGACGATGAACCCCGACAACCGCGTGCTCAAGCAGATCGGCATCGAGGACGCCGCCGCCGCCGACAAGATGTTCTCGGTGCTGATGGGCGACGCCGTCGAGCCGCGGAAACAGTTCATCAAAGAGCACGCCCCCGAAGCAGAGTGGGTCGACATCTAATGGAGGCATCTACATGAGTTCAGACGTACCCGATCCGACAGACGTCGACGCTGCCCGCGTAGAGCGCGTGCGCGTCGAAGACGAGATGGAGCAGAGCTACATCGACTACGCGATGAGCGTCATCGCGGGCCGCGCGCTGCCCGACGTCCGTGACGGGCTCAAGCCCGTCCACCGGCGCATCCTCTACGCGATGCACGAGATGGGCGTCACCAGCAACACGAGCCACCGGAAGTCCTCCTCGGTGATCGGGGAGACGATGGGTGACTACCACCCGCACGGTGACAGCGCTATCTACGACACGCTCGTTCGCATGGCCCAGCCGTTCTCGATGCGGCATCCGCTTGTCGACGGCCAGGGCAACTTCGGCTCGATGGACGGCGACCCGGCCGCGGCGATGCGCTACACCGAGGCCCGGATGAGCCCCATCGCCGAAGAGATGCTCACCGACATCGAGAAAGACACCGTCGACTTCTCGCCGAACTACGACGACCGCCTGCAGGAGCCCGACGTGCTGCCGTCGGCGTTCCCGAACCTGCTGGTCAACGGTTCCTCGGGCATCGCGGTGGGGATGTCGACGAACATCCCGCCGCACAATCTCGGCGAGGTCGTCGACGCCACGATCGAGCTGATCGACGACCCCGAGGCGACCGTCGAGGACCTGATGGAGCACGTCAAGGGGCCCGACTTCCCGACCGGCGCGAACATCGTCGGCCGGGACGCCATCTACTCGGCGTACTCGACCGGCCGCGGTCGCGTCCGCGTCCGCGCCGAGTACGAGACCGACGACGATCAGATCGTCATCACCGAGGTCCCCTTCCAGCAGAACAAAGCGCGTCTCGTCGAGCGCATCGCCGACGACGTCAACGAGGGCAAGATCGAGGGCGTTCGCGACCTGCGCGACGAGTCCGACCGGAACGGCGTCCGGATCGTCGTCGAACTCAAGCGCGGCGCCAACGCCGACGTCGTCGAGAACCAGCTTCTGGAGCACCACCTCGAGAACACATTCGGCGTCATCAACCTCGCGCTCGTCGACGGCCAGCCCCGGGTGCTGACGCTCAAGGAAACCCTCGAACACTACGTCGAACACCGCAAGGAAGTCGTGCGCCGCCGCAGCGAGTACGACCTCGCTGAAGCCGAGGATCGAGCGCACATCCTCGAAGGCCGCCTCACCGCGCTGGAGAACGTCGACGACGTGGTCGAGCTGATCCAGGACTCCGAGGATCGCGACGCGGCGAAGGAGGCGCTGATCGAGGCCTACGACTTCTCGACCGACCAGGCGGACCACATCGTTCGGATGCAGCTTGGCAGCCTCACGTCGATGGAGGCCGCCGAGATCGAATCCGAGTACGAGGACGTGCAGGCCAACATCGAGCGCCTGGAGACGATCCTCGAAAACGAGTCGGAGCTGCTCTCGGTCATCAAAGAGGAGCTCCGCGAGATCAAAGCGGAGTACGCCGACGACCGCCGGACGAGCATCATCGAGGACCAGGGGACGGTTACCCACGAGGACCTCATCGCCGAGGAGGAGGTCGTCGTCGTCGTCACCGAGGACGACTACGTCAAGCGGATGCCCGCCGAACGGTTCGACCCCCAGGGTCGGGGCGGCAAAGGCATCATCGGCGCCGACGTGAAGGAGGGCGATCGGGTCTCGAAGGTGTTCCGGGCGAACACCCACGACTACCTCCTTTGCTTCACGAACCACGGGCAGGTCTACCGCCTGAAGACCTACGAGATCCCCGAGATGAGCCGTACGGCGCGGGGTAAGTCGGCGATCAACCTGATCGACTTCGACGACGGCGAGGAGATCACCGCCGTCGTCGCCACCGACGAGTTCGAGGACGGCGAGCGCGTGACGATGGTCACCCGCGACGGCTACGTCAAACGCACCGCCGGCGAGGAGTTCGAGAACATCCTCTCGACGGGGATCATCGCGGCCGATCTCGAAGACGGCGACGAGCTCGTCGACGTCGAAGTTACGGACGGCACCAAGGATCTCGTGATCGCCACCGAGGGCGGCATGACGATCCGGTTCGACGAGTCCGAGGTCCGCTGCATGGGCCGGAACGCCCGGGGCGTCGGCGGCATCAAGCTGCAGGACGACGACAAGGTCGCCGGGCTCGTCGCGACCGACGAGGACGACGATAACGCCCTGCTGACGGTTACCCGCAACGGGTTCGGCAAGCGGACGAAGCTCGCGGAGTACAGCACGCAGTCGCGGTACGGCATGGGCCTCATCGACATCAAGACCGGCGAGCGCAACGGGCCGGTCGCGACAGTGAAGTCGGTCGCCGAAGACGATCGGCTGGTGCTGATGAGCGAGAACGGCCAGATCATGGTCACCCGCGCCGCCGACGTTTCGACCGTCGGCCGCAACACGATGGGCGTGACCGTGATGGACGTCGAGGCGGGCGACGCCGTCGCCAGCGTCGACGTGCTGCCCGCTGCGACGCCTGACGCCGAAGACGCGCAGGGCGACGACGTTGTTGAGGCACAGAGCGTGCCGACCGACGACGAGTAACTCGACGCCGTTTTATTTCCGCGCTCGTTCGATCGCCGCTTCCAGTTCGTCCGCGCGCTGCGATCCGATCAGCAACTGCTTGGCGTCTCGGCGATCGACGCGGACACCCTCGCTGCCGCTGACGTTGTACGCTTTCCCACCGCCCGTCCAGCGGATCCCCCAGCCGCCGTAGTCCCGGATCGGACTGTACTCGACGGCCTCCGAGCGCTCGATAGCTTCCAGCGGGATCCGCCGGGGCGAGAGATGAAAGGGGAAGAACTGAATCCGGACGCCGTCCCCGCGGACCTCGACCGTCAACTTGGCGACGGCGAACAGGGCCAGCAGGGCGACCACGACGGCCAGGCCGATCGCCGTACCGGGGCCCGAAGCGCCCTCCGCGTACAGGCTGCCGCCGACCAGCACCGCAACCCCGATCAGGAGCCCCCACAGCCAGGGCTGCCGGAAGCGTTGCGTCTCGCGGAAGTGAACGTCGGCAGGTCCCCTCGTCACGAGATATAGTAGGCATTCTTACACTATTTGCGTTTCGTTTCGCCGAGGCGGACAACGGCCCCGGTGCTCGGACGCCGGACGCCGCTCGGCGACACCCGTGGAGACGGACCGAGGAGACCAGCAACTCTCGGCGCCGCTGCCGGGGTTTGATGGAGCCTCGAACGTCTCCAAAAACCGGCAAAGCCTACATGATTGGGTGCAGGACTGAAAGCTCTACGCAACTACACGTAAAAAAATGGGACGAAACGACTGCGGCGATCGACCGGCGACCGACGGCGGCGCGACGGTCGTCGTGGAACCGGGCCCCGAGGAATCCCTGACGCGCGCGATACTCCGGGGCGTCGCCGCGCTGAAAGGGGTCGCGGAACGCGACCTCGATACGCTGTACGAGAGCGTCGACGTGGAGGCCCTGAAGTCAGTGATACGCCACGCGAACGCCCGCGACAGCCGCGTGAGCGTCGAGTTCATCTTCCAGGGATGTACCGTCCTCGTCGAGAGCGACGAAACGGTGCGGATCGCCGAAAACCGACCGCCACGAAGCGAGATGTATCCGGAACAGTCGTAGCTCCGAGCTACAGGATCCGCTTGCCGAGCGCGCTCGCGGCGAGTTCGGTCGCCAGTTCGGCCGTCTCGTTGTGCTCGTCGAGGATCGGGTTGACCTCGACGAGTTCGAGCGATCGAAGGTCGGCAGCGCCGTCCGCGCCGTCGCGGGTTGCGACCCGTTCCATGGCGGCGTGGGCCTCGCGGTAGCTGACGCCGCCCCGAACCGGCGTCCCGACGCCGGGCGCCTCGCCGGGATCGAGCCAGTCGAGATCGAGGCTGACGTGGAACCCCTCGACCCCGTCGGTCGCGACGTCCAGCGCGTCCTCGACGACCGGCGTCAGGCCACGAGCGTCGATATCCGACATCGTGTAGACGGTAACGTCGCTCTCGCGGAGCGCCTCGCGCTCGGCGTCGTCGATGCTCCGCAGGCCGACGATCGCGACGTTCTCCTCGCGGAGTCCGGCCGAGCGCGCCCAGGGACGATCGGCGAACGACCCCTTCCCGAGCGCGGCGGCCAGCGGCATTCCGTGGACGTTGCCGCTGGGCGACGTTTCGGGCGTGTTGAAGTCACCGTGGGCGTCGAACCAGACGGCGCCGAGCTCGGCGTCGCGGCCCGCGCCGGCGAGCGTCCCGATGGCGATCGAGTGGTCGCCGCCGAGCGCGAGGGGCAGCTCCCCGTCGGCGACGGCGTCGGCGACTTCGTCGGCGAGACTCTCCGAGACATCCTCGACCTCGCGCAGGAACTTCGCGTCGCCCGCCGGCGCCCCGGCATCCGGGTCGCGCTCCTCGGCGCGCGCGACGAACAGGTCGCCGACGTCGACCGTCGTCGCGCCCGTCGCCTCGACGGCGTCGGCCAGCCCGGCGTACCTGATCGCCGAGGGGCCCATGTCGACGCCGCGCCTGTTCGCGCCGTAGTCGGTCGGTGCGCCGATGATCCGGACGGTTCGCGTCATGGAGCGTCGTACGAGCAGGCCCCGCTTATTATCTGTGGCATCTCCCGGCGCCGTTCCACGGCGTCTCGCCGCCGCTCTATGGCCTCGCTCCGGCGCCGATCCGCGGCCGCTGCGCGTCCCGCTCCGCGGCGTCGCCGCGCCGCCTCGCCGCGGTCGGCGTCCGATCGACCGCGGTAGATATACAAGTCCGCCCTCCCTACTCGCTGGCGAGATGATGCTCAGCGACGTGATGGAGGACTACCTGAAGGTGATCTACCACCTGCAGGGCGAGCGCGACGGGCGGATCCGCACCTCCGAGATCGCGGAGTACCTCGACGTCACGTCGCCGACGGTCACCAGCATGATCGACAAGCTAGAGGAGCGCGGGCTGGTCGACCGCGAGAAGTACAAGGGTGTCGAGCTGACGCCCGAGGGCGAGACCGTCGCGCTGGAAGTCGTCCGTCACCACCGCCTGCTCGAATCCTACCTCACCGAGCAGCTCGACTACGACTGGAGCGAGGTCCACGAGGAGGCCGACAGGCTGGAACACCACATCAGCGAGAAGTTCGAGCGCCGACTCGTCGAGGCGCTGGGCGACCCCGAGGTCGATCCCCACGGCGATCCGATCCCCAACGAACAGCTCGAACCCCCGGAGGCGAGCCAGAGCAGACAGCTGACCGAGTTCAGCGAGGGAGACACCGTCGTCGTCGAGCGGATCAGCGATCGGGATTCGGAGGTGCTGCGCTACCTCTCCGAGCGCGGGATCGACCCCGGCGTCACGCTGCGGATCGACGAGGTTGCCCCCTTCGGGATGATTACGGCCCGCCCGAAAGATCGAGACGCCGAGGTGTCGCTCCCCGAAAACGTCGCGGCGGACGTTCACGTCCACGACGCCGTCTGATAGTTTTCGTCGGGAACGCCGCTTCGTGCCGTGCGTGGAAATCAGTATCACGCGGGCGAAAAGTGGTCCTATTCGCCGGATTTAAGACGATCACTACCGAACGTTACAGTAATGTCATCCATCGAACTCACGCCCAGCCAGAAGACCATTCTCACCGCGCTGATCAATCTCCACCGGGAGTCCGAGGACGCGGTGAAAGGCGAGGACATCGCCGAAGAGGTCGACCGAAATCCGGGTACGATTCGCAACCAGATGCAGAGCCTCAAAGCGCTCCAGCTCGTCGAAGGCGTCCCCGGCCCGAAGGGCGGCTACAAGCCGACCGCAACCGCCTACGAGGCGCTCGACATCCAGCAGATGGACGAGCCCGCCGCCGTGCCCATGACCCACGAGGGCGAGGAAGTCACGGAGGGTAACGTCGAGGGGATCGACCTCAGCAGCGTTCACCACCCCGAGCTGTGCCGCGCCGAGATCCACATCCAGGGATCGGTCCGCGACATCCACGAGGGCGACACGGTCGTCGTCGGCCCGACGCCGCTCTCGAAGCTCAAGGTCGAGGGGACCGTCGACGGGAAGGACGACACCGCGAACATCCTGATCTTGAAGATCGACGATATGGTCGCGCCGGCCGAAGAGCCCCAGCACTGATCGGCGGCTGACGTCGTCCGATCTATCGGCGTCCGATCGCGGACGCGACCGCTCTTGATCTTCTCGCTCCGTTCTCGAACCGTCGCTGCGAGCGAGCGATCGCTCTGCTACTGCCCTCTCGCCGGGAACCGTGAGAGAGAACCGTTATCACACACACTGCGGTTTCAAAGCCTTTGTATCACAGGGTTGCTGAGTACCAGTCATGACAGCCACGGTCGTCGTTCTCGGCGCAGGCTACGCTGGCGCCGGCGCGGTCAAGCAACTCGAGGAGGAACTGAACGGCAGCACGGAGATCGTCTGGGTCTCCGACACCGACTATCACCTGGTGCTCCACGAGTCCCACCGCGTGATCCGCGATCCGTCGGTCCAGCACAAGATCACCATCCCGGTCGAGGAGATCAAATCGCCCGCGACGACGTTCGTCGAGGGCGAGGTCACGGGCCTCGACGTCGACGACCGTGAGGTCGAACTGGACGACGGCGAGACGATCGACTACGACTACGCGCTCGTCGCGCTGGGTAGCCAGACCGCCTACTACGGCATCCCCGGCCTCGAAGAGCACTCGATGACGCTCAAGAGTCTCGACGACGCCCTCGACATCCACGAACGCGTCAAGGAAGCCGCCGAGGACGCGACGCGCAGCGATCCCGCCGAGGTCGTCATCGGCGGCGCCGGTCTCTCGGGCATCCAGAGCGCGGGCGAGGTCGCCGAGTTCCGCGACCGGAACAACGCGCCGATCGAGATCACGCTCGTCGAGGCGCTCGAAGAGATCTTCCCGCCGGGCTCCGACGAGATCCAGCAGGCGCTCCGCGAGAAGCTTGAGGACGCCGGCGTGAACATCCTTACCGACGACCCGATCACCGAGGCGACCGCCGAGGCCATCGAGTTCGACGAGCGCGACGCGATCGACTACGACGTGTTCGTCTGGACCGGGGGTATCACCGGCCGCGACGCCATGGACGGCGTCGACCTCGACAACGAGCACAACCGCGTCACCGCCTCCTCGACGTTCGAGACCAGCGACGAGCGCGTGTTCGCCATCGGCGACTCCGCCGTGATCGACCAGGGCGACAACCCCGCGCCGCCGACCGCGCAGGCCGCCTGGCAGGCCGCCGAGGTCGCCGGCGAGAACCTCGCCCGCGCGATCGACGACCGGCCCATGAAGACTTGGCGGCACAAGGACAAGGGGACGGTCATCTCGATCGGCGACGAGGCCGTCGCGACGGAGGTCGACCCCGGCTTCGGCGCCGGCGCGCTGTTCGACGTGGTCGGCACGTTCGGCGGCATGCCCGCCGAGACGCTCAAGAAAGCCATCGCCGCCCGCTGGATCGCCGACATTACCTCCTGGAACCGCGCCCGGAAGGCCTGGGACGCGCTGTAGTCCGGATCGCCCGTTCTCTCACCGCTTTTTCACTCTCACCTCGACGGCACCGGGATCGAGCGTCACGCCCATCGTCGGGTCCAGTGACTCCGTGACGCGCTCGAACTCGACGCGCCGCGCCAGCGTCGCCAGGGCGATCTGTAGCTCGGTCATCGCGAAGCGCATCCCCAGACAGTGGCGCGGCCCGCCGCCGAAGGGGAAGTACGCGTACTCCGGCCGCTCGCGATCGTCGAGCCAGCGCTCCGGTCGGAACGACGCCGGCTCCGACCACCAGCGCTCGTCGCGGTGGATGCCGTAGGCCGACAGCTGGAGCGTCGCGTCCGCCGGGAGCCGATAGCCGCCGAGCACGGTCTCCTCGCGGGGCTCGCGGTAGAGGATCGGCGCGGGCGGGTAGAGCCGCATCGCCTCCCGTGCGATCGCTTCCGTCTCGTCGAGCGCCGGGATGTCCCCGAACGCCGGATCACGACCGCCCAATTCGGCGTCGAGCTCGGCGTCGAGACGCCGGCGCGCGTCGGGGTGGCCGGCCAGCAGCCAGCAGGCGTAGGTCAGGGCCGTCGCGGTCGTCTCGTGGCCGGCAAACAGGAACGTGACGAGCTGGTCGCGAACTTCCTCGGGCGTCATCCGCTCGCCGTTCGGGTACTCGGCGGCCGCCAGCATCGAGAGGAGATCGTCCCGTTCGGCGTCGTCGCCGCCGGCGTCGCTCCGGCGCTCCTCGACGAGCCGCTCGACCAGCGCCGAGAGGTCGTCCATCGCCCGCTCGTAGCGCCGCTCGTCGCCGACCGGGAGCCACGACGGAACGACCGAGCGCACCGCGTACGCGCTCGGGTCGGCGACGTCGGCGAGCGCGCGGGTCGCCTCGCGGACGACCGCCGCCCGTTCGTCGTCGAACTCCAGATCGAACAGCGCCCGCGTCAGCACGCCGAGCGCGAACGTCGACAGCGCTTCCCGAAGTTCGACGACCTCGCCGTCGTTCCAGCCGTCCGCCAGCGCCGCCGCTTCGTCGGCCATCGCGTCGACGTACGTCTGGACTTCTGCGGGCGTGAACGCGGACTGGAGGAGCTGGCGCTGCCGTCGCCAGCGCTCGCCTTCGGTGAACACGACGCCCTCGGGAGCGACGAGTTCGCCGAACGCGGTCTCGAACTCACCCTTGGGAAACTCGTCGTTCCGGGAAACGAGAACGGTCTCCACGAGGTCGGGGTCGAAGACGGCGACGAACTCTTGACCGAGCGCTCGGTAGGCGACGACGTCGCCGTGCGGACGGAGCTCGTCGGTGAAGTCGATCCCCTGCCGGGCGAACGGAATCGTGCTTCCGAGCACCGGCAGCCCGGTGCGTCGGGGCGGCGCTTCGGCGTCGGTGCGCGATCGACCGGCGTCGACGGAACGGTTTGCCATCGGGTGAACGTTGGCGCCGCGCGACCGTCGGCGTTCGCGCGAAGCAGTGAACGTTTTTATATCCGGGTACGCAACCCGATCGCGTGCAGTCCGTCGACCTGACGATCTCGCTTCCGGAATCGATGCAGTTGCCCACCCCGGACTACGAGGGGTACGTCGTCCGCGAAGAGGTGCTCTCGTGGCGGGTACGGCCCGGCGAGGGCGTCGTCTGCTTTCTCTCCCTCGTCGTCGGCGACCGTCGACGGTGCAGAGAGGTCGTCGAGGGGATCGACGCCGTCCGACGGTTCGACGTCGCGCCGATCGACCACGACCGGTTCTACGGTTACGCCGAGATGGATCTGCGCGACGCCGACGCGTCGCTGCTGGAACCGTTCGACGACCGCGGGCTCGTGATCGTCCCGCCGATCGTGTACGAGGACTCGTCGCGGGTGCGCATGACGGCGCTCGGAACGGAGGATTCGCTCACCGGGCTGCTCGATGGCTTCCCCGACGGCGTCGAGATCGATGTCGAGCGCGTCGGCGACCACGATCGGCTCTCGGGGTCGCTGGCCGGTCGGCTCACTCGGCGACAGTTCGAGGCGCTGTCGGTCGCCCGCGAGTTGGGGTACTTCGAGGTCCCGCGAACCGCCTCGCTGTCGGCCGTCGCGTCGGAACTCGGCTGCTCGGAGAGCGCGGCGTCGACGCTCCTGCGGAACGCGGAGGCGCGACTGGTCGACGCGGCGATCGCGGAGTGAGGAAGTGGAGGGTGACGCGGACGACTGATCGCTACCAGAACTTCAGGTTTCGCTTCACGGCTTCCCGCTTGAGTTCCTGGATGTGTTCAGTCAGCGGGATGTCTTTCGGACACACCTCGGTACAGGAGAACTGCGTCTGGCAGCGCCAGACGCCGCGCTCGGACTCCATGATCTCCATGCGGTGCTGGGTGATCTCGGGGTCGGCCTCGCGCTCGTCCATGATGAACTTGTAGGCCTTGTTCACGGAGGCTGGCCCCAGATACTCGCTGTCGGCGGCGATGTTACAGGAGGACGTGCAGGCGCCACACCAGATGCAGCGGGTCGACATCTTGACGTACTCGTGGTTTTCGGGGCTCTGGCGCTGCTCCTCTAACTCCTTGATCAGCGGCGCGTCCTCGCCCTGAAAGTACGGCTCGACGGCCTTCATCTGATCGTAGAAGTCCTCCATCTCCACTACCAGGTCCTTGATCACGTCCATGTGGGGTAGCGGCTCGACCCGCACGGGCTCTTCGAGGGCCTGGATCTGGGTCTTGCAGCCCAGGCGCTGGCGACCGTTGATGAAGAAGGCGTCCGACCCGCAGATCGCCTGCCGGCAGGAGTGACGAAAGGTCAGCGACGAGTCGAAGTGGTCCCGGGCGTAGATCAGCGCGTCGAGTACGGTCATCCCCTTCTCGAAGGGGACGTGAAAGGCGTCGAAGCGCGGTTCCTGTTTCCCCTCGACCTCCGGATCGTACCGGAACACTTTGAGGCGCGCCGTCTCGACGCCTTCCTCGGCCTCGCGCTCCCGGCGCTCGGCCGCCTCGCTCGCTCGGCGCGTCTTCTCGGCCATGCGCTCCTGCTGGGGCGATCGCTGGCCGTACATCTCGCGGTCCGGCACCCCCTCTTCCCTGTCAGCCTCCCCCGGCTCCTCTTGCTGTTGCTGGCTCACGTGGTTCTCCCCCGTCGTACAAGAGGGTCGCCGAGTCAATAAGCGGCGGTGGGTACCACCGAGTCCAGTGCTTGATTACGCATCGAACTCCTCCCAGTTCGATCGTACGGCCCACGTGGCCCGATCCCACGAACATTTATCCTGTCGGCAATTCTGAAAATCGAATATGCAGTCATCTTCCCGGGGACACGTCCTCCCTGATTCGTGGCGATTCGCGCTCGTCGGTGCGCTGGCCTCGCTACCGATCACCGCCGTTCTGAATCGGCTGCCGAACTCGGAGGCGACCGTCGGCGGCGGCATCATGATCTTCGGGGCGTTCATCGCGGGAGTCGTCGCCGCAATCCGTTCGTCGGATCCGAGTGCTGCCGGACTCCGCGCTGGATTCACCGGCGCCGTCCTCGGAGTGCTCATCTTCCTTCTGACAGCGGGTACGACGGTCGCGTGGCCGCTACCCAGAGTCGTTTTTTGGATCTTCGCCGGCGGACTGGTGGTGTGCGTCGCTTCCCTCTTCGGTATCGGATTCGGTCGTGCCGGTGGTTGGATGGCGAACACCGTCGCCTCTCGATGGTCGGCCGACGCGGACGCGCCACACCGATAGCCCGTCGGGCGAAACTTCTGTGCCGTCCTCGAATCACGCCCCCATTCCGAAGACCAGAAACTGCGCTACTATCTTTCGTGCAGGACTAATTCGGACTCACTCCAGCGACAGTCCCGCGTGCCACCGATCGACGCCGCGCTCGCGCTTGATCTCGTCCATCTTCGCGAGCAGCGCAACCGCTAGCGACGCCGTCTCGGCGGCCCGCTGCTCGCCCTCGGTCCGGAACTCGCCGGTCTCCCTGTTCGCGTACACCGTACACACCGCCCCGGCGCGCAGCCCGTAGAGGTTCGCCAGCGTCAGGATCGCGCTGGCTTCCATCTCGATGTTCGCGACGTTGGCCTCCCGGAGATCGTCGACGAGTCGCTCGCTCCTGGCGGCCTCGAACCCCTCGAAGCCGGGGCGTCCCTGACCGGCGTAGAAGCTGTCGGCGCTCATCGTGATCCCGGTGTGGTACTCGTAGCCCAGCCGCTCGGCGGCCGCGATCAGCGCCGAGACGACTTCGTGGTCGGCGCTGGCGGGGTAGTCCTCGCGGACGTACTCGGCGCTGGTTCCCTCCTGGCGGACCGCGCCGGTCGTGATCACCAGGTCGCCCACCGACATCTCGGGCTGGATGGTGCCGCAGGAGCCGACTCGGACCAGCGTGTCGGCGCCGACGCGGGCCAGCTCCTCGACCGCGATCGCCGCGGAGGGCGAGCCGATGCCGGTCGACGTGACGCTGATCGGCGCCCCGTCGTAGGTGCCGGTCACCGTTCGGTACTCGCGGTGGCGTCCGACTTCCTCGCCGTCGTCCCAGAACTCGGTGATCTTCGGGACGCGCTCGGGGTTGCCCGGCAGGAGTACGGCGTCGGCCACGTCGCCGGGACCGACTTCGAGGTGGTACTGCTCGCCCTCGTTCGGATCCTCGCTGTCGCCCGGCACCTCGGTGTCGGCCCCGGCTTCGGCGTCCGCCGGTCTCTCGGCGTCGTCTCGCTCGGTCATGTCCGGTCGTTTGTCAGCGGACGGTAAATAGGTCGTCGCCGGGCGGCCGGTTGAGGCCGTGCGGTGTCTCGGTCACCCGGCAGGAACGACTCGGTAGACCCTCCCGTCGCCCCCCTCGATGCCGAGAACGAACAGCACCCCGTCCCGACCGCGCCCGAGCGAGTAGATCTGATCCGGCGCCCCGCCGTCGGCGTCCATCTCGATCGTTCCCATCGGCCAGCGCTCCTCGGTCCCCGACGGTTCGGCGACGAACAGCCGACCGTCGGGTCGCAGGTCGGCGAAGACGTACCGTCCCTCCAGATCCGGGAGCGCCGAGCCGCGGTAGACGTACCCGCCGACGACGGCGACACCGTTGACCGGGTTGCCGCCGTGGGCGTACTCTACGACCGGATCGACGAGCGGCTCGCCGCCGCGGACGCTCTCGGGCGTCGCGGTCGGGCAGTCCTCGGCGCGGAAGCACTGCGAGCCCTCGCGGACGTTCCAGCCGTAGTTGCCGCCGCGCTCGACGAGATTGACTTCCTCGAACTCGGACTGCCCGACGTCCGCGACGAGCAGCGAGTCGCCGTCGAACGAGAAGCGCCACGGGTTCCGGAACCCCCAGGCGTACTGCTCGGCCAGCCCGTCGCCGTCGGTCAGAGGGTTATCCTCGGGAATCGCGTACGTCCCGCGCTCGTCGTCGCCGTCGACATCGATGCGCAGCAGGCTCCCCAGCAGGTTCTCGGTGACGTCCTGTCCGTTGCCCCCTTCGACCGCGTCGTACCAGTCGTCGACGTGCCCGGTTCCGGCGTCCGCACCTGCACCGCCGTCGCCGACCGCGACGTAGAGGTAGCCGTCGGGGCCGAACGCGAGCGCGCCGGCGTTGTGGTTCGACTGGGGTTCGGGGATTTCGAGGAGCGTCCGCTCGGTGTCGGCGGACGCCCGGAACCCGTCCTCACCGACCAGAAACTCCGCGAGGACGAACGTGTGGCTGTAGCGTTCCGGCGTCCCGTCGCGCGACGGCGCGCTGTAGCGGACGAACAGTCGCCGGTTCTGCTCGAAGTTCGGGTGGAGCGCGACGCCGAGCAGCCCCTTCTCGCCGCCGAATTCCACGGCGTCGCCCAGATCCAGCAGTGGGTCGTCGCGGACGCCATCCGCGTCGAGCACCGAGATGCTACCCGACTGGTCGGCGAGATACTGGCGGTCAGTCCCCGGCACAGGTGCGAGCGCCACCGGCGCGTCGAAGCCGCCGGCGACGCGTCGAAGCCGTACCGAGTCCGGTAGCTGGTCGTCGATCAGCGGCTGGTCGGCGGCGTCCGACGAACCGCGCAACTGTCCGCAGCCGGCGAGCCCGGTCGCCGCTCCCGCGAGTCCGGCGGCGAGGAATCGGCGTCGACCGAAACGGCCGTTCATACCGGTGGTTACGGTGCGAAGCGGAAATACGTAGCTCTGTGTCAGCTAGAAACGACAAAATATTTACTGCTTCCACTCCGGCCACCGACTATGGCAGGTCTCGGTTTCGCGTTCGTGATCGTCGCGCTTCTGATGCTGGTCCTCTCCATTGTCATACCGCTGTGGGTGTACAGCGACGCCCAACGAAACAGTTCCGACAGTGCGCTCCTCTGGGCGCTCGTCGTGTTCTTCGGGAACCTCCTCGGGCTTCTCCTGTACCTGCTCATCGGTCGCGACGGAGCGGGCGGACAAGGTGGAACCCGAAGCCAGTTCTGAGAGCCCGAACGCCGGTTACTCCAGATCGTCCCGAGAAATCGTGTTCGGCAGCAGTTCCCCGAGCGTGTACTCGCTGCGTTCCTCGCCCTCGTCGCAGAGGACTCGGAGGTCGTCGTCGCAAAACTCGGTGAGCGACTGGCGACACATCCCGCAGGGCGTCTGGCCGTCCAGTTCGCTGGTGCTGACCGCGACCGCGTCGAACGAGCGGTGGCCCTCGCGGACGGCTTCCGCCAGCGCGACCTCCTCGGCGTGCAGGCTGTTGGAGTAGTTCGCGTTCTCGATGTTACAGCCGGTGAAGACGGTCCCGTCGGCAGTCCGTAGCGCGGCGCCGACCTCGTACTCGGAGTAGGGAGCGTACGACGCCTCTCGCGCTTCCCGGGCGGCTTCGATCAGATCGTCCATGCCGGCGTGTTCGAGCAGGGGCCACAAGTAGCCGGCGCTCAGCGTCGTCTCGAATGACCTACACCTTTCAGCCCCTGCCGAGTAGGTTGGTTCGATGACCGGTCTCCTCGTTGCTCTCGGACTGGCGATCGTCTCGACGGGCGTCATCTGGAAGGGCAGCGAGTACCTCGAACGGTCGGCCGAGCGCCTCAGCCAGTACTACGGGCTGCCGGTTGCGGTCCACGGCGCCGTCGTCGTCGCGATCGGGTCGAGCTTCCCCGAACTCAGCTCCGTCGTCATCAGCACGCTCGTCCACGACGAGTTCTCGCTGGGCGTCGGCACGATCGTCGGCAGCGCGATCTTTAATCTGCTCGTGATCCCGGCCGTCTCGGCGCTCGCGACCGACCAGCTGGAGGCCACCCGCGACATCGTCCACAAGGACGCGCAGTTCTACATCATCAGCGTTCTCGTGCTCTTCATCGTGTTCGCGCTCGGCGCCACGTACGTCCCCGGCGGGACCAACAGCGAGGCAATCCTGACGCGCCCGCTAGCCATCCTCCCCATCGCGACCTACGGCATCTACGTCTTCCTCCACCAGCAGGACGCCAGCGAGTACGCCGCGCCGACCGTCAACGTCGATCACCGCCGGGAGTGGGCCGTGCTCACGGTCGCGCTCGCGCTGATCGCGGTCGGCGTCGAGGGGATCGTCCGCGCGGCGCTCACTTTCGGCGACGCGTTCGGAACGCCGAGCTTCCTCTGGGGGCTGACCGTGATCGCCGCCGCGACGAGCCTACCCGACGCCTTCGTGAGCGTCAACGCCGCCAGGAACGGCGAGAGCGTCACCAGCATCACGAACGTCCTCGGGAGCAACACGTTCAACCTGCTGGTCGCGATTCCGGTCGGCGTTCTGCTGGCCGGGGAGGCGACGATTAACTTCCTCGCGGCGATCCCGACGATGGGATTTCTGGCGTTTGCGACGCTGGTGTTCGTCGTGTTCGCCCGCACGGATCTCGAACTCACCGACCTCGAAGCCTACGGCTTCCTCGGGCTGTACGGGCTGTTTCTGCTCTGGATGACGCTGGAGTCCGTCGGCGTGATCGACACGGTGCGGGGAATTTGAGAGCACGTAACTGCTTCGACGCTCCTTACCGACTGTCCGCGACGGCCTCATCCACGGCGTCGACGGTCTCCTCGACCAGCGCGTCGACGTCCTCGCTCTCGGCGTAGGCGCGGACGTAGGGCTCGGTGCCGCTGGGGCGGACGAGCACCCACGCCGCGTCCGGCAGTTCGATCCGGACGCCGTACTCCGTCGAGACGTCGCCTTCGGGGAACAGCTCGGGCAGCGTCGTCTTCAGGCGCTGCATCGCGGCGTCCTTGGCGTCGTCGGGACATTCGACGTTGACCTGTCGGTACGGCCGCTCGGTGACCGGCGCCCGCACGGCCTCGATGTCGCCGGCTTCGGCGACCAACCCGGAGAACATCGCCGCGCTGACGATGCCGTCGATCCACCCGCCGAAAGCCGGGTGGACGTGCTTCCAGGGCTCGGCGGCGAAGGCGACCTCGGTACTCTCGTCGCCGACCGCGCGCTCTCGGGCCATCCCCTCGTGGAGCGCGCCGAGCCGAACGCGCTCGGTTCGGCCGCCGGCCTCCCGGACCAGCTCGTCGATCCGCGCGGAGGTGTCCGGCGTCGTCACGACGACCGGATCGTCGGCGCGCGACTCCCGGACGTATCGCGCCGCGAGCACCGCCAGCACGGTGTTCTCGTCGACGATCTCGCCGTCGCCGTCGGCGACCACGATCCTGTCGGCGTCGCCGTCGTGGGCGACGCCGAAGTCGAACTCGCCGTCCGCCAGAAACGCCAGCAAGTCACCGAGCGACTCCCGCGTCGGCTTGCTCTCGCGACCGGAGAAGTGGCCGTCGACGTTGGCGTTCAGCGTGACGACGTGCGCGCCCAGCGCCCGGAGCACCTGGGGCGTCCCGAGACTCGCCATTCCGTTGCCGCAGTCGACGACGATCGAGAGGCCGGACAGCGGCGTCGCTGCGCCGAAGAACTCGCGGGCGTACTCGACGACGTCGTCGCGGTAGACGCCGATCACGTCGACCGAACCGGTCGATCCCCACTCGTCCCACGGCGCCGAGTGCTGGTGGTCGGCGACCAGCGACTCGATCCGTTGCTCGGCGGCACGGTCGTACTCGACGCCGTTCGCGAACAGTTTGATGCCGTTGTCGGTCGGCGGGTTGTGGCTCGCCGTGATCATCACACCCCGACGGCCTCGCGAGGCGTACGCCAGCGCCGGCGTCGGCACGACGCCGACGCGGCGGCAGTCGGCACCGGCGCTTTCGAGGCCCGCTTCGACGGCGGCCGCGAGCGCGTCGCTGGTCTCGCGACCGTCGCGACCGAGGACGACCGCCGGTCGTGACGCCGCGGCGGCGTCGGCGTCGCTCCCGGTCCCGGCGTCCGTATCTGCCTCCCTCGCGTGGGTGGCGACCGCACGTCCCACCGACAGCGCCAGCTCCGGCGTCACTCGCTCGCTGACCGGCCCCCGGATCCCGGCCGTTCCGAACAGGTTCATACTGAAATGACCGGGCCGGACGACCGTAAATGCACCCGAACGGACACGAGGCGGTCCGGAAAACTAGGCGGCGCTGGGTGGGCAATTACTGGCCGTCGGTAAAATCGACGACGGGGAAGTACGTCCGAAGGCCCACGAGCAAATACGTCGCGGACGAAATGAGTGCCAGCCAGCCGATAACGGCCGCAATCTCGTAGAGGATCCCGGGATCGACGTCGGACAGGAGGCTCAGTCGGTACAGAATCTCGTTCGCGAGCAACACCAGCGTCGACAGCAGTACCGAAACGAGAGCGGTTCCAGCGGCCTCCCTTTCACTCGATCCGAGAAGACTCATGAGATTATGCGAACGCTCCGCGATCAAAGACGAATCGAAGAGCGAAGAAATCGAGCGACGCTACAGTTCGACGCCGCTCGGGATGAGGCTGTGGTTCCGCAGCAGGTTGCCCTCCTCGTTGTAGACGAGGAACGTCCGCTTGTCGTAGGTGACGAGTTCGTCGCCCTCGATGTGGATCCGGACGTCGTAGCGGCCGTCGGAGTCGGGGTCCTCCTCGCCGTAGCGGCGGGCCGCCCGGATGAACTTGAGCACGTCGTCGGCGTCCTCGTTGAGTTCGAGCACGAAGTCCCCGGTGATCCGGTTGGTCACGCTGACGACGCCGGTCGCGTCGTCGTCGAGCGACGTCTGGAGCCGGTAGGCGACGTCGGTCTGGTCGGCGTCGAGCAGTTCGTCGTCCGTTCCTGTGAGGCGCTCGCGGAGCGTCGAGGCGGGGCCCTCGAAGTCGATCCGTACCGTCGGCTTCGCGGGTTCGCCGTCGTCTTCGACCCAGTCGACGTTGCTGACCTCCAGTGTGAAGTAATCGCGCCTCATTCCCTGTGTGAATCGGATACGGACTCACGGGCAATGAACGTAACGCCTGAAAGCGTAGCGTTCGCGGCCTGCGATCGCGCGACGCCGAGCCGGAATCTTTTAGCCGCCGGGGTCCGCGCTCGTCAGGTACAATGGCCTGGGTTCGCTCCGAGTACGCCGGCGAGCTGGCGGTCGTGTCGGCCTGGCTGGCTGCCGTGTTGCCCTGGAACGTCACCTACGCGTCGATTCCGGGGACCGAGCTGTCGGCGCTGTTTCTGCGCTTCCCGTTCCTGCAGGTGCGGTATATCTTCGGGCTCCCCCGCGATCAGCAGCGGCTGTTCCACCACCCGATCGCCGCGCTCGATCTGGTGTCGGGCGTCTCGGAGACGCTGTACTACGTCTGGATTGCCGGCGCCGCGATCGTCGGGCTGGCCGTCCTGCTCTCCGTCGCGATGTACGCCGCCGAAGACGCCGTCGAGGATCGGTCGCCGGTCCATCCGGTACGCGTGATGGGCGGGCTGCTCGCAGTGGCGACAGCGCTGCTTTCGGCCGCGACGGTCGCGATCGCGACGAACGGCGACTTCGGCGGCGGCATCCCGATCCCGATCGGGCTCGCGGTGCTTGGCCTGCTGGCAGGCGTGTTGCTCCGCGCGGATCTCGTCTGACGCGATCGACCCGGCCGCCCATTTTAAGGTTCCCGACCACCTTGGCACGGTTAGATCAGCGTACCGACGGTAAGCCGTCCCTACGCCGGTGCGCGACCACCATGACAGACACGGACGAGCCGCGGGGGATCCAGCTGGGCGCCGACGGACCGACCAGCGACGACGCCGCGTCGGAGACGCGGATCGACCGTCTCAAGCGACGCCTCCGCCGCGCGGTCGAGCTGCTCCGGGGATCGACCGTTCCCGGGGAGCCGTACGCTCCCGGTCGTCACGGCGAGATCGTCTCGTTCGACGGGTTAGATGGGTACGAGGAGATCGACCGATACTGGGTGAACGCGCCGTTCGCGTTCGTCTCGATCAACTACGATCCCGAGGAGAGCGAACACCTCTACTACGTCGTCGAACCCGAGCTCGCGGCCGACGAGTACGAGCTGCTGGAGTTGCTGTTCGAGGACATCCGCGATCCGCTCGTCTACCGGCCGGACATCGCCGACGAGGACGTCGAAAGCGTGCTGCGCGAGGAACTCCGCGAACACCTAGAGCGCTACGGCGCCGAGGTCGACGGCGCGACGGTCCACCGGCTGTTTTACTATCTCTTCCGGGCATTTCGCGGCTACGGGAAGATCGATCCGATCATCAACGATCCCCACGTCGAGGACATCTCGTGTGACGGCTACGAACTGCCGATCTTCGTCTACCACGACGAGTACACCGACGTGAAGACGAACGTCTCCTTCGAGCAGGAGGCGCTGGACAACTTCGTCGTCCGGCTGGCCCAGCAGTCGGGTCGGCACATCAGCGTCGGGGAGCCGATGGTCGAGAGCACGCTCCCCGACGGCAGCCGTGCCGAACTCGCGCTGGGCGAGGAGGTCACGCCGCGCGGGTCGGCCTTTACGATCCGAAAGTACTCCGACGAGCCCTTTACCCCGATCGACCTGATCGAGTACGGCACCTTCAGCGTCGACCAGATGGCGTACCTCTGGCTGGCGATCGAGCACAACAAGTCGCTGATCTTTGCCGGCGGAACGGCCTCGGGGAAGACGACCTCGATGAACGCCATCTCGATGTTCATCCCGCCCCGCTCGAAGGTGCTCTCGATCGAGGACACCAGGGAGCTGACGCTGTACCACGGCAACTGGCTCTCCTCGGTGACCCGGGAACGGCTCCACGAGGGCAACGACATCACGATGTACGATCTGCTGCGATCGGCGCTGCGGCATCGCCCCGAGTACATCGTCGTCGGCGAGGTCCGGGGCGAGGAGGCGATCACGCTGTTCCAGGCGATGAACACCGGACACACGACGTACTCGACGATGCACGCCGACTCGGTCCAGACGGTGATCAACCGGCTGGAGAACGAGCCGATCAACGTGCCCCGCGCGATGGTCCAGTCGCTGGACGTGCTCTGCGTCCAGACGCTGACCCGCTTCGACGACGAGCGCGTCCGCCGGAACAAGACTGTCGCCGAGATCGAGGGGATCGACCAGCGCACCGGCGAACTCGACTACTCGACGACGTACGCCTGGGACGGCGACGACGACACGTTCCGCGACAACGGCAGCAGCGTCGTCCTCGACGAGATCCGAGAGGATCGCGCCTGGACGCAGGCCGAACTGCTCTCGGAGCTTCGCGATCGACGACGCTTCCTGCAGTACCTCCGGGACAACGACGTGACGGACTACCGGCGCTTTACCGCGCTGGTCAACGAGTACTACGCCGACTCCGAGTCAGTGATGGACCGGATCGACGAGGCAGCGGCGGCGCCCGCGCCGACGGTCGATTAGATGGCGCCGTACGACTTCGTCCCGCTGGCGATCGCCGTCGCGGTGCTCGTTCCGGTCGCGCTCGCGCCGCTGAGCACGCGCGTCGAGCGGATCGTCTCCCGGGTATCGTTGCTCGCGTTCGGCGACTTCGTCCATCGAGTCGGCCGCAATCGCCAGCTTCGCAAGCGACGGCTTCGAACTGCGCACGTCCCGACGACGTACCGCATCTACGCCGCCCGGACCCTGCTGTACGCCGTCTTCGGCGCCGTCGTCGGCGCCGCCGCCGGGCTGTACCTGCAGTGGGGCGCCGTTCGACTGCTCCAAACGCCCCAGAAGACCGTCAGGGCGAGTCTTCCCGGCACCGTCGAGTTCGTCGCCGGCGCCTTCGGGCAGCCACAGCCGACCGGGACGACGCTGCTGGCAATTCAGGTCGGCTCGGCGATCGCGGTCGCCGTCGTCCTCGCGGTCGCCACGTACTACCTCCGGTGGTGGTACCCCTCCTACCTCGCCGGGCAGCGTCGACGAAACATCGACGCGAACCTCCCCGAGACGGTCTCGTTCATGTACGCCCTCTCCCGGAGCGGGATGGAGTTCCCGACCGTGCTCCGGATTCTGGCCGACCACGAGCACGTCTACGGGGAACCGGCCGCGGAGGTCGGCGTCGCCGTCCGGAACATGGACATGTTCGGCAAGGATATGGTCACCGCGATCCGGACGATGGCCCGCCGGACGCCGAGTCCGAAGTTCAAGGAGTTCGCCGAGAACCTCTCGAGCGTCCTCCAGAGCGGGCAGAGCCTCGCTGACTTCCTCGAACAGCGACACGCCGAGTTCCAGCAGGACGCCGAAGACCAGCAGGACCGCCTACTCAACGAGCTCGCGACGCTCGCGGAGGTGTACGTGACGCTACTGGTGGTGTTACCGCTGTTCCTGATCACGATCCTCGTCGTGCTCGGCATCTCGCTAACCGACACGCTGGCGCTGCTCCGGGTGGTCGTGTACGTCTTGCTGCCGGTCGCGAACATCGCGTTCATACTCTATCTCGGCTCGGCGATGGGCGAGTCGAGCGGCGGCGAGCAGTTCGCCCCCTCGTTCGATCCCTCGATCCGGCTCTCGGACGTGCGCCGGGCGGAGAACACGACCGATCGGTCGGCGGGGACGAAGGCGCGGTCCGGCGGAGCGACGACCCGCTCCGACGGCGGGACGCCGACGGCGCCCGAGTCCGACCGACGCGCCGGGAACCTCGAACGCCTCCGGCTCTACCGCCAGTTCCAGTGGCTCCGCGATAACTTCGGGAATCCGGTCCAGACGATCATCGAGCGCCCGAAAACGCTACTGTGGGCGACGATCCCGATCGTCGGTCTCCTGACAGCGTTGCGGTTCGCGGTGGCCGTCCACCTGGGCGTCCCGCTCCGATTGATCGTCGACGACTTCCTGCTCCAGGCGACGCTGTTCGTCGTCGGGACGTTCGCGATCGCCTACGAGATCCACCGGCGCCGGATCGACACGATCGAGGCGTCGGTGCCCGACTTCCTCGATCGGCTCGCGAGCGTCAACGAGGCGGGGATGACCGTCGTCGAGAGCATCGACCGCGTGCGAAAGAGCGACCTCGGCGCGCTCAACCCCGAACTCGACCGCGTCTGGGCGGACATCCGGTGGGGCGCCGACGTGGAGATGGCGCTGCGGCGGTTCGAGCACCGCGTCCGGACGCGGACGATTTCGCGAGTCGTCACCCTGACCACGAACGCGATCAACGCCAGCGGCGATCTCGCCCGCGTGCTTCGGATCGCCGCGGCGCAAGCCAAGTCCGACCGACGGCTCAAGCGCGCCCGCAAGGACGAGATGCTCACCTACGTCGTGGTCGTCTACGTCGCCTTCGGGGTGTTCCTGTTGATCGTCGGCGCGCTCGACACCGTGTTGATCCCGAACCTCCCCGACGAGAGCGTGCTGCCGGAAGCCAGCGGCGCGGCCGGCCAGTTCGCGATCACGCAGGTGCTCGAAGAGCTCGGGTCGATCAACCAGTCGGCCTACACCGTGATCTTCTTCCACACGACCTCGCTGCAGGCGCTGTTCTCGGGCCTGATCGCGGGCCAGATGAGCGGCGGCCGGCTGGCCGACGGCGCGAAACACGCCGCCGTGTTGCTCTCGGTCGCGTATCTGACCTTCCTGTTCATCTGAGCGGCGGCGCGCTCGGCGTCGCGACGCGATGGCGTCCCACGGCGCCGCCACGCGACCCGTCTCGACGGCGTCCTCCACCGGATCGACGGATCGCCGCGACTTTGGTCGCCGACCCACTCCGGTCGGGCATGGACCGGGCGCCCGACCACGTGCGCGACACGTACGACGACATCGCCGAGCACTTCGCGTCGACCCGGGAGTACCCCTGGCCGGAGGTAGAGACGTTCCTCGACGGCGTCGAGGGCGCCGTCGGCCTCGATCTCGGCTGCGGCAACGCCCGCCACGCCGAGCCGATGGCCGAGCGCGTCGACCGGGTGATCGGCGTCGACGTGAGCCGCGGGCTGCTCGACACCGCCCGGAAGCGCCGCGGCGAGCGCGGCTTCGACGTCGATCTCGTGCAGGGCGACGCCGGGCGGCTCCCGATCGCAGCGGGCGTCGTCGACGTCGCGGTGTACGTCGCCACGCTCCACCACCTTCCGGACCGTGCTGCGCGACGCCGAAGCCTGGACGAGCTCGCCCGCGCTCTCGCACCGGAGGGCCGCGCGCTCGTCTCGGCGTGGAGCACCACGCACGACCGCTTCGACCGCTCGGAGGGGTTCGACACGACGGTCGACTGGACGCTGCCGGGCGGCGAAACGGTGCCGCGGTTCTACCACGTCTACGATCCCGACGAGTTCCGAGCCGATATCGCGGCGAGCGATCTGATCGCCGAGGACGTGTTCCTCTCCAGCGGGAACTGCTATGCCGTCGTCGGAAAAGGGAAACACCCTTAACCGCCGCCCGAAAAGGGAAGGACGCACGCTGGTGTGGGCTCAATGGCCCACCGGCGGATCGCGGTCGCGCGATCCCCCGGGCGATCGTTCGATTGCCCGGTTTCAGTACACGCCACAGCACGCGCCAAAGCGCGTCGTGGGGTGTGACGCGCCGATATGCGGCGCGAAAAACGAGCGCCGGTGGTGAGCGATTCCGAAGGAATCGCGATCTACGGCGCATGAGGAACAGCGTGACGAAAGCGCCGGTGGTCTAGTGGTAGGACCTGAGCCTTCCAAGCTCATGGCCCGGGTTCAAATCCCGGCCGGCGCACTTCTGAATTCTAATCCATTATTCACATTTTTACTCAGCGATTAGCGTAGCAATATCCGTTGGTTTGCGAAGACTCCACTTTCAGTCTAAGTAGGATATTACCGTTCTCTACCAATTTCACGGTGTTTTTATAATGCTTTAGACATACCAGGATCCATGGTAAGCTCTAATATGGATCTTGAGGCCGAAGAACTACGGCTTGTTGATCTCCTCGGTGAAAAAACTCGAATATTCAAAGTCCCAATATTCCAAAGAGAATATAAATGGAATGAGGAACAGAGAATAGCACTGTGGAATGATATTAGCAGTATCGGTACCGATTACAAGAGTTCTCATTTCGTTGGTCAGGTCATCCTTGTAGAAGATCATGATGAGGGAGATGACGATGTTCAGGTCTACAAGATCGTTGACGGTCAGCAGCGATTGACTACGTTTTCTATCTTAGTCTGTGCTATCCGCGACGTAGCAGGACTCCCCGATGATCACAAAAACGTTGAAAGTATACTCACTACGCATGATCAAACTGGGAAATCCGTTCGTACTTTACAACTTCTCGATAACGATGATAAAGCCTACCAACACATTTACGATGGAGATGTAGAACAGGTAGGTTCGGACCATCCTATCCGAGAATGTTATGACTTTTTCGCGGACAAAGTGTCCGATCTGACTGCAGACGAGCGCGAGGAGATGCTTCAAAATACTGTTCACCACGTGAACCTTGTTCGAACGTCCTGTGGGAGCATGACCGCTGCGTATCAAGTGTTTCAGACACAGAACGAGCGCGGACTCGAACTATCACCAATCAACCTTGCTAAAACTAAACTTTTAGAGGAAGCTACGAAATCAGGATTGGACGAAAGAGACGTTCGGCGGCGATGGGAGGACATTAGTACGCGACTTGAAGAGAATGACAAAGTCAGCAGTGCAGCTCCAAGACGGGCAATAACTCACTATCTCATCGTAGATGACCAGTATCAAGCACATGGACGCATTACGAGCAAGGATTTCTATCGTGTTTTCACTGAGGCACTCGATACCCATAGTGGACCTACAGAAATTCGACGGTTTGTCGGGAAGTTAGAAGACTATACAGACACATATATTGATATTCATGAGGGGACGGTTCGGAAGTATCGGCGGAATAAGCGTAATCAGATCAACAAGCAGATGAGGTTTTTCCAATGCAAAAATGCGCACGCACCAATTGTCCTGCTTTATCTTGTAGAGAACGTTAGCGACGCGGATGAAATGGAGAAGCTTCTACGCCTCGCAAATAAGC
Source organism: Natronoarchaeum rubrum (assembly GCF_024494695.1). The sequence continues at coordinate 508,373 of NZ_JANHDP010000001.1, read as the reverse complement.
TCAACGTACGGCTGAATCTTGAGGATGCAAATCCTGCCCACCATCGGGATAGTATGTATCAGTTCGTGAGCCAACTGAAAGAAGCCGAGCAGAGTAACTGGGAGCCCTCGATTGAGGAACTGATCAACGAACGCACGGTTGAAGACGAACAGTTGTTCGAGATCCTGAAAGGACGCGAGCTTCCAAACAGCGCATTCACCCGAAATATGCTTCGCACACTTGAGGAAGATTACTACCAGGCAGGAACTCCTGAAACACAGCTCGATTCCGATCGGGTTGAGCTAGAGCATATCGCTCCACAGAGAGCTATGTCGTCAAACAAATACAGTTCCTGGGAAGCAGTATTCAATAACAACGAGGAACGCTTTGATCTCTATAAGTCTCGATTGGGGAATCTCACACTGCTTGCAGATAGTCAGAACGTTCGAGCAAGCAATAATCCGTTCGCTGAGAAATGTGCAGAGTATCGTAACTCGAAAATTCAGATGACGAAGAAAATCCCTGAAGAGCACGATAACTGGGGGTTTGAAGCTATCGATGACCGGACAGAGAAACTTGCAGAAGACATTATCAACTTCTGGGGGACATAATCCCCGCTACGACCGCCAGTACGACGGCGTCAACAGCACCAGCACAGGGATGATCTCGATCCGACCGATCCACATCAGGAGAATCATCGCGACCTTCGTGCTCTCGGGAAACACCTCGTAGGTCTCGTAGGGGCCGGCGACGCCGAAGCCGGGGCCGATGTTGAAAAAGGTCGCCGCAGCGGCGCCCATGGCCTCGAACTCGGTGATCTGGAAGCCGACGCGGGAGCTGTCGACCACCAGGAAGACGGTGGTGCCGATGAAGAACACGAGGCTGACCAGCGTGTAGGCGTAGACGTCGCGAATCGTCTGCTCGTCGATCACGTCGCCGCTCAGGCGGACCGGCTTGACGACCGCGGGGTGGCTCGCGACGAACAGGTCCCGGCGGAACCCCTTCAGCACGATGAGCCAGCGCAGCGCCTTGATCGAGCAGGTCGTGCTGCCCGCCATCCCGCCGATGAACATGCAGATAAAGAGGAGGTGTTTCGCCGAGGCCGACCACGTGTTGAAGTCGACGGTCGCGTAGCCAGTCGTCGTCGTGATCGAGACGACCTGGAAGACGCCGTGGCGGATCGTCCGTTCGACGTCCCCGGCGTAGGTCGCGTCCGAGAACAGGATGGCGACGACGACGAGGCTAAAGAGTCCGAGAATGGCGACGTAGAAGCGGAACTCGTCGCTCTCGTAGAGGCGCTCGACGTTGCCCTGCAGGACCAGATAGATCAGGACGAAGCTCGTCGCGCCCAGCGCCATGAACAGGGTCGTGACCCACTGGACGATCGGCGCGAACGCGCCGAGACTCTCGGGCCGGGGCGAGAACCCGCTGGTCGAGACTGTCGTGAAGGCGTGGGCGACGGCGTCGAACAGCGTCATGTTCGGCGCCGCGCCGACCAGTCCCAGCCCGGCGAGGATCGCGATCAGAAGCAGCGTCAGGCCGACGTAGAGCCCCCAGAGCAGCCGAGCGGTGTGGGAAATCTTCGGCGTGAGTCGGTTGACGTTCCGCGTCTGGGTCTCGGTCTCCATGAGCTGGGCGCCGGCGACGCCGAGCTGCGAGAGGATCGCCGTCGCGAGGATGAGGATGCCGAGTCCGCCGAGCCACTGGATGAGTTGTCGCCACAGCAACACCGCCCGCGAGTGGACGGAGAAATCGACCGCCGCGGTGGCGCCGGTGGTCGTGATGCCGCTCATGCTCTCGAACAGCGCGTTCACGGGATGGGCGAGCGCCCCGTCGCCCGCAGCCACGAAGGGAATCGCGCCGACGAGCGCGACCGAGAGCCACGTGAGCGCGACCATGAGGAACGCCTCCCTGGTTCCCAGATCGCGCTCGTCGGCGAGTCGTTCGAGGAGCGCGCCGACCGCGACTGTGACGCCGATCGTCAGCAGGAACGGGACGACATCCGCGCGGTCGTACAGCGCGAGCGCCAGCGGAATCAGTAACGGCACCGAGAGCCACTTGAGGATCGTCCCGACGAGGCTGCAGCTGACTCGCCAGTCGACGCGGACCGTCATCGTGGTCGCTCCAATCGGATGGCACAGAACTTGCGGTGGTCGCGGCTCGGCGGCTCGTACATCACTCGCCTACTGGTAGTAACTGTGTGCGTTCGCCGACATGGATGTACCGATTGTCCACCTCGCATCGACGCCGACGTGCGGCCCCTCGCTGGATCGTCGAACGGTACGACGGTACGGTCGCAAGTGAGAGGCTTTTTTGTCGCCCTGTGGGTACGTCGATCCGATGCCGAGCCACGTCGACTACAGGGCGGCGTTCAGCCTGGTCGGGACCGTCCTGAAGTACATCACCGTCCCGTTCGCGTTCCCGCTACTGGTCTCGCTGTGGTACGGCGAGAGTCCGCTACCGTTCGTCGTGACGATCCTGGTCGCCCTCGCGGTCGGCGAGGGGCTCCGGCGCCTTCGACCGGAGCCGGATCTCGGCCACCGGGAGGGGTTCTTGCTCGTCGGGGCGACGTGGCTCGCGGTTCCGCTGATCGGGACGCTTCCCTACCTCGTCGCCGGACAGGGGTCGGTCGCAAACCCCGTCTACGCCCTGTTCGAGAGCATGAGCGGGTTCACGACGACCGGTGCGACGGTGCTCAGCGACATCTCGGTCGAGCGCCACGGTCACGGGATGATGATGTACCGACAGCTCACCCAGTGGCTCGGCGGGATGGGGATCGTCGTTCTGATGGTCGCGATCCTGCCCGAACTGTCGGTCGGCGGGGCCCAGTTGATCAAGGAGGAGGCGCCCGGGTTCGAACTGGAGAAGCTCACGCCCCGGATCACCTCGACCGCCCGCGCGCTCTGGAAGATCTACGCCGGCCTGACGCTGCTCGCGGCGGCGGTGTACTACGCGCTGAACCTCTTCGGACCCGCCGACGGGATGACCGTCTACAACGCCGTCGCCCACGCGCTGACGACGATGCCGACCGGCGGGTTCTCGCCGGAGGCCCGCAGCGCCGAGGCGTTCGCGCCGATCGTCCAGTGGGCAATGATCCCCTTCATGATCGTCGCCGGGACGAACTTCGCCCTGCTGTGGCACGCGCTCGACGGCAATCCCTCGCGACTCGTCGATGATTCGGAGTTCCGGGCCTATCTCGCGGCGCTGGCGAGCGTCGGCGGTCTCATCGCCGCCCTGCTGTACGCCGGTCCCGGCCTCGACTCGACGCCGAGTCAGGTCGCGCCGATCGTCGGCGCGATCGAGCCCGCGCTTCGGCAGGCGCTGTTCCAGGTCGTCGCCATCGTCACGACGACGGGGTACGCGAGCATGGACTTCAACGTGTGGAGCGCGCCGGCCCAGACGATCCTCCTGTTCGCGATGTTTCTGGGCGGCTCGGTCGGTTCGGCGGCCGGCGGGATCAAGATCGTCCGCTGGTACGCGATCTCCCGACTGATCGACCGCGAGCTGTACACGACCGTCCACCCCGAGGCGGTGCGGCCGATCCGCGTCTCCGGGTCGGTCGTCGACGAGGACACGCTCATGGGGCTCGTCGGCTTCACGCTCACGTTTCTCCTGTTGTTCGCACTCTCGACCGTGCTGCTCTACCTCGACACGCTGCGGACGCCGGGGCTGTCGCTGAACGGGCTGGAAGCGATGAGCGTCACGATGGCGACGCTGGGCAACATCGGACCGGGCTTCGGGGAGGTCGGCCCGATGAACAGCTACGGCGAGTTCTCGGCCGCAGCGAAGCTGTACATGACGTTCCTGATGTGGATCGGCCGCCTGGAGATCATCTCGGTGCTGGTGTTGCTGTCGCCGACGTTCTGGCGGCGCTGATCCGGCGACGTCGTTCTGACTGTAGTGCACCGTGGCGTCTGTTCGGGAGGGGTGACCCCGCCATCCGCTCTGGCAGCGGACGCCGCTCACCGGTTCGCGCTCGCCCGGAACGCCGCCGCGACGACGTACGCCACGAGCAGGCTCCCCACCAGCGCGAGGATTCTCCCGAGGACGACCGCGACATCGACCGAGAGAATCACACCGCCGACTTCCAGCGCCAGCCCCCCGGCGAGCGCCGCGATCGACGCCGCGGCGAGCCGGTCGCCGGCGCCGGGGAGGTCCCCCACGGCCGGCGGGTAGAAGTGATACGAGACGCCGACGATCGTCAGCCCCAGAAAGCCGAGCACGTTCAGCCGCGCGTGGACCGCCGCGAGCGCCGCGGTGGGCCCGGCGGTCGCGAAGTGGATCCCCAGCGAGACGCCGACGACTCCGGCGAGCGCACCCAGCAGGACGCCGTACCGGCCGACGCGCTCGCGGTCGGAGCGCCGGAGCACGGCGAGGACGGCCAGCGCAAAGCCGCCGACTGCAATCGCCTCGACGGCGGCGCCGACCGATAGCCACGGCGTTCCGAGGCCCGCCGCCAGCAGTGCGGGCCCGACCGCGCCGGTCGGCAGGACGAGCCACGCGAGCGGCCGCGGCGGCGTCGCGACGAGCAACCGCGGGAGCAGGCGGAAGCCGACGGCGAACACGAGCAACCCGCCGGTGCCCGCGGCGAGCAAGTGGGTTGCCCGGGCCGGGTAGCCGTCGAGCAGCGGCACCAGCGGCGTCGCGCCGGCGGCCGTCGCGTAGGAGCCGATCAGCAGGTACGCGAGCGCGATCGGGACGAACGCGTTCGCCAGCCGATCGAGATCGCGGCGGTGAGCGTTGTGATCGCCCGTCCCCGTCCGGCGGCCCGAGAGATTGCTTCGGAGCGTCCACAGCAGCGTCGCGACGAAGACGGCGACGCCGACCAGCCAGAGGACGCTTCCGACCGCGGCGAGTCCGGACGCGGGACGCGCAGCGCCCGCGGCCAGCAACAGGGCGCCGAGAGCCGTCGCCGGGAACTGCACCGCGAGCGGCCCAGCGCTCTCCAGTTCGGACTCGAAGTACGCGGGCACGAGCGAGTAAGCTTGTCCGAACACCGCGTGGAGGACGAAGCCGTACACGCCGAGGCGGACGCCGACGGGCCGAGGGACGCCGGCGACGGCGGCGACCTGCCACGCGACCAAAAAGCACGCGCTCGCCGCGACGAACCAGCGGACGCGCCGCGAGACGGCGCCGACCGATCCGGCCATCGAGTCAACAGTTGGACCGCGCGGCCTTTGCAGTTCGGCCCGAACGTGTTCGTGGCGCGTCGGGACGCAACCGGTGGAGAAGGGAACCACTGAACGACGAATGTAAGCCGGCGTTACCCGTGGAAAGGTGGAGATAGCGGCGAGCAACCCGGACTGTACCCTGATCGTTCAGCATCGTTTGTTCGTACCCGGTCAGTAACTAAGCGGGTCGCACTCCCTCTGTAGACCCGTATGCCAACCTGCAATAACTGCGGTTCGTTCGTGACCCGGGACTTCGCGCGCGTGTTCGGCGACAATCAGGAGAACGTCAGCGCCTGCGTCGAGTGCACAACTGGACGAGACCTCAAGTCGGGCGCAGCAATCCAGTAACTCGGCGCGTCCGTTCAGTTGGCTTCCGCGGCTTCCAGCGCCTCGTCGACGTACTGCGCTTCCCAGTCGCGCCGGGCCTCGATCTCCCGGCGACCGCGAGCCGTCAGCGAGTAGTAGTTGGTACGCCGGTCGAGTTGGCCCTTCTCCGCGAGCCCTTTTTCGACGAGCGTGTCGAGGTTCGGGTACAGCCGCCCGTGATGGATCTCTTTCTCGTAGTACTCCTCGAGTTCGTCCTTGATCGCGAGGCCGTGTGGGTCGTCGAGGCCCGCGATGACGTACAGGAGGTCGCGCTGGAATCCGGTCAGATCGTACATCGTTCTACACGTGTTATACTATCCAATTTGTGTTAAGTCTATCGCTACGACGTTCCATCGCCGGCACACGTGGACGAAGGTTTCGGTCCCACCGAGGGTTCAAAATGGGTCGGTTGACGCTGGAAAGCGGTTCGACACCAACCAGCCGTTGCCGGTCTATCTCCCGTCAAACGCCGGTTTTCTCGTGACAACCCCTCGTTACGTCACCCTCAGATCGTCTGTCAGCCGAGTCGCTATTCGATCCGTCCGGCGTCGTCGGTCAGTTCGCGCAGCCGGTCGACCGGGAACGCTTCGAGCTGGTCGGCCGTGCAGCGCCACTCCCAGTTGTCCTCCGCCGTCCCCGGCGCGTTGAACCGCGCCCACTCGCCGAGGTCGAACAGGTCCTGGACCGGGACGACCGAAAGCACCGAGTCCGAGTGCCAGGCCGCCGCGATCAGCTCCCAGTTGATCTCCTCGCCGTCGGCGCCGAGATAGTAGTGCAGACAGTCCCGGTGTTCCTCGGAGAGGCTCTCGTACCAACCGCGGACGGTGTTCGTGTCGTGGGTGCCGGGATACGCGACCGTGTCCTCGTCGTACGTGTGGGGCAGGTAGATGTGGTCCTCGGAACACCAGTCGGCGTACTGGAGCACCTTCATGCCGGGCGCGTCGACGTCCCGTCGAAGCTGTTCGACCGACTCGTTAATGAAGCCGATGTCCTCGGCGATCACGGGGAGCTCGCCGAGCTCGGATTCGAGGCGCTCGAAAAACTCCAACCCCGGTCCCTCGTGCCACCGCCCGCCGGACGGGTCGGCGTCGGCGGGGATCGCGTAGTACTCGTCGAACCCGCGGAAGTGGTCGATCCGGATCAGGTCCGACAGCTCCAGTTGCCACTCGACGCGATCGAGCCACCACTCGTACTCCTCGTCGACGACGGCGTCCCAGTCGTACACCGGCATCCCCCACTCCTGTGCGGGGTTGTTCGCGTCGGCGGGGACGCCCGAGATCAGCGCCGGCTCGCCGGACTCGTCGAGCTCGAACAGCTCGGGGTTCGCCCAGACGTCGGCGCTGTCCTGGGCGACGTAGATCGGCAGGTCGCCGACGATGTCGATTCCGCGCTCCGCGGCGTACTCGTGGAGCTCGTCCCACTGGTCGATCGCGAGGAACTGGCAGAACTTCCTGAAGCGAATCTCGTCGGCCAGCTCCTCGCGGTACTCGGCCATCGCCCCGGGCTCGCGCGAGCGGATCGGATCGGGCCAGTCGGTCCAGGCGACGTCCCCGAAGTGGTCCTTGAGCGCCCGGAACAGCGCGTAGTTGTCGAGCCAGTCGACACGCTCGCGGAACGCGGCGAACGCCGACGCCACGTCCTCGGGCTCCTCGGCCTCGAATCGGTCGTACGCCTCGCGGAGCAGCGGGTTCTTGAACTCGCGGACGGCCTCGTAGTCGACTCGCTCGTCGGGGAACGACCGGTCCGCGGCGACGTCGGACTCGTTGAGCAGACCGCGATCGACGAGGTCGTCGAGGTCGATCAGGAGCGGTTCGAGCGCGAACGCGGAGTAGGCCTGATATGGTGAGAACCCGTGAACCTCGGCGACCGGACTCAGCGGACACAGCTGCCACAGCGACTGACCGGCGTCCGCCGCGGCGTCGACGAACTGCTTCGCCGGCTCGCCGATCGACCCGATGCCGTGCCGCCCGGGCAACGCCGTCGGATGCAGGTACACTCCACTCTGTCGCGAAAAACGGCTCATACAGGACGTACGGCGGCCTCGGTTGTAAGGATGCTGCAATTGCTCGGCAGGTAAAATATACCGACAGGTCACGCGTGAGTAACTAACTCGATGCGACGCCGATCGAAAACGAAGGGTCGGTCGCGGCGCCTCAGTCGAACCGGACGCTCGTGAGCGTGGTGCCCACGCCAGCGAGCTCGTCCGCATCGGAGGCCGCGATCACGGACACCGACTCGGTGCCCGGCTGAACCTCGACGGTCGCCTCGAACCGGTCGTCCTTGACGGTCGCGATCGCGGTGTCGTCGGCCGTCCAGAGCACGACCTCGTCGGCGCGAGTGGTGCCGGCGACCGTCGCCTCGCCGCCGGACAGTTCGACGTCGTCGACCGACAGCGGCGGTCCGTCGGGATCGATGTCGCGGTAGCGACGTTCGAGGAACGTCGGCGTCTCGACGGGGCTGCCGGCGTCGAGGGCGTCGGCCAGGCGCACGAACTGGGCCATGCTCCAGGCCAGCGGCGTCGCCGCGCCGGTGCCCTCACCGATCTCCCAGCCGAAGTCGGTCGGGTACTCGCGATCCCACACCTGTTCGGGGATCATCCGCCCGCTGTTGGCGAACCGCTGCATCGTCTTGAGCAGCTCCGCGGGGTCGTAGTCGCCGATCTCCTCGCGGCCGCCGAGGTCGGCGTCGGCCGCCGCGGCGAGTTCGTACTCGCCGCGCTCGCCGGTGAAGATCGGCCACAGCCGCCCCGATCCGTTGCGGTCGATCGACCAGGGCCCACCCTCGTCGGGCTCGATCTCGCCCATCTCGCCGTAGCCGTCGCCGTTGTAGCGGTACCAACCCGGCCCGTTCGGCGTGTCGACGTGGATCGTGTCGTCGGCGACCGCCAGCGAGTTGCGGATCAGGTCGTAGTCGGGATCGCGGATCCCCAGCCGGACGAGTTCGAGGAACCCGCCGTCGATGATGTCGCGCTCGTCGAGCGTCGGGCCGTTGTTCGCGAGCTCGCGCTTGACGCCGCTGTCGGGGTCGCCGTTACGCGACACGCGGATGTAGTACGGCGTCTGTTCGTGGCGCTCGGTCCCTTCGTCGGTCGCACACCAGCGGTCGACGCCGGTGCGCCAGTAGTCCGCGAACCCGAGGTACGCCAGCGCGTCGGCGTGCTCGCCTTCGGCGGCCGCCAGCGGCGCCGCGCAGGCCGCGCCGGCGATCTCGGCGGCGATCGTCGACGGCGAGTAGCCGGCCTCCTCCTCCCAGCGCTCCTGACCGCTCCGGGGCCCCGAGCGCAGGACGTACTCGACCGATCGGCGGACGTGCTCGTAGTCGTAGCCGACGTCCTCGAACTCCACGCCGTGGCGGGTCCAGAGCTGGTAGGCCATCACCGAGGGGAACGCGACGTTGTCGAGCTGTTCGCCGCCCCAGCGGATCCGGCCGTCGAGGAACGTGTTCTGCGAGATGAAGCCGTTGGGCCGCTGCTGGTGCTCGTAGATGTACTCCGTGGCTTCGGTGGCGCTGCGGACGTCGCCGATCGTCTCCAGCGCCGTGAACACCTGGTAGAGGTCCCGCGCCCAGGTGAAGTTGTAGCCGAAGTCCCGCGGCTCGGTCGCGTCGACGTTCTCGCCCCACGGCACCGACGGGCTGGCGATGCCGGCGCCGAGGAACGTCTTGTCCTCGACGGCTTTCAGCACCATCACCGCCGCGCGGTACTGGTTCGCCAGATCGGGATCGTCGCGCACCGAGTCCGGAAGCTCGACCGCATCGAGGTACTCGCGCCAGCCGTCGACGTACGCGTCGCGAACGCTGACGTACCCCCGCGAGAGTGCTCGCTGGGCCTCGGTCAACGCCATCTCGGTGTCGGCGTCCTCCGCGAATCCGAGCGCGATCGTGTCGGCGATCGAGGTCGCGCGCTCGCCGACGCGGCCGACGAGCACGCTGTGGCCCGGTCCGGCTTTCGGCTCGCCGTCTTCGGCCTCGCCCTCACTAAATAGCGCCGCGAGGTGTTCGTCGGTGGCCTCGCCGACCGTCGCCCAGTCGAACGACCGCTGGGAAGCGATCGCCGCGGCGACCTGATAGGGCTCGCCGTTCGGGTCGACGAACGCGGGATCGTGAGTCGCGCCCGTGTCCCAGGCCGCGAGCGCGTAGCCGTCGCCCTCGTCGACCAGTTCGGCGCTCTTGTCCTCGATGTACCCCGAGAGCGCGGCGTCGCCGACGACGTACACGTCGTACTGGTTGTTGTCGTCGGCCGCGAAGTCGACGTCCATCACGATCGACTCGCTGTCGGGGTCGGTGACGTACTCGACGACGAGCTCCCACTCGTGGCCGTCGGCGCCGGTCTCGGTGATCGTCTGGCGGTACACCGGCGACTCGGAGCCGACCATCGTCGTCGAGCGCTCGATCGTCTCGATGGCGTCGTCGGTGCGCTCCTCGTTGTGGGTGCGAGCGGTGTAGCTCGACTCGTCGTCGGCGTCGACGACGAGGAAGTCCACAGTCCTAAAGTTCATCAGATCGACCCGCGGGAACCGCGGCTCGGTCATCGCGCCTTCGGTCAGCGTGAACCAGACCCGGGAGGAGTTCGACTCCCAGTGGTCGGCCGCGGTGCCGACGCCGTAGGTTTCGCCGGTCGTCCACGTCGAGTGGGCGGCGGGCCCGCTGGGCTGGGTGAGTTCGGCCGAGGATGCCAGCGCGCCGTTCTCGTGGAGTCTGGCAACGACCGCCGACCGTAGGCCGTGGGCCCACGCGAACGGCGTCGCGCTGTCCTTGCGGCCGTCGTCGAACACCTGCTCGGAGAGGTAGCCGCCCGGCCCGGAGAGCCGACCGTCGGGCTGGATCAGGTCCAAGAGCATGCGGGCGCGCTCGAACGCCGCCTCGACCGGCGACGCTTCGGCGTCGGCGTCCGCCGCGTCGCCGAGCGCGTCGACGCCGTACTCGTCGATCATTCCGGCGAGGTCGGCGTTGGCCGACGCCGCCCAGCCGACCGCGAGCGGCCAGATTTTCGATTCCTCCTGGCCGCGGCGCCGCCACTCGTCGCCCTCGTAGCGGACGAGTCCGAGCAGCTCGCCGTCGGCGTCGTGCCGCGAGAGCCCCTCGACGGTCGTCGCGACGTGCTCGCGGAGCCGATCGGTGCGGTCGGCGTCGAGCGAGCCGGTCAGCGCCGCGTACGCGCGGTGGGCACAGACGAGCACGAGCGTCCCGACGTCGAGCCGGTCGTCGCCGGGCGCGCGCTCGAAGACGCCGCGGTCGCTCCAGCGCTCGCCGATAGCCTCGTACACCTCGGTCGCCAGGGCTTTCGCTCGTTTCTGCACCGATTCGTCCACCGGCGCCCGCCCGATCGCCGACAGCGCAAGTAGCGCCGACGCCGCGGTGTGGGTGAACCGCCCGGTGTCGGACTCCCAGACGTCCTGACAGGGCCGCGGGAGGCCGTCGTCGGCGATCATCCCGTCGAGCGCGTCGAGGCCGTCCTCGATGGTGCCCGTGATCCGGGCGACGAGATCGGTGTCGGGCGATCCCAGCCGGAGATACCGCGCGAGATACGCGAGCACGCTCGCGGTGCCGTCGGCGGGGTACTGCACGCTGTCGGCGCCGGCGACGCGGCCGTTCCCCCAGCCCGGCGCGAGCCGGCCGTTGTGCGCCCAGACGCGCTGGGGCCAGGTGCCGTCGGGCAGCTGTGCGTCGGCGTAAAAACGGGCGCTCGCGGCGTGTTGGTCCTCCAGATCGATGCCGAAGTTCGCGTCGACGGTCAGCAGGTGGCGGGCGACTTCGGCGTCGTCGCGGAACCAGCTGTAACCGTACCCGCCGGAGTAGACGTGGTGGGGGTCGAACTCGGGGCCCTTGATCCGGGCGCCTGTCGGCGCCGTCAGCAGCGAGAGGGTCCGGAGGTCAGACACGACGGTTTTGCGGTGGGGCACGTCCGGCACGTCGAACCGATTGCGCGACATCGCGCGGTTCCGGATCGCCCGATCGGTCTGGTAGTGATCGGCGAACGCGTGGACGTGCGCGAGCGCGTCGGAACGCGAGGTCTCCTCGTGGTCGGCGACCAGCGAGACGAGCGTCGTCTGGGCGAGGCTCCCCTCGTCGTCGAGGGGGACCTCGGCGACGATCGTGTCCGAGAGGTCGTCGCCCGCGCCTTCCCCGGTCGGCAGCGCGCCGGGATCGTCGGCGAGCAGCTCGTCGAACCCTTCGCGGCGCTGGCTGACCGCGTGGTCGATGCCGGTCGACGCCGTGAGGTAGTCGTGCTCGGCGTCGTGGAACACCTCGACGACGTCGTCGTGGAGCAGGTGGCCGACGCTGCTGGTCTGGCCGTCCGGCGCGAACGCCACCGCGGCGATCAGGCTCGGACGGTCGGGCACGTCACCCCGCAGTTCCAGGTGGGTGAGGTGCGCCTTCTCCAGCGTGTAGTCGTACTGGTGGATCGAGTAGCCGTCGGCCTGATGGCGGGTGACCACCATCGTCGTCTCGCCCTCGTAGGTCTGGCGCGTCGTCTCCAGATCGTCGAACCAGGTCACGTGATCGTCCGCGCGGATGCCGTACCGCGAGCTGTCGATCCCGTGCATATCCAGCGTCGAGCCGGAGTAATCCCGAACCGATCCGGACCGATCGACGTAGACCAGCCGCCCCTCGTCGCCGGAGAATAGCCCGTCGGTCGAGGGGCGCTCTCCCGGATGTGTGTCGTCGTCGCTTCGGTCCCCCTTGTACTCGTTGATCGCGATGCGCATCGTCATAAAGACCAGTTCCTCCGCCTGAAAGTAGGCGGAAATTGTTCGTCACGACTCTAGCCGGGTGGTGCATATAAACCTGCCTATGGCATCATGGAACTTGGTGGCTATGCGCACGCGTTCGTACCAACGTCTTCGAGCTAATAACTACGTGACAGAGGCGTCGCACCGCGGTTGACTCCTCCCGCCCCACACCTGTTGCTATGGCGACAGTACAATGTGTACAATCATCGACAGTATGGAGTGAATCGGTATGACAGAGCCTGACGATAACGTACCGTGTCGAAAATCGGGAAATAAAAGACCCCTCCCACTGGACATCTAGGTGATAATGCACCATCCAGGCCCCCCTCGGTTCGAGGCAGTCGGATCGGCCGTCGATCTGGCACCGCGCGACCCCGACCCCGCCGGCAGTTACCAGTGGCGTATCGCCGACGCTCCGGAACGGAGCGCCGCCACGCTCGGCGACGGGCCGGTCGAACAGTTCACCCCCGACGAGCCCGGCACGTACACCATCACGCTGGACGCGCCCGACGGAACGCACACGCTGACCGTCCGCGCGTTCCCGGCGTCGTACGCGCCGCCCGAACCCGACCCGGCGGCGTCCGGCTCGGGCTTCCAGTCCGGTTCGGGACTCCGATCGGGGTCGGGCTTCCAGTCGGGATCCGGCCTCCGATCGGGCTACGCTAGCGGCTCCGCCACGACCGCGACCGGCTACGACGCAGGCGGCCGCCCCCGTATCCAGCTGTTCGCGCGCGTCGAGGGCGACGAGGTCGTGTTCGAAGCCGAACCCGCATCGTCGCCCAGCAGCGACGTGCCGAGTGAGGACCTCGACGTCGAGTTCCACGCCGACGACCGCGACCCTCTCGACACCGACGACCTCGACGTCGACGACCACGAGGCCCGCGTCTCGCTCGACGCGCTCGGCGAGTACAGCCGCGTCCACGCCGTCGCGCTCGGCGAGACGTTCAGCGTCGCCGACACCGTCGGCGTCGCCGTCGATGGGGGCGTCGAGATCGAGCGACTCAACGAGCCGCCCGAATGGGGGAAAGAGGTCACGCTCTACGAGGTGTACGTCCGCACGTTCACCGGTGGCGAGGCCGCGACGTTCGACGCCATCGCCGACCGACTGGAGTACCTCGCGGAGATGGGCGTCGACTGCATCTGGCTCTCCCCGGTGCTGCAGAACGACGACTTCGATCACGGCTACAACATCACCGATTTCTTCTCGATCGCCGACGATCTGGGCACGCGCGAGGAGTTCGAGGCGTTCGTCGACGACGCCCACGACCACGGCATCAACGTGCTCTTTGACCTCGTGCTCAACCACTCCGCCCGCGAGCACGAGTACTTCAAGCGCGCCGAGGACGGCGATCCCAAGTACCGCGACTGGTACGAGTGGACCGACGAGGAAAACGACGTGCCGGGCACGTACTTCGACTGGCCGTACATCGCGAACTTCAACTTCGACACCCTGGAGGTGCGCCGGCACCTGCTCGACGCCGTCGACGAGTGGGCGCCGATCGTCGACGGGTTCCGCTGCGACATGGCCTGGGCGGTCCCGACGAGCTTCTGGAAGGAGGTCCGCGACCGCGTGAAGTCCCACGACTCGGAGTTCCTGCTGCTCGACGAGACGATCCCCTACATCGCGGACTTCCACGAGCTCTGCTTCGACGTCCACTTCGACACGACGCTGTACCACAACCTGCGCCAGATCGGCAACGGGGCCGCCGACGCGGCGTCGATCCACGACGCGATCGACAACCGCGCCGAGACCGGGTTCCCTGACCACGCCGGCTTCCTGCTGTACATCGAGAACCACGACGAGACGCGCTACGCGGAGGATTGTGGCCGCAAGCAAGCCTTTACCGCCGCGGGCGCGCTCTTCACGCTCCCCGGCATCCCGCTGCTGTACGCCGGCCAGGAGATCGGCGAGGAGACCCGCCGCGAGAAAGTCGAGTGGGCGGCCGCCGACGAGGAACTGCGCGATCACTACCGCAGCCTGATCGAGACGCGCGACGCCCACCCCGCGCTCGGCTACGAGGGCGACTACGAGCCCGTCGAGGTCGAGGCGAGCCACGACGGCGTCGTCGCGTACGCCCGCGAAGCCGAGGGCGAGCGGCTGGTCGTCGTGCTGAACTTCGGGCCGGTCGCCGAGTCGGTCGCGGTCGACGCCGACGTCGAGACGACCGACCTCGTCTCCGGCGACGACGTGAACGCGCCCGCCGCCGACGTCGAGGTCGACGACGTCGTGGTCCTGCAGGCCTGAGAGCGGCGTCGAACGGCGATCGTCGTCCCGTATCGTACTCGTTTGCTCCGCGCGAATTTCTGATCGCGGTTGTGACTGTTAGTCCGCGCTCCGCTTCGCGTACGCGAACACGGACAGCGCGACGACGATCCAGACCAGCGCGCCGACCCGGACCGCAAAGGAGAGTCTGGACCCCCAGGTGGGCAGAGAAACCGGAATCGACAGTGCGGCCACGATCGGCGCGCCGACGAGGATCGTACAGACGAACGTCGTCTGCATGACCCAGCCGAAGTCGACGCCGTCGGGATCGCTCCGCTCGACTGGTTCGCGCACGATCGGTGGTTTCCCCCGCGATACCTTGAACCTTTACAGGATCGACCGGCGCCGCCGGCCTCTCAGAGGAACGGCTGTGCGGCGAGGTAGACGCCGACGCCCAGCACGGCGACGCCGACGGCGCGGACGAGCCAACGAAGCCTGTCGTCGATCTCGCGCTCGCCGCCGTACTCGCCGTGTCGCCCGGTCGTCGGGCCGTACGCGGCGAACTGCAGGCGGACCACCGCTCCCGGCGCCGCGACCGCGACGAGTCCGATGCCGATCGCCAGCGTAGCGGCCAGCGCGCTGCGAACGTCGACCATGCGCGCCGGTTGTGTCGGGGGCGAAATAAAGCCCGCCGATCCGTGGTACTATGTCGCCGTGCGCTCAACGTCCGGCCATGCCTACGACGGTCCGGGACGTCCGCGCGAAGGCGGGCGAGGAACCGATAACGATGCTGACCGCCTACGACGCGCCGACCGCCGGCGTGATCGACGACGCGGGGATCGACGCGATTCTGGTCGGCGATAGCATGGGCAACGCGGTGCTGGGCCACGACTCGACGCTGCCGGTCACCGTCGACGAGATGGCCAGTCGCACCGCCGCCGTGGCCCGCGGGACCGAGGACGCGCTGGTCGTCGCCGACATGCCCTTTTTGAGCATCGGCACGAGCCGGGAAGCCAGCGTCGAGAACGCCGGCCGGATGCTCAAGGAGGCCGACGCCGACGCGGTAAAAATCGAGAGCGGCCCTCACACCGTCGATCTGACCGAACGGCTGGTCCGGTTGGGGATTCCGGTGATGGCCCACCTCGGGTTGACGCCCCAGCGCGTGAACGAACTCGGCGGGTACACGCGGCAGGGGACCGACGAGGAATCGGCCGAGGAAATCCTCGAACTCGCGCGCGCCCACGAGGACGCCGGCGCGTTCTCGCTGGTGCTGGAACACGTCCCCTCGAATCTGGCGGCCCTGATCACCGACGAACTCGAAATCCCGACGATCGGCATCGGCGCCGGTCCCGAGGTCGACGGGCAGGTGCTCGTGTACAACGACGTCGTCGGACTGAGCGAGCGCTCGCCGCCGTTCGCCGAGCAGTTCGGCGACGTCCGCGCCGAGATCGAGCGCGCGGTCGATGGGTATCGAGACGCCGTCGAGAGCGGCGAGTACCCCGCCGAGGAACACAGCCACTACGCGGAGGAACTGGAAGACCTGTATTGAGCCGACACGGCTCGCGACGCGCGTGATCGTACGGGACGTTTGCAGCGCTCTCCGGAGTTGTTTTCGCGACCCGTTGCCAGAAGATTTTTATTACGGGATGGAGAATCCGAAACTCGCCGGGAAACTGGCGACGGAGCACGACAGGCTCAGTTTCGGGGCGGTCTCGCCCCGAGAGTCGCCCGACGCACGAGCCAGGGACTCGAACGCGTCGGTTTTCGAACGAGAGATAGCTTTCGGAGTTGCGGGTTCGAAGCGAGCGCAACGTGCGGAACTGTTCCTCTGTCGTCCAGCGACAGTGACTGTCCTCGATTCCGTCACAGGCACTGTCGCTTCGAGCAACGGAGTGTCGGAACAGCGCGACCAGCTGTCGGACCGAAGTCCGGCGGAGCGCGGAACTCTACTCGCGTCGCTGTTCCCGGAAGCAAGTATACGTAGCGGTCTACCAAAGATTATTAACAACACCTGTACATACTCGGTCTATGAGATGCCGACGGGCCGACTCCTCGCGAACGCTCGGTGAGAACACCCAGAAACTCTCACCCGAGCCGGGACGTTCGAGGGTGAGCGCCGAATGAGCGACACACTCGCAACCGATGTCTCACTGTGCGAGCGGGCGACGGAACGCCTCTGTGAGCGGACGTCGGAACGGCTCGCGTCCGCAGACGACGCGTTCGAAGCTGCCCGCGACGTCGTGGAGAAGTTAGGCGCTCACTGGCAGGGTGAGCACGCGGAGTTCGGATTCTGGACTCCGGAGTTGGTAGATCGGTCGGTTCCCGAGGAGGACGTCTTCGTCGAACTGATCACGCCGACCGAGCCTGTCGACTTGACGGCCGACGAGACGACCGTCCCGGTGCGTCGAGAGCGCGTGCCGACCAGACGCGCGGGCGAATACACGTGGGCCGCGATCGACGGCGTCAGACCCGGCACGCGGGACCGACTCGGGACGCTGTACCGGCTCACCTACCGGACCGACGACGGGTGGGAGACGATCCACGATCCGCTGGCGTACTCGCTGCCGTTCGGTGCGTACGCCCCCGCCGAACTGTACGACGTCGACCGACTCGACGCCGAGCGCCCGGACCGCGAGTACTACGAGGCGCTCGGTACCGAGGACGAACCAGTCGCGACCGAGGAGGACGGCGGACTGCCGCGAATCGAGCCCGCGACGAACTTGCTCGAACTCCACCCCGGGACCGCGAGCGAGGCGGGGTCGCTCGCCGGGGTCGCCCGGCGCTACGAGGAGATCGCGCGCAAGCGTCGCGAGGGGGAGGAGCTGACGCCGATGGAGCGCAACTTCGCCGGCTACGACGGCGTGCAGGTGATGCCGATCGCCCCCATCACGGAGGGCGAGTACCACTCGGACCACTTCGCGATCGACGACCCCGCGCCGAACCAGCGATCGGTCGACGCCGAAGCGACGCTCCGCCGCCCCCGGATGGTAAACTGGGGGTACGACATCGTCGTCTCGGGCTTCTCGGCGGTGAACCCGGCGGTCCTCGAAACGGGTCGGCCGGACGAACTGGTCGACTTCATCGCGACGCTGCACGACCAGCCCGAGCCGATGCGGGTCGTCTTCGACATCGCGCTGGGCCACGCCGACGACGGCGCGCTGGGGCTGCTCAACGACGAGTTCTTCGAGGGCCCGGGGATGTACGGACGGGAACTCGACTACACGCAGCCGACGGTCAGGGCGATCCTGCTCGAACTCCAGCGACGGAAGATGGATTGGGGCGCGGACGGCATCCGCGTCGACGGTGCCCAGGACTTCACAAACTGGGACCCCGAGACGGAGGAGGAGTACCACGACGACGAGTTCCTCGCCGAGATGGACGCCGTGACCCAGACGGTCGCCGGCCGGGAGTACCGACCGTGGATGATCTTCGAGGACGGCCGGCCCTGGCCGGACGAAGACTGGGAACTGGCTTCGTCGTACCGCGAACTGATCGAGCAACACCCCCACTCCTTCCAGTGGGGGCCGGTCACGTTCGCGCACAATACGCCCGCGATTCTGACGTTCTGGGCGACCAAGTGGTGGCGCGTCCGCGAGGTCGCCGAGATGGGCAGCCAGTGGATCTCCGGCGTCGCCAACCACGACACGATGCGGCGCGGCGCGCAAGTCGAAGTGGGCGAGAGCTGGGACGCGACTCAAGAGAACCCCTATCTGGCGGACTCGCTCCCCGGGACGATCGAGCGGGCGTACGACAACCCGGCCTCCAACGCGCTGTTCTACTGTTTCCTGCCGGGCGTACCGATGGATTTCACTCACGCGAACGCCCGCGCGCCGTGGTACTTCGTTCGGGACACGGATCCCGACTGGAACGTGAAAGTCGTCGGCGAGTCGGCCTACTTCGTCGACTGGCGGGTATCCGCGGAGCGCTACGACGATCTCGACCAGTTCACCCGGCTGAAGGAACTCGGGTTCGACGACCGCGAGCAGCTCCGCGAGTTCGGCCACGCGCTCGCGTCGGTCGGTGAGGCGACCGACTACGACCGGGACCTGATGGCGACGATGCTCGGCGCCATGGACTGGCCGCTGGGCGACGACGTCGACGCCGCGGCCCTCGAAACGTTCGCGCTGGCGTGGATGCGCGACGTCGCGGACTTCTGCAATCTCGCACACTACGAGGACGAGCAGGATCCGGACCGAACGGCCTTCGACCTCGACGTCCGCGAGTTCCGCCACGACCGCCCCTGGCTCCGTCGGGATCTGCGAGCCGACGACGAGTTTTCCTACGCTCACCCCACCGATCAGACGGTCCTCTACTACGGACAGCGAAGCGATCCCGGCGGCGCCGAACAGTTGCTGTTCGTCGCTAACATGGAGGGCCGACCCGCGACGGTCGTTCCCGCGGACCTCGCTGACGTCGCTCGGGGCGGGTGGGAACTCGTGGTCGCGACGCCCGGTTGCGAGGACGCCGTCGCGGCGGAACCGGTCACGCTGACCGACAGCGACGTGGTCGTGTTCTCGCGAGGTGGGCGATGAGCGACGGCGCCGACGTCGACCGCGAGTGGTGGAAGGAAGCCGTCGTCTACCAGGTGTACCCGCGCAGCTTCAACGACTCGGACGGCGACGGAAACGGCGACATTCCGGGCATCGTCGAGAAGGTCGACTACCTCGACGAACTGGGCGTCGACGTCGTCTGGCTCAACCCCGTCTACGAGTCTCCCCTCGCGGACAACGGCTACGACATCGCGGACTACCAGTCGATCCATCCCGAGTTCGGCACGATGGACGACTGGGAGCGCCTGCTGGAGGAACTCCACGATCGGGACATGCGCCTGATCATGGATCTCGTGGTCAACCACACCTCCGACGAACACGAGTGGTTCGAACGCTCTCGAACAGGCAACGAGCGGTACGCCGACTACTATCACTGGAAAGAGGGAGAACCCGACGACGACGTACAGCCGAACAACTGGAACTCGTTCTTCGGCGGCTCGGCGTGGTCCTACGACGACGAGCGCGGCGAGTACTACCTCCACCTGTTCGACGAGAAACAGCCCGACCTCAACTGGCGCAACGCAGCGGTCAGGGAAGACGTCTACGAGATGATGAACTGGTGGCTCGACAGGGGGATCGACGGGTTCCGAATGGACGTGATCAACTTGATCTCCAAAACCGAGGGGCTCCCCGACGGCGATCCGGGCGACGAAGTGACCGGCGCCGGTCACTTCGTCGACGGCCCGCGTCTCGACGAGTACGTCACCGAACTGTACGAGCGCACGCTGGAGGGCCGCGACGTGATGACCGTCGGCGAGATGATCGGCGGCATCAGTGCGGACGAAGCCGCCGAGTACGTCGGCGAGGACGGCCTGTCGATGATCATCCACTTCGAGCACGTTCACGTAGACGTCGGACCGGGGGGCAAGTGGGACGTCGTCGACCTCGATCTCGCGGAGCTCAAGACTGTCGTCACCGACTGGCAAGAGACGCTGGCCGAGGAGGGCTGGAACTGCCTGTACCTCTCGAATCACGACCAGCCCCGCGCAGTCTCGCGGTTCGGCGACGACGGCGAGTACCGCCGCGAGTCCGCGAAGATGCTCGCGACGTTCCTCTTTACCCTCCAGGGGACGCCCTTCGTCTTCCAGGGCCAGGAGATCGGCATGACCAACGCCGACTGGGACCGCCAGGAAATCCGCGACGTCGAGGCCGAAAACTTCGTCGAGTCGTGCCTCGAGTCCGACGAGTACGACGACTACGAAGACGTCCGCCCGCTCGTGGAGGCCCGGAGTCGGGACAACGGGCGGACGCCGATGCAGTGGTCGGCCGACGAGAACGCCGGCTTCTCGGAGGGCGACCCCTGGATCAAGGTCAACGAGAACTACGACAGCGTCAACGTGGAGACCGCCCGCGCCGACACCGAGTCGGTCTGGCACTTCTATCGCGAGTTGATCGACCTGCGGGAGGACCGTGATATCTTCGTCTACGGCGACTACGAACTGCTCCTGCCCGACCACCCCGAGGTGTTCGCGTACCGCCGGACGCTCGGCGACGAGGAGCTGCTGGTCGTCTGTAACTTCTTCGAGGGCGAGCCCGAACTCGACCTCGCGGCGTTCGCCGACGATCGGGACGCCGACCTGCTGGTCGGGAACTACGACGTCGAGGACGCCTGCCTCGCGGAGTCGATCCAGCTACGGCCCTACGAGGCACGGGTGTACGAACTGGCGTGAGTGAGCGGGGAAAACGAGAGCCGCGGTCGCTCAGGCCAGCAGGAACGGCACTACGAACGCCACGAGCAGGCCGACGGCGGTGACGGCGGCGCCGATGCCGACCTCGCGCATCCCGTAAGGACTCTGGGGAGCGGTCGTCCGGGCCTCGGTCGGGACTTTTTCGCCTTCGGCGTACTCGGACTCGGGTGCCTCGACGGTCTCGTCGTCGGTACCGTGGGAGCCGTGGTCGTCGGTCATGTTCCGACGTTGCGACCGGGCCGACTTAAGCGGTGCTGTCTCGGCGTCGCGCCGCTGCGACGCCGGTGTCTCGGGACGGAGCGCCGGTCCGGCGACGAGTCTCGCGCGCGGTGATTCCACCGATCCGACGTATCGCGCCGCTTTTGCTTCTGGGCGGCGGAGCACGAGCAATGACAGACGCGCCCGACGTCGACCGCGAGTGGTGGAAGGAAGCCGTCGTCTACCAGGTGTACCCCCGCAGCTTCAACGACTCGGACGGCGACGGGATCGGCGACATTCCGGGCATCGTCGAGAAGGTCGACTACCTCGACGAACTGGGCGTCGACGTCGTCTGGCTCAACCCCGTCTACGAGTCGCCGATGGCCGACAACGGCTACGACATCGCGGACTACCAGTCGATCCATCCCGAGTTCGGCACGATGGACGACTGGGAACGGCTGCTCCAGGAGCTGCACGACCGAGACATGCGGCTAATCATGGATCTGGTGGTCAACCACACCTCCGACGAACACGAGTGGTTCGTCAACTCTCGCGAGGGCGACGAGCAGTACGACGACTACTATCACTGGCAGCAGGGCGACGCCGAGGACGACGCGCCGAACAACTGGAGTTCGTTCTTCGGGGGGTCGGCGTGGTCCTACGACGACGAGCGCGGCGAGTACTACCTCCACCTGTTCGACGAGAAGCAGCCCGACCTCAACTGGCGCAACGAGGACGTTCGCGACGAGGTCTTCGAGATGATGAACTGGTGGCTGGAGAAAGGCATCGACGGCTTCCGGATGGACGTCGTCAACCTGATCTCCAAGACCGAGGGGCTGCCCGACGGCGCGGAGGTGGGCGGGCTCACCGGCGAGGAACACTTCGTCGACGGACCCAACATCGAGCAGTACTTCGAGGAGATGTACGAGCGCACGCTGGAGGGCCGCGACGTGATGACCGTCGGCGAGATGATCAACGTCGACGCCGACCGGGCGACCGAGTACGTCGGCGAGGAGGGGTTCTCGATGCTGATCCACTTCGAGCACATGGGCGTCGACACCGGCGACGGCGGAAAGTGGACGCTCGCGGACCTCGATCTCGGCGAACTCAAGCGGATCATCACCGACTGGCAGGAGACGCTGGCCGAGGAGGGCTGGAACTGCCTGTACCTCTCGAACCACGACCAGCCCCGCGCCGTCTCGCGGTTCGGCGACGACGGCGAGTACCGCCGCGAGTCCGCGAAGATGCTCGCGACGTTCCTCTTTACCCTCCAGGGGACGCCCTTCGTCTTCCAGGGCCAGGAGATCGGCATGACCAACGCCGACTGGGACCGCCAGGAGATCCGCGACGTCGAAGCCGAGAACCACGTCGACATCGCCCTCGACGAGTGGGCCGACTCCTACGAGGACGTCCGGCCCCAGATCGAAGCGCGCAGTCGGGACAACGCCCGAACGCCGATGCAGTGGTCGGCCGACGAGAACGCCGGCTTCTCGGAGGGCGACCCCTGGATCAAGGTCAACGAGCGCCACGACGAGATCAACGTCGAGGCCGCCCACGAGGACGCCGAGTCGGTCTGGCACTTCTATCGCGAGTTGATCGACCTGCGGGAGGACCGTGATATCTTCGTCTACGGCGACTACGAACTGCTCCTGCCCGACCACTCCGAGGTGTTCGCGTACCGCCGGACGCTCGGCGACGAGGAGCTGCTGGTCGTCTGTAACTTCTTCGAGGGCGAGCCCGAACTCGACCTCTCCGAGTTCGCCGGCGATCGAGAGGCCGACCTGCTGGTCGGGAACTACGACGCCGACGACGAGAACCTCGCGGAGCCGATCCGGTTGCGTCCCTACGAGGCGCGCGTCTACGACCTGTCCTGAGCGTCTGGCGGGAAAGAAAGATACGGCGCCCTCCCGAACCCCCGATAACCCCGCGCGACGCCGCGGCGGAGGACGACTGTGGCGACCGAAAACGAGACGACCGAGGAGCCGCTCGGCGACGGCGACGCAGGACCCGCGAGACGGATGTATAGCCGCGAGGCCGTCGCCCGCGACCTGCTCGTCCTGCTCGCGGTCCCGCTCGGTCTCCTCGCCGTCCACGCGTTCGCGTCGCCCGAGCAGCGCGCCCGCCTGGCGCTGGACCACGCCGATCCCGAACTCGCCGAGTTTCTGACCGCAGCGTACGTCCACGGGACGCCGCTGCACCTGCGCAACAACGTGCTCGGGTTCCTGTCGGCCGCGCCGATGGCGTACATGCTCTGTCTTCGCGCGCGGCGCCGCCGCTGGTTTCACGCGACCATGGCCGCGCTGCTCGTTGCGGTCCCCGTCGCGGTCAACGTCCTGAACTACGCGACGCTCGAACTGTGGTACGCCGGCCCGACGCCGACCAGCAGCGGCTTTTCGGCGGTCGTCGCGGGCACCGGCGGATTCGTGTTCGTCGCGCTGCTCGTCTGGCTGCGATCGCTGTACTCCCGGTCGACCGCGACGTTCGCCGGCGCGCTCGTCTGGATCGCGCTCGCGGCGACGTTCTACGTCGTCCACGCCGACGCCGTCGATCCGCTGCTGCTCGGAGCGCTCGGCGTCAGCGCCGCGCTGTGCGCGCTCGCGCTGGCGGCGGGCAGCGCCGTCCCGATCCGCGCCGACGCGGACCAGCTCCGGCGCGTCGCCGTCCGTGCCGTCCCGGTCGCGCTGGTTGCGGTGCTGCTCGGGGCGTTCGTGATCGGCCTGTTTCCCCGGCAGACCGTCCGCGACGGCGTGTTCGTCAACGTGTACGCCCACGGCGCGGGGTTCGTCTTCGGCGTCGCGGTCGCGGCCGGGCTGGAGCCGCTCACCCGGAACTGACCGATGGGCGCCGACGCTCGACTACTCGACCCCGGAGCGGCCGGCCAATTTCGCCCCGTAGCGGTCCCTTTGTATACCCCGGGCGAGTAGAATCCGTCAGAATGGGTCTCACGAAACGGATCATCCCCTGCATCGACGTGGACCTCGACGACGAGGGCGACCCGGCGGTCTACACCGGCGTCCACTTCGAGGATCTCGAATACACTGGGGACCCGGTCGAGATGGCCAAGCGGTACAACGAGGCCGGCGCCGACGAGTTCGTCTTCCTCGACATCACCGCCAGCGCCGACGGTCGCGAGACGATGCTCGGCGTCGTCGAGGACGTCGCCGACGAGGTGTTCATTCCCCTCACCGTGGGCGGCGGCATCCGGACGCGCGAGGACATCAAGGAGACGCTCCGTGCCGGCGCGGACAAGGTCTCGATCACCACCGGCGCGCTCGAACGCCCCGAACTGATCAACGAGGGCGCGGCGGCCTTCGGCAGCCAGTGCATCGTGATCAGCGTCGACGCCAGGCGCCGGTTCGACGAGGGCGGCGAACACTACTTCGACGTCGACGGCGAGTCGTGCTGGTTCGAGTGCACCAAGAAGGGCGGTCGCGAGGGCACCGGCATCGACGTCATCGAGTGGGCCAAAGAGGCCGAGGACCGCGGCGCCGGCGAACTCTTTGTCAACTCCATCGACAAGGACGGCACCAAGGACGGCTACGACGTTCCGCTCACGGACGCGGTCTGCGACGCCGTCGACACGCCCGTCATCGCCTCCTCGGGCTGTGGCGGCCCGGAGGACGCTTACGAGGTGTTCACCGAGGCCGATGCCGACGCGGCGCTCGCGGCGTCGATCTTCCACTTCGACGAGTACTCGATTCAGGACGTCAAAGCGTATCTCGACGAACGCGGGGTGCCGGTGCGACTGTGAGCCCGACCGTCGACGATCTCCGAAACGAGATCCGCGTCGCCGTCGATCGATTCGAACGCGAGGGATCGGCAGGGTTCACCAAGGAGGACCTCGCGGCGATCGCCGAGGCCGCTGGACACGACGTGGGCGCGAAGCCGTTTCCGCCCAAATCCGAGATGCGGGCGGCGATCCGCGACGGAGTGGATGCGCTGGACGGCACGGTAGAGGGCGACCGCGCGCTCCGAAAGGCCGAACTCGAAACGCTGGCGGCGGCGCTCGACGGCGAGAACGAATAACCGAACCCGGCTTGCTCCTTCCGATTTTCTGCCGATGATTTTATAAACTGAGCTGCGAAAGAATCTTGCGATGGCGAACGGTCCCGACGACGGTTCGATGCCGGGCGACGAGTCGACGATTCGTCCGGAACAGTTCGAGTGGGTTTGTCAGGAATGCGGTCGCGGGCACCCCAAGCACTCGCCTCCTTGCAGTCGGTGCGGCCACATGCATCTGGAGAAGGAGCCGATCAGCTACGATCTCGACGACGCCGAGGCGCCGAGTTACTTCGACGTCGGGAAGTGGCACGTCGTCGCGATCGTCGTACTGGTCGCGCTCGTCGGCCTCGTCGCCGCGGGCGTGATCTCGGTGCCCGAATTCGGGGGGCCGCCTTCGATCGACGACGCGCCGGGAAAAGAAGAGCGCGCCGCTGGGATCGATCTCGTCGAGACGGAGACGACGCTCAGAGAACGCCTCAACGAGCACCGCTCCGAGGACGGGCTCTCCGGTCTCGCCGCGGGCGAGGAGCACGACGCGATCGCGACCTACCACAACCGCCACCGCGCGGTGGCGGCACACGACGACGATGTAGAGCGACCGACGCCGCGGGAGGACTACGCCGAGTTCGACCACGAGTGTTCCTACGCACCGGCGTTCCAGTCGTTCCCGATCAGTCGCCTCGGCATCGACGGTTCCATCCACGCCTACGATAGCGAAGCGGAACTCGGGGACGCCGTCGCCGATACCCTCGTAGCCGCTCCCGGCGGGGACGGCGCGGTGATGGACGACTACGAGGCGATCGGCGTCGACATCCACGTCTACCCGAACGACGCCGTCTACGTCTCGTTGTTCCTCTGCTGAACCGTCCCGAGCGCGTGCTTGGTCGGTGAAGAACGTGTCCGACTATGCTGCATTCGGCGGCGTGAAAAAGCGTCCGCGCCGACTCAGGCCGCGGCGTCGAACGCGTCCTTGAACGCCGTCGTCTTCTCGCGGATGCGGCCCGCGGCATCCTCGATCGCGGTGAGCGGTTCGGTCGTCTCGTCGGTCTTGACCGAGAGGATCGGCTCGGTCTGGCCGCCGGACTGCTCGGGGTTGACGTCGTACGTCGCCGCGGTGACGCCCTCGGTCTCCAGCAGCGCGCCCTTCAGCACGTTCATGAACGTGTGGTCCTCCCCGCCGATCTCGATAGAGATCTCCTCGTCGCTACTCTCGATAACCCGCAGTTCCATGGGCGAGAATTTGCCCGTGGCTCGCTTGTAGCTTTCGATAGCGAGAGGCGTTCGGACGGCGTGACGGTGATTTATCCCGTCCCAGTCCTCAGGACGGGTATGCAACTCCACTGGCACCGGCGCGATCTGCGGGCCGACGACAACAGGGCGCTGGCGGCCGCCGCCGAGGACGGCCCGGTCTGTCCGGTGTTCGTGTTCGACGACGCCGTGCTCGATCACGCTTCGCCCCCGCGTGTGGCGTTCATGCTCGATGCACTTCTTTCGCTTCGCACCTGGTACTGGGAGCGCGATGGGGACCTGTTGCTGGCCCGCGGCGACCCCCGGGAGGTGCTGCCGGCGATCGCCGACGCGCTCGACGCCGAGCGGGTCGTCTGGAACAAGGACTACTCCGGACTAGCCCGCGAGCGCGACGCCGCTGTCCGGCGGGCGCTCGACGACGCCGACGTCGAGCGGGCGAGCTACCACGACGCGATCCTGCACGAACCGGGGTCGATCACGACCAACGAAGGCGACCACTACTCGGTGTACACGTACTTCTGGAAGAAGTGGCGCGACCGGCCGAAAGACGACCCGTTCCCCGTGCCGGACGCCGACGCGCTGGCGTCGCCGGCGCCCGACGACCTGCCGGACGTGACCCTGCCGTCGCTCCCGACGCTCGACGACCTCGGGTTCGTCGAACCCGAGGCGTCGATCCCCGACGCGGATCCCGCGGCGGCCCGCGACAGACTCGCCGAGTTCTGCGAGGACGACATCTACCGGTACGAGGAACGTCGGGACTACCCGGCCGACGAGTGCACGTCGCGCCTCTCAGCCGATCTCAAGTGGGGGACGATCGGCATCCGAGAGGTGTACGACGCCACGGACGAAGCGAAGGCGTTCGCGGACGGCGAGAACGAGGTCGAGAGCGTCGAGGAGTTCCAGTCACAGCTCGCGTGGCGGGAGTTCTACGCGCACGTCCTGAACTTCAACCCCGGTGTCGTCACGGAGAACTTCAAGGACTACGACCGCGAGATCGCGTGGCGCTCCGATCCCGAGGGGCTTCGAGCCTGGAAGGACGGCGAGACGGGCTACCCGATCGTCGACGCGGGGATGCGCCAACTCCGCGAGGAGGGGTACATGCACAACCGCGTCAGGATGCTCGTCGCGGCGTTCCTCACCAAGGACCTGCTCGTCGACTGGCGCGAGGGGTACGACTGGTTCCGCGAGAAGCTGGTCGATCACGACACCGCGAACGACAACGGGGGCTGGCAGTGGGCCGCCTCTACGGGCACCGACGCCCAGCCGTACTTCCGGATCTTTAATCCGATGACGCAGGGCGAGCGCTACGATCCCGACGCCGAGTACATCAGGCGATACGTCCCCGAACTGCGCGACGCCGACGCCGAGCAGATCCACGCGTGGACCGACCTCGACGACGCCGAGCGCGAGCGGGTCGCGCCCGACTACCCCGCGCCGATCGTCGAACACGCGGAGCGGCGCGAGATGGCGATCGAGACGTTCGAGGCGGCCCGCGGGAGCGACTGATCGGGACGGACCGGCGGTTTCGCGCCGTCAGCCGCGCGTGTGACGTGTCAACGATTCCCTTCTAAAAGTTTAACAGCCGGCGCGGTGATATATTTCACGAGGTCCTGAACATGCCAGAGCAATCCAACCCCGAGCTGCCGCCGCTGCCGTACGATTACGACGCGCTGGAACCGCACATCTCCGAGCAGGTGCTCACGTGGCACCACGACACCCACCACCAGGGCTACGTCAACGGTCTCGAGAGCGCCGAGGAGACGCTCGCCGAGAACCGTGCGAGCGGTGACCACTCGTCGACTGCCGGTGCGCTCGGAAACGTCACGCACAACGGAAGCGGTCACTATCTCCACACGCTGTTCTGGGAGAACATGGACCCCGAGGGCGGCGCCGAGCCCGAGGGCGATCTCGCCGACCGCATCGAGGAGGACTTCGGCTCCTACGAGGGCTGGGAAGACGAGTTCCGCGCGGCCGCATCCGCAGCCGGCGGCTGGGCACTGCTGGTCTACGACCCCGTCGCCAAGCAGCTCCGCAACGTGGCCGTCGACAAGCACGACCAGGGCGCACTCTGGGGCTCCCACCCGATCCTGGCGCTCGACGTCTGGGAGCACTCCTACTACTACGACTACGGCCCGGACCGCGGCGACTTCATCGACGCCTTCTTCGAGGTCGTCGACTTCGAGAAGGCCGCCGAGGAGTACGAGAAGGTCTCCGGTCGCGTCGAGTAACCCGATCGCACTTTTTTGACGCCGAAGCCGCCGCGGCGTCGCAGTTCCGCCTCGACCCGTAGCGAAGCCCGACCGACGGGGATCGCCGCAGTGGCTCCGTACCGACCGATCACCCGGTTTAGTAACCGGATCGGAAAGGTCGGTGCTGCCGAACAAGTAATATGATATACGAGTTATGTTTATACAATCCTAAGTTCCTGACGTGTACGAAAAACCTCTTTTGAACCAGTATCGTCGGGTACTAAGTTCAGAATATAAGATAACTATACTGATTGGTTAACGAATTCCTGATTGCGGTCCCCGACACATTTATCAGTATCATTGTCAGATAACAATGTGGGGGAATGCAATGCACGATTTAACTGGCTTCCAGCGCGACCTTCTGTACGTGATCGCCGGACAGGACGATCCGCACGGTCTCGCGATCAAGGAGGAACTCGAGGACTACTACGAGAGCGAGATCCATCACGGGCGGCTGTACCCGAACTTGGACGCGCTGGTCGACAAGGGCCTCGTCGAGAAGGGGGAACTGGACCGCCGAACGAACTACTACGCCCTGACACAGCGGGGCCACCGCGAGCTCGAGGCCCGCCGGGAGTGGGAGGAGCGGTACCTCGACGCGGAAGAAGCCGAAGTCTCTCTGTAACCCGCCGATACGGGACGGTCGGGCACAGATCGGCACGCCGAGTGCCGGGTCCGACGGCCGCGACCGGAAGTGCGTCTCCGTACGGTGGCGAGAACTATTTTTCGACAGCCGCGACTGCCCGATAGCTCGACGGTTACAGCGGGTCGACGAGGTCTTCGAGCGCCGCCTGGGGGTCGTCGGCCTTGGCGACGCCGCTGGCCAGCAGGACGCCGTCGGCGCCCAACTCCTCGGCGGCGACGACGTCCTCGCCCGTCGAGATGCCGGCGCCGCAGTAGACGTCGACGCTCTCGTCGACCGCCGCGGCGGCGTCGACGGCGTCCTCGACGATTCCCGGATCGGCGGTCGCGACGGAGACGTCGCCGCCGATCAGTTCGGGCGGCTCGACGGCGACGGCGTCGGGGCCGAGCGCCGCGGCGGCCGCGATCTGCTCGGGGTTGTTCGCGCAGACGACCGTCTCGAGGTCCGCCCGATCGGCGGCGTCGAGCGAGGCGTCGATATCTGCGAGTTTCATCCGGTTCTCCGAGTGGTTGAGCAGCGTCCCGGTCGCGCCCGCGTCGTCGACGGCCTCGGCCAGCGTCGATCCGGTGTGGCTACCGTGCTCCACGGGGCTGACGTGCTGGGCCCACGTCTCGACGCCCGTCTCCGCGACGGCCGGGAGGTGCGCGGCCTGGGGCGCGATACCGACGTCGACGCCGGAATCGTCCGCGACGGTGGCCGCAGCGGTCGCTACTTCGACTGGATCGCACGGGTACGCCTTCAGGTTGACAAGGACGAACATACCCGAAAGCCCGTTCCGCCGAGACAAATAGGTTGTGAGAAGTCGCTAGTCTTTCCGCTTGACGACGTCGCCCAGCGTGTACTCCCCGGTCGAGGAGCCGCCGCTCCACTCCTCGTCGTCGCCGCCGGCGCCGCCCGACAGCGAGATTTCGAGGAACTTCTCGAGCTTCGACTGGACGTCGTCGCTGGGCAGCGTGTCGCCGCGTTCGAGCTTGCGGATCAGGCTGGCCTTCTCGTTGAGCTCGTTGGCGAGATCGGACTGGGAGAGATCCCGGTCCTCGCGGGACTGCCGGATGCGCTCGTCGTAGTCGGTGACGATCTCGTCCATGTCGTCGAACATGTCCGAGCGACGGCGCTGGCCGCCACCGCCGCCGGAGCTCGACGATCCCGAGCTGTCGCCACCGGAGCTCCCGCCCGAACTCGACGACGTGGAGTACTTCGTCGACGTGCTGGAGCTGTCCTGGGTCTTGACTTCGGTCCCGAAGTCAGCGCAGTCGTCGCAGACGTCGAGCTCGGCACCCTCGACTTTGACCGTCTTCGGCGACGACACGTTGGCGCCGCACATTTCACACTGCACCATATGCTCGGTCCTAGGCTCGCAGCACTGATAAAAGGTGTGCCCCGTCGAAATCGGCATCGGAGACGGCGATGCCATCACCGCGACGACCCGATCACGACAGCGCGCGCCAGGCGCCCCAGAAGCGCTGGAGCGCCGTGACGTGGCCGACGACGGCGAACACGACGAGCAGCCAGCCGACCAGCCCGAAGCCCAGCGCCGCCACGTCGACGAACGCGGCGACGCCGGTGACGATGCCGATCAGCGCCAGCCGGTCCGCGCGCCCGAGCATCCCGCCGTAGACGCGGTCGAGTCCGACCGCCTGGGACTGCGTCCCCAGATACGACGTCATCAGGACGCCCGTCACCGCCGCGAGCCCCAGCCCGTAGCGGTCGAGTCCCGCGGCCAGCCCCGCGACCATCACGATGTCGGCGTACCGGTCGAGCACGTGATCGAGCAGGTCGCCCGCTTTCGAGTCGGTGCCCATCTCGCGGGCGACGGCGCCGTCGAGGATGTCCAGCCAGCCGTTCAGCCCCACCAGCACCGCGCCGGCGAAGTACCAGAGCGCGGCGTCGCCCGCGAGGTAGTAGGCGCCACCCGCCGCGGCCGCGACGACGAACGCCAGCGCGCTGATGGCGTCGGGCGTGACGCCGAGTTTCGTCGAGAGCGAGACGAACGGATCGAGCAGCCGATCGGCCACGTGGCGGAACTGATCCAGCGTCATAAGTACTCGATAAAGGAAACCTCGCCGGCACTCGGTTCGCGCTCGCCGCGGACGACGGCGTCGATCTCGGTGGCGACGGCGTCCGGGCTCCGATTCGTAGCGTCGATCTCGTACACCGACTCGACGCCGTGGCGGTCGACCGCCTCCGAGAGGATCACGTCGAGCGCCTCGCTCTCGGCGTTCTCCGTGATCGAGGCTTCGCTCTCGTCGCCACGCTCGCGCAGGCGATCCTCCAGATCCTCGGGATGGCACCGCAGCACGACCACGCGGTCGACGTCGAGGTGGTGTGCGAGATGCGACTCGATCAGCACGTCGTCGCGGTCGCCGAGCCACTCGCGGGCGGCGTCGAGATCGACGATCACGCTGTCCCGCTCCTCGTCGACCTCGTCGTACAGGTCGTGTTCGCGGACTGCCTCGTTGAGGTGGACCACGTCGAGATCGGCGTCGAGTCGCTCGGTCGCGGTCGTCTTGCCGGTCCCCGGCGTCCCGGTGACTGCCACTCTCATCGGTCGGCGAGCACCTCGTTGATCGCTTCGGCGGCCTGCCGCGTCTCGGGCTTCGTGCCGCAGGTCACGCGGATGCAGTCGTCCAGCCCGAAACTCGTGCAGTCGCGCACGATGATGCCCTTTCGCTTGAGCGCCTCGGCGACCGCGCTCGCGTCGCCGACCTCGATCAGCACGAAGTTGCCCTGGCTGTCGTAGGTCGGCGCCTCGACGGCGTCGGCGAGATACTCGCGGGCCCACGCGACCGTCTCGATCGTCTCCGCGACGTGCTCGTCGTCCTCCAGTGCGGCCAGCCCGGCCCGACAGGCGATCTCGCTGGCGGCAAAGGGCGTGTTCACTCGCGCGTAGGCGTCGGCCCACTCGGCGGGCGTGACGGCGTAGCCCAGGCGCAGCCCCGCGAGGCCGTAGGCCTTCGAGAACGTCCGGAGCACCGCGACGTCGTCGCGCTCGCGGACGATCTCGACGGCGCTGTCGACGTCGGCGAACTCGCCGTAGGCCTCGTCGACGACGACCAGCGTCTCCTCGTCGGTCTCGGCGGCGATCCGCTCGACGTCCTCCAGGGCGACGACCGAGCCGGTCGGGTTGTGCGGGCTGGTCAGGTAGACGATCCGCTCGCCGTCGTACGCCGAGAGAACGGTTTCGGCGGTCTGGGCGAACTCGTCGTCCTTCGAGAGGTCGTACTTTCGAACGGTGCCGTGGTGGTAGCGCGCACTCATCGGGTAGTACGCGAACCCCGGTTCCGGCACGAGTACGGCGTCGCCCGGATCCAGCGCGGCGCGAGCGAGATAGTCCAGCGCGCCGTCGCCGCCGTTGGCCAGCCACACTTGCTCGGGCGTAACGTCCCACTCGTCGGCGAGTCGCTCCGCCAGGTCGGCGTGGGACGCTTTCGGGTAGCTGTGGACCGTCTCGGCGCGTTCACGGATCGCCGCGACGGCGGCCGGCGACGGGCCCAGCGCGTTCTCGTTGGAGGCGAGCTTCACGAACTCGTCGGGCTCCCGGCCGAGCTCGCGGGCGACCTCCTCGATCCCCCGGCCCGCGACGTACTCGTCGTGGGCCGACAGGTCGCGTGGTTGCATGTTCGGGCCAAGTAACCCGCGGCTCTTAAGCGTGCTCAACGCGGACGCGAACCGGTCCCGGCGCGTCGTGCCGACGGTAACTGCGTCCCGATATCTCCACCACCTGCGAGACGATCGCTGCGGCGCCCGTTTTCGGCTGTATCCACCGAAGAATGACACAATACTTATTATACCGAGCCTCCAAGAAAGAGAGGATGCGAACCGGTCCGGGCGGCGCGTCGGAGAGCTCCGCGTTCTCCCAGCAGCTGTCCGAACTCAAGCGCGAAGGGAGCAGCCTGCTCGTCGTCGGGCAACACTCGGGGGCGGGCCACAGCGGCGCCTGTCGGCATCTCGTGGGCGACGACTGCGCCGGTCGCCGGCGCGTGTTCGCGTTCACGCAAGGCCGGAGCGTCTGTGGCTGTTCGCTCGACGACCTCGACGGGGACGGGCGCGAGGTCGTCCGCCACCGCGCCGGCGAGAACGGCGACGGTGCGGACGACGAGCTGAGTGCCCTCGGTACCGAGATCGTCGATGCGGTCGACGTTCTCGAAGCGGAGGCCGACGGCTTCGAACCGGCCGAGCTTCGTCTCTGCTTCGACTCGCTGGGGCCGCTGTTCGTCGACCACGAGCCCGAACGGCTGTTTCGCCTGCTGCACGTCGTCACCGCACGCGTTCGACAGGTCGGCGGGATGGGCCACTTTCATCTCCGGGTCGACCGCGACAGCGATCACGTGAACCTGCTCGAACCGCTGTTCGACGCCGTCGTGGAAGTGCGCGACGCCGAGGAGGGTCCCGAGCAGCGCTGGCACCTCCGAGACGGCGGCGTCTCGACGAACTGGCTGCAGCTCTGAGTCGAGAAGTCGTTCGACGCCCACTCCCGTTACAACGCGGTCGTCCCGCCGTTCGACGTACGGTTTTCCGTCCAGTTTACCGAGCGGTCACTCCCGCTCGGCGAGTTCGGTATCGCTCAGCCACTCGAACTCCCCGGGGGAGTCTGTATCGTCGGCATCCCCTCCGTCGACATCTCCTCCGTCGACATCGGTCTCTGCGTCCTCGCGGTCGGCGGCCGTCGCGTCGTCGACGCCGGTACTTGGGTCTCCGGTATCGGCACTCGCGCCCTCGGCGAGCGCGTCGGCGTCGGACAGCAGTTCCTCCAGCGTCGGGTCCTCGCTGGGGCCGTCGTGACCGCTGTTATCGGGGCCTACAGTCGGCGTTCCGGCGCTGGCGACGCCTCCGACGACGGCCGTCCCGCCGCCTCCGCCGGCGGCGCCGTCGTCGCCCGTGATCGCCTTGCGCTCCAGTTCCTCGAACAGGCCGTCGATGGCAGCGGGCTCCTCGTCCGTCTCGCCGGCCTCGCTCGTCGCGCTCCCGTCAGCTTCGTCGGCGCCCGATCCCGACCCGTCGGCGCCGGTGCCGAGTTCGAGCACCGGCGGGTCGTCCGGACGGAGGCTCCGCCCGGTGTCGTCGGTCGCCGTCGGCTCCAGCGAAACGTCCGAAAGGTCGCCGAACACCTGCCTGAGTTCCTGATCGCTCGCCTCGACGCCGGCGTCCGACGAGCCCCCCGGCTCCGCCGTCCCATCGGCGATGAGTTCGTCGGGCGACGCTTCGAGGACGGCGCCGGGGTCGGCGGTCGGCTCGGCCGCGGCGTCGGGCTCGGATGCGGCCGCGTCGCCGTCGGCCAGCAGGTCTGCCGGGTCGACGGTGCGGTCCGTCGCGTCGGCGGGCGACGCGCCGGACGAGTCGGTGGCGTCGGCGCCGATCTCGATCGCCTGCGGGTACACCGCCGGCGTCTCGCCGCTGGCGAACGCCGAGGGCTGGTCCTCGCACAGCAGCGGGAGTCCCGCAAACTCGATCCGGTCGCCGTGGCGACGCCGGAGCTCGGCCAGCCGGTCGGATTCGAGCAACACGACGCGCCAGCGTCGGTCGATCCCCGATAGCAGCGCGAAGCTGAGGTCGGTGTTCGCGAGGAGTTCGGTTTCGACGGCGTCGAGCAACGCCGGCAGGTTATCGTCGTCCAGCGGCGTGTCGGGGTACTCGAAGCGCATCGTGTGGATCGATCCGCCGGCGTCCTCGAGTTCGATCTCGACGCTGGCGCCGTCGCCGCCGTGGACGGCGTCGCGGAACGTCACCGAACAGCCGTACGGCTCGAACACCTCGTCGAGGTGGACTTCGGGCGCGTAGTTCCAGTAGCTCGCCGTCGCGCTGATGCCGCGCCGGGACTGTGTCAGCGTCTCGACGAGCCGGGAAAACAGCGCCTCGCGCGAGCCGTCGTCGACGCGCTGCGCGACGAACTGCCGCAGCGACGCGTCGGCCGACGCGTCCTCGTCGGCGTGTAGCTCCCGAACGTCCTCGGGCGGGAGGCCGAACTCTCGCAGTAGCGTGACGTACTCGGTCAGCAGGTCCGACGACGAATCCCCTATCATTGGTGGCTCCCCTGGAACCGGTTTAATATGACTTTTGGCCGAAGATATTTCTGTTTTTTCATGGAGGTCCGGCTCGGGACCGATCTGTGGGGCCGGAAACAGCGATCACGCGCCGAGATCGAACTCCTCCGCGGCGGTCCGCATGTCCTTGTCGCCGCGGCCGCTCAGGTTGACGAGGATCACGTCGTGCTCGTCGGCCAACTCCTCGGCGAGCGCGATCGCGTGGCTGGTCTCCAGCGCCGGGATGATCCCCTCGGTCCGGCTGAGCGTCCGGAACGCTTCGAGCGCCGCCTCGTCGTCGACGCCGCGGTACTCCGCGCGCCCGGTCGAGCGGAACATCGCGTGCTCGGGACCGACGCCGGGGTAGTCCAGCCCGGCCGACACTGAGTGGACTTCGACGTCGTCGTCGATGACGCGAGTCTTCATCCCGTGGATCA
Source organism: Natronoarchaeum rubrum (assembly GCF_024494695.1). The sequence goes on along the minus strand of NZ_JANHDP010000001.1, from coordinate 472,888 downwards.
CGTCGTCGGTGCCGGAATCGAGCGGCGCGGCGTGACGTTTCGAATCGGCGCCCTCGCCCCCGCCCTCGGCGCCGTACAGCGCGACCTCCTCGTCGTCGCGGAACGCGTCGAACAGCCCCATCGCGTTCGACCCGCCGCCGACGCAGGCCACCGCGGCGTCGGGAAGCTGGCCGGCCTGGTCGAGGATCTGGTCGCGCGCCTCGCGGCCCAGCACCGACTGGAAGTCCCGGACCATCCGCGGGAACGGGTCGGGACCGACGACCGAGCCGACGAGGTAGTGCGTGTCGTCGATGTTCTCGATCATATCCTCCAGCGCGGCGTCGACGGCGTCGGCCAGTCCGGCGCCGCCGCGGGTCACCTCGTTGACCTCGGCGCCCATCAGGCGCATCCTGAAGACGTTCATCTCCTGACGCCGGACGTCCTTTTCGCCCATGTAGATCTCCGTGTCCAGATCGAACATCGCCCCGACCATCGCCGTCGCGGTGCCGTGCTGGCCCGCGCCGGTCTCGGCGATCAGCCGCTCTTTGCCCGCCTTCTTGGCGAGCAGCGCCTGCCCGATGGCGTTGTTCATCTTGTGGGCGCCGCCGTGGAGCAGATCCTCGCGCTTGAGATAGATCTCGGCGCCGAACGCCTCCGAGAGCCGCTCGGCGTGGTACACCGGCGTCGGCCGGCCGGCGTAGTGTTCCAGCACGTCGCGGAGTTCGGCCTCGAACTCCGGCGTCTGGGCGATCTCCTCGTACCCCGCCGCCAGCTGGTCCAGCGCCTCCTCCATCGGCTCGGGGACGTGGCGGCCGCCGTACTGCTCGAAGCTCCCGTCGTCGTACCGCGGGGTCTCCTGTGACATCGTTGCTCGAAGATTCTCCCTGTCGTACTTAGTTGTGACGCGATGTGTGCTACTCGTTCGCGAGTGTCGTGTTTCGAGCGCCGACGGTGACTTGTGACGGACGCCGGATCGCCGACACGTTTGTGCGCGATGCGCTCGAACGCTCGCCCATGGAGTTCGATGTAGTGCAGGGAGACATCGCCGCCCAGTCGGCCGACGCGCTGGTCAACGCGGCGGGGACGAGCCTGCAGATGGGCAGCGGCGTCGCCGGGGCGCTCCGTCGCCGCGCCGGCAGCGAACTCAACCAAGAAGCCGTTTCGAAGGGGCCGGTCGATCTCGGCGCGGTGGCGGTAACCGACGCCTACGACCTGGACGCCGAACACGTCATCCACGCCGCTGCGATGCCCCATTACGGGAGTGGTGAAGCGACCGCCGAGAGCATCCGGTCGGCCACGCGCAACTCGCTGGAGCGGGCCGACGAACTCGACTGCGAGTCGCTGGTGCTTCCGGCGCTAGGCTGTGGCGTCGCCGGCTTCGACCTCGCTGACGGCGCCCGGATCGTCTGCGAGGCGATCGACGCCCACGAGCCCGAGTCGCTGGTCGACGTACGGTTCATCGCCTACAGCGACGACGAGTACGAGACGATCCGGCGCGTCGCAGAAGACGTGCGCAGCGAGTGAGAAGCGGCGTCGTGACGCCGCGTCGCGACCAGTCGAGCGGCATTGTCACGTCGCCGCGGCGTCGGCAGCGTCTCGCGGCCGCGACGCGGCGCCGTCACGCCGAACCGAGCAGCCGATCGACGTCGACGCGCGCGACCGCGAACTGGACGCCGACGAGCGCTGCCAGACCAATACAGAGGTAGCCCGCCACCGCGACCCAGGTCGTCTGGGCCGGGCTGCCGATCGCCAGCTTCGCGATCGTGTTCAGCGGGTGCTCGGGCAGCAGCGTCGTCGCCCCGGCGATCGTGAGGATGCCGAAGGAGTAGAGGAACTGCGCCTGCCGCCGGTCGGCGGTGACCAGTGCGAGCGCGATCCCCATCGAGACGACCGCCAGCGAGAGCGCGCCGGCGATCGCCAGCAGGGCCGGCGCGTTCGCGATCGGCGTCCCGTTCGCGGACAGCAGCACCAGCCACAGCGCGGCCTGCACGGGCGCCAGCCCGGCGGCCGCGAGCAGCTTCCCGTCGACGATCTCCCTGAGTTCGACCGGCGCGACCGCCAGCAGCTCCAGCGTCCCCCGCTCTAACTCCTCGGTGACGGCGTCGACGGCGAGGCTCCCGCTGATGAACACCGGCAGCAGGACCAGCAGCGGGACGAGCACCGTGTACGTGAACCCGTAGTAGGGGTTCTCGGAGGGAACGTCGGGGACGCCGAGGGGCTGTTGATCGAGATACGCGCTCCGCTGATCGCGCTCGTAACTCTCGTACTCCATCAGCGTCTCCTGAAGCGAGACGACGACGAGCGTCGACTCGACGCCCGAGTCGGGCGCGATCGTCTCCACTGTGATCCGCCCGTCCGACCGCTGGTTGGCGATCATCACGGCGTCGACGGCGTGGTTTCGATACCCCTGTCGCGCGGTCTCGCCGCTCTCGTAGATGATCGGCCGGACGCCCTCTTGCTGGTTCGCGATCGCGGCGAGGTCGTGGCGCTGCTCGCCGGAGACGCCGACCCGCACGGTCTGGCCCTCGGCGCCGGAGGGATCGTACAGCGAGACGAGCCCGACGACGAGGAACGACGAGAACGCCGCGACGAACAGCTGGATCACCAGCGCGAGCACGATCGTCTTCTCGCTTTTGAGCGTCGCCAGTTCGCGCTTCGCGATCGTCAGGCGGGCGCCCCATTGCGATCCCTCACGCGACATAGCGGGTCACCCCCAGATTGTACAGCGTGTGGATGGCGATCGCCAGCCCGAGCGTCGCCGCGTAGTGCCAGCGCCCGCGGCGCGCCCCTACCGCCGAGACGATCGCCGTCACGGCGTGGAGCGCCAGCGGGAGGAAGAACATCGCCACGGCGACGGGGGCGGCGTAGCTCGCGGCCGACTCGGGGAACGCGATGCGACCCAGATCGAGCGTCGTGATGCCGACGAAGCTGACGACGTGGGTCGCCTTCTCGGCGACGAAGAATCCGGCGCCGCTCGCGGCGCCGACGATCGCGGCCGAGCGCAGCGTCGGCGTCCAGCGGTTGTGCGCGAACCCGGCGTACACGTGGAGGCTCTTGGCGAGCTCCTCGACGACCGAGATCGAGAGCAACAGCACCGGCGCCGACAGCTGGAGCGGGATCGCGAACAGGATCGCGATCGCGAGCAGTTCGCCGACCAGCACGAACGGGATCGACAGCCCGGTGACCGCGAAGACGCTCCGCGGCGTCCGGGCGTAGTTCGCCAGCGCGTCCAGGGCCTTCAGGTGGACGGCCCGCTGGCTGAACATGTCCTCCTCACGGTAGACGCCGGCGCCGAGCCCGAACAGCAGCGTGCTGGTCAGGTACAGCGGCCCCGTGGAGAACGCGTACTCCGCCAGAGTGGCCGTTTGGCCCTGTATGTCCCAGACGACCAGCGTCAGGGGCGAGATCAGCGCGATCGGCGTCACGTTCGTGAAGATCGCCGGGACGAACGCGTAGGAGCTCAGCCCGACGCTGATCGTCACCGTGACGAAGGTGAGCTCCTTGAACGACCGAGAGAACATCGCGCCGACGAACGCCGCCGCCAGAAACAGCATCGCCAGCGGGACGACCGCGCCGACCGAGAGGATCCCCCCACCGATCGCGAGCGCGATCGCCGTCGAGATGACCGCCAGCCCCGCGAGATAGGGCAGTGTCTTCCCGGCCACGATGGCGGCGCGCCCGACCGGCGCGACCAGCATGAGCTCGCCCCTGCGGTTGATCCGCTCGTTCATGATCGAGCCGCCGTACAGCTGGATGACGAAGTTCATCGGCACGATAAACAGGAAGGCGAGCACGAGCGACTGCATCGGGAACGGCGGGGAGATTTCGGCCGGCGAGTCTCCAGTGCTGGCCCCGCCGAGGATGCCGCCGAGCAGGCCGCCGCCCCCGCCGGAGGCACCACCGCTGGCAGCCGTGCCGGCGGTTCCGCCGCCGTCCGTCCCTCCATCGCCCGACGCCGCGCCGCCATCGGATCCGCCCGTGTCGCCGGAACCGCCGTCGTCGGAACCAGTACCATCTGCACTCCCACCACCATCGTCGCTTCCGGTGCCGTCGTCGCTGCCGCCACCGCCGTCGTCAGTACCGCTGCCGTCGCCCCCGGCACTGTCTGTCCCATCACCGGATCCCCCGTCTCCCGTGCCGTCTCGGGGTGCATCGATGTCGGTGCCGATCGGCGGGCGCTCCTCGTATCGCAAGTCGACGACGATGGGGAAGGCGGCGCTCCGGTTGTCGTCCTCGCGCATCGTCTCGAAGTTGTACGCCTCGACGGCGCTCGCGAACTCCGAGAGCGCGGCCTCGCTCTTGCCGACGGAGCTGTTGTACTGGACCGTTCTCCCTTCGATCAGCAGCTCGATCTCGCTGTGGTTCAGCGCCGCCTCGTCTGGTTCGGCCGGACGGAACGCCGAACTCTCCTCGACGACGGGGTAGTAGGGGTTCTCCTCGTCGACGCCGACGCGGTAGATCCCCTCGTCGAGCGCGGCGCTGCCGCCCAGCGCGACCGGGGCGACGAGGCCGACGAGCAGGACGCCGGCGACGCCGAGCAGGATCGTTCGCCGGTCGAGCGTCCCCGCCGACCGCGTCACTTCCCAGCGGGCGATCCGCGCGGTCTTGGCCGCGAACTCCCGCGCAGCGGCGGCGAGACGCCGAAGCCGAACGCCGACGCCGCGGACGCCCAACTCGCTCGGCCCGAGCGTCACGCCTCGGCCTCCCGGGGCGACTCGCCCGCGATTTCGAGGAAGATCTCTTCGAGACTCGGCTCGTGGGTCTGGATGTCGACGACCGAGCCGCCCTCGGTCTGGGCGCTCTCGCGGGTTCGTTCGACGGCGTCCATCGACTCGACGACCCGACGATACCGGCCGTTCTCCTTCGTGGCGCCATCGACCGGAACATCGGTGTAGACGCGGTACTCCGTGCGCCCGTGGCGATCGCGGATCTCCTCTAAGCTGCCGCGCGCGATGACCTCGCCGCGATTCATCACCAGAATCCGATCGCAGAGGCTCTCGACGTGGAACAGGTTGTGCGCGCTGAACACGACGGTCCGGCCCTCGTCGCTCAACTCGCGCACGAAGTCGATGATGTAGTTGGTCGTCAGCGGGTCGAGGCCGCTGGCGGGCTCGTCGAAGATCAGCACGTCCGGATCGTTCACCAGCGCGCGGGCGATGGCGACCTTTCGCTTCATCCCCTTGGACATGTCGCCGATGGCGCGCTCCCGGTGCTCGAGATCGAGCCTGTCGAGCGCCTCGGCGATCCGCTCGTTCGCGAGCTCCCGAGGCACGTCGTAGAGGTCGGCGAAAAAGCGGAGATACGAGTGGGCGGTCATGTCCTCGTACAGCGGCGATTCCTCGGGGACCCACCCGAGGTTGCGCCGCATTTCAGTTTCGCCGGCGGGGACGCCGGCGACCGTCGCTGCGCCGCTGGTCGGCTCGATCAGTCCGGCGAGCATCTTCAGCGTCGTCGTCTTCCCCGCTCCGTTGGGGCCGACGATGCCGAACACCTCGCCGGCGTCGACCGAGAAACTGCTGTCCTCGACGGCGACGAAGCCGCTGTACTCCTTGCGAAGCGAGTCGACCTCGATCACGATATCGCCACGGTGGGGTGCCGCCGATTTAAATTATCGGTATGGATAGGTGTCGCTCGAGGCGGAAAATAACCGGACAAATGGGGGCGACTTACAGTCCGACGCCGACCGCGTACGCCCAGTCAGCACCCGCGAGCGCGAGGAAGCAGAACGCGGCCCCGAGCATGGCGACGTTCTTCAGAAAGGCGGTCAGCTCGTCTTGCTGCTGGTCCTCCGGGGCCGCCCAGAAGTCGTGCATCACCGGCGTCGTCACGAGCAGAAACACGACGAGCGCGCCGGCCGCGAGCGTCGGAAAGACACCCAGAGCGATCCCGAGCCCGCCGAACAGCAACATGCCGCCGGTGAACGGGACCGCCAGCGACGCCGCCGGGACGCCTTTCATCTCGGCGTAGCCACTCATCGACTCCGCGTTCGTGATATGGTTCCATCCCATGAACGCCAGGACCGCGCCGAAGGAGACTCGTGCGAGGAGAAACGCGACGTCGGCGCCGGCGCTCCCGAGGGCGAGCGGCGCGAGACTCACGCCGCCACCTCCGTCGCCGCTGCACGGTCGGAAAGCGGTACGATCGATCGCGTCGATTGTGGTATCATCACGTTACCTGGTTAGGAACCGAACCCATATATTCTCTCGGCGACAAAGCTGTAATCAGGTATCACCGATGTCATCGGATCTCCAGCGGTCGACCGCCGAGGCGGAGGAAGAAGACGGTCCCTGCGCCGTCATCGAATCGATCGAGCAGATCGGGTCCCAGTGGCGACTCGTCGTGCTCCACGACCTGCAGGACGGCGAGAAGCGTTTCAACGAACTGAAACGGTCGACCGACGCGAGCTCGCGGACGCTCTCGCGCGTACTCGACGACCTCGAAGAGCTCGGGTTCGTCGACCGCCGGATGGAGGAGGACGCGCCGGTCGCGACCTACTACAGCCTCACCGAGAAGGGCGAGTCGCTCTGCCCGGTGTTCGACGAGATCGAGTGCTGGGCCGGCAGCTGGCTCGACGAGTAACGGCGCGCGCTGGCGACTGATCGTTCTCCGCTATCAGCGAACCGCAGCAGCGAAGCCGCCCCTGTCACTGGCGTCGAGAACGGGTCCCGTTACGCGGCCCGAGGCCGACGCGGCGGGTTCCGGAACAGGCCGTCGGCGACCGCGAGGCCGGCGACGATCGCACCCCCAACGAGAGCAGTCTGGAACGGGATCGAGAGTAACTGCCCGAGCAGCGCCGCGACGAACAGCGCGGCCGGAATCACGGCCAGCACGACGTCGTGTCTCGACACCGAAGGCGGCCGGAACGAGCTGCTGTCGGTCACGGGCGATTCCGTTCGGCGTCGATCGGGTGTTCTCTCGACCATGTTCTACACCTCCTCACGAGTTACTAGCTACGTTTCTTCACTAAAATCCTTCGTCGAGTGTTTTCTCGAAGTTGGAGTAGTTGTAGATTCGGCCACGAGAAATGTAACTCATAACTTATGGAGATTATAACGGACTGGTCGCGCTCTCGGAGCAGCGGAGAAGCGCACGAACGAGACCGAGCGGCGTCGTCCGACGTCGAAGCACAGCTACGCGACCGATTCGAAAGAAGAAGCTACGCCGGGGAGCGGCGTCGTGACGCCCGAACGTCGTTACGCTCGGAGTTCTTCGAGACGCTCGCGGCCGGGCGCGATCAGCTCGTCGAGGTACTCGGCGAGCGTGCCCTTGGCGTCGGCCGGGTGGAGCTCGCCGCTTTCGAGAGCGCTCGCCAGCGCCTCGTAGTCGTCGTACGTGACGTTACCGCCGTACTCGTCGGGGCGCTCGACGGTGACCGACTCGAAGCGCGGGAACACGTGGTACCGGAACAGCTCCAGGACGGGGTTCTCGCGCTCGTTGCCGTCCTCGTCGGGCTCGGGATCGCGCGTCGGCGGGCAAAAGGCCGCGTTGACCTTCTCTTCGAGCGCCTCGGCCGAGTCCTCCATCGAGATCGTCTCGCCAGAACTGGAGGACATCTTCCCCTCGCCGGAGGTCAGGTCGGCGATGATGGGGGTGTGGAGCGCCGGGCGCACCTCGTAGTCGAGGTCGGGCAGCTCCTCGCGCGCGAGCATGTGGACCTTGCGCTGGTCGAGGCCGCCGACCGCCAGGTCGACGTCGAGGTACTCGATGTCCAGCGCCTGCATCAGCGGGTAGACGACGTGGGAAACCTTCGCCGTGTCGCCGCCCTGAAGCTCGGCCATCGCGCGCTGGGCGCGGTTGAGCGAGGTCGACAGTTCGAGTTGGTGGAGGTCGAGCGCGAACTCCTCGTCGAGTTGAAACTCCGAGCCGTAGACGAACTCGGTCTGCTCGGCGTCGAGGCCGTACGCGAGGAACTGCTCGCGCATCACTTCGGCCGTCTCCCGGATCTCCTCGAAGCTTCCCTTCCCGTTGAGGTAGGCGTGCACGTCCGCGAGCAGCACGACGACCTCCATGCCCGCCTCCTGGAGATCGATCAGCTTGTTCGCAGTGAGCAGGTGGCCGACGTGGAGCACGCCGGAGGGCTCGTAGCCCACGTACGCGCGCTTGCCGTCGGGGTCGGCCGCGAGGGCCTCTACCTCCTCTTCGGTGACGACCTCCTCGGCGTTGCGCGTGATCAGGTCGTAGTCGTCCATACGGGAACTCTGACAGGGCGGCAATTTAGGGCTTCTCGTCTGGGCCGCTACGGTGGACTACAGACCCCCACCGCCACCGCCGCCTCGGGTGAAGATAGACGCCGGGCTCCGATCGGGATCGATTGGTAGCACGGTTCCGCGAGTCGCCCGGAGCAGGAAGTAGCCGCTGAACCAGGTGCACATCGACAGCCCGAACAGCGACAGCGTCACGAACGCTTTCCCGGCTGAGACGCCGCCGAGAACCGCGGAACCGGCCATCGCGAGTCCGCCGAGCGCGGCGCCGAACGCAACCGCAAGGAACGCGTACCCGACTACCGTCCCGAGGAGCCTGCGCAATGCCATACGTGTCAGTATGGATGAAGGAAATAAAAGGGTACGGGACCGAGACGTCGACAGCGCCCGTCAAAGCAAAGGCCCTGCCGCAGAAATTCTGCGCCATGAACGACACGCGCCGGAGCGTCCTCGACGCGCTGGACGACGGCCCCGTGACCGGCCCCGATCTGGCGGAGCAACTCGGCGTCTCGCGGGCGGCCATCTGGAAGCACGTCGAGGCGCTGCGCGAGGACGGCTTCGAGATCGCGAGCCGCGACGACGGCTACGAGCTGGTGTCGGTCCCCGAGTTCGGCGGCCCTGCCGTCGAGTACGGACTGGAAGCCACCTTCGACGTGGAGTACCGCGAGAGCGTCCCGAGCACGAACGCCGTCGCCCGCGATCTGGCCGACGACGGCGCCAGCGACGTGGTCGTGCTCGCCGACGAGCAGACCGGCGGCAGGGGGCGACTGGATCGCGAGTGGTCCTCGCCGAGCGGCGGCGTCTGGCTGAGCATCGTTCTCCGACCCGATCTGCCGCCCGCCCGCGTTCCAGTCGTGACGCTCGCCGCGGCAGTCGCGATCACCGACGCCGCGCGCGAAGCCGGCGTCGACGCCGAAATCAAGTGGCCCAACGACGTGCTCGTCGGCGAGCGCAAACTCGCAGGCATCCTCACCGAGATGGAGGGCGAGGCCGATCGCGTGTCGTGGGTGATCCCGGGCCTCGGCATCAACGCGAACATCGACGCCGACTCGCTCCCCGAGGGCGCGACGAGCATCCAGTCCGAGGTCGGCCCCGTGGAGCGTCGGCTGTTCGCCCAGCGGCTTCTGGAGCGGTTCGACGAACTCCGGTCGGATCCCGACGCCGTGCTCGACGCCTGGCGGGAGCGATCGGCGACGCTCGGACAGGACGTCCGCGTCGAGACGCCCGACGGCGTCGTCGAAGGAGAAGCGATCGACGTGGAACTGCCGGGAACGTTGCTCGTCGAGACCGACGACGGCGTCGTCCGCGTCCACGCCGGCGACTGCGAGCACCTCCGGCCGGTCTGACTGTCCCGCCTCGTCCTACGGCTGTGGCGTCCGTTCCTCGGCGGCGGCCTCCTCCGCGCTCTCGTCGTCGGTCATGTTCACCGTGAGCACCGGCGGCTCGGCGGTCCGGACGACCCGCTCGGTGACGCTCCCCATCAGAAGGCGATCGATCCCGCCGCGGCCGTGGGTCCCCATCACGATCAGGTCGCAGCCCTCGCTCGCGGCGTGCTCGCAGATCGTCCGGCTCGGCATCCCTTCGACGATGCGCGTCTCGACCTCGACGCCGTGTTTCTCGGCGATCTCCTCGACCCGCTCGACGGCTTCGTGCCCCTCGTCGCGCAGGACCGAACTGATCCCCTCCCAGGACGTCTCCATGGGTAGCCCGCCGAACGTCGCCGCGTTGACGACGTACAGCGCCTGCACCGTCGCCCCGTGTTCCTCGGCGAGTCCGACGGCGTGCTCGACGGCCCGCTCGACGCCCGTGGAGCCGTCGGTGGGGACCAGAATGCGATCGTACATGTGTCCTACGTTAGCACACGCAGTCCGGGATCAAAACTGTTCCGCGGGATCGAACGGAAGCGCTCGGCCCGAGTGTAGCGCGCCGCCGCGGATTTCCTATAGCACTATGCGATTTACATCACCCTCGCCCGCCCGCCGAACGACCGCCCGGACGATATCCTGCGCACCGGCGAGATTGTGCGAGTCGCCGTCGAGCACCTGCAGCTTCGCCTCGCGCCCCTCGGCGACGACGCCGCGATCCAGGCCCGCGATCTCGGCGCCGTTGATCGTCGCCATCCGGAGGACCTCCCGCGCGGGCAGATCGAACAGCTTCGCCGCGAACGCCATCTCGCGGAACATCGACGGGCTGTTGGTCATCACGTTGTCCGTCCCGAGCGCAAGCGTCGTCCGCTCGGCCAACTCCTCGGCCGGCGGCAGGCCGACGTCGGTCACGACGTTCGAGCGCGGACAGAGGACGATCGGCACCTCGCTGTCGGCGATCCGGTCGAGCTGGTGGGGTTCGGGGTGGACCATATGCACTAGGAAATCCGGGTCGAGATCCAGCGCGGGATCGACGTCCGAACTGTCGACCTCGCCGGCGTGGATGCCAAAGAGTTTGCCCGCCTCCCGGGTCGCCCGGCGCTCTCGATCGAAGTCGGCGTCGTTCGCACCGCTCGCGCCGAAGCCGTCGCTCGCTTCCATGGCGTCGGTCGTCTCCCGGCCGAGAATCACCGGCTCGACGTCGAGCCCGTCGGCGGCGTCCTGGAGCTGCTCGACGCCCTCGACGCCGCCCTCGCGGAATTCGATGCAGGTGCCCGTGCCGGTCGCGCGCATGAACCGCAGCGATCGGCGCATCCCCGCGACGAGTTCGTCCCGGTCGGCGGCGTCGAGCAGCCGGTGTTTGAGACCGTCCGGCGGGGCGACCAGTTCTTCGAGCGTCAGCCCGCCGCCCGCCTCCTTGGCGATCGAGTCGCCGAGGTGCGTGTGAGCGTTGACAAAGGCCGGCAGGATCACGTCGTCGCTGTCGGTGCTCGTCTCCTCGACGGCGACGATCTCGCCGTCCTCGATCACGACCCGTCCTTCGACCGGATCGAACGACCGTCCGCGCAGGACGATGCCTTCCAGTTCCATACCGGAGAGAACGCGCTTTTGCACTATTCCGTTTGCCTTTCGCGGACGCACGACCTCGCCAGCGAGTCGGAGACCGCTGAGGAACCGGACCGCTATTCGGCGTCGGCGTCGAACTCGTCGAGCGTCGCGTAGTGGCCCCGCCGGACCTCGGAGACGAGGCCGCCGTCGGTCTCCAACCCGAGCACGGACGCCGCGGCGCCGCCGACGCCGTCGGTGACCGCTTCGGGCGCGTAGACGCCGAAGCGCCACTGGGATCGCTGGGCGGCCCGCAGCGCGTCGACGAGCGGAGATTGCTGGCCGAGACGCCTGATCTCGCCGTTGACGACGACGCGGGAGGTCGACTCGGTCATCGAGGGGCGCGAGGGCACGTCGATCACGACGTGCTCGGGCGCCACGCCCGCCCGGTCGGCCACGTCGGCCTCCAGTTCGCGAACGCGCTCGTGGTCGGCGTCGAGCAGGGCGTCCGGAACGTCGTCGAGTTCGGCCCAGACGGCCCGCTTGAACAGATCCCGCTCGTCGAGCGCGCGCGCGTAGGTCTCCGTCGCCTCGGTCGAGCGCAGGGCGGCGATCAGGTCGTAGTCGTCCATCCGCCGGATCGTCTCGGCCGTACTGATGCCGTCGTCGATCAGCCGCTCGGTCGCCCGGCGGAGCATCGACTTGCCGATCCGGGCGACGGGGTGGCTGTACACCGTCGGGTTCATCAGCGCCCGCGCGACGAGCAGACTCTCGGCCGTCTGGACGTTGCCCTCCGCCAGCACGAGCTCGCCGTCGAGGAAGGTCAGTTCGCGGACCAGCCGCTCGTGGTCGATCGTCCCGTAGGGGACGCCGGTGTGGTGGGCGTCCCGGACGAGGTAGTCCATCCGGTCGACGTCGAGCTCGCCCGAGACGAGCTGGCCGTACTGGCCGTCACCGGCGATCAGCCCGGCGACCGCGGACGGGTCCAGATCGTGGGATCGCAGCACGTCGCCGACCGGATTCGACGCCAGCAGCTCCTCGACGTCGTCGTGGTACTTTCCGGTGCGGCGGTGGATCACCGCTTCGACGTTGTGGCTAAACGGGGAGTGGCCCACGTCGTGTAGCAGGGCGGCGGCCTTGACGCGCTCGGCCTGCTGGCCGTGGACGCCCAGATGCTCCAGGGCCTCGCACGCGAGGTGGTAGACGCCGAGGCTGTGTTCGAAGCGCGTGTGGTTCGCGGAGGGGTAGGCCAGCGACACCGTCCCCAACTGCGCGATCCGGCGGAGCCGCTGGACTGCGGCGGTGTCGAGCAGCGCCGCCGCGACGCCCTCGACCGCGATGTGGTCGTGGACGCTGTCCTTGATCGTGGTCATGGGCGGGCTTCGGCCCGTTCGTACAAAAAGTGTGGCCGGCGGACGCCGAAATCCGGGTGCACGACGCCGAAATCGAGGTCTTGACGACTGCAGCAGTCGCTGCCACGAGTGAGTAGCGAGAGGAGAGAAGATCGGCGACCGCGTTACAGCACGTCGTCGAAGTCCTTGTGACCCTGAATCTGGACGTCCTCGTCGGACACTTCGGCGAGGAAGACGCCGTTGCCGCTGCCGGTGTCGCGCTCGACCGCGCTCTTGACGGCGCGGGCGGCGACTTCCTTGGCCTCCTCGTTCGAGAGGCCCTCCTCGTAGTACTGTTCGAGGGTGCCGTACGCGACCTGCATCCCGCTGCCGGTGACGGTGTAGTCGTCGCGGACGACGCCGCCGGCCGGGTCGATGCTGTAGACGTGGCTGCCCTCATCGTCGACGCCGGCGAGGATCGGGTGGATCGCGAAGAACGGCCCGCCGCGAGCGAAGTTGCCCGCCAGCGAGGACAGTGCCTGCATGCTCATCTGTTCGCCGCGACGCGTCTCGTAGAGGTTCGACTCGACGCGGAGGTACTTGATGAACGACTGGGCGCCGCCGACCGAGCCCACGAGCGTGAGGACGGCGCTGGGGTGGATCTGCTCGACCTTCTGGACGTCCTTACTGGAAACGAAACGCCCGCCGAGGCTGGCGCGCATGTCCGTCGCGACGACGACGCCGTCGTCGGTCGTCAGGCCGACCGTCGTCGTCCCGGTCTTGTTGACGTTGTCCAGTTCGTCCTCCGAGAACTGGGGTTCGGGAAGCGACCCGAGGGAGGGGCCCAGCGGATCGTCGTCGGCACCCGACAGCCGGTCGCGGTTTCGCGAGAACTCGTTGTCGTGCATCGGGGTTCGCATTGCCCGCGTCTACACGTCGCGCGTATATAAATGGCCGGCGTTCCGGACGACGGCATTAGACCCCGGTCAGCGGACCGCAGACTTCTCTACGGTAGCATCGAACGAACGGAGAATCGATCTGGTTCGGGCGTACCCGATTACGGTTTCGCTCCCTCGTACGCGCTCTCGACGCGCTCGACGATCCGGTGGATCGGCGGCGCGCGGCCGGCCGTTCGCTGGGCGGCGAGCGCGAGCGGCATCATGACGATGCCGACTGCGATTGTCAGCTGGTACAGGGCAAACACGGTGGATTGGTACACCCGTTCGATCATCTGGCTTCGATACGGAGCACCTGATGGGCGTATATAAGACTAATCGAACTTAGATTACATAATGGTCGATGTCACGCGATCGACCCCCGCGCAGTCTTGCGATTCAACTGGACTTGCGTTGTGTTCATCTGAACGCGCATTTCTTCGCGACCACGAGTACGTGTGCACTGGATGAACGGAGGCTTCGCCATAACTTATGCAGATACTCCGGATGGCGTGCGCGGCTTGCATCACGACGCGCGCGAACCACAAAGCAAGAGGGGCCCCGGCGTCGAACAGTACCCATGAGCAACTACCTCGTTGCGATGGAAGCGGCATGGTTGGTGCGCGACGTCGGCGAGATCGACGACGCGATCGGCGTCGCGGTCAGCGAAGCCGGCAAGCGCCTGAACGAAGAGAGCATGGACTACGTCGAGGTAGAAGTCGGCGCGACGGGCTGTCCCGCGTGCGGCGAGCCGTTCGACTCGGCCTTCATCGCCGCCGAGACCGCGCTGGTCGGACTCGTCCTGGAGATGAAAGTGTTCAACGCCGACAGTCAGGAGCACGCCCAGCGCATCGCCAAGAGCGAGGTCGGCGGCGCGCTGCGTGACGTCCCGCTGTCTGTCGTCGAGACGATCGAGTACGAGGACGAAGATCAGCTCGAATCGGAGTCCTCGTGAAGTGACGCCGAACGGGAACCCCAAGCGCACGGCGATTCGGTCCTGACGAGCGGAATCGAGCGACGGATTCGGGGCGGCCGTTCCGGAAAGTCCCGACCCAAGCTTTTTAATATAACCTAAGGTAATCACGGGTATGGAACTGCCGACGCCCGCGGACCTGCGGGAGCGCCGGAACGAACTCGGGCTAACCCAGAGCGAACTGGCCGAGCGAGCCGACGTGTCCCAGCCGCTGATCGCCCGTATCGAGGGCGGCGACGTCGATCCGCGGCTCTCGACGCTCCGGCGGATCGTCAACGCGCTGGCGGAAGCCGAGACCGGGATCGTTCGTGCGGAGGACCTCATGCACGAGAACGTGATCCGCGTGGCGCCGGACGACGAGCTCAGCGTCGCCGTCCACCGGATGGAGGAAGAGGCGTACTCCCAGCTCCCCGTCCTGCAGGACGGCATCCCCGTCGGCAGCATCAGCCAGAGCGACCTGGTCCACGCCGACGAGGACGACCGGGCCGAACCCGTCCGGGAGTTCATGAGCGAAAGCTTCCCGACGGTCTCGGAAGACACGACGCTCGACGAGATCACGAGCCTGCTCGAACACTACAAGGCCGTGATGGTGACCGACCGCGGAGAGACGGTCGGGATCATCACCGAAGCCGACATCGCGGGTCGGCTGTCGTGATTCGACGAGAACGCTAATGAGGCCGTGCGAACAGGGTTAGCTATGGACTGGCTGAAGCGGAACCTGGGCAGCGGGCTCGTCGTCCTGCTTCCGATTCTCGTCAGCATCTTTGCCGTTCGCTGGCTCTACACCAGGCTCGCTGCGCTCCCGCTGGTTGACGGCGTCCAACCGCCCGTGGTCGGCGTCGCGCTCAGCATCGCGCTGTTCGTGAGTTGGGTGTTCGGCATCGGCTACCTGATGCGGACCGCGCTGGGGACGGTGCTGGCGATGCGACTGGACGCCCTGATGAACCGCGTCCCGGGGCTCAGAGTCGTGTACAACGCCTCGAAGATGGCCGTCGAGACGGCTGTCGCGGACAGCGACGGGCTGAAACGCCCCGTCAAGATCAAGCCCTGGGGCGACCTCCGGGTGACGGCGTTCGACACGGGCCACGAATCCGACGAGGGCAATCCCGTGGTCTTCATCCCGACGTCGCCCAACGTGACCAGCGGCATCGTCGTCGAGGTCGACGAGGAAGACGTCATCGACGTCGACGAGTCAGCCGAAGACGCGCTCACCCGAGTCCTCAGTGCCGGATTCGGCGACAAGAACGGACAGTCGAACGTTCCAGGAAGCGTCTTCTCGGCAGACGACGAGTAATCAGCCTCAGTTTCTGACGTTGCGCGCGCGTGACGATTGACAGTCTTTGTTAGCTATAGCGACATGCGATTTAGAAGGTGGGTGCGCGCCATCTGGTCGTGGTTAATGCTATCAAACAACGCGCTCCACGAGAGTGACGAACTGGCGAAAACCAACCCGTTCAGCAGACGACTCTGAGCGATCGACCCTGTTCTCCGAGTGAGACTCAGCTCGGTATCCCTGAGCTACCCCCACGGGACTGGCGACATCACCGAGCAGCCATGCCTACGCGACCGCGTTTTATCAGTTCTGAAGCCTGCTCATCGGAGAGCACGTCGTCGTGTGGAAAGAACACGTGGCGAGCCACGCAACCGACGAACGAGCGGTACGTCGGCATTCGGGGAGCCACGGCGGGACCAAAGCGCATCTCGACGTCGAACCCAGGGAGAGCGGCCGACAATCGGTGACTCGGGCACACGGCGGACAGCGCATCGGATCTACGAAGACAGAGCCGAGTAGTTGGCCGCCACCACGGGTTCTCCAGGCCGACGGTTGACCCGCTGCGATCCAGCGGCACTTACCGGCGCTACGGCACTGCTCAGGAGCGTAGGCGTGCCACCAAACTGAGTACGTCTCACGCTCACCACGAAGGCTGACCGTCCGCGTCGAGCGGACGATCGGGTGCGACCGGTGCCGAAACCGGTCCGATTTCGATCACGGGGTGCGCCGTTCGTCGAGAGAGACCATCCACCAACCCAAATTTGTATTTGCAGATGTGTACCTAGAATAGGGTTTTGTAGTGATAGAATGGCAAAATAACCGGAGTATGAGGGAACCATAGAATAAAATAAGATACTTTATCCGGAGTTATGGGAACATTGAAGGCGTAGCGGTTCGTCGGTCGTCGCCGTGACGACTGATCGAGACGCGGACACGTCCCGGACGGCCGTGAAGACGTACGTGCCGGCGTATCAAAAACGTCTGTGGGCCGAGCACGCGGAGGAACTCGGGATGAGCCAGAGCGAGTTCGTCCGGACGATGGTCCAGGCCGGGCGCCGTGGCTTCTCGCCACCGGAGGAGTCGACCGGCGATGCCGCGGCGGCACCGGAGCGCAAGCCCGCCGAGCAGTCAGCAGACGAACACGAAACGGCCGAAATGGAACCCCGTTCTGGGGACGCTACCCCTGGGGTTGAGGGCGGGGAAACGGGGTCCTCCGAAGCGGGGTCGAGCGACGATGGCGGCGACCTGACCGACCGCGTCCTCGAGGTGCTCGATCGGGACGGTGCGCTCTCGTGGGACGAGCTGGTCGAGGCCGTGACCGACGATATCGAACGGCAGCTCGACGAAGCCGTCCAGGAGCTTCAAGACCAAAACGCGATCCGCTACAGCGGCCGTGAAGGAGGGTACACCGTCCAGTCATGAGCGGCGAAGTACGACAGGGTGCCGGCGACGTCGACGATCCGATCGCCTACTTCGTCCAGGACGTGGGGTACCACGGAAAGACGGAACGGACGCAGGAGGCCTACGAGCGCGTTCTACGGGAATTTGAGTCGTTCCTGGCCGACGGAACGACCCGGGCGTCGAGCGGGGTGACGGTCCGCAAAGCGACGCACAGGGACTGCATGGAGTGGATCCACGACAAGCGCGGCGAACTAGCGGGCAGTACGATCGCCACGTACGCCTCCTACCTCCACCGATTCTACGGGTACATGACCCAGGTCGGCGCGTTCGACTCGAACCCGATGACGATCGTCGTCGAGCAGATGGACGAGTCGATCGACACGGACCCGGCGCGACGAGAGATCTCCGTGCCGGAGATGCGATCGTTCGTCGCCGAGGTCGCCCATCCGCTCGATAGAGCGGTGATCGTTACGCTCCTGAAGACGGGCATACGTGCCGGCGAACTGTGTAATCTCGACGTTCGCGACCTCCACCTTCCCGACACGCTGGACGAGGACGAACCGTCGGTCAGACCGTCGGTCTCCGGCCGCCCGAACTCGCTGTACGTATCCGCGGAACCGCGGCAGGGCGCCGACGTCAACGGCGAACGCCGGACCGAGTCGAACAAGCGAAAACGCGACACCGTGATTCCCGTCGACGAGGAGCTGTCGCGGGTCCTGACGCGCTGGCTGGCGACTCGCCCGGACGCCGTCTCGGAGGCCGAACCCCTGTTCGTCGGGACGAGAGACGGCTGGGGAGAGCGCCTCTCGATCGACGCCGTCCACCGGATCGTCACCGATCAGGCTGCCGAACGAGGCTGGTATCGAACCGGCGGCGGCGCCGCGGAAAACGTGACGCCGCACTACTTTCGGCACTTTTTCACGACGCATCTCCGGAGCGAGACGGGCGACCGAGGCATCGTCAAGTACCTCCGCGGCGACGTCGCCGAGGACGTCATCGACACGTACACTCACAACTGGGGCGATAGGGTGCGCGAGACCTACGAGTCGAACGTGTACTCGTTGCTGTCCTGAACCGGGCGTCCTGCTCGACTGAGGAGGGTGTTTCCGCTCGGATGCGACTGCACCGCCTCGCCGAGTTGCTGACCCCGGGAAATCGGCGCTGTTCAGAGTGTTTCTAGCCGCGATCGCCACACATGAATGTGTTTTGACAGTACTCCAGTGACTGCTGCCGAACCCATAAATCACATATAGCTATACGAAATCGGGGCGAGCCAGGTCAGTCGAGAACTGTCGCAAATGAACCGTCTCGTGGGGGTGGCGGGGATGAATCGCGAAGTTCGCTGTTCGGGGATTGCGGTCGTATCGGTGGCGACGAATTGTATGGCAGCTGTTGACAATTGTTAAGGTCGAATCCGTCGGACGTCCATACATGGGGCTGCTCGATCAGCTTCGCGACGCCGTCGGCGGGCGGCGAAGCAGTCGGCGCTTCGAGTGTGCCGACTGCGGCAGGACGTTGGCGTACGCGCCCTCGGTCGAAGATCCGAGCTGTCCGTACTGCGACTCGGCGAAGTTGCGCACTCGCGAGTCGGCGTGACTGGAAAAGTAGAGTGCCGTCAGTAGCCGCGTTCGATCAGGTAGTCGGCCAGCTGTTCGAGCAGATGCCGAGCCTCGTTGTCGGGGAGCACTTCCAGTCGGTCCTTGCCGGACTCGACCAGTTCCGCCGCCGTGTCGCGGGCGTAGTCGATGCTGCCCGCGGCTTCGAGTTCGGCCACGGCCTCGTCGATCTCGGCTTCCGTGACGGCCTCGACGCTCTCGGCGTCGACCAGCGAGTCGACGTCGACGCCCTGTTGGCGGGCGTGGAGCGTGAGCAGCGTCTGCTTGCCTTCCACGAGGTCGCTGCCGCGTTGCTTGCCCAGTTTCTCGCTGGGGACGGTGAGATCGAGGACGTCGTCCTGAATCTGGAACGCACGCCCGACGTCGATGCCGTACCCGTACAGCTGCTCGACGGTCTCCTCGTCGGCGCCCAGCAACAGCGCGGGGACGCAGGCTGACGCACCGTACAAGACGGCGGTCTTCTGTTCGACCATCTCGAGGTAGTCCTCGGTCAGCACGCCCGAACTCGTCTCGAACTCGACGTCAAGCGCCTGCCCTTCGCAGATGTTCGTGCAGGTCGTCGCCAGCACGTCGAGCGCGCGGACCGTGCGGTCGGCTTCCGCACCGGTATCGAGCATGATCTCGAACGCCTTGGAGTACAGCGTGTCGCCCGCGAGGATCGCCGTCTCCAGATCGTACTCGCGATGGACCGCGGGGACGCCGCGTCGGAGGTCGTCGTCGTCCATGATGTCGTCGTGGATCAGCGTGAACGACTGGATGACCTCGACGCTGACCGCCGCCGACATCACGTCGACGTCGCCCCCGGTCAGCGACGGGAACGACCGGTAGTCGGCGGCGAGCGGTTCGACGTCGGCGAGCGCTTCCGCGACCAGTAACAACACCGTGGGGCGGAGTCGCTTTCCGCCCGCGTCCAGCAGGTATCGGGAGGCCTCGTAGAGCCGCTCGGGGTCGGTGATCGGGAGTTCCTCCGGAATCGCGTCGTTGACCCGCTCTCGGCGCTGTCCGACGGCCTCCAGTACCTGTTCCTCGCGCGCCTCGGATTCAGTCATGTCACTCGACCAGCTGGATCATGTTGCCGTTCCGGGTGACGTGCAGGTCCCGGCCGAGCTTGTACCCCTCGCTTTCGGCGAGATCGACGTAGCTGGAGTAGCCCTTCATGTTCTGGTGGGCGGGGATGACGTGCTGGGGCTGGAGCGCGTCGAGCATCTCGTAGTGGCCCTCCTGACGCAGGTGGCCCGAAACGTGGATGTCGTCGTAGATGCGAGCGCCCTGCATGCCCAGAAGCTTCTCGGACTGGTAGCGCTGGCCCTCGTTGGTCGGCTCCGGGATGACGCGGGCACTGAAGAGAACCTTGTCGCCGTCGTCCAGTTCGTACGGCGTGTCGCCGCGACCCATCCGGGTGAGCATCGCGCGGGGCTCGCCCTGGTGGCCGGTGACGATCGGCAGGTAGTTCTCCTTCCCCTCGTTCATGATCCGCTTGAACGTCCGGTCGACGGACTTGCGGTGGCCGAACATCCCCAGATCCTCGGGGAAGTCGACGAAGTTCAGGCGCTCGGCGGTGCCGGAGTACTTCTCCATCGATCGGCCGAGCAGGACGGGCTGGCGCCCGATATCCTTGGCGAACTCGACGAGGCTGGAGACGCGCGCGATGTGGCTCGAGAACGTCGTCGCGACGATGCCGCCGTCGTAGTCCTCGACGCTGTACATCACGTCGCGCAGGTGCTCACGCGCGACGTTCTCGCTGGGCGTGCGGCCCTTCTTGTTGGCGTTGGTGCAGTCCTCGATGTAACAGAGAACGCCTTCGCCCTCGCGACCGATCTCGCGGAACCGCTCCATGTCGATCGGGTCGCCGATGACGGGCGTGTGGTCCATGCGCTTGTCCAGCCCGTAGACGACTGCGCCCTCGGGCGTGTGGAGCACGGGGTTGATCGCGTCGATGATCGAGTGCGTGACGTTGACGAACTCGAGATCGACGTTGCCGGAGTCGCCGATGCTCATCGTCTCGCCGGCTTCCATCTTCACGAGGTCGTTCTCGACGCCGAACTTCTGCTCGCCCTCGATCTGCTGTTTGACCAGCTCGATCGTAAAGGGCGACGCCACGATCGGCGCGTTGTACCGGTGGGCGAGCTTGCTGATGGCGCCGATGTGGTCGAGGTGGCCGTGGGTCGGCACGATCGCCTTCACGTCGCCCTCGAGGTCGCTCATCACCCGATCGTCAGGGATGGCGCCCATGTCGATCAGGTCGAGGCTGTGCATCCGTTCGGTCTCGACGTTGTCGTGGATCAGAACCTTCGAGAGGTTCAGACCCATGTCGAAGATGACGACGTCTTCGCCCGCTCGTACCGCCGTCATCTGCCGTCCGACTTCCTCGTAACCGCCTATCGTTGCTATTTCGACTTCCATAGTTGATCCGAGCATTCAAAGCCACGTTGCGGTGGCGATGCGCTCACGGAAACACCCACGAATAACGGGAACGCTGACCCCGGCGTCTTGCAGCACGTCGGCCGCGCACCCGCCCGCAGCGCGCGTCCGTCGGACGCACGCCACTACCCGCGGGTCGTGTTGTAGGACACTATGCGCTCATGGTTTAAAAAGGCGTGGCATACGGCTCGCACCGTCGGGAGGACGCATCCCGCCGACGATTCCGGCCGATCAGGGCCCGTGGTCGGGCGTCTGCGGCGACGTGCTTAATGTATCGAGGCCCCTTCGAGTGACCACATGATGCTGACGACCCACGTGCTGGTCGGGCTGGCGCTGGCGACGCCCGTGCTCGCCGTCGCCCCCGAACTGGGGGTACCCGCGCTCGCCGGCGGTGCGATCGGCGGCGCGTTCCCCGACGCGGATATGTACACCGCTCACCGGCGGACGCTGCACTTTCCGGTGTACTTCGCCGCGCTCGCGGTCCCCGCGCTCGGGCTCGCCGCAGTCGCCCCGACGCCGGCGACGGTCGCGCTCGCACTCTTCCTGCTCGCAGCCGCGGTCCACTGTCGGATGGACGCCTTCGGCGGCGGCCTGGAACTCCGACCGTGGAAGGGAACCTCGGACCGGGCTGTCTACGACCACTACCGCGGGCGCTGGCGCAGCCCCCGCCGCTGGATCCGATACGACGGCGCGCCGGAGGACTTCGCGTTCGGCCTGGCGCTCGGCGTCCCGCTGTGGGTCGTGCTCGACGGCCCTTTCGATCTGCTCGTCGCCGCGGCGCTCGCGGTTTCGGCGGTGTACGCCGCGGTCAGAAAGCGCCTGCCCGACCTCGCGCCAGTCGTCGCTGAGGTCGCGCCCGAACCCCTGGAGTCGTACCTCCCGGACGAATCGGAGGAGCGCTAACTCGTCGCTGACGCCGCCGTCTGGTACCGTCAGTCGGCGTCGCCCCGTACCGTCGTCCCCGGGCGCTCGCCCGACAGAAATGCCGACAGCGCGTCGAGATCGAAGATCGAGGCGGGCGCGTCGAGTGCGAGCAACTCCCTGACTTTCCCCGCCATGCCGCCCGAAACGTCCGTAGCGTCGCTCCCGCCGAGCACGTCGGCGACGTCCTCGAAGGATCCGATTTCGGAAATGACGGCGTCGTCGGCGTCGAGCACGCCCGGAACGGTCGAGCAGACGCCGACGCGGTCGGCCCGCAACTGGTCGGCGAGCTCGGCGACGATCTCGTCGCCGCTCAGCACGGTGACGCCCTCGCCCGCGTGGGCGATCACGTCGCCGTGGAGCACGGGGACGAACCCCTCGTCGAGCAGGGTTCGGACCTGTCCCGTGGGCAAGGTGAGTTCGGCGTCGGCGTCACGATGGGCCGTCGACAGCGGGTGGACCGGCACTGCCGGGACGCCCTCGTCGCGCAGGCGCCGGAGGACGAACTTGTTCAGCGTCGTCATCGCGCCGTGGATCGCCAGCACGCCGTCGGCGTCGTCGGTTCCCTCCTCGGTCGTAACGCCCCACTCCGCCGCGTTCGGGTGACCGAAGCTCCCGCCGCCGTGAACGACTACGAGGTCGTCGACGGCGCCGTTCGTCCCTCCACCGCCGTTGGTCCCCGCGCCCGAGCGGGCCGCCGCGACGGCCGCCGCCGCGCGGTCGAGCGCCGGGCCGTCGACCGTCTCGTCGCGGTCTTTCTCGGTGACGACGCTACCGCCGAGCTTGAGGACGGTCGCCATCTCAGGCGCCCTCCTCGCTCGGGGCCTGCTCGACGCGCACGCCGTCCCGGTCGAGTTCGGCGCGGAACGCCTCCTCGCAGCCCGGCGTGAACCGGAGCGCGGTGCGCGTCTCGTCGGTCTCGTCGAGCGCGACGACGCAGCCCCCGCCGCCGGCGCCGGTCAGCTTCGCGCCCTCGGCGCCGGCGTCGCGCGCGGCCCACACCATCCGATCGAGCGAGCGCGAGGAGACGCCCAGCGCCTCCAGCAGCCCGTGGTTGAAGTCCATCAGTCGGCCCAGCTCGGCGACGTTGCCGTCGGCCAGCGCCTGTTCGCCCTCGCGGACGATGTCGCCGACCGCCTCGATCGTGTCGGCGGCGAAGCCGTACTCCTCGCGGAGCTTTCGGACGCCGGCGACGAGCGCGCCCGTGTCGCCGGCGCCGCCGTCGAAGCCGACGACGATCGGCAGGTCCGGCGCCTCGATCCGGCGGCAGTCGTCGCCCTCGACGCGGACCGCGCCGCCCATCGCCGAGCAGAACGTGTCCGCGCGCGAGGCCTCGCCCTCCTGAACGTCGTACTCGGCCCGGAACGCCCGATCGGCGACCGTCGCGGGCGATAGCTCGACGCCGAGTTCGCGTGCCGCGGCGTCGATCCCCGCGACCGTGACCGCCGCCGAGGAGCCGAGCCCGGCGCCCAGCGGGATGTCGCTCTCGATCGTGATGTCGAAGCCGACGTCCGAGACGTCCTCGCCGCGTTCCTCGGCGACGGCCTCGCGAGCCTGCTCGACGGCGGCGTCGACGTAGCCCATCGCGGCGTCGATCAGCGACTCCGAGACCGCCACGTCGGGCTTGGACTCGGACGTGCCGCTGTACTCGACGGTGAAGCCGTCCAGCGAAAGGTCGTCCGCGTGGACGCGCAACAGTTCGTCGTCGCGGCGCTCGACGGTGACGCGCGCCCGGCGCTCGATCGCGCAGGGCACCGCCGGCTCGCCGTAGACGACCGCGTGCTCCCCGAACAGGTACACCTTGCCGGGAGCGCTCGACGTAGTCATGCGCTACGCTCGGCGGGCATCCGTAACAGTAGTTGCGGAATGGCGGCGTCGCAGCGTGAAGCCGAGAGACGGCATCGAAGCGGTCACGGCGGCACCGAAGCGGTTACTGGGGCATCGAAGCGGCCGACTCGGCGTCTCGACGCCGATGCACAGCCGGCTCACTGCAGGCCGAGTTCGACGGCGAGCGCGTCGCTGTCCTCGATCGTGTGCGAATCCGCTTTCTCGTGGTGCTCGCGAGCCGCCTCGCGTCGCCGTTCAGCCCGGACGTAGTTTCCGTTGCTGCGCGCCGTCGCAGCCTCGCTCCACGCCTCGGCTGCGCTGCGGAGGTGCGCGGCTTTCGCTTCGGCGTCCGCGCAGATGTCCACGGCACCGTCAGCCTCGATATCGTCCGACTCCGACGCCGCGTTGCCGAACGAGCTGACGGCGGCGTCGTACTCGTCGGCGGCGCTCGCGAACTCGTCGCTCGCGGCCGTCCAGTTCTCCTCGGACCGCGCGTCGTCGGCCGCCTGCAGATGCTCGCTCCCCTCGTTGAAAGAACGGATTCCCGCGAGATAGGCCTCGTGGATCGCGCGCCGGGTCTCGTAGTTGGGAATCCGGTCGGCGGGGTCGCTGGACATGATCTCCTGGGGGGCGTCGTCGTGGCCCAGCCCGAGCGTGTGGCCCAGTTCGTGGGTGATCGTGGTCTGGGTGAGGTCGTCGGAGTAGCCCTTCTTGATCTGGACCGACGCGGTGTCGGGAGCATCGTCGGTGATCAGCGGCGCGCAGCCGACGACCATGTACTCGTCGTCGCTCCGGTGACAGGTCGTGATCTCGTCGACGAGCGTCACGCTGACATCGGGGTCGTCGGCGTCGGGATCGAGGTCGTACTCGACCTCGTAGTCCACGTACTGCTCGTCGTGTTCCTCCCAGAACGCCGCGGACGTCTCGATCAGTTCGGGGAAGTTCTCCCGTCGCTCGACGCCGTCGGCGTACGCGACGCCGATGACGATCGTGTCCCCGTCCCACGGGTGGCCGTTCGCGAGGTTCTCGATCTTGGAGCCTTCGGTCGCGCGGTCGACGGTGTCGGAGAGCTGAGCGCAGCCAGCCGTCGCGGCGGTCGCGCCGGCCAGTGCGCCGAGGAGGGTTCGGCGTCGCACGGTCTATCCGTCTGTCAGGGAAGCGTAGGGTTGAGTGTTTCGGCCATCATATGCGGGGTCGTCCCGGGAATTTCATTACCGTCGATCCCTAACGAGAAGGCGTTGTGTGGGGAGCGATCGCGGAGCTACCGGAGTGGTTACTTCTCGGGCTGGGGCTCGCAGCGGCGTCCTCGTTGCTGATCGCGCTGGCGTTCGTCGCGGGCCAGCGCGCGTTCCCGCGTCTGGAGGACGACAGCGGCGGGTCACCCGAGCGCGAGGGCGCCGAGCGACGCCTCGCTGAGATCCGCCACTACCTCGAAGCGATCGACGAGCGCTTCGTCGAAGGGACGACCGTCGAGGGCCACGACGTCGAGTTCTACCTCCCCGAGCGCGACGTGGCAGTGACGTTCAACGCCAGAGTGTTCTTCCGGCTGCGCGCGACCGATACCGATCCCGTCCTCGTCGAGCACGAGCTTCCGGGCGGGCACCTCGGATCGCGACTCCCTTTCGAGACGCCCGAGATCGCGACCGAGTCGGACGCCGACGCCGGCGTCGCGACGGCGTTCGCGGCGCTGGGGCTGCCCGCGAGCGCGGACGTCAGCGAGGTGCGACGTGCGTATCGCCGGCGGGTCAAGGAAGTGCATCCGGATCAGGGCGGCGACGAGGACGAGTTCCGGCGCATCCGCGAGGCCTACGACACCGCGCGGGAGCACGCCGACTGACGGAGTGGGCGACGCCGACGGACGGCGCGGGCGACGCCGACGGACGGGCGAGCGACGCCGACGGACGGGCGAGCGACACCGACGATCTGGCGGAAGGTGCACGCGATGCCGATAGCTCTTTATTTCGATAGCGCTTGCCTCCGGACGTGACGACGCTTGCGTCCCCGCTCGCGACCGAGGCGATCTGGGCGACGGGAACCAGAAACCTGTTCGTCTGGGCCGCCATCGCCGCCTTCCTCGCGACCGCAGCGCTCGAACTGACCGACCGGACGCGCGCCGCCAGGACCAGCGGTGCCGCGGCGTGGGTCGTGTTCGGCGTGTTCTGGCTGCTGATGGTGCCGTACTTCTACCTCGACGCCAAGAGCATTCTCGAAGCCGCGCTGAGCTTCGTGGGGGTGCCGCTGTCGCTGTACGCGGCGTACCTGCTGTACTCCGGGCGCGACTCGCTGCTGATACTCTCCAGGGCGGTCGCGATGATGGGGCTGCTGTACCTGCCCGCGATGACGATCCCGGTCGTCAAGACGGTCCTCATCGAGTCGGTCGCCCGGCAGGCTCACTTCGGGATGGAGCTGCTCGGCTACTCGCCGGGCATCGAGACCGGCGCGAACGGCTACCAGAGTCGCTTCGCGTTCGAGGGGTACTCGACGTATATCGTTCTCTCGTGTACCGGGATCGGTAGCATCTCGATCTTCGGCGGCGCCATCATGGCGGTGCGCGCGCCCCTCGCCCGGAAGGCCAAGGCGTTCGCGATCGCCGTGAGCGTCATCTGGGTGGCGAATCTGGGGCGAAACGTGTTCGTCGGCCTGGCGGCGCCGCTGGGCTGGTTCGACTACCCGATCTTCCACTCGATCACCGACACGCTCGCGGGCGAGAGCATGGTGACCTCGTTCTACGTCTCGCATCACCTGATCTCGCAGACGCTGTCGGTGGTCGCGCTCGTCGGCATCACGCTGCTGATCGTCCGCGTGCTCCCCGAGCTGTTCGCCGTCCTCGACGAGATCCTGTTCGTGCTGACCGGCACGGAGTACGACCTCCGGTCGGAGCTCGGCCCGTCCGCGGCGTCCGACGGAAACGGGCCCGCAGAGGCTGTCGTCGACGACGCCGCGAGCGACGACTGAATGGCCGCGCTCGACGCCGAGTTTCGCGATCGCGCCGTCTATCTCCCCGACGCCGACGCGCTCGTCTGCGCGGACCTGCACGTCGGCCGGGACGAACGCTCGAACGTCGAACTCCCGCTGGGCGAGCGCGACGACCTGCTCGACCGGATCGACGATCTGCTGGCGACGTTCGAACCGAGCGAGTTCGTCGTCGCGGGCGATCTGCTCCACTCCTTCGACAGCCTCTCCGACGGCGTCGAACGGACCGTCGGCGACCTCGCGGACGCCGTCGCGGACGCCGGCGCCGAGTGCTCGCTCGTCGCGGGAAACCACGATACGATGCTCGACGCCGTCGTCGAGGGGCCCGCGGGCGAGCGCGTCGGGAGCGTCGGCGCCGAACGGCGGCTTCCCGGCGCCGACGCCCTCGTCCTGCACGGCCACGAGCGGCCGGACGCCGACGCCGAACTGTACGTCTGCGGGCACGACCACCCCGCGATCGAGATCGAGGGGCGGCGTCGCCCCTGCTATCTCTACGGCGAGGGCGTCCGCGACGGCGCCGACGTGCTGGTACTCCCCGCCTTCACCCGCCTCGCGCCGGGGACGCTCGTGAACCGCGCCCGGCGCGACCGGTTCCAGTCGCCGCTGCTCGATCGCGCCGGCGCGTTCCGGCCGGTCGTTCGCGACGACGACGCCGCGGAGACGTTCTGGTTCCCGCCGCTCGACGAGCTTCGGTCGATGCTGTGATCCGGATCGTCGGCGCCGAGCGGGAGCGAACGCCCCTCTGGCACCGTCAGTAGTTACTGTCTACGCGAGAGAGCGCCACACATGGTCGATGTGAGCCACGAGTTCGTGGCCGAGAAGCTCTGGCTGGTCGTCGCCATCGTGACCCTCCCGCTGACGTCGCTGGTTGCTGTGAGCGGCGCGGTGCTCCCCGAGGTGCTGGCGGAACTGCTGGTCACGAGCATCCCCATCGTCGGCTGGTTCCTCCTCACGCCGCTGCTGTTGTTCTTCGGCGAGGAGATCGCGGACTGGCTCGTCGGCACTGACGCCGATACGGTCGACGCCGACGGCGAACCCGCCGACCGGTCCGACGACCCCGTCGAGTCGCTCAAGCGACGGTACGCCGCCGGAGAGATCGGCGAGGCCGAGTTCGAGCGCCGGCTCGACCGGTTGCTCTCACAGGGGGACGGCGAGGCGACGGTCGACGGCCGAGACGCGCCGCTCTCGGATGATCGAGCGGGCGAGCTGTCGACGGAGGACGAGGACCTGCTCGAACGCGAGTAAGCGGCGCGGGCGCCGCTGGTCGCGAGCGTTCGGCGCACAGGAGCGGTCAGAGATCGGCGAGCGCGGTCTGTGCGGCGTCCCGCCCGCTTTCCATCGCCCCTTGGATCGACGACCAGCGGGTGTAATCGCCCGCGAGGTAACAGCGACCCTCGGGCGCGTCCACGCCGGGCAGGTCGTCGAGGCTGCCCGGCGGCTGGGCGAACTGCGAGAACGGGACGCGCTCGGTGCCCAGCAGCTCGAAGTCCGCAAAGGAGCGCTCGGGGTACCACGACGACAGCGCGCGCCGCGTCATGTCGTCGAACCGGGCGGGCTGCTCGTCGCGGTCGCCGAGGAACGTCGCGCTCACGAGGTGGCGGTCATCGGGCGCGTGTTCGGGGGCGATTTCGGAGTTGACGACGACGTGGTTCGGGTCCTCGCCACCGGCGTTCAGAATCAGGCGCTTCCCGGCGTCGAGCGATTCGGAGCGAGGCATCGAGTAGTACTGCGTGACACAGCCCTCGCCCTCGGTCGGGATCGCCTCGACGCCGGTGAGATCGCGCGCCGTCGGCGGATCGGTCGCGACGACGACCGCGTCGGCCGATCGCGTCTCGCCGCCGATCTCGACGGTCGCCTCGGCGTCGTCGGCGTCCACCGAATCGACCGTCTCGCCGGTCGCGATCGTCGCCCCGGCCTCGCGAGCGTGCTGGGCGAGCTGCTCGGGGATCACGCCCATCCCGGCGGCCGGTACCGCGATCCGGCCCTCCGAGAGCATCTTGAAGGTGTACTCGAACACCGTGCTGGAACTCGACAGCGACCGATCGAGCGTGATGCCGCCGTAGAACGGCGCGGCGAAGTTTTCGACGAATCGGTCGGAAAAGCCCCGACCGTGGAGGTACTCGCGGATCGAGCTATCGCTCCCGCTGAAGATCGCCGTCGGCGTCTTGTCTGCGAGATCGCGTCGGAGCTTCAGCGTCCGGAGCTTGTCGGTCGTCGACACCTCGGTGTTGAGTGCCGAGGACAGCAGCGCCGAGCGGTCGCGGAACGGATCCGAGAGGATCGAGCGCTCGCCCTCGCGGGCGATGCAGGCGCCCGGCGTGTAGTAGCGCAGGTCCAGGTCGTCGTAGTCCAACTCGCGCTTCGCCGCAGGATAGGCGGTAAAAAGCACCTGAAACCCCCGATCCATCACGAACCCGTCCTCCCGGGTCGTCCGCACGCGGCCGCCGACCTCGTCCTCGCGTTCGACGATATCGACGTCGACGCCGGCGTCCGCGAGATGCCGCGCGGCGACGAGCCCCGACAGGCCCGCGCCGGCGACGATCACCCGCTGGTCAGTTGACATACCGCTCCGTTGGGACTCCCGGGTCAAAACTTCACGCGTATCGGCGTCGCAGCAGGCTGGTTTGGTGCCGCGAGGCCTAACTCGGACCCGTCAGTAGTCGCCACGCAGCGTGATTTCCCGAGGTGCGAGCCGACGCCGTAGCGACGGGTAAATCCCTCAGTGCGATATCAAATCCGGAGAACGGCGTTTCGGCGGACCGCCCAGCGCAGCATCCGATGGACAGGGCTTAGGGTCCGGCACCGAAAGCGACGACCATGCAAACCAGCGACGCCTTCGCCGGGCTGGAGTGTCAGGAGTGCGGCGAGCGGTTCGACGCCGACGAGCTTCGCCCGTCGAGCCCTGACTCGCAAACTCGTCAGGACGCGGCCGACGCCGCCGGGCGCTGTCCCGACTGCGGCGGCGCGCTCGCGCCGACCTACGACTACGACCGGATCGATCTCGACAGGGAGACGCTCGCGGACCGATCCTTCGACAGCCAGTGGCGCTACCGCGAACTGCTGCCGTTCGAACCTTCGGCCGCGGTGAGCGCCGACGAGGGCGGGACGCCGCTGGTCGAGGGGTCGTCGCTGGCCGACGAGCTCGGCGTCGGCGAACTGTACGTCAAAGACGACGGGCGAAACCCGACCGGATCGACGGCCGACCGCGGGCTGTCGGTCGCGCTGACCGCGGCGCGCGAGCGCGGCGTCGAGGCGGTCGCGCTGGCGTCGACCGGCGATGGCGGGCAGTCCGCGGCCGCGTACGCGGCGCGCGCCGACGTCGACGCCCACGCGTTTCTGCCCTCGCGCTCGACGTTCACGAACAAGGCGATGGTCAACGTCCACGACGGCGAGATGACGGTCGTCGGCGGGCGGATCGGCGACGCGCTCGACGCCGCCGCAGAATCGATCGCGGAGGAGGGCTGGCACGACCTGGGCTGGTTCGCGACGCCGTACCGCCACGAGGGCGCGAAGACGGCGTTGTTCGAGATCGTCGAGCAACTGGACTGGGAGATTCCCGACGCCGTCGTCGTGCCGACCGGCGCCGGCGTCGCGGCCGTCGGCGTCCACCGGGCGGCGACGGAACTGGAGCGACTCGGATTGATCGACGAACTGCCCGCGATCTACGTCGCGCAGGCCGCCGGCTGCGCGCCGATCGTCGACGCCTGGGAGGCCGGACACGACGAGCCCGAGCCGGTCGAGTATCCCGACACGATCTGCGGCGGCATCGAGATCCCCGATCCGCCGGGCGGCGCGCTCGCGCTCGACGCCGTCGCCGAATCGGGCGGCGGCGCCGTCGCGACCGAGGATCCGGACATCCTGGACAGCGCGATCGCGGTCGCCGCCAACGAGGGGCTGGAGGTCGACGCCAGCGCCGCCGCGGCGGTCAGCGGCGCCTGGGAGCTCTCGCGGACCGGCGAGTTCGACGACTCGGACACGGTCGTCGTACTCAACACCGGCGCCGGATCCAAAACCGACGACGTGCTCAGGAGCCACCTGATGGGCCAGGGGATCTGAGCCGTAGTCCGACGGAGACGCGCCGCTGACGGTGCCGTACTCGGAGCGCAGAACGCGGCCGCTAGCGGCGTCACCTGGCGTTCTCACTCGTCGACCGGCCGCGCCGCTATCGCCGCCGCGGTGACCGTGATCTCGTACCCGGCGTACGGAAAGACGACGGTGCTGCCGGCGTCAGACCCGACCAGCGACTCGTGGAGCGAATCCAGCGCCTCCGGATCCACGCTGTCGTACAGCGGCGCGAGATCGGCCGACGGGACACCCTCCAGCGTCCCGACGAGGGCGACGACGGCGATCGACGGCGCGTCGCCCGGACACGCCTCTAGCTGAACCCTGTACGCGCCGTCAGCGTCGTCGTACTCGATGACAGCGTCCGGCAAGTTGGGGGCCGCCATGACAGCCAGGTCATTTAAACACCATGGATGATCAACCTTTGGATTAATAAGTTAGGCAAAATCCGAAGTGTCGGGCTCTCGGGTGAGCAGTAGTCCGTGTGGGCGGCAGAACGCTCGTCCGCTGGTCACCGCCTCACTCGCCGCTGTCGATCGCCGCGACTTCGTCGTCGAGCCAGTCCTGAAACCAGCGGACGCGCTTGAGCCGCCGGTGGGCGATGCTTTCGGCGGCGTCGGTCTCGACGCGCTCGGCGGCGTCCCGCCCGCGTTCGAGCACGCGTTCGACCATCTGTCCGGCGTCCATATGCGTCCGGGCCTCGTAGCCCATGCGCAGCAACATCAGCGCCGTGCCGTTGGCGCCGACCTTGTCGAGCAGGTCCGCCTCGATCACACACCGCGTTTCGAGCGACAGGTCAGTCAGATCACCCTGGTAGGAGTGGTCGCGGACGGCGCGACAGACCTCGTCGACGAACGACTCGGGATACTCTCCCCGGTTCTCGAGGTACTGCCGCGCGACGCGCGCGCCCTCCTCGGCGTGGACGTCCTGATCGGCGTCGAGCTTGGCCACGTCGTGGAACAGCGCGGCGACGCGCGTGACGTCGACGTCGGCGCCCTCGGCGCGCGCGATCTCCTCGGCCAACTCGACCACGTTCAGGATGTGGTTGTGGCGGTACTCCGCGGAGTGCCACGGGTACCACCGCATCCGCCCGCCCTCGTCCTCGTTCTCGACGCTGGCGGCGAGATACTCGTAGACGAACTCGGACATGTCCGCGAACTCCTCGGCGGAGACTCGGGAGTCCTTTATTTCAACCCCCACGGAACCACCTCAGAGAGACGAATCCGGTACTCATTCTTGTCCGAACAAAGGCGTGTTCGACTCTTTAGCGTTACGCAGGCGTCGCCGCCGCTTCACGCCCGCCTCGAAACCGGTCCGAGAGCATACTCTTCCCGCGACAGACCTCCGCAAACGGGGTCCGACCCGCGGCTTCGGAGCCGCAGCGGTCGACTCGTCACCCCCGGCGCAGGCGAGGCCGAGTGACGCGAAGCTATATGCCCGTCGAGCGGCGTATGACCAAGCCAGCGATGCAACTCCGGCGAAAATTCCTGTTGGCGTTCGTACTCGTCGCGCTGACGATCGCCGGAGTGCTCGTCGTCACGTTCGACTCCCAGCGCGACGCCGCCGTGGCGTCGGCCAGCGAGGACGCGGCCGAACAGGCCGAGCTGGCGGCCTCGACGATCGACCGACAGCTGGTCGAGAAGCGACAGTCGATCGCGATCGCGGCCGATCACCCGGAGCTCGTCGACCCGGACCGTGTCACGCGGCGCCAGCGCGTCGCGACGATCAGAGAGCAGACCGACTTCGAGGGAGTGTCGGTCGTCGCGGCCAACGGGACGATGACGGCGCTCGCCAACGAGGACGGGACCGGCGGCGACGCCGTCGGCGGGGACTTCAGCGATCGGGCGTACGTTCAGGCGGCACTGAACGGGAGGGTGTACGTCAGCGATCCGTTCACGGCCAGGACCGGCAATCGCATCGTCGTCGTGAGCGCGCCGATCCGATCGGACGGCGAGATCGTCGGGACGCTCAACGGGGCGTTCTACCTCTCGGGCAGCGCGCTGTTCGCTCCGATCGAGAGACAGAGCAACTACGACACCCAGATACAGGTCACAGAGGACGGTGAGGCGCTGTACGCGGACGAGGAGGCGATCGACTCGCCGGTCGATGGGAGAGCGATCGTCCACACGACCGGTTGGACTGTCACCGTCGACCGGCGCCGGTCGACCGTCACGGCCCAGATCCGCCGCCTCGCCGTCGCGCAAGCCGTCGCGGGCATCGTGATGCTCGGGGCAGTCGCGCTGTTCGGCCTCTGGATCTACCGGTCGGACATCAGGCAGGCCGAGCGACTGCGCGACCAGTTCCGCCGCATCGAGAACAGGGAGTACGACCACCGCGTCGATCTCTCGGGAAGCACGGAATGGTCGGAGATCGGCGCGAGCGCCAACCGCTTGACCGAGACACTGGCGCGCCGCGAGCAGATGCTACTCGTGCTCAACAGGCTGCTCCGACACAATCTCAGGAACTCGCTGAACGTCATCGTAGGTCGTGCGGACCTGATCGCCGGCGGCGACGGCGACCGTGACGAGGACCACGCCGACGAGATCCGATCGACTGCCGGGGAGTTGCTCCACCTCAGCGGCCGCGCCCGAAAGACCGAGGCGTTGATCACCGACGACCACGCGGGTTTCGGAACGCCGGTCGACGTCGCCTCCGTCGTCGCCAAGAGAGTGGCGGCGTTTCGGAAGAACAACCCGGACGCGACCGTCGAGGTCGACGCGTCCGACTCGGCGTACGCGACTGTCGGGAGCGAGTTCACGACGGTGGTCGACGAGTTGCTCGCAAACACGGTCGATCACGCCGGTCCGGCGCCGAACGTGCGCGTCACCGTCGCCCGCGTCGACGGGTGTCTCGGCGACGCGACGGCCGAGCGGTCGAATACCATCCGCTGGAACTGGTCCGGCGGAAACGCGGCGTCGGCGGACGCTGCGGGTAGCCGAATCGCGGCGTCAGAGTCCTGGTTCTCGCAGGACCGCGACGACGCCGACGGACGGGATCCACAGCGTCTCGGCGCGGCGTCACCGCGGCGCGACGACGAGGTCGTCGAGATTCGCGTCACCGACGACGGGCCGGGCGTTCCGCCCGAAGAGCGCGCCGTGCTGTCTGGCGAGCGCGAGATCGACCCGCTCCACCACACCGCCGGTCTGGGCCTGTGGCTCACGGACTGGATCATCTCGCAGGCCGGCGGAACCGTCGACATCGACTGCGACGACGGGACGACGGTGATCGTCCGGCTCCCGGTCGCGTCGGCGCCCGAGGACGGCGATTGAGCGGTCCCAACTGCGTTCGATAACTGAGTGCTACTGCGCTTTCAATAAATCATTTACCACGAGAGGTTCGGTACTACGGTATGAGCTCCGACGACCTGCGCGTGACGATGAAACGTGTCGGCGACCGCTTCGATCTCGGGGAGTACGAGATCGACGCGTATCTCGCGGTGATGGAACACGGGACGCTGACGGCCAGCGAGATCGCCGAGCGGACCGACATTCCACAGCCTCGGGTGTACGACACGGTGCGCAGCCTCAGCGACCGCGGGCTGGTCGAACTGCGCGAGTCGCGGCCGATGAAGATCATGGCCGTCGACCCGGGAGACGCGTTCTCGGACGTACGCACGTCGCTGACAGACATGATCGACGAACTGGAGGCCCGCTACACCGCGCCGGCGCGGGACACGGAAGCCGTCTCGCTCGTGAAGTCCCGATCGACGATCCTCCGGTACGTCGAGGAGGTGATCGAGGCCGCCGAGTACGAACTCGCGCTGTCGCTGACGCCGGAGCTGCTGGAGCGCTACGAGGACGAACTCGCGGCCCAGCGGGCCAACGGCGTCAGCATCGACCTGCTGTTGACGCCGGGACGGGACGCGCCCAGCCCGGACGAGTTCGAGTATCTCGACGTCTGCACGGCTGCGCGGGCGCGACGCGGGATCACGACGCCCGTGATCGCGGTCGCCGACGGCGAGTACTCGATCTATGCGACCCAGGACGCGATCCGGGACAACGACCGGGATCGCTACGGCGTGATCTTCAATCGCTCGGCGCTCGGCTTTCTCATCTCGGGCTTTTTCGGGACCGTACTCTGGACGACGGCCATGGAGACGCTCGCCGAGGACGGCACCGACCGGCCGTTCCCCCGGCGGTACGCGTCGATCCGTCGCTGCGTGAAGGATCTGCTCGACGTCGAGGGCAATCTCTACGCCACGATCGAGGGCCGGGACGTGGAGACGGGCGAGTCGCGGCTGGTCAAAGGCCGCATCGTCGACCTGTCGTTCGAGACGAACGAGGAGGTCGCCGGCCTGACCGTCGACACCGGCGACAGGCGCGTCGAGATCGGCGGCCAGGTCGCCGCCTACGAGGCCGTCGAGGCCCACGAGATCAGGATCGGCCGCAACGAGCCGCCGGCGCCCGTTCGCTGATCGGGCGCCGCCAGTTCGGCACCGGAACCGCCCGCTACTGCGCTCGACTACCGACGACTGGCCCGTCGCGAGGACGCGCTCGCGCGGTCAGCCGTCGACCGGAATCGCCGCGATGACGTGGTGTTCGCGGTAGACGAGGCGGACGACGCGAACGTCCCCGGAGGCCTCGACGGTCGTCGTGTCGCCTTCAGTGACGGTGTCGTCACCCCAGTCGAGCGATCCGTTGGACCCCTCGCCGGCGTACACCGACAGCCGGTCGGCGTCGATCTCGTCGCCGCCCGCGTGTTCGATGGTGACGGTCCCGGCGTCGGCGTCGTAGTCGGCCTCGAAGGTGGCGTCGGGCGCGACGACGTGCGTCCGGACGTCGACAGGCTCGTCGGGCAGAGTCCACTGGACGACGAGTTCGGTACCGGCCTCGAACTCCCCGAGTTCGATCTCGTCATCCTGTTCGAGCGTGTCGTGGCTGTCGGCCGGCTGCACGTCGGTCGCGTCGCCGTCGGCGAGCACTCGGAACCCGTCGGCCTCCCGCTCGACCTGCTGGTGGTACGTTGCGACGACCTCGCCGTCCCGGCGCTCGAAGGAGAACGCGCTCTGGGGCTCGGTGGTGAACCGGAAGACCGGCCAGCGGTGTTCGGTCTCTTTCGGCAACACCACGCGAACGTGCTCGTCGACCCCCACGTCCTCGAGCGTGACGCTGTCGCCGTCGCTCAGGCTGTCGTACTTCTCGGCGAAAGGTCGGGCGCCGTCGTCGCCGTTCGGGTACCCGTCGCCTCGCCGGACGACCAGTCGGTCGGGATCGGCCTCCTGTCGGCCGACGTAGACGAGTTCGAGCGTCTCGTCGTCGGCGTCGTAGACGCCCTCGATGGACTCGTCGGCGGTGAGCGTCCGGCCGAGGATGTCCGCGGAGTCGCGACCGGCGTTCCAGACGAGCTCGACGAAGGAGAACGGGTCGGCGTCGATCGTCAGCGCGTCGCCGGGAGCGAAACTGTCGTACTCGTCGACGGGCTGGACGGACGCCGGGTCGCCGTCGACCCGCAGCGTGAGCGACTCGGCGGGGATCGCTTCGCCGTCCTCGTGCTCGACGGTGACGGTCCCGGCGTCGGCGTCGTACGTCGTCGCGACGCGCGCGTGCGGCGTCACGGTGTGTCGTGCCACCTCGACCGGCTCGTCGGGAACGGTCCACTCGACGACGACCTCGCTTCCGGTCGGGACTTCGCCGAGATCGACCGTCTCGCCTCGGTCGAGCGTCTCCGTGACGTCCGCCAGCTGGGTGTCGGCGGCGTCGCCGTCGACGAGGACGCGGAACTCGTCGGCGGGACGCGACTGGTCGCCGTAGTAGTCCGCGACCAGCCGATCCTCGCGCCGGTAGAGATGGAGCCGCGGCGGCGAGGCGTTGAAGTACAGCAGCGTCGGTCGCCCGCCGGACGGACCGGCGGGAACGTCGAGCCTGAGTGTGACGGCGTCGCCGATTTCGACGCCCTCGACGGTGACGGCGTCGCCCGCGGTGAGCGTGTCGTAGGCGTCCGCGAACTGCTCGGTCGTCGCGGTCCCGTCGGCGCTCCGGTGGACGAGCTGCAGCTTTTCGGGGTCGGCCGCGCGGTCCCCTCGATACGCGATCTCGACGGTACCGGCGTCGTGGTCGAACTCGGTTTCGAACTGGTCCTCGCCGACGACGTCCCGGGCGTAGACGTACTGCACGTCCTCGTCCTCGTCGTACCAGCGCAGCGCGGTCGCGGCCAGCGGGTCGGTTTCTAGGGCGAGAGTGTCGCCGACGCCGAACTCGTCGAACTCGTCGGCCGGCTGGCTGTCGGCGCGCTCGCCGTCGTGCCACAGCTCCAGCTCCGCGGCGTCGACGCTCTCGCCGCGGCGGTGTTCGTACTCGACCCGGCCCTCGCCGGCGTCGACCGCGGCGCGGATCGTCGCGTCCGGCGCGGCCTCGCGGTCGCGCTCGGGCGGCAGTTCGGAGACCGTCTCGACGTAGATCGCGTCGCCGCGTTCCACGTCGGTCTCGGTGACGGTGCCCGGATCGATCTCGCGCAGCATCGCGTCGAGTTCGTCGTCGTCGATGCTCGCGCCGTCCGCGGGGTACAGCAGATACGCGTTCTCGACGGTCCCGGTCTGCTGGCTCGGATACGCCTCGAATCCGGCGGCCACCGCCGCCAGTCGGTCCTGCCCGATCGCCGGGAAGATCGGCCCCTCGACGGTCGGGAGGTAGGTCACGAAGGTGCTGTCGCTCAGCCGGGCGAACGTCTCGGGCAGGCGGTCGTCCGATTCGACGATGGCGTCGACGTCACCCCGCGCCGCGTCGGCGGCGGTCCGAACGCGATCGACCGGGGGTTCGTCGGCGGTGGCGCTGGCGAACGCGATCAGGTCGTCGGTGCTGGCGAACGCGAGGGTCTCGCCCTCGGCGATCCGCCACTCGTCGCCGGCATCGATCTCGGTACCGGGCTCGGGACTGTCGAACGACCCCGTCGCGACGCCGAACGTGTTCTCGTAATCGCTCGATCTGACCAACAGGATTCGGTCGACGTTCTCGGGATCGACGCCGTCGATCGAGTCCGTAACGCCGACGAGTTGCGGCCCGAAGTCCTCGCTCGCGTCGGCGTCGTCGGGCTGGGAGAGCGCGATCGACCGGTACTCGACGTCGACAGCCGATTCCGCGGGCACCGCTGCGAGGGCCGCGGCGAGCCCGTCCGGAACGTCTTCCTCGGCCTCGATCGTGGCCGGCTTCGGCTCGCTGTTCGGCGAATCGTCTACGTTCTGGTCGCTGACGCAGCCGCCCAGGGCGGCGATCGTGACGACGCTTCCGGAGAGAAAGTGTCGCCTGGAGGGATTTTGCACGCTATCGACACGTATCCGTCGTTCCGAATAAAGTTTCCGCAAATTCTCCGAAATTATAACGAACCGGCCGTAGCTGACCGGGCACGATCCGAGCGGAGTACTCCGTCGGGCAGCGCTCCATCACTTCGGCGTCGCGACGACGCCGAGGTGGTCGTTGTGGAACAGGTCGAGCCGCTCGGTGTCGAGGATTTCGAACTCCTCGTCGAGTTCGGCGAGCACGTCGTCGAACACGTCGCCGGGCTCGGCGGTCACGTCCTCGCTGCGGGCCTTGTACGCGGCGATGAGCCGGCCGTCGTCCGCCAGGAACTGCCGGTTGAGCGTCGACACGCGGGCCTGTCCGCTGGTCGCGACGTCCTGCACGACGGCGTCGAGATCACTCTCGACGACGTGGGCGTACGTCTCAGGTTTGCGGGCGTCCTTGACCAGGGGGAACAGCCGGTCGCGGTCCGCCGCGGCGTCGAGCAGGTCGCGCGCGGGGCGGCTCGCGAACTCGACGGCGTAGGTCGGCCCGGCGAAGTCGGCGACGTGGCTGACGGTGGTCCCGCTCGCGGCGCCGAGATAGAGGACGCGGTCGCCGCCAGAGAGCCCGGTGTCCATCCCGAGTTCCAGCATCGCGCCGAGCTTCGAGCGGCGGGCGTCCCAGAGGCGCCACCCCTCGTCGGTCGGCTCGCCGTACACCGGCGTCCCGCGCGTCGCGAGCCGGTCCTCCTCGTCGAACTCGCGCCGCGTGACGCCGTCGGGGAGGCTCACGCGTCCTCACCTCGCGAGCGGATGCGCTCGATGCGCCCGTCGAGTTCGGCGTCGAGTTCGGGCTTGCGCTCGCCCGAGTAGTGATCGACGCGGGCGGCAATCGAGAGTTTGCCCGCCAGCGCTCTCGCCGCCGAGCCGCGTTCGTCGGGGTCGGTGCCTCGCACGTACTCGTGGGTGAAGATCACGCCGTGCTTGGGCGAGGGACCGCGTCCTCGGAGGTGTGCGAACAGCGCGTCTTCGGCGCCGAGCACCTGAACGGTGCCGCTTGGCTTCCTGGCGAGCGACTTCAGGTCGCCGGCCAGCGCGATCAATCGAGCGGCCAGCACCGGCCCGGCGAGCGCCGAGAGGTTCGGTGCCACTTCGGCGGCCCGGCGCTCGACGAAGCCGCGGAGCTCGTCGCGCTCCTCGGCGAGGTCGTCGACGCGCTCGGCCAGCGAGACGAGTCGGCGCTCGGTCGGCTCCTCGGGGTCCCTGTCGGCGAGATTGCGGGCGTAGGAGACGCCCGTTCCGGCGTCGTCGTACAGGCTGCCGGCCCACTCGGCGACGCGCTCGGCGAGTTCGTTGGCGGTGCGCTCGCAGTCGTCCATCGATCGGACGGCGTGGACGAGTTGCTTGTCGTCGGCGCCCTCGGACGCCGAAACTTCCTCGCGCGCCGCGGCGAGCGCGGCGTCCCGAAGCGCGTCGTAGTACGACTCGGCGTCGTCGGCGAAGCCCGACTCGACGGCTCGTGCCGGCCAGTCGTCCGGCGTCTCCGTCGCGCCGGATCGGACCCGCTCGGCGGCCGCGTCGGCGTCGCCGGGGTCGAGTCCGGCGAACCAGCCCTGATCGCTGCTCATGGGCGTCGATTGCGGGCGGGGGCGATTAACCCCTTTGTTGTCGCCGTCGCGGCGAGGTGTCACCGCGGTGTCGCCCCGGCTCGTCGTGACAGCTCGTCGTCGTAGACCGCGGCGTCGCGATGCCGACGCCGCCCCCGGGGCTGCCGCCCGCCCCCGTCGCTTTTGTCGCCTGCAGGCGAATATACGGTATGAGCGACCCAGACCGTGACGCCGTGCGCGTTGGCGTCGTCGGCCTCGGAGGGATGGGGCGCATCCACGCCGAGAACGTCCGGGACTTCAACCACGAGATCCGGGCGGGGGTCGACGTCGCCGCCGACACGCGCGAGAGCTTCGAGCGGGACTTCGACGCCCGGACCTACGAGAGCCACGAGGAGATGTACGACCGCGAGGACCTTGACGCGGTCATCGTCACGACGCCGAACAAGTACCACGAACCGGTCGCAGTCGGGGCGCTGGAGAACGGCCTGAACGTGCTCGTCGAGAAGCCCCTGGCCCACACGCTCGACAGCGCCGAGCGCATCGCCGAGACTGCCCAGGCCGCGGAGGGATTCTGCATGGTCGGCTTTCACTACCGCTTCTCGGGCGCGTCGTCGATGTTCAAGGCCTACCAGCGCAAGGGCCAGTTCGGCGAGATCAAGCATATCGAGGCAAACTACGTGCGCCGGCGCGGCATCCCGGCGCCGGGGTCGTGGTTCACGAACCGCGAACTCGCCGGCGGCGGCGCGTTGCTGGATCTGGGCGTCCACGCGGTCGACCTGGCGCTGTACCTGCTCGATTTCCCCGAGGTGACCGAAGTGGTCGGCGAGACGCGCTCGGAGTTCGGCGCCGACGAGCAGTACGCCGACCCCGACAACT
Organism: Natronoarchaeum rubrum; assembly: GCF_024494695.1. The sequence continues at coordinate 432,370 of NZ_JANHDP010000001.1, read as the reverse complement.
GGAGCAGCGAGTGGACCGTCGGCTCGGAGACGTTCGACGTCGACGACTCGGTCAGCGCCTTCCTCAAGTGCGAGAACGGCGCCACCGTCTCGCTGGAGTCGGCGTGGGCGACCAACCGCGAGTCGATCGACGAGTTCACCGTCCGCGGGACGGAGTCGGGCGCGCGCTTCCAGATGGGCGAGGACGACCTGACGATTTTCGACACCGGCCTCGACGGCGGCGACCACTACATCGACAGCGAACAGACCGCCCACCCGGAGGTGACCGGCTGGCGCGCCGAGAGCAAGACGTTCCTCGACGCCGTCCTCGCGGGACAGCCGCCGGTCCAGAACTCCGTCGAGGAGGGCGTGCAGGTCCAGCGCGTGCTCGACGCGATCTACGAGTCGAGCGAGCGGGGCGACGAGCACGCGCTGCGGGTGTCTCGGGAGTGAGCCGCGGCGTCCGTTCGTCGGCGTCCGGCCCACCTCCCGTCAGTCGCTGGTTTGGGCCTCCAGCGACGGGTTGACCTCGCCCGTCTCGGCGCGGACGCCGACCAGCAGGACGACGCCCGCGGCGACCGGGATCAGCGCGCAAGCGACGTACACCGGCGCGAAGCCGACGGACTCGACCAGCGGCAGGGAGACGAGCGGGCCGAGCGCGCCGCCGACGTCGCCGAGCACGTTGTTCGTCCCCATCGCTCGACCCATGCGCTCGTCGGGGGTGAGGTCGGCGATCAGCGCCATCATCGGGCCGGTCGTGCCGCCCTGTCCGGCGCCGATCAGCACGCACGCCGCGACGATCCCGGCGACGCCGTCGGGGCGGGGCAACAGCAGGAAGCCGACGCCCGAAATCAGGAGCGATCCGAGGACGATCGGCACGCGGTAGCCGTACAGGTCGCTGAGCTTGCCGCCCGCGAGCATCGAGATTGAGCCGGCCAGCACGGTCACCGCCATGAGAGCGCCGGAGGTGCCCTGCGCGTCGAACCCGAACAGGCCGATCTCCCGGAACTCTAAAAATAGCACGAGCGTCGAGAACAGCGCGCCCACGTACGCGAAGAAGACGCCGAAGTTGACGAGGCCGACCGTCAGCGCCGGCAGGCTTCGTTCGATCTCCCACGGCTTGACCGAGCCGCTCGCAGCCTCGACCGCGTCGCCGTGGGTCTCGGGGACGATCCGGTAGGCCAGCACGCTCGCGAACAGCGCGAACCCGGCCGCGAGCACGAACGCCACGGCGACGCTGTAGAGTTCGCTGACGACGCCGCCCAGCACCAGCCCGGCGGGGAAGCCGAAGGTGATGCCGGCGCGGACGACGCCCATGCTCGTGCCCCGCGAGGCCGACTCGCTGACGTCGGCGGTGATGGTGTAGGCCGTCGCGAACACGAGCGCGCTCCCGATCCCCCAGCAGACGCGGGCGACCAGAAACCAGAACTCGGGGAACGGCGCCGTGACGGCGACGACGTACCCGAGCGTGGCGACGCCCTCGACGAACAGCCCGACGACGAACGGCGTCCGCGTTCCCGCACGATCGACGAGCGCGCCAGCGGGCGCGTTCGCGAACAGCCGCGTGATCCGGTTGGCGCTCAGGATGACGCCGACGAGGAACGGCGATATTCCGAGCACCGCACCGAGATTCGGCAGGATCGGGAAGACGACGCCGCCGCCGAAGCCGACGAAGAACGTACAGGCGATGACGGCTGCGACGATGCGGCGGCTGTCATTCACTGTGCTCCTGACTAACCGGTCAGCCGGTATAACGCCTGTGAAGACGGCCGTACGACGCCGACGAAAGCGTGAGCGTCCGCGGGCGCCCGTCCCACCGCAATCGAGGCCGATCGGCCCGACCGATCGCGCGAAACGGGACGGTTCGACCTCTCTGGAACGAGCGGTGGCTGTCGTGGTCAAAAGTATTCGTGCCGATAGATCCGCGATCTGCAAGATCATAATGTTCTTTAACGACAGTCTAAGGAACGATTTGTTCGTACCAAAGGCTATAATAACCAGTTCGTTCTATAGTGCTGGTAACCACGACCGGTTCGCGCGAACCCGCCGCGGCGTCGCGCCGAGGACTCGGGTCGCTCGGACCGGTCGGGACGACCGAACAATGGCTGGCCACACACGCTCGAACGACGCGGGATCGCTCTCGGAGACGACGACGCCGTCGCGGTCGGCCCTCCCGCGAGCCTCGACCCTCGCGGTCTGGACGCTGTTCGTCCTCGGCCTCGGGACGCTCGCGCTGTCGATCCGAACCGGGAACGCGTGGGCGATCGAGGGGATCGTCCGGATCGACGGGCTGACCGCGCTGATGTGGGTCGTGGTCACCTTCTTCAGCGGCATCGTCCACAGCTACTCGCGGCGCTACATGGCCGGCGACGCCCGGATCGAGGGCTTTTTCGCTCGCGTGCTGGCGTTCACGCTCGTCGTGATGACGATGGCAGCGGCCGATCACGTCGCGCTGTTCGCCGCGACGTGGCTGGCGATGGGGCTGCTCATGGCCGACCTGATCGGCCACGAGCGCGACTGGAAGCAGGCACGGGTGGCCGCCGGCGTCGCGCGCAGACACTTCCTCGCCAGCAGCGGGCTGCTCGCCGCCGGGATCGCCGTGCTGGGCTGGACGACCGGCGCGACCTCGATCAGCGGCATCCTCGGGAGTCTGGGCGAGGTCCCGACGACCGCCGCGCTGGTCGCCGGCGGGGCGATCTTCCTCGCGGCGATCGTCCAGTCGGCGCTGTTCCCGTTCCAGACGTGGCTACTCTCCTCGATGACGGCGCCGACGCCGGCCTCGGCGCTGATGCACGCCGGCTTCGTCAACGCCGGCGGCGTCCTGCTCACCCGGTTCGCGCCGCTGTTCGCGGACCGCACGGCGGCGATGTCGCTCATCGTCGCCGTCGGCGCCGTCAGCGCCCTGCTCGGGCAGGCGCTGTTGCTCGTCCAGACCGACATCAAGAGCGAGCTCGGCGCCTCGACGCTCGCGCAGATGGGATTCATGATCCTGCAGTGTGGCCTCGGCTTCTTCGCGGCGGCGATCACCCACCTGATCCTCCACGGGTTCTACAAAGCGTACCTGTTCCTGTCCTCGGGCGCGACCGTCGAGCAGACGACGCCCGGCGGCCACCACCACGACGCGACCGACCCGCTCGGCGTCGGCGTCGGGCTGCTGACGGCGCTGGGTGGCGGCGTCCTGTTCGCCGTGCTGACCGGGAAGGGGACCGAGCTGAACAGCGGCCTCGTGCTGACGCTCGTCGTCGTCCTGACGACGCTGCACGCGACTCGCGACGTGCTCCGCCGGTCGACGCTCCCGCCGACGATCAGGCTCGTCGGGACGCCGCTGGTCGTGCTGACGGCCATCGGCACCTACGCCGCGATGTTCAACGCCATCTCGACGCTGCTGTCGGACGTCCCGGCGACGACGGCGCCGACCGAGCTGACGGTCGTCCACTACGGCGTCGCCGCCGCGTTCGCGCTGGCCTACGTCGTGACGACGCTGGGCTGGCATCGCAAGAGCAGGCGCCTGTACGTGGCGCTCGTGAATCTCTCGCAGCCGGATCCGGACACCCTTCTCACCACCAAGGAGGACTACAATGACGCTTGAACAGGACCACGTCGACGACAGCATCGAACGCGCCGCCGAGGCGGTCGGCTCGGTCTGGCCCATCCACTCCTTCGTCACGGCCAACCCGCTCGCCGGGCTGGAGGACCGCTCGTTCGACGAGGCGGTCGCGGAGGCGAACGAACTGTTCGGTGGCCGGGGCTACCCCGAGGCCTCGACGTTCCGTCGCGCCTGGGCGGACGGCCGGATCGATCCGGACGTGCTGCGCTCGGTGCTGGACGACCACGGAGTCGAGGGCGAGCCGGCGGAGCTTCTCGACGAGTTGGAGGCCGCCGAGTCGCGTAGCGAGGGCGACGCCGAGACGAGTAACCACGCCGACCCGGCGACCGAGGCGGTCGATCAGGTCCTGACGAAGTGGCTCGCCAAGTTCCTCGACGAGGGGCTGGCCGAGTGGTCGATGCCCGACCGCGAGGAGGGCTTTTACGCCGCGTGGCGCAAGATGGCGCCGCACGACGACGAGATCCCGAACTGCGGGGCGGCGTCGGACCTCCCCGAGACGCCGACGGCGGCGATCGAAACGGCCCTGTCGGACTACCCGCAGGGGCGCTGGGAGCCGATCTTCGAGCACCACCTCGCCGCGCTGCCGGGCTGGACCGGCTTCCTCAAGCAGCGCGCCGACGCCGACGGCGATCCCTGGCAGGCGGCCCACCCGATCTCGCTGACCGAGTATCTCGCGGTGCGCCTGACGCTCGCGGAACTGCTGGACGCCCCGATCGAGCCGGACGATCCGGAAGCCGGTGCCGGAGCGAGCGACGCGGAGGCCCGTGAGGGGCCGCCGCTGGCCGAACTCTGGCTCACCGCCTGGGAGAAGAGCTACCGCCGGCAGCTCGTCGACGACGTCGATCGCTCGGCCGACGAGTCGGAGGGCGACGCGACGAACGAGCGCCCCGCCTCGCAGCTGGTGTTTTGCATCGACACGCGCTCGGAGATCATCCGCCGCCACATCGAGGCCGCCGGGCCGCACGAGACTCACGGCTACGCCGGCTTCTTCGGCGTCCCGATGCGCTACAGCGAGTACGATTCGGACGTCGAGATCGACGCCTGCCCGCCGATCGTCGACGCCGAACACCGGATCGAGGATCGCCCGGCCGAGGGGCACCACGAGCACGCCGAGACGTACGACATGTGGACCCGGCTGGCGTCCGCGGGCCGGAAGCACCTCAAGGCGCTCAAGACCAACGTCGCCGCGGCGTTCACGTTCGTCGAGGGCGCCGGGAGCGCCTACGGCGCCGCGATGGCGTCGCGCACGCTCGCGCCCTCGGCCGTCCACGACCTGACCGACGCCGTCGACGGGCGGCTCCCCTCCGCGGCCGAGTTCTGCTCGCCGACGGTCGATCGCCCGGCCGACGCCCACGATCACGGCGACGCGCTCCCCCGCGGGCTGACGCTGGAGCAAAAGGTCGAGTACGCCAGATCGGCGTTCGAGCTGATGGGCTGGGAGCAGTTCGCGCGCCTGGTCGTGTTCACGGGCCACGCCAGCGAGACGACGAACAACCAGTTCGCGTCGAGCCTGGACTGTGGCGCCTGCGCCGGCAACCCCGGCGGCCCGAGCGCCCGCGTGCTCGCGGCGATCTGCAACGACTCCGAGGTCAAGGCGGCGCTCCGCGAGTCGGGGATCGACGTGCCCGAGGACACCCTCTTCCTCGCGGCCGAACACAACACGACGACCGACGAGATCGAACTGTACGATGAGAGTGCGCCCGAGAGCCACCGCGAGGATATTCAGCGCCTGCGCGAGGATCTCGCGGACGCCCGCGAGGCCGCCACCGCCGAGCGCACCGAATCGATGCGCGCCGACGACGACGACGGCGTCCGCGAGACCGAGCGCCGCGCCGCCGACTGGGCGGAGACGCGCCCCGAGTGGGGCCTCTCTGGCAACGCCTCGTTCGTGATCGGCCCGCGCGACCTGACCGAGGGCGTCGATCTCGACGGCCGCGCGTTCCTGCACTCCTACGACTGGTCGACCGATCCCGACGGCGACGCGCTGGAAGCCATCATGACCGGGCCGCTGGTCGTCACCCAGTGGATCAACAACCAGTATTACTTCGCCACGGTGGACAACGGCGTCTACGGCAGCGGCTCGAAGGTCACTCAGAACCAGGTCGGCAACGTCGGCGTCTACCAGGGCAACGGCGGCGACCTGATGACCGGGCTTCCGCTCCAGTCGCTCAACGTCGACGACGAGCAGCCCTACCACCAGCCGCTGCGCCTGCAGACCGTGATCCACGCCCCGACCGAGCGCGTCACCGAGATCATCGCCGAGCACGAGGACGTGGCGCGCCTGCTCGACAACGGCTGGCTCGACCTGTCGGTGATGGATCCCACGAAGGACGACGACGTGTTCCACTACGAGGGCGACCTGGAGTGGGAGCCGAGACTGCCGATCCCCGTTGCTCACTGAGAACCGCGGTCACGCCCCGCGACGCAGCAGGTTTCGTTCTCGGAGTCCCGCCGAGCTACGTCCGAGTCCGAGGCGTGATCGGTCGCCACCCGGATCTCGGCGGCGTTCCACACACCCCGATCACTCGTCGGCATCGGCGCCCGCTCTTTTGATCACTCGTCGGCGCCGGCGCCCGAACGACGGGCGAAGGCGTACGCCAGCCCGCCGACGCTTGCGAGAGCGGTTCCGACGCCGAAGCCCGGCATCCCCGAGTCGGCGGACGCTTCACCGTCAGTCTCGGCATCCTCGTCGGCGGCGTCGCGCTCGTTCAGATCGCTCACCTCGTCGACGGCGTCTGGCTCACTGACCTCGACGACATCATCAGCGGTCGCGTCGCTTCCCGAGGTTTCGCCTGTTGCGGTTTCGTTCGAGACCGATCCGTCGGCGGCGTCCGAATCCGCTTGCTCGCCCAGCAGGGTCACTTCCGCCGTATCCCCGACGAGCGGGGAGCCGTCGTCGAGTCGAGAGAGCGAAATCGATAGCGTCTGGTCCCGCTCGATTCGCTCCTCGAGCCGGATGGTGACGTTCCGGCGTCTGGTGCCGGCGTTGAACGTTCCCTCTGCAAGTGTTCGATCGGAATCCTGCGACCGGATAACGTAGGCGACGTCGATCCCGGTCCGCACCGCCGCGAGCTGTATCGCGACGCCGTCGCTCGTCTGATCGGCGAACAGCACCGCCGCGTCCCCCTCCTGGGCTGCGCCGGTGCCTGCGATGCCGAGCGCTGTCAGGCCCGTTCCGATCGCCCGGAGCAGGCAACGACGACTGCAGCGGTCGCTCTCGTCAGCGGGCATCGTCGATCGCCCCTCGATCGCGAGGTCGGTGCATCGATCGATCACTTGGCAGTCCACGGAAATAAACGTGGGCGTGAAGCTCGATGTGGCGTTCTCGGTCGTGACCGTTGCAGACGGGGCAGCGCACGCGTCGTATCCCTCTGCCGCGACGGGGCCTCGCGTCGGGGGCGCCGCACGCGGTGGGCCCAGAACGCCGATGGTTTATCATATTTCACACCAACTATCATCTACAATGACGTCGGGTTCGATCGACTACGGGCGGCTGGACGAGGGGCGGAACTGCAACTACTGGGAGGTCGATCCGACGCTCCAGTTCGAGGCGCGGCGGATCTACCCGGACGCCGAGTTCGAGTGGGCCGAGGACGTGCTCTCCGAGTTCGGGGCGGTGCTCGGGGAGCGGATGGCCGACACGGCCGACCGCATCGACGAAGCGGGCCACGAACTCCGTTCGTTCGACAAGTACGGGAACCGCCGCAACGAGGTCGAGTACCACCCGCTGCTCCGCGAGCAAGAGGAGATCGTCTACGAGCGGTTCGGCGTCACCCACGACGCCTTCCACGCGCCGCCGGGTCGCGACGAGCCGGTCGGGTTGAGTCACACGCTGTTGATGCAGGCGCTGCTGTCGTACGTCGACAGCGGCTTTTGCTGTCCCGTCTCCATGACGACCGGCGCCGCGATCGTCCTCGACAAATTCGACGACGGCGACTTGGAGGAGTACTTCGAGGCGCTGACCGCCCGCGGCCTCGACGAGCACATCGAGGGCGCGATGTTTCTGACCGAGGAACAGGGCGGGTCGGACGTGGGGGCCAACGAGACGCGAGCCGAGCGCACCGACGACGACGGCGTGTACGAACTGTACGGCGAGAAGTGGTTCTGCTCGAACATCGACGCCGAAGGCGCGCTCGCCCTCGCGCGGACGCCGGACGCGCCCGAGGGCACCGAGGGGCTGTCGCTGTTCCTCGTCCCGCGGACGAAGCCGAACGGCGCGGTCAACGACTCGCACTTCCGTCGGCTGAAGGACAAACTCGGCACCACGTCCGTCCCGACGGGCGAGATCGAGTTCGAGGGCGCGGAGGCGTACCTCGTCGGCGAGGAGCGGAAGGGGTTCAAGTACATGGCGGAGATGATGAACTTCGAGCGGCTGACGAACGCCACGGGCGCGGTCGGCGTGATGGGACGCGCGCTACTGGAGGCGAAGGTCCGCGCCGCCAACCGCGAGGCGTTCGGCAGTCCGATCGAGGAGTACCCGCTGATGCGACGCGATCTCGTGGACCTCTCGGTCGATTACGAGGCCGCAGTGGCCTTTTCGTTCGAGGCGGCGCGGCTGTACGACGAGCGCGAACACGTCGGCGACGACGCTGCAGCCTACCAGTTGATGCGTCTGTTCGTCCCCGTGGCGAAGTACAAGACGGCCCGGATGGCAGTCGACACGACCTCCTACGCGATGGAGATTCTGGGGGGCAACGGGTACGTTCGCGAACACACGACCGAACGCCTACTTCGGGACGCGCAGGTGCTCCCGATCTGGGAGGGGCCGTCGAACGTTCTCGCGCTCGACGTGCTTCGGGCGCTGAACCGGGAGAACGCCCACGAGGCGCTGCTCCCCTACGTTCGGAAGAAACTCGACGCCGTCGAGCACCCGGCGCTCGAATCGGTGGCCGCCGAAGTGGAGTCGGCGTTCCGCGACCTGCAGGACGCGCTGGGGACGCTCGCCGTCGAGGACGACGAGTACGCGCAGTACCACGCCAAGCGGCTGTCGGACCTGCTCTTCGACGTGGTGACGGCCGCGCTGTTCCTCGACGAAGCCCAGTGGCAGATCGACGAGGAAGCGGACGGACGCAAAGCGCTCGTCGCACGCCGGTTCGTGGAAACGCGGTTCGGCGACGACGACGCCTACGGCGTCACGTCCGGCAGTCGATTCGCCACGGAGGACGACGTTTTCGCGTCGATCGTCAAGTACGATTCCGTCGAGCCCGCGTCGCTGCTCGACGCCGAAGCCCGAGCGAGCGAGTGAGTCGGGCGACGCGCTACTGCCGAAGTCGGGCGACGACGCCGTTCTCGCGCTCCTCGGTCTCGACGAGTTCGTCGCCTTCGAGATCGTCGAGCAGGCCGCGCAGCCACTCCCGGCCGTACTCGCCTCCGGGTGCGTAGTCCACTCGGATCCGCGGCCCGATCTCGTCGAGTTCGAGTTCGTCGTGTTCGCCCAGCAGCTTCACGACGCGCCCGCGGAACTGCCGGCGACTTCCCTCGAAGCTGGGCTGCGTGGGAACGTCGGGCGCGGTGAAATCGCCCGTCTCGTAGGCGTGACACCACGTCCGCCACGGGCAGCCCGCCTCGTCGCAGGCCGGCGTCTTCTCGCAGGCCACCCCGCCGAGTTCCATGATCGCGTTGTTCCAGACGCGGGACTCGCCCTCGGGCATGAGTTCGGCGGCGGCGTCCTCGAAGGCGGCGTCGTCGTCCGGCACGTCGAACGCCCGATAGAGGACGCGCTTGACGTTCGTGTCGACGACGGCGTCGCCGTTGTTGAACGCGAAGCTCGCGACCGCGTTGGCGGTGTACGGTCCGACGCCTTGCAGCTCTTGCAGCCCGTCGGGCGTCGTCGGGAACTCGCCCCCGTGATCGTCGACGACCTGTCCGGCGGCTTCGTGGAGGTACCGCGCACGGTTGTTGTACCCGAGGCTGTGGTCGGTCCAGAACGCGACGACCGCCGAGCGGTCGGCGGCCGCCAGATCCGCGACCGCGGGCCACCGATCGAGGAACTCGGCCCAGGCCGTCTCGACCCGCGAGAGCTGGGTCTGCTGGCTCATCACTTCCGAGACGAGAATCTCGTAGGGGTCGGTCGTTTCCCGCCACGGGAACGACCGGTGGTCCGCCTCGTACCACTCGATCAGGGCCCGCTGAACGGCGTCCGGCTCCTCGGGGACTGCGCCCGGCGCTTCGCTCATCAGCGTACCGGAGGCGCCTACTGCAGTTGGGTCTGGCGGTTCGTCTCGTCGGACGGTCGAAGCGTGCCCGAATCGCCAAGTTCGATGCGGTCGCGGTCGGGACGTATCTTTTTGGTATCGGAGCGGCAACGTGCGATCCAGTACTACGCAACAATCGGGAGCTATCGAGGAGTCCACCCGGTGACTGATCGCGACGCCGACCGCGGTCGAGATGCGAGACGAACATGGCACTCGAATACACGCACTACGTCGTTCCGTACGTGCTGGCCCTGTTGATCAGCGTCGCGCTCGTCGCCAGACTGTGGCGCTACCGGGACCGGCGGGGTGCCACCGGGTTCATCTTCGACGTGACGGGGCTGATACTGCTCTCGGCCGTCTACATCGTCCAGCTCGTCTCGACGGATCTCTCGGCCAAGCTGTTCTGGTGGAACTGGCGGTTCGTCCCGATGACGTTCATGGCCGCGGGCTACATGATCACCGCGATCGAGTACACCGACCACGAGGAGTGGCTCACCTACCGGACCGGCGCCGCCATCGCCGCCATCCCGGTGCTTTCGCAGTTGCTCGTCTGGACGAACGACGCCCACGGCCTGTTTTACGGCTACGAGTACGACGCCGCCGCGAACCTGCTGATTCCCTCCTTCGGGCCGCTCTACTGGCTGTTCGCCTCGGTCGCGGTCGGCTATCTCCTCGTCGGCATCTACCTTCTCCTCGAGCTGTCGCTGACCCAGCGAGCGTTCGTCAAGCAATCGACCATCCTGGTGGGCAGCATCCTCCTCGTGCTGGTCGGCGAGTTCGTCTGGTGGCTCGGCCTCGTTCCGATCGATCCGCTCCCGCTGACGAGCACGGTCAAGGTCGTCGGCTTCCTCTTCGGCGTCGCCCGGTTCGAACTGCTCGACATCGTTCCCGTTGCCAGAAACAAGGTCATCGAGAACATGCGCGACGGCGTGTTCGTCGTCGACCGGACGAACCGGGTCGTCGACGTCAACGACGCCGGGCGCCGGCTCGCGAACGATCCCGATCCCGTCCGAAAGCCCGTCGACGACGTGTTCGACGCCGACCTCCTCGCGCAGGGAGACGACGACTCGCGCACCGAAATCGAGCTCTCGGTCGGCGGCGATCCTCGGCACTTCGATTTTCAGGTCACGCCCCTGTACGACCGGGCGGGAGCACAGAACGGGCGCCTGCTGGTCTTCCGTGACATCACGGAGCTGAAGCGCCGCGAGGAAGAGCTATCCATCCTGAATCGTATCGTCCGCCACGACATCCGAAACGACATGACGATCATCGGGGGCCGGGCCGACCTGCTCGCGGAGCACGTCGACGATGCGGGACGGGTACATCTCGACGCGATGGACGAGAGCAGTCGACACGTCGTCGAACTGACCGAGAACGTCGGCGATCTCATGGCTGCGATCACCGGCGACGAGTCGATCGAGCTCGAACCGATCGACGCGGTCGGGGTCCTCCGGACGCAACTGGAGCAGGCGCGCCAGCGCTTCGACGACGCCGAGTTCGTGGTCGAGGAGGAACTTCCCGAGGGCTGCTACGTCGCGGCCAACCAGATGTTCTCGTCGGTGTTCACGAACCTGTTCAACAACGCCGTCCAGCACCACGACGACCCGCCCTGTCGCGTTCGCGTCTCGGTCGAGTGCGACGATACGACGGTGCGCATCGAGGTCGCCGACGACGGGCCGGGGATCCTCGAATCGCGGCGCAAGGAGGTGTTCGGCCGCGGCGAGAAGGGGTTGGACAGTACCGGGACCGGCGTCGGGCTGTATCTCGTCGATACGCTCGTCGAGCAGTACGGCGGCGAGATTTCGGTGGGGGAAAGCGAGTCGGGCGGGGCGCGGTTCGTCATCGAACTCCCGCTGGTCGAAGATCCGTTCGGGCGCCCATCTGCGCGGTCGACCGGAGCGGCGGCGCGCGATGCGTCAGCGGCTTCCGACGCCGATGCCGCGACGGCACCGGATGCCGACGTGCCGCCCACGCCTGACCACGACGAGTGAGATATCGCGCAGCCGAAAGCCGTTTCATCCCGCTCGTCCCAACTGGAGGTATGACACTCGACGACCTGACCGAGGACATCGAGGAGAGGTACGAAGCGCTGGACGGCGACCTCGACGCCGATCTCGACGAGGGGACCCGCCGAGAGCTGACGATGCTGTTGACCGCGCTCGACGAGGACGACGCCGAGGACATGATCGAGGAGGCGGTCAGCCTGCTGTTTCAGAGCACCGTCGAGTCCGGCAAGCTCGATTTCCACCTCCGCAGCGCCTACGACGTGACCTACGACGAGTACCTCTCGGGAATGACCTACGAGGAGATGACCGGCGCCGCGCAGTTCCCGCAGGCCCAGCAGAAAGACGAGCGGCGGTATCAGTTCTGACGGTCGGATGAGTTTCCGGGCCAGTGCTGAATCAGGCGATTCGGTAGCTACGCGGGTGAGTTGAACACTGCCTCGATGTACCGGGAACGTTTTTATCGCTTCGCTCGCCACAAATTCATGTGAATCGTCGATCGACTCTCTCGATGATCGGCTCCGGGATGACGCTGGGGGCCGCTGGCTGTCTGTCTTTGGAAGCCGCCGGACCTGTGAATTTTGAGCTCCTGAACTTCACCGAAGACCGACACCAAATCGAAATCACGATATCCGAACGGGAGGGCGATATCGTGCTGGACGATACCTACGAAATCTCCGAGCGGAGCCGGGGACCTGCCGTTATTCGGGAAGCGGGAATTACCGAGGCGAGGAACGGAGACTGGTTTACAATCTCTATCGCGCGTCAGGGAACCGACCCCGAAGAAGGAGGGTACCGAGTGACGTGCAATAAAACCGAGTCGACGGAAAATCTGTTCCTGGCCGAGATTCGGGAGTACGAGGACAGAGACTACGTTTATTTTGAATTTGACCAGTCTACCTGTAGCGGCGGTCTCTGACATAGTGTCCGAACAGGTCCCATCTCACCGTTCACTCGACGCGGCTCCCGTAACGACCGCTACTCTCACGACTGATCGGATGAAATACGCCCTCGGCCACTAGTCGACCACCACCGCGTCGTCGGCCTCGTTCGGCGCACCCACCACGAACAGGCGCGCGGGCTCCAGCGCCGTCACCTGCCGCTCGGTCGATGGCTCGACGACCAGCACGTCGCCTTCCGCTAGCTCGAACCCTTCCTCGCCGACCGAGACGTGAAAGCGACCGTCCAGCACGAGATACAGCTCCTCCTGGTGCTCGTGGTAGTGGCGATTGTTCTCCTCGCCCTCCTCGAACTCCCAGACGCTCGGACGCATCTCCTCGGGCCGCGTCTCGTAGCCGATCGCCCTGATCGTCGGTTCGATCCCCTCGACCTCTCGCTCCTCGATCTCGTCGACGGTGACTTTCGAGTACACGATCCGAATGTCGGCGTCGAACGCAAAAAATCCCGGTCGCGCGGCGGCAGGGCTGGCGAATCTGCGGTGTGGAGAGAACTGCCGTTCGGCGTCGAGACGCCGCGGCGAAAATGAAAGTGACGCGTCAGCGGGGCGGTGCCGAGCGAGTGCGGGCGCTTACTGGAACGTCCGGGTGACGTCGCTTTCACCCGTGTCGGGCTCGGTTCGGTCGAGTTCGCTTTCCAGTTCCTCGTAGCGCTCGCGCACCTCGTCGGTGACGCTCGGACCGACCTCGTCGAGCGCCTGCTCGAAGTGCTCGCGGCTGATGCGGACGTTTCCGACGCTCTCGTCGATCTCCTCGGGGCTCACCGAGTTGATGAACTCCCGGGAGGCCGCCATCGAGGCCTCGCGCGTGATCGCCTCGATGTCGGCGCCGACGTAGCCCTCGGTCCGGCTCGCGAGCCACCCGAGGTCGACGTCGTCGGCCAGGGGCTTGTTGCGGGTGTGGACCTCGAAGATCGCCTCGCGGGCGTCCTCGTCGGGCACCGGCACGTGGACGTGGCGGTCCAGGCGACCGGGGCGCAACAGCGCCGAGTCGATCAGGTCCGGCCGGTTGGTCGTCGCGATCACGACGACGTCCTCCAGCTGTTCGAGCCCGTCGAGCTCGGTCAGCAGCTGCGAGACGACCCGTTCGCCGACGTTCGAGTCGCCGCCGCCGCTGCCGCGCTCGGTGGCGATCGAGTCGATCTCGTCGAAGAACACCACGGTCGGGGCGTTCTCCCGGGCCTTGCTGAACACCTCGCGGATGCCCTTCTCGGACTCGCCGACCCACTTGCTGAGCAGCTCGGGGCCCTTGATCGAGATGAAGTTGGACTCGGCCTCGTTGGCGACGGCTTTCGCCATCAGCGTCTTGCCGGTCCCCGGCGGGCCGTACAGCAGGACGCCCTTCGCGGCCTCCATGTCCATCGTCTCGAACACCTCGGGGTACTCGAGGGGCCACTGGATCGTCTCGCGCAGGCGCTCTTTGGTGTCCTCGAGGCCGCCGACGCTGTTCCAGGTGACGTCGGGCACCTCGACGAACACCTCGCGCAGCGCGGAGGGCTCGATGCCCTTCATCGCCTCGCGGAAGTCGTCGTTGGTGACCTGCAGCGATTCGAGCAGCTCGGCGTCGATCTCGTCGGCTTCGAGGTCGATCTCCGGGCGCACCCGGCGCAGGGCGTTCATCGCGCCCTCCTTGGTCAGCGACGCCAGATCGGCGCCGACGAACCCGTGGGTGTTCTCGGCGTACTCCTCGAGATCGATGCCGTCGGCCAGCGGCATCCCGCGGGTGTGGACCTGCAGGATCTCCTGGCGACCCTCCTTGTCGGGCACCGAGATCTCGATCTCGCGGTCGAAGCGGCCGCCGCGGCGCAGCGCCGGGTCGATGGCGTCGACGCGGTTCGTCGCGGCGATCACGGTGACCTCGCCGCGCTCCTCGAGCCCGTCCATCAGGCTCAGGAGCTGGGCGACCACGCGGCGTTCGACGTCGCCGCCGGCCTCCTCGCGCTTGGGCGCGATCGAGTCGATCTCGTCGATGAAGATGATCGCGGGCGACTGTTCTTCTGCCTCCTCGAACACCTCGCGGAGCTGCTCCTCGCTCTCGCCGTAGTACTTCGACATGATCTCCGGGCCGGAGATCGTCTCGAAGTGGGCGTCGACCTCGTTGGCGACGGCTTTCGCCATCAGCGTCTTGCCGGTCCCCGGCGGGCCGTGCAGCAGGACGCCCTTCGGCGGCTCGATACCGAGCTGCTGGAACAGCTCGGGGTGGCGCATCGGCAGCTCGATCATCTCGCGAACCTGTTCGAGCTCGCTGTCGAGGCCGCCGATGTCCTCGTAGGTGACGCTGGGGGTACCCTCGCTGGTGGGGCCCTCGGCGCTGATCTGCTCGGCGGGCGTCTCGCTGATCTGGATGTCCGTCGAGTCGGTGATGACGACCGTCCCACCGGGCTCGCTGCTGGCGATCTTCAGCGGGACCGACCGGCCGTTACCGGACATCGGGCCAAAGGAGAGCGGGAACGGGACCGTCTGGCCCTCGGTGACCGCCTGGCCGCTGAGCTTGTCGCGCACCAGCGGGCCGATGTTGCCCCGGATCCGAAGGTTCTGGGGGAGCGCGACCGTCACGCTGGTCGCGGGCTGGACGTCGGCCTTCTCGACCTCGACGCGGTCGTCGATGCCGACGCTTGCCTCCTGGCGGAGTCGGCCGTCGATGCGGATGACGCCCTGCCCCTCGTCCTCGGGGTAGCCCGGCCAGACGCGCGCGACCGCGCGGCTGTCGTTGTCGCCCTCGATGACGATGTAGTCGCCGTTCTCGAGGTCGAGCTCGCGCATCGACCCCCGGTCGATCGCGGCGAGTCCGCGACCGGCGTCTTTCTGTTTGAGTGGTTTTACGGTAAGTCTCATGCCTCGGCCTCCAGTTCGATGGTGAGCACGCCGTTTTTGATAAACGCTTGCGCGCCCGTCTCGGGGATGTCGAGTTCGAACTCTTCACCGTCCTCGGTGACGACGATCACCGCGTCGTCGAGGACGTCAACGGTGCCGTCGACGCCGACGCCGAGGTCGGCGACGATTTCCGTTTCGTCGTCGTATTCGAAGCGTCGAGCGTACTGCCCGTCGCGCTCCGAGAACTGTTCTACGTTCATTCCTAACCATAAGTTAGTCAGCATACTATATATACCTTTCGCAGAAAATCGGGATATAACGGGGGTTCTGCGGCTATCGGATGAAATGCGGTTCACACCGGAAACGCGCAGGGTAGTACCGACGGCGAACTCCGTCGAGCGCGCATCGCGGGGGTTTATGTCCGCTACGATCCAACGTATCTTTATGAACGAGGTCACCCAGCACGGTCGATCGACGGCGTACCGTCGGTTCGACCGGGACGCCGAGGGACCGACGCTGCTGTTCGTCCACGGGAGCGGCGGGTCGAGCGCGGTCTGGAAGAGCCAGGCCAGGCTGGCCGACGAGTATCCCGTCGTCGCGATGGATCTGAGCGGCCACGGCGACTCCGAGGACATCGACGCCGACCCCGGCTATTCGACGCTGTCAGTGTACGCCGACGACGTCATCGCGGTCGCGCGCGAGGTCGACGCCGAGGTGCTGGTCGGTAACTCGCTGGGCGGCGCCGTGTTGCTCCACGTCGCGCTCGAACGCGATTACGAGCCCGACGCGCTCGTGCTGGCGGGCACCGGCGCCAGACTCTCGGTGCTCGATGACCTGCTCGACTGGCTCGACGACGACTTCGAGCGGGCCGTCGAGTTTCTCCACGGCCCGGATCGACTCTTTCACGACCCGGACGAGGAACTTCGCGAGGCATCGAGCGCGATGTTCCGCGCGACCGGGCAGGACGTCGTTCGGCGGGATTTCCGAACCGTCCACGAGTTCGACGTTCGGGGCGAGCTTGATCGCGTCGACGCCCCGGCGCTCGCGGTCTGTGGCGCCGAAGACCAGTTGACGCCGCCGTGGTTCCACGAGTACCTCGCCGAGAATCTCCCCGACGCCGCCTACGCCGCGATCGAGGACGCCGCACACATGGCGATGCTCGAACGCCCCGGCGCGTTCAACCGCGTGCTGACGCGGTTCGTCGAAGGGCTGGAGGACAACGGGACGATCGAGTAAGATCGCTCGATCCGAGCGAACGACGGCAGCGACCCCGTCGGTCACCGAGACGCGACGCCGATCGCAAGCGGAGATTCGACGCCGACCGCAAGCATTTCGTATACTTTTTCGGAACAGTCGTGTATGTCCACCGACCCGTACGTCCGGTCGATACGCGATATTCTGCTCGTGGTCGTGATCCAGCTGGGGATGTGTCTCTTCCTCCTCGCCGAAATCGCGAGCGCGGTCAACGACTACGGGACGTCTTTCGGATCGCTCGCCGTGCTCGTCGGTGCCCTGACGGCGGGCGGAGCGTTGCTGGTTCTGGGGTGGGGGCCGGAGCCGGGGTCCGACGCCGACGCGCCGTCGGAGTAGCGTCGGCGCCACGACGAAGTGACTCGACCCACCGAGCGACGAACCGCGACGAACGACACACGACATAGCTTTTCTGTCACTACCCGTGGGCGGTGCGATCGCAGACGAGTTGCCGGAATCCGGTGACGAAGACCAGTCCGTACCGGTACATAGCGGTACGCGGTACTCCGTCGCCGAATATATAAAAATTATAACACTACTTGTAGGGGCAGCGGGTTTCTTCACTCGATGGCACCCAACCGATCCGACTCCGACCGGTCGAACTCCTCCCGACGAACGTTCCTCGCCACGACTGGCGTCGCCGCGAGCGCGGCGCTCGTCGGCTGCCTCGGACAGGGCGAAGAGGGAAGCGGCGGTACGGGACCGCTGACCGCCGACGGCTCCTCGACGGTGTACCCGATCACGTCCGACGGCGCGTCGGTGTGGAACTCTAATCCGCCCGCCGACGACGAGGAGTACTGGGGCCCCAGTCAGTACGGCATCGACACGGACAAGCCGATGGCCGATTACTGGGCCGGCCTCTACGGCTTCGAGGCCAACGACGACGGCACGCCGCCGCTTCAGGTCAACGTCGGCCTCAGCCACTCCGGTACGGGTATCGAGAAGGTCGCGAACGGACAGGTCGACATCGGCGACGCCAGTTCGAACGTGGCCAGCGAGCTGCCCGACGCCAGCGAGGAAGAACTCGAGAAGTACACCGACCACGTCGTCGGCCGCGACGGCCAGCCGGTCGTCGTCAGCAAGGAGATCTACGACGCGGGCGTGACTGAACTCAACGGCGACCAGGTCCGTGGCATCTACACCGGCGAGATCACCGAGTGGTCCCAGATCGACAAGTACGACGGGCCCGACAAGGAGATTCAGGCGGTCGGCCGCGCGGTCGGCTCCGGTACCGACACGGCGTTCCGCGCCAACATGCTCGGCGACCCCGAGGCAGAGATGGAAGTCGACGTCCGGCAGGGCCAGAATCAGCAGGTCCAGACGACCGTCGCCAACTCCGACAACGCCATCGCGTACATGGCGCTGGCGTTCGTCGACGAAAATCGCGTCCCGGCGATTTCGCTGACACTGGAGGGCACGACGTACACGCTGGGCGAGAACCTCGGTTCTGAGGATTACCCGCTCTCGCGTGACCTCCACTGCTACACCTACGAGGGTACCAGCGAGAAGGAGGCTGCGTTCCTCCGCATGTTGCTCAGTGAGTACGGACAGCAGAACTTCGTCGCGCCGAACAACTACTTCAAGATCCCGCCCGCAGAGCGCGAGGAGCAGCGCTCGAAGCTGCCCGAGCCGTCGAACTGAGCCGCGTCGCCGTTCAATCACCGATATTTTATGTCAATATCAGGACCACACCAACAACTGAAAGATCGATTCGGGGTCGAGACGGCCGACGACAGCGTCGTCGCAGCGGCCGCCGCTGGAGGACTGTGCCTCGTCGCCACTGCGGGGATGTTCCTGCTCGGCTCGCAACTTACCGCGATTCCGCTCGCGGGGTTCCTGTTCACCGTCGGGTACGGCCTGTTCGTCCATCAGGCCCAGACTGCGAAGGCGCTGAGCTTCCTCGCGACGATCGCGACCGGAGCCGTGCTCGCGCTGATCTCGGTCTACCTGATCATCGAGGCGCTCCCGGCGATACGCGAGATGGGTCTCGGAATGTTCACCAAGGCGTCCGAACCGATGTGGCGAACCCGCGGCGAGGAAGTGTACTCCCTCGTGCCGATGATGTGGGGCACGCTCGTGACGACGATTCTGGCGATGCTGATCGCCGGGCCGCTCGGCGTCGCGGGCGCGCTGTTCATCAGCGAGATCGCGCCCGACGCCGTCCGCGAGATCGTCAAGCCCGCCGTCGAGACGCTCGCAGGTATTCCATCGATCGTCTACGGGTTCATCGGCTTCACGATCCTCAACGACTACATGATGGCGAACATGGACCTGCCGACGTCGGGCAGCTTGGTCATCGTCGGGCTCGTGGTCGGACTGATGGCGCTCCCGACGGTCGTCTCCGTCGCGGAAGACGCCATCTCCAGCGTCCCCGAGTCGATGAAAAGCGGCTCGCTCGCGCTCGGCACGACCGACTGGCAGACGATCAAGAGCATCACGATCCCGACGGCGTTCTCGGGCGTCTCCGCCGCGGTGCTGCTCGGCGTCGGTCGCGCGGTCGGGGAGACGATGGCGGCGACCGTGATTCTGGGCCACGCCCAACGTCTCCCAGAGCCGCTGTACGACGTCTTCGGTAACACCGAGACGCTGACCAGTCTCATCGCGAGCCAGTACGGCGTCGCGAGCAGCACGCACATGAGCGCGCTGTTCGCCGCCGGGGTCGTGCTGTTCGTCAGCGTGACGGCGCTCTCGATCGCATCGCAGTACGTCGAAAACCGCATGCAACACCAGTTGCAGGGTGACTCATGAGCGGCGAAGCCGATACTCGAACCGCCGCGCCCGCTCTCGGCGCGTTCGACCGCGTCGCGCTGGGCATCGTCGGCCTCTCGATCGTGACGTTCCTGCTCGGCTGGACGACGCTGTTCGAGCGCACGGCCCCCGACACCGCCGTCGCGGGCCTCTCGCTGTTCACGCTCTTCGGCGCAGTGTTCCTGTTGGCGGGTGCCGGACTGGTCGGCGCCGGGCTCGCGTCGTACGTCGGCGTCTTCGAGACCACCGCCGACCAGTACACCGGGATCGGAACCGGCGTCGGGTTCGGCGTTCTCGGGTTCGCGGTCGGCGGGCTGGTGACGACGATCGCCTTCGGCGTCGGCGCGACCGGCAGCGTCGCGGCGGGGATCGGCCTCGCGCTCGTGACCGTTGCAGTGGTCGCCGTCCTTCCCGAAGACCTCGGTACGACCCTCCCGGTCGGGCTGCTCTCGCTGGCCTGGGGCGCGCTGCTGGTCGCGGGCATCGTCGACGCGAGCTGGTTCTGGAACCCGCCGTCGCTGGAGGCGACGTTCCACGCGCCGATCGTCGTTCCGCTGGTAACGATCGCGCTCAGTCTGCTCGTCGCCTGGAGCGGCGCGATCGTCGCGGAAGGGTTCGGCAGTCAGGGCCGCCAGAACGGCGCGTACCTGCTAATCGGGCTGAACGCCTTCGGCATGATCGCGGTGCTGCTGTTGCTGATCCTTTTCGTGGTGCGCAAGGGGCTGCCGAAGCTTCTGGAGGGCGCGCAGTTCGGTCCCGGACTGAGCATCTCCGTTCCGTTCATCACGAACGGCGTCTCGCTGAGCCAGCAGTTCAACGGCATCTTCCCGGCGATCGTCGGCACGGTCTGGCTGGTGATCGGCGCCGTCCTGTTCGCGGTTCCGATGGGGATCGGCGCCGCCGTGTTCCTCACCGAGTACGCCGAGCAGGGCCGGTTCACGGCAGTCGTCGAGACCGCCACCAACGCGCTCTGGAGCACGCCCAGCATCGTCTACGGCCTGTTCGGCTACGCGTTCCTGGTTCCCCGGTTCGGCAACAGCAACTCGCTGCTGGCCGGGATGTTCGTGCTCGGGTTCATGCTGCTCCCGCTGGTCGTGATCACGAGCCGGGAATCGATCAAGAGCGTCCCCGACGAGTACCGCGACGCCAGCGCCGCGCTCGGCGTCAACCAGTGGCAGACGATTCGCAGCGTCGTCCTGCCCGCGGCCATGCCGGGCGTGATCACCGGCGTCATCCTCGGCGTCGGCCGGATCGCCGGCGAAACGGCGCCGATTCTACTCGTGACGAGCGGTCAGCCGTTCCCGTCGCGCGCGCCCAGCGTGCTCGGCTCGTTCCGGTTCGTCGCGACGCCGCCGTTCGTCCAGAACGAGGCGCTGCTGCAGGCGTCCAGCGCGCTTCCCTACCAGCTTTACGCCGTCATCACGGCCGGCGTCGGACAGGAAGAAGCGTTCGGGTGGGGGACCGCCCTCGTGCTGCTGATGGTGGTGCTCGGCTTCTACGCGATCGGCATCGCCTCGCGGATCTACTTCAGGAGGAAACTACACCAATGAGTGAACAATCGACGACATCGACGCAGGTGGAACAGCCGACGGACGACTTCGGGAGCGGCGACCCCGCCGCGAACACGCACACGGTCGACGCCGAAACCGACGAACAGCTCGACGAGTCGTGGGTCGAGTACGAGTTCGAGGACGACGCCGCGATCTCGGTTTCGGATCTGGACGTCTACTACGGCGACGACCACGCGATCGACGGCATCTCGATGGAGATCCCCGAGGAGAGCGTGACCGCGCTGATCGGGCCGTCGGGCTGCGGGAAGTCGACGTTCCTCCGGTGTCTCAACCGGATGAACGACCGCATCGACAGCGCCCGCGTGGAAGGCACCGTCGAGGTCGGCGAGGAGAACATCTACGAGGGCGACACCGATCTGGTGAAGCTTCGGAAGCGCGTCGGGATGGTGTTTCAGAGTCCGAACCCGTTCCCGAAGTCGGTGCGGGACAACATCGCCTACGGCCCGCGGAAACACGGCGACCTGAACACCGGCCTGCTCGGGCGGCTGCTCGGCAACGACGACCGGCAGCGCGAGGACGAACTCGTCGAGCGCTGTCTGCGACAGGCGGCCCTGTGGGACGAGGTCAACGATCGACTCGACGACAACGCGCTCGGCCTCTCGGGCGGACAGCAACAGCGCCTCTGCATCGCGCGCTGTCTCGCCGTCGATCCCGACGTGATCCTGATGGACGAGCCCGCGAGCGCGCTCGACCCCGTCGCGACGGCGAAGATCGAGGATTTGATCGAGGAACTCGCCGAGGAGTACACCGTCGTCGTCGTCACGCACAACATGCAGCAGGCCGCGCGGATCAGCGACCAGACCGCGGTGTTTCTCACCGGCGGCCAGCTCGTCGAGTACGACCGGACCGACAAGATCTTCGAGAACCCCGAGAGCGACCGGGTCGAGGACTACGTCACCGGGAAGTTCGGATAACACCGCCGCGTCGCCGCCGCGTCGCCGTCGCCGCCGAAGGATTTTCCTGCCGTCCGCGCGGGCACGGAGGTATGCCGGACGCCGACCCCGATCTCGACCGCTTTACTTCCCGCCGGTCGACCGTCTACGCCCCGAACGGAATCGTCGCGACGAGCCAGCCCCTCGCAGCGGAAGCCGGAATCGAACTGCTCCGCTCGGGCGGCAACGCGTTCGACGCCGCCGTCGCGACCGCCGCCGCGCTCAACGTCGTCGAACCGACCAGCACCGGACTCGGCGGCGACGTGTTCGCCCTCTACCGGACCGCCGACGGCGACGTCGGCGCGATGCGAAGCTGCGGCGGCGCGCCCGCCGACGCGACGCTCGAACGCGTCCGCGACGCCGTCGCGGAGAATCGGGACGCCGACCCCGAGGACGTGACGATGCCCGAAACCGGCCCGCACACGGTCACGGTTCCGGGAACGGCGCGGGGGTGGGAAGCCACCGTCGAGGAGCTCGGGCGGCGTTCGCTGGCCGACGCGCTCGCACCCGCGATCCGGTACGCGACCGACGGCTACCCGGTCTCGGAGGTGATCGCGGACGCGTGGCGTCACGGCGAGGAGCTGTTCGAGGACCCGAACGCTCGCGAGGCGTACCTCGTCGACGCCGAGCGCGCGCCCCGCGTGGGCGAGACGGTGCGATTGCCGGCGCTCGGCGAGACGATGGAGCGGATCGCCGAGTCGGGGGCCGACGTCGTCTACGAGGGCGAAATCGGCGAACAGATCGTCGACGCGGTGCGGTCGAAGGGCGGGTTCCTCTCAGAATCGGACCTCGCAGCGTTCGACCCCGAGTTCCTCGATCCCGTCAGCGCGACGTACCGCGGGACCGAGGTGTACGAGCTGCCGCCGAACAATCAGGGGCTGATCGCGCTGGAAGCCCTGAAGATCGCCGAGGAGCTGGGGGCGGGCGACGAGCCGTACGACTCACCCGAGCGCGTCCACAAGTTCGCCGAGGCGGCGAAGCTCGCGTTCCACGACGGCCACCGGTACGTCACCGACCCGGAGTACGAATCGATCCCGCCGCTGCTCGACGACGACTACGTCCGCGAGCGCGCCGGCGCGGTCGGCCGCGAGGCGATCGACGACGTGGACGTGGGAGCGCCCCGCGGCGCCGGCGAGGACGCCGACACGGTTCTGCTGACCGTCGCCGACGACGAGGGCAACGTCGTGTCCTACATCAACTCCCGGTTCGCGGGCTTTGGCAGCGGCATCGTCGCGGGCGACACCGGCATCGCGCTCCAGAACCGCGGCTGGTCGTTCTCGCTCGACCCCGACCATCCCAACCGGCTCGAACCGGGCAAGCGGCCGTTCCACACGCTGATCCCCGCAATCGCGCGGTTCGACGCCGACGACTGGGCCGCATTCGGCGTCATGGGCGGGTACATGCAGCCCCAGGGCCACGTCCAGGTGCTGTCTAATCTCGTCGACTACGGCATGCCGCTCCAGCGCGCGCTCGACGAACCGCGCTGGCGCTACCGCGAGGAGGGACGACTCGCGGTCGAGGGACGGTTCGACGGCAACCTCGCGACGAAGTTAGTGCGCAGGGGTCACGACGTATCCGTCCTGGAACCGGCGAAGTTCGGCGGCGCCCAGATCGTCCGGAACCGCGAGGGGACGCTCTCGGGCGCGACCGAGCCGCGTAAGGACGGCACCGTCAGCGGCTTCTGAACGCCGATCGCCTCAGGCCTGCCACGCCCGGTGCATCGTCGTGTCCGACCGGATCCAGGCGTCGTCGTTTTCGGCGTCGTAGATCTCGATGTCGCCGCTCTCGGTCTCGCGGCCCTGGTACCTGCCCGGCCCGTCCGATCGTTCTGCCATGCTGTCTCACAGAGTAAGCTGATGCTATATGAGAGTAACGGCAGATCGGACGCCGGAAATCTGACACTGACCGACAAAAAAGAGACCCCGATCGCCGTCAGTCGGCTTCTTCGGACACTGCGCCGGCTTTGACCTTCTCGACCTCGACGCCGACGTCCTCGGGCGTGATGGTGTCGGGCAGCGCCTCGTCGCGCTCGCCGGTCACGTCCGCGAGGATCTCCTTGAGGTAGGCGTTGAACAGCGTCGGATTCTCGCTCATCGGGAAGTGGCCGATGTCGGCCATCTCCATCGCCGTCGCGCCCTCGCCGACGCCCTCGGCGATGTCGCGGGCGTCTTCGGGCGTCGTCAGGTAGTCGTACTCGCCGTTGATCGCGTACAGCGGCGTCTCGCTCGCGTCGATATCACCGAGCTTGTCGCGGTAGTCGTGGTCGACCGAGTAGTAGTACAGGTCGCCCTTGAACACGCCGTTGGCGCCCTGCTCGTAGTGGTACATCGTCTCCCTGCGGGCGTGTTCGGGCCCCTGGGGCGCCATCAGCCCCCAGCAGGAGTAGGCGTTGACCTCGGTCGTGTTGACCTCCGGGTGGTCGAGCCAGTCGATGTAGAAGCCGGGACTGTGCGCGCCGGCCTCCAGTCCGATGATCGCGCGGAACCGCTCGGGGTACCAGTCGGCCAGCTCCAGCGAGACGTTCCCGCCCATCGAACAGCCCATGTAGATCGGGTCCTCGAGTTCGAGCGCGTCGGCGATGGCGACGATCCGCTCGGCGAACTCCTCGCCGGTCATCGAGTAGTCCTCCTCCCACCACTCCTGGCTCGTCGGCGGCGCCGACTTGCCGTGATACGGGAGATCGTAGGCGATCACGCGGAACTCGTCGGTGATCTCCTCGTCGCGGAGCACCTCGCGCCACTCCTGGTTGTTACAGCCCGCGGTGTGCTGGCACAGCAGCGGGATGCCGTCCTCCGGGCCGTTCTCCTCGAAGTACACCCGGTGCTCGACGCCCCCGACGTCGACGGTGACGTAGCGACCGGTGACCTCGTCGACGGCGTCGATGTCTGCGGCGCTCATGAGCCACCTCCGTCGTTGTGGGCCTCGCGCATCAGATCCAGCGCGCGCTGGAACGCCCGCAGGTTCTGGAAGATCTTCTTGTTGTCGCCCGTCAGTTCGAGGCGATTCTCCTCGTTCCGGACCGCGGCCCGGTAGTTCGAGGCGATGATCTCGTGGTTGAACGCCGGCGGCGTCTCGGCGACGAACTCCTCCCAGGTCTCGCGGTCGCCCTCGACGCCGAACTCCCAGCGGTTGTTCAGCGCCGGGCTCGGGACGACTTCGTCGATCTTGCCGCCGTCCATCTCGATCAGGAACCGCTCGTCGCCGATGTCGACGTAGAAGTTGGTGTCGAACTTGTCGTGGCCCCGCACCTCCATCTCGGGGTCCTCGTTAACCGTCTCCTTGTACTGTTCCCACCAGCCGTGGCTTGCGAACTCGGTCGTTGACACGTAGTATCACGCCCGTTCGGGCTCGCTGTGGTACCACCACGCTCCGGATAAACCGGGTCGATAGTTCGTCCGTTCCCGGCACCGGTACCGCGCGCGTACCGCGGGTAAGGTCGGAGTGTCGACGGTTAACGGCGGACTGGCTGGCGGTCGACCCCCACTGGCGAGTCCGACTGCGAGCACGGATCGGACTCAATGGGGAGATTCAAGAGGGACCGGCGACGCCAAGCTAACAATGCGGCACGAGCACCTCGTCACTGCGAAACAGCTGTCCCGGGACGACGTCGAGGCGGTTCTCGACCGCGCGGCAGAGATCGCCGCGAACCCGGCGGCCGTCCGGGAGCGCCACGCGGACAAGCTGCTCGGTCTGCTCTTTTTCGAGCCGAGCACGCGAACGAAGATGAGCTTCGAGACGGCGATCAAGCGCCTCGGCGGCGACGTCGTCGACATGGGGTCGGTCGACTCCTCGAGCGTCAAGAAAGGCGAGAGCCTCGCGGACACCGTCCGCGTGATCGAGGGGTACGCCGACGC
Source organism: Natronoarchaeum rubrum (assembly GCF_024494695.1). Next base: position 406,463 of record NZ_JANHDP010000001.1, on the reverse strand, counting down.
GCTGGTGCTGCGCCACCCCCAAGAGGGATCGGCCCGGATGGCCAGCGAGTTCGTCGACGTCCCGCTGGTCAACGCGGGCGACGGCGCCGGCCACCACCCGACCCAGACGCTGCTGGACCTGTACACGATGCGCGAGGCCGCCGACGGGCTGGACGACCTGACCGTCGGCATCATGGGCGACCTGAAGTACGGCCGGACGGTCCACTCGCTGGCGAACGTGCTGACGAACTTCGACGCCCGCCAGCACTTCGTCAGCCCGGAGAGCCTCAAGCTCCCGCGAAGCGTCCGCTACGACCTCCACGAGGCCGGCGCGAAAGTGCGGCAACACACAGATCTGGAGACGATCCTCCCCGAACTCGACGTGCTCTACGTCACGCGGATCCAGCGCGAGCGGTTCCCCGACGAGAACGAGTACCGGGCCATCGCGGGCGAGTATCAGATCGACGCCGACACGCTGGAACAGGCGTCCGACGACCTCGTCGTGATGCACCCGCTGCCCCGCGTCGACGAGATCGCCCCCGAGATCGACGAGACCGACTACGCCCACTACTTCGAGCAGGCGCACAACGGCGTCCCGGTGCGGATGGCGCTGCTGGACATGCTTCTGGAGAACGCACGGGGTGACGAGGAATGAGCGAACACGAGCTGCGCGTCAGCAAGATCCGCAACGGCACCGTGATCGACCACGTCCCCGGCGGGCAGGCGCTGAACGTGCTCGCGATTCTCGGCATCGACGGCTCGGGCGGCGAGGAGGTCAGCGTCGGCATGAACGTTCCCAGCGACCGACTCGGCCGCAAGGACATCGTCAAGGTCGAGGGCCGCGAACTCAGTCAGGGCGAAGTCGACGTGCTCTCGCTGATCGCGCCCGACGCGACGATCAACATCGTCGACGAGTACGACGTCGTCGACAAGCGCCGACTCGACCGCCCCGAGTTCGTCGAGGGGATCCTCTCGTGTCCGAACCGCAACTGCATCACGACCGACGACGAGCCCGTCGACTCGAAGTTCGAGGTGCTCGACGACGAAGTTCGGTGCGTCTACTGCGAGACGATCATCCGCGAGGAGCTGGCGGCACACATCGACAGCTGACCCTCCGACGCGACGCCCGTTCGGGTCCGTCCCCCGATATTCCTACACGATTTTATCTAATTTTTCTAGACTGTAAGCGTGTATTACAAGTGTGAAGAACTATCTCGTAACACGTATCGTGCTAGCGAAATCCGATCTGCGGTCGTTTGTTGACGGCTCCCGAGTATGCTCCCCGTTCGTCGGTGCTGACGCCGACGACGCCCCCCGCTCCGGCGCTTCGGAGCGGACCGAACGGGGGTCGGTGGCCGCGTGAGTTCGGACGACGACGGTCCCGACGGCGGAGTTCGACGCCGGTCGTTCCTCGGCGGCCTCGCCGGCCTCGGGGCGCTCTCGCTGGCTGCGGGCGAGCGTTCCGCCGTCGGAATCGAAGCTGCCGACGGCCACGCGGGCGAGACGAGCGCCGGGCCGCCCCGGTTCACGAACGCGGGCGGCGGAATGGCCGCGCTCGACGACCCGCTCGGGACCGACGCCGACCATCCCGCGGCGGCCAAGTACAACTGGTCCGACGACACCGGAACCGAATCCTACCCTCGCGACGGGCTCGCACCGTGGAATCCGAACCCCGACGCCGACTACGAGTGGTCGGTAGTCGACAGTCCGTCCGGTAGCTCCGATCCGCTCGGCGTGTACGAAGACGCCGTCGCCGAGCCCGACGGCAGCGTCGTGAGCTTCGAGGCCGAGGTGCCCGGCACCTACCGGCTGGAGCTGACCGAACGCGCGCCCGACGGCGAGACATCGACCTACGAGAAGACGATCCGAGTGTTCCCGGAACCCTCGGTCGATCCCAACTACCCCCAAGAGCAGACGCGTCCGCGGATCCGGCTCGACGGCGAGTACGACGTCGACGCCGGAGCGGTCGTCGTCGACGCCGACGTCGCGGCGAACCCCGACAACCTCGTCGCGGCGTCGCAGCTCGACGTCGAGTTCCTCGTCGACGACCGGTCGTCGATCGACGGCATCGACGAGGACTGGATCGTCCGCGAGCCCCGCGACGGCGGCCGATACGAGGTCGCGCGGCGCCTCGAAATTCCCGAGAGCGAGCTGGACGCCGACGACGAACAGCTCTCGGTGTACGGTGTCGCCTACGAGCATCCGGATCACACGGCCTCCGACGACGGCGAACCGTACCACGCGCCGAGCGTCGCCGATCAGGTCCGGGTCGACTACGAGAGCGGCTCGGCGACGGTGAGCCGGGCGAACGAGCCGCCCGAGTGGCTGTCGAACGCGACAATCTACGAGATTTTCACCCGTCGGTTCGCGGGCGGTCCCGAGGATCAGACGACGTTCGGCAAGCTCGAAGAGCGCGTCAAGCACCTGTCGGAGCTGGGCGTCGACGCGCTGTGGATGACGCCGATCCACCCGGCCTTCGCGACCGACGAGCGCAGCGACGGGTTCGTCCACGGGTACAACATCACCGATCACGGCACCGTCGATCCCGGGCTGGGGACGATGGCGGAGTTCGAGTCGTTCGTCGAGACGTGCCACGAGAACGATATCCGGGTCGTGTTCGACCTCGTGCTCAACCACACCGCCGACGGCGAGCATCCCAACCACGACGAGGCCGCAGACTGGTACCGCTGGCAGGCCCAAGGCGAGGTCGGCGACTACTACGGCTGGGGCGACCTCGCGAACCTCAACTACAACAACACCGCCGTGCGCCGGTGGGCGCTCGACGTGGTCGATCAGTGGGCCGGCATCGTCGACGGCTTCCGCTGCGACGTCGCCTGGGGCGTCCAGCACAGCATGTGGAAGGAACTCTCCGAGCGCGTCCGGCGCGAGCACTCGACGTACGACGGCGAGCGCATGCTCATGCTCGACGAGTCGTTGCCGCCGGACCCGCGCTACGACGAGGCCGAGTTCAACCTCGACTACGGACGGGACGCCTCCTACGCGTTCCGGAACCAGATGGTCTCCGGGGACGCTCCCTGGTGGGGCGACGGCGGCACGATCGCCGACCTCGCGACGATCGACGAGAACCGGAACGGCAACGGCTTCCCCGAGCACGCCCGGTTCCTGCAGTTCATCGAGAACCACGACGAGTCCCGGACGATCGTCGACGTCATGGAGACCCGCGGGGTCGACTACGAGACCGCCAAGTCGATCCAGAAAGCCGGCGGCGCGGCGACGTTTACGCTCCCCGGCGTCCCGCTGCTGTACTACGGCCAGGAGTCGGGAATGCGAACACCACCGGGCGAGCTCGACTACATCAGCCACTACATCGAGAACGCTCGGGGCTACATGAACTGGCCCGACCGCACAAACCCCGAGGAGGGCGAGTGGGACCAGGAACTCGTCGACTTCTACGCGAGCCTGATCGAGACCCACGACCTGCCCGCGCTGGCCGCCGACGCCGCGATCGACCCGGTCGAGCACGAGAGCGACGACGACCGGGCGTTCGCGTTCGTCCGATCGATCGACCCGTCCGACGACGACCCCGATCCCGGACAGCGCGTGTACGTGTTCCTCAACTTCGCCCCCGAACCCGCGACGGTGTCGGTCGAAGGCGACCTGAGCGCCGCGGAGTACGTCGGCGAGGCGGGAACGAGCGTCGACGCGACCGACGCCGGCATCGAGGCCACCGTCGAGAGCGTCGCGGTCGTCGACGCCGTCGAGACGATCGACCCCGCAGACGCTCGCGATCCGACCGAGGAGCAACCCGACGACGGTCGGGACGACAGCGACGGCGGCCAGAGCGATGACAGCGACGGCCTGCAGGACGGCGACGACGCCGATGGCGGGAGTGGTTCGAACGGGAGCGGCGCTGACGGCACCGACGAGGACGACGGCACAAACAGTTCGGAGACGGACGATTCGAGTAGTGACGACGGCCTGCCCGGCTTCGGCGTCGGAACCGGGCTGCTCGGCGCGGTCGGCGGCGCCGGTCTCGCAGCAAAACGGCTCGTCGAGGACGACGAGGAGTAAGACCCCGTCAGTGCGGCGTCAGTCGTCGCTTTTTTGCGGATTCGCGCTCTCCGGGTCCCCGTGTTCCGGCTCGTTCGCCGGCACGTACGAGCGTCCGACGAACCCGCCCAACAGCCACTCGCGGACGCCGAGCTGTCGCTTCGGACCGCTCTCGCGGGCAGTTTCGAGGCGGCGCTCGGTCGTCTGGAAGTAGTTGACGACGGTGACCAGCAGGACGCCGCCGAGCGTGTTGCCCAGCAGAACGGGCAGCACGAACCCAGTGAGGCCGGGCCACAGCGCGGCCTGGCCCTGGATCACGAGATACAGCATCTCGGTGAACGAGACGACGACGTGGAATAAGTTCCCGAACGGGACCGCCAGAAAGGCGATGTAGACGAGCGCGAGCCGGGAGATCGTGTCCCGCGCGGAGAAGTCGAGCCAGACGACGCCCGCGACGATCAGCCCGGCGAAGCCGGCCTTGAAGAACAGGTCCCAGAACGGCGTCTCAATCCCCTTCATCGCGATCGACGTGGCCGCCGCGGCGCCGCCGCTGGACAGCACGCCGGTTTCGGCCAGCACGAGCGCGCCCAGCCCGCCGCCGACGAAGTTGCCGATCAGGACGATCGTCCAGACGCGAAACAGCGCCGGGAAGCTCGCGAGCCGTTCGAGCACGAGCACGACCGGCGGGAGCGTGTTCTCGGTGTAGAGCTGGTAGCCGCCGAGGATGATGTAGATGAATCCGAGCGGGTACAGCAGCGCGCTCAGGATCGGGTTGCCGCCGGTCTCGGCGTACAGCGAGGCGTACAGCAGGAACGTGATCGTGATCGCGAAGCCGGCGGCGAGCCCGCTGAAGAACAGCTCGCGCGGACGCGTGCCAATCTCCTCGTCGGCCGCGACGATGATCCGTTGAAATATCTCGTGGGTCTCGAACCGGTCGCGGACGACAGCCCCGGCGGCCGGCGCCCCGTGACGCGACCGCTCGACGGCGTCCCGGATCGACTCGTCGGCGTCGTCGGGCTCCTTCGCATCGCTCATGGACGGGCGCAATCCTTCCTCGGCCAAAACAGATTCCCTTTCGCGCGGGTCGGGCGACGAGCGCGGCGAGCGACGAGAATCCACTGCGTCGTGACGCCGACGCGAAGACGGCAGTCGCTGTCGACGCTGCGTTACGAAAGAGAAACCGACGGCGCTACTCGTAGAGCCAGCTCGCGTCGTGCTGGTCGTACTCGACGAGTTCGTCGTCGTCGAAGAACAGCTCGATCTCGCGTTCGTTCGCGCCCTCGTCCTCGTGGTCGGCGGCGTGAACGACGTTCCGGCCGAGATCCAGCGCGTAGTCGCCCCGGATCGTGCCGGGTGCGGCCTCCGCGGGATCGGTCGCGCCGATCATCTGGCGGACCTGCCGGGTGGCGTCCTCGCCCTCCCAGACCATCGGGACGACGGGACCGGACGTGATGAACTCGACGAGGTCGTCGAAGAACGGCTTGTCCTCGTGCTCGCCGTAGTGCTCTTCGGCGTGCTCGCGGTCGAGCACTTCGAGCTTCATGCCGACGAGCTTCAGGCCGCGCTCCTCGAACCGGGAGATGATCTCGCCGGCGAGCCCGCGCTGGAACGCGTCGGGCTTGACCATCACGAAGGTTCGTTCGCGCTCGCTCATTCTTCGTCGTCCTCGGACTCGGCGTCCTCGTCAGCCTCGGTGTCGGACTCCGAGTCCTCCTCGGCCTCGACGCCTTGCTCTGCGTCCTGTTCGTCCTCGGCTTCCTCGGCGGCTTCGGCCTCGGCGTCCGCGGCGCGGCGCTCGCGGCTTCCGCCGGACTCGGTCCACTCGACGTCGCGAGGTTCGCGACCGAGGTCGGCGTTCTTCTCGCACTTACTGGAGCAGTAGTGGATCGTCTGGCCGCTCGTTCGGACGAGCATCGTGCCCGTTCCCGGGGGGATGTCGCCGCCGCAGTAGTCACATTCTCTCGTCTGGGGCATCGTCACTGACCTCCGATGGAGTCGGCTTCGCGTGCGGTCTCGCGGAGCTGGAGGACGTCGCCCTCTCGGACGGGGCCCAGAACGTTCCGCGTGATGATGCGGCCCTGGTTTTCGCCCTCCCGGATGCGGCACTTGACCTGCATGGCCTCGCCGTGCATCCCGGTCTTGCCCACGATCTCGATCACTTCGGCGGGCGTGGATCCGCTTTCAGACTCTTCTGCGCTCATGGGAGATCTCTACTGAAGGTCCTCGACCTTGTTGGCGATCTCCTCGACGTCGTCGGACGCCTCGCCGGCGTCGACGATCGCCGCGGCGGCGCTACCGACTTCCAGCCCGGCAGCGTGACCCACGTCGTCCTGGGTCTCGATGAAGACGACCGGAATACCCTTCTCGTCGGCGAGCTCGGGCAGGTGCATCACGATCTCCTCGGGCTGGACGTCCTCGGCGACGTAGACGAGCTCGGCGTTGCCGCGCTCGACCGCCTTGGTCGTCTCGTTGGTTCCTTTCTTCACGCTTCCTGTATCTCGGGCGACTTCCAGGGTGTCAACGGCGTCGTCCTGGAGGTCGGCTGGGACGTCGAAGTCTACGTATACTGGCATGTGTTGGATCACCTCCCGCGCGTGGGCTCGCGCTCCCCTGCCGTCCGGACGGCGTGTTGGGCCGTCCGCTCCGACCGCCGCGACGGCGGCCGGCGACTGTCCTGTGTGGCTAGGAGCATCATCAACCCCGCGCAGGCTGTAACCTTTCGTTGCACACCACCCCATAAAAGCGCTTTCAAACGCGAGAGGCCGTGGGAGGGCGACACACGCCGGGCAGCGCCGCTCCGCCGTCGCGCCACGACCACGCGCCGAGGACAAGAGATTACTTCGCCACCCGACAACGGACCGACAGTGACTACTCCCGCCGTCGCCGCCGCGCTTCGCGAGGAGGCCGCCGCGCTCGACGAGCGCCGCCTGCTGGTGCTCGCGGGCGACCGAGACCGCTGTTACGACGCCGCAGCCGAATCGCTCGACGCCGCGGACGTCAACCGCGGCGCGACGACGCTGCTGGGTCCCGACGACCGCCTGGGCTGCGAGCAGGTCGAGCAGCGCCGCGCGATCGAACTGCTCGGAACCACTCGCGACGCAGTCGCGATCGACTGCCACGACGCGCTGCGACCGAACGCGGTCGGTCGGGTAGTCGGCGCGGTCGACGGCGGCGGCCTGCTCGTCCTGCTCGCGCCGCCGCTGGACGAGTGGCCCGAGCGCCGCGACGGCTTCGACGAGAGCCTTGCCGTCCCGCCGTTCGCGGTCGACGACGTGACGGGGCACTTCAGGCGACGGTTTGTCGAGACGCTGCGCGCCCACCGCGGCGTCGCGATCGTCGACGTCGACGCCGGCACCGTCGAGGACGACGGGCTCACCGATCCGGCTCCCCGACTCGTCGGGCGGGACGCCGAAGCGACCGCGGCGTCGGCCGCCGGAGGCCCGTTCCCGGCCGAAGCGTACGAAGCGTGCCTGACCGGCGATCAGGCCGACGCCCTGAGCGCGCTGGCGGCGCTCGGGACTGCCGGGGACGACCGGTGCGAAGGAGATGTCGGTGACGAACAGGCAGTCGTCATCGAGGCCGACCGGGGCCGGGGAAAGTCCAGCGCGGCGGGGCTGGCCGCCGGGAGCCTCGTCGCCGACGGCGCCGACGTGCTCGTGACCGCGGCGGAGTTCCGTGGCGCCCGCGAACTCTTCGCGCGCGCCGACGAGCTGCTGGCCGAACTGGACGCGAACGGCCGGAACGACGCCGACACAGCGGCGTCGAACGGTCGAGACGTTCCGCGTCGGATCGACCGCCCCGGGGGAGGTTCGCTAACCTTCGCGGAGCCGACCGACGCCGTCGAGCGAGTCGGCGAGGCCGACGCGGTGATCGTCGACGAGGCCGCCGCGCTGCCGGTCCGCCTGCTCGAAGGCTTTCTCGACGCCGATCGCGTCGCCTTCGCGACGACCGTCCACGGCTACGAGGGCGCGGGCCGGGGGTTCTCGGTTCGGTTCCGCGATCGACTCGGCGAGAGCCGCCACGAGGTGACCGACGCGACGCTCGCCGAGCCGATCCGCTACGCGGCTGGCGATCCGGTGGAAGTCTGGGCGTTCGACGCCCTGCTGCTGGACGCCCGCCCGCCGGTCGAGCAACTGGTCGCCGACGCCGATCCCGAGACCGCCGAACGGCGTCGGCTCGACGCCGACGATCTGCTGGCCGACCCGACCCTGCTGCGCGAGACGTTCGGCCTGCTCGTGCTCGCTCACTACCGCACCGAGCCGAACGACCTCGCACGGCTACTGGACGCGCCGAATCTCGCCGTCGAGGCGCTGCTCGTCGACGGTCACGTCGTCTCGGTCGCGCTGCTGGCCCGCGAGGGCGGCCTGCCGGCGGCCCTGCGCGCCGACATGTACGACGGCGAGCGCGTGCGCGGGAACATGCTGCCCGACGTGCTGACGACGCAGCTCCGCGACGAGGACGCCGCGGCGCCCGCCGGCTGGCGCGTCCTCCGGATCGCCACGCATCACGCCGCGCGCTCGCGCGGGCTGGGCTCCGAACTCCTCTCGGCCGTCCGCGAGCGGGCGAGCGCGGCCGACGGCGCGGGCCTCGACTGGGTCGGCGTCGGCTACGGCGCCACGCCGGAGCTCCTCGATTTCTGGGCATCGAACGGCTTCGCGACGCTACACCTCTCGACGACGCGCAACGACGCCAGCGGCGAGTACTCGGCGATCATGCTCGATCCGCTGACCGACGCCGGCCGCGATCTGCGAGATCGGACCGCGGCGCGGTTCGCGCGCCGGATCCCTTCGGTGCTCTCGGATCGGTTGGCCGATCTCGATCCCGACGTCGTGCGGGCTGCGCTGCGAGCTGTCGACGCCGACCCCGAGCTGGAGCTGACCGACTGGGAGTGGCGCGTCGTCGTCGGGTCGTCCTACGGGCCGGGACTGTTCGACGTCTCGCCGCGGCCGTTCAGACGGCTCGCCGCGGCGTACTTCCTCGACTCGGATTCGCGCTCCGACGGCGACGCCGGGGAACGGCGTCTCGACGACCGTCAGGAACGCCTGCTCGTCCTGCGCGTTCTGCAGGCCCGCGACTGGGAGACGGTCGAGGAACGCCTCGGCTTCCACTCGTCGGGCCAGTGCATGCGCGCGGTCGGCGCCGCGTTCCGGCCGCTCGTCGATCGATACGGCGGCGACGTGGCGCTGGCCGAGCGCGAGCGGTACCGGGAGTAGCGACGGCGCTCAGGCGAAGATCCGCTTGCGGACGAACTCCGGCATCGCGCGGATGAGCCACGATACGAGCCGCCAGCGCCGCGTGACGTAGGCGTGCGAGCGCTCTTTCTCGATCGCTCGCCGGATCTGCGCGGCGGCGGTCTCGGGCGAACACATCCAGAACAGGTTCTCGCCCATCGCCATCTCGGTGTCGACGAAGCCGGGCTCGATCGTCGTCACGGTTATTTCACCCGCACCGTTCGCAGCGTTGTACCGCAACCCCTCCAGGTAGTTCGAGACGAACGCCTTCGAGGCGCTGTAGGCCGGCGCGCCGCCGTTGCCGAAGCGCGAAGCGACCGAGGAGATGCCGACGAGATGGCCGCCGCCCCGTTCGCGGAAGTACTCCATCGACGCCGTCGCGAGGGCGGCGAACCCGCGGACGTTCACGTCGATCGTATCTCGCTCGGGCTCCCACTCGGCGTCCCGGTTCTCGTACCCGACGCCGGCGCTGAGCACGACGAGGTCGACGCCGCCCATCGCCTCGGCGAGTTCTCGGAACCCCGCTCGCGCGTCCTCGGCGTCGGTCACGTCCATCGCGGCGACGTAGGCGTGCGTCGACAACTCGCCGCCGATCTGTTCGAGCAACTCGGTGCGCCGAGCCGCGAGGCCGACGTCGTAGCCCGCCTCCGCGAGTTCGTGCGCGAGCGCTCGGCCGATCCCCGACGACGCGCCGACGATCACGGCGTTTTTCGTCATACCACGGGATTGCGAGGGTCGGCCCCTAATCGTTGCGCTCGTTGTCGGGCGCTGGTCGCTCTCGGACGGCTGTGAGGCCAATTCCTATACGGTTCCCGCACATTCCGTCGGGTATGGTAGACGTCGCGTTGCTGGTCGCCGTCGCGCTGCTGATCGTCGGCGTCGTCGGAAGCATCGTTCCGCTCGCGCCCGGCCCGCCGGTCTCGGTCGTGGCGGTGCTGGGCTACTGGGCCTACAGCGGCTTCTCGGAACCCAGTGCGTTCACCGTGGTCGGCCTGGTGCTCGTCGGCGTCGTCGCGTTCTCGGCGGACTTCCTCGCGAGCGCCGTCTCGGCCAAGGCCGGCGGCGCGTCGTGGGGCGTCTCTGCGATCGCGAGCGTCGTCGGGATCGCACTGCTGCTGGTCACGGGCCCGCTCGGGATGATTCTGGGCGTCGCCGTCGCCGTATTCCTGCTCGAACTGCGGCGCCACCAGGACGTCCGCCGCGGGCTGCGCACCGCGGCGGCGACGACGATCGGCATCCTCGGCGGGACGGCCGTCCAGGCGCTGTTGACCTTCGGGATGCTGATCGGGTTCGTGCTCGCGGTGACGTAACGGCGATAGTGGATCGTCCGAACCGTTATACATCGAACCGATCTACAGCGAGGTATGTCGACCGATGGATCGGAGTCGAACGGAGGCCTGTACGGCCGCCTCCCGTTCGGCGTGAAACTCGGATTTGCAGTGATCGCTTTGGTCTACGGCGCGGCGATACTGACCGACACGATCGAGGACCCGATTCCATCGGACGTGTGGGCGGTCGTGTACTTCGCGGTAGCTGGTGGACTCCTCCTCCGCGCGGTGCGTCTGCACAGGCAGTCGTGAGTAACCGAGTAGGCAGCCGTGAGTGACTCGCTGTGATCGAATCCCGGAACGGGAGGCCGGATTCCCTATGCGGAGTCTGCGGAGGATTCCGCTTCGGAGTGCGCGTTCTCGGTCGTGACATCCAAGAACACGTCTTCTAGCGTCCCGTCGTCGCCTGTTTCCATGCGGTCTTTGAGTTCGGTGGGCGAACCTTCCGCGACGAGTCGACCGTCGTAGAGGATGCCGATCTCCGTGGCGATGTCTTCGACGACAGGAAGGATGTGTGTCGAGAGGAAGACGGTGGTGTCGCGGGCCGCGAGGTCGGTGATCGTCTCCCGAACCGTTCGAGCGGCGCGTGGATCGAGCCCGGACGTCGGCTCGTCGAGGAAAACCACGTCGGGGTCGTGCATAATCGCCTGTATCAAGCCGGTCTTCTGTCGCATTCCTTTCGAGTACGTTGCGATCCGCTGATCGGCCGCGTCGGCCAGATCGAATCGGTTGAGCAGGCCTTCGATCCGGTCCTCGATCGCGGCCGGAGTCATGTCGCGCAACCCGCCGTGGTATTCGAGTTGTTCGCGGGCGGTGAACTCCTCGTGGAGCGGCGGTGACTCGGGCAAGTACCCGATGTGTTCGATGAGGGCCTCGCGGTCGGTGACCGACACTCCGGCGACGCGTCCGAAGCCGTTCGTCGGTGGCAGTAACGCCGTTAGCATCCGCACCGTGGTCGTCTTCCCCGCGCCGTTCGGACCGAGAAACCCGTACACGGACCCGCGTTCGACCGTGAGATCGAGGCCGTTGACCGCCGTCGTCTCGCCGTACTCCTTCGTCAGCGTTTCCGTGCTAATCGCCGGTCGATCACGCCTTCCGGTATCGGTCTCGTACTCGTTCGCCGTCGGTGTGTTCGCGCTGTCGGTCATCGTTCCGTAGTCACCCGATCTGGTAGTCCCGAAATCGCCGTACAGCCGTTCTGAATGCCGCCCTCGTGACGGCGCCGACGAGGAGAATAGTGAGAAAGAGAGAGCCGATCTGAACGGCGAGGGCAGGCACGCCACGCGCTGCGACGGACTCGTAGACGGACGGAGCGTTTCCGAGGAAAGCCGGCACACTGGCGAGCACCACGATGGCGAAGACCGATCCGAGTCGCAGGAACGGACTCAGCCCGTGTTCCGCGAACACCGGAACGTCAGTGAAGAAAAACGGTGTGGGAACGAACTCGTGGCGATCGACACCGAGACCGACCGCGAGTGCGACCGATGCGGTACAGGTCGACACCGCAACGCCGACCAGAGTGATCGCGATCGTCTGTACGGCCCCGACGACGCTCCCGAGTCCGAGCGGGACGACGACGAGCACGACGAGCGGCGTACCGACGACGGTCGCGGCCAGCACCAGACCGCCGACGAACTGCCGCCCGTCGACTGTCGTGAACAGCATCGGCAAGGTTCGGTACTCCGTTCCGAGCGGTGCAGACGCGAAGGCGATGCCGGCCGTAAGTCCAAGGCCGATCGAGAACAACAACAGGAGGCCGTTGGGCCCCGCGCCGCCGAGAGCGACCGCCGGGAATCCGATCACGCCGACGAGAAGTAGTACGTATCCGATCGACAGCAGGCCACGCGGGACGCGGCGCTCCATCAGCCAACGCTCCCTGGCAATAGTGAGTACGGGCCGAGAGACGTACTCCCCGAGAAGACGCTCTATCCAGCCCTCGCTAATCAGCGAGTGAGAGCCGTCGATTCCGGTCGAACTGACTGGATCGCTCTCCCACACCCTGCGAGCGAGGGCCGTAGTCCCGGCCGCGAGGAACGGGAGCGAGACGACGAGGAGTCCCAGTGCACCCGCCGCGTACCGAACCGACCCGACCGAGTACTCGAGGCTTCCGGCGAGCGCCAGGTCGACGAACCACGCCAGCGGAAACGCGCCGAACGCCGCGACCAGCGGGGCAATCGAGGGGGACAGTTCCTCGAGAATGTTGACGCCGACAATGAGCGGTATCCAGCCGAACACGACGAGGAGGTCCCTGTAGAAGCCGACGCGCGCGAGTCGGAGTGCGACGAGACGAATCGTGAGCCTGCCGATGGTTCCGAGTGCGGCGGCGAGCGTCGCCAGGCCCGCAACCGCCACGACGACCGTGACCGCGACGACCGGCGATCGGAGCCCGACCGCGATACCGACGGCGACGCCGAGTGTCGGCACGGCGAGGGTGGCGAGCAGTCGCGCGTAGACGAATCCCAGAAGTCCCAGCGCGGCCGTCCGTTCGGGGACGGTCGTCAACAGCAGGTCCGGGTTCAGCCGCTCGATCCGAACCTGTGTGTACTGTGAGCTTCGCCACGCGAGCCAGACGAACGCGAGACTCGCGAGGAGGCTCAGTTCGCCGTCGGGGAGAGGCTGGCCCGCAGCGAGATCGCGTCCCAGTGAGCGGCCGAGCCAGCCGAGGCCGACGGCGAGTGCGATGAGGACTACAAGGAGGACGGGTCGGCCGGTCAGCGGACTTCCGAATTCACGATGCTGGCGCGTCCACTCGACCCGTGCGATCTCTGCCCCCTGCCGAAGCCACGTTCGAACGTTCATCGTACTGGTCGAATCCGTATCCGCCGTGGGAGCCAGGACCGTCCGTTCACGGTGATGTCAGTGTATTTACACCGTTCATCCTATAATAGTCTCACGGATAGTCGGCGAGCGCTGTCGGTCGTCCGAACGGCGACCGCGCGATGGACTTTTAGTTCGCCGAGTGGACGTATCGCCGTGATCGAACTCGACGGCGCCGAGGGCGGCGGCCAGATCGTTCGCTCGGCGCTCTCGCTGGCCGCGCTCACCGGTAAATCCGTCCGCATCGAGAACGTCCGCGGCGCCCGAGACGACCCCGGCCTCAAGCACCAGCACCTCGCGGCGGTCGAGCTTCTCACCGCAGTCTGCGACGCCGATGTCGAGGGCGCCGAACTCGACGCCGAGACGCTGACGTTCGACCCGGAGCCGCCGTCCGGCGGCCGGTACGAGGTCGACGTCGGAACCGCCGGCAGCGTGACGCTCGTGTTCGACGCCGTGCTCCCGCTGACGGCGGCGATCGACGAGCCGCTCGCGGTGACGGTGGGGGGCGGCACCGACGTCGAGTGGTCGCCGCCGATGGACTACTTCCGAACGGTCAAGCTGCCGCTGCTCGAACGGTTCGGCGTCGACGCCGCGGTCGAGGTCGAACGGCGCGGCTTCTTTCCCGAGGGCGGCGGCACGGCGACGCTGGAACTGTCGCCGTCCGATCCGGATTCGATCCGGCTGGTTGAGCGAGGGGAGCGACGCGGCGTTCGCGTCTGCTCGGTCGCCTCGGAGAACCTCGCCGACGCCGAGGTCGCGGAGCGACAGGTGAAGGGCACAGCGGCCGCACTCCCGGCCGCCATGGACGTCCTCGACCGTTCGGCGCGGTACGTCGAGAGCCCGTCGACCGGCACCGCGCTGACGATCCGCGCCGAGTACGAGCGCTCGCTGGCGGGCGCCAGCGCGCTCGGCGAGCGCGGGAAGCCGGCCGAGGAGGTCGGCGAGGACGCAGTCCGCGAGTTCGCCGCGTTCGACGAGAGCGCGGCCGCAGTGGATCGCCACATGGCCGACCAGTTGCTCGTCTGGCTGGCGCTGGCTGGCGGCGAACTTACGATTCCGGAGGTCACGAATCACGTCGCGTCGAGCGTCGATCTGTTCGGCGCGTTCGGCGTCGACGTCGAGATAGAGCGCGGTAGAGAAAACGAAGCGACGCGAGTGTCAGTCGGCGAGACGCTCGATAGGTGACGGTTCCGCCGGCAGCTGAACCGATCTCAGGGGTGCGCGTAGTACGCGACCGACTCCTCGTCGTCGTGGCGATCGACTCTCGCGAAGCCGATGCGCTCGAACTGGACGACCTCGTCGGCGTCGGTGTCGGCGAACTCGGGTTCGGCGGCGCCCTCGACGTCGCCCTCGGGCGTTCGCATCCGGACGGGAACGGACTCGTCGGCGGGCGCCCAGTGGATCACGTCGACCCCCTCATCGCGGACGGCGTCGATGTCGTCGCCGGTGAACTGGAAGGCGTCGCGCGTGTAGCGCACGCAGCCCAGTCCCTTCAGCCAGACGCGCTCCTCGCGGTCGGGCAGGTCCTCGGGTTCGACGAGCACGGCGCCGCCGACGGGGATCTCGCGGGTGCCGCGGTCCTCGTGGTCGGGGTGGCGCGCCGGCTCGGCGGCATCCGGGCCGCCGCCGGTCAGCGCGACTTCGGTCCCCTCGCGGACGAAGAAGTACCGGTCGGCGCCGTCGTCGACGAGATCGCGGTTGTTGGCGTAGACGCTCGACATCGCGAGGTCGACGTTGCTCGTCGACGTTCCGAGTTCGACCATCGCGTCGGTGACGGCCTCGCCGCGGATGCCGCGCCGACTGACGCTCGCGAGCGTGGGGGCGCGCGGGTCGTCCCAGCCGTCGAGGTCGCCGTCGTCGATCAGCTCCTTGATCGTCGACGTGCTCATCTTCACGTCGTAGGCGTCGATCTGGACGTGGCCCCAGTGGATCACTTCGGGGTACTCCCAGTCGAAGTAGTCGTAGACGAACCGCTGGCGCTTCGCGGAGTCCTGCAGGTCGATCCCTCTGATGATGTGCGTGATGCCCAGCAGGTGATCGTCGATACCGCTCTGGAAGTCCAGCATCGGCCAGCAGCGGTACTCGGCGGCCTCCTCGCGCGGGTGGGGCGTGTCGATCATCCGGAACGCGACGAAGTCCCGGAGCGCGGGGTTCTTGTGCTCGATGTCGGTCCGGACGCGCAGGACCATCTCGCCGCTCTCGTACTCGCCGTCGACCATCGCCTCGAACTCCTCGCGGGTGGTCTCGGCGTCCTTGTCGCGGTGGGGGCAGGCCTCGCCGGAGTTCTTGAGATTCGAGAACTCCTCGCCGGAACACGAGCAAGTGTACGCGCCGCCGGCCTCGATCAGCTCGCGGGCGTGCTCGTAGTACGTCTCGACGCGGTCGCTGGCGAGATACGTTTCGTCGGGCTCGAAGCCGAGGTACTCGATGGCGTCGAGGATCTCGTCGTAGGCGTCAAGGTCGGGGCGCTTGGTTTCGGGGTCGGTGTCGTCGAAGCGGACGCAGAACCAGCCGTCGTACAGCTCCTTGTACGTCCCGATCACCGCGGGCATCCGAGCGTGGCCCAGATGCCAGGGGCCGTTCGGGTTCGGTGCGACGCGCATCCGGATCTGGTCGTACTCGTCTGCGTTGGGCAACTCGGGAAGGATCTCTTCCTCTTCGTCGTCCTCGCTGTCGAGTTCGTCGAGTTCCTCGGGCGCGATCTCGCCGAGGCGCTCGCGGCGCTCCTCGTGGTCCAGTCCGTTGATCTCCGCGATGACGCCGCCCGCGACGCCGGGGATCTCGTCGCCGTGCTCCCGGAACTCGGGGTTCTCGCCCATCAGCGGACCCATGATCGCGCCGACGTCGGCGTCGCTCTCGTGCTTGACGGCGTTGATCAGGGCGTGCTTCTCGGCCTCGCGCTCGATTTGCTCTCGGAGGTCGTCGTTCATTACTCCGGAGTATCGGCCGGGGCGTCAAAACTGCGGTGGATTGGCGTCGACGAGCGGCCCGGTTGCCGAGTGCGCGTCGGCGTCACCGTCGCCGGGCCGACGCCGAAGCGACAGCGGCGTCACGATCGAATGGTCATCGACTCGGACGTGGCGGCGTCGAACGTCGCCCACGCTCGCAGCGCGAGTTGGTGGAACCCGACCAGCGTCGTCACGGCCGCGAGGATGATCGCACCGGTCCGCGGGCTCGGCAGGATGCCGAGCGAGACGATCAGCGTCGTCGCACAGGCCGGCGGGTGGTTCACGTCGGCGGCGAGCATCCCGACGCTCGTCGCGGCGACCGACAGCCCGCCGGCGACCGCCATGCGCAGCACGCTCGTCGAGAACGGCGCGAGCGCGACCGACAGCGAGACGCCCGGCGCGACGAGCCAGTGGGCCGCCAGCCCGGCGACGACGCCGACCGCGTGGCCCCCGATCACTCGCCGCGGCGCGACGACGGCACCGGTGCGCGAGCGCGCCAGCAGAAACGCTGTGGGACCCAGGCTCGGGAACACGAGCGGGCTTCCGGTCGCCCACGCGAACGCGCCCAGTACCCCGACGAGGACGCCGGCGTACGCGCCCGTGAATCCGGTGTCGCGGAGCACGGGGACTACTTCTCGGGATGCCGGAAAAGCCTCTCGCCTTCCGACGGCCGAACGGTCGCCTTATGCCCGTGAGGGCGCTACGCAGGGCCAGTGACAGCAAGGGAAAACCACCGGTCGGCGCGCGCCGACACCGTCGTCGACCCGGACCCTGACGCGGCCGCCGAGCGCGTCGACGACGGCATCGAGGAGGGGGCGTTGATCACCGTTTTCGGCCGCTGTACCGTCGAGTACGACGGGCGAGCGTCGAGCACGCTCGGGCCGGGCGACCGCCACGTCATGCTCAAACCCGACGGGTCGATCCTCGTCCACACCGACGAGGGCCAGCAACCCGTCAACTGGCAGCCGCCGGGCTGCACGCAGGACGCCGAACTGGCGGACGGCGACCTCAGAATCCGGAGCCGCCGTTCGACGCCCGACGAGCGCCTCGACGTCCGGTTCGAGCGCGTGATCCAGATCTCGGCGTTCGCGGTCGACGACGCCAGCGAGCTTGCAATTTCGGGCACCGAGGAGGACCTCCGCGAGCGCATCCTCGACGACCCCGAACTGCTCGAAGCCGGCTTCACGCCGCTGGCCACCGAGCGCCAGACGAGCGCCGGCGCGGTCGACATCTACGGCGAGGATCACTCGGGCCGGACGGTCGCCGTCGAACTCAAGCGCAAGCGCGTCGGGCCGGACGCGGTCGGCCAGCTCCGGCGGTACGTCGACGCCCTGGAACGGGATCTCCACGACGACGCCGAGCTCCGAGGGATGCTCGTCGCGCCGTCGGTGACCGACCGAGCCAGAGAGCTGCTCGAACGGAACGGGCTGGAGTTCGTCTCGCTGACGCCGAAGACGAGCGAGTAAGGGCGGGCGCAGGAATCAGTTTTCGAGTTCGCGCTGGAGCTCGTCGAGCAGCTGCAGGGCCTCCAGCGGCGTCGTGTCGGCGAGGTTGGCGTCGCGGAGCTTCGCCGCGACGGAGTTCGGGACGCGGTCGCCGCCGTCGCCGACGGCCTGCCGGATCGCGGCGTCGCCCGCTCCCTCCGCGAACGGCGGTTCGTCGGCGTCCGGCGCGCTCGCGGCGCCAGCATCCGACGGCGCCGCGGACGCGTCGGCGTCCTCGTCGAGCAGCGTCCGCGCCCGCTCGACGACGGCGTCGGGCACGCCCGCCATCTTCGCGACCTCGACGCCGTAGGACGCCGTCGCCGGGCCGCGGCTGAGCTCGTGATCGAAGGTCACGTCGTCGCCCTCGCGGTGGGCGGCGAAGTGCAGGTTGGCGACCCGATCGAGGTCGTCGGCGATCGCGGTCAGGTCGTGGTGGTGGGTCGCGAACAGCGTCGTCGCGCCGACCTCGTCGTGGACGTACTCGGTGACCGCCTGCGCGATGGCGAGCCCGTCGGCCGTGCTCGTGCCGCGGCCCACCTCGTCGAGCAGGACCAGCGAGCGCTCGGTGGCGGCGTCGAGGATCTCCGCGAGCTCGGTCATCTCGACCATGAACGTCGACTTCCCGCTGGCGATGTCGTCGCTCGCGCCGACGCGAGTGAACACCCGATCCACGAGCCGCAACTCGGCGCGCTCGGCGGGAACGAAGCTGCCGAGCTGGGCGAGCACGACGATCAGCGCGACCTGGCGCATGTACGTCGACTTGCCGGACATGTTGGGGCCGGTGATGACCGCGAAGTCCTCCGCCGGCCCGAGGTCGGCGTCGTTCGGCCGGAACCGCTCCTCGGTGCGCTCGACGACCGGATGGCGGCCCGTCTCGATCCGGATGCCGTCGCCGCCGAGTTGCGGGCGCGAGTAGTCGTGCTGGGCGGCGACCGTGGCGAGCGAGACGAGCGCGTCCAGTTCAGCCAGCGTGGTCGCGAGCGCCTGCACGCGCTCGGCCTCGTCGGCGACAGCGGATCGGACCTCTCGGAATAGCTCGTACTCCAGATCGTCGGCGCGCTGCTCGGCGCTGATGATCTCGTCCTCCCGTTCCTTGAGTTCGGGCGTGTAGAACCGCTCGGAGTTCTTCAGCGTCTGGCGGCGCTGGTAGTCCTCGGGAACGGCGTCGAGATTGGGGTTCGTGACCTCGATGTAGTAGCCGTGGACCGAGTTGTGGCCGACCTTCAGCGAGTCGACGCCGGTGCGCTCGCGCTCGGTGGCTTCGAGGTCGTCGATCCACTGCTTGCCCGAGCGTTCGGTCGCGCGCAGCTCGTCGAGCTCGTCGCTGTACCCCTCGCAGATCACGCCGCCCTCGGTGACCTCGATCGGCGGATCCTGCTGTATCGCGCCGCCGATCAGTTCGCGGACGTCCGCCATCTCGTCGAGGCGCTCGCGGAGGTCGACCAGCCGGTCGCACTCGACGCCCGAGAGCACGTCGCGCAGTTCGGGAACGACGTCGAGCGTGTCCTTGAGCGATCGGAGGTCCCGGGCGTTCGCCCGGCCGCGGGCGACCCGAGCGATCAGGCGCTCGACGTCGTACACGTCCCGGAGGAGGTCGCTCGCGGCTTCGCGCCGCTGGAGGCTCCCGACGAGTTCCTCGACGGCGTCGTGGCGCGCTTCGATCTCCTCGCGGTCGATCAGCGGCCGGCGCAGCCAGTCTTTGAGTTCGCGGCTCCCCATCGCGCAGGACGTCTCGTCGAGCACGTCGATCAGCGCCGACCCGGCCTGATCGTGGACCGACCGGCGCTCGAACAGTTCGAGGCTGCGGATCGCGACCCGATCGAGCACCATGTACTCGCGCGGGTCGTAGCGAGTGAGCCGATTGATGTAGTCGAGCGAGCCGACCGCCGGATCGTCGCCCGAGTCGGACGCCGAAGCGTCCGCGTCGTCCCCATCTTCGGCGTCAGCATCGCTTTCGGCGGCGGCGTCGGGATGCAGTTCGGTGTAGCGTCCACCGCGCGTGTACTCGGCGTACGCCAGCAGGGCGCCGCAGGCGCGCACCTCGACGTCGCTCGCGAGCAGCGAGTCGGGCGCCCCGAAGTACGCCGCGACGCGCTCGGCGGCGGCGTCGAACTCGAACGTGCGCTCGTCGTGTGGCGTCACCATGCAGTTCGCGGGGAACGGCTCGCCCGAGGCGTCCGGCCCGAGGATCGCCTCCTCGGGGTCGAACCGGCTGATCTCGTCGCGCAAGGCGGCGTCGGCGTCGACCGCGGTGGCGTAGAAGTCGCCCGTCGAGACGTCGAGCAGCGCGAGGCCGTGCTCCTCGCCGTCGGAGGCCAGCGCCGCGACGAAGTTGTTGTCCTCGGTGTCGAGCAGTTCGTCCTCGGTGAGGGTTCCGGGCGTGACGATCCGGGTGACAGCGCGGTCGACGACGCCGCTGACCTCGTCGGGGTCCTGTACCTGATCGGCAATCGCGACCCGATACCCGGCGTCGAGCAGCGTCTCGACGTACGACTCGGCGTTGTCGATCGGGATGCCGGCCATCGGGTACGTCCCGGTGGAGTCCTCGCGCTTGGTGAGCGTGATCTCCAGCAGGCGCGCGATGGCTTCGGCCGCATCGCAGAATGCCTCGTAGAAGTCGCCGACCTGAAAGAGCACGAGCGAGTCGTCGTAGCGATCGCAGAGCTCGTAGTACTGGGACATCATCGGCGTCAGATCCTCGCGCCGATCCGCCATCTTCTCGGGGGGCCCGAGCGCCGCGTCCATGCCAGAGACCAGCAGTCGGGCGCAAAAATACCCTCCGCTCCGGGGTCGCCGCGACGCCGATCGGTCCTACCGCGTCCGCGCGATGCCGTGCTCGAACACCTTGCGATTTGGAACGATGAACTCCTCCTCGTCGTTCTCGATCCGGGTCACCAGCAGGTCGACCTCCTGGACGATCCCCTCGCGGTCGCCGATCCGCACCTCGTCGCCGATGCCGTAGGGCTGATTCAACAGGAGGTACATCCCCGCGGCGGCCGAGGACAGGAAGTCCTTGAACGCGAGCCCGCCGAGGAACACGATGCCGAAGAAGTACACGGCCAGCAAGACGAGCAGCGCGAGCGTGTTGACGCCGACCTGACTGAGTGCGATCAACAGAGCGACGTACAGCACGGTGTATTTCACCGCGAGCGGGAGAAGGGTGATCTCGGGCAGCTTGACGTCGCGCAGACGCTCGCTGGTGACCAGTTCGGCCTTGTCGGCGACGATAAATCCGAGAATCATCACCACTACCGCGACGAACAGCTTCGGGACGAACGCGGCGACGCCGACCCAGAACGACGGCGCCTCGAAGAAGTTCGCGACGCGGATCGCCGCCAGGATCGAGACGCCGTAGACGAACCACGAGGTGAGCCGGGCCAGTAGCGACACCGTCGACGTCCCGAGGCTTCGCGCGGTGCGCTCGAAGGGCGTCCCCTCGACCGCGTCGGGTACGCCCGCGGCGACCAGTATCTGCTTGTTCACGCGCCCGACCACCAGCCCCAGTGCGAGCCCGACCACCAGCAGGATCAGCGCGACGACGACGGGTTCCTGGAACACCGAGAATCCGTCGGTGAGCGCCTGCAGCGGGAGCATGTCAGTAGTTCTCCGGGTCGATCTCGAGCACCAGTTCCCCGCCCTTGAACGCCCGCACGAGCCCGTCGCTCTCGCTGAGGACGATCGCCGTCGCGTTGGTGTCGCGGGTGATCGCCCCGGCGGCCATGTGCCGGGTTCCGAGCCCCTTCGGGATGTCGACGCCCTCCGCGGCTGGTTCGAGGTAGCGGTAGGCGCTGACGATCTTGCCGGCGTCGCTGATGACGAAGGCGCCGTCGAGCCGCGAGAACTCCTTGAGCATCACCCGCACGATCGGATCGCCGACGTGGACGTGGGACTTCTCGAAGGGGTTGTAGCTCAGCGGGCGGGACTTGTTCATCACCTTCCCGGCGTCGCCGACGACGAACAGGGCGCCGACTGGCTTGCCCTTCTGGCCCTTCTGCCCGAGCTCGATCGCGACGTCGAACACGGCCCGGATGACGTCCGGCTCGGCCCTGGAGTTGACGAACAGGTCGTAAATGCCGGACCCCTCGGCGGGGTTCGCCCTGACGCGCGTGATAGAGTCCACGTCGTCGGCGAACAGGCCCATCGCGCACAGCAGATCGTCGCCCTCGTCGACGGTCCCTTCGTCGACGGCGCCCTCGATCGCGAACTCGATGCGTTCCGACGCGTTCTCGAACTGGACGGGCAACTCGACGTAGGCGTCGGCGCCGTGGACGTTCTCCGGTCCGACGAGGATCACGTCGGGGTCGTCCTCGTCGAGGTCGTCGAACCGCTCGTAGTAGGAACTGCTCGGCGAGAACAGTAAGATCCCGTCCACGTCGTCGAACAGATCGCCGAACAGTTCGCGTAGGTCCGACATCGGCCGTACCAACTTGGCGGCGGGAGAAAAGGTTTTTGTGAACGACCGATTCCGGCGACGACCGCGAAAATCGAAGAACTGCGAGGCGCCGTCGGGAAACACATTTTTATCCCCGCCGCTTTACCCACAGATATGATATCGCTTGACGATGCGGTGACGGCGCGCCTCGAATCCCACGGAGAACGGTTCGAGGTGCTCGTGGATCCCGACGCCGCCCTCGAAATCAAACGCGGCGAGTTCGACGGCGAGCTAGAGGACGTGATCGCCGCGGAGGACGTCTTCGAGAACGCGAGCCGGGGCGACCGACCGGCCGAATCCGACCTCGAGGAGGTGTTCGGGACGACCGAGCCGCTGGAGATCATCCCCGAGGTGATCCAGCGCGGTGAGATCCAGATCACGGCCGAACAGCGCCGCGAGATGCAAGAACAGAAGCACAAGCAGCTGGTCAACCAGATCACGCGCAACGCCGTCAACCCCCAGATGGACGACGCGCCCCACCCGCCCGACCGGATCGAAAGCGCGCTGGAGGACGCCGGCTTCGACGTCGATCCGATGGAACCGGTAGAAGAGCAGGTCGACGAGGCCCTCGACGCGCTCCGACCGATCATTCCCATTCGGTTCGACGAGGTCACAGTCGCCGTGCAGGTTCCCCCGGATCAGGCCGGCAGCGCGCAGGCCCAGCTCCGGGAGTTCGGCGATCTCCAGAGCGAGGAGTGGCAGGGCGACGGCTCGTGGATCGGCGTGCTCCAGTTCCCCGCGGGACTACAGAACGAGTTTTTCGACCGTGCGAACGAAGTCACCGGCGGCGAAGCCGAGACGCGAATCGTCCGGGACGAAGACGACATCAAGACGCAGTAGCGCCCGAATACCGGCGGTCGGAGCCGACTATCCCCGCTTGAAGCCGATCAGGAAGCCGCCGGTGAACCCGGCGCCGATCGACAGCGAGGAGATGATCGGCTCGATCCACCCCGGATCCTGCACCTTTTCCTGCGTGCTGACCAGACCGTTCGTCAGCCGGTTCCAGTCGACGGTGAGAATTCCCTTCGATTCGAGGAACCGAAACACCGCGAGCTGGACGCCGACGATCACCGCGAGCAGCTTCGCGATCTTCTTGGCGGCGAAGCCGATCAGCGCGCCGATCGCGGCGCCGCTGCCGAGTTCTAGACCCAGTTGCTGGGGGTCAAGTTCCATACCTGAACAAGGTAACCCTACCTTATATGACCTTTGTGGCTCGTCGTGCCGCCGAAAGACTGTCCTACTCCGGATTCTCTCGAAAAATCCGGCCCGAAAGTAGCCACTAACGGTAGTTATATTGTCAACACGACGGGGATCGGACCGCCGTTCGGCGTCTTGCCCCGGGGACGCGTCTGACTGTCGGTTGCCGTTTCGGACCGGCGTCGCCACCTGCCGACGTTTAAATACGACGAGCGCCTACGTGAGCGCACGAAGCGACCGCTCGAACGCACCCCACATGATCGCGATAATCGCCAAGCGTGTCGACGACGGAACCGCCGATACGTCCGAGATCAGCGAACTGGCGCGCGCGGCGGGCTACACCGTCGCGGGCGAAGTCACCCAGAAGCGCCGCGAGGATCCCGCGCTCGAAATCGGCGAGGGCAAGGCCGAGGAGATGGCCGCCCGCGTCGTCGAGGCCGACGCGGACGCGGTGATCTTCGACAACCGACTCGATCCGTATCAGACGTACAACCTCGGGAAGAAGCTACCCGAGGGCGTCGAGGTGATCGACCGGTTCACGCTGATCCTCGACATCTTCGGCCAGCGCGCCCAGACTCGGAAAGCGCAGCTGCAGGTCGAACTCGCCGAGCTACGGTACGAACTTCCGCGCGCCGAAGCCAAGGCGAGCCTGGCGAAGCGCGAGGAGCGGCCCGGGTTCATGGGGCTCGGCGAGTACGACGAGAGCCGCGAAGAGGACATCAAAAAGCAGATCAGCCGGATCAAAGACGAGCTCGACCGGATCGCGGTGACCGAGGAGCAGCGCCGCGAGCAGCGCCGCGAGTCCGGGTTCGATCTGGTCGCGTTGGCGGGCTACACGAACGCCGGCAAGTCGACGCTGATGCGCCGGCTCGCCGCCGACGTCGACGTCGACGAGAACGAGGATCTCCACCCGGACCTCGACACGACGGCCGAGAGCGAGGACCGGCTCTTTACGACCCTCGGGACGACGACGCGCAAGCTCGACTTCGACCGGCGCAACGTGCTGTTGACCGACACGGTCGGGTTCATCAGCGACCTGCCCCACTGGCTCGTCGAGTCGTTCAAGTCGACGCTCGACGAGGTGTACCGGGCCGATCTCGTCTTGCTCGTCGTCGACGTCAGCGACCCCGTCGAGGAGATCCGCGAGAAGCTCGTCACCAGCCACGACACGCTCTACGAGCGCAACGAGGCGCCGATCGTCACGGTGCTCAACAAGATCGACAAGGTCGACGACGAAGAGCTCGCCGAGAAGCGGGAGGCGCTCTCGGCGCTGGCGCCGAATCCGATCGCGGTCAGCGGCAAGGAAGGCCGAAACGCCGAGGAACTCCTCGCGCGGATCGACGACGAACTGCCCGACTGGGAACGCGAGCGGCTCGTCCTACCGATGACCGAGGACACGATGAGCGTCGTCTCCTGGATCCACGACAACGCCCGAGTCAACGACGTCACCTACGGCGACGAGGACGTCGTCGTCGACTTCGAGGCGCGCCCGGCGATCGTCGAGCAGTCTCGCGCTCGCGCCGGCGATCTCTCCCGCCCCGTCGAGTCGGCGTGACGCTCGCACCACCGTAGCGACGTGACGCTCGCACCACCGTAGCGACGTGACACTCACACCACCGTAGCGGCGTGCCGCCGCCGCTGCGCGAACGCTCTGTTCTACAGGTTTATCCGCGATCGGGCGGCCACCCGGCGTATGTCCTGACGGATCGTCCCGCGGCGAGCAGCGAGTGCGCGACGCACCGCCGCGAGATTCCCGACCGCGTCGCCTGTTCGCTATCCTCCGTACGGCGACCGCCGTGGACGTCGATTGCTCACTCGGCGTCGTTCCACAGCGCGTCGGCAACAAGCGGTGGCAGGTCGGTCGCCACCAGCCCGTAGCCGTGCTCCTCGACGGCGAGATCGCCCGCCCGCCCGTTGGCGTACGCCCCCACGCCGGCGGCCTGCACCGAGTCGTCGATCGCGGTGACCAGCGCGCTCGTCACGCCCGCCAACACGTCGCCGGTGCCTCCGACCGTCATGCCGGGATTGCCGGTGCGGTTGACGCGCGTCGTCTCGCCGTCCGATATCACGTCGTGAGCGCCCTTGACCAGTAGCGTCGCACCGATCTCGCCGGCGAACGACTCCACGAGGTCGGCCCGCTCCTCCCAGTCGTCGGCCGCCGGACCGCCCATCTTCTGGAGCTCGCCCTGGTGGGGCGTACAGACGATTTCGGCCTCCCTGTCGACCTCGGGGACGACCTGTAAGGCGTCGGCGTCGACAATGACCCGGCCGCCGTAGGAAGCGAGGAACTCCCCCACCGCGTCGAGCGTTCCCTCGTCGTCGCCGAGTCCCGGCCCGATCAGCACCGCGTCCTGGTCGGCGGCGAGATCGAGCAGCTCGTCGACGTGACCAGGTGCGAGCGCGTCGCCGGTGAGCGGTTCGACGATGAAGTTCTCCGAGAACCCGCGCACGTCCGGGGCAATCGCCTCGGGGACGGCGACGCGAACGAGATCGGCACCCGCCCGAAACGCCGCCTGTGCCGACAGCGCTGGTGCGCCGGAGTAGGGCCCGCCGCCGATCACCAGCACCTCGCCGTGGTCGCCCTTGTGACTCTGCGGGTCGCGTTCGAGCGCGAAAAGGTCGCCGCGTTCGACGAACAGCTCCGCCGCCTCGGGGATGCCGATGTCGGCCACCGTCACGTCGGCGTCGAGCTCGGTCAGCCCCGGTTTCTGGTCGTGGAACGTCACGACGCGGTCGGCCTCGACAGCCCCGCCGGGCGCTTCCCCGGTGTCAGCGTCGACGCCGGAGGGTACGTCGACCGCGATCACCGTCGCATCGGCGTCGTTGATCGCGCTGGCGGCCGTCGCGGCGGGCTCGCGTAGCGCGCCGGCGACGCCGGTGCCCAGCATCGCGTCGACGATCACGTCGGCGTCGGGCAGGTCCAGAGCCCGGGAGTCTTTGACCTCCACGGTCTCGTAGTCGCCCGCTTCCAGCGCCTCCCAGTTCTCGCGGGCGATCTCGGTCCCGATCGTCTCGGCCCGCCCGAGCAGGTGGACCGAAACGTCGTACTCGTCGAGAAAGCGCGCCGCGACGAACGCGTCGCCGCCGTTGTTGCCGCGGCCGGCGACGATCGCGACCGTAGATTCCGGCTCGGCGTGCTCGCGGACGGCCCGGGCGACGGCGTTGCCGCTCGACTCCATGAGTTGCTTGCGCGGGACGCCGAGCGCCTCGGCGTTGGCGTCGACAGCCGCCATGCGATCGCTCGTGATCATGGTCGCCGCTTCGCCGCGCGGCGGCAAAATGATGCCGGAGCGCGTTCTCCCGTCGATCGCCGGGGGCCCGGCTATCGCCTGATGGAGAACTCGTCTTCGCCCTGCGGGTCGCCGTACTCGACCTCGATGTCCTCGACGTCCGCGGCGGGGCTGCCGGTGTGGCACCACTCGACCATCTCCTCGACGGCGTCTTCGGGACCCTCGAAGACGGCTTCGACGCGGCCGTCCTCCAGGTTCTTCACCCATCCGTCGACGCCGCGCTCGCGGGCGTTCTCCCGCGTGTTGGCGCGGTAGAACACGCCCTGAACGCGGCCGGAAACGAACACGTGTGCGCGCGTACGCTCTGCCATAGGTGAGTGGTCTCTCGCCGCCTTGAAAAAGGACCGGGACCGGCCGACAGCGCAACGCCGATAACCCCGGGGTCGCAATCGGCAGGTATGAACGATCGCGCGCGGCTCTACGCCGCCGTCGCCGGAACGGTCCTGCTGTTCCTCCTGGTGCAGTTGGGCGCGCTGGCGCTCGTCGAGCCGTTCGTACAGAACGACTATCAGGCCGTCGAGGATCCGTCGGACCCGACCAACGGGCTCATGTTCTTCGCCGTGATCCTCGCCGCGACGGGCGGGATGTTGCTGATCATCAAGTACGACTCCGAGTGGCTGATCCGCGCGATGATCATCGGGACGAGCGGAATGCTGGCGTGGTACGTCGTCGCGGCGATCGCGCCGGTCGGCGTCGTCTCGATCGGCGGAGGATCCGTCGCGCTGCTGCCGATCCTGACGGCCGTCGCAGTATCCGGGGGACTGCTCGTCCATCCGGAGTGGTACGTCATCGACACCGCGGGCGTGTTGATGGGCGCCGGCGCGGCGGGGATGTTCGGCATCAGCTTCGGAATTCTGCCGGCAATCCTGTTCCTGCTCGTTCTCGCGGTGTACGACGCGATCAGCGTCTACGGCACCGAGCACATGCTCACCCTCGCGGAGGGCGTGATGGACCTGAACGTGCCCGTGCTGTTCGTGATCCCGACGAGCCTGTCGTACTCCTTTCGCGACCTCGGCGCCGGCCAGGAAATGACCGACGACGTGTCGGACGAAGCTGCCGACGGCGGGATGGCTTCCGAGACGATCGAGAGCGACGACACGACGGAAGACGAGGTGGCCGACGGCGATACTGCCGACGAGAAAGCGGCAGCCGGGCCAGCCGAGGACGAGGGAGTCCGCGACGCGCTGTACATCGGCCTCGGCGACGCCGTCATGCCGACGATTCTGGTTGCGAGCGCCGCCGCCTTTCTCCCCGTTGACGCCGTGCCGCAGCTCTCGGTTCCGGTGGTCACCCTGAACCTCCCGGCGCTGACGGCGATGCTCGGGACGCTCACCGGCCTCCTAATCTTGCTCCGGATGGTGCTGAAAGGGCGCGCCCACGCCGGGCTCCCGCTTCTCAACGGCGGGGCGATCCTGGGCTATCTCGTCGGCGCGCTCGCGAGCGGCGTCACGTTCGCCCAGGCGGTCGGGATCGCGTCGTTCTGATTCTCTCTCCTACTTGCCCGTGAGGGCCTCGCTGGCGGCGGCGAACTCGATCTCCGTTCCGAGCCCGCGTTCCTCAGCTTTCTCGTAGAGTAGCTGCGCGCCGGCGACCGTCTCGATGCCGGTACCGCCGCTGTCGAACACCGTGATCTCGTCGGTCGACTGGCGGCCCGGCCGCTTCCCGGCGACGACCTCGCCGAGTTCGGCGTGGACGTGCTCCTCGGTGACCGCCCCCTCCTCGACGGCGTGGATGAACGAGCCGGCGTCCGCGTCGACGCGCTCGCGGAGGTCGACGACGTACGTCGAGCGCTCGATCGTCGTGGCGTCGAGCTCGAACTTCTGGGGGTTGTACTGGCCCATCGCGGTGACGTGCGCGCCCGGTTCGAGGTCGTCGCCGTCGAACACCGGCCGGTTGGCGTTCGTGGCGGTGATCACCACGTCGGCATCCTCGATGGCGGCGGCGCTCGACTCGACCGGCCGGACTTCGGCGTCGAGCCGGTCGTCCATCTCGTCGGCGAAGCGCTCGCGGTGCTCGCGGGTCGGCGAGAACACGTCGACGGTCTCGAACTCGCGAACCGTCGCGGTCGCCCGGACCTGCCCTCTGGCCTGGGCACCGCTGCCGATCACCGCCATCGAATCGGCGTCCTCGCGAGCCAGCGCGTCGACGCCGACCGCGCCCGCGGCGCCGGTCTTGAACGGGTTCATGCTAGCGCCGTCGAGCACGGCGCGGGGCTCGCCCGTCTCGGCGTCGAACAACTGCGTCATGAACCAGGCGTCCGCGGCGCCGAAGCCGGCTGAGTAGACGTACCCGCCCATCGCGCCGGTGTCGGGGAGTACGGCGGCGTACTCGGTGAGCATGCCGGGCGGCTCCGACTGCAGCAGCTTCGTGCGCGGTTCGGCCGGCGCGCCCTCGCCGCGCTGTCGGTACCCCTCGCGGACCGCGTCGACGTACTCGGCAGGATCGGCCAGACCGTCGACGGCGTCGCTGCTCAGAAATCGTGCGGTGACCATGTCAGGCAGTTAGCGGCGAGAACAAAAAGCGTGGCCGGTTACAGACGGAGAGAGATAGCGAAGGAGAACGTTCAGTCGGCGTTGACCGGGCCGACCTGCGGCGACGCCGACGCGTCGTCGGCGGCCGGGGCGGTGGCCTCCTGACCGACCGGCGCGTTGACGAACAGCGCGTGCCCGACGATCAGCAGACCGACCGTGGCGGCGACGGTGACTGCGCTGGTGATAGTGACGCCGGCCATCGAGAGCGATCCGGAGAGGCCGAGGAGGGTGAGCGGGATGAGGCCGAGGACGAGGTCGTAGTAGCCAGTCATAATGTATTCTATAGTATGAGGAATATGCATATAAGAGTTTCCCATAGGAGGGCGATATTTCATCAGTTAGCGATCCATAGTCAATCTATTCTCAACACGACCTGTATACAGTGAATCTCTATATCCAACTCATAACTTATGAGAATATAGATGGCGATGGGTTCTCTAAGTAGGTGGTCGTAATTTATCCACGCAAACGCTCGTAGTCCAAAAAACAGGATCTGAGGAAAAGTCGATCTTCAACTCTCCGAAGGCGGTCGAAAGAGTCGATGCACGAAACGAATATTCGACCGGTAGATAGTTCCGATATATCAGTTTCCGTAGATCGATCGCCGGTGACGGGCGGCGGGTACCGACGCCTTGAACAGAGTGTCCACGCTACGCACACCCGTGAACTCGAACGACCGAGCGATCGTCGGGCTGGTGGTACTCGGTCACGCCGCCGTCCACACCTACGAACTATCGATCCCGGTGCTGGTGACCGTCTGGCTGACCGAGTTCGGGACGACCGAGGCGGTGATCGGCGGCGTCGTCACGGCTGGCTACGCGCTGTTCGGACTCGGCGCGGTCCCCGGCGGCGTGCTGGCCGATCGGCTCGGCTCGCGCACGCTGATCGCCGCCTGTCTGGCTGGTATGGGCGGTTCGTTCGCGCTGCTCGGCCTGACGCCGACGGCGCCGACGCTCGGCCTGGTTGTGATCGCTCTCTCGCTCGTGCTCTGGGGTGCCGCTGCGAGCGTCTATCACCCCTCTGGCCTGTCCCTGATCAGCACCGGCGTCGAGGAGCGCGGCACCGCCTTCGCCTACCACGGGATGGCGGGCAACGTCGGCATCGCGTTCGGCCCGCTGGCGACGCTGGTGCTGCTCGAAGTGCTCCCGTGGCGCGTCGTGACGCTGCTACTCGCCGCCCCGGCCGCCATCGGCGTCGCGCTGGCGCTGCGGATCGATGTCGACGAGACGGCCGCCGTCGACGAGAGCGACGCCGAAGCTCTCGGAAGCGACGCTGGGGCCGCGGACGGTGAGCCGAGCGCCGACGCCGATGCGCGCCCCGACGGCGGCTCGAAGACCGACACGGTCGACAGCCTCCCGGCGTTCCGCCGCGGGACCCGGGAGCTGTTCGCCGGGCCGTTCGTCGCCATCTTCGCGATCGTGATCCTCTCGGGGCTGTTCTACCGCGGGTTCCTGACGTTCCTGCCGGACATCCTCGGCGGGTTCGAGGTGTTCGAGACGGTTCGCATCGCGGGCACGGCGTTCGCGCCCGATCGGTACGTCTACGTCGGCATCCTGACCGTCGGCGTCGCCGGGCAGTACGCGGGCGGCAAGCTCACGGATCGAGCGCGACCGGAGGTCGGCATCGCGATCGCGATGACCGCCCTCGCCACGCTGGCGATCGCGTTCCTTCCGGCGTCGAACGCAGGGATCGTCGCGTTTCTCGCAGTCTGTGCGCTGCTGGGCTTTTTCCTCTTTTTCGTCCAGCCCCAGTACCAGGCGGCCGTCGCCGACGCGACGCCCGCGGGGCGACGGGGGCTCTCGTACGGCTACACCTATCTGGGCGTGTTCGGCGTCGGCGCGCTGGGCGGCGGCGTCGCCGGCGCGATCCTGACGTGGGGCTCGCCCGGCGCGCTGTTCGCCGTCCTCGCGGCGATCGCAGGGACGGCTGCGGTCGTTGCGACGCTGGCGCTGCGAGCGCGATCAGGATAATAAGGCCGTCCGAGAGACGGGCAGATGCAGTTCGATCAGTCGAGGAGACTCGCGACGGCGACGCGCCAACCCAGCAGCACGACGAACACGCTTCCGGTCACGACGAGCGGGAACGGCCAGGCCGCCGACCCCTCGAACAGCGGTGACGTCCGCAGGATCAGGCTGATGTTCGCGCCGGCGATCCACGCGACGGTCACGTACCGCGCGGTGGCGAGCGGATCGTCGATCACGCCGTCCTCGTACACCCCGGCGAGGACGGCGGGGATCGGCCAGCCGAGCGCAAAGGGGAGGACGGTCATCAACGAGTCGACCGGCGTCGCGAACGCCGCGGCGCCGTAGTGGCTGTACAGCCCCCAGCCGACGACCGCGACGATCGCGAGCAGATCCCCGGCCGCGACGGCCAGCGCCCGCCGCGGGTCGCCGACCGTGGGCCGAAGCCGTTCCCCGACGGAGCGAGCCTGCGCGCTTTGGCGTGACATGTGGATGGCTCGGGACTCCAGAACTATCGGTGTGCGGGTTTCGGCTCGACGCTGCACTTTTCCATTTCGCCGGGGAAGTGTACCCATGCCAGCGCTCTGCGACACGTACCTCGAGAACCGCCACCGCGTCCAGCCCAACCACGCGAACAACTACGAGACGGCCCACGGGGGCAACGTGATGAAGTGGATGGACGAGGACGGCGCGATGTCGGCGATGCGCTTTGCCGGCCATCCCTGCGTCACCGCGAACGTCGACGAACTCGACTTCAAGCGACCGGTGCCCGTCGGCGACACCGTCCTCGTGGAGGCGTTCGTCTACGACGCCGGGCGCACGAGCGTCCGGGTGTGGCTCAGAGCCTACCGAGAGAACCCCCGTACCGGCGAGACCGAACTGACGACCGAATCGGACTTCGTGTTCGTCGCCGTCGAGGACGGCACCCCGGTCGAGGTTCCGGAACTGTCGGTCGAGAGCGAGCGCGGGGAGGAACTCCACCAGTACGCTCTGGAGAACACCCAGAGCTGAATTACGCGTCGCGATCATCGGCGTCCGGATCCGCCCCGCCGGGAAGGCCACTTTTATGCGGGTCGATCCTCGTAGTTGAGGTATGCACGTAGTTTCCCGTCTCGCGTCCCCCGGGGGGTGGTGCCTGTGAGCGTCTCCGAGGCCGAAGCGGAGCTCTCGGAGGACGAGCGCGCCGGTCTGGAGCTGGTCCGGGAAACCGGCGGGATCCACCAGAGCGAGTTCTGGAAGGAGCTGGACATCTCGTCGCGCAAGGGGAGTCGCATCATCGAGTCGCTGGCCGAGAAGGAACTCGTCGATCGCGAGGAGACGATCTACGAGGGACACAACACCTACCACATCTCGCCGACCGCACGCGACCTCGATTTCTCCCTGCTGATGGCCGGCGACATGCTCTCGCCCTTTATCGGCGAGGAGGAGATCGACGGCCAGAGCGACGCCTTCTCGCAGTGGATGATGAACCTCGCCTACGAGGAGTAGTCGGTCCCGCTGTTACGTTTATTTACCACCTTGCTCTACCGTCAGGTATGGCGCTAGAACGACTGCGCAGGTCCGCCGCACAGCCCGACGACCGACACGACGACGAGACCGACGCGACATCCGGTGAAGACGCCGACGCGACGTCCGGCGAGGAGGCCGCCCCGGCGTCCGCGGACGACATCCCCGAACTCGACACCGGCGGCGCCCGGCTCGGGACGATCAAGAAGGCAGCCGGCGTCGCACTCGCGGCCGCGACGGTCATCGTGGCCGTCCGCCGACTCCGGGGCCCCGGCGACGAGTAGCCGCAATCGGAACTCGCCGCGAGCCGCTCCGGTCCTCGCGTCGATCGTTGTTACGGTAGTTCCTCGACACCGGCTGCCAGTTCGGACTCCGTCCGCCAGACGTGGAGCCGACCGGCCTCGTCCGCTAGCTCGAACAGCGGCGTCTGCATCCCGCTGTAGGGGTTCGCCGGATCGGCGTCTGTGTCGATCGCCGCGGCGTCGAGCCCGTCGTACTCGCGCTTGAGAAAGTGCGTCTTCTCGAAGTAGTCGGGTTCGGTGACGACCGTCCCCTGCTCGACGAGGAAGCCGCCGCCGTCGTGCTCGGCGACGCCGACGATCAGGTCGGCGTAGTCCGCCAGCAGCCGGAACTTCAGGTAGGTGTTCGTCCACTCGCGGCGCACGTCGACCATCAGGAACGCGTAGGCGTCGCGTCGGCGGTTGAGCCGGTCCTTGACCAGCTGGAGCCGGCGAACCTCCGGCGTCCCGTAGCTGCCGAGTACGAAGTACGACCGGTCGTGTCTGAAGACCGGCGTCAGCTCGGCGACGGCGCGCTTGAGGTGTTCGTACTCCTCGGGCGTCAGCGAGCGGCCCGGCAGGTGCTCCTCGGCGTCCGCGAGCACGGCATCGGGGTCGGGGGCATCGGAGTCAGCGGTAGCAGCGTCGGCAGCACCTCCGGAGGGCTCCGGGGCGGCGTCGCGCGACGGCGTCTCGTCGTCGACCATGTCCGGCGGCTCTCGCGGAGCGGTCAAATAGCTGTTCCTCCCGGCGGGACGCCGACGATGTTTCGCCGACAACCGATTTGGTTGCCACCGAAACGGTTATTGTCGAACGGGAACAACGTAGTCGTATGAGCCGCACCGACGCGCCCCCGGCGGAGATCGAGCGCGAGCGCCGGCGCCTCGACGTCGTCACGCAGGAGACCCGCTTCGCCCTGCTCCAGGATCTGCTGGGCCACCCCGAGGGGCTACCGTCGCTCAAGGAACTCGACTACGTCAACCCCTCCAAGAGCCGGTCGACGATCCACGGCCACCTCCAGACGCTGATCGAGGCCGGCATCGTCGAAGCGGTGACGCTGTCCGAGGACCGCCGGAGCCGCGACCTGCCGTACACGTTCTACGGCGTCACCGAGGCGGGCCGCGAGTTCCTCGATCGGCACGATCT
This sequence comes from Natronoarchaeum rubrum, assembly GCF_024494695.1. The sequence goes on along the minus strand of NZ_JANHDP010000001.1, from coordinate 372,324 downwards.
GCTGCGGGCCGAGTCGACGCTCCGCGAAATCTACGATCGCGTCGAGACGACCGACGAGATCGAACGCTACGAGCGGGCGCCCCGGCCCGAGCGCTGACGCCGGCGTCCCCGTCGCGTCGAAGCCGTTTCGCGCCGTTAGCCGTCGAGGTGCTCCAGCAACAGCTCGTTCACCGCCTCGGGCGCTTCCACGTGGACCCAGTGGCTCCGCGTCGGAAACCGCTCGACGCGCACGTCGTCGCAGTACCGCGCGCTCTTCTCGACGAGTTCCGGCACGAGCGCCGGGTCCTTCTCGCCCCACGCGATCAGCGTCGGCGCCGTGACGCGCTCGCGCGGCGGCTCGTCGGGGCGGCGGGCCATCGCCCGGTACCAGTCGAGCATCGCCGTCAACGCGCCCGGCTCGGCCCAGCTCTCGCGATAGCGATCGAGATCGGCGTCGTCGAACGTGTCGATGCGCGCGGTTTCCTCCAGCGCGCGAGCGAGCCCGGCGAACTCGTCGCGCGCGAGCCACCACTCCGGAATCCGAGGGAGCTGAAACGCGAAGACGTACCAGCTCCGGAGCACCTGGCGCGGGCTCGACCGGAGCGTCTCGCGAAAGGCGGTGGGATGAGGAACGTTCAGGATGCCGAGTCGATCGACGTACTCGGGGCGCCGCAGCGCGAGGTCCCAGGCGACCATGGCGCCCCAGTCGTGGCCGACGACGTGCGCCGACGACTCGCCCTCGGAGTCGATCAGCGCCGCGATGTCGGCCGAGAGTCGACTGACCTGGTAGGCGTCGAGTCCGGCGGGCTTGTCGCTCAGGTTGTACCCGCGCTGGTCCGGCACCAGCACCCGGTAGCCGGCGTCGACCAGCGGCTCGATCTGGTGGCGCCACCCGTAGAAGCAGTCGGGGAACCCGTGCAGGAGCACGACCAGCGGGTCGTCCGCGTCACCGGCGGCGACGACGTGCAGGTCGACGCCGTTCCCCGATCGCCGGATCGATTCGGCCGACTCCATTTCGAGCGCGTCGGCGTCGATACCCATAGGCGTCCTGACGAGATGCACGACAAAGTGGTTCCGGGACCGCAGTCGCCGCCCGGGAGCCGCCACAGGTTCAAATACGACTCCGCACCACGCGGCGTATGACGTTCGCTCGACGCGAGTTCGTCGCGACGCTCGTATCGTTCGCCGGAGCCGCGCTGCCGTTCGATATCGGCAGTTCCGACCCCGAGCAGGACGCCGATGCCGCTGATCGATTGGGCGACGCCGAACTGACCGGCGTCGTCGACAGGATCGAGGGCGAACTGGCGGTCGTCCTGCTCGAACGGGCGGAGGAGACGATCGCGCAGCGACTCGTCCAACTCGATCGGCTCCCGGCGAGTGCCCGCGAGGATGGAGCCGTCCTCTCGGTGCGGCTTTCGGACGGCGAGATCGACGGGCTGCGACACGACGCCGCGGCGACGCGGCGCCGACGCGTCGCGGCCCGGGAGCGGTTGAACGACCTCGCGGAGGACGGGTCGGACGCATCGTGACGAGCGCGGCGCATCCGACCAGCGCGGCCGCCACAACGACCAAGAGGGGCCAAACCATGGGTTCAGTGAATGGATCGGCGATCGGCCACCGGCGTCGTGGTCGTCGTCGCGCTCCTGTCCGGCTGCGTGGCGGGAGTCGGCGACCCCGGCAGCGGCGCCGATACGGACGACACGGGAGAGCTGAACGTCCACACGATCGACGTCGGACAGGCCGACGCGACGCTCGTGGTCGGGCCGACCGGCGAGACAATGTTGATCGACTCGGGCCACTGGACCGACGACGGCGAGATCGTCCTTTCGTACCTGCGGGACCGGGGCATCGAGCGGCTCGACTACCTCGTGACGACCCACGCCCACGCCGACCACGTCGGCGGTCACGCCGAGGTGATCGAGTACTACGAGACCGAGGCCGAGGGGATCGGCGCGATCTACGACTCCGGGACGGTGTCCACGTCGGAAACGTACGGCGACTACCTCGACGCGGTCGAGCAGTACGACGTGACGCTGCACCGTGCACAGGAGGGCGACGAAATTCCGATGGAAGGTGTCGACGCCGACGTGCTGCATCCGACCGCCGACAGCGATCTGGAGGAACTCAACGAGAACAGTCTCGTCGTCCACCTCGAACACGACAACGCCGGGTTTCTGTTCACCGGCGATGTCGGCACCGAGGAGGAACGTCGCCTCGTCGACGAGTACGACGACGACCTCTCGTCGACCGTCTACCAGGTCGGCCACCACGGCAGCTACTCCAGTTCCTCCGACGCGCTGCTCGACGCCGCGAGCCCGTCGCTCGCGGTGATCTCGGCGCCCTACGACTCGCCGTACGACCACCCGCACGACGAACCCCTGGAACGGCTCGCCGCGCGCGACGTCACCACCTACTGGACCGCGATCCACGGCACCGTCGTCTTCACCAGCGACGGCGACGCCGTGCGGGTCGCCACGCAGAGCGAGGCGACGACGGATCCCGCCGAGTTCGAGGACGCCGAGCCGTCCAACGCCGATCCGACCGATCCGGTCGAAGAGCGGGGCACCACGGCGCCATCGCTCGGCGGGCCAGCGGCTTCCAGTCCCGCGGCTCCGGGTGGGCAGGTCGTCGGATGAGATAGAATCTTGCGGCAGAACGAGCGCGCTCAGTCGTCGGCCAGCGGCGACGCTCCCTCGATCTCCGGGCGGGTGACGTCGCGGTCGGTCTCCTCGCCCTCGATGTCGTAGGGGTACTCGCCGGTGACACAGCCCAGACAGAGATCGCCCCGCGAGGAGTCCAGCGCCTCGGCGACGGCGTCGATCGAGAGATACGAGAGGCTGTCGGCCTGAATCTCCTCGCGAATCTCTTCTGTCGAGCGGTCGGACGCGATCAGCTCCTCACGGGTCGCCATGTCGATGCCCATGTAGCAGGGCGCGATGATCTGGGGCGCGCCGATCCGGACGTGAACTTCCTCGGCGCCGACGTCTTTGAGAAGCTGGATGAGCTGCGTCGAGGTCGTGCCCCGTACGATGCTGTCGTCGATGATCGTGACGGTCTTGCCCTCGATCGTGCTCTTGATCGGGTTGAGCTTCAGGCGCACCGCGCGCTCGCGCTCGTCCTGCGTCGGCATGATGAACGTTCGGCCGACGTAGCGGTTCTTCATCAGCCCCTCGGCGAACTCCAGATCCTCGCCCTCTTCCTGTGCGGCCTCGGCGTAGCCGCTGGCGAAGGCCCGCCCCGAGTCGGGGACCGGCATCACGACGTCGGATTCGACGCCGCTTTCGGACCAGAGCTGGCGGCCCAGTTCGCGGCGCACCTCGTAGACCAGCTTCTCGTCGATGACGCTGTCGGGGCGCGCGAAGTAGACGTGTTCGAAGAAGCAGTGAGCCGTGTCGTCGCGGTCGAACAGCTGATAGGTGTCGTAGCCTGTCCCGTCCTTGTGGAGGACGACCAGCTCGCCGGGCTCGACGTCGCGGACGAGCTCGCCGTCGAGCGTGTCGATGGCGGCGCTCTCGCTAGCGAGGATGTAGCCGTCTTCGAGTTCGCCGATACAGAGTGGCCGATTTCCTTCGGGGTCGCGGACGCCCAGCACGGTGTCGTCGTGCATGATCGTCAGCGAGTACGAGCCGTGGATCCGCTCCATCGTCCGCTTCACAGCGCGCACGAGGTCCTCCTCCAGCAGGTTCCGCGCGAGGTCGTGGGCGATCACTTCGGTGTCGCCATCGGAAGTAAAGGCGTGGCCCATGTTCGCGAGCTCGTCTCGGATCTCGTCGGCGTTGACGAGGTTGCCGTTGTGGGAGAGCCCGAGCGACCCGCTCTTGAACGACACCGAGAACGGCTGCGCGCACGAGGAGTCGACGCTGCCCGCCGTCGGGTAGCGGACGTGGCCGATCCCGACCGAGCCGTTGAGCTCCTCGACGTCGGACTGGTCGAACGCGTCGCCGACCAGCCCCATCTCGACGTGGGTGTGTTGCTGGAAGCCGTCGTGCGTGATTACGCCTGCCGACTCCTGGCCGCGGTGCTGGAGCGCGTACAGGGAGTAGTAAAGCGGCCGCGCGGCGGCGCGGTCTCGCAGCGAGACGCCGACGACGCCGCACTTCTCGGTCATACCGTCCGGGTTCGCGACCCGCCCGTCTGACATGGGCGTTCGTACCCGACCATCGGGGATAAATCCTCGCAAATGTGTTTCGACCGGGGCGTCCACCGGCAAATACTATACACGATCGTGCATACGACAGCACCGTCGACCGACGCGACGGCGCGACGCTAGCGTGGCCGGTCAGGGTGGTCGGAATGAGGTGATTGGGCATCCCGCGTTCGCCAGGCGTCCGATTATCTCGGCAGTCGCGCTGCGAGGGGATGCTCCTCTTTAGCGATCGATGAAGCCGACGCTACGCGGTCGACGAACGAGAAGAAAGAACGGTCGAGATTACTCGCCGGCCTTCGACTGCCACTCGTAGCCGCGGCGCTTGGCGGACTTGCCGAAGCCACACGACGAGCACTTCTTTTTCTTCACGTGGTAGGACTTCTCGCCGCAGCGGCGGCACTTCACGTGAGTCGTCTTGTTCTTTTTGCCCTGGCTCGGGGTTCCTGCACCAGTCATGGATTGATCGAAACGACGTTATCGCCGCGTATAATGGTTGTGTCTTCGACCGACTCCTCCTCGGAGACGGTGTCGGGCGTGTCGCTCGCGGACCCCTCGACGGCGTCTTCCAGCACGAGATTCATGTGCTGATCGTAGCCGGCGAGGGTCCCCTCGAAGATTTCGCCCCCCTTGAGCTGCACCTGTACGTCGTCGCCGAGTGACGCCTCGAGCACGTCCAGCGGTCGTCCGCTCATACGCCAATTCGCACCCGACGTGCGTATAAACGTACCGGTGGAGAGTCGACGCCGGCGGGGTTCGACTGCCTCAGATCGGCCCACACCGGTGTCGAAGGCGTTCTGTGGGGCGATTCGACGGGAACGTGCTGCAGCAGTGGTCCCGGCTGTCAGCCGGTCGGGCCGGGACCGTCCAGGGCGGCGTCGACGAGCTTCGCCTCGGCTTTCTGGAGGTGATCGCTGGCCGTCTGGGGAGCACAGCCGAGTTCCTCGGCGATCTCCTCGTGGGTCGCGCCGCGCGGCTGGTCGTAGTACCCAAGCTCTTGTGCAACCTGGAGCGCCTCGTGTTGCCGGTCGGACAGCGCGGTCGCCGGGTCGTCCCGAGTGCCGCGGAAGCGCCCGATCTCGTCGATCCGGACGTCGATCGCGTCGGGCACGTTCTCGATGGCGTCCTGCAGCGGTCCGGTGTCACCCACGACTCGACCGTGCATGGCTCCGTCGCGGTAGACGACAGGCGTCCGGAGAACGAAGCCGCCCTGGTGGCCGGCTTCGTGGATCGCATCGAACAGCGGCGTCTCCAGGGGTCGCATCACGAGGAGAGCGTACGCCCGCCGGTCGTCGATCTCGGAGACCTGCACCGACTCGACGCCGGGAGTGTCGATAGCCTCCGCGGAGAACGCCGCGGCGTCGCCGTTGATGGCGAACAGCAGCGTCTCGACCCCGTCGATGGTAGTGTTCGCCTCCAGTATGCGGGCCTCCTCCACCTCGGGCGTGTTCGCGAGCAAATTGAAAAACGCCGGCGCCCGTTCGGGGTCGATCCGGGCACTCGCTCGAATGTGTTTCACGGGTTATCTCGTCGTTCGTCGCCATTAATAAAGGGCGCTTCTATACCTCACGGAACGCTCTCCGTCGAGACGCCAGTAGCATCTTCCGAGACGATGTCGAGAACATCACGGAACCAGACCGACGGCGATGCGGAGGAACCAACCGACGTCGCGGACCGGCAGACCGCCCCGGTGGACGAATCAGACGACGGAGCGAACGGAATCTCACTGTCGATCGCAGTGGACAGCCTCTCGCTGACCTACGGGGACGGGACGGAAGCGATACGCGACATCTCACTGACGGTTCCCGATGGTGAATTTTTCGGCTTCCTCGGCCCGAACGGCGCCGGCAAGACGACGACGATCAAGGTGCTGGCGACGCTGCTGGAACCGACCGGCGGCACCGTGGTCGTCAACGGCTACGACGTGGCCGAGGCACGAACGGCCGTCAGGGCGTCCGTCGGCTACATGGCCCAGGAGACCAGCGTCGACGAGGAGCTGAGTGCGCGCGAGAATCTCGAGTTCGCGTGCGCAGCCTACGGCGTCGCGCGCCGTCGGCGAGACGAGCGGATCGAGGAACTGCTCGATCTCGTGGATCTCGCTGACGTCGCGGACGTGCCGGCCGAGCGGTTCTCCGGAGGGATGAAAAAGCGCCTCGACGCCGCGACCGCGCTCGTCCACGACCCCGAGCTGGTTTTTCTGGACGAACCGACGACGGGCCTCGATCCGAAGGCGCGGAACCGACTCTGGGACTACTTCGAGCGCATCAACGACGCGGGGACGACGATATTTCTCACGACTCAGTATCTGGAGGAGGCGGACGCGCTGTGTGATCGGCTGGCGGTCATCCGCGACGGCGCCATCGTCGCGGACGGCACCCCCGACGAGTTGAAGCGCCGCATCGGCGGCGAACGCGCCGAGATCGAGGTCGACGGGGGACGACGAGCCGTCGAGTCGGCAACGACGGTCGCTCGCGACAGCGGCGTCCTCGGACCGGCGGCGTCAGTCGAGGCGACGGACGCCGGCGTCGGCGTCTCCGCCCCCGACGCCGGCAAACTGGGACCGGACCTGCTCGTCGCGCTCCGCGAGGCTGGCATCACCGTGACCGGGTTCGACATCGAGGAGCCGACGCTCGACGACGTCTTTCTGGCGATCGCCGACGGGAGAACCGACGACCTCGACGCGGCCAGCGAGGAGGAGGCGGCATGAGCGCGACGGACATCGACGCCGAGGCGCCGACGGGGAACACGTTCGCCGGCGACGTCTTCGTCAACTTCAGACGGTGGAACCGCAAGGTGGTACGGAGCCCGACCGCGTTCGTCGTCGAAATCGTCGTCGGGGCGCTATCGCTGCTCCTGTTCGCGACGGTGTTCGGTGACGTCGGCGAGATCGCGCTGGAACGTGCGGGCTTTACCGGCGTCGACTACGTCACGTACCTGCTCCCGGCGGTGTTGCTACAGGCGACGATCGGGTCGTCGTTCAACTCGGGGATGGGGCTGGTCGGCGACCTCGAGAGCGGCATGTTCGAGAAGACCGTGGCGTCCCCGATGAGCTGGACGGCGGTACTCGCCGGCAAGTCCGCCTCGGAGCTGCTTCGTATCGTCGTGCAGGTGCTCGTCGTCCTCGGGTTCGGCGTCGCGGCGGGCGCGACCGTCCGGACGGGACTGGCGGGCGTCGTCGGCGTCGTCGGAATCTGCCTGCTCGTCGCCGGCCTGTTCGTGTCGATCGCGAACGCGATCGGGGTCGTGACCGGCGACGAGGAGGTGGTCAACGCCGCGACGATGCTGTTCATGTTTCCGCTGCTGTTTCTCTCGCCAGCGTTCATCCCGATGACCGACGGCGTCGAGACGCTGGCGACGTTCAATCCGGTGACCTACGGCGTCGACGCGATCCGGGCGCTGGTGCTGGGCGAGGACGTGATGACCGTTCTGGAGGTGACGCGCTTCGGCGGCATCTACGACACGCTCGTTCCGGCCGTGGGCGTGCTGGTCGCGCTGAACCTCATTTCTGGCACGATCGCCGTCTCGCTGCTGGCGCGGGCCAGTAGCGCGAGCGCGACCTGAGTCAGGACAGGTCGACGCCGAACTCCTCGTACTCGCCGGCCAGCTCGGCGAAGCCGGCGAGCAGTGCGGCGGCGGCGTCCAGATCGGACGCGTCGATCACCTCGACCGGCGTGTGCATGTAGCGGTTCGGCAGTCCGAGGTTGAGCGAGGGGATCCCGCCCTGCTGGACGTAGAACGCGTCGGCGTCGGTGCCGGTCCGGATGCCCGCCGCTTCGAGCTGGACGTCCACGTCCTCGCTTTCGGCGGCTTCGCGAACGGCGTCGACGACGACCGGGTGGTTCGCGCTCCCGCGCGTGACGACCGGCCCCTCGCCCAGCGACACGTCGCCCGTCCGGTCGTTCGGCGCGCCGGGATGGTCGGCTGCGTGGGTCACGTCGACAGCCACCACGGCGTCCGGCGCGAGGTCGAACCCGACCATGCGCGCGCCCTGAAGGCCGACTTCCTCCTGAACGGTGCTGACCGCACAGACCGTCGCGTCGACGTCCCGCTCGGCCGCTCGGCGGAGCGCCTCGGCGGCGGTCCAGACGCCGACGCGGTTGTCGACGCCGCGCGCGGCGAGCCGGTCGCCTTCGAGATCCTCGATCGTCGTCGAGACGGTGATCGGGTCGCCGACCTCGACGAGGTCGCGGGCCGACTCGCCGTCCTCGACGCCGATGTCGACGTGTTGCTCGCGCACGTCGTCGTACCCGTCGTCGCCTTCCTCGCGGAGGTGGATTGCGGTCTGGCCGACGACGCCGCTAACCGGGCCGTCGGCGCCGTGGATCGTGACGTGCTGGCCCTTCGAGACCGACTTGTCCGAGCCGCCGATCCGTCCGAGGTGGACGAACCCGTCGTCGTCGATCCGCCGGACTATAAATCCGATCTCGTCGGCGTGCCCGGCGATCGCCACCGTCGGGTCGCCGCCCTCCAGCACCGCGACCGCGTTGCCGTACTCGTCGGTCCGAACGTCGTCGGCGAACTCGGAGACGTAGTCGACCCAGACGCGCTGGGCGGCGGTCTCGTAGCCGGAGGGGCTCGCGGTCGTCAGCAGGTCGTCGAGAAACTCGCGCTGTCGGTCGTCCATACCGCCACTTGCGGGGCCAGCGTTTCAAATGCTCGGTCGGAGAGGCCTGCGCCTGCAGGGGGTGACCCCCACGCCTAAGTCCGTCCTCGACGAACGTCCGGACATGGCAAAGATCACGCTGTTCGAGTTCAATCCCGAAGGGAACATCCAGATCGGTCCGAGCGGCGAGGGCGAAGAGGGCCTGCTCAGCATCGCGACGGGCGAGGACGCCGAGCTGGACGAAGATATCGAAGAGGACGATGAGAGCGGCGGCGGCCTCGCCAAGGTGATCGTCCCGCTCGTGGCGCTGATCGCCATCGCGGCGGCGGTGCGGTACGTCTCCGGCGGCGAGGACGAAGAAGAACTCGGCGAGGAGTCCGGCGGCCGCCTCGACCAGTTCAAGACGACGACCGAGTGATCGGCGGCGTCGAGCCGGAAGCGGCGTCGAGACGAGGCGACGCCGGCGGCGCACGGCGGTCGGGAGAAAGGTTTTGGCCGCAGAGGCCTTCGTTCGAGTAATGAGTCTCTATCGAAGCGTTCGCGCGGTCACGGGGGCGTCCGGAACGGGGGCGATCGACTGGGACGCCGTCGCCGAGGCCGCCAAGGCAAGCACCGACCCCGGCTCGCTCGAACTGAGCGAGGCCGAGCGCTCGGGGTACGCGGCGGACGTCCGCGAGGCCCGCGACGCCGTGGGCGCGGTCGGCAGCGTCGAGTTCGACGTGCCCCGCACCGTCGAGGTCCAGAACCGCCACCACTGGATCGACGCCAACGTGGAGACGTTCTCGCGAGTCATGGCGCCCCTGGAGGAGCACACGGAGGTGGCGCTGCCGGGCGTCTCGCGCGTACTCAACACCGGCACGATGAGCTTCATGCTCGCCTTCCTCGGGCGAAACGTGCTGGGTCAGTACGACCCGCTGTTGCTCGCGGAGGGCGACGCCGATCACGCGCTGTACTTCGTCCACCCGAACATCCACAAGGTAGCCGAGACGCTCGACGTCGAGTACGATCGGTTCCGCCGCTGGATCGCGTTCCACGAGGTAACCCACGCCGCCGAGTTCGGCGCGGCGCCGTGGCTCTCCGATCACCTCGAAGAACGCATGGAAGAGGGCATCGAGGCGCTGTCCGCCGGCAGCCTCGACCGGGAGGCGTTCCGCGAGCTCGACGCCGCGATGACGGTCGTCGAGGGGTACGCCGAGTTGCTGATGGACCACGCCTTCGACGACGAGTACGCCGACCTCCGCGCGAAGCTCGACGCCCGCCGACGCGGCCGCGGCCCGATCGCGCAGTTCGTTCGGCGCGCGCTCGGCCTCGGGATGAAGCGCCGCCAGTACGAGCGCGGAAAGGCGTTCTTCGAGCGCGTGGTGGAACTGCGCGGTATCGAAGCGGCAAACGCCGTCTGGACGTCGCCCGAGTATCTCCCGTCGGACGCGGAACTCGACAACCCCGACGCCTGGGTGCAGCGAGTCGACCCCTGATCGGCCGTCCGGTCGCAGCGAGCCGCGCTGACCGTAGCGTGGCGTCGCCGTTACAGACGGAACGACCACTTGAAGTACGCCACGAACGCGAGTCCGACGAGGACGCCGCCCAGCCCCGAGAGTGCGACGACGAGGAGCGACGCTTTCGCCTGGAGCGCGACCGTCACACCCGAGACTGCGAGCAGCGCGACGAGCGCACTCGCGAGGTAGCGGTTCCCGCCGCCGTCGGTCGCCTCCTCGCGCGTCGGTCCAACCACGGTCAGAGCCTCCGCGGCGCGCTGACGTGCATCGCGACGAACGACCAGTCCCCGTTCTCGCGTTCGAGCGTGGCGCTCCACCGCGTGTCGAACGTCCAGCGCTGTCCGGTCTCCGTGTCGGTCCACGCCAGGTCGACCTCGTCGCCGAACCACGCGAACCCCTCGCGCTCGGTGACGTCGAGAGCGGTCGACTCGACGTGCCAGTCGTCGGTCGTCCGCGTCTGCTCCCGGAGCGCGGCCGCGATCTCGTCGGCGCCGAACAGCGACTCCTCGACGCCGAACTTGACGGTCGCGCTCTCCGAAAAGTACGGGACGAGCGGGTCGCCCCGCCGAAGCGCCTCGTAGTACTCGCGGACGGTCTCCTCGGCGGTCATACGAGAGACAACGCCGAGGGGTGGCTTGAAACCGCCGAATCGCCCTCGCCGACCGCGTCGGGACGCCGCGGCGTCAGTCCTCGACGGCTCGCGCCAGGAGCGACGCGATCGCCCAGATGACGAGAGACACCACGAGGAGCGACGCGATCAGCATGGGGATCTCCGGCCCGCCGGGGAGTGCCAGCACGAGCAAAAGCAACTGAAGCGCGATGATCGCGTCGAGTCGCCGACGGATGCCAGCGTCGTCCATACCGACGCATTTCGTCGGGGATAATTCATCGTTTCGCAACGAGAATAGTACCCGGGGTTGTCGGCGTTCCCGCGGACGGTGCTTATTTGGCAACTCGGCGGGAGTTGGTGATATGTGCGCCGCTGACGTCGGATCGAACGACGGCGGATTGCTCGAGTCCCGAGCGAGCAATGCCGCGCTCGGACTCGGGTATCTACTGGTCGGGATCGGGTTGGCGTACAGCCTCGCGGTGAACTCGATCGGGCTGTTCGCCGCCGTTCTCGTGGGTGTTATCGGGCTGGTCGTGCTTTCACTGGCGATCCTCGTCCGTCGGGAAGGGCTGATAACGGCCGAGAACAAGCTCATCGGCGCCTTCGTGCTACTGGCGATGGCGCTGCTGTTCGGACTCCACGAACTGACCGCACTCCCGTCGGAGATTATCTTCGGCGTCGTCTTCGCGGTCGGCGTCGTCGTCCCGCACCTGCTGCTGGACTACACCGACTACGGGACACCGAAGTGAGTCCGGTCGGGCGCGGAGCTACGCCCGCGGTGTAAACGGTCGAAAAATCGCGACGCCGAACCGCGTTTACAGCTCCAGCCCGCGGATCGCGACGCCGTCACCTTCCTGCACTTCACCGATGACCCGCCCGTCCGTGGCGTCCGCCAGCGCGTCGGCGTCTTCGGCGTCGAGCGCGGCGACGAACCCGGTGCCCATGTTGAACGTGCGGTGCATCTCCTCGTCGGTGACGTTGCCCTCCCGCTGGACGAACCCGAAGACGTCCTGAGCGGGCAGCGGATCGGTGATCTCGTAGCGGTGCTCGCCCAGCCGTTCGAGGTTGGTCCAGCCGCCGCCGGTGACGTGGGCCGCGGCGCGGACGCCGTGCTCGCGCATCGGGCCGAGCAGGTCGGTGTAGAGTCGCGTCGGCTCCAGCAGTTCCTCGCCGATCGTCCGATCGGGGTTCGGCGGGAACGGGTCGTCGTACTCGTGCTCGCGGGTGACGGCCTCGCGGGCAAGCGTCAGCCCGTTCGAGTGGATGCCGCTGGAGGGGAAGCCGACGAGCGCGTCGCCCGGCTCTGCGTCGCCGTCGAACGTAGCGTCCTTGGGCGCCAGTCCGGCGCAGGTGCCCGCCAGATCCAGCCCGTCGATCACGTCGGGCATCACGGCCGTCTCGCCGCCCAGCAGCGCGAGGCCGGCCTCCTCGGCGCCCGCCGCGAGGCCGTCGCCGACCTGCTCGGCGAACTCCTCGCTGGGCTCGTCGACGGCGAGATAGTCGACAAAGGCGACCGGCTCGACGCCCGCGGCGACGAGGTCGTTCGCGTTCATCGCCATGCAGTCGATGCCGACCGTCGAGTAGTCGCCCAGCGCCTCGGCGACCAGCAGCTTCGTCCCGACGCCGTCGGTCGCCAGTCCCAAGAATCGGTCGCCGATGTCTAACAGGCCGGCGTACTCCGTGTCGACGACGTTGCCCACGGCGTCTAGCAGCGCCGCCGTCGCCGCCTCGCTCTCCTCGATGTCGACGCCCGCCTCCGAGTAGGTGAGGCGGTCCTCGTCGTCACTCATACCGAGAGAGCGCACCGCTGCCGGCAAAAGCCCACCGGTATGACCGGACCGATCGGCGGCGTCCGGCGGCGCGTCGACCCGCAGATGCGTTGCCGAACACGTTCGGGGGAAGCCCGAGGGCGGCATCGAACCAACCGTCGAGTGCATGACGACGATCGACGCCCGAGAGATTCCGCCGGTACAGCGCCACGACAAGATCCACGAGGCCTTCCACGACCTGGAGAGCGGCGAGACGCTCACGATCGTCAACGACCACGAGCCCAAGCCGCTGTTCTACGAGATGCAGGCCGAGATCGACGCGTTCGACGCCGAGAACTACGAGGTCGAGCAGCGCGCGCCCGAGGAGTTCGTTGCGACGTTCCCCAAAAAATAATGGTCTCGCTCCAGTCGCTCGACGATCTCGACGGCGAACCGCACGCCGAGCTGTTCCCCGGCGAGGAGCCCCAGACGATCCGACTCTCGCTGGACGCCGGCGAGGAGATCGCACCCCACCAGCACCCCGACCGGCAGATCGTCTTTCACCTGCTGTCGGGCGCCGTCGACGTGACGCTGGGCGAGGAAACGCACGAGCTCGCGCCGGGCGACGTCGCGCGGTTCGACGGCGATCAGTACGTCTCGCCGAAAGCCGTGGACGACAGCGAGGCGCTGCTGGTGCTGGCCCCCCGCGAGTAGCACCGTCAAAAATACGAGAAATCGGTCGGTTTCGTTTCGGCGATCGACGCCGTTAGTCGTCGTCCGATGTCGTGGCGCGGGCCGTTTCGCCGTCGCCCAGCACGCCGTCGACGTACTCGGCGACGTGGTCCTTGCTCGCCAGCCCGACGCTGATCCCGATCGCCAGCGCGAACGCGAGCGCGATGCCCAGCGTCGCGGCCCTGACGACGACGAGGACGATCCCCGTGTGGAGTCCGAGCAGGTCGAGCACGATCACGCCGGCCACGAGGTACAGCGCGGCCTGCACGAGGCCACCCACGGCGGGTTCGGCGGCCGTGCCCTCGACGGGCTCCCACCGGGCGGCGCGGTCCCCGACCGCGGAGGCGACGATCGACGCCAGCGCGAGCAGGCCGAGGCCGACCACGACGAACGTGGCGTAAAACAGGAGGTCCGAGGCCAGTCGACTGATCAGCCCGATGCGAAGAATCGTGACCGCGATCGCGCCGCCGACGACGTAGCCGTAGAGTTCGAGGACCGCCTCGGTCCCCTCGCGCAAGTCGCCCGGCCCGTCCCCGCCGGTGGCCCCCAGCGGCGTCCGTTCTAGCTGCCCGAAGATTCCCAGGCGGGCGATCGCGTCGGTCGCCTTCTCGGCCAGTTTCGGGCTGACGTACGCCACCAGCCCGAGAATGATCGCCGCCCCGATCAGCTGGGGCAGGAGGTCGATACCGGTCAGGATCGTCTGTCGCAACGTCGTCTCGAGGTTGTCGATGATTACACTCATGATAGTTCTCCTCTTCGGAGTTCGTCTCGAAATCAAACCAACGGTAAATAGTATTTGCTATATATTCTGAAGCATCGGTGACGAAAGATTCGAGAAATCGAGGTCGATCGGCGTCGCACCCGGCGAGACCTACTCCTCGTCGGGGTCCTGAAACAGGGCGCCGAAGATGCGGTTCTCGGCGGTCCGAAGGTGCTGTGAGAACGTCGCCGGCGCGATGTCGAGCGACTCGGCGATCTCCTCGCCCGAACTGTCGCGGGGCCACTCGAAGTACCCGGCGTAGTACGCCGTCTTGACGACGGTGCGCTGGCGATCCGTCAGATCCTCGTGGAACGCCGACAGCATCCTGTTCGTCCCTGCGTCGTCGCGGGTCACCTGACGCTGGGCGCGCAGCTCGGCCGTCGGGTAGCTCTCCTGGACCACTTCGACGATCTGGCGCACGTCGGCGCCTTGCGGGAGCTGCACCGCGAGGTGGAAGTCACCGCCCTCGATCGTCGCCGCCTCGACGTAGCCGCCGTGGGTCGCGACGGCGGCCTGCACCGACGGCTCGCCGAACCGGATCTCGAAGCGGAGCCGTCCCAGATCGTCGTCGAGGATCCGGATCGACTCCCAGGCCGGGAGCGCGTCGACGAGCGCCTTCAGCGCGTCGTCGTTGCCCGCCGGCGTCGATCCGTAGGCGAGGTACTCGTCGCCGCCCGCCGGGACGACCTGTTCGAGGCGGATCTCGTCGTCCGTGCGCTCCTCGACGTCGAACTCGGCGAACACGTCCTCGACGCGGAAGTTGGCCTCAATGACCTCGTCGCTCAGCAGCGCGCGCTTGCGCTCGACGGCCGCGATGGCGTGCCCGACGATCTCGCCGAGCTGGCCGATCACCTGACGCTCCCGGTCGGCGAAGGCGTCGGGCCGATCCGCGTACACGTTCAGGACGCCGTAGATCGTCCCTTCGTGGACGATCGGAATCGCCGCCGACGAACGGGCGCCGCGCTCTTTGACGTACTCGCGCCACGGTTCGTACTCGTAGTCCTCCGCGACGTTGCGGGTGACCTGAATCTCGCGGGATCGGAACGCCCGACCCGTCGGGCCTCGACCCTGCGGATCGTCCTCGTCGGCCGTGATCGTGATGTCGTCGAGATACCCTTCGACGCCGGCCTCGGCGCGTAGCTCGAACTCGTCGGTCGCGGCGTCTAGCTCGCCGACCCACGCGAACTCGTAGGACGCCGAGTCGGCCAGCGCCTCGCAGACGGTGCGCTCGATCTCCTCGCGCGTCGACTGATCGATCACGGCGTCGGTGATCTTCCTGACGACGCCGTTGAGCTGGTTCAGCGCGGCGAGCTGTTCGCGGTGGCGTTCGAGCTGTCGTTCGCGGGCCTTGCGCTCGATCGCGTGGTACACCGAGCGGACCAGCAGGTCGGAGTTGATCTCGTCTTTCACGAGATACTCCTCGGCGCCGCGCCGCAGCGCCTCCAGACCGACCTCTCGGTCGCGTAACCCGGTGAGGACGACGATCGGGACCGTCTCGGTCCGGTCGACGACCCGCTCTAGGGTTTCCAGCCCCTGGCTGTCGGGCAGATCGAGATCCAGCAGAACGACATCACGGCGCTGCTCGTCGAGTCGTTCGAGACCGTCGGCGAGGCGGCTCTCGTGGATCAGCTCCAGCTCGTCACCCCGATCGCCGAGTTGCTGTTGGCCGAGTATCTCGCCGCCGGGATTGAGCTCCCGGTCGGACAGCTCGCGAGCGTCGTTCAGAATTTCCTCGATATATCGGGCGTCGCCCGGGTTATCCTCGACGAGAAGCACGTTCAGCGGTGACGCGTCCGTCATTCTTCCCCCGCGTTCCGCGTCGGCTCGACGTCCGGTTCCGGCGGCAGCTTGACGAGCGTGAACCAGAACTCCTCGAAGGACTGCACCAGATCGACGAACTCGTCGGGATCGACGGGCTTGGTGAGATACGCGTTCGAGTGGCGCTCGTAACTCCGAACGATGTCGTCGGTCGCCGACGAGCTGGTCAGCACGACCACCGGGATGTGCTTGAGGATCTCGTCGGTCTTGATTTCTTCGAGCACGTCCGTCCCGTCGATCTTCGGAAGATTCAGATCCAGCAACACGAGGTCCGGCGTCGGCGCCGAATCGTACTCGCCGCGCTGATAGACGAAATCGAGCGCCGACTCGCCGTCGCGGACGACGTGGAGATCGTTGTTGATCTTCGCCTCCGCGAACGCCTCCTCGGTGAGGCGCACGTCTCCCGGGTTGTCCTCGACCAGCAGGACGTCGATCGATTCGGCCGACCTGTGCTCAATCATCGGTGTCCTCTCGAGCGGGCACGCTAAAGTAAAACGTCGATCCCTCGCCGGGCGTCGACTCGACCCAGATATCGCCGCCGTGGCGCTCGACGATCCGCCGACAGAGCGCCAGTCCGATCCCGGTGCCGTCGTGTTCCTCCCGCGTGTGGAGCCGGTTGAACACCTCGAACACCCGATCGACGTGCTCGGGATCGATGCCGATGCCCTCGTCGCCGACCGAGATGACCCACTCCTCGCCGTCTCGTTCGGCGTCGACGTGAACCTTGGGCGGTCCGTCCTCGCTGTACTCGATGGCGTTGCTCAGGAGGTTCTGGAACACCTGCCGGAGCTGGCCGCTGTCGCCGTACACCTCGGGGAGCGGATCGGCCCGTATCTCGGCGTCGCTCTCGGCGATCATCACCTCCAGATCCTGGATCGCGTCCTCGTAGACGATCTCCAGATCGACCTGCTCGAACGGATCTCCCCGCGTCTCGACGCGAGAGTACTCCAGCAGGGCGTCGATCATCTCGCGCATTCGCTCGGCGCCGTCGACCGCGAACTCGATGAACTCGCGGCCGTCCTCGTCGAGTTCGTCGGCGTACCGCCGTTCGACCAGCGACAGGTAGCTCGACACCATCCGCAGGGGCTCCTGGAGGTCGTGGGAGGCCGCGTACGCGAACTGTTCGAGGCGCTCGTTGGACTTCTCTAGCTTTCGCCGGCGTTCCTTCCGTTCCGTAACGTCGCGGACGACACCGACTTCCTCGTGTCTCTCGTCGGTTTCGATCGTCGCGAACGTCCCCTCCGCGGGAATCTCGCCGCCGCCTTTCGTCCGGAGCGACGCCTCCATCGTCGGCTCGTCGTCGTCCCCGGTCGCGGCCGCCGACACCATCTCCCGCGAGTCCTCGATCGTCGCTTCGTCGACTACCAGGGACGCGTGTGCGCCGACGAGTTCCGCGGGGTCGTAGCCCGTCATCTCGGCGTACGCGTCGTTGACCATCGTGAAGTAGCCGTCCTCGTCTTTCACGTAGATCCCGTCCTCGATCGTCTCGACGATCGTCTCGTACTTGGTCAACTCGCGCTCCCTGGCCTTCTGCTCGGAGACGTCTCGCCCGATCCCGGCGAGGACGGTGTCGCCCGCGGGGTTCTCGACCGTCGTCGCCGAGAACTCGTAGGGGATCCGTTCACCGTCGCTCGTCACGAGATCGGCTTCGACGAGGACGCTTCCCTCCTCGAAACCGTCCGCGACCGCGGTCGCAATCTTCTCGGCGTCCTCCTCGAAGAAGTCGAGCGCGTCCATCGACGCGATTTCGGGGAGAGAATACCCCGTCACGTCGGCGACGCTCTCGTTCCAGCGCCGTAGCGTGCCGTCGGGGTCGAGTACGTAGAACAGGTCGTCGATCCCGTCGATCACGTCGTCGAGGTACTCGCTGTACTGTTCGAGGGCGCGCTCCTGTTCTTTCCGCTCGGTGACGTCGATCGCCATCGTCATCCCGGCGAACACGTCGCCGCGCTCGTCGGTGATCGGCACCGCCTGAAAGATCCACTCTCGGTCGGCGTACTCGAGTTCGACGGAACTCTCCTCGCCGTCCAGTGCGGACTGGAATGCGGGTTCGAGGGTGTCAGCGGTCTCGTCGTCCCAGGCGTCCCGAAACGAATTGCCCTCGAGATCCTCGGGGTCGACTGGGATTCGATCGAACCCCTGGCCCGCCGCCAGGGTGTACTCCAAGTCGTGATCGAACAGCGTCACGACGCCGTCGGGGAAGTGCTCTGCGAGCGTCCGGTACCGGCGCTCGGACTCCTCGAGTTCCCGCTCGCGCTCCTTGCGCTCGGTAACGTCGCGGAAGTACACCGACAACCCCGTCTCCGAGGGGTACGCACGGACCTCGAACCAGGCGTCGAGCGGCTCGGGGTAGTACTCCTCGAACGACACGGTCTCCTGATTCTCCATCGCGCGCTCGTAATGGGGTTTGAACAGCCGTTCAGTGGCTTCCGGGAACTGATCCCAGACGTACTCGCCGACCAACTCCCAATCCTCCGGGTTGATCAGCTGGTGCGCTTGCTCGTTGATGTGGGTGAACCGGAACTCCTCGTCGAGCGCGAAGAACGCGTCGGAGACGCGGCCGAACACCTCGCCGAGTTCGGACTCGAGTTCGTCACGCTGCCGGCGGAGCTGGCGCTCGCGGCGCTTGAGTTCGGTCACGTCCTCGCCCGCGACGACGACCCGATCGACCGACTCCTCCTCGGCGTCGAGCAGCGGGACGGCGTTGATGCGGAACCACCGTCGCTCGCCGTCCGGCCGGTCGATGGCTATCTCCTCGTCCGCGACGGGCTCGCCGCTCTCGAGCACTCGCGCGGCCGGAAGTTCGTCGGCCGAGATCGGCTCCCCCTCGGTGTCGTAGACGTCCCACTGGTCAGCGTCGTGGAGATCGCCGACATCGCCCGACTCGGGCAGGCCGAGCACGTCGCGTGTTCGCCGGTTCGACAGCACCGCCTCTCCGTCGCTGTCGTACACGGCGATCGCGACCGGTGCGGTTCGGAGCAGCTTCTCGTTGAGGTCGCGCTCGCGGCGCAGATCGCGCTCGCGTTCGCGGCGCTCGGTCATGTCGCGGGTCACCTTCGCGAACCCCTGGAGCGTGCCGTCGTCGTCCCGGACCGCCGTGATCGTGACGTTCGCCCAGAATCGCGACCCGTCGGCGCACACGCGCCAGCCCTCGTCCTCGACCCAGCCCTCTGCCATCGCGGCGTCGAGGTTCGCGGCCGGGACGCCCGCTTCGCGGTCCTCGTCGGTGTAGAACGTCGAGAAGTGCCGCCCCACGATCTCGTCCTGGGCGTACCCTTTGATTCGCTCTGCGCCTTCGTTCCAGGTGACGACCCGGCCGTCGGGATCGAGCATGAAGATGGCGTACTCCTCGACGGCGTCGACCAGCGAGCGAAAGCGCTGTTCGCTCTCCTGCAGTTGGCTCTCGTCGACGGTCTCCGACTCGGCGCGGAGGACGCCGACGCTCCCGCGGAATTCGCCGTCCTCCTCGACGAGCGCGATCCGGAGTTCGTCGAAGCCGGCGTCCGCGACGGGCGCGCTCGGCAGCAACTCCAGCGTCGCCGCCTCGCTCTCGTCGTCGCGAAGCTCCGCGACCGTCTCGACGGCGCGCGGGACGTCGTCGCCGAGGATCGCCGCGGCGTGCTCGCCCACGAGATCGCTGCGATCCTGGCCCACCGCGTCGACGACCGCGTCGTTCGCGTCGACGATCCGCGCATCGGCGTCGAACTGGACGAGCCCGTCGTCGACCGCGTCGACGAGCGTCCGATAGCGCTCCATTCTCACCACGTCGTTCGAGTTCCCCGGCGAAGCCGATCCGGCGAACCCCCCACCCTCGCTCATATAGATAGTAGTCGCCCCAAGAGCGGATAAAACTCGCGCCGGTGCCGTCGCCGTAGCGGTGTGCGGTCGACGGCCGGCGCTCGCCGTCGAGAACCGACAAAATGGGGGCTGTGCGGCCGTCTGCGGGGATCAGCCGCTCACTCGGTCGCTTGCTCGATTGCCTGATCCAGGTCGGCGACGATGTCCTCGGGATCTTCGAGGCCGACCGACAGGCGAACGAGATCCGGCGTGACGCCGCTGGCCATCTGTTCTTCCTCGGTGAGCTGCTGGTGGGTGGTGCTCGCGGGGTGGATGATCAGCGTCTTGGCGTCGCCGACGTTCGCCAGCAGGCTGGCGAGTTCGGTCGACTCCGAAAGCTCGCGGCCGGCCTCCTCGCCGTCCGAGAGGCCGAAGGTGATCATGCCGCCGTAGCCGCCGTCGAAGTACTCCGAGGCGGTGTCGTGGGTCTCGTGGTCCTCCAGACCGGGGTAGGTGACCCACTCGACCTCCGGGTGGTCGTCGAGGTGCTCCGCGACGATCTGGGCGTTGTCGGAGTGGCGCTGGACGCGCAGGGGCAGCGTCTCCAGCTTCTGCAGGGTGACCCAGGCGTCGAACGGCGCCTGCTGGTTGCCCAGGTCGCGCATCGACCGGGCGCGAGCGGTGAAGGCGAAGGCGGCCTCGCCGAACGTCTCGCGGAAGTTCAGCCCGTGGTAGGCCGGGTTGTCCTCGGCGATCTCCGAGTAGTCGCCCTCCTCCCAGGGGAACGAGCCGCCGTCGATCAGGACGCCGCCGACCGTCGAGCCGCTGCCGTGGATCCACTTCGTCGTGGAGTGCCAGACGAGGTCGGCGCCGTGCTCCAGCGGGTTGCAGAGATACGGCGTCGCGAACGTGTTGTCGACGAACAGCGGCGCGCCGTTGTCGTGGGCGATCTCGGCGACGCGCTCGATGTCGGGCGTCACGAGCGCCGGGTTGCCGATCGTTTCGAGGTGGACGTAGGCGGTGTCCTCGTCGATCGCCTCCTCGTAGGCCTCGTAGTCCAGCGTGTCGACGAAGCGCGTCTCGACGTTCCGCCGCGGCGCGGTGTGGGTGAAGTAGGTGTACGTGCCGCCGTACAGCGAGGACGCCGTTACGATGTTGTCGCCCGCCGAGGCGAGCGTAAAGGTCGCGAGGTCCAGCGCCGCCATCCCGCTCGACGTCGCGATGGCGCCGACGCCGCCCTCAAGCTCGGCGAGCCGGCTTTCGAGCATCGCGTTCGTCGGGTTCATGATGCGGCTGTAGATGTTGCCCTTCTCTTCGAGGGCGAACAGCGACGCGGCGTGCTCGGCGTCGTCGAACACGTACGACGTCGTCTGGTAGATCGGCGGCGCTCGCGATCCGGTGGCCGCGTCCGGTTCCTGTCCCGCGTGGACGCTCTGCGTGTAGAATCCTGGTTCGTCGTCGCTCATAGCAACCGAACCGTTTCGGCTCCGTGTAAATAAACCCTGACGCGAACCGGTGACGCCGGAGAACGACAGTTGCCACTATCTCGGAGCCGTCGGAGGTGCGGACGACTGGAGGCGGAGCGACGCGTCGCTACCGGCGTCGTCGAACGCGGCGATCGACGTTGTGGATCGGCACCCCGTCTATCGGTTCGATGCGCCGGCTCAGACCGTATCGATGGTGTCGGCCATCGGGGTTCGCTCGGCGTACAGCGAGTACGCGAGCGCGACGAAGCCGATCGCGGTGAAGACGCTCTGAACGGCGATACTGGTGAGCAACCCGGCGCCCAGCAACTGGTGGAGCCCGCCGCCGAAGAACGTCCCCATCGTGACCAGTCCGAGGCCGACGCTCAGCGACCGCAGCGCGGCGGAGTTGGTGCGCGCCGCCGCGCGGTGGGCGAGCGCGCTGATCGTCCCGCCGAACACGAGCGTCACCGTGTTGGCGATCACGATGATGGCCGAGAGGTGATCCACGTCGATCACCTCCGTCCGGGCCCGACTGTCGCGTTCGGTGATCGGTCCGTCGACTCCTCGCGCGCCGATCCGGGACGTCGATCGCCCGTCGACGCGGTGCGGCGGTCCGAGGGTCGGTGAGCTGGTGGCATATCTGGCAATACCTACCGGTTGATTCGACGGAAGAACACGTAAAGCGGCGTCGAGATTCCCAGTCGTTGAGAACGAGCTACTGTTCGATCTCCGGTTCGAGTTCGCTATCGGCGTCCGGCAGATCCGAGACGAACCGCTTGACGACGCGCTCCTCGGCGCGGTGGAGCGTCTCGCTGCACGTCGACTTGGCGCAGCCGACGGCCTCCGCCAGATCGGTCACCGAGCACCGACGCGGCGTGTCGTAGTAGCCCCGCTCGACGGCTTCGACCAGCAGTTCTCGCTGGCGATCCGTCAGCAGCCGGGAACTATCGACGCGCTCGCGGACGAACTCCACCTCGAAGTCGAGTCCGAACGTCTCCAGTTGCTCGCCCAGCACCGAGAGCCGGTCGCGCGAGGCCGTCACGTCGACCGACGCGTCGCCGTCCTGGATGTCCATCGGCAGTTCGATCGGGACGCCGGACTCGCGGGCCGAAAACAGCAAGAGCGGCCGGGTCGTCTCGAACTGGACGAGAACCCGATCCTCGCTGCCCTCGAGGATGTCGACCGAGGTCAGCACCTCGTGGGCGTCCATCCCTTCAAGCACCGCGGCGGGGTCGGGCGCCGTGATCCGGACCAGCCCGAAGCCGGCTTGCTCGCCGGGCATCGCGGCGAGCACTCTGAACGTCGCCTCGGGGAACTCCGTCGATACGTCCTTGATCCACGTTCCGTCGGGAAGCGTGACGGTGAGTCGTGCCTGTGTCATGGGTTCGTCGCTGCGGGCCGCTCGCTTCGCGCGTCGATCCGTCGTCTCGAATCGCTCCGTCGTCTCGCGCTAGTCCGACCCAGCGGGCATCGCCGCGGACGCCGAAGCGTCGGTCGCGCCGAACGTGTTCGGGGCAATTCGGGTAGCGCGTCGGCCCGAACGATCGGGTATGGAAACGCTCGCAGACCGCGCCGTGGAGGCCGTCGACGCGCCGGCGTCCCGACCGCGGGAGACGCTCGACGTCCGCAACCTCGGGCCGCCCAAACCACTCTCGGAGACGCTCGAACTGCTACCAGAACTCGACGACGAAACCGTCCTCGTGCAGGTGAACGATCGCGCCCCGCAGCACCTGTACCCGAAGCTCGACGATCGCGGATACGTTTACGACACCGTCGAACTCGACGACGCGACGGTGACGGCGATCTGGCGCGAGGACTGACGCCGCCGGCCCCGCTGCGGTCTCTCGCTGCGCGGTCCGTCATCGCCCGAACGTAATTGTGCCGAACACTAAAGGCCACCCGCCGTTCCTGCTCCGTGAGAATTGATCGGCCAGCCGTCGCCGCGCCGCTCCGGCGTCGATCCGAGGGTGCCGGCGCCCAACCGAGCGCCGCTGTCGACCCGAGGATGCCGACACCGATCCGAGCGCCGGCGTCAGTCCGAGGGCGCGGGCGGCGCGGACGGTTCGCCGGCGCGCTCGGCGTCGGTGAGATAGCACTGCGGGTCGGGCGCGAACGGATCGTCGTGTTCCGCGAGCGCCCGCAGCCGCGAGCCGCCGCGACAGATCTCCTGGTACTGGCAGTCCGCGCAGCGGCCCTTGAGGTGTTTCTCGCGTTCGCGGAGCCGGGCGAGCAGCGGGTTCGACTCGTCCTCCCAGATGTCGCCGAACGATCGGTCGCGCACGTTGCCGAGGCTGTACCCCTGCCAGAACTGCGTGAGGTGGACGTCGCCCTGATAGTCGACGTCGGCGACGCGCTCGCCGGTCGGATCGCCGCCGTTGCGTCGCAGGTACCGGTAAATGCTGTCGGCCCGAGCGTCGCCGAGTTCCTCGCGCGCGTACTCGACGAGGAACCCCGCGTCGGCGTAGTTGCCGACGAGCAGCGTCTCGATCTCCTCGCCGCGCTCGCGGTACTCGCGGGTCATGTCGCAGAGCCGGCGCACCGCCGCGCGGCGCTCGTCGGTCGAGAGGTCGACGTCGCTGATGTCGGCGCCGCGGCCGCCGTAGTCGAGGTGGTAGAAGCAGAAGCGATCGACGCCGACGTCCGACAGCAGGTCGACGACGCCCTCCAGATCCTCGGCGTTGTGGCGGGTGATCGTGTAGCGCAGTCCCGTCTTGAGGCCGACGTCGAGACACGATCGGATGCCGTGGACCGCCTCCTCGAAGGCGCCATCCTTGCCCCGGAACTCGTCGTTGCGCTCGGGGAGCCCGTCGACCGAGACGCCGGCGTACGCGAGCCCGGCGTCCCGGAGTTCGCGGGCGCGGTCGCGATTGAGCAGGGTGCCGTTCGTCGACAGCACGGGTCTGAGCCCGCGGTCGGCGGCGTACTCGACGAGCTCGGGCAGGTCCTGGCGGGCGAGCGGCTCGCCGCCCGAAAACAGCACGACCGGCGCGCCGTAGTCGGCGAGATCGTCCAGCAGGTCCTTGCCCTCCTCGGTGGTCAGCTCGCCGGGCGCCGACGCCGACTCGGCGCCGGCGTAGCAGTGCGCGCAGCGGAGGTTGCACTGCTTGGTGACGTTCCACACCACGACCGGTCGGCGCTGCTTTCGCTCGGTGATCTGGGGCTTTTTCGACTCGCCGGCGGCGTCGTAGCGCAGCCCGTCGCCCTCGGCGTCGAGGTCGCAGAGCAGTTTGCTGATCGAGATCATTCGTCCCACTCGTGCTGGCGGCGCTCGGTTCCGGACTCGGGCGTGGCGTCCTCGCGAGCTTGCGAGTGAGGGCTCGAAGCGCTATGCGCTTCGGCGTCCTCGCCGGGCTCGCCCAGCGAGTGCGTCGAGAAGCGGTGGATATCCGAGGACTCGCAGACCCAGACGTCGTCGGCGAACCAGCCGAACAGCCGGCTGGCGTGCTCGTGGGCCTTCTCCGGCGTCGGCGCGCTGACGCTGCCGACGTGGCGCATGACTCCGCCCGGGCTCTCCTGAGCTTGCGACGGAGAGCTCGAATCACTACGTGATTCGGCGTCTTCGCGAACGAACACGTCCCACTCGGGCAGCGGGTCGCCTCGCGGTTCCTCTCCCACGCGAGCGCGCGTCGACTTCTCCAGCTGCGTCGATCCGTCGTCCATGTGGGGTCGAACGAACCCTCCTTAAATATCGGTCGCGCTCGGTTTCAGAATCTGGGAACGGAAGGGGGCTACATCAGACGGGATCGCAAAGTTGCGCCGTAGACGACCGCGCGGATCACGAACAGGAGGGCATCACAGTGCACGTAGACACCGACCGCCGACCGCTCGTACTGATCTGGGAACTCACGCAGGCCTGCGAGCTGGCCTGCGACCACTGCCGGGCCGACGCCGTGCCGGACCGGCATCCGGACGAACTGACGACCGCGGAGGGAAAGCGCTTGCTCGACCAGACCGCCGAGTTCGCGGAGAACCAGCTGATCGTGCTCTCGGGGGGCGACCCGCTCAAGCGCGACGACCTCGTCGAACTCGTCGACTACGGCACCGACGCCGGGCTGAACGTCTCGCTGACGCCCAGCGGCACGCGATCGCTGACCCGCGACCGGCTGGCCGACCTCGCCGACGCCGGGCTCAAGCGCATGGCGCTTAGCCTCGACGGCGGCTCGGCCGACACCCACGACGCGTTCCGCGGCGAGGCCGGCAGCTTCGAGGAAACGGTCCAGGCCGCAGAGGACGCCCGCGATCTGGGCATCCCCTTACAGATCAACACCACCGTCTGCACCGAGACGGTCGACCGGCTCCCCGAGATCCGCGATCGCGTCCGCGAGTTCGGAGCGGTGCTCTGGAGCGTGTTCTTCCTCGTCCCGGTCGGCCGGGGCGCCGCGCTCGATCCCGTCCCGCCCGAGCGCTCCGAGGACGTGATGGCGTGGCTCCACGGCGTCGCCGACGAGGAACCGTTCGGCGTCAAGACGACCGAGGCGCCCCACTACCGCCGCGTCGGCATCCAGCGCGCCGAGAAGGAGGGCGACGGTAGCGGGGACGCGAGCGGCCGCCGACGCCGCGGCGGTATCACCGCCGGCGACGGGTTCGCGTTCGTCAGCCACGTCGGCGAGGTGTACCCCTCGGGGTTCCTGCCCGAGTCGGCCGGCAACGTCCGCGACGAGTCCGTCGTCGACATCTACCGCGACGCGGAGCTGTTCGAGCGCCTGCGCGACGCGGACGAACTGCGCGGGAAGTGCGGCGCCTGCCCCTACCGGAACGTCTGCGGCGGCAGCCGCTCGCGGGCGTACGCGACGACCGGCGACCCCCTCGAAAGCGATCCGCTCTGCCCGTTCGTCCCCGAGGAGTACGACGGCCCGCTGCCCTGGGAGCGCGCCGACGCGTAGCGCGATCGCGGCTCGCCGACCCGGTCGGCGACGGTCGGCGAAAAACTACTGCGGGGCCGGGAACCGACCAGACATGCCTACCTACGCCGCTGCCGTCCCGGACCACGATGGGGAGGTGGCGCGTGACGGACGCGCTGGCGATCGGCCAGCGACCGGACGTATGGGCTCGGGAAGGAACAGCCCCGGCCCCGCGTACTGCGGGATTTTAACCGATCGACCGTCGGTTGCGTCAGGACGCTCACAGCGAGACCGAATCCGATAAGGGTCGTCGTGAGTAGTGTCGATCAATGCGAGTCGAACAGTTAGGCGAGGGGGAGCCCGAACTGGCGGTCGTCGGGGGGATCCACGGCGACGAGCCGTCCGGCGTCGACGCCGTCGAACATCTGATCGAGGCGTCGCCGCCGGTCGAGAAGTCCGTCCTGCTGGTGATCGCCAACGAGCGCGCGATCGAGGCGGGAGAGCGCTACCTCGACGCCGACCTCAACCGCTCGTTCCCCGGCGATCCCGACTCCGAGGCCTACGAAGAACGGCTGGCTCACGAGTTGAGCGAGCGCCTGGCGGGGACGACGGCGTTGGCGATGCACGCGACCCAGTCCCACCCCGAGCCGTTCCTCGTCGCCGACCGGGTCGACGATCTCGTCGAGCGCCTCGGTCGGACGTTGCCGGTCGATGCAGTCGTCGACACCGGCGAGTTCATCCAGGGCCGGCTGTTTCGGTCGGTCCGAACGGTCGAGATCGAAAGCGGACTGCAGGGGTCCGAGGAGACTTCCGCCGCAGCGATCGGGATCGCGGTCGCGTTCTTAGAGGAGATGGGCGCGCTGTCGGAAGAGACGGCTGACGACCTCCGCGAGCGGTTCGGCGTCGCATCGAGTTCGGCGTCGGAGTCGGTTCCCGTGTTCCGGCTGACCCGCTCGGTGCCCAAGACGGGGACCGGCGATCATCTCGTCTCGGCGAACAACTTCGAGCTCGTCGACGCCGGCGATCGGTTCGCGAGCGCCGACGGAACGCCGATGGTCGCCGACGAGTCGTTCTACCCCGTCTTGCTCTCGGCCGACGGGTACGACGAAATCTTCGGCTACGCGGCCCAGAAGATCGCGGAGCTCCCGAGGGAGCGCCCGGAAAACGCGGAGTGACGCCGTCACTTCGCTTCGATCGTGACGAGCCCTCGCTCGCCGACGAGCGGAGCTCATCGAGCATCGGCTCGGCTTCGCCTCGCCAAGACGCTACCGCTCGCGAGGGCGCCGCGGAGCACAGCTCCGCGAGCCCTGCTTCGGCTTCGCCGCAGCAGGACGCCGAAGCGCGTTGACCGTCGAGCTACGTATCGAGCAATCAGTTCTCGTCGGGCGCGAACTCCACCAGCGTCAGGTCCCGATCCAGCATGCAGTGGTCGTGTGGCGGCTCGCCGACGATCTCGTCGATCCGGCGCTCCTCGTCGAACTCGACGCCGTCGGGTTCGCAGAACTCGTGGCTCGGGCACTCCGTGTGCGGACACGGCCCTTCGAGGCTGACTTTCGAGCCCGCGTAGGCGTTCCGCGCCGAGACGTTCGCCCGAACCGGCGCGGGTTCGACCTCGACGGCCGTGACGCCGCCGTCGTGCATCGCGCAGTCGAGCACCTGCGCGTTGTCCCGCACCGTCGTCACCTCGTACTTCGTTCCTTCAGAGAGATTCAGACACTGGCTGCGGTACGGACAGCCCTCGCAGCCGCTGGCCTCGCCGTGGTAGACGAACTCCTCTCCCAATTCGGCGAGCCGCGTTCCGATGAGCGTCACCTGCCCCATGCGTTCGCGTAGCGATTCAGCGCGGTTACGCTTTTCGGGGCACTGGATGTCCGAAGTCGAACGTGACCGGCCCTGTCGAAATCCGGGTTCTTCGATCTCTCGTCGTCGGAATAGCTGCTAGATAGATATACATACTGCTCGCCGGTCGTTCTGTCAAGAGCAAGTGATGTTCGCGGTACCTTGTTGAACAGAGAGCGCGTATCGCTCACTGACCAGTCACCGTCTGACTACATCCAAGAGCGACTGATCGAGTGAGTGTACCGGCCAAATGCTCCGATATATGTGTCCGGTCGGTTGATCCGTAATAACAGAATATACTAGCCAGCTCTTCGTTTGCCAGTACACGAATGGTAGGTGGCACAGGTGGTGGGATCGGAGGGGCGATCTCCGGGAACATTCTGAAGTATTACTTATACAAATCGACGAAAGCGGTCGAATTCTATCGACCCGTCATGTATCTCTTCTTTCTGGCCCAGGGTCTTTCTTTCACACAGATTGCAATTCTGGAGGCGATCTACAACCTGACGACGCTGTTCGGAGAGATACCGACCGGCTACGTCGGCGACCGCGTCGGACGACGTAACAGTCTCCTCGTCGGAACGTCGCTCATCTCCGTGACGCTTCTCGGCATCGGCTTGTCGAGCTCGTTTCTCCCGCTGGCGGGCCTCTACGTCTGCTGGTCGCTGGGTTACAACTTCCGCTCCGGGAGCGAAGACGCGTGGCTCTACGACACGCTCACCGACGATCTCTCGGAAGACGAGTTCGCTCGCGTACGGGGGCGCGGAGAGTCGGCGGCGTTGGCCGTCGGAGCCGTTGCGGCGATTCTCGGTGGGTATCTCGGCAGCATCGACCTCTCGTATCCCTGGTTCGTCGCCGCGGGCGTGACGAGTCTCGGGGTCGTGGTGCTGCTCACGCTCGACGAACCCGAGACGTACAAGGAAACCGCGACCGAGGAGTTGAGCCTCCGCCGGACGGTCCGTATCGTGAGGGATGTCCTCGCTCGTCGTCGTCTGCGAGCGTTCTTGCTCTACTACTACGTTCTGTACGCCGCGGTCACGTACCTCGTGTTCGTCTTCCTCCAGCCGATTTTCGAGACGGTGGTTCTCGACCTCGGCGTCCCGCAATCGCAAGTCGAAGCCCTGCTGGGATGGTTCTATGCGGCGTACAGTCTCGTCGGTGCGGTGCTCAACTACTATACGGGGGCGATCAGGGAGACGATCGGGCTGCGGATGTGGTTTCTCGTCCTCCCGTTCGCCGTCGGTGGCGCGTTGATCGGGATGTACCTCCTGCCGGTGCTTGCGCTTCCGACGTTCCTCTTGATTCGAGGGGTCTCGGACGTCACGCGATCGTTTGCCGGACAGTACATCAACGATCGGGTCGAGACGCTCGGTCGCGCCACTGTTCTGAGCGCGATGGCGATGGTCAGCGGTCTCGCCGTCGTCCCGTTTCAACTCGGGAGTGGCGTCGTATCCGACGCCGTCTCTCCGCTGTTCGCACTGGGTGTCGGTGGTGTCGTTCTCGTCGTCGGGGCGGCGGCCATTCTCCTCTGGGAGGTTCCGATCGGCGATGGATCAGTTCAATACTGAGTTCCGCGCTAGCCCGGTCACTCCGAACGTTACGGATCGAAAGCAGTTCAGATGCTAGATTCACCCCCTGTATCTAACAATCGGCGGGACTAGTCCGGGCAGTGGCTGAGGGATTCATCAGAGCAACGTGCCGTGTAGCGACCGCGACCGACGACACCGAGACTCCCAATTCCCGGAGACGGTCGCATTGCCGGCTCACCGCGGACTAGCCCTCGTCGCGGGGGGTTCGGTGCACCCGTGTGGTTATCTGGATAGAGCGCCAACCGGATGCCACGCCGATGTTGGGCTACGCCTGTTTGAATCGGACGCTGAGAGAGCACGAGCCCCCGCTGCGATGCAATCGCGGAATGCAAAAGAAGACCTGGGAGTCACGGGGTCTCGACTACGCATCCGAACTCGCGTTGCAGAACTTCTCCGACCTGTACGAGATCCTGCGCTGGAACGTCGACCACGACATCTACTTCTACCGCTGCACGTCCGATCTGGTCCCGTGGAACTCCGAGTTCGAACTGACCGACCTGCCGGACTACGACGAGATCGAACGGATTGCGGCCGACTGTGGTCGGCTTATCCGCGAAAACGGCGTGCGATTCACGTTTCACCCGAGCCACTGGTGCAAGCTCGCCAGCGAGTCCGCCGAGACCGTCGAGAACTCCCTTCGAACCCTCGAAGTCCACGGCGCGTGGCTCGACCTGTTCGGCCTGCCTCGGACGCCGTACTACAGCATCAACGTTCACATCGGCGCCCACTACGGCGACAAGGAGGCGACGGCCGCTCGCTTCCGGGATGCCGTAAACCGTCTCTCGCCCGCCGCCCGCGAGCGCCTGACGGTCGAGAACGACGACAAGGAAGGACTCTGGAGCGTCCCCGAACTGGTCGAGGCGGTCGCGGAACCGCTCGGCGTGCCCGTCGTGTTCGATTACCACCACCACCTGTTCACGAGTCGAGGACGCACGTACAGGGAGGCCTTCGAACTGGCCGCGGAGACGTGGGGCGACGTGCGGCCGATCGCACACTACTCCGAGCCCGCACGGCTGTACGGGGAGGACGCACGTCCACAGGCGCACGCCGAGTACGTCTCGACGGTACCCGACTGGCTGCTCGACGGCGCGGACGTGATGCTCGAAGCCAAGTCGAAGGAGCGAGCGTTGCTGCGATACCGAGACGGAACTGATCCGATCGTCAGCACGTCGTAGTTGGGGGCGGGGGTCAGGGCGTCAGTTTGCGTTCTGTCCCTACTCTCGACCGGTCAACTCGTCGAGCTTCTCGAAGTACTCCTCGCGGGGGATCTGATACAGTTCGCGGTAGTCGACATCGCCGTCGGCGAACCGCTCGGCGAGGGTGACGGCCCCCGCGACGGCGTCCGAACGGTCCTCGTAGCTGTCGGCCGAGCGCTCCACGTCGGGTTCGAGATACAGCGTGACGTTCCACGCCGTGCCGGACTCGACCGGATCCGATCGGGCGGGACGCCGAGAGGGGCGCCCGCTCGTCAGGTAGATCGTCGGCATGCACTCGGGCGGAAACGCCTGCGAGTCGAACACGTCCGGGCGGTAGGCCAGCACGCTCCGCCCGTCGGGCTCGTCGTTCCAGACCACCCAGTCGTCGGGCAGGTCGTCGTAGTCGGTCACGGGCGGGAGTACTCGGCGGGGCGTCAAAAGCGGTTCGCGACTCGCCTGTGATCGCGTCGAGGGCCTACTGCTTCGCCCAGTCGACCATCCGGGCGTACCGGTCGTGCGTTCGCAGCGCGTCCGCGTCGCCGACCAGCACCAGCGAGCGCTTGGCCCGCGTGAGCGCGACGTTCACGCGGCGGTAGTCCTCGAAGATCGGGCTGTCGAGGTCGTCGGTCGCGACGAACGAGACGATCACGACGTCCTTGCTCGACCCCTGGAACCGGTCGACCGTGTCGACCGCCACGTCCTCCGGAACGCGCCGGTCGATCTCGGCGACCTGCGCGCGGAACGGCGCGATCACGGCGATCCGGTCGCGATCGATGCCCGCGCTCGCGAACTCGTCGATCGCGTCGGCGACGCGCTCGGCCTCGACGGCGTCGGTGTGGCGTCCGGCGTCGCCCTCGACGTCGAGCATCGCGACGCGATCTTGGAGGTCGGCGGGGAGGGCGTCTACGTCGACGCCGTCGAAGTCGCCGAGGCTTCGACCGGCGACCTCGGGCGTGGCGGGCCGCAGCTCGCCGTCGTAGAACTCCCGCGAGGCAAAGGCCTGGATGCGCTGGGCCATCCGGTACTGGCGGTCGAGCATCACCGACGCCGCGGGGTACTCGTCGATCATGCGCTCGAACAGCGACGTCGAGAGCTCGGTCTCGCTCCTGACGACGGGTGGAAGCTGGTGGTGGTCGCCGACGAGCACGAACCGGTCGGCGAGGTTGATCGCCGCCAGCGTGTTCGGCTCGGTGAGCTGGGACGCCTCGTCGACGACGGCGGCGTCGAACGACTGCTCGCTCATCACTCGCGAGCCGCAGGTCGCGGTGGTGGCGGCGACGACCGGCGCGTCCTCCAGTTCGGCGGCGCGCCCCTCCGGGCTGTCGTCCGGATCGTCGGGGTCGGCGCGCTCGTCGAGCAGCAGATCCCGCATGTCCTCGCGGACGCCGCTTTTCGTCCCCACGCGAACGATGTCCTCGAACCCTTGATCGCGCAGGGCTTCGAGCGCGTTGTCGACCGCGCGGTTCGTGAACGCCGATAGCAGCACGCGCTCGCCGCGCTCGACCATCGCGCGAACTGCCCGGGCGATCGTGTACGTCTTGCCGGTGCCCGGCGGGCCGTGGATCAGCGCGAGGTCCTCCGCGGTGACGGCCTTCCGCACCGCTTCGTCCTGGGCGTCGTTGTTGTCGATGAACGTCTCGGACGTGCTTCCGAATTCGGGTTCCGTGCGCCCGAACAGCACGTCCTTCCGGCGCGGGTCGCCCTTGAGCACGGCGTCGTGGAGCGCGGTCAGCATCCGGTCGACCGAGAGCTCGGAGGGGTAGACGTCAATCCGGGAGAACTCGACGGGCTCGTCGGTCGTGACGACGATCTCGTCGGCGCCGAGCCGTTCGACGCGCCCGAGTTCGGCGTGGCCGTCGACCGGATCGCCGTCGCTCGCCAGCACCACGTCGCCCTCGCGGATCTTCGAGACGGCGTCGCCCGAGCGCTCGGCGCGCAGCTCCCAGCGACCGCCCGGAAGCTCGGACTTTCCTACGAAGTCGAGCCCGATCACCGCGCGGTCGTCGTCGGCCCGCTCGGCTGCGGTCTGTTCCCAGAGCTTGGCGTACTCGGCGTGGACCGTCCGGCGCTCGGTCTCTAAGAGTTCGTAGAATCGCTCGAAGTACTCCTGTTCCTCGTCGGGCACGGCGCGGCCGATCTGACCGGCTTTGGACTCCTGATCGAGCCGCCCCGAGACGACCATGCAGGCGTCCTGCTCGAAGCAGTACTCGCACTTGGCGTCGGCCTCGTGGCCCGTCGGGACGCTCATGCCGTGTTCCATCGCCGCGATTTCGTTGCGCGCGCGGACGACGAAGTCGCGGAGCCCCGGCCCGATAGAGAACTCCTTGGCCGGCGAGAGATCGCCCGTCGCTTCGCCGCGGTCGAGCGTCGTGTTCTTCGTGTAAAGCAGCGTTCCGGTGTCGGCGGGGACGCCCTTCTCGTGGAGCATCAGGCCGTAGGAAGCGGCCTGGATCTTGTCCTGGAAGCGCGGGTCGCGCTTCGTGTTCTTGCCGGTCTTGAGTTCGACGGGCATCCCCCGGCGGATGGCGTCCGCGCGACCCTTGATGCCGAAGCGGTGGCTGATCAGCAGCTGCTCGCTGCGCCACTCGTCCTCGTCGGTCAGCGTCCCCTGGGCGAGCCAGCCGTCGACCGCCGCGGCGTTCTGTCGCACCTCCTCGGCGACGGCGTCGGCCTCCCGGCCGAGCAGCCCGAGCTGGAGGCCCGCATCGGCGACCCGGTCCTCGACGGCTTCGTCGAGATCGCGGCCCCGGAGCAGGTCGCCGAACACCTCGTGGACGACGGTCCCCTTGACGACGGGGTAGTTCAGCGGGATGCCGGAGATCTTGTTCAGGTAGTACATCCGCGGGCACTGCACCCACGAGCGGACGTCGGTCACGTCGACGAGGAAGGATGGCTCGACGACGACGTAGGAATCGCCGGTCGTCGCGTAGCGCTCCTCGCCGTCGTAGTCGTCGCGCTCGGCGTCGGTGACGGTTAGCTCCATTCCCGACTCGACGTACTCGGCGGTCTCTGCCCACTTGCCCCACAGTGTGACGGTCACCGGCTCGAGATCGGCTTCGCGGCGGACCTGCAACTCGACGAGGTCGCGCTCGCCGTACTGCGTGGAAATCTCGCGCACGTCGCCGACGTCGACGACCTCACCCCTGATCTGCACGCGCTTGGGTCGGTCGCCCGCGGCCAAAAGCACTCGGGTTGCGGACTGTTGGCTGCTTTGGACCGCTCCCGTCACCTGCGGCGTCGACGGTCAGCGTTTCACGACGACGGCGTCGCGCGACTCGGCGATCTCGCGCTCCTCGTCGGCGTTCGCTCGCTCGTAGAGGTCGGCCGCCTGCCGGTGATGGAGCTTCCGCGCGGCGTCGAGCGCGTCCCGGTCGACGTCGACTTCCGGCGCGATCTCGGCCTCCCAGACGTCGGCGTCGACGACGATCACCGCTCGGTCGTCGACGGTCAGCGGGTCGTACTCGGTGGCGTCGTTTTCCGGACCGATCAGATCGTGGCGCGCGATGGCTTCGAGCACCTCGATCACCTGCTCGCGGTCGACACCGCGGGGCGTCAGGACCTCGTCGACGAACGACGAGTCGATCGGCGCCGAGACCGTGCCGGACTGAGGGGTTCCCTCGGCGTCGGCGTCCTGCTCGAGTGCGGCCTCGGCGATCGGATCGCTGTCCAGTGACTCCTCGGGCACCGGCTCGTCGCGGTACGGCGTCCCGTCGGCGAACCGGACCGGCTGGAGTTCCAGCGCCGTGTCGGCCGCCGGCGCTGGGGCTCCGGTCGGCATCGCAGCCGCGGCGGCTCCCTCGTCGATTTCGTCGGGCTTGAACAGCAGCGGGTTGTCCGGATCGTACGCCTCGGGATCGAGTTCCAGCCCCTCGGTCACGATGGGGCGCGGGATCGGCATTCTCGCGTCCTCGCCGACGTGTCCCGCGACGGTGTCGTCGGGGACCTCGTCCTCGGGTACCGGCACCAGCGCCAGCCGCGGCACGTCGCCCTCCTGACGGAGTCGCCAGACGACGGCCGACCCGTCGGGGAGATCCACGGTCTCCGTCTGGTCGGTGACGTCCACGGCGAAGACACCGTCCCCGCGGTGCAACTCGACCATTCGATCTCTGTCGACGTCCGTTCCGATCGGGTTCTGCGCCATACGCTGGATTCGCCGTAGACGGTGAAAAGCGGGCTTTCGAGATAATTGCGGCGTCCTTCCGGGGCGTGTCGTCCGTCGACCGCGGGGCTGGTGGCATCTCGGAGAAGAAAAGTAACACTATTGTGGCGCCGACGGGTAATTCGCGATGCGGAGTCCCGTGGTGTAGTGGCCAATCATATGGGCCTTTGGAGCCCATGACGGCGGTTCGAATCCGCCCGGGACTACTTCTACTGCGAACGTTTCCTCGAACTCGTCCCGAAATACACTGGATCATGCTGTCCTCGACAGTCGACCCCGTCTCGTTCCACGTACACAATTCGTACCAACCCTTACAGGACGAGCAGTAGCCACTACACATCGTGGAGGCCGACGCGACGGTGCGTCGAGCGCTCCAGCACGACTGACCGACAACGCATGGAACGAACAGTCGTCCTCGGCGGCGGAGAGGCGGGCCTGATCGCCGCGGCGTACTTGGAACGCGCGAGCGAAACCGACGTGATCGTGGTCTCCGATCGGGCGCGCCACGTGTTCTCGTTTCGCCTCTATCGGGTGATCGAGGGAATGCCGTTCGACTGTGCGACGCTCGATCTACGGGACGCGTTCGGCAACAAGGACATCACCGTCGTCCGGGATCACGTCCGAGGTCTGGACGCGACAGAGAAGCGAGTCGGCCTGCGGAGCGGGTCGTTGCAGTACGACACGCTCTTGATCGCGCTCGGCGCCGTGACGAGACTCGACGCCGCGGATCGCGGCCACGTGTCGGACGTCAGGACCGACGCCAGAGAGATCCGGCGAGCGGTACGCTCCGACGACGTTTGCGACGCCGTCATCGTCGGCGGCGGCCCGGTCGGCGTCGAGACGGCGGCGACGCTCGCGTCTCTCGGGGTCGACCTTGACGTCTCGCTGCTCACGTCGGGCGAGCGGCCGCTCGAAGATTTTCCGCAGCGTGCGGGGAGCATCGCTGAGGGGGAGCTAGACCGGCGAGGCGTCGACGTCCGGACGGGGACGCGCGCGACCGAGGCGACGGAGAACGGCGTCGTCCTGGATGGAAAGCGTGTCGAGCGCAGCGATCTGACGATCTGGGCGGGCGGCGTGGAGCCGAACCCGGTGATCGAGAGCTTCGGCCTCCCGCGGAACGAGCGCGGCCTGCTCGTCGACGCCTCCCTGCGCTGTCGGGACGCCGACGACGTGTACGCGGTCGGAGACGTGGTCGACTATCCGGGAAAGGTGAAAGACGGCTACTCCGCGGGGCTGGAAGCCAGGCGAACCGCGAAGAACGTGCTCCGGGGCATCAGGGGACGGCGACCGATAGAGTACGACGAGCGATGGCATCCGAGAATCGTCTACCTCGGACGGACCACCGCCCTGCTCGCGACGAACGGGATCGTCCACTGTGGATCGTTGCCCGCGATTCTGCGGGCGATCTCCGCCAGGAGCTACCCGTTCTTCTGGAAACACGTGTACTAAACGCGTGCCGACCGTGTTTGACGCGCCCGGGAGACCGCAGTGAAACGATTGTACCTCGGGAGGAGAGGATCACCGGACGTATCGCAGCACGCGCGCCATTCCGGATTCGAGGTGGTAGAGGTTGTGACAGTGGAACAGCCAGTCGCCGGGGTTGTCCGCGACGAAGTCGATGGTCACCTCGCCCATGTGGGGCGGGACGATCACGGTGTCCTTGACCGCGTCGCCGACCTGGAAGAAGTGCCCGTGGAGGTGCATCGGGTGGAGCACCGGGCTGCGGTTCACCATCCGGATCCGCACGTGGTCTCCCTCGCGGACGCGAAGCGGGTCGGCGTCGGGGTAGGCCTGTCCGTCGATCAACCACTCGGCCGATCCGCGGGCTTGCGACAGCGTCAGGTCGAACTGCTGATCCGGTTGTCCGTCGATGCCCTCCAACGGCGAGCGAGCCTGAAGGTCCCCGTACTGGAGTCGCTGCCCCTCCGAGGACGGCAGGCTCGGCGACTGGTCGCTCCCCTCGTACCGGACGACGGCGCGCGCCGGCGGTTCGTCGCCGTCGAGCGCGTCGGCTCGGAGCTCCCACGCGCCGGGAGTGTCGGCCTCGACGACGACGTCGTACCGTTCTCCCGATCCAAAGACGAACGAGTCCGCCGCGACCGGTTCGACCGGCCGGCCGTCGGCGTGCGTGACGTTCAGTTCGTGCCCGGCGATCCGGACGCGGAACGCCGTCGCGCTCCCGGCGTTGACGAACCGGAACCGGACGCGCTCGCCGCGCCGGACGCCGAACGTCGGCGGGGAGTCGGGGAGTCGGCCGTTGACCAGCAGGCCGGCGTACGGCGGGCGCCTGTCGCCCATCTGGCCACCCATTCCGCCGCCCGGTCCGCCGTCTCCGCCGCCCATTCCGCCCGGTCCGCCACCCCCGCGGCCGCCGCCACGGCCATCGGAGCCGCCACCGCCCATTCCGCCGGGGCCGCCTCCTCCACCAGGACCGCCTCCTCCGCCCATTCCGCCGGAGCCGCCGCCGGAGTCGAGTTCCGAAAGTGGCCGGGGCTCCCCTTCGAGGTAGTCGTCAAGAACGACGACGTACTCCCGGTCGTACTCGACGTGCGGGTCGGACTCCTCGACGATCAGCGGGCCGTAGAGCCCGCGATCGAGTTGGAGCCCGACGTGGCTGTGGAAGAAGTACGTCCCCGCGGGTTCGGCCCTGAATTTGTAGGTGAACGTCTCACCGGGCGAGATCGGCGGCTGGGTGACGTTCGGGACGCCGTCCATCGCGTTCGGCACCGGGACGCCGTGCCAGTGGATCGTCGTCCCCTCCGAGACGTCGTTGGCGATCTCGGTCTCGATCACGTCGCCCTCGCTCACCCGGAGTTCGGGCCCGGGGAACTCGCCGTCGTACAGCCAGTTCTCGGCCGAGGCGTCGGCGCCCGGCTGCACCGGCCCCGGCGCCGCCGTGAGCGCGTTCGACGCGTCCGCGGGAGCGTCGACGGGGTCTCGCGGGGGCGCTGGCTGGTAGTCGTCTCCCGGGGCCGCGCCGTCCCGATCGAGACAGCCCGCGACAGCGCTCGCCCCGACTGCGCCGAGAGACTGCAGGAACCGGCGGCGGGAGGTAGACGGCGGAATCACAGATCACCCAGCGCGCGGTCGAATCGGTCGGCGGCGTCCTCCGCAACAGCGTCGAGGTCGGGGTCGTCGGCGACGCCCAGGAGTCGCTCCGGGTCGACGGCGCTCACGACGATGTCGTCGTCGCTCTCGTAGACGACGACGTTGCACGGCAACAGCGCGCCGAGTTCGATATCGGCGTCGAGCCCCTGGCGGGCGAGACCCGGGTTGCAGGCGCCGAGGATGCGGTACTGCCGGAACTCCTCGTCGAGTTTCTTCGCGAACGTCGCTCGGACGTCGATGTCGCTGAGGACGCCGAATCCCGCGTCCTCGAGGGCATCGACCGTCTTCTCGACGACCGAGTCGAACTCACCGTCGACCTTCTTGCTCACAGTATAGTCCATACTACACAAGTCGGCTTCGATCAGTGATGAGTGTTGCGGCAAAGAACTTAGTTCCCCAAAAGGCGATACTATGC
Source organism: Natronoarchaeum rubrum (assembly GCF_024494695.1). Next base: position 334,044 of record NZ_JANHDP010000001.1, on the reverse strand, counting down.
AGCCGGATAGCAAAAAGATCCATCCCGACACCACCGGAACCTGTCGATATTTTCCAGCCAACTAATTGTGCTATTCGCACAATTATGAAAAGGCGGCATCGATGATCAGCACCGCTTCGGAGGTCGTCGGTCAGTTCCACCTTCAGCAGCCGCGGCGCACCGGTGTTTTACACCCGGTCTCCGCGTACTGCCGGTATGAACGTCCTCGTCACCGGCGGCGACGGCTTCGTCGGCCGACACCTCTGCGCGGAGCTTCTCTATCGCGGCCACGACGTCACCTCACTGTCGCGAACGCCCGACCCGTCGGTCCTGCCCGACGCGGTCGAACTTGCGGAGGGCGACGTGACCGACTATGAGTCCATCGAGGGCGCGTTCGAGGGAAAAGATGTCGCGGTGAACCTCGCGGCGCTGCCGCCGCTGCACCAGCCGCCGAAGGAGACCAGCCACGACAGCGTCTGCATCGGGGGGTCGATCAACGCCGTCGAGGCCGCGGAAGAACACGGTATCTCGAAGTTCGTCGAGATGAGTTCGCTCGGCGCGGATCCGAACGGCGATACCGCCTACTGGCGGACCCAGGGACTCGGCGAGAAAATCGTCCGCTACTCGGAACTCGACTGGATCGTCTTCCGGCCGTCGTTCATCTTCGGCGAGGGCAGCGAGACGTTCACCTTCGTCAGGCGCCACACCACGCCGTACGTGACAGCGCTCCCGGACGGCGGGGACCGCCCCCGATTCCAGCCGATCTGGATCGGGGACTGCGCGGAGATCTTCGCGGACGGCATCGAAGACGACGCGTACGACGGCGAGGTGTACGAGCTGGGCGGTCCCGAGGTACTCTCGTTCGGGGAGGTCACCCGCATGCTCTACGAGGCCGACGGAAAATCAGTGGAGATCGTTCCGGTGCCGATGGGGCTCGCGACGGTCGCGCTGTACGCCGTCGACCCGATCCCGTCGATCCCCCTCGGCGTCGATCAGGCGCGGGCGCTGAAGATGTCCAACGTCACCGATCACAACGATGTCGGGGCGTTCGGGTACGAGATGTCGGATCTGACGACGCTCTCGACGTACCTCGACGGCGGGCGTCGACACAGACCGAAGAGTCGTCCCGTTCCGAACGACTGACCAGACATTCCGGTATAGAGCGCGACGGGACGGCGTGCAGTCGATCCGCGAGGCGGCGGTCGGACGTGCCGCGCACAGTCAAGCGGTGGTCGTCTCGGCCACAGCTTCCCGAACGGTCTCGACGACTGCCGCAAAGTCCGTCTCGCCGTCGCTCTCGACCCAGCGGTACGTGATCGTCCCCGCGGCGTCGAGAACGAAGATGCTCCGCCGGGCTGCCTCGAACTGATCGTACATTTCGGGATTGACGACGCCGTACTCGTGGATGATCTCGTGATCCCAGTCCGATATCATCGGGAAGTTGAGCTCTTCCCGCATGATCCAGACGTTCTGGGCCGGCGGGAGATCGACGCTGATCCCGTACACTGCGGCGTCGAGTTCGTCGAAGCGGTGCATCGAATCCCGGAAGGCGCACATCTCGGCGGTACAGCCGCTGGTGAACGCCGCCGGGAAGAACGCCAGGACGACTGGATCGTCGCCGAGCGCTTCCGTGAGCGCGAACGGTTCGATGTCGTTGTACGCGTCGCCGCCCGCTTTCGGGAGTGTGAACTCCGGTGCCGAATCGCCTACGTCGAGCATACCACAGATACGGCGCCGAGCGAGTAAAGGTTCTACCGCGGGTCTCGCTTCGCGCGAGAGGGGTTCGACGAGCAATCGAGACAGCGGTCGGGATCGCTCTCTGCGGGGTGAGAGTGCTACCGTGGGCGTCAGGTATTTGGTAGATGGTCACATGCATCAAATTGGATCGACATGCAACCGTGCCACAACTGTCAGGCGGTCATCGACGAGTACCTCTTGGACAAAAAACTCGAACCCCTGCGCGACCTCACGGTCGACGACTTCAACCTCTGTGCGGACTGCACGACGGTCGTCGACGACGCGTGCGTGGAATGTGGCGGCGCGGTCTACGTCCCTCGGAACGAAAACGAGACGCCCGATTACTGCCCGGCCTGTCGCTCCAGTCGGCTCGAGCGAACCGGCGTCGACCCCGGTTGGCACTGCGAGAGCGTCTCCGCCTGAAGCGGTCCCGAGACGCTTTTTCATCAGTTTCCCAAAGCGAGTAGCCCCGGAACCCCCCGTTGGCTGCGACCTGTGACGGCGGTATCGACATCGTCACGGATACGTACAATACATGTGCCAAATAATTTTGGCTACGACTGATCTACGAAGCCACTCCTCGAAACGATTGGATCGACGACACGTATTATAGCGCTCCGACATCTATGCAAAAAATATTTTTGCTCTCGGATAGAGCACTTGATTAAGATGGATCGTCCGTACAGCATTCTCGGCGTGGATCCGGGGGCGAACGAGGAGCGCGTCCGCGAGGCGTACCGGACACTGATGAAGACTCACCATCCGGACCACGGCGGCTCCACCGAGACGTTCATCCGGATCAAGGAGGCCTACGAGGCGATCCAGCGCGGCGACGCCGCGAGCGGAACGCGCCCCGGTAGCGGAGCCGGCTCGGTGCGGCGTTCGACGGACGGCGGAACGGCGACGAGAACCGGAGGAGCGGCGGCGCCGACCCGCGGGACCGCTGTCGAGCCCACCGAGCACGCCGACCAGTCGGCGGTCAACTGCTGTAGCGGCGTCGGGCTGGAACTCCGCGGCCAGTATCTGACCTTGCGACTGGTCGCGCTGATCAAGGACGCCGACGTGGGGGCGTTCGTCGCCTCACACATGCTGGACGGGCGCGACGAGCGGACGGTCGCGTTCTTCACCGTCGAGAACGCGAGCGACCGAACTGTTCGATGGCGGGGCAACCAGTGTCTCTCCTTCGTCGGCAGCGACGGACGCAGCTACGAGAGCGCCGGCGAGTACTGCGCCTCCGACCCGAAGCTCCCGTCGGGTTGGACGGGCTCCGACGTCGCCGTCGAACCGGGAGCGCAGTTGCAGGCGGTCGTCATCGCCGAGGAGTTCCCGGCCGAAATCGACGTGGCTGAGCTCGCGTACACCCAGAACGTGTTCGCCCGGGCCGGCGCCGGCAGCGGGATCGAGGACAAAGAGCGGTTCCGCTTTGCGATCGGGTCGAGCGTGAAGCCGCTGCTCTCGCGACCGCCGTTCTGAGGAACCGCAGCTACGAGACGGCGCCGACGCCGCGGGCGAACCGCGACCGTTCAGACCGGGTCGACGCCGCGGCCCAGTGCCAGAACCTCGGCGTCCGCGGCGTCGCGCTCGGCGCGCTCGAACAGGTCGTCGGGTTCGCGGGCTTCGATCGTCGCCGCGCGGCCGTGCGTCTCGGCCTGATCGGGCGCGAACCGGTTACAGCCGGCCGGAATCGTCGCCGTCGAGTACGTCCCGATGTCTTTCGCGCGCTCGATCAGCTCTTGCTTGTCCACCGACAGCAGCGGTCGGTGGATCGGCAGGTCGGTCGCTCGACTCGTCACGCCGAGATTCATCGCGGTCTGACTGGATTTCTGGCCGATCGCCTCGCCCGTCACGATCCCGACGGCGCCGGTCTCTTCGGCGACGTGCTCGGCGAGTCGGTACATGTACCGGCGGAACGCGAGCATCCGACCTTCCTCGAACGTCTGCGCGAGAAGGTCGACCGTCTCGCCGGCGTCGACGACGCGCAGGTCGAACTCGTAGTTCGGCGCGTACGACGCCAGGGTGCGGACCGACTCGACGGCGCGCTCGCGGTGGTCGACGCCGCCGTAGTCGCCCAGATCGAGGTAGACCGGGACGATCGGACTGCCGCGGCGCAGCACCTCGAACGCGGCGACCGGCGAGTCGATGCCGCCGCTGATCAGCGCGACCAGCGGCTGCTGGGTGCCGACCGGAAGCCCGCCCGGCCCAGACACTTTTTCGAGAAAGATGAACGCCTGGCCGTCGCGGATCTCGACGAAGAACTCCAGGTCGGGGTCGTCGAGGTCGACCTCGGGCTCGAACTCGTCCTCGACGCTCTCCCAGATCGCCGTGCCGCCGAAGCGCTGGACGTCCTCGCTGTCGAAGGGCACGTCGCGATCGGCGCGGCGGCCCCGGACCGCGAACGCGCCCGCGTCGTAGTGCTCGCGGGCGGCCCGAACCAGCGCGTCCTCGATCGGTTCGCGCTCGGCCGGCACGACGACGGCGGCGCTGGCCGAGACGACGCCCGGCGCGCTCGCGGCGGCTTCGACGGCCGCGTCGACCTGCGCTTCGCTGGTGTGGATCAGCGGTCGCGACCAGCGGCGCTCGACCTCGCCCTCGATCCCCCGGTCGGCGACGAGCGCCTGGAGGTTTGCGATCAGGCGCCGCTCCATGGCCCCCTGGACCTTGCTGCTCTTGGTGTTGAGTTCCCCGTGGCGGACGAGGACCGTGTCCGCTCCCGGCGGTTGCATGCCCGCCCGTACTCGGCGGTAGGATATACGCGCTTTGGACGCCGCGTCGTGGCGCGATCGGATCGTCTCCACTGCCAGAAACTTAGGCAGACCAAAACCCTTTTAGATTTAGGCCCGCCTAATCAAACTCGATGGACGCCGAGGCCGACACCGAACGTACGCAAACCGTCGACGAGGAGGAAGCGGACGACCACGTCGTAGCCGCCTGTGAGACCTGTCCGGGCAAGACGGTCTTCACCGAGCAGGACAACAACGACGCCTGGATCGCAACCGACCTCGCAGTAACGCCCGAGCGCTAGCTGCTTCTTCCTGACGCTCTGCTCTCGACGGGCCGGATAGTGAGATAGAGGCACCGAGGAGACTGCTCCGGAATATCGAACGATCGATAGCTGCCCGCGCGGGTGAAAGAGACGTCGACTCGTCTACGGGCGGCGCCGCGCCGTCAGCTCACCACTTGGTGAGGGAGTCTTCCGCGAGGAAGTGCTCGATCTCGTGGGCGAACTCCTCGAGGTCCTCGAGCTGCTCGCGGAGCAACTCCGAAGTCGCGTAGTCGCCGAGGTTCTCCGCGAGTTCGATGTGCTCGCGGACCCGCTCGATGATGTCGCCGTACATCTCCTCGTCGTTTTTCATCATCGTGCGGACCTCGTAGATGTCCTCGGGTTCGGGCTCGACGGGCGAGCGCTCCTGGAAGTCCGCGGGCCGGCTCGTGGGGACGCCGCCCAGCGCCTGGACGCGCTCGGCGATGTGGTCGGCACCCTCGCTGGCGGTTTCGTACGCCTCCTGGTAGAACAGGTGGAGGTCGCGGTACTCGGCGCCGTGGACCGTCCAGTGGTGCTTGCGAAGCTGGTGGTACAGCACCTCGGTCGCCGCGAGGTCGGTGTTCAGCGCGTCGATGAGCTGTTCGGCCTTGTCCTCGTCGATCCGAAGGGCGTTCTCCTCGACGGTACCGTACTCCTGACGGACGGGCTTCTGGGTGCTCATTGCGTTCGATACGTTCGTTCGCCACCCTATTAAAGATTCCCTATACGAAAAGACTTCTTTGGCAACCCTAAAAAATTATTCGGCGGAAAAGAATCTGTCGAGGTCAATTCGACGCGGTGACGCCGATCAGTCAGGTCGCGGCGCCCGCGCCACGACCTCGTCGTCGGTCACCGTTTTGACGCGGTCGGCGTCGATCCGATAGGTGTCGCCGTCGCGATCCTTCCAACCGAACCGGGCCTTGACGCGGTCGAGCAGATCCGGATCCGGATCCACTTCGATCTCGTTACCGGTGACGCCCGCGACTCGTCCCAAGGAATTCTCGTCAGCGTCGACGATCGGCTTCCCCACGTCCCGTTCGGTCGCGTCGGAGCGATCGCTGGTCATCCGTTTTCGTTTGAATCGTCGCGCTCCCAGAACATAAGCGCGGGGCTGCGACACACCGATTCGTAACGGTAATTGCGCAAATGTGGCTATGGAGGGAACGGACGCTAGAAATATTCGGGAAGAATAGATCGATCGAGGAATGATGCGTACTCACACACGGTTGATCAGCACGTAGACAGCGATGAACGGAACAAAAAGGATTATTACTCGATGTTCCCTCGCGACTGACACGCAATGACCTGCAGGAACCGTGCCGGACGACGGCGGTTCCGGGTGGTGACGTCGGGATGACCGACGGCAACCGCGTCCTCTGTCTGAGCGTCGACGCCGACGCAGCTGACCGGATCGCCGCGCCTCTGGAGTGGTCGTACCCCCGGATCACCGTGATCGGCACCGCCGACCCCGGCGAGGGGATCGACCGCGTCGAGGACGGCGACGTGGACTGCGTCGTTACCGATCGGGCGACGCTCCGGGAGCAGCCGGATCTGTTTTCGAGTTTCCGACGGCGGCATCCGAACCTCTCCGTACTCGTCGTCTCTCCCTACGACGCCGAGGACGGGAGCGGAACGGCGCTGGCGGAGGTCGTGGACTTCCTCGACGGCGTCGACGACGAGGCGTTCGGGGGCTGGGTCGCCAACGCCGTCGTCGCCGAGCCGGGCGACGACGGTCCGCCCGGGGGCAACAGGCCCGAGGACGTCGTCCGGGACGTGAGGCGCGGGCTCGTCGACGCCACGTCACCGATGGACATCGAACACGCGGTCTGCGACCAGCTCACGATGGGCGGGCGCTACGCGTTCGCGTGGGTCGGCGAGTACGACCCGGGCGAGCGCCAGGTCGTCCCCTGGGTGACCAGCGCGGCGGCCGACGACTGGCCGACCTCGACGACGTTCGGCATCGGGACCGGGCCGACCTCGACAGTGCTCGAACGCCTGCTGCGGACCCGCGAGACGCAGGTCGTCGAGGACATCGCGGCCCACGCGGAAGACGTTCCCTGGCGGGACGCCGCCGTCGAGCGGGGCTGTACCGCCGCGATGTTCGTCCCGCTGACCGCCGACGGCGAACTCCGCGGCGTCCTCGGCGTCTACGCGGACGCCGACGGCGGACTCCGCGGGGTCGACCGCAGCGCGATCAGCGAGGTCGGCGAGACGACCGCCCACGTGCTCGACACGATGGCGATCCGCGGCGAGTACGACCAGCAAGAGCGCGTGCTCCGGCGGTACGAGCGCCTCGTCGAGACGGTCGGCGACGGGATGTACGCGCTCGACTCGGGCGGCCACTTCATGACCGTCAACAACGGCCTGCTGGAGATGACGGGCTACACCAGAGAGGGCCTGCTCGGCGAACACGTCTCGATCCTGCTCGACGACGCCGACGTCGAGCGGCGCCGCGAGACGATCGACCGGCTCCGGGACGCCGACGACGAGACGGAGGCCCTGGAGATAACGATCGAGTGTAAGGACGGGACGACCGTTCCCTGTGAGAACCAGATCGCGCTGTTGCCGCGCGACCACGACGAGTTCGGCGGCACCGTCGGCGTCATCCGCGACATCACCGAGCGCAAAAAGCGCGAGCGCGAACTCGAACGCCAGAACGAGCGCCTCGAAGCGTTCGCCAGCATCGTCAGCCACGACCTTCGCAACCCGCTGTCGGTCGCGCAGGGGTACCTCGACATCGTGGCCGAGCGGGTCGGCGAGAGCGACGCCCTGAACAACGTCCGCGACGCGCTCGATCGGATGGAAGACATCATCGGCGACGTACTCGCGCTCGCGCGCCACGGCCAGACGGTCACCGAGACCCAGCAGGTGACGCTTCGGGGCGTCGCCGAGGACGCCTGGTCGACCGTCTCGACGGGCGACGCCACGCTGGAGATCGTCGACTCCGGGCCGCTCGCGGCGGACCGATCGCGGCTGCTCCGACAGTTGGAGAACCTGTTCCGGAACTCGATCCAGCACGGCGCCGCGGACGTGACGATCCGGGTCGGACTACTCGACCAGTCGGCGCCAGACGCCGACGATCAGGACGGCCCGGCCCGATCGACCGGGTTCTACGTCGAGGACGACGGACCTGGGATGCCCGAGGAGATCCGCGAGCACGCGTTCGAGTCGTCGTTTACCACGTCCGACGAAGGGCTGGGCATCGGCCTCTGGGTGGTCAGGGAAGTCGCCAGCGCACACGGCTGGACGGTCGAGGCGACCGAGAGCGACTCGGGCGGCGCCCGCTTCGAGTTCGGCGACGTGCGCAAGCGCCCGGAGTGACGGCGGCGCCGGATCGAAATTCCGATCCGCGGCCGACCGCCGCGACCAGAACCTCCTTGCAGTTCCGGCCCCTAATCGGACGCGATGACAGACCCCGCGTCAGAACGCGGTATCTCCCGTCGCGAGTTCGCAAAAGCCGCGGTCGCGATCGGCGGCGCGTCGGCGTTCGCGGCCTGTACCGACCGCGAGCAGGCGCCGGACATCCCGACCGGCCCCGACGACCTCTCGTCGTTCCCGACCCGTCAACACGCGTGGAACGACGCACTCGCGACCGACGAGCACGGCAACGACGTCCCTCCGCGACACCACGTCCTCGTCTTTTTGAACCTCCGGAACGGCGGCACGCCCGACGGCGACGGCCGCGAGCAGGTCGAGGCCGCGCTGCGGAACCTCGAACGAACGTACCAGCGCGACCCCGAGGGGCTGCTGTTCACCGTCGGCTACTCGCCGGCCTACTTCGATCGGTTCGACGCCGACCTCCCCGACTCGGTCGGGCTCCAGCAACCCCGGGCGCTGACCGAACTGGAGGACCCGGAGCTCGACCAGCAGGACGCGGTCGTCCACCTGGCGAGCGACTACGCGCAGGTCGTGATCGGCGCCGAGGAGGCGCTGGTGGGCAACCGCGAGGAGCTCAACGGCGTCGAGATCACCGAGAACGTGAGCGGCGTGCTGGAGAAGGCCGATCGGCGGACGGGCTTCATCGGCGACGGGCTCCCGGCGGAGAATCAGGACGTCGCAGGAATCCCCGACTCGGAACCGGTGCCCGAGGACTCGCCGCTGTACATGGGCTTCGAGTCCGGCTTCGAGAAGAATCAGGCCAGCGAGGACCGCGTCTCGATCGCCGAGGGCCCCTTCGCGGGCGGGACGACCCAGCAGCTCTCGAAGATCCGCCTGCAGCTCCAGCAGTGGTACGAGCAGGACAGCCGCGAGCACCGCGTCGCCTCGATGTTCTGCCCGGCCCACGCCGAGGAGGGCCGCGTCGAGGGAACCGGCGAGAACCTCGGGAACGAGAGCGGCGTCGGCGAGTGCGCCGAGGACGTGATCGAGGACGCCAGCGAGTCCGGCGTCGTCGGGCACGCCCAGAAAACCGCCCGCGCCCGCGACGAGAACGACTCGCCGATCATGCTCCGGCGGGACTTCGACTCGACCGACGACGGCGTCGCGGGGCTGCACTTCCTCTCCCTGCAGCGCTCGATCGCCGACTTCGTGGAGACGCGCCGGCAGATGACCGGCGACGATATCGCGGAGGACACCGCCGTCGGCACCACGACGAACAACGGCATCAAGCGCTACATGACGGTGACCCGGCGCGGGAACTTCCTGCTCCCGCCGCGATCCCAGCGCGCGCTGCCGACGCCGCGGCCCGACGCCTGAGCGGCGTCTCTCCTCGCGGAGGTCGACGCCGGCGCTCGGCGTCTGACCGCACAGATCGCGACGCCGATGCGGGATCGGTGACGCCGATTCCGGGCGATGACGCCGACTGCGCCGCGACGGCGACGCCGCGGCGGCGTCGGAATCAGAATTGATATCCGGGTTCGCTCGCTACGAGGCCGTATGGAGCGACGCGAGTTTCTCGCTGCCGCGGGCGCCGTCGGTGTCGGAGCCACCGCAGGCTGCGCGGGCCTGTTCGAGACCGACGAGAACACCGAGGGCACGGGCGGTGAGCCGGCCCTGGTCGAGAACCGTCCCGAAGCGGTCTACTACCCAACCCACCGCGAGGGGATGAAGATGGCGGGCATGGGGATGGCCGGCGATCTCTCGGTCGGACTGATGTACTCGTACCCACATCGGTTCTGGACGATGGAGGCCGGGGGTACGAACCAGGTTCCGATCCGGGACGAGGACGACGTCCACCTGATGGTGACGCTGTGGGACGCCGACACCGAGACGGTGCTGCCGGTCGACAGCGGCGTGGGCCTGACGATCGAGCGCGACGGCGAGGTCGTCTCCACGAAGCCGCCCTGGACGATGCTCTCCCAGAACATGGGCTTTCACTACGGCGACAACTACGCGCTCGACGGCGACGGGACGTACACCGTCACCGTGAACCCGGGCAACGTCACGGCGCGGCGTCTCGGCGCGTTCGAGGGGAAGTTCGAGGACGCCGGCACCGTGGAGATCGAGTTCGAGTACGCACAGGCGACCCGGGACACGATTTCTTACGAAACGTTCGAGGACCAGCAGGGAACCGAGGGCGCACTGGATCTGATGCCGATGGGCAACATGCCGGTGTCGACCGTTCCGGCCCGCGAAAACCTGCCCGGCACGGTCGTCGGCGAGGGCACGAGCGGCGACGCGGACTTCGTCGCGACCGTGATCGAGGACCCGTCGTTCGCCGACGCGCCTGCGTACTTCGCGGTGTCGCCGCGGACGCCGTACAACGACATCCCGCTGCCGACGATGGGGCTGTCGACGACGGTCGAGCGCGACGGCGGATCGGTCTACGACGGCTCGCTTGACGGGGCGCTCCACCCCGACCTGGGCTATCACTACGGCGCTGGCATCGACGGCGTCCAGTCGGGCGACGCCGTGACGATCACCGTCGACACCACGCCCCGAATGGCGCGTCACGAAGGGTACGAGACGGCGTTTCTGGAGATGCCGCCGGTCGAGTTCACCGCCGAGTGATCGATCGCGGTGGCGATTCCGCCGGTCGACGCCGTCGCGTGAGCGGTCATCGCTTCGACGCCGTCGCGCCGAATCGGCGGCCGCTCACGCGACGACCGGGCGCGAGATAGTCCACAGCGAGACCACCGTGTAGCCGACCATCAGCGCCGCCAGGGGCGCGTGGACCCGCAGCGCCGAGCGGTCCGACGGCGCGTACTCGACGACCACGGCGTGAGCGGCGACGACCGCGACGAGGTGGCCCGCGACGATCAGCACCACTTGCGACGCCCAGAATCCCTGCACCGACAGCCACGACAGCGGCGCGATCGGGGCGGCCGCCGGCGAGACGTACCCCCCGACGACGCCGACGAGCTGCCCGACGTTCCTCACGACGAACGGGTAGTTGTGGCCGATCTCGTAGGCGACGGCGATCGGAAGCAGCGTCGGCGCGAACGCGAGCGTGGCGGGCCGCCAGCCCGGCGATCCGGCGACGCGGGCGGTCAGCGCGGCGACGCCGACGAACGCGCCCACGAAGAGCGCAACGCCGAGGAGGTACAGCAGTACGCTCGCCTGCGGGCCGAGTCCCGTCGCGTCGCGAAGCGAGAAGAGGATGCTCCGGTACTCCGGCGTCCCGGTGAATGCGTCGAAGCTGACCGTGTACACCGCCGCCACGGCCACGGCGACCGTCCCGAGCGAGCGCACGGGAGTCGTACAGCCCCGCCACGGCGGGCGCAGGCCGACCGCGTATCCGTCGTCCGCGCGGCGCACGTCGAGCGGCGCGACGCGACCGAACAGCCGGTAGAGGACGGCGAGCGCGTCGGCTCGCCGGAACCACGTCCGACCGAACGCCAGCCCGCCGACCAGCATCGCGACCGCGTAGCCGAGGACGAGTACGGCGGTGCCGACGGGCGAGCGCGGGAGCACGGTGAGGTTCTCTGCGATCCCTACCCAGGCGAGCAAGCCGACCAGCGCCGGCCACTCGCCGAGCCGTTCGGGGTAGCTCGCGAGCGCGATCTCGGCGCCTTCGATCCGGGCCAGCGCCTCGTAGACGGTCCGCCAGGGGGAGAGGATCGGCCAGGGGTCGCCGACCAGCGCGGCGAGCAGTGCGACGCCCTTGAGCCAGACGGCCCACACGAACAGCGTCGCGACGTTCTCGGCGGGCGTCTGCGGGCCGACGAAGCCGACGACGACGGCGAACGCGACGATCGCGAGGAAGCCGATCCGGGCGACCGCCGCGACGGCGCCGCCGATCGGCGCCGGAATCCGGACCGACCGGGACGGCGCGCTCGCCGCGGCGTCTTCGGCATCGAGCGGCGCGGCAACCCCGGCGTCGTGCGACGCGGGCCGCGATCGAGTGAGCGCGAGCAGGGTCGCCGTGAGCGCGACCGTCGCGGCCGCCGCGCCGAACAGAAGCCACAGGGGAATCGGCGCTTCGAAGCGCGTCCCGCCGACCTGGTGTGCGCTCGCGATGCCGGATATCGAGAGAACCGTGAGGGCGACGCCGAACGCGACGCGCCGAAGCAGGGGGCGAAGGCCGATCACGGTCACGCCTCGTAGTTCAGCGCGACGACGCGCCCGTCGCTGTAGATTGCGAGGAGTTCCTCGTCGCCGTCGCCGTCGATGTCGCCCGGCGTCGGGGGCGCCAAGACGGGAACGTCGCGCTCGTAGGCGGCGAGTTCGTCGCCGCTCGAGGGATCGAGCACCGCGACGAGGCCGTTCGCCGCCGCGACGGCGAGTTCCGGCTCGTCGTCGCCGTCGACATCGCCGAGGCTCGGCGCCGGAACGATGGTGTCACCGCCGACCGAGATCTCCGTCTCCCACTCGCGGTCGCCCGACGCGGCATCGAGCGCGACGACGCGCCCGCCGCGAACCGAGACGTACGCCTCCGGGTCGCCGTCGCCGTCCCCGTCGCCGACGGCGCTGACTCTCGGATCGCCCTCCGTGGTGACCGTCCACGCTCGCTCGCCGGATTCGGGATCGAGCGCGGCGACGACGTCGCCGTCGTTACCGGGCGTCGCGACGACGAGTTCGGGCCGACCGTCGGCGTCCACGTCAGCGTCGACCATGCTGAAGACCGGGATGTCGATCCGGCGCTCGACCGTTCCGTCGGCCGCCAGTAGGACGACGCCCTCGTCGGAGCCGACCGCGCCCTCGGCGGAGCCGACCGCGATCTCAGTCGTACCGTCGCCGGTGAAGTCACCGACCGCCGGTTCGGCCCAGACGGTCCCGTTCAGCGCGCGGTGCCACAGCGGCGTCCCGTCGGACGCGACGGCGTAGGCGTTCCCGCGGAAGTCGACCGCGACGACCTCCTCGCCGGGAGCGTCGGTCAGGTCGACGAGCACGGGGCGGCTGTAGCCGATGTTCTCGAACCCGCGGTCCCAGAGTTCGGATCCGTCGGTTCCATCGTACGCGACGAGTGCCCTCCGACCCGTCCCGACGAGCACGTCCGGCGTACCGTCGCCGGTCACGTCCGCGATTCTCGGATCCGAGAACGTGTGGATGTGGCAGTGCTCGATCGGCATTCCGGCCTGCCAGTCGATCTCGCCGGTCCCGCCGTCGAGCGACGTCAGCGCGCACGAGGTCGGCGTCATGCTCGCGTCGTCGCCGACGTCGTTGATCGGCGCGATCACGTCCGCGCCGCCCGCGCGTTCGACGACCGCGACGGGGTGGTGGTTCCCCGTGTGATCGCGAGCCGTGTCGCTGACCCACTGCTCTTCGAGGGTCCCGCCGTCGTCGGCGAACTGCACGATGCCGACGACGAGGCCGGCGACCAGCACGGCGAACACCAGAACGACGGCGACGACCGTGGTTCGCTTCATCGCCGGAACTTGTCCGGCAGCGTCGAAAAAGGCTACGCGTTCGGCCTCGGCGTCGCGACGCCGTTTTCACGTCAGGCGACCGTAGTATCGCGCATGACCCCCGAAGAACTCCGCGCCGACGTGCCGGCGCTCGACGAGACCGCGTACATGAACTTCGGCGCGAGCGGGCCGAGCCCCCGCCGCGTCGTCGACGCGGCCGAGTCCTGCCTGGAGCACCACGAGTTCGAGGCGCCCGTCGCCGAAGGGATGTACCCCGCGGCGTTCGACCTGTACGACGATGTTCGGGAGCGTGTCGCCGACTTCGTCTGCGCCGATGCCGACGAGATCGCGCTCACCCAGAGCACGACCGACGGGATCAACCGGATCGCGGGCGCCGTCGAGTGGGAGCCGGGCGACGTCGTCGTTCGCACCGACCTCGAACACCCCGCCGGCGTCCTGCCCTGGGAGCGCCTCGAACGCCGTCGCGGCGTCGAGGTGCGCGTCGTCGAGACCGACCGGGGGCGGATCGACGTCGAGGAGTTCCGCGAAGCCGTCGAGGGCGCGAAACTGGCCTGCTTCAGCGCGCTCTCGTGGAACTACGGCACCCAGCTTCCGGTTTCCGAACTGGTCGACGCCGCACACGAGGCCGGCGCGCTGGCGCTGGTCGACGCCGTTCAGGTCCCCGGCCAGGCGCCGCTCGACGTCGACGAATGGGGCGCAGACGCCGTCGCCGCGGCCGGCCACAAATGGCTACTCGGGATCTGGGGCGCCGGGTTTCTCTACGTCGACGACGACGCGGTGGCGGACCTCGAACCCGGGTCGGTCGGCTACCGGAGCGTCGAGGAACCGGACGCAGACGACTGGCAGTTTCAGGACGGCGCCGCGCGCTTCGAGGTCGGAACGACCAGCCCCGCGCCGTACGCCGCACTCGGCGAGGCGATAGACGTCTGCGAGGAGCTCGGCCTCGGAGCGATCGAGGACCGCATCGCGCGCCTGGCCGGCCGGCTCGCCGACGGCGTCCCGGAGGAGCGGCTTCTGAGTCCCGCCGAGCCCGAATCGGGGCTGGTCACAATCGACGTCGACGATCCCGAGACGACCGTCGAGCGACTCGAGGACGCCGGAATCGTGATCCGGGACCTGCCCGATCCCGAAGCGGTCAGAGCCTCGGTCCACGCCGTCAACACCGAGGAAGACGTCGATCTGTTGCTCGACGCGCTCGACGAGGAGTGGTGATCAGGAGCTAGATTCGATTCGGGCGCCGACGCTACGGTTCGAGCAGTTCGATCAGGTTGTCGTCCGGGTCCCGAACGAAGAGGATCCGCGTTCCGCTCTCGGTCGTCTGTGGCTCGCTCAGCGTCTCGACGTCGTTCGGAAGCGCCTCGTAGGTCGCGTCGAGGTCTTCGACCTCCAGTCCCAGGTGCTTGGCGCCGGCCTGGTTGATCGCGCCGCCCGTCGCGTCCTCGCCCTCGGGCTCGTACTCGACGAGTTCGACGCGCGCGCCGTCAGCATCGAGGTGGGCGAACGTCCCGGCGGCGCCCTCGACGCCGACGCCGGTGGCGAACTCCTCGCCCGACACCGAGAAACGGGCGAGCACGTCGAGGCCGAGCACGTCGCGGTAGAACTCGATCGATCGGTCGAGGTCGGTCACCGTCACGCCGAAGTGGTGTGCGCTGGGGTCTGGCATACCAGTGCAGCCGCGGGCCACCCGAAAAACGGCTTCGACTCCCGGCCGATTCGAATCGTCGCGTCGGCGAGTCCGCGGCGTCGCGATCAGTCCTCGCCGAGAACGAGAACGAGCCGGCCGTCCCCGAGCATCCGGTCGATCTGCTCGCGCGGGAAGTGGCCGTCGCAGTCGTCGCCCGCGAACGCGACGTGCTCGTCGGTCGCCTCGGTGACGGTCGCCAGTGAATCGCCCGATCGGTGGCGGTACAGCACCGTCGTTCCGGGTTCGAGGGCCGCCGAGGTGACGCTGCGGTACGCGTCGTGAGATGCGTCCATGCTCTCTCCGCACCCCGTGGAGGGCATGGCTCTTGTGGTTGACTGCCCGCTACCGTACAGGAATTCGAGGTGTTGGCGTCTGCTCCGGCCTACTTTCTTCACGACGCCGACCGACGTCACGAGTATGAACGTGCTCGTCGCCGGCTCGCACGGACAGGTCGGCCAACACGTGACGGCGTCGCTCGCGAACAGCGACCACGACGTTCGCGGGATGGTGCGCAAAGAGTCTCAAGCGTCTGATATCGAGTCGATCGGCGCCGAGCCGGTCGTCGCGGACCTGACCGGCGACGTCTCGCACGCCGTCGAGGGCGTCGACGCGGTGATCTTCGCCGCGGGATCCGGCGGCGAGGACGTGTGGGGCGTCGACCGCGACGGTGCGATCGGACTCGTCGACGAGGCCGAATCTCGGAGCGTCGATCGGTTCGTGCTGCTCAGCTCGATCAACGCCGACCAACCGGAGAACAGCCCCGAGGCGCTGCGGGAGTATCTCCGGGCGAAGGGCGAGGCCGACGAGTACCTGCGGGAGAGCGACCTGACGTACACGATCGTCCGGCCCGGCCCCCTGACCGACGAGGACGGCACCGGTCGGATCAAAACTGGTCGCAATCTCGATCGGGACGGCGTCGACATCCCGCGCGAGGACGTCGCCCGGACGCTGGTCGCCGCGCTCGGAGAAGCCGAAACCCACGAGACGACGTTCGAACTCGCCGCTGGCGACGACCAGATCGAGGAAGCGCTACGAAGTCCGGTAGAGAACTGAGTCGCGACGATCGTCGGCGTCACTGAGGATCCGTTTCGGGCGACGGTCGGGTGTACCAGAGCGCCCAGAGAATCAGCACGCCCTGGAGCGGGAGCCGACCCCAGCGAACGATCGCGGAGGGATCGCCCCCGCCCGGCAATCCGTCGATGACGACGCCGTGGGTCGCCATGTAGACGTTTGCGGGGAAGATCGCGACGAGTAACGCGACCGTCGCCCACGCCGCGTACTGCCGCGTTCGCGGGAGCAACAGCCCGATTCCGACGGCGATTTCGGCGAGGCCGGACAGATAGACGAGCGCGAGCGCCGCCGGAAAGATCGGCGGTACGATCTGGACGTACAACTCCGGCACGACGAAGTGCAGGACGCCGGCGACGACGTACGCCGGTGCCATCAGATAGAGCAACGGGCGTTTGAACCGGCGTAGTACATCCTTCATCGTCACGGGCTACCTCTCACAGCACTGAAACGGTTTCGCTCTTCAGTGGGAGAATGTGGTATGCGCTGCAGGATTCGACTCCGGTGCAGACGCGAGCGCGGCGAGCGTTTGTGTGAGTCAAATCCATTCGAGGGACAGATTCCACTCCGCACGTCTATTCGTCGGGAAAATGGGCGCTGCAGGATTTGAACCCGCGACAGCTTGGTCCGAAGCCAAGTACTCTGTCCAAACTGAGCTAAGCGCCCTGTGCACATCAGTCCGGCCGAGCCGGATTTAAACCCACTGATTTCCCTGTACGGGGACCGGGTCATTTATTCGGGGGCGGTCGGACAGTAGCGGGTATGAGTGTCGGAGCCCGGATTCGGGGCTACGTCGAGTTGACGCGGCCGGGGAACGCCGTCGCGGCGGGTGTGCTGACGTTCGTGGGTGCGTTCGTCGCCGGCGGCGTCGTCGACCGGCCGATCGACGCCGTCGCGGCGATCTCGGCCACGGCGCTGGCGACCGGCGCGGGCAACGCGATCAACGACTACTTCGATCGGGAGATCGACCGTATCAACCAGCCCGGACGCCCCATTCCGCGCGGTGCGGTGAGCTCCCGAGGCGCGCTGACGTTCAGTTTGGTGCTGTTCGCCGGCGCGATCGTGCTCGCGCTGACGCTGCCGCGGCTCGCGCTGGCGATCGCAGCCGTCAATCTTCTCGCGCTGGTCGCGTACACGAAGCTGTTCAAGGGGCTACCTGGCGTCGGCAACGCGGTCGTGGCGTATCTCGGCGGGAGCGCGTTTCTGTTCGGCGGCGCCGCGGTGGGCAACGTCGGGCCCTCGGCCGTGTTGTTCGCGCTGGCCGCGCTATCGACACTGACCCGCGAGATCGTCAAGGACGTCGAGGACATCGCGGGCGACCGCGAGGAGGGGCTCAACACGCTGCCGATCGCGATCGGCGAGCGCCGGTCGCTACACGTCGCGGCCGCGCTGCTGGTCGTCGCCGTCGCGGCGAGTCCCCTGCCCTACCTCTTCGAGATCTTCGGGGCGGCGTATCTGCTCGTCGTGGTCCCCGCCGACGCCGTGATGCTGGCGGCAGTGGTCAAGAGCTACGACGATCCGACGACCGGGCAGCAGTATCTCAAGTACGGAATGTTCGTCGCGGCGCTGGCGTTCGTCGTCGGCCGTGCCGTCGTCGTGGCAGGGGCACAGGCCTGACAGGGACGGCGTAGGCCACAAGAATCCGGCCTGACACTCCGGTAATCAAAAGTAATATATGCCGGTCACTGTAGGTTAACATCAAGACTCTCCGCGATACGGCAGCCGACATCCGGCTGTCCCCGCCACACGAGGGATACTATGTATGACTTGGCCGACGTCCTCCCGGACGCTGAACTCGATCCCGGCACGAATCTGCTGATCACCGGCCCCCCGATGGCGGGGAAACGCCGTCTCGCGCTCGACATTCTTGCGAATGGAACCGACCAGGGAGAAGGAACGATCACCGTCACGACGAAAGACGGCGGAGACAAGATCCTCGACGAGTACGAGAAGCGCGTCGACGACGTCGAAGGCAAGCCGGTCGGGATCGTCGACTGCGTCACGAAGCAACGCGGGGTGGGTAACGTCGAGGACAGCCCGCAGTTAAAGTACGCCTCCTCGCCCGTCGATATGACCGGGATCGGTATCAAGCTCTCCGAGTTCCTGCAGGAGTTCTACGAGCGCCGCGGGCTCACGAAAAATCGCGTCCTGTTGCACTCCGTGTCGACACTGCTGATGTACTCCGATCTCCAGACCGTCTTTCGTTTCCTGCACGTGTTCACCGGGCGCGTCCAGAGCGCCGACGCGCTCGGGTTGTACGTGATCGACTCGACTGCCCACGACGACCAGACGATGAACACCCTGAAGCAACTGTTCGACGGCGTCATCGAAGTCAGCGAGGACGACGTCGACACCCCGACGCTCCGAATCGCTTGAGCGACCCCTCGCAAGCGCTTTTCTCCCCGTAGCCCCTTCGTGTATCCATGTCCGCCGAAGAAACTGCGATCGAAACCGCCCTCGACGCCGGCGTGATCGCCGTCGTGGGCTGCTCGTCGACGCCCGGCAAAGACGCCCACGAGATTCCGAACTACCTGCTCGAGCACGGTTACGAGGTCGTTCCGGTCAACCCCTACGCCGACGAGATCTTCGGCCGGCGGGCGTACGACTCGCTGGCCGACGTCGAGGAATCTGTCGACGTCGTCGACGTGTTCCGACCCAGCGAGGAGGTCGCCGGAATCGTCGACGCGGCGATCGAGCGCGACGACGTAGACGTGATCTGGACCCAGCTGGGCATCGCGGACGACGAAGCGGCAGCGCGCGCCCGCGAGGCCGACAAGTTAGTGGTACAGGATCGTTGCATCAAGGTCGAACACGGAAAGCGCCGCCGGTAGAATCGCTCGCTGGCGACGACCGGAGCGTCAGGCGTCGGCGCTCGGCGACTCCGACGAAGCCGAGGACTCCTCGTCCGAGGACGTCCCGTCGTCCGTCGCCGGCTCCGCGTCGGCGTCTTCGGCGTCGGTCTCGGCCTCGTCGATCGCCGCGTCGGCGAGCACCTGATCGGCGTCGATGCCCTGCTCCTCGGCGATCGCCTTGAGCAAGACGAGCTGTTTCTCGGAGTCGGTTTCGAGCGCCGAGACGCGCTCGTTGGACTCCTCTACCTGTCGTTCGAGCGAGATGACGCGCTCGCGGACGTCCTTGAGCTGCGCGTAGAGCTTTTCGGCGAGGTCGCCGAGTTTCTGGACCTTCTTCGCGGTGGAGCCGAGTCCCATGGGCGCGGGTTCGTGCCGGGCCTTTGTGGGCTTTCCGATCGATCGACCCACAGCGTCGTCGAACGCCGTCCTTATGCAGTGTGCGCTCCCAGTGGCGCGTATGGCTACCGTCCGGACGCCGCCGACGGCGGGCATCGTCGCGAGCGTCGTCACGGTGCTCGTCGTGTTCGTTCCCTTCGTCGTCCTGTCGAGCGCCGAAATCTCCGGGGTCCAGACGTACTACGCCCACGGCGTCGTCGGTCCGTGGCCGATCGCGATGCTGGGACTGCTCTCGATCGTCGCGTTCGCGGCCGGGCGCCAGGGGCGGACCGATCCCGTCACGGCCGCGGGCGCGACGCTCGTGTTCGGCGTCGCGACGGCCGCGATCGCGCTGTACTGGGCCGTTGCGGTGCCCGCGGACCTGGTCCAGCAGCTCGGTACGGCCACGTGGCTCGCGTACCACCGCTGGCTGCTGGCCGTCGCCGCGATCGGTGTGATGGGCAGCGCGCTCTGGTACGTTCGGGCGCTCGACCTCGTCTGAAGCGCCGGCGACGCCGACGCGGCGATGCCGACGTTCGACGATACGTGAGCGACGATTCTCGTCGGCGGTGAGTTCCGGCCACTCGACCGCGGCGACGATCACGCGACGGCGTCGGGGCGAGCGACGAACCGAGTCGAAAGGTCCTTAAGATGCCGGCGGATAGATTGATCTGGACTAGGCCGGGCAGTTAGGCCCTGCTCGAAACCCGCACTATGGTCTTCAGCGGGGGCCGAACCCTGGGTGCGTCCGGACAGACCCGTCCGGGCCCCGGGAGCCGACGTGGAAGCCTCGTCCATCGGGGGCCACGGTTCGCGACGATCGTCCGCAGGGACGTCCCGTCGCGATTCGCCGGCGCCACACCGTCAGGCGCGGAAGCGAGCAGCGGACCGCCGGACGATGGTCGCTCGATGGGTCGCGGGGTGGAGGAGGCAACCGGGCTTCCCCGGCCGGGAACGCCGGGCAACCCCGGGCGTCCGTCCATTCATACTTCGTATTCAGTCGCCGAGCGCGAGCGCCGTCTTTCAGTTCTGCCGTTCGACGCCCGAGCGTCGCGAACGTGGTGCCTCCCGCTGGTCCCGATGGTTACGGCGCCGCTATCAGCCGTCGAAACTGCGGGAAAGGAAAGCGAGCCCGATCTACTCGGCGGGCTGAGGCGTCTCTGCCATCCCGGCCATCGCGAGATCGCCGCTGAGCTCGCGCTGTGGGTACGGGATGTCGATGCCAACCTCGTCGAAGCGAGCTTTGACGTTGGTGACGTACTCGCCGCGCGTCTTGACGTAGTCGGCACGACTCGGTTGATCGATCCAGATGCGGGACTGGAGGCCGACGTCCGAGGAGTTCAGCTCCGTCAGGCGAACCGTCGGCGCGGGATCGTCCATGATGTCGGGGTGGTTCTCCGCTTCCTCGACGATGATGTCGGTCGCCTGCTGGATGTCGTCGTCGTAGCCGATGCCGAAGACGAACTTCAGTCGGAGCTTTTCCTTGGCGACGGGGTTCTTGACGACGTTGCTCGTCAGATCCGAGTTCGGCACCGTCAGCAGTTCGTTGTCGAACGTCCGCACGCGGGTGACGCGCAGGCTGATGTCTTCGACGACGCCGGAGTTGTCGTTCCACTCGATCCAGTCGCCGATGCGGAACGGCTTGTCGGCGTAGATGAACACGCCGGAGACGAAGTTGCTGATGACGTTCTGCGTCGCCAGCCCGATCGCCAACGCGGCGGCGGCGGCGATCGTCGCCAGCGACGTGAGGATGTTACCGAATCCGCCGGCGGCGAACGCGACACCCACTGCCGCGAACAGCACCAATCCCCAGGCGAGGCGCAAGAGCGGCTTCTTGGCGTGATCGTCGAGGTCGCGCCGGTCGAGCGTCCGCCCGACCAGCGGCATCACGACCGCCTTGCCCAGAACGTACACGACGCCGAAGGCGATCAGAAACAGCGCCGCCGACTCGAGGGTCTGTGCGACGACGACCGGGATGCCGACGTTTTCGAGGGCGACGGCGATGACGCCCATCAGTGCATCACCGCTGTGTGCCCGCGGGTGCGGAGCAGGTCAGCGTCGACTCGGTCGGCGAGGTCAGCAGCCAGTTCCTCGGTCGAGGTCCCGCCGCGGGCAGCCCGGAGGAACTTCACCTTCACGAGATCGCGGTCGTCGAGCTGGTCGGCGAGTTCGTCGACCACCGACTCGACGCCGCTCTTCCCGACCCAGACGGTGACATCAAGATCGTGGGCCTTCTGTTGTAAGTCTTCGTGGGCCATGATGGTCCTCTGTTTGGAGTGAAACGGTTTCACTCTTGGGTATCTCGCAGCGAAAATGGTCGTCTCGGCGGGTCGTTCCGCCGGCGTGGGCGAAATCGACGTGCTGCGACGGACTCAGTACGGGTACCGCGACTGGCTGCCGCAGTCGCAGGTGACGACGACGTGGCCGTCCTGCAGTCGCGTCCTGGCGTTCTTGCCGGGACGCAGGTACGCGTCGCAGGCGTCGCAGGTCGACCGCTCGAACGATCTGGGGAACGGTCGCCGCTGGCGCTCGGCGATCCGTCTCGCCAGTCGCACGTAGTACCGGGCGCGGTCCCGATCGCACTCGTCGGTCGCGGCCCGTGCCAACTCGTGAAGTCGCTCGATGCGCTCGTCTGCGAGAGTCATCGGAAAGTGGGGGGAGTGGGGGATTCCGGGGCAGCCAGGACAAGGAGAGAGGACGTCCCGTGTTGCCCCACTGACCAAACTTTGCGAGGGGAACAAGTATTTTTTGCTTTCGCCACCGTGAGACGCCGCTGTGGCGATCCTGCGGCGGCGTTTCCTCCTGAGCCGAGAGAGGGAGCAAGCTGCCCACAGAAAGGCTTTACAGGCGCTCTCGCGAACTATCACCGTTGGCGACGAACCACAATACGTATGCCCCTAAGCCCGGTATCGACGTGTAATGAACGACGATCGCTCCGGGCGTGAGGCCGAGGAGACGACCGACGAAAGTCGGTCGACAGTCTCCAAGAGTCGCGCCTTCGAACTCCTCTCGAACCATCGGCGCAGACACGCGCTGTGGCTCGTCTACAGGCACGACCGCGTCAGCCTGCCCGACATAGCCGAGGAGGTGACCGTCGCCCAGTCCGACGCCGATATCACGGAAATCGATCCGGAGCGCGTCAGGGACACGTACATGATGCTGTACCACTCCGACGTTCCCAAGCTCGCGGAGGCCGACGTCGTGGCGTACGATCAGGAACTGGATATGGTCGCGGCCGGGGAGAACTTCCAGCTCGTCGCCGACATCCTGACCCAGCACTTCGCGGAACCCTAAACAGCGGCGTCCGCCTCCTTCTACCGAACTCGCGGTCTCAAGTCACGTCGTAACCGCTGGTCAGGGGTGTGGGAGAGACCGCCGCGAAAAGTACCGTCGTCGAGCGCTCGCGAGGAGCGGCCGATCAGTCGTCTTCGAGCGCGTCGGCGATGCGCTGGAGCTGTCGGGTCGCGTCGCGCACTTCGTCGCGGAGCTGTCGGACCTCGCGGGTGAGTTCCTCGTTGCCGGGGCTCTCTTCGGCGCCGCCGCGGCCGCCCGGACCGCCGGGGCCGCCCGGACCGGCGCCGCCGGGGCCGCCGCCCATCATGCCGCTCATCATCTGTGCGAACGGGTTTCCGCCCCCGCCGCCCATGCCGCCGGGCGGGCCGCCGCCCATCATCTCTTCCATGCCGCCCTCGGGCGGGCCCTCACCCTCCTCGGCTTCCTCGGCGCGCTTCTCTCGGATCTCCTCGACGCGCTCGCGGAACGACTTCTCCTCGCCGTCCTGTTCGGCCTCGGCTTCGTCGTTCGGGGATTCGTCTTCGGCCATGTCACCCGATTCATCCGCCGGACCGAAAAGGGTTTTCGTCCGGCTCCGGGGCACTTACCGGCGCCGAGGCCGTAGCGTCGCTCATGAGTTTCGCGGTGCTTGGCTGGCCGGGCGACGGACCGACGCTCTCGCTCGATCACGAGCGGTTCAGCTACGCCGGCAAGTTCGTCATGTCCAGCACCGGGAAGGCGGTGGTGCTGTCGGACGCCGACGCGGCGATCACCGACGACAAGCGGGACGACGACTCCGACGCCGTCCTCGGAGCCGTCGCGTTCAACGAGGATCGGACCGACGCCGAAACGCTGTGGTTCCGGTACGTCACCGTCCGGGCGGATCGGCGCGGCGAGGGGCTCGGACCGCGGCTGCTCCGGTGGACCGTCGAGCGAGCGACGAGCCGCGGCTACGAGCGCGTCAGGATCGCGGTGAACAACCCCTTCGCTTACGAGGCCGCCTGGAAGGCCGGGTTCGGCTACACCGGCGAGCAAACGGGAATCGCCGAACTCGTCATGGAACACCCGCCGGAGTCGGCGCTGGGACGCCACGACGCCGGCAACCGGGTCGAACAGTACCGCGACGGGCTGCGGACGTACCGCGGTCGCGACGTGCTGAGCGACGCCGAACGCGAGTTCGTCGCCGCACGGCTCGACGCCGCGCCGCCCGAGCCGATCGAACTCGACGAGTCGTGAGCGATCCGGGTCCTGAACGACCCGACGAGCCGCGAGCGATCCGACCCCTGAACGGCTCGACGAGCCGCGGGCGAGCCCGGCGTCGCCGCGGAAGGACCATCTTCAAATCCTCCCGATTCCTACCCCGAGCAAATGGGTAACTCCGCGCTCCGCGACCTCGCCGCGATCGAGTCGGTGGCGTTCGACGAACTGGAGGGTTCGGTCGTCGCCGTCGACGCGCACAACTGGCTGTACCGCTACCTGACGACGACGGTGCGGTTCACCGCCGACGGGGCCTACACGACCGACGGCGGCACGGAGGTCGCGAACCTCGTCGGCATCGTCCAGGGGCTACCGAAGTTCTTCGAGAACGATCTCTCGCCGGTGTTCGTGTTCGACGGGGCGCCGACGGATCTCAAGAGCGACGAGATCGAGTCGCGCCGCGAGGCTCGCGAGGCTCGCGAGGAGAAGCTCGAAGACGCCAGAGAGCGCGGCGACGACGTCGCCGTTGCGCGACTGGACTCCCAGACCCAGCGCCTAACCGAGACGATCCACGAGACCTCGCGCGAGTTGCTCGAACTGCTCGACGTGCCGATCGTCGAGGCGCCCGCCGAGGGCGAGGCCCAGGCAGCTCACATGGCACGCGTCGGCGACGTGGATTACGCCGGCACCGAGGACTACGACGCCTTACTCTTCGGCGCCCCCGTCACGCTGCGCCAACTCACCAGCAAGGGCGATCCCGAGCGCATGGACTTCGAGGCGACGCTGGCGAAACACGACCTGACGTGGGAGCAACTCGTCGACGTCGGCATTCTCTGTGGCACCGACTTCAACCCGGGCGTCGACGGCGTCGGGCCGAAGACCGCCGTCTCGCTCGTCAGAGACCACGGCGATCTCTGGGGCGCGCTGGACGCCAAGGACGCCCACGTCGAGAACGCGGATCGGCTGCGCTCGCTATTTCTGGACCCGCCGGTCGAGGACGACTACGCGTTCGACGCCGATCCCGCGCCGGACGTCGACGCCGCGCGCCGGTTCGTCTGCGAGGAGTGGGGCGTCGACGCCGACGAGGTTTCTCGGGGCTTCGAGCGAATCGAGGAGTCGGTGACCCAGACCGGGCTCGACAGGTGGACCTGACCGGGTGGCGTCGCAAAGAAAGTGAATCGAACGGCGAACCGGTTTAGAGCTGGACGGACAGCTCCTCGACGTCGTCGAGTTTGCGGTTCCGGAGCGCGTTGCCCGACGACCGATCGAACACGTGAATCGCGTCCTCGGGGATGTGCGCGACGATCGGCTGGCCGGGCTCGACGTGTTGCATCCCGCTGATGTTAGCGACGAACGTCTCCTCGTCGCCGCCTTCACCGAACTGCAGGTAGACGTTGTTCTCGTCGCCCATCGGCTCGACGACGTCGACGACGGTGTCGAAGTCGTGGCGCTCGCCGCCCTCGGTCCTGAGCTCGATGTCTTCGGGGCGGATCCCGAGCACGAGATCGCTCCTGTCCGAGATCGCCTCGACGGTGTCGTCGGAGAGCGCGTACTCGAACTTGTCGTGGACGAGCTTCTCGCCGACCCGTTCGACGTCGAAGAAGTTCATCGACGGCTCGCCGATAAAGCCCGCGACGAACAGATTCGAGGGCTCGTGGTAACACTCCAGTGGCGTGCCGACCTGCTGGAGCTGCCCGTCGTCGAGGATCGCGATCTTGTTCGCCATCGTCATCGCCTCGGTCTGATCGTGGGTGACGTAGATCGTCGTCGTCCCCAGATCCTCCTGAAGGCGCTGGAGCTCGGTGCGCATCTGCGAGCGCAGCTTGGCGTCGAGATTCGAGAGCGGCTCGTCCATCAGGAACACTTCGGGTTCCCGGACGATCGCCCGGCCGAGCGCGACGCGCTGTTGCTGGCCACCCGAGAGTTCGCCGGGTTTCCGGTCGAGCAGGTCGCCGATACCCATCATCTCGGCCGTCTCCGAGACGCGGCGCTCGATCTCGTCGTCGGCCATGTCCGTCGACTCCTCGAGCCCGAAGCTCATGTTCTCCTGAACGGTCATGTGGGGATACAGCGCGTAGGACTGGAACACCATCGCGATGTCCCGGTCCTGGGGATCCCGGCCGACCAGGTTCGTCCCGCCCAGCGAGATCCGCCCACTCGTGACCGTTTCGAGCCCGGCGACCATTCGCAGCGTCGTGGACTTCCCACAGCCCGAGGGGCCGACCAGCACGAGGAACTCGCCGTCTTCGATGTCGAACGACACGTCGTCGACGGCGACGATATCCGAACCGTCGTCGTCGGTGAACACTTTCGTTACGTTGTCGAGCTTCAGATCAGCCATCGTTGTACCTCCGTTTGGTAGATTTCGTTGTCATTGTTACGTTGCGACCCCCTTGGCGAACTCCTCGCCGAACAGGACGTAGATGATCAGCGTCGGGAGCGCCGTCAGCAGCGCCCCGGCCATGCGGAGCCCGAAGTCGGTCCCCTGCTGGGCCTCGCCCAGCCCTGCGAGGATCAGCGTCACGGGCGCGGCCTCGCTGCTCGAGGTCGTGATCAGGATCAGCGCGAACAGCAGGTCGTTCCAGATCTGGGTGAACTGGTAGATCAGGACGACCGCGAACATCGGCGTCGACAGCGGCAACACGACGCGCTGGTAGATCTTGCGGACGCTCGCACCGTCGAGGCGCGCCGCCTCGATCATGTCGACCGACATCGACTTGTAGTACGACCGGAACAGCAGCGTACAGATCGGGATGCCGTAGGCGATGTGGGATAGCGACAGCGCCATCAGATCGCCGTAGTCGCTCGAGAGCCCGGTGATGGCCCAGACCGGCCACAGCAGGTCCGCGAGCGGGATGTACGTCGACCAGATCTGTGACAGCGGCACCAGCACCGCCTGGTAGGGAATGAAGATCCCGGCGATGATCAGCGCCAGGATCGGGATCTGTCCCCGCCAGTCGATCTGGGTCAGCCCGTAGGCGGTCATGCTCCCCAGCAGCGCCGAGATGACCGTCGCAGGCGCGGCGAAGACGAAGCTGTTGATCAACCCGCGGAACAGCGTGTCGAACGCCGTCTGCCACTTCTGGAGCGTGAAGCCTTCGAGCCCCGGCGGCGTGAACGACGCCGTCTCGGTCACGGCCGTCGTCGTCTTGAACGACGTCACGAGGCCCGCCTCGATCGGGGCCATGAAGAACCCGATCAGGGCGAACAGGGCCGCGTACAGCGCGACGCGGTAGATGTTCAGCTGATCGGTCAGCGCCTGCTCGGTCTCCGCTTCGGTTGTCGTCGTTTCTCCTGTCATATTGTCCCCTTCTTGTACTGGTAGACCAGATACGGCGCGACGACGCTCAACGCCAGCAGGAACAGCAGGATGGCGATGGCGGAACCGTACGCCCAGTTGGTGAGACCGAACGCCTCGCGGACCATCATCGTGGGCAGGATGTCGGAGCCGTTGGGCGGCCGGTAGCCGCCGGCGATCGCGTACAGGAAGTCGAACGCCTTGAGTCCGAACACCATCAGCACGACGAGAGCGCTCACGACGGCGTTTTTCAGCTGCGGAATGATGACGCGCCAGTACATCTTGACGGTGCTGGCGCCGTCGACGCGGGCCGCCTCGTAGTGTTCTCGCGGGATCGCCCGCAGCGATGCCAGGAACACTACCATGGCGTAGCCGCTGAACTGCCAGACGAGCGCGAAGATCACCGCCGGCAGTATTAGCTGCGAGTTGCCGATCCACCGGAACGGTCCCAGTCCGACCAGGCCGAGGATGGCGTTGACCATCCCGTTGTTCACGTTGTACATCCAGAGCCAGAACTGGGCCGTCACGACGAACGACAGCGACATCGGCAGCAGATAGATCGTCCGGAACGTGTTCTCGAACCTGATGTTACGATCGACCAGGATCGCCAGCAGCAGCCCGACCGTCATGCAGACCGTGATAAAGCCGAGCAGGAGCACCAGCGTGTTCCTGGCCGCGTCGATGAACGCGGGATCGTTGAACGCCCGCACGTACATCGAAAAGTCCAGATCCGAGTAGTCGGGGCGACCGAACTGCCGGTAGTCGGTCAGCGAGATCAGGAAGTTCCAGCCGATTGCCCCGTAGACGAAGATGGCCATGAACACGAACGGCGGCAGCCAGAACGGCATCGACTGGAAGAAGTCGGTGTTGAGCCGCTCGCGGAGGCCGCCCTTCGACGAGGTAGCGACTCCTCCGTCCGTCCGCAGGTCGGACTCTTCGTCGCCTTCACCAGCCCGTAACCGTCGTATGCGTTCGAATAAATGAATCATGGAAAGGGTGCCCGCCTGTTACTGTTGGGCGGCGTCCAGCAGCCCCGTCGCGGTCGCATCCACGTCGTAGGGGCCGGTGAAGTTGCTGGTGATGACTCCCTTCATCTCGCTCAGCGCGGTCGGGCTAACCGCAAGACCGTGTGCGAGCGTCGGCGGCTTCTCCTCGGCGTTCTGGAAGTCCTCGATCGTCTCGGCGAGGTAGGGGCCGAACTCCTCGGGGTCCGCGTCGGTCCGCGTCGGGATACAACCCTTGAGCGGGTCGAACGCCTGCTGGCCCTCGAGGCTGCCGGCGAAGCGCATCCACGTCTTGGTCGCCTCGGGCGAGGGGTTCTCCCCGCTGTTGCTGTTGACCGGGTAGAGGAACGAGTCGATGTGGAGCGTGTACAGTCCCTCGGTCCCGGGGAACGGCACGAAGCCCCAGTCCTCGTCGTAGGTGAGGTCGTTCGTGCGGTAGGCGCCGGCCGCCCAGTTACCCTGGTGGATGAACGCGGCGTCGCCCTCCATGATCTTCTGGTTGGCCTGGGTGAGGTTGATCGACGCGGCGTCGTCGGTGATGTACCCTCCGAGGATCGTCCCCGTCGTCTCCAGGGCGCTCCGGACGGCGTCGCCGCCACCCTCGCCGTTGACGAACGTCATGTAGGAGTCGTACCCCTCCTGACCGAGCAGGACGACGCCGAACAGCTGGAGCGTCGTCCAGGGACCGGCCATCGCGTGGGCCATCGGCGTCGCATCGGTCTCGGATGCGACGGTGTCCATCGCGCTGATCAGATCAGGGAGACCCGACATCGAGTCGGGATCGATCCCGGCGCTGTTGATGACGTCCATGTTGTAGAACAGGCAGTTCAGCCTGTGGGACCCGATCGGAACCGCCGCGAAGTTGCCGTCGTCAGTCTGGCACTGATTGACGGCTTCCTCGACGTGCGAGTCCATGAATCCCTCTTCTTCCCAGACGTCGGTGATGTCACCGAGCACGCCGTCGTACTGCTGGAAGTTCTTGCCGGGCCAGCCGGCGAAGGAACTCGGCGGGTCGTTCTGCTGGAGACGGTTTGCGACCGTGGTGTCGAGGTTCGTGTTCCCACCGCCGCCGATCGGCTTGAAGTCCGTCGAGACGTCGGAGTGGGCATCCTCGAACGCGCTGGTCAGCTCGTTGATTGCGGCCTCGCCGTCGCCGCCGGTCCAACCGTGGAGCACTTCGAGCGTGTTATCGCCACCGTTTCCACCGTCAGTGACGTTACTCAGGCAGCCAGCGAATCCGAGCGCGCCCGCGGCACCTGTCGCCTGCAGCATCCGACGACGCGTGAGCGTCGAGTTGGAGTCTTGTTCTCTCATGATTATTGTCTCTGATAGAGACTCACATGTACGATGAGGACGAGGTTACTTAATTATTACTGAATTTTTTCTACGGTACTGAGTAAACGACGGCAATATTGAAAAAGTGTGAAGTATGATTTCAACAACTATCTCGGGGTAGGGGCCCCAGAGATGCGTTTCACTCTCCGAAGGGGAACGAGTCGTTCCCACTGGTTTCAGCGGCGTAATTGGCAAACATCCGTCTCACCCGTCGCATTTATATACCATGATGCGGAGCGTCCGGACTGTCCGGGGCGCGGCGTCGTCACCGATTTCGGACATCATCGTTTCGTCCGTGCCGCGTCCATCAGGTCCTGTGCAGTCGACTCTACGTCGAACGGCCCGGCAAAGTGCTCCGTGACGACGGACTTCATGTCGGACAGTTGTTCGGGAGTGACTGCCAGACCGTGAGAGATCGACGGCACTCTGGCCGCGGCAGTCTCGTACTCGCGTATCGCGGTCGAAAAGTACGGACCGAAATCGTTGGTTTCGACGTCGGTTCGCGTGGGCACCGAGCCCCGTGCGGCGTTGAACAGGCGCTGGCCCTCCCTGCTGGCGACGCACCCTAGCCACGTTCGGGTCGCCTCAGGCGCGGGGTTCTCGCCGTCGTCGCCGGAACTCCCCCCATCGTTGAGACAACCAGCGAGGCCCAACGTCCCCGTCACTCCGGCCGTCCGTAGCAGTCGGCGGCGCGAGACGCCGCGGCCGAAGGACCGAGTAACCATCGAGTGTGGACACCTTCGTATCGAACTGATCGGGACGGGATAAAGAACTACGGGGCCGTCGCGGATGGACCGCAGCGGGATGACGAACCGCGGGGCGCGCACGACGCCGTTTTCGGTGGCTTTTACTCCCGTTGCGATGGACTCACACGGTATGACGGAGGACTACCGCACGGAGCAGGACAGCCTCGGCGAGATGCAGGTGCCGTCCGATGCGTACTGGGGCGCCCAGACCCAGCGCGCCGTCGAGAACTTCCCGATCAGCGGGCTCACCTTCGGCCGGCGCTACGTCCGCGCGCTCGGCGTCGTCAAGAAGTCCGCGGCGCGCGCGAACCGCGACCTCGAACTGATCCCCGAAGACAAGGCCGACGCCATCGTCGAGGCGGCCGACGAAGTGATCGCCGGCGAGCACGACGACCAGTTCCCGGTCGACGTGTTCCAGACCGGGAGCGGCACCTCGACGAACATGAACGCCAACGAGGTGATCGGTAACCGCGCGACCGAGATCTACGGCGGCGAGATCGGCACGCGCGAGGTTCACCCCAACGACCACGTCAACTTCGGCCAGTCGAGCAACGACGTCATCCCGACGGCGATGCACGTCGCCGCGCTCGAAGCCGTCGAGAAGGATCTGCTGCCCGCCCTGGAGACGCTCGCCGACGCGCTGGGCGAGAAGGAAGCCGAGTTCGACGGCGTCGTCAAGACCGGGCGCACGCACCTGCAGGACGCCACGCCGGTCCGGCTCGGCCAGGAGTTCGGCGGCTACCGCACGCAGGTCGAGAAGGGCATCGAGCGCGTCGAATCGGTCACCGACCACCTCGCCGAGCTCGCGCTCGGCGGCACCGCGGTCGGCACCGGCCTCAACACCCACGAGGAGTTCCCCCCGCGCGCGGCAGACTACATCAGCGAGGAGACCGGCCTGGCGTTCCGCGAGGCCGACAACCACTTCGAGGCACAGGCCGCCCACGACGCCATGAGCGAGGCGCACGGCGCGCTCCGCGTCGTCGCCGGCTCGCTCAACAAGATCGCCAACGACCTGCGCCTGCTGGCGTCCGGTCCGCGCAACGGCCTGGGCGAACTCGAACAGCCCGAGAACCAGCCCGGTTCCTCGATCATGCCCGGCAAGATCAACCCCGTCGTCGCCGAGGCGGTCAATCAGGTCCACAAGCAGGTCGTCGGCAACGACGCCGCGGTCTCCGCGGGTGCCGCCGAGGGTCAGATCGATCTCAACCTCTACAAGCCCGTGCTCGCGTACAACTTCCTGCAGTCCGCCGAGTTGCTCGCAAACGGCAGCGAGGCGTTCGCCGAGAAGTTCGTCGCGCCGCTGGAAGCCAACGAGGCCCACTGCGAGGAGCAGGTTGAGCAGAGCATGGCGCTGGCGACCGCACTGAATCCCGCGATCGGCTACGACAAGGCCAGTAAAGTCGCCAAGAAGGCGCTCGCGGAGGACAAGACCGTCCGCGAGGTCGTCGTCGACGAGGGGTACCTCGACGAGGAGGAGGCCGACGAAGTGCTCGACCCCGAGACGATGACCCACCGGGGCATCCTCGGCCAGGACTGACGGCTCCTTACCGGTAGCGGGCGGACCGACCGTCCCCTACCCGCGTCGGGCGGACCGACCGCTCGGCTCGTCGTTCGTTTCCGTGACACTTCTCGTACGATCACGTAGGTTTCGCAATTATTGCCGGTAGCGTCGGCTTCCGGAATCGAGTCCGCGCCGTCACGCGATTTTATTCGTCGGATTTCGATGCGTCAACGCCTTACACGGGCGAAAACGATCCAGTGTAGTTTTGAGTGATGAGTGAGAGCTACTAGACATGCACACTTGCCGCGTCTGCAACCGAAGCTTCTCGACGGAGCTCCAGCTCGAACTGCACCGGGACACCTGCGGGGAGGACGAGCTGCTCTGCGGGGAGTGCGGCGAGCAGTTCAGCGAGGCCGCCGCGACGCGCGACGGCTGGCACTACAGCTGCCCCAACGACGACTGCGACGGCGAGGGGCTCAAAGAGGATCTGTATCGCGTATCCGACGTACGGCTCGCCGAACAGCGGTAGGCCGGACGCCGCGGCGCAGGACGTCGGTCAGCCCGTCGTCCGCACGGACGAAGCTCCGGATCGGTCGCGCTTTGGACGGTTTTTTATCGCTCGCCGCCAGAGAGTCCGACAATGACCGACTACGACTACGAGGAGCTGGGGCTCGTGGCCGGCCTGGAGATCCACCAGCAGCTCGACACCGAGACGAAGCTGTTCTGTGGCTGTCCGACCGCGCTTCGCGAACCCGAGGACGCCGAGCGGCGCTTCACGCGATACCTCCACCCGACGAAGTCCGAACTCGGCGAGATCGACGACGCCGCCCTGGAGGAGAGCCAGGTCGACCGCGAGTTCGAGTACCTCGCGTACGACACGACCTGCCTCGTCGAGGAGGACGACGAGCCGCCCCACCGGCTCGACGACGAGGCCCTGGAGGTCTCCCTGGAGATTGCGCAGCTACTGGACATGACGCCGGTCGACCAGGCCCACGTCATGCGCAAGATCGTCGTCGACGGGTCGAACACGACGGGGTTCCAGCGCACCACCAAGCTCGCCGCCGACGGCGAGATCAGCACCGAAGAGGGGCCGGTCGGCATCGAGGACCTGATGCTCGAAGAGGAGAGCGCCCAGCGCGTCGAAGAGACCGACGAGGGCGTGCGCTTCAGCCTCGACCGGCTCGGCATCCCGCTGGTCGAGATCGGCACGAAGCCCGACATCCGGACGCCCCAGCAGGCCCGCGACGCCGCCGAGCGCATCGGCATGCTCCTGCGCTCGACCGGGCAGGTCAAGCGCGGGCTCGGCACGATCCGCCAGGACGTCAACATCTCGATCGCCGACGGCGCCCGCGTCGAGCTGAAGGGCGTCCAGAGCCTCGACGACATCGACGACATCGTCCGCAACGAGGCCCAGCGGCAGGTCGAACTGCTGGAGATCAAAGACGAGCTGGAGGCCCGCGACGCCGAGGTCGGCGACGTGCAGGACGTCACCGACGTGTTCGCCGACACCGACAGCGGCGTCATCCGCGGCGCGCTCGATTCAGGAGGGAAGGTCACCGCGGTCCCGCTGTACGGCTTCGACGGCCTCGTGGGCGCGGAGATCCAGCCCGACCGCCGGCTGGGCACCGAGCTCTCCGATCACGCCAAGCGCCACGGCGCCGGCGGCATCTTCCACACCGACGAGCTGCCGGCCTACGGCGTCACCGAGGACGAGGTCGAGCGCCTGCGCGACGCCGTCGGCGCGGAAGAGGGCGACGCGGTCGCCATCGTCGCCGCCGACGCCGAAGTCGCGGAGAACGCGATCGAGGCCGCCGCCGAGCGTGCCGAGACGGCACTGGAGGGCGTCCCCGAGGAAACCCGCGGCGCCAACGAGGACGGCACCTCCGAGTACCTCCGCCCGCTGCCCGGCGCCGCGCGGATGTACCCCGAGACGGACGTTCCGCCGGTCGAGCCCGACGTCGAAGCCGTCGAAGAGCCCGAACTGCTCACCGAGAAAGTCGAGCGCTACCAGGAGGAGTACGGCCTCGGTTCGGGCCTGGCCGAGCAGGTCGCGTACGGGCGCAGAATGGTGCTGTTCGAGGAACTGGTCGAGCAGGGCGTCTCCGCGAGCGGCGCGAGCGGAGGCTCGTCGGACGAGTCCGACGGCGTCGACGCCACGCTCGCCGCCCAGACCCTCGAATCGACGCTCACCGCGCTGCGTCGCGACGACGTGCCCGTCGAGAACCTCACCGACGAGCACCTGCGCGGCGCGATCGGCCTCGTCGACGAGGGCGAGGTGCCCAACGAGGGGATGGAGGACCTGCTGACCGCGCTGGCCGAGAACCCGGACCTCAGCGCCGAGGAGGCCGTCGAGGAGGAGGATCTCGGCGGCGCCGACGAGAGCGAGGTTCGGGAAGCCGTCGTCGAGGTCGTCGAGCGCAACGAGTCGCAGGTCGCCGAGGAGGGGATGGGCGCGTTCTCGGGTCTGATGGGCGAGTGCATGGGCGCGCTGCGCGGCAAAGCCGACGGCGATCTCGTGAGCGAGCTGCTCCGCGAGGAGATCCAGAAGCGCGCCTGAGCTCGCCGGGGCGCCGTCGGCGTACCATCGTCGGGTTTTGGTCGACGTTTAGCTACCGTTTACCGAGTAGAAGCGTTCGGCAACCGCTCGGCAACTAATTGGTTTCTAATCGTAGCGAGCGTATACTAAGGGGCATCTATCGCGACGGTTCGATCGTCATGGGGAGCAAACGATACCTCTCGCCGCGGGAGATCCTGGGGGATCGCCGCCGCGACCGCCACCTGACTGCCGCCGAGATACTGAGCGACGAACTGGACGACGATCCGAACGACCACACCGCGACCGCTCGACCCGGCACGTCCGACGCCGGATCGACGCGCTCCGAAACGGACCGCGAGTCGGGCGAGCGGCCCGCTCGCGAGGAGTCGGCCGATCGTCGCGCGACGCCGGGCGCCGACTGGCAGTGGCTCGACGCCGAGCGCGTCGAGTCGCGCGACGACTAGTTTTCCGCGTCAGACGCCGTCGCGTCCGCTGCGCTCTCTTTCGCGTCGGTATCCTCCACAGCGGCGTCCGCGTCGTCGCCGTAGAAGTCGAGATGCGCGCTCGCGCGCCGGAAGATGCCCAGTAGCGTCCGGGCCTCGCGCTCGGTCGGGTGGGCGCGTCCGACTAGCCGCCGGAACAGCCGCCCGGTCTTCGCGCGCTTCTCGACGGGGTGGTCGAGCGCTTCGAGGAACTCGGCGAACTGGTCGTGCAGGCGCTCGACGACGGGTTCGTCGGCGCGCTCGACCTCGACGTCCGGGAGCTGATTCGCCTCGATCGCCAGGTTCCGCAGCTCGTACAGCGTGATCGTCGCGGCCTGACCGAGATTGAGCACGGGGTACTCCTCGCTGGCGGGGATCGCACAGATCTCGTCGAGCTGCGCGAGCTCCTCGTTGGTCAGCCCGACGTCCTCGCGGCCGAACACCAGACAGGTCGGCGCGTCGACGGTCGCGAGCCGCTCGGAGAGTTCCGCCGGCGTCGAGAACGGAAACCGGACGTGCTTGCGCGAGTCCTCGTTAGTCGTCGCCGTCAGCGCGACGGTGTGGTAGTTCTCCGCGAGGTGATCGAGCGTCACCTCGTCGGCGTTGGGCAGGATGTCCTCGCGCGCCTGCCCGGCGAAGCCGTACGCCTCGCTGTCGCGGCTCAGGTCCGGCGGATCGACCAGCTTCAGGTCCTCGAAGCCGAAGTTCTTCATCGCACGCGCGATGGTACCGACGTTGCCCGACGTCTGGGCGTCGACGACGGCCACGGCCGGCGGCTCGCGGCTCGGGGACGACGCCGCCGCGGAATCGTCGGCGTCGGCCGATCCGTCCTGCGGTTCCGTCTCGGACCCCTCAGTCATCGCTGCCCGGATACTCCTGTGAGAGGTCGAGTTCCTCGTCGCGCATCTCCTTGCGGTCGGAGGCTTCCCACTGGTCTCGGAGCTCCTCCTCGTCGATCTCGGGGGGTTCGGGCAGATCCTCGGGGTCGGTCTCGACGTGGCTGATCCCCTCGTAGCCCTCCGGCGCGCGCCCGCCGTCGAGGAACCACTCGTGGAAGGCGTCGCGGAACTCCTGGTCGCCGGCGTACCGGTCGCCGCCCTCCTCGCGGAACCAGTAGATCAGGTCGTCCTCGTGCTCGGCACAGAGGATGACCTCGGCGACGGGTTCGCCGTACACCGCCTCGGCGGGGTTGCACTCGGTGATGTTCTCGTCGCCGTGGATCAGCCAGCAGGCGTCGCAGACCGAGTCCGCGATGTCCGACAGCCGGACCAGTCGCTTTCTGGTGTCCTCCGAGAGCTCTTCGAGCGGTCGGAGCTCGCCGTCGTCGGTGAAGACCTCCTCCTCGTCGAAGCGCCACCCGCGGAGGCCGATGCTGACCTTGCTCATGTCGCGACGTATCCGCCCCACGAGTAAAAAGAGCGCGTCTGGCGACGAGCCAGGGTCCGGACAGGAACGACGGAATCAGTAGCTGTGTCGCTCGCAGAACCCGACCAGCCAGTCGGTTCGGTCGGTCGGATCGTACCCCTCGATCGGCGCCGCGCCGTCGGCATGCAGCGAGCGAACCCCGAACGCGGTCGGGCTGCCGACGCCGCCGACCGGGACCGCGTCGTCGCGCTGGAAGCCGAAGCGCGACAGCATCTGGTGGGAGAAGGCGTCCTGGTGGACGGCGACGGCGTCGGCGTCCGAGCGCGCGGAGACGATGGCGTCGAGCAGCGACGCCTCGGCGTCGCGGTCGTCGAGCGCGAGCGGGACGCGGTCGACGACCCTGACGACCCGTCCTTCGCCCTCGGGCGGGCGGCGCGACGCCACGACTGCGCCCGCCACGGGGTCGCCGTCGCGGCGCGCGACGTACGCCTCGTAGTTCCACGCCGGGTTGCGGAAGCGCCAACGGTAGAACGCCTCGTCGCGGTAGGCGTGGATCGCCGCGGGCACCTGCCGCCGGTAGAGTTCGGCGAACGTCTCGGGCGGCACCGACTCGTAGCGGTCGACCGACAGCGGATCGGTCGAGGGGGCGATTCGATCGCACGCCGCGGCGTACCCGCGCGCCGCCGTTCGGCCGATGCGGGCCAGCGGTTCGCTCAGGTCCAGCAGCGCGCCGGGGTCGCTGACGCGGTAGTACGTCGAGAGGCGGCCGACTTCGGTCCGATCGCGGACGTCGCCGCCCGACGCTTCGGCGAAGTCGATGCAGAAGGCCGGCTCGGCGTCCCGATAGGCATCGACGGCCTCCCCGACGAGCAGGGCGGGCAGTCCGCGATTCCGGTAGGCGGGGTCGACGACGGCCTCGCAGGGTTGGACGGCGATCCGCGTCACGTCACCGAGCCGAACCCGTAGCGGCCACAGTCCCGCTGCAGCGACGAGTTCGCCCCCACGCTCGGCGACGAAGACGGGGACGGGATCGAGATACGGATTCTCCTCGTAGGCCCAGGCGAACCGCTCGACCGGGGAGACGGCGTCGTCGCGAACTCGCCCGGCGAGAGCCAGATACGCCTCGCGATCGGTACGGCGGTATCGACGGATCGCCAGCGTCGCCTCTTCGCCGGTCGCCTCGCCGAGGGCACTCATCGCCGACGCGGCGCGACGCGGGCGCCCGGACGGCGTGGTCGTCGTGAGTCTGTGCGTTCGTTCACGACCGACGATGCACCGCCCTGTCAAATAAGTAAACGCGGCGTAACGAGCGACGCCGTCGGCTTAGGTCGGGATACGGACTAATAGTAGCTGACCGGTCCAGAGGCAGTTAGATCAGATCTCCGACTGATTCGAGCTCGGTGGCGGCGCTCCTCAAGCGAGCGGTGCCGCGCCGGGTCGGCACGGCGCCGAAGCAGCACCTCGGGACGCGACCGGTCCGCCTATGGGCGTCGGGGCCAAGCAACAGAGTATGCGAACCGTCGACGCCGCGGGGCTGGGCATCGGTGACGACCATCCGCCGCGGATCATGGGCGTGCTGAACGTCAGCGAGGAGTCGCCGTACGACCCCAGCGTCTACGACGACCCCGGCGAGGCGGCGGCGTACGTCGACGAGGAACTGATCGGCGAGGGCGCCGACATCGTCGACGTCGGACTGGAGTCGGCGAACAAGCGCCTCGACGTGCTCAGTGCGGAAGAGGAACTCGACCGGCTGCACGTCGCTCTGGAGACGATCGAGAGCGTGAGCGGCGACGCCGTCTTCTCGATCGAGACGCGCTACGCCGAAGTGGCTGAGGCTGCGTTAGACGGCGGCTTCGACATGGTAAACGACGTCTGCGGGTTCGCCGACCCGGCGATGCCCGACGTCTGTCGGGAGTACGACGTCGCCGTGGCGAAGATGGCGAGCCCGCCGGATCTCTCGCGGCCGGGGGCGATCTCGGACGTCGACTGGAGCGAGCGCAAGTCGCCGGAGTGGGCTGATCGGGCCGACTACGTCGACCGACTCTACGAGTCGCTCAAACAGAACGGGCTGACCGACAAGACGATCGTCGACCCCGCCTTCGGCGGCTGGAGCGAGCGAAAGACGCTCGCGGAGGATCGCGAGACGTTCGAGCGGCTTCGCGAGTTCCGCGGACTCGGCCGGCCGATGCTGGTCTCGATCAACCGGAAGAACTTTCTGGGCGATATCGTCGGCCGCGACACCGACGAGCGCCTGCCGGTCAGCCTCGCCGCGACGGCGATGGCCGTCGAGCGGGGCGCACACGTGATTCGGACCCACGACGTCGCTGAGACCAGAGACGCCGCGAGGATCGGCGATCGGTTCGCGCCGGAACTGGCGTCGGCGTCGGCCGACGGCGTCTCGGTCGCGGAACTCGACGTGCGCACGCCCGACGAGGCGCGGCGTCACCTCGACCGGATCGGCGGCGATCAGCGGCGGGCAGACGCCGTCGGCGCCCGCGCGTTCGAGGTGTCGGGCCTCGACGCCGGGGGGCGAGACCGTCTCCTCGCGGCCGCCGAGGACGCCGGCGCGGTTGCGGTCCCGGGCGACCGAGCGACCCTGCTCGCCGGGTCGGTCGGAGCGCTTCGCCGCGTCGCATCGTCGGTCGACGATCGAACCGGGCGAGAAACGACGAAATCGGGCGAAGCCCCTGGAAAATCGCTCTCGGTGGCTCTCGGGGAACTGTTGCAGTAAGAGAAAGCTTATGCCAGAGGCACGAAAACGATTGGGTGGAAGCCGGAAGGGGCCTCGGGTAGGGGTACTTGCAGGCGCCATTCCGGCCCACATCAGCGGCTTGTGCAGACGGTACGGCGTCGAGCGACTCGCTCGCTCGACCGACACCGTCTTTATCGGAGGACACACGTGATCTGGAGCGACTGGTGTCCGATCTACGAGCGGATTCTCGAGGACTTCGGCTTCGACAGCGACGCCGACGAGCGGGCGCGAGACGTCCTCGCGGAACTCGTCGGCGAGTTCGACTGCGACGAGCTCCCCGATCTGGACGGCGCGACCGCGGCCGTCGCGGGCGCCGCCCCGACGCTCGAAGACGACGTCGAGATCGCTCGCGAGGCCGACGCCGTCGTCGCCGCGTCGACGGCCGCCGATCGCCTCGCCGAGCGGGGCGTCGGCGTCGACCTCGTCGTGACCGACCTCGACGGGCGGCCGGCCGCCGCGGTCGAGTTCTCGCGTGCGGGCACGCCCGTCGCGGTCCACGCTCACGGCGACAACGTGCCCGCCCTTCGGGAGTACGTCCCGCAGTTCGACGAGCGATATCTGTTGCCGACGACGCAGGCGGAGCCGACCGGACCGGTCCGGAACCCCGGCGGCTTCACCGACGGCGACCGGGCGGCGTATCTCGCGGACGAGCTGGGCGCCGCGCGGCTGACGTTTCCCGGCTGGAACTTCGACGATCCCGCCGTCGGCGAGCTGAAACGCCAAAAACTGCGGTGGGCCGAGCGACTGCTCTCCCGACTCGAACGCGAGCGCGACGAGCGCTTCGACGTGCTCGACGGGCGACGCGAAGGCATCGAGCGGATCTGACGCCGAAGCGGCGTCACGCCCGAAGCGGAGAACGAAAAGGAGCGCCAACGAACTGCGAGTCGCCGGTCAGGGATGCAGGACGACCTTCCCGCTGCTCTTGCGGTCCTCGATGTACTGGTGGGCCTCGGCGGCGTCCTCCAGCGGGAACGACTCGCCGACGATCACTTCCAGATCGCCGCCGGTGAGCTTCTGGGTGAGTTCGGGGACGGCTTCGAGCACGCGGCCGGGATCGTTCTGCATCGCGCGCCCGAGGTGGTAGCCGATCACGGTCTTGTTCTCGAACAACAAGCGGCCGGTGTCGGCAGACGCCGTCTCGCCGCTGGCGGCGCCGTAGGTGACGATCCGACCGAACGTCGCCAGCGCGTCGAGGCTGTCGTGGAACACGTCGCCGCCGACGCCGTCTAACACCAGGTCGACGCCCTCGCCGTCGGTGAGTTCGTCGATCTCCTCGACGAAATCGTCCTCGACGTAGTTGATCGGATGGTCGCAGCCCAGTTCGGCGGCCCGGTCGAGCTTCTCTTGGCTGCTCGCGGTGCCGAACACCTCGGCGCCCGCCGCCGAGGCGAGCTGGACCGCCGCGGTGCCGACGCCGCCGCTGGCGGCCTGGATCAGCACGCGCTCGCCCTCTTCGAGGCCGCCCCAGCCGAACAGGCAGCCGTGGGCGGTCAGGAACTGGACGGGGAAGCCGGCAGCTTCGTCGAAGCTCATCTCCTCGGGGATCGGGAACAGCGACTGGGGGTTCGCGAGGACGTACTCGCCGTAGGCGCCGGTGTCGACCATCGCGACGACGCGGTCGCCCTCGTCCAGATTGACGCGCTCGCCCGTGGCGTCGATCCGCCCCGCGGCTTCCATGCCGGGGACGTACCGCGGCTCCGGGCCGCCGAGGTACTTGCCGCGGCGCTGCATGATGTCCGCGAAGTTGATCCCCGCGGATTCGATCTCGATCCGGACCTGCTCGGGGCCGGGCTCGGGCAGGTCGCGCTCGACGGATTCCAGCGCGTCGGCGTCGCCGTACTCCGTCACTTCGATCACGTTCATGGGATCGTATTGCACCTCCTGAATGATAAAATAAGCCCAACGTGAGACAACACGTGGTCGGTTGTCGGTGTCTCGAACGGGTGAAGTCGGCGTCTCGGACGGTCGAACGGTGACGGATCGGCGTCGAGCGGAACGTTACGCGTCGGACGTGAGCGCGTCGATCGTCGCATCGATCGCCTCGCGGTCCGCACCGCGCGGGAACGCCAGGGCGACGGCGTCGAGCCCTTCGATCGCCTCGAATGCAGCCACTCGCTCGCGAGCCGTCTCCGGCGTCCCGGCGGCCGCCATCTCGTCGAGCACGTTCTCGGCGACGAGTTCGACGGCGCGGTCGCGCTCGCCGCTGGCCCACGCCGACGCGATGTCGGTCGCCAGTTCCTCGTGGCCCTGTCGAGCCAGCGAATCGCGGTAGTAGGTTCCCATCCCGCCGACGTAAAAGGCGAGATGCTGGGCCGCGAGCGTCCGGGCCTCCTCGCCGTCCTCCATCGCGCAGGCCGGCAGCGACAGCGTCACGCGGACGTCGTCGGGATCGCGGTCACCGAGTTCGGCGCCGCGGCGCAGGTCGTCGAGTCGCTCTTCGAGGCCGTCGGGCGTGAACGTCGTCGCGTGCCAGCCGTCGGCGAACCGGCCGGCGAGTTCGACCGACTTGGGTCCGAGTCCCGCGACGTCGATCGGCGGCGGGGTCTCGGGCGGCTCGAAGCGAAGCCGAAAGCCCGAGAGCGTGAACACGTCGCCGTCGTACTCGACGGGCTCGCCCTCGATCACCTTGCGGATGATGTCAACCGTCTCGCGCGTCCGGCGGAGCGGGCGCTCGAAGTCGGCGCCGTGCCAGCCCTCGATCACGGCCGGACCGCTCGGGCCGATGCCGAGGCGGAACCGGCCGTCGGTAACCTCCTGGAGCGTCGCGGCGGTCTGGCCCAGCAGCGCGGGCGAGCGCGAGTAGACGTTGGCGATGCTGGTGCCGAGTTCGATCGCGTCGGTGCGCTCGGCGACGACGCCGAGCGTCGAGGCGGCGTCCCGGCCCCACGTCTCGGGGAGCCAGGCGCGCTCGTACCCCCGATCCTCGGCACGATTCGTCATCTCGGCGATGGCGTCGACGCCGTCCTGCGCCGCGACGGGCAAGTGGATCTCGCGGTCGGCGGTCGAGTTCGATCCAGTCATGAGTCGGGAGATTTCATGAGATCGGGCGCGCCGGCCGCGCGGATCGTCTCGCCGACGACGTACGACGACGCCGGGCTCGCGAGGAACTGCGCCACGTCGGCGATCTCCTCGCTCAGGCCGATCGTGCGATCGACTTCCTCGCGGTCGATCTCCTCGGCGGTGACGCCCATCTGGGATGCGACGCCGGGCGTCGCGACGTAGCCCGGCGCGATGCAGTTGACCCGGACGCCGTCGTCGGCCCACTCGTGGCCCAGCGTCTTCGTGAGGTTGATCACGCCCGCCTTCGCGGCGGCGTAGTGGCTCATGAAGGGCGCGCCGTCCTGCCCCGCCTCGCTGGAGAGGTTGATCACGACGCCGCCGCCGTCTTTGAGTTCCTCTTCGGCGGCCTGCGTGCAGTGGTACGTTCCCGTGAGATTGATGTCGACGATCCGGTTCCAGCCGTTGGGGCTGATGTCCTCGAAGTTCGCCATGAAGGAGGCGCCGGCGTTGTTGACCAGTACGTCGAGCCCGCCAAACACTTCGACGGTGGTCTCGACGAGCGCCTCGACGGCGTCCCGATCGGTCACGTCGCACTCGACTGCGACGGCCTCGCCGCCGGTCTCGCGCTCGCTGATCCGCTCGGCGACCGGATCGACGTTGTCCTCGTCGCGCGAGCAGATCACGACGTCGACGCCGTCGGCGGCGAACCGCTCGGCGATCGCTTTCCCGATGCCGCTCGACGCCCCGGTCACGATCGCCGTCGACCCCTCGATCCCGAACCGATCGCCCGTCACCGTCGCTCGACCTCCCTGCGTGCCGTGGTACACATATGCACCCGTGAGTACACAGTGAACTATCTTAAAGTTGGCCCGGAGATCACCCGGCGTGATCCGCCGGTCGACAGCGATGCCATTCCTCGGCGTCACTCCTCCCCGTCGCCCATCTCGACCGGGGAGAGCTGCGTGACGAACGCGACCGGCGTTTCGCCGTCGTCGCGGCGGCCAGCCAGCGCGATCGCACCGTCGTCGCGCACTGTGGCGGCGGACACGACGCCGTCCGCCTCGGAGAGGGTCAGTTCCTCCGCGAGAGATCCCTCCTCGCCGAGCAGCCCGACCCACGGCTGGTTCTCGCGCGCGCCCGCCGCGACCCAGCCCGCATCACCCGCGTCGGCGAGCGTCCGGAGCGCGGCGTCGGCGACGGTCTGTTCCCACTGGACGTTCCCCTCGCCGTCGAGCCCGGCGATCCAGCCGTCCCCGAACAGCTGGTTCTCGCGGAGCGGGCGGACGTACTCGTAGCTGCCGGCGGTCCCGACCGCCAGGAACCCGTCGCCCGAGCGCCGAACGTCGGCGATCGCGAGGTCCGTCGAATCCGAGCCCTCGCCACCGGCGTACTCGTAGGTCGAGGCCCAGCGCCGGCCGCCCGCCGGGTCGACGCCCACGAGCCACCCGTCGGCGGGGTTCGAGTCGGAGGGCCCGTCGGTCGTCGCCGCCCCGGCCAACAGATAGCCGTCCGCGACCGCGCGGACCGTCGTGAACGCGTCGTAGCGCTCGTCGGCCGACCACGTCGCGCGGTCCGCGCCGTCGGGAGCGTACGTCCGCTCCCAGGTCAGTCGTCCCTCGGCGCCGATCTTCGCCAGCCAGCCGTCGCCGCGCCTGACGTCGTCGAACGACGCGCCCAGCGTGACGCCGGCGAGCAGGTAGCCGCCGTCCGACGTCGGGACGCCGTCGCGGAACACGTCCCGGTAGGATTCGACGCCGGAGCGTTCGTACGTCCGGAACCACTGGCTGGTGCCGGCGTCGTCGACGCCCGTGGCCCACGGGTACTTCCGGTCCGGGGCATCGGCGTCGTCCGGGGAGGGCTCGTGGCTCCAGCCGACGACCACCCACCCGTCGGTCGCGGGGAGCACGCACTCGACCGCGTCGAACGCGCGATCGCCGTCGCCGCCCTCGGTGTCCCCGGCCGCGTACGTCGCGTCGAACGTCGTTGTCTCGGGCCCCTCGACGCCGACGAGCCAGCCGTCGCTGTCGTTTTCGCCGGTCGAACGGACGCCGCCGAAGACGACTTCCTCGGGACCGTCGTCGGGGTCGGACGCGTTCGTGGTCCCGCCGGTCGTCGCGTTTCCATCGGTCCCGTTCGGCGTCGCGTTCGCGGCGGTCGCGTTCGTGGCGTTCTCATCGGTCGCGTTGCCGCCGCCCGGTCGAATCGAGGCGACGGAGCGCCGACCGACCGCCGCCGAAAAGGCGCTCGGGCCGTCGCCGTACGTCGCGTCCCAGGCTGCCGAGAGCGCCGACGGCTCGTCGGGGGGCTGATCACCCCCGGTCGACTCGTTGTTGGTGTCGTCGTCCTCCGTCGGCGACACACGGGCGCCGGTGATGATAAGTCCGGCGCCGATTGCCGTGATCCCGCCGACGCCGATCAATCCCAGCAGCTGGCGGCGGGTCGGCCCGTCGTCGCCCTCGTCGCTCATGCCGGGGGGCACGCACCGTTCGGCGTTAGTTATACGGGGGCAAACTTGACGCCGGGGCGCACTTTCGGATCGGCGTCACGACGCCGATTCGCGGTCGGCCGGCCTACGGCGCGTAAGGCGGCCTTACCGACGACACGTCGACGCGGGCGGCGACAGCTCGATCGCGTGTGACGGCGTCGCAATTCGGGGCCGTCGATCGTACTGCGTTTCTCCGAAACCGCCGCCAGAAGCGATCAGTTCGGCGTCCGCATCGGCCGGGCGCACCCACCCACTGCGTCGCGACCGGACGAACGTCGATACGGTCGCCTTACTGCCCTCTGAGCGCTGACAGGAATCCCCGACCAGCGCGTAAGGGTAGCTTTAGGAGCCCCCCGTTCATACGAGGTGAACCGATGGAGGAGCGTACCCGCGCGTACCTTCGGGGTCGGTTCCGGGACTACTACCGACGGGCCTCGATCGCGCCGCCGCCGGACGCAAGCCAGCGCGAGTGGGGCTTTATCCCCTGGACCGAGGGTCCCGGGACCACGATGGTCCGCC
The DNA here is from genome assembly GCF_024494695.1 of Natronoarchaeum rubrum. The sequence goes on along the minus strand of NZ_JANHDP010000001.1, from coordinate 289,087 downwards.
ACCGGTCGCTGTTAGAGCTGGGTGCGCTCGACGAGTTTCTGGCGCGCAAGCGACCGCGCCACGTCTACTTCTCGGCGGGGCGCTACGACGACCCGAGCGCGGGCAACATGAACCGGAAAGGGTGGCGCAGTTCGGATCTGGTGTTCGACCTCGACGCCGACCACCTGCCCGGCGTCTCGCCGACCGAGGACAGCTACGAGAAGATGCTCGCGGTCTGCAAGGACGCCCTGTTTCGCCTGCTCGACATCCTCGAAGACGACTTCGGCTTCGAGGACTTGACGGTCGTGTTCTCGGGCGGCCGGGGCTACCACGTTCACGTCCGCGACGACGGCGTCCGAGCGCTGGACCGCGAGCAGCGCCGCGAGATCGTCGACTACGTGCGCGGCATCGACGTGGAGTTCGACCACCTGATCGAGCACAAGGCGGTGGGCGGGACGGCGGGCCGATCGAGCCCGGCGCACAAGCGCTCGCTGGTCACCGACGGCGGCTGGAGCCGCCGAGTCCACGACCGGCTCGACGCCTTCGTCGACGAGCTGCTCGAACTCCCCGAGGAAGACGCCCTGGAGAAGCTCAGGGAGTTCGACGGCATCGGCGAGGGGAAGGCCCGCGGCGCGCTCACCGCCGCGCAGAACAACCGAGCGCAGATCGCGGCGGGCAACGTCGACGTCCACCCCGCGTTCTACCAGCTCGCGCGCATCCTCTCGGAGGACGTGCTCGAAACCGGGAGCGCGCCGATCGACGAGCCGGTGACGACCGACACGAACCGGCTGATCCGGCTGCCTGGCAGCCTCCACGGCGGAACGGGGCTGCGCGTGCTGCGGATCGACCGGGACGATCTGGCCGAGTTCGAGCCGCTGACCGACGCCGTCACCGAGCAGTTCGTCGGGCAAGATATTCGGATCGACGTGACCGGAACCGAAGACATGCCGGGCGGGTCACAGGACAGCGCGACGATCAGTCTGGGCGGCGACAGCTTTACAATCGAGCCGGGTGCACAGACAGTACCTGAACACGTGGGCGTCTACCTGATGGCCCGCGGCCACGCCGAGAAGGAGAAAGAATGAATCTCGACGACCTCCGTTCCGTCCAGAGCAAGGAGCGACAGAAAGACAGCCTCCAGCACCTGCGGGACAGCTTCTACGAGGACGTCGGGGAGTACGTCGCCGAACTCAAAGACGAACGCGACCGGGCCGCCGAGCGCGCCGAGGACCCCTTTTCCTCCGAGGAAGTCGGCCGGCTCACCGACAAGATCGAGACCGCCGAGGAGGTCGTCGAGGCGATCTACGAGCGCCGGATGGGGAAACTCGTCAAACGTGCCAGCCTCGCCGCGGCGGGCATGCCCTCCGACGAGGAGGGGTTGACCGCCGAGGAACAGGACCTGTTCGAGGACCTGGTCGACCGCATCGAGACCAACAAGGCCCACGTCCTCGACGTGCTGTCGGGCGACGTCGAGGCGTCGGCTGGCGGCGCCGATGCGGGGACCGACGATCCGACGGCGAGCGACGCGGACGCCGGGGCGCCGCCGAGCGCCGGCCGAACGGCTCCGCCCTCGTCGGACGCCGAGTCCCAGTCGCCGGACGCCGAGGCTCAGCCGCCGGACGCCGCACCGCCGCCGGTCGACGGCGGGCGGAGCGACGCCGACGACGCCGATTCGTCGGCGGATCGACCGACGGGCGAGGCGTCCTCGGTCAGCGCGGCCGACCTGATGGGCGGCGGCGACGAACCGGCCGAGGGGAGATCGCCGGATTCGGATCCGGCTGCCGACAGCGGAGACGCGACGGCCGACGACGTCGAGGGCGGCGCGGCGCCGTCCGGAAGCGCGGCGCCGAGCAACGACGGCGGGATCGAGGGTGACGCCGCGCCGGCGTCCGAAGACGGTCCCGGCCGACCGGACACGCTCGACGAGGACCGAACCACCGTCCGCATCACCAAGGACGTGGGCGAGATCTTCGGCGTCGACGAGCGGGAGTACGAGCTGACCGCCGAGGACGTCGTGACGCTGCCCGAGACGAACGCCGAGCCGCTGATCGAGCGCGACGCCGCCGAGCGGCTGGACTGACGAAGCCACCGTGCTGAGCGGGTTCTTCCGAGCACGACCGCGACCGACAGCGGCGGCATCTACCAGCCACGTGTGGAGACGAGATCGGCGAGTGCGCCCCGATATCCCGGTTTTTGGGCGAAGTTCCGTTGAATTTGGGAGAGAATCTGAAATATCCTCTTTACTGCGGAACGTGCAGCGATCGTATGCCATTTGCTTTTGCCCGGGCGCTCGCCCGAGATCTGGCTCCCGAGGTCAGACAGCAGATCGATCCGCGGACGAGTATCACCGGACAGTTGCTCGCGGTGGGGCTCGCGCTCGCCGCGCTGGCGCTGGTACTGCTCACCGGCGCCGTCTGGTGGGTGACGACGAGACTCGCTGCGACGCCGGCCCAGGCAGACGCCGTGTTCGGCGGCGCGATCTTGCTGCTGGGCGTGTTCGTCACCGCCGAGGCGTTCGCCCTCGTCGCGGTCCGTCAGTCGGTCGTCGGCGGACTCCGGACGCTAGATCGGCGGACGCAGGCGGTCGTCGATCGGAGTCGCTTCGACGACGAGTTCGAGATCGGCCGGGACGACGAGATCGGCCGGCTCTCGTGGAGCGTCGCCGAACTTCGCGACGAACTGGGCGCGCAGGTCGACGCGGTCGAGTCGCTCAACCGGGAGCTGGCGTCGGTCGCGACGGCCCAATCGCGGACGCTCGCCGCCTGCGAGCGCGGCGATCTCACGCGGCGCATGGACGAGGACACCGACGTCCCGCAGTTCGACGCGATGGCGCTGAACTTCAACGCGATGATGGACAGAACCGAACGGCTCGTCGGGGAGGTGCGGACGTTCAGCCGCACCGTCTCCGAGGCCGCGACCGCGACCGCGGACAGCGTCCAGAGCGCTCGGGCCGCCGCGGGCGACGTCGCCGACTCGACCGAGTCGATCAGCGAGGGCGTGATCGAGCAGCACCAGCGCGTCGATCGGACGGCGACGGCGACCGGAGATCTCTCGGCCAGCGTCGAGGAGATCGCCGCCGAGGCCGACGCCGTCGCCGAGCGGTCCGAGCGCGCCGCCCGGACGACGCGCGAGGGCGGCGCCGCCGCCGAGGCGGCGCTCGCAGAACTCGACGTGATCCGAGACCAGACCGATCGATCGGTCGCCGACGTGGCCGCGCTCCACGAAATGATGGGCGACATCGGTGAGACGGCCGACAGGATCGCCGAAATGGCAAAGCGGTCGAACAAGATCGCGATCAACGCGCAGATCGAGTCCGCTCGGTCCTCCGGCGGCGACGCCGCGCACATCATCAGCAGTCGGATCAAGAAACTCGCGGACGACACCGGCGACGCGGCCGACGAGATCGACGCGCTGGTCGAGTCCTTGGAAGCACAGACCGAGGAGACGCTAGCGGGCATGCGGGAGACGGAGGACGCGGTCGATCGGGGCGCCGAGACGATCGAGACGGCGTTCGACGCGCTGGAAGACGTCGAGGCGGTCGTCGAGGACACCAGGGCCGGCGTCGAGGAGATCGACGACGCGACCGATCGACAGGCCGAGCGCGCCCAGGAGGTCGCCCGGGCAGTCGAGCAGGTGCGCCGGATCGGCGAGGCGACCGCCGAGGAGGCGGGCGAGGTCGCGGAGCGCACCCAAGAGCAGCGGGCGGCAATCGACGCGGTGAGCCGGCGCATCGAGCGGCTGTCGTCCGCGGCCGACGACCTCGACGAGCGCCTCGACGCGTTCACGGTCGGGCGGGCGACCGAGACGACGCGGCGACGAGGTGCCGCCTGATGACCGATGACGGAATCGAACTCCGTGATGATTCGGACGCCGATCGATCCCCCAACGACCGACCGCGCGAGCCGGACCCGGAGCTGACGCCCGAACAAGTGGTCGAGGCCCAGACCAGCGCGATTCGGAACGCCGACCGGGAAGGCGATCCGACTGGTTCGTCAGACCCGCAGAGAGCGCAAGACCGGATCCTGCGGACGCTGTTCGCGTTCGCCGCACCGGCGTTTCGACGCCGCCACGGCGATTTCGAGGGCGTGGCGGCCGCGATGACGAATCCGATCTATCGCCCGCTGGTCGCCGCCGAGACCGTCGAGCGCGGCCCGATCGACGTCGACGGCGACCGGGCGGTTCAGAAGGTGCTCGCCCGGCCGGAGGACGGCCGGGACCGCACCTACGAGTTCGTCCTCGAACGCCAGTCCACGGGCGAGCACGAGGGGTGCTGGCTGATCGCCGCGATCGACATGGTGTACGTCGGCGAGAGTCCGGCGTTTCAGCGCCGTCCGACCGTTGAGTTCGACGGCCGGGCGATCACGTGCGAGGAGGGAGCCACGCTTCGCGACGTACTGCTCCGGGCGGAGGGGCGATCGCCGTACAACGACGTCTCGCAGGTGGCGAACTGCGGCGGGAACGGCCTCTGTGGGACCTGTGCCGTCGAGGTCTGTGGCGACGTTGACGATCCCTCGGAACGCGAGCGTCGGCGTCTCGAACTGCCGCCCCACTCCGGCGACGACGATCTCCGGCTGTCCTGCCGGACGACCGTACAGGGCGACGTCTCGGTCGTCAAGCACGACGGCGTGTTCGGCCAGCACGTCGCCGACGGCAGTGCCCCGTCCGACGAGGAGGACGACCGATGAGCGACGCCGGCCGATCCGACCTCCACGACGGCGTCGGCACGAACCGATTTCTCGTCCTCGGGGCGCTGCTGGGCGCGATCGGCTGGGCGGCGACGCAGTACGTCGCCTGGAACCCCGGCGTCGTCCTCGGCGCGGTCGGCGTCGAGGGGACGACCGCGATCGTGCTGGGTTGGCTCGGCGCGACGCTGCTGATGGCGACTGTGGGCCTGACCGTCGCGTCGCGGGCGGTGCGGTACAGTCCTCCGCTGTGGATCTGGACCGCGTTGGTCGGCGTCGCGACCGCCGTCAACCTCTCGGTGGTGATCGGCGTCGCGCCGCGGTCGGTCGCGCGCTACGCGCTGTGGCACCCCTGGATCGTGGCGTTCGCCCTTGGCTTCGCGCTGACTGCGATCCTCGCCCGCGGCCGGAATCGACTCGCGTACGCCGCCGGCAGCGCCGGCAGCCTGCTGGTGCTGGCCGCCGCGGTGACGTTTCCGATGGCGACCGGAAGCGTCGTCTTCCTGCTGACCGGCGCCGTACACGCCGGTCCGCTACTCGTAGACGCCTACACCGCCCCGCCGGCAACGGCTGCAACTGACGACGTCGCTCCGACCGACGACGCCGCTCCGACGACCGCTCGAAACCCATGACTGACCAGATCGACGCCGACGCGACCGACCGACGAACAGCACTTCGACTTGCCGCAACGGCGCTCGCAGGTAGTCTTGCGGGCTGTCTCTCGAACCCGTGGGAGCCGGGCGCCGAGCCCGCGGACGACGCCGACGCGTCGGCTGCCGACGACGGCGACGCCACCGACGACTCCGAGGAGCCGTCCGCGTCGGCGTCAACCGGCGAAAACGAGACCGCCGGCGAGGCGGGCGACACTGGCGAGCAGTCCGGTGAGACGACCGGACAGTCGGGGGCAAACGGCGACGACTCGCCCGAGCCGGATCTCGTGGTCGAAGTCGCACCCGACGGGTTCCAGTTCGACCCCTCGACGTTCGAGATCGAACGCGGCGACACCGTTCGCTGGGTCTGGCGGGCGGGCGGACACAACCTCCGCGTCCGGTCGAAGCCCGACGAATCTACGTGGAGAGGAACGCCGGGATCGGCGTCGGACACCTACGCCGAGGGGTACGAGCACGTCCACACGTTCGAGGCGGCGGGCGACTACGAGTACTTCTGTGCCCCACACCAGACGCTCGGACTCGAAGGCAACTTCTCCGTCAGGTGACGGAAGAACGCCCCACGGCGTCGCTGGGGGGTCGCCGCGGCGTCCCGATCCCGGCAAGCAAAACCCGTTTTGCCGTCGGCGCTCACCAAGTGGGTATGCTCGATATCGGCGACGAGGCGCCCGAGTTCGAACTGCCGGACCAGCGCGGCGAGACGAGAACGCTCGCTGAGTTCGAGGGACAGCGGGTCGTCGTCTACTTCTACCCGCGGGCGGATACGCCGGGCTGTACGACAGAGGCGTGTAGCTTCCGCGACGCCTACGAGGAGTTCGCCGAGCGCGACATCGCGGTCGTGGGCATCAGCGACGACCCGGTCGAGGACCTCGCGAAGTTCGCCGAGAAGCACGACCTGCCGATCGCGCTGCTGTCGGACGAGTCGGGCGAAGTCGCGAGCGCGTACGACTCCTACGGCGAGAAGAACATGTTCGGCAACACGTTCGACGGCGTGTTCCGCAACACGTACGTCGTCGACGGTGCGGGCCGAATCGCGGCGACGTACGAGGGCGTCGACCCCGAGGATCACGCCGAGGAGATCCTAACCGATCTCACGTACGACGACAACGCGGAGAACGGAAACCGGTAGGCGGGCTGTTGCCGATCAGAGCCCGAGGTAGCCGGAGTTGGGAAGGATGTCGAGCAGGTACAGCACGCCGATCGCGAGCGTGTACAGGAAGATCGACATCGCGGGCGGGTCGACGTGGGTCCCCGAGTGCGCGTAGGCGATCCGCTGGGTGACCTCGCCGAGCAGCGCACCGACGACGCCGCCGAAGATCGCCGCGAGCATCACGACGAGCTCGCTGCCCGTCCCGCCGGCAGCGACGACGGCGAACGTCGAGCCGCCGAGCGTGATGTGGTGGGTGACCGGGAAGTTCTCGACGCCGAGATTCAGGAACAGCAGGCTGGCCGCCGAGATGCCGTAGGCCATGAAGATGCTGCCGGTCATGATCCAGGTCCAGCCGCCCAGCGCGCCGCCGACGAGACCGATCGTCGTGACGCCGGACCACGTGTACTGCTGGGGCAGCCACGGCTCGACGGTGAGCCGACCGCTACCGTCGCCGCGTTCCTCCTCGCGCTCGAACGGCGTCATGTCGAAGTAGCCGTCGCCGCGCGGACTCCCGATCACCGGGTAGCCGAAGATCGGCCGCGCGAGCAGCGCGGTCGCGAACACGGCGAACGCGATCGTGTCGAACGGCAGGCTGAGGCCGTTGAACGTGCGGACGATCAGCATCCCCAGCACGCCGAAGACGGCACCCACCGCGAGGATGTCGGGCTTCGTACCGAACGCGTAGAGGATGTTCTTCCCGAAGTGGTAGTCCCAGTCCGGGGGCTCCATCTCGCCGTACCGCATGCCCGCGTACGACGTCGCCGCGACGCCGCCGGCGAAGGCGACGTGCGGGCCGGTGACGGGACCGAACCCGATCGTGTTGGTGACGCCGGACGCCAGTTCCATGCCGCCGAGTTCGGTGAACTCGCTTCCCGGTCCGGCGAGCGCGGCCAGGCCCTCGCCCAGCAGGACGACGAACCCGGTGAACACGAACGACGGCAGCGCGCCGATCGCCGCGCCGAACGCGCCGCCGGCCGCGGCCGCGAGCACGAGCACGATGAAGTGCTCCCACTCGAGGCCGATGACAGGGACCTGCATGACGGCCATTTCCAGCGTCATGCTCAGTCACCCCCGTCGCGGGCCCAGTCGAGCGATCGATCGACGGCCTCCGACCAGCGGTCGTACTTGTCCTCGTAGTCGGCGCTCTGGTCGGGCTCGAACTCGCGGTCGATCTGCCAGTTGTCTCGGAGTTCGTCGGCCGTCTCCCAGTAGCCGACCGCGAGTCCCGCCGCGTACGCCGAGCCGAGCGCGGTGGTCTCGTCGACCTCCGGGCGCGCGATGTCCGTGTCGATGATGTCGGACTGGAGCTGACAGAGGAAGTTGTTCTTGACCGCGCCGCCGTCGACCCGCAGCGTCTGCATGTCGATGCCGCTGTCGGCCTCCATGGCCTCGGCGACGTCGCGGGTCTGGTAGGCGATCGACTCCAGGGTCGCCCGGACGACGTGTTCCTTGCGCGTCCCACGGGTCATTCCGAGAATCGTCCCTCGGGCGCGCTGGTCCCAGTGGGGCGCGCCCAGCCCGGTGAAGGCGGGGACGAAGTAGACGCCGTCGGTCGAATCGACGCTGCGCGCGAGTTCCGCGGTTTCGGCGGCGTCGTCGATGAGCTCCATGTCTTCGAGCCACTCGATCGCGGCGCCGGTGATGAAGATCGCTCCCTCCAGCGCGTACTGGACTGGCTCGCCCGAGCGCTGGAAGCCGACGGTCGTCAGCAGCCCGTGGTCGCTCTCGACGGCCTCGTTGCCGGTGTTCATCAGGAAGAACGACCCGGTGCCGTAGGTGTTCTTCGCGTCGCCCGCGTCGAAGCAGGTCTGGCCGAACAGCGCGGCCTGCTGGTCGCCCAGTGCGCCCGCAACGGGGACCTCGGCGTCGAGGAACCCGTCGGAATCGGTGTGCCCGTAGTAGTCCTCGTCGCTGGAGGGTCGTACCTCCGGCAGCATCTCGCGGGGCACGTCGAACTCTTCGAGGAGTTCGTCGTCCCACTCCATGTCGTGGATGTCGAACAGCATCGTCCGCGAGGCGTTCGTGACGTCGGTGATGTGGTTGCCGGTGAGGTTGTAGATCACCCACGTGTCGATCGTGCCAAAGAGGATCTCTCCCTCCTCGGCGCGCTCTCGCACATCCGCGGGCCGCGCGCGTTCGGTCTTGATCGGGTCGGCGTTGTCGAGCAGCCACTCGGCCTTCGTCGCCGAGAAGTAGGCGTCGGGCTCCAGGCCGGTCTTGGCCTGCACGTCGTCGGCCTTGCCCTCCTCCTGCAGCTGTTCGATCCGGTCGGTCGTCCGCCGGTCCTGCCAGACGATGGCGTTGTGGATCGGCCGCCCGGAGTCGGCGTCCCACAGCAACGTCGTCTCGCGCTGGTTGGTGACGCCGATCGCTTCGAGCTGATCGGCGCCGATGCCGGCTTCGGCCAGCGCCTGCGTGATGACGTCCTTGGTGTTCTCCCAGATCTCCCGGGGGTCGTGCTCGACCCAGCCGGGTTCCGGGTAGATCTGTTCGTGCTTCTCGTAGGCGTTCGCCACGACCTGCCCGCCGTGGTCGAACACCATGAATCGCGTGCCGGTCGTGCCCTGATCGACAGCGCCGACGTAGGTATTCTCTGTCATGGTTTGATCGAACTGGCCGGACCGATCGTCCGACCCACGCCGCTGTTTTACTGACAGTGGCGCGTTGTCAGTAAACATAAGCCACATTCATTATAAATGTTTCCTAAATCGGCTTCCTTTCGAGACCAGTGAGGAAATACAATGCGAAATCGCGTTTTGATCGAATTGTTAGCGGACTCGATCGAGTTCTTTACCAGATAGCTCGGAATAGCGGTAAAGTAAAGTGGACGGGGCGCTACGATTCACGAGACGAATGCCAACGAGTACCGAGGTCGTGGTCGTCGGGGGCGGTTCGACCGGCACCGGCATCGCGAGGGATCTGGCGATGCGGGGGGTCGACGTCGTCCTCGTCGAGAAGGGGAACCTCACCCACGGGACGACGGGGCGCATGCACGGGCTGCTCCACAGCGGCGGGCGATACGCCGTGTCGGACCAGGCCAGCGCCGAGGAGTGTATCGAGGAGAACCGGGTGCTCAGGGATATCGCGAGCCACTGCGTCGAGATGACGGGCGGGCTGTTCGTCCAGCGACCGGAGGACGACGACGAGTACTTCCGCGAGAAGCTGGAGGGCTGTCGGGAGTGTGGCATCCCCGCCGAGGTTCTCTCGGCGGAGGAGGCCCGCGAGGTCGAGCCGTACCTCGCGAAGGACGTGAAACGCGCGATCCACGTCCCCGACGGCGCGATCGATCCGTTCCGGCTCTGCGTCGCGAACGCCGTCAGCGCCGAGAACCACGGCGGGCGCGTCGAGACCCACGCCGAGGTGACCGACGTGCTCGTCGAGGATGGCGAAGTCGCAGGCGTCGAGGTGCGCCACGACAGCGGGCCGGGCAAGCGCGAGCACGCGACGCCCGGCTCGACCGAGGAGATCCACGCCGACTACGTCGTCAACGCGACGGGCGCGTGGGCCGGCCAGCTGGGGGAGATGGCCGGCGTCGACGTCGAGGTCCGCCCCTCGAAGGGCGTGATGGTCGTGATGAACGCACGCCAGGTCGACACGGTGGTCAACCGCTGCCGGCCGAAGGGCGACGCCGACATCGTCGTCCCCCACGAGACGACCGCGATCCTCGGGACGACCGACGAGGAGGTCGAGGATCCCGAGGACTACCCCGAGGAGCAGTGGGAGGTCGACATGATGATCGACACGCTCACCGAACTGGTGCCGATCCTCTCGGAGGCCCGCACCGTGCGATCGTTCTGGGGCGTCCGACCGCTGTACGAGCCGCCGGGCACCGGCACCGAGGACCCGACCGACATCACGCGCGATTTCTTCCTGCTCGACCACGACGAGCGCGACGACCTGCCGGGGATGTCCTCTATCGTCGGCGGCAAGTTCACCACCTACCGGATGATGGCCGAGCAGATCTCCGATCACGTCTGCGAGAAGCTCGGCGTCCGCGCGCGCTGTCGGACGGCCGAGGAACCGCTGCCGGGCAGCGAGGACGAGATGGCGCTCGACGAGGCGATGGACCGGTTCGGCCTACGATCGCCGGTTGCCCGGCGCAGCACCCAGCGGCTCGGCAGCCGCGCCGAGGACGTGCTGGATACGAACGAGGCAAACCCGGTCATCTGTGACTGCGAGAGCGTGACCCGCGCGGAGATTCAGGACGCGATCGGCCAGTCCGGCACGGACCTCAACGCCGTCCGGATCCGGACGCGCGCGTCGATGGGCAACTGCCAGGGCGGCTTTTGCTGTCTCGGGATGGCCCAGGAGCTCTCGCCCCAGTACGACGAAAAAGCGGTTCGAGACGCCTACGACGAGCTGTTCCAGGAACGCTGGAAGGGCGAGCGCCACGCGCTGTGGGGCGAGCAGCTCTCGCAGGCGATGCTCAACTACGCCCTGCACGCGACGACGATCAACGCCGACGGCGACCCGGCCCGCACCGGCGAGTCGGTCGACTTCTCGGCGTTCGACGACGGGCGCCCGGGCGCGACCGAGTCGACCGACGAAGGGACGTTCGACAGCGGGGTGCGCGCGACCGACGGTGGACGGAGCGCGGACGACGCCGAGGACCCGCTGCAGGATGGAGGCGACCATGGCAATTGAGGACGACGTGCTGGTGATCGGCGGCGGCGTCGCCGCCGTGGCGTCCGCGCTCGCCGCCCGCGAGACGGGCGCGCGCGTCCGTCTGATCGCGCACAAGCAGAGCACGCTCCGGCAGGCCAGCGGGCTGATCGACGTGCTCGGCTACCATCCCGAGGGCGCCGACGACGAGAGCCGGACGGCGCCGATCAGCGACCCGTTTGCGACGCTCGACGACGTTCCCGAGGGCCACCCTTACGAGCGCGTCGGCGAGGAGGCAGTCCGCGGCGGACTCGACCTGTTCGACGACGCCGTCGGCGACGCGTACGCCGGCGGTCACACCGACCGCAACGCGCTCGTGCCGACCCACGGCGGGACGGTCAAGCCGACCGCGCGGTACCCTTCCGGCGCGGCCGCTGGGCTCGCCAGCGACGAGCGCGACGCCTTCCTCGTCGGGTTCGACGCGGTGACCGGCTTCGACGCCGACGTGGCGGCCGACCACCTCCGCGCGGCGGGCGTCCCCTTCGACGTCCGCGGCGCGACGCTCCGGTTCCCGGGCGACCTGCGCGACGACGCCAAGCTGACGCGGTACGCCCACATCCTCGATGAGAACGACGGGATCGAGGTCGACGGGCGCACGCTGCCGGCGCGCGAGGCGCTCGCCGAGCGCGTCAAGTCCCACCTGGGTGGCCACGAGCGCGTCGGCTTCCCGGCGATTCTGGGCGACGCCGAGCCGGCCGGGGTGCGGGCCGACCTCGCGGACTCGCTGGGCGCCGACGTGTTCGAGGTGCCGATGGGACCGCCGAGCCTCCCCGGGATGCGCCTCTCGGACATGCTGTTCGAGGCGCTGGAAGATGCCGGCGTCCACGTCGAGACCGGCAACCCCGTCGTCGACGTCGAGGCCGACGGCGACCGCGTCGATCGCGTGATCGCCGAGCACACCGCCACGCGCGTCCCCTACCGCGCCGAGCAGTACGTGCTCGCGACCGGCGGGCTCGTGGGGAAGGGCATCCGGTCCGACCGCGAGCGCGTCTACGAGCCGATCTTCGACCTGCCGATCCCCCAGCCCGAGGACCGCTACGACTGGTTCGAGGACGGCGCGTTCGACGACCACCCGTTCGCCCGCTTCGGCGTCCCGATCGACCGCGAGACGCGGCCGCTGGACGCCGACGACGAACCGGCCTACGAGAACCTGCGAGCCGCCGGCGCCGTCGTCGGCGGCTACGACTTCGCGGCCGAGAAGTCCGGCTCGGGCGTCTCGCTGGCAACCGGCTACGCCGCCGGCACCGGAGCGGGTGAGCGCGCGTGAGACCGACCGACTACAGACTGCGATCGAATCCACTCCGAAGTGATCCCCAATGAGTGATGCCGAAACTCCCGACGACTACGACGTGACGGACGATGAGCCGACGACCGGCGACGACGAGTTCGAGCCGGTACAGGTGTTCCCCGAATCCGAGGACATGGACCTCCGGCCCGGCTCGGACGACTGCTACAAGTGCTCGACCTGCGACACGAACTGTCCGGTCGCGGAGGTCGACGACGACTTCCCCGGCCCGAAGTTCCAGGGGCCCGAGCAGTGGCGCCTCAAGCGCAAGGACGACCACGATATCGACGAGTCGATCCAGAAGTGCTCGAACTGCATGCGCTGTGACAGCGCCTGCCCCTCCGAGGTGCCCCTGAGCCAGATGCACAACACCGCGAGAGGCTCGTTCGTGGAGAATCAGATGGACAAGCTCTCGCCGGAGTACATCCGTAACCGGATTCTCTCGAACTACCGCACGTCGGCCTGGCTGGCGTCGAAAGTTCCGCGCCTCTCGAACTTCATGATGAACTTCGGCCCAGCCAGGTGGGTGATGGAGAAGACGCTCGGCGTCACGGCCGAGCGGGACTTCCCCGAGTTCGCCGAGGAGACGTTCCGCGAGTGGTGGGTCGACCGCGGCGGCGCGCAGGTGCAGAACCCCGACAAGCGCGTGGCGTACTTCCACGGCTGCTACTCGAACTACAACACGCCCGAGGTCGGCAAGGCGATGGTGGAGGTGTTCGAGGAGTTCGGCTACGAGGTCATGGTGCCCGATCAGGGCTGCTCGGGGACGCCGATGTTCGCCAACGGAATGTTAGACGACGCGCGGCGTCACGCCGAGACGAACGTCGAGAACCTCGTCGCGGCGATCGGCGAGGGCGCCGACGTGATCGCTTCCTGTACCTCCTGTTCGCTGTCGCTGCGCCAGGAGTACCCCGAGCTGTTCGACATCCACGGGATCGAGGACGTTTCCGAACACACCTACGAAGCGCTGGAGTACCTCCGGATCCACGAGGATCTGGAGGGTGAACTGGAGGGTTCCGAGGTCGACTTCCCCGATCTGGCGTACCACGCGCCGTGTCACGCCCGCAACCAGGGCCTCGACGGACAGGCCATCGAGGTCGTCGACCGGATCGACGGCGTCGAGGCCGAAGACGTCGGCGACTCCTGTTCGGGCATCTCCGGAACCTACGGCTGGAAGGCCGAAAAGTACGATCTCTCGATGGAGATCGGCGAGGAGATGTTCGAGCACATGGAGTCCGCGGAAGGCGACGTCGGCATGACCGAGTGTCCGACCTGCGCGATGCAGATGGGTCACGGCACCGGGTACGAGATTCGCCACCCGCTAGAGGTGCTCGAGGCCGCGCTCGTCTCGGAAGACACAACACCGGCCTAATTACTACTTCCCTCCAGATGGATCTGAGCGAGCGCATCGCGCGGCGGCTGGAGACGACCTCGGGCGGGGGGTTCATCGTCGACGAGAGCGCGCTGAACCCGGCGGTCCACCTCCCCGAGCCGGTCGGCCGCGGGTCGGTCCTCGAGCAGGTTCTCGACGCGCTCGGGCCCGTGTTCGACGGCGAGTGCCCCCAGGACATCGCGGTCTGGGGCCCGAGCGGCGGCGGGAAATCCGCGGTGCTGACGGCGCTTTTCTCCCAGCTCAACGAGAGTCTCGGCCGCAGCGAGGACGCGATCTGGACGTCGACCCGCGGCACGGCGGCCGTCGCCCGGGCACAGTTCGCGTACGTCGACGCGCGCCGGACGGACAGCGACTTCCAGTACTACCACGCGATCCTCGAGTCGATCTCGCCAGATCCCGTCCCCCGGCGCGGCGTCGGCACCGACGAACTCCGCGAGCGACTGAACGAGACCGTCACCGAACGGACCGGCGCCGTGGTCGTCGCAGTCGATCACCTCTCGGAGACCGACGACGACGTCGCTCACGTCCGGTCGCTGCTGGAGCCGGTGGCCGCCGGAACGTCGCTGGTGATCGTCGCCGAGGAGCCCCTGACCGAGTGGAGCGGCCGCTCCGTGGAGGTGCCCGCCTATCGCCCCCACGCGCTGGTCGACCTGCTCACCGAGCGCGCGTCCTACGGGCTGGCCAGCGGCGCGGTGACCCACGATCAGGCGCGCCGGATCGCCGACTGGGCCGACGGCGACGCCCACGACGCGCTGGCGGCGCTGTTCGGCGCGGCGATCGCGGCCCAGCGCGACGACGCCGGGCGCGTCCGGGAGCGTGACGTGGAGGCGGGGATCGATGCCGTCCCGGACGACTGCGTCCAGATCGGGCGCGTGCTCTCGCTGCCGGAGAACCGGCGATCTGTCCTCGCCGAACTGCTGGCGACCGACGGCCACCGACAGCCGATCAGCGACGCCGCGGCGGCGATCGGCGAACGGACCGACCTCTCGCCGAGCACGGTTCAGCGGTACCTCTACGAACTCGCCGAGGACGGACTACTGACGCGAGAAGCGATCGAGGACCGGGACAGCAACGGCCGGCAACCCACGCGAGTTCGACCGCGCTTCCCGACGCTGGTGTTCGAGCGACTCGAACGCCGATCGCGGCTCTGAGCGGGTCGCGCTCGAAAACGGCGGCCGGAACTCACTCCTCGGACGCGGCGTCGACCGCCGAGGTGCGTCCGCCGCGGGAGTCGACGCCGCCGTCGCTCTGTGACCCGTTCTCGTCCGCGTACTCCAGATCGTCGGTGTAATGATCCAGCGCCAGCACCGCGCCGGCGCCCGCGACGGCCGTCAGCGCGGCGGCGCCGGCGGCCAGCGCGACCGCCGCGAGCGACGCCGAGAACACGCCGCCGGCGTCGGCGATCCCCGTCGCGACCGGGCCGGGACTGGCGTCGGCGACGTGGGTCACCACGTCGCGGAACGGAACGAGCACGCCGCCGACCATCAGCGCGACGAGGAAGGCCAGCGTCCGGTCGCGGTGGTGGTCGAGCGCCCACTTCACCGCGTGGGCGATCGAGAGGACGCCGATGGCGGCGCCCGAGAGGAAGGTGACGACGACGACGCCGGAGTCGAGCAGCGCGTCGACGCCGCCGCCCCCCGCCAGCGCGACGAGGTCGTCGAGGAACGTCGTGAGCGCGTCGAGCATGTAGTAGTACTGTCCCAGCACGAGCAGGAAGAACGCCCCCGAGACGCCCGGGAGGATCGTCGCGCTCACCGCGATCATCCCCGAGAGGAAGATCAGCGGGAGCGCGTGGGGCGCCGAGCCGTCGCCGAGGAACGCCATGCTCCCCGCGAGCGCGACGCCGACGGCCGCGACGAGTTTGGTCTGGGAGTCGTCGAGCGACACCTGCCGGCCGAGCACGACCGCGGAGGCGCCGATCAACCCGAAGAAAAACGCCGCCGTCAGTCCCGGATACGACTCGGCGAGCGTCCCGACGACCTGGGAGACCGCGACGATCGCGGTCGCGATGCCGCCGCCCAGTGCGAGCAGAAAGCCGATGTCCATTCGACGGAGTCCGTCGGCGAGTTCGGCCCGCGCGTCGGCGTCGTGCGGCCGCAGCGCGTGGCCGAGGAGCCGCGGGTCCACGTTCGTGATCGCAGTGACGAGGCGCTCGTAGATACCAGTGATGAGCGCGATCGTTCCCCCCGATACGCCGGGAACCATGTCGGCGGTCCCCATGAACGCACCCTTGAGGTAGATCGAGATCCAGGATCGCATTCGTCTCCACGTTGAGCGAGGCGCCTGAAAACCGTTCCTGTCGGGGCCATCGATCCGATCGACGAGAGAACAGCAAAAACGCGTCGTCGAAGAAGGAATCGCGCAGTTCGGCGGAGCGTCAGGCCCGAACGGCGACCGGAGCGATCTGCGCGGTCGTGTTGCCGCCGGAGTCGTCGGAGCCGGAGCCGCCGTCGGAACCGGAGCCGTCGTCCGAACCGGAACCGTCGGTCTCGTTACCGCTGCCCGACTCGTTCCCGCCGTCGTACTCGCCGAGGTCGACGTCGACGGACTCGCCGTTCAGCACCGCACTCTCGGACACGGTCGTCGTCCCCTCGTAGGAGATGCTGGCGTTCGAGTTCCAGCCGTCGCGCTGGTAGTCCGAGCGCGAGACGTCGTCGCCGGCGACGATCGTGTAGTCGGTGGTCGCGTTCACCGCGCTGTCGGTGTAGCCGTCGGCGGGACCCAGCTCGTCGTTGGTCGCGTACGGCACGGTGACCGAGAACGAGCCGTCCTCGCCCGTCTGGACCGCCTGGGAGTACAGGAACGGCCGGTTGGCGTTGGTCTCCAGTTCGACCGCGACGACGACGGTCTGGTTGGGGTCGGCCTCGCCGGTCAGCGTCGCGCCGTCGACGCGCTCGAAGGTCTTGACCGACGACTCCATCTCCACGTTCTGATAGCCCTGCTGTTGGATCGCGAGCCCGGTACGCACGGACTCGTTGTAGCCCGTTGCGATGGGTCCGGTCGTCCGCCAGGAGAGCTGGTTCCCGGTGGGCAGGAAGCCGACCGCCGAGAACTCCTCGTTCTCGTGGACGAGCCTGTAGTTGCTCATGCTATCAGCGTCCTGGAAGTACAGCCGGTTCAGCGTCGTGTTCTGGAACGCCTCGGTCTGGACGTCGATCGTCCCGTCGACGCTCGGCGGCGAGGTCCACTGGCGGATGGCGCCGAACTTCTCGCCGGCCATCTGGCCGTCGATCATCACGTAGCGAGTGTCCTCACCCTCCTCTTGATCGGAGGCGCTGTTGGCGACCTCGCGGAGCTCTTCGGTGGTCATCCCGCTGATCCGTTCGTCGGTGTCACCCGACGCGGGCAGAGCGTCGAGCAGCAGGTTCGCGCGCTCCTCGGTCTGGGCCTGCAGGAACGCGCTCGCGGGGCGGGCGTTCTGCTGGAACGGGTTGGCGACTGCGGGCCGTTCACCTTCGACGGTGATCCAGTGGCCGTAGTCCCACCACGACATGACGCCGTAGGATCCAGCGGGATACGCGAAGTCGTCGGTCTGTGAGTAGCTACCGTAGTACGCGAACGCTTCATCTTCGCCCCCGTACGTTCCGGGTTCGGGGGTGTTGTCGTTCATCCATTCGAGACTGTCGTCCCAGGTCGTCACCTCGCCGGGGCCGCGGGCGTTGGCCTGCTGGTAGGCCGTGGCGCCGCCGGCGCCGAACGAGACCGCGAGCGGGAAGATGACCAGGACGATCGCGGCCGCGACCGCGAGCACCTGGTACGTCTCGATCTCCTCGACGCGGTCGAACGACGGGATGCCGAGGAGGCTCGTCGCGCCGCTCAGCGCGACGGCGTTCAGCACCGCCACGACGACGGCCAGGTAGTAGTGGAACCGGACCTGCGAGAGCGCCATCATCGTCGCGAAGACGGCCCAGACGGCCACCAGCAGGTGCTCCGACCGGTAGCGGTCGGGCGACGTCAGCGCGCCCAGCACGAGCCAGCCGAAGCCGACGATGGCGACCAGGTAGGTGAACCCGTAGCTCTGGAACATGTACGCCATCGCACCGCCGGGCTGGGAGAGCGTCGTCTGGGCCTCCTGGATGGTGAGCGCGGCGTCGGACTGGCCCATCAGCAGCGCTCGTTCGATCTGGGACCAGATCGTCCCGACCACGTCGGGGACGATCAGCATGCCGACGACGATCGCGGCCACGCCGATCGCGCCGACCGCGAGCGGGTACGACTGGGCGTCGCGATCCTGGCGCTCCCAGACGCGGGCGAGCCAGGCGAGGAACACGCAGCCGACCGCGACCGCGAGGGCGAGCGCGACGTGGAGCAGCGACATCGTGGTCGGGCCGGTGAAGCCGAACGTGTCGAGGCGGGGCAACAGGAGCACCGCGCCGACGGTCAGGCTGATCGCGCCGACGATCGCCACGTGTTCGGGACTGCGACCGTGGAGCACGTCGACGACGAGCGCGATCGTGAAGAAGGCGCCGAAGATGCCGACCAGCACGACGCCGGGCGGCCACGTCCAGAGGTACAGCGCCAGCGCGACGCCCGCGAGCACGCTCCACTTGAGCGTTCCGCGCAGGCCGCTCCAGTCGCCGTCCTGGAACTGCTCGAACACCGGCTTCTCGCGCTCGGCGACCGTCAGGGCTACCATCATCGCGAGCACGGCGATCGACTGGAACAGCACCTCGCCGACGTGGTGGTCGGTGAACCCGACGACCGAGCGCAGCAGGAAGACGCCGGGCAGCAGCGCCAGCACGAGGACGGCGAAGAGGCCGCCGATCCGATCGCTCAGGCGCTTGCCGATGAAGTACACCGGCACGGCGACGAGCGTCCCGAGCACCGCCGGAGCGACGGCAAAGAGGATCGCCGCCTGTCGATCACCGGGCGATCCGAGCCCGAGGATCAGGATCCCGGCGGCGATGAGCTGGTCGAACAGCGTCCCGAACTGTCCGGTGCTCGTCCCGAAGGGGAACTGGGTCCACGGGTCGAACGGCATCGTCGACAGCCAGTTGTCGACCGCGAACATCGTCTCGCGGTAGTGGTAGTAGGCGTCGTTTCCAATGAAGTACACCGAGTCGTCCCGGACGACCGAGTCGTACGACTGGAACCGCACCCACAGCATGTACAGCATCATCACAGCCAGCGCCGGGACGTGATACCAGCGCTGCGCGAGGTCGACGAGGGACTCAGAGGATCCGACGTCGACCTGTTCCGTGTCCGTACTCATCATCAACGACGAGTCCCATACGGAGAATAAGCCTTGTCATCTACGCACGGTCGCGGCGCGCAGCGCTTCGTGTGCCACGACGCCGTTTTGCCGCGGTAACGGCGCCGAAGACGCCAAAATAGAAACGGCCGACGCTGCTGTACCGACCGTTCGATCCGTCTCCGACTGGCGCGTATGACGCGAGTAGCTGCAACGAACCGGCGACTTGACGGGATATTTCTGACACGTACCGCGCGGGCGCGCCCGAGTGATCGCGACCCGAAGGCGGAACGCGAGTCACGTTCCGACGAGATCGCGCCACGCCCGCAGCGTTATCCGGATTGCGACGAAAGAGAGCGCATGAGCGAATTCCGCGGTGCGATCCTCGACGTCGACGGGACGATCGTGCTCGGCGACCGGTCGATCCCCGGCGCCGGCGACGCCATCGACGCGCTTCGGAACGCCGGACTCGAACTGCTCCTGTTCTCGAACAATCCGACCAAGCGCCAGGACCACTACGCCGAGCGCCTCGCCTCGCACGACATCGAGATCGACGCCTCGCGGTTCCTGACCGCGGCGACCGTCACCGCCGAGTACCTCGCCGACGCCCACGCCGAGGACGACCTACTGGTGATCGGCGAGCCGGGGCTGACGTCCCTGTTGCGCGAGCGCGACCTCGCCCTCGGCGCCGCGCCCGACGAGGCCGACGCCGTCGTGGGATCGATCGACCGAAAGTTCGACTACGATCAGCTCGCCAAGGCGCTGTGGGCGCTCGACGACGACGGCGTCGACTTTCTCGGCACTGATCCCGACGTGACGATCCCGTCCGAAGACCGTCTCGTCCCCGGCACGGGCGCTATCCTCGGCGCGATCTCGGCGGCCGCCGGCCGCGAGCCCGACAGGATTCTAGGCAAGCCCTCGGAGGCCGCGACCGAGGCCGCGCTGGATCGGCTCGGCGTCCCCGCAGAGTCGGTGCTGGTCGTCGGCGACCGGCTCGACACCGACATCCAGCTGGGCGAGCGGGCGGGGATGACGACCGCGCTGGTGCTGACGGGCGTGACCGATCGCGATGACGTCGCGGCGTCCGACGTGACGCCGGATCACGTCTTAGAGTCGATCGCCGACGTCGAGGAGCTGCTGTAACGTCGCTGGAGTTGTTCGCGCTCGCTGCGCGGCGGTGACGTGTTCGCCGCGTCACGTGGATCTGTGCTCACTGCGGCGTCGCCAGAAACAGCAATTTGGCTCTTTTGGGGACTGAATCAACCGTTGGGTAGCTGTGCTTATCAGCCGGGAGTAGCACCCAAAAACTTATTAATTAACGTAGGTGTCGCCATGGTATGAACCGTATATCTCGGCGTCGAAGTCTCCTCCGCGCTACCAGCGGACTCGCGATCACTGCTTTGAGTGGCTGTCTCCTTTTCGGGATCAGCGGGAGTAGCTCAAGGTTCGATCTTTCCATTAATGTGGCTGGGACGGAATTGCGGACGGCGTTCTCCCTTGACCAATCGGAACTATCTCCTGAACAGATGGGGATCATTGATGCATTACGCGAAAACGGTACGACGGTGGGGTACGACCAGCCCAGATTTGAGGATGGAGAGATTCTCCATCTCGATGGATCGTATCACCGTATTGTGGTTGCGGACACCGGGTCAGAGACGATTCGTCGTCCTGTCTTGAAAGTCGAGATGATCGATGAGAGCAAGATATCTGAGGACCCAGTTCCCTTGAGTAAATATGATGAATCCGCGTACAAGGTTGTTCACGAACCCGTTCTTGCAGCGCAACGGGTTGAAGAGGTAACACGACAAATTTTCTATACGGAAGCAACTCAGCCTGAGCAGTTACAGCCTAAACCCCAGTACAAATATGTCAAATACCAAGACGAGGTGTACCGACTGGAGGTTACCGAACAGGACATTGAGGCAGACCAGATCGAGTACACATGGGCTGACCTTCCGACGGACGAGACGTCTATCGAAGAAGCCATTCGTGACCAATATGAGATCCTCGATGTCGCTACAATGGATCTCTCTGCTGATGCACGGTCAATTCTCGAAGAAGCTATCAACACACCACCATACGAAGGTACAAGTCCGTTTTCAAATGCCGAAGAGGAACTACTTGAGGCCCTCAATACGAAGCAACAGGATGTCGGTACCGATACGCGGTGGATCGTATTTCAAGAGAGATTCTACCAAGCGCGCATCAACTGGTCACACAGCGACTAACATACAAAGGTGGGAGGCTGTATCTCAATAAAGGAGATCCAGATTTCCTGGCCTTCTTTAAGTCAAGTATCTACTACATGTGAGCCCTGTATCGACCGATCAGCCGCACAACCGCATCGGCTGCCAACGGTTTCAACAGGCCGACAAAAATCGATCGAGTCGTCGTGGTGCCGATCTTACCGAGCGTCGACGACGAGCACCGGGATATCCGTCGATCGCAGCGTCCGCTCGGTGACGCTCCCGAGCAGCGCGCGCCGGATGCCAGAGCGACCGTGCGAGCCCATCACGACGAGGTCGATGTCGTGATCCTCGGCGTACTCCTCGATCACCGAGTGCGGGCGGCCGGACGCGACGTGTTCGACGATGTCGATGCCGCGTTCGCGTCCCCGATCGGCGACGACGCGGGTCGCACCTTCCGCGCGCTCGCGGACTTCGTCCATCTCGCCCCAGTTGCCCTGCTCGATCCGGTCGAGCTGTTCGGGCCCGAGACTCAGGCTCATCGAGTCCGTGTCGACCACGTACAGCGAGTGGAGTTCGGCGTCGTAGGTCTCGGCCAGATCGAGCGCGTGCTCGACCGCCACCTCGGCGGTGTCGCTTCCGTCAGTCGGAATGAGGATTTTCTCGTACATGGGTCTTAGTCGTCCGCGGGCGCGTCACCGCCGTCGGTCGCCACGACGTCCTCGGCCGTTCGGTGCTGGCCCATCGGCTCGGGGCTGTGACACTGGCGAACGACGCGCTTGGTTTCCAGGTCCGGCTCCTCGGTCACCAGCGAAACGACGATGGTGACGACGAACACGACCGGGACGGCGATCAGCGCCGAACCGATCGCCGGGACCCACGTCTCTAGTGGCGCCGACAGCGGCGCCGAAACGCCGCCGAGGTAGTTCGGCAGCACCTCGTTGATCATCGGGATCGTCCAGACGATCAGGCCGGTCGTCATGCCGGCGAGCGCGCCGGGACGGTTCGTGTTCTCCCACCACATGCCTAGGAAGAACATCGGGAACAGCACCGCGCCGGCCAGCGAGAACGCGTACGACACCAGCGCGGCGATCGGCGCCGCGGGGTCGAGCGCGGCCAGCGTCGTGATGACGCCGAGCGCGATGATGCTCAGGCGGCCGACCAGCACCTGCTGGCGCTGGGTGGCTTCGGGGTTGATGATGTTCGTGTAAATGTCGTGCGAGATGGCCGAGGAGCCCGCGATGAACAGGCCCGCAGTCGTCGCGATCGCCGCGGCGATCCCGCCCGCCGCGATGAGGCCGACGAACCATTGCGGGAGGTTGGCGAGTTGGGCCGCCAGCACGACGATGACGTCGCCGGCCGCGCTCGTCATCCCCGGATCGCCGTACACCGCGCCGATCTGCTCGCCGTAGAGGTTAGTACCGAACGCCGCGAACGCCGGGGCGCTCCAGTACAGCAGGCAGATGAAGAACAGTCCCCACACCGTCGACCAGCGGGCGGTGCGCTCGCTCTCGACCGTGTAGAACCGAACCAGAACGTGTGGCAGCCCGCAGGTCCCGACGACCAGCGAGAAGCACGTCGCGATCCAGAGGTAGTACGGCTCGTTGACGAACGGCTCGCTGAACTCGGTGCCGAGTTCGGAGATCAACATTCCGTACTCGATCTGGGGCAGCAGCGTCGAGTACCCCTGCGTGAAGCCCGTGACGAACAGGCCGGCGAGGAACGCGACGATGAGGATGACGTACTGGACTGCCATGTTCTTGGTCGCGCCCAGCATCCCCGATATCGTCAAGTACCCGACCGTGATCGCCATCATGAACACGACCATCGACTGGTAGCCCGAGAGGCCGGGCAGGCCGATGTCGCCGAAGATGTACAGGCCGACCAGCCCCATGCCGCGGGCCTGTCCGATCGCGTAGACGAACCCGATCAGGAACGTCGTGATCGCCGCGATGGCCCGGGCGCCGTCGGAGTTGAAGCGGTCGCCGACGAAGTCCGGCGCGGTGTACTTGCCGAACCGGCGCAGCTGGGCCGCCATGAAGATCAGCAGGATGAAGTAGCCCGTCGTCCAGCCGACGACGAACGCCAGACCGTAGAAGCCCGACAGCGCGATCAGCGCCGCCATCCCGAGGTACGACGCCGCCGACATCCAGTTGGCGCCGATCGCCATCCCGTTCTCGACGTTCCCGATCGAGCGGCCGGCGACCCACATGTTCTCGGTGTCGGCCACGCGGAAGACGAAGCCGATGGCCAGGAACAACAGCAGCATCCCGAGCACGATGATCGCCGGCGCGAGCTTGAACGAGACGTTGAGCCCCTCCGGAAGCAGGCCGGACTGGAGCACGGCAGTCGGGACCGTCATTCCGCGTCACCTCGGTCGGTCCGCGTACCGCCGTCGGCAGCCGCGACGGATTCGTTGCTCGTCTCCTCGACCGTCGCGTGGTCGATACCGTACTTCTCGTCGAGCGCGTCGCGCTTGCGCGCGTACCACAGCGAGAGGATCAACGCCCCCGTCGGTGCGCCGAACGCGACCAGGAAGTAGTGCCACGGGAAGCCCAGCACCGGCATCTCGGTCGTCATGACGCCGGGAGCGAGCCGCGTCAGCGTCACCGGGCCGAAGACGACGACGGCCCAGATCACGAAGCCGGTCCAGACGATCTTGAGGTGATCGCGCATGAACGGCGTGCTCGGGTTCAGCAGATTCACTTCGCTGCTGAGGTAGTCGGTTCGTTGGTGGTCCTGTGCGGCCTGCGTCGCGACGCCGCCGTCGCTCGCGAGCGGCGCCTCGTCGTCGTCCGGATCGTGCGTAGATTCGTTTGCCATTGTTGGATACCGTGTGCGGTCGATCAGTCGCTCTGTACTTTCTGCTGGATGTCGTCGACGATGCCTGGATTACGCAGCGTCGACGTGTCGCCCAGCTCCTCGCCGTTCGCAACCTCCTCGAGGAGGCGCCGCATGATCTTGCCCGAGCGCGTCTTGGGGAGTTCCGGCGTGAAGATGATCTCTTCCGGACGAGCGATCGGGCCGATGGCGTCCTCGACGCCCTCGACGACGCGCTCGCGTAGCTGCTCGTCGCCCTCGGTGCCTTCTTCGGTGATGGCGTAGACGTACACCGCCTCGCCTTTGACTTCGTGATCGCCGCCCACGACGGCGGCTTCGGCGACGCCCTCGACGCCGACGACGGCCGATTCGATCTCCATCGTTCCCAGCCGGTGGCCCGAGACGTTCAGCACGTCGTCGATCCGGCCGAGCACCGTGATGAACCCGTCCTCGTCGATCTTGGCGCCGTCTTCGGGGAAGTAGATCCACTCGTCGTTCTCGGGGTCGGAGTACTCCGCCCAGTACTCGTTGATGAACCGCTCGTCGTTCTTGTACACCGTCCGGAGCATGCCGGGCCATGGCTTCTGGACGGTGAGGTGGCCAGCTTGGCCGGGCTCGACTTCGTTCTTGTTAGGATGGATCACCTTGGCGTCGATGCCGGGCAGCGCCGGCCCCGCTGAACCGGGTTTCATCTCGTTGATGCCCGGTAAGGTGGTGACCATCATGCCGCCCGTCTCGGTCTGCCACCACGTGTCGACGACCGGGCAGGACTCGTCGCCGATGTGTTTGTAGTACCACTTCCACGCGCGGGGGTTGATCGGCTCGCCGACCGTTCCGAGCAGGCGCAAGCTCGACAGGTCGCGGCTGGCCGGCCAGTCCTCACCCCACTTCATGAACGCCCGGATCGCGGTGGGCGCCGTGTAGAAGATGTCGACCGCGTTCTGCTCGACGATCTCCCACAGGCGATCCTTCTCGGGGTAATCGGGCGTCCCCTCGTACATCATCGTCGTCGTGCCCAGCGCGAGCGGGCCGTAGACGATGTACGAATGCCCCGTGATCCACCCGATGTCGGCGGCACACCAGTACGTGTCCTCGGGCTTGATGTCGAGGACGGACTGGGCCGTCCAGGCGACGTACGAGAGGTATCCGCCGGTCGTGTGTTTCGCGCCCTTCGGCTCGCCGGTGGTGCCCGACGTGTACATCAGGAACAGCATGTCCTCGGCGTCCCGGTCGACCGGCTCGACCCGGGCGCCGTCGTGGGTGTCGACCAGTTCGTCGTAGTCGTGCTGGTTGTCGGCCAGGTCGTACGGAAGTTCCTCGCCGAGTCGATCGACGACGACTACATCTTCGACCTCGTGCTCGACGCCCGCGAGCCCCTCGTTTGCCTTCTCGATGTGGTCGAGCGCGTCGCCGCGGCGGTAGTAGCCGTCGCAGGTGACGAGATACTCCGAGTCCGCCGAGTTCATGCGCGTCGCGAGCGCGTCCGCCGAGAAGCCCGCGAACACCACCGAGTGAGGCGCGCCGATGCGGGCGCAGGCCAGCATCGCGATCGGCAGCTCCGGGATCATCGGCATGTGCATCGTCACGACGTCGTCCTCCTCGACGCCGAGGTCGCGCAGCGCGGCGGCGAACTCGTTGACCTCCCGATAGAGGTCCTGATACGTGTACGTGCGCGTCTCACCGAGTTCGCCCTCCCACTTGATCGCGGCCTGGTTCTTCCGGCCGTTCTCGACGTGCCGGTCGACGCAGTTGTACGCCGCGTTCAACTCGCCGCCGACGAACCACTCGTAAAACGGGGCGTCCTCGTCGTCGAGCACCTCGTCCCACTCACTCTCCCAGTCCAGCAGGTCGGCCGCCTGCTCCCAGGCGTCGGGCCAGTTCTCCTCGAACTCCTCGTAGATCGCCTCGTCCGAGACGTTGGCCTGCTCGACGAACTTCTCGGGCGGCTCGAAAGAGTCCTGTTCCATCAGTCGCGCTTCGAGTTGTACGTCCGGATCGCTACCGTCTCCCATGATACGAGCTAACTATAATCTACGTTAATGGTAAATCAGGCATCTAGCTGTACTAAACTGTTGGAAATTCTCACTGCGTTTTTTATCAGATTGGCAAAACCCGCTGACTGCGTCCGGGTCCGGGTCGAGTAGTGCCGCTCCGACGGCGTCTGCCGAGCGACCGTCCGCCGCTCTCGCGCCCCGCAGCGGGCACTCCGGGATCGGTCGCGGTTGCGACGCGACGCCAGTTCTAGGTGTTTAAATTTCGCCGCTGCGCGTCGCGGTCACTCGCCGCCGACCGATCCCTCGAAGAACGTGTCGAGCAGGGCGCGCTGGCCCTTTCGGAGATGGTTGTGCAGCGTCGGCGAGGAAACGTCCATCGAGTCGGCGACTTCCTCGGCCGTCGAACCGCGCGGCCAGTCGAAGTACCCGGCGTAGTAGGCCGCTCGCAGCGTCGCCTCCTGACGATCGGTCAGCTCGTCCTCGACGCCCTCGCGGAACTCGCGGACGGTCCGGACGGGCCGCTCGGTCTCGCGCTTCCCGACGAGTTCGGTGGCGGGAAACGCCGTCCGGAGGCCGTCGACGACCGCCCGGAGGTCGGCGTCCTGCGCGACCTCGGCGACGAGGTCGGCATCGCCGTCCTCGAACACCGCGTCGGTGATCGTCGCACCGTGGGCCGCCAGCGTCAACAGCGGCGAGTCGCCGACGACGACGAACTCCAGCAACGCGCCGTCGCCGTGGGTCTCGACCAGCCGGACCTCCTCGACGCCGCGGTGTTCGACCGCCCGATCGAACACGTCGCCCGGCGGAGCGCCTTCGACGGTGACGTGAAACAGCAGCGACGACGCCGAGACGGGAACGATCGATTCGAGGACGAACGCACAGTCGAGATGCTCGGACGCGTCGACGAAGAAGGCGCCCTCGTCGCGACAGCGAAACTCCAGTTCGACGGCGGCGTCCGACAGCAGGAGGTTCCGGCGCTGGATCGCCGTCAGCGCGTGTCCGATCCGCCGACCGAGCGCGGCCAGTTCCGACCGCTCCCACTCCTCGGGCGCGCCGCGATCGGTCGCGACCACGAGGACGCCGTAGGTCGTCTCTCGATGGGAGAGCGGGACGGCCGTCACCGCCTCGGCGTCGGTCGAGTCGGCGTCTTCCCGAGGATCGTCAGCGACGATATCGGCGAGCGAGCCGTCCATCTCGGCCTCGCGAACGGCGTCGTCGCGGACCGCCTCGATCCACGGCGGGGCCGTCGACCGCTCGTCGAACTGCTCGGCCAGCGCGTCGACGGCGGGACGGTCGATCCCGGCCAGCGCGGTCGGTGTCGGCCGCTCGTCGGTCAGGTCGCTGGTGGCGATCCACGCGCCGGCGTACTCTTCGCCCCGCGCCAAGCGCTCGCAGACGGTCGCCTCCAGCTCGTCGCGGTCCGACGCCGACAGCACGGCGTCGTCGACCGCACGGATCCGATCGCCGACCTCGGTCCGGCGCTCCAGTCGCTCGGCCCGTTCGCGCAGTTCTTCGGCCCGCGTGTCGCCGTCGGACGACGCCGCCTGGGCTAGATCGCCCTCCCCACCGTCGGACGGCGTAGCCCGGGACGCATCGTCCACTTCGGCGTCGGCGTCCGAGAGCTCGGCCGCGATCGTCGCCTCGTCGACCGCCCCGAGGACCCGATCGAAGCTCTCGAAGCTCTCCCACCCGCCGACCGACAGCACGACCCGGGGATCGACGCCGTCCTCGACGAGCAGCGTCCGGGCGAAGTGCGCACGGAGGTCGACGGGGGTGACGTCCGCGAGGCGGCCGTCGCCCGACCGGTCGGCCGCCCGACCGGCGACTTCCGAGACGAGCATCTGGACCCGCCGCGGCGAGACGCCGATCACCGGCTCGTCGGCGTCGATCTCGTTGCTCTCGACGTACCGGTCGAGCGATCGCCGCAGGTCCGCGGAGAGGTAGGCGATCCGGTCGCGCTCGCCCGACGCGGTCCGGACGTCGAGCAGGGCGCCGGACGACCGGTCCTCCGCCGACCGGACATCCTCGGGCCGTAGCCGGACCAGTTCCGCCGTTCGAAGGCCGGCCTCGCCGATCAGCCGGACGACGAGCGCTTTCCGGTAGGTCTCGGCGCTCTCGACGAGCCGCCGGTACTCCGGGGCCGACAGCGCGCCGTCCTCAGCGCTCTCCCGCGCGAGTGCGCTCATCTTTCGTGATAGTCTGCAGGGGCGAAGTTAAGCGTTCGCGTTGCAGCAGTCGTCTCAAAACCGTCAAGAATCCCGTGACGGAGAGAACCTGCGGGCCGATCCGGGCGGTATTTCGCCGACGTCCGAATCTGCGAAACCGATCGTCGCTACTCGTCGCGGACGGCCGATTTCAACTCGCCGACGATCTCGGGGTTCCGGAGCGCGCTGGTATCACCGAGCGGCTCGCCGCGGGCGACGCTCTGGAGCAGCCGGCGCATGATCTTGCCCGAGCGGGTCTTGGGCAGTTCGGTGGTGAAAACCACCCGCGAGGGCGCGGCGAACTCGCCGATCGAGCGCTCGACGTTCTCGACGATCCGACGCCGGAGGTTCTCGTCGCCGGTGCGGCCGCTCTCGGTGCTGACGTACGCGAACACGCCCGAGCCGTCGTCGTCCGTTCCGACGACGACCGCGGCCTCGGCGACGCCCTCGACCTCGACGATGCTCGATTCGAGTTCCATCGATCCCAGCCGGTGGCCCTCGACCGACAGCACGTCGTCGAGTCGGCCCAGCACCGTGACGTAGCCGTCCTCGTCGACGCGCGCGCCGTCGCCGGCGTCGTAGCGCCATCCGTCCTCGGTTTCGGTCCAGTACTCGGAGACGTAACGGCTGTCGTCGTCGTGGAGCGTTCGGACCATCGCCGGCCAGGGCCGGGTGATCGTGAGATAGCCAGCAGAGTCGTCCGGCACCGGCTCGCCGGCGGCGTCGACGACCTGCGCGTCGATGCCGGGCAGCGCCGGTCCCGCGGAACCGGGCTTCATCTCGTCGACGCCGGGCAGCGTCGCGATCATCATCGCGCCCGTCTCGGTCTGCCACCACGTGTCGACGATCGGGCACTCGCCCCCGCCGACGTGCTCGCGGTACCACTCCCAGGCGCGGGGGTTGATCGGCTCGCCCACGGTGCCCAGCAAGCGCAGGCTGGAGAGGTCGTGGCGCTCGGGGTACTCTCTGCCCCACTTCATGAACGCCCGGATCGCCGTCGGCGCGGTGTAGAACACGTCGACGGCGTTGCGCTCGACGATCTCCCAGATGCGGTCCCGATCGGGGTAGTCCGGCGACCCCTCGTAGAGCATCGTCGTCGTGCCCAGCGCCAGCGGCCCGTACACGATGTAGGAGTGGCCCGTGATCCAGCCGATGTCCGCCGAGCACCAGTACGTGTCCTCCGGACGCAGATCGAGGACGGCGCGGCTGGTCCAGGCCACCTGCGAGAGGTATCCGCCGGTCGCGTGTTCGACGCCTTTCGGCTCGCCGGTGGTGCCCGACGTGTACATCAAAAACAGCAGGTCTTCGGCGTCCCGCGGCACCGGCTCGACCTCGGCGCCGGTGTGGTCGCGGAGGAGATCGTGGTAGTCGAGCGAACCGTCGTCGACGTGCGGAAGGGCGTCGCCGAGCCGATCGACCACCACGCTGGTCACGTCGTGGTCGACTTTCAGCAGCGCGTCGTCGGCCTTGCTCTTGAGATTGAAGGCGTTCCCACGGCGGTAGTAGCCGTCGCAGGTCACCAGATACTCCGAGCCCGAGCGTTCGAGTCTGGTCCCGAGCGCCTTCCCCGAGAGCCCGGCGAACACGACCGAGTGGGGCGCGCCGATCCGGGCGCAGGCCAGCATCGCGATCGGCAGTTCGGGGACGACGGGCATGTAGAGCGTGACCACGTCGTCCTCCTCGACGCCGAGGTCGCGCAGCGCGGCGGCGAACTCGTTGACCTCCCGATACAGATCCTGATACGTGTAGGTGCGCGTCTCCTCCAGTTTCCCCTCCCACTTGATCGCAGCCTGGTTCTTCCGACCGTTCTCGACGTGCCGGTCGATACAGTTGTACGACGCGTTCAGCTCGCCGCCGACGAACCACTCGTAGAACGGGGCGTCCTCGTCGTCGAGCACCTCGTCCCACTCGCGCTCCCAGTCGAGCATCGCGGCCGCTCGCTCCCAGCACTCGGGCCAGTTCTCCCGGAACTCGCGGTGGACGTCGGAGTCGGTGACGGCGGCGTCGGCGACGAACGACTCGGGCGGCGAGATCCGGTCGGGGCCGTCGAGGCGCGCCTCGAGATCCGACCTGTCAGTCATTCTCATGGTACTCCCCCGCGCGAGAAAATAAGTGTTCTCCCGAAGCGGTCGCCCGCCGGCGATCCGACGCGACCGGGACGACCGCGAGCGATGCCCTCAGACGGACGCGCGCGTCTCGGCGGCGCAGTCCGCGTCCGCGGCGGTCAGCGCGGCTTCGATCTCGTACGTCCCGGGAGATGGTGCGGGCCAGTCGCACTCGACCGTCAGCGTCCCGTCCGGGGCGATCGTCTCGGTGCCCAGCACCTGCGCAAACGCGCGTCCCTCCCCGTACCGCCAGACCGTTTCGTCGCCGTCGCGCGCGACGAACTCGGCGCGCTGGGCGTCGCCGAACGAGAGCTCGACCGGCTCGTCGCCCTCGTTCCGAACCGTGAACCGCAGCGCGACGCCATCCGCGGTCGCGTCGGCGTCGAGCCGAGCCGCCAGCGCCATACGCAGTCGTCGGCCCGGCGCGACGTGACGTTTGGGACGAGACGGGAGACTGACCGGCCGAGCGCGCGAGCCGCCGAGCGGAGGGCATTTATCGGACGCATGCCTACCGACGGGCGATGCAGGTGGTCGGCTACGAGACGGCGTCGGCGCCCGACGAGGACGCCGCGCTGCTGCTCGCGGAGGGCGACGGCGGCGTCGAGCGTCGGCCGCTGGCGCCGGGCGACGAGCTGGCCTACCGCCTCGACGATCGCCACTGCGCGGGGACGATTCACGACGGCGGCCACGTTCCCTGCGACGCCGATCGGGCGCCGTACTGCGACGCCCATTCGAGCACCTGGGTGTGCGCGCGCTGCACCGGCACGTGCCTGAAAGACGAGATGGACTGCTACGAGGAGCACGCGGTGTATCTCGCGGCGTTCGCGCCCGACATCTTCAAGATCGGCGTCACGCGCTCGTGGCGTCTCGACACGCGGCTGCGCGAGCAGGGCGCCGACCGCGCCGCTCACCTCCGGACGGTGTCGAACGGTCGAATCGCCCGCGAGATCGAGGCCGAACTCGCCGCCGATCTGACCGATCGGGTGCGGGTGCCCGACAAGGTCGCCGGGCTCCACCGCGCGGTCGACGCCGACGCCTGGGAGGCGGTGCTCGACGAGCTCGATCACCTGGAGACGTTCGCCTTCGACTACGGACTCGATCTCTCCGTCCAGCCGGTCGCCGAGACGATCGCCTCCGGAACGATCAGGGGGACGAAGGGGCGCGTGCTCGTGCTCGAATCCGGCGGGAGCGAGTACGCCGTCGACCTCCGGGATCTGGTGGGCTACGAACTGGAGCCGGGAAAAGTGGAGCGCGAACTCCAGGCGAGTCTCGGGGCGTTCGGGGAGTAGCTGGCTATTCTGAGCGGCCGCGGTCTAATCGAGCCGGAGCGTCAGGTCGCGGTCGGCGAGCAGTTCGCGCATCCGCGCGGCGCCGGCTTCCGGCTCCCACTCCGAGAATGTGTAGTGACGATAGGGATGGGTAAGCCAGGAGTACTCGCGGTGGGCGTACAGCTCGACGACGCCGGTCGCCTCGCGGACGAGCGTGACGTGGAGTTGCTTGTCGGCGAGGGGCGACTCGCGCCGGACCCAGCTCCCCGCCGAGAGTCGGCCGTCCGCGCGGCGCTTGAGCGACGCGATCGGCTCGCGCTCGAACTCCATGTCGCGGAGCGTCTCGCGGATCGCGTCGAGCGAGCGCGACACCGTTCCGACGTACTCGGCGGGATCGAGCGTACAGATCGCGTATCCGCCGAGCGGTTCCTTGATCCGGTGGAGCGCCGGTAGAACGCGGCGTCGAAGCCGGGTGACCCGATCGACCGGGGCAGACCGTGACTGGGTGTCGGGGGAGTCGGGCGTGCTCACGGATCACAGACTCCGCCGATCCCACAATAACGTTTCGACGAGTCTCTCCGTGCGTGTACGGCCGTCTCGGGACCTCTCGTGAGCGATACCGACACCGGACGCCGGGGGTGGAATCCCGGTGACCCAAAGAGTTACTGTCAGCACAGCATACGATCACTCGTGAAGCAATCGAGCTATCGGTACCTCGGGCTGCTCGACCTGCTGCTCGTGGCGGCGCTCGTCGGCCTCTTCGGCCCCGTGGCGCTCACGGAGAGCGTCGCCGTGCCGGGAATGGCGGTCGCCGGCGCGCTCGCGCTGCTGGCCGGGACGGTCGCGGAGCTGTCGGTGGGGCCGGTCGTCGTCACGTGGCGCCATCTCATCGGCGCGTCCTACGCCGTCTTCGCGCTGGCGGTGCCCAGCATCTACGCGCCGTCGGTGCTCGCAGGATCGGCCGGCGGAGAAGAACTTCTGCTGTTCGTCGCGGCGGTCGGCGGCGGATTCTCGCTGCTGTTCTACGGCGTCGACGTCGCCCGCGACGGCCGCCACTTCGAGATCGACGCCGACGTCGAGCGGGCGATCGGCCGGTGAGCGTCGGCGCCGAAAGTCGGTCCGAGAGCGGGGCCGTTCAGCCCTCGTAGCCGGCGTAGTTCATCAACTTCGAGAAGATGTCGGTGTCCATCGCCGACTCGTAGACGATGCCGCCGACCATCCCGCCGGGGTAGAAGTTCTTGTTCATCGCGTGGCTGACCTTGTGACAGTGCATCAGGTAGATGCCGGGATCGGCGTCGGCCTCGAACTCGACGGTCTTGCGCTCTGCGGGCGCGATGTTGACCACGTCCTGCTCGTACTGGGCGGCCTCGGGGACCTGCGATCCGTCCTTCTCGACGATCCGGAAGCGGTGGTTGTGCGTGTGGATCGGGTGGCTCATGTACCCGTTGTTGGCGAAGTGGATGCGGACGGTGTCGCCCTCGGAGACGATCACCGGCGAGCCGTCTTCGGGGTGAAGGGTTCGGGGCGCGGACTTGCCGTTGATCGTGAACACGTCGGGATCGCGGTTGCGCGGGCTGTAGGAGACGTCCTCGCCGGCGAACTGGCGGTTGAGCCGCGAGTCCCAGTCTTTGAGCGTCATGAACAGCTCCCGGTCGGCCGGCTCGTACCCCTTCGGATCGACGCGGAAGAAGCCGTACATCCCCATGTCGATGTGGCGGTGGGTCTGATAGTGGCAGTGGTAGAGGTGCGTGCCGGGGACGTTCGCGGGGATCTCGTAGGTGTGTTTCTCGCCGGGATCGACGCGAATGCCCGTCGTCGTCGGGACGCCGTCGTTCTCCCAGGTCTTGCTGACGCCGTGAAAGTGGACGGTGTGGGGCATGTCGCCGTCCGTGTTGTCGAACGTCACCTCCATGTCGTTGCCCTCGGTCGTCCGGAGGATCGGACCGGGGACGCTGGGGTCGCGGTCGTCGGCCTGGAACGCCCACACGCGGGGGAGCTCGACGGGACCGCCCATCGTCTCCATCGGGTGGGGCTGGTGGACGGCCGTCTGCGAGCTGAGCGTCACGCTCCCGCCCTGCTCGTCGACCTGCACGACCTCCGGCGGCGAGGTCGTCGGGAGGTCCGCGGCCGCCGACTGCTGGGCCGGGGTCGCCGAGTCCTGTGCCGGGGCCGTACAGCCCGCCAGCGCCAGTGCGCCGGTACCGCCGGTCGCCGCCACGAACTCGCGCCGAGAGATGTCCGATCCGGGTGCGCCGATGTTGTCGCTCATTGTGTACACCTCGACGTAAGAAGACCCAGAATATAACGGGGAAAACTGGTTCTCAGCGCGTGGGAACGTTGCGAACATGTTCGGGTGGGATGTCGGGCGGCCGGTCGAATCGCTCGAGAGCCCGGTAAGGCCGGCTTTCTGGCACTCAGACCATGAACACTGGCCGATCCGTCGATCTCGTGACCCGATCGGCGACGCTCCCGACGCGGTTCGTCCGCTGGTGAGAGTGGCCCTGAAAGCCGATGACGATCACGTCGGCGTCGATCTCGTCGGCGTACCCGACGATCTCCGCGTCGGGACGTCCGTGGCAGACCTCAGTGACCGTCGCGACGCCGTCATCGTCGGCCCGTTCCGCGACATCGTCGGTGAGATCCTGTCCGCGCTGTTCGAGTTCGTCGAGCACGATCTCGGCGCTGCTCAGCGCGGGTTCGCCGTACCGGCTCGTGTCGACGACGTACATCGCGTGGACCGTCGCGTCGTACTCGCGGGCCAGCGAGAGCCCGTGTTCGATCGCTCGATTCGCCGGGTCGCTGCCATCCGTCGGAAGCAGTATTGTCTCGTACATCGGATCACCTCGTGCGTTCGTACCACGACGTCCCTGAAGTACGTGAGCGCGGGCCGGCATCCCGGGCGCCCGCTACACCTTCGTGATCCCGCCGTCGACGACCAGCGACGCGCCGGTGACGTAGCTTGACGCTTCCGAGGCGAGGAACGCGATGACGTTCGCCAACTCCTCGGGGTCGCCCTGACGGCCGACCGGAATCGCCGAGACGGCGGCTTCGATCTCCTCGTCGCTCGACACGCGCTCGGCCGCGCCGGTGTCGATCATTCCCGGCACGACAGCGTTGATCGTGACGCCGTCCGGTCCGAGATCGATCGCCGCGCTCCGGGTGAACCCGACCATCCCAGCTTTGCTCGCCGCGTAGTGTGCGAGGTTGCCGGCCCAGCCGACCCGGCCGCCCGCGGCCGAGGAGACGTTGACGATCCGCCCGTACCCCTGTTCGCGCATCGTCGGACAGACCGCCTGCGTGCAGTAGAACGCTCCCGTCAGGTTCACGTCGATGACGCGCTGCCAGTCCTCGGCCGACAGCGCCGCGAGATCGGCCGTCGGGAAGATGCCGGCGTTGTTCACGAGCGCGTCGATCCGTCCGAACTCCTCGATCGTCTCCTCGACGGCGGCCTCGACCTCGGCTTCGTCGCTCACGTCGACTTCCAGCGCCAGCGCGGACTGGCCCCGCTCCTCCACGGCGTCCGCGACGTCGTCGCGCTCCGCTGCGACGTCAGTGACGACGACGTCGGCGCCTTCCTCGGCCAGTCGAAGCGCCGTCGCTTTCCCGATCCCCCGCGCCGCGCCGGTGACGATCGCCACGCGATCGGTGAAGTCTAGCATACAGTCGCGAGTGCCACGTCGGGAGAGGTATATTGCGGGTGTCGGTCACTCCGAGGGGACGCCGGAACCGAGCAGGCTCCAGTGTGGGACGCCGGAGCGGATACTGCCGTCGCCGAACGCCGATGCTGATCGGGTGCCGCGGTGTGGAACGACGTACGGACGGTCGATGCCGACGCCTCGGTCACCGAACCAGCGTCACCCGGACCGGCGCGCGGAACGCGACGGCCTCGGTGACGCTCCCGAGCAGGATGCGTGTCTCTTCCTCCCGGCCGTGGCTCCCCATCACGATGGCGTCCGTGCCCTCGCGCTCGGCGTGCTCGACGATGACGCGCCGGGGATCGCCGACCGCCGTGTCGGTCTCGATTTCGGCGTCGTGCTCGGCTGCGGTCGACCGGACGTCGTCGAACAGTTCCGATTCGAGTTCGCGGGCGCGAGCCATCCACTCGTCCGAGCCGTGGAGCGGTTCGGCGTCCGGATCGAAGTCGACCGGGTAGCTGTAGCCCGGTTCCGTCGGGTCGATGACGTGGAGCGCGGTGATCTCGGCGTCGGGGTGTTCCGAGAGCGCGACTTGCAGGGCCTGGAACGACAGCGGCGATCCGTCCACGGGAACGAGGATCGTGTCGGGCATATGTGGTCGTACCACGGCCGATGGCATAAGCGTCGAACTGCAGTGGGCGAGAACGACACCGACCACAGCGGGCATAATCCGCGGTAGAGCCCCTCCAAACGTATTCCTATGGGGGTGAGGTTACCACTAGTATGACATGGCACGCCCTGTCCGCGCTCGACGACGCGCTGACGGCGACCCGCAGGCTGCTGTTGCCGTTCTCGCTCCGGGAGTGGCTCACGCTCGCCGTCGTCGCCTTTTTCGTCTCGGGCGCGACGGCCTTCGAACCGAACGCCTCGTTCTCGCTGGGCGACAGCGGGAACGGCGCGGCACCGGTGAGTCCGACGCCGGGACCGGGCGTCTTCGAGGGCGGGCTCACGGCGTCGCAACTCCAGTTGCTCGTCGGCGTCGTCGTGGTCGCGCTGCTCGTCGGCCTCGCGCTGGCGTATCTGGGGGCGGTGCTGGAGTTCGTGTTCGTAGAGATCCTCCGCGAGCGCGAGATCGGGATCCGCGGCCGCTTCGGGCGATACACCGACGCCGGCGCGTCGCTGTTCCTGTTTCGGCTGGCCGTCGGCGTCGTGGTGCTCTCGGCGGTCATCGGCATCGTCGGACTCGTGGTGCTGACCGGCGGGCTGTTCGTGATCGCGCTCGTCCTGCTGTCGCCCGTCCTGTTGCTCGTCGGCGTCGGGCTGTGGCTCGTGCTGGCGTTCACGGCCGACTTCGTCGTTCCGGTGATGATCGTCGAGGAGACCGGCGTCGTCGGCGGGTGGCGCGCCTTCTGGCCGGAACTGCGCGCGGAGTGGCGCCAGTACGCCGTCTACGCGCTCGCCCGCCTCGTGCTCGGCGGCGTCGCCAGCGTCGTCGCGGGGATCGGGTTCGTCGCCGCCGCCGTCCTGCTGGGGATTCCCTTCGGAATCGTCGCGGGCGCACTGTTCCTGCTCGGGCAGGCGCTCGGAACGAGCGCGATCGGACTGGCGCTCGGTGGCGCCGTCGCCGCGCTGTGGCTGCTGGGCGTGCTCGTCGTCGGCACGACGTTCGTGCAGGTGCCGATCCAGACGTACCTCCGGTACTACAGCCTGCTCGTCCTCGGCGCCGTCTCGACGCCGTTCGATCTGCTGGCTGACGTGCGCGCGGAGATAACCGACGCGTCGGGCGACGCGGAGCGGTGACCGAGGCGAGGCAGTATTTCGTTGCTCGCGCACAGCCGCTCGCCATTTAACCGTCCTGACGCCCTACCTCCGGTCGAATGCACACCGACGAGACTCTCGACTACGACGTCGCCGTGGTCGGCGGCGGCCCCGCCGGACTGACGACCGCGCTGTACGCGACTCGCCTCGGCCTGGACACGCTGGTCGTCAACCGGGGCGGCGGCCGAGCGGCGATGATGCAGGACACGCACAACGTCATCGGCGTCACCGAGGACGTCTCGGGCAACGAGTTCCTCCAAACGGCGATCGAGCAGGTCAAAGAGTACGGCGCCGAGTACCGCCAGGGGTTCGTCGAGGATGTCGAGCCGCTGTCGGACGCCGAAGACGAGCAAGACGCCGACGACGGGGCGGGCACCGCCGAGGGGTTCCGCGTCACGACCGGCGGCGAGACGGTCGCCGTGGCGAGCGTCGTGCTGGCGACCGGCTTCTCGGACGAGCGGCCGGACCCGCCGCTTCCCCGCACTGGAAAAGGACTACACTGGTGTCTCCACTGCGACGCGTACATGTTCGTCGACGAGCCGGTGTTCGTGATGGGCGCGGGCGACTCGGCGGCCTACGTCGCGATGATCATGCTGAACTACACCGACGACGTCGACCTGCTGACCCGCGGCGCCGAGCCCGAGTGGAGCGACGAGACCGAGGAACTGCTCGCGAACCACCCGGTCGACGTGATCACCGAGGACGTGACCGGCGTCGAGAACGACGAGGACGGCTGGCTGGAAGCCATGGAGTTCGAGGACGGCACGACGCGGGAGTACCGCGGCGGCTTCCCGATGTACGGTTCGGACTACCACGCCGAGCTGGCCGACGCGCTCGATATAGAGCGCGAGGACGACGGCACGGTCGCGGTCGACGACCACGGGCGCACGTCGGTCGACGGCGTCTACGCGGTCGGCGACCTGACGCCGGGGCACAACCAGATTCCCGTCGCGATGGGCGAGGGCGCGAAGGCCGGCATCGCGCTCCACATGGACCTGCGCGAGTTCCCCCGCGACGCCGACGAACTCGACGAGCAGGGACCGGTCAGTGAGGCCGAAGTACCGGCAATCTCGCCGGATCTGCTCGCGACCGCGATCGAGCACGAGGGCCACGCCGGCGGTCCGCGGCGCGAAGCCGAAGCCGAGGCCCCCGGAGACGACTGATCCGGCCGCTGCGGAGAGGCAGGTCGGCGAAAGCCGAAAGCATCCAGATACTCACTCTACACCAATGACGAACACGCAACTCGATTCCGTTCCAGACTACGATGACGATCGCCCGGTCGAACTCGCGAGCGGCGAGGAACTCGACGCGCTGGTCGCGGCGAACGACCTCGTCCTGGCGGACTTCTACACGAAGGGCTGTACGCTGTGCCAGTCGATCGAGCCGGTCGTCGGCAACGTCGCCCGCGCGACCGACGCCGTCGTTGCGACGCTGAATCCACAGAAGGACCTCGCGCTGGTCGAGGAGTACGACGTTCGCAGCGTCCCGACGCTACTGGTGTTTTCGGAGGGTGAACTCGTCGAGCGCGTCGCCGACGGCTTCGTCGAGACCGAGCGGCTCGTCGAGTTGGTCGAGCAGTACGAGTAAGGTCGAACAGCACGGGGAACCGCGCCCGCGATCAGGCGCGTTCGATCTCGACGCGCCAGAGGTCGTCGTCGACCTGCGTCGTGTCGTGGGTGTACCCCTTCCGTTCGAGCACCTCGTACAGCGGCACGGGCTCGAAGCTGTTGACCAGCGTCAGCGTCTCGTCCGCGGGGAGATCCTCCAGCGCCGACATGATGTCGCCGAACGGTTCGCCGTCGATCTCCCTGACGTCGAGTTCCCGACCGCCGTCGCCCGTCGTGTCGATGCTCATACGCGAACGGACGGCGGGCGACGGAAAAGGGGTTGTCCCGATTACGTTCGCCCAGCGAACGGTCGAGAGCGGCGTCCCGCCCTCGGCGGTCACGACGACCCGTAACGGTTTGAGCAGCGGCGTCGAAGCCGCGACTATGAACACGACTGCCGTCGTCGCCGGCGTCGGGCCGGGACTCGGAGCGTCGGTCGCCCGCAAATTCGCGCGAGAGGGCTGCGACGTCGCGCTGCTCGCCCGCACCGAGTCGTACCTGCAGGAGCTCGCGAGGGAGCTGGACCAGACCGACGGCGCCGGGCTGGCCGTCCCGACAGACGTGACCGACCGCGAGGATGTCGCGGACGCCTTCGACCGAGTCCGCGACGCGTTCGGCCCGGTCGACGTCCTCGTCGTCAACGCCAGCGGCGGCTCCTGGAAGGGGCTCCGCGAGATCGACGCCGAGGAGTTCGATCGGGCGATGGCGGTCGGGCCGCGCGGCGGGCTGCTCTGCTCGCAGGCGGCCGTCGACGACATGCTCGACGGCGACGGCGGAACGATCATTTTCACCGGCGCGACCTCGGCCGTTCGCGGGCGCGAGGGCGCGGTCGGCTTCTCGGCCGCGAAGTTCGCCGTCCGCGGGATGGCCGAATCGATGGCCCGCGAGCTGGGGCCCGAAGGAATCCACGTCGCCCACGCCGTGATCGACGGCGGCATCGAGCCGCCGGACCGTGCGGTCGACGACCCCGAGGAGTACCTCGATCCGGACGCCGTCGCCGAGAGCTACTGGCACCTCGTCGAGCAGGACCGCAGCGCGTGGACCCTGGAGCTCGATCTCCGCCCGCACGTCGAGGAGTTCTAGGCGAGGTACTATCTGGAGCTCTCGCATCGCTCGACCGACGAGAACGGGAGCGACCGTGACGACGGCGGTCGCAGACGAACTCGGCGTCCAGCGGCGGACCGCCGAAGATCACCTCCGGGACGCCGAGAGAAAGCTCGTCGACGCTGTCGTTCCGGCTCTAGTGAGCGGCCGGGCGACAGACGCTCTCGTCGCGTCGCCGCCGAAAAAAGTGCGCACTTCAGCGCCGCAGCGCGACGACGCCGACGCCGAGCACCAGGCCGTACGCGAGGTGCGCGATCAGGCTCGGGATCGCGAGGTTCGGCAGCGGCGGCGCGCCGGCGAACCCGACCGCGCTCAGCCAGATCGGCATCGCGAGTCCCGCCGCGACGAGCCACAGCGCGGCGCCGAAGAGCGCGCCGGCGCCGACGACTGCGCGGCTCGTGGGCACGTACCGCTCGATGCCGGGCCGCATCACGATCGCCGCGAACACTAGCCCGAACAACACGCTGTGGAGCAGGTGGACCCCCCAGCCGGCGGACACTCCCTCCAGTCCGTACATCGCCGGGATCGCCACCTCGACGGCACCCGGCATCAGGACCGTCATCAGCACGCCCATGACGACGCCGCCGAACAGGCCGCCGACCGCGCCGCCGGCCCACGTTCGCGCGTTCGATACCTCGATCTCCTCCCCCCCGACGACCTCGGTGGGCTCTCCAGTTCTGGATGACATTTCGGTTCCTCTGGCAACTACTAGGCCACCAGCGAACAACTACCTATCTGCCGCATACGTCCCGTTAGGCTCCGATACGGCATCGATTGTCCCGTCGACGGTCGGAGCGACAGACCGAGGCTACAGCAGTCCCAGCGCGGCGACGACGTGGGTGATCAGCGCGATCAGCAACACCTAGATCGCGGAGGCATCGCGAACAGCACGACGAGGTCCCGGAACCGGATCGGGATGCCGCCGAACAGATCTATCATCGGGCCGACCGCCGAGAAGACGATCAGCTGCGAGATAGACAGCACCGCGACGAAAAAGCGCGCCGTCGGCGCCGCCTCGACGACCGGCAGCGCGGGGATGAACATCTCCGTGATGCCGATGATCGTCGCGGGCGCGACGAGTTCGGGATCCCCAGCGCCGCGATGTTCGGGACGAGCGGCTCCCGGCCGATAGCGATCGGGGCAGACCGCCGCGCCCCAATGAACTTCCGCCGCGGCGGCGTAGTTCGGGTGTGACTCGCATACAGCAACTGACCGGAGGTGGCGACGCCGACACCGGACCGACGCGGGACGCAGACCGGGAGGGATCGAACCTCGGGCGGAAACTCGCAGCCGCCCTCGCGGTCGGCGGGGCGGCGTATCTCGCACTCCGCCGACTGCGGTCGGCGGCCCAAAGCGAGGGCGGGCTGCCCGGCGCGAGCTCGCTCCCGATCGGCGAGCCGGGCACCGACGAGACGGGAGAGCCGGCCGACCGGGACGACGAACCGATCGAGGACGCGCCGGGCGAAGACCGCACTCCGGAGGAGATCGCCGAGCGAGTCGGCGGGGACGTCGACGCGAAACCAGCCGAACCGGGCGAGATGGCGATCGACGAATCAGTCGTCGAGGACGCCGTCGACGAGGCCGAACTGGCGACTGCTGAGGAAGGCGACGCCGCGACCGAAAACGACGAACGGGACGCCGAAGCCGACGAGCGCGAAGATGACGACGCAACCGAAGACGACGAGGAAGGCACTTCGTAGCGACCGACGCCGGTCCGCGAGCGGGAGCTCGAATCCGTGACCGGCGAGAAGCAGTTCACCGTCGAGCTGGAGGACGAGGACGGAACGATGATCCGCCGGTACTCGCGTCGGCTGTCGATGATCGACGGTGCGTGACGCCAGTCGACGGCCGCGACCAGACGGCTACAGCTCGTACCGGACGACGGCGTCGCTGCCGCACTCCGGGCAGTGCTCGGACTCCGGCGCGAGGCTCGTCCCGCAGTCGCGACACTCGAAAAGCACGTCCGAACTGTCGGGCCCGCCGATCAGCTGCTTGATCGCCCGGATCATCGCTGTGGATCGACGACTTTCGAGCAGTCGGGACACTCCGCCCAGACGCCGCCCCCGCTCTCGGCCTCGTACTCGATCAGGAGCTGCCCGGTCGGCACCGTCGCGCCGCAGTTCGGGCAGTCGCCGAGGTCGGCCTGCTGTGCTGTCACGCGTTCGTCCGGGCCGCGGGAGGTGCTCGGCGGGCGATCGGTGCTGAACTCATTAGGCCGTGTATCCCACGGCCATTACAAAAATCCCCGGCAACCGGAGCGAAAGTGAACAACGGAACGAAACGGCCGCTCCGGAACGGAGAGCCCAAGCGCATAGAAAGACTGTCCTCGTAAGCGATAGTATGGTAACGGCGCTGCTCGTCGTCGGGCTGTTCGTCGCCGCGTTCGTCGGATACAACATCGGCGGTTCCTCGACCGGCGTGGCGTTCGGGCCGGCCGTCGGGAGCCGGATCGTCGGCAAGGTGACCGCGGCGGCGCTGTTTACCGTATTCGCGCTGCTGGGCGGGTGGACGGTCGGCCGGAACGTCATCGACACGATGAGCAGCCAGATCGTCCCGGCGAGCCAGTTCACGCTCGCGACCAGCGTCGGCGTGCTCTTCTTCGCGGGGGCGTCGCTGCTGCTCTCGAACCTCTACGGCGTGCCCGCCTCGACGTCGATGACGTCGGTCGGTGCGATCGTCGGCCTCGGCATCGCCACGGGGTCGCTGAACGAGGCGATCATGTTCCGGATCGTCTCGGCGTGGATCGTCGCGCCGCTGTCGGCGTTCCTGGTCGGGATGGTGATCGGCCGGTACCTG
The DNA here is from genome assembly GCF_024494695.1 of Natronoarchaeum rubrum. The sequence goes on along the minus strand of NZ_JANHDP010000001.1, from coordinate 246,537 downwards.
TACCCGCACCTCGACGCGCGGTTCACGTTCACGCGACTGGAGAGTTCGCTGATCAGGTTCGATCGAACGGGGGCGATCCCCAGACCAGCGTTCAACGACCGGGCGACGCCGCGGGACATCCTCGGCTCGGGACTCGTGCTCGTGATCGCCTGCTACATGGGCTTTTCCGCGGGCGCGTCGAACGCGGCCAACGCCGTCGCCCCGCTCGTCGGAAACGGATCGATCTCCGTCGAGCAGGGGATCCTGTTGGCGATCGGCGCCATCGGCCTCGGCGGCTTTACCATCGCGCGCCGGACGCTCGCGACCGTCGGCGACGGCATCACCGACCTGCCGATCCTGGCGGCGCTGATCGTCTCGTCGGTCGGCGCGACGATCATCACGATCCTCTCGCAGCTGGGCATCCCGGCCAGCCTCGCGGTGAGCACGACCTGCTGTATCATCGGACTCGGCTGGGGGCGGGCGAGCCGCGCGGTGACGCTGGCAGAGGCCGCGAGCGTGGCTACCGATCCCGACGTCGCGCAGCTCGACGCCGACGCCGGGCCGGAGCTTTCGACGGGAGCGCTCGGCGCCGAGTCGGCCGACGACTCGCCACCCAGCGGGCCGACGGTGGGAACGCTCGCCGGCACCGAAGCCGAACAGCAGGCCGAGGCCGAGCAGCGACAGGAAGTCATCGAGGAGAGCGACGACGCCGAAGTGGCACCGATTGGCGAGGAGGAGCTCGACGAACTGGCCGCCGAGAGCCTGTTCGATCCCGCGGCCACCAGTCGCATCGTGTTCCTGTGGGTGCTCACGCCGACACTGTCGGCGATCGGCGCGTACGTTCTGTTCTTGCTGGTGCTCTGAGCCCGACGCGTGGACGGCCGGCACCGGGAGCCGACACCCAGAGCTATCACGCCGATCCGCGTGACCGACCACATGAGCGCACACGTGCTCGTCGCCGTCGACGGCTCCGAGGAGTCGCGACACGCCCTCGAACACGCCTTCGAGCTGCCGGGCGTCGACGTCACCGCGATCACCGTCGTCGATCCGTTCGACGTCGATCCGCTGACGCCCGGCCTCCAGTCGCCGCTGGGACAGGCCGGCATCCCGGCGTACTCTCAGGAGTGGTACCAGAAGCAGTGGGACAACGCTCACGACCTCCACGCGGAACTGCGCGAGCGCGCCGCGTCGTTCGACGGCGAGTTCGACAGCGTCGTCAAACTGGGCAAGCCGAGCAGGGAGATCCTGCAGTACGCGGACGAGCACGAGATCGACCAGATCGTGATCGGCGCCGCGAGCGACGACACGCTCTCGCACGTGTTACTCGGGTCGACGGCCAAGCGAGTGACCCAGCGCGCTCCGGTGACGGTGACAGTCGTTCGCTGATCGGCGGTCGCAATTGTCGCCGATCGAGGATCGGCGTCAAGCGGTCGATGTCGTGCGCATCGGCGACGGAGTCTCAGATGTGCGAGTCGTCGTACGACTGGTCCGAACGCGAGGCGTGGCTGTTCCCGCACTCGCCGCACTCGTAGCGGTCCATCTGATCGACCGACACGTCGAGCGATCCGCAGTTGCCGCAGTAGAAGCCGTACCGATCCTCGAAGTCCCCATCCTCGTAGACGGCAAAGAAGGCGGCCGACGTCCCCGAGTGCGCGTCGTCCGCGTCGACGTACAGCCGCTCGCCGTCCTCGGTCATCACGGTCCTGTGACCGTCGCGCTCCTCGGTGTTCGGGAACTCGGTGGACTCGGTCGGATCACCCGTGGCGTCCGCAGCGGACTCTTCGGCGTCGCTCGACGCCGTTCTGTCCTCGCCGCTCGACGATTCCGCGTAGGTGTACTCGACGAACGACTCGCCGCCGATCTCGACCTCGCGGTCGTCGATCTGCTCGAAGCCGAGCCGTTCGGCGAACTGCGGCCCCTGCGTACTCTCCTCGAGCGGGTAGATGCGGATCTCGTCGGCGCCGTCGTCGCGGAGTTCCTCGCGGGCCGTCTCGAACAGGGTCGTTCCGATTCCCTTTCCGCGGTGCTCGGGATCGACGAACAGCCACCTGATCTCGCCGGCGTCGTCGGTCGCGCGGCCGACGACGACCCCCGCGACGGTCGTCTCCTCGACCTCGTCGTCGGTCTCCGCGACGACGTACGTCGCCTCGGAATCGCCCGAGTCGCCCGCGAGCCGGTCCTGTCCGAACTGGTCCTCGACGACCGCGTCGATCTGCTGGGGACTCAGCGCGTAGCCCGCAGTCATCGTGCTCTCGACGAGTTCGCGTATCCGCCCTTCGTCGTCGGAGTGGACGTCGCGTAGGTGCACGTTAGAAGGTTCGATCGCGAATCTCAAAAGCGGCGGGTGCGGCGTCCCGCGGCGCGCGTGGGACGAGCGGCGTCTCGCTGCACGCAGGGCGTGACTCGCTGTACGCGGGACGTGGACAGCGTCCCGCGATACGCGGGGCCGAGTGACGTTCCGCGACGCAGAAGCGGCGAGCGACCGTCCGCGACCGGGGCTTTTTGAATTCAGGCATGGCACGTTGGAGCATGAACGAGACGCCGCGAACGAACGCGCTGCAGGAGACGGTCGAGTCCGGCGAGGCCGCGCTGGGCGTGCTCGACAACGCCTACAGCCCGACGATGGTCGAGTTCTACGGCGAACTGGGGCTGGACTTCGTCTGGCTCGACCTCGAACACGCCGGCCCGAGCCCGGCCGACGGGCCGAGCCTCGAACACCTGCTCCGGGCCGCCGAGCGCTCGGGCGTCGAGGCGCTCGTCCGACTGCCCGAACCCGACCCGGCGCTGGTGCGCAAGGCGCTCGACGCCGGCGCGCGGAACCTGTTCGTCTCGCGGATCGAGACCGCCGAGGAGGTCCGACAGGCGGTGCGGGCCGCACGATTCCGCTACGACGGCGAGCCGGGCGACCGCGGGATGGCGTCGCCCCGCGCCAGCCGCTGGGGCACCGCGGACGACTACGTCGACGTCGAGGACGCCGAGACGATGGTGGGCGTGACGATCGAGAACCCGACCGCGATCGAGAATCTCGACGAAATTCTGGACGTGCCCGAACTCGGGTTCGTGTTCGCCGGTCCGCTGGACATCTCGGTCGCGCTGGGCTACCCCGGTGAGCCGACCCACCCCGAGGTCGAGGAGGCCGTCGAGGAGATCGAGACGGCGGCGTTCGACGCCGACGTCCCGCTCGGCGGACTCGGATTCGGGCCGGACGACGTCTCGGCGAAGATCGACCGCGGCTACCGGATCCTCAACGTCGGCACCACGACCGGTGCGGTACAGCAGTCCGTCACGGGGTGGCTCGACGAGATCGAACGGTGACGCGGACGGATCACCGCGTGGAGGGACACTCGTGAACGATCCCGACCGCTCCGCCGACGAGAGAGTCAGTGGAGCACAACAGAATCCTTCCGGCCGCCGGGATCGGGTCGATTCGAACAGCACGGGGCTACAGGACCCCGACAGACCCGATCCCGAGGAATCGGTCCGCGAGGCCGTCGAGCGCTCGCGCAGCGGCGCGCCCGCGGTCGGCGCCGTCGTCAGGGACCGGTTCTCCTCGGACGAGGTGTTCCAGCGGATCGTCGCCGCGGCCGACGAGGAGATCACCTCCGGGAGCCGCGAACTGTTCTTCAGCGCGCTGGCCGCCGGCTTCGCGATCACGATCACGTTCCTGCTGTACGCCTCGCTGTACGCCGAGACCGGCGGCGATCCGGTGCTGAGCGCGCTGCTGTACCCGCTGGGGTTCATCTACATCATTATCGGCCGGTATCAACTGTACACCGAGAACACGCTCCCGCCGGTCGCGCTGACGATCGAGCGGATCGCGAGCGTCCCGGCGCTGCTCCGCAACTGGATCGTCGTGCTGGCCGGGAACTTCACGGGCGGCACGCTCGGCGCCCTCGCGTTAGCGTACGGCGGCGTCTTCTCGCCCGAAGCGTCCGCCGTAGCGGCCGACATCGCCCGCGAGGGGATCGCGACCGAGTGGTGGTCGCTGTTCTCGAAGGCGGCGTTCGCGGGACTGGTCGTCGCGGGCGTCGTCTGGGTCGAGTACGCCGCGCGGGACACGATCTCGCGTCTCACCGTGGTCTACCTGGCGTTTCTCGCGATCCCGCTGGGCGGGTTGTTCCACTCCGTAGTCTCGTTTACCGAACTGGTCTACCTGACGCTGTACGCCGACGCGGCGTTTCTGACCGGGCTGTGGCAGTTCGTCGTCCCCGTCCTGCTGGGCAACACGATCGGCGGCGTCGTGCTGGTCACCGTCGTCAACTACTACCAGACGAGCGAGCACCGTCTGGAGTCCGCGCGGTTCGAGGGCGCCGACCGACAGCTCGATATCGACGAGTGGCTGCTCGGCCGCTTCGCCGGCCGATCGTACGTCCCGCTGATCGACACCGCCGACGACCTCGCGGCCGGCGACGCCGCGTTCACCATGCTCGTCCCGATCGCCAATCCCCGAACCGAGACACAGCTCGTGGATCTGGCCTGCCGGATCGCCGGCGAGCACGAGGACGCCGCGGTCCACGTCGTTCACGTCGTCCAGACGCCGGGGCGCTCGCCCCGCGGGTACGGCGCGGCGCAGCGACGCCGGATCGTCGCCGATTCGGACGCGCTGCTCGAAGACGCCCGCGAGACGGCGCGGCGTCACGACGTCGCCTGCGAGACGTCGACGGTCGTTTCCCACCGATCGTTCGAGGAGATCTTCGACATCGCCGAGCGCGAGAACGCCGACCGCGTCCTGATGAGCTGGGGCGACAACCGGCTCTGGGCGGCCGGCCGAGCCGAGCGACCGCTGAGCGAGCTGACCCGGCAGCTCCCCTGCGATTTCCTCGTGCTCGACGGCGACGACGTCGACGCCTCGCGCGTCCTGCTGCCGACCGCGGGCGGCCCTAACTGCGAGCTGAGCGCCGAGGTCGCCCGCGCGCTGCAGGACTCGGCCGACGCCGAAGTGACGCTGCTACACGTCGTCGACGGGCCCGACGAGCGCGACGCCGGCGAGCAGTTCCTCGCGGACTGGGCCGCCGAACAGGGTCTGGACGACGCCGCCCACGCGATCGACGACTCGGGCGACGTCGAGGGGGCGATCGGGCGCGCGGCGGCCGACCACACGCTCGTCGTGATCGGCGCGACCGAGCGGGGGCTGCTCTCGCGGCTCGCGACCGACTCGCTGCACTACGACGTGATCGACGAGGTGGACGTGCCGGTGCTGTTCGCCGAGCGGGCGAGCGACCGGAGCCTGCGCGAGCGACTGTTCGGTCGCTGACGCGGATTCTCCTACTCCGACCCCATCGTCACGTCGCTCCAGTCCGGCGTTCCGGCGTAGGGAACGTCGGCGAGTTCGTCGAACGCCTTGAGCAGGACCTCGTTGCGCGCCGGGTGGACGTGGATCGGCTCCGCGACGTCTTCGACCGTCCCGTCGCCGCTGCGCAGCGCGACGAGCACCTCGTGGAGCAGCGTCGGCGCCTCCTCGCCGACGATGTGACAGCCCAGGATCTCGCCGTCCGGCGCCGCGAGCACTTTGGCGAACCCGCGGTCGTCCTTCGAGACCATTCCCATCGGCACGTCCCCGTACTCGGCGCGAGCGGTCTCGTACTCGACGCCGTCGTCGCGAAGCTCGCCCTCCGTCTGCCCGACGCTCGCGACTCGGGGTGCGGTGAAGATCGCGTGGCCGAGGCCGGTGTAGTCGACCCGCCGCTGGCCGTCGAGCACCGCGTTGCGCGCCACGACGCGCGCCTCGTAGTCGGCGGCGTGCTTGAACAGCGGCGGGCCCGCGATATCGCCGAGCGCCCAGACGCCGTCGACGCTCGTCTCGAGGTAGTCGTCGGTCGCGACGAAGCCGCCGTCGTCGGTCTCGATCCCGCCCGCGTCGACGGCCAGACGATCGGTGTTCGGCGTCCGCCCCGTCGCGACGAGCAGTTCGTCGCCGGCCACCTCGATCTCGTTCCCGTCCGTAGAATCGTCCTCAGTTGCGGGCTCGGCCGTCACGACGATGTCGCCATCCCGCTCCTCGACGGCGGTCGCTTCGTGGCCGGCGTAGACGTCGCAGCGCTCCTCGAATGCCGCGGTCACTGCCTCGGCGACGGCGTCGTCCTCCCGGGGAACCAGCCGCTCGCTCCGGCCGACGATCGCCACGTCAGTGCCCATCGTCTCGAAGAAGTAGCCGAGTTCGGCGCCGACGTAGCCGCCGCCGAGGATCACCAGCCGGTCCGGACGCTCGTCGAGATAGAGCGCTTCGGCGCTCGTGAGGTGGTCCGTCTCTTCCAGCCCGTCGATCGGTGGGACCGACGGCCGGGCGCCCGCCGCGACGACGACCTGTTCGCCCCGGAGCTCCTCGCCGTCGACCGCGACCGTCCGCTCGTCGACGAACTGCGCTTCGGCGTCGAACAGCGTCTTGCGGTCCGAGTCGCGGAGCTGTCGCTCCATGTGTTCGGCCTTCTCGAACACCGTTTCACGGACCTCCGCGGTGATCGACGCGAAGTCGACGTCCCCGAGATCGGCGTCGACGCCGAAGCGCCCGGCGCGCCGTATCTCCGCGATCACGTCGGCCCTGTGGATCAGCCCCTTCGAGGGCACGCAGCCCCGCGTGACGCAGGCGCCCCCGAGCGGTCCCGGTTCGACGACCGCCACGTCTCCGCCCCTGTCGGCCGCGGCGTCGCCGACCGCGGTCCCCGATCCCCCGCCGATCACGATCAGATCGAACTCTCGCATGACTCCGGTTACGAGCGATCGGATGGTAAGCGCTAGTCCCGACCACTCGATCCGATGGCCGTCCCGGCAGGAACTTTAAACGTCGAAAGAGTGTATCATACGAGCATGAACACGGAGTGGGCCGACGCGGATCGATTGGCCGCGCTGCGCGAGGGGATCACCGCGGTCGACGAACGCGACGAGATTCCCGTCGAGGCGCCCGCGACCGGCGAGCAGATCGGGGCGATACCGGCGTGTACGGACGAAGACGTCGCCGCGGCGACCGAGCGCGCCCGCGAGGCCCAGGACGACTGGGCCGAGCGCCCGATCGAGGAGCGCGTCGCCGTGATCGACCGATTCCACGACCTGCTGCTCGACCGTCGCGAGGACGTGCTCGACCTCGTACAGGTCGAGACCGGGAAGTCCCGGCGCGACGCCGTCGAGGAAGTGATGGACGTCGCCGTCACCGCTCGCCACTACGCGAACCGCGCGCCGAAGCTACTGGCTTCCGAGCGTCGCTCGGGCGCGATTCCGCTGGCGACGAAGGCGGTCGTCCACCGGCAGCCGGTCGGCGTCGTCGGGCTGATATCGCCGTGGAACTACCCGATCGTGCTGACCGTCTCGGACGCGCTGCCGGCGCTACTCGCCGGGAACGCGGTCGTCTGCAAACCCGCCGAGGGGACGACCCACGCCGCCCTGCTCGCGCGCGAACTCCTGATCGAGGCGGGGCTCCCGGCGGACCTGTTCCAGGTCGTCAGCGGCCGGGGCGAGGCGCTCGGCGAGCCGCTGATCGGCGGCGTCGACTTCGTCGGCTTCACCGGCTCGACGGCGGTCGGACGCGAGGTCGCCGCGCTGGCCGGTCGGAACCTGGTCGGCTCGTCGCTGGAACTCGGCGGCAAAAATCCGCTGCTCGTCCTCGACGACGCCGATCCCGAGGCTGCGGCCGCGGGCGCTGTCCGCGCGTCGTTCGCGAACGCGGGCCAGCTCTGCATCTCGACCGAGCGGCTCTACGTCCACGAATCGGTCTACGACGCGTTCGTCGACGAGTTCGTCGCCGCGACCCGCGACCGCTCGCTCGGCGCGGAGATCGGCTTCGGCGCCGACGTGGGGTCGCTGCAGTCACAGGCGCAACTCGACAAGGTGCGCTCGCACGTCGAGGACGCCGTCGAGAAGGGTGCTGATGTGCTCGCGGGCGGACGCGCCCGTCCCGATCTGGGGCCGTACTGCTTCGAGCCGACGGTGCTGGCCGGCGTGACGCCGGAGATGGACGTCCACGACGAGGAGACGTTCGGCCCGGTCGTCGCGCTCTACGAGGTCGGAAGCGTCGACGAAGCGGTCGAGCGCGCCAACGACTCCGAGTACGGCCTGAACGCCTCGATCTGGACCGGCGACGACGCCCGCGGCGAGCGCGTCGCCGAGCGCATCGACTGCGGGACGGTCAACGTCAACGAGGGGTACGCCGCGGCGTGGGCGTCGATCGACGCGCCGATGGGCGGGATGAACGACTCGGGGCTCGGCCGACGCCACGGCGACGTGGGGCTGACGAAGTACACCGAGAGCCGGACCGTCGCTACCCAGCGGTTCGCGCCGATCGGGCCCGGCCCGCTGCCCGACAAGCTCTGGGCGGCCGGACTCGTCCCGGCCCTGCGCGCGTGGAAGCGGCTGAGCGAGCTTCGGCGTCGACGCCCCTGGACGAACCTACCGGGGTGGCGCTCGTGACGGTCTTCCTGACCGGGTTCCCCGGATTCCTCGGCTCGGCGCTCGTCGAGCGCCTGCTCGATCGCGATCGAGGCGTCGCCTGCCTCGTCCAGTCGAAGTACCGCGAGGACGCCGAGCGGCGGGCCGCCGAGCTGGCGGGCGACGACTGGGAAGAGCGGATCGACCTGTACGAGGGCGACATCACCGAGCCGGATCTCGGTCTCGACGCCGACGACCGGGAGCACCTGCAGGACGCCTGCGACGAGGTGTTTCACCTCGCCGCGGTGTACGATCTGGGCGTCAGCCGGGCGGTCGGCGAGGCGGTCAACGTCCGGGGAACCGAACACGTCCTCGACTTTGCGGAGAGCATCGCCGACCTCCGGCGGTTCCAGTACGTCAGCACCTGCTACGTCAGCGGCCGCCACGACGGCGTCTTTACCGAGGACGACCTCGACGTCGGCCAGTCGTTCAACAACCACTACGAGGCGACGAAGTTCGAGGCCGAGGTCGCGGTCCAAGAGCGGATGGCCGAGGGGCTCCCGGCCACGATCTACCGGCCCGCGATCGTCGTCGGCGACAGCCGGACCGGCGAGACCGAGAAGTACGACGGTCCCTACTTCCTCGTGCGCTTTCTCCTCGAACAGCCCGGCGTCGCCACGCTGCCGCGGACGCCCGGCGCCGGCGACTGCGAGGTCAACGTCGTCCCGCGGGAGTACGTCGTCGACGCCATCGACCACCTGAGTGGGCTCTCGAAGTCCGAAGGCGAGGTGTACCAGCTCTGCGACCCGAACCCGCCGACCGTCGCCGAGATGACCGCGGCGTTCGCCGCGGCGACCGACACGCGCGTCCTCTCGGTGCCGGCGCCGAAGGGGCCGACGAAGCGGGCGCTCTCGCTCGGCCCGGTCCGCCGGTGGACCGGCATCGAACCGGCGGTGATCGACTACTTCGACCACCCGACGCGGTACGTCGGCGCCACCGCGCGCAAGCATCTGGCGGGGAGCGGCATCGAACCGCCGCCGTTCGGGAGCTACGTCGAGACGCTGGTCGAGTTCGTCCGCGACCACCCCGAGATCGGGTCGGCTGCGAAAACCTGACGAGGAGTCCGTCGCGTCGGCGCCATGCCGTCTGCGGGCAGCCGCGTCGGCGCCATGCCTTTGTCCGTCGACCGACTCACGACGCCGTATGTGGCTCGGCGAGCAGTACTGGCTCGTCCGCTTTCTCTTCCAGCGCGGCCTCGCCGCGATCTATCTACTGGGGTTTCTCGCCGCCGCGCGGCAGTTCCGGCCGCTGGTCGGCGAGGACGGCTTGCTGCCGATCGACCGGTACGTCGAGCATGCCTCGTTTCGGGAGCGCCCGAGCCTCTTTTACCGGTATCCCAGCGACCGCGCGATCGGCGCCGCGGCGTGGAGCGGCGTCGCCCTCTCGGCGCTGGCGCTGCTGGCGGGCCCGTACTGGCTTCCGGAGCCGCTCGCGATCCCGGCGTCGATGCTACTGTGGGCCGCGCTGTGGCTCCTCTATCTCTCCTTCGTCAACGCCGGCCAGCTGTTCTACGGCTTCGGCTGGGAGTCGATGCTGCTGGAGACCGGATTTCTGGCGATCTTTCTGGGCGCCGGCGACGCCGCGGCGCCCGCGCTGGTGGTCTGGCTGCTCCGGTGGGTACTGTTCAGAAATATGTTCGGAGCGGGGCTGATCAAACTGCGCGGCGACCAATGTTGGCGCGACCTGACGGCGATGGACTACCACTACGAGACCCAGCCGATGCCGAACCCGCTCAGCTGGTTCGCCCACCACCTGCCCGACCGGGTCCATCGCGCCGAGACGTTCGGGAACCACGTCGTCGAACTGCTGGTCCCGTTCCTCTACTTCGCCCCGCAGCCGTTCGCGTCGATCGCGGGCGTCGCGACGATCGGATTCCAGGGCTGGCTGATGCTGACGGGGAACTTCTCGTGGCTCAACGCGCTGACGATCGTGCTCGCGGTCAGCCTGTTCAGCGACGGCGTCCTCGCCGCCGCGCTGCCCGTCGCCGTTCCCTCGCCGACGCCCGCGCCGGTCGGGCTGGAACTCCTGGCGCTCGTGCTGGCGGTCGGCGTCGTCGCCCTGAGCGTCCAGCCCGTCAAAAACATGCTCTCCGAGCAGCAGGTGATGAACACCGCGTTCGACCCGCTGCACCTCGTCAACACCTACGGCGCGTTCGGCTCGATCACCAGGCAGCGCCACGAGATCGTCGTCGAAGGGACCGACGACGAGGTCGTCACCGACGACACGGAGTGGCGAACCTACGAGTTCCCCGGCAAGCCGACCGACTCGGGCCGGCGGCCGCCCCAGATCGCACCCTACCACCTCCGGCTGGACTGGCAGCTCTGGTTCGCCGCGATGGCGCCGACGCCGCGACGCCAGCCGTGGTTCACGCGCATGCTCGTCGATCTGCTGGAGGGCGACGAGGGAACCCTCGGTCTCGTCGCGGAGAACCCGTTCCCGGACGACCCGCCGGAACACGTCCGGGCGATCCGATACCGGTATCGGTACACGACGCCGGAGGAGCGGGCGAACACCGGCGACTGGTGGCGTCGCGAGCGCGTCGGAACGGACGTCGGAGCCACGTCGCTGGAGGAAGTCCGTAGCGGGGCGTCGCAGCATCGGCGTCGACGCCTGTGAGTGGCGACCCCGGAGCCGGCCGCTCAGTCGCCGGACCCGCGCTCCTCGTCGCCCGCGTCGCGACGGGCCGGCGGCGTCGTCGACATCAGCTTGCCGGCCGTCTCGCGGTTATCGGCGATCAGGCGGTAGACCCGTTCTCGGACCCGACCGTAGTCCTCGAACTGTCGCCCGAACTCGATGGCGTCGACGAGTTCCTCGCGCACGTCCGAGCGAACGATGGCTTCCTCCATCGCCGCGCCGCAGGAGTACACCTCGCCGTCGGCGACGAGGTGGGCGCACTCCTCGTAGTCCTCGGGGAGCCGGTCGCGAAGCTCCGAGGTCAGGTCTGCGAACCCGACGATCCGGAGGTCCGAGCGGTCGTCGACGAACTCCGCCCACCACGTGCAGAAGCCGCAGTCGTCGTCGTAGACGAGCGTCGCTTCGGTCATGGTTCCGACTACGGACTCCCGGCAACTAACGTTTATCCACTCGGGACCGGCCGGGGCGTCGAGCCGAGACGCCGACGCCAGCCGGACGAACCGAGACGCCGACGCCAACCGGCAGAGCCGTGAGGCTTACTGCCCTCGCGGAGGACGGTCGACCATGGAGCGGTTCGCGCGCCTGATCGTCGCCGGCGGGCTCGCGCTCGCGGCGGGGCTCTGGATCGCGACCTTCGCCGAGGCCCGGACGGCGGCGTGGCTGCTCGGCGTCGGCGTCGCCGCGCTCGGCGCCGGGGCGAACGTCGCAGGCGTCGTCAGCGAACTGGAGCTGTGAACGGCTGCGTCGGGGTCCGACGCCGCAGCCCGGCGGCCGAGGCACCGTCGCGTCGTCAGGTCTCGCTCGACGAGTGGTGCGTCCACTGCACGAACCTGACGAACGACGACGACCCGCAGGCCGCACACTCGGTCGGCGCCTCGAAGCTGTGGCCGCCGTCCTCGGCGTAGGCGGTCCCCGCGTACACTGCCTGGCAACCCTCGCAGACGTACCGCTCCGGTTCTTCTGGCTGATGCGCCATGTGCGAGTCCACAACGCGATCCGTAATATCCGTGGGGCCCCAGCACCGACGCTCGGGACCGGCGCGGGGCGCTCGACCGCGAGCGGCCACCGCAGCAGTGATGCCGGTCCGGCGAGAGCGCCCCGGTAGAGCTACGATGCCCGGAGAGTCGTTCGTCGTCGCGATCAAGGAGTCCGCCCGCGAGCGCAACGACGGGGTCGAGCGGCTGGTCGCGGACGCCGGACCGCGGCGTCGCTACGACTCGCGCGACGACGCCGAAGCGGAGGCTGCCGACCTCTCGGCCAGCGGCGGCGACGTGCGGCTGCAGGCCGTCGCACCCCGGGACGACACCGACGCCGACGCGTATCTCGTCGGCGCGAGCCGCTCCGACCCGCCACTACCCGAGAGCGACCCGGAGGACGGCTGGCGGTACGCCGTGACTGCCGACCAGTACGGCGCGCTGGGCGAGGCGTTGCTGACGGCGGGCGACGGTGTGGCGACGCCGCTGGACCACTATCTCCGCCGCGAGTTCGACCTCTCGCGGGACGCCGAGCTGGCGGTCGAGGTCGACGCCGATCCCGAACCGCTGACAGCGCCGGAGCAGCCCGGCGCGTGGCGGCCGGACTGCGAGTTCGCGGTCGCGATCGCCGGCCGTCGCGTCGCCAGATACCGCTGCGAGATCAAGACCGGTGACGGCGGGCTGGAGCGCAACCAGCGCGCGATCGCCGAAGCGACGGCGAGCGAGACGCCCGCGCTGCTCGCCCGTGTGGACGTGTCCGAGCTCCCGATAGAGTACGAGATCTCCTTCGAGCGTCTCGGGAGGACGGACGCCGACGCGTCCGACGCTCCCGCACAGAAGACGGTCGACGACTGGGGCTGACCGAGAAGCTACACGATCGAGTCGATCGCCGGCGGTCCGTCGGCGAGGCGGTACCCGTCCGCGGTGTGCTCGACGACGCCGTGGCGCCGCAGGTGATCGAGGTGCGCGTACGCCTCGCCGGGGCCGTGGAGGACGTGGATACCCTCCAGCTCGCCGAACAGGCGCGCGCTCACCGTCCACGCGTCCGCTGGGCCGTGGGCGTCGAGCACGTCGACGACGCGCTCGGTGCGCTCGCGGTGGTGCTCGACGATCGCCCGCGCGCGCTCGCTCGGCGCCTCGATGACGTTCCGGTGGCCGGGCCAGGCGCGCTCGTAGTCCCGGTCGACGATCCGGCGCAGGCTCGCGAGGTATCGCTCCAGCGGCCGGTCGACCCGGAGGTCCGCGCCGCCGACGTTCGGCGTGTACTCCGGCAAAATCGCGTCGCCGACGAACGCCTCGCGCCCCGCATCCGTCTCGAACTCGAAACACGTGAGCCCGGCCGTGTGGCCCGGCGCGTGAACCGCCCGCAGCGTCCGGTCGCCGACCGAAATCTCGTCGCCGTCCGCGATCGTCTCGACGGTCTCGGGCGGGTCGACAAGCGCGTCGGACTCCAGCATCTCCCGAAGCCCCGCGCGCTTCTCGGTCGGCATCCCCCACTCCTCGAAGATGGTTTCGTGGCGCTCGCGGAGCGCCGCCCGGGCGTCGGCGTCCCGGCGAACCATCGGGGCGTCGGCCTCGTGGACGACGACGCGCGCACCGCCGACGCGCTGGATCGTCCCCGCGAGCCCCGCGTGGTCGGCGTGCCAGTGGGTCAGGATCACCGCGTCGATGCTCTCGAAATCGTGCCCGCGCTCGGCGAGGCCGGCTTCGAGCTGCTCGCGGACGGCGGGCGTCGCGACGCCGGTGTCGACCAGCGCCGTCTCTCCGCCTGCATCGAGAAGGTACGCGTCGTTGTTCCCCTCGAACTCCTCGTTGTCCAGCGCGATCGGATGGACCTGCACGGATCGTCGGAGACGGGCCAGCACCGTCAATGTTTCCGGCGCCGGCGTCTCCCGCCGGTCATCGTCGTTCCGGCGTGGACGCCCCCGTCGGTCAGCGCCGTTCCGACGCCGCCGGCCGGTGCTCGAAGTCGGAGATCGTGGCGCGCCAGTAGGGAAGGTCTCCTTCTGGGAGATTCCACTCGACCTCGGCGACCGTCGGCACGAGCACGCCGTTTCGCTCCCGGTAGTCCCAGAACCGTCCGGTCCACCGGGTCGGCTCGAAGCCGTCGTCGACCGCCCGCGGCCGGTCGTCGGCGACGACGCGCTCGACGAGATTCTCGTCGTCGAACTCGAAGACCAGCGAGACGGTCGTGTCCTCGTGCTCCAGGGTCGCCCGCGCGGAGCGCTCGTCGATCGAGTCCCACCGGACGCCCGCGCCGGGCAGCAGCGCGGTCGGGTACCAGACGGCCTCCGCGAGGTAGCGCTGCAACTCGCCGGCGTCCAGTTCCGGCGACGGGTCGGCGTCGGCGACCGTGAGCACCGAAAGCAGTCTGGCCCGAAGCGATCCCTCGCCCTCGACGTAGGCGTCGACGACGCGCACCGGGACGAACGGCGCCAGCCGAACCGTGGCGTCCCAGACGAACCCCGGGGGGTCGACCGTGACGCGCTGGGTCGCTTCCAGCGGCTTCCAGTCCGAGTTCGCGTCGCCAACGCGGAACTGGCCGCGCTGTTCCAGTCGGACGGTGCGGCTGTGCGGTTGCCCCTCGTCGAGCACCGTCTCGAAGTACCGGCGGACCGGGGCGGGGAGGTCCGCCACGTCGTCCGGATCGAACGTCCGTTCGGGGCGGGCGGCCGCGGCGTCGAGCAGCCGCGCTCGGTCGGTCTCGGCGTCGGTCCGCAGCGACCTGACCGCGGCGACGGCCGCGACGACGGCGGCGAGGACGACCGCGGCGACGGCACCCCTCGATCGAGCGGTCGGAGCATCCAGATTCCACTCCATAGGCGGGATAGGACGCCGAAGCGGATAAACGCGCAGCGGTGGACGAGGGTGTCGAATCCACCAGCTATATCACGCAGGTGGGACAGTCCCCGGTGTGAGCCTCACAGATCGAATCGACGGGCGGACGATCGGACTCGGAGCGACGACCGGCGTGGCGGCCTACGTGCTGGGCTACCTCGTCACGTACGTCACCCAACGCGGCGCCGTCGAGGAACGGCTGGAGGGGTTCAACGCCGTCGCCGAGCTGTTCGGCGGCGACCCGATCCCGGCGTGGAAGGCAGTCGGGTGGCTGTTCTACAACGCCCACTTCGTCGACACCGAGCTACCGGGCTTCGGCGGCACGCAGACTCGGAACTTCGTCACGAGCGCCGACGGCGGCTCGATCGCGCTGCTATTCTTAGTGCCGGCGCTGGTCCTGCTCGGCGCGGGCGTCGCGGCCGCGACGCTCTCGCGCGCCGCGACGGCGGCCGACGGCGCGACGGTCGGCGCGCTCGTCACCGCCGGCTACCTCCCGCTCGCGACCGTCGGCGTCGTCGTCTTCGGCTACGCGGTCGGCGAAGGAACGATCGCCCCCGACGCGATCACGGCGGTGCTACTGGCCGGCGCAGTCTATCCCGCGGTGCTGGGCGGACTCGGCGGCGCGCTCGGCGCTGCGGTCAGCCAGTCGAACTGACGCCGGATCGCCGCCTGCGATAACCACCACAATTATCATTACGGATCGGCGTCTCGGTGTCCGTGGTGACTGACGAAACTACGCGCCGCGGCGTGCTCGCGGGCGTCCTCGCGGCCGGCGTCGGCGGACTCTCGCTTTCCTCGGCCGCCGACCTGCTCGACCAGTTTGCGCCCCTGTCGGGCGACGCCTGGGACGCCGCCGATCGATCGCTCCCGGACAGCGTCGAGAGCCCCTACGGCGACGCGAGCCTGTACGTCGACGACTACGGTATCCCCCACGTCGAGGCCGACGACGAGCGCGCGGCCTACTTCGCGGTCGGCTACGTCCAGGCGTTCGACCGCGGCTTCCAACTCGACCTCCAGCGTCGCCAGATGCGCGGCCGACTCTCGGAGGTCGCCGGCGAGGCCACCGTCGAGAGCGACGAGTTCCACGTCGCGATGGACTTCGCGGGCGCCGCCGAAGCGACGTGGGAACTCGTCGCCGACACGCGAGTCGCACCGTTCGTCGAGGCGTACGCCGACGGCGTCAACGCGGCGTTCGAGAGCGAACAGCTCCAACTGGAGTTCGAGCTGCTGGGCTTCGAGCCCCGGCCGTGGACCCCCGCGGACTCGATGCTGATGGAAAAGCAGATCTCGTGGGACCTCACGGGGAGCTTCGTCGAACTGCGCCGGGCGCTACTTCGGGAGCAGCTCGGCGAGGATCTCCTCAGCGAACTGTATCCGCGGCGTCTGGACCACGACGTACCGATCCTGCGGGCGTCGACCGACGGCGTCGGCGGCGTCCGCGGACGGAACGCGGGAAGCGGCGGCGCTACCGACGACGCCGGGAGCGCCGCGGCGTCCGGACGCTCCGAACCAGCCGATACCGAAGGCTCCGCGCCGGCCGACATCGAACGTCCCGCGCCGATCGACGCCGACCTGACCGCGTGGCTCTCGGGATTCGAGACGCCGACCGGCGTCGGCTCGAACAGCTGGGTCGTTTCGGGCGAGCACACCGACAGCGGTTCGCCGCTGCTCGCGTACGATCCCCACCTCTCGCTGATGGCGCCCCCGGTCTGGTACGAGCAGCACGTCGAGACGCCCGAGCGCTCGGTGCGGGGGGCGACGTTCCCGGGCGTCCCGTTCGTCATCGCGGGCGCGAACGACAGCGGCGTCTGGTCCTTTACCAACGTCGGCGCGGACGTGCTCGACTGCTACCGCTACGAGGTCGACGACGCGGGCGACCGCTACCGATACCGGGGCGAGTGGCGCGAGTTCGACGTCGAGGAGCGCGAGATTCCGGTCTCGGGCGGCGAGGATCGAACGCTCGATCTCAAAAAGACCGTCCACGGCCCGATGATCGAGCGCGAGGGCCGGCGCGTCGGCGTCGCCTGGACCGGCCACACCGCGACCCGGACGACGGTGGCGATCGAGGAGTTCGGCCGGAGCGAGGGGCTCGACGACCTGCGCGAGTCGACGCGGAAGTTCGACCTTCCGACCCAGAATCTCGTGTACGCGGACGCCGACGGCCGGACGATGTACTACGCCACCGGCAAACTCCCGATCCGGCGGATCGACGGCGAGGCGGTTCGAGGCGACCGGATCTTCGACGGCTCGGCCGGCGAGGGAGAGTGGGAAGGGTTCGAGCCGTTCGGCACCTCGACGTGGGACGGCTTCGTCCCCTTCGAGGAGAAGCCCCACGCGATCGACCCGGACGTGCTGGCGACGGCCAACCAGCGCGTCGCGGACGACCCCATCCACTACGTCGGCGCCGACTACGCGACGCCGTACCGCGGCGCGCGGATCTACGAGCGCCTCGACGCTGCGGTGTCCGAGGGCGAGGCGATCGACCACGAGTTCCACCGTACGCTGCAGAGCGACGTTCGGGACGGGCGCGCCGAGCAGTTGGTCCCCGAACTGCTCGCCGCAGTGAACGACAGTACAGACGCCGACGATCGACTCACTGAGGCCGCCGCCACGCTCGACGAGTGGAACTACCGGATGGACCGGGACTCCCGGGGCGCGCTGGTGTTCGCCCGGTGGATGGATCACTTCCGACAGCGGACCGCCGACCCGACGTTCTCCGACGCCGATCTCGATGAGTCGTACTATCCGAACGACTGGGTGCTCGCGACGCTGTCGGCCGACAGCGCGCTGTACGACGATCGCTCTCGCGCCGAGGCGATGGTCGCCGCCCTCGACGAAGCGCTGGCGGAGATCGACGCCGAAGACTGGTCGACGTACGGCGACTGGAACTCGACGCGGGCGATCGACCACCCATTCGGTGCCCAGGCGCCGTTCCTGAACTACGACACGCTGGCGGCGGACGGCTCGTCGGCGACGGTGAAAAACTACCGCGTCGATTCGGCGGTCGGCTCCAGTTGGCGGATGGTCGTCGAACCGGGCGGCGACGCCACCGCGATCCTGCCCGGCGGGAACTCGGGCGACTACTTCTCGGCGCACTACGACGACCAGTTCGAGCGCTGGCTCGACAACGACCAGAAGCCGATGAACCGGACGATAGAGGGCGAGGAGACCGTGGCGTTCGAGGGTGAGTCGTCGTGAGTTCGAGCGAGCGAAGCGGCGACGCCGACGCGACGCCGGACAACGCCAGGGCGACACAGGAGGACGCCGAAGCGGCATCGGGCGAAACCGGAAATCGGCTGCACGAGGCCCTGGATCAGGCGCGGATGCGGCGGCGATCCCACGCCGTCGCGCTCGCGGGGGCGGCGGCGCTGGGGCTAGTGTTCGCGTGGCTCCACTGGCTCGGTCTCGTGCTCGGCGGCGCGCTGGTCGCGCTGGTCGCACCCAGCATCCGGCGCGGGGTCGCGTACGCGCTGGCGTTCGGCGTTCTCGTGCTGGTCGCGTTCGCGGTCGCGATCGGCGACGCGGCGCTGCTCGTCCCCGAGATGCGCCCGATCGTCTACGTCACCGTCGGCGCCGCGATCGGGCTGCCGCTGTTCGGCTCGCTGGCCCGAGGGATCGTCTGAGAGCGGTCCCACGAGGCGCCGGGCCGAAATCCAGCCAGCGCGTCCGGGACCGTTACCCTCATTCGTCGATTCGACGTTCGGACCGGTATGGACGGCCTCCGAGCGCGCGTGCTGTCGGTCTGGCGGCGGACGATCGCGCTGTCGTGGCCGATCGCCGTCCAGCAGACGTTCAACACGCTGATGCGGACGGTCGACGTGATCGTCACCGGGCTGTTCTCGCCGGCCGCGGTCGCCGCGGTCGGGCTGGCGGACCTGTACGCCCAGCTCCCGCTGCGGGCCGGACTCGGACTGGGCTCGGGCGCGATCGCTCTCTCCAGTCAGGACACCGGCCGGGACGACGCCGACACGCGCGATCAGGCGATCAGCCAGGCGCTGCTGATCGGGTTTCTCGTCGGCATCCCGCTGGTCGGCGTCGGCGTCGTCGCGGCCCGCCCGCTGATCGCGCTGCTGGGCGCCGATCCCGAGGTCGTCGCGATGGGCGGCACCTACCTCGCGATCGTGTTCGCGGCGGCGCCGATGCGCATCGTCGGCCTCGTGGGCGCGCGATCGCTCCAGGGGACCGGCGACACGCGGACGCCGATGCTCGTCAACATCGCCGCGAACGGGCTCAACATCGCCGGCACGGTCGGGCTGGGCCTGGGAATCGGCGTCCTGCCCGAACTGGGCGTCGTCGGCGTCGGGGTCGCGACCGCCGTGAGCCGGACCTTCGAGGCCGTCGCGTTCGCCGTCGCCTTTCTCAGCGAGCGGACCGAGCCCGCGCTGCGGCGGCCGACCGATCCGACGATCGCGCGCCAGCTCGTCGCGGTGAGCCTGCCCAACTTCGCCGAGGGGATGAGCACGTCGCTCGCGAACTTCCCGTTCAACGCCTTGCTGCTCACCTTCGGGACGAACGTCAACGCCGGCTACCACATCGGGCGACGCATCTACCAGCAGATCGCCGGGCCGCTGTACCGCTCGTACAACGTCGCCGCGAGCATCGTCGTCGGCCAGTCGCTCGGCGAGGGCGAGCCGGCCCGGGCTCGCTTCGAGGGGCAGGCCATCGCGGCGCTGAGCGTCCTCACGCTCGGCGCCGCCGGAATCGTCCTCGTCGCGGGCGCCGATCCGCTCGCGGGCGCGTTCACCAGCGACGCTGCCGCCCGGCAGTACGCCGCCACGTTCGCCCGCGTGTTCGGCGTCTCGATGTTCTTCTTCGGGATCTTCTTCCCGTTCGCGGGGAGCCTGCGCGGCGCCGGCGACACCAGAACGCCGTTCTACGCCAACCTCTCCGGGACGGTGACGTTCCTGCTCGGCTTCTCGTACCTCGCCGCCGTCACGTTCGACTACGGGCTCCCGGGCGTGTACGCCGGAATGGTGCTGTGTTACGCCTGGTGGGCGCTCGTCGTCACCGCGGGGTTCCGCCGGGGCGACTGGGCCGACACCGCGGCGTCGATGATGGCCGAGCGGGCCGACGCCGGGGGGTGACCGAGCGCGCTCCGCGCACCGCGCTGCGCTGGCAATACGTAGGGTGATAGGTACGTTTATTCGTCTGGTTGGCGTACGTATCGGTATGGAATCCAAACGTCTCAAGCGCGCGCTGAGTCGCGCTCGACACGCCGCGATCGGCGCGGGCATCGGCGGTGCGATCGGTGGGCTGTTCAGCAGAAACGCCGCGAGTTCCGGCGCCGCGCTGGGCGCGCTCGTCGGCGCGACGCTCGGCGAAAAGCGGGTCGGCGTCGAGTCCCGCGTCAAAGAAGTGGCCGAGAAGCGACAGTCCGCCGGTTCGGACTGAACGACGAACCCGTTCGGTAGCCCGGGGGAGAACACGCCGATTTTCCACGGTGGCTGAAACCAGCCGCGTCGAACAGCGGCGCTTCTCGAGCTGCGCCGAAGGCGGCATCGGTACCGAGACGGCGTAAGTTCCCGGTCCCCGGAAGTTCAGTTCGTTCGTGAAGTTCCGTTAATAGCTCCGGAGTCGTACTCCCACCCATGAGCGAAGCTGATTCTCGGATGCGGAACGTCCGCGGCTGGCCGGGACGCGAACATCTCGGTTGGTGGGCACTAGGTGTCGTGCTGCTGGGAGTGCTCGGTCTCGTCGTCCGCGAGTACCTTCCGTGGCTCGTGTTCGGGCTGTTCGTGTACTACGTCGCGCGACCGGTCACCGAACGGCTCGAAACGCGCATCGCATCGCGGAGCCTCGCCGCGGCGCTGACGCTGTTCCTGTTCGTCGTCCCGATCGTCACGATGATTGGGACGATCTTGCTGGTCGCGCTCGGACAGCTTGCGAGGGCAGCCGCGAACCTCCCCGCCGACAGGATCCTCGCGCAGTTGCCGATTCAAGTCACCGATCTCCCGAACACGCCGTCGGAAGTGTACGACACGACGCTGGTGCTGATCCAAGAGCCGTCGGTTCAGACGCTGATCGGCTCCGTCGGCGGAGTGGTCGGCGCAGTGGGCGCGACGCTTTTCAACCTATTCATCGCGCTACTGATCGCCTTCTTCCTGCTGATCAGCGCCCGCGATATCGCGGACTGGTTCGAGGTAAACGTGTTCGGCGAGGACAGTCTGGCGGTCGACTACCTCTCGACCGTCGACAGAGGGCTGGGTTCGGTCTACTTCGGCTACACGATGACGATCTTCGCAGTTATCCTCCTTTCGGCGCTCGTCTACGGACTGTTCAACCTCGTCGCACCGGGCGGGCTCGCGATCCCCTCGGCGGTGCTGTTCGCCGTCGTCACCGGCCTGTTCACGCTCGTCCCGCTGGTGGGCCGGTCAGTGATCTACTTTACCATCGCCGCCATTCTCGGCGTGCAAGCAGCGACGACCGATCCGCGTCTGGTCTGGTTTCCGGTTGCGTTCCTCGCGGTGATGATCGTCGGGTTCGACAACCTCGTCAGGACGTACATCCGGCCGTACCTCTCTGGACGCCTGCTCAACACCGGACTGGTCATGTTCGCGTACCTGTTCGGGCCGCCGCTGTTTGGCTGGTCGGGTATCTTCCTCGGGCCGTTCCTGATGCTGTTCATCGTGACGTTCGTCCGGATGATCCTCCCCGTGCTGGCCGACCCCGAGCGCGAGCGCGTGCCCGTCGTGTCCGAGCACACGCTCGACGAGTACGCCGAGAGTGTCGAGAGCGTCAAGCAGCGCCAGGCAGAAGCGCCGTCCGATGCGGATCGGACCGACCCCGGACCGGGGTGAGCGCCAGGCGGGCGAGCGTGTCCGGCCGCCATCGGCCGCGACGAGCGCTCGGTTGCGCCGGACCGCGGGTCGTCACTCGTCGTCGACGACCGTTCGATCGGGAATCGCCGACTCCCGTTCCGGTCGCTTCGAGATCGCCCGCTGGAGGAGCGACAGCTCCGAGGGGTTGGGCTTCCCGACCTCGTCGTACTCGACGACGACGTCGCCGCTCTCCTCGAAGACCCGGAAGTAGCTCAACCGAAAGGAGGGGTAGAACACCGGCGGCAGGACGCCGATCCGGGCCGACGATCGGGTGAACCGCTTGAGCCACGTCCCGGTGTTGATCACCGCGCGGCCGTCACGGCGGCGCAGCGAGGCGCGGTGGGTGTGACCGTAGACGAACGCCGCGACGTCCGGATGGGCCTCGAACACCTCGCTCGCGCGGTCGAGATAGGGATCGGAGACGTCCTCGGGCACCTCGAATAGCCCGAACCGGGAGAGCGTCTTCCGGACGTCCCGGACGAGGACGTACAGCGGCACCGCGATCACGCCCAGCAGGACGGCGATCGCGAGGTTGACGGCGATGACCGCGTCGAACAGCGATCCGACGATCCCCAGCGCCCGAAATGCGTCGTGGACGAGCTCCAGCGGCGTCGCCCACACGCCCGAGACCGCAAGGATCACCAGCAAGAGGTAGCCGAGGCTGATCTGGAACGTCAGCAAGAACGGGAGCGCCGCGTAGCGCAACAGCGGGTTCATCTCCCGGTAGAAGTAGTTCGAGGCGATCCACTCGGGAATCTGTTCCATCGGCGTCACCGACTGGATATCCTTGAGCCAGTTGTACTTGCCCCGGTGGGAGAGCTGGCCGGCCTTGCTCGTGAAGTGGCGGTTGACGAAGTAGCCGAGCGGGTTGGCGTAGGGATTTCCGAAGTCGGGCACCCGGTTGTGGTCGTCCTCCTGCATCCCGTGCTCTATCCAGATCTCGCGGTCGCCGACCGGTCGCGTGATGGCGACGGACTGGTCGAGGTCGACGTTGTACTCCGCGAGGCGGTCGACGTACTCGTCGTAGGCCGCCAGTTCGTAGTCGTGGTTGCCCGGAATAAACGTGATCGGCACTTCGGCGCCGGTCGCGCGGAACTGTTCGAACAGCTCCGGGTAGCGCTCGACGAGCGCGTCGAACTTGTCCAGTCCTTTCAGTTCAGTGAACTCCCAGAGCCCGAACGCGTCGCCGTTGACGATCAACTCCGCGTCCTCGTCGCTCTCTTCTAAGTCGCGGAGAAAGCCGAGCAACTCCTCCTCGAACTGGACGTCCCTGAGCGCCTCGTCGCCGCCGACGTGCATGTCGCTGAGGAAGTAGTACGTCGTCATGGGGTCGCTCTCGTGGACCGCGTGTTCGATGGTCCACGAGCGATCTCGCCGATCGCAGACATAGTCCGGTACCTGTCAGATATAGCCGGACTGACCTAAAGCCGTACTGTCCACGTTGCTGTCGTCTGCTTGCGAGCGATCATCGGGAGTTTCGACACCGTGCGCCGTCGGGCGCTCACCGCAGCTGGCGGCCGCGGCGGTCAGACTCACTGCTCGCTGTCGGCGGTCGCTTCCTGCCACGATTGCGCGTCGAAGAACGACTGTAGCGCCATCAGGACGCCCACGTACGCACCGAAGGCGATCATCATCGTCGGGACGACGAGCGCGAGAACGAGGCCGCCAATCGTGTTCGCTCCGGTAAGCTGTATTGTGTGTATCATGCATTTCTGATGCCGCTACTTCCTCTTAAAATTCCGGTTGTACTCGACCGATCCCGGGCCGCCGAATTGATACCGACACCCGTCGACTAGACGGTGTGACGACCCGATCTCCCTACGAACTCGGGTTCCGGTCCGTCGAACGGGAGTACAGCGATCGCCCGCTGGACGTCGAGGGGACGATCCCGCCGTGGCTGTCGGGCGCACTCGTACGGAACGGACCGGGGCGGTTCGAGGTCGGCGGCGAGCGCGTCAACCACTGGTTCGACGGGCTGGCGATGCTGCGCCGGTACGCGTTCTCGGACGGAGACGTGCGCTACACGAACCGGTTCCTTCGCACCGAAGCGTATCGGACGGCGGAGACCGGCGACGGCGCGGGCGAGTTCGCGACGGGGAACGGCGCGCTGGAGACGCTGGGGCGCTGGCTCCGTGCGCTCGGGCCGCCAGAACCGACGGACAATGCGAACGTCCAGGTCGTCCGATTCGGCGACGAGTACGTCGCTCTCACGGAGGCGCCGCGGCGAGTCGCCTTCGATCCGACCACCCTGGAGACGGAATCGGAGTTCGCGTTCGACGACGACGACGTCGTCGAACACCTGGCGGGCGCCCACCACGTCGTCGACGACCACCGCGGGGAGACCGTGGGCCACTCGGTGCAGTTCGGGCACCCACACCGGTTCCACCTGTATCGCGTGCCCCACGGCAGCGACCGCCGCGAACGCGTCGCGACGGTTCCCGCGAGAGGCCCGGGCTACGTCCACAGCTTCGCGCTGACCGCGGACCACGCCGTGTTGATCGAGACGCCGCTGCAGATCGACGTGCTTGGCGCGCTTTCGCCGTGGACTGAGGGCCTGCTGGACCTGCTGGAGTATCGCCCCGAGAACGGAACGCGGATCGCCGTCGTCGACCGCGAAAGCGGGAACTTGGTCGCGGAGCCGACCGTAGAGCCGGGGTTCGTCTTCCACCACGTCAACGCGTTCGAGGCCGACGACGAGGTGGTGATGGACCTCGTCGAGTACGAGGACGCCGGCATCGTCGACGCGCTCGGTTTCGACGCGCTACTCGGTGCCGACGAGGACCCCGGCGTCACCGGTCGGCTCGTCCGGTACCGCGTCGATCCCGAGACTGGGGCGACGTCGAGCCACCGGCGCTACGACGGTGGGATCGAACTACCGACGGTCCCCCGGGACGTCCGGACGCGACCGTATCGCTACGCCTACGGGCAGGCGACCGCGCGCGAGGGCGCGAACGGGCTCGTGAAAGTCGACCTCGAACGCGAGACCGCGACGGAGTGGTTCGAGTCGAGCGTCTACGTCGAAGAGCCGCGCGTCGTCAGGCGTCCCGACGCCGACGCGGAGGACGACGGCGTCGTGATCGCGACGGCGCTCGACGCCGACCGAGAGCGGTCGATACTGCTGGTCTTCGACGCGGCGACGCTCGAGGAGCGTGCCCGGGCGCCGCTGCCCCACGTCGTCCCGTTCGGGTTCCACGGCCGATTCTTCCCCGAGGCGGTCACGTAGCGCTATCGAGAATCTCCCGAGAGTATCGAAACGTATCCCCGACAGCTGCTCCTCGATCGGTAGTATATGGAGCCAAAGTACCTATATTAGAGCATAAATCGCGCGTCGATTTCGGAGAAATGGGTGCCTTATGCGACCATATATTTCCAGGTAGTCTATTATCTCACCATACTGGGTAGTTGTAGGAATGTACTTTGACTAAGCGGAGACAGAATTGACATCTTTGCCACCGGATGAGCCAAACGAACGCCGAGGGGCGTCAGCAGGTCACGCCGTCGAGAAACCGGTCGCGGGAAAGAGGGCGATCAGCTGCCCTTCATCCCGCCGCTCGCCAGCCCCTCGACGACCCAGCGCTGGATGACGGCGAACAGCAGAACGACGGGCGCCATCGTCACCGTCGCGGCCGTCAACAGCAGCTCCCAGGCGACGCTGTTCTGCGATTGGAACAGCTGGAGGCCGAACGGAAGCGTCCGTGTCGACGCCGTCTGGGACAGGATCGACACGAGCAGGAAGTCGTTCCACGAGAGGATGAACGTGTAAAAGCCCGCGACGGCGATTCCCGGCAGCGACATCGGGATGATGATGCGCACCAGGATATCGAGCTGCGAGCAGCCGTCCATCTTCGCCGCCTCGTCGAGCGACTCCGGGATGTCGTCGAAGTAGCCCTTCAGCAGCCACGTTCCCAGCGGGATGCCGCCCACGGAGTGGGCGATGATGATCCCGAGGTAGGAGTCGATGAGGTTCAGCGTGAACATCAGCAGGTAGAACGGGATCAGGATGAGCACCAGCGGGAGCATCCGCGTTCCCAGGAACGTCATGAGGAACACGTTCTTACCCGGGTAGTCGAACCGGGACAGCGAGTAGGCTGCCAGCGTGCCGACCGCGAGCGTCAGCACCGTCGTCGCGGTCGCGATGATCATCGAGTTGATGAAGTACTGCTGGAACTGTCCACGCGAAAGGGTCGTCACGTAGTTGTCGAGCGTGAGATCGCCGAGCGACGGGATCAGTTGCGTCGAGTACAGGAAGTCGGGCGACGTGAACGTCGCCATGACCATGTACGCGACCGGCAGCAGGAGAAACGCCATGTACATCCCGAGCACGGCGTACACGCCGAGCGCTCGACGGATCGACATGTCCTCGTCGAGCCAGGCGTCGATTCGTTCGACGAACGATCGATCCGGTGTCGTTTGCTGTGCGGTATCTGTCGACATATCAGTCTCTCGCCTCCAGTTTCACGTAGACGACGGTGAACGTGAGCATGATGATGAGCATCACGACCCCCATGCTGGCGGCGTACCCCAGCGCGTACTGCTGGAACGCCTGCTTGTAGATGTACGTGGCCAGCACCTCGGTGTTGCCCAGCGGGCCCCCGCCCGTCGAGAGGTATACGATGTCGAAGTTGTTGAACGTGAAGATCACGTGCAACACGATCATGATCATCGACACGTAGGAAATCTGGGGCAGCGTGATGTAGCGGAACCGCTCGAGCGGCCCCGCGCCGTCCAGTCGAGCGGCCTCGTACTGGGTGTCCGGGATCGACTTCATCGACGCCAGCAGTGCGATCGCGTAGAACGGGACGTTCCGCCAGACGTGCATGATCACGACGAGCGGAAACGCCACGCCGGGGCGGCCGAACCACGAGGCCGTCTCCATGCCAAGCTTTGCTAGCAGGATGTTAACCGGCCCGAACCCCGACTGGGTCATGAACCGGAAGATGATCACCATCACGATGACCGGCAGCACCCACGTGATCATCGAGAGGCTCCGGAAGACCCCCGCGCCCGGGACCTTCTCCTTGAGCGCCAGCGCCAGCCCGAGCCCCAGCAGGTACTGCAGCGACACCGCGAGGCCGGTCAGCAACACCGTGTGCCACAGCGACTCCCGGAATATCGGGTCTTCCAGCATCGCCGCGAAGTTCTCGAGGCCGATGAACACCTTGGCCTCTGGGTTCAGCAACGAGGCCTCGAAGAACGCGAGGTGGATGCCCCGGAACGTCGGGTAGAGGATGATCACGCCGATCAGCAGGGCCGCCGGCAGGATCATCGCGTAGCCGAGCCACGTCTCCGAGAGGAACGAGCCGAACGTCTCCCGGTAGTCGGTGAGCGGCCCCTTATCTTCGGTTCTCGTTGACATTGATCTGACGGGGCTTAGAGTTCACTCTCGAGACTCTTGAGTTCGCTGTGGAACTGATCGCCCGCGTTGTAGGGGTCGGTTTCGCCGTAGGCGACCTCCTGCATGTAGGTGTAGAACTTCTGCCGGACCGGGCCCCAGCCGATCTTCGCGAGGGCGCGACCGGTGCCGAACACGTCGGTGAACGGCGCCCAGTTCTCGTTGTCGATCGTCGACTCGACGTCCTCGTGGACGGGCGTCATGAAGTCGCCGGACTTGTCTTCGGCGCCCTTCGTGAGCACCTCGGGATCGGTCCAGGCTGCGAGGACGTCCTTGGCGCGCTCCTTGTTGTCGGAGTGGGCGTTGATCATGATCGGCTTGACCTCGAGGAAGGTGCCCTGCGAACCGCCCTCGCTGTAGGGCAGGTGGGCGACGCCGGTGTCGTTGTCGAGCAACTGGGTCGTCGCATCGGTGTCGTTGATGTTTTCACCGGAAGTCCAGCCGCGAAGCCAGGTGCCGCACTCGATGAACGCGAACTGCCCGTTGAGGAAGCCGGGATCGTTGACCTGCCAGCCGGTACCCAGCTGATCGGGGTTCCCGACCGGGTTGTCGGCGGCGTAGATCTGGAAGTACCAGTCGTCGAAGATCTGTCCGAGCGCGTCGGCTTCGATGTTGAGCGACCAGGACTCGCCGTCCGGCACGTAGAGCTGGTCGGTGTGCTGGTAGACGTGGGACATCCACTCCTGGAACCCGCGGACGCTACCGTCCTTGGTGCAGTTGTGGTACCCCCACATGTCGTCGTACTCGCGGTTGACCATCCGAGCGATCTGCTGGAACTCGGCGGCCGTCTCCGGCGGTTCCTGACCGAGCTCGTTGAGGATGTCCTTCCGGTAGATGAGCGCGCGGCCGTTCCCCGTGTAGGGGAGCCCGTACAGCTCGCCGCGGTACGTCATCGCGTCGACGGCGCTGTCGACGAAGCCGTCCCAGTGGTCGAGCCCCTCGGCCCAGTCGCCGAGCGGTTCGAGGTGCCCGGCCTTGACGTACTCCGTCAGGTGGCTCAGGACGCCCTCGATCGCGTCGGGGTCGCCGGTCCGGGCGCCGGTGAGGAACTTCTGGCGGAGGTCCTCGTAGGAGAAGCGGGCGACGGTGAGTTCTTCGCCGGCTCGCTCTTCGTAGTTTGCGAGAAATTCATCCTTCCAGATGGGCGGCGTGCCGTCGTTCGGGAACGCGTACTCCCACAGCAGCGCTTGCTCGGAGCCGTTGCCACCGCCACCCAGGCAGCCGGCGAGGCCTGCCGCTGCGGCGCCGCCGCCGAGTCCCTTGGTGAACGAACGTCTGGTAAGTCCGGACGAGTTGTCGTCTGTCATTGGGCAATCCCTAACAGAACAGTTGAGGGTGATCCCCATATATATCTTTCCCAAATTGTCATTCACAATACCCCCTCGACGGGGTGAACGGCACTACATTTATTATGCTCTCCCGGAGAGTGGATGGTGTATGCCCAAGATCACCTTCATCGGAGCGGGTAGTATGGTGTTTGCTACCAAGCTCGTCGGGGACATCCTCTCGTTCGACGAGCTCTCCGATAGCACGATCGCGCTGATGGACATCGACGAACACCGCCTGGAACAGACGACCGAGATCGCCGAGTCGATGGTCGAGAACGAGGATCTCGACGCCACGGTCGAGGCGACGACCGACCGCATCGAGGCTCTCGAGGACGCCGACTACGTGCTGAACATGATCAACGTCGGCGGCACCGAGCCCTTCGAGAACGAGATCCGCATCCCCGAACGGTACGGCGTCGAGCAGGCCATCGGCGACACGATCGGTCCCGGCGGCATCTTCCGCGGCCTCAGAACCATCCCGGAGATGCTGGACATCGCCGGCGACATGGAAGAACTCTGTCCCGACGCCTTGCTGTTGAACTACACGAATCCGATGTCGATCCTCTGCACGACGATGTTCGAGGCCACCGATATCGAGACGGTCGGGCTCTGTCACTCCGTTCCTCACACCGCGGAGGCGATCGCGGACTACGTCGACGTCCCCGAGGACGATCTGGACTACTGGGTCGCCGGCGTCAACCACGTGGCCTGGTTCCTCGATGCCGAGTTCGACGGCGAAAGCGTCTATCCGGACCTCCGCGAGGCGATGGAGGACCCCGATATCTACGAGCGCGACACGGTCCGCTTCGAGATGATGAAACACTTCGGCTACTTCCCGACCGAGTCCTCCCACCACATGTCCGAGTACGTTCCCTACTTCCGGACCGACGAGGAGATCATCGAGGAGATGCAGGGAACCGACTACGCCGAACGGATGCCGACGGCGACGTATCTCGAAGGCTGGAAGGAACGCTCCGAACAGCGCGACTCGCCCGAACTGGACGTCGACCTCGAGGAAGTCGGCGTCGAGCGCTCCGAGGAGTACGCCTCCCGGCTCATCCACTCCCGCGAGACCGGCCAGCCCCGGCGGCTCAACCTCAACGTCAGCAACGAGACGAACGCTATCGAGAACCTGCCGAACGACGCCTGCGTCGAAGTGCCGGTGCTCGTCGACGGGACGGGCCTTCACCCGTGTTCGGTGGGAGAACTGCCGTCGTCGGTCACGACGTTCTCCCAGCAGCACGTCGCGGTCCAGCAACTCGTGGTCGAAGGCGCTCTGGAGAACGACCGCGAAAAGATCCACCGGGCGGTCAAGCAGGACCCACTCACTGCGGCGGAGCTCACCCTGGACGAGATCCACGAAATGACCGAGGAACTGCTCGCCGCCAACGACGCGTACCTCCCACGCCTGAACTAACGCGTGCTGCGCTGAGAACCGGACGCCAGCCGCTCGCCAACGCCCCGTTTCTGGTCTGGTCGATTTACCACGACGCTCTCTCGATAGCTCACGCTGTGAGCGTTCAGAGGACTGGAACCGTCGACGAACTAGAAACTGCCAGCGGCCGACGCCGTACGCGGACACGGCCGCTGGTCGGAACGATACCGAACGACCGCATCCGGAAAAGACGACGACGCGGGACGCCGCTGCGGAGGAGGCTCAGTTGACGCCGATCTCGACGCCGCTGACGTCGTCCAGCCCGGCGAGCGCCTCGACGTCGTCGCTGTCCGGAGGCGCACGGTTCCGCAGCGCCTCGCCCGTCTCCCCGTCGAACAGGTGGATGCGGTCCTGCGGGAACTGCACGGAGATGGACCGACCGGACTCGATCACGATGTCGCCTTCGAGCGTCGCGGTGTACTGCTCGCCGCCGACGTCGAGGTACACGTAGCTGACGTCGCCCAGCGGTTCGGTCACGTCGACGGTCGGCGCGATCGCGTTGTGGGTCCCCGCGGGAACCGCCTTGACGTCCTCGGGACGAATGCCAAGCGTGAACCGGGTCCCTTGGCCCTCGATGTCGGCGTACACGTCGTCTTCGAGTTCGTACTCGAACTCGTCGTGGACCAGCGTCGGCGTCGCGCCGGCCGTATCGAGCGTCACGTCGAAGAAGTTCATCGACGGCGAGCCGATAAAGCCCGCGACGAACTGGTTCGCCGGCTCGTGGTAACACTCCAGGGGCGTGCCGAGTTGCTGGATTTCGCCGTCGTTGAGGACGGCGATCCGGTCGGACATCGTCATCGCCTCCGTCTGGTCGTGTGTCACGTAGACGGTGGTGACGCCGAAGTCCTGTTGAATCTCCTGGAGTTCGGTGCGCATCTGCGTCCGGAGCTTGGCGTCGAGATTCGAGAGCGGCTCGTCCATCAGGAACACTTCGGGTTCCCGGACGATCGCCCGGCCGAGCGCGACGCGCTGTTGCTGGCCACCCGAGAGGTCGCCGGGCTTCTTGTCGAGGTGATCGCCGATGCCCATCATCTCGGCCGCGTCCTGAACGCGTTCGTCGATCTCGGCTTTCGAGAGATCGGTCGTCATCTTCAGTCCGAACGCCATGTTCTCACGAGACGTCATGTGAGGGTACAGCGCGTAGCTCTGGAACACCATCGCCATGTTACGGTCCTTGGGCTTCCTGTCGGTGACGTCCTCCCCGTCGAGAAAGATCTTGCCGTCGGTAGGGTTCTCGAGTCCGGCGATACAGCGTAGCGTCGTCGACTTCCCACAGCCCGACGGGCCGACGAGGACGACGAACTCGCCGTCCTCGAACTCCGCGTTGAAGTCGTCTACCGCGACGATATCGCCGCTGGTGTCGCTGAATACCTTTCGCAGGTTTCGGATGTCCAGATGTCCCATGGTAGATAGAGCATGACAGTCTATGTTAAATCTTTCTACGTCCCGGGGTACGTCCCGGAGGACGGCGAGCGATCCGCGGCGTCGATACCGACGCAGTGCGTTTCCGATATGTGAACGGCGGGCGGGGCTCACTCACTCTCGGTGCGGAACTCCCGATACACGCGATCCTCCATCACCTGACTGCGCCCGCCGTCGATCAGAATGCTCTCACCGGTGATGAACGTCGCGTCGTCGCTCGCGAGGAACGTAGCGAGCCCCGCGACGTCGGCCGGCGTTCCGAGTCGGCCGACGGGGTGGATCTCCTCGGTGTACTCGTACTCTTCTCCCAGTTCGTCGCGCGTGCGTTCGATTTCGACCCAGCCGGGGTTGATCGTGTTGACGGTGATCCCGCGCGGGCCGAGCTCCAGCGCCATCGCGCGGGTCATCCCGTTGATCCCCGCCTTGACGGCGTTGTAGGGAAACATTCCGGGCATCGTCAGAAACGCGTGGTTCGACGACGTGTTCAGCACGGTCCCGCCCGACGGCATGTGCTCGACGGCGTGTTTCGCGCAGAGCCAGAACGACCGGAAGTCGGTCTCGACGACGAACTCCCAGTCGTCGATCTCGGCGTCGGCCGCCGTCGTCTCCGTCTGGACGCCGGCGTTGTTCACCAGCACGTCCACGCGGCCGTACTCGTCGACGGTGTGCTCGACGAGCGCCTCGATCTCGGCCGGGTCGCGCATGTCCGCCCGCACGAACGTCGCCTCGCCACCCTCATCACGGATCGACTCGGCGACGGCCTCGCCGGCGTCCCGGGAACGGCCGGTGACAACGACGGAGGCGCCTTCGGCGGCGAAGCGACGGGCGACGCCCGCGCCGATGCCGCGCGTCGAGCCGGTGACGACGACGACGCGATCCTCGTGACGTGACGGTACGGCGTCTGCAGGTGGGGTTGTCGAAACCATCTCCGTCCGAACGCTCGCGTTCGACCGAGAAATAAGCTCGGAAAGCGCGTTACCACTCGGCGACGCTGCCGTCGTCGTGGCGCCAGACGGGGTTGTGCCAGTCGACGTCCTGCTCGGCCTGCTCGCGGACGTACTCCTCGTCGATCTCGACGCCGAGACCCGGCCCCTCCGGGATCTCGACGAACCCGTCCTCGTAGTCGAACACCGAGGGATCGGCGAGATAGTCGATCACGTCGGTCGTCTCGTTGTAGTGGATATCGAGGCTCTGCTCCTGAATCAGGGCGTTCGGCGAGCAGGCGTCGACCTGCACGCACGAGGCGAGCGCGACCGGCCCGAGCGGGCAGTGGGGCGCCATCGCCACGTCGTAGGCCTCGGCCATCGACGCGATCTTCTTGACCTCGGTGATCCCGCCGGCGTGCGAGAGGTCGGGCTGGATCAGATCGACGACCCCCTGCTCGAACAGCTCCTTGTAGTCCCAGCGGGAGAACATCCGCTCGCCCGTGGCGATCGGCGTCGTCGTGTGCTGGGCGATCTCCGGCAGCGCGTCGTTGTGCTCGGGCAACACCGGCTCTTCGAGGAAGAACGGCTCGTGGGGTTCCAGCGCCTGCGCGAGTCGCTTGGCCATCGGCTTCGTGACGCGCCCGTGGAAGTCGACGCCGATGTCGATCTCGTCGCCGACGGCCTCGCGCACCTCGCGGAGCCGATCCGCCGCCGCGCTCACCGTCGCCGGATCGTCGATCCGTTCGATCTCGGGCGTCGCGTTCATCTTCAGCGCGGTGAAGCCGGCATCGACCTGCTTCCGGGCTTGCTCGGCCACGTCGGAGGGCCGGTCACCGCCGATCCACTGGTACACGCGGATCCGGTCGCGCGCTGCCCCGCCCAGCAACTCGTGGACCGGCGCCCCCAGCTGTTTGCCCTTGATGTCCCACAGCGCCTGGTCGATCCCGGCGATCGCGCTCATCAGAATCGGACCGCCGCGGTAGAACCCGCCGCGGTACATCGTCTGCCAGTGGTCCTCGATCCGCGAGGGATCTTCCCCCAGCAGATAGTTATCCATCAGTTCCTCGACCGCCGTCAGAACCGTTCGAGAGCGCCCCTCGATCACCGGTTCTCCCCACCCGACGGTGCCATCTGCCGTTTCGACCCGTAGGAACAGCCACCGGGGCGGCACCTCGAACAGTTCGTAGTCGACGATTCGGTTTCGCTCGCCCTCCGCGTCATTCCGAGACATGGTGTGATCGTAGTAGCGGATTTGCGAAGCGACCATTTAATCATTGTGACCTCATCGCGACGACCACCGGAGCTTGTTCATGATATGTGAACACGGAGGCGAATAGAACCGGTCACGTCCATACACCGAAGCAATCGCACGACGCCACTCCGAGCCGACGAACACCACCGAAACGAACTGCACCGTCGGATTAAGCCTGGGACCGACGAACGTCGCGTTCGACGCCAGTCGCCCGAGGCGTGTGCGACAGGCCCACATACACCACATCCGTTCACGATATGTGAACATTAGGGGTGATCCGGGAAAATCCTCCCGTCGGAAAACGTCGTGACGTTGGCACTCCGCGCACGCACCGAAGTCGACGCCGCAGATCAGAGCGTCCGGCACGCCAGCGTCGAAATAACAGTCGTACTACTGTTATCCAGAGGAGGCGAGGAACCGATTCTGAATAACAAGCGTACGCTTGTTATACAATGTCCGATGCCGCCACGACGTGCGGACGGATCAAAGCGACGCGTTGATCGATAGAGGTGCGACGAAGCACAGAAGCATAAATTATTACTTTATTATTGAATATATTCATAATTAATCCGTCACTACGTCCCCATTCACAAGAGAAACCACTGTAAGAGGCGCTTAAGTTCCTGTATTGCGGGAAGCTCCAATCATGTCATTCGTCGTCTCCTATTACGGGTGCTGTTCCGCTATTCCCACATTTATAGCATCTAAACGCATAAAATACGGTTTTAGAGATTGTACCGACGAACGGTTCAAAAAGACAGGAAAAGAAGTATTTCTCGTAGCTACAAGATATATTACTTCTTTGAACCACTGACTGCCGACACTTCCGAGTCGACTACCGCCACGTCGAACGCGTCGAGCGTCGGTCCGCCGACGACGAACTGGGCGTCCGACGGGACGTCGAGCGTCACCCGGTCGCCGGTGAAGTTCGTCACCCAGGTGTAGCCGTCGCGTTCGGCGGCCCGAACGCCCTGAGGGAATCGCTGGGCGTACGCGACGCCGGCGGCGTCGAGGAGGTCCGTCGCGAGGGCGTCAGCGAGTTCGGCTTCCGGCCAGCACCCACAGTACGTGACTGTCCCGTCGCCCGCGGAGCGGCGTCCGATCGCCGGCGAGCCGTCCGCTTCGCCGCTCCGGTAGGTGCCGCTGCGCTCGGCGTCGTCGAGCGAGAGCCAACCGGCCCACGTCCGGAAGTCGTACTCGGCGCCGTCGTAGGCCACGCGCGTCTCGATCTGCTCGGGCACGCTCTCGTGACGTTCGACGCGCAGGCCGGCGAGATCGGCCAGCGGCCCGGGCGCCAGCGAGTCGTGGAGCTGATTGTACTGGTCTTTCTCGCCGGTACGGGCGCCGAGGAGGAGGTGGCCGCCGGCGTCGACGTACTCTTCGAGGTGTGCGGCGAGATCCTCGTCGGCGAGATACAGCGTCGGCGCGACCGCGGCGGCGTACTCGTCGAGCGACTCGGTCGGCGAGACGACGTCGACCTGGACGCCGCGAGCGCGCAGCGCGTCGTAGTACGCTCGGAGGTGGCTCCAGTAGTGCCAGTCGGGCGAGTGGGGCTGGTGGCCGGTCGCCCAGAGGCTCTCGTAGTCGTGTAGCAGTGCGACCGGCGCGTCGACCGGCGCCAGCTCGAACAGCTCCTCTGCGGCCGCCGTGGCGTCGTCGTAGCCTCGATCGGGCGAGCCGTCCTGACGCCGAAGCCCGGCGTGGTACTGCTCCTGGCCCTCCTGACAGCGGCGCCAGCGGAAGTACAGCACGGCGTCGGCGCCGTGAGCGACCGCGTGGTGGGCCCACAGGCGCATCGCGCCGTCGCCGGGCTGGGGCGCGTGGGGCGGCCAGTTGACGTCGCCGGGCTGCTGTTCGAGCACCCAGAACGGCTCGCGCTTGGCGCCGCGGTAGACGTCGTGGTTCAGGCCCACCTGGTCGGGGTCGCCGGCGCGGAGTTCGTCGGGCGTCGCTTCGCCCGGACGCCGATCCTGAGCGAACCCCGTCGGGTACGAGTCCCACCCGAGGAAGTCCAGATCGTCCGCGAGCCGGTGGGAGTCGAGCGGGAAGTCGCCCATGAAGTTGTGGGTGACGAACCAGTCGTCGTTGGCGTCCCGGAGCAGGTCGACGTGGAGCCGGTTGTACTCGGCGACGCTGTCGTTGCTGAAGCGATCGTACGCCAGCAGGCGCGAGGGGTGGTGTTCGGCGGGCGTCGGTCCCGGCGGCTCGACGGCCTCGAACGAGTCGTACTGCTGGCTCCAGAACGTCGTCCCCCAGGCCTCGTTGAGATCGTCGACCGAATCGAACCGATCGCGAAGCCAGTCGCTGAACGCCGCGCTGCAGTCCTCGCAGTAGCAGTTGACCGTGTCGTGACAGCCGAACTCGTTGTCGGTCTGCCAGCCGGCGACGTGCGGGTTGTCGGCGTAGCGCTCGGTCATCTCGCGGACGATCCGCTCGGTCTCCTCGCGGTAGGTCGGCGAGTTGAAGCAGGTGAACCGTCGGCTGCCCCCCTCGCGGCGCGTCCCGTCAGCGTCGCGCTGGCAGACGTCGGGATGCTCGTCGACGAGCCACTTCGGCGGCGTCGCCGTCGGCGTACACAGCACGGCCTCCATGCCGTGCTCGCCGATCAGGTCGATCGCCTCGTCGAGCCAGTCGAACGCGAACTCGCCGCGCTCCGGTTCGATACGACCCCAGGAGAACTCCGCCATGCGAACGTACTCGATGCCGGCCTCGGCCATCTGTCGGACGTCGGTCTCCCAGCGCTCGCTGGGCCAGTGTTCGGGGAAGTAGCAGACTCCGATTGCCATACCACCACCCCGGAAGGGGGCCACCATATTTCTTTCCGACCGCGGATTTTCACGATACGTGAACAGGTTTATCATCCGGGAGCGCTCTACTGGGGGCATGGATCACTTCGCGGTTCCGGCGCCCGACGATGTCGAGGGCCGGATCGCCAGCACCACCGTGACGAGCTTCCGGGTGATCGAAGCGCTCCAGCGACGGGACGGCGCCGGGGTGACCGAGCTCGCCGAGGAGCTCTCGCTCGGGAAGGGGACCGTCCACAAGCATCTCAACACGCTCCGGGAGATCGAGTACGTGGTCAAAGAGGACGGGAAGTACCGCCTGAGCCTCGGCTTCCTGGGACTCGGGGCGAGCGTCCGCGCGCGAATGGACCTGTACGAGACGGCCCGCGAACCCCTGGAGAAGCTGGCCGAAGCGACCGGCGAGGTCGCGAGCGTGATGATCCCCGAACACGGCTGGGGGATCTACCTCACGCGGGTCTCCGGGTCGAACGAGCCGCCGACGGAGCTGTACGAGGGAGAGCGCGTCCCGCTGACGGCGACCGCCGGCGGCAAGGCCATCCTCGCGTACGTCCCCGACGAGGACCGGGAGCGCATCTTCGAGGAGTACGGCTTCCCGAAGCTCACTGAGAACACGATCACGGACCGGGAGACGATGCGCGAGGAACTCAGGACGATCCACGACGATCGGATCGCCCACGACAGGGGCGAACTCGACCTCGAACAGCACTGCGTCGCCGCGCCGATCACGAACTCGGACAACGACGCCGTCGGCGCGGTGACGGTGTCGGGACCGGCCGACAGGATGCGCGAAAAGGCCGTCGAGTTGGACTTCCCGAGCATCATCGGCAGCACCACAAACTCCATCAGGAACCGGTTCGTCGAATGATCGCACGGCACTCGACCACATCGAAGCGACCACCTGAACGACCATGACGCACTCGCCAAACGAGACGACGGCAGGAACCGACGGCGCGCCGCCGAACGTGCTTGTGTTGATGACCGACCAGCAGCGGTGGGACACGCTGGGCGCCTACGGGAGCCCGATGGATCTCACGCCGACGCTCGACACCCTCGCGCGACGGGGGACGGTCGTCGAACGCGCGATCTCGCCCCAGCCGGTCTGTGCGCCGTTCCGCGCGGCGTTCCACACGGGACGGTTCGCGACCGAGGCCGGCGTCTGGCGGGAGTCGATGGCGCTCGACGAGGCCGAGCCGACGCTCGCGCATCACTTCTCGGAAGCGGGGTACGACGTCGGGTTCGTCGGGAACTGGCACGTCGGCGGTGCGTTCGACGAACCCGTCGCCCCCGAACGGCAGGGCGGGTACGTCGACTTCTGGCGCGCCGCCGACGTTCCCGAGTTCACCACGCAGCCGAACGAAGGGCACCTGTTCGACGGCGAGGGGAACGAAGTCACCTTCGACCAGTACAGAACCGACGCGTTCACCGACTTCGCGATCGACGCGCTCGACGAGCTGTCGGAGCCGTTCTTTCTCGTCGTGTCGTATCTCGAACCCCACCACCAGAACGACCGGTGGGAGTTCGTGGCGCCCGACGGCTACGCCGAGCGGTACGAGACCGATCCGTACGTCCCGCCGGACCTGCAGGACTTCCCCGGCGACTGGCAACGCGAGCTGCCGGACTACTACGGGATGGTCGAACGGCTGGACGAAGCCGTGGCGGAACTGCTGGACGCCCTCGACGAGCGGAGCGTCCGCGAGGAGACGGTCGTCGCGTACACGTCAGATCACGGCTGTCACTTCCGGACGCGCCCCGGGGAGTACAAGCGAACGCCCCACGAGTCCGCGGTCCGCGTTCCGGCGATCCTCGCAGGACCCGGGTTCGACGAGGGCCGCGACGTGAAGCGGGTGACCAGTACGATCGACCTGCCGCCCACGCTGCTCGACGCGGCGGGCGTCGACGCCCCCGACGAGATGCACGGCGAAAGCCTCCTGCCGGTCGTTCGCGGCGACGAACCGGACGACGACGGAACGGCGTTCATCCAGGTCAGCGAGTCGCAGGTCGGGCGGGCGCTGCGGACGGACCGCTGGAAGTACGCCGTCGCCGCGCCCAAGCGCACGGGCTGGCGGGGCGGCAACGGAAGCCCGGCGAGCGAAATCTACGTCGAGCGGAACCTGTACGACCTGCGGCGTGACCCCGCCGAGCGAGTGAACCTCGCCGGTCGGCCGAACTATCGGGAGGTCGCGGATCAGCTCAAAGAGACGCTTCTGGAGTACATCCGGGAAGTCGAGGGCGCGGAACCGACGATCAAGCCCCTCGAAAAAGGATACAAGGAGTACTGAGAGAACGACGATGATTCGACGACCGACGCCGACGCGTCGTCCCGGCCGGCCGAAACGCGGCGTCCGACGGCCGTCGACCGACGACCGCAGTCCGACCGCATCGTCTCCGCGAAGCGATGGCTTGGTGACGACCGTCACAGAAACGATTCACAATGACTGACACGACCGATCGGCCGTCGAGCAAGGTCGCCAGACTGATCGACGAGCACAATCTCGACGGGTTCGGCGACGAACTCGAAGCGCGCTGGACCGCCGAGGGAGACGATCGAATGAGCCTCCGCGATCTCGCGGACCACTTCAACAAACGACTACTGGAACGAACGCTGCGCGACGCCGAGGCGGACGCGTTCGACGCCGACGGAATCTACGACCGACTCGCGGGCGAGGAGGTCAGCAGCGGCGTCCGCACCGAGACGCGAACCCGGCTCGAACGCGACGGCGTCGACGTCGATCGGCTCGACCGACAGTTCGTCACCTACCAGGCGATCCGGAGCTATCTGCAGGAGTACCGCGACGCCGAGTACGAGGGCCAGTCCGATCGGGAGAAAATCGAGAAGGACCGACGGAGCATCCGCCGCCTGATGGCGCGCACGGAGTCAGTGACCCAGGAACGTATCGAGAACCTCCGGGACTCCGGACGCTTCGACCTCGATCAGTTCGAGGTGTTTCTCGACGCCCAGATTCTCTGCGAGAACTGCGGCACCCAGCACACGGTCGCGGAACTGTTCGAGCAGCAGGGCTGCGAGTGTCAGCGAGAGTAACGCGGACATATCATCGCTCCCTGACGCCAGATTGAGGCCGATACGGAGCAGACGATATCGTCGCGTGCAAGGCGTCATTAGAATGCGACGTGATATTCCCAGAGCCCGATCAGGTGATGACATCCTTTACTACGCTGCATACGAAAGTGACTCTATGGCCGAAGAAACGGAGAATGACGGCGAAGACGTATCCATATCGGTGGAGATCAACGGAAACTACGACGACGTGGTGACCAAACTTCGGTCGCCGGACGGCAGAAGCGGCGTCACCGAGTCGATCGCGGACGATCTGGACGTCCTGCTGGAGACGATCGTCGAGATGAACGGCGGGACGCGCAGCGCGATCGCCGAGCGGCTTCCGGCGGAGATGGCGGTCGAGTACGACGCGGAGGCCGTCGTCGAAGCTCTGCAGGTACTCGCGCGGTACGACCTCGTCGTGCTGGAGGACAACACCTGGAAGCCGGGCCCCGAACTCCCTGTGTGAGTGTCGCCCGGGACGACCACCGAACGCCGTCCCGTGCCCCGCCGAGTCCTTCGTTTTTGTGGGCCGTTCCCGTAGTCACTGCTATGTCGATCGACGAACTGGGGGAGTTCGGCCTGGAACGGATGGACGACGACGCGATCGGGGGGTTCCTGTCGAGCCGGGGCGTGGGCGTGCTCGCGCTGCCCGACGACGACGGCGCGTACCAGATCCCGATGTCGTACGATTACGACGACGAGTCGGCGCTCTACTTCACGTACCAGGTGGGCGAGGAGAGCCGCAAGCGCGAACTGAGCGACGCCGCCGGGAGCGCGGACTTCCTCGTCTACGAGGCCGACACGGCGTACAACTGGGAGTGCGTCCAGCTGTCGGGATCGATCGAGGCGGTGCCGGAATCCAGGCGCGACGCGGTCCGCGAGGAACTGGATGGAGCGTGGCGCCCCGCGGTGCTGGACGACCCCGACCTGTCGGCCGGGGTCGCGCTCTACGAGTTCCAGATCGAAGACCGATCGGGCGTCAGACACACCGGGCTCCCGCCCGGGTTCGAACCCGACGACACCGCCTGACAGCGGTTTGTCGACGACGGGGCGGACGGCAGGCGCCGAGACCGAGGGGCGATCACGCCGGGACGGAGAGCATCATCACCGTCGCCGTTCCGTCGATCGCGACCTCGCCGTCCGCTCCGTACAGCCGGGTAGTCAGCCTGTAGCGGTCCGCTCCCAGCGACTTCACGAACTCGCAGATCGCGGTGACCGTCTCGCCGACGTCGACCGGTTCCCGGAACGACAGATCCTGCGAGAGATATATCGTAAGCCCGGGGATCCGCGCCAGCGCGGCGCTGATCAGCCCGGCCGCCAGCAGGCCGTGGACGATCCGGCCGCCGAACCGCGTCCGGGCGGCGTAGCTTTCGTCGAGGTGGAGACGGTTCGTGTCGCCGCTCGCCTCCGCGAACGCCCGGACGTCCGCGTCGTCGATCTGCTTGGTGAACCTGACGCGGTCGCCGACGTCGATCTCGCCTCTGGTCTCGCGGTCCTCGTGTTCGAACTCCCAGCCCTCCTCCGCGTAGGAGACGCCGATCCGCGGGTCAGATTCGCCGCGCTCCTCGGGCCGTCCGGGGACCAGTTTCGGAACGTAGTAGGACACCTCGCCGGTCGTGACGACGCCGACGATCTCCTCGGCCTCGGTGACGACGAGTCGCTCGACGCCGTGGTGTGCCATCTCGCGTACCGCGTCCTCGATCGTCGCATCCGGTGCGATCGTCACCAGCGGCGAGGACATCATCTCGCTCGCCGACACCGCCGCGGCGTCGCGCCCGGACGCGAGAAGGTCGACCACGTCGGTCTGCGTGACGATCCCCCGAGGGTCGCCGTCGACGATCACCGCCCCGACGTCGCCCTCGCGGAGCGTCCGCGCGACGGTTCGCGCGCCCGCGGACCGTCCGAGGACGTCGACGTCGCTGATCATGATCTCTTCGACGGACAACGAGCCGAGCATACGCGTGCTTCGATCCCGCCGGGCA
The DNA here is from genome assembly GCF_024494695.1 of Natronoarchaeum rubrum. The sequence continues at coordinate 205,280 of NZ_JANHDP010000001.1, read as the reverse complement.
AGAAGCTATCCGGGACCGCCGACGCGCCACACCGGAGACACTAAACGTCCTCGCGGTCGTCCGCGGCGGCGCCGAGCCCCGCGATCGCTCTGGGCTCCGCACTCCGGACGAGGTAGACGTCGTAGGTCGGATCGTCGGAAACCTGCGCGCCGACGCTGGCGAGCGGCGTCACGATCCGGCCGACGTTCTCGCTGCCCACGAACAGGACCGTCGGATCGTGCGCCAGGGCGAGTTGCTCGACGCGATCCGCCAACTCCTCTGGGGGCGGATACTCCCGGATCCGCTCGGCCTCGAAGGCGACGTCGGGCGCCACGTCCGCGACCCGCTCGCGAAGCGTCTCGACGGCCGCATCGACGTCGAATGACTCCCCCTCGCCGATCCAGCCCTTCTCGCGCGCGAACCGTTTTCGCTCCGGGACGACGCTCACCGCGACGACTTCTTGCCCGAGCGCGTCGCCGTACTCGACGGCCCGAGCCAGGGCGGCCTCCGACAGCGTCGACCCGTCGAACGGGACTACGAACGTCATAGGTACGATGTGACTCCGAACCACAATCAACGGAGGGGGCGCGCCGTCGGTCGCCGTGACGCACCCGCGCAGCTCGCGACCGGGACAGCGGCGCCGCCGCGTTCGCACGTCACAGGCGCTCTCGAAGCGCCCAGACGTCCGCCTGGGGATCGAGGTTCGACGGCTCGGCGCCGCGCTCGGTCAGGATGCCGGCGTGGTACAGCATCGCCTTGAGCTGGAACACGGTCGGCGAGTGGTACGTCTCGCCGTCCGCGAGCGGCCCGACGCGCAGTTGGCCCTCGGGCCCCAGCGCGCGACGCCGGACGTCGTCGGTACCGCGAACGAACAGCTCGATCGTGAACGTCGGATGGAGCTCGTGGAGGTAGGTGACGAGCTCGACCAGCGTCGGCGCCGCGATGCCGTCGTCGTGCATGTGCTGGAGCTCCTCGACGAGCAGCTGCGTCGCCGGGTACGCGTAGACGACGCGGCGTGCGAGCTGCCCCCACCGCGGCGCCGCCTCGCAGAAACGCCGGCTCGATCGCTTCCAGCCCTCGAACGCGTCGAGCGCGGCGTCGACCGACCCGTACTCGCGGAGCGCGAACCGGACGACCTCCCCGCCCAGCTGCGTCAGTTCGGTCCGGGTCGGCGTCACGTCGACGAGATCGAGGAACTCGGCGCCCTGACGAGCGCCCTCGACTGCTCCGACGACCCGCCGCTCAACGATCGTTTCGGTATCCTCCGGATGGTACGCCGCAAGCGGGTACGCGAGGTAGTTTTTCGGATGATTCAACGAGAACGATCGGTCGGCGACGCCCTGCGCGCTCGCCTGGAACCGGATCGCGTCCGTCTCGGTCGTCGTCCGGTTGCCCACGACCCGCGGGCGTTCGATCGGCTCGACGGCGCCGTCGGCGTCGACGCCGAGGACGCCGACGTTCAGCTCCCGAGCGAGCGTTCGGGCGGACTGGGAGATCGACGCCGACGGCGCCGCGACGTAGGCGGCGTTGGCCTCGTGAAGCCGGTCGTAGGCCTGCACGACGCCGCGTTCGACGTCGACGCGACCGCTTTCGGTTCGGCCCTTGGCCTCGATCGCGACCAGCGGCGGATCGTCGCCGAGTCGGTCCGCGGCCAGCCACTCGTCGTCCAGCGTCCGGACGCCGACCAGATCCGGGTAGCCGGTGCCGACGCGGACGTGGTTGAACGGCGCGAGCGTCTCGCGGATCGCCGGGTCGATCGGCTCGTCGGCGAGCCAGCGCTCCCGGGCGAACTGCGTGTCGACGACGGCGTAGCCTCGGCGCCGTTCGTCGTCGGGAAACAGGCGACGCTTCGCGTGGGCCAGAACGTGGGGCTCGGTCATCGCCCCCGCCGCGGCTGCCATGCTACGGACGGCTCTCGGGGATCGTAATCAAACTACCGCGAACGGGGAGAGCGCCGACGCCGCAGCGACGGCGTCGGTCAGAACGGGAACAGCGAGTCGGCGTCGGGGTCGCGCTCCAGCAGCTCGATCTCGTGGCCGTCCTGGTCCTCCGTGAACGCGTACATGTCGTCGCAGCTCTCGGGATCGCGGTACTCGGCGGCCTCCCGAACCATGAGCTGGTCCCAGTCGTCGTGCAGGTCGTCGATCCGGACGCAGAGGTGGCCCCACGCGTCGCCCATGTCGTAGCTCCGGCCGTCGTAATTGTAGGTGAGCTCGACGGCCATCGCCTCGGGGGCGGCGTCTTCGGGCTTCATGAAGTAGTTCGCGAACGTGTCGGACTCCCAGCGGCCGGTGTGCTCGTACTCGAACTTCCGGGTCCAGAAGCCCAGCGCGTCGTCGGCGTCCTCGACGCGGATCATCGTGTGGTCGAGCGACCACAGCGCACCCTCGTCGGGGTCGCGCCGGACGATCTCGACCTCGTGGCCGTCTGGGTCCTTGACGAACGCGTAGCTGCCGCCGCAGGACTCGGGGTCGCGATAGTCCTCGACGCCCTCGTCCATCAGCTGCTGGTAGTACTCCTCGAGTTCGCCGTCGGGGACCCGCACCGCGATGTGGCCCCAGGCGTCGCCGAGTTCGAGGTCGCTCTCGCCCTCGTTGTGCGTGAGTTCGAGCATCGCGCCCTCCTCGTGCATCTCCTCGGGACCGAGGTAGACGATGGTGAAGTCGTCGCCCTCGTGACGGTCCTTCTCCTCGTAGTCGAGGTGTGTCTGGTACCACTCCAGCGATTCCTCCAGGTCCTCGACGCGCATCATGACGTGGTCCAGCGTTCCGTCCATACCAATTCCTACGTCGGTGCCGGGCAAAAACATGGTGAACCCGGACAGCTGGTCGCTCGAACGCCGGTGCCGTCTCCGAGGGCGAAGCACGGAAATCCGCGCGGAACCAGATACGGATATGACCGCAACGGACGAACCGGCGCTTCGGTCGCCGGCTGAGAGCGCGGTGCCCGCGTCGACCGCCACGCGCACGGCGACGTTCGGGATGGGTTGTTTCTGGGGCCCCGACGCCCGGTCCGGCGCGATGCCGGGCGTCGTCAGGACGCGCGTCGGCTACGCCGGCGGGACGACGCCCGATCCGACCTACCACGACCTGGGCGACCACACCGAAGTCGTTCAGATCGAGTACGATCCCGAGCAACTGGCGTACGACGATCTGCTCGATACGTTCTGGTCGAACCACGCCTGGGCGTCGGCGTCGCGCAAACGCCAGTACCGCGGCGTCGTCCTCGCTCACGGCGACGAGCAGTTCGAGACCGCGCAACGGCGTCGCGACGAGCAAAGCGAGTCGGGGCTCGTCGCAAGCAAAGCGCAGCGACGGCGTCGCGACGAGTTGGCCGACCGGTCCGGCGAGACAGTCGCGACCGATGTCGAGCGGCTCGACGAGTTCTACCTCGCGGAGGACTACCACCAGAAGTACGAGCTTCGCTCGACGCCGGTCGTCGGCGACGAACTCGCGGAGCTGTACGGCGACGCGTTCGTCGACTCGACCGTCACCGCGCGGCTCAACGGCTTCGTCGCCGGCCACGGCGACGACGAACTCCGCGCGTCGTACCTCGACGCGCTGGATCTTCCCGAGACGGTGATCGCGGAGCTACGGCGGCGGTTCTGACCGACGGCGTCCAGTTCTGCGTTCGACGCCGTCCGGACTACGCCACCGCGGACGCGCCTGACTCGAGGGCCGTCGAGACCTCACGCAGCAACCGCTCGATGGCCGCCCGCTCCAGTTCCCACTCGTCGGTTGCGCACTGGTAGGTCGCCAGGGCGTTCTGCATCGCGGCCAGTTCGTCGGCCTCGAAGCTCGCCGACCCGGCGTCGAGCCGCTCGAACGCGCGGTAGAGCGCGATCGGCGGGGCGTCCTCGCCGGGCGTCCCATCGTTACCTCGGGCCCGTTCGATCCGGTCGAGGAGGACGTGGTGGAGTACCCACTGGTCGGCCGCAGCGAGCGAGAGAGGCGTCGAATCGGTCGATCGAGACGTGGCGGACATGTCGAAACGTCTACCGAGAATGCAAGGACTCGAATGCAATAAGAATTGCTAACAAGTACCATTGTCCGGGCGAGTCGAGAAGCACTCGTCTTCGCTCCGATGTGGCGGCGCTACTCACGCGACGACGGGCGCGGCAGCACCTGCCCCCAGAGGTACTTGTCGAGTAATCCGACGTGGAGTGGTTCCTCGACGTCGATCTGGCAGGATAGGCGCGGGTACCCAAAGCGGACCGCAGCGGCGTCGTGCCAGTGGGTCGGCTCCGGCGCCGGGTCGACCTCGACCGTGCAGGTCGAGCAGAGTCCCCGCCCGCCGCAGTTCGCGTACCGGGAGACGCTCCCGTAGACCGGGAAGTCGCGTTCGAGGAGCGCGTCTCTGAGAGTCGTGCCCCGGTCGACCTCGATCGTCGTTTCGGTCCCGTCCGGTTCGACGACCGTCACGGGGAGCCGCTCGTCCATGAGCGTCCCTACGGACCGAACCCTGATCAGCGCGGGGGAGGCACAAAGACCATACTCTCAGGGTTGCTACCGTTCCCCATGGGCCAGCGAAACTCAGGCAAAGCCGTCGAGTGTCGGTGTACGCGCTGCAAGTTCAACAGCAACGGTTCCTGTGGCTATCAGGGGCGGATCCTGATCAACGCGAACGGGGAGTGCGAGATGATGGAGGAGGGCTTTGGCGGCGACCGCGGACCGTACGGCGAGTCAACCGAGTAGCAACCCGTCGAGACGATTGGCTTGCTTTCCAAAGGATTCCCGGAGGCACGGACGCCATCGAAGCGGCCGACGTGACGCTGATGCGCGACGCTCCGCTCGACGTGGTGAAAGCCATCCGCATCTCCGATGCGACGCTCCAGAAGATCAAGCAAAATCTGGTGGGCGCTCGGCTACGACGCGGCGATGATCCCGCTCCCGTCGCTCGGCCTCCTCCAGCCGGTGCTGGCGGCGGGCGCGATGGCGTTCTCGTCGGTGTCGGTGCTGACCAGCAGCCTGCTGTTCCGGCGGTACACGCCCGACCGCGAGTACGAACTGCTCGGGCGGGTGCGGTAGCAAGCGGTCGCTGCCGCCGACAAAGAATCGCTTTGTATCGGGAGTGGCGCCGCTTGATCCCCCGATTCAGTCGAGCAATCCGGGGTAGTCGGCGATGATTCCATCGACCCCTGCGTCGACGAGCTGCTCCGCCTGATACCAGGTCCCGACTGTCCACGTGTTTACTGCCCGTCCCTCGTCGTGAGCGCGCTCTATCAGATCGATATCGGCGAACCCGGGGTCGTCGATGTAGTAGGCATCGTTGAAGAACGGCGACCCGGCGACCATGTTGTACGGCGGGTGAAGCGCTTCGCAATCGTACTCGTCGGTAATCTCGAGTCCGACGTCGATCGAGTCCCAGAACAGGAACGCGATCGGAATGCCGGCGTCGTACTCGCGCGTCGTCGCGAGCGCAGCCTGCATGAACGACGATACGAGAACGTGATTCTCGAACTCGGAGGCGATGTCGAGCACGCGTCGGGTAAACGGCCGCCAGACATCTTTCCGAGCCTCGAGTTCGTCACCCTCCACCTTCTCGGCGAATCGAACGTCGGTATCGCCGGGATTCTTCAGTTCGATGTTGACAGCTACGCTCGGTGGGATCGCCGACAGAACCTCTCGCAGCGTCGGCACCGTCTCGCCGCTCTCGAGAACCTCGGCGTTTCGCACCTCCGAACAGGGTGTCTCCCACACGAGCGTGTTCTCGTGGTCAGTGAGGCCGCGCTCTCCGCCGTCGCGCGAAGCGAGACGGTCGTCGTGGAAGACCACGACCTCGAAGTCATCGCCCTCGTGGGGACGCCCGCCGCAGGGCACCACGTCGATCTCGATCATGTCGGCGCTGCGCTTTGCCGCGCCGTCGCCTTTTCCCCCTCTCGAGGCGCTTTCCACGGCGGCGACCGTGTTTTCTGGATACACGCCCGCGAACCCACGGTGTGCGATCAGCGACGTCGACTCGTTGCCCGACGACGTACCGTCGCCGTGACCCTCCGCACTGGCAGTCCCTCCGACGTACGATCCAAGTACCGCTGCACTCGTCCCTTTCAGCACGGCCCGCCGATCGATGGTTGGAATCCCCAACATTGCGTGAGATAGTGACCGCAGCCCGCATAATAAAATATTTTATAAATTTATTTTAATATATGTATCATTACCTGTAGCTACCCGCTACGGACGAAGGCCGCAGCGGGCCGTACAGCCCGCGACGGGCGTGGTCGCTGGCTAGCGTTCGAGCGTATCGATCGGTCTGGTGAGCCAGTCTTTTCCGGAGTCCTCGAGCAAGTCGAAGAAGTCGTCGTGAAGTTTACCGTTCGAGGCAACGACGCTCCCCGCAAGTATGCTGTCGAGGTCGGTGTTTCCGTCAAAGTCGGTCACCGTCCCGCCCGCCTCTCGGACGAGCAGCGCCTCGGGTGCAACGTCGACCGGCTTGAGATCCTTCACTGAGACGGTGTCGAACACGCCCTCAGCGACGAACGCCAAGTCGGGCGCGGCGGCCCCAAGCAGTCGCGTCCCCTGTGTGTACGAAAAGAGATACCGCCACAGACCCATGTAATCGAAGTCGTTGGCAGTCTCCTTGAGGTAGAACCCGACCCCGTGGAACGAGTCCTCGACGGCTTCGGTGTCCGTGACAGACAGCTCCGTCGGCGCCGAGTCCTCGGCGACGAGATCGTAGCCGTCGCTCCGGAACTTGTAGGCACCTTCGTCTCGCACCGCGACGTACACCTCGTCCCGGAGCGAGTAGTACATCACGCCAGCGTACAATTCGCCATCTTTCGTGACGGCGATGTTGACGCCGAAGTGGGGGATTCCCTTGGAGAAGTTCGTCGTTCCGTCGAGCGGGTCGATGATCCAGACGTACCCTCCCTCGAGCTGACCGCCCTGCTCCTCGCCGTACAGCGCGTGATTCTCGTCCTCGAAGTCGTCGCCGAGTTCTTCCTTGATCGTCTCACGGATCAGGGTCTCCGCCTCCGTATCGACCTCCGTAAGGAGGTTTTGAGAGTCCTTCTCCTCGGCTTCTCCGATCTCGCCGAAGTAATTCTGATGCAACTGGGCAGCCTTTGCGGTGGCCAAGACAGCGATCCTGAGGTAGCGATCCTCGATCGGCATCTGTCCCTGAAGGTCTTCGATTTCGACACCTTCGCCATCGCCTTCTTGGGCAAGTGCGCTGAGAACACCGTTGGAGCCCATGATTCCTGCCGCCCCTGCAGCAGTCCCAGTCACACCCGCCAACTTTAGAAACCGTCGACGAGCTTCGCTCTCGGTACCGCCCGCGCCTCCGCAACCGCCATTGCCATCGGACATGGTCCACGTCGAACAGCAACGATCAAACACATAAATTTAACATAGTTAAATTTCAGCCATACATACCAGGTTTGCCAAATTTCTTGCGCGAATAACATCAAGTGTGTTGCAAAACGTTCTTCTCACAAAGACGACCAGTCAACAGGCGAAAATCAGACACCTTCTCGGGAGGCGATATACAGTCCTCGATGACCGAGGGAGCACTGTGTGAGGGGAACTGCGATACCACGGAAGAATGGAAGTGCTCCGTCAGGGATTCGAACCCTGGTCCTTGCCGTGAGAGGGCAAGATGATTGGCCGGACTACACCAACGGAGCTTACCTGTACCCTGTGAGGTACGCATCCAATCGTAGCGACGAGATACGTTTAACAGTTGCGTTTCGGACCGTCATTGTGTCCGGGTATCGCATACCAGAAGCCGACGACGGACGGGAACGCGGGACGTTGCGAGCGCGGATTCGGACTCGGAAAATCGGTTTCGGGGTTTATGACGGAGCGGATACCAGTATCGGCCATGGCACGACAGCCTGACGCGCTTCGAGAGTACGTTCCCGGGTCAACTCGGGAGTTCCTCGCCGCGCCGCTCCGGGGACAGACGTACAGGAATCTGCTCTATCTCGCGCTCGCGTTCCCCCTGGGAATGGCGTACTTCCTCGGGCTGGTGATCGGCGGGTCGTTCGGGCTCGCGCTGTTGATCACGTGGATCGGGCTGCCGATACTGCTCGGGACGCTCGCCGCGACGACGACGGTCGCGAGCTTCGAAGCGAGCTTGGCGAGTCGATTGGTGGGGACGGACGCCGCCGTACCATCGTCCGTTAGCGGATTTTCGGCGAGGGACCGCATCGCGTTCCCCGGAGACGGGTTCGTGACCTCGGTCGCCGAGCTACTGACCTCGCCGGTGATCTGGACGAGCGTCGCACTGGTGCTCTCGAAGTTCGTGTTCGGTATCGTTTCGTTCTCGCTGCTCGTCACGGCCGTCTCACTCTCGGTCGCCCTGCTGGGCGCGCCGCTGCTCTACGACGCCTCGTCGGTGACGGTCGGTCTGGTGGGGCCGTCCGCGGCAGGAGAGTACAGCACCGGTCCGCTGGTCGTCGACACGCTTCCGGAGGCGCTCGTCGTCGCTGCGTTCGGCGTCGTCGTCACGCTCGTCGCGCTGAACGCGCTGAACGCGGTCGCGAAACTACAGGCCGCGTACACGATGTCGATCCTGCGCGTCGGCGCCGGACGGGCCGACGACGGACGCTCCGACGCGTCGGCGCGAACGTAGGGTAACCTTTTGCCGATTGCCACTCATCGTCCGGTATGCAAACGCGACCGCTCGGGAAGACGGGGCACGACAGCACCGTGGCGACGTTCGGCGCCATCGCGCTCAACTGGCTCGAACAGGAGGGCGCGAACCAGATGGTCGAGTTCGTGCTGGATCGCGGCGTCAATCACTTCGACGTCGCGCCGGAGTACGGCGACGCCGAACTCAAACTCGGGCCGAAGCTCCGCCAGCACCGCGAGGAGATTTTCCTCGGCTGCAAGACCCAGAAGCGCGATTACGAGGGCGCGGCGCGCAAACTCGACCAGTCGCTGAACCGCCTGGGCACCGACCACGTCGAACTGTACCAGATCCACGGGCTGGAGTACGAGTCCGAACTCGACGAGATCACGGGCAAGGGCGGCGCTCTCGAAGCGATTCGCGACGCCCAGTCGGACGGGAAGGTCGACCATCTGGGACTGACCAGTCACGGCGACCCGCAGCTGATTCTGGAGGCGATCGAGCGCATCGACGACCTCGACTCGCTGATGTTCCCGATGAATCCGGTCGTCGCCGGCAAGGACGGCGACGAGTACGACTACGAGGCGGTACTGGACCGCGCGGAGGAGGAAGGCATCGGAACGCTCGGCATCAAGGCGTTCGCCGGCGGGTCGTGGCCGCCGACCGACGAACTGCCCGAGGAAGATCGGCCGTACGCGAACTGGTACCAGCCGGTCGACGACCCCGAGGAGATCCGCGAGCGCTTCGACTTCGCCGCCGCGCAGGGGTTGACGAGCGTCATCACGCCGGGCGACCCGAAGCTCGTCGCGATGGTGCTCGACGCCGCCGGGCGGTTCGACGGGATGGACGAAGCCGCCCAGCGGTCGCTCGTCGAGCAGGTGCGCCACGACGATAGCCCGGTTCCCGAACAGCTCCACCACTGAGTCGCGAGGACTCAGAGAGATTTCGTGGACGTCCCGAGCACGGTCGCGACGGCCCTGGAAGATCGACCGGTCGCCGGAACGACCTGTCTGGAAGCAGGCGCCGGCGTCGGTAACGCGACCGCGGGGCTGCTCGCGGCGGGCGCCGGGCGGGTCTACGCGGTCACGAACGACGCGGACCACGCGGGGACGGTTCGCGAGCGCGTGACGGGAGCCAACCCCGATCGGAGCGTCGCGCTGGAAGCCGACGTCCGGGCGCTACCGCTGGCGGACGATGCCGTCGAGATCGTCACGGCCCACGCGCTGTTCAACGTCGTCCCGCCCGCCGATCTCGACGCCGTCGCGTCCGAGTTGACCCGCGTCGCGGCGCCGGGCTGTCACCTCGTCGTCGACGACTACGAGCCGCTGCCGGCCGACGCCGACGTCCGGTCGCTGTTCGCCCTCGAAAACGCTGCCTCGCAGCTCGCCGACGGACGCCCGGCGCTCTCGTTCTACCCCACGGCGGTGCTCCGACGCTTCTTCGAGGGGTACGGCTGGGAGTTCGACCGCGAGCGAACGCTGCTCGCTCCGGTTCCGTGGACGGAGAGTCACGTCGACGCGCACGCCGAGAGGGTGCAGTCTCGGGCCGCGACCCTCCCCGAAAAACAGCGTGAGCGGTTCGTCCGCGAGGCCGACCGACTCGCCGACGCGATCGGCGAGGAGCGGGCGGGAGAGATGTACAGCGTCGCGATGCGACTGCCCGACTGATCGAGCACCGGTAGCGTCGCCCAATCGCCTGCCGACCCCGAGTGCGGTGGACGCCGCGGCGCGTCGTCAGACCGCGTTCGGAATCGCTATCGGTCCGCGATGACCGCGCCGGCGTAGCCGCCGATCGCGCTCAGGACCACCGTGATCACCGCCGAGGCCACCAGCATGGCGACGATCAGCAGTCCGATCTCGACTGCGTTCACCGCGAACGCCCCGCCCGCGAGGAAGACCAGCAGGAGCGCGTACGGCGCCGCGAGCGCAAGTCCGGCGAGGGCGCCGACCCGGAGGCCGTTACCGCTCCGCTGGACGTAGCCGGCGACGCCGCCGCCGACCACCGGCGAGAACGGGACGAAGGAAGCGACCGCCGAGACGACCGCGCCGACGACGGCGAGGACGTACCGGTCGTCGATCACCAGACCGGTTCCCTCGCGGCGTCCTCGAAGTCGGCGGGAGTACACGAGGAAGCCGATTCCGACGACGACGAGCGCGGCGCCCGTCACCGCGAGGCCGATCCCGCCCCAGACCATGAAGCTGTGGATCGCGTCGACCAGTTCCGCCTCGGTCATGATCGTCGAGGTGACCTCCAGGTCGGCGACGATTTCCTCGGCCGTCGCGGTGTCGCCGGTCCCGTAGACGGCGATGCCGGCCGCCGCCATTCCCAGGCCGGCGGCGGCGATCAGCAGCGAGACGATCGCATCGAAAACCGCGTTCAGCGTTCCCGATCCCTCGACGCGCGGCGAGTCGCGACTGTCGGTCGATGTCGTGGGTTCCATACGCCTACGTTAGCCGCCCACCATCATAAAACGGCGATCGCAGTTTCAGGGCCTGAAGCCGCAGCTACCTGCGACAGATCCACGGTCGGAGTGCGGGAAGTCGCACGAACGGCGACAACAGTCCAGCAACCAGGCGTCAACAACGGGCCCCAGAGCAACAATAATTATTTTTAGTTATATTACTCGACGCTCTAGCATGTCCGATCACTTCGGCATCCTCGCGCTGGCGCCGCCGATCCTGGCGATCGTCCTCGCGATGACGACCCGGCAGGTGCTGGTGTCGCTGTTCGCGGGGGTCTGGATGGGCGCACTGCTCGTCGCCGACTGGAATCCCATCGCCGCCACGGCGCTGACGATGGACTGGCTGGTCGCGGTCGTCCGGTCGCCGTTCGACACCAAGTTCATCATCCTGATCCTGTTCATGGGCGCCGGGGCCGCGTTCATCTATCGCTCGGGCGGGATTCTGGCGCTGGAACGCTGGATCGGCGACCGGGTCGACACCGCTCGCGAGTCCCAGATTCTCACGTGGCTGATCGGCGTGTTCATCTTCTTCGATTCCTACACGAGCACCGTCGTCACGGGTAACGCCACTCGGGAGCTCGCCCAGGAGAACCGCTCGTCCCGCGAGATGCACGCCTACGTGCTGGACTCGACGACCTCGCCGGTGACGACGTTCGGCCCGGTGTCGAACTGGATCGGATTTCAGGTGTCGATGATCATCGCCGGGTTCGAGGCGGCGACGTTCACGACCGAGGAGCTCGGCGTGACGGCGTTCGGGCTGTTCCTGCAGTCGATCCCGTGGAACCTCTACTGCTTCATGGCCTTCTTCATGGTCGGGTTCATCGCGATCACCCAGCGCTTCTTCGGCCCGATGCTGAACGCCGAGTGGCGAGCGCGCTCGACCGGGGAGACGATCCGGGAAGACGCCACGCCGCTGTCGGACGTCTCGGCCGACGTGGGCGAGCCCAGCGAGAAGAACCCGACGCTGGTGAACTTCTTCGTGCCGATCATCGTGTTGCTCGTGGTCGGGCTCGTCTCGATGTGGTATCTCGGCGGCGGCCACCAGCCCGGCGTCGACATCGCCGAAGCGTTCCAGGAGACCGACGTCGCGCTCGGGCTGCTGTACGGCGCGTTCGCGTTCATGGTCACGGGGTTCGTCGGCTCGCTGGCCTACCGGACGATGGACCTGGAGGAGGCCAGCGAGACGATCATCGACGGGTTCAACACGATGATGATCGCGCTGGCGATCATCGTGCTCGCGTGGGGGATCGGCTACGCGGCCGAGCAGGTCGGCACCGCCCAGTACATCGTCGACCTGCTGGTCGGCAGCGGCGTCCCCGGCGGGTTCCTCCCCCTGCTCATCTTCATCGCCGCGATGTTCGTCGCCTTTACCACCGGCACGTCGTGGGGAACGATGGCGATCCTGACGCCGCTGGCGATCCCGCTGGGCTACGAACTCGTCGGACCCTCCGTGCTCCCGGTGCTGGTGGGCGTGCTGTTCGGCGGCGCCATCTGGGGCGACCACAGCTCCCCGATCAGCGACACCACGGTGATGTCCTCGATCTTCGCCGGGTCGGACCACATCGACCACGTGAACACGCAGGTGCCGTTCGCGGCGACCGCCGCGGGCGCCACCATCATCGTCCTGATCTTGTACGGCTTCGGCCTCCGGAGCCCGCTGGTCGCGCTGCCGCTCGCGTTCGTCCTCACCGCTGCGGCGACGCTGGCGCTCAACAAGCTCGACGCGCGGCGCAAGGGGCTTCCGGAGGTGATGCCGACCGCCGAAGCCATCGAGAACGGCGAGGTCGACGTCGAGCGCGTCGAGAAGGGGACGGTCGACGGGAACAACGGAAGCTACGATCTCTTCGAGACGGTCCCGGTGGTCGCGATCGGCGTCGTGGTCGCGTACGTCTCTCTGGTGTTCGTGTTCGCGACGCTCGGGGGGTGAGTCCGGGACGGCGCCGGAGCTCGGCCCCAGATCGTCCCCGACGTGCGACCGCGGTATCGTTCCTAACAGAATGAATGAAAATTTTCTTCATTGATAGATACATTTATCAGGACAATTCCTCCCATCCACACGTGATGTTCGAGGAAAACAACGAGCAACAATCCGCAGGGATCGGCCGACGCGGGTTCGTCGGCGGCATGGCGTCACTGCTGGCCGCCTCGGCGTACTCGCTGTCCGTGCCAGAGGATGTCGCTGCGGAGGTTTCGGGGGGAGACGACTCGCCCGTCCAGACGGTCCGGTCGCCGGACGGGTGCGTCGAGGTGACGGTCGACGTCACCGACGGGGTACCTCGGTACGATCTGGAGTACGACGGCACCGCGATCGTCGAGGAGTCGGCGCTGGGCTTCGAGTTCCAGAACCAGCCGACGTTCCGGGAGGGAATCTCCGTCACGGGGACCGAGCGGTCGTCGGTCGACGAGACGTGGGAGCCCGTCTGGGACCGGTACGACGAGATCAGGGAGCACTACAACGAACTCCGGATCGGACTCGACGAGATCGGCGACATGAACGCTCGGTCGGGGACGCTCGAAATCCGGGCGTTCGACGACGGGATCGGCTTCCGGTTCGTGTTCGGCGAGGCGTTCGGCGACTTCGTGATCTCGTCCGAACGTACCGAGTACAACTTCGCGGGCGATTACACGTCGTGGTGGATTCAAAACGACTGGAACAGTTTCGAGTACGAGTACAAGCGGACGCCGCTGTCGGGGATCGACGCCGCGCTGGACGACGCTATCGCCTCGGAAGGCGGCGACGGCGTCCACACGCCGGTGACGGTCGAAACCGACGACGACCTGTACGTCGGCGTCCACGAGGCGAACCTCGACGACTACGCCTCGCTGGGGATCGCGCCGAAGGGCGACTCGACGAACATGGAGTCGACGCTGGCGCCGCTGCCCGACGGGACGAAGGTCTCGGCGTCGGCGCCGCACGTCACGCCGTGGCGAACGTTCCAGATCGGGACGCGCCCGGGCGAACTGATCGAGTCCAGCCTCAACCTGAATCTCAACGAGGAGTACGATCCCGAGGTGTTCTCGCAGGGCACCGACTGGATCGATCCCCAGAAGTTCATCGGCATCTGGTGGCTGATGATCACCGGCCGCGCCGACTGGGAGTACAATCCGAACACGGACACATTCGATCCCGACTCGAACCCACCAGGCGACCGCGTCGGAAACCACGGCGCCCAGACCGGCCGCGCGAAGCTGTACATGGACTTCGCCAGCGAGCACGGGATTCCCGGCGTGCTGATCGAAGGCTGGAACGTGGGCTGGTCGAGCTATCCGGGCGACGGGAGCGCGTTCGACTACACCCAGCCGTACCCTGACTTCGACCTGCAAGAAGTCACCGACTACGGCCCGAGTCTCGACGAGCCGACCCAGATGACGATGCACAACGAGACGGCGGGGGACTTCCAGAACTACGAGTCACAGCTCGACGGCGCGTTCGGCCTGTACGACGATCTGGGCATCCGGACGATCAAGAACGGCTACGTCTCCGACAGCGGTAACCTGGCTGGCGAGGGCCACAACCACCACAATCAGGTGCTGGTCAACCACCACACGCTCGTCGCCGAAACCGCCGCCGCGAACCGCCAGATGCTCGATATCCACGAGCCGATCCACCCGACCGGGCGCCGCCGCACCTACCCCAACATGATGACCCGCGAGGGCGTCAAGGGCCAGGAGTACGACTCCTTCGGCTTCGTCAGCCCCGAGCATCACGTCACGTTCCCGTTCACCCGAATGCTCGGCGGTCCCGTCGAGTACACGCCGGGCATCTTCGACATGAGCTCGGGGTCGGGCGGCATCGAGGCGACGCGCGCCAAGCAGCTCGCGATGTATCCGACGTACTTCAGCGGGCTGCAGATGGCCGCCGATCTACCGAGCTCGTACCTCGCCGAGCAGCCGGCGACGCTCGGCGTCGGCGAGGTCGCGCAGGCCGAGTGGGCCGACCTCGACGGCATCGGGACGGCCGCGCGCTGGGCGAACGCGCAGGGCGAGCAGTACGTCGAGTTCGATCCCAACTCGGTCGCTCCGGGGTCGACGGCGACGTGGACCGTCGAGGACGTCGACGAGAGCGGCGAGTACGACCTCCACCTCCGGTACGCCAGCGACGAGGAGAACAACGCCGTACCGGCCGGGACGCCGCGGACCGCGACCGTGCTGGTCGACGGCGAGGAGCGCGCGCAGGTGGAGTTCCCGACGACCTACTACTGGGACACGTGGAACGCGATCTCGACGACGATCGAACTGGACGCGGACGACAACGAGATCGCGGTCGCGCTGACCGACGCGGACGCCGGCGGGTTCAACCTCGACTCGATCGCCGTCACCGAGACGGGCGAGTCGATGCCCGATCCCGACGAGGCGCCGATCCGCGGTCCCACGGTGCCCGAGTTCCAGTTCATCGAGGACGTCCCGGCGGCCTGGGACGACACGCACGTGCTGGGCGCCGATATCGGCGACTACTCGATCACCGCCCGGAAAAGCAGCGAGGAGTGGTACGTCGGCGCGATGACCGACGAGTACGGCCGCGCGCTCGATATCCCGCTCGGCTTCCTCGGCGACGGGTGGGAGGGCCCGGACGACGACTGCGACCACCACCGCGGGCGCGGCGAGGGCCACGAGAAGGGCCGAGGCAAAGGTCACGAGAAGGGTCGCGGAAAGGGTCACGACGAAGACCGCGGAAAGGGCCACGAGAAAGACCGCGGAAAGGGCCACGAGAAGGGTCGCGGTAAAGGCCACGAGAAGGGTCGCGGAAAGGGTCACGAGAAGGGCCGTGGCAAGGGCCACGACAAACACGGGGCGGAGCCGTACGTCGCCGAGATTTACTCGGACGGCGCCGACGCCGCCTTCGACGACAACCTCGCGGACGTGCGGATCGACGAGGTGCTCGTCGACGCCGACACGACCGTGCTGGCCTCGATGGTCGGCTCTGGCGGCACCGCGATCCGCCTCCGGCCGGCCGACAAGAAGGAGCGCAAGAAGCTGCCGACCTACGAACCGCCCGAGCAGGACGTCACGATCGACATTCAGGACGAGACGTTCGTTCAGGAGCCGTTCATCTCCGGCTCCGGCGAGAACGTCGGCGACTACGTCGGCGGGACGAACGTCGAAGTGCTCGTCGACGGCGACGTGGTGGCGCCCGCGAACGTCCGCCTGCCGCCGAACTCCTCCGGCGAAACGGACACGATACCGTACACCATCGACGAGACGGGCACCTACGAGGTGACCGTGCGATCGGCCGACGGTGAGACGCTCGCGTCGAACACCGTGACCGTCAACCCGCCGGAAGTCGTCACGACGCTCTCGGACCCCTCGGGCGACGACTACGGGCCCGGCGAGTACACCTACCCGACCAGCGGCGCGTTCCAGGACGGCGCGTTCGACCTGCTGGAGCTGACAGTCGAACAGACGCCGAGCTTCTACCGCTTCACGTTCGAGGTCGACAACCTCTACGACACCTACGGCGGCGACTACGGCTTCTCGCCCCAGATGTTCGTCATGTGGGTTCGCGACCCGAGCCAGAGCGGCGGGACGACCGGCACGCTCGACGACCTGTTCGCGACGGCGTCGTTCGAGGAGCCGTGGCAGTACCGCCTCGAAGTCAGCGGGTTTACCCTGAGCGCCGTCGACGCCGGCGGGTCGGCGCTGACCGACGACGACGGCAACGTCGTCAACCCGACGACGACCGCCGACCTCGACAGCAACACCGTCACGATCCGGATCGCCCGCGAGGCGTTCGACGGCGCCGACGCGGCCGACCTGGAGGTCGTGCCGATGGTCCAGTCCGAGAACTTCGGCACCCTTCGACCGGTTCAGGCGGGCGCGCCGGGCGGCGGCGTCTTCGGCGGCGCGCAGGACGGCGCGGTCGGCTCGGCGCCGCGCATCATGGACCTGATCACGCCCGACGGCGTCACGCAGCAGGAAGCGCTCGCGTACTCGGCCGGCGAACTGGCGACGATCCCGTTCGTCGAACTGTAGAACACCCGACGCGTCAGCGACGCGATCGGGACGAACGCCTTTCTTTTCGCGGCGCGTCACGGGGCGTGATGGACGGCACTCGCTTCGAGATCGAACGACCGGACGGCGACGAGCGCGGCGTGCTGGTGCGCTGCCCCGAACACGGCGAATCCGTCGAGTTCCAGCCGGGCGAGCGCGGCGGCGCGTTCTACTGCTCCGGCTGTGCGCTGGAGGTCGAGGTACGGGTCCACCCGCCGGACTGGCGGGATCTGGGAGAACGGTGCTGATCGGCGCTCGCTCGGCCCGGCGATCGCCACCAGTCAGTCGCTCGATCTGAGGTCAGCCGCCGATCACTCGCCCGGGCGGACGCCGGGTGCGGGACCGGCGTCCCGACCGGCCGAGCGCACGCGGCGGTTGACGGCCGCAACGACCCGGACGGCGAAGGCGACGTGCAGGACCGTCCCGAGCGACGCCGCCGTCAGGTAGCAGATCGACAGCGCGCCGTTCCGGGCGAGGAAGCCGGCGGGATCGACCAGGAACGACAGCACCGTGAGCGGTCCCAGCACCATCGACACCACGACGGCCGCGAGTGCGTCCATAGTTCGTTCGAGAGCCGAAGATCAAATAAAGATACGTCGAACGGGCGTCAGACGCCGAAGCGACGCCGACTCCGCACCAGCGGTTTCGAGGGCGAGCGCGAACGATCCTACTCAGTCCCAGTCCGCGAACGGTTCGTCGGCCGCCGAACGGCGGACGTACTCGGCTTGCATCTCGGCGACCGCATCCTCGAACGCGAGGCCGTCATTGAGCGCCGCCCGGACGCGCTCGAGCTTCCAGCGGCTCGGCGTCGTTCGATCCGCCCACCGCGCCTCGATCGGGTCGAGATACGTCTCGATCGTCTCCGCCTCGACGCCCTGCTCGCGGAGGCCGCGCCGAGCGATCGAGAACAGCTCCTCGTAGATGATTTCGGCGTCTGTCGTCCGATCGCCGTCGGCCGTGACCCACACGAGATCGGCGTCGAGGCTATCCTCGACGGCCGCGTAGAAGCTCCGTTCCGCGGCGTCCCGGTCGAGCGTCGTGATCGGGTGATCGGTCGCGACGAGCCCGCGGAGGAGGCCGGCGACCAGACAGAGCAGACCGACGTTGTCCGCGACCGTCGGCTGGGTCGGCAGCGGGCGGTACTCGATGCGGATCGAGCGCCGGTCGCCCTCGCCGACGGGCTGGCCGCCGGTGACCGCGCGCACCCAGCGCCAGTAGGTGCCGCGCTTGTGATCGAGCTCCCAGAAGCGATCCTCGAACGTCTCGCGGGACCCGTCCGTGACCCACTCGCGGAGGAACGGCGCGCAGGTCGGGTCGGCGACCAGCGCGTCGAGGACGTCCGCCGCGGACGCCAGATCGTCGGGGACGCGGACCTTCTCCCAGGCGTCGTCGATCGACTGCTCGAAGACGGGCACGCGAAGCTCGTGGTACGTCTCGTCGAGCAGTCCGGCGGGGTCGTCGGGGTCGTACAGATCAGCCGGGAGCAGCGGCGAGTTCGTCGCCAGCGCGAGTACCGGCCCGAGCGTGCGGATCGCCGCGGCGTGATACTCGGGGAACGACGCCGCGTCGGGAACCTGGACATGGGGCTGGATAGAACTTGTCAGCGACTCGATCAGGATCGTCGGAAACGCCCGGTCGGCGCCCGGTACCGAGAGCGACACCGTCCCGCCGGCGCGTCGCAGAATGTGGTTGTCGATCGCGCAGTACCGCGGCGAAGGCGTCATGTTCTCGGCGACGGTGACGCCGCCGCGGTCCTCGACGGCCGAGAGATACTCGCGAGTCCCCTCCTCGGGCGGGCGGGTCCACATCGCGTCGAGGACGAAGGTCAGGCCCGCATCGTCGGCTGCCGACCGAGCGGTCCGGACGTTCCGTTCGAGCTGGGCCGCCTGCGCGGCGATCCCGTCGCCGTCGAACGGCTCCGCGGCCGTGTTGAACTCGGCGTTGTGCAGCCCGAGTTCGCGGTCGCAGGGGCCCTCGAAGACACCGTCAGGTACTCTCGCGAGTCGCCCGCGCTCATCGACGGCGTAGGCTTCCAGTTCGATCCCGAGGCCGAACCCGGGGTTGTCGAGCCGACCCGCGCGCAGATCGGCGGCCAGTCGCCCGGCCTGGTCGTCGACGCGCCGCTCGAACTCCGCCAGCGCGTCGCCGCGCAACGACCGCTCGACGAGTGCCGCAAGCTCCGTCATGACCGAAACGTGGCGCTGCTGGGCCATAGACCTGTGGAACGGCGGGCGACCGGTGGAGCGGCGTCGAGGCAACACCTAAGTTGGTTGACCGAATCGATCCGGTATGAACGACTGTGCCTTCTGTCGCATCGCCGACGGCGAGGGCGACGCCCGCGTCCTCTACGAGGACGAGCGGACGGTCGCGTTCCTCGACGAGAACCCGGCCGTCGAGGGGCACGCGCTCGTGATTCCGAAAGCCCACTGCGAGGACGTGCTCGCGGGCGAGGCGTCGACGGCGACCGCCGTGTTCGACACTATCCGCACGGTCGCGCAGGCGCTCGACGCCGCGCTCGACCCCGAGGGGTTCAGCGTGTTCCACTCCTCGGGACCGCTCGTCGGCAACGTCGAGCACGCCCACGTCCACGTCGTGCCACGACGGACGGACGACGGCGTCCACGTCTCGCTACCGCGTCGAAGCCTCTCCGAACGTGAGGGCACCCGCATCGCCGCGGCGATCCGGGCACAGTTCTGAGGCCCGCGACGTCGCCCGCTCGACCGGCCGACCGAGGGCGAACACCTTTTGTCCCCCGATATGTCTGTTCGGCATGATCGAACTCTTCGGCGCGGGCGCGGTCGGCTCCGTCACGCTACAGACCGTCGACATCACGCTCGAGAACCCGATCGAGGGCGTTCTCGGCGGCGCCGTGACGGCGTTTCTCTCGACGCTCGTGTTCGGCGCCGTCGCGCTCGCGATCCGTCCCGATTACGTCGACCGCACAGCGGCGTCGTTCCTCGACGATCTGGTCGGCTCCTTTCTCTACGGGCTGCTCGGTCTGGTGGGCGTCGCGTGCGCGACGTTCCTCTTGGTGATATCTTTCATCGGCATCCCGTTCGCGCTGCTGCTCGTGCTCGTCGCCTACGTCCTCTGGGCGATCGGCTCGGCGATCGCGTTTCTGGCGATCGGAGACCGGCTCGTCGCGAACCGCGAGAATCGGCTCGTCCCGCTCGCCGTCGGCGCCGGGATCAACGGCGCGCTGGTGCTGAGTGGGATCGGCGGACTCGTCGCGCTGTGTATCGGCGCCGCCGGTTTCGGCGCCGTGGTGCGCCGCTGGCTCGAATAGTCCGGCGCCGCCGGTTGCGGTCCTGAAATCAGAGCCTGCCGACGCACTGCTCGCAGTAGCGGACGTCTTCGGGGTTCGGCGCGCCGCAGTGTCGACAGCGAACGCCCGCGTCGGTCGTTCCCCCGGCGGTCCGGGTCGTGGCGCTCTGTGCTGACTGGGTGCCAGGCTGCGCAGCGGCGCTCGGCGAGCGGTCCGATCCGGACTCGCCGCTCGATACGCTCGACGAGGTCTCACCAGTCCCGTTCGCGAGGAACTCGTCGATGGGGGCCGACTCCAGCGACTCGTCGGTCTCGGCAGCCATCCGCGCGACGAGTTCGTCGTCGCGGAGCCACGACAGCAGTCGGAGCAGTCCGAACAGCGCGAGCGTCGGAACGAGACACAGCAGTATCGTGATCGCGAGTTGCACGGCGGGCGGGGCCGCACCCGTACTCAGCATGGGTGGTACACACGGGAGCACGTAAATATCTCTATCGGCTCGTCACGCCAGCCCGGTCGTCCCGACCCAGAGGAACGCCGCCCCGAACCCCGCGAGGACGACGCCGCTGAGCGCCGCCACCGCGGGCGCCGCGGCGTCGACGCGCCGCCCCGTCGCGACGAGCGCGGCGGGGAAGCCGACGATCCAGCAGCCGATCCCCGCGAAGAAGCCGACCAGCAGCGCCGGGCTGCCGGTCTCGACGACGAGCGTCCCCGCCAGCGCGTCGCCGACCGCCGGCGCGTAGGAGAGTACGTCGAGCCGGCCGGGTTCGAGCAGCCCGACGCCGACGGTGAGCCAGAACGCGATCTGGTAGGGGTTCGTCAGCGCGAGCACGAACGCCTTGCGAAACCCCTTCGAGTCGGCGTCCACGCCCGCACCGGCCGAGGACTCCTCGGCGTCGTCCGCGCTGAACGACCGCGCGGCGTCGGCGTCCCGCAGCGCGCCGACCGCGAAGTACAGCATCAGCACGCCGCCGAGCAGGTAGAGTACGGCGCGAAGCCACGGCGTCCGATCGACGACGGCGACCGCGCCGACCAACGCCAGCGCGAAAAACAGCGCGTCGGCCAGCATCGCGCCCAGACCGGCCCGGAATCCCGCGGGCCAGCCCCGGAGCACGCTCTCCTCGGCGATGATCGCGTTCATCGGGCCCGGCGGCGCAGCCAGCACGAGGCCAAAGAGGACTCCGACCGCGGCCGAGAGTGCGAGCGAGGGCACGGGAACGACTGAGCGAGAGGCGAACAAAAATCCGACGAACGCGGTTCGACGCTCAGTCGGGACCGTACGCGATGCCGAACTCGGAAGCGAGCAGATCGTGCCATTCCTCGGGGTCGACGGATCGCTCGCGCTCCTCGCCGTCGACCACCCGCGTCAGCGAGTCCGGCGAGAGCTTCGCGTAGCCGCGGTCGGTCGAGCGCGCGACGACCGGCTCGTCGGTGAACGGCGATTCCGGCGCCGTCGCGAGGTACTCGCAGGTGGCGGCGAAGTACTCGCGCTCGCGGTGCCGATCGCGGAACACGTATCGATCGGACCAACTCTCGTCGCGCGGTTCTCGAAACCGCGTCAGGAAGTCGGCGTCGGGGCGATCGCTCTCGACGACGCGCCAGTCGACGCCCGCGGCGTCGGTTCGCGTCTCGCCGTCGAGCGGGAGGGGACGCCGCATCGAGGGGACGCCCAGCCCCGCGTCGACGAGGTAGCGGCGGTCGAGGTCGACAACGTGGGCGAGGTGGTTCGCGGGCGGCCGCCCCTCGCCGTCGTCGCCCAGCACCATCGCGGCGACGCGGTCCGGATCGTAGCCCAACTCGGCGAGCAGCCAGCCGAACAGGCCGTTCAGTTCGTAACAGAAACCGCCGCGCTCGCGTTCGACGATCTTCTCGTAGAGGTCGGGATACGTCCGGGAGACGCCCTCGCCGTCGCGCTCGCCGAACGGATCGCCGGCGACCGCGAGCGTCTCGAAGGGGACCGACGTGACGTGAGCGCGCTGGAGTCGTTCGAGCGTCTCGCGGTCGGCGCCACCGGAGGCGACGGTACCGAGGTCGACGCTCGCGGGGTCGACGCCGATCCGTTCGAGGTAGGCCGCGGGATCCAGCCTAGTCATCGGCCGCCTCGGCGAGAGCGTCGCGGCGCTCGGCGGCCAGTTCGGGATAGTTCTCGACGCCGGCGTAGGCGGCGACCTGCTCGCCCAGTCGGGCGACGCGCTCGGCGATCCGCTCGTCGTCGATCTCGCCGTCAGCGACCGTCGAACTCGAACTGGGGATCGCGACCTCCGTGGGGAGGACCCAGGCGTTCAGCGTCCGGCAGACCGACCGGAGGTGGTCCAGCGGCGCCGTGGGGAACTCCCCGCCGGCGACCTCCATCAGGCCGACCGTGGTGCCGCCGAACTCGTCGCGCCCGCAGTAGTCCAGCGCGTTCTTCAGCTGGCCCGAGTACGAGCCGTGGTAGTTCGGCGTCCCGATCAGCACGGCGTCGGCGCGCTCGACCGACTCCCGAAGCGCCGCGGCGTCCGCCGACTCGGGGTCGTCCGGATCGTAGGCGGGGAGATCGTACTCGCGTAGATCGAGGAGTTCCGTCGTCGCGCCCGCCGACCGGGCCGACGCCAGCGCCGCGCGGAGCGCCGTTCGCGTCTTGCTGTCGTCGCGCAAACTGCCACAGACCGCGACGACGCGCACGTTTCGGTCCATTTCGTTACGAGAGCGTAGTCGCCGGAGGGCCAAAAGCGCTCGCTGAAGCGGATTACTGTAACTGATCCGATAGTACGGCTCGGCAGCAGCGGCGTTCACGTCACCGCCGCGGACGGTCGAGTCGCTGGGCGGTCCCCGGCACTGGAGGTCTCAAAGCACGCCATACGACGGATCGACGCTTACCGCCGGCGAGGGCGTAGGATCGGTGATGTCGCACGTGGAACGAGCGGACGAGCGGTCGGAGCGAGACGTCGCCGAGGGCGTCGACGAGCTGATCGGCGGGACGCCGCTGCTCCGCCTGGACTCGGTCGCGGAGAATCTCTACGGCAAAGTCGAGGCGAGCAACCCCTACTCGGTGAAAGACCGGATCGCCCGTGAGATGCTCGACGCCGCGGAGGCGGCGGGCGAGCTGGGGCCCGGGGGCGTCGTCGTCGAGGCGACGAGCGGAAACACGGGCATCGGACTGGCGGCGGTCAGCGCGGCCCGCGGATACGACTGCGTGCTGACGATGCCCGAGTCGATGTCCGAGGAGCGCCGCGCGTTGCTTTCCGGCCTCGGCGCGGAGCTGGAGCTGACGCCGGCCGAGGATGGGATGGGCGGGGCCAACCGGCGCGCCGAGGAGATTGCCGACGAGCGGACGGACGCCGTGCTCGCCCGGCAGTTCGAGAACGAGGCCAACCGGCGCGCACACCGGCGGACGACGGGCCCCGAAATCTGGCGGGCGACGGGCGGCGACGTCGACGCCGTCGTCGCGGGCGTCGGGACCGGCGGAACGATCACCGGCGTTTCGGAGTACGTCAAGGAGGAGCGCGGCGACGAGTCGCTCACGTCGGTCGCCGTCGAGCCCGCGGCGTCGCCGACGCTGTCGGAACTCAGTTCGGCGAGCCACGACATCCAGGGGATCGGTCCCGGATTCGTCCCGGACGTGCTCCGGACGGAACTCGTCGACGAGGTTCGGGCCGTCGCGGACGCCGACGCCAAGGACGCCGCGCGAGCGCTCGGGCGCGACGAGGGGCTGCTCGTCGGCGTCTCCTCGGGCGCGGCGGTCGCCGCCGGCGCCGAGTACGCCCGCGAACAGCCCGACGAGACGGTCGTCGCGGTGCTGCCCGACACCGGCGAGCGCTACCTCTCGACGGACCTGTTCGACGACGCGTAGCGACGGTCCCCGTCCGAGCGCGTCGCGAACGTCGGCGCGCAAACGCCTAAGTGGACGTTCGCGGATATCAGCACGTGTCTCCGAGCGACCGAACGCCGCGCCGACGAGCAGGCCGATGACCACCCGGCAGGCCGCCCGCGACGAGCGGATCGAGGGCGCGAGCTGGCTCCACCTGACGGACGACGAAGCGCTACAGTGGGTCGGCCGCCCCTCGCGGTTCACGCTCGTCCCGTCGCTGGCGCTCGCGGGCGTGATCGTGCTCGCCGGGGGCGTCTTCGAGATCGTTCTGGGACGAGTCACCGACGGGTCGCTCCCGTGGCCGATCGCGTACGCGCCGCTGGCCGTCGCGCTGGTCGGCATCGGCGTCGCCGCGTGGACGTACGTCGACTGGCTGCGCCTGCTGTACGTGCTCACTGACGAGGAGATCTACGTCAAGCGGGGGCTCGTCTCGCGGAACGTCAGGCAAGTCCGGCTCGACCGCGTCCAGAACACCGCCTACGACCAGACGACGGTCCAGCGGCTGCTGGGCTACGGCGACGTGCGGATCTACACCGCCGGGACGGGAACCGAGGACGTCGTCTTCGAGAGCGTTCCGCGACCCGAGCGGGTGAAAAACGTGCTGACGGAGCTGTTGAGCGAACAGGCGCCCCGGTCGCCACAGGAACGCGGCGGCGTCTGAGCGGCGCCACCGAAAAAGCGGCGTCCGACCGCCCCGGCCTCACTCGTCGTTCTCGAACGGCGAGCCCGCGGCCTCGGGCTCGTGGCCGTCGAGGCTGATGATGTTCTCGCGGCCGACCCGAAGCTTCGAGATCTGGCCCTCCTCCTCCATGTCCGAGAGCAGCATGCTGACTTTCGACTTCGACCAGCCGGTCTCCTCGACGATGTTGACCTGCTTCATCCGGCCGCCGTTCTCCTCGAGCAGGCTGGTGACCCGATCCTCGTCGGTCAGCAACTCCTCCTCGGGGACGCCGTCGTCGGGCTCGTCGGGGCCGTCGTCGGTCGCCGGGGTCGGGTCCGCGGCCGCTCCGTCGGTCGTCGTCCCGGAGTTCGTCCCGGCGATGACGCCGCCGTCGCGGCGCCAGGCGACCGCGCTGCCGACGCCGAGCAGGAGGACGACGACGCCGGCGATCATCATCCAGGGGTCGCTGTCGCCGCTGGCGGGCTTGGTCGCGGTGTCGTCGGTCGGACCGACGGCGTCCCGCGGTGCGAGTTCCGCCCGCGGCTTTTTGTCCGTGAACTCTCTCGGCCCGACCCAGGTGACGGTGTCGCTCGTCGCGAGACTATCGTTCGAGAGCGTCCGCCCGTCGGTCGGGGACGCCTCGTCGAACGCGACGCCCTCGCCGCGCTCGAAGACGATCGACTGGTCCTCGCCGACGTAGAGGCCGCCCTCGAACACGTCGCCGACGATCAGGCGCTCGCCGTCCTCCTGCGCGAAGTTCGACCAGTGGAACGACATGGTGACCACGCCGGGACGGTTGAGCCGCTCCTCTCGGATGCGGGCGTCCTTGCGGAACGTGCTGGCGTTCATCTCGCGGTCGGTCGCCGACGCGCCCGCGTCGACGAGGCTGGTCGCCTGGCTCCGGAACCCCTCGTACAGCGGGTGGCTCTCGTTGGTCCGGAACTCCTCGGCGAACGACTCGAACTGCTCGCGTTCGGACTCGTTCGCGAGGCGGCGCTCGTAGCTGAACGTCCACACGGCGGTACCGTTCTCGTGGACCGTGATCCGGAACGCGACGCTGTCGAACTGCTCGGTTTCCTCGGACTGCTGTGAGAACCCGCCCGGAGCGTCGGTCTGGGCAACCGACGCCGAGTCCAGCGTCGGCGCGGCGTCCTGGGGCGCCGTCCGGTCGATCGGCCCCGCGTCGACGGCCGGAACCCCGGCGAACAGCGCCGCAACCAGGAAGATACCCGTCGCGAGACCGACACCCAGCGATCCGTTCATCCTGTGCTAGTCGTCGATGGGCGATACAAAAGGCCTTGCGACCTCGTGGTCACCGACCTTCGAGTGGTCAAAGAAGCCTACGGAGCGATGTTTACGGCAGAATCGGTTCGGCGTCCTCGACGGCGTCGACGACGACGCCGCGGTTCGGTTCGTACGACGCAAGATCGACGTCCGCGAGCGCGGGGAGATGAATGTGGTGAAGCGAAACGTGAACGTCCTCGATGCGCTCGGTCGTGACGCCATCGGACGTTTCGTGGGTCGCGACGCGGCGGGCGACGGTCCTGAGGTCGATCGGCGTCGACGCGTCAGCGAGCACGGTAAGCGTGGTTCGCCGGCGCTCGTCGGCAAGCGTGCGGAGGAGATTCCGGGAAGAAGAACGTTGCCTTTCGGACAGTTCAGCCACGGGCTGTGGTGATGAGTCACTCATGATTTGGAATCCCGGTTGCGTGCTTGACGAAAGAATCCGAGTCGGCCTAACCGATTCTTCTAAGATATTAGGCCGATTTTCGCGGCGATGAGCGGGTCGGTCGGTACAGCGATGGATATCGGGGTCACTCCGCTCGTGATACTCGGCGCACTCCGCTCGAACGCCGAGAGGGTTCCTTCAACGGAACAATGTTAAGTGACGATCGTGAATAATTGTGCATGGCTACCGGGGGACCATCGGATGGGGCGCTCGCAGCGGTCGATCGAATCGGATCGGCCGCCGAGCCGGTGACGGCGAGCGAGCTTGCGGAGGAGTTGGGATGTACGCGCCGAAGCGCCTACGACCGCCTGGAGCGTCTCACCGAGGAGGGGGACCTACAGACCAAGAAAGTCGGCGCCAGAGGGAGAGTCTGGTGGCGACCGAGCGGGCAGACGTGGGGAGCGTCCGACGACGCCCCAGAAGAGGACGCGACGGAAAGCCCCGACAGGGGCGACAGCAGAGAGCACGACAGCTGGATTCGCCAGCAGCGCGACGAACTGGAGCGCGAACTCGACGAAGTGTTCGAGCGCATCGACGACGCGTTCTACGCGCTCGACGAGGAGCTGCGGTTTACCTACGTCAACGAGCAGGCCGAGGAACTGCTGGAGCGCAGCTCCGAGGAACTGCTCGGGGTAGCGCTCACCGATGCGTTTCCCGGGACCTCGTTGGCCGATCAGTTCCGCGAGTGCCTGGAGACACAGGAGCCGACGAGTTTCGAGACCTACTCCGACAGGCTATCGTTCTGGCTCGAGGCGAACGTCTACCCCTCCGAAAGCGGGCTCTCGGTGTACTTCCGGGACATCACGGAGCAAAAGCGACGCGAACAGGAACTCGAACAGTACGAGCGCATCGTCGAAACCGTCGACGACGGCGTCTACGCGCTCGACGACGATGCTCGATTCGTGATGGCGAACAAGTCGTTCTGTGAGATGATCGGACGGGGGCGGGAGGAGCTGATGGGCGAGCACGCAACAATCGCCTACGAGGATCACACGCTAGCCGAGCGGGCCGCCGAAGCGGCGTCGCGAGTCAGCAGCGGCGAGCGTGACATCGCGACCATGGAGTTCGATCTGGTGACGGGCGAGGGTGATCGTATCCCCGTCGAGAACCGGTTCGGACCGCTCCCCTACGGCGACAGCGAAGGTCGCTGCGGCGTCGTCCGCGACGTGAGCGAGCGCAGACGGCGCGAGCGAACACTCGAACGCCAGCGCGAACGGCTGGAGACGCTCAACGAACTCAACGCGGTCGCGCTCAGCATCACCGAGGCCGTCGTCGCCCAGTCCACTCGCAGTGAGATCGAACGGGTCGTCTGCGAGTCTCTCGCCGACTCCGATTCCTACGAGTTCGCGTGGATTGCCGGCGTCGATCCCACGACCGAATCGTTCAAACCTCGCGTCGAGGCCGGCGTCGACGGCTACATCGACGACGTCTCGATCTCCGTCGACCCCGAGGACCCGACCGGACAAGGGCCGGCCGGCCAGGCGGTGCAAACGCTCGAGATGCAGATCGTCGAGGACGTGTTCTCGGATCCGGACTTCAAGCGGTGGCGCGACGTCGCGCGCGAACACGGCTACCGGTCAGTCGCCATAGTGCCGATCACCCACGAGGAGACGATCTACGGCGCCCTCGGCGTCTACGCCGATCGTTCCGACGCGTTCGCGGGGGAGGAACGGCGGGTGCTACGCCAACTGGGAGAGGTGACCGGCCACGCGATCGCCGCGGTCGAGCGAAAGCGAGCGCTGATCGGCGACGAACTCGTCGAAGTGGAGCTCCGAATCCGGGACGTGTTCGAATCGCTCGGCATCGACGCCGAGTCGGACGGACGGATCGAGATCGGTCGGACGGTCCCGCTGGGCGACGACGAGTATCTGGTCTACGGAAGGGCAGCCGACGGCGGGGAGAGCGTCGTCGAAGACCTCGCCGAGGCCCGGCCCCACTGGAAGGAGCTATCGTTCGTCGACGGGGCGCCCGGAAAGTTCGAGGTGGTGTTCGACGAGCCGCCGGTGCTCACGACGGTCGCGTCGCTCGGCGGGCGCGTCGACGAGGCCGTCGTCGAGGACGGCGACTATCGCATGACGATCCACCTCTCGCCCGGCGTCGACGTCAGGCAGGTCATCGACTCCGTCCGGGAGGCCTATCCGGACGCCGAGTTCGTCACTCGGCGGCAGATCAGCCGGCCCGACGGTGCGACCGACGGGACCCGCGACGTGTTCACCGAGGAGCTGACCGATCGACAGCGCGCCGCGCTCGAGGCGGCCTACTACGCCGGCTTCTTCGAGTGGCCACGGACGAACTCGGGCGAGGAGGTCGCCGAGTCGCTCGGGATCTCTGCGCCGACGTTCCACCAGCACGTCAGGGCGTCCGAGCGAAAGGTGTTCGCGTCACTGCTGGCCGGCGCCGCACCGACCGGCGACTGAGCGACGCCCCGCCTTTGATAGGCGTCGGCCGGGAAACTCCACACATGGGACACGAGACGACCGCGCCCGGTGACGTCGGATCGGCGATCGACGGCGAGAAAGGCGGCATGTGGTTCATGCGCGACCCGCTCGGCACCGAAAACCTCGGGTTCACCGTGCTGGAACTCGAGCCCGAACGGAGCGGCATGGAACACGACCACGGCGACGACGGCCAGGAGGAGGTCTACTACGTCACCGAGGGCCGGGTCGAGGTCGACGTCGGCCCCGACACCGTGACGCTCGACGAGCACGAGGCGCTGCGGATCGATCCCGAGGAACGTCGCCAGATCCACAACCGCGGCGACGAGACGGCCCGACTCGTACTCGCGAGCGCGCCGACCGACGAGGGGGCGACCTCGACGCCGTAAGGGGCCTCCGCGACGCCGTCGCGACCGCGGCACGATTCGAAGGTCGAACTGACGAGGCCGACAGGGCCAAAGCGACGCGGCGAAAACGGCGTCGTATGATCAGCAACCTCGCGCAGGGCGTCCAGTCGTTCACCAGCAACGTCTTTCTCGTCGACGGCGAGCGCACGGTGCTCGTCGACGCCGGCGCGGGCTTCGACGTCGTTTCGGCCGTTCGCGACCGGACGGACGCGCTCGACGCCGTCGTCCTGACCCACACCCACCCGGACCACGTGGGGAACCTCGCGGATGTCGTCGAGGCGTTCGACGCGCCCGTCTACGGCTTCGACACCGAGCAGCCGGGCGTCGAGCGCGAACTCGCCGACGAGGCGACGATCCGACTGGGCGACCACGAGTACGTCGCGCTGCACACGCCGGGCCACAAGGACGATCACCTGTGTCTGTACGCCGCCGACGCCGGAATCCTGTTCGCTGGCGACCTGATCTTCCAGAACGGCGGGTTCGGCCGCACCGATCTCGACGAGGGCGACCGCGCGGCGCTGATCCGGAGCATCGATCGAGTGAGCGAACGCGTCGACGCCGACCTGCGGGCGCTCCACGCCGGGCACGGCCCGAGCGTCGAGAACGAGCCGTACTCGCACGTCGAACTGGCCGGGAAGATGGCGCGACAGCGCTGAGAGATAGTCGATAACGCCGTCGGTCCCGTCAGTCGGCGACCGCGAGCAGTTCGTCGTAGGCTTCTTCGTAGGCGTCGGCGACGGCGTCCGGATCGGTCCGGCGCTCGTCGACGAGCGCCGGGAGGTCGACGCGAGCGACCGGGTCGATCTGCTCGACGACGTCCTCGACGCGGCGCTCCAGCCGGCCGTCGCGGGCGCTCCGGCTCGCGACCTCGCAGGCGCGCAGGTATCGCTCGCCGTCGTACAGGCGCACCCGTGCCGGCTCGACCACCGCGACGGCGTCGACGACGAGATCCTGGAGCGGTCGCGCCACGTCGCCGTAGGACTCGATCACCGCCCGCTCGCGGCGGTCGATTCGCTCGGCGAGCGCCTCGAACGCCGGCAGGTGTCGGCGGCGCGTCTCCTCGTTCAGTTCGTCGACGGTCGCGACCCGCGGCGCGTCAGCGAGCGCGAGCGAGTCGCCGGCCGACGCGGGCACGTCGGCGTCGGCGTTGACGACGAACGAGTCCGCGACGCGGTCGAGCACGAACTGGCGTCGGGCCGCCCCGATGAGGCCGGTGCCGGGACCCGGCGAGGGGCGCCAGAGTCGGTGGACAGGGTTGATCTCCTCGGGCGCGACGTCGGCCGCGCTGGCCGCGGCCAGCCGCTCGGCGTCTTTTCCGTACAGCCGGCCGTCGTCGACGGCTCGCCGGTAGTCGTCGTGGTCGAACCAGTAATCGTTGCCGGCGCGGGGCTTGAAGCCGACGGCGTCAGTGCGGGCCACCAGCCCGGTCGAGAACGTCGTCTTGCCGGCGTCGACGCGGTCGCCGCCGGCGACCAGCAGCTTCATTCCTCGGTCGCGAGCCCGTAGTAGCCCGGTTCGTCGTCGTCGCGCGGGTCGGCGACGACGAGATCGTCCGAGTTCGAGATGACCCACGGGATCGCCCAGTCGAGCAGGATCGTCTCCGTCTCGGCGTCGATCTCGGCGTCGGGATCGAGCTCCTGGAGCATGCGGGCGATCTCGTAGACGGTGTACATCTGGTCGGGGTCGAGTAGCTCCGCGGGGGTGTAGAAGTCACAGGGGTGGAGCTGGTCGAACTCGTCTTTGGAAACTGGCATGGAAGCGAGTAGGCGCGACCGATCGGTAAAAGGCCCGATTTCGGCGTCCGGAGAAACCCGCCTGGCGTCCCTACTCGACGGAACGGTCTCCCGATCAGTTGTCGAACGGCAGGTCGTCGAACGAGAACTCCTCCAGCGAGAGGTCGGTCCCCTTGCTCTCGCCGGGCAGGATGTCGCCCAGCGCCCCACCGATCGCCGCGACCGACCAGATCACCGACACCTGACAGATCGTCTGCCACGGATCGACCCAGTCGATTCGGCCCCACAAGGTCATCGTGAACGTCGACGTGACCAGCGCGACCGTCAGCACGCCCGCCAGCCGCCGCGGCACGACGCCGAGGATCGGGTTCGTGATGAGCACTTCCTGAAGATCGGCCCAGTACAGCAGCCCGATCGTCATCACGACGACGAACGCGACGTTGCCGATCAAGAAGGCCGGGTGAGCGGCGAAGAACGCACCGATCTCCGAGACGTCCTCGACGAGCATCGGCAGCGAGATGAGGAGGCTCCCGACGAACGACTCGGCGATGTCCTGAGAGGTGTACTTGTCGATGGTTCTGCCGAACGTCGCGCTGCCGGGGATGCGGTGGGCCATCCGCACCGTCCGGGAGAGCTGTTCGTGCTCCTCCGGGTCGTCGACGGTCCGGCGGAGAGCTTCGAGTTCGTCGAGCAGGTCCGCGACGTCCGGATTCGCGGGAATGTCGTCGGGGTCCGCGCTCGCGTGGCGTCTCCCGTCCGCCCCCGCGTCGCCGTTCCGCTGGCTGTTCATGCGCAAGGGCAGCGACCGACTCGACAAAGCGTTTGCGTCCGCGAACCGAAGGATGCGGGGCCGACGCACAGCCCCGTCAGCCTTATATATGGCTCGGGCAAAGCCCCACTGTCAGATGCCGAAAACAAATGTCAACGTTCCGGAGCACCTGGAGATGCAGATCGCGCAGATGGTCGAGCAGGACGAGTTCGTCGATCGCAAGGAAGCGATCGAGGAACTGCTCTCGACGGGACTGAAAGCCTACAAGACGAGCGGGCCCATGGACGACGAGGACCAGGGGTTCGAGGACGACGGGATGATGGGCCACGACGACGAGTACGTCTTCTGATCGTCCCCGTTTCGCGCGCGACGCCGACCCCGTAGCGTCCGGCCTCTCGACCCGAGCGCCGATGGCCCGCCGAACCGATCACGGACCGCCCGCCGAACTGGCGCCGACCGCCCCGGAAGCGTTGTGCCTTTCACAGTTGGCGTTGACGCCGACACATGGTTCGCGTCACCGTCTGGAACGAGTACCGCCACGAGCGAGAGGATGACAACGTCGCCGAACTCTACCCCGAGGGGATCCACGCCGCGCTGGCCGACGCCCTGGAGGAGCGCGGCCACGACGTCCGCACAGCCACGCTCGACGAAGACGACGAGCACGGTCTCTCCCGGGACGTGCTCGACGACACCGACGTACTGCTGTGGTGGGGCCACCTCGCCCACGACGAAGTGAGCGACGAGGTCGTCGACCGGGTCGTCGAGCGCGTCCGCGACGGGATGGGCTTTCTCCCGCTGCACTCGGCGCACTACTCGAAGCCGTTCAAGCGCCTGATGGGCACGAGCTGCTCGCTCAAGTGGCGCGAGGCCGGCGAGCGCGAGCGCCTCTGGACGGTCGAGCCGGGCCACCCGATCGCCGAGGGGATCGACGAGCAGATCGTCGTCCCCGAGGCCGAGATGTACGGCGAACGCTTCGACATCCCCCAGCCCGACGCGCTGGTGTTCGTCAGCTGGTTCGAGGGCGGCGAAGTGTTCCGCTCGGGCTGTTGCTACCGCCGCGGCAGCGGCCGGATCTTCTACTTCCGTCCCGGACACGAAGAGTATCCCATCTACGATCAGGAGGAGATCATCACCGTGATCGACAACGCAATCGAGTGGGCGTCGCCGACCGACGGCGTCGAGCCGAACTTCTCGAGCGTCGAGGCGGCCGAGCCGATCGGCGAGGAGTAACGGCGCCGACGCGGCGAAAGCGGCGTCGCACGCTGGACGCCGGCGCCCGGGTCACGATGCCGCGCCGCGATCGCTCAGTCGAAATCGGGCAGGTCGTCAGGGGCTTCGTAGTCGGCGTCCCAGTCGACGTACTCCTCCTCCAAGACGTCGGAGACGATCTGGCCGAACTCGGTCATCGCGGCG
This sequence comes from Natronoarchaeum rubrum, assembly GCF_024494695.1. The sequence continues at coordinate 172,025 of NZ_JANHDP010000001.1, read as the reverse complement.
TTGATCCCCGAGACGGTGCCCCACGAGTCGAGTTCGGGGTGGTACTCGCGCTCGCGCCAGTCCTCTGGGATGCCGGGAGCGCTGTAGCCGACCCGGTCGGCGAAGTCGTCCCAGAAGAAATCGAACGAGCGGAACAGTTCGAGATCCCGCGCGATGGCGAACTCCTCCTCGTCGAGGTCGGTATGTGCGCCCCACTGGTCGAACGCCTCGGCCCACGCGCCCTCCCGCAGAAAGGCTTCGAGGTCGTCGCGGTGGTACTCGGGGTTCTCCTCGAGATGGTCGCCCTCGTAGTCGTCGGGTACCTGTTCGACCAGTTCCGGCGGCTCGGGCGGATCCACGTCGAGACTCATGCCGAGCAGTTGGTGCGACGGGGCAAAAAGGGTTCCTCGCGCGCAGCGTGGCGGAGCAGACGCCGGTAAGTGGCGGGGTGGCGTCACGCCCGCCCCGGAAGCGCCCCGCCCCGGAAGCGCCGAACTGCGGTTTCGCGGTTCGGCGGCGCCCGAAGCCGAACGACTCGCTTCGGCACGTTCGCGTCATCCCGTAATGTATTTGTCACGTGGTCGCGTCGGGAAAGTATGGCCTCAGTGAAACGCCTCTACGGTCGTTGCGACGAGTGGCTAAAGAGCCTCTCTCGCGGCCCGTATGCGGTCTTCTTGGGGGCATCGGGCGGTATCGGCGTTCTCGTAGCGGGGTTGCTGGTGAGCGGAGAACTCTTCGTCGTGCAGGCGCTCGCGATGGCGCTCGTCATGTTCAGCCTGGAGTGCGTGTTCGGACTGCACCAGACGACCGAAGAGTGAACAAGAGCGTTGCGTCCGGCGATTATCACGGTCGAGCAACGAGATGGCGCGACGATCGACCGTCAGTGACTGTGGAGCGGCGCCTGCTCCATCTGCTCGCGGAGATCCTCCAGCGCCGCCTTCTCGACGCCGCGCTCGAACTGCGCGATCAGCGAGATCACTTCGGGTTTCGGCACCTTGACGCCGCCCTCGCGCAGCACGTCCTCGGGACGTTCGCGGAGTTCGCGGATCGTCCCGACCGCGAGCAGGTAGGGGATCGCCCACGCCGCGAGCGTGTTGCCGCGGTGCTCGGGCAGGGCTTCGAGGTACACCTGCGCGTCGTCGAGATACCCCGACGCGCGGTCGGTGACCCGCTCGACGACCGACGCCACCGGGCCGACGTTGCGCGAGTCGGTGACCGCGTCCTGCTCGACGTCGACCTCCGAGAGCCAGGCCTCCGGCAGGTAGACGTTGTTCTCCTCGCGGTAGTCGTCGCTGACGTCCTTGGCGACGTTGACCAACTGCAAGAGGAGTGCGAACGACCGGGCGTTGGCCTCCAGCACGTCCTCGCGCTCGGAATCGACGCCGCGGGCCAGCAGGTTCGTGACGAGGTCGCCGACCGTGCCGGCGGCGTACCAGCAGTACTCCTCTAACTCGTCGACGGTGCCGATGCGCAGGCCGCCGTCGTCGGCGTAGCGGTCGACGAACTCGGCCATCCCGCTAACGAGTTCACGAACCGGGCCGCGGATCGCCTCGCGGTCGGCCGGCGGGAGCGACTCGTAGGTGCGGACGATGCGGGGCGCCGCGGCGACGACGCGCCAGTCGTCGGCGTCCTCGCCGGGTTCCTCGGGAATCCACTCCTCGACGTTCCGGCGGAACCGGTGGATCGGCGCGTCTTCGGGCAGTTTGACGCCGCGGTGAGGCGTGGCGTCGGGGTCGGCGCTTCCGGCCGCGGCCGTCCCATCGACATCGACGGCCCCGCCGTCCGTGGTCGTCTCCAGGGCGCGCTCCCCCGAGAGCGCCTCGTCGTACTGCTGTAGCAACTCGCGCTGGACGCCCGGCGGAATGTGGCCGGCGTCCTCGACGGTGTCGGCGACGCGACAGAGGAGATACCCCACGCAGATCCGCGAAGCCATCGGCTCCTCCAGCGCGTCGATCGTGATCGCGAACGTCCGGGAGACGTCCGAGACGGCGTCGAAACACCACGCCAGATCCTCGTCGAACGTCGTCTCCATATGGGCGTCGGCCATGCTCGTACTATCGTCTCTAGGGTTCCACAATAAAAAGGCCTGAGGCATCGGTCGACCACGGCGGGCGAGTTTGTCACGGTTTTTGATGCCGATAATGGGAACTGTGAAGTCGGGCGCCCCGAAGATTGGCACATGGAGTTCGGACTCAGCCAGGAACAGCGCCAGATCCGTGACACGGTCGCCGAGTTCGTCGACGAGGAGGTCGTTCCGCGCGCCGGCGAGATCGACGAGACCGACGAGTTCCCCGACGACCTGATCGACGAGATGAGCGAGCTCGGGCTGATGGGGATGCCGTTCCCCGAGGAGTACGGCGGCGCGGGGCTGGACTACCACAGCTACGCGCTGGCGCTCGCGGAGATCAGCCGCGGCAGCGGCGGGCTGGGCACGATCGTCGCGGCCCACACCAGCCTCGCGGGCAACATGCTCTACGAGTTCGGCGACGACGACCAGAAGGAAACCTACCTGACGCCGCTCAACGAGGGCCGCGATATCGGCGCGTTCGCGCTGTCGGAGCCCGGCGCCGGCAGCGACGTGCCCGCCATGGATACGACCGCCGAACCGGTCGGCAGAGAGGACGGCGAACCCGAGGAGTACGTCGTCAACGGCGGCAAGCTCTGGATCTCGAACGGCTCGGTCGCCGACACGGTCGTCCTGTTCGCCAAGACCGACGAGGACGCCGGGAACAAGGGCATCTCGTCGTTCGTCGTCCGGCCCGAGGAGGACGACGGGTTCCACGTCGAGGGGACCGAGCACAAGCTCGGCGACAAGGGCTGTCCCACCGCCGAACTGCGCTTCGACGACATGCACGTGCCCGCCGAGCGGCGCCTCGGCGCCGAAGGCGAGGGGTTCGTCCATGCGCTCAAGACGCTCAACGCCGGCCGGATCACGATCGCGGCCCGCGGCGTCGGCATCGCGCAGGCCGCGCTCGACGCCGCGGCGGAGTACGCCAACGAACGCGAGCAGTTCGACCAGCCCATCGGCGAGTTCCAGTCGATCAAACACAAGCTCGCGGACATGGACACCAAACTCCAGGCCGCGCGCATGCTGATGCACAAAGCGGCGGACCGGAAGATCCGCGGCGAGGACTACGTCAAGGAGGCTGCGCAGGCCAAGCTGTACTCCTCGGAGATTTCCCGCGAGGTCGCCAACGAGGGGATCCAGATCCACGGCGGCTACGGCTACACGAAGGACTTCCCCGCCGAGCGGTTCTACCGGGACGCCAAGCTCAACGAGATCTACGAGGGGACCAGCGAAATCCTGCGCAACACGATCGGCGACCGGGTGCTCGACGGGCGCTGAGGTTACGAATCGTCCTTCGGGACGTCCTCGTCGACGTGCTCACGGAGCCACGCTACGTGCTCGTCGAGCCGACGCCGACCACCCTCGGTGAGCGAGTAGCGATCCGCCAGCCCCTCGGTACGCACTTCCAGAAACCCCGAGTCGACCAGCGCCTCCAGCGTGCCGTAGAAGCTCTTGGGATCGATGCGCTCCTCGTAGTGGGCTTCGAGCCGCGTCTTGAGCTGCTGGCTCGACAGTTCGCCCGCGCCGGCCAGCAGGACGCAGAGATCGCGCCGCCGCCCGCTGCGTAAGAACTTCGTCATGCGCGAGAGGCGGCGCGCCGCGGCATCAAAGCTTGCGCTTCGGCCGTCGATCCCAATTGACCGCGCGCCGGCCGTCCGAGAAACCGACAGCTACGACTATCGCGACTCCCTACGCCGGAGCATGACCGACGCCGACGACGCCGCTGCGGACGCAACGAACGACGAAGCCGACGCGGACGCTGCGGACGACGGCGAAGCTACTGCGGAGGCCGACGGCATCGCGGCGCGCTACCGCGTCGCCGACGGCGAGCGCGTGCTCGCGTTCGACCGCGACGGTCGCACGGCCGCAGTGGCGCAAAACGTCGACGGCTACGCCATGCTGAAAGTGCGCCCGACGCCGGACGGCGACGAGCTCGAACGGTACTACGGCTTCGACATGGCGCTCGATCACGCCGCCGAACTGCTCGGCGTCGCGCCGCGGGAGCTGCCCGTCCCCGACGCCGCCGCCGACATGGGGATGTAGCGCGATCGACGAACGACTGAAGGCATTGCTGTCGGCCGGTTCACAGGATAGTTCTACAACGCCACCCGTAATATCAAAACCCATTTGCAGGAACGGACCGAATCGCGATCGTGACCGATCCCGACGCCGCCGGACCGTCGGCCGGCAGGCGGGCGGTGCTGGCGATCCTCGGCGCCGCTGCCTCGCCCGCCCTCGCCGGCTGTCAGACGGACTCGTCGACCGCGAGCTCGCCCGACGAAGGGAACGATCCGGGGAACGCGACCGGCGACCAGCGCGGCGACGCCAACGCGTCGTCCGACGAGAACGACGACGCCGACGCGTCGGCAGGCGAGGCCGACGACCGCAACGCCTGGACGGTCGAGACGGACGTTCCCTACCGCGAGAGGCCCCAGCGGACGCTCCGCGCGGACGTGTATCGCCCCGCCGACATCGACGCCCCGCCGGTCGTCGTCCACGCCCACGGCGGCGCCTGGCGGTTCGGCGACAAGGGGTTCCGCCCGCTGTTCGGCCGCCTCGCGGCGGCCGGGTACGCCACGGTCGATATCCAGTACCGACTGAGCCACGAGGCGACGTATCCCGGACCGGTCCGGGACGTCGCCGGCGCGGTGCGGTGGGTGCGCGCGACCGCCGACGAGCGGGGCATCGACCCCTCGCGCGTCGCGCTGGCGGGCTACTCCGCGGGCGGCCACCTCGCGGGGCTGGCGGCGATGGCCCCTAATCTCGACGCCGTCCAGCCCGAGGGGTTCTACCCGAACGCCGATCCGGCTGTCGACGCGTTCGTCGGCAACGCCGGCGTCTACGACTTCACCGCCGCGGGGTACGGGAACACCGTGCTGATCAGGCAGTTCCTGGGCGGGTCGCGCGAAGAGCGTCCCGACCGCTACGAGCAGGCGTCGCCGATCTCGCACGTCGACGCCGACGCCCCGCCGGCGCTGCTGTGTCACGGCACTGCGGACCGGATCGTTCCGTTCGAGCAGTCCGAGCGGTTCGCGGCCGCGCTCGATGACGCGGGCGTCCCGGTCGAACGGCTGACGGTCGACGGCGCCGGCCATCTGTTTTACACCGCCGACCGACGGCTCGACGCCATCGCCGACGCGCAGATCGAGTTTCTCGACGGGGTAGTGAAGTGAGCGGACGCCGCGTCGCGGCGTCTGAGACTGGTTCGGGTCGCCCCGCGACTACCCGAGCACCATGTACGCGAACAGCAGGAAGAAGTAGAGCACGACCAGACTGCCCAGCACCTTCATGCGGAACACTTTGATCTCGTCGGTCTCGCCGCGGTAGGCGTCCTGAAACGCCTCGCGCTCGGCGTCGTCGATCCGATCGGGATGGTCCAGCCCCTTGTGGAGCGTGCGGTGGCGTTCCTCGTGGAACGCCCGATCGCAGTACGGACACTGCTGGGCGGAGGCGTCCTCGGGAACGCTCACGACGGGAGACCGGTCAGGCATGAGTGAGACGGGAGTGGAAGGGTCGTCGGCGTCGATCAGAGCGACGCGCCGACGTAGAGGACGACGACCAGGAACACCCAGACGACGTCGACGAAGTGCCAGTACATCGAGACGGTACTGATCGAGACGTGACGCTCCGAGGAGTACTGGCCCAGCAGCGCACGGCCGAACACGATGCCCAGCAGGACCGCGCCCAGCGAAACGTGCAGGCCGTGGAGGCCGGTCAGCGCGTAGAACCCGTTGTTGAACGCGCCTTCGAGCACGCCGAAGTTCTCGTGGATGAGGAACTCGTAGTACTCGTACACCTGACCGCCCAGGAAGATGAGGCCGAGCCCGAGCGTGGTGCCCAGCAGCGCGACGAACCGTTTGCGGTTCTCGTTGAGCAGCGCGACGTGGGCGTAGTGCATCGTGAAGCTGCTCGCGATCAGGATCGCCGTGTTGGCGAACACGAGCCAGCCGGTCAGGTGGATCCCGATGTCGCCGAGCCCGCCCACTCGGAGGAAGAAGTAGTAGACGAACAGCGCGCCGAACGTGGCGATCTCGGTGCCGAGGAACGTGAGCATCCCCCAGCGCAGCTTGGATTCGTGCTTGTGGTCGGCTTCGCGGTTCCAGAAGTCGCTGACGAACGCGTGGTACACCCAGCCGTAGAGGCCGAGCAGGAACACTGCGGTGCTAGCGACGAAGAGGCCGCCGCCCAGCGTCGTCGACCCGAAGATGTTCCGCTGGGCCAGCACGTACAGCGCGGCCCCGATGTAGAATCCCGATCCGCCCAGCGCCGTGATGAAGGGCCACCAGCTCGCCTCGCCGAACCCGCGCGGGAAGTCCTGCACGGCCGGGAGGTGGTGCCCGTGGTCGTCTGACGTGTCGTCCGCTACGGTCATACCGTAGGGTTGCAATTGGACTACCAAAAATCCATCCAAGCGCGTCCGCGAGCAGGCCGTCGCGAAAAGTCGGGATCGAAGGCGTCGAGAGCGATCGAAACCGCAGGCAGAGAGCTCGCTGGCAGTTACTGGAGGCTGGCGGAGGCGTTACCGCCGCCGTTCTCTTCCATGCGACTTGCCATCTCTTCCTCGAAGTTCTCCTGGGTCTGAACGTGAGCGGTAAACAGCATCGTCGAGTGGCCGACGCCACAGAACTCCGTACAGTAGCCCTGGAACTGGCCGGTTTCCGTCGGCGTCGTCGTGATCGTGTTGACGGTGCCCGGGCGGGCCTGCTGCTTGAGGCCGAGCTCGGGCACGTGCATCATGTGGAGCCAGTCCTCGGCGGTGATGCGGAAGTAGACCTGTTCGTCCTCGGGCAGGTACACCTCGTTAGTCGTCTGGACGCCGTCGTACTCGCCGGTGTAGTTGAACTGCCAGGCCCAGGTGTTCGTCGCGGTCACGTCGATGACGAAGTCTTCCGAGGGATCGGGCTGGTTGTCCGGACCGACGGTGCTGATCTGCGGACTGGCCATCACCTGGAACGCCGCGAAGCCGACGAACAGCAGGATGATCGCGGTCGCGATCGTCCACGTGATCTCCAGCCGGCGGTTCTCCTGGGTCGGCTGCGGGTCGTCGTTGTTCCTGAACTTCAGGACCGCGTAGATGAGGATCCCTTCGACCAGCAGCGTGATCGGCAGGGCGACGACGAGCAGCTTGTCGTTGAGCTCCTGGATCATCCGGGCGGACTCCGACGCCTGGGCGGACGCCGGTGCCGCCACGAGGAGCAAGAGCGTCGCCGCGGACAGCGCGATCAGGGCCTTCCGCGTTCTCTTCATGGTGCTCGAAGTTTTGGATCTCTCGGTTAAATATGTGCTGACTTCCCGAGCGGGACGCGCTCCGATCGCGGACGGAGGTGCGGCTACCCGGCATCGACCGCTCCGGCGAATCCTCATTCGACCCGTATTCGGGAGGGGGAATCGAAGCGGAAGCGCGGCGACTAAATACGTAGAGTCGAAGATACACAGAAGGAGGAACGATCGTCGTGACCACTACTACGCCGGCGGAATCGACGGGGGATAGCCGGCCGTTCCCGCTCGTCAAAAGCCACGAGCGGTTCACCTGGCTGCTCGCGGCCGCCGTGATCGGCGTCTACTTGCTGATCGTCGTCGGGGCGACGACCGCGCTGACCGACGCCGCGGCGGCCTGCGGCTCCTGGCCGGGCTGTGGCGGCCAGCTGTCGACGCCGCCGAGCGGCGACCTCGCGATCGCGTGGGGTCACCGTCTCGTCGCGCTGGTCGTCGGCGCGACGGTGCTGACGGTCGCGGTCGTTGGCTGGCTCGGCGGCGTCGCGCGACGCGTTCGCGGCACGCTGGCCGTCGCAGTCGCGCTGTACGCGGTGCAGGTCGGGATCGGTGCCGCGACGGCGACGTCTGGCGCGGTCGGCGCGCTCTCGACGCTGCACCTGCTCTTCGGTACCGGCATCTTCGCGTCGCTCGTGCTGTCGCTCGCGTGGACGCTCGAAGCCGACACCGCAACGCCGTCCGACCGGGATCCGGTCGGCCGCGTCGACGACGACGCCGAACCTGCCGCGGAGATCGGTGCCGACGAGTCCGACGCCGTCGACGAGGTGCCGACGCCGGAGGTGCCCGAGAGCGCGCTGGGGCGTGCAAAGCTCACCGCGTTCGCGTACTTCCGGCTGATGAAGCCGCGCCTGATGTGGCTGCTGTGTCTCGTCGCGTCGGCCGGCATGGCGCTGGCGGCCGGCTCCGGACAGTCACTGACGGTCAGGACGATCCTGCTGACGCTGGGCGGCGGCGTGCTCGCCATCGGTGCAAGCGGGACGTTCAACCACGTGCTGGAGCGCGACATCGACCGGAAGATGGCGCGGACATCGGACCGGCCGGTCGCGACCCACCTCGTCCCGGTCCGGAACGCGCTGGCCTTCGCCGGTCTGCTGACGCTCGGGTCGCTGGCGCTATTTATGCAGGTGAACCTGCTCGCCGCCGCGCTGGGGTTGGTCGCGATCCTGTTCTACAGCGTGATCTACACGCTCGTGTTGAAGCCCAACACCGTACAGAACACCGTGATCGGCGGCGCAGCGGGCGCCCTGCCGGCGATGATCGGATCGGCCGCGGTCACCGGGAAGATCGGCCTCACGGGACTGGCGCTGGCGGGCGTGATCTTCCTGTGGACGCCGGCGCACTTCTACAACCTGGCGCTGGCGTACAAGGAGGATTACGCCCGGGGCGGCTTCCCGATGATGCCCGTCGTCCGCGGCGAGGCGATCACCCGAAAGCATATTCTGCTGTATCTGGCGGCGACGCTGCTGGGCGCGAGCGCGCTTTCGGCGGTCGCCGACCTGGGCGTCCTCTACGCCGTGACGACGGTCGCCTTCGGCGCCGCGTTCCTGTGGGCCGTCGTCAGGCTCCACCGCGAGCGCACTGAGGGCGCCGCCTTCCGGGCGTTCCACGCCTCCAACGCCTACCTCGGCGCCCTGCTGATCGCGATCGTCGTCGACGCCATGGCGATCTGAGGCCGGCCGCTCGATCTCACACACCCCAATGACAGAACTCGCAACCGCCGACGAGCTGGAACGCTTGCTACCGGACCGCGAGACGCTACTGCTGTACGCCGTCGCGCTCAACACGGAGGTGTTGCTCGTTCTGCTGTACCTGCTGGTGACCGGCTCGACGCTGGGGACGTTCGGCATCTACGGGCTGGTCTGGATCACCGTCGGCGCGTGGGCGATCTACAGGACGGATCCCGCACCGACAGACCCGCGGCGGCGTCGCACCGCCGCGGCGATCGCCGGCACGTACTTTTTCGTGCTGGCGCTCATCCAGGGGCTCGTCACGCCCGGCCCGACGCTCGCGGCGCGCCTCGGGCTCGACGCCGCGGCGGCCGTCGACGCGTCGGTGTACGCGACCGGGTTCGGCACGACCCTTCAGGGCCCGCCGGGGATCACCCCCGCGATCCACTACACCGGCGCGTACCTCGATCTCACGCTCGTGCCGGCGTACGTCGTCGGCTACGGCGCGCTGGCCTATCTGGTGTACGCGACGATCATCGACGCCGCGCGCGCGTCGGTGTCGGGACTGCTCGGGCTGGTCTCCTGCGTGAGCTGCACCTGGCCGCTGATCGCCTCGCTGATCGCCGGCGTCACCGGCGGCTCGGCCAGCGCGCTCACCGGCGCCGCGTCGGGACTCGGCTTCGGCGTCTCGACGGGCGTGTTCGTGCTGACGGTCGCGCTGTTGCACTGGCGCCCGTTCGGTCGGTAACTACCCGAACATAGAAGTAGACCAGCCGTATCACAGTTGTAGCATGCACGGCGACGACGATCCCGTAGCCGACGGTCTCTACCGGACGATATTCCAGGAAGCCGACATCGGGATCGCGATCAACGACCCGGAAAACGGGACGTTCGGTGATGTCAACCCACGATACGCGGACATGCTCGGTTACGACGCCGAGGAGCTCCGCGACATGCGGATCGACGCGGTCAGTGCCGACAATCCCTCGTTCGATCAGGCGGCCGCCGAAGAACGGATGCAGCGAGTGCTCGACGGGGAGCCCCAGCAGTTCGACTGGCTCTTCGAGCGCAAGGACGGGACGGAGATCTGGACGGAAGTGAGCCTCAGGCGGACGGCGGTCGATGGCAACAGTCGTCTGCTCGCGTTCGTCCGAGATATCACCGAGAGCAAAGAGCGGGAGCGGGACCTGGAGTTCTTCGAGGAGATGGTCGAGAGCACGGGAGTCGGTATCGGCGTCTACCGACAGGACGGCGGCGTCGAGTACGCGAACGACGCGTTCGCCGAGACGCTGGGCACCGACAGCCGAGTGCTCACCGGGGCGAAGATCTGGGAGATCAACCGCGGGATCGACCGGGAGCAGTTCGGGGAGTTCTGGAACTCCTTCGAGGAAGGGGAGACGCGAACGCGGGAGGCAACCTACACGCACGAAGGCCGTGACGTGCCCGTCGAGACCGTCACGACCCGCAAGGAACTCAACGGAACGCTGTACGACTTCGGGACGATCCAGGACATCTCGGAGCGCAAGCACCAGGAGAAACGATTTCAAGCGTTCGTCGAGCAGTCGAACGACATCATCACCGTGCTCGACGCGGCCGGCACCTATCAGTACCAGAGCCCCTCCTCGAAGCGGATTCTCGGCTACGAAAGCGACGAACTGCTCGGCGAGTCGGCGTTCGAGTTCGTCCACCCGGACGACAGGGAGACCGTCGTCGAGCAGTTCCAGCGCGCGCTCGGCGAATCCGAGGAACCGCCGGCGGTCGAGTATCGCTTCCGGCACGCGGATGGGTCGTGGCGCTGGGTAGAGTCCCGGGGGTTCAACCGACTCGGCGACTCCGTCGTCGACGGATTCGTCGTCAACAGCCGGGACGTGACCGATCGGAAGGAACGCGAACGCCAGATCGCGGACCTCCACGACGCCACACGACAGATGGTTCAGGCCGCCGACGCGGCGGAGATCTGCGACATCGCGGTCGAGACGGCCGAGACGGTGCTGGACCAGCCACTCGTCGGGGTTTGGCTGAGCGAGGAGGGAGGCGAACGGCTCGAACCGGTCGTCGCGACCGACGACGCCGAAGCGCAGGTTGAGATGGGATCGATCGACGCGGGTGACGACAGCACCCTGTGGCGCTCCTACGAGTCGGAGGAGTCGATCGTCACCGGCGGCCCGGATGTCGAGTCCGAGCCGAACGACGCCGCCGTGCACGCTCATCGACGGATCTCCGTCCCGCTGGGAGAGCACGGCGTGTTGCTGATCGGATCGTCTGAAAGCGTCGGGCTCGACGACAGCGATATCGCGCTCGCGAAGCTGCTCGGGGCGAACGCCCAGACCGCACTGGAGCGCAACGAGCGCGAACAGCTGCTCGAACACCAGACCGACCAGATGGAGTTTTTCAACTCGATTCTGAGACACGACGTGCTCAACGCGATCACCGTGATCAAATCCCGCGCGCAGTTCCTCGAAGCCGAACTCGACGGCGAGCAGCTGCGGGACGTCGAGACGATCGTCAGGTGGAGCGACGACGTCAAGGAGATCGTCCAGCGGGTTCGGACCGTCCTCGAGACGCTGACGGGGGGCAGCGGCACGCAGCTCGAACGGATCGACCTCGGCGACGAGCTTCGAGCGGAAGTAGAGCGCGCCCGCCCGACGTATCCCGACGTCGCGTTCGAGATGGAGATTCCCACGGGCATCGACGTTCGAGCGAACGAACTGCTCGGCGACGTGCTCGGCAACGTGCTCACCAACGCCGTCGAGCACAACGATCACGACGACCTCCGCGTGTCGGCGACCGTCGAACGCCGCGACGACGGCGTCGTGACCCGCATCGCCGACAACGGGAGCGGCGTCGACGACGACCGGAAGGAAGCGATCTTCCGCCGCGGCGAGACGGGCCACGCGAAGTCGGTCGGCTCCGGATTCGGACTGTTCTTCGTCGACGCGATGGTGACCGAGTACGGCGGCGACGTCTGGGTCGAGGACAACGACGACGGCGGCGCGACGTTCGTCGTGCGCCTTCCCGACCCCGATCGGGACGGCGGCGAGTAACGGTCTGGCGTCTCGACTCGAGTCGCGCGAACGACGGGACGATCGGAGCCAACTATATCCGGGGGGAGGTTCTACCCGACCAGCATGGATACCACCGATTCGACGGTCATCCTCATCGTCGAAGACGAGCCGGACATCGCCGAGACCTACGAACGGTGGTTGCAGTCAACGTACGAAGTACGGATCGCTCCTGACGGCCCGACCGCGCTCGAACGACTCGACGAGACGATCGACGTGGTGCTGCTCGATCGGATGATGCCGGAGATGTCGGGCAGCGAGGTGCTGGCCGAGATTCGCGACCGCGAACTGGGGTGTCGGGTCGCGATGGTGAGCGCCGTCGATCCGGACTTCGACATCATCGAGATGGGGTTCGACGAGTACGTCACCAAGCCCCCGGAGCGCGAGGAACTGCTCGAAACGGTCGAGCGACTGGTCGACCGGGCGTCGCTCGACGACGAGTTGCAGGAATACTACAGGCTGGTCGCCCGCCGGAGCGCGCTCGAAGGCGCGAAGACGAGCGAGGAACTTGCCGAGAGCGAAAAGTACGGGGAACTGGTCGACCGAATCGAGGCCGAACGCGAGACCGTCGACGAGGATCTCGGAGACATGGCGTCCGATACGGGGTTCGTCGGCGCCGTACGCGAAATCATGAGTGAAGAAGACCAGCCGATCACGGACGACGAAGACGGATCGCTAGTCGACGGCGGTGATCGAACGGCCGACGACCACACCAAGCACGGGGATCGAGGATGAGCTCGGCGTACGACATCACGGGCGTGCTTCGGGACGACATGATCGGGGAGCTCCCCGCCGGCACGAGCGTCCTGATCGACGGGCCGTCGATGATCGGGAAGCGCGAACTCGCGCTCCGACTGCTCGCCGCCGGCCACGAGGCGGGCGACGGGATCCTCTGTGTGACGACGAGCGACGACGCCGCGAGCCTGCTCGACGAGTTCGAGCGCCAGATCCCCTCGCTGGAACGCGACCGGATCGGCGTCGTGGACTGCTCGGGGAGCGATCACCGGCGGACGATCGAGGAGATCGCGACCGAGCGGGTCGCCTCGCCGGGCGATCTCACGGGAATCAGCATCGGCACGGCGAAGCTCCTCCAGCAGTTCTCGAAACACGACGTCGAGGACGTCCGTCACGGACTGGTGTCGGTGTCGACGCTGATCCAGTATCTCGACATCAACACCGTGTTCAAGTTCCTCCACATCTACACCTCCCGGATCAACGACACCGACGGACTCGGGATCTTCACGGTCGACGCCGGAACGCACGATCGCCGGACGATCGACACCATCACCAGCGAGTTCGACTGCGTCATCGAACTGCGAGAGGACGACGCCGGAGATCGGGAGATCCGGATCAAGGGGCTCTCGGGCGTTGACCGCAGCTGGCATCCGTACTGAGGGGCTCGCAGTCGGTGGTCGGACCGATCGTACCACGGTCGGTGGTCGGGCCGAGCACCTCGACGACGCTCAGTCCCGATGGCCCCAGCGTCGCCCCTCCTCGTCGTAGCGCGCTTCCGAGATGCGGGCGTGCTGGTCGTCCGAGAGGTCGACATCGACGGCGCCGACGTTCTCCTCTAGCTGGTCGGGCGTCCGGGCGCCGACGATCGGCACGCAGGTGAACTTGCTCTGGTCGATCAGCCAGCGCAGCGACACCTGCGCGGGCGTGGCGTCGGCCTCGTCGGCCACGGCGCGGATCTCGTCGAGCACCTCCCAGCCCCGCTCGGAGACGTAGTACTCGTCGAAGTTGGGGTCGATCTCGCCGCGGGAGTCGTCGGGCGCCTCGACGCCGCTTTCGGTGCGCTCGTACTTGCCCGTCAGGAAGCCGCCGGCCAGCGGCGAGTACGGACAGACCGCCAGATCCTGGTCGGCGCAGACGTCGAGATAGTCGACGACGTCGTCGCGGTACGCGGCGTGAAACAGCGGCTGGGTCACGTCGAACCGCTCTAAGTCCTCGACGTCGCTCTTCCAGAGCGCCTTCGTGAGCTTCCAGCCGGCCATCGTCGAGGCGCCGAGGTGGTTGACCTTGCCCTCGCGGACGAGCTCGGTGAGCGTACGTAGTGTCTCCTCGATCGGCGTCTCGTCGTCCCAGCGGTGGATGTAGTAGACGTCGAGGTAGTCCGTTCCGAGACGGTCGAGCGTCCCCTCGATCTGGGCGCGGATGTGCTTGCGGCCGAGTCCCGAGTCGTTCGGACCGGGCTCGCCCCAGCCGTCGAAGGGGAAGTAGACCTTCGAGGCCAGCACGAAGTCCTCGCGGTCCCGCTCGTCGAGCCACTCGCCGATCCACTCCTCGCTCTTCCCGTTGGGGTTGCCGTAGACGTTGGCGGTGTCGATAAAGTTGACGCCCTGCTCCTCGGCGGCGTCGAGCAGGTCGTGCGCCTCGTCTTTGGTCGTCTCGGTCTGGCCGCCGGTCTCCCGGCCGAATCGCCAGGTGCCGAAACACAGTTGCGACACTGTCGTCCCCGTCGAGCCGAGTTTCGTGTACTCCATACTCGGGAGTGTGCTACGCTGCGGGGTAAGCGGTGGGGTTGCGGCGGAATCGGCTGGGGTCGCGGCGGGATCAGTTGGCAACCGGCCGGCGGATCCGCGACGGCGTCAGCGTCGACCATCGCGACAGCGGCGTCGCCGCGAGGCGACCCACCGTCGCCGACCGTGCCGCGGCGCGCCCGACACCCGAGACATTTGTGTCTCGTCGTGGACGGACACCTGTGCCGTCCCGAGTCCTGGTGGCGTACGACGAATCGACTCAGGCGAACTTCGCGCTACGGTACGCGCTGTCGACGCATCCCGACGCCGAGATCCGCGTCCTGCACGTCAACGACCCGCGGGAGTGGTACGATACGGGCGACGTCGACGGCTACGCGTACGAGGAGTCCTACAGGCGCTCCCAGGAGTCCGCGGAGCGACTCCTCGAACAAGCCGAGGGGATCGCACAGGAGGACGACAGGGAGATAACGACGGATATCGCGGAGGGCAAAGCGGCTCCGACCATCGTTCGCTACGCCGAAGAGCACGGCTTCGACCACGTCGTGCTCGGAAGCCACGGTCGCAGCGGGCTGTCGCGGTTGCTGCTCGGGAGCGTCGCCGAGCGCGTCGTCCGACGATCGCACGCGCCGGTGACGGTCGTCAGGAACGAACAACCACTGCCGGAGACGTGAGCCGTCGAGGTCCGAAACCGCGGCAGCAGCATGACAATGGCGTTCGTGTGTTGCTCACGCCTTGGTCCGGGTCATTCCGCGGGAGACCCGCCGGCCCTTCGCCCACGAGCCGATCATGCCGCCCAGAGCACCGGGTACGGCGTAGAACGTGAGCATCAGTAGACCGATGACGAGCACGCTGAACGACGCCACGAGACCGCCGAACAGCAAGGTCGAGAAGGCCGTGACGGCCAACAGGATGAGCGATCCGAAGACGGTAGCGACGCCGCCGTGAAGCGCACCGGAGGTCGTCGATCCCGCCGCGAGGTAACCGGCGGTAAGCCCGCCGAGCACGCCGATCGTTCCCCAGTACAGCACCACGACCGAGGCGGCCGACCCCACGTAGATCAGCCCGCTCACGATACCGAGCAGGAGCGTTACTGCGAATCCAGCCACGACAGCCGACCATTTGATGTCCATGATCGTGTATATCTACGTCGTCAGGTGGCTTAACCGAAGTTACTGGATACAGCGCACACGATCGCCCGAGCTGCAGACGTAGCGCCGCTTGCCTGCTGATGCGATCGGTTCCGACAGCGATACTCTTTCGTGAGATCGTCATCGAGCCACGATCGCGCCGGCATCGCACGTATCGGTCAACCGAGGAGGTTGTCGAGCGTCATCGCGAGGAAGAATACGATCACCACTTCGTTGACGATCCAGGCGTTGTCGTTCATCCAGTTTCGGACCGTCGGTAACGCGGCTTCAGCGCGCTCGCCGAAGGCGACCAGCACGAGCGACGGGAGCGCGAGGACGAACAACGTGAGCAGAACGAACGGGGCGGCGTCGGTCACCGGGGCGTCCTGAGAGACGAGATAGGAGCCGACGGCGGCGGACGTGAGCAGATCGGTCGGGAAGAAGCCGAGAAGGAGAAAGCCGAGACGGAAAGAAAACCGGGGCGTCGCGGAGCCGAGCTTCCCCATCCACCGCGGCGGCTCGGACTCCTCTCTGGTGCGGTACGTGTGGACCATCGCGAACAGGAGCGCGACGAGGACGACCGCGCTGAGGGTCGTGTTCGAGGTCCCCTGGCCGGTCGCGCCGACGCCGAGCGCGTACGCGAGCGCGACGACGAGCGAAATCGAGAGCCCCGCGCCGACGACGAACGCCGCGGAGTTTCGACGCCAGTTCTCGCTGGTCGCCAGGAAGATGGCGCTGAGAAGCTGGGGCCCCGCGACCATCACGACCACCAGGGGCAGGATTTCGAGGAAGCTCACGGGCGGGTCACCGCCGGAGGGGATCCGAGCGACGTTCCGGGCGTCCGCCGATCAGTCTGTGGCATCCCGCGCGATCGTCGAGGGCGGGGGCGTACTACGGGGAGTGTCCCGCAGTTCGTCAGGTCGCGGACCAGTGTCGACATCGTTCGTACGTGTCGATATCTACGGGCGACGCCAAAAACGCACAGTCATAAACCGCTCGGACCGGAAGGCCCGGACAATGACAGTTCGGATCGCGGGAATCGGACTCGGCGGGCTCGGATTGCTGGAACTGGAACAGTTCGCGGCGATGGACGGGGTCGAGGTCGTCGCGGGCGTCGATCCGTCCGTCGCGGCTCGAGACAGGTTCATCGAGGCGTTCGAACAGCCGGTGTACGAGACGACCGAGGAACTCCAGGCCGACCACGACGACCTCGACGCGGCGACGGTCGCGTCGGTCCACGCGGGCCACTTCGAGCAGGCGACAGCCTGCATCGAGGCCGGGCTCGACGTCCATCTGGAGAAACCGATGGTGACGACCGTCGACGAGGCCGTCGCGCTGGTCGACATCGCCGACGACCGCGAGGCGCTCGTCCAGGTGGGCTACCAGCGCCACGTCGACCCCTACTACGTCGAGTTGCGCCGGCTGATCGAGGCCGGCGCCGTCGGGACGCCGCAGATGGCGCACGCCCACCTCCAGCAGGACTGGCTGCGCGACTACGCCCAGAGCTGGCGGGGTAACCCTTCGCTGTCGGGCGGCGGATTTCTCTACGACTCGGGCTCGCACGTCATGGACGCCCTGCCGTGGGCGCTCTCGGGCGAGCCGATCGAGGTCGCCGCGCTGACCGACGACCGCGGCGAGGGGATCGAGATCGACGCCGCGATCTCGGCGCGCTTCGAGCGCGACGACGGCGTCGTGACCGCCAGCGCGGGCGTCTGCGGCGATGGGACCCGGACGCCGGACGTCGACGACGGGCTGACCGTCTACGGAACGGAGGGGAGCCTCCACTACGACGGCGAGTCGCTCGTCCACGTCGAGCGCGGCGGCGAGGAGCGCACGGTCGAGGTGGACGGCGACGACGACTTCGAGACGCTGACGCGGAAGAAACTGGAGAACTTCGTCGCCGCGATCCGCGGCGAAGAGGAGCTGGTCGCGCCGCCGGAGGACGGCCTGCGCGCGATCGCGTTCGCCGAGGCGACGGTGCTGGCCGCCGAGCGCGGCGAGACCGTCGACGTGCAGGAGCTGGTCGACGCCGCGCGAACGCGCTGACCGGGAGTGCGGCGTCGACACCGGTGTGACACTGGCCTCGAAGCGACGACGCCGGCTCCGAAGCGACGGGGACGCCGGTGTGACGCCGGCTCCGAAGCGGCGACGCGACGGACGACGCCGAGCCGGCCGCGGCGCCCAAACCGAACCGCCTTTTCGCGTCGACTCCCGAGACTCGGGTATGACAGACGTGCTCGTCGCCGAGGACGTGCAGAAACGCTACGGCGACGCGACGGCGCTCGACGGCGTCACGCTGACGGTGCGCGCGGGCGAGGTGTTCGCGCTGATCGGGCCGAACGGCGCGGGCAAGACTACGCTCGTTCGGGCGCTGACCGGGACCACGGCGCCCACGGAGGGCTCGGTAACGGTGTTCGGCGAGGCGCCGACGGCCGTCGCCAGAGAGCGGATCGGCGTCCTCCCGCAGGATTTCTCGCCGCCGGGGCGCCTGACCGGGCGCGAACTGATCGAGTACTACGCCGGGCTGTACGACGACGCGATCGCTCCCGACGAGGTGCTCTCGACGGTGGGACTCGCCGACGACGCCGACACCTGGTACGAGAAGCTCTCGGGCGGCCAGCAGCGCCGGGTCTGTCTCGGCGCCGCGCTGGTCAACGACCCCGAGCTCCTCTTTCTGGACGAGCCGACGACCGGGATCGACCCCGCGGGACGCCGCACCGTCGCCGAGCGCGTTCGGGCGCTCGCGGCCGGCGGGACGACGGTGTTTCTCACAACCCACGACATGGACGAAGCCCAGCGACTGGCCGACCGCGTCGGGCTGCTGGCCGGCGGCGAGCTGGTCGCGATCGGCCGGCCCGAGGAACTGGTTCGCGAGCACGGCGGCGACGCGCGGCTGTACGTCGAACTGGACGCCGACGGCGCCGACAGCGAGGCGACGATGGCATCGACGCCCGATCCCGAGACGGTCGCGGCCGACCTCGCCGACGACGGCGTCGCTGCGACGCCGACGGAGCGCGGCGTCGAGATCACCGGGATCGATCCGACCGAGATCGGTACGGCGGTCGAGACGATGGAGAGTCGGGGGATCGCCTACTCCTCGCTCACCTGGCGTGAGCCGAGTCTGGAGGACGTCTACATGGAACTGGCCGGCGACGAGGAGGGCGGCGCGGGCGGCGACGCCGCGGCTCGGGCTCGCAGGGCGGTGCCCGGGGGTGAGAGGGCCAACGGTCCTCGAACGACGTCAGCGCGAAGCTCTGACGGAGGTGAGTCGCGATGACGACGACCGGGCGCGTCGCCGCGGAGTTCGACGCCGCGTGGCGATCCTTCCTGCGCCGGAAGACGGCCGTCTTCTTCACCTTCTTCTTCCCCGTCTTGCTGATCGTCATCTTCGGCGCGCTCGTGCGCACCGACCCGGGCGGCGGCGGCCTGTTCACCGAGCCTGCCGAGTACTACGTGCCGGGCTACGTCGCGACGGTCGTGCTCTTTACGCCGCTCTCGCGGCTCGGCAGCACGGTCGCGCGCCACCGCGAGGGCAACCGCTTCGAGAAGCTCGCGACGACGCCGCTGTCCCGCGCCGAGTGGCTGGCGGCGCGCACGCTCGTCAACACCGTCATCATCGGCATCGCTAGCCTGCTCGTACTCGTGCTGGTCGCGGTCCTGACCGGCGCCGCGCTGCCGCTGTCGCCGCTGCTCGTCCCGTTCATCGTCTTCGGCGTCGTGCTGTTTTGCGGCGTCGGCGCGGTGCTGGGTGCGGTCACCGAATCGCAGGACGGCGCGGTCACCGCGAGCAACACGATCGGGCTTCCCCTCCTGTTTCTTTCCGACACGTTCGTCCCGCCGGAGATGTTGCCCGAGTGGTTCGGTCCGCTCCAGAACCTCTCGCCGCTGACGTACTTCGCGCGAGGCGTCCGGTCGCTGACGCCGGGCTACGGTGGCGACCCAGTGGGCCCGCTGCTGATACTCGCGGTGCTGGCGGTGCTCTCGTTCGCGGTGGGTGCGTACGCGATCCCGCAGACGGACTGAGCGCACCGATCGGCCGCCGTCCTGCGAATTGTCAAGTGAAAAACCCTCGATATTCGGGGGAACACTCGCACTTTAGTTGTCCGGTACCAACTGCGACTATGGACGGGCAGGGCGACCCGGCATTGCCGGACGCATTTGACGATCTCAACGTCGGGATCACGCTTCGTGATCCCGAGACGGGCGCGACGCTCGACGCGAACGAGCGCGTGCAGGAACTGTACGGCTATTCACTCGAGGAACTCAAGCAGATGAACGTGGGAGACTACACCCCGCCCTCGACGACGCTCTCCCAGGCGGAGGCGCTGCGCCGGATCCGTGCGGCCGCCGACGGCGATCCACAGGAGTTCGAGTGGCGGATACGACGATCGACCGGCGAACTCATCTGGGTCCAGGTGCGCCTGGAACGGTCGTCCATCGATCGGACCTCGTGTGTGCTGGCCGAGGTGCGCGATATCACCGATTACAAGGCACGTGAGCGCCGTCTACATCTCCTCAACCGCGTCGTCCGACACAACCTCCGGAACGAGGCGAACCTGCTCATCGGGTACGCCGACCGGCTCAAGACGGCGATCGATCAGGCGCGGCTCGAAGACGAGGTCGAGACGATCCTCGACATCGCCACGGAGATCGGGACGATGAGCGACTCGATCCACCAGATCGAAGAGATCGCCGACCCCGAGGCGACGAAGCGCAAGGCCACGAATCTCGGCGACCTCGTCCGGAATCTCGTCGAGGAGCATCGATCTGGTCACCCGGACGCCGACCTGACCGTGGAGGCGGAGTCCGACGTCTGGGTGACCGCCGACAACGGCCTCGACTACGCGATCGGACACGCAATCGAAAACGCGATCATCCACAACGATCGGGACGTGCCGAACGTGACCGTGACCGTGAGAGACGATCCGGAGAGCAAGCACGGTCGCGTTCAGATTGCGGACGACGGACCGACGATCTCGGACGTCGAAATCGACGTTCTCGACGAGGACGTGACGACGAACAGCACGTACCACGGCTCCGGGATCGGCCTCTGGGTGATGCAGTGGTGTGTCGACTCGCTGGGCGGCGAACTCCGCTTTGAGGCGAACGATCCCAGAGGAAACGTCGTCGAGTTCCTGCTGCCCAGAACGAACGACCGGCCGGCGGCGTAGGGCGACGCCGCCAGCCGGGTCAAAACTGCCCGAGGAGGAGAACTGCGGGGCTACAGGGGGACCGCCAACAGCGCCGGCTCGAACGTGTAGCCGTACGCGTGGTTGAGGATGACGTACGTGACGACGCCGAGCACGAGGCTGAGAATCCACGATCCGGCGGCGATCCGCCCGACCTTCGCGTGGGGCGTGTTCCGAAGTTCCGCGGGCGTGTGAGTCATCCCGAGCAGGAACGCGTACAGCACGACCGGCATCGTCACGACCGACAGCACGATGTGGACGAACAGCATCGCGAAGTAGCCGTAGCGCACGAGATCGGGGACGGTGTCGGCGATCGCCTTCTGGCCGCCGCCGCCGACTTTCGGGAGGTACATCAGCAAGAAGAGGATGATGAGCACGAACGCCGCGCTCATCGCCGCCCGGTGCTTGTCGACCTCGCCGTTGCGGATCCAGTACCAGCCCGCGCAGAGACAGATGACCGCCAGCGTGTTCACGACCGCGATCGCGTGGCCGAGTAGGCTGACGCCCGACTCGGAGATTTCGGGGAACAGCGGGAGCCAGCCCCCGAACGTCGCTGCGACGAGGGCGTAGCCGACGACCGTCAGCAGTGCGGTGACCGCCCCGACGTTGTCCTTGACTCGTTGGCGCGGCGTTGCTGTCGCCATGCCCGGGGGTTAGGAAGCGGCCGCTATTTTCCTGTCGCTTCGGTGCGGCGAACGTCGATCGGAGCAGACCGATCAAAAGCGCATCGATCGGCCCGCTCGTGATCCGGTACGACGCCGGACGGCACCCCGGCGTGACGCCGACGCCGAACCGCACGACGCCGACATCGGATCGCGCGGCGCCGCGGAACCGGCCGATTTTATCATCAACGTTTAAACGATTCGCCGGACTACTCGTAGGTATGAGCGCCGACCAGAAGCAACGGTCGATCCGCTGTCTCGTGGCCAAGGTCGGATTGGACGGCCACGACAGGGGTGCACACGTCATCGCCCGGGCGTTCCGAGACGCCGGGTTCGAGGTGATCTACTCCGGGCTGCACAAGGCGCCCGAGGAGATCGTTCAGGCCGCCGTCCAGGAGGACGTCGACGTGCTCGGCATCTCGATCCTGTCGGGCGCACACAACGCCCTGATCCCGAAGGTCGTCGAGGGGTTAGAGGAGTACGGCGCGTTCGAGGACACGCTGTTGCTGGTCGGCGGCGTCATCCCCGACGAGGACAAAACGGAACTCAAAGCGCAGGGCGTCGCCGAGGTGTTCGGACCGGGAACCGAGCTCGAAGAGACGATCCAGTTCATTCGCGAAAACGCACCCGAACGATGAGCGGCGACGGCCAGGGGGAGCAGATCGCCGACGCAGACGAGACGCCGGCGCTGATCGCGGACCTGCTCGACGGCGACCACCGCGCGCTGGCCCGCGTCATCACGAAGATCGAGAACCGCGCGCCGGGCTACCGCGAGCTCGTCTCGGCGCTCCACGAGCACACCGGGAACGCGGCGGTCGTCGGCGTCACCGGTAGCCCGGGGTCGGGCAAGTCCACGCTCGTCGACAAGCTCGCCGAGGAGTACCGCGACCGCGGGCTGACCGTCGGCGTCATCGCGGTCGACCCCTCCTCGCCGTACACCGGCGGGGCGGTGCTGGGCGACCGGATCCGGATGGCGTCGACCGTCGGCGACATGGACGTGTTCGTCCGATCGATGAGCGCCCGGGGGAACCTCGGCGGGCTCTCGACGGCTACCTCGGACGCCGTGAAAGCGCTGGACGCCTTCGGCAAGGACCGGATCATCATCGAGACCGTCGGCGCCGGCCAGAACGAGATCGACGTGGTGCGGGCCGCCGACACGGTGGCCGTCCTCGTCCCGCCGTCCAGCGGCGACACCGTCCAGATGCTGAAAGCGGGCATCTTGGAGATCGCCGACGTGTTCGTCGTCAACAAGGCCGATCTCGACGGCGCCGACCGGACGGTCAAGGAACTCCGGGAGATGATCGAACTACGAGACGACGTGAACCCGGTTCTCGGGGCGGACAAGCACGGTCCGGGCGGCGGATCGACGCCGAACGGCGGCGCCGACGAGAACCCCGAGAGCACCGCGGGAACACTCGACACGGTGGAGGGGGAGGCGGCGACGTGGTCCCCGCAGATCGTCGAGACGGTCGCCACGCGCGGCGAGGGCGTCGACGCCGTGCTCGACGCGTTCACGGCCCACCGCGAGCACGTCGCGGCGACGGGGCGCGCCGACGAGCTGGAACGGACGCGGTACGCCGAGGAGATCCGAACGCTGCTGCGCGACGACGCCGCGGGGCTACTCGAAGAGGAGATCGAGCGCCGCGGCGGCATCGACGAACTCGTCGACACCGTCGTCGCCCGCGAGACCGACCCCTACGAGGTCGCCGACGACCTGCTCGGTCCGCTGCGCGAGTGCGTCGAGGAGCGAGAGCGCGACGCCGACTGATCGGGCGATCCGGTCAGCCATCTCGCCGAAGCCACCCCATCTAAGTCGACTCAGAACTAAGAACACGGTATGAAGCTCCGAACCCTCCTCGCAGGTGCCGCCGGCGCCGTCGGCGCGACCGCGCTCGCGAATCGCGCGATCGCCAGATCGGTCGACGACCCCCAGCCGGGCGTGCACGGCGAACACCGCACCTACCGCTGGCGCGGCATGGACATCGCGTACACCGAACTGGGCGATCCCGACGATCCCGACATGGTGCTGTTTCACGGCGTCGGCGCCGCGGCGTCGAGCCGCGAGTTCGCCGATATCGCCGGGACGCTGGCCGAGGAGCACCACGTTCTCGTCCCCGATCTGCCCGGCTTCGGGCGCTCCGATCGCCCGCCGCTGGTGTACTCGGCGTCGCTGTACGAGGGGTTCGTCACGGACTTCCTGCGGGACCTAACCGACGAGCCGATCGTGCTCGCGTCGTCGCTGAGCGGCTCCTACGCCGTCCAGGCCGCCCGCGACGTCGACGTCTCGCGGCTCGTCCTGATCTGCCCGACCGACGAGTCGATGCCGGGCCAGCGCGTCTGGCTGCGTAGTCTGCTGCGGACGCCGCTGGTCGGCACCGCGATGTTCAATCTCGTGACGAGCAAGCCGGGGATCCGCTACTTCAGCGCCGACCACGGCTTCTTCGATCCCGAGAACGTCGACGACAGCTACGTCGAGGACCGCTGGCAGAGTGCCCACCAGCCCGGCGCGCGCTACGCGATGGCGTCGTTCATCAGCGGCTTCCTCGATCCCGACGAGAATCTCGACGAACATCTCGAAGCGCTCGACGTGCCGACGACGCTCGTCTGGGGCCGCGAGAGCGAGACGACGCCGCTGAGCGAGGGGCGGACGCTGGCCGAGCACGCCGACGCGCGGCTGGTCGTCGTCGACTACGCGAAGTTGCTGCCCCACGTCGAACATCCCGACGCCGTGCTCACGCTGCTGGCCGACGACCTCGCGATAGCGGACCAGAACTAAAAAACGACCGCGCCGGTCCGTGTACCGACGCTTACTTTCCGGCCCGTCTCACCGACGCTCGAACACCAGCAGCCGCTCGCCCGTCGTCTCGGTCGTCTCGACGTCGACGCCGACGACCTGTCCGGTCTCGACGGCCTCGGGAGCGACGTCGCGGAGCTGGCCGGTGAGTCTGACTGAGCCGAAGTCGGCGATCGCGACGACGTAGGGCGCGTCGTCGGTGAAGTTCGGCGTCGCGACGTGCGTGACGGTGTACGTGTCGATCTCGCCCGACTCGGGGAGCGGTTGCTCGGACAGGTCGACGTCGCCGCAGTCCGGGCAGACCCGTCGCGGCGGCAGCGAGCCGTGGCCGTTCGAACACTCCAGGAAGTAGCCCTCGTCGGCCGCGATGGCGTCGAGCGCGTCGTCGAACCCCTCGTTCCGGACGTCCTCGCTGTCACTCATTCTTGGACCTCCATGACGTGGACGACGGCGCTGGCGACCGTCCCGCCCGCGTTGTGCGCGACCCCGACGTCGGCGTCGGGCACGGCATCGCTGTTGACGTGATCGCCGCGCAACAGTTTGACGACATCCGCGATCTGACCGACCCCGGTCGCGCCGACCGGGTGGCCCTTGGCCTTCAGACCCCCCGAGAGGTTGACCGGATTCTCGCCGCCAGCCGCGGTCTCGCCCCGCGTCGCGGCGTCGATGCCCTCGCCCGTCTCGTACAGGCCGAGCGACTCGATCGCGAGCACTTCGGCGATCGTGAAGCAGTCGTGGACCTCCGCGAGGTCGACGTCGGTAGCCGAGATCTCCGCCTCGGCGTACGCTTCCACAGCAGCCTCGTCGGCGGCCGGCGACGTCGCGAGGTGCTCGCGGTCGTGCAGCGCGAGCTGATCACCGCCCTGTCCCGTCCCGGTGATCGCGACCGGGGCGTCGATCCCCTCGCGCTCGGCGTACTCCTCGCTGACGAGGACGGCCGCCGCGGCGCCGTCGCTGATCGGACAGGAGTCGTACAGCCCGAGCGGTTCGGAGACCATCGGCGCGTCCAGCACCTGCTCGACGCTGATCTCGCTGTTGTACTGGGCCTGGTCGTTGTCGAGGGCGTGCTCGTGGTTCTTGACGGCGATCTCCGCGAGGTCCTCCCGGGTGCCGCCGAACTGCTCGAAGTACGCCCGCGCCATCAGCGCGTACGCGCCGGGGAACGTCATCCCCTGGCGGACCTCCCAGAGGTCGTCGGCCGCGATCGCCAGCGCCTCCGTCGCGCCCTGCGTGCCGAGGTTGGTCATGCGCTCGGCGCCGCCGACGAGCAACACGTCTGCCTCGCCGTTGCGGACGTCCTTGACGGCCTGTCGGACGCCGGCGCTGCTGGACGCGCAGGCCGTCTCGTAGCGCGTCGCCGGCGCGCGGATCCCCGCGGCCTCGGCCATCAGCGGCCCCTGGTGGCCCTGGTGCTCCGCGAGTTCCCCCATGAAGTTTCCATAATAGAGCGCCTCGACGTCGACCCGGTCGACCCCCGCGTCGGCGAAGGCTTCGGCGCTCGCCTCCCCGAACAGGTCCCGACCGGTCCGTTCGGGCGCGTTCCCGAACGCCGTCACACCGACCCCGGCCACTCGTACGCCTGGCATGTGTCCCGGTAGGCCGTCGAGCGGATATATGTCTTGGGTGCCCCCGAACCGGCAGTTCGGAGTAAGCGCGGCGTAACGTCGTGTTTCGGGCGGCTCGGAACGTTGCCGGACGCCGACGAAGTGCCCCACGTCGATCGCTGCCTCGACAGGACCCCGATCGCCGCGAGCGCCCGAGGCCGGCCTCGCGATTCCGGTGGCTTTCTATACGTCGCGCCGCTAGGTCGACCTATGACGGAGGAGCCCGGACTGAGCGATCAGTACCGGAAGTCGAGTCCGTGGCCGCTGTTGATCGCGCTCGGTCTCCCGCTCTCGGAGATCGGCGTCATCCTGGGGCTGTATCCCGTGGCCGTAGGGGGCCTGTTGCTCCTGCTGGGGAGCATCGCGGGCATCCTCAGGGAGACCGAGTACGTCGGGAGCCCCTGGCCCGTGTTCGCCGGGATGTCCGCGGTCCTGATCGTGGTCGGGATCGGCGTGTTCTTCTACGTCGGCGGCTCGCTCGGCCTCGGCGGCGGCGCGCTGACGTTCGACGGGAGCTCGCTCGCGCTGCGCGGGCTCTCGATAGCGACCGCCGGCGTCATCGGCGTCGTCGGCGCCGTGGTCGGCCGCTCGCGGACGCGAGCCCAGCCCGGCGTGTAAGCGGGGCGATTCAATCCGTTCTGCCAACCGACATCTTATTGCACCGACACGATCGTTCTCGACTACGATGAGCGCCGAGCGAGCGATCGTTTTCGACCTCGACGGTACGTTGCTGCATTTCACACGCGACTACGGCGGCGTACTCCGAGACGCCATCACCGACGTCGTCGCCGAGGTTCCCGAAGGAGCTCTGGAAGCATACGACCGCGAGTTTTACGACCGGTTCGAGCGTTGCGAGCCCGACCCGATCTACGAAGCGTTCGCGGAGTTGGATCTCGACGCCGCGCCCGACGAGCTTCGAGCGGCACTGCGCGAACGCGAAGTTGAGATGTGCCAGCCCCACGAGGACGCCGCCGCGGACCTCGAACGTCTCGGACGCGAGTTCCGCATCGGCGTCCTGACCAACGGCGTCCCCGAGTGGCAGCGCCACAAGCTTGACGCGTACGGGCTGGACGAGCACGTCGACGCGTTCGTCGCCTCCTACGAGGTCGGCGCGCACAAGCCCGACGTGGCGCCGTTCCGCGAGGTCGAAGACCGCCTCGACGCCGACGCGTATGCGATGGTCGGCGACGACGACGCCGACGTCGAAGGCGCGCGAGTCGCGGGCTGGACCGCCCACCGGTACGACGGCGACGGGTTCGGCGACCTGCCGGACGCGATCGAGTGGTGAGGTGCCGCGAGGACGCCGTCGCGCAGTGGCGAGGCGACCGGCTGGAAACAGAATCTATTTCTGGCCCGCCCCGCAACCGACGCGTAATGTCACGCGAACCGTTCGACCGGGAAGCCCTGCTCGACCTATCGGTCAACATCATCCCGCTGGGCATCCTGGTGTTTTTCTCCGGGCTGTACATCTTCGCCAACCCCTGGGGATTCGACCCGGTGTTCAGCACACTTCAGTTCTCGATCATGGGACTGATCCTGATCGCGCTGCTGGTGCTGACGTACATCTCCGGAAAGGCTGTCGAGCGCGACGAGCGGCGTTACGGCGAGGACGAGCACTGACCGTTCGCGCCGTCGAGCGTCCACAGTTCGAGCGGTCGTCGTTCTCACACTGCCGCGTTTACCCGACAGCAAACCCGTGGTAAGCGGGCACACGAATTGCACGAACCGAATACGTTCGGCAGTGGAAAGACGAACCTTTCTTTAACAAGCAATCCTGACTTCCGTGCATGGTAAACGGACAAGTAATCCTGACAGTCCTCATGGGGGCCTTCCTCCTGGCCGTCGCCGCGGGGCTGACGCGCCTCGAGAGCTGGGGTTCGTACACCCCGGCGGGCGGCGGCGGGGTCGGCGACGAGACGGCCCACGGGCATCGGGAGAAACCGGGTGGGATCCTGCGCTGGTTGACGACGGTCGACCACAAGGACATCGGCATGCTCTACGGAACGTACGCCGTGATCGCGTTCGCGTGGGGCGGTATCGCCGTGATGCTGATGCGACTGGAGCTCAGCCTCCCGGGCGAGACGATCATCGGCGCCTCGACGTACAACGCCCTGCTGACGAGCCACGGCATCACGATGCTGTTCCTGTTCGGGACGCCCGTGATCGCCGCGTTCGCGAACTACTTCATTCCGATCCTGATCGACGCGGACGACATGGCGTTCCCGCGGATCAACGCCATCGCGTTCTGGCTGCTCCCGCCGGCCGCACTGCTGGTGTGGGGCGGCTTCTTCCTCGCGCCGTTCATGGACGCCGTCGCCGGCGCCCAGACGTCGTGGACGATGTACCCGCCGCTATCGACCTCGAGCACGGCGATGGGGACGCCCGCGGGACCGAACGGCGTCATCAACGCTGGGGCGGACATGATGATGCTGGGGCTGCACCTCTCCGGGATCTCGGCGACGATGGGCGCGATCAACTTCATCGCGACCATCTTCACCGAGCGCGGCGAGGACGTGGGCTGGCACAACCTCGACATCCTCTCGTGGACGATTCTCACCCAGTCCGGCCTGATCCTGTTCGCGTTCCCGCTGCTGGGCAGCGCGCTGCTGATGTTGCTCGCGGATCGTAACTTCGGGACGCTGTTCTTCGATCCCGCCGGCGGTGGCCCGATCCTCTGGCAGCACCTGTTCTGGTTCTTCGGTCACCCCGAAGTGTACATTCTGGTGTTGCCCCCGATGGGGATCATCAGCTACGTCCTGCCCAGATTCGCGGGGCGTAAGCTGTTCGGGTTCAAGTTCGTCGTCTACTCGACGCTGGCGATCGGGGTGCTATCGTTCGGCGTCTGGGCTCACCACATGTTCGCCTCCGGGATGGATCCGCGCCTCGAGGGGGCGTTCCTGGCGGTGACGCTATCGATCGCCATACCGAGCGCGGTCAAGACGTTCAACTGGATCACGACGCTGTGGAACGGGTCGGTCAAGCTTACGGCGCCGATGCTGTTTTGCATCGGATTCGTCTCGAACTTCATCATCGGCGGTGTCACCGGCGTGTTCCTCGCCGCGACCCCCGTCAACCTGGTGCTCCACGAGACGTACTACGTGGTCGGGCACTTCCACTACGTCGTGATGGGCGCCATCGGCTTCTCGGTGTTCGTGGGCCTGTACTACTGGTTCCCGCTGTACACCGGCCGGATGTACCAGCAGGCCCTCGCGAAGTGGCACTTCTGGCTCACGATGATCGGCACGAACGTCGTGTTCTTCGCGATGATCCTGCTGGGCTACGGCGGCATGCCCCGCAAGTACGCCAACTACGAGTTCCCGATCGGCCCGACGGGCATGTTCACCGACCTCCACCAGATCGCCACGTTCGGTGCCATCATCCTGTTCGTCGGCCAGCTGATCTTCCTGTGGAACTTCGTGACCTCCTGGCTCGAAGGACCGAAGGTCACCGACGACGACCCGTGGGACCTCGCAGAGCACGGGATGAAAGGCCGCGAGTGGGACTGGTTCGGCGAGAACAAGCTCCTCCCGATGACCGACGGCGGCGAGGAGGACGCCGACGTCGCGACCGACGGTGGAGAGCCTGTCGACGCTGACGGCGACGCCGACGAGTAGTCGGCAATCGCGCTTCGACCGTCCGGAATCCGTTTTTGCTCCGGTTCTTTTTATCACCGCCATCGTGACGTACTTTTTTACCACACGGCCGGGTACTCTGACTATGATCCTGCAGGCCCTCCATCGGTCGGTCGACGCCGAAAGCGGCCCCGAGCTGCGCGAGTACGGATCGCTATTCATCGTGTTGCTCGCGTCGCGCTTACTGGGCGAACTCGTCATAGATGGGTTCGAAGCTACACGGGGGCTGCTGTCGGACGCACTCGCTCCGCAGCTGGTGGGCGCGGTCGTGTATGCGGCGCTCGGGCTGACGGTACTCGGCGCCGCCTACGCCGCGCGCCGTCGCCTGCGTCCGACACGGACCGCCCCGGAGCGACACGAACTGTTCACGCTCGCCGGGGCGACGGCGATGTTGCTCCTGTTCGGCGCGTACCTGTTGCACGGCGCTGTCGACCTTCCCGCGTTCCCCGGGGACGTCGTCGGCTCTCTCTTGGCCGGGGGCGTGACGGCGGGTGCGGGGCTGCTCTACGCCAGCAGTCGCGGTATCGACCTGCGGATCGGAACTCCGAAGCGCGATGCCCTCCCTGCGGCGGCCCTCACGATTCTCATCGCCGCGCTCGCGGGAGTCGGATGGGTCGTCGCGCTCGAAGTCGGCGGGAACCCCGTCTTCCGACCGACGTTCGTCGGCGTGTTCGCCCCGGAGCCACAGCTTCGGATCAGCGAGTTGCTCTGGAACGCGGTGCTTCCGAACCTATGCGTCGGCGTCGGGCTGGGTGTCCTGTACAACGGCGCCGTTCAGGAGGAGTTGCGCGATCGCGTCGGGACTGCCGCTGGCACCGCCGCGGTCACGGCACTGATCGGCGTCACGGCGTGGGGATCCGGCGAGTTCAGCCGGACCGTCGACGCGCCCCCGACGGTCGTGCGCGCTACTGTCGTCGTCTTTCTGGCAGTATTGGCAGCGATGCTCGCCATCCGAGCCACCCGAATCCTGCAGCAGAGACGAGACGCCGTCGCGACGCCCATCGCTGCGGCGTCGGCGAGCGCGCTCCTCGTCTCGCTCGCCCTGATCGTCGCCTCCGCGTTTCGGTGGTATCCGCCGGGCTTCGTCGCCAGTGGCGTCAGCTACGCGGTCGTCGGAGCCGCCGCCTGCGTCGGGTACGAGCGGTCGCGCTCGGTCTGGGCGCCCGCGCTGGCGTTCGCGGCGTACCTGTTCGTCGTGGATCCGGACGTTGCACTACACGTTTCGAGAGCGCTGCTCTGAGTCGGTGAAAATGGGCGGTTCGACGCCGCGGCGTCAGCTCAGGACGATGACGAAGCCGGTCAGGAACATCATCGTCACGATCGCGCCGAGCACGAGCCCGAGCAGTTCCTTCTCGCTCATAGTAGAACCCAGGCGCGACGAGTGGAAAAGCCTATTCCTTCCAGGACCGACCGTTCGAACGTGACAGACGCCGAATCGACGTTCGAGGGGATCGACGCTGGCGAAGGGCTGAACGGCCGACGGTTCGTGATCGGGCTCTACCTGGCGCTGGTCACGATCACGGCGACGATGGGCGCGATCCTCTCGGTGGTGCTCACCGAAGTCGAGACGTCACTGACGCTGTTTGGATTCATCAGTCTCCCGCCGACGGCGGCCGGGTTCGCGCTGTACGGCGGCCTCACCGTCGGCGCGATACTCGGCGTTCCGCTGCTCGCGATGTTCTATCTCTCCGAAAAGCGGTAGGCGCCGATTCCGAACGAGAGCGGTCCCGATCAGTCCCCGCCGACCTGCTTCTGGATGTCGTCGACGATCTCGGGGTTGCGCAACGTCGACGTGTCGCCCAGCTCCTCGCCGTTGGCGATCTCTTCGAGCAGTCGGCGCATGATCTTGCCCGAGCGCGTCTTGGGGAGTTCCGGCGTGAAGATGATCTGCTCGGGGCGGGCGATCGGGCCGATGGCGTCCTCGACGCTCTCGACGATCCGTTCGCGGAGTTGGTCGTCGCCCTCGGTGCCTTCTTCGGTGATGGCGTAGACGTACACCGCCTCGCCTTTGACTTCGTGATCGCCGCCGACCACGGCGGCTTCGGCGACGCCGGGGACGCCGACCGCTGCGGACTCGATTTCCATGGTCCCGAGTCGATGCCCGGAGACGTTCAGCACGTCGTCGACGCGACCGAGGACGGTGATGTAGTCGTCCTCGTCGACCTTGGCGCCGTCCTCGGGGAAGTAGATCCACTCGTCGTTCTCGGGGTCGGAGTACTCCGCCCAGTACTCCGAGACGAATCGCTCGTCGTTATCGTAGAGTGTTCGGAGCATGCCGGGCCATGGCTTCTGGACGGTGAGGTGGCCGGCCTGGCCGGGCTCGACTTCGTTCTTGTCCGGGTGGATCACTTTGGCGTCGACGCCCGGCAGCGCCGGCCCCGCTGAACCGGGTTTCATCTCGTTGACGCCGGGCAGCGTCGTGACCATCATGCCGCCCGTCTCGGTCTGCCACCAGGTGTCGACAACCGGGCAGGACTCGTCGCCGATGTGCTTGTAGTACCACTTCCACGCGCGGGGGTTGATCGGCTCGCCGACCGTTCCGAGCAGTCTGAGGCTCGACAGGTCGCGGCTGGCCGGCCAGTCCTCGCCCCACTTCATGAACGCCCGGATCGCGGTGGGCGCCGTGTAGAAGATGTCGACCGCGTTCTGCTCGACGATCTCCCAGACGCGATCCTTCTCGGGATAGTCGGGCGTCCCCTCGTACATCATCGTCGTCGTCCCCAGCGCGAGCGGGCCGTAGACGATGTACGAATGCCCCGTGATCCACCCGATGTCCGCCGAGCACCAGTAGGTGTCCTCGGGATCGATGTCCAGCACCGCCTGGCTGGTCCAGGCAGCGTACGAGAGGTACCCACCGGTCGTGTGCTTGACGCCCTTCGGCTCGCCGGTGGTGCCCGACGTGTACATCAGGAACAGCATGTCCTCGGCGTCCCGGTCGACGGGCTCGACCCGGGCGCCGTCGTGGGCGTCGACCAGTTCGTCGTAGTCGCGGTACTTCTCGCCGAGGAAGTGCGTCAGCTCGTCGCCGAGCCGATCGACAACCACGATGTTTTCGACGTCGTGCTCGACGCCGCGGAGCCCTTTGTCGGCTTTCTCCTTGTGATTGAGCGCGTCGCCGCGGCGGTAGTAGCCGTCGCAAGTGACGAGATACTCCGAGTCCGCCGAGTTCATCCGCGTCGCGAGCGCGTCCGCCGAGAAGCCCGCGAACACCACCGAGTGGGGCGCGCCGATGCGGGCACACGCCAGCATCGCGATCGGCAGCTCGGGAATCATCGGCATGTAGAGGGTGACCACGTCGTCTTCCTCGACGCCGAGGTCGCGCAGCGCGGCGGCGAACTCGTTGACCTCGCGATACAGATCCTGATACGTGTAGGTGCGTGTCTCGCCCAGTTCGCCCTCCCACTTGATCGCGGCCTGGTTCTTCCGACCGTTCTCGACGTGCCGGTCGACGCAGTTGTACGCCGCGTTCAACTCGCCGTTCACGAACCACTCGTAGAAGGGCGCGTCCTCGCCGTCGAGCACCTCGTCCCACTCGCGCTCCCAGTCCAGCAGGTCGGCCGCGCGCTCCCACGATTGGGGCCAGTTCTCCTCGAACTCCTCGTAGATCGCCTCGTCCGAGACGTTGGCCTGCTCGACGAACTCCTCGGGCGGCTCGAAAGAATCCTGTTCTTCCAGGCGAGCCTCCAGCTCGACGTCGGGATCGTCTGTCATGGCGTACGTTCACGTGCACAGCACGCGGGGATAAACGTTGGCCTCGGTCGACTGGATTTCCGGGAGAGGGCGGCGGGGCAGGCTGCGATCGCAGGCGTATGAATCCAGCCCGTCAGCGCACTGAGACGGCCGGCTCAGGCCAGGCCGATCTCCTCCTCGTAGGAACCGTGGGCCGCCTCGAACACCCGCATGATCTCGCCCATCGTGGCGTAAGCCTTGACGGCCTCGATGATCGCGGGCATCGTGTTCTCGTCGGCTGCGACGGCGTCTTCGATTCGCTCTAAGGCGTCGGCGACGGCGTCGTCGTCGCGCTCGTCCTTGACGTCGGCGAGACGCTGGCGCTGGCGCTGCTCGACCGTCTCGTCGACTTTGAGAATGTCCGGGCGGGTGTCCTCCTCGATGGTGAACTCGTTGACGCCGACGACGACCTCCTCGCCGGACTCGACGCGCTCCTGGTACTCGTAGGACGCCTCCTGAATCTCGCGGTGGAAATAGCCCCGTTCGAGCGCCGTCAGGACGCCCTCGCGCATCGAGCCGTCACCCATTTCGCGGATCTCTTCGAGATACTCCATAGTTCGCTGTTCGGTCTCGTCGGTCAGCGCCTCGACCGCGAAGCTCCCGCCCATCGGGTCGACGATGTCCGCGGCGCCGGACTCCTCGCCGATGATCTGCTGGGTGCGCAGCGCCACACGGACGGCTTTCTCGCCGGGCAGCGCGAGCGCCTCGTCGAAGCTGTTGGTGTGCAGGCTCTGGGTGCCACCGAGCACGCCGGCCAGCGCCTGGATCGTCACGCGGACGACGTTGTTCAGCGGCTGCTGGGCGGTCAGGCTCTGGCCCGCGGTCTGAGTGTGAAACTTCAGTTGTTTCGACGCCGACGCGTCGGCGTCGTACCACTCGTCCATCAGGCGGGCGTAGATCCGCCGGGCGGCTCGGAACTTCGCGATCTCCTCGAAGAAGGAGTTGTGACAGTTGAAGAAAAAGGAGAGTTGGGGCGCGAACTCGTCGACATCCAGCCCGCGGTCGACGGCGTCCTCGACGTACGCGAACCCGTCGGCGAGGGTGAAGGCGAGTTCCTGCACCGCCGTCGAGCCGGCCTCGCGGATGTGATAGCCCGACACCGAGACGGGGTTGAACTTCGGCGTCTCCGCCGCCGAGAACTCGATCACGTCCGTCACGAGATCGAGCGACGGCTCGGGCGGGATCACCCACTCCTTCTGCGCGATGAACTCCTTGAGCATGTCGTTCTGGAGGGTGCCGCGAAGCTCCTCGCGCGGGACGCCCTGCTGGTCGGCGATCGCGACGTACATCGCGTAGATCACCGGCGCGGAGGGGTTGATCGTGAAACTCGTCGACACCTCGCCGACGTCGATCCCCTCGAACAGGATCTCCATGTCCCGCAGCGTGTCGACGGCGACGCCCTCCTTGCCGACCTCGCCGTCGGTCAACGGGTCGTCCGAGTCCTTCCCCATCAGCGTCGGCATGTCGAACGCGGTCGAGAGCCCGGTCTGGCCCTCGTCGATCAGGTAGTGGAAGCGCTCGTTGGTTTCCGTCGCGGTGCCAAAGCCCGCGAACTGGCGCATCGTCCACGTCCGGCCGCGGTACATCGTCGGGTAAACGCCCCGGGTGAACGGTTCCTCGCCCGGGAACCCCAGATCGTCGAGATAGTCGAGGTCTGCCACGTCGTCGGGCGTGTACAGCCGATCGACGTCGAGGTTCGAGACGGTCGCGAACCGTTCTTTGCGCTCGCCGTGGCGGTCGAGCGTCGGATCGAGCGTCTCCGATTCCCACTCCTCGCGACTCTCCCTGATCGACGTGAGATCGCCCTCGTCGTACATGGGTGCAAGTTTTGCCGGGCTAATGATGAAGATTCGGGTGGTACGGAGTGGCCGATCGCGGAGAAAGGCGTCGAAAAAGTCGTCGAACGGTCAGTCCGTCAGCTCTCGGTCGCGAGCAGCCGGGCGAAGCCGACGCCGAGCGCGAGCGTCAGCGCGGTGCCAAGCAGTGCGGCGCCGAGCGTCCCGAGGTGCGGACCGAGACCCGGAAGCGCGTAGCCCGAGAGGAGGCTCACGTCCGTCGCGACGGCGGACGAGGCCGCGCCCGCCGCTTCGGCGGCGTTCTCCATCGGTTCGGAGTAGCCCACGCGTGCGGCCGCCCACGCGAAGACCGGCGCGAGCAGGACCATGACGGTCAGGCCGGCCAGCGAACGCTGGACCCACTCGTCGTCCGCGGCGGTGCGGACGCTCACGCGCTGATCCCCTCCGGGCTGCGCTCGCCGGTCTCGACGCCGGTGCGGGCGAGCAGGCGGTAGCCGACCAGCGTGAGCAGCCCCTCACCGAGGCCGAGGACGGCGTGACCGCCGACCATCACGGCGACGACCGAGAGCAGTTCGCCGCCGAAGGCGGGCGCGGTGCCGAGCTGGAGGCTCGCGGACGCCGCCGCGGCCGTGATGCCGACCCAGCCGCCCGCGACCATCGCGAGCGGTTCGCTGCGGTCGGCGAGAGCGGCGTAGACGGCGTAGCCGACGTACGCCTGGACGATCGCCATGTTCCAGACGTTCGCGCCCAGCGCCAGCGCGCCGCCGTCGGCGAACACCAGTGCCTGGACCGTCACGACGAGCGCGACCGCCAGCGCGCCGAGGTGGGGACCGAGCGCGATCGCGGCGAACGCGCCGCCGACGAAGTGGGCGCTCGTGCCGCCCGGGATCGGCCAGTTGAGCAGTTGAGCGGCGAACACCGCCGCGGCGACGACGCCGAACAGCTGGATCCGGTACTCGGTCAGCGAGTCGCGCGCTCGCGTCGCGGCGACCGACAGCACGACGCCGGCCAGCGCGAGGAACGCCCCCGCCATCCACGGGTGCAGGTACCCATCAGGTGTGTGCATCGCACGTTGCTTTCACAGGACTGACTATAGACGTACCGAACCGAACGGCGCCGAAAGAAGATTACTCGTCTTCGGGATCGACGACTTTCTTCCCGGTGGCCATCGGGACGACCCGCTGGTCGGCGTCTTCCCACTCCCGATCGAGTTCCCGGCCCTCGAAGATTCGATCCAGGAAGACGGCCAGCCCGGCGACCTCCGAGTGGGGCTGGTTCGTGACGCCAACGTTCCAGTCGGCGGCCTCGTACACATCGAACGACACCTTCTCGGCGCCGACGACGATCAGCAGCGGCTCGCCGTCGTCGTCGCGAGAACTCCTGATCTCGTCTTCGACGTCCTGCACGCGCTCCCCGTACATCGTGAGGTGGACGATCCGGCCATCCCAGTCCCGCAGGAGCGCCTTCGGCGAGTCGGTCACTTCGGCTTCGAAGGGGCCGCCGAACCGGTCGGTGATGTCCCGGACCGTCTCGGCGGCCTGGCTCCCGCCGGCGAAGATCGCCCGGTCGGCGCCGAGCGCCCGCGCCGTCAGTCCGACGTGCGTCGTCATGCGGTCGTCGCGCCCCGGCCGGTGACCGAGCCGCAGGACGGCGACCGCTGGCTCCCCGTGCATACGTTCGGCCTCGCACGGCGCAGGTTAGGGGGTTTCGCTTCCGGGGCGCCCCGAGCGGACCGGGCGGTCGAATCTTGCAGCCCGGAACGCCGGGGACGAAGGTTATTCGACCGCAGATTTCCAAAGAAACTTTACACGAAACTTAAAACACCCGGCAACTATCCACGAACAAGTGGAATGACCGGGAAGAGCGAGGCGATCGAACGGTGCGCGTACTGCCGGAGCTACGTTCCGGTGACGCCGGTGAACGTCGGGCCGCGGTCGGCCGACGAGAACGCGCTACGGGCGGTCGTGACGATCTGCGAGGGCTGCCAGGACGACGGACTGTAAGCGCGAGAGTCCGGTCGACGATCGGCGGCCGGAAATGGAAGATGGTACAGTGCAAGCGTCAGGACAGAGCTATTCTGCGATGCGGTCGGACGCCGACTACTTGACGACGGCGGCCCGATCGTCGTCGCGAAGCCGCGCCGTCGTCGCCTCGGCGTCGTACTCGACGACGCCGGCGTCGTCGAGTTTCGGCAGGTGGACGTGGTGCAACTCGGCGGCGATCGCCGCGCGGTTGCGTGCCGCCCACTCCGATTCGAGGTCGGCGGCGATGTCTCCCGGGGAGACGGCGACCGCGTCGCGCTCGGCGAGCGCCCGCACCACGCGTCGGCGCCGATCGTCGGCGATCGAGCGATCGTCGAGTAGCGACTCGATCCCGGTCCGCTCGGCCGTCGCATCGGCGTCCGCTGACGCCGCCGCGCTCGGCGTGGCGGCGGCCCGCGCTGACGACGTGGCGTCGTCGCCGGTCGTGTCCACGTCGGACGCCGCTGCCGAAGCGCCGAACTGCTCGGTGAGCCGGGTCGTGTGCAGGCCGAACGCGAGCCCGAGCACGGCGCCGGCCGAGGCGACCGAGACGAGATGGAACAGCGACTCGACGACGATTCGCTCGCCCGGCCGGGCCGCAACGACCGCCCAGCCGGCGACGACGCTGAGCGCGACGACGCCGACGAACCATCCCTGAGCGACCGTGTACACCTCGGTCTGGTCGAAGTCGTTCGTGGCGAGCCAGTAGCCGCCGTACATCAACACGGCGGGCATGGCGCCCGCCGCAGCGAGTTCGATCCACCACTGCTCGAAGGGGTCCGGCGACGCGACGACGTACATCACGCCGACGAGCGCGACGACGAACCCGATCCCGGTCGCGGCCCACTCCCCGAGAGAGGGCACGGAAGGACCCCCGGTGCGGTCGTGTAGAGCCATCGTGCCGCTAGTTCGATAGCACGGCGACATTATTCTTTCCCCGAGTGTGAGTACGATGAATTATCTCCACTCGTTCCCGAATCTCCATACGAAACGCACCTTCGCGATGCAGAAACCCTTTTGTGGTCGCCTTCGTCTCCCTGTGGTATGAGCAAGCGCGAACTCCTCGATCTGCTCTTAGAGAACGCCCGCTACTCGACGGCGGACCTCGCCCGGATGACCGATCTCGACGAGGACGAGGTCGTGGCGACCGTCGAGGCGCTCGAAGACGAGGGCGTGATCAAGGGGTATCAGGCGGTCGTCGACTGGAACAAGGTCGCCGAGGAGCGCGTGCGGGCGTCGGTCGAACTCAACGTCACGCTCGACCGCGAGACGAGCTACGGCGATATCGCCGAGCGGCTCGCCAAGTTCCCGCAGGTGACGACCCTGCGGCTCGTCAGCGGCGACTACGACTTCGAGATGGAAGTCGAAGGCGAGTCGATGCAGGAGGTCTCGAAGTTCATCAGCGACAAAGTCGCGCCGGTGCCCGAGATCACCCAGACGGTGACCCACTACGTGATGGACACCTACAAGGATCGCGGGCTGCAGATGAGCGACGGCGACGACGACGATCGCCTCTCGGTCTCGCCATGAAGGTCAGCGATCGCGTCGAGGCGGTGCCGCCCTCCGGCATCCGACGGTTCTTCGAACTGGCCGAGGAGATGGACGACGTCATCTCGCTGGGCGTCGGCGAGCCCGACTTCTCGGCGCCGTGGGCCGCCCGCGAGGCCGCCATCGCATCCTTAGAGCGAGGCCGGACCTCCTACACCGCCAACCGGGGCCGCAAGGACCTCCGCGAAGAAATTGCCGCCCACGTGGCCGAGCGCTACGGGTTAGAGTACGACCCCGACGACGAAATCATCGTGACGACCGGCGTTAGCGAGGGCGTCGACGTCGCGCTCCGGGCGCTGGTCGACCCGGGCGACGTCGTCGCGGTGCCCCAGCCCTCCTACGTCTCCTACGAGCCGGGGATCACGTTCGCCGGCGGTCAGCCCCTGCCGGTGCCGACCAGCGACGACGAGTTCAAGCTGACAGTCGACGCGCTGGAGCGTGCTGGAGCCGCCGACGCCGATGCCCTGCTGTACTGCTACCCCAACAACCCGACCGGCGCGATCATGACCGAGGAAGACTTGCGGCCGGTCGCCGCCTTCGCGCAGGAGCACGACCTGACGGTGTTCGCCGACGAGATCTACTCGGAGCTCACTTACGGCCACGAGCACACGTCGATCGCGACGCTGCCGGGGATGCGCGAGCGGACGGTCGTGTTCAACGGCTTCTCGAAGGCCTTCGCGATGACGGGGCTCCGGCTGGGCTACGCGCTCGCGCCGCCGGAAGCCGTCGCCGGGATGAACCGCATCCACCAGTACTCGATGCTGTCGGCGCCGACGACCGCCCAGTACGCCGCGATCGAGGCGCTGCGCAACTGCGAGGAGGAGGTCGCCGAGATGATCGGCCAGTACGATCGCCGCCGCCAGTTCGTGCTCTCGCGGTTCGAGGAGATGGGCATCGACTGCTTCGAGGCCGAGGGCGCGTTCTACGTGTTCCCCGAGGCGCCGGGCGGCGACGACGAAGCGTTCGCCGAAGACTTGCTGCAGGAACACGGCGTCGCCGTCGTTCCGGGGTCGGTGTTCGGCGAGGACGGCGAGGGGCACCTCCGAGTGTCGTACGCCACCGGACTGGACGATCTTCGGGAGGCCATGGACCGGATCGAAACGTTCGTCGAGTGAGGGTCCGGACCGGACGACCCGCTTCCTGACACCCAGCTACCGACCCGGCTACGAACAGCTCGAACGCCCTCGAACAAAATTCAGGGAGAAGAGCGGTCAGATCACGCCTCGTCGCGCGTCCGGAGGTAGTGAAACACGTACGTCTGAACGTACCCGGCGTACCCTCCACCGTCAGAGCGCGGCTCTGACGAGCCTCCGATCGCTTCGCTCTCGGAGACACCAAACGCCTCCCGGATCGCGCGCGAGGTGTCTCGGTAGTTCCCACGATCGCACTCGGGGTAGTAGTCCTCGACGGCAGTCTTGATCCAGGTGTCCAGCGGCACGGCCTCCAGATACCCGAGCGAGAACAGCAACACGCAGTCGGCCACCTTGTCGCCGACGCCGACGAACCGCGTCAGCTCCTCCCGGGCCTCCTCGTACGGTAGGCCCTCGGCGTCGCGCGGGTGCGCCTCGCCACCGGCGACCATCTCGGCGGTCCGGACGACGTAGGGCGCCCGGTAGCCCAGCCCCAGCTCTCGCAGTTCCGCCTCCGTCGCGGTCGCGAGCTGGTCGGGCGTCGGAAACGCGTGATACGTCCGCCCCTGAA
Organism: Natronoarchaeum rubrum; assembly: GCF_024494695.1. The sequence goes on along the minus strand of NZ_JANHDP010000001.1, from coordinate 131,692 downwards.
ACTCGACCGCGTCGCCGTACTCGCGGGCCAGCGTCGACACCATCGTGTGGATGCGCGCGACGCGCATCTGCTGGGAGCAGATAAAGGCGATCAGCGTCGGGAAGGGCGGATCGTCGACGAGGCGCAGCCCGCGGGCGTAGTCGTAGGCCTCCGCAATCAGAGGATCGTCGGGCGCGACCTCGAAGATCGACGGGAGATCGTCGTCGAGGCGCAGGAGCGTTCGAACCGTGTCCTCGGCGTCGCCGGTGCTCTCCCACTCGATCGCGTCGGCAGTCTGCCGAACCCGCAGCACCTCGTCGTCGATCACGGTGCAGTACCACGGCTGGCCCTCCGGAGCGTCCTCGTACATCCGCCCGTCCTCGCGGCGCCAGAGATACGACTGCCCGCTCTCGAGCGTGGCGTAGAGGTCGATACCACCCGGAAGCGACTGGTTCGGGATCGCGCCTGTCGGCATCTATCAGTCCGGTAGGACGGTGCCGGTTTGGGGCTTTCGAGTGGGCCGCGAGGGGAGTCGGGACTCCGACGGATTCAAGCGCCCGCTACGTGAAACGACCGGCAGATGACGCTGCACGTATCGAACTCGTTGACCGGCGAGCGAGAGCCGTTCGAGCCCCAAGACCCCGACTCCGTGCTGCTGTACTACTGCGGCCTGACGGTCTCGGACCTCGCACACCTCGGACACGCCAGGTCGTGGGTTCACGTCGACGTGATGCACCGCTGGCTGGAGCAGTTGGGCTACGACGTCCGGCACGTCGAGAACTTCACCGACGTCAACGAGAAGATCGTCGCGCGCGTCGGCGAGGACGAACTCGGCGAGAGCGAACCGGATGTCGCCCGCCACTTCGTCGAGGAAGTGCTGACCGACATGCGCTCGCTCAACCTCAAGCGCGCGGACGTCTACCCCCGCGTCAGCGAGCACGTTCCCGAAATCGTCGGGATGGTCGAGACCCTGGTCGAGAAGGGCTACGCCTACGAGGCCAACGGCTCGGTGTACTTCGACGTCTCGGAGTTCGAGGAGTACGGCAAGCTCTCGAACCAGAGCCTGGCGGACATCGAACAGCAGGGCGACCCCGACGAGCGCTCCGAGAAGCGCAACCCCGCCGACTTCGCGCTCTGGAAAGCCGGCGAAGCCCATCCCGACGACGCCCCTTCAGGGGGCGAAACCTGGGACTCGCCGTGGGGTGAGGGCCGCCCGGGTTGGCACATCGAGTGCTCGGCGATGAGCACGACCCACCTGGGCGATTCGATCGACGTCCACGTCGGCGGGCGCGACCTCGTCTTTCCCCACCACGAAAACGAGATCGCCCAGAGCGAGGCCGCCACCGGCGAGCAGTTCGCCAGCTACTGGTTGCACGTCGACCTGCTCGAAACTGCGGGCGAGAAGATGTCTTCGAGTCTGGAGAACTACTTTACGATCCGGAACGCCGTCTCGGAGTTCGGCCCGAACGCGATCCGCATGTTCCTGCTGTCGGCGGCCTACGACAACACCCAGACGTACAGCGAGGCCGCTCTCGACGAAGCGGTCGAGCGCTGGGAGCGGCTCGAACGGGGTTACCGCACCGCGGTCGACGCAGCGGACGACGTCGACGCCCGGACGAAAGTCGAAGACGACGAGTTGCGCGACGCCGTCGCCGAGGCTCGCGAGGAATTCGCCGAGGCGATGAACGACAATTTCAACACCCGCGAGGCGATCGCGGCGCTGCTCTCGGTCGCGACGGCGGTCCACCGCCACGTCGACGAGCGCGACGAGTACGACTACCGCGCGCTGTGTGACGCCGTCGAGACGTTCGAGGAGTTCGGCGGTGACGCGCTGGGCTTCGCGCTGGCGGGCGAAGCGGACGGCACGGCGCGTCTGGCAGAGGAACTGGTCGAACTCGTCGTCGAGGTGCGAGAGAACGAGCGCGAGGCAGGCAACTACGAGCGGGCGGACGAGTTGCGCGACGAGCTAGCGGCGCTCGGCGTCACCGTCGAGGATACGGCCGACGGCGTCGAGTATCACTTCTGAGAGCCGCTACGTTCGGAATTCGGCGTCGAGGTGACGCCGGTTTCGGGCGAGCTACTCCGAATCGATGACGATCTGGTTGTTCTCGATGTTGACGGTGTAGGTGTAGTCCTCGTTCTCGTCAAGCGGCGAGCCGTTGGGACCCTCCGTGATCGTCTCGCCACTGCCGTCCGTCCAGTGTTCGTCGGTGATCTCGTAGAGCATCACCACGTCGTTGTAGTCTGCCGAGGAACGTCCATCGACTGCGTCCTCGAAGTTGGCCCCCGTCTCGTCCAGTTCGAAGGCGATCACGAACTCACCGTCGTCGAGTTCGAGCGTGTCGTCGGCGTTGAGTCGCGATCCGAGCATGTCCTTCATACCGCGCTGACCGCCCGCGGGCTCGACGTGCGGAACTTCGTCGCCGTCGCGGAGAATCTTCAGCTGATTCTGGCTACTGCCCGGATCGTACTCGATCGTCGATTCGACCGGGTCGTTCGATCCACAACCGACCTCGAAGTGGCGCGTGCCGTCGATCATCTTCGAGGTGCCGGCGTAGCTTCTGGTATCACCACAGAGCCGGAACCGGTAGTCCATCTCCACCGAGAACCCGGTCCCCGGTTCGAGGCCGTTCAGGTCCTCGCTACGGACTTCGGGCACCGCCGGGTGGTTGATGTCGTCGTTCCACCCCGCACCGGGGTAGCCTCGCGCATCGAGACGCGGGTCCGGCCACGGCTCTCGATACGTCGCGCTGGAGTTCGGTGGGTTGGTAACCAGATCCAAGCTGATCGGCCCGTGCGAGAGGAGCGGGGCGTTTTCGATCTTCGTCCGCTTGAGCGAGATGTCGTAGTCGAACTCTGTTTCGGCGGTCGTACTGGATACGCGAATCGTGTGTTGGCCCTCTGCGAGAGAGTTCGCGATGAGCGTCACATCGGATCCACCGTCTTCGACCGCCACTCGACCGCCGGACGGTCCGAGCAGTTCGACGCGCGGTGACGTCTCGGTCGACGAGACGGCGACTTCCACGTTGTCGCCGTCGCGCGCGTCGAACGTAACGTCCTCGTAGTAGAACGTCTCATCATCGGCATCTGGCGACGTTTCGCGGAGTTCGAGACGATACGAGACGCCTTCTGTCTCGGTTGTTACTCGGATGAAGTACTCCCCGTCCTCCGGCAGCGTCGTCGTGATCGTGTTGTCGTTCTCGGCGACGAGTGTACCGTCGGACCGGTACAGCTGCAAGGTCACACTGTGGGTTTCGAAGTACCCGCTGGAAGTCGCTTCACCGTAAATCTCTACCTCATCTCCCGCTGATCCGTCGAATTCGACATCCTCGTGATACGTACAGTCATTTTGCCACCAAGGCCCCTGACAGTCCTCCGAATCAGTGTCGTCTAGGTACGATTCACCGTACTCCCCGTACGCAAGACGATCCAGATCGTATCCGCTGTATCCCTCGTCCAGCGATTCGCCGTCTGGATCGCGGAGTAGACTCTCGTCATCACTCGACACGCGGCTGCTCGTCTTCTGCCAGTACGACAGCGAGTCGAGGTCGCCGTCATCGTTGGCTACGGACTCCAGCTCTAGCGACGGATAGAGATCAGCCCTCCGGCCGTCGTTCGAGAACTCGCTCCCGAGAATTGTCGCCCGGGCGTCGAAGGACTCCAGTTCGGGGTCACTCGGCCCCGTCACCTGCCCGTCCTCGATGACCGCGGTCGTTCCATCGCCGATCCGTTCGAGCGCGTTGTCGTAGTGGAAGTCGACGTCACGGATCTGGCCGTCGAAGCCGCCGATGAGCGAGCCGTACACGGCGAGGCCGCTGTCGAGCGTCATCTCCGCGTCCGGCGCGTAGATGACGCCGGTGAACTCGTCGCCGCTCAGCGAGACGCTGGCGGTCGAGGGCGCGTACCAGAAGTTCTTGTAGGAGCGATCTCCCGCGACCGTAACGTCGCCGTCGACCGTCACGTCGGTACTCGAGAAGATGCGGGCCTGATTGGCGTCGCTCCCGATCACTTCGACGGTTGCGCCGTCCTCGACGCTCACCCCGCTTTCGGCGGCGATGACGACGTCGCCCGACGAGGTGTCGAGCGTCAGCGTGGCGTCCTCGGGCACCGTCAGCGTATCGAGGTGGTACACGCCCGAAGAGAGCGTGACCGATCCGCCCTCGGAGAGGACGAGTTCGTCGGCGGTCATGGCGCTCGTATCGCTGTTTTCGGCGTTCGTTTCGATCGCGTCGATCGTGTCCACGATTTCGCCGTCGATCGACGGCGGCGCGTCGACATCCGCGTTCTCGTGCTCCTCCCCGTCGATCGAGTTACCGCGACCTGGTATGTGGATGGAGCCGCCAGCGAACACGTCCCCGTAGAAGTCGAAGTTGCCGTTCAGCGTCACGTCACCGGCGCTGGCGATCTTCCCCGTCTTGGAGTCGTACGCGCCGCTGTCGTCGTACGGAGCCATCTGCGAGTCGTAGCCGTCGAAGAACACCCTGTTGAGGTTGCTCGGATTGAACGGAGATCCGGTGTGGAGCGCCCCGAACGTGTCCGGATTTGCGATCGTGAAGTCGGCGGGCTGGACCGGCGCGCCCAGCGGCGAGGTCGCCACGACCGCGTCTCCGTCCCAGCGTACCGTTCCGGCTGCGCCGACCTGTTCTTCGAGGTAGCGGTACCAGGCATCAGCGTACTGGTTCCCCTCGATGCGGATCTCGATGCTCCAGACCCGGTCGGTGTCGTCGAGGCAGCCAAACAGGTCCCGTTGCATTTTGGCTCGGCGCTGCTCGGAGATAGACCGGTTTTGTTGTGCTTCGACGGTCGAACCCGACAACGAACTGTTGTCCGGGTCGACGTTCGTCGCCGGGAAGTTGATCGAGCGAACAGTGCGACCGCCCTGCGTCTGCTTGCTGATCGTCAGATCGGGCTGGGAGATCATTGTCGGCGATCCGCCGTCGGATCGCCAGACGCCACCCGCCTGAAAACCGACGGTGCTACCGTCGCGCTCGTACTCGAGCGTGCCGATGTCCATCCGGGCCTCGCAGCTACCGGCCGCCGTTCGTCCCGGGTTGATCTTGAAGATCATCTCCCCGTCGTCGGCGACGGACGCCTGCCCCTCCTGGAAGTCACCCAGCGTAAGTTCCGTCTGGCGATCGCCAGGTGAACTCGCGAGCTCGCTGAGGTCGGTCCCGACCTGCTGCATCGACGTCTCGGCGCGATCGAGCGACGACTCGGTCTGCATCGTGTCGATCAGCGACATCCCTCCCAAGGCGACCAGCGTAGCACCGAACAGTACTAACCCGAACAGCAGTACGATGCCGACGACGGGCGAGAGGCCCCGACGGTCGTCGGAGGAGCCGGCACCATGATTCATATTATAACTAATCTACAGCTATGACGCAATAAAACCTTCCCTACCTTTGCTGTCACGTTCTGTCCAGTAAAGCACAGTAAAGAGCATCACACCCGCGATTCGTCTTCGCGAGGGACCGTAGGGCCGGGGGTTCGATGACTTAGTCCAGCGCGCTCGCCGCGCGAACGATCGTCTCCTCTCCGAAGGCCGGCCCAATCAACTGCAGCCCGACCGGCAGCCCGTCGGTCTCGCCGGCCGGCACCGAGATGGCGGGCAAGTCGGCCAAGTTGACGGGCGTGGTGTTGGCGTCCGCGAGATACATCTTCAGGGGGTCGTCGAGGCTCTCGCCCAGCTCGAACGGCGGAATCGGCATCGTCGGACTCGCCAGCACGTCGGCGTCGGCGAGCGCCTCGTCGAAGTCCTGTTTGACCCACGCACGGGCGTCCTGTGCCTTCTTGTAGTACTTGTCGTGATACCCGGCCGATAGCGCGTACGTGCCGAGCAGGATCCGGCGCTTGACCTCGTCGCCGAAGCCCTCGCGGCGGGCTTTCGAGAACGCCTCGTTCCAGTTGCCCTCGAACCCGCCGGAGTGTCCGTAGCGGACGCCGTCGAACCGCGCAAGGTTCGAGGACGCTTCGGACATCGCGATCACGTAGTACGCCTCGACGGCGTGCTCGACGGACGGAAGGCTCACTTCGTGGTAGCTCGCACCCTGCGCTTCGAGGTCGTCGATCGCGCTCCAGAACTGCTCGACGACGCCCTCGTCCGCGCCGTCGAGGAGTTCGGTGGGGACGCCGATCTCCAGCCCGTCGACGTCGCCGTCGGCCGCCGCGGCGTAGTCGGACTCAGCGCCTTCTTCGCGCGTCGTCGCGTCGTTCGGGTCGGGGCCGCTGATCGCATCGAGCAGTTCCGCGGCTTCCTCGACGGTCGGCGCGAGCGGGCCGATCTGCTCTAAGCTGTTGGCGTACGCGACGAGCCCGTAGCGAGAGACCAGCCCGTAGGTCGGCTTGATGCCGACGACGCCGCAGAAGGCCGCGGGGCAGCGCACCGAGCCGCCGGTGTCCGATCCCAGCGCGAGGTCGGCCTCGCCCGCGGCAACCGCGGCGGCGGACCCGCCCGAGGAGCCGCCGGGGACGTGCCCCGGCGCTGCGGGGTTGTCGGTCGCGCCGAACGCAGAGGTTTCGGTGGTCGTCCCCATGCCGAACTCGTCCATGTTGGCCTTGCCGGCGACGTCGGCGCCGGCGTCCTTGAGGCGCTCGACGACGGTCGCGTCGTACGGCGGGACGTACTCCGCCAGCATGGCAGAGCCGCAGGTCGTCCGAATCCCCTTGGTCGAGATGTTGTCCTTGACGGCGACGGTCTTGCCCGCGAGCGGGCCGTCGTCGTCGCCCGTCGCGGACTCCTCGGTGATGAAGATGTTTTCCGACATGATCAGGAGACGTTCGGGCCCTTGAAGTAGCCGTTCTCGGTTTCTTCGGCGTTCTGCAGGGCTTCGTCCTGGGTGAGCCCCTCGTGTTCTTCGTCGGGGCGCATCACGTTGACCAGGTCGGCCTCGCGGTCGACTTCGGGCACCTCGTCCAACGTCTCGAAGTAGTCGAGGATGTCCGCGAACTGCGCGGCGAACTCGTCGACGGTGTCGTCGTCGAGGTCGACCCGCGCCAGCTCGGCGACGTGACGGACCTCCTCGGGACCGGCGGGCGTGTCGCTCATGCACGGAGGAACTGGCGGGCCGGGAGTAAGCATTTCGATTACGGGCCCTCGTCCACTGCGTCGACCGCGGGTACGCGGTCCGTCATACCGACTTCGCGACCGCACGAGCCACTGGCAGGACGAGCAACGCATCGGGCCGCAGGGTCGACCGCCTGGGGTCTTTCGACGGAGCGTGAGCCGCGGGTCGACGCGTCCTGACGGCGGCGTTCTGACGAGGCTTAGACAAACCTGATGATTGTCGTGAATCGCCGGCAGACGCCGTCACGACCGAATATTTTAAGTCGCTGGAGATACAACATAACAGTGTGATTGAGGGTTTCCCAGCCCCGGCTGTCTCACCAGCACCACAATGACCGACACCAGCATCCGAGAGCGCACGAGCGACGAGCGATCGACCGAGTCCGAATCCGAGAGCCTCGCCTGTCCTGAGTGTGGCGGCAAGCTCGTCTCGGACGAGGAGCGCGGCGAGACGGTGTGTGCCGACTGCGGGCTCGTCGTGGAGGAAGACGAGATCGACCGCGGGCCGGAGTGGCGCGCGTTCGACGCCGCCGAGAAAGACGAGAAATCCCGCGTCGGCGCCCCGACGACGAAGATGATGCACGACGACGGCCTCTCGACCAACATCGGCTGGCAGGACAAGGACGCCTACGGCCAGTCGCTGTCCTCTCGCCAGCGCGAGAAGATGTCGCGCCTGCGCACCTGGAACGAGCGCTTCCGTACTCGGGACTCCAAGGAGCGCAACCTCAAGCAGGCGCTCGGCGAGATCGACCGCATGGCGTCCGCGCTCGGGCTGCCGGACACGGTCCGGGAGACCGCCAGCGTGATCTACCGCCGCGCGCTCGACGAGGATCTGCTGCCGGGGCGCTCGATCGAGGGCGTCGCGACAGCGTCGCTGTACGCCGCGGCGCGCCAGGCCGGCACGCCGCGTAGCCTCGACGAGATCGAGACCGTGAGCCGCGTCGACCGGGCGGAAGTCGCACGAACCTACCGCTACGTCGTCCGCGAACTCGGCCTCGAAATCCAGCCCGCCGATCCCGAGCAGTACGTCCCCCGATTCGCCTCGGAACTCGAAATCTCGGACGAAGCCGAGATGCGCGCCCGCGAGCTGCTCCGGAGCGCGAAGGACAGCGGCGTCCACTCGGGCAAGAGCCCCGTCGGGATGGCCGCGGCCGCCGTCTACGCCGCCGCCCTGCTGACCAACGAACAGGTCACCCAGAGCGAGGTCGGCGAGGTGGCGTCGGTCAGCGAGGTCACGATCCGCAACCGCTACCACGAGCTGCTCGACGCCGACGACGCCGCGCCGGTCTGACAGCTTCGACGACGCCGCGCCGCTCGGACGCCACCGCGGCCACGGCGGCGTCACAGTCGCCGCGGCGACTGACTTACTCTCCCTCGTCTCGACCGCGAACCGTCAGCACCGGCGCCGGCGCCGTCCGGAGCACGCGCTCGGTGACGCTGCCGAGCAGGACCCGGTCGACGCCGCGGCGTCCGTGCGTGCCCATCGCGAGCAGATCGATCTCCTCGTCCTCGGCGTAGGATCGGATCTCGCGGGGGATCGAGCCGACGATCGTGTCCGTGACGACGTCGACACCAGCCTCGCCGGCCTCCGCTCCGGCGTCTTCGACAGCCTCGTGGGCGCGCTCTTCGAGCTGGTCGATCATGAGATCGGCCCGCACGTCGACGCCGACGGCCATGACGTCGACGACCGAGAGCACGTGCAGCGTGGCGTCGTGGCGCCGAGCCAGGTCGACGGCCCGTTCCATGGCGCGGGAGGCGTGCTCGCTCCCGTCGGTCGGCACCAGGATCGAGTCGTAGGGGTACTCGACGCGGACCTCCTCGTCGGCTCGCACTGTGAGAACTGGCACCTCCGCGCGCCGGACGACGTGTTCGGCGACGCTGCCGAGCAGAAATCGTCGGATGCCGCCCTTGCCGCTGGTGCCCATCGCGACGAGGTCGGCGTCGCGCACGTCGGCCGCTTCGAGGATCGACTCGCCGGGTTCGCCCTGCACGACCTCGCCCTCGAAGTCGACGTCGCGGACCGCGGCTCGCTCGCGCGCGCCCTCGATCACGTCCTCGCCCTCGGCTTCGAGCGCGTCGCGAACGTTGGTTCCGACCGTCGTGACGCTGTCGCGGTTCGTGTCCGCCACGTACAGCGCCCGGACCTCGGCGTCGCAGTCGGCCGCGACGTCGAGCGCGTGATCGAACGCGGCGTTGGCGGGCTCGCTACCGTCGACGGCGACCAGGATTCGATCGTACATACTCGCCACTTGATTCCGGATCCACTTAGTACGGCCCCCGGTGCCGGGTCGGGGCGACGCCACCGCGGCGGCGCTGCCCCGGGCCGCCTCCGGGGCAGCGCCGCCTGCCCCCGAGACGGCGTCGCGACGACCGCGGAACGGTGCCTACTTCCCCCGGGCGTCGCAGAGAGCGCGTATGGAGACGACGCGTCACTTCGTCGCCACCGTCTACGTCGTCAACGACGGCGCGACGGCGCTCCACGAGCACGACAAGCTGGACATGTGGCTCCCGCCCGGCGGCCACGTCGACCGGGACGAACTCCCCCACGAGACCGCGCTCCGTGAGGCCCGCGAGGAGACCGGGCTGACGGTCTCGCTGCTCGCCGACGCCGACGGTCCCGAGTCGGAGACTGCCCGATCGCTCCCCCAGCCCCGGCAGTTCCTGCTGGAGGACATCAACGTCACGCCGGAGGGCGTCGGCCACCAGCACGTCGACTTCGTCTACTACGGCGAAGTCGAGCACCGCGACATCGCGCCCGCGGCGGGCGAGCAGGACGCCGACGACTGGGAGTGGTTCGCGCCGGCGGACCTGCGAGCGCGAGCGGACGAACTGGCCGACGACGTCGTCGAGGTCGGGATCGACGCCATCGAGGCGGTCGAGGGCAGTCGCTGACGTCACGAGTATCCGGTTCGATCGACCGAACGGTTCATCGCTGCAGAGTTCCCGATCCGACTCGCATCCAGCAATCCCGGTTCTATGCAACGTTTTACCCGCGGTGGCGCGTATGATAGCCCGGGTGAGGACACATCAGCTCGGAGACGGAGCAACTGTCCAGTCGTTCTCCGGTAGTGCTCGCGCTTCAGGTGTCCGTAACGATCGTTCTGTTCCTGTTCGCCATTCGATTGCTCGGGTCGTCGACCGACGCGCTCACGCCGTTTCTCAGGCGGGTTCTCGGGCGGATCGTCGTCGGAGACTGGTCGGCGCTCGGCCTCGGCTGGTTCGCCTCCTACGTGTTGGCGAACGGGTCGATCGTCGCCGCCCTGTCGCTTTCCTTGTTCAAGTCGGAGTTGCTTCTCCCGTCGCAGCTGTTCCTGATGATCGTCGGATCTCGGCTCGGCGGGGCCGCAGTCGTCGTCTTCGTCGGAGCGTTCGACTACCTGAACGAGGAACTCGATACGGTCCGCGAGTCGACGAGCCTCGGGCTCCTCACGTTCTTGGTCACCCACTCGATCTACTTGCCCGCACTGGCGCTTGGATACCTCTGGCTGCCGGCGATCGAGAGCGTGGAAGGGCAGACACGGCTGCTCCCCGAGTCGGACGCCGCCGTCCGCGACGTGGTCTCGATCGGAGCAGAGGCCATCGTCGAACTCGTCGGCGCCGGGATGGCGTTCGTCCTTGCGATCGGGCTCATCTTCCTCAGCCTTCGGCTGTTCGACCGAGTCCTCGACAGCGTAGACAAGCGTCAGCTGCGCCAACGGTACGTCTCGAAGCTGAACGACAAGTGGGTGTCGTTCGGGCTCGGACTCGTCGTCACTGGACTGACGACCAGCGTCGCGTTCTCGCTCGGCATCGTCGTCCCGCTGTACAACCGCGGGCACGTCAAGCGAGACGAGATCGTGCCGTTCGTGCTGGGTGCGAACGTCGGGACGCTCGTCGATACGCTCATCGTCGCGATCGCTCTCGACACGGCCGTCGGCGCGCTCACCGTCGTCGTGCTGCTGGTCGTCGGATTCGTCCTCTCCGTGTCGGTGCTGGTGTTCTACGAAACGTACGGACGGCTCGTCGCCGCGGCGCAGCGTGAGCTCGTCGGGTCGACGTGGTACTTCGTCGGCTTTCTCCTCTCGCTGTTGCTCGTCCCGCTGCTTCTCGTCGCCGTCTGAGGCGCTCGCCGCAGCGGACCAGTCGCGTCGGCGGCGAGACAACTAAAAGTCGTGCGGGAAGTACGAGATTCGCACGAAGAGATAGACGAAGTACAGGGCGATCAACAACACCGCGCCGACCCGTCCCAAGTGTCGTTCCTCGGCCGTCAGGGATCGCTCCCAGGTCTCGCCGAGGCCGAGTCGCCGAGCGATCGCGCTCAGCGCGTCGCCGATATCGTCCTTGGTCAGGAGGTACGTGAGCAGGAGTCCCGCCGTCACGGTCTCCATCGGCAGGTCCCAGTAGACGAGCGGTTCCGGCACGTGGTACGTCGACAGCAGCGACCCGAGACCGATACCGAGGAGCGGATTGGTGATGTTGCTACCGATCAGCGTTCCCAGAGAAATTCCCTCGGCTCCTTCGCGCAAACCGACGATAGCGGTCGTCATCTCCGGGGACGCGGCGCCGACGCCGAGCACGACCACGCCGATCAGCGATCCTTCCAGACCGGTCTGAGCCACCACGAACCCGACGGACCGGAACAGGAAGTGCGCGGAGGCGACGACCACGACGAGGCCGACGAGCGACACCAGAACGTCGCGTCTCGGGTCGTCGGACGGCAGGCGTGTCCCCTGACGCTGGAGAACCTCGTTCCGCGTCGTGTACAGAAAGTACGTGTACGACACGAAGACCAGCAGGAGAACGGCGCCGTCGACGCGCGACAGAACCCGGTCCCAGGCGAGCAGTAACGTGAGCAGCGTCGTCCCGATCATCGGAGCGTACCCCCGGAGAAGAAACTTGCGCGAGAACCGGAAGCCGCCCACGGTCAGGACGACGAGTCCCAGCACCAGGGTCTGCTGGACGACGTCCGATCCGATGTTGCCGCCCAGAACGGTCGCCGAGAGGATCATCGGGTCGCCGACGCCGAGGACGATCTGCGACGACGCGACGACGTGCGAGGCGATCTCGGGGAGGCTCGTCCCGAAAGAAAGGACGGTCAGTCCGATCACGGCCTCGGAGAGCTCGTAGTACTTCGCGATCCGGACCAGCTTTCGAACGACCACTTCCGCGGCGAGAACCAAAGTGATCGCTGACACGATACCGATGATCGCGTGGCCGCCGCTCCCATCCACCCACATCTACCTTCGAGTTCCCGTCGATCGGTAATAGTCGCTTGCGTGGAACCGATACTCCGAAATCCACGGCCGACGGTCTGGACGTTACGGGTCGCTCTCACCGGCGGCCAGCGCGTACTCGGCGAACGGACTGACCGCTTGGATGCCGTCGACATCGGGACCGTCGCTATCGAGCACAGTCGACACCGATCGATCGTGACCGCGGACCGGATTCGGCTCGGATTTAAGCGCCCGGAGCGGGTAGCTCGTCTCGTGATCGAGCACGGCCGAACACCCGGCCGACGGGAGGTGTACGATGTCGGATGGAAGTGACGACGACGCGAACCTGACGCTGATGGAGTTCGAGGAAGTCCGCGTCGACGAGTACATGACGACCGACGTGGCGACGGTCGGCCCCGACGCGTGGGTGACCGACGTCGTCGACCGGATCAAGGAGGGATCGCAGTTCGACGGGCTCCCGGTCGTCGACGCGGACGACCAGCTGCTGGGGTTCGTCAGCGCCATCGACCTGCTGGAGATCTACGGGGACGAGTCGGTCGAGGAGGTCATGCGCCGCGAACTCGTCGTCGTCCGCCCCGAGATGAGCGTGAAAAACGCCGCGCGCGTCATCTTCCGGACCGGCCACCAGTTTCTCCCGGTGGTCGACGAGGACGGCGAGCTCCTCGGGATGTTCTCGAACGGCGACGCCGTCCGAAGCCAGATCGAGCGAACGACGCCCTCGAAAGTTCAGAGCACGCGGCAACTGCTCGAACGGCAACACGAGACGTCCGTCGGCGTCGACGAGCGAGAAGTCGCCGTCGACGCGCTGATCCCCACCCAACGGGAGGTGTACGCGGACGAACTCGAAGGGCGCAAGTACGAACTCAAGAACGACCTCGCCGAGCCGCTGATCGTCGTGTCGTACGGCTCGAAGACGTTTCTCATCGATGGTCACCACCGCGCGATGGCTGCGCGGAGTCTCGATCTCGATCGGACCTCGGCGTACGTGCTCACGGTCTCGCCGGACGAGGTCGAGGAACTCGGGTTCGAGACGGTGGCCCGCCGCGGCGGGCTGGACTCGCTGGCTGACGTGGACGTCAACGACTACGTGCAGCACCCGCTCATCGAGAAAACCGAGCCGGACCGCTGAGCGCAAAGAGGACGATAGAAGCGGTCGAGGAGACGCGACGACCTGCCGGCCGATCGCGGTTACAGTTCGGCGTCCGCGAGGTCGATGATATCGAGGATCGGAACGTCGGGATCGCGATCGATCGAGACGAACACGCCCTCGTACCGGCTGCTCGGAAAAACCAAGACGATCACGTTCTCGAACACCTTGATTCTGGCCTGCTGCTCGCCGACGGCCATCTGCTGGCCGATCTCGTCGTTGGCGATCCCGTCCGAGACGAGATTACGGTAGAGCTCGTCCAGCCGCTCTCTGGAGTAGCGCTCGCGAACGTCATCGCGGATGAACGCCACGTCGTAGTCGAGTTTCCCGAAGGTCGCGACCGCACGCAGATCCTCCCCCGCCATCGACTGTAGCTCGTCGCTAAACTCCTCTACCATGGGCGGTCAGTTTCCTGCAGCCTCGTAAAAAGATTGCCAGTCGCCACCGCTACGGGAGACGAGCGATCGTCAGGAAAGCGTCGCCAGCGCGACGCCGACGACCGCCGCAGCGACGAACAGCCCGGCGACGGCCAGACCGACACGTCGACCGTAGACGTGTGCCAGCAGTCGGACGCTCGACGCCGCAATCGCGAGGACGCCCAGCGCCAGCGCCAGATCGCCGGCAGGACCGGTGACTGAAGAAACGGAACCCGTGAAAACGGTCGCCGCCCCGAGCACGAGCGTCGTCCGGAGTACCGCGCCAGTATCGATGTTGGAGTGTATCGTCACAGCGTATCACCGTCTGGTCTGGAAGTCTTCGTGTAAACGTACCGAGCGGCGAGAGAAAAACGATCCGACCCACTCGACGACCGCCGAAACGGGACACCCCACGGTTGAATCCCCTCAAGACGCCGGGTCTACAGCTCGATCTCGCCCTCGGCCAGCGCGAGCGCGTACTCGGCCAGCCGAGGGACGCCGTCCTCCATCTTCGGGTACAGCGGGTCGGCGGCGTTGCCCTCCAGGTGGCGCCGGTAGAACATCTCGCCGAGCGCGCCGAGCTTGTAGGCCGCCAGCACCTGATAGAGCCGGCGGTGCTCGAATGCGATGCCGGTCCGCTCCTCGTAGCGCTCGAACAGTTCCTCGCGGGTGGGGTAGCCCTCGCGCTCGGTGAACGGCTGGAGCAGCTCCGGCGTCGGCGGGTCAGGGTCTCCGGGATCGCGCCAGAACAGCGCGAGCAACCCGAGATCTGTCCGCGGGTCGCCCAGCGTCGAGAGCTCCCAGTCGAAGACGGCGGTGAGTTCCGGCGGCGTCCCGGGCGCGAACATGAGGTTGTCGAGCTTGAAGTCGCCGTGGACGAGCGTGTGAGGGTGCTCCTCGGGGACGTTCTCCATCAGCCAGCCCGTCAGCTCGTAAATCTCGGGCACCTCGCGATCCTCGCTGGTGACCTCGAACGCCCAGGTGTACTGCTCGGACCAGCGCTGGACCTGCCGCTCGGTAAAGCCCTCCGGATAGCCGAACTCGCCCAGTCCGACCGCGTCGTAGTCGACGTCGTGGATCGCCGCCAGCGTGTCGATGACCTCCTCGCCGAGGCGCCGGCGGTGCTCGGGCGTCGCGAAGCGTTCGGGCTCGTCGTCGCGGGGTACGTCGCCGCGGGCGCGCTCCATCAGGTAGAACTCGCTGCCGATCACGTCGCGATCCTCGCAGACCAGCACCGTCGTCGGGACCGGCACGTCAGTCCCCTGCAGAGCGTCCATGACCCGGTACTCGCGGGTCACGTCGTGGGCGGTGTCGGCCGTCTCGCCGGCCGGCGGGCGGCGCAACACGAGGTCGCGGTCGCCCCAGGTCACCGCCAGCGTCTCGTTGGAGTGGCCCTCCCCGAGGCGCTCGTACTCGAACGCGTCGGCCGACCCGAGTTCGACGTCGAGATACGACGCCAGCGCGTCGTCGTCGACCAGTCGGTCGAGGTACGCGTCGGTCATGTCGGCGTCGCGCCTCCGTCGCTCGATGCCCCGCTTCGGCGTCCGGACGCCGCGCTTCGGCGTCGAGACGCCGCTTCGACCGCGGCGTCGCCCGCTCGTCTACGCATCGGCGCCGATCCACCGAATTTTACGCGAACGTTCATGTTACTCTCGTACGGTGAACGTTGGCAAGTATCTTGGGCCACGGGAATAAACGAAACCGGCGTTGTTCGGATCGCACGACGCCGTTCGGGGGCAGCTTTTTACAACTCAACTCCGATGATCGATTATGGAGTACGACGATCCCGAGCGCGGCCGCGCGGCCGCCAAGCGGACGCGAGAGTTCGTCGACGAGGTCGTAATCCCGGCCGAGCGCGAGTACCTCGGAACGGAGTCCGTCCCGGACGAGGAAATCGAGGCGCTCCGCGAGCAAGCGCGCGAGTACGACGTGTACGGCCCGCAGATCCCCGAGGAGTACGGCGGGCTCGGGCTGGACTTTCGCGAACTGTTGCCGGTGTTCGAGGAAGCCGGGCGGAGCCTGCTCGGCCCGACCGCGCTGCGCTGTGGCGCGCCCGACGAGGGGAACATGCACACCCTGGAGATGGTCGGCACGGACGCCCAGAAAGAGCGCTGGCTCGCCCCGCTCGCGGCGGGGGAGGCCCGATCTGGCTTCTCGATGACCGAGCCGATGCAGGGCGGCGGGTCGGACCCAAAGATGCTGCGGACGACGGCCGAAAAAACGGGCGACGAGTGGGTGATCGACGGCCACAAGTGGTGGACGACGCAGGGCAGCGAGGCCGACGTGCTGCTGGTGATGGCCCGGACCGACGAGGACGCACATCCCTACCAGGGAACCTCTATCTTCCTCGTGCCCGCGGACGCCGACGGCGTCGAGATCGTCCGCGACATCCCCCACCTCGGCGGCGCGCCGATGGGGATGAGCCACGCCGAGATCCGCTACGACGGCGTCCGCGTGCCCGAGGAGAACCTGCTCGGTGCGAAAAACGCCGGCTTCGCCATCGCCCAGGAGCGGCTCGTCCCCGCGCGGCTCACCCACTGCATGCGATTCCTCGGGATGGCCGACCGGGCGCTCGACATCGCGACAGCGTACGTCAGCGAGCGCGACGCCTTCGGCTCGTCGGTCGCCGACAAGCAGGCGGTCCGCTTCGACGTGGCCGACCACCGCACGCAACTCCACGCCGCGCGGACGATGGTGCGCCACGCAGCCGGGCAGTACGCCGACGGCGCCGAGGCTCGCGTCGAGGTGGCGATGTGCAAGACGTTCGCCGCCAACGCGGTGCAGGATGCCATCGACTCCGCGGTGCAGTACTGCGGCGGCAACGGCATCGGGAAGGACCTGCCGCTGGCCGATTTCTACGAGAACGTCCGCCAGTTCCGGATCGTCGACGGCGCCGACGAGGTTCACCGGCGGACGATCGCGAAGAACGCCTTCGAGGAGCCGCGGACGGAGGAGCTGGAGCCGATCACGCGCTTCGGAGAGTTCTAGAGCAGCGGCGTCGAGACGCCGCCGCCCGACCGGCCGGCGCGAGGGCGCTCAGACGATAGCGCCCAGACTCTCGACGCCGTAGAACGACGCCGCCGCCAGCGCGGCCGTCCAGACCAGCAGGCTGCCGGCCATCCACGATGCCACGTCGCGGCGCCCCGAACCCAAGGAGAGCGCCAGCACGGCCGCGAGGTGGGCGCCGGTGCTGATCGGCGCCGCGAGCGCGAGCCCGGGCGTGCCGTACTTTTTCCAGAGGCGCTTCGCGCGCCGGACGCGCTTGGAGGGTTCGTCGTCGGGGTCGCCGAATCGGCGCCGGACGAACGCCAGCGCGCGGTCCGAGCCGACGATCACGAGCAGGACGGTCGTCAGGTTGCCCGCGAACGCGGCGAGCGCGACGAGAGCGGGGTTCATCCCGAGCGCCACGCCCGCGGGCACGACGACCAGCACCTCGACGACGGGGATCGCCGCCAGCAGAAAGACCAGCGCGTAGCCCAGCGGACCGTCGACGCCCGCGAGCGCGTCAGTGCCGATCGTCGGATCCATTCGGTTCCCCTATCCGCTGCCCGCTCCTTTATTCGTCGATCCGCGACCGGACGTACTCGGTGACGTGATCGTCCATCCTGCGCTTGAACCCGGCCTCGCGGGCGAGCCGATCCAGCTCCCGGGCGGCGAGGCTGCCGTACTGGACGGCCTTCTTCTCGCGGAACGCGACGCGGTCCGGGACGAACTCGCGGGCCGCGAGTCTGAGCGCGCGCTTGCGCTCGCCGCGGTCGTCGACGAGCGCGTCGCCGGGCAGCCGGAGTGCGGTCTCGACCACGCGATCGTGGAGCAGCGGCGCGACCGGCTCGACGCCGGCGGCCCGGAGCGCGAGGACGTCCCGCTCCAGTTGGTCGGGCAGCGTCGCCAGCATTTCGTCGCGCGCGCCGCGCACGGTGTCGGCGTCGACACGCGGGTCCTCGGGCGCCCGGGCGACTTTCGCGTACCCGCCGAACAGCTCGTCGGCGCCCTGCCCGACCGCGAGGTGGGTGTAACCGTCCGACGCGGCGCGCTCGGCGACGAGATAGAGTGGCAGCGCGATCTGGACGGCCATCGCGTCGGGCCGGTCGATCGCCCGGGCGACCCGCGGGACCGCGCGCTCGACGTCTCCGACTGTGAACTCGACGACTCGCAGCTCGCGGTCCATCGCGTACGCCGCGGAGCGAGCGGCGTCGAGGTCGTGGCTCCCGGGAAAGCCGCCGGCGTACAGCGGCGCGTCGATCCCGGCGGCGTCGAGGCCGGACGCGACGACAGCCGAGTCGACGCCGCCCGAAAACGCCACCGCAACCTCCATATCGGGGTCGTCCGATGCCGCCGACGCCGCGGCGTCGACGCCGTCCCGCACTGCTGTTCGGAGTTCCGCGACCGCCGTTTGTTCGTCCGCGAACGGCACCGGATCGGGGAGCGTCCAGACCCGCTCGAGCTCGGCGTCGCCGGGGCGCCGGACGTGTCCCGCGGGGAACGAGCGGGCGTTCGCGAGGCCGGTCGGCGACGGTGTCCACTCGCCGGTCTCCTCGTCGACGAACAGCGGGTAGCGCCCCAGAACGTCGCGGACGAGCGTCTCGTCGGCGTCGTCGCGATCACTCGGCAACGCGCCCGCGAACCCCGCGGTCCCGACCAGTGGATCGGCGTCGTCGAGCGCCCGGCGGACGAACTCCGGCGGGGCGCCGTGTAGCATCAGAACAGTTCGAGCAGCTTGGCGATCATGCGGCGCTTGGCGCCGCCCGCGGCCTGGCGGAAGCTGATCCGCCAGGGCGTTCGCTTGCCGTCGACCTCGGTGCGGCCCTCGCGGACGGCGTCGAGAATTCCCTCGACCGAGCGCTCGTCGGCGTCGACGCGCGTGACGGCCTGGCCGACCATCTCGCTGATGTGAGCGTCGCTGCCGGCGGTCTTGGGCAGTCCAAACTCCTCGGCGAACGTCCCGGCCTGTCTGTTGCCGCGGCCGGTGAGCAGCCGGGAGTTGTACACCTCGATGGCGTCGGCGGCGGCGAGTTCGTCGCGCGTGATGTTCGCCATGACGCCGTGGCGCGACTCCTGGAAGGGATGGGGGACGACGGCGATCCCGCCCTGCTCGCGGATGCGATCGAGCGTCTCGCCGAACGGCAGCCCCGGCTCGACGGGTTCCTCGAGGCCCAGCCCGAGGACGTGGCCCGCCTGACTGGTGATCTCCATGCCGGGGATTCCCACCAGCCCGTAGTCGGGGGCCTTCCGGGCGGCTTCGAGGCTGGCGTCGAACTCGTCGTGGTCGGTGATCGCCAGGGCGTCGAGGCCGATCGCCTCGGCCTGCTCTAAGAGGAGATCGACCGGATCCCGACCGTCGTACGACAGCTCGGAGTGGGCGTGTAGCTCGACCGACAGCACGGGGGCACCTTCGGACGGTGCCCCCAAAAACACCTCGGTATATCGGGCGTGGCGTCAGAGAGTAGCACGGAGGTCCCGTAGAATCGGGCGCTCGGAATGCGAATCGACCAACACGTTCGTGCACATGGAAACGCCTTTACCGACCCTGAGTCAACAGGGAGGTGAATGAGTCTCTCCGATCCGGACCGGGACCTCGTCGTCGAGGAGCTCGGCCGGGAGCCGACCCCGGCCGAGGCGGCGCTGTTCGAAAATCTCTGGAGCGAGCACTGCGCGTACCGCTCCTCGCGCCCGCTGTTGGGCGCGTTCGACAGCGAGGACGACCGCGTCGTCGTCGGGCCGGGCGACGACGCCGCGGTCGTCGCGCTGCCCGAGTACGCCGCGGGCGATTCGGCGGATGCGGACGCCCCCAACGGCGAGACGTACGTCACGATGGGCATCGAGAGCCACAACCACCCCTCCTACGTCGACCCGTTCGACGGCGCCGCGACGGGCGTCGGCGGCATCGTCCGGGACACGCTCTCGATGGGCGCGTACCCGATCGCGCTAACCGATTCGCTGTACTTCGGTGACTTCGACCGCGAGCACTCCAGATATCTGCTGGAGGGCGTCGTCGAGGGGATCAGCCACTACGGCAACTGCATCGGCGTCCCCACGGTCGGCGGGAGCGTCGACTTCCACGAGGACTACGAGGGCAACCCCCTCGTGAACGTCGCCTGCGTCGGCCTCGTCGATGACGACCGACTGGTGACGGCGGTGGCACAGGAGGCGGGCAACAAGCTCGTCCTGTTCGGGAACTCCACGGGGAGAGACGGGCTCGGCGGCGCCTCCTTCGCCAGCGAGGATCTGGACGAGGACGCCGAGACTGAGGACCGCCCCGCGGTTCAGGTCGGCGACCCCTACGCCGAGAAGCTGCTGATCGAGGCCAACGAGGAACTGATCGACGAAGGGCTGATCGAGTCGGCCCGCGACCTCGGCGCGGCCGGTCTCGGCGGAGCGTCCAGCGAACTCGTCGCCAAGGGCGGGCTCGGCGCCGACATCGAACTGAGCGAGGTCCACGAGCGCGAACCGAACATGACCGCCCTGGAGTACCTGCTCGCCGAATCCCAGGAGCGGATGTGCTACGAGGTCCGGCCGGAGAACGTCGACCGCGTCGCCGAGATCGCCGAGAAGTTCGAACTGGGCTGCTCGGTGATCGGCGAGGTCACCGAAGGCAACTACACCTGCCGGTTCGAGGGCGAGACGGTCGTCGACGTCGACGCCGAGTTCCTCGGCGAGGGGGCGCCGATGAACGACCTGCCTCACGAGGAGCCCGCGGAGCAGGAGCGCGACCTGCCCGACGCCGAGCTCGCCGAGGCGTTCAAGACCGTGGTTTCGGCGCCCAGCACCGCGAGCAAGCGCTGGGTGTACCGGCAGTACGACCACGAGGTCGGCGTCCGCACGAGCGTCGCGCCCGGCGACGACGCCGCCGTGATGGCGATCCGCGAGGCCGAAAACGAAGAGTCGCCCGGCGTCGGCCTGGCGCTCTCGGCCGGCGCGGCGCCGAACTGGACCGACGCGGCTCCCTACGAGGGCGCCCGCGCCGTCGCGCTGGAAAACGCCACCAATCTCGCCGCGAAGGGCGCAGCACCGCTCGCCGCGGTCGACTGCCTCAACGGCGGGAACCCCGAGAAGCCCGACGTGTACGGCGGGTTCAAGGGGATCGTCGACGGGCTCGCGGACATGTGCAGTGAGCTGGACGTGCCCGTCGTCGGCGGCAACGTCTCGCTGTACAACGACTCCCAGCACGGCCCGATCCCGCCGACGCCGACGCTGGCGATGACCGGCACGAAGCCCGGCTACGACGCGCCACCGCTCTCGGTCGAAGCGGAGGGCGAACTGCTGCTGGTCGGCGATCTCGCTGCCGGCGGCGACGCGGACGCTCGCCTCGGCGGCTCCGAGTTCCTCGCGCAGTTCGACGGCACCGACCGGTTCCCCGAGCTTCCGGACGCGCCGGGCGCAGTCGTCTCGGCGCTCGCGCGAGTGGCCGACCAGGACGCCACGCTCGCGGTCCACGACGTCAGCCACGGCGGCCTCGCCGTCTCGCTGGCCGAGATGGTCACCGACGACGCCGGCCTCAACGTGACGCTGCCAGACGGCGTCGATCCGACCGCCGCGCTGTTCCACGAGCAGCCCGGTCGTGCGCTCGTCCAGACGAGCGACGCCGAGGCCGTCGAGGCGGCGTTCGAGGGCGTCGCACCCGTGGCGCATCTCGGGACGGCGACCGACGACGGCCGGCTCTCGATCGCGGCGGGTGAGACGACGATCGTCACGGACGCCGACGCGATCGGCGACTGGCGGGCCGTCATCGAGCGCGAACTCGACTGAGCACGGTTGGGGCGCCGGGGAATCGCGTAGTTCCGTGATCCTGTCTCTTCGCGGTCAGTTTTCTCGCGAGTCGTTATATTGAAGTCAATAGATTGAGAAAGTAAATACAATGAACGGTACAGGGGTCGAAACTGATGGCAGGGTCGGATGAGCCCGCCGTCCTGATCGTCGAGGACGAGCCCGACCTGGCGGACCTGTACTCCGCCTGGCTGGCGGAGAAGTGTACGGTCCGGACGGCGTACAACGGCAGCCAGGCGCTCGACGCCATCGACCAGCACGCCGACATCGTACTGCTCGACCGTCGGATGCCGGGACTGTCCGGCGACACGGTACTCGACACGATCCGGGAGCGGGGGCTGGACTGCCGGGTCGCGATGGTCACCGCGGTCGAGCCGGACTTCGACATCGTCGAGATGGGGTTCGACGACTATCTCGTCAAACCGGTCTCGAAGCGGGATCTGACCGACACCGTCGACCAGTTACTGTTGCGCTCGGCGTACGACGAGCAACTTCAGGAGTTTTTCGCGCTGGCCTCGAAGAAGGCGATCCTCGACAAGCAAAAGACCGAGGCCCAGCTCCGCGCCAGCGAGGACTACGCGCGACTCGAAGACCGACTCGCCGTGTTGCGTTCGGACATCGACGATACGATGGCCCGGCTCTCCGATCGGAACGCCTACGACCGGGCGTGTCGCGACATCTCGCGGTAGGAGCCGCCGCTCTCGTTCTCGCGTTCACCGTGACAACGTCGTCACGCCGGTGACCTCGAAGCGCGCGCCGCGTCGCTCGCCCTCGGTCGGCGCCAGCGTCAGCTCCCAGCCGTTGGCGTCGGCGATCTCGTCGGCCATCGCCGGCCCCAGCCCGGGCAGCGAGAGCGCCGCGGCGTACTCGGGATCGAACACGTCCGCGCGCTCGTCCTCGGGGATCGGCGGCGCGTCGTCGGCGACGTAGAACCCGTCCCGGTCGTCGAGCCGACCGACGTGGACCGCGGCCTCGCTCTCGGCTCGCCCCGCGGCGAAGCGCAACAGCGCGGCGAGAAACCGGACGAAGCGGCGCCGATCGACCCGGACGCTGGGATCGTCGATCGCCCGGACGGTGACGTCGTCGACGCGCTCTGCGGCGTCAGCCGCGGCGTCGGCGAGCGAGACGCGCTCCCGGGCCGTCTCGGCGCCGGCGGCGCCGGCGACCTCGCGGACGTCGGCGACGAGACGTTCGGCGATCGCCAGCTCCTCCGCGGCGGCCGCCCGACCAGGAACGCCGTCGTCCGACGCCGGAGAGCGGCCGGCATCGGCCGGCTGGTTTTCGGCGTCGGTCGGCTGGTTTCCGGCGTCGGTCGGCTGACCGTCGGCGTCGACCGTCGCGTCGGCCGACCGGCCGCCGGCGTCGATCGTCACGCCCGCCGCCCCCAGCGCGTCGCGGGCCGCGGACAGGCGCCGCTCGATGTCGCGAGAGAGCACGGCAGCGACCGTTTCCATGCGGTTGCGCTGGCGCTCTAGCTCCTCGGTCCGACGCCGAAGCAGCTGTTCGCGGTCGGTCCGGTCCAGCGCCGCCTCGACGTTCGCGGCGAGGATCCCCGCCAGCTCCAGGTCAGTGTCGTCGAACTGGTCGGGGCGAGGCTCGCCGGCCATCAGGACGCCACAGTCGCCGATCGGGACGATCAGCTCGCTGCGGACCGGCGTGTCGGGGTTGTAGACGCCCGGCACCTCGCGAAGATCGCCGTACAGCTCGGCGTCGCCGCTGCGGAAGACGTCCCAGATCAGCCCCTCGTTCTCGGCGAAGTGGGGCAGCCCGCCGATCTCGTCGTGGGTGCGGGCGGTGGCGGCGACGGGATCGAGCCGGTTGCGCTCCTCGTCGAGCAGCCAGATCCCGCTGAGTTCCAGGTTCAGCAGATTCGCAGCCGCCTCGACCGCGATCGCGCAGATTTCGTCGGGATCGTCGGCGCCGAACAGCCGCCGCGAGACGTCGTGGAGCGCGGTGAGGACCCGGTCGTACTCCTCGCGCTCGGTCACGTCGCGGATCACGCCGACCGTACCGTCGGCGCCGTCGATCGGCAGGGGGACGAGCTGGACGTCGCCGACCTGTCGACCGTCGGCACCCTCGCAGGTCACGCTGAAGCGTCGCTCCGCGGCCGCACCCTCCCGAACCGCGACTGCGGCGTCGGCGAACGTCGCGGCGCTCTCGGCGTCGAGCGTCGTCTCGCTCGCGAGGTCGTCGACCGTCGTCCCGATCAGCGCCCGGCGGTCGGCGCCGAACAGCCCCTCGGCGGCCTGATTGGCGCTCGTGACTCTCCCGTCGGCGTCGAAGGTGACGACGGCGTCGTGAACGGCCTCGACGATCGTCGCGTTACGCGCGAGTTCGCGATCCAGTCGGTTCGAGTCGGTGACGTCTCTGATGAACACGGAGACGCCGCCGTCGGCGGCGACGGCGCGGACGTCGAACGATCCGTCCGGAGAATCGCAGTCGATGCGGAACTCCAGCTCGACGTCGCGCGGGCGGTCCTCGGCGTCGCCGCCCGGCGACTGTGGAGTCGGAGCGCCGGACGCGTCGGTCGCCGCGGCGTCGCCGAACGTCTCGCGCAGCGCGGCCGCGACGTCGCCGGGAAGCACGTCGCCGGCGCCGGCGCCGACCAGTTCCTCGCGCGGCCGATCGAGAAACTCCGTCGTAGCGGCGTTGACCCACTCGATCCGCCAGCGTTCGTCGATGGCGACGTAGGCGTCGCTGACGCCGTCGAGAGCGCGTCGCGCGGTTCGCTCGTCGGGATCGATCATCGGTTCGACCGGCGTCGATGTCGGTGCTGCGAGGGGATTCGAAGAGGAACTACTTACGTTTCGTGGCCGCCCGTCGCCCGCTCGGCCAGGTCGACCGCCAGTTCGGCCGCCTCGACCGCGGTCCGCCCGAGTACGAAGGTCACGGGCTCGATGCCGAAGGCGCCGCGGTGAAACAGGACGGGCGGCACCTCGCCGCGCGTTGCCATCGCCTCGCGCAGGTGTTCGCCGCGGTCCTCGTACTCGGGGTCGAACTCCAGGGGCTCGATCCCGCGCTCGCGGGCCGCGGCGAGCAACTCGTCGCTCGTGGCGACGTTCAGCGCCGCGCGGGCGTCCGGATCGACGCTCCGCGCCGCCAGCACCGTCCGGGCGACGTGCTCGGAGGCGCCGAACTCGGGGTTGGCGGGCACCTCGACGCTCCCGCGCATCCGGTAGATGCGCCCGGGGATCGCAGCCACGTCGGTCGGGTCGGCGGCGTCCGGCAGCGCCATCCCGACGTTCGTCCCGACGTTGGGGACGTGCTCGACCATCGCGTCGGTGCCCGCGAGCAGACGAGCCGCTCGTCTGACGGAAGCGAGCACGTCGCGCTCGGCGAGCACCTCCGAGTCGGTGCCCCGGACGCACAGATCGCAGCCCAGGCCCTCCAGTTCGGGCATCGCCTCCTCGTGGGCGGCGCAGATCGGCCCGCGGTCCTCGAACGCCTCGACGAGCGCGAGCAGTTCGGCCATGGCGTCGACGCCGTCCATCCGGTCCTCGTCGAACCCGTCGGCGATCCGCTCGATCGTCTCGATCATCCGCGGGTCCTCGCTGAACCGCTCCTCGACGGCGACGTTGCCGTTGACGAGGTTGCTCACCGCGGCCTGCGTGACGCCGATCCGGTCGGCGATCTCCTGCTGGGTGAACCCCCGCTCGTCGAGCGCCGCGGCCAGCATGGCCCGCGCGGTCGGAACGAAGCGCTCGACGACGATCTCGCTCGGGAGCACCAGCGACATACGACCGGGTAGTGACGGCGTCGTTAAAAGTGCCGCGTCCGGACGCAGCTCACCGTCGCGCCGGACCGATGATTTCGCCCTCGGTCGGCTCGGCCACGGGCGACGCAACGAGCCGGCCGTTCTCCGTCGCCGTCCCCGTCCACTCGCAGTCGACGCAGCCCAGCAGTCCCTGACCGTCGACGAGATCGCCGCCACAGTCCGGGCAGCCGTCCGGCCGGACCGGCTCGGGCGCCGGCGCGGTGCCCAGCGGCGTCGGCACCTCGCCGGTCCGGAGCGTCGCGATGGCGTCCGCGACGGTGTAGGTGTCCTCGCCGTCGCTGTGGGGGTAGACGCCGTGGAGGCGATCGCCGCGATAGACGGCGACGGCGATCAGCGGCGTGACCAGCACCGCCGCGTCGGCGTCGGTGAACGTCGCGGACGTCGTCCGGACCTCAAACGGCGGCCGGACGCTCACGCCGCGGCGGTCGGCCCACCGCTCGAACCGCCTGAAAACGTCGACCACCTCGCGGAACGAGCGGTCGTCGCCGAGCGACACCTTGTCCGGCCAGCCGCGCAGCACGACGGCGTCCACGGCACCGTCCGACTCGCTGGCACGCAGCGTTTCGATCTGGGAGTCGATCGGTTCGAGCAGCATCGGCGCTCGAACGTGGCACGCCACCGTCGTCTCTGCTGTGGCTCCGCGGTTCTGGGTCATCGGGTGGAACTTCGACGGGACCGCTGATAACCGTGTGTTGCAGGTCGACCGAAAACTCCCGTCCGGTGACCCGCCCGATAACCTACAGGTTCGAGGCGCCGGAGCCGCCGTCGATCGGGACGGCGACGCCGTTGACGTAGCTCGATTTGGGCGAGCTGAGGAACGCGACGACCTCGCCCAGCTCCATCGGGTCTCCGATGCGCTCGGCGGGGTTGCCCTCGGCCCAGTCGTCGAGCCCCTCCTCGTAGCTGTCGTACTCGCCCCGATCCATCGACTGCTCGATCAGCTCCTCGATCCGGGCGGTTTCGTGGGAGCCCGGCAGCACGGCGTTGGCCCGCACCTCCGGGGACAGCTCCTTCGAGAGCGTCTTCTCCAGCCCGATGACGCTCATCCGGACGGCGTTCGACAGCACGAGCTGGTCGATCGCCTCCTTGACGCTGCGGGAGGTGACGTTGACGATGGTGCCGCCCTCGCCGTCGCGCAGGTGGGGCTCGGCCTCGCGCACGAGCCGGACGACGCTCATCACCAGCAGGTCGAACGCCTCGTACCAGTCCTCGTCAGTCGTCTCCAGAAACGGCCCGCTCGGCGGCCCGCCCGCGCTCGTCACGAGGTGGTCGACGGTGCCGAACTCGTCGACC
The DNA here is from genome assembly GCF_024494695.1 of Natronoarchaeum rubrum. The sequence goes on along the minus strand of NZ_JANHDP010000001.1, from coordinate 105,042 downwards.
GTTCGCTCGACGAGTCGCTCGATGTCGTCCTTCTCGGTGAGGTCGCCGGGCTGTTCGACGACCTCACCCGACGCCACGTTGCGGATCTCCTCGGCCGCGTCGGCGAGTTGCTCCTCGTCGCGACCGTTGACGACCACGTTCGCGCCCTCTCGCGCGAGCGCTTTGGCGGACGCCTTCCCGAGGCCGCTGCTCGATGCCGTGACGAGCGCCGCGTCGCCGTCGATCTGCAGGTCCATGCTAGAGACGGGTGCGAGCGACCTGATAAATGGTTCGCGTCTCGGGAGTCGCGAGAGAACAGTCTACGCTTCGGCGATCGCTTGGCCCCACAGTTACGTCGAGGGTCGTCGTAGCGACGCGCGTGAGCACGACAGCGCCAGTCGACGAGGGGGAACAGTACACCGTCGAAATCGACGAGATGGGCGAGGAGGGCGACGGGATCGCCGACGTCGAGGACTTCGTGATCGTCGTCCCCGACGCGTCGATGGGCGAGCGCGTGACGGTCGAAATCGAGAGCGTTCAAGACGATTTCGCCACGGCCGAGGTCGTCGGCTCCGACTGAGCGTCGGCGCTCACGCTCTCTTTCGAAGCGTCCAGACCTGCACGGAGTCGCCGTCCTCGATCGTGGCGTCCGCTTCGATCGTCTCGAACCCGCCGCGAACGGTCCACTCCTCGAACGGCGAGCGCCGTGCCAACAGCTCCACCTCGCGCTTCGGCAGCATCTTCAGTCGGTGCGATTCCGCCACTACCCGACTCCCGTCGGGATCGTACAGCTCGTTTTCGACCGTGAATTGCTGTTCGACCTCGTCAGTGATCCTCGTTCGTGTCCGGAACTTGTAGGGCACCTCGCGAAGTTCGACGCTCTCAGTGCGCCACTCGCCGTACGTCTCGGCGATCAGCTCGAAGCTCGGGACGAACACGTCGAAGACGAACCGGCCGCCGGGCGCCAGCGCGTCGTAGACGTTCCGGAGTGCGTCGAGTTGGTTCTCGATCGTCAGGAGGTGCTGCACTGCGTTGAACGGGCAGTATGCGAGTTCGTACTCGCGATCGACCGCGAAGTCGGTCATGTCCGCCCGCCAGACTGATGGCTCAATCCCGCGCTCGGCGGCCCGCTCGCGGAGAAAAGCGAGCATCTCGGCCGATCGATCGAAGCCGTCCACGTCGCAGCCTTCGGCGAGCGCGTCGAGGTAGATCCGTCCCGTTCCGCAGGCCAGTTCGAGCGCCGGTCCCTCGGCGTCGCGCGCGAGCGCCGCGTAGAGTTCCGAATCGCCGCGGTCCATCTCGCGCATCCGCCGGTCGTACAGCTCGGCGCGAAGCGTCGCGTCGGCGTCGAGCGTCGCCATACGCTACGGACAGATGGTCGGTGTAAAAATATTACTCCGGTGGGGCTTGCGTGCGCCGACTCAGGCGTTCAATTTCTCGCCGAGCTCGCCGCGCTCGTCGAGTTCCGCGAGGATGTCGCTGCCGCCGACGAACTCGCCGTCGACGAACGTCTGGGGGATCGTCTCCCAGCCGCTGTGGCCTTCGAGGGCGTCGCGGTGGGCGTCGAGCGCGTCGAGCACGTCGACGGTCTCGTACTCCTCGCGGTGCTGCTTGATCAGCGTCAGCGCGCGGTCCGAGAAGCCACACTGGGGCATCAGCTCGTTGCCCTTCATGAACAGGACGACCTCGTTGTCGGCGATGGCGTCGTCGACGCGCTCCTGTACTTCCTCGGGCGAGAGCTCTGACTCGGGTTCGAATGCCATGGGTTCTAGTGGTGCCCGGCGGGGGAAATGCCTACCGCACGCGCGTGGCGCGGACGCCGCGGCCGCGCCGGCGTCGCGACGCCGAGAGATCACCGGTCGACCGGATCAGCCGTCGTACTCCTCTGGCGCGTACGTTTTCAGCTCCATCGCGTGGATATCCGTCGTCATCCGATCGCCCAGCGCGTCGTAGACGAGTTCGTGCTGTTCGACCAGCGACTTGCCCTCGAACGCCGGCGAGACGACCAGCGCGGCGAGGTGGTCCTCGTCCTCGGGCCCGCGGGGCTGGGTGACCTCGGCGTCGGCGTCGGGGAGTTCGGCTTCGATCAGGCTCTCGATCTCCTCCAGATCCATGCGCGAGGGAAGGCGGTCCGGTGGGAAAACGTTGCCCACTCGGCACTGTCGTAGGGACGCCAACGCTCAACCGGCGGGGCGTGGTAGGCCCGCCCGGGGATCACTCGTGGCACGTTCAGGCACGACCATCGACAATCCGAAGACCGGCGAGCACGTGACGTTTCTCGAAACGGCCGACGAAACGGACGGCGACCGACTCCGGTTCGAGTACGACATCGAGGCCGGCGGGGCAGCCATCGCGCCCCACTCGCACCCGCGCCAGCGCGAGCGGATCGAGGTCCGGTCGGGGGTGCTGTCGGCCCGCGTGGGCGGCGAGGAGGGAACGGTGTTGACGGGCCAGACGCTCCTGATCCCGGCCGAGACGCCGCACTACGTCTGGAACGTCGGCCCCGAGCCGGTGCGCACCGTGGTCGAACTCGACCCCGCGCTCCGGACCGAGGAGTTCTTCGAGACGACGTTCGGGCTGGCCCGCGACGGCGAGACCGACGCAGACGGACGCCCCTCGACGCTCCAGTTCGCGGTGCTGGCCGACGAGTTCGCCGAGGAGATAGCGTTCGAACTGGGGCCGGATCCGCTTCGGCGTCCCGCGACGGCGCTGCTCGGAGCGATCGGGCGAGCGGCGGGCTATCAGGGGACGTATCCGGCGTACACGAGAGAGCCGGTCGAAGCCGAGCCGCCGCCGCGACGCTGAATCGGCTCAGCCCCGCTCCAGCGCCGTCGCGAGGGCGTCCTCGATCGGCTCGGCTTTGCTGCGGTCGTACAGCGCCGCGGCGGGATGAAAGCAGGGGACGACCGTTCGGCCGTCTACCTCGAACTCGCGCCCGTGGAGGTCGGTGATCGTCTCGTCGGTGTCGAGGAGTTCGCGGGCGGCGAAACTGCCGAGCGGAACGAGGACCGCGGGATCGACGCGCTCGATCTCGGCGTCGAGTACGGGCGCCCACGCCTCGATCTCGTCGACGTGCGGGTCGCGATTTTCGGGCGATCGCACCTTGACGACGTTGCTGATGTAGAGCTCGTCGCGGTCGTGTCCGACGGCGTCGAGCGCACGGTCGAGCTGTTGGCCCGCCTGCCCGACGAACGGCGCGCCCTGCTCGATCTCCTGGGCGCCCGGCGCCTCCCCGACCAGCATCGCGTCGGCGTCGAGCGGGCCCGCGCCGCCGACGAAGCGGTCTGGGTCGAACTGGTCGTCGGGGACCGCGGCGAGGGCGTCGGCGAACTCCGACTCGTACTCCCAGCCGGTGTCGTAGTCGGTGGGCATTCTCGGATCGTGGTACGACGCTTCCGGAGAAAGTGGTTAGGTGGAGTGGATGCCGGACGCGCGCTTTCTTGAAGAGCAGTTGCTGTCTACGACTCGTCGAAAGCCCCCGCCGCGCTTTCTGGAACTGTACTGGACGACAACACCACGAAAGCCCCCGCCGCGCTCGACCGGTTGCGGCTCGCTGTCTCCGAAAATCAGAGATTTTCGGGATGACGAAAGAGCGCTCCGCGCTCTTTCGAACCACGCTCCTCACTTCGTTGCGGTCCTTGCGTCGCCTCTCCGGATCGAGCGCGCGGCCCCTTTCAGTCCCACCCGACCGCAACCTCGGCCTCCCCAACCGACTCCTTCAGTCGCTCCGCTCCTTCAGTCGTCCCTCGCACGGCGCTGTCTCGTCACAGGGACTCGACAGCGCGCGCCACCGCAGCCGCACGGCCCGGCGCGCCCCTGTGGCGCGCCAACGGGGAAGGGCAGGTGTGTGTGCATGTTCCTGGTGGAATGAAAGGGCGAGGCTCGGTCGCGCGTTCTCAAGCGGCTCTATCCGAGCGGAGCGAGGATATCCGCTTGAGAACGCGCGAGCGGGCCGAGGGCTTTCGTGGTGTTCTTCGTCGAAGTTGCAACTGCTAGGGCCGAGGGCTTTCGTAGTGGTCTCACCGGTAGCCGAGGCGGCTACTACAAAGTCCGAACCGAAGCCGGCCCTCCCGTGATCGAACGTCTCCGTTGTTCCTAGAACCGGTCGGGCAAATCAGTCCCTTTTTACAGGCAGAAAGGGAACGACGAGCCATGAGCTTCGAAGAAGACGACAGCGTCATCCTGCACGACGAGCACAGCGACTACGACGGCGAGGAGGGGACGATCAAGCAGGTCATGGAGACGATGTTCGGCGACGAGACCTACACCGTCAGCTTCGAGGAGGGTCAGGAGACCGGCGTGCCCGAGGACAACCTGGAAGCCGCCGAATAACCGCCCAGATGCCGAGCGTCCCGTTCCACTACGTCGACCTGCGAACGTTCTGCTACGCCACCGAGGACGACAAACGCGTCGAGGCGGCGCTCCGTCACTACCTCCCCGAGGAGTTCGAAATCGAAGTCGCCCCCACGGAGGGCCACCACGGCGACCGGATCGTCGTGCTCTCGGCGCGCGTCGAGACCGCCGACGAGATGCGCCACGTGCTCGGTCAGGTCGCCGAGCTCGACCAGATCGACCGCGTGATGGACGAACTCGACGAGCGAGTCGACGAGAACTGCTCGCTATTCTTGCGGCTCGACAAGCAGGCGGCGTTCAACGGGCGCTCCGAACTCGGCGAGGGGATCACCCTCCGCGCGAAGGTCGAGGCCTACCCCGCGAAGCAGGAAGCGGCCGTCGAAAACGCGCGCGAGGCGTTCGAGAACGTCCGCGAAGGCGAATACTAACGCCGAACCGGAGCGGACGGCCACCCAACGTTTCTGACCCCTGTGCCAGTCCGACACAAGGCTTATTGTGCGGGCTGTCGACTTGCGAATCGTTACCACGATCCGCGTGGGTGAGTATCATGCAAAACTGTCCGTACTGCGACTCCGACCTGATTGGAACCGCAAGCCGCAGGCGCACCCGCGGTGACGCCACGCCCGGGCGAAAGAGCACCGGACCGGAGCTGGTCTCCTGTCCCGACTGCGGGGAAGTGATCGACGGGTTCTCCCCGCACTGACCCGACCCGACCGGCACCGCCGACAGAGCGCACGCCATTTTCCGGAACGTAACTGCAAAGACCCGCGGCGAGGCTGGTACTGGTATGTACGAGGCGGTCCACGCCCGGCCCGACGGCGACGCCACGGTCTCTCGACTCGCCCGCACGGCCGCCGACCTGGGGTACGACGGCGTCGTCGTGCGCAACCACAGCGACGCCAAGGCCGACTACGACCCCGAGACGGTCGCCGAGTCGACGGGCGTGGACGTCGTCGACGGCATCGAGATCCGCGCCGACGACCCACAGCAGGCCAGCGGTGCCGTCGGCAACTACCGCGGGAAGCGGACGGTCGTCGCCGTCGACGGCGGAACGAACGCGCTGAATCGCTTCGCCGTCGAGCAGGAGCGCGTCGACGTGCTGGCCCACCCGATGGCGGGCGACGGCGACGTCAACCACGTGCTCGCCAACGCCGCGCGCGAGAACGGCGTCCGGATCGAGTTCGACCTCTCGCGGGTGCTGCGGGCGACCGGCGGCCGGCGCGTGCAGGCCCTTCAGGCGCTCCGGAAGCTCCGGGAGATCGTCGACCACTGCGACGCGCCCTTCGTCGTCAGCGCCGACGCGCGCTCGCACCTCCAGTTGCGCGCGCCCAGAGAGTTGCAGGCCGTCGGCGAGGTGATCGGGTTCGAGCCCGAGGCGATCGAGGCGGGGCTGCGCGAGTGGGGGAAAATCGCCGAGCGCACCCGCGAGATCCGGTCCGAGACGTTCATTGAGCCGGGGGTCGAACGTGGACGGTATGAAGAAGACTCTTGAGGACCACGCCGCCCGCTTCGACGAGATGGCCGCGGAGTACGACGACTCGAAGAGCGAGGAGTACCGCGCCTGCGCGGAGCTGGTGATCCGCCACGCCGCGCCCGAGGCCGACGACGTCGTGCTCGACCTGGCGACGGGCACCGGCGCGATCGGGCTGGCGCTGGCCGACGATGCGGAGTTCGTCGTCGGCCGGGACATCAGCGAGGGGATGCTGGAACAGGCCCGCGAAAAGGCGGCCGATCGGGGGATCGAGAACGTCGAGTTCGGGGAGGGGCGGTTCCGCGAGCCCGGCGTCGATCGGAATATCGACGTCGTCGTCTCGAACTTCGCGATGCACCACCTTTCGGACGAGGAAAAGCGCGAGGCGATCGAGGCGATCGGCGCCCTCGAACCGACCCGGTTCGTCCTCGGCGACGTGATGCTGTTCGGCGAAGCCGATCCGTCCGAGCCGTTCTACAGCCCAGAGGTCGACGATCCCGCGACGGTCGGCGTGCTGGCCGACGCGCTCACGGACGCCGGCTTCGCGCTCACCGCGGTCGAACAGGTTCACGAGCAGGTCGGCGTGCTCGTCGCCGAGCGGCCCGGCGGCGCGGTCGACGCCGACGCCGCCGCGGCGACCGACGCCGCGTCCCGCGACGATGCCGACCAAGAGTCCGCATGAAACACCTCCCCAAGCACCTCCGGCCGCGCTGGCGCTACCTCGCGGTCGGCCTCGAAGGCTGGCCCGACGCCGACATCGACCGGGGCGACTTCCAGCGCGAGCTGTGGTACGCCGGCCAGAACCTGCTGGGCGACGCCGGCAGCGCCGACGCCGATCTCACGGTGCTGGATTTCGACTTCGCCGACGGCACCGGCGAGACGATTGTGCGCGCCCGGCACGGCCACGTCGGCGAGGCCCGCGCCGCGCTGGCCTGCCTCGACGCCATCGACGGCGACGAGATCGCGGTGCGGGTCCGGGGCGTCAGCGGCACGATCCGAGCCTGTGAAGAAAAGTATTTAGGACGCGCTCCGGAATCTTCCCAAGAGAGAACGGTCGCGTTCGAGGGCGCGGAGCGGCCCGCAGTGGCGCGCGAGGAGTTGGTCGACGTTCGGGCCGACTCCGCGTTCGTCGGCGCGACGGACCTCGATTTCGAGTGATACCATGCAGGGACAAGCCCAACAGCAGGCCTACGACCGGGGGATCACCATCTTCTCCCCGGACGGACGGCTCTATCAGGTCGAGTACGCGCGCGAAGCGGTCAAACGAGGCACGGCGAGCATCGGCATTCGGACCGCCGAGGGCGTCGTGCTGGCGGTCGACAAGCGGATCCGCTCGCCGCTGCTCGAAGGCACGAGCGTCGAGAAGCTCCACAAAGCCGACGACCACATCGGCATCGCGAGCGCCGGCCACGTCGCCGACGCGCGCCAACTGATCGACTTCGCCCGCCGGAACTCCCAGACCAACCGGCTGCGCTACGGCGAGCCGATCGGCGTCGAGACGCTCACCAAGGAGGTCACCGACCACATCCAGCAGTACACGCAGGTCGGCGGCGCGCGCCCCTTCGGCGTCGCGCTGATCGTCGGCGGCATCGAGAACGGCGAACCGCGCCTCTACGAGACCGACCCCTCGGGGACGCCCTACGAGTGGAAGGCCCTGGCCGTCGGCGCCGACCGCGGCGAGATCCAGGAGTTCCTCGAGGAGAACTACGACGAGGGCGGCGATCTGGAGTCGGGCATCGTGCTCGCGCTCGAAGCGTTGGCCTCGGTCAACGACGGTTCGCTCAGCCCCGACGGCCTCGGGATGGCGACCGTCGACGCCGAGAGCGAGCAGTACGTCGAACTGACGAGCGAGGAGATCGGCGAGTACCTCGAAGCCGAGGGCCTCCTCGACGACGAGGAAGACGACGGCGAGGAAGACGCCGACGACGAGACCGACGAGTAACGTCCGATCCTGGGCCGGTCCCCGGGTCTTTTCGCGGGTCGCTACGTCCGACAGCCGTCGCTGTCGGGCACGGTCCACCCGACCGGCCGGGGAACGAGCTATCCAACGGGCCAACGGTTACGGACGCCGCCGTGGAAACTCCGGACGATGTCGTCTCTCGCCGGTGTGATCGACGACGAGCGCGTCAACGCCGCGCTGTCGTGGGGGATCGTCGGGCTGGTAGCGTTCGCGGCGGTCGAAAGCCTGCTCGGCGACGAACTCCTGTGGGCCGGGCTGGCGACCGCGACGGGCGCGGTCGCCGTGCTACCGCCGCTGCGTGCCGGTAACGCGCGAACGATGGTCTCCTGGGAGGTGCTGGCGCTGACGGCGGTGCCGCTGGTCGGGCGCTCGCTCGGCGTCGTCACGCAGGTCGCGACGTATCTCGCCGTGGCGACGCTGTCGCTGCTGATCGCCGTCGAGATCGACTCCTTTAGCTCGGCGGCGATGACGCCGCGGTTCGCCGTCGGCTTCGTCGTCGTGACGACGATGGCCGTCGCCAGCCTCTGGACGATCGCGCAGTACGTCGCGGACGCGTTGCTGGGAACGTCGTCGCTTCCGGGGCAGACGCGGCTGATGTGGGACCTGATCCTGGCGACCGCGGTCGGGCTGGGCGCTGGCCTGCTGTTCGAACTGTACTTCCGGAGGTACGTCAGGAGCGAGGCCGACGAGTTTTCCGACGGTGACACCGCATGAGAACCGTCGCCGGGCGCAGCGTCGACTCGGTCGCCTGGATCGTCGTTCGCGCCATGCAAGCGATTCTCGCCGTCATCGTGGCGTACGCGGCGGTCACCCGACAGTTCGGCCTCGTGATCAACACCGGCATCCCGCTGGCGATCACGTTCCTGCCACGCGCGCTCGAACGTAAGTACGACTACGAGATGGGCGGCGGGCTCGCGCTGTGGATCGCGAGCGCCGCATTCCTCCACGCGATCGGCTCACTCGGCCCGTACACGATGTTCGGTTGGTACGACCAGGTGACTCACACGCTCTCGGCGACGCTCGTCGCCGGCGCTGGCTACGCCATCGTCGTCGCGATCGAGGCCGACCACGACGGCGTCGTGATCCCGGGGCGGTTGCGGGGCGTGTTCATTCTCCTGTTCGTGCTCGCCATCGGCGTCCTCTGGGAGATCGCCGAGTTCGCGTCCAGCGGGCTCGCGACCCTGATCGGCGGCAAGGCCGTCCTCGCACAGTTCGGCGCCAGCGACATCGCGCTGGACCTGCTGTTTAACGCTATCGGAGCGACGATCGTCGCGATCTGGGGCACCGGCTACTTCGACGGGCTGAGTCGTCTGCTCGCACGGCGGATCGATTGGGTCGAGGAGGACCGATAGGAGCGTGGAGACCAGTTTCGCGGACAGAGACCGGAAGCTGCATTTAATACCGACGTGTCGTGAACCGCTGGCATGGCTCCACTCGCAGCGATCACGATCGGCGGCAGAGAGCTCGATCCTGCCCTCGGCGGCGTCCTCGCAGTAGCCATCGGCCTCGCAATTGCCGGCTTCGGCGCCTACGACTACGTCGAGCAGAACGACGCCGTGGAGAACGCCGTCGAGGTGAACGCCACGGTCACCGAACTGAACATCGACACAGTCTCGAACCGACGCGCCGCCCCCGACTACAAACCCGAAGTGACCCTGGAGTACTCCTACCAGAGCGAAACGTACACGGGCGGAAGCGTGTTTCCGGCGTCGATTTCGAAGGACTACGACACCAAGTCGGCCGCCGAGTCACAACTGGAGGGGTACGCGGTTGGTGAGACGACCACCGCGTACGTCGATCCTGACGCGCCGGGCGACGCGTTCCTTCTGAAGGAAACGACGAACGCGCCGCTGAAGTTCGCCGGGATCGGCGGGTTCCTGATGCTCCTGGGTGGGTGGTCGGTGTTCAAGCGGTGGGTAAGAGGTTCGTGACGCGTTTGGCAGAGATATCGCGAGCAAAAGACACGCGCGCGTTCGCCGACGTTCGAGACGGTATGTGCGGGACCGGATTCGAACCGGAGGAAGACTCGCTTCGCTCGTCTTCCAGGGTTCGACTCCGCCCGTTGCGATTCACAGACCGCTCACGTCCGTTCGCGGTCAGAAGAATGCGCGGGACCGGATTCGAACCGGCGGACTCCTACGAGACAGCGTCCTAAGCGCTGCGCCGTTGGCCTAGCTTGGCTACCCGCGCTCGGCGCGGAATTCGCCCGAGGAAACCAAGAACCTGTCGCTCCGGAGTCGGGCTTATGTGGCCGGGGCGCCAACGATCGGTCGATGTACAGCGCCCGCGAGCGCGTCGAGAACGAGGAGTGGATCGAGGAACTCGACGACGTCGCAGCGGCGATCGATCTCGACGCCGACGCGCGGTCGACCGCAGTCGACCTGTTTCTCTCGAATCTACCGGACGAAGAACGATCCAAGCGAGCGGTGCTGGCGGCCAGTCTCTACGCCGGCGCGCTGATCGAGAGCGACGCGCGCTCCCAGGGGGTCGTCGCCGACGCCGCGGGAGTCGCACGGCTGACGATCCAGCAACGATGGAAAGAGATCCTGCGCGAAGCGGGGATGGAACCGCCGAGCTGGTAATCAGTCCGGCTGGACCCGCCCGCGGCCGTCGCTGTCGGGCGTCATGGTGCCGTGCTCGTCGATCTCGCCCCGGACGATGCGGGTACTGGAGATGATCTCTCCGTCGTCGGCCGTGACGTGATCGACGACCTCGACCGACAGCGGGTCGACGCCGCGGTCCTCGCGCAGTTCGTTGATGCGCTCGGCGCCGTCGATGGTTTCGGGCGAGACCACCAGATAGTCGAAGCGCGGTTCCGTCGCGATGCCGGTCGGGTCTTCGAGCGGGCGGATCTCGTACTCGCGGTCGTACTCGTCGGCGAAGGCGTCTAGCTCGCCGGCGAGGTCCGCGCGGCGCTCGTCGTAGGGGCGGACGTACCGGTCCTCCGAGCGGGTCTTCGGCGCGAGCTCGTCGCTGGTCAGGCCGATTGTGACGTCGCCCAGCTCGAACGCGCGATCGAACAGGGCGCGGTGACCGTCGTGCACCGGATCGAACGTGCCCCCCAGCGCGACGTTCATACCCGTCGTTCAGCGGGGCGATGCTTAAAAGAGTCGGAGTTCCGGAGAACTGGGGGTCGGTCCTCAGTCGGCGAGCTCGTCGCCGCTGTCGTCGCCGACGTCTTCCTCGTCACTCGCATCGTCCTCGTCGTCCGCGGCGTCGTCGACGGTGATCGTCACCGGGTCGTCGGTCCGCTTCGTCGGTGCGGGCTCGTCGTCGCCGAGGTATCGATCGAGGTTGAAGACGGCGTTGAGTTCGGCCTGGACCTGGCCGGCGACGCCGCCGACGAGGTCGCTGGGCGCGATCGCGGTGTACTCGTAGGGGTTGTTGCCGGCGCCGGCGCTCTCGCGCTTGTGGCGCTCGACTTTCTCTTCGTCGTGGAGCTCCGCGAGCGCTTCACGGACCGTGCTGGGGTATAATCCCGTGCCCTCGGCGATTTCCTCGCTGGTGCTCCCGGGGTGTTTGCGGAGGTAGACGAAGATCCGCGCGCGCGTTTCGGTATCGAGAATCCACGACAGCAGGTCGACGAGACCCTGATCGAACTGTTCGACGGCTCGGTCGGCCTCCTCTTCGAGTCGGTCGCGGGGGCCGCGTTCGCCGTCCTCGCCCGTCACGCCGGCGTCGTCGGACGCCGTCGCATCCGCGTCGACGTCCGACGCATCCGCGTCGACGTCCGACGCAGCGGCGTCGTCCGCAGTCGCGTCGTCGGCGTCCTCGGGCGCGTGATCGTCGTCCGCCCCGTCGTTCGAGTTCTGGGAAGACATGAGTCCTTTCTAGAAGGACAAAAGTCGCAAGGGCATAAAAGCCTTGTTTAGAGCAGTAGCGACCGTCGGAGCGCCGCTTCGCCCTGCGAGTCGAGCAGGCGGCGCTGCATCGCGGCCCCGCTCTCGGCGTCGTACAGCTCGCGGATGCCCGAGACGCCGAGGCGCTCGCACTCGGCGTCGACGAGCTCGCCGAGTTCGACGACGTCGCCGTTCGGCCGAACGAAGGAGGCCTCGCGGCCGTACCGGAGCGCCCGCCACTTGTTCTCGTCGAGCAGTTCGCGGCGGATCTCCGTACCGGACTCGCCGTCCTCGTAGCGCTCCGCGAGGTCGATCACGAGCGCGTGGACGTACTCGACGAACGCCAGAATCCGGTCCTCGTCGGCCTGGCCGTCGGGCGTGCGCACTTCGACGGTTCCGATGCCGGAGTGAGGGCGCACGTCGTACCACAGCTCCCCGCGGTCGTTGATCGAGCCCGTCTCGATCATCGTGCGCTCGAACTCGCGGTAGTCCTCGAAATCCTCGAAGCGCGTCGGCATCCCGGTGTTGGGCAGCGCCTCGAAGATCTTCGCGCGGGCCGACTGGAGGCCGGTGTCGAACCCGTTCCAGTACGGCGAGTTGGCCGACAGCGCGAGCATCGGCGGGAGGTACCAGCGCAGTTCGTTTGCGATCCACGTCGCCTTGTCAGCGTCGTCGACGCCCACGTGGACGTGCAGTCCGGCGGTCGTGTTGCGGTGCTGCGGGTACTGGATCCGTTCGAGCTGCGCCCGGTAGCGGGGCTTCTCGGCGTGTTCTAGCTCGCGCCACTTCGCGGTCGGATGCAGCCCGGCGGCGGCGATCCGATAGCCCTGGGCGGCGGCGTGCTCGACCAGCGCCGAGCGGATCGCCGAGAGCGTTTCGGGAGCGTCCGCGAGCGAGTCGATCTTCGGCGTCTGGGTCTCGATCACGAACTTGAACAGCTCGTGGTCGAGGCGGCCCTCCAGAATCTCCGGGGGATCGGATTCGTAGACGAGCTCGTCAGTACCGGACGCGGGCCGGCCGTCCTCGTCGACGACGAAAAACTCCTCTTCGATGCCCAGCGTCCCGAGTTCGTCGAACACGTCGGCCGAACCCCCTTCCATCGCACGACGCTTGGACAGCCCCGATTAAATAGGATGCGGACTCCGGCAGGCGAGACGCGCCGGGCTGGGCGATACGGGCGGGACGACGCGACGGCGGACGGATCGTCTCAGATCGACGTCAGCACGGCGCTCGCCGCGAGGAACGATCCTGCAGCGAGCAGGACGTAGTTGGCGACCGTGTTCCGCGCCGGCGTGATGTCGAGGGAGATCGACCAGCCCGAAACGGGCCAGAACGGTCGAATGCCCATCGGCGTGATCACGTCGGCCAGCAGGTGCGAGACGATCGCGAGCGTTCCGATCAGGAACCCGAACTCACCCAGCCCGGTCTCGAAGCCCGGGACGCCGACCCACGCTCTGGCGCCGAACTCGCCGACCGTGGGCGCGATCAGGAGATCGGCGACGAGGCCGACGACGATGCCGACCGCCAGCACGAACAGGACCGTGTGAGTGGGGCCTCGGTGGGAGACGCCCGGTAGCCGCGTGTCGACGTCGGGCAGCATCGCCAGCCACAGCAGGACGGCCCCGCCGCCGAGCGCGAGCGCCGGCAGACCTCGACCGAGTAGCCAGGCGAGGAGGGGCGCGTACAGCCCCAGAGCGACGCCGTAGTGGCCGAGTTTGAACACGAACGTCCGATAGGCGCGGGGGGCTCTCGTACCTGTCGGTCGGCGGCCTCGACCCCGCAGAGGCGATCGGCAATTACCTTTCCCCACGGACTAGCTGTCGTCCACCTGGGCGTACGAATGTAACGTATTGTCGAACATCTACCGCAGCGAGCGGTATATTCTTCTCTAAATTTAGGAAAGGAATGTCGAAAGTAGTTTATGTGAACGTCCTCAAACTTCCGCGCATGGTCGAACTGGATGATACGGATCTGAGCATCCTCGAGTTGCTTGCGGAGGATTCCCGCCGGCCGTACAGCGAAATCGCCGACAAGGTCGGCGTCTCGCCGCCGACGGTCTCCGACCGCGTCGATCGACTGGAAGAGGTGGGCGTTATCGAGCGGTTCACCCTCGATATCGACCGATCGACGCTCCGGGACGGCGTCGGCGTCCTCGTCGACGTCCACCTCCAGCCCGGCTTCGAGACGGAGGTCATGGAGAGTCTGGCCGGCGCCGAGTGCGTCGAACACGCGTTCGCGACGGCCGACGGCCACGTCGTCGCGAAGGCGACCGTCGACGAGACGGAGATCCACTCCGTGCTGACCGACGCCGTCGAGATCGGCCGCATCGTCGAGTACGACGTCCGGTTGCTGATAGACTCGGCCTGGCAGCCCCAGATCGACGGCCCCGACGCCGGCGTCGCCTGCGAGGAGTGCGGTGCGACCGTCGAAGACGACGGCATGACGGTCGACATCGACGGCCAGTCCCGACAGTTCTGTTCGTCGACCTGCCGGAATGCGTACGAGGAACACCTCGAAACGATCAAGCAGTCGGCGTAAGCGGCGGCAACCGGACGCTTGCGGATCGTCGGCCTCGCCGCAAGTTGCCGAACGAAAGTCGTCCTATTTATCGGGCGCGACCTCGGAGCGACGGAGTTCGCTCGCTTCGCGCCCGTGACCGGCAATCGACCGGCACGCGAACCAGTTATTTCGTCAGCAGACCCGCTAACAGGCTTTTGCGGCGTCCTCACCTAGTGCCATCCGTTCATGAGCAACGATCCCAGATTTGACAGGAGAGCGTTTCTGCGCGCCAGCGGTGCCGTTGCGGTGGGGGCAGCCGTCGCTGGCTGTACCGACACCGGAGGCGACACACAGGAACCCGCCGACGGCGGCAACGACACCAGCGACGGCGTCACCGGCGACAACGAGACGATGGGCAACGAGACGGACGCGAACGAAACGGCGGGCAACGAGACTGACGCCAACCAGACCGCAGGTAACGAATCGGACAGTAACCAGACTGGGAACGCGTCGGCGGGCGGCGGAGACATGGTCGAGGTGATCGCGGGGCCGGGCGGCGATCTGGTGTTCGAGCCAGCCGAACTCTCGATCGACGCCGGCACGACGGTGCGATGGGTCTGGGATTCGGACAACCACAACGTCGTTCCGACGAGTCAGCCCCAGGGAGCGAACTGGGAGGGCTACCCGGAGATCGCGAACGCGGGCACAGAGTACGAACACACCTTCGAGACGACCGGCACGTACGAGTACGTCTGCGAACCCCACGAGGCGGCGGGGATGGTCGGCTCGATCACCGTCGAGTGATCGGCGGAAGCAGCCGGTCTATTTTGCGGCTCGTCAGCTTCGGCGACGGCTCCCAGTTCGCCGTCCCGAGCAGTCGCGGTAGCAAACCGTATGCGGGCAGCGTTTCGTCAGACGATTATTAACAATCAGACTTCCGATGGCACTGATTATTAACACTGACTCCGTAGATAATAACACTTTTATTCGAGGGGTGACGATTGGTGAGTATGAGAGAGACGAGACGGTCCGTCCTGAAGGGCGGAGCTGGGTTACTCGCGGCGGGCGGATTGGCCGGATGTACCGACGTTCTCGGATCCGGTAGCGGGTCCGGCAGCGGCGTGCAGGCGTCGTTCTACCTGCTGTACGACTTCGCCGATCAGATCGCTGGCGAGGAGACAGACGTCGAAAGCATCGTCCCCTTCGGCCAGCACGGGCACGGCTGGCAGCCCTCGGGGCAGGTCCAGAAAGACATCTACCAGTCGTCGGCGTTCGTCTACATGGGTGAGGGGTTCCAGCCGTGGGCCGACGACATCGTGACTAACCTACGAGCGGATGATGCCGGCGTAACGATCGTCGCGGCGCGCCACGGCATCGACCTGCTCGGACGGAACGCGAGCCACGGGCACGACGAGGGACACGGGAACGAGAGCGGGGACGACGGCCACGACCACGGAGACGCGACGGGCGACCCCCACTTCTGGCTCGACCCGGTGCGGGCGAAGCAGGCCGTCGACAACGTCCGCGACGGACTGATCGAGGCCGATCCGGACGCCGAAGAACAGTTCCGCGAGCAGGCCGACGCCTACAAGTCCGAGATCGACGATCTGGACGCGACGTTCGAGTCGAGTTTCGAGGGCGCCGAACAGACCCACGTGCTCGTCGCCGGCCACAACGCCTTCCAGTATCTCGGGAACCGGTACGGCTTCACCGTCCACTCGCTGTCGGGCATCTCGCCGGACGAGGAGCCCAGTCCGCAGGCGATCGGCGAGGCCCAAGAAATCATCGAGGAGCACGGCATCGAGTACGTGCTGACGCCGACGATGGAGTCCGACGAGGCGGCCAACAGACTCATCAGGGACACCGATGCGACCGAGGCCCTCGAGGTCTCGGCGCTGTCGGGCGTCAAAGAGGAGTGGATCGACCAGGGATGGGGCTACCTGGAAGTGATGGAAAACGTTAATCTGCCCGCCCTGACGAAGGCATTACACGCAGAATGAGCGTCGTCGAACTCCAGAACGTCGGGTTTGCCTACACTGATGTCCCCGTACTCGAGGAGGTCAGTCTCTCGGTCGAGGAGGGCGAGTTCCTCGGGCTGGTCGGGCCGAACGGGTCGGGTAAGTCGACGCTGCTCCGGATCGCGCTGGGCCTGGAGGCCCCCGACACCGGTTCCGCCAAACTGTTCGGCGAGAACGCTCGCGAGTTCGACGACGGCCACCGCATCGGCTACGTCGCGCAGGGCGCCACGAGCGGCGACCGGCGCATTCCGGTCACCGTCAGAGAGGCCGTCACGATGGGTCGGTTCCCCCACGCTGGCTACGGCCGACTCGACAGCGACGACCGGGCGGCCGTCGAGGACGCCATGGCGACGACGGGCGTCGCCGACCTCGCGGACCGCAAGCTGGAGGAACTCTCGGGCGGCCAGCGCCAGCGGGTGTTCATCGCGCGAGCGCTCGCGTGCGAGGCCGACCTGCTCGCGCTCGACGAGCCGACCGTCGGCGTCGACGCCGAATCGCGGGACGCCTTCTACGACCTGCTCGGCGAGCTCAACGACGACGGGATGACGATCGTGCTGATCGAGCACGACATCGGCACCGTCACCGAGTACGCGACGACGGTCGCCTGTATCAACTGCTGTGTCCACTACCACGGCGATCCCGAAGGGTTCGCCGAGAGCGACGCGCTGGCCGACGCCTACGGCGCGAGCCAGCGGATGTTGGAGCACGATCCGGGCCACACCCACACCCACGACGAGGAGGTGTCCCGATGATCGGGACGATCGTCGAGATGCTCGGCTTCTCGTTCATGCAGCGCGCGCTGCTGGCCGGCCTGTTCGTCGCGATCCTGGCGCCGCTGGTCGGCTCCTTTCTGGTGTACCGACGGATGGCCTTTATCGGCGACACGCTGGCCCACGTCGCCTTTGCCGGCGTCGCGATCGGCGTCTACATGCGGGAAGTCGTCGGACTGAGCGGCGTCACACCGTTTCTCTCGGCGCTGGTCGTCTCGGCGCTCGCGGCGCTGTTGATCCAGTTCCTCTCGGATCGGACCGGCGCGTACAACGACGTCTCGATGGCGATCGTGCTCTCGGGAGGGTTCGCGCTGGGCACCGTCGTCATCAGCCTGACGGGAGGCATCGCGGTCAGCATCAGCCAGTACATCTTCGGCTCGATCAGTACCGTCTCCTGGCAGCACGTCCGGATCATGGCCGCCCTGACTGTGCTGGTCGGCGGCGTCGTCGCGGTCAGCTACAAACACTTGCTGTACATAACGTTCGACGAGAGCGCCGCCCGCGTCGCGCGCCTCGACGTGGATCTGCAGAACAGCTTGCTGGTCGTGCTGACGGCGCTGGTGATCGTCGCGGCCATGCAGATCATGGGCGTGATCCTCGTCGCGGCGATGCTCGTGGTGCCGGTCGCCGCAGCAGGCCAGATCGCGCCGAGCTTCAAAGCGTCGGTGCTGATCGCGATCGTCCTCGCCGAGATCTCGGTGTTCTCTGGCGTCACGCTGTCGTACACCCACGACGTGGCGGCCAGCGGCGCCATCGTGCTGGTCGCGATCGGGCTGTACGCCGCCACGGCCGCGGCCGACCGCTACGTCGCGTGAGGACGCCGACAAGCTACGCTCGTCGAGCCCTCGAGCGGTTCGTTGCGCGAGGACGCCGAAGCGCGAGGCGCTTCGAGCCTGCCGCGCTTCGCTCGGCGGGACGCCGACGCCGCCGCGTCGTCGCTCGAATCCTCGACCGCCCCCGGAACCCGTGTGAACGAATGTGAACTATTTCCCGCCCATGACGCCCGATGGGCAAAATAGTTGCGCGATGGGTTCGACATTCTTATATCCCGAGAGAGGTCGGGGTGCTTTTTGTAGTGGATATCCTCAGCATCGACTAGCGATGGGAGCGTTATCGGACCTGTTCGGGCCGGAGCGCGTGGCCGTAGTCGGCGCTACAGACAGGGAGGGATCGGTCGGCCGGGCGATCCTGACCAACCTGCAGGCCGACTTCGACGGCGACGTCGTTCCGATAAACCCGAACCGCGACGCGGTGCTGGGACTCGACTGCTACGAATCAGTGGCGAGCGCGCCGCCCGTCGACCTCGCGGTGGTGGTCGTGCCGCCGGGGATCGTGGTCGACGCCGTCCGCGAAGCGGGCGAGCAGGGCGTCGACGACGTCGTCGTCATCACCGCCGGGTTCAGCGAGACCGGCAGCGAGGGCGCCGCGCGCGAGCGCGACCTGATCGAGGTCGCCGAGGAGTACGACATGAACCTCGTCGGCCCCAACAGCATCGGCATCATGAGTACGCCGAACGGACTGAACGCGACGTTCGGCCCGGAAAACGCCGAGTCGGGATCGATCTCCTTTATGAGCCAGTCGGGCGCGTTCATCACGGCGGTGCTCGACTGGGCCAACGACCACGATCTGGGGTTCAAGGACGTCGTCTCGCTCGGTAACGAGGCCGTCCTCGACGAGACGGACTTCATCCGGGAGTGGGGCGACGACCCCGACACCGACGTGATCATCGGCTACCTCGAAGGGATCGACCACGGGCGTGAGTTCATCGACACCGCCCGCGAGGTCGCCGAGGACACCCCGATCGTGCTGGTCAAGTCCGGCCGCACCGAGGCCGGCGCGCAGGCGGCGTCCTCCCACACTGGGACGATCGCCGGCAGCGAGCAGGCCTACGAGGCCGGGCTCGACCAGTCGGGCGTCCTCCGAGTCGATACTGTCGAGGAGATGTTCGACTACGCCCGGATGCTCTCGGACCAGCCTACGCCCGAGCGCGACGACGTGGCCGTGATCACCAACGCCGGCGGCCCGGGCGTGATGACGACCGACGCGATCGGCGACTCGCGGCTCGACCTCGCCGACTTCTCGGACGAGACCCTCGAAACGTACGGCGAGATGCTGCCCGACGAGGGCAACATCTACAATCCCGTCGACGTGCTGGGCGACGCGCCCGCCGAGCGGTTCCGCGAGGCCCTCGACATCGCGCTCGAGGACCGCGGCGTCGGCGCGGCCGTGATCGTCGCGGCACCGACGGCGGTGCTGGACTTCGAGGAACTGGCCGACATCGTCGCCGAGGCTCGCGAGGAGCACGACGCGCCGATCGTCGCGGCGCTGATGGGCGGCGAGAGCACCGAGGCCGCCGCGAAGAAACTCCAGGACAGCGGCGTCCCGAACTACTTCGATCCGGCGCGGGCGATTCGGAGCGTCGGCGCGCTCTCGGAGTACCGCGACATCAGCGAGCGCGCTCACGAGCCGCCCCGCGAGTTCGACGTGGATCGCGAGCGCGCCCGCGAGATCCTCGAGCGCGTCGAGGGGCGCAACGACAACAGTCTCGGCGTCGAGGCGATGGAGCTGCTCGACGCGTACGGCGTCCCGACGCCGGAAGGCGCGGTCGTCGACTCGCCGGACGAAGCCGAGTCGGTCGCCGAGGGGATCGAGGGCGACGTGGTGATGAAGATCGTCTCGCCGGACATCCTCCACAAGTCCGACATCGGCGGCGTGAAGGTCGGCGTCGAGACCGACGACGTCTACGACGCCTACGAGGACCTGATCACCCGGGCGCGCAACTACCAGCCCGACGCCTCGATCATCGGCGTCCAGGTCCAGGAGATGGCAGATCTGGACGAGGGCACCGAGACGATCGTCGGGCTGAACCGCGACCCGCAGTTCGGCCCGATGGTCCTCTTTGGACTTGGCGGGATCTTCGTGGAGGTGCTGGAAGACACCACCGTGAAGATCGCGCCGATCAGCGAGCCCGAGGCCCGCGAGATGATCGACGACATCCAGGCGGCGCCGCTGCTCCGGGGCGCCCGGGGCCGGACGCCCGCCGATCTGGATTCGGTCGTCGAGACGCTCCAGCGGCTTTCCCAGCTCGCGACGGACTTCCCGGCGATCCTCGAACTCGACGTGAACCCGCTCGTGGCGGGCCCCGACGGCGTACAGGCGATCGACCTTCGACTCACCGTTGACAAAGACGAACTATGACCAAGACGCTACTCGTCACTTCGACCGAAGAAGGCACCGGCAAGACCGCCGTCTCGGTGGCGCTCGGGCTGCTGGCCCAGGAGCGCGGCCTCGACGTCGGCTACATGAAACCCAAGGGAACCCGCCTGCGCAGCCGCGTCGGCAAGACGCTCGACGAGGATCCCATGCTCGCCCGCGAACTGCTCGATCTCGACGCCGAGATGCACGAGCTCGAGCCGGTCGTCTACTCGCCGACCTTTATCGAGCAGGCGATCCGCGGCCAGGAGTCGGCCGAAGATCTCCACCAGCAGATCACCGAGCACTTCGACTCGCTGTCTGCCGGCCGGGACCTGATGATCATCGAGGGCGGCGGCTCGCTGACGACCGGCGGCATCGTCGACCTGACCGACGCCGACGTCGCCGAGCGGCTCGACGCCGAGGTGCTGCTGCTCGCCGGC
This sequence comes from Natronoarchaeum rubrum, assembly GCF_024494695.1. Next base: position 84,518 of record NZ_JANHDP010000001.1, on the reverse strand, counting down.
TACGGACAGCCCGGCGACGTCGACGACGTGCTGGCGGCGGCGCGACACCTCGAGGACCGGCTCTCGGGCGTCCTCTTTAACGCCGTCAGCGACGACGCGTTCGACACGCTCGAAACCGACGTCGCGCCGTTCCTCGAAGGCGAGGGCGTGCCCGTCTTCGGCGCCCTGCCCCGCGAGCAGGATCTGGCGGGGATCACCGTCGCCGACCTCGCGGACGAACTCGGCGCCGACGTGCTGACCGACGTGCCGACCGACGCCTACGTCGAGCGGTTCAGCGTCGGCGCGATGGGCAGCGACGCCGCGCTCCGGCACTTCCGGCGCACCCGCGACGCCGCGGTGATCACCGGCGGCGACCGCTCGGACATCCAGACGACCGCGCTGCAGGCGCCGGGCGTCGAGTGCCTGATCCTCACCGGCGGCCACCGCCCCTCGGGCGCCGTCGTCGGCAAGGCCGAGGAGAAGGGCGTCCCGATCCTGGTCGTCCAGACCGACACGCTGACCACGATCGACCGCGCCGAAAACGTCGTCAGCGAGGGCCGGACCCGAGACGCGACCACCGTCGAGCGCATGCGCGCGCTGCTGGCCGACCACGCCGACGTCGACGAGATCCTCGCCGGCGCGAGCGCGAGCGACGACGACGACTGATCGGCGCCGAGCGCCCCGGTGACCGAGCGCGCCGCCGACCGCACGCTGCGACCCGCCCACTTTTTGTTACGCGGCCGCCAACGCGATAGCATGAGCGACAGGCGCGACTCCCGCGACGAAGACCTCGCCCGCACTGCCGGCGATCTCGCCGACTCGCTGCGCGAGCTCCGCGACGAGGTTGGTCCCCGTCAGCGCCCGCCACGCGGTCCCTTCGGACTGCCCCGCCCGCCCACGCCCCGCGAGGTACTCCGCTTCACCGACGAAGTCGCCATTCCGGCGACGATCGCGATCCTGGAGGTCAACATCAAGCTGCTCGAAGCCGTCCAGAAAGCGATCCGGCTCGCCGAGACGGAACGCCGCGCGCGCGAGCAGGGCGAGGAGGCAGCCGATCGAGCCCGGGAAGGCGGCCGCGTCGTCCGCGAGGGCGCCGGCCGGGTCGGCCGCGAGACGCTCGATCGCCTCGACGACGCGCTGGACGACCTGCAGACCGCCGTCGAGGAGGGCTCACTTCCGCGCGAGGAGACGGCCCGCGAAATTCTCACCGAAGCGCGCGAGCTCCGGGCCGACCTCGAAGCGCAGGTCCGAGACGCCGAAGGAACGGTCGCCGAACAGCGGCGTCGCGAGCGCGAGAACGACCGCGAGGCCGGAAGCGAGCGCGACGCCGGGATTTCGGCGTCCGACGACGGGAAGAACGACGACACCGACGGTGCGGACGACGGAACCGACGACGAGGACGTTGGCCCGCAGGTCGACGTCGACGCCGAGCTGCGGTCAATCAAGGACCAGTACAACGATGACGAAGGCGACGAGGACGACGAAGACGAGTGAGAGGGCGGTGGCGGAACTCTATTGCTGACCGAGCGCCGGGAACTCCAGTTCGAGCTGGCCGTCGAGTTCGTAGCCGCCGTCGAGCAGTGCTGTGCTGTCTAACTCGATCGTGCTGTCGATCACGAGCGCCGTCGCGCGATCGTAGCCCGGCGTGACGACGAGATCGATCGTGCTGATCGTCTCGTCCGCGAGATCGTCGAGGTCGTCGATCTCGATGATAGCACCGGGCTCGTCGCGAGACGTCGAGAGAGTAACGGCCGGCGGCGGCGACGAGTCGCCCTGCACCGGCGAGGCGAGGGCGACCTCCGCGGGCGTCCCCTCCGGCGCCGGCGGCATCCAGACGTGCAGTTCGATCGATTCGACGGACGTTCCCTCCCGGTGCCAGATTTCGGTCGAGAGCTCGATCCGGCCGTCCGAGACCGCGCCGTCGGCGCCGATCGACCCGATCTCCTCGCCGTCGGCCGCGAACTGCAGGCTCTTTCGACGCTCCGAGTCGGCGTGAACAGTCGGCGACGAGAGCGCGGTCTCCGAGCGAACGGTGCCACAGCCGGCGAGCGCACTCGCGCCCGCGGTCCCGAGCGCCGCGAGACACGTTCGTCTACGCACGGCGCAACCACCCGGACTGCCTGCGAACGTCGGATCGAGCCATTGACAGACGCATCTCGTGCTGTCCTGAAAAACGTGTGCGAAGGTCAAACGCCGCTTTGTCCGATTCCCACCCGATCACTCGGCACGCGCTTGGCGTCGACGCCGGTAGTCCGGTACCGGCCGAACGACGCCGAAGACGAATCTGTTGCCACCTAAGCCGAGCGCGAGGCCGAGAAAGAGCCTCGTGAAGGCGCCAACGGGGTGCGCGTCGAGTGTCGTCATCCAGACGATCCCGCCCATAGCTGCCACACCGGCGACGAACAGCGCCCACAGCCCTACGCGGCTTCGATCCGCCGCGGCGAACAGACCGCCGCTGACGAGCGCGATCACCGCGGCGATCCACCACTGACCGGTCGCCGACAGCGTCCCGTCCAGCAGGAGGAAGATGAAGAGGTTCGAGGCGGCGAGCACGAGGTCCTGCAGTATCAGCCCCCGCTCGGTCGTGTCGGTCATACGAACGGCTTCTGCGCGCCGCCAATAAAATGTTGCGCGGGCGGAAGTAACTCGCCGGCGCGCTCACTGGACAGGCTCTCATCTTCGGTCCGAACCCACTGTTCGCGCCGACGCGCTCACTGTGTCGGTCGAAACCTCCACTCCCAGCCTGTTGTTCGCGCCGTCGCGCTCACTGGACAGGCTGGAAGCGGTACCCGTCCCACTCCTGGCTCTCGGGCTCTTTGATGCCGACCTCGGGATCGCGGAGCTCCGCGGCGTAGACGGGTTCGACTTCGTCGCCGATCTCCACCTCGGCGTCCTCGGCGACCTGGCCAACCGCGCGCACCGATTCGCCGTCGATCTCGAACTCGACGATCGCGATCGTGTTCGGTTCGCGGACGCCCGGCGGCGTCGCGGTGCTTTCCGTCCAGGTGATCACCTCGGCGGTGTGCTCGCTGAGGTCGATCGTCTCGACTGCCTCGGCGCCGCCCAGACTCCGCGGGTGGGTCGGGTACGAGATCGAGCCGTCCTCGTAGCGCTGTGCTTCCATCGGTGGTGCGTCGTCGTGCTCGCTCATTCTGCTGCCTCCATGATTGCGGTGATGACGCAGTTGCCGAACCCGCCGACGTTACACGTCAGCCCGACGTCGGCGTCGACCTGCCGCGGGCCGGCCTCGCCGACCATCTGCTCGTAGATCTCGACGGCCTGGGCGACGCCGCTGGCGCCCAGCGGGTGGCCCTTGGACTTGAGCCCGCCGGAGGTGTTGATCGGGCGTTCGCCGTCGCGCTCGGTGGTCCCCTTGTCCATCTCCTTCCAGGCCTCGCCCTGCTCGGCGAAGCCCAGCCCCTCCATCTGGAGGAACTCAAGGATGGTGAACATGTCGTGCAGTTCGGCGACCTCGATGTCCTCGGGACCCAGGCCGGCCATCTCGTAGGCCTGCTCGCCGCTGTCGACGACGCCGTTCATGACCGTGGGGTCGTCGCGCTCGTGGACGACGTGGGTGTCGGTCGCGCCGCCGATGCCGCTGATCACCGCGTACTCGTCGGCGTACTCCTCGGCGACCGACTCGGGGCAGAACAGCAGCGCCGCGCTGCCGTCCGTGATCGGGCAGAAGTCGTACAGCCGGAGCGGGTCGGCGATGATCGGCGAGTCCAGCGCCGTCTCGACGTCGATCTCCTTCTGGAACTGCGCGTTGGGGTTGTCGACGCCGTTCTTGTGGTTCTTCACGGCGACCTTCGCGAGACTCTCGCGGGGTGCGTCGTACTTGTGAAGATATCTGCGGGCGGTCATCCCCGCGAAGCTCGGCAGCGTCAGGCCGTGCTTGTACTCCGCCGGATGGGTGATCGAGGCGATGATGTCGGTCGCCTCGGCGGTCGTCTTGTGGGTCATCTTCTCCCCGCCGACCAGCAGCGTCATGTCGCTGGCGCCGCTAGCGATCGAGCGCCACGCGGCGTAGATGCCCGCGCCGCCGCTGGAGCTGGTCTGGTCGATGCGCTCGGTGTAGGCGGGAATCGCCCCGATGTCGTGGGCGAGCAGGTTCGGGACGCCGCCCTGGCCCTCGAACTCGCCGCTGGCCATGTTCGATACGTACAGGTGCTCGATCTCGTCGGGGGCGACGCCGGCGTCGTCGAGACACTCCTCGGCCGCCTGCGAGAGGAGTTCCCTGATCCAGGCGTCGCGCTGCCCGAACTTCGTCATCGAGGCGCCGATGACTGCAACGCGGTCCATGGTGCCACACTCACCCCTCGGAATAATATAATCCGTGGTATGTGACCGAAGGAACGTGTTACGCCAGACGGTCGTTCGACAGCCGAATGGCCGGGCGCGGCGCTCGGGCCGCGCCACCGGAAGAGCTTTGATCTTCCGAGCTCGCACTCGCTTCGCTCGCGCGAACCGGGGGAAGGGCAGGCCCGCGGTGCGGTCGCCGTCGCTGCGCGGTACGGTTCCGTGGGCAGTGCTGTGCGGTTCTGGGAAACACAAAGGCGAACGAACGCCGTGAGCGACCGAAGGGAGCGAGGGCTCTCAGCCGATGTAGCGCAGGTCGTCGTCGCTCGGGACGTTGGGCTGTTGTTGCTGTTCCATCTCCTGGATCTTGCCGATGACCTCCTCCATCTCCTCGGCGCGGTCCTCCAGGTCGGCGAAGTCGACCTCGAACTCGAGTTGGTCCTGCAGGATTTCAAGGACGGCCTGGGCGCTCTTGGGATCGACGAGGTAGCCGCTGGTCTCGCCCATCAGACAGGCCGCGTCGACGCCGCGACGCTCGCCCAGCCCGAGCAGGAGGCCGCTGACGCCGACGATACCGCCGGCGGGCTCGTCCTCGCGGAACTCGACGCCGTGGCCTTCGAGCGCCTCGACGAGCGACTCGTCGGTGGCGGCGCCGAGCACGTCGTACTCCTCGATGAGCTCGCCCGTCGGGACGCCGCCGAGCGCGTACACCTCGGCGACGTCAAAGTCCTCGGCGACGTCGAGGAAGGCGTCGGTCAGCCGGTAGTGGCCCTCGTTGCTCTGGGCCTGGTTGTCGCCCGTGAGCACGAGCAGGTCCCGACCCTCGGTCTCGACGGCGTGGAACTCCGCGCTGGTGAGCTCGGCGACGCCGTCGTCACCCACCTCGACCTGCGGCGGGAAGTGTTCCGAGTAGACCCGGCGCACGAGCGTGCTATCGAGCTCTTCGAGCACGTGCTCGGCGGCGAGCTTGCCGACGTGGCCGACGCCGGGCAGCCCCTCGACGAGCACCGGATCGTCCAGTTCGGCCTCAGCGACCGCCTCGATGTCGAGTTCGTCCATACGGCTTACTCCCGGTCGCGCCGCTTAAGTGAGCGTCGGTACTCCCCGTAGGAATCCTCGGGATCGAACGGCGCGGGCGCGCTGTTGACGGCGTCGGCGCCGCAGTCGGGACAGTCGGTAGAAAGGGTGTACACCGGGCGATCGTGGCGCTCGTGCCACGCCGAACACACCCGGATGTCGGCTTTCATTCCTCGTCGGTGCGCCGGTCGCGGTGGAAGCCGCCGGTGCCGCCGATCTCCTCGATGGCCGCGATGGCTCGATCGGCGCTCTCCTCGAGTTGGGACTCGGCGGTCTTGTAGTTGGGCGCTCGCACCTTGATGCGGTACTCGGGCGAGCCGACGTAGGTCACTTCGAGGTCGACCTCGTCGGGCACTTCGCCGTTGCCCTCGGCGGCCTGCAGCGCCTCCTTGATCGCGTCGACGCCCTCGCTGGTGCCGCATTCGAGATCGACGTAGCCGGTGACGTCGACGTACGGCACGGAGACGTTCTCGCGGGCCGTCTCGACGAGCGCGTCGATATCGTCGTCGTCGAGCTCGGTCGGTTCGAGCGCCTCCTGACCGTGGATCGCCGCCTCCTCGAAGCCGGCGTAGAGGCTGCCGAACTCCGCGAGGAGTTCGTTGGCGACCCGGGCGTACTCGTCGTCGTCGACGTCCTCGCCGAACGCCAGGAGCATCCAGTTGTCGGCCTTCTGCTCGTTTTTCCACTCCTGGATCTTGTCCGAGCGCTGGTGGTCGTTGACGTCCTTGATCGAGAGGTCGATCTGCTGGGCGTCCTCGTCGACGTCGAGCACCTTGGCGACGACCGTCTGTCCCTCGCGGACGTGATCCCGGACGTTCTTGATCCAGCCGGAGGCGACTTCGCTGATGTGGGTGAGGCCGCGCTTGTCCTCGTACTCCTTGAGGTCGACGAAGACGCCGAAGTCCTCGATCTCGTCGACCTCGCCGACCACGAGTTCGCCGGATTCGGGCCAGCCGCTATATTGCATTCGGGATCACCTCGCGGGCGTTCACCGCGCCTCGACCGTTTCGAGAACTTCGCCCTCGAAGGCGGCCTTGCCGCCGGTGGGGCGCGCGAGCGTGTGTCCGCAGACGGCGCAGGCGACCTCGCTGGAGGCCTTGCCGAAGACGACCTGTTCGTTCTCGCAATCCGGGCACTCGACGCTGAAGTAGTTTCCTGCCATTGTGATCACTCCTGGAACGTCAGGCGGCCGGCGCGCCATCCGTCGCGGAGGTGGGCCTTGCCGCAGTCGCCGCAGCGGTACTTGAGGTCGGTCTTCTTGGTGGGCTTGTCGCCACCGGGCACCTTCGAGAACTTACCGTCGTTCCCGATGCCCTTGTTGCGGCGCTCCTGTCGGTCGATCCACTTCATACCGGTCTCACGACCGCGGCGGACCTTCTCGACCTCGTGCTCGTTGTGCTCGTTACAGTGCGGGCAGTACGTGTTGAATCGGCGTGGCATCTCCATAGATATCGATCTCCTTGCGACGACGTTGGCAACGGTCGCTTAAAACGCGTTTGGTTCGGACCAGCGGCGCGTCGTTCGGATCGCGCTCGCGCCGGAGCGAAGCGTGCGAGTCTCGAAGCGCTTAATTGGCGTTCGTCCGAAACCCCGCCCATGAAGCGACTCATCATCACCGGGGATCCGGGCGTCCGCCGGGACGGCGTCGTTGAGGTCGACGGCGAGGAGCTGACGCTGTTCCAGATCAACCGCAACGGCGATTGGCACGGCCCCGAAGAGGTCCAGCTGTGGTGCGTCGCCGGCACCGAAGACGAGCGCGAAGCCTACGACAGGCGCGAGTACATCCCCCACTTCCTCGACGTCGAGCGCCTCGACGCCGGCGACGTGACGGTCGTCCAGAAAGCGGGCTGAACCCCGGCGGTTCGCGGGAAGCGCTCAGTCCCCGAGGCCGTCGATGAGAAACTCGGCCGACGAGCGGTTCGTCGCCAGCGGGATGTCCTTGACGTCGCAGACCCGCAGCAACGCGGAGATGTCGGGCTCGTGGGGCTGTGCGGTCAGCGGATCCCGCAGGAAGATGATGCCGTCGATGATCCCCTCGGCAACCTCGGCGCCGATCATCATGTCGCCGCCGAGCGGCCCCGACTCCTTGCGTTCGACCTCCAGATCAGTCTCTTCCATCAGTCGCTTGCCGGTCGTTCCCGTCGCGAGCAGCTCGAAGTTCGAGAGCGTCTGCTCGTGGTTCTGTGCGAACTCGATCATCGAGGGTTTCTCCTCGTCGTGGGCGATGAGCGCGAGACGTGTCATACCCGTGCCTCGTCGGACGAACAGTTAGTCGTTGTGCACTCCGCGACGGCCGAACGATTTAACACCGCAAGGCAGAGAATCACGTCCGATGCGGAGTCAGGAACGTGGAACGTGTCGTGATCGCCAACTCACGCTGGCGATACGGGGCCGCCGTACCACCGTTACCGACTGATGCCCGGGGGGTCGACGCTGCAGATTCTGCAGAACCGGGTTCGAGCGATGATCAACAGCGGCCGGTTCCTCCGGTTCGCGACGGTCGGGCTGGCCGGGACGACGGTCGATTTCACGATCCTGATCGCGCTCGTCGAGCTTCACGGGGTCCCACCCGAACTCGCCAAGCTAGTCGGCGCCGAGACCGCGATCATCGTGATGTTCGTCGTCAACGAGCACTGGACGTTCTCGGAGTGGGGGCGAACGGGCTATCGGCCGCTGCTCAGGCGACTGCTCACGTCGAATCTGGTTCGCACCGGCGGACTGGTCGTCGCCACGAGCGTCCTCTGGCTGCTGGTGTACTACGCCGACGTGCAGTATCTGGTGGCCAACGGCGTCGGAATCGTCTGTGGCTTCGTGGTGAACTTCCTGGCCGAGAGCTACTTCACCTGGCGAGTACATCGGTAGGAATCCCCACAGGGCGCCCGAAACGCAACCCTTAACTAGCGGACGGCGGTACGAAATGGTAGCGGGATGGGATAGCCAGGAGATTCCGGCGGGCTCATAACCCGCAGACCGGTGGTTCAAATCCACCTCCCGCTATACTTTTGCCGAACTCGATACTGCGAGACGTTTTATCGTCGAGCAGTGCTGAGTTCGGCAAATATCGTCCGGAGTGGATTTGAACGAGAGAAACGCGAGCGCAGCGAGCGAACGGAAACGACCGAGGTTCAAATCCACCGTCCGCTCCCGTCCAGCCCACGAAACCAGCGAGAACGAAGCCGACCCGAAACTACGACACGGCGCCGATAACCCGATTACAGCGGGATGTTTCTGAGACCGTCCGGAGAGCCGTCCGCAGACCGAGTGGTGTCCCGCCCCATCCAGTCGATCAGATCGCGAAGCGTGGCATCGACCGGGAACGCGTCAACACCGTCGACCCGGTGATCGTCGGCGTCGTACGCGAGAAATCCGGCGTCGTCGAGTTTCGGCAGATGGCAGTGGTGGAGTTCGAGCGCCGCGGCATCTCGGTCGACACCGGACTCGGCCGCGATGCGGGTCGCCAGCGCGTCGAGATCCATCGCGCCGTCGTTGCTGGCGACGTGGCGCAAGACTGCGCGACGCCGACGGTCGGCCAGCGCGTCGATCGCGGCGTCCGGGTCGGCGACGCCGGCCGCGAGGCCGAGAGCGCGCTCGAATCGCGCCGCGCGCTCCGTCGCGATGGCGCCGTCGTCAGACAGGTCGATCAGACCGACGGCGTCGAGGTGGGGCAGGTGAACGTGCCGAAGATCGAGCGCCACGTCGCGGCGGTGCCCGTCGTCGACAGCTTTACCGCCGGTTTCGGCGGCGGCGACGCGCGTCGCGAGGATGTCGACCGGCGTGGAGCCGCGGGCGGCCAGTAGCTGTGTCAGCGCGGCTCGGCGCCGACGGTCGGCGAGCGACTGGAGGACAGCGTCAGTCTCGCGGTCGCCGTCTTCGGACCCGATCTGGGTTTCGGGAAGAGTGTGCTCGGTCATCAGTTCGATCGACGGCCGGGACGAGCATGGCGTGCGCTCCTAAAGAGTTAGTATCGCCGACGAGGGAGGTTCGATCCGCGAACCGACATCGGCGACTCGTCGGGCGATTTTTTAGAGCTGCTGTCCGAGAGCGGTCCGGCCGAGATCGGCGAGTCCGAACCTCGGGATGGTTTAAGCTAGCATTCATCGTACAGGGGGCGCGGTACGGGCGCACTACCGGCGCCGGAGCGCGACGTGCCGTCGTCACGGAGCGGCGCGGGAGAGCGACACCGGCGCCGATCACACCGGGACAGAGCGCTCGGAACGGCCCGGACCAGCCGACTGGGCAGTACCCGTCTGCGAGCCGAAAGTAAACTCAGCCAGATCGGTCGGGTACGAAACGACTTCTGGAGTAACTACTTGCCCGCCTTGAGGGTACGAACGCGTGACATGAAACGTGCGTGGGCGATCCTGACGGTCGCGGTCCTCGTCTCGCTGGTGGTCGTTCCGGGGGCAGCGGCCGCTCAGGAGACGCGAACGGGGGGAACAGTCGTGATCGAGGAAAACGAGACCGTCGAGGGACTGACGGTGATCGGCGGAACGGTCGTGGTCGACGGAACCGTCGACGGCGACCTGACCGTCGTGGGCGGTTCTGCGACGGTCGACGGGGACGTGACCGGCGATATCGAGTCCGTGACCGGCGACCTGCGGATCGACGGGACTGTCGGCGGCGACGTCGACGCGGCGGGCGGCAACGTCAGGCTCGGGTCGGAGGGGCAAGTCAACGGGTCGCTGTCGGCCGCAGCGGGCGGCGTGTCGATCAACGGCGTCGTGACCGAGGACGCCGAGATCGCCGCCGGATCGATCTTCCTCGGAGAGAACGCGCGGATCGGCGGCGACCTGACCTACGCCGGGGAACTCGAACAGAGCGGCGGGGCCCAGGTCGGCGGCCAGATCGTGCAGGACGCCAGCGTCGTGGCCGGCCCGGTCCAGTACCCGATGGCGTTCGAGTGGGTTCTCGCGGTCTACGCACTGTTGATCAACCTGCTGCTCGGGATCATCCTGCTCGCGCTGGCGCCCGGATTCGCGCGCGACGTCGCCGACAGAGCGACGGGGTCGATTCTCGGGAGCGTCGGCATCGGGCTGCTCGTGTTGCTGGGAGTGCCGATACTGCTGGCGCTGCTGGCGATCACGGTCGTCGGCATTCCGCTGACGCTGGCCGGAACGTTGCTGTTCGTGCTGTACGTCTGGTTCGCGACGGTGTACGGTCGCTTCGCCGTCGGCGCGTGGCTGATCGGCCTCGTCGGCGCCCGGAACCGCTGGATCGCGCTGCTGGTCGGACTGATCCTCGTCGGGTTGCTGGCGCAGATTCCGTTCGTCGGCCCCGCGATCTCGGGGATCGTGACGCTGATCGGCGTCGGCGCCGTCGCGCTGGCGCTCAGGGACGCCCGTCGGGAGCGTGGCGAGTTGCGACGGAGCAGGGACGAGCAGCCCTGACCACAGTTATTTTCACGGCATTCGGCGAACGACGACCATGGCCAGCGACGACGCCTCCGTTCTCGGTCGGTTGCGTAAGCCGAAGTACACCGGCGAAAACAGGTGTACGCCGTGTACGATCCTCAACGTCGGGATCGCCGTCGCCGCGAGTTCGATCGTCGGCGTCGTCGCCGCGCCGGCGGTCAGCGACGCTGCGGCGGGCGGCCTCGCGGCGTCGCTGCTCGTCGCTTGTCTGGGCGCGATCTACTTCCGGGGCTATCTCGTTCCGGGGACGCCGACGCTCACCAAGCGATACCTCCCGGATCGCGTTCTCGCGCTGTTCGACAAACACCCCGTCGAGGACGCCCAGTTCGTCGAGGCTGAGCCGGCCGCCGACGGTCAGACGACACGAGAGCGCGAGGGCGGCGCCGACGCCGAACGGCAGGACGCCGTCGACCCCGAGCAGTTTCTGCTCGACGCCAACGTCGTGGCGCCGTGCGAGCGCGAGGACGACCTCTGCCTGTCCGACGAGTTCACCGCGCGTCTCGAAGCGCAGACCGAGCAGTTCCGCGAGCAGTCGCCGGACGCCGCCGCGGTGGCGTCCCTGTTCGAAGCCGATCCCGAGTCGGTGACCGGACGCGATACGACCGAGTTCCCGGCGTTCGAGGTCCGCGAGCGCCTCCGCAAGTGGCCCTCAGATGGCGCGCTCGTCGCCGACGTCGCCGCCGACCGCGCGCTTCGCGAACAGTCCGACGGCTGGACGGCCATCCCCCGCGAGCAGCGGCTCAAGATTCTCGAATCCCTGCGTTCGTTCCGCGAGACCTGCCCGCTGTGTGCCGGTCGCGTGGAACTCGGCACGGAGACCGTCGAGTCGTGCTGTCGGTCCTACGAGGTCGCGACCGCCAGCTGTCAGGACTGCGGCGAGACGCTACTGGAGTTCGATCCGTCCGTGATCGAAACGCCCGAAAGCGAGAAAGAAGCCGCCAACTGACGGCAGGATCGCCGCGGCTCAGCCGTCGCCGTGCTCGTCGACGATCACGACTTCGGCGTCCTCAACGTCGACGTTGATCAGCGTCTTGGCCGAGTAGTCCGTCGATTCCAGGGCGTTCTCGCCGCCGACCTTCTTGATCACTGCGACGACGTCGACGACATCGGCGCCGATATCTTCGAGCGAGCCGAGGATCGCCTCGAGCGTCCCGCCGGTCGAGAGCACGTCGTCGAGCACGAGCACGCGATCGCCCTCGTAGACGTCGTTGATGTACATCTCCGACTCGGAGTAGCCGGTCTCCTGGAACAGCGCGACCTCGCCGTCGAGGCCGTACTGTCGCTTGCGGATGACGACCAGCGGGATGTCCGTCATCAGCGAGACGGCCGTCGAGATGTGGATCCCCATCGCAGCGGGCGTGACGATCTTGTCGACGTCTTCCAGGTCGGCCTTGCGGATGATCCGGATGACGATCTCCCGCAGCAGCTCGGGTTCGAGCATCGGGACGCCGTCGCTGATCGGATGGACGAAGTAGTGGTAGCCGTCTTTCTCGATGATCGGCGCGTCGAGGAGCGACCGCTTCAACTGGTCCATGGTGGAACTACCGTAGCCGCGAAGTAAAGATGACGATACCACCCGCAGGACCCTCACGATCGTTCCGACGCGGTCGCTACCCTTACTAACGGCTGGCACCTACGTCCGATCAATGAACCCCGCTACGAACACCGCCGACGAGTCGTCCGACGCCCGACCGCCCGACGGGACTCGAAAGGCGACGCTCCGCTGTCCGGACTGCGACCACCGGAGCCCGCCGGCCGGCGACTGGATCTGTCGCAGCGTCGGCGACAGGCGGATCATGCGCTGCCCCGAGTGCAACGCGGTGATCGAACGACGGCCGACGTTCGCCGACGACGGCGAGGACCGGTCGCGAGTGCTGGCGACGCTGAACAGCACCGCACACTCGGCGTTCGTGCGGTCGTTGAGCGCCGTCCGCGTCGGCATCAGTGCGCCGGCTCGCGCCGTCGCGGACGCGGTCGACCGCCGTTAGGCCGCGGGACCGTACCAGCGCCGTAGCTCGTTGCGGTTCCCGTTTTCGTCGTGCCAGTACACGATCACCGTCCGGTCCGGCGGGACGCCGTAGATCGTCAGCTCGTCGCCGGTGGTCACGTTCGGTTCCTTCCCCCAGGTGTCGAGCGTGACGTTGTCACTGACGAACGCGACGCGATCGCCCTGCAACGTCCGACCGGAACGGTGTTGAGCCGTCAGCGTCTCGTTGGCTTCGTCGTACGTGAACCGAATCTCGACGGTCGGCGTCTCCTCGCCCAGAAACCGATCGTCGAAATCGAACACGACGACGCCGACGACCACGGCGCCGATCAGCGTCACGACTACCAGCAACAGCTCGCCGATCACCTGTGCGCTAGCTCGGCCATCGGCGTCGAACGTGTCCGGTAACATTGAACCTTCCTGCAGGGTGGCGCCGTCCGAACCGGACGACGCCGACCGACGTATCGACCACCTCTCGCCGGAGACATCTAATAGTTTCCCGGCTCACCCGTCCCGGCGTTCGACCTCGTAGGAGGCGAGTTCGGCCGCGCTATCGGAGGTCGCACTGAGCCAGACGACCCGAATCTCGGTCTCCGGCGGCAGGCCGCGCTGGAGACGCGGATCCGAGCGGTCGTCGGTCAGAACGTACCCGACGGAGTCGTTGTACCCGATGTAGGCCGCGCTCCCGGGACCGATGCCGTTCTCGCTGTTGGCCCAGTCGTGACCGCTGTTGTTCCCGATGCGCTCGCCGTCGACCGACACGACCACGGTCCCGGGGTCCTCGATCCGTTCGCCCGAGACGTTGGTGATCGCGACCTGCTGGTCGCTGGCGCCGAACTGCTCGAACTCGAACTCGGTGTCGGGACGCTCCTCGGCGTTGCCAAAGAGCACGAACGCGGCGAATCCGATCGCGGTCCCGACGACGATCAGACCGACGACCAGAGCGACGAACTGGGCGGTCGAGATCGGTAACGACTCGTCGGAGTGCTGTGGGTCAGTGCTGGCCATGAGCGGGCTGCCGGCGGAAACCGGGCGTTAGTTGCGAGATTCGACCTCGTACTCGAAGAGGATTGCGGAATTGTCCGCGTCTTCCGGGTTCCAGACGATCTTGATTTCGGTTCCGGCGTCGAGGCCGGGTTCGGAGTCTGGTATCGTCGAGTCGCTCGCATTGATCCCGGTACCGGAACTGTCCTTCGCGAAGAACACGTCCGTCTGCGAGTCGATCTCGCCGTCGGCGTTCGCGAAGCTGACACCCTGTTCGGCCAGCACGTTCGTCCCGTTTACCGTGACGTTGATCGCGTCGGTGTCGGTGATGACGTCACCGCCGTCGTGGTACAGCCGCACCTTCATGTTATCGTCCCCGTACTGGTCGACCTCGAAGTTCACCTGCGGCGCCGTTTCGAGCTCGTCGTCCGAAAGGTCGAAAATGAAGAGTCCGGCGAGTCCCGCCAGAAGCACGACGATGCCGACGAGCAACACGACGCCGATCACCTCCGATTGGCCCCGCTCAGTGTCGGTGTCTCGATTCATGGCACCGTCCACGGAACCAACCGTAATAAATCGGCAGGGAAAACGAGCTACCGCCGCGACGACCAGGAGGGCGTCGAAATCGCGCTATCGAAGGTCGTACTCGTACTCCGAGAGTACGACGGACTGGCTGCCGTCGGAGGAAGTCCAGACCAGCGCCACAGTCCCGGTATCGCCGGATAGCCGCGAGTCGTCGATTGCCGCCTCGTCGCCCGCCGAGATGGGCTCGTCGCCGAAGAGGCTCTGATCGTCGAGTGTCGTACCGACGAGATCGGCGTCGACGTCGCCGACGACTCGGACTTCGCCGGGCATCACCGTGTCGCCGCCGTCGTGCTGGACCGTCAGGCCGTCGGGCGTTTCTTCCCACTCCCAGATGACCTGTGGCGCCGTCTCTTGACTACCACCGACGTCGAGGACGAACGCCCCGACGACCGCGGCGCCGACGACCGCCGTGCCGAGCAGCAGTGTCATGCCGAGCATCGATGCGACCGCGCGATCGTCCGCTGAAAGTGGATCGAACTGCATGTGTGATCTCTCGGTCGGAGGACGCCGAGTTGCGGGGACGCCTCACCGATTGCCTAGCAGTTACTTGTGTTTGAATATGTATCTTACTGTCCAACTAACAAGATCTCGCGGGCGCGGGACGCCAGCGTTCAACCGGCGACAGCGGCGTCACGTGATCCGCGAGAGCACCGTCCGCGCCTCGCCGACGTCGAGCAGACCGCTCGCGATCGATAGCGCCACCCAGATCGCAACGCCGAGTCCGATGACGCCGATCAGCGACGCCATCGAGGAGACGCGGGGCATCACGAGCGCGACGCCGAGGGCCATGCCGGCCGACACCGCGACCACCTGCGCCGCGGTCCGGACCAGTCGTCCCCAGCGTAGCGGAAGTTCAGTATGCATGACGTAAACGTTGCCCGCGACGTAGAAGCCGAAGGTGAGTACCGTCGCCATCGCGGCGCCGGCGGCGCCGTACGGCGGGATCAACAGAAGATTGAGGACGACGTTGCCCGCGGCCGTGATCCCTTTGCCGATGGCGCGCTCGCGGGCCCGACCGAGGTAGTCCAGGCCCTGGGTCGTCACGAGGTTGATCGCCTGGAACACGACGTAGACGCTCATCACCTGCACGACCAGCGTCGCGGCCGCGTAGTCCTGACCGAACACTAGTGTGATGCCCGGATCGGCGACGAGCAGGAGGCCGGTCGCCGCCGGGACGTACAGCAGGAGGACGTACCGGAGACTCGCCTCGTACATCCGCGCGGCGCGCTCGTACTCGCCGTTCGCTTTCTCCTCGCCGTAGGCCGGCGAGACCGTGAAGCCGATCGAGCGCGCCGGCACGTCCAGAAACGCCGAGACCTGCTTGCCGACCGTGTAGAACCCCGCCGCCGCCGGTCCGGCCAGCGTCCCCACGAGAATCGTGTCGACGCGCTTGTCGATCGTGTTGGCGCTCCGGGTCGCCGTCAGCGGGACGCTGTACTCCAGAATACGCCGACGGAGCCCCTCCTCGCGCTCCGAGTCCGGCTCGTAGTCGACGTACAGCTGCGTGTACAGGATCACGGCGCCGACGATCGCCGCGAGCGCGGCGGCGACGACGTAGCCCAGCAGCGCGCCGACGCCGCCCAGACCGAGCAGCACGAATCCGACGGCGAAGACGACCCGGGCGAGGCTGTTGGTGATCCCGACGCAGGCCGCCAGCGTCACCCGGGAGAAGCCCTGAAACAGCACGCTGAAAAAGGACTGAAACGAGATCGCCGCGAGGTACAGCGCGCCGACGACGAGATACGGCCGGAGATCGGGCTGGCCGACCAGATCCGCGATCAGCCCGCCGCCGATCAGCAGTCCGAGCGCGGCGACGACGACCAGCGCGAATCGGGCGGTGAAGCCGATCCGGAGCACGTGGTGGAGCTGGCCGCCGTCGTCGTCGTCCTTGTACTCGTTGACGTACCGGGCCGTCGAACGGCCGAGACCGAGGTCGCTGAACAGCCGCGCGACGCCGACGATCGAGATGGTCAGGTACAGCAGGCCGTACTCGTCGGGCGAGAGCAGGTAGCGCGCGAGGACGACCAGCAGCGCGGCGTTGGCGACCATCTTGACGCCGCGGGACAGAAACGTCGCCGAGAGCCCGCGCGAGAACCGATCTATCAGCGACATCGCGCCACCCCTCCCGACGCCGCCGGGCGGTGCGACCTGAGTCCTGTCACGGGCCGGACTACGAAGAACGGAAACTTGGTTATGCTCGGCTTTCCCGGCGACGGGAACGGTAACCACTGGTTGATCGAGAGGTGAGGCGTCGATACGCGGTGGAAAATGACTGCGACGCGGCGGCGGGACGCCGAGCGAGAGCCCGTCGAGCGCGCCCCGCCGGTCAACCCAGCAGAACGGCCAGCAGGACGAGCGTCGCGACCAACGTCACGAGCAGGATGCTCGTCCCGAAGCCCGCCCGGAGCGGGTGGGCGTACTCGTCCTCGACGCGATCGCCCAGCGGCGTCGCCGCGACCGCGGACTCGGGATCCGCTGCGACGTCGGTGACGAACCCGACGAAGCGAACGGCGGCGCGGTCGACCGCAGCGTACAGTTCGGTGACGCCGACGACGAGCCCGCGCGTCCCGTAGAACGCGATCGGGTTGTAGATCGCGTCGACGTCGGGCACCTTGCCGACCTTCTTGAGCGGACCTTTGAGGATCACGAAGCCGACCAGAGCGATGGCCACCAGCACGAGCACCTCGCCGACGTGGAACGCCGTATAAGCGCGGTAGTTCTCGATGGCGTAGTCGCTGTACGGCAGTAGTTCGTACAGCGCCGGCGGTCTGATCCCGAACAGCACGCACAGCGCCGCGACCGAGATCAGCCCGACGCTCTGGCCGCGGTTGGCGTCGAGGACCTTCCCGTCGTAGCTACCGTGCAGGAACGCGTGGTAGCCCAGTTTGATGAACGAGAGGAACGTGCCGACGCCACCGATCAGCAGCAGGTACCACAGCACGTAGACGTGATCGAACCCGAACAACGTGACGTACTCCTTGTGGGCCGCCTTGACGACCATCCCCTTCGAGACGAACCCGTTGAACAGCGGGAACCCGCCGATCGACAGCGCCGCGACGCCGAACGTGGCGGCGGTGATCGGCATGTCGCGGGCCAGTCCGCCGACCTTCTTCAGGCTCTCCTCGCCGGTCCGGTAGATCACGACGCCGACCGTCATGAACAGCAGGCTCTTGTAGAGGATGTGGTTGAACACGTGGGCGAACGCGCCGGCGGTCGCGAGCTTCGTCCCGAGGCCGACGCCGGCGATCATATAGCCGACCTGGGACTGGATGTGATACGACAGCAGGCGGCGCATGTCCGACTGGAGCAGCGCCATCGTGGCGCCGAAGACGGCCATCGCGCCGCCCATGTACGCGATCGTCATGTGCCCGTCGGGGAACGCCCGGTACATCGCGTACACGCCGGTCTTGGTCGTGTAGACACAGAGGAACACGGAGGCGGCGATGTGGGGCCGCGGGTACGTGTCGGGCAGCCAGGCGTGGAGGCCGACGAACCCGACGTTGACGCCGATGCCGACCGCCGCGAGGACGGCCGGGACGCCGCTGACGATCCCCTCGCCGGTGAAGAGGAACGTGCCGGCCTCGGCGTAGTGCCAGACCAGCGCCGCGAGCACGAGGCTCCCGCCGATCCCGTGCAGGACGGCGTAGCGGAAGCCCGCGCGGACCGCCCGTCCGCCGTAGTGCCAGACCAGCAGCGTCGAGGTGACGGCCATCAGCTCCCAGAAGAACACCAGCGTCAGCCAGTCGCCGGCGAACACGGCCGCGAGGCTCGTGCCGACGTACGACAGCGCGTAGGCCGTCTGGGTGCGCTCGGCGTCGCTCGCGTAGGAGTAGACGACGGCGACGAGCCCGATGAACGAGAAGATCAGGCCCATCAGCCGGCTAAAGGAGTCGACGTTGTAGAGTACGGCCTGGAACGCGCCGAACAGTTCGACCTGCAGGTGCGCGCCGGCGGGGACGAGCCACGACAGCGCGAGCGCGCCGGCCGTCGCCAGCGCGCCGACGCCGTGGCCGACCTTGCGGGGCAAGACGGCGACCAGTAGCGCGGCGATGAGCACCAGCGCGGCCGGGGGAACGACGTCCAGCATCAGAACGTCACCCCCGTCAGGATCTCCTCGATCAGATGCAGGAACACGGCCTGATACGGGACCACGCCGAGCACGACCGCGCCGGCCGCGACCGCGAGGATCGGGCCGAGCATCAGCCAGGACCCCTCCTGACCGGTCCAGCCGACGGCTTCCCAGTCGCCGGTCGTTCCGCCGTGGCCGTGATCTCCGTGCTCGTCGTGGACGACGTCGTGGTGATCGGTATCGTCATGCGAGTTCTCTTCCGCGTCCGCTTCGGCGTCTACGGCCTCGGCGGCGTCCTCCCGGCGTTGCTCCTGCTCGTCGGTCGAGAGGTGATCGCTCGGGTTGCGATCGACCGCGTACGTTCCGGTCGAGGGCGACGCCGAGTCGTCGGCCTCGTCCGGTCGATCGTCGGCGTCGTTCCCGACGCCGTCGGTCGCGACGGCGGGGCCGGAGCCGGTTCCCGCCGCGGCGCCGAAGCGACCGCCGATCGGCCCCTCCAGCAGCGGCTTCGAGTCGGCCTCGCCGGGCGACTCGAAAAAGGCGCCGTAGACCACCGGCCAGAAGTACGCGATGTTCAGAATCCCCGAGACCAGCAGCGCGATCGCGAAGATCGTCTGCTCGACCTCGACGGCGCCGATCAGCAGGAACCACTTGCTGACGAAGCCGGCGACCAGCGGGATGCCGGCCATCCCCGCCGCGGCGACGGCGAACGCCGCCATCGTCAGGGGCATCCGCTCGCCGATCCCGTCCATCTCGCTGATGTAGTCGGTGTGTGTCTCGACGTGGATGAACCCCGCACAGAAGAACAGGGTGAGCTTCATGAACGCGTGGGCGGGGATGTGGAGCAGTCCGCCCTTGACGGCAGTCGGGCCCAGCAGCGCCAGCCCGAGCACGATGTAGGATAGCTGGCTCACCGTCGAGTACGCCAGCCGGCGCTTGAGGTGGTCCTGCCGGAGCGCGATCAGGCTCGACACGAGGATCGTGAAGGCGGCGACCGCAGCGAGGTAGATCCCCACCCCGAGGTCGGCAACCACTGCCGGACTGTACACCTCCAGCACCAGCCGCGCGATGCCGAAGACGCCGCTCTTGACGACCGCGACGGCGTGGAGCAGTCCCGACACCGGCGTCGGCGCGACCATGGCGTCGGGCAGCCAGGAGTGCAGCGGCATCAGGCCGGCCTTGACGCCGAACCCGGCCGCCAGCAGCGCGAACGCCGCCTTCGCGAGCGTCGGGTCGGCGTTCCCGAGCGCCTGGGCCGTCGCGCCGAACGTCGTCGTGTCGGCGAGCACGAACACCAGCACGGTGCCCGCGAGCACGAGCACGCCGCCGCCGAAGAACGTGTAGGTCAGATACTTCCGGCCGGCGGCGCGCGCCTCGCCGTCCTCGTCGTGGGCGACCAGCGGGTAGGTCGCGACCGACAGCAGCTCGTAGAACAGGAAGATCGTCACCAGGTTCGCGGCGAAGGCGATCCCCACCGCGGCCGAGAGGCTGGCGGCAAAGGACGCGAAAAAGCGCGTCTGGGCGTGCTCGTCGAGCCCGCGCATGTACCCCACGGCGTAGAACGACGTGAAGATCCACAGCAGGCTCGCCAGCAGGGCAAAGAGGACGCCCAGCGCGTCGGCTTCGAGCGCGAGCCGGAGCGGTGGCCCGTTAGGAACCGGCGCGAACTCCAGCGCCGGCGCGCGATAGCTCTCGCCGCCCAGCACGCCCGGCACCATGCTCGCGACGATGCCGAACTTCGCGACGGCGGCCGCGACCGACCAGCTGTCCCGGATATTCGGGTGACGATACGACGCGACGATCAGCACGATCGCGACGGCCGAGACGAGCACGGCCGCCAGCGGTCGCAGGGATTGTTCGACCATCTATCGGACCACCTCCGTCACGAACGGATTCAGCGCATCCGCGAACTCGGCGCCGGCGAACCCGAGCGCGACCGCCAGCAGCGCGGCGGCGACGAGCGCGACCTTCAGGCCGAGCGACGCGCCCGGCGCGTCTGCGATATCCTGCTCGACCGCGTCGACGCCGGCGTCGCTGTCGCCGTGGGACGCCTCGGTATCATCGTCAGCAGCATCGGTACCACCATCAGTTGCGGCGTCGGCGCCGCCGTCAGCAGCCACCCCGGCAGCGGCGTCGACGCCCGCCGAGGGCGCCGCGCTCCGGGGCGTGAAGTACAGTCGCTCCAGGAATCGCGCGGCGTAGGCCAGCGTCAGCACCGTGCTGAGCAAGATCACGGCGGCGACCGGCCAGATCCCGGCCTCGACTGCGCCCAGCGCGATGTAGAACTTCCCGAGGAAGCCGACCGTCGGCGGGACGCCGACGAGCGAGAGCGCCAGCACGGCCATGGCGCCCGACTGGAACGGCGCTTCGCGGCCGAGCCCGGAGAGTTCGTCGAGCGTGCGCGCGCCGGCCGTCCGCGCGAGCCCGGCGGCGGCGACGAACAGCCCGCCCTTGATGACGCCGTGCCCGATCAGGTGGACGACGGCGCCGACGATCGCCAGCCGGGCCGCGTCGGGCGACGCCGCGGGATGAACCGCGATCCCGACCGCGGCGACGACCAGCCCGAACTGCGACACCGACGAGTACGCGAACACGCGCTTGACCCGCGTCTGGGTCACCGCCAGCGCGCTGCCGGCGACGACGCTCACCGAGGCCAGCGTCACGACCGCCCACGCGGCGGCGGGCACGGCCTCGAAAAAGGCCGGCGTGAACACGTCGAACGCGATGCGGGCGAACGCGTACGCACCCGCCGTCGAGACCAGCGCCGAGATGTACGCCGTCACTGCGTCCGGCGCTTCGGCGTAGGCGTCGGGCTGCCAGGCGTGCAGCGGGTAGATCGCGGCCTTGACGAACAGGCCGACCGTGATGAACGCAAAGCCGGCGACGACGAGCGTGTCGGTGTACAGCGGCCCGTCGACGAACGCCGCGTTCCCGGCCAGCGCGGCCGCGAGATCGGCCATGTTCAGCGTGCCCGTCGCCATGAACAGGTAGCCGACGCCCAGCAGGTACAGCGAGGCGCCGGTCGTCCCGACGAGCAGGTACTTCAGCGCGGCGACGGCGGCGTCGGGCCGCCGATCGGAGGCGACCAGCGCGTACGTCGCCAGCCCGACGATCTCCAGAAAGACGAACAGGTTGAACACGTCGCCGGTGAGCACGACGCCCATCAGCCCGCCGTTCAGCAGGAGAAAGGCGGCGAAGAAGGCGTTCCCGCGCGGCCCGGTCGAGCGCGCCATCGCGAGCACGCCCAGCGAGACGACGACGATCAGCAGCACGACGATCGCCGAAAGCTCGTCGGCCACCAGCTCGATGCCGACGGCGAACTGCTCGGGGCGGCCGTAGTCTCCGAGTTCGTGGAGGACCTCGCCCTGTCCGCCGTAGACGGCGTTCGCGAGCCACGCCGCGAGCCCGCCTTCCGCGAGCAGCGTTGCGACCGCGATCGCCCAGCCGGTTCGCTCGCGGACGACGCCCGCCGCGAGTGCGATGGCCGCCGCGATCAGCGGCAGCACGATCAGTCCGACCGGCGCCAGCGAGACGTCACTCATCGGCGCGCACCTCCCGGAGGACGTCCTCGCGGAGCGTCCCGTACTCCGAATAGATGCGCACGATCAGCGCGAGCGCGACCGCCGTCAGCGCGACGCCGACGACGATTGCGGTCAGCACCAGCACCTGGGGCAGCGGGCTGACGTAGGGGCCGCCGCCCTCGCCGTGGATCACCGCCGTCGAGCCGCCCTCGACGTAGGCGCTCGCGATGAAAAACAGGAACAGGCCGGTCTGGAACAGGTTCAGCCCGATCACCTTCTTGACGAGGTTCGGGCTGGACACGACCATGTACAGCCCCGTCCCGACGAGCAGGGCGAACAGTACGTACGCGTACCGCGTCGCGAGTAGATCTATCAGCGTCATCGACTATCACCTCGCTCGGGTCGCTCCGCGCTCCCATCGCTTCGCGATCGTTCCGAAGATCGCTCACCCCCATCCCCTGCAAGCCGTCCCCCGCCGCTGAATCCGGCGGCGATGACGAAGAACAGGCCCACGACGACGCCGGCGACGATCGGCATGATGCCGATGATCTCGACGCCCTCGAGGGCGTACTTCTTGCCGTGGTAGATCTCCAGGGCCGACTCGTACAGTCCGTGTTCGAGGAATCGGCCGTCGATCGCGACCGGAATCAGCCCGATCAGCGCGAACGCGAGCACGCCGCCGCTGGCGAGGCCGACGACGACGCGGTTCGACAGCCACTCGCGGGTCGGCTCGATGCCGAAGGCAAAGGCGATCATCAGGATCGTCGCGCCGATGATGGCGCCGCCTTGGAAGCCGCCACCGGGCGAGCCGCCGCCGTGGAACGTCAGGTACAGCCCGTAGGTGAACGTGAACGGGACGATCACGCGCACGGTCGTCATGATCACCTGACTCTCGACGTAGGGCTGGTTCTCGCCGACCGGCTCGTACTCGTCGTTACTCACCGGTGAACACCTCCGTTCGCAGCACCAGCAGCGCGGCGATGCCGGCCGCGAACACCACGACCGCCTCGCCGAACGTGTCGAATCCGCGGTAGCCGGCGAGCACGGCCGTCACGGCGTTCTCGACGCCGGTGTCCTCGTAGGCCGCCTCGATGTAGTACTGGGTCACCTCGGGGTTCGACCAGATCGGCGCCGACTCGCTGCCGACCTCGGGGAACGCGGGCACGGTCGCCAGCACGACGAGCGTGAACGCGCCCACGACGAGCAGGCCCGTCGGATGGGGGCGCTCGAACGTGACGTCGGTCGGCGGGTGGACGGTCTTCGCGATCGTCAACAGCAGCAACAGCGTCGTCACGCCGGCGCCGATCGCCGCCTCGGTCATGGCGACGTCGGGCGCGAGCAGGACGGCGTAGAAGATCGCCATCCCGAGGCTGTAGGCCGCGAACACGATGATCGCGGCGAGCACGTCCCGGAAGATCGCGGTCAGCACCGCCGTGGCGAGCACGAACGCGAACAGCACGATACCGATCGTGGGGATCACGCCGACTCACCTCCGTCAGAGCGGTGCGCTGACGAGGATCGCGATCCCTCGGATCGCTCACCCACCTCTTCGTCGACGCCGTCGCGGGCGGGCTCCGACGCGTCGGCGTCGCCGCTGCGATCCGGCGCGAGATCCCGCGCGGTGCGGTCGTCGTCGGTCGTCCACGGCTCGATGCCGTCCTCGTCGGCCGCCCGGGCGATGGCGTGGGCGGCGGTCGGGTTCGTCAGGAAGATGAACAGCAAGAGTAGCACCGTCTTCGCGGTGGTCGCCTGGACGCCAAGCGAGAGCGCGACGGCCGCCAGCGCGAAGCCGGCGCCGAGTGTGTCGGCCTGCGAGGCGGTGTGGGCTCGCGAGTAGATGTCCGGCAGCCGGATGACGCCGACGGCCGAGACGAGCGTGAACAGCAGGGATCCCGCCAGCAGGACGCCGATGGCGACCAGCCGGGCGGTCTCGACGGCGCTCATATGATCCCACCCCGCTCGACGGTGAACTTCGAGATCGCCACGGACATCAGGAAGTTCAGCAGCGCGTAGATCAGCGCGATGTCCAGGAACGACGACTCCCCGAGACCGACCGCCAGCAGCGCGAGGATCACGACGGTGTTCGTGCCGAGCACGTTCACCGCCAGCACGCGGTCCTGCATCGTCGGGCCGTCGACGGCCCGGTACAGCATCGCGACGGCCAGCACGACGAACAGCGCGGCCGTCCCGAGGAACAGGTCGGTCGCGAGGTCACCGGTGGCGACGCTCACGCCGACTCACCCCCGGCGTCGTCGTCGGCGTCGGCCTCTTTCTCGGTCTCCGAATCGTCCGATTGCTGGAGCACTTCGGCGTCGCCGCGCTCGCGCGGGCTGTCGATCCGCATCGCCCGGCGCCCGTAGAACACGAATCGGACCCACCGCTCCAGACTGCCGTCGAACAGCCCCTCGCGCGAGACGGGAAGCAGCGAGTGGACGTACAGGTCCTGCCCGCGCTCGCGGACGGTGAGCGTCCCGGGCGTGAGCGTGATGCTGTTGGCCAGCGTCGTCACCGGCAGCGCGCCCCAGACCGCCGCGTGGATCCGCGTCATCCGCGGGTCGATCTCCGCGCGGGGGTTCAGGATGACGGTCGCGACCTGCAGGTTCGCGATCACGATCTCCCAGAGCAACACCGGCGCGAACACGCACCAGCGGGCTATTCGGGCCAGCGAGGCGCCGACTTGCGGCGGGCGGGCGAACGTCACCTGCGAGAGCACGATTGCCGCGATCAGCGCGGTCGCGACGCCGGTGACGAGGTCGAAGATGCCGGCGAAGCCGCCGACAACCTGGTAGAAGACGAACGAGATCAGGAACGTCCCGAGGAACCGGCTGGCGCTGGCGGGCGCGACGACGCGCGCCGAGCGCCGCGGGTGCTCGACGGGTGCCTCCTCGGTGTCGAAGCGGTCGTCCCGGCTCAGCTCGGACTTGAGCGGTTCGAGCAGCGGCTGGCCGGCGCCGGGATCGTACTCCGGGTCGAGCACGATCCGGTCGACGCCGGTCGAGACCGCGCGGGCGCCGACCACGCGCGCCACGTCGGAGGGGCTAAAGAGGTACTCGTCGGCCCCGAGCACCGTCGTCTCGACGGTTAGCTCGTCGATATGCTCGCCAGCGTCTTCCTCGGTCCACACCTCGATCCGGTCGAGGAGGTCGCGACCGGATTCCTCCAGCTCCGAACCGGGGAGCTGCGTGCTATCGGCCGAGATCACGTAGGCGAACGTGATGTGGGCGTCCCCGTCGGACGCGTCGAGCGCGGACTCGACGGCGTACTCGACGGTCCGACGGAGCGTCGCCGACTCCTCGACGGGCACCAGCGTGTGGGTCACGCGGGATCGCCCTCCGTCGGGGGATCGGGCGGGCGTCGATCGCGCCCCGAAAGCCCGGAGAGCGATCCCGACGCTGGCCGTATCGCGGCGCCGCGTCCGGATCTAGTTGCATCACTCATGGCTCTGTCTGTTGTCCGAACCAAGCGGTACCCCGAGGAAAACAATTTCGTTCTCGGCCCGTCGCTGCCGGTCGATCACGGCAAAATTGGCAGTGGAGCTGCCCGAACGAACGGTCAGTCGACGACGCCGACGAGCCGGTCCGCGACCGCGCCGCCGAGCGCTCGCTTCGACCCCTCGAACGCCTCGGCGTCGTCGGCGTCGACGAACAGGGTCCGCGTCTCGTCGGCGCCCATCACGCTCGCGTCGTTCGCGACCACGAACGCGAGGTCGACCCGGTCGAGCGTCTCGCGGGCGGCCTCGGCCATCTCGGCGTCGGCGTCCGAACGATCGCCCTCTCGATCGCCCGCCGCACCCGCAGTTTCGGTCTTGAAGCCGACGATCGGCAGGTCGGGGCGGGCCTCGCGCACCGCGTCGATCACCTTCGGCGTCGGGTCGAGGTTGAGCGTCAGCTTCTGGCCCGACCTGATCTTCCGGTCGCGTCGCTCGACCGTGTAGTCGCCGATCGCCGCCGTCGAGATCAGCGCGTCGGCGTCGGCCGCGGCGTCGAGCGCGGCGTCCCGGAGCTCGGCGGCGCTCTCGACGCGGCGGTAGTCGGCGTAGCCGAGCGATCCGTCCGGGCCGAGCGCCGGCTCGTCCGGATCGTTCGACGGGGCGTGCGGGCCGACGACGCCGTGAATCAGCGTCACGTCGGCGCCCCGGACGTAGCAGGCCTTCGCGACCGCCCGACCGGTTTTGCCCGACGAGCGGTTCGTCAGGACGCGCACGGGGTCGATCGCCTCCGCGGTGGCGCCGGCGGTGACGACGACGTGCTCGCCGTCGAGCGGTCGGTCGACGGCCGCGCGGGCGGTCGCGAGACAGATGCTCTCCTCGGCTGCGATCTTGGCCTTCCCTTCCTCGATTCGCGGGTCGACGAACTCGACGCCCCACGATTCGACGCGCTCGATCGCCTCCAGCACGCCGGGGTGGTCGTACATCGGTTCGTGCATCGCGGGGGCGATCACGACCGGCACGTCGGCACCCAGCGCCGTGGTCGCGCAGGTCGTTACGGGCGTGTCGTCGACCGCGCCGGCGATCTTGCCGACCGTGTTGGCCGTCGCCGGCGCGATCAGGAACACGTCGGCCCAGCCCTCGCGGCCGCAGAGCTCGACGTGCTCGACGGCGCCGGTGAGTTCGGTGACGACCTCGCGGTCGGTGGCGAACTCGACGGCCCACGGGTGGACGATCCCCTGCGCGCCCCCGGTCATCACCGCCCGCACGGCGGCGCCGCGGCGGCGGAGCTCGTGGGCCAGTTCGACGGTCTTGACCGCCGCGATGGAGCCACAGACCCCGAGCGCGACGTTGACTCCCTCCAGCATCGGACGACCATTCTCGCGGGGCCGACAAAACGTTGTCGCGGCGGCCGGCGGCGACGCTACGTGGTCGATCGGCCGGGAGTCGAAACCGGGCTCAGAATCGATCCGACAGCACGAGATCGAACGCTTCCTCGTCGTCGAGTTGCCGGAGGGACTCGTCGAGCTCCTCGCGCAGGTGCTCGAATCGCGCCGTCAGATCGGCGAACTTCTCGCTGCGCTGGAGCACGGAGCGGGACTTCTCGGCCTCCAGCGCGGCCCGCTTCGAGGCGACCGCGAAAAACTCCTGCAGCTTGAGATCGTAGGTTGCCCGCCGAAGCAGGTGGTCGACCGTCGAGAGCAGCTGCTCGCCGGTGACCGGCTTGAACAGGTAGTCGTCGAACGCCATCTCGATGATGTCGAAGTCCGGCTCGACCGCGGTGACCATCGCCACCTGGCAGGTCAGCCCGCGGTCGCGGATTCGCTCCAGAACCTCGTCGCCGGTGAGGTCCGGCATCCGCCGGTCGAGCAGCACGACCTCGACGTCGTCGTCGAGGCTCTCTAACGCCTCCTCACCGCTGTAGGCCACACGAACCGTGTGGTGCTGGCGGAGCTGCTCGGCGTAGACGCGAGCGACGCGAGGATCGTCGTCCACGACGAGAACGATGCCGCGCTGTTCGTCCATCTGGTATCAACTGGTTGTCCAAGGAGGTAATACTTTTGGGGGCCGCGTGTTAGCAGTCGTACTATTCGTCGGCGTCGACGCTGGGGTGCATCGTCGGCGTCTCGTCGAGCGGTTCCGCGCTCCGCTCGGCCAGCCGGTCGCGCGCGTCGGCCTCGCGCGCCCGACGCTCGGCATCGTCGATCTCCTCGCAGCCCGGCGGCACCTCGCGACCTCGTCCGGTGAAGTACCCCTCGGGCGCGACCCAGTCGTGATAGAAGTTGGCGTCGGACTCCTCGATCGCGGTCAGCGCGACGGCCGAGCCGTGCCCGGCCGCGACGATCGCCTGATGCGGACGCCCGGCGATCCGCCCGGCGGCGTACAGCCCCGGTACGCGCGTCCGACCGTGCTCGTCGACGCCGACGTACGTCTTCGACCCGCGGTCGATCAGTTCGACGTCGAGGGGATCGAGATAGGAGACGTCGGACCACGACGCGGCAATCACGCGGACCGCGGCGCGTTCGTCGCCGTCCGCGAGTTCGATCCCGAAGTCGTCCTCGCGCGGGCGGACGTCGACGACCCGCCCCGAACGGAACTCGCAGCCGGCCGCCTCGGCCTGCTCGCGAAGCATATCGAGATACAGTCGGGCGTCAGTCCCCGCCGGAATGCCGGGGTAGTTCTCCAGGCTGGCGTTGCGTTCGAGGATCGATCCGTCCGCGGCGTCGGCTCCCGTCCGGCCGGCCGACGGGTCGACGATCAGGGTGTCGAGCCCCGCCCGCGCGGTGAAGACACCCGCCGAGAGTCCGGCGACGCCGCCGCCGACGATGAGCACGTCTCGGGTCATCGCTTCGAGGTCCGCACCGCGGGAGTATGAACGCGCCGGACGCGTCGCGGCGACCGGCGCCGAAGCGGAAGCCGCGGCGTCCGGACGCCGATGCGAAAACCGCCAACCCCGAGACGCCGTCGCGCGTTCGGCCCGACGCCGCGACACGTCGCAAAACGGTCGCGAAGACGCCGAGGCGCGTAACACTTACTGTCGCGCCCGCAAACGTCGAACCGTGGACAGAGTCGAGGTGAGTACGGACGTCTACCTCCCGCCCGAGGAGATCTACGCGTTCCTCGAGGACTTCCCTCGCTACGCCGACTATTCGGAGTACCTGGAGGAGGTCCGCAAAGACGGAACGGGCGAGGAGGGAACCCGATACGATCTGGAACTTTCGTGGTGGAAGCTCAGCTACACGGCTCGCTCGGCGGTGACCGACACCGACCCGCCCGAGCGGATCGACTGGCGACTCGTGAAGGACATCCGCGCGCGAGGCCACTGGCGCGTCGACCATCAGCCGGAGGCCGCGCCGCCCGACCGCGAGACGGCCAGCCGGGTCCGGCTTGTCATCGAGTTCGACGCCGACAGCGCGAACTCGAGCGCGCTCGACCTGCCCGCGCTGGTCTCGATCGGCTGGGTGATCGACAAGCTCCGTCCGAAAGTGCTCGACGAGGCCGAAAAGATCGTCGAGCGCATCGTCGCCGATCTGGAGGGCCAACGACGGGAGGTCGACCTTCGGATCCACGAGGCGCCGTCGTCGGTCTGAGCCCCGCACCGTCGTCCCCGGAACGGGCGCCACGATCGGGAGAGACGGACGGCTGCAGCGACCGAAGGACAATACACTTATTGTACCCGGAAGAATGGCCGGTAATCATGGTGGTCCCCGCGTGCGCGTGATCGTCATCGGCGCCGGCGAGGTCGGGCGCAGCATCGCCGCCAACCTCGCGGACTCCAACGAGGTGGTGGTGGTCGAGCGCGACCCCGAGATCGTCGAGGAGCTCACCTACTCGCTCGACGTGCTCTCGATCGCCGGCGACGGGACCTCGCTGGACGTCCTCGAAGACGCCGACGTCGAGGACGCCGACATCGTCATCGCGAGTACGGACAACGACGAGACGAACCTCGTCGCCTGCGGGACGGCCAAGACCGTCTCCGACGCGTTCACGATCGCGCGCGTCAAGAAGACGAATCTGCTCGACACGTGGCGCCGCGCCAAGGGCGCCTTCGGCGTCGACTTCATGGTCGGGAGCGACCTGCTGACCGCCCACGCGATCGTCCAGATCGCCGGGCTGCCCGGCGCCCACGACGCCGACGTGTTCGCCGGCGGCGCGGTGCGGATGGCCGAGTTCGAGATCGACGCCGAGAGCCCGATCGCCGGCGAGACGATACAGGAAGCCGACCGGTTCGAATCGCTGACGTTCGCGGCGATCTTCCGCGAGGGCGAAGTGACGATCCCCCGCGGGGACACCCAGATTCGCGCGGCCGATCGGCTCGTCGTGATCGGGAGTCCCGAGAGCGTCCAGGACTTCGCGACGCAGTTGTACCCCGCCGAGGCCCGGAACGGCGCCGAGGAGATCGTGATCGTCGGCGGGAGCGACATCGGCTTCCAGGCCGCCCGCATCTTCGAGGAGCACGGACTGAGCCCTCGCCTCATCGAGCAGGACCCCGACCGCGCCCGCGAACTCGCCGAGGAACTCCCCAAGACGACCGTCATGCAAAGCGACGCGACCGACACCGAGTTCCTCTCGCGCGAGCACGTCGGCGATTCGGACCTGCTGATCTCGACGCTCGAAAACGACCAGAAGAACCTGCTCGTGTCGCTGCTGGCCGAGCGCCAGGGCGTCGATCGCACCGTCACCGTCGTCGAGTCGCCGGATTACATCGACCTGTTCGAGGCCGTCGGCGTCGACATCGCGATCAACCCGCGCGAGGAGACCGCCGAGGAGATCACGCGGTTCACCCGCGAGGGCGAGGCCGAGAACGTCGCCATGCTCGAAAGCGACCTCGCGGAGGTCGTCGAGTTCGAGGTCGACCGCGACAGCCTGCTCGTCGGGCAGACGATCCAAGATGCCATGGCCGATCTACCGGAGTGCGTCGTCGTCGGCGCGATCACGCGCGACGGCACGCACATCACGCCGCGCGGCGACACCCGCGTCGAGGCGGGCGACCACGTCGTCGTGTTTCTGGCCACCGAAGTTCTCGACGACGTCCTCGAGAAGCTATGAGGCTCCGCGTCGACTGGCGGGCCAGCGTGAGCCTCAGCGGCACCGTTCTGAAGTACCTCTCAGTGGCCTTCGTCGTCCCGATCGTCGTCTCCTTGCTGTACGAGCAGGAGGACCTGCTGGTGTTCGTCGCGACGATGGCCGGCACGGTACTGGCGGGGACGCTGCTCGAACGCGTCGGGTCGGCCGAGGATCTGGGCGACAGGGAGGCGTTCCTGATGGTCGGGCTGACGTGGCTGCTCGTCGCGCTCGTCGGCGCCGTTCCCTACGTGCTCGCCGGCACCGGGACGATCGCTCAGCCGGTCAACGCCCTGTTCGAGAGCATGAGCGGCTTCACGACCACCGGATCGACCGTCATGCGGGACATTTCGGTCGGAACACACTCCCGGGAGATCATGATGTGGCGCCAGCTCACCCAGTGGCTCGGCGGGATGGGGATCGTCGTCCTCGCGGTGGCGATCCTCTCCGAACTGTCGGTCGGCGGCGCACAGCTGATGGAAGCCGAGGCGCCCGGCCCCGGCGTCGAGAAACTCACGCCCCGGATCGCCGAGACGGCCCGCGCGCTCTGGCTGGCTTACGTCGGCTTCTCGATCGCCGAGGCCCTCCTGTTGTTTCTGCTGGGCGTCACCGAGATCGCGCCGAACATGACCGCCTACGGTGCGATCGCACACACGTTCACCACGATGCCGACCGGCGGGTTCTCCCCGCAGGCGCGCAGCATCGAAGCGTTCTCGTGGGCCGTCCAGTGGGCGATCATCCCGTTCATGGTCGTCGCCGGGACGAACTTCGTGCTGTTCTGGCAGGTGATCAGCGGCGACTGGCGCGAGGCGGTCGCCGACAGCGAGTTCCGCTTCTACGCGGGCGTCCTGGCGTCGCTGACCGCGATCGTCAGCGCCCTGCTGTTCGTCGACGGCGGGCTGGTCGACGCCGAGAACGTCGGCCGGGTCGCGGGCGCGATCGAGCCATCGGTGCGCCACGCCGCGTTCCAGGTCGTCTCGATCGTCACGACGACGGGCTACGCCAGCATGAACTTCGACGTCTGGAGCCCGCCGGCCCAGTACGCGCTCGTGTTCGCGATGTTTTTGGGCGGCTCGGCGGGGTCGACCGGCGGCGCCATCAAGATGATCCGCTGGCTGGTGATCCTCAAGTCGATCCGCCGCGAGCTGTTCACCACCGTTCATCCCGAAGCGGTGCGCCCGGTCCGGCTCGGCGGCACCGCGCTCGACGAGACGGCGGTGCGAGGCATCTACACGTTCACGCTGCTGTACTTCGTTCTGTTTCTCGTCGGCGCCATGCTGCTCGCGCTCGACGCCGCGCGGGTCGACGGGTTCGAGATCGAGGTGATCGGCCTGATAACCGCCTGCGCGGCGACCCTGGGCAACATCGGGCCGGGACTCGGAACGGTCGGCCCGATGGGGAACTTCATCGACTTCCCGTGGACGTCGAAGCTACTGATGGCCGGCCTGATGTGGATCGGTCGTCTGGAGATCTTCCCCGTACTCGTGTTGCTGACGCGAGCGTACTGGCGGTCCTGACCCGGCGTTTGCAAGCCGCTGGCACCGTCGAACGGCCGATTGCGTCGTAAACACGAAAGCTTATGCCGGATGGCGCGACGAGCAAGCGCAGAATGGCGCTGCTAGATCGTATGCGATCGCTGCTCGATGGGGCCGAGGAGACTATCTACGAATGCCGTGTCTGCGGGACGAACACGCCGGCCGACGCCGAACGCTGTCTGGAGTGTGGCTCCTCCGAGATCGCCGCGTTCGACATCTGACCTGTTTGTCGCCGGGAGGACGTTTCGCTCGGAGGCCGCCGATCACGCGGCGGCGCCGACGTACAGCGTGACCACCAGAAACACCCACACCGCGTCGACGAAGTGCCAGTACATCGACGCCGTCGCGACCGCGGTGTGGCGCTCTTCGTCGAACTGCCCGCGCAGGGCGCGCGCGAGAACGATCCCCAGCACGATCACGCCGAGAACGACGTGGAGACCGTGCAGTCCAGTCAACCCGAAGAAGGCGCTGAAGAACACGGAGGTGACGGGAACGCCCTCGACGACGAGGAACTCGTAGTACTCCAGAACCTGCCCGCCGACGAAGGCGACGCCGAGCAGCACGGTCACGGAGAGCCACGCCAGAAAGCGCCGGCGATTCCCCTCGCGGATCGCGCTGTGGGCCGCGTGTAGCGTGACGCTGCTCGTCAACAGGATCGCGGTGTTGGCGATCACCAACGACGTTATCAGTGGCGGGAGTTCGCCCGGCGGCCACTGACCGCCCCGGACGAAGAAGTAGTAGGCGAAGCCCGCCGAGAACGTCATCACGTCCGTCAGGACGAACACGAACATCCCCCACTGGAGCGCGCGCCCGTGACCCGAGTGCGCGCGGCGCCAGTAGTTCCGGACGAACGCGTGGTACACCCAGCCGTACAGTCCACCGAGAAACGCCAGCAGGCCGCCGATCGCCAGCCCGAGCGCCACGGGCGGCGGGACGAGCGACGCCTCGGTGTTCCCGATGAGTGCCAGTGCGACGCCGCCGTAGATGCCGGCCGCGCCCGCGCCGGTCACGAGCGGCCACCAGCTCGCCTCGCCGAACCCCGGCGGCCAGTCCTCGACCGCCGGGCCCCCTCTGTGGTCGGTCTCGTCGGTCATGTATGTTCGTTCCACGGCCTCCGGAAAGTAGCTAGGACCCGCTCGAGCGCTCTACGACCGGTCGAGCGCACTGGGTGATTTTGTGCCGGGGCGCCGTACCATCCCACGATGAGCACCCCCGACGAACGGACGGATCTCACCGACCCGACGGTACCCGGCGACGTCGAAGATCTGGAGGCGAGCCTCGACATCACCCCGCGAGTGGTGCTGTCGGCGTTCGTCGGCGGACTGGTCGGGATGGTTCTGATGACGCCGGTGCTGATCGGACTGCCCGCGTTTCTCGGACTGTTCGAGGCGGCGCCGCTGATCAACATCACGGAACTCGGCCGCGTCGTCGGGATCGAACCGAGCCTGCCGTTGGGGCTCGCGGTGTTCCTGTCCGGCGGCGTGATCGCGCTCCCGCTGCTTTTCACGGTCGCCGGCGGCTTCCTCCCGCCCCAGCAACCGCGAGAGCTGCGCGGGGTGGTCTTCGCGACGATCATGTGGACCGGCTTCGTCATCGCCTACTGGCCGGGGGCCCAGTCGGCCGTTCTCTTCAGCGCGCTCTCGCTGCTCGGCCACTGGGTGTACGGCTACGCGCTCGGCACCGTGATGGAGCGGCTGGCGTACATCCCAGATCACACGGTCTGAGCGTCAGGGCGGGAGGCTGGCGCCCGCGAACACTACCAGATACGCGACGGCCGTCGCGAGCGTGACGGCCAGCACGACCAGCAGGTACGCGAACGAGCCCTCCGGCGTGTAGATCGACGGGAACTGCACGGTCCGACGTTCGACCCGCTCGGCCGTCAATCCGGGGGTTGTCGGCGGTCGCTACTGATCGCCCGCGGCGTCGAGTTCGATCGCGCGGGACGCGTGGTAGGTCGCGAACGCGAGCACGACGACCGGAAACAGCGTCAGCACGTGGGTCCCGATCGACGACACCGTCCCCCGTTGCCAGGGGTAGACGACGAGAAACAGCAGGTCCAGGAGCAGCAGGATGACGATCGGGATGAAGTTGATCGAGACGTCGAGCAGCGTCTCGCGGCGGACCCACTCTAGCATAGGCGCGGTGTCGACGCCCCGGGACATAGTTCCCGGGCCTCGGCGCGAGAGCGGCGGGGCGAACGCTTATTTTTCGATTCGATGTATTCAGCACGATGGTACGAGCGCGTCAGATCGCTTGGACTGCGGTCGCGGTGCTCGTCGTTTCGGTCCTCGCCGCGGCGCCGGCCGCCGCCGCGCCCGATTCGATCACCGAGGAGCTCGTGCGCGGACTGAACCGGCGGTTGCTGTACATCGCAGTCCCGATCGGGCTGCTCGTCGAGTTCATCCTGCTGTACACCGTCTGGCGGTTCCGGAACAACGACGATCCGAAGCCGACCCGGACGAACCGCGACCTCGAGATCACCTGGACGGTGGCGACCGCACTCGTGTTGCTGTTCGTCGGGGCGGCCTCCTACGCCGTGTTGACGAGCCCGTTCGTGGCGGCGGTGCCCGAACTCGGTGGACAGGGGCCCGGTGCGGGCGAGCCGGATCCGGCCGACGCGCCGCCCGACGCCGTCGTCGTGGAAGTGACCGCCGAGCAGTGGAGCTACAGTTTCGAGTACCTCGGCGCCGACGTCACCACGGGAGAGGAACTCGTTGTACCGACCGACCGGCCAGTGTACCTGTATATCACCTCCGAGGACGTGCTCCACTCGGTCCACATCCCGAAGCTCGGCCTCAAGCAGGACGCCTTCCCCGACCAGTACACGCTGATCCAGACGCGACTCGCCGAGACGGGCCAGTACCGCCTGTACTGCGCCGAGTTCTGCGGGGTGGGCCACGCCACGATGAACTCGACGGTCCGCGTCGTCGGCGAGGAGAACTATCGCGAGTGGCTCGACTCCCAGTCTGCGGGGACCGCGAACGCGAGCGATGGCAGTCAGGCGAACGCGAGCGATGGCGACCAGGGTAACGCGAGCATCGACGCCCGCGTCGAACCCGCCCACGGGGGACAAGCATCGATACCCGCGTCGAACGACCTCGCCCGCGGGGGAGCATGAACAGGCCCGCCAGCGCGATCGCCGGTGGCGTCGCCGGAACGACGCTGCTGTCGCTGTTGCTGTTGCTGCTGGAAGTCGAGACCCGATCGGCGATCCAGGTGTTCGACGTCATCGCACGGTTCGTCGGAACCCCCGGAAACACGACCGTCGGGTTCGCGCTGTTCGTGATCGCCGGCGTCGTCGCCTGGCCGCTGCTGTTCGTCGCGCTCGAACCGCGCCTCCCGCGCGGCCCCGATCCGGCGGCGCGCGGCGTCGTGCTGGGAACGATCCTCTGGGTCGCGTTCGTCGTCACCGGCCGAGGAGACATCGGCGGGCCGCTGCTGGTCATCTTCTCGGCGTTCTCGCTGTTCGCCCACTGGGCTTACGGCTTCACGCTCGGGGCGGTCTACGGGCGCCTGCTGGATCGATCGGACGAGAGGCCACTGACCGCCGACGGAGCGGCCGGGAAATCATGAGCGGCCGAAGAGCCCTCGACATTTCGATAAAACGCTTTACCCGGAGTCTCTCGAACGTACGATCGAGAGGGCCGGTCTCGGCCTCACGGGGGATTCAATAGATGTTCGATACCGTCTCCGGACTCGCAGTCGTGACGCTCGCGCTCTCGCTCGTCGCCGGCTACCGGTACGTCGGCGACGACGGCGAGACGGACCGCCCACCGGATCGGCGTGCTGACGGGGGGTACGGCTCGCCGGTGGTCGGCATCACCGACCACGGTAAGCCGACGGGGCTCATCAGGTGGTTCACGACCGTCGACCACAAGGACATCGGGATACTGTACATCCTGTTCGGCACGGCAGCGGGCCTGTGGGGCGCGACCGACGGGATGATGATCCGGACCGAGCTGTTGACCGCCGACTCGACGATCTGGGGCCTGGAGACGTACAACGCCATCTTCACGACCCACGCGTTCACGATGCTGTTTTTCTTCGTGACGCCGGTGTTTTTCGGCATCGCCAACTACTTTCTCCCGCTGTTGCTCGGGGCCGACGACCTCGCGTTCCCCCGGATCAACGCCATCGCGTTCTGGCTGCTCCCGCCGGCGCTCCTGATGGTCCGGGGCGGCCTGCTGACCGACCTCCTGGGGAAGGCCATCGCCCCGCTCGGGATCGATCCGTCCCCGCTGCTGGCGCTGCAGCCGGTCGCCACGGGCTGGACGCTGTACACGCCGCTTTCGATCCAGATGGAGAACCCCCAGATCACCGTCGCGCTGCTGGGCCTCCACCTCAGCGGCGTCGCCTCGACGATGGGGGCGATCAACTTCATCGTGACCGTGTTCACCGAGCGCGG
Organism: Natronoarchaeum rubrum; assembly: GCF_024494695.1. Next base: position 48,175 of record NZ_JANHDP010000001.1, on the reverse strand, counting down.
CGAGGACGTCGGCTGGCACCGCCTCGACATCTTCTCGTGGAACATCCTCGTCACAAGCGGGATCATCGTGTTCGCGTTCCCGCTGCTGGGCAGCGCGATGGTGATGCTGATCGCCGACCGTAGCTTCGGAACGACGTTCTTTACGACCGACGGCGGCGGGGCGTTGCTGTGGCAGCACCTGTTCTGGTTCTTCGGCCACCCCGAAGTGTACATCCTCGTGCTCCCCGCCTTCGGCATCACCAGCCTCGTGTTGCCGAAGTTCTGCGGGCGGCGCCTCTTTGGCTTCCAGTTCATCGTCTACTCGACGATCGCCATCGGCGTGCTCTCCTTTGGCGTCTGGGCCCACCACATGTTCGCGACCGGGATGTCACCGGGGCTGCGAGCCAGTTTCATGGCCGTCTCGCTGGCGATCGCGATCCCCAGCGCCGTCAAGGAGTTCAACTGGATCGCGACGCTGTGGAACGGAGACATACGTCTGACGGCCCCGATGCTGTGCCTGCTCGGTAGTTTGAGCACGTTCGTCATCGGGGGGATCACCGGCGTCTTCCTCGCGGCGATCCCGGTGAACCTCGTCTTGCACGACACCTACCACGTCGTTGGCCATTTCCACATGATCATCGTCGGCATCATTCCGCTGGCGATGATTGCGGCGGGCTACTACTGGTTCCCCATCCTCACCGGCCGGATGTACAACCGCCGGCTCGCACGGTTTCAGGTGCTCCTGATCATCGTCGGGACGTTCGTCACGTTCATGCCGATGCTGCTGCTGGGCTACGAGGGGCTACCGCGGCGCTACGGCACCTACCCGGCACAGTTCACCCCGCTCCAGCAAACCGCCTCGATCGGCGCGTACATGCTCGGCGTCGGCGTCGTCCTGTGGGTCGTCAACATGGTTCAATCGGCGCGGGTCGGACCGGTCGTTAGGGACGCTGACGTCTGGAACCTCAAGGAGACGGGACAGTTCACCCGCGAGTGGCAGTGGTTCGAGGAGCGACTCGAAGAAGCCGAGCGGGAAGAGGAAGCCGAGGTGCGAAACGACGGTGATCCCGGTCCGAATTCCCGCGATGGCCCTCAGGAGGGGGACGGCCATGAAGGGGGAAGCAGTACGAGTGGAGACGCCGGGCGCGAGGAAAACGACCGGTCGTAGCGACCCGATCGATCGGGGGCTACTGCTCGTCGTCGTAGCCGCCGTACTTGATGAAGAAGTACGCCAGCGCGAGCGTCGAGACCATCGCACCCATCGTGCCGACCGCGAGGCTCAGGGCGTTGCTGGGGACGACCGGTCCGGTCGGACCGCCGCCGGTCTCGGGACCGCCCTCCTGCACGACGACCGAGCCTTCCATGCCCGAACCGACGTGGGGTTCACAGACGTACTCGAAGGTGCCGGTCGTCTCGAACGTGTGGCTGTACTCGGTGCCCGCGTTCGCGATCTCGGGGTGGCCCTCCCACTCGGCGCCCTCGGGAACGCTTCCGGGCGCGATGTTGTGGTTGTCCGAGTCCCAGGTCCAGTGGACCGTGTCGCCCGGCGCGATCACGCGCTCGGCGGGGTCGAACACGAGGTCGCCGCCGGGGCCGACCACGACTTCCCACGTCTGGCCGCCGCCACCGGCGCCGCCACCGGACTGGTTGCCACCGCCCGACTGGTTCCCGCCACCGGACTGGTTCCCGCCGCCGGACTCGTTGCCCCCTTCCTGTGCGCTCGCCGCGGCGCTCGCGGCGCCGGCGGCCGCGGCCGTTCCCGTCGCCGCCCGCATGAACGAGCGACGGGAGACGTCGTCGCTACCGTCGTGTGCTGCCATACCCGGGGCTTGGCGCTCGCGGGTACTGAATACTTTGGTTCGCGTCGGCAAGGGACCGCCCGCCGCCGGCCGGACGACTGGAAGTCGTAGGGGCGCTCTCACCGGTACGTGACGAGAGCGGGTCCTCTCAGCCGTCGCGTTCGACGACGAAGCGCGTGAACGCGACTCCCGGCGGGCGCGAACCACGCAGTCTTTTGTATCGCGACCACTACCCAGCGGCCATGGAGTCGATCGGGATTCTCGTCGAACCTGGCGACGCGGCCCAGCGGGCCCCCTCGACGTCTGCGCTCGTCGAACGCGTCGAGTCGTCCGGCGCCGAGGCCGTCGTCGGGGACGCCGGGGATCTGCTCGATCGGTCGCTCGACGCCGTCGTCGCTCGGGGCGAACGCGACGTGGTGGAACTCGCCCGCCGCGACGCAGACGTGCCGGTCCTCCCCGTAGACGCGGGATCCGGTGTACGGTCGGTCCCTGCAGGCGCGCTCGACGCCGCGCTGACCGCGGCGACCGACGGCGAGTACGAGCGCCGCGAACGGACGCTGCTGGCGCTTTCCGTCGGCGGCGAGCGCGTCGGTCGGGCCGCGTTCGACGTCATGCTGGTCACCGAGGAGCCGGCGAAGATTTCCGAGTACGCGGTCCGCGCGGGCGGCGACCGAGTGTCGCGCTTCCGAGCCGACGGGGTCGTGCTGGCGACGCCCGCCGGCTCGGCGGGGTACGCCGCCGCCGCGGACGGGCCGGTGCTCGCACCGGGCACCGGTGTCGCGGTCGTCCCGGTCGCGCCGTTCGCGACGACCCACGACCACTGGGTGCTCGATCCCGAGCAGGGTATCGAGTTCACCGTCGAACGCGACGAGGGGCCGGTCGAACTGCTCGTCGACGACCGCCGGAGTCGGACGATCCCGCCGCGAACGCCGGTGTCGGTCGCGGTCGACGGCTCGCTGTCCGTGCTGGTCGGCCCCCACAGCGTCTCCCACTGGCCCTGACCGCTCGCGCCGCGAGCGGGGTGGACGGCCCCCGCGGCGGTCGAACGGGGACCAATTGGAAAAACACTAATGTCCTAACCACAGACTGTCGAGTATGAACCCGGATACGATGTTCGGCCCGCTGGACGTGCTGTTGCCCCACGTCGAGTACGTGTTCCTCGTGCTGGTGCTCGTCAACGCGGTGACGCGCTTCCTCGCGCAGCGTCACTACGTCTCCCAGTACCGGGACGGCGGCGCCGACGCGATCGACCGCTACGCGGTCCACGACCTCTCGAACGTGCTGCTCGTGCTCGGCGCGTTCTACTTCACGACGATCACGCTCCACGCCGGGACGATCCTCAGCGTCCTCGCGCTGGGTCTGTTCGTCACCGACTTCTTCGAGTTCGAGGCTCGGAAAGTCGAGGCCCGCAAGGAAGAGGAGCTCGGACGGCCGAAGGGAGCGCTGGCGGCCTGGACGCTCGTGCTCGCGTACGCGCTGTTCCAGAGTCTCTTCTTGATCCTCGAACAGTCCGCGCTCTGGGGCAACATCGTCTAACGGCGCGCCCTTTCTCGGGCCGACCCGATCTCTTCTGCCGATCACGGCACAGTTCTCGATCCGACCAGCGGCGCGGAAGTGACACGGGCGCAGTTCGTCGCGACCGACATTCGGTCCAGATAACAGAGTGCTTCTCAGCGTCCGTGCGTGACGCCGACGAGCGGGCGATCGAACCAGCGCGGGACGTCGTGTCCGCCTCAGTACGTGCGCGCGACACGGACCGCGAGCCAGCCGGTAGTATCGTCAGATAGCTGCGCGCCGTCATCGATCGGCCCCGACGCCCGCGCTCGCCGGGCGAAGCCGCCCAACCGATCGGAGTCGGCTTCCGGACGACGCCGAACCTCGGCGTCGAAGCGTCCCCGAGCGGGGCAAGCGCAATCGAACGTCGACGGCACCGACCGTGTTCACTCGTTCGATAGCGTCACCACTCGCCGGACTGACGGACGAGAACGAAGACGGAGAAACGACGACCGAAAGCTGGCGTCGGAGAGCGCGACGTTTTTACTCGGCGTACGCGGACCGGGCCTGCTGGTAGGCGGGGATCAGGAACCAGAACACGATCGGTCCCAGAAGCATCATCGCGACCATGGCGTCCATGAGGACGATCCCGATCGCGTCGTACGTGCCCGGGTTCTCCGGCACCGGTGCCGTCAGCTGCGGGCCGTCGAACTCCGGCGTCCGGTACCAGGTCGCTAGAACCATCCACAACAGCCCGGCAGCGCTGAAGATCGTGAACCCCTTGATGAACTCGTCAGCCATTACCCGATAGTTGGTCGGCGTCGTCTTTATCGTTTTCCATTTCCTCGGCCCTGAAGCGGGTCGAGAACACGTAGACGACGGCGCCGGTCAACACCAGTCCGACGCCGGCCAGCGCGCCGACGGGGTCGACCTCGTCGACCTCGGCGGTCCCGCGATCGGTCGCGGCGTCGACGACCGCGAGACCGGCGACTACCAGCAGGATCGCGATCAGCATCGAGAACACCATGACGACCTTGTAGACCGCCATCGGGACGGGGACCTCGCGACGGAACGAGCCGGCGGCGGAGTCGTCGTCGGAGCCAGCCATCGCGTGGCTATCGCGGCGGCCGCAGCCGGTAGTAGCGACGGTTGAGGTTGTACATGTACCCTTCCTGCATCGCCTTCAGGACGCCGTAGGTCACGATGCCGAGCACCGCCGGCAGGATGAACGCCAGATCGAAGAACATCCCGGTCGTCACCAGCGGCATCTGGCTGGCGAAGAGGTTGTACTGAGCGAGGAGCGTCAGCGTGAACGAGAGCAGGACGCCGGTGACGCCCAGCGCGGCCCAGAACGGCTCCTCGACGGGACGACGCGCGCTCCCCTTGTTGAGGAACGGCACCAGCGCGATCAGCCCGAGGATCGGGCCGTGGATGGCCACGCCGAACACGCTGTCGGACATGAGCTTCTGTCCGCCGAGGATCGCCAGTTCGGGGTTCAGCGGGTTGGTCTTGAGCAGTCCGAACGACCAGTAGAGATACCAGTCGGGCTGGATGACCGAAGGCGTCGAGCTGGGGTCCGCGGCGCCGCCCAGGTGGGGCGGGAGCGTCGCCGCGAGGAAGATGATGATCCCGACGAAGAAGCTGACGATCGCGAGGTTACGGATCGTCTCGTGAGGCCAGGCCGGGAAGCCGAGCACGTCACGCTCGACGTAGTCGGACTCCTGTCGGAGATCCTGATCCTCGCGTCGGGCTCGCTCGAAGTACTCGTAGGTCAGCCGGGAGAGCCCCTGCGTGCGCTCCTTGCGCTCGCGCCACGTGGGCGTCTCGTCGTCCGGCGGGACGATGCCAGTGCCGCTGCCGTCAGTTCTGGGTTCGGATTCGTCGTCGGTCATGGTATCAGTGGGGTTCGGCGATGCCCTGCATCCACACGATGCCGACGTGGAGCGCGATCAGCGCCGTCACGACGAACGGCATCAGGAACACGTGGATGATGTACATTCGCATCAGCGTCGGCTGTCCGAGCGCGAAGCCGCCGAAGACCAACTGCGCGGCCCAGCTGCCGACCAGCGGGACCGAACGGGCCATCTCGATGCCGATGGTACCGGCCCACAGCGCGAGCTGGTTCCACGGCAGGAGATAGCCGCTGTAGCCAAAGAGCAGCGTCAGCAGGATCAGCAGGACGCCCAGCAGCCAGTTGAGCTCGCGGGGTTCCTTGTACGCGCCCGTGAAGTAGACGCGCAGCATGTGCAGGAACACCGCGGCAATCATGAACTGCGCGGCCCAGCGGTGGATGCTCCGGATCATGTACCCGAAGTTGAGCTCCGCCAGGATGAACAGCATCTGGTCGTACGCCAGCGCGTAGTCGGCTCCTTCGGCCGTAATCGTCCCCGGCGCGTAGTAGAACCCGAGCAGCGCCCCTGTTATCGCCAGTACGACGTACGCGACGATAGAGAGCGACCCGAGCGAGTACAGCGGGTACCAGTACCAGAACTTGTTGTCCAGGTCGTACTGCTCGGTGTGGCTCTTGGGCATCTGGAGGTTCATCTTGTAGTACATGTCCTCCAGCAGCTCCAGATAATCGACGATCCGAAGCCGCTTGTCCAGCCACATCAGCGTGACCAGATAGGACTTCTCGATCGTCGAGAGGTCCTTCGTGTCGAGCCACGAATCGTGGTCGAAGTCGTCTTTCTTTTCTAAGCTCATTGTTATCCTTGGCCTCCGACGGTGTCACCCGGCCGCGGCAGCGCGACGAACTGCTGTTGCAGGACGGTGAAGGGATCGTACACCGACTGGTGGCAGTTGCAGTAGGTGAGATTCTCCGCGCCGTAACCGGCCGATCCCGAGTGCATCTGGAATCCGGGGACACAGCAGTAGTGCGTACAGGAGTTGAGGTACGCGATAAAGCCCTGATCGGTGGTCTCGGAGAGCCAGTCGTCGTCCTGAGCCGCCTCCTCGATCGCCGTGCTCCGGATGATCTGAATCGAAAGCTGGTTTTTCGGTTCCAGATCCTGGGAACGCCAGGTCGCCTGGGCCGGTTTTCCCAGCCCAGCGTCGCCGACGCCGGTGCCGAATTCTTGGTAGTCGTCGAAGTGCTCGACGAGAACCTTGTCGCCGCCCGAGAACTCGGCTTCGGTCTGCCAATCGTACTGTTGACCCGCATACCGGAAGTAGTTGTCGCGGTCCGCGTCGGGCTGGACCGCGGGGCTGGTCTGGCTGCCGCAGTACTGGAACCAGGTCGTCGAGTAGGTCGTGCCAGCGATCTCCGCCTCCGCGACCTGAATCTCCTGGCCCGTCGACGTCTCTTCGGTTTCGACTTCGGGCCAGACGCCGCGAAGGGCGCCCTCCTCGTCGATCTCGATCGGAATCTGGGGCATCCCGCGGGGCGCCGGACCGCCGACGCGCTCGATGCCCATGTACTGCGTCGGGCCACCACCGGCGCCTGCCGGCGTCGTCAGACTGTCGGCGGTCACCGCGGAGGTGATGCCGACGCCCGCGAGCGCGGAACTGCCGACGACGCCTTTGACGAAGCGGCGACGATCCGACTCGACCGGATATTTGTCGCTATCTGTCATGTTATCGTTTGTAGTAGGGGTACACTGCTCGCTTGAACTGTTCGACCATGTCGCCGCCGAGCTCGTTGCCGTCGGCGTCTTCCTCGCGGACGTAGAGGTCCTCCCACTTGCGACGCCGCTTCTTGACGATCATGACGTCCGGGAGGAACTCCTTGCGGTACAGCGCGAGGATGAAGGCGAGATCGATGAAGATCAGCCCCAGGATCGTCCCGAGGAACATGTTCGCGGGCTCGCCGGCCGGGCCCGCCGCCCAGCCGCTCGTGAGACCGTACGCGAACAGCCCGACGAAGACGATCTCGACGACCGTCAGCAGGACGATCGCGATCGCCGCCGCGGTGCTCTCCCGGGGCGGCTCGTAGCGGTGAATGTCGCCGTAGGTGCTTCCGGTGGATGACATCGTTTAGTCTTTCTTGTTGGGGTAGCTGGTGTTTGCCGACTCGCCGTACTTCAGCAGGTAGAACGTGAACCCGATGGTCGCGAAGATGGCGAGGAACGTCGCGGCGCCGATGTAGTGTTTCTGCATCGGCACGCCGATGTCGTGGGGATCGAACTCGGCTGCGGCGCCGCCACCGCCGCCACCGCCGCCTTCCTCGACGGTAACCGAACCCTCCATGCCGGCCGCTGCGTGGGGTTCGCAGACGTAGTTGTACGTCCCGGTCACCTCGAAGGTGTGTTCGTGTGTCGTGCCGGCGTCCGAGATCTCCGGATGCCCCTCCCACTCCGCGTCGCCCGGAATGTCCTGGGGCGCGATGTTGTGGTTGGGAGAGTCCCAGGTCCAGACGACCGTGTCGCCCGGCGCGATCGACAGTTCAGCGGGCTGGAACACGTTCTCGCCGCCCGGTCCGACGACGACCTCGTGCGTCGTTCCGGCGCCGCCCCCGGACTGGTTACCTCCGCCCGATTCGTTTCCGCCACCGGTCTGGTTCCCGCCGCCGGACTCGTTGCCCCCTTCCTGGAGGGCCGGCGCGTCCTGAGCCGCGGCGGACGAGCCCGCGGCACCTGCGGCCGCTGCGGCGGCGGAAACGCCGCTGGCCGTCTTCATAAAGTCCCGCCTGTTCATACACGAAATGGTCAGGGGTGAGTTCGCTTAAACCCACCGATGACGCCGTCTCGGTTCGGCTATTCGGAGCGCTCGTCGCCGGTCTCGGCGGGTTCGAGGACGGCGTCGCCGTCGCCCGACGCGTCGATCGGCAGGAAGTCGGGGCGCTCGCCGTCCTCCAGCCCCACCGATCGAAGGCGTTCGCGGTACTCCTCGGCGCGGAACCGATCCGAGAGCCGCGCGTTGGCGACCGTCACGAACAGGAACACGCCGATCACGAGAAAGCCCAGGCCGGCGACGCCGGTGACCATCGAGGTGCCCGGCTGGGCGCCGCCGACGGCCACGTAGTACACCGACGCCCCGAGCAGCCCCAGCCCCGCGAGCAGTTGGGCGGCCGCGACGAGTTGCAGCATCAGGTTCCCCCGCTCGTCGCTCTGCTCGGGGACCTCCTCGGGGTGGGGCAGGAGAAAATCGCCCTCCGGCGCCGGATCGGGCTCGTACTCCGGCATCGAGCACAGCGCGACGGTCGGCTTGACGTCACGGAGCACCGTTCCGGTTCCCTCGACGGTGCCGTCCGGATAGATCAGCGCGTAGTCTGCGTCGGAGTACGCGAGCAGCAACTCGTCGTCGCCGTGGCGCACGCGCTCGATCACCGCGAACACCTCTCGCTCGGCGACGCGCCGCTGGAGGTCTTGCTCGACCCTGCCGATCAGCTCGTCGCCGGTGACCCAACTCTCGTCGTCGAATGCGGCCTCCCACTCGTCGACCGACATCTCTGCCATGTCGGCCGGGCCGAAATCGTCGAAGTCGTACTTGTCCTCGACCTGCGCGCGCAGCTCCTCGACGGATCGGTCCTCCGACTCGTCGGGATCGCCCGCGTGGGACGCCGATTCCGATCGATCCTCGCCGAGGGGCTCGTCGGAGGACTCGCTCATTGGTCGAACGTAGGAACGCCGCCCTCGTTAGCGTGACGGTTGCGGTCGATCGGCGGCGAGGGGGCGATGCCGACGCGGGGACGCCGGAGCGGGATCGTTCCCGCGGACCGGGAACGTTTCGCGTGCTTTAACCGCCGGTCGTCCTAACTCCCGACGATGGCCGAAACGCTCACCGCGGCGATCGTCGCGGTGCTTGTGACCGCCAGCTTCCCGCTGTATCTCTACGGGGCGTGGATCGTCATCGACGCCGAGACGGTGACCTGGGACGTGCTGATCCACCACCTGAAGTACATCGCGGTCGCGCTGGCGCTCACGACGGTCCCGATGGTCGTGTGGATGATCCCGCGCGCGTTCGACCAGTGGGGGCCGATGCTCGCGGTCCACATCTTCTTCGGGCTGCAGGCGTACGCGCTCTTGCTGGTCGCGCTGACCGGAATCGTCCGCATCTTCCAGGTGAAGTGGCAGTCGGACCTGTACCGCGAGCCCGACGAGGACATCGACATCAGCGAGCTCCACGAGCACATGAGCGCCTGGCGCTGGCGGCTCCGCATCGGGGTGTTCGGCTACCTCCTGTTCTGGCTGCTCGCGTACATCGTCGGGATGGTTCGGTTCGCGTACGAGTATCTGGTGCTCGCGCGGTACCTGCCCTGAAAAACGTCGGTGGTTCGTCAGCTCTCGAACGGCGGCTCGTCCCGGTGGTTGTCCGGGTTCTCCTGCTCGCTCGCCTCGTCCTCGTGGTCGTCGGCCCAGTCGCGCGTCTCCTCTGCTTCCTTCTCGTCGGCGTCCTGACGGGCCTCCTTTTCCTCCTCGGTCAGCTCTTCGTCGTCGCGGGCCTGCTGTGGTTTGCCGTCCTCCTCGTCCTCGGCGTTTTCGAGGTCGACGTCCGGTTCGTGCGGGTTCTCCTCGTCGACGTGTTCGGCCTCCCGCGGGTCGTTGTCTGACATAGGTCTCCCCCGCGTCTGGGTTCGCCGTCCGCGCCTAAAGGGACTGGGCCAATGAGTCTTGGTCGATCGTCGCGGGAACGTGGTCGGGCCGGGATCGGCGATCGTCGTCCGGACGCCGCCGGTGCGGCTGTAGGACGCCGTCGACGCCGCTGCGGGCGCCAGTCGAACAGTGAAGTTGTACCGCAGCCCGGTTTCCGAGCGCGAGCCAAAAAGCGCTACCAGGCTTCGCCGCTCGCGAGGTCGACCTCGCCATCGCCCTTCTCCGAGGGGCAGATGTCGGCGAGCACGCAGTCGGCGCAATCGGGGTTCCGCGCGGTGCAGGTCGCCCGGCCGTGATCGATGAGAAGGTGGGTGTACTGCTGCCAGTGCTCCTCGGGGACGATCTCCATCAGCTCCGGCTCGATCGCCTCGGGGCGTTCCTCCTCGGTGAGGCCGAGCCGCCGGGAGATGCGCTGAACGTGCGTGTCGACGACGACCCCCTCGACGACGTCGTGACCGTGCTGGAGAACGACGTTCGCGGTCTTGCGCCCGACACCTTTGAGCTCGGTCAGCTCGTCCATGGTGTCGGGAACCTCGCCGTCGTGGTCCTCGACGATCGCGGTACAGGAGCTCTTGACGTAGTCGGCCTTGCTGTTGTAATAGGTGATCGAGTTCAGGTCCTCGGCGAGTTCCTCCTCGTCGACCGCGGCGTAGTCCTCGGGCCCGTCGTACTTCTCGAAGAGGTGCTCGGTCTCCGTGTTGACCCGCTCGTCGGTACACTGTGCGGAGAGGATCACGGCGATCAGCAGCTCGAGGCGACTGGAGTACCGCAGCGAGATCGTGCTGTCGGGGTACTCCTCCAGCAAGCGGTCGATAACCTCCTCCGCCTGCGCGTCGCGCGTGTCCAGCGGCGTTCCCATACCTGCGCATGCGACCGCGGTCGTTTCAGCGGTTCGGTTCCGGCGCGGACGACGGGCAGGGGCGGCGTTCACGAGAGCCAGCAGATGTCCCGAATATCATCGGGGCCAGACCTACTTGAGTATCCGCCATACGAACGGCCAGACGACGCGGTGCGGCGGCGGCCGTCGACAGCACGCCGTCGCACTCCATAGCGACCGCTCCGTGCAGCCCCGGTGGGCCGAAACCGCCGCTACGTCGACGTACGGGGCTCGTTAGCCGCTTTTTTCACCACCTGGGAACCGGTTTCGGGGTTTAGGTATCCAAGTGCCCAACCTGTAGATGTGAGGTGACACAGATGGCAACCAACACTGAGCGCGCTGGGGCCGACCTGTTCGGCCGCGGACTCGCGCTCGACGTAAACGGCGGCTGGGGTGGCTACTGGATCGCGATGCTACGGCTGCTCACCGGCTACTGGATGTTCCACGCCGGGATCACGAAGCTGATGGAGGGCGGCCTGATGATGGACGCGACCGGCTGGATGCAGTACGGCGCCCAGGGGACGCTCGTCCACCCGATCACCAACTGGTTCGCCCAGAACGCTGCGTGGCTGCCGAACCTGATGATCCCGATGGGCGAGACGCTGATCGGACTCGGGCTCATGGTGGGCTGCCTGACCCGGCTGGCGGCGTTCTTCGGGACGTTCCTGATGGTGTTCTTCTACGTCGGGAACGCCGGCTTCGGCCACGGCTTCGTCAACGGCGACCTGATGGGGCTGCTGTTGATGGTGACGATGGTCGTGTTCGCCGCCGGACGCGTGCTGGGCATCGACGGCTGGCTCGTGAACACCGAATTCGCCGAGAACAACGCGTGGCTGCGCTACCTGATCTGAGGAGGACACAACGATGAAGCAACCAAACGAACTCACGAAGGCTGACAGAATCGCCATGCTCGGCGGCGGGATCCCGATCGCACTCGGGATCGTCGTCCTCGGGCTGATCAACACCCTCGCCGACGCGCCGGCCGCGCCGGTCGTCGAGGAGGGGACCACCGTCGCGACGCCGCTGATCCCGGTCGACCTGCGAGTCGGGCTGGTGCTGCTGGGCCTGCTGGTCTGGGCGGGATACGCAGTGTACAAGCTCGGCATCGCGCCGACGGCCGACGGGCAGGTCGGCGGCGCCGGCACCGGACAGCCGCGGTGACGACCTCGATCGGACGCGACGACTGACGACGCCATCGTTTCGCAACCGAGCGCTGTTTTCGCGGTCGGAGGCTGTTTTTCTGGACGACTGCGAACTCCCACGAGGAGGAGACGGATAACTACGAATCGGAACATCCGGCACATTTAAGCGCGAATCGCAACGCCATGGTGGTATGAAAGCCACCGCGATGGCCCATCCGATCCAGGGGCTCGTCAAGTACCACGGCATGCGCGACGAGCAGTTGCGGCTCCCCTACCACGACAGCATCAGCGTCTGTACGGCGCCGAGCCACACCAGAACGACCGTCGAGTTCGAGTTCGACCGCGAGGAGGACGTCTACATCGTCGACGGCGAGGAGCTCGAGGGCCGGGCCGCCGAGCGCGTCGAGCGGGTCGTCGACCACGTCCGCTCGGAGTCCGACGCCGCACACTCGGTGTACGGCGTCCGCCTCGAAAGCGAGAACAGCTTCCCGACGAACGTCGGGCTGGGCTCGTCGGCGTCTGGCTTCGCCGCGGCGGCGATGGCGCTGGCGGAGGCCGCCGAACTCGACTGGTCGCGCCCCGAGATTTCGACGATCGCGCGTCGCGGGTCGGCGTCGGCCGCCCGAGCGGTCACCGGCGCGTACTCGCACCTCTACGCGGGCATGAACGACGAGGACTGCCGCTCGGAGCGCATCGAGACGGACCTCGAAGACGACATGAAGATCGTCGTCGGGCTCGTCCCGGCGTACAAGGAGACCGAGCAGGCCCACGAGGAAGCCGCGGACAGCCACATGTTCCAGGCCCGGATGGCCCACATGCACGAGCAGATCCAGTCGATGCGCGACTCGCTCCGCGAGGGCGATTTCGAGGACACCTTCGAACTCGCCGAGCACGACTCGCTGTCGCTCGCGGCGACGACGATGACCGGCCCCGCCGGCTGGGTGTACTGGAAGCCCGCCACGCTGAAGATCTTCGACGCGGTCCGGAAGCTCCGGGACGAAGAGGGAATCCCCGTCTACTTCTCGACCGACACCGGCGCCAGCGTCTACGTCAACACGACCGACGAGCACGCCGAGCGCGTCGCGGAAGTCGTCGAGAACTGCGGCGTCGAGACGGCGATCTGGGAAGTCGGCGGTCCGGCGCGGATCCTCGACGAGGACGAAGCGCTGTTCTGAACGCCACCGTCGCGGAGCACCTCGTCTCGTCCCCCGCGTACTTCTCCCGGCGCGTCGGACGTCTAGACGATGCGGACGATCGAATCGGCGCTCGAGATCGACGCCCCGCCGGAGGACGTCTGGACGGTGCTGACGAACTTCGACGAGTACGTCGAGTGGAACTCGTTCATCCCGAGGGCGTCGGGCGATGCTCGCAAGGGCGGTCGGCTAGATCTAAAGATCGACCCGCCGGGCGCCAGGGAGTACACGACCGAACCGAAAGTCACGGTCGTCGAGGAGCCCCACCGACTGGTGTGGCTGAGCCGAGTCGGATTCCCGCACCTGTTCGACGAACGCCACTCGTTCTCCCTGGGGCGGGCCGACGACGCCACGCGGTTCCGGCACCACGTCGTGTTCGGGGGCGTCCTCGTTCCCCTGTTGCTCCGCGAAGACGCCGTTCGGCGCGGCGTCGACGCGATGAGCGTCTCGCTGAAACGACGCGTCGAGCGTCGGGCGCCGGTTCGGGCGTAGACAGTCGCGTATCGCGGGGCGACTCCGCCACGAGTCCGCCGAGCGTTCGGTACGGCTCGCTGCCGCGGAAGATATTACTCCCCTCCGCTTTCAGTTAATAGAATGATGGATCGGAACGTTCCCCGTAGACAGGTCCTCGCCGGGACCGGAAGCCTTTCTGCGGCAATTATCTCTGGCTGTTTCGGGAGCCCCGACACCGAACCGGCCGCCGAGTGGCCCTCCTACGGTAACGACTTCGGAAGCAGCGGACACAATCCGGACGCCACTGGACCGGTATCGGATCCTGACGGCGATACGACGCTCGAAGTCGCGTGGCAGCGGACGATCGACCACACTGGAAACCGAGCGCCGGTCGTCGGAGATGGCTCTGTGGTTCCGAACGGCGCGCTGAACGCCCTCGACGCGTCGACGGGAGAGGGCGACTGGACGGGCGAGTTCGAAACGCCGAACTTCGCCGTCTTCGGCACCGTCCTGATCGACGGAACCGCGTACGTCCACGCGAACGACGGTCGGCTCGCAGCGTTCGACGCCGCCGACGGAGAAGAGCGCTGGACGAAACGGCTCCAACCCCGGACCGCACCGGTCGTTCGGGAGGGACACCTGTACGTCCGGGGTCGCAGTCACTTGGTCACTGACGACGGATTCGAGTCGAAGTACGGATCGGACGCCGTCGAGGCGTTCCCGCTGTACGAGATCGATCCCGAATCGGGCGACAGCGAAGTCGTACAGGCGTACGTGCGCCGGGACGGCGACGATCCATCGGCCGCCCGCTTCTCCAACGAGGTCGCCGCGGTCGGCGGCGCGGTCGCGTTTCACACCGGGACCGACCTGCGCGCGGTCGACCTCGACACCGGCGACGAGCGCTGGGTGTTCGAACGGGACTCGTTCGGGGAAATGGACGGGCGGATTCCCGTCGGAGCGAACGGCACCGTCTACACCGCTACGAACCCCGACGGCGAGACGCCGGTACTGTACGCCGTCGACGCGGCATCGGGCGAGATGCGGTGGGAGTTCTCCCGAGAGCGCTTCGAGAGCGGCGTCGGCGATCCGACCGTCGCCGACGACGCCGTGTACGCGACCCACCGCGAGGAGTTGGTGGCACTGGACGCCGACAGCGGCGACGTGCAGTGGTCGGTAGAGCTCCCCAGTCTGCCGAGAGCGCCGAGCGACGGTCTGCATCCGAAACCGGTCGTCGCGGACGGCGTGGTCTACGCGACCACCGATCGTCGACTCTGGGCCGTCGACGTGGAAAGCGGGAGCAGGGCACTGGCGTACGAACTCGCGGACCCCGACTATCCGACCCGCGATTTTCTCTCCGGGCCGACTGTCGTCGACGACCTCGCGTACGTGCCTGCGGGCGGCGACGACACCGCCGCCTTGTACGCGTTCAAGGCGGCCTGACGGTCGACCCCGACGTCGGAAAGCGCGTCGCGGGGGCTTCGACCGAGACGCACTTCTTTATCGCACGAGCCCCAAACTCACGCCATGCGAGTCCTCGTCCTCGGCGGCGGCTACGCCGGCGTCGCGCTCACCAGGCGCCTCGAAGACCGACTGCCGAACGACGTCGATCTCCTGCTCGTCGACGACACCGGCGAACATCTCGTGCAACACGAGCTCCACCGCGCGATCCGGCGCCCGGCGATCGTCGACGAGATCTCGATCCCGCTGTCGGACGTGACCTACCGCGCCGACGTGAAGACCGCCGCGGTGACCGGGATCGACGCCGACGAGCAGGCGGTGACGCTCGCCGACGGCGAGGAGATCGAGTACGACGCCTGCGCGGTGTGTCTCGGCGCCGAGACGGCCGACTACGGGATTCCGGGCGTCACCGAACACGGCCAGCCGCTCAAGCGCCTGCCCGACGCCGAGGCGATCCGCGCCGACTTCCTCGACGCGCTGGATCGGCCCGACGGTCGGGTGGTGATCGGCGGCGCCGGTTTGTCGGGTGTCCAGACCGCCGGCGAACTCGCCGCGCTCGCCCGCGAGGAGCTCGGCAGCGTCGACGCCGGGCCGGAACTCCTGCTGTTGGAGCAGCAGTCCAGCGTCGCACCGGGGTTCGACGCCGCGTTTCAGGACGCCATCGCACAGGCGCTGCGCGATCGGGGCGTCCGGATCCGGACCGACGCGGTCGTTGCAGGCGCCGACGGCGACAGCGTCACGCTGGCCGGCGACGAGGAGATCGCGTGCGAACAGTTCGTCTGGACGGGCGGCATCACCGGCACCGCCGCGCTCGACGGCGAACGCCCGGGCGTCCGGGGCGACCTGCGCATCGCCGACCGGACGTTCGTGCTCGGCGACGCGGCGCGGGTCGTCGACGCCGACGGCGGGCCGGTGCCGGCCAGCGCGCAGGCCGCGGTTCGAGAGGCCAGAGCCGTCGCCGAGAGCGTCGTCCGACTCGTCGATCAGGAGCAAGAGACCGAGAGCGGTGACGAGGGCGAGGCGCTCTTTCCCCCGCGACCGGAGCAGTTCAGGTTCGACGCTGCGGGGTGGGTCGTCAGCGTCGGCGACGGCGCCGTCGCCCAGATCGGCCCCGCGGTGCTCACCGGCCGGGCCGCGAAAGCGGCGAAGGCGGGGACCGGCGCGGGCTATCTCGGGTCCGTCGGCGAAATCGAGCGGGCGCTCGATCTGGTGTACGACGAGCTCGGCGCAGCCGGCGATCGGTGAGCGAATAGGACCGGTCGGTGCAGCGGTGACGGCGCCGACGGCTCGGCGTCACGTCGGGACGCCGTAGGCGCCGATGCCCTCGATGCCGGGAACGAACAGCGAGAGCACCACGAACACGACGAGCACCGCCAGCCAGGCGACCAGAGTGATCAAGATCGCCTCGATCCAGCCGCCGGGATAGCGCCGGTTGATGATCCACAGGTACGCGATGAAGGCGAGAATGCCGCCGATCAGGGGCACGAAGAACTCGATGATCCCCCAGAGCAGTCCGCCGATCAGCGCTGTCCCGATCGCGTACGTGTAATCCTCGACGTCGACGATGACTTTCGCGCCCGCGTAGATGCCGAAGCCGCCGATCAGCAGGCTCACCGCGAACACGACGACCGCCGCGAGGATCGAGCCCCCGAACCCGCCGGTCTGCAGGCTGACCACGGACGCGACTGCGGAGTCAAGTACCATACCGCGACGTACCGCGTCCCACCTGTTAGCTATACGTCGCCTATCGGTCTGGACGGCCGCGTAAGCGCGGGTTATCGGTTCACCCGTTCTCGCCGGGGCGTCGCCACGATCCGACGGCAACGGTGTACGCGACCGCGCCGGCAAAGGCCACCGGGTAGTACACCCAGCGCGGCCAGCCCAGCCGCGTGACGACGCCGAGCAGGAGCACCACCCAGACCGCGATCGCGAGCGCGTCGACGACGAAGCGGCGGCGGTTAACGGCGAGAAATCGCGCGAGCGACCGGGGGACGCCGTCGTCGCCTGCCATCAGAACCGGACGCCGTTGACCGCGGTCATCTGGTACGCTGCGGTGCCCCAGGTGAAGTTCTGCCCCGGCCACCACGTCCGGGCGTTGTTGAGACCGCCGACGAGGACCCACTCGTCGGGGCGCTCGGGATCCGGCCGGAAGTTGACCGAGCCGCTGTCGCCGTCGTCGAACGTCGCCTCGCTGCCCCATCTGAGCTGTCCGCGGCGACACCGATCGCCCGCGTAGCAGGTGACGCCGTCGACGCCGTGGATCTGCCCCTCGGTGTAGCCCGTCCGGGCACCGAACTTCCGCAGTGGTTTCTCCCGGGCCTTGAGATCCGCGAGTCCGATCCGAGTGAACTGGCCCACGACGGTCGAAGGACCGGGGGCGACGACGCCGTTAGTCGGCCGGAACTCGTCGGTCGGTCGCGCCAGCACGAAGTCCTGCGTGGGGAACTGCTCGTCGACGCGCCCGATTTGCTGCTCGGACTCCTCGTCGACGAACAGGAGTAGCGGCTCGCCCGACGCATCCTCCGCGCGACCGGAGTCGTCGCCGTCCCCGCGGAACAGGTGGTTCGACGTGACGAAGTAACGCCGCCCGTCCGCGTCGAACAGCGAGGGTGAGAGTGTCCCGAGCGATTCGGCGTAGCCGCAGGGGACGCCCCCCGGAACGCCCGGTAGCGGAAGCTGATCGGCGTACTCGATGCTGCCGTCCGCGTCGCCGTCCGTGCCGCCGTCGCCGGACAGTTCGAGCTCCTCGACCGTGCTGGTGACGAAGTCGACACTCCGGAGCAGTTCCGACAGCCCGTCGGTCAGCAACGACTCGGCGTCGGGCAGCACGTCGACGGCGATCGATGCCATCGGCGCGTCGTAGCTCCCCGGTACGACGGCGCTCCCGAGCAACCCGGGCACGTCGGCGTCGACGAGCCGATCGTGGACCCGGAACGCGCCGGTGACCGCACGGTACCAGTCGCCCGGAACCGTCTTCGTTCGCGGGCGCAGCGACGACGGGTCGTCCGGCTCCTCGCGAGCGTACGCGTAGGTGATCGTGACGGGATCGTCGCCGGCCGCGAGCACGTCGTCGATCGGCGACAGCGCCGCGATCCCCACCGCAGCGCCGCCGTTGACGCCGGCTCGCAGGAGCTGCCTGCGCGTCGTCGCCCGGTCGTCACTCATGGTCGGTCGACCCGATCGCCGCGGTGGCGACTGTCCGTGCACCCGATACTGCCCCCGGTCGGCGTCCCTGCGCGTCCACTCTGACCCCCGATACGCCGGGCTACCACGCCCCGGCCCATCAACCTAACAGCAAAATAGCTCGGGCCCGCTTCCGGAACGTTTAGCATCGGGACCCGGCGAGTGTATGGCATGGGCCTGTTCGATTCGCTGTTCCGGTCGAACGACGTCCTCGGCATCGCCGAGGAGACCCTGGAGTTCGCGCTGCAGGCCTCCGAAGACACCCATCCCAACGAGTACATGGGCATGCTTCGGGGGACCGAGGCGGGAGAGCTGGGGCTCGACTGGGACGGGATGGTGATCACGGACGTGCTCGTCATCCCGGGCACCGAGTCGAACAGCGTCAGCGCCACGGTCAAGACGAACATGGTTCCCAACGACAGGCACTCGCTCGGATCGGTCCACTCGCACCCCAACGGCGTCCTCCAGCCGAGCCAGGAGGACCTGGGGACGTTCAATCGCGGCGACGTTCACATCATCATCGGCGCGCCGTACGGCCGCGACGACTGGCAGGCGTTCGACCCGCAAGGCGAGCCGCGCGGTCTGGAGGTGATCGACGTGGAGTTGCCCGACGCCGAGGAGTTCTTCCACTTCGACCAGCACGATATCGACGAGGAGCTGCGTGACGAGGAGTACGACGGAGGGCGAGGATGGTAACGGTCGTCGCGCAGGGCACGTTCGACATCCTGCACCCGGGCCACGTCCACTACCTGCGGGACGCCGCCGCGATGGGCGACCGGCTCGTCGTGATCGTCGCGCGGCGCGCGAACGTGACCCACAAGGAGCCGCCGATCCTGCCCGACCGCCAGCGCGTCGCGATGGTCGACGCTCTGGAGGCGGTCGACGCCGCCCGGATCGGCCATCCCGAAGACATCTTCGCGCCGATCGAGGAGATCGATCCGGACGTGATCGCGCTGGGCCACGACCAGCACCACGACGACGACGCCATCGCCGCGGAACTCGATCGGCGCGGGATCGACTGCGAGGTGCGACGGGCGTCGGCCAGAGAGCCCGAGTTCGAGGGCGAGTTGCTCTCGACGGGGACGATTATCGACCGGATTCTCGACGAGCGCGAGTAGGTTTCGCCGATTTTCGCGCCGTCAATCGAATATCCACAGCAGCGCCGCCAGCGCCGTCGCCGCGGTGAGCGTCCCGGCCAGCAGCGCGAACGCGATCCGGAAATCGGCCGCCTCGGAGAGGAAGCCGACGATCGCCGGAGAGATCGCGCCGGCGCCCATCAACAGCGCGCGCACCGCGCCGAACCCGCCGCCGGCCATCGACTCGGGGACGATCGACATCAGGTAGGCGCCCCGGACCGGGCGGAACGCGTGGGAGCCGAGGCCGAGCGAGACCACCACCGCGCCGATTCCGAGCGCCCCCGCGACGCCCGACAGCGTCAGCAGGGCGAGCAGCGACGCCGTCGAGAGGGAGAGCGCGGCGACGATCACGGGCAGGGCGCCGAGGCGATCGCTGGCCTCGCCCGAGATCATCTGGACGAGCGACACCGCGAACAGGGCGCTGTAGAGCGCGCCCGCGGTCGCCTCGCTCACGCCGGTCTCGGCGGTGAGATACAGCGGCAGGAACGCGACCAGCCCGTTGTACGTGAACGAAGAGAGGATCGTCACCGCGACGAACGCGGCGAACCGGCGGTCGCGGAACAGGGCGGCGTACCGTCGGAGATCGGCGCGAAGCGCGGCGCCGTCGGCAGCATCGCCACCGTCGGGGTTGGCACTCTCAGCAGCGGCGTCCCCCGCGTCGCCCCCGAGACGGTGCGGCGTCCGCACGGCGAAGAGCCCGGTCGCCGCGAGCCCGCAGCCGGCGGCGACCAGAAACAGCGTCCGCCAGCCCGCGCCGAGCACGCCCGGGAGCCCCGCGAACAGCACCACGGCGGCCGGCGCGACGACGCCGCCGAACGTCCCGAACGTGTCGAAGATGCCCAGCGCGCGGCCCGTCCGGGCGGGGTAGGTGCGCGAGAGCAACTCGACGGCGACGGTCTTGTGGACGCCCGTCCCCGCGCCCATGACGACCATCGCGAACACGAGGACGACAAACGGCGAGTCGACGACCACGAGGAGGGCGGCGCCGATCGCGACGAGCGCGCCGGCCGTGATCACGCGGACCGAGCCGAACCGATCTGCGAGCAGCCCCGCGGGAAACTGCATCGCGGCGTAGGCGAGCATGAACCCTGTGAAGGCGGTTCCGAGGGTGGCGTTCGAGACGCCGTAGACCGTCTGGAGCGAGCCGAACAGCGGCGGAAACGCATAGCGCAGAAACTTCGCGAGAAACCACAGCAGCGATGTCAAAACGAGGACGTCGAACCGGCCGAGTCGGCGCAGGTTCGAGAACGAAGACATCGGTTGCGTTCGTCCGGTTCTCGTCACAGCCGTGGTAAAGGTATACGATTTGTAACGGGGAATATCGTCGCCCGGCGTCCTACTCACCCTTCGGATCGAGGTCGCCGTGCAGTTCACGGTACATGATGTCAGTGACGAACAGTCGGATCCGGTCGACCAGTTCAGACTCGTCCGCGTAGGAGTACACGGTCGCCTCCCAGCGCCGTGCGACGCCCTGAATCATCGCGCTTCGGACGCCGTCCTCGTGGACGAACACGACGCGCTCGCGGTCGTCGTCCTCCAGGTCGGCGAGCACCGATCCGACCTCGATGCCGACGCCGAGGTTCTTGCCGACCAACGGGACCGCGAAGACGACGACGTTGCTGGCGCGGGCGAACTCGATGGTCTGGGTCGCCGCGTCCATCTCGTCGAGATCGATTCCGGCGTCGACCGCCAGAAAGGCGTTCACGCCGGGATCGGTCCGGAGACTCCCCTGAAGCCGCCGGAGCGTCGCGACGACATCGTCGTGATCGTACGCACCCTCAGACGGGTCCCACTCGGCGAACGGGCCACCGAGTTCCGCGTCGTCCGGGACGACCTCCTCGATCGAGAACGACTTGTACGGCCCCATGAGGTACACCAGAAACTCCTCGTACGGCACGTCACCCAACCGGTCCACGATCCGACGGCGCATATCTACTGCGCCTCACGACAGTATATAAACACCCTGATTTTCGAAGACTCTCGACTCGGCAACTGTTAAGATGCGGGAGCGACACGTACGACCTGATGGCGACGAGCGACCCGGTCGACGATCGAGCGCCGCCCGAGGACCCGGAAGACTTGCTCCCCGAGCAGAGCGTGTTGAGCTTCGAGGAGTATCTCGACATGCAGCAAGCGATCGGGAATCCATCGCGCTTTCGCATCCTGTACGCGCTGAAACACCGGGGCGACCTGAGCGCGAACGAGCTCGAAGACGCGGTCGGGATCGCCGCGAACAATCTGCACTACCACCTCGACGAACTCGTCGACGTCGGCCTGGTCCAGAACCGAAAGCGCAAGACGCCGGACAGCGACGGCCTGTACTCGTACTATCGGGCGACGGGGCTCGGAAAAGCGATACTGGAACACGGCGTCGAGGAGCTGATGCGCACGGAAAACGAGTATCGGGACGCGTACTCGACCGAGTAAGCGTCGAAACGGCCAGCCGGGGTTAGAAGTAGCCTTCGTCGTCGAGGCGCTCGACGGCCTCCTCGATGCGCTCCTTGCTGTTGGCGTAGGAGATGCGCGCGTAGCCGGGCGTGCCGAACGCGCTGCCCGGAACGGTCGCGACGTGGGCGTCCTCGATGGCGCCCTCGCACCACGCTTGATCGTCGTCGTCGACCGGGACCATCATGTAGAACGCGCCGGAGGGCTCGGCGACGTCGACGCCGCGCTCGGCGAGCAGGTCGATCAGGAAATCGCGGCGTTCCTGGAACGCCTCGACCATCTCGTCGACAGCGTCGTCGGTGTTTTCGAGGGCCTCGACGCCGGCGTGCTGGACGAAGTTCACGGCACACGACACCGAGTGCGAGTGGAGCTTGCCGGCCTGGTCGATCAGTTCCTCGGGCGCGGCGATGTAGCCCAGCCGCCAGCCCGTCATCGAGTAGGCCTTCGAGAAGCCGTTGATCGTGACGGTGCGCTCGGCCATCCCTTCGAGGGTACCGAGGCTCGTCGGCTCGGCGTCGTAGGTGATCTCCTTGTAGATCTCGTCGCTGATCACGGTGACGTCGTGCTCGACGGCGAGATCGCGGACGCCTTCGATGGCTTCGTCGGAGTACACCGAGCCGGTCGGGTTGCCCGGCGAGTTGACGACGAGCAGCTCCGTCTCGTCGGAGACCGCCGCTTCGAGATCGTCCAGCGCGGGTTCGAGATCGAAGTCGTACTCGGAGGTGTCGACGCGGGTCAGCTCGCCGCCCGCCATCTTCACCATCGCCTCGTAGGACACCCACGCGGGGTCCAGCAGGACGACCTCGTCGCCGTCGTCGATCAGCGACTGGATCGTCTCGTACAGCGCCTGCTTTGCGCCGGGCGTGACGATGATGTTGTCCTCGCCGTAGAAGTCGAGGCCGTCGCCGTGGAGCTTCTCGACGATCGCGTCCTTGAGTTCGGGGATGCCATTGGAAGACGTGTAGCCGGTGTGGCCGGCGTCCAACGCCGCCTTCCCGGCTTCGACGACGTTCTCGGGCGTCGGGAAGTCGGGTTCGCCGACGCTCAGGTCGACCACGTCAGCGCCCTCGGCTTCCAGCTCGGAGGCGAGGTTGCTGATCGCGAGCGTCGCGCTCGGTTCCACTCGTTGCACTCTGTCTGCGAAGTCCATCTATAGTTCCTCCAGTTCGGTTACGAGGTCGATCGCGCTGTTTACCGCCGCTGCTCCCTTGTCGGTACGGGCTCGGGCCTCGTCGGCGCTCATCCCGGGACCGATGATCCCCAGGGTGACGGGTTTGTCCCGGTCGAGGCTCACCTCTGAGAGCTGTCGAGCCGCCGCGTCGGCGATCACCCGATCGTGGTCGGTGTCGCCGGTGATGATGGCACCGAGCGCCGCCACGGCGTCGACGTCCTCGCGGCGCGCGAGTCGGTCGGCCGCCAGCGGCGCGTCGTACGCGCCGGGCACCGACGCCTCGGCGACGATCTCGGCGTCACGCTCGGCGGCCGCTTCGCGAGCCGCCCCAGCCATCTCATCGGTCACCGGAGCGTTGAACTCCGCGACCACGAGTCCGAGCCTCACCATGGTTGTCGGGTGGCTTCGGCGCCTAAAAGAACTACCGTTCCCGATCGCTCGCGCCGCTCTCGGCGGTTCGGAGCGGACGGCTCCGTCGGTTCCACCCGCCGATTCCGGCGTCGACTGGCCTCCGTCGGGTCGAATTCGGCGTTCGTCGAAAACGACGCCGGCGCGGGAGGTCGATTTCGTGGATCCGCATGCGACATACTTATACCCCCCGCACGGCTATGCTACGAGACACCAATGACCACTGACGACATCTTCGTAGGACGACTCATGTCGACCCCCGTCGAGACGGTTACGCCCGACACGCTGGTCGAGGACGCCGCAGGCCGGATGCAGGACAACGAGATCGGTTCGCTCGTCGTCGTCGGCGAGGACAACGCCCTGCTGGGAATCCTCACGACGACCGACTTCGTCGATATCGTCGCAAAGAGCAAGCCGAAAGCCGAGACCACCGTCGAGCGGTACATGAGCACGGACGTTACGACCGCCGCGGCCGGCGACTCGATCCACGACGTGGCCGACCAGATGGTCGAACACGGCTTTCACCACATGCCGGTCGTCGACGACGAAGAGGGCGTCATCGGCATGATCACGACCACCGACATGGCGGCGTACCTCTCGCACGCCGAGGCGCCCGCGCCTGCCTGACGGTTGCCGAGGATCGCGCGCCAGCAGTTACTAATCCTCCCCGCACGAACGATCGGCCGATGGATACGGGAGCGCTTCGCTCGTACGTCGACCGGTCGCGGGAGCTCGTCGCAACCTCGCCGGAGCTCTCCGAGCGCAACACCCAGATCCGGCTCGTCCAGCCGTTCCTGACCGCGCTTGGCTGGGAACTGCACCAGATCGCAGCCGATCGCGACGTTCCGACGCCCGAGGGCTCGGCCACGGTCGACTTCGCGCTGCTGGTCGCGGACGACCCCGCCGTCCTCGTCGAGACGAGCGCCTGCGGCGCGGATCTGGAGCGCGAGCAGGTCGAGCGCCTCGGCCGGACGCTGCTGGCCTCCGGCGTCGACCGCGGCATCCTCACGAACGGCCGCGAGTTCGCGTTCGTCGCGGTCGACGGCAGCGACGGGGCGGCGCCCTCGCTCGATCGCTTCGAGTGCCGATTAGCAGAGCTCCCCGAGCACGCCGCCGACGTGAGCCACTACGCCCGCGAGGCGGTCGAGCAATCGGTCCGGAACGGGCGACGCCAGCGTCGCGAGGCGGCCGACGCGCTCGACGCCGACCGCGAGATCGTGATCGCTGACGTCCACGACCGGCTCGTCGCGACCGCGGGCGACGACGTCGCCGACCGGCTTCGCGCCGAAAGCGAGCGGTTCGTCGAGGACCTAATCGCGTCGCTCCGGGGCGACGAGCCCGAGGAAGAACGAGACGGAGTGAGCGACGCCGACGAGGAGCGAGACGCCGACGAAGAGCGAGACGCCGGAGCCACAGCAGCCGACGAATCGGCGACCGAACACGACGCCGAAACCCGGCCTGAGTCAAACGCCGGGAACGAACCGGCAGTCGATGCCGAAGCCGGGACGGCGAGAAGCGCCGAGACCGTCCTCGACGACGAATCCGAGCGAGCGCTCGAAGCGGTCGCCGGGACCGCCAGCGACGACGGATCGGCACCCGAGCCGGCGGAGGCCGAGCACGAGCGCGCGGCGACCGGGGCGGACGTTCCCGCGAACGCGCTGGGCGCCGCGGTAGCCGAGGACGGCCAGTACGTCGTACGACTGTTCGGCGGTCGCACGTCGGTGTGGGCGGTCGGCCACGCGCGCGCCGCGATGACAACCGCGCAGGCGATCGAGTACCTGCTCGAACGGGGCGCAGCCGACGGACGGGATGCTCCCGCCGACGAGGTGACCGGATCGATATCGCCCCCGTGGAGGCCGGAGGGTGACCACGCGGTGCTCAGAGAAGACGCGGTAGCGAACGCGACGATAGAACTCTCGAACGGCTGGCATCTCGACGCGCGAGTTCCGGTCGGCGTCGCGAAGGCGGCGATCGACCGGCTCGCGGAGCGGGCGGGACTCCGCGCGATGTTTCAGGACGAGTGGGCCGCGGAGTAAGCCGAGCTTACAGCCCGGCGACCAGTAGCAACCCGAGCAACGGCACCACGAGCAGCAGGACCCCGACGAGCGACTTGAAACTGAACAGCTGAAGCAGCTTGATCGGGAGTTTGAACGCGTTCATATTTTCTCGTTCTTCTCCATCCGTATTATCTCTTTTTGTCCTGCTTTGATACTCTAATTTATCTAGTAATATACGTTCCAGCACCAGATATAGGCAGAGAAAGAAACGCGAGAAGTACGCGATCCCGGGCGAACTGACCGCCGGCAACGGGTATTAACGGCTTCGCGAGCAACGGTTCGGCATGCACTCGCTGGTCGACGGGCAGTGGCGGCGGAACGCGTACAGGGCGACCGACGACTCCGGTGAGTTCCAGCGTCAGGAGACGTCGTTCCGGGACCGCATCGAGGCCGATCCCGACGCGCGATACCCCGCCGAGGCGGGGCGATATCATCTCTACGTTAGCTGGGCGTGTCCCTGGGCCCACCGGACGCTCGTCACGCGGGCGCTCAAGGGGTTGGAGGACGCCATCACGGTCGACGTGGTCGACCCGGTCCGGCGCGTCGACGGCTGGGAGTTCGCGCCCGAAAAGGACGGCTGCACGCCCGACACCGTCAACGACGCCGACAAGCTCCGCGACGTGTACACTGCAGCCGACCCTGATTTCACCGGGCGCGTCACCGTGCCGGTGCTCTGGGACAAAGAGCGCGAGACCATCGTGAACAACGAGTCCGAGGAGATCATGCGGATGCTCGACGTCGCGATGCACGACGTCGGCACCAAAGACGTGGACCTCTACCCCGAAGGCTACCGCGACGAGGTCGACCGGCTCATCGACGAGATCTACGACCCGATCAACAACGGCGTCTACCGGGCGGGCTTCGCGACCTCACAGGAGGCGTACGAGAACGCGATCGACGACCTGTTCGGCGCGCTCGATCACTGGGACGACGTGCTCGCCGACCAGCGCTACCTCGCCGGCGACGTCCTGACGGAGGCCGACGTGGCGATGTTCACGACGCTGATCCGCTTCGACGAGGTGTACCACACGCACTTCAAGTGCAACGTCGCGCGGATCGCCGACTATCCGAACCTCTGGAACTACCTGAAAGAACTCTACCAACTCCCGGGCGTCGCCGAGACGGTGCGGATGGACCACATCAAGCACCACTACTACGAGAGCCACCGCGACCTCAACCCCGGCGGCAAGGTTCCGGTCGGTTCCGAACCGGACTTCGACGCGCCCCACGACCGCGACGAACTGCCCGGCGGCCCGCCCGAAGCGCTCGAATAGTTCGGGAGACGAATCGTACGCCGCCACTGCGACCCCACATTCTGCAACCACCTGAGCCACACCTTCTTGTAGGAACACGCGGCGAGAGCATCCGTGTCACACGGGCGCTCGCTCGCCGTCGCGTCGCTGCTCGCACTCGCGCTCGTCGCGACAGCCGCAGGCTCGCCGGCCCTCGCGGACGCCGCGGCGCCGGCGGCGTCGAGCGACCCGATCGAACAGCCCACGCTCCACGCGGTCAACGACAGCGACGCCGACCGCGAGGCAAACGGCAGCGACGCCGACCGCGAGGCAAACGGCAGCGATCGGCCCCGGATCGTCGGCCTCTACCCGAACCCGATCGCGGACGGCGACGCCGGCGAGTACGTCGTCATCGAGGTCCCCGCGGCCACGAACCTGACCGGCTGGACGCTCGGCGACGGCGACCGCGATCTGGCGTACCTGCCGAACGAGACGGTGCAGGGAACCGTCGCCGCGAGCGTCGATCCCGCCGTCGCCGAGAACGCGACCGGCGACGCGGTGACGGCGCTGTCGGGACGCCTGCGACTCGCCAACGGCGGCGAACGCGTCGCGCTTCGGCACAACGGGACGCTCGTCGACGCCGCGGCCTACGACAGCGCTCCCGAAGGCGAACTGTGGCAGCCCAGCCGCGACGCCGACGGTCGCCACACCGACGATCGCAGCGCCGCGGACGCCGACGCGACCGCGGCGGCGAACGGCACCTGGACGCCGCTGGGTGCGACTGACTTCGAGCCGGCGACCTCCAGTCCCGACGCAGTGACGGCGTTCGCGCTGCCGGACGCCCCCGGCCTCCCGGTCGAACGTATCGAGCGCGCCGAGGAGCGCGTGCTGCTCGCGGGCTACACGTTCGCCGATCGGCGGGTTGCAGACGCCTTGATCGACGCACACGAACGGGGCGTCCGCGTCGAGATTGCGGTCGACGACGCGCCGGTCGGCGGCATCACCGATCGACAGGTGAGAGTCCTCGATCGCCTCGACGAGGCGGGCGTCGACGTCTTTGCGATCGGGGGCGAGCACGCACGCTACCGCTACCACCACCCAAAGTACGCGGTGATCGACGACGAGGCGCTCGTCACGACGGAGAACTGGAAGCCGGCGGGGACGGGCGGCCACTCCAGCCGGGGCTGGGGCGTCGTCGTCCACGGGAGCGAGACGGCGGCAGCGCTACGCGAGGTGTTCGAAGCCGACGTGGGTTGGCGCGACGCCGTTCCGTGGTCCGAACACCGGAACGAGATCGAACCCGAGACGGCCCCACCGGCGAACGGGACGTTCCCCCGGCGGATCGCACCCGAGCGGATGGACGCCGAGTCGGTCCGGCTCGTCACCGCTCCCGACAACGCCGAGTCGGAGCTCGTGACCCTGCTGGAGAGCGCCAACGAGTCGATCCTGATCCAGCAAGTGTCGATCGGCGGCCGCGACAACCCGCTGCTGGACGCCACGATCGACGCCGCGCGCAGGGGCGTCTCGGTGAAGATCCTGCTGTCGAGCGCCTGGTACGCCGAGGAGGAGAACCGCAAGCTCGCCGACTGGCTCGAACGTCGGGCCGCGGACGAGGATCTGGATCTGCGCGTCAGGCTGGCGGAGCCACGCGGGCGCTACGAGAAGATCCACGCCAAGGGCGTCGTCGTCGACGAGGAAGCGGCGGTGATCGGGAGCATCAACTGGAACACCAACTCGCTCCGGGAGAACCGCGAGGTAGCGGTGATCGTCGAGGGCCAGGAGGCCGGCGAGTACTACGCGCGTCTGTTCAGAGCCGACTGGCGCGGCGGCATCGAGCGGCTTCCAGTCGGCCTCGGCGTCGCGCTGGTGGTCGGGGCTCTCGGCGCCGTCGCCGCCGCTCGTCGGCGGGTGGCGTTCGAGTAGCGAGAACCCGCAGCGAAATGATGCCGACGCTTGGTCAGACCGGCGAGCTCGTGCTGCCCAGCTCCTCGTCGATGTCGGCCTCGGCCATCTTCTCGATCAGCGAGTCCAGCACCTCCTCGCGGCGGCCCTTGACGTACTTGATCGAGCCGACGACGAGGTGGCCGCCGCCGCTGATGCCGCCGCCGACGATCTCCTCGTCGAGCTCGGTGACCATCGTCGGGATGTCGAGGCGGACACCGTCGCTCCGGAGGACGGCGAAGTCCGGACCGTAGCCGATCGTGATCACGGGGTCGCCCGTCTCCTCGACCTTGCGGTCGTGGACCGCGCCGGTCGTGTTGCCCGGCGCCGGATAGGTGAAGCGGTGCGCGGAGTTTTCGACGTCGATCTGGTAGAGATGCGCGCCGTTCGAGAGCTCCTCGTGTTCGACGTGGGGGAGTACGGCGTCGAGCTGGTCCTCAACGTCGCGCCGGGACTTCTCGGCGAGCGTGTCGACGAGTTCGCGGTGGCGATTCTCGTCGCCGTCGTCGCCGACGTCCAGCACGTCGTTGATGAGGTGCTGCCCGGAGTTGTAGCGGAGCCAGTGAGCGGCGTAGTCCAGCGCCTCGCCCACGTCCTTGAGATCCTGCTCGTCGTACCCCTCCTCGTGGGCGAGTTCGAGGTAGTCCTCCATCGCGTCGGCTTCCGAACGATCCGAGATGCCCGCAACCGCGGGGACGTGACGGAGCTCGTCGGTCATGCCGGGGTAGATCATGCGCGCGAGTTCGACGCACATCATGCCCGTCGTGATCCGGTAATCCTCGTCGTAGAGGTAGGGGTTGACGTGCTCGGTCAGCAGCGACTCGACCGCCTCGGGATCAGGATGGTGGTGGTCGACGACGACGATCGGGATGTCGTAGTGACGCAGCGTCTCGTAGGCCGGCGTGTCCTCCTCGGTGCTGCCGTTGTCCAGCATCAGGAGGAGCGGCAGCTTCTGGCCGTGACGCTCGCGATCCTCCAGCGCGAAGTTGAGATCGCGGGTGGCGTCTTCCATCTCGTAGAACGGCGCCTTGCTCGGCAGGCGCTTGAACAGGTGCCGTTTGGCGTCGGGGTCCTCGTGGACCTCGTCGATGAACCGCTCCAGGGCGAGCTCGACCGGAACGCTCGCGCACATCCCGTCGCCGTCGGCGTGATGCCGGATGCGGATCGGGCGCCCCTCCAGCACCGTCCGGCGGAGCAGGCGCGCGACCGACTCCAGGTCGCCCCGGAGCTTCTCGAAGGCGGGCCACTCGACGAGCGGATCGACGTCCCGCGGCGCGGCGCGCTCCTCGATCGCGGCGTCGAGACGCTGCTCGACGGCGTTCGCGTCTTCACCTGCGAGGACGGTCAGCGAATCCGCTTCGATCTGAACGGCGTCTTCGCGACGCTCGGGTTCGCCGGTGACGCGCACGTAGTCGTCGACGTCGACGTCGGGACGCGCCCGGACGCCCGCCTCCTCGAAGATCGCGCAGGGGACGACGCCGGTCTCGTCGCGGACGTGGAACAGCGTCGGGCCGCCGGTCTGTTTGATCTGGACGACCTGTCCTTCGAGATGGACCGTCTCGCCGAGGATCTCGGTCAGCGAGGAAACGTCGCCGAGATCGTAGTCGTGGGAGACGCTCTCGACGTCGTACTCGTCGAGGGAGACCTCCTCGAACGCGATATCGCCGTTCGCTCGCACTTCGTCGAGTTCGACGACGAACTCGTCGCCGACATCGTACTCGCCGCTGAGGTTGGATTCGTGGACGAGTCCGGAGACGAACTCCGAGAGATCGACGAACACGCCGTAATCGACGACGCCGTTGACCGTTCCGAGGTAGGGAACCCCCTCCTCGACGTCGTCGGGCGTACAGTCCGCACCGAGATCGTAGACGACGGGGGGCTGTTGCTGCCCGTCCCCGCCGTTCGCCTCGTCGGTAGTCATTAGTATCGGCGTTTGACGGCGACCGTGTAAAACGCTTTGCAAGTCGCTCGGGCCGCAAACGGCGGGGAGAGGGCTGTTAGCGACCGGCCGGGGTCCTCAGGTGTGGAACGCACTCATGCAGTTGTACAGTCCCCGCTCGTAGACGTCGGGGTCTTTCCCGATACCGATGTGCGAGCCGATCTTCGCGTCGGCCCAGTAGGCTTCGTGGGGCCCCTCGAAGATCCGGCGCAGGAGGCGCGGATCCAACACCATCTTCACGTATCGATCGTACTCGTCGAGGTTGACGTCGCGATCGGCGTGATACCGGAACCCGTCGCCGTCGAGAGTGAGTTCGAGGGTTACGTCGTCGACCAGCGGGAGCAACACCCGCGTGGGCGACTCGAAGCCGATCGTCTCGCGCTTGTCCTCCAAGCTCTCGTACGCCTCCGGCACGTAGGACTGGAGCTCCTGCAGCGTCGGCGTCGGATCGGCCTCGTAGTCGAACTCTCGCTCGGCCAGCACCTCCTGGATGTACTCCTCTTTCTCCTCGGGGTCCGGCGGCTGGAACGGCTGGGAGACGCTCCCGTCTTCCACGTCGAGATACTCGCCGGTGTTGAGGAACACGCACTGGTGCTCGTCCGGATCGATGTTGCTCGTGAAGTAGTCGTACGCCTCCGCGCGGGGCGGGTTCGCGGTGTACTCGTTGAGGTGAGCCAGCGACCCGGCGAGCACGTACTCGCCGGCGAACGGCATGTAGTAGTCGGGCTCGAACAGGTCGACGAATCGCTCGGCAAGCTGGTGTTTCTCCAGGATCACCTCGCGGGCGGCCTCCTTTTTTTCCTCGTGGGAGTAGTCGATCATCGCCTGCGGGTAGAACTGTGCGGCGCTGTACTGGTGGCAGAGCACGTCGACGTCTCCGTACGCCGCCCGTATTTTCTCGAACGTCGGCTTGGCCATCTCGAAGGGACAGTCGTTGGTGTTGACCAGCGTGTGCTCGCCGTTGTCGATCACGGCCATCGAATCGACCTGCGTCGAGCCGGGCGTCTCGGCCTCGTCGTCGTACCACGTGCAACCGAAGAAGTTGCCGCAGGCCTCCGGGTCGCAGCCGTCGGCGGCGAACACGTTGATGTGCCAGTCGCCGCCGAGATCGAACGGCTCGCCGTGTGGCAACTCGATAACCTCGAACCCGAGCTCCTCGATGGCGTCCTTGAGATAATCCCATCGGTAGTCGTGGATGACGACCGGCGTGTCCGTGTCGAGTCGGCGCATCGACTCGGGGTGGAAGTGATCCGGGTGGACGTGGGAGATGTAGATGTAATCGACGTCGTGGAAGTCCGCCGGTTCGTAATCCGGCGGCGGGTAGTGACACCACGAGCCGTAGTACGCTCCATCGAGCAACCAGGGGTCACAGAGCACCGACCGCTCCTCGTCTTCGACCAGTATCGCGGCCGACTGCAGGTACGTGACCTTCATGCGTCGGGAGAGAGTGCGGACCCCGCCACGGTTTGTAATTGCAGGAGTATCCGCGCAAAGGTGACGTTGTCTGACGACCCGCCGTTCGCAACGTCTCCGTACCCTGCGCTGGGCTGGGCTTAGGCGTCACCGCGATGTCGGGGGCGGCGAGGAGATCGACCGCAAATCACTCCTTACGAAGACGTACGCTTACGAACAGCGTTCTTTCGCGACCCGATTACTTGCCACAACCGAATCGCCACTTCCCCTGTCGCAGCGGCGTCGATCTCCTACTCGCCGACGGTGAACTCCATCGGCTGCATCCCGAAGAACGCCGTCTCGTACCCGTCGTGGCGCGACGCCTGGGGAGGGGTGTCGACAGTGACCGTGACGGCGTCTCCCTGCTGTACCCCCTCGACGGCGGCGCCGTAGTGGAGTCCGACACTGCCGTCGACAGCCGCGTACAGCCGGTCGTCGTACACCGTTTCGTCAGTTTGGTCTCGTCTGACGGTCGCGGACAGGCCCATCTGCGGGATCGGAATCGAATTGTACGGCGTCCGCGGTGAGACGAGCAGATACTGCCGGTCCTCGGCGAATCGCGAACCAGCTGGCAGCAGCGTCGCGGCGAGCTCGGCGTCGCCGCTCGTCGCCGTTCCGAGCGATTGTCCGGGGAGCTCCTGCGGCGCAGGCACCGTCGGGATCGGATCGGCGGCGCCCTCGATGGCACCACCCCCGTGTCGCATGAGCGAAACGGCGTCTCGGGTGCCGCGCCGCGACTCGTCGATTTGGGTGTACTCGAGATCGTAGATGTCGTCGGTATCGTACTCGAACTCGATCTCGACGGTCTCGGCTGACTGGAACTGTCCGGACAGCTCGCCGACAGCGCCGGCACCGACCGGAGGAAGCCTGATCTCGGCGACATAGGCTCCCTCATCGTCGAGGGAGAGATTATCTCCGTAGTGGAATCCCATCCGCTGTGAGAGCATCGTCCAGAGCGTCCGCGACGCCGCGATCTCTCCGCCGTGTCGAAGTTTCAGTCCGGGCTCGACGGGCAACACGACGCCCGTTTCGGCGTCCCAGATCGTCGCCATGAGATGCAGGGAGTCCTCCTCGCCGACTTCGACTCTGTTCGTCGAGGTCCCCGAAACGGTCCAGAATCGGTGTGGAAACGTGTACTGTAGCGCGACGGCGTACTGTCCGGCGCGCGCGCTGCCGTACGTAGCCATCGCCTCGCGACCGGCCGGCATGTACACGGCGTCGGGCCGGTCATCCACCAGCGGAGCGTTTCGCCAGACCGATTCCGTCTCGAAAACGTCGAGACAACCGGTGACGGCTACTCCGCCGATGACAGCGCCCGCCTTCAGTGCATCTCGCCGTCGCATATGCGAACGTCGGGACGCCGCAATGATACGCCTTCTGCTCGCAGCACGAGAGACACGACCGTGCCGCAGCTTTTTTGCCCTGCTGGGCGTACCCCTTGGCAGGGATGACCGTGGACTTTGTGATCGCTTGGCAGAGCTACCATGTCGGTAAGGCGCGTATCGACCGAGCGGCGGGCGTCGCAACACCGAGGAACGAGCGATGAGCCAACTCGATCGGATCGCCGACTACTTCGGCGAGAACCGTTGGGAGGTACTGACAGATCTGGCCTTCGCCATCGCGTGGGTGACGATCGTCTCAATCCTGTTCGACCTGGTCGACGGTCCGCAGTGGGCGTACTACCTGTTCATGTTCTCTGGAGTGCTGGCGTACTACCTCCTGTACGGGATGTCCGAAGCGGCGATTGGGGATAAACAGGGGGAGTGACTCGTCACCACTTGCTGCGACCACGGAACAGGAAGACCAGAAATCCGATCCCGAGGGCAGCTCCGGCTGCTGCGTGTTTCGGTGAGAGACCCCTTGATTCGAGAAATCCTTCGTCGGTGTCGTACCTGTAGGGATCCTCGCTGTTTCGATATCCGACCGGCTCGTACGGCTCTCGTTGCCACTCCGTCTCGCCGTCGGCAGTGCCCCGGAACCAGACCTGGTCTCTGAGTCCTTTGTCCTCGTCGAGGCGTGCCGTCGTCATGCGGAGTTCGCCTTCTACGACCTCGTCCGGACCTTCGCGGAGGTGGATACGAGAGACCGTGGTGTTTTCGTTAACTGGTACTAGTGCTACGTCTCGCGCCGAAATTGTTTGGAGAGTATGGGCGTAGACGTACCCGCCATATGCTCGGGGAGACGGATTTTCGAAGACCACGTCAACCGCTGCAGTGGGCTCGCCGTTGTACGTCGTCTCGACAACTTCGACATCCTGAATTCGGGCGGCAGGTATATCTGGATCTTCGAGGTTGTACTCTCTCTCCAGGGTTTGGTTCAGATCGTCTCCAAGGGTATATATATCCACATTATGAAAATCTTTAGAAACGTTATATCTTCTAGACAAATCCATCTTGGTGGACCAATGCTCACTGTTATTCAACTTTGGACCTTCACGACTTTCATGATATTCGTCTATAACGAAGGAAACAGAAGGTCTAAACATAGGTTCACCCACTCTTTCGTATTTTACATATACACTATGATTAGAATATATTCTGACATTAATGTCATATCCATTACTAGTGTCTTGAGTAGAATCAACTATTTCCGTCTCTTCTAGTAGATTAGTTGGGGCCCCTCCAGTAGGAACACAACTCGTGAACACACATATTAGAATAATAAAGGACACAATCATATGTGTGATTTTATTCATATACACTAACACCCTATGCTGCCATCTATAGAACAGCTAGATTTAGAAATCCGTGCTCCTGAC
This sequence comes from Natronoarchaeum rubrum, assembly GCF_024494695.1. Next base: position 13,528 of record NZ_JANHDP010000001.1, on the reverse strand, counting down.
TCAACAGATTTGATTATCTCTCTTTTGGACTTGAATCCTTCAAACGAGATGGTCCCACTTATTTGATCAACAGTCACCGTTTTCTCATGAGGAGTAGACTTGTCGTATACGTTTGCTCCTCCGCGCAACGAATACTGACGATCATATTCTACGGTAGCAGAAGTTCTGACGACATCCGATGCATCGCTGTAAGAATCCGATACAATCGTACTACCGGTTCTTTTCACCATTTTCCATTCTTTGGAATACGTCTGTGAACCAACTCTGATGCCCGACTGTTCCGTCCAAATGGAAGCTTCCTGTGGTGTTGTGACGGCCCCAATGGGTTCCCAGTAAGTACGAGTCTCGCTTTTCTCAGCCAGATACATTGTTTTATCTTTTTCCCCATGGAATATATGTAAATATTGCGTTACTGTCTCTGTCGATTCGATCGGCACACACCTCCCGGCTCGCATGAATGCGCCGGAACCCGAACATATTCTCTTAACTCTCTTTTCCCCGGTGTACCTGCCGGCAGACCGTGGAGCACCCAACCACCTGTTGATCTCTATTTCTCGTGTTTCTACTGTAGTACCACTTGGGGACCAATTGGGATGAGTAGAGAGGAACAGTTTCCTCATCGTTTTGGACGAGAAAGTTCGAGTGTCCACCACTTCTGGGGGTTTTGATCGCCGCTTCTCGATCGTAATTGTTTCGAGGGTCTTTGAACTGTCTTCGACGCGATAACCTTTCGCCTCGTGTCGATATCGTTCCGCCTGCGATGTTACGGTTCTTTCAATTATTTCCTTTTGTGTGTATTCGATAGATGAGATAGAGGCGTTATTCCGCTCAAGTCGATCTTCTTCGAAGACATCCACCGATGGAAGCCGTTCCCAACTCGTTTGCTTGACGTTAGCGATCACGAGAAAGGGAGCCTCGGGATTGAGATAGGATCTGGCGTCAACCTCGACAGTACCGACATACTGGGGATGTCTAATCTCGTGGAGATTCGGATCGGGGCCGGCATCCGCATCGTGAGAAACCGGTCTCCACTCAGTCACTTCTCCCTCGCCCCCTTTTACTCGTAATTCCAGTGACGGATCGTAGTCCCGATCAGCAAGATGGAACGTCTCGGTTTTGACTTTGAAACGTATCGTATCGTCTGGCTTGTACGGTCCTTCAGAGACCTCTTCGACTTTTTTGAACTCAGGGCTCCAGTAATCGTATAGCTCGGAAGAGAGGTCAACTGAGTTACCATCCCCGTCCGTTATCACTAGTCCGGGCGTATCGCTAAATTCGAGACCAATTAGGTCGGGATCATCAGGTCTCCGATCCCGGTCTTGGGCCCGGAAATTCAGTGGCCCGCCGTCCGGATCAAAAGAGTCACTCACATCAATGAGGAGCCGATATCCCTTGTTTTCGGAATCCTCTCCTTCGTCAATCACTTCGATTCGGGGCTCGGGATCACTATTTGTGACCCTGAATTCACCCCTACTATCACCTAGAACATCAGACTTCATATATATCTTATATTCCTCGGGTGCTTTTCCAGCCCAGTATGAAGTTATCGTTAGCACATCAGTCTTAGTGTCATATTTTCGCTCATCAGCTTTGATTTTTTGAAGCTCAGGATCATCTCCAGAAGGAACAAGCTCGGGCGAAACGGCGCCCGGATCCACGCCGTTCAAATCAATCACTGTCTTGTGAATAGCCGTATACCGCTCAGGATCCAAGCGCTCGTGATACGAGTCCACTGGCCCGTTCACGAAGCCTGAGCGCACCAAATCCGGCTCACCCGCTCGGTTAGTGTCGGCAGCCGATTGCCCTCGTCGGTCAGTCACGACGACCCGAACGCGATTCGAGTTCTGGCCACTATCCAAATCAACCGAAAACGAGGTGTCGAACACCTCCCCATTCGCTGGCGCCCACTCACGAACCCGCTCGTCGTCGACGAACAACTCCACAGAGTCGAGATTCCCGAACTCATCAGTAGCATCAACGGATCCGGAGAGCGTTCCGTCGGTCTGCGACATCGTCAGCGAAACCTCCGGACGAGGATCGACGACGACGCTCGTGCCGTTTTCGAACGACGCACTGTACGTGTCGTCGCCGACGTCGGCCAGCGCAGTGAGCTCGTGAGTGCCTGCTTCCCACTCCGTGTCGAGAGTGACGCCGGAGCCGCGACTGCCGTCATCGTCGTGCCACGACACTGACTCGACGTCGTCGACATCCGCACCGTCGAGCCCGTACGTCCCCTCGAAGGGAGCATCACCGGTCAGTAGCTGGGGGCCCTGAACGGAAAGCGACGGAGTAGGCGCGGAGGGACTCGGGGAAGAGGGACTCGCAACTACCACGCGCCGCGTCGCGGTGCGTTCGCGTCCGATCCTATCGTGGACGGTCGCGTTTACGCGAACAGTTCCCGGGCTGGAGAAGGTACGCTCCAGCGATGCGTTGCGGTTGCGATTGATCGTTGCGTTTTCGACCGGCGACCCGTCGATGGTCCAGACGACGTGGCTCAGTTCGACATCGCCCGGGCGGAACGTCGCTGTGAATTCGGCAGGTCGATCGCTGGCGATGCGACGTGGCCCCGAGATGGAGACACCCGGAATGGCAGCCGCGTCGGCTTCGACGTACATCGTATCGGAGTTGGTCCGCCCGTCCGCGTCGGTGACTGTCAGCGTGACGGCGTGCCGTCCTGGCCTATTCGGGACGAACGCCGTCCGGACGCACGTTGCGCAGGACGGCCGAACCGTGCTCCCGTTCGGTCCGGTGATCGTCCACTCGTACTCGACGATATCGCTCGACGCCGCGCGCGAACCGCCACCGTCGAGGAGTACACGGTCGCCAACAGTCGATTCCTGATCGAGGCCGGCCTCGGCGAACGGGGCGTCGTCGCGGTCGACTGATGCCGACGACGCGGGTGTCGCGAGCACGACCGTCGTCAGCGGACCGGTTGCGACGAGCGCAAGTAGTAGCACTCTAGCAAATTTCATCTCGTTAGAGAGGCAATAATGATGCCTTCAGTTATAAACTTGCGGAAGAATCTTCTACGGGCGGAGCAGTAGACGCAGCCTGCACAGAACGATCAAAGCGAGACGGTGACGAGCAGTGGCTGGAGAGAAGATCGGTGACGCCCGTCGGATCGCAGCGTAGTTGCTGGGGCTGTCAGAAGGAGAGCGATCGTCCGCGCAGTATCACTGCTCGCCCGGAAGATCCTGAAACGCGCCGACGAAGTCGTCGTGATCCGAAAGCCCGGACACCGTGTCGTCGACCTGGCCGCGGAGCGAGTCGACCTGCTCGCAGAGTTCGGCGTACTCCTCGCTATCTTCGAGCGCACGGTCGGATTTCTCGGCTTCGAGCAGCGACTTCTTCGAGACGAGCGAGTAGTACCGCTGGATGTCGGCCTCGTAAGCCGAACGAGTCTGTACGCGCTCGACGACGTCCAGCAGTTCGTCCTTCGAGACGGGCTTGACGAGGTAGTCGTCGAACCCCATCTCGATGATGTCGAAGTCGGGGTCGACCGCCGTGACCATGACGACGCGACAATCGTAGCCGCGGTCCCTGATCTTCGAGAGGACTTCGTCGCCCGAGAGACCGGGCATCCGGCGGTCAAGCAGGACGATCTCGACGGATTCTTGCATCTGCTCTAGCGCACTCTCCCCGTCGTATGCGGTCTCGACGGACCAGTCGCTCGTCAGCCAGGCCGCGAAGAGATCTGCCAGCCTCGATTCGTCGTCTACGACGAGTATTTCCACGGGTTGATCGGACATAGTCTGTGTAATTCCGGGCGTCGGTCGAACTGCACGCTCACTTTAGGGCGATGGTAGTAATCCGTGATAAATGCCGCGGCTGTGTGAATCCGATATCGTGTAGGAATGAATACATCATTCCTCGGACTGCTCGAAGAATTGTCCGGCACCGTCGCCGGCGAGATCGGCGAAGACGACGACTTCGAGCGCCGCGAGCGTTCCGGCGAGCAGTAGCATCGCAGCGGGCGTCACCAGCAGCATGACGACGAACACCATTCCGGCGACGAGCAGGTGAAGCAGCGAGTACCACGGGCTGCGAAGCCAGACGTCGACGGCCTCGGAAATGAGCGCTCTCGTTCCGGGCGGCTCCTCGGCACGGACGAGGAGACTGCCCGCCCGAAACGTCAGCGCGACCACGGCGATCAGCGTGTACAGCGCGAGCGCGGCGCCGAGCCAGAACACCACCGAGCCGTTCGCAGTCGCGAGGAGCACGTACGTGACGAGATTCAGCACGGTAAAGCAGATCAACACGGAGAACGGGAGCCCCGGTCGGAAGTACCGTCGAATGGCGGCCGGGAACGTCCGAGCGCGCTCGCGTTCGGAACGCGCCCGCGCGGACCCGCGACGCTCCGCGATCTCGGTCATCGTGGCGACGGCGGCGATACAGATCGGGCCGATCGTCAGCAGCGGAACCGCGAGCACGGTGGCGGCGAGGCTGATGATAGAGACAGGGATGATCTCGTCGTACACGAGGCGTCCGACGCCCCGCAGTGAGTTCCAGAAGTCGCTCGCAGTCACCGTCGCGTTCGCGCTCATCGACGCCGAATTTCCGACCGCGGATCAAAGAACCACCGGAATCCCGGTCGGACGCCGCACGTCTACTTGTCCCCGAAATCGGGAGTTACTTGCCCTCGAACTCGGGGTCGTCGTCACCCATGAAGGCGGTGATTCCTTCCATGAGATCGTCGGTCTGCATCAGCTGGCCGAACGCCTGCGCCTCGATCTCGAGGCCGGCGTCGGCGTTCTCCCAGCCTTTCTCCATGGCGCGCTTGGTGTAGCGCTGGGCGATCGGCGGCCCCGCTGCGAGGTCGGCCGCGAGCTCGAACGCCCGGTCCTGCAGCTCGTCGTTCGCGACGACCTCGTTGACGAAGCCGTAGTCGGCCATCGTCTCGGGGTCGAACCGCTCGGCGGTGAAGATGATCTCCTTGGCGCGGCCCTCGCCGACGATGCGCTGGAGCCGCTGGGTGCCGCCCCAGCCGGGCAGGAGACCGAGGTTGTGTTCGGGCTGTCCGAGCTCGGAGCGCTCGGAGGCGACACGCATGTCGGCGCAGGTCGCCATCTCCATGCCGCCGCCGAGGCAGAACCCGTCGATGCCGGCGACGACCGGGAGGTCACACTCCTGAAGCTTGCCGAACGTCTGTTGGCCGTTCCGGGAGAGCTCGACCGCCTGGATGGGGTCGGCGCCGCTAGCCATGCTCTGGACGTCGGCACCCGCAGAGAACGCCTTCTCGCCCTCGCCGACCAGCAGGATCGAGCGGACGTCCTCGTCGTCCTCGAGTAGGTCGATCGCCTCGCCGAGTTCGTCGAGCAACTCGCCGCTGATCGTGTTCATCCGGTGGGGACGGTCGAGCACGAGTTTGCCGACCATCTCGCCGGGCTTCTCGACGCGAATCGTGTCGAAGTCGTAGCGCGCCCCGCCGTCGGCGTCGCCGCCGCCGTGGAAGCCGCCCTGCTCGGCGGCCTGGGAGAAGTAGTCCGCGGGCGCGTAGCGCTCGGCACCCGTCTCCTCGTGGGCCGATTTGAGCACGTCCAGCAGGTGGTCGAGCCCGGCGTCGTCGGCGAGCTTGGCGGGACCGTCGGGGAAGCCGGCGCCGAGCTGGACGGCCTCGTCGATGGCGTCGGGGCCGGCGACGTCGCCGCCGATCAGGTGGGCGGTCTCGTTGGCCATCACGGCGGTCAGGCGATCGGCGACGAACTCGCTGCCCTCGTCGGTCGGGACGTCGGCGCCGTCGCCGTCCTCGTAGTCGTAAAAGCCCTTGCCGGTCTTCTTGCCGAGCTCGTCGTTCTCGACTTTCTCCTCGAGGAGCGGACAGGGCTCGTAGGCGTCGCCCAGTTCCTCGTGCATGTACTCCAGCACGTGGTAGCTCACGTCGTTACCGACCTGGTCGCCCAGCTCGAAGCTCCCCATCGGCAGGCCCATGTCGTACTTCGTGGTGCTGTCGACCTCTGCGATGGTGGCTTCGCCCTCGTGGACGAGCCAGCACGCCTCGTTCATCAGCGGGACGAGGATGCGGTTGACGATGAAACCGGGCGAGTCCTTGTGGACGCGCACGGGCGTCTTGCCGAAGTCCTCGGCGAGCTCCTCGATCACGTCGAGCGTCGCCTCGTCGGTGTGGGCGCCGGAGATGACCTCGACGAGCTGCATCCGCACCGGCGGATTGAAAAAGTGCATCCCGCAGAACGTCTCTTTCCGGTCGGTGACCTCCGAGAGCTCGGTGATCGACAGCGAGGAGGTGTTGGTCGCGAAGATCGCCTCGTCGGCGGCGTGCTCCTCGACCTCCTGGTAGACGTCCTTCTTGATGTCCATCTTCTCGGGGACGGCCTCGATCACGACGTCGGCGTCGGCGACTGCCTCGCCGACGTCGACCAGCGGCGTCACGCGGCCGAGCGTCTCGGCGGCTTCGCCCTCGCCGATCTGGTCTTTCTCCTCGAGCTTGTTCAGGCTCCACTCGATCTGCTCGTAGCCGTTCTGTACGAACTCCTCTTTGATGTCCCGGAGGTTGACGTCGTAGCCCGCCAGCGCGGCGACTTCCGCGATGCCGTGGCCCATGTTCCCCGCGCCGAGAACTGCTACAGTGTTGATATCGTCCAACTCCATGCGTGCACACTCAACAGGCAGCCGTTTTAACGTTTCCCTCGGTTCGCTTTGAAACTCAGTTTCGGTTTACATCGGGTTACAAAGATATTTATCGTTCAGTATGGAACTGTGTAGCATGGACTTCGGACTATCAGAAGAGCAACGAGCGATCCGCGACGAGGTCCGGCGGTTCGCCGAGAACGAGATCGAACCCGTCGCGACCGAACACGACGTCGACGAGAAGTTCCCGCACGACGTGATGGACGAGGCGGCGAAGATGGGCCTGACGGGCGCGCACATTCCCGTCGAGTACGGCGGCGCGGGCTACACGCCACTCGAGATGTCGTTGATCACCGAGGAACTGTTCGCCGTCGACCCCGGGATCGGCCTCTGCATCACGAGCGCGGCCTTCGGCGCCGACTCGCTCATGGAGTACGGCACCGAGGATCAGAAGGAGCGATTCCTCGAACCGATCGCGAACGGCGAGGCGATCATGGGCGCGGCGATCAGCGAACCCGACACCGGCTCGGACGTCTCCAGCGTTTCCACCGAGGCCGACAAGGACGGCGACGAGTGGGTGATCAACGGCAACAAGATGTGGATCACCAACGGCTCGATCGGCGACTACTACGTCGTGATGTGCAAGACCGACGACGTCGACGACCGCTACTCGGGCTTCTCCCAGATCCTCGTCGAGTCCGATCGCGACGGCTTCGAAGCCGACAAGATCACCGGGAAACTCGGCATCCGTGCATCCGACACCGCCGAGCTGATCTTCGACGACGTGCGCGTCCCCGAAGAGAACCTGATCGGCACGCGCGGCGCCGGCTTCCTCCAGCTGATGAACTTCTTCGACGAGACGCGCACGATGGTCGCCGCCCAGGGCGTCGGCATCGCCAAGGGCGCCTGCGAGCGCGCCCTGGAGTACGCCCAGGACCGCGAGCAGTTCGGCCAGTCGATCAGCGAGTTCCAGGCGATCCAGCACAAGCTCGCGGAGATGCACACCAAGACCGAAGCCGCCCGCCAGCTCACCTACAAGTCGGCCTGGAGCGTCGCGAACGAGGACGACCAGCTCACCGCGCTGGCCTCGATGGCCAAGGAGTACGCGTCGAACGTGGCGGTCGAGGTCGCCGACGAAGCGGTCCAGATCCACGGCGGCGCCGGCTACGTCAACGACTTCGACGTCGAACGGCTCTACCGGGACGCCAAAATCACCCAGATCTACGAGGGGACCACCGAGATCCAGAAGAACATCATCGCCCGAGAGCTGCTCGGGAAGGGGTTCTAAAGTACACCGAGCACTGGCTTACCGGGGCTGTCGTACCATCCACTGATCGAGTTCGTCCGATCGGTAGGCGAACAACAGCGAGACGGTAAACAGCGCAACACTCCCGTAAAGCGACCAGTCCTGAAGTTTCAGCAACAGGTCGCTCAACTCGATCAGGGTGAGAGGAATGTCCGAAGAGGACTCGGTGATAGCTTTGAGTACAATCGGGTTCACGTGGAAGTTCAGTGCTACGAACGCAATAAAAAGGATCACCGCCGCACCGGTAAAGAGACCGTGATAGAACTTTGCCTGCATCAGATTCGCTAACTGCTGGAACTCGTGCTGATCCATGCTATCCACTTCATACTCCGGGAATTATTTAATATCTTGTATTATGCGATCCGGGTAAGAGCTGGAACCCCAACATCCGTCCGACGCTACACCTCTATCTCGTAACACCCTTTGCCGTCCGCTCTAACTCTCCGGCGTGTCCGAGCGAGCAGTCTTCGACGACGCCGAATCCGTTCTCCGCGACGACCGCGTGATGGCCGAGTTGATCGACCGCCACGGGCCGGTCGACCTCGCGCCGGCCGACAGCGAGTTTCGCCGCCTGATCGTCTCGATCGTCAACCAGCAGCTGTCGACGGCGTCGGCCCGCGCCGTTCGCGAGCGCGCGTTCGAACTGATCGGCAAGCCGATCACGCCCGACGCCGTGCTGGCCGCCGACGAGGGAGCGCTGCGGGACGCCGGACTGAGCAACTCGAAGATCGAGTACGTCAGGAACTGCGCGCTGGCGTTTCAGGACCGCGATCTGACCCGCGCGGCGCTTGCCGAGCGCGCGGACGACGAAGTCATCGACCTGCTGACCGAGATCCGCGGCGTCGGCGAGTGGACTGCCCGGATGTACCTCATCTTCGCGCTCGGGCGGGAGGACGTCCTCCCGCTGGGCGATCTTGCCGTTCGGCGCGGCATCGATCAACTCTACGGAGCGGGCGACGCGACGATGGATCGTAGCGAGATGCGGTCGATCGCCGAAGCGTGGCGTCCGTACCGGTCGGTCGCGACGCGGTACGTCTGGCTGGAGTACGAGGACGATTGAGACTCAGACGGCCGTGACGCCTTTGGCTTCGAGCAGTTCCTTGTAGCGGTTGCGGATGGTGACCTCGGAGATGTCGGTGACCTCAGAGACCTGGGACTGGGTGATCTCCTCGTTGCACAGCAGCGGGGCGGCGTACACCGCGGCGGCCGCCAGCCCGACCGGACTCTTGCCGGAGTGGAGGCCTTCCTCCTTCGCCGTGCGGAGCAGTTCGCGGGCGCGCTGTTCGGACTCGTCGGAGAGGTCGAGTTCCGAGGCGAAGCGCCCGACGTACTGTACGGGGTCGGCGGGCTGGATTTCGAGATTGAGTTCGCGGACGATGTAGCGGTAGGTGCGCTTGAACTCCATCTCGTCGATGCGGGAGACCTGCGCGACCTCGTCGATCGATCGGGGCGTTCCGGTCTGGCGTGCTGCGGCGTAGACGCTGGCCGTCGAGACGCCCTCGATGGAGCGCCCGGGGAGGAGGTCCTCGTCGAGCGCGCGGCGGTAGATCACGCTGGCGGTCTCGCGGATGTCCTCGGGGAGGCCGAGCGCGGACGCCATGCGGTCGATCTCACCGAGCGCCTGCTTGAGGTTGCGCTCCTTGGAGTCGCGCGTGCGGAAGCGCTCGTTCCAGGTGCGCAGGCGCTGCATCTTCTCGCGCTGGCTGGAGCTGAGGGTGTTGCCGTAGGCGTCTTTGTCCTGCCAGCCGATGTTCGTCGAGAGGCCGTCGTCGTGCATCATCTTCGTCGTCGGGGCGCCGACGCGGCTCTTCGAGTCCTTCTCGGCGGCGTCGAACGCGCGCCACTCGGGCCCGCGGTCGATCTCGTCTTCCTCGACGACCAGTCCGCACTCGGTACAGATCGTCTCGCCGTGTTCGGTGTCCGACTCGAGCCGGCCGCCGCACTCGGGGCACAGCTGCTGGTCTTCGCTCTCCTCTCGATCGCTCGTTTGCTCTCGGTTCGAGACGGCGCGCTGGCGCTCGACCGTGGTCTGTGTTTCTGTCATGGTTGGGAGGGCGGCGTAGTGATCGGAAACGCTGTGCTCGTCTCTGTGTGCGTACGGAGGGAACGAAAGGGCGTAAGCACTTGACCTAACCATTTGGATGCCGCCGGACGCCGAGCGCACTCCGGCCGGCGCCGACCGAAACTCGGTCTGCGAGACGCCGACGCGACTACTCTTCGAGTTCCGTCTCGTCGGTGTCGGCATCGGCCCGCCGACCGACGTCGACGTGGTAATGCTCGAGGATGTCCCGACCCAGCAACAGCGGGTAGTCCATGTGGCTCCTGTCCTCGACGTTCGCAGCGACGGTGTGTCGATGCCCGCCGACGCCGATGACGATGTCGACGATCGGGCGAACCTTGCTCCGTTTCGAACTACCCGATCGGACGCGCATCTTGCTCTTGATCGGCCCGGCGCCGACATCGGCCGCAAGGCTGGTGTCGATGCTGGTCCGGGTCGCGCCGGTGTCGGACTTGGCGACGACAGTCTTGGAGTCGCTCGTCCCGCTGACCATCACTTCCTCGGTGTACCCGATCGACGCCGCGTCCCCGGGCACCTCGGGTGAGGGCTGCGGGCGGGCCGCAGGCACCGAGTCGTCGAGCGTGTGCGACAACTCCTCGACGCGCTCGCGGTCGACGTCCGCGCCGACGCTGTCGGCGGCCAGCCCGGCGATGAAGGGTGCGGGAGAGCGACCAGTGGCCTCGAAAAACCCCTTGAACCCCGCAGTGGGGTTGACCTCCAGCACGTACCAGCCGTCGTCGCCCTCGATGATGTCGACGCCGGCGTAGTCCAGTCCCATCGCCTCGGTCGCCGCGGTGGCCATCTGGCGGACGTCGTCGGTTAGCTGGTCGGAGGCGTCGCGCACGTCGCCGCCCAGCGAGACGTTCGTCCGCCAGTCGCCCTCGGGCGCGTAGCGGTGCATCGCGCCCAGAATCTCGTCGCCGACGACGTACACCCGCAGGTCGCGGTGGTGCTCGCCCTCCCGCTCGACGAGATCCTGCAGGAACGCGTACCGGTTGCCCACCATCGCGTTGACCGACTCGTCAGGGCCAACCTTCCACGTCCCGCCGCCGTGCGTGCCGATCGCGGTCTTGTAGACGGCCTCCTGGCCGAACTCGCCGCGTCGACGGTTCAGTGTGTCACTGCCCAGCGCCAGCAGCGCGTCGGGAACCGGGACATCCGCCTCGGCCAGCGCGGTGGCGGCGGCGAACTTGTGCATCGCCGTCAGCGTCGCCTGCGGCGCGTTCAGCATCGGCTTCGAGCGAGCGAACACGTTGGCGAGCCCGAGTTCCTCAGCGGGCTGGGCGGTGTTCGAGAGCAACAGCCGGTTCGCGACGACGTCGACGGCCGGTTCGATCGTCAACTCGCCGTCCTCGATGCTGATAGAGGTGTTCTCCGCGCGTAACCACTCCGTGTCGTATCCCAGCGCTTCGGCCGCGTTGAGAATCGCTTTCGTCTCCTTGCTGTTGTGCAGGCTCAGTACTCCCACGGTTAGATCGCCGGCATCGGCCATTACCTAAGACAAGCGGGGAGTGCGTGAAAACGTTATCCGTACTCGCGGCGCCGAGGGACTGATTTATGAGCCTGTGCCGGCAGATAGCACACGTATGAGCGAACAGGAGGGACCGGCCGACGCCGACGATCCGGACGCGGAGAACGAGGCGTTCGTCTACGACTCCGGCGTCGTCGAGCCCGGCGAACGCGTGAACGTCCGGTTCCCGGTCAGCGAGACGTATCTCGGCGATCCGGTGCGGCTCCCCGTGACGATCATCAACGGGCCCCACCCCGGCCCGACGGCGTTTCTCACGGCGGCGACTCACGGCGACGAGCTCAACGGGATCGAGGTCGTCCGCGAGGTCGCTCACGACTGGAATCACGACGTGCTCCACGGGACGCTCGTCTGCCTGCCGGTATTGAACGTCCCCGCATTCCTCGCCCAGCAGCGATATCTCCCGATCTACGACCGCGACCTCAACCGCTCGTTCCCGGGCAGCGAGAGTTCGACGAGCGCCAAACGGATGGCCCACCGCATCTTCTCGAACTTCATCGAACCCTGTGACTTCGGCCTCGACTTTCACACGTCCACGCGCGGGCGCACGAACATGCTCCACGCCCGGGCGAACATGGATGACGAAGAGGCGGCTCGGCTCGCTCAGGCGTTCAGTTCGAATGTGATCCTCGCCGGCGAGGGGCCGAGCGGCACCCTCCGACGGGAGGCGACCGACGCGGGCGTCCCGACGATCACCGTCGAGATGGGCGAAGCCCACCGCTTCCAGCGCGGGCTGATCGACCGCGCGCTCGACGGCGTCGTCAGCGTCCTCGCGGAGTATGGGCTGTTCACCGGGAGTACCGTCCACTGGCCCGGCTGGCGGACGATCATCACCGACGATCAGGAAAAGACGTGGCTCCGCGCCGACGTCGGCGGCATCGTCGACATGCACCACGATCGCGGCGCGCTCGTCCACGAAGGGGAGACGATCTGTTCGATCACGAACCCGTTCAAGACCGACTCAGAGATCGTCGAAGCGCCCTTCACCGGGCTACTCGTCGGCGTCCTCGAAAATCCGGTGGTCTACCCCGGGAACCCGCTCTGTCACCTGGTCGAGCTCGATCCCGACACGCTTCGGGCCGTCGAGCGCGATCAGTACGAGCGCGACGAGGACCCCTACCGGCTCTGACGGGCCACAGGTTTTCGTGCGATCGGGCGGCGAGTGCCCGGCGATGACATCCACTCCACTGGCGAGCGGCAGCCGACCGGTCGTGTATCGGCCCGCCTTTTGTCGAACGTCGCGATGGCCGGTCTTTTGTCCACCGTCGCCACAACGCGCGCGCGAGGAGCGGGTGGCAACCGAATGATCCCCGTGCGCGCGACGCTGACTCAACTGGCGACGGGACTCCAAATCGACGACGGCGCGCACGCCGACTGCGACGACTGTAGTGACACGCTTCGTGAAGGCGCGCCGATCGTCGTCCGACTGACGAACGAGCGTCGCCACTGGTCGGTCGACGGCGTCTGCTGCGACGACTGCGGCTCGGCGAGAACACTGGATGCACCGGGGACTGCCTACGTCGCGGCGCGCGTCGGCGTCACGTCCGACGGGGCGACCCAGTCGCAGTGGGCCTGCCTTGTCGATCCGAAGCCGATCGCGGCGACGCTTTAGAATCCGGACGGCTGAAACTGTAGTACAAAAACGCGCTGTGGACGGCGCAGTCGCTGTGCGGTCGCTGCGCGTTCGAAATGAAAGAACCCCCACGAGCGCGGTGCTCGTGGGGGTGAGTATGAGTGGCAGGCGGCGAGGCAGTGTTCCCAGAGGCTCGCGCACTCCAGTACTTGCTGCCACGTGGGTGAGCTTAACTTCCGTGTTCGGGATGGGTACGGGTGTTACCTCACCGCTGTGGCCGCCTTAACGCCGACCAGCGGAATCGAACCGCCGACGATGGTACCAACCATCGGAAAGACGATGTTAGTGTACGTGCGATCCAGTTAACGCCTGGACTCAATCATCGAAGACGACGATCGTCGTCTCGAAACTGAGCCAATGCGGTATGACTGTGTGGCGATCTTGATTAGTGCTCGCGGACTCAACGTCTCGTTGCCT
>NZ_JANHDP010000015.1 GCF_024494695.1 Natronoarchaeum rubrum | reverse complement strand
CCGAAACTCGGTCGTAGTTCGGATTGAGGGCTGAAACTCGCCCTCATGAAGCTGGATTCGGTAGTAATCGCCACTCAGAAGGTGGCGGTGAATACGTCCCTGCTCCTTGCACACACCGCCCGTCAAATCACCCGAGTGGGATCCGGATGAGGCTCGGTTCCCGAGTCGAATCTGGGTTCCGCAAGGGGGATTAAGTCGTAACAAGGTAGCCGTAGGGGAATCTGCGGCTGGATCACCTCCTACAGACCGGGACCAGGCCGACGCGCCTGGCCCACTCGTAGGACTCTCCCCTCACACGGGAGAGCTTTCCAAAAATCCTGCATCCCAGCAGGTACCAGTCATGGTCCACACGTCGACGACACGCCCGCTCGGCCGGGCGCTAACGAACTATCAAGGCTAACACTATATACGCCCTCCCGGCCGCCCCAGATCGGGGCAGCCGGGAGTGGGCCCATAGCTCAGTGGTAGAGTGCCTCCTTTGCAAGGAGGATGCCCAGGGTTCGAATCCCTGTGGGTCCATGTCCCGTACTGCGCTCCGGGGATCGTTGCCCTTAAGTGGGAAACGGCCCTCGGACGGAGTACGAGCACACCGATGCACCATCCCGTGCGAGCGCGGATGGGAAGGGTCGATACCGCCCCAGACCACCGGGCGGTAGATGAAGACCGCGTGTACGTGCGATCCAGACGTCCACTGGACTCATTCATCGAAGACGACACC
>NZ_JANHDP010000014.1 GCF_024494695.1 Natronoarchaeum rubrum | reverse complement strand
GATGCACCATCCCGTGCGAGCGCGGATGGGAAGGGTCGATACCGCCCCAGACCACCGGGCGGTAGATGAAGACCGCGTGTACGTGCGATCCAGACGTCCACTGGACTCATTCATCGAAGACGACACCGCGTCGTCTCCGACCTGGTCCAAACATTATTGACGTGGCTACGACGCCGGCTGGTGAATGGCTCGGCTCGAGAGCTGAAGACGGACGTGCCAAGCTGCGATAAGCCCGAGGGAGCCGCACGGAGGCGAAGAACTCGGGATCTCCGAATGGGAATCCCCCCGCAATTGCCTTGCGCAATGGGGAACGTCGGGAATTGAAACATCTTAGTACCGACAGGAATAGAACGCAAATCCGCGATGTCGTTAGTAACCGCGCGTGAACGCGATCCAGTCCAAACCGAAGCCCTCACGGGCAATGTGGTGTTCCGGACTGACATGCAGCACGTGACCTTCTCCGAGAAATCTTCTGGAACGAAGTACGATACAGGGTGACAGTCCCGTATCGGAGAACAGTACCGTGTGCGTCAGCTCCAGAGTAACAGGGGTTGGATATCCCTTGTGAATATCCCAGGCATCGACTGGGAAGACTAAACACTCCTCGAGACCGATAGCGAACAAGTAGCGTGAGCGAACGCTGAAAAGCACCCCGAGAAGGGAGGTGCAATAGGGCCTGAACTCAGTCGGCCACTGAGCGACGGGGCATACAAGGCCCCACGAAAAACGACCGAGGTGCGAACCTCCAGTAGGAATCGTGGGGAGCCGATGTTCCGTCGTGCGTTTTGAAAAACGAGCCAGAGAGTGGATCTGTTTGACGAGTCTAACCCGATCATCGGGGAAGGCGCAGGGAAACCGACATGGCCGCAGGGCTTTGCCCGAGGGCCGCCGTGTTCAAGCGCGGGGAGTCAAACGGATCCGACCCGAATCCGAGCGATCTATGCGCGAGCAAGGTGAAGCGTGCCGAAAGGCACGTGGAAGCCTGTTAGAGTTGGTGTCCTACAATACCCTCTCGTGACTCGCGTATAGGGGTGAAAGGCCCATCGAGCTCGGCAACAGCTGGTTCCAACCGAAACATGTCGAAGCATGACCTCTGACGAGACAGTTCATGGGGTAGAGCCACCGATTGGCGGTCCCGCCCCCGAGAGGGGTCGGCCCGCCTGTCGAACTCCGAACCTATGAACGTTGCTGACTCAGGGATTCCGGTGCACGGGGTAAGCCTGTGTACCAGAAGGGAGACAACCCACTGCCGGGTTAAGGTCCCCAAGTATGGATTAAGTGCAATCCTCTGAAGGTGGTCCCGAGCCCCAGACAGCCGGGAGGTGAGCTTAGAAGCAGCTACCCTCTAAGAAAAGCGTAACAGCTTACCGGCCGAGGTTCGGGGCGCCCAAAATGATCGGGGCTCAAATCCATCACCGAGACCTGGCCGCACTCTTGACCGAGTGATCGAGTAGGTTGGCGCTCCACGTGGGTGGAAGCATGGGCGAGAGCTCGTGTGGACCGCGTGGTGACGACAATTCTGGCCATAGTAGCAGCGTTAGTCGGGTGTGAACCCCGACGGCCCAACGGATAAGGGTTCCTCGGCAATGCTGATCAGCCGAGGGTTAGCCGGTCCTAAGATCTGTCGCAATTCGAGCAGATCAAAGCAGGGTAACAGGTTAATATTCCTGTGCCACCACACACTGAAAGCTGACGTCTCGGGGTCGCTCAAGCCGGGTTCGCGCCCGGTCGAACCGTCCAAGCCCGTGGAAGCCGTAATGGCAGGAAGCGGGTGAACGGCGGGATCGCGCAAGTTGAGTCAACCTGGGACCCGTGAAAAGGCGAGTGTGGTGTCCGTACCGAGAACCGACACAGGTATCCGTGGCGGCGAAAGCCAAGGCCTGTCGGGAGCAACCGACGTTAGGGAATTCGGCAAGTTAGTCCCGTACGTTCGCAAGAAGGGATGCCTGCCTCACTCGAGGCAGGTCGCAGAGACCAGGACGCTCCGACTGTCTAGTAACAACACAGGTGACCGCAAATCCGCAAGGACTCGTACGGTCACTGAATCCTGCCCAGTGCGGGTATCTGAACACCCAGTACAATGGGACGAAGGACCCGTTAACGGCGGGGGTAACTATGACCCTCTTAAGGTAGCGTAGTACCTTGCCGCTTCAGTAGCGGCTTGCACGAATGGATGAACGAGAGCGTCACTGTCCCAACGTCGGGCCCGGTGAACTGTACGTTCCAGTGCGGAGTCTGGAGCCCCCCAAGGGGAAGCGAAGACCCTATGGAGCTTTACTGCAGGCTGTCGCTGAGACACGGTCGCTAGTGTGCAGGATAGGTAGGAGTCAGTACACAGGTACCCGCGCTAGCGGGCCACCGAGACACCACTGAAATACTACCCACTAGTGACTGTGACTCTCACTCCTGGCGGAGGACACCGGTAGCCGGGCAGTTTGACTGGGGCGGTACGCGCTTGAGAGAAGATCGAGCGCGCCCCATAATCATCTCAGCCGGGTCGGAAATCCGGCGCAGAGTGCAAGAGCACAAGATGGTTTGACAGTGTCCAGCCTAACGATGGACGCTGACGCGAAAGCGGGGTCTAGCGAACCAATCACGGTCCTCAATGGGCCGGATTGATGACAGAAAAGCTACCCTAGGGATAACAGAGTCGTCACTCGCAAGAGCACATATCGACCGAGTGGCTTGCTACCTCGATGTCGGTTCCCTCCATCCTGCCCGTGCAGAAGCGGGCAAGGGTGAGGTTGTTCGCCTATTAAAGGAGGTCGTGAGCTGGGTTTAGACCGTCGTGAGACAGGTCGGCTGCTATCTATTGGGGGTGTTTACGGAACCTGCCGGGAACGTTCGTATAGTACGAGAGGAACTACGAATGGGTGCCACTGGTGTATCAGCTGTCCGCAAGGGCACGTGCTGAGCAGCCACGCACCACGGGGTAACGGCTGAACGCATCTAAGCCGGAAACCCACCTGAAAACGAGGTTCCATTGATCGGCTTGTAGAAGACAAGCTCGATAGACTCGGGATGTACGCGTCGAGGCAACGAGACGTTGAGTCCGCGAGCACTAATCAAGATCGCCACACAGTCATACCGCATTGGCTCAGTTTCGAGACGACGATCGTCGTCTTCGATGATTGAGTCCAGGCGTTAACTGGATCGCACGTACACTAACATCGTCTTTCCGATGGTTGGTACCATCGTCGGCGGTTCGATTCCGCTGGTCGGCGTTAAGGCGGCCACAGCGGTGAGGTAACACCCGTACCCATCCCGAACACGGAAGTTAAGCTCACCCACGTGGCAGCAAGTACTGGAGTGCGCGAGCCTCTGGGAACACTGCCTCGCCGCCTGCCACTCATACTCACCC
>NZ_JANHDP010000013.1 GCF_024494695.1 Natronoarchaeum rubrum | reverse complement strand
AAGTGGGACCGCCGAGCGCAGCGATTCTACTGTTACGCATGGTGTGCTGTTGTGCTATCATTCTGATTCCTCCGCGAGAAAGTCCCGACGCGACTGCATTCGCCGGATCGGGTCGGGATGATCGTAGTGCTCCCTGATGACCTCAGGGGTCGCGTTCACCCGCTCAGCGACGACCTCCGGCGGCCACCCCTCGTCGCGCATGTGGGTGATCGCGCCGGTTCGGATCGGGTGGGGCGATCGGCTCGACGGGCAGCGTGCTTCGCGGCCGTGCTCCAACGCCTCGCAAGTCTCTGTATCGCGCCCGTGCGGGCACTCACCCAACCGGCACGGCTGAGTCAGGATGTAGATCTCTCGCCGAATGCTCGACTTCGAGACCCTGGCCCGATCGCCCTTCTCGGTCGTCAACAGGGGACGGCGATTGTTCTCATCAACCCCCTCGACGCGATTCACGTCGATGTACTCCTGAACGCGGTCAGCGACCTCCTGGTCAAGCGCAACCGGCCGCTCGCCCTCCCGCTTATTCTTGAGCGGCGTCGTCGGCCGATGCCGGAGGTAGACGAACGGTAGCTCGACCTTTTCGAGCGCGTCGTGATCGATATTGTCCTGGTGCCGTAGTCGTTCGAGATCGGATTCCTCGTAGAACCAGTCCCCGAGGTCGAGCGACCGGAGCCCACCGAGGCGGCACCCCGTGTGCCACATCAGTTCGAACATCGCTTGCTGCCGAGACGCGCGCTGGTATCGGTGTAAGTTCTCTCGGATAGTCTCAGCACGCTCGGCAGTCAGCAACTCCTCATTGACCCGATCGGCCAGCTCCACTTTCGGGACTTCGACCTTGGCCGGGAGATCGGACGGTACCGCATCGATCCGCATGCAGAACTTGAGCCACTGCTTGAGCGTCCCGATCTGCGTGTTCAGTGTCGCCTTCGCCAGCCCCTCACTCCGACGGTGCGAATCGAAGCGGAAAACGTCGCGACTGGTGAGTTCGTTCAGGTTGTCGATCCCTTCGTCCTCACACCACTGAATGAACGGCTTCAGCCGGTAGTGGTAGCTCTGGAGGGTTTCGTCGGCCCGCGTGGACTCCAGCCGGTCGAGCCACATATCCACCGCTTCCTGAGGGGTGATCGGGTCGAGATCGTCGCTCATGCTGTTTCCTCCGTGTCCGCGGCTTCGATCTCGGCGAGGTCCGCCTCATCGACACGGTCCGCCGCGGCCTCGACGACCATGGCGGCGTCGGCACGCTTACCGGGGCCCAGCGACGGCCGGACCTGTTCGACAGCCTCGGTCGGCGTCTCGGCACTGTCGGTCAGCAACTCGACCAGCGCCGCTCTGACGGCATGTTGCACCGACAGCCAGTGCTGGCGTTCGCGGGGGTTCATGCCGATCCCTCGCGGTGCTCGTAGGGGCCGGCAGGCGTGACGAGCCGGATCTCCTCGCGCGTCTTCGTCTCGCCAGAGCGCTTGTCGCGCAGCTCGTCGAACTCCGGCGAGAATTCGTCATCCTGGCTCCACTGCCGGGCGCACTTGGCGCACCAGAAGTGGTAGTTCGTCGGCTCCCAGGTCCGATGCCCACGCGGGCACACCCAGCGCCACCGATCCGCATCGTCTTCGAGGTGGATCGTCGTCTTGCGTCCAGTCATCACGCCGACCTGACGGGGTACCCCACAAAAGCGGTCGGCCTTGCGCGTCCGGTGAAAGTGAAACTGGACGTTGTCGGGCCGGAAGCGCCGAATATCTGATGCCCATGCCCATCGGCCACCGCTTTCGGGCGATCGGGGGCGGGTGAAAGTGGTCCGTTTCGATACTGGCGATCGTGCGGGGAGTTTATACCCCGTGTCGTGCAACGCGGTCATGCTTCCGTAGGTGGGATACGGAAGCCACAGCGGACCGGTGCTGCAACACCGGGTCCGCGATTCTCACGAGAACCCGACGATGAGCGGCGGGTCCGTGTAGCTTCCGTTACCACCCCATTTAGATGGGATGTACTTATATTTTGGCAGCCTAAGCTGCCATAGTGGCTTTATGGACGGACTCAATGAAAACAAACCAAATCCAGTAAGTATAGGGTGGTTCTCAATCCGGCAATGGCGCGACGAAAGCGGGGTCCGTGGATGAACTCAGCGACAGACCCCGTGTTGGAGTTCCTCAACGAATACGAGATCGCCGTTCCGATCGGCGTTCTGGATAACGAACTCTCTCCCGGCTATCGAACGATCAAACGGGCTCTGGAGGAACTGGAAGATCGCGAGTACGTGGCGCGGGATGAGAACTATTCTTCGTACTTCGAGATCACCGACCGCGGCCAGGCGTACCTCCAGGGCGATCGCGACGCGAGCAACGACTGAGGATTTTACGAAGGCGACCCGAGCTGCCCGTATAGCGCGCGGGTCGCGTCCGCTGAGAGGATCACGTTCTGCTCGGAGACCGTCACAGATTCACCGCTCACGTCCTCGAACAGCGCTGCGAGATCGTGGAGATACTCCTGTGACCGAGTCTCGCGGAGCGTCATTGTCGCCTTGTCCGGATGGCGTTGCCCGCGGTTCGAGAGATACACGTCGACGAAGTCCTCCCGAATCCGGTCGGGCGCGGCGTCGAGATACAGAGGTAGCGAGAGGTCAGCGTCGGATTTCGAGCCGACCGGAGCACCCAGCAGCGAGAGTACCCGGCCCAGAACGGCAGCGTCCTCGGCGGGCTTGATCTCTGTCGCGCGATCGGGATCGTCGGCGTGCGTCATCGCGTGCCCGACGCCGAGTGCGTCGAGATCGGCGCGGAGTGCGTCGGCGTCCGAGCTGCCGTTGATCGTACACACCGGGACGTACTGTTCAGTGCTGATGCTGCCGCCGGAGAACATCCACGCGACGAGACGATTCAGTGGCTCGAACGCTTCGGCGTCGAAGTCGAGCGCGAGCCACCCGCGTCGGTCGGCGATCTGGATCGCGCGGACAGGATTCGGCGTCGTGTCGCCGTCGACCCACTCACGAATCGCGTTGCGGTCGACGTCGAGTTTCGTCGAGAGGGCTTGCGATCCCTTCTCGGGATACCGGGTTTTGGCGCGTTGGGCTTTGCGATACAGCAATACACGCTGGTAGGCGGTTTCGTACGATCTACTGGCGTAGGTGTTCGCGAGTTCACGCTCTGTAACAAAGGGCTGGTGCATGGGTTGTGTGATATTTACTATCTTGTTTGATATATCTACCAAATACTTGAATGGTAGGAATGGATTTATTACGTATACATGATATTGGACTGGTAACGCCGGAACCACGACACGAGGACGCCGAGGCAGGGAGATGGCAACACCATTTCCATTGTCTCACCACAGCAGATGGATGCTCGTGGGAAGTCCTTTGCTGTCGCTGCCGGCGGGACAAACAAAAAACAATGAAACTCAAACAGCTATTCACGGACGATGACGCCGTGTCGCCGGTTATCGGCGTCATCCTCATGGTCGCGATCACAGTGATCCTCGCCGCCGTCATCGGGGCGTTCGTCCTCGACATCGGTGGCAGTCAGGAGGCAGCACCGCAAGCAAGTTACAACTGGAATCTTGATAGCACTGCAGATGAGCTGGATCTCGAACACAGCGGTGGAGATGACATCAGTCACAGCTCTATCGAGATTCAGACCTCTGCCACCTCTGAAGACCCATTCACGAGTAGTGGCACATTCAGTGCTGGTACCACGGTAGATGCTGCTTCTAGTGTCACAAGCGGTTCCACGGTTAGCTTGGTTTGGGAAGCTTCAAGCGGAGATTCCAGCCAAGTTCTCAGCGACTATGAGAGATCATAAATGAATCTAAAGGAACTGTTCACGGACGATGACGCCGTGTCGCCGGTGATTGGCGTCATCCTGATGGTTGCGATAACCGTGATTCTGGCCGCCGTGATCGGGGCATTCGTCCTCGACATTGGTGGTAGTCAGGATGCAGCACCGCAAGCGAGCTGGGATTACAGCTACGATGAAGGATCCACAGCTGGGTATGGTGATGGATCTAGTAGCAATGGTGACGACTCTGTTACCATTTCGCACTCTGGTGGTGATGATATCTCCAATAGTGTGCTCACCTTCGAGATCGATGGCAATTCGCCATCGAGTTCGGATATTGGATGGAGTTCGTCGGCTCCCAGCACCTGGTCAGCCGGCACCTCTGCAACAATCAACGAAGCGAACGCTGGGGGTATCGACTCCGGTAACGAGGTTCAGATCATCTGGAGTTCCTCTTCTGGTGATTCAAGCAACGTCCTCAGTAGTAGTCAGGTCCCTTAGTCAGTAGCTGACCAATTTTCGTTTTCTTCAATTCCTATTAGTGCCGAATCGTGACATCGCTCGCGTTGAGCAGAGTGTAATTGTCACGATTGCAATTCCAACAGAATAGTCGGCGACTTACGGGGTCGGTTTTCAGTCCATATCAACCAAACACGGTACGACGAGGCGACTCTCAATTGGATTTCGCGGTGTATGCGTTCACCGCCACCTGCTCTCAACTGAGGTTCTGTATTGGAGTCCGATCACAGAGGTATTCGCGACCTCTTGAACCGTCTTTGGATCGAACTCACTTCTGGCCTCATCGATGTTCTGTTTTGATTGGAGCAGGTGAGTTAATGCGGCATCAATTACCACACTCATCGGCGGGTCATCGTGGGGACCATCGGCGACGATCTCGCTGGCGCGGTCGAGCCTGCGCTGTCGTTCGTCGGTCAACTTCAGGCTGGTGCGTTTGGTCATACTAAGTAGGCAGGTATGCACCGGGGGTCGGTTCGCGTTGCTCGCGTCCGAGTGACCGGCCATTCTTTATGAATGGGTGTTGGGTGGTCGGCGTGATCACGCCGCTGGCCGACCCGATCGGGGCCGATTCTATGCACCGTAGCCCACGCCCACCGCGCGGAAGGTGCATACATCGCGGATTGGCGTTACTTTCGCGGCCGACCCCACGGGGTCGGATCTGAAGACCCGGTTCCAGGGCGCTGGCGTCACAGCGCATCGTCGATCTCCGGAACGTCGTCGCCGTCGACCGCGCGCACGAGGTACGCACCTTCGGCGACGCGGTTGATATACATCTCCTGTTCTTCCGGAATCTCGCCGTCAGCCCCGACGATGCCGTCGAGGCGCAGTTCGTCTTTGTCGAGCGAGACGACCGGCGTTCCGTCGCGATCGCAGAGTTTTCTGAACATCGCCAGAACGGTCGGCTATCCGATTGCACTTAATGGTTTGTACTGTGGCCACGGCGTAGCCACGCTATCACCAAAATGCGGAGTTTGACATTGTAGCGGATAGCCGCGGTGGGTGCCACATGGCACTGAATCTACCGGAGAATATGATCCCTGCCGGCGTCCGCCGGGAGAACGGTATCGACCTCACGGACAGCCTCCTCTCGCCGCTGTTCGTGATGGCGACGATCGCGATGACGAAGCTGTTCGTCCTCAAGTCGGGGACGTTCCCGTACAGCTGGTCGTTCGACGACGCGCTGTACGCGGCGCATGGCACCGAGATTACCTGGGCGTTCGTCGTGACGATGGCGGTGATCTTCATCGCCTGGATCACCAACGGCCAGACAACCCGTGAGGACCTGACCGACATGGAGTTCGTGATCGTGCTCCTGATGGTGATCCTCAACATCCTCAGCGCGCTGGTGCCCGCCGTCTCGGTCGCGATCGCGGCGACGTGGTACCTCGGCGTGTTCATGGTGATGCTCAACGGCGCCGGCTTCTGGATTATCGCCTACAAGTAGACCGCGGAACCCACGGAGACCAATTCATGACGACTCATCTTTCCGACGACGTTGCACAGCTCGATACGAGTACCATCGCGTTCATCGCCTTCTCGGGCGCGGCGACCGCGCTCGCCGGGATCACCGGGCTGGCCGCTGCAGGAACGGGGGTGATCTGAGTGGTGCCCGACAACGACGGCGCGGCCCACAGCCCACCGCTCGACTGCGACGTGTGTCGGCGCGACGTACTACGCGGGCTCGGCGCCGCCGGGGCAACGGCTGCAATTGCCTCGACGCCCGGACTCGCCCAGGACAACACGAGCGACGGGGAGAACATCAACTACCTCTCGACGGGCGCGAGCATCGGTCTCGCGCCCGGGCTGTCCGCGCTCAGTTACTTCTCGAACGGCTCGTTCGACTGGATTTCTGCCTGGGGTGACCAGTCGGAAAGCGAGTTCAAGCAGAAATACGAGTACGAGCAGCGGATCGACATCTACCAAGAGGCGTACAACTTCGAGCAGTTCACCAAGCGGCAACTCGCCTCGATCGAGAGTAGCGCCAACAGCCTCTCACGGTGGATCGTCGGGCACGCACTCAAGGAGGTCTACCGGCAGGCAGAGGAAGGTGCAGACCTTTCGACGGCGATTTCGGAAGGGCAGGCGGTAGTCGACGCCGAGTTTGTCAAGATCTTCAACAAGCTCGTTGACCATTGGGAGCAGGTGGCGATTGCCGTCAAGGGGTGGTACAACCTTCTTGATACGCTTTCAGAGCCTGATGTCGCTGCGCCGATCGGGTACACGATGACCCGGTACGACCCGTTCACGGGCATGGTCAACCAGATCAAACACAAGTGGGGGTGGAACGACCCCCCGAACACCCCGTCAGTGAGTTTCCTCGGCGAAACTCGCAACCCCCAGCAGATCATGAAAGTGCCCAACAACGGCGTCGAACAGAACGATCTGTACGCGAGTATCTGTCTGCCGAAGGATCTCACTCAGCCGGGGAAGAACACTGCCAGTGAAACGACTGACCCGTACGAAACGTACGTTCAGCAGTTCCACTGGGAAGAGATCATGAACCGCGTCAATAGCGGGTTTACCTACGAGGAGGACGGCGACGATCCCGACAACCAGACCTCGATCACCCTGCCGAACGACACCTACTCGAGCTACAAGGTCGACGGCGCGGTTCGGATCATGCCACCGGCGCCGGTGGATTTCGACGTTAACCCCGAAGACGTCGAGGACGTGAGCGATAATCCGTACGCCAAACTGCTGATGGTATCGCGGTACGCGAGGGTGATTCAGACAATTGCGGACACGTACACAAACGCCGCTGACACTGTAGAAACGTGGTGTAACAGCAACTACTCGGATCTGAAAGCGAACACGGACCAGTACGACATCGAAGACATGAGTACCGCGCCGGCGCTGCAAGATGCAGCGGAGAACGCTGAGAATCCGGCAGAGGCGGCACTCATGATGCACTCTCTGGAAATCCCGACGAATCTCGACAACGACGTTCGACTCCAGTTCCCGAACGTCACCGACGAGAACGGGAATCCAGTCCAGGCATCGGGCTACCTCGGCGTGACGAACCCGCCAAGTGACGGCCTCCCGGTCGGCGAAGTGATCGACCCGACCGCGCATGACGGCGAGATCTACTTCGCTCACAACATCGCAGACGTGCCGATCGCCGGCGTCGAGGACACCGGCGGAAACACGACGGATGGGAACACGACCGACAATACGACGGACGGGAACACGACCGATGGCAGCACGGAAACGACCGCACAGGCCACCTACACGCAACTGACCGCCAAGTTCGAGATCATCGACACGGCGGACGGTGGCGACTCCGTGCAGTTCAACGCCCGTGAGACGGTGCAAGCGGACTACGACTGGCAGACGGTCGTTGAGATCCTGGAGGAAAACAACCAGGCGCGCAACGACGCCTCAGAGCAGACGATGGAGACGGACCCAGACAGCAGTGGCGGGCCGATCATCCCCGACGACTTCGACCTCGGGACCGGAAGCCCGCTCGCCGGGCTGGCGATCATCGGCGGGGCGATCGTCGCGGTCGGGGCCGCTGTAACCAACCTCCTGCCGGGGAACTGACCATGCGCCGGACCATTTTTGCGCTGTTGCTGGTTGTAGCGACGGCTCTGGCGATGGGCATGGGCGCGAGCGGCGCGAGCGGCGCGATCGCGCAGGAGAACGCGACGAACACGAGTTCCACTCAGGCGGGTGCGGACTACGAGGAAGTGGTCGGCCCGAACGTCCGGATTGTGGACTGGGAGTACACGAGCGGGCAGTTCTCGCTGACGTTCGAGGCGGACGAGCCGACCTCGGTGTCGATCACCGAGGCGGGCACTTGGGGCGAGGGGAGCGGGCAGTTCAACTACGTCGAGCAGGTCGTCGGCGAGGGCAGATCCACGGTCGTCGTCCCGGTCAGCGATCGGGACGGCGCCGCGGTCGGGATCACGACTCCGGCGAGTATGGACCAGGGGACCGGCGCGTACGTCTCGATCGGGACTGACGAGCAAGCCGACCAGAACCCGCTGACGACGTTCGGCGGGGAGTCCGGTCTGTTCACCGGCGTCCTCATGACGATCGCGCTGGCGGCCGTCTCAGCGTGGTACGTCGTTCGCTCCGAGGAAAGCGGGGTGATCGAAGCGTGAGCGACACCAGCGGCACCTTCGGGGGCTGGTCGGATCGTCTCACGTACGTGCTCGCGGAGGGTCAGCTCCTTGTCGCCGGGCTGGCGATCACGATCGGCCTGCTGTTCGTGTGGTTCCAGCCGTCGCTGCCGGGCATCCCGCCGATCGTGGGCGGGATCTTCGCGGCGCTCCTGCTACTCGGGCCGCCGCTGCTGGGGCTGTTCATCACCGGCGCCCGCGCGCTCCGGAACCGCAACATGGTGACGGTCTACCACATCAACGGACAGACCGACACCCGGAAGAAATACTACGTCGAGCCCGGTGTGTGGGCGGACAAGACCGTCGACGGCCCGAGCCCGTATCTCTGCAACGACGGCGACGCCTTCGAGGTACGCGAGTTCAACTGGTTCGAGGACACCGAGAACCTGACCGTTCGCGGGTGCTACATGAGCCAGCTCGCCGACTCGAAACTCGTCACGACGAAGGCGATGCTCGAAGACGTCCACGGCGAGTTCGTCGAGGCGTATCTCGAACTCAATCGGCTCCGGGGCCGGATCTCGAAGATGGGGCTCCAGATCCAGAGCGACGTGATCAACGAGGAAGCCGAGGCGGACGAACGCGGGTTGATGAACCCGAAAACGTCCGTCAAAGAGCGTTTCGAGGACGCCAAGGAGGACGCCGAAGACGACGAGTTCGAGGAAGTTCAGGACATCGGCAGCTACGTCGAGGAGTACGCCGCGGAACACGACGCGCCCCATGGCCCGCCCGCGACGCTCTCGTCTGACCAGGCCGCCACTGACGGGGGTAACGATGAGTGACGAACAGGACAACTACACGGTCGGCGGCTTCCGCGAGTATCAGGATGGGAACCTCGAACGCGATCCCGACGAAGTGGTCCCGCACTCGGGGTTCGTCCGCGACGAACAGGTCGATCGGCAGATGACCATGCGGGCGATCCACCACGACGCCGACCGGTGGGACGGCAAGCCCGCAGCGGACTATCTGAGCGTCCAGAAGAACCGCGACATCCTGCGCGCAGAGGGCAGCGAGACGGCCCGGAACGCGATGCAGAACGGCGATACGGTGACGCTGAAGCACTACGTCGGTGATCCGTCCCAGCACGCGGACATGGCCGGGATCAAAACGGTGACGCGAATGCAGGAGATCGTCGCCGGCCCGGCGCCGGTGATCGTCGTGCTCGGCGAGATGGGGGCGGGCAAGTCCGACTTCGCCGGGCTCCTGGGGCAGCTGCGCCAGCGCTGGGTCGACGGCGACCTCCTGGTCGGGAGCAACATCCGGACGCTCGACCGCAACGACGACTGGGTTCGCGACGACGGGAGCGTCGAGGACGGCTATATCCCGCACTACCCGCTGCTGACCGAGTGGGTCGAACAGGACGGCGATCCCGTCGAGAACGCCCAACAGCCCAAGCTCTACATCGGCGACGAGTTCTCGTCGAACGCCAGCGGAACCGGCGAGGACGGCCACCTCGTGCGCAAGCTGATGGGGCCGCTCGTGTTCAAGATCCGCAAGTACGGCGGCGCTCTCATCTACATCGGGCACGACGAGAGTTCGATTCACCCGATGCTCTGGCGCGTCGGCACGATCATCAAAAAGGAGTCCAAGAAGTCGGCGGTCGTCGCCGACCGGATCTCGGGCGGGAAGCTCGTCGACGTCGACCCGCGCCCCCTGGAGGGCATCCCGCCGACCGACTGGTCGATGAACACCAAGGAGGCCAGCGAGTGGTGGTGGCAGGCGCCGTCGAACGACGAGCCCGCCACCGACGATCTCGAACGCGACGACATCAAGCGCGTCGCGATGTGGACCATCAAAACCTGCGTGCGCGATCAGGGCATGACGCCCAATCAGGCGTCGAAGTTCGTTCCCTTTAGCGACACGACGGTCTACAATTGGCTCGACGACTACGACGAGGGCGACCGAGAGAAGCGCGAGTGGGTTGAAACCGTCGATCGGGTGATAGCATGACGGCGTCGGGGTTCCAACGTTGCAAGTTCAACCGACCCCCCTTTAGAGAGATTGGCCCATGCCGCGCTCGCCGCCCTGTCGGGCGCCGAGCGCCAGCGATGGGCACGCGGTCGAACGCCCAGCGGAGGCGTATATATATCGGCGCGCGACGTGCGCGTGATGCGCGATGACGGACGCCGCCGCTCGGTACGTCGAGGCGATCGCGGACGTGGTTGCGGATCTCCCCACCGAGATCGAACGGGGAGTGTTCCCGCCGGGAGCCTACGCGGCGATCGCGTCGATGCTGGTTGTGATGGGCGGTGCCGTCCACGCCGGGAGCGCGTTCGGCGTGATCGGGGCGGCGACCGTCGCCGCGGGGGCGACGTGGCTCCCGATCCGCGAGGATCGACGGTGGAGGGCCGACGAGTGAGTCGGTCCCACCGCGCGAACCACTTCGGGACGATCTGCGAGAAGCGGATGGCGAAGAAGCGCCGGTTCCAACTCGACCGGGCGAGCTGGCACGACGCACGCTTCCAGAACGGAACGCCGGTCGAGATCAAGAGCACGATGGTCGAACACGCCGACGGCCAGCCGGGCAACTTCAAGATCTACCGGCAGTACCACGATCGGCTTCGGCGGGCGGACGGGTGGTACTGTTTCGTCGTGTATCGGCCACATGGGCGCTCAGGATGTACCGTGCTCGAAGATAAGATGGTTCGCGCTGGAGATCTTCCGCTGGTTCAGTGGCATGGTGGCGGTGCCCATCGGAATACTCAGCAGGCAAAGATTGACATCTCAGAAATCGTTGGGTAGAGGTCAATACGATAATAACCCTAATCTTGCTTTGGTTTCCCTTCCTGTTTATAGTAGTAAAGTCGTTCGAGAGCGGTAATCCCTATATCAAGGATATCCTTTGCTTCATCTTCAGATACACCCTTCTCATGAATTGCAATATTTGCCAATTCTCTTACATCCTCGATTGCTGCAATAGTCTGCTTGCTCAACTTATCATCTGAAATTATTTTATCCATTATAGTTCTATATGTATGTCTAGAATAAACCTCATCGTTATAGCTCAATTCTTCCTCCTGAGCAATCTCACGGAGGACAACCTCGATCTCCGTTCTCAGAAATGCGAGAGCGGCGATATGCGAAATATCATAGAGGTCGTATAGCTTCTGAGCAAGGCCTTCTGGAAGGTAATCGGAAGTCTCGACATCTTCAGGAATCGGTAAGCTCTCTTCGACTACCTTCTCAGTCTCTTTGACCTGTTCACCTAATTCAGCCTCAAATTCACCATAGGATACACGCTTTATTAGTGGGAAAAATGGCAAAATCACGAGCATTCCAATTAAGGCAATCATCTGCCAGTGGACGATTACTTCCTCCGGGTACCGAAGGTCTGCGATCACAATAATGAAGATGAATGCGAATAGAATAGACGGGGCGTATGTACGAAGAGAATCAGCCTCGGGAAGATAACCAGATATTCCCATTTAATGGAGAGAATGAAGAGACTGACTTGTAGCTGTCGATACAATAAAGCGGTGCACAGCAACTAATCAATGATACTGATTTCCTCTCCCTCAAAGACAGATCGTTACGATGGAGTATGTCGACGATGCCGACTCCTAATTGATTTCACTATGTATTTCCGTTATTGTTCTCCGAACTATGAATAGCGTATCCTCAGCGTGACTCCAATCTGGTTGGATGTCTGGATGCGCAACGTCGTTCCTCTTATCTCTCAGGTAATCTAAGTTATTCAAAACCGCCGGACCATTCTCCTGATCAAATTCTGACTCCAACCGATCAAGTACTGACCCCCAAGATCCGTATTGAATTTCATCGCCTGTCTCTTGTTCATACCAGATTCGCAATGAGGCTTCTACTGATCTCAGAGAAAGGAACATACTTGCTGTCGGAATATCTACTGCTAAAGCTTTCATAGAATCTGTTAGATTGCTTTTGATATCTGCAGGAAGCCAGGCCCAACAGTCTTGATCAAAGATCTGATCAGGTTCTCTTACTAAATGCCGTGTATTAATCACGCCGTTTTCAACGACAAGAATGGAGTCTCTTTCGCCAATCTCCTCCATATATTTCTCCTGCCAAGAATTGATATTCTCTTCTAACTCTTCTGCAAAGTCATCATCAATCAACTCATCAGGATCCTTTTCTAGAGTTATTAGTTCCTCTACTGTCGCCTCGATCTCGTCGATTACCTTCAGATTAATACTTGAATCATTTATTATCAGTAAAGAGTGCAATAGCGTGTTAGATACAGATTCATAGGTTAAAAACCGCATATCCTTATTCCACTTCAATGCAGTCTCTAATCGTCCAAGATTCCAGCCAAGAGAAAATGACTGGATATGGTGATGGTCACTTTCCGTAGGGTATTCGTCAAACTGCTCGTATGACTCTAAAATATCATTTGAGATGCCCTTTGTCATACCACTACTACTATCCTAATCACACATGTATTTAGGGAAAGTGGAGAACCAGATGGAATAAAACTGTATAATAGTCGGTGTGAGCTCAATCCCGATGCTTCAAGTGGATCCAGTGGAACTCGGCAGCGCGGAGTACTTTTTCGGCCAGGTTCCCTTAGGCACCCTCCTAAGCATATTCGACAAGGTGGCTTCTCGGGGAGACCTACGGTGTGATATCGGGCTAGACCGTCCATACTGGCTCTCAGTAGCCAGTTCGGTCTCCAATGGTAGCGGTTGCGGTAAGGCCGGACCGTTCTGGTCCGGCCGCATTGTTCTCCCCCTTAGGGGCACTACCCTAAGGGGGGCTGGCAAACCAAGTGGGTCAGCCAGAGCCCGAGACCGGCGATTTCGACGCCTCTCGACGCCAAAAATCGGCGCTACAGCTAATCCAGTCGTTCGCTCAGTTCGGACAAACTGGCGCTACAAGCAACTCGCAGGGGCCGATCACGCCGATCGTCGACCGGCCCGCGCCGCGCAGCTCCCGATCGCGACGCAACTAACCAGCAACCAGACGTGAAAAGCGCGCAAAAAAGTCGAGATCGCGATTGCTGTCGCTACGCACCGGGGCGAATCCCGGTCCGATCGGGCGCTACGACCGACCCCGATCGATCCAGTCGTACGGATCGATCCGTAACCGGACGTGATCCTCTTCCAGGTATCCGCGTTCGAGCGCGTTCGCTATCTGATGGGGCTCCAGGTCGAGCAGGTCGAAGTACTCCCAGTCGTTCCCAGCGCAGTCGCTAGCGTCGTTCTCGTCGTCGCTGTCGTCTGCCAGCCCATCATGGTCGCGCGCCTCGTCGTCGCGGTCCTCGCGGCGCTGCCGGCGTTCCTCAGCCCGCTCTTGCATGTCTTCGGCCTGGTCGTCGGGATGAACTTCGCGAACGATCTCCTTAGCGCGGTCGAGCAGCTGGCGCGAGACGAACACGACCAGTACCGGGTTCCCGAGTCGGGCGAACACGCCGTTCTCGGCGAGCCGAGCGACGTGGTAGCGGACCGTCGAGCGCGCCAGCCCGGTACGCTCTTCGAGCGTATCGTAGGACGCACCGGATTCTTCGGCGACGACTTTCAGGATGTCGTAGACAGCTTCCGTGTTCGTTTTCAGCGCCTCCTTGTAGATCTCGGTCGCTACGTCCTCGTAGCGACGCCGAAGCATACTCCGGCGCCCCTGGGGCTTCTCGAACTCCATCGACGGTGCTGCCGGCCCATCGAAGTAGTCATCGGCAGTGAGGTCGGTCCGTTCGATCCCGGCCCATTGCGCGTGCGTCGCGACGACTTCGCGCAGGTGCTGGAGTACCTCGTCCCACTCGTCGACGTGGGGCAACGCGCCGTCGTCGACGCCAGCAAAGGACGCTTCGAGCTTCGGATCGCGGAGCGGATCGTCGACCGATCGCTCGGCAAAGTCGCCCGTCTGGTAGATCTTCAGCTGAGTGTCGTAGCGCTTGCCCTGGAAGCCGAGCAAGTCCCACCGATCGGAGACGACGCGCGCCTCTAACCAGCCCTCCTGGAGTCGGCGCTGGTGCGCCTCGATCTCGGAGTGACCGCCCCAGCCGATGAGTTGCTTGCTCTGTTCGATCGTCTCGATCGCCTGGGCTTTCTTCTCGATCGCGAAGCGGATGTGCGCCTCGGCTTTCGCGATCTTCCGGGCGTCGTCGTTCCGATCCCGGCCCACGTCGACGGCATCCTCGCCGTAGACGGTGCGGATCGCGTCGTACATCCGACGCTCGATCTCGTCGCCGGATTCGGCCCACGTCGTCGAGGCGCGGACTTTCGTGCCCTCGCCGAACGGGCATTCGAGCGCGTTCCCATCCTTGTAGACGAGATCTCGGTACTGCGGCATGATCTCGACGTGCAGCGCGGTCGCGGGCTTCGAGAGGCCACCCTCTTCATCCATCCGCCGGAGCTTGAGATGCTGGTCGTAGAACGCGCTGTAGTCGTCGCCCTCGCCAGTGCCGGCCTTCCAGCGCGAGCTGGTCAGGACGTAGACGTACTCGATACCGGAACCGGTCGACGGAAGCCAGTCGTGCTCCACGTCCTCGGCGACGACGAACGGCTCTTGCTCGTGGTCAGCGACCACGTCACGCCAGAACTGGATCGTACGGGCGTACAGTGTATTCCGGCTGTTCGGCTTCCGGTCCCGATCGGACGGGTCGAGATCGTTCAGGACGTTCATCACGGCGGCGCCGTGGGCTCTGGGCCGGGGGAACTCGCTCGTCTCACAGTCGACGACCGAGTCGTGGTCGACCCCCTGAGCGGGCGTCTCGACGCTCACTCAGCACCACCTCGCTTCGAGATCGCGTCGGCGACCGCGGCGACGACCTCCAGGTGGCACGCCGGCCCGTCGTCGTCGACGGACTGGCACCAGCCTCCGAGGACGCCGCCGCGAACATCTTCGTAGAGGGCCCGGCGCAGCTCGTGGCGTGCGTCGACGGCGTCGAGGAACAGGTCGGCGAACCGAGCGACGGCTTGCTCGCGCGTCGCGACGACCGTCACGTCGCCCTGTGCGTGATGTTCGTCGTCGGCCCCATCCTCGTGGACGAACGGATTCCCGAGCCAGCCGCGTTCGCCGATCTCGGTGTTCCCGAAGTGGCGAATCCGCCCCTGGCCGGTCGTCGAGCGGCCGCCGTAAACATCGCAGTCGCCGGCCATCCAGTGACCGACGCGCGTCGTCGGCTCGCCGCGGTCGTCGCTGTCCTCCAGGAGCGCGACGATCTCGTCGCGCCGGTCCAGGTCGAGACCAGTTTGCCCGAGTACTTCCGCGACGGTCGCGTCCGGGTTCCGCTCGACGTAGCGTTCGGCAGCGGCGAGATCGCCGCCGTCGTCGTCGTCGAACTGCTGCCAGAAGTCTTCTCGACGAGCGTCGCTCATCGCTTCCCTCCGAGTTGATCGCGCAGCGAGCGCAGTGTCCCGACGACCCGATGGCGGCGCGTGACCTTCAGAGAGTAGTCGAACGGCACGTCATCGTATCGGAGCGGGAGTCGCGGGCAGTCGTGGCTGTTCGCGCAGGTATCGCGTTTCCAGCCGACCCACGCCCGGCAGTCCGGACAGTACCAGGGCGATTCCTCGCGTGGCCGGTCACGTCGGCTCACGCCGACCACCCCTCCGCAGCGCTGTTCCCGTGACGACCGGGCGACGTTTCAGGGTCAGGCGTCCGGACGTCGAGCCCGGCAGCGCTCCCCTCAAAGAGTCGGACCCAGGTGTCGCACTCGGGGCAACGGTGGGCCTGATCGTCGGCGTCGCCGTAGACTCGCCGGAAATCTCCCGAAACGTGGGCCTCGCAGTTAGAGCACGTCGAGTCGGCTGAGTGTGTGAATAATCCAGCCGACATCACGCCCACCCCAGAACGTTGTCAGCAGGCTTTTGATGCCACTCTACCCTCTGGGGATGAACATGTAGGGAATTAGAAGTGGGACCGCCGAG
>NZ_JANHDP010000012.1 GCF_024494695.1 Natronoarchaeum rubrum | reverse complement strand
CGCTCCCGACGTCGCCGCCGATCTCCCGGGCGGTGTCTAGCGGGCCGCTTTGTCCGCTACTACGGCCTCCACTGCTGCTTCCGCCGCTGCTCCCTCCACTACTGCTTCCGCCGCTGCTCCCTCCACTACTGCTTCCGCCGCTGCTCCCTCCACTGCTGCTTCCGCTACTACGGCCTCCACTGCTGCTTCCGCTACTACGGCCTCCACCGCTGCTTCCGCCGCTACCACCCGACTCGCCACTAACGGCGTCCGTGGCGCGATCGACAGCGTCGTCGGTTCCCTCTGCTATCCCCTCCACCGTGTCTTTAACCTCGCCAACCGCGTTCTCCGCCTTATCACGGGCGCGATCCAAAAAACCGGCATCGGACCCGCTAGCATCTGACTCCGCTGTGCTATCGCCCCCCGAGCTGCCACTGAATGGGTTTGGCCGCATCTCATCTCCCCCCAGCGCGATCGACCAGCGCCTTTCCTTGCGCCTTGTTCGTTACTGATACCATTTAGAGAGAATTGGTAGAGGATACAAATAAACCGCGAGGGCAAACTCCACCTTCGAAGTGGGCGAAACGCCCAAGCGTCTTACGCAACCGATCGCTACGCCCGATTATGCCCTCCATCTCCTCACTCATCGAGAAGTACGGCGCCGTGCCGATTGTGACGACATTCCCTGAACAGAATGTCGAATGGCTCTCTCCGGACGAGTTCGAACGCCAATACGGCTATCCGCCTGGACGTATCGAAGAGACGCTCAGCGACAGGGAACTCGCTGCGGTCGCCGAGGAAAAGCGGCTCTCTCTAACTGAGGACCGCCTCGCCGCCTTCGAGCGGCTTGCGCGGCTGTGGAACGGCGAGTGCGTCGGTCCCGACGGCCTCCATTTGCTAGCTGATCGGGTGCCCAGCTGGAGGAACATCACTGCCGATCTCGACGAAGACGAACTCGACGCACTCCGCCCGCCGTCTACCAATGTTGAGGAGGAGTACATCGACGCTTTCGGCGATCGCGAGTGGTTCGACCCGGCGCCGCCGTCGCCGACGTGGCTAAAGAGCACCCACATCGCCCGGAAGCGGGCAGATTACGACATTTCCGAGCGAGCACGCACACTAATCAATGAGCGCGAGGATCTGCCGGACCTGCGCGGCGACCCGCATGAGGGACTGACCCACCGCGTCGGCGTTGGCATCGAGGCCGCCCGCGCCACATTCGACGAGCACCGGCGCGTCGAGACGTACGTCCCGATCGGCGGCCACGTAGTTGATCTCTTGGAGCACGATCGCAACGGGAGCGAGCGCGTGGGGGAAATGCTGACTAAGCACCACAACAACCGGCTGTACCGATCAACGTGGCACAAACTCGTGGAGCTCGAACGACCCGCCGTTCTCCTATTCGACGCTCGCGCGACGGCAAAGCGTGTCTTCAACCACTGGCAGACACGAGGGATCGAAGTCCCGGGCGCCCCTTTCAGATCAGCACTGAACGTCTCGTGGACCCGAGATACGTTCCACGAAGCAGCGAACGATCCCCAGCGCACCTGGCCGATCGAGGATGTCCTGACCATTACCACAGCGTGGGATGAGGTGAAAGCGGCATCACCAACCCGCCGCGAGATGGTGTCACTAAACTGGTAGAACATCCACAACAGTCCTTCGACGCTTCGACCGTAATCGCTGCACGGTCCCCATATATTACTGGATGCGAGAGACCACCCTGTTCATGCCGAAAACAGCCGTCTCAATGCTTTCCGCAGTTGATTTTAACTGCGGAACATACGTCGGGGGCGCCAAACATATGTTGCGATCTGACACGTATCTAAAAATTATAACTCGGGAGGGGCGACTGAGAGTTGGCGTCCTCAGGTAGTGCGGTGACGACAGAGCGGCGGCGCTAGTCGGACCGCGTACGGTCGTCGATCTCCCGAATCAGAGTAGCGAGGCCCGACACAGAGTTGCTCTCACAGATAAGGTTCATCTCTTGATCCCACTCAACGGCGCCGTGACGGTCCAATACCGGCAGATGGGACTGATAGAGTGAGACGTAAGTCGATTGGATCGAATCCGTCGAAGCGCCGCTCCGATCGGTGCCTGTCTCTCGGGTAGCGACTTGACGCGAGAGGTCGCTCAGGGGGAGCTTTCCAGGGACATTCTCGTCGAGGATCAACAGCACGTACCGCCGGCGTTCTGCCGACAGCACCGTGTAGACGTCGTCGGGGGCGAGATCGATTGCAGGTTGTTCACGAGCGATGCGACTGGACAAGTAGCGTCTCAAGTCCATCACGAATTCATCACCGCGGGCTTGAGACGCTACTTCTCTGTGTGTCGATTACTCGGCCAGCTCTCTGGACCAGATTTATTGCCAATTCCGAGCGCGAGGAACGGTGAAAACCGTGAATTTCCTTAGCAGCTACCGTCTAGCGATACTACTGCGGCTTTATCATCAAATACGCGTACGCGTGAGGGTGGGGAGGGGGTCCCACCCCCCTCCCTCAAACAACCAATAAACAATAAAATCATCCCAATAACGCCACGTTGTACTGCGATTAGGTCAGTTATTGGTTATCCCCTACTGAAACTTTACCAATAAATGTACCAGCAAACAAACCATTAGAGCGGCTACGGCGAATTCTTCGGTTGAGGACGCTTCTACTGCCGTTACGTGCACGCGTTATAGCGGGGGGATGGCGATGGGCGGAGGCAAAGAGGGCTCTCAGAGCCGGAGCTGGTGGAGATCGTGGGAGCGAAGAATGGAACCGGGTCAGTCGGAAAGTTCGTCGAGCGTCGCCAGCATCCGCTTCACTTGCTGGTCCTTGTCGTCTTTGTCACCACCAGCAAGGTACTCGGCCCGCTTCTCGGCTTTGTGGTCGGTGTCGAGGGCGTCTTTCCCGGGATTCAGACCGTACTGCTCCTCAACGGTCTCCAGAATGCGGTTGTGGACTGTCGTGGGGAGCATCGACGGGTCGCGTGAAGCCTTCTTGATGAGCCCTCTTGGGGCAAGGCTGTGCTCGCGAGCGATGTGTAGTCGCGCCTGCCACGGGATCGGGTCGGTCTCTCCCAAGATGTCTTGCTCCTTTGCGTACTTCCAGGCGGCCCAGATTTCGCTGGCGTCGAAGGACCCACTGGGGTCCGACGTTGACCGAGCGCCAGCTGCGCACGCCAGCCAGCTGAGCGCCGTGTAGGTGTGGTCAGCTTTGAAGTCCCGGGCGCGCATCCCGCCGCGATACTGCTCGTACACGAAGTAGTCTGAGTGGCTGTTGCCGACGTGCCGGATGGGATTGTCGCCGCGATATCCTGGCTTGACGCCGTTCCTGCTGTCGTTCTCGACGACGTCGGAGATGTCCAGGTCGAACAGCGCGCTCTGTTTCGATCCAGTTTTCCCGCCCCCGCTGCTTCCCGAGGTGTCACCGCCCGGGGTGTCGTCCGGTTCTGGTTCCTCATCACCGTGAACGACATCGTCAAAGTCGGGATGGTCGTCGGGAGCGATCGCCTCGTCGAGGACGTTGCGGAGATCGTTACTGTCGTTCTCTTGGAGGAACTCGGCGAGGTCCACTTTCTCCTCCCGATCGCCGCGCGGGAGTTCGGCGACGCGGGCATCCACGCCGTTCTCCTGAAGGAACCACGCGGTTCGCAGTGCGCCGTCAAGGCCAACGCCGCTTTCCTCTGAGTCGAAGCAGAGGAAGGCGGTCTCGACCTCCTCAGCGTACTCCAAGAGGGCGTCGTAGTGTCCCTTTTTGAACTGCTTCGTCACCGGGGAGATGCAGGGGAAGCCAGCCTCGTGGGCCCGGATCGCGTCAGTGATACCTTCAGTGAGGATGAGGTCCTCGTTGGGCTCCACGGTGCCACAACCGTAGATCGGCTCGAAAACGATGTCGTCGGCGACCCACGGCTTCGTGTTGGCGAGTTTCAGATACTTCCCGGGGACGTCGTCGCTCTGGCCAGTCTTCCGGGCGATGAGATACCGCACGGTGCCGGTCTCGTCGTGATATGGGAAGACGATGCGAGCGTCCCACCAAGCGTACAGGCGAACATCGTGCTCTTCGCGAACAGCGTCTAGGACGGCTTCGAGACTGATTTCCTCGGGGGAGATCTCACCAGCAGCCCGCGCCGCTGCGAGTTCTTCGAGGCCAGCGGGAAGATCACCCGGATCGCCGGAGTTGTCTTCGTAGACATACTTCACTGCCCCGCAGCGAACAACACCAGCCTTCAACGCGGCGATTGGATCGATGCCCTGTTCTTCGAGATGGGCTGGGAGTTCGTTCTTCGCGGGAGCGAAGCCGATACGCAGCTCGTCGATTGTCTTACTATCGATGCCCCACTTCGCTTCAATGAGCCAGCGCTGGTCGTTGAGTTGGGAATGGTAGTAGTCTACTGCGGCATCCAGCGCGTTCTCAACATCCTTCTCCTTGATATCGTCGTCTCCGAGGAATCGGCTGATAGCTTCGGTGTCGTGAAGCGTTGCATCCTCATCGTCAGCAACGTACTCCCGATCTGCTCCAGTTCCCCGCTGCTCCAGCCAGCCCTTTTGAACTGCGTTCGCGATCCACTGACTAGCGGTGCTTTGGTTTACGTCACACTCATCGCGTACGGCGCTAACGAGACTCCCGTGTGGGACGGCATCGCTAGGCTGAAGTCCGAGCGAAGTCTCGCGAGCAGTGTCGAGCAGGCCGCTCCAGTCGCCCTCTGCTGGGATCTTTCGGGACATCAGTTTGCTACCTCCCCACCAGTTGTAGCGTCGGTGTCATGGCCGGGTAGCCCGTCGGCGAAGATCGGGATGCGTGGACCGTCGAAGAAGCCGTCTACGACGTGAAGCGACTCGGACGCTCGGGTCGCTCCGACGTAGTAGATCCGATGCTCTTCTGCTCGTGCTTCTCCGCTCTGATACCGATCCAGGATGTTCTGCGTCGTCTCGGAGAAGAGGAAAACGCAGGGCGCTTCGAGGCCCTTCGCCTCGTGGATGGTACCAACTTGGATGCGTTCGGGGTACGGCGCCGCGTTCGACTCCAGCGCACCTCTAAGCATGTCCTGCTGATAGTCAGTGAGATCAAGAACGTCCACGATCGTGCGGGCGGATCGGCTGGGAAACGCTGCCTTGATCTTCGGTGGGAAGTAGACAGCGTCGCTGTCAAGGTCAACACGGAATTGTCGGTCAAACTCTGCATCCTCGAAGCGCTCCTTTCGGAGGTCGCTATTCGTGGCGACGTTGAGGAGCGTGTCCACCGGCTCCTGCGGGGCCGGCGTTCCGCGACGCAGCGCCCGCAGCGCGATAAGGCAGTCTACGACCTTCTCTGGCCACGGGTTCATCTTGTCCCCGATCGCATCGAAGGGGACGCCGTGACGCTGGAGCGTGTTCGACAGGATGCCCAGCTGGTAGTTGGTTCGGGTGAGTAGGTAGACGGTTGCCTTCTCCTCATCGTCCGGGTCATCATGCGTGTCCAGAGCACTGCGGACGGTCTCCGCCATCCTCTCGTCGTCGGTGATGGTTCGCATCTCCGCAGCGCCTTCAGGAGTGTATCCGTGCCCGCGCGTGGCCGTTCGGAAGATGTTCCGGGTGATAGAATCCTCGGCCTCCAGAATGCCTCTGGCGACAGCACTGACGGCCTCTGGGCACCGGTAGCTGTCGGTGAGATACCGTCGTTCATCAACCTCCGTGCGGGCGAGATAATACGGCGACGCGCAGCGGAACGAGTAGATGCTCTGATTGACGTCGCCGGCGATGTAGATCCAGTCCAGTTCTCCGCTGTCGCGCCACTGTTTGAATAGAGCGTACTCCACCGGGCTGAGGTCCTGAAACTCGTCGATCCCGAGGAGCCGAACATCGGGGACGTAGCTCTCCTCCAGGCAGATGTCCACGTAGTCGTGGTGTTCGACCCGGTACAACTCCGCGTCACGTTTGTACTTATTCCAGGCCCGCAAGAGCTCCCGAACGCGGCTGTTCGGGAGTTCGATGTCTACCGGGGCCTTCGAAATCTTCGCCAGGCGGTCGGCGGTCGGGAGGTACTGGGCATGTAGCCACTGATCGAGGGCGAAGAGTTTGTTCCCCCGTGGAGTCGTCTCCTTCCCGGATTGGATGAGTTCCAACGGATTGGTCTCTTCCGCCTTGAAGTCAAGGCCGTACTCGCGGCAGAAGGTCCCGTAGAAGTCCGGCTCTTCGTCCATCGAGATGACCTGCTCCTGCGGATTCTCAATCTCAGGGCAGCACTGGAGAGCGATGCTGTGGAGCGTCCGGCAGCGTCCGCGGAGGTCGTCCTCATCGATCCCGTCGTACTGGCTGATGTCGAAGATCCCACGTTCAATGAGATCATCAGCAGTCGCCTCTCTGCCGTTGTTGGTGAAGTTAGCGAGGTAGACGTCGAACATCTCGATGTCGTCGTTGGTGGCGTGGTCCTCG
Organism: Natronoarchaeum rubrum; assembly: GCF_024494695.1. The sequence goes on along the minus strand of NZ_JANHDP010000012.1, from coordinate 18,809 downwards.
ACGGCGTCCAGGAGCGTGTGCGTCTTCCCGCATCCGGGTGCGCCGTGAACGAGGCAGATGTGGGTCCCGGTCATGGCTCCGGAACACCGTCCTCGTTGGGGTCGATGTCGTCTTCACCGGGTGTCTCGGTGCCGCCTGGTCTCACTGCGACGAGTTCCTGCTCCTCGTCGCCAGGCCGGTACAGCACGCCGCTAAGGACGCCTCGCTCGATGGCGTCTCTGATATCACCCGGCGGCCCGAGATCGCGCTTCGTGGATGCCTCAGCGATGACCTCATTTTCGGGAACACCCTTGCACTCTGGGTCCAAGTCATCGACGACGTCAACAACATCGTCGATGCGCTTGTCGTCCTCGCTTACTTCATCGTCGTCGTTGCTGTCATCCTCGCCTGCGTCTGTCTCCTCGCCGTCGTCATCATCGTCTTCAAGCCCGATGATGTCTACGTCAGGGTCCTCAACGCCGACTGTTGTCGGAATGAACGGATAGAGTTCTACCGGGTCGCCTTGGATAGTCGTCTGTCGCCGGTTCCCGAGCGTATATCCTTCACCCTTCAGAGCGCGGGAAAGGGCCGAGCGGTACTCAGTCCCCTTGTCATGCTTGTCTAGGGCTTCGTCAAGCGTGTCGCCCGGAACCCACACAACCTCGCCGTAGGCGGAATCTTCCTCATACCAACCGTTCCAAGCATCGTTGAGGATCTTTTGAGCGTCAGCGTGGACGTCAAGGCGGTGCCGGAGCGAACGAACGACCGACATAGCGATGCGGTCGGCGGTGGACATCTGGTCGTCGGAGACGATCTCCTGCATGTCCTTCCAGTGGGGACGAATGTCGGCACGCCACTCCTCCCACGTGATTTCCAGAGTTTCGTAGAAGGCGTTACTGTACTTCTCGACGACCGGCGGGGTCTGGGTGTCGCCGTTAGATTTCACCCACTCTTCGTTGCTGAAGACGAGCTTCCGGACACTTGCGCCGCCATCGGTTTGATCTGGTCCGACGTAATCGCCGAAGGGCTGCGCTTCTACGTAGACGTGCCGTTCAGTTTCCTCACCGCCGTAAACCTCGACGGTCTGTGTGTTCTGGATGAGCTGCTCTACCGCTGGTGGGATGAGGTCACCCTCGTACTCGTTAGCATTCTCAGTGAGATCAGTCCAGACGGTTTCGAGCTCCTCCTTCACTGTGGATTTGGCAAAGGACGTGTTGTCGGCGAGTTTATTTCCGATCTCGCCCTTCTTAGTGCGAGATTCCCAGAACCCACGGTCGAAGACAGAAGACCAGAGGACCTCGTCGTCGTCATCTCGGAACCGAACACGCAGGTCCCCTTCTTCGCGGGGGATCACGTCCATCGTCACCCGATTCTCAAGGATCGACCAGCCCATGCCGGCGTCCTTGATCTCGTCGTCAGCCATCAGTACCGACCCCCGTTCGTCCGTGCCCAGGCGTTGAGCTTCTCAAGTTCGAGGAGCCGATACGTGGTTACGCATCCGCGGTAGATCGGGGTCTTGCTGCCCGGGCGCACCAAGATGTGCCCCTCCTCGCCGCATTCTGGACACTCGAAGAATTCGTAGTCGCCCTGCTCGTCGCTCGCTTCTTCGGTCCTCTCTAGGTGAACGGCATCAAATGGAGGCGAGCAGTCCTCGCAGATCAGGGTGTCCTCAGAGAGTTTAGACTGTACAGCAGATGTCGGCGTGCTATTGGTATTACTTGGCATATAGTTGATCACCTCGTGACACGCCCGACGTCGTGAGACGCCAGCACCGATGTACAGACCCTCCTCTAACTGTGGAGGGGAAAGTTTACGTTCGGTGCGACAGAAGTCATAGGTGTCCAACCTACGGGGTGGAACCGACCACCCCGTACAGACTTCTGCCAGACGTTTCGTGGTTAGCCTTGCTTGTCGTGTGTACTGTCTTTTCTGCCAGTAACTAATAAACGTACGGCAACTAGGCACTTCGTCCGTTCGTGTCCCGATCATTGAGCCACCTCGTCGGCGCTATTGGCGGGTTTGACGCCCTGTGCCTGCATTATGTCGATTAGCGGATCGGGGACGTCGGCCAGATCGGCGTCGGGATCAATGCGCGCCGTCGTGTCCCCGCGCTGCTGGACCACGATTGTGCGGATATGTTGGATAACGGCCACAGAATCGTCTGTGGCGAGTCTAAACAGCGCTATTTTAGTCGTTCCACTCGCCGGCCACCATTTAACCCGACAACGTTCTCCGTCAGGACTAACCTTGCCTGCAGCTCGTGGACTAGACCAACCTTCGCCACAACTTCCCGACTTCCCGTCGGAACTCTCCTCGATCGTGCTCATGCTGACCCCTCCGTATCAGCCGGGACGACCCGAACAAACTCCGTCGAGCAACACTGCTGACAGTGCTCAGGCCGCGTGAATTTCTGCGTTCCGCACTCAACGCACTGCCACCGCTCGACGTCGTTGAGGAGCTCAGGGATCTGCTGGACGGGGGTGTCCTCGTCGGCTTCCCAGAGCGCCCGCGCGGGGCCGTTGCGAGGAACATGCTTGCGCGCGCTCACGTTACCACCTCGCCGGCGCCGGCGCGATCGCCGCCCAGCTGGGCGCTGGTAGGAATGAAGCAGGTGACGATAGCCAGATCGTCGCGGTCGTACACGTAGACCGCGCCACTCCCAGGATGTAGTCGGGCCGGCTTGTCCAGATCGGCTTGAGGGAGGCGAACATTCTTCGCCTCGCGAAACTCTCGTTCGATTCGACTCTGAGGGAAGGGTTCCCCCGGCTCCACTCGCTGGAGGTACCGCTCCTGGGCGTGTCTGGTAACGTGGACTGTCTCGCCTTCGAGGTCGTGGCTGGCGCCGTCTTCAGCGTCGAGGTCGCTGTAGACGTTCAGTGGAGCTGCGGGTGGGTCGTATGCACTTTGTGCGTTCGTGGTGTTGTCGTGTGGCATCGGTCGCGTCTGTGCGCTCTGGTTGGATTTCAGCCGAGTGAGCGCTGGTAGACGACCACGAAGAAGCGTTCCTACCGGACCTGCACAGGTATTATTAGCCCTCTGTGCGATTAGTCCGGTAGGAACAGCTCGTAGCCGTATACCCGGCTTCGTATGGTAGCTGTTCCGTGTGCCGGCATCCTCCTGTCCGCGACGAGCCTTCCACAACTGACGCGGGCGTGAGGTAGCCGGTGTCTTCTACAGCGAATTACCTTCGTGAGTGCTCCATACACCCCTATTTGCCCTCGGGTTACAAATAGATGGGGGACAAAATACCCTTTGAGGACACGAAAGGGTTTTGCACATGGGACTTGATAGCGACTATATGAGCAACCGAGGGCCGGACAGGAAGGCCACACCGGAACAGATTCTCCAGCTCATGGAGGACTCTGATCGCCCGGTGTGGACTGCCTCGTCAATTGCTGAGGAACTAGGTGTTACTCGCCCACCGGTACGGGACCGGCTTGAAGACGTGGTCGAAGACCACCGCGTAAAGACGATGAAAGTCGGAAACACAGAGGCGTACTACCTCAGCGACGAAGATCCACGGCCCATCGAGGAACGGCACAAGGACAGCCTCATTAAGGAGTTCACTGATAAATTCGTCGGGCTTCCCACAGCACCTTGGACGGCTGTGCATCCTAATGACGGCCCTGCAGAGGCTGGTGACAAGATTCAGCTCCGTGTTGAGGGGGTTCCAGGACGGTGGCGTCAGCAGATGGCACAAACGTGGGAGGACCGTCGAGAGGAACTCATCTACGAGGAGACCGACGAGGGCGAAACGCAGGCGCTCATTAGTGGCGAACTGTACGCCAAGCCTACAACGCCGATCGAACATACGGACTATCCCGATGACTACGATCTCGAACTGAACATCGGCGCCGAAGTCATGGAGAACGACGGGAACTCGGCTATTATCGCAGCTGGGGTGAAGAACTATCTTATCCGTCCCTGCAATGATGCCGTCTTCTTGGAAAACGTCAGCGTGGACTGGATGTCGCCGAAGGGCCACGGTCAAGAACTCACAACCGCCGCCCTCGGGGTATCAGAGGCCGAAGAATCCGGTCCAGGGTTTGTGGAACAGATGTTGGATGCGAATCCCCACGGGGAGGTCGGCAAAGGCTGGCTGAAGAATATGCTCGCGCTCGGGGCTGTCGGCTTGGATGAGGAGTCGGTGGAGTTGCTCGTGACGCATTCGAACTCACCGATTGATTCAGAAGAGGAACTCCGCGAGCTCGCCGAAGAGGCTGCTGATACAACGGACAGTGACGCACCAGGACTATGAGTAGTGATAATCAAGGGGACGGGCGCTGGTCCGATGAACAGGCCATTGAACGGGTCGTTGACCCGGATGATTACAACCGGACGCAGCGATTCAAGGAAATTCACCAGGCTCGCCAGCGAGTGACGGAGTTCGTCAGCCAGATGGAGATGCCGCAAGTGGGAGGTGGAAAGTACAATCTAAGGGAAGCAACCCGCCTCGGGTACCTTGTTTCACTCTACATCATGGAGCTGGAGCCGCTGATTATCCAGAGCGACGTTGATGACAGTGAACTTCTTGACGACAGACTCACCCACGAGTCGTTAATCGGATTTGCCTCCCGTATGGGGGTGAAGATCAGCGATGACCAGTATGAGCAAGTTCCGAGCCCTCAGGAAGTTATGCAATACTTCTCCGCCGCAAATCAGTTCTACGCGCGTGTGGGCATGGATCTGGAGATGGCAGAGGACGAGGGCGACGCTGGCTTCGAATACTCGGACATTCTGGAGGAAGGGCCGCCTAGTGAGGGCGAGAAGCCTGAAATCGATGAGGTGGCCGACGACTAATGAGCAAAGCTACCGAGGTCTCGGTGAACGACCACATCACCGAGACGAAGTTCTGGAATACCCTGATGGAGGACGTTTTTGGCATCCGAAAGGGTGGCGCGATCATCTTCCTTGATGCCGAAAACGCCCGAAAAGGCGTCGCTAAGACATCGGGAGCGGTTGCACTGGCCCGCCTCTTTGCCCGAGCTTTCCGCTACAACATCCAGAAGGACGACCTGACGCTTTCTGGGACCGAGTACCTGCGCCGATACCAGGAACACCCGGGCCAAGAACAACCCTCAGTGCTCGTCCTCGACGAGTTCGTAGGGGCCGGCGCCGGCGACAAGCGCCGGGCGATGGCCCAGCAGAACGTGGACTTCGGGCGAGCGTGGCAGCTGCTCCGGACGAAGCGTGTGGTGACGATCGCGACGCTCCCCGACTGGAACGAGGCTGACAAGCGCCTGAAGAAACTCGCCGACTACCGCATCTGGTGTCGCGAGAAGCCCATCGGGACGTTCCAGCCGTACAAGGTCACCGTTCCGTTCAACTCAGGTGGTGGTAGCGGTGTCCGGACGAAGGGGCTGAGCAAGGGCGGTGACGGCGCACGCCGAATTCAGTTCCCGAACATGGATGCGCAGAATGATCCGTACTACAAGCACCTCAGCCAGAAGAAAGACGATCTAATCCACTCGGAGACGTGGGACGCCGACCATCTCCTCGACGACGACGTCGAAGAGGCCCAAGATCCGGACGAGGTACGCCGCCGCGAAGCAATCAGGTACGCCATCAGGCTCTACGAGCCTTGGAGCGACGAGAATGACACGACCTACACTGACGTTGCGAAGGTCATTGAGGGCTACAAGAAGTCCTGGGTTGGTGACAGAGTCAAGGAGTGGCGAGAGGGTGAGCACCGCGAGTTAGTCCCTGATCCAACCGACAGATGACCGCTAAATCGCCGTGGAAATGTGACGCCCCGAAATCGCACGACAGCGGGCAGTCCAGCCATTTCCACCACGGTCCCACAATTGGGTATATAGTACATACACGCATAGAGAATCAGCCGACCCATCTGGAAGCGACCAGCGCACCTACGCCGGCATGAACATGACCACAGAGATTCCCGATCCCGACGACGTCACTGAAGCACAGCTCGCCGACCATCTCGAAGGCCGACCGATTCGGTACTCTCCCGACGAGGTCTGTAGTCGCTGCGACTCGAAGAACACCCTGCGAATGAAGTACGAGGGAGCCGACTGGGACGATCTCGCCGACGAGACCTTCGAGGAGCGGGAGCGCATCCGCTTCATCGCAGTCTACGAAGAACAGCCGTGGCTTCCTGGCCTGGAGTGGGAGGTGCGTGGGCTGTTCCACGAGCGGCACCCACACCAGTCGCAGGAAGAGATCGCCACGGTAGGAGTCGCTCAAGCGATGGGGACAGCCACCCTCGTACGCGCGGAGGAGGCGACGACGGTTTACCACTCCCCGGAGGACGAGTACGCCTACGATGACGAGTTCGTCCTAGCCGACGTCTCCCTTGAATGGTACTCGTCGTCCAACGAAGGAGAGGATCGCACTCCTAGTGAGTCAGAGGAGACCGTCATCGCGCAGGGGATTGGCGATCGGCCCGACTGGCCCAAGGAAGAAAACGAGTGGCGGAAGGAGCTCATTCGCGCGCACGAAGATACTGACAATTGACGGCGGCTCTGGGTGTCTCCCCAACCTATACGCTATCCTCGAAGGGGACTTTCACGGTCCGACCCCCACACTCAACGGCGGCAAAAGGAGGTTCTAACCCGCGAATCAGTCTTTATCGGCGCGCGTGGCGCCAGCTGCCTCGCCTTGGTGACTGCCCGGCAGCCCCTGACCTGACGGAAGCCGCTGTACTACTGCCTCCACGCTTACCCCTCGGCTCTTACTCCAGAGGTTCGCCACGGCGAACATAGCCGATCCCTCACGTGGTGAGTCGATCCTCTGCACGGTGCTGTACCATCCGTGCAGCGGCCACGATAGTCGGGCGTGGCGGCCCGGGTCCGCGATCATGCTGTCTCCAGGTGTTGCTCGACGGCGTCGATCGACGCGTACGCGATGCCCCCGACGATGTACTCGCGGTGGAGCTCGCCGTCGGCATCGCGATGGATGCGAGCAGTGACGCGCTCAGTCATCGTTCCCCTCCCGCTTATGCTCGGGCCAGGTCTTCTCTCGCCACTCTTCGACGTCGTCGGCGGCCTGCTCCAAGTAGTCGGCGAGTTCACGCGCGTCCGTGACAGAATGCTGGGTGCCAAGAGTAATCCCGCCAGCCTCGATGTCGATCGAGATTGCTCCGTCCTCCTGCTGCGGATAGACATCCACGCACAGGCTCGTGTCGGACGAATACTCCTCGCTGATGAATGCACCACTGAGCCCAGTCTGCTCGTACCGCCGGGGGAACTCATTCGGCTCGTCATCGTGGAACTGCTGGATCTGCTCCTCGGTGATGTCGGTTGCGAGGCGGAGTTGATCCGGCCAGGACAGTCCAAGTAGGGCTGCGCCGGCGCTCAGGAAGCTGCGTCGGTCAGTCATCACCATCACCGCCGTTCTGCTCCGCGACAAGTTGTTGTTGGAGTTCGACAATCAATTCCTGCATCCGGTTACTGTCGGACCGCTGCGGAACTGCAGCCTCAGCGACGATCTCCCACGCGATACTCAACGCGTCGTCGGTGTTGGGGTCCTCGCCGATCCGCTCCAGCAGCTGGTGTGCTTCGAGATGCTTCGCAATCAGCAGCTCGTCGAAATCCCGCACCGCTTGTTCATCGACATTCCCGTCTTGGACGGCCTCACTCAGCCGAGCAAACCGGTCCTCGGCATCGTGACCGAGTTCCTCGATGCGGCCACTAACTTCCTGACGCGCGACTGCCTCCCAGTCTGGTTCGTTGTCGTTGCCTCCATCTGCTCGCGTAGGGCTTTTGGCCCCGGTCTGCGTATCTTGCATTGCTGGTTGCTCCAGCACGGCGTCGGTGTCTTCAGCACCGGCGCCACTTCCATTCATACAGCAGTCGAATGGCGAGCGGCGCGACCGTGCTCTGTTGAGTACATCTGATGCCACCACCATAAAACTATCCCAAAAGGTGTACCATTTGGAAGTGCTTCCAAAAGCCCGGGGGCTTTATTGCAAATTACTGCCTACCCAGAACCATGACGCGAATCGGGCTGTACGCCCGCGTATCGACTGACGAACAAGACGTAGACCGGCAGATCGCTGACGCTCGCGAGTACGCCGAAGCCAACTACACCGACCCGGAGATCGAGCTCTATCCCGACGTCGTCTCTGGCGCCGCCCAAAGCCGTGGCGAAGAATATGAGCGCCTGTGGGCGGATATCGCCGAGGGCAAGCTAGACGTCGTAGTCGTTCACGAGCTATCGCGACTGTCCCGCCTCGGCGCCGGCGCGACCCACGAGTTCCTTGAGCATGCTCTGGAGAACGACACCAGCGTCCGGGATCTGGAAGTTGGCCTTGAGCTGAATCTTGATGACGGGGTTGTTGATCGAGCCGTGAAGCAGCTCATCGCAGGCGTGATGGGAGACCTCGCGCGCGTGGAGCACAAGCAGAAACTCCGCCGGATCAACTCAGGAATCCGCGCCGCCCAGGACGCTGGTAAGTGGACTGGCCGCCCGCCGCGTGGATTCACCATTGGAGAGGACAAACGATTGCACGTTGATGTAGAGGAGTTCCTCTTGACGCGCGAGGCGCTCGCTCGTGTCGAGCGTGGCGAGTCGAAGTCCACAGTCGCCGATAAGACAGGTATCCCCCTCAGCACGCTCTCACGACTCTATGAGGATCGGAGCGAGCTATACTTGGCTGGCGACGCAGCTGAGTACGACGATCGTGTCGATCAAGCTGTTGACGAACTACGCCCGCTTGACGATCTCTCTAGCACTGAGGTTGAGGATCTCGAATCTCGAATGCGCGACATTGCTCGCGAAGAAGTCCAAGAGGCCAGCAACGATAGCTGAATGAGTAATCCCGAGAACGCGTTAGCCAGGCCGCTACGATTACAACCCTAAGTCGTCCAGTACTTCTCTGGCGCTGTCGTCGAAGCTATTGCCTAAGCCCCAGTCATACACCTGATTTCGGTTGTTCAGTTCCGTGAAGAATCCGTTTTGCATCCAGCAGTATTTTTCACGGTTTCCGTCGTCGCCATAGTTGCGCCGGAGAAGATATGTTTTGTCGAGTAGGTTCGGATTATCGACAAGAATCCCCTGTTCCATCACAAACCCGCCCTGGTCATCTTCTGCTACACCTACAATCGCATCAGCGTGGAGGGCGAGGACTTTGAACTTGTGGTTGCTCTGGAGCTCTCGGTCGGCGTCTTCTAAGAACTCGTCCATCAACCTTGCCGCGGCGTTGTTTAGTGGACGGGAATTGGTGAGACCGCAGAAGTTCTCCAATCGGTGTTTCTTGCCGTCGTCGAAGCTCCCTAGAACAAAGACCAGTGTATCGTGGTCCAGATAGAGCTCCGCGACTTCTCTCTCAACCTGAAGGACAGATTTTCGCTGAGCGGGGGTGAGACGAGAAGACACCGCCGCTCCCGGGTAGTTACTCATTACTGGTAGTATTTGGCCCCGGGGTACATAAGTATTGGGACCAATGTGGTGTAGACCACATTGACCCTGGTCACAATGCTTATGTCCTGTTCCATTCTAAGTCAAATCAGAGATGCAAGTGAATACGGCCATCGCGAGCGTACAGGGCGAAGAAATGACCGGCGATCTCGACGCGGTCCGCCCGTAGAAATGGGCAGTCCGACCGGGTCAGTCGTATAGACCTGTGACCTCCCTAGTGCAGCACCGACACAGAACCGCCAACCCAACCGGTAAACGATGACGCTCAGCTCATCGCCATAGCCCACACCTGTGGTGATGAGCGGTCGAATAGTCCCAGTCCGCACAGTCTGGGAAGGAATGCCGATGGAAACATCGGTACTGAGAATGCCAAGCTACAAAGAAAAGCCCCACAATTTCGAAAATAACGAGCGGTACAGTCAGCAGAATACCCCAGTAGATGAGGCTACAGGGAACCGACGAGAGTTATTGAACCTTATCACCCAGCCGACCCGTTTCGAGATCCTTCAAAACATCTACGGGCATCCCAAGCAGCTGCCATCCCTCAAGGAAATAGATTATTTCATGGTCGATACCAGCAAGAGTACGATCCGAAACCACCTTGATCGCCTAATTGAGAAGGGGATGGTGGAGAAAGTCGCACTCCCTGAAGAAGACCGTACGCGGGACAATCCGCAGAAATTCTACGGTCTCACAGAAGAGTGCCGCACGTTGCTCAATGAGACCGGATTGCTGAGTGCCGAGAGAGAACTCCAAAAGACTACTCTGGACACGCGCCTCACCCCCGATGTAGAGAAATACATGGAGGCTCCCCGCCCTGACTGGGGCCCTGCCTCCCCTATTGCTGACGACTCTGTCTAGCTCTAGGTTCTTTCCCTTCAGCAGAGCTGCCGAGTGGTGGCTGGACGAAATATCCCAGTGTGACTGGGCACGCTGATTACTGTTACAACCGCTTCTGTAGTCCTTTTGGGTGCAACCATTATCTATCGGGATTCAGATATCCTACACTAGATGGAAGTCGAGCAGCTTGGGAACGGGTGGCGACTGATCCTTTCCCCACAAGAATACCAGTTGGTGTTGGAGAATGCTACGAGCCGGGACTCCGAGATCGTCATGCGGCTTTGCGCTGAATCGTGTCTCCGGTACTCTGAGGCCTTAGAGGCGACACTGCAACGTGTTGAGGAAGTGCAGTGCGGTGGTGAAGAGGTTCTGTTTTACCACATCCCTCATAAGGAAAAGCAAGTCCCACGGTTAGGACAGGATAATGGGCGGGAGACCATCCTTCCTGAAGACTTGTTTGACTTGATGGAAGAACACGTGAAAGCGGAAGATCTCTCCTATCGAGATCCGCTAATCCAATACTGCACTCGGTCCGTCTTCAACCACGTCAAACAGGCTGGAGTGAAGACCGCTGAACAGACCGGGAAGGACGAATTTCGAAAGCTATCGCCTCACGATCTTCGTGCGTCATTCGTCGTGAATGCGATCGAGCGTTTCCGAATGCATCCCCAGGTCGTCCTCGAAATTGGAGGCTGGACACGCTTCGACAGTATGGCAGCTGAGCTGAGCGAGCCAACACAAGAAGACCTCCTCCGGGAGTATAACCGACATGAGATGCGGCAGTAGCGGCGTAACAGAGGGTCATAGAACAGTCCACATACTTCCCCGTAGCTACCTGACAAACGGTATGTACAGGGGAGATACTTATTGAACGTCGGCATCTTGTATCTTGACAATTTCAACTCGGCGTTCTCTCCCATCAGGGGGCGGAGTCTGGTAAATGACGACCATGAATCCGTGCTGTGAATAGTCCTGTTCTCCCTGTGTTGGACACGTATTATCCATATCCAGAGTAGAGACCTGACCCCGAATGCAGAACTCTTCCGTAGTAACCTCTCCTGCTTTGACAATTTCGCCGGGAGAAATTGAAATCTCTCTTGCAAAAGCCTCTTCTTGAGTTACCGAGTGTATCTGGACCAATGCAGAATGCTGCTTCTCATCACGGTTCTCTAAGAAGATCGGTACTGTTGGTGGCGCATCCTCGGTAGACAGTCCCGAACAACCTGCTACGGCACCGGACAAAACGACCCCGCTGGTTCGGAGAATCGAACGTCGGGAAACAGAAGGTGGCATACTTACGTGTCACTTGATTACTATGAAGTAGTTTCCCTTGTTAGATAAGCAGGTAGAGTGAACGGGAGGTTCAGTCCGAATGGGTCGAAAAAGAACCCTATGTGAATCGTTCTATGCCCCCCACGTAGAGCTACTCTCGATCGAAAAGAGTCTGTCTGCGTTGCTTGGCGCGAATGAATTCCTTGGCTGGGTGAAGTTCCGGATCTTCCGGTAGATAGAGTTCTTGCCCCTCTAAGTGTTTGAAGTCGTCGTAGCCCTTGATGTCGGGGGCGTCTCGGACTTTAATCGTGTAGTCTTCTCTGATGCCAATCCAGTCATTGTCAAATGCCCAGTGATGGAGCCGACAAAGGGCGATCCCGTTCTGGAGCTCGTGACATCCTCCGTCTTCTCGGGGATGGATATGCGCTGATTCGACTTCTGGGTTCCCTTCAGGAGTCATCCGCTGGCGCCCACAAATGGCACAACAGTTGTTATACGCATCTTTGACGCCTTCGTAGAATGCCTGTGTACTGTTCCGGATAGTCTTCTCATACCGGTCCTCAAGGGACAAGTCTTCATTCGACGAGGTGGGGGCGTCAGTAGTGTTGGAAGGCAATTTCTCTCTTTCGTCCCGCTCCTCTGCCGGTGAACCCTGGTGTTCCATCCTGAACACGAGCCTTTCGCACCCGTCACGGAGTTCAGTAGTGTAGTCAAGAACTGAAACCTGCCCCCGATACTGCCAGTCCCGCTCTGCTGATTCCTTGTAGAACAGGAAAACAGGGACTGGCTCGTCGATCGCGCTGATAAGATTGGAGTTGCCGTGGATTCGGGTACTCTGGTCGCCGTTGGTCCCTAGACCGATGTAGGTGAACTCCCCTGGTTGTATCCCGTGGTCGTAGGGTCCGTCCTCGGTGCCGAAGAGTAGAATAAATGAGGTCCCACCATCGGTTGATGCAGCACGAATACTGGGTATTGGTGACGGGAACTCTATTCCAATCCGGTCCGAGATTTCTTCGACATCCACTCGTTGTCCAATCGCCAGAGGTACTATCTGGTCTGCTTCAACGGGATCTCTCATTACATCTCGCCGCGGTTGAATAGGATGGGAGAAGTTGTTGAGTTACTCCAGCTGGCATAGCGGCTGTATTAGAGGGGCTCGACAATGATGTGTTCTTGGACGAGATAGGGGCGCTTGGAACGCCCCTCTTCATCATAGGCAATGACACCATGTTCAGCCAAGACACCAAGATCGCGGCTCACCTGCCCCTTGTCACGATCAAGAGAGCGTGCAAGGTGGCGGACCGATTCGACGTCCTTCTCACGTAGGGTCTCGATGATCTCATGCCGCTTAGGCGTCAAAACCTTCTCAGCACTCTCTAGGCTGATAACCTGCACACCTTCCATCCCGCCACGAGCAAGCGCGCGAGCCATTTCGCCGCGCCGAGTTGCGCGAGTATCATCATCAAGTCGCGTATCGGACCAATCAATTTGGGACATAACTTCTCAACCTCTTACTGTTGTGTAGGAACCGCAACGGTATAACTGTTACTGAACATCTCATTAACAGTCGTACAACGCTCAATCACACCTCAACGGTCTACTATCCGAACATTTAAGTGGCTGGAACTATTAGAGTATAGTGAGGGCGCATTCTCGCGTCTGTTTGCAATCTATGAGTGACTCTAAATTCACGTACGTGTACGAGAAAGGCAGGCTTCGAGACACCGTGTTCCAGATTGGGGCTCGACATTCACCGAATACGAACAATGTCGAGTCATTCGCGGTCATTCTTTTCTTCGAGTTGTCAGATGGTACCCGCGTCGAGGTAGCGAAAGTAGATGACGCCGAACACGAGGAGGGCGACATCCACATCGACCGCTACTACCGGGAGACTGGTACCGACTACAAGGACTTCGACGTGGACATTGACGACTGTTGGGAGGCTGAAAAGCGCCTTGAGGAGAAGTGGGCGCATTTTGCGCGAACGTATCTGGAGAACCACGGCAAGCAACCTCGGCCCGACCTGTAAGCAGTAACAGGGGACGCCTCGACCGTCCCCAGTGAGGCGATCGTCGGACCGTGGATCAATTGCGGGTCTATGGAGATTCTCAGAACAAAACCCCTACACTTCGCAGCAGGAGAATAGGGTTCTAGAATCCAAAATAGTGCCACATAGAACTCGCTGGATGTTGGGCGTCGTCAACAGCTGCCGCGTCGCTGATGCGTACAAACTGTATGCCGCTATACAGAAATCATACTGGAGTCTCTTCGATATCAGAGCGACATCAGTTTGACCCAAACTGCTAGGCGGAACTCGCTCTCCCTCAATTGAGAAGCAGTATTTTAATATAGAGCAAACGACCTATTCTGATTGCTAATAGCCATTTTGAGACAATGAGTGATTCTATACGTTCTGTTACTATTGCGGACTCACGGGGACATCAGACGGATGTACAAAATCTGATTGGGTTAGATGAATCCACCAGTCAAGGGTGTGAAATCGTCGTAGCAGTTCGTTGTGCCCGTGAACAGGATATCTCATTGGTCCGGGCACTAATCGAAAATGATCTGAAGCCTTTCAGGTATAAATCCTCGTCAATACTCCGCCATGGCGATCTTGACCGCTCAGAACGTATCAGTCGGGTAAAGGACCTGATCTCAGACTTACAAGGCCTCTCCATCACATGGGCAGCAATCATCTGCCCTCCAGAAAGTTCCCAGCACGAGATCGCTGCTGCTACCTCGATGGCAGTCAAAAAGAGCATTACAGATGGGTTACGGGAAGGTGTGGTCACTCATGGGTGCGGGGATACGGGGATACTTCATGACGGGGCGTATGATCCCAATGATCCCTACCTAGAAGGCTTAGGCGAGATCATGCCAAGCCACTTTGATACCAGCTTTCAGCGGAGTATCTGCCCAGTATACCTCGCATTCCTTCGAGAAGCCGACCTAATATACCCACAAAATACTATAGCAGATTACATTGCGGGGTATTTGAACGACCGAATAGAGGACGGGGCAAGTGTAAGTACGTTACCCGACCCAGTGCGCCGATTTGACAATTCGTGGGTTGATCGAGCTCCTCAGCCGGAGCAAATCTATCACCTTGAGGAGTTCCAACCAGTTCGCGAGGAAGAAGTCCGATCACGAGTAATAGCATGGATGACTGGACGAGGATATCCGGACGATCCCGTCCCAACAACCCAAGACCCCTACCGCGACCTTGTTGAAGAGATCCAAGACGACGATGAAGTCGTATACAGATATCTCTGCGAGGAGATATAACGGAAAACCGGACGTCAATAGGGCGTGAGCCACTACCTCACACCCCTAACCGGAGGCGACGGCGCGTTACGCTAACCGCCGCCCCCGCGTCCTCATTCCCAACTTCACTACTACTACCAATAAGTCTTTAGCAATGAATCCCGAGACTACTAATGATAGCAGTCCCGGGATAGCTAACATAGTGAGTCAGGGGAAGAGTGGAACCGACACTCCAGCAACAACCGGTGACCAAGAGATTGGGCACAGGGGAGGAATAGGATGTTGGGGACCGCCTCGATCGCACAGAGAGACAAAAAACTACCATCAAGAGCTACCATGGTTGAAGAACTTGGAACAAGAAGTCGTCGTACCGAGCTGCTAATCAAAGGTCATCTATACGAACTCCAAGAAATCAATGACGAGGTTCTTGGGGGACGTCAAGGCTACCCAATGTCAGAACAGGGGTACAAAGCAACACTAGTGAATGTGTCTGAGTGCGCGGATTTAGATGTCGTTGATGAAGTTGCTGAGTACATTAAAGAATCTATCCAGGATAACGGTGAACGGCCAAAGAACCGGAAAATCCGTCGTGTAGCCCGAACGAAGGTCACAGAAGCAGGATACCCGGCGAATAGTTATTTGAATGCAGCCTAATTCAGGGAAGACTTCTGTGCTAATCGAGAGAGTGCGCAGTAGCACGAAGTTGGACGCTGTTCAGGACAGATGAATATTCGCTAACCGTATACCGCTATAGAGATCACACTGAAGCCTCTTTGACGGCAGATTGATATCAGTTTGACCCAAACTGCTGGAGTCCTTGCTGAACCAGCATATTGATGGCTGCGTTCCTACTGCTGATCCCGTTTTCCTGGGCAAACTCGTCAACACGCTCGACGAGGTTCGGCGGCATCCGCTGTGTAAGCTGTTCCCGTTCTGTGTCCTGACTTTCGCTGTCGGTTTCTGACGCGTCCGATTCTTCGTCCGCTTCCTGAGTGATCTTTCGCCGTGACATCGTTATGGTATCAGATTGATCTTGTAATGACTTCAATGTGGTGTCTTTTTGATGCTATTCGACTTCGGGATCTGCATACTCAACTGCTGTCGCCAGTTCGCTGGTGATGCTACTCTCACCACCGTTCAGGTGCTGGTAGGCCGCAAGGCCTACTAATTCTGCACAGGCAGCTGCTACGACAGCAGGGACACCCATTGACCGCTCGTGGATTGTCGCAATAGCCTCATCTGTAAACGGCTCCAGAGACGCTTGCTCATACTCTTCGTGACTGAGTCCCTCAGCAGACGCGATGCGGCGCTGAATCAGTTCCTCGGTTTGGTCCTGGGTGAATGGCTCTAGTTCGAGAGAGTACGATACGCGGCGCTGAAATGCTCGCCCGTCACTACCGAGACTCCCGATTGCTTCCCATTGCGAGGACATCCCGGTCAGCAAAACATGGAACCCATCGAGATCGTTCAAGAACTGCAGGACATGCAGTGTCTCCGGATCGTTCAATCCAAATTCATCTATTCCTAGCAAGACTGGAGCATCGAACTCTGCATCACCGATTTTCTGTTCAGTAAGTTTGGTCGATGACGATTTCCCGACGTCGAGTTTGTCTGCGACGAGCGCTGCGAGCTCGTACGAGGTCACGTTGTGCTCTCCGACGTAGATCGTCCGATAGTCCTCGCTAAACTCTTCGAGGATCATCTTGAGCAGAGTCGTCTTGCCAGCGCCGCTGTAGCGACTGTGGACTAGGATCGGCCCTGTATAGCTCTGGATCTGGGCCGAGATGTCCGCGATGTCCTCCGGCGATGGGAGCACATACTCGTCGAGCGTGGCCGATCGCGCGAACGGATTCTCCGCCCACCCAAGATGGTCCAAGTACTGTTCCAACTCCGATTCCGTAGATTCAGCTATTTCTTGGATTCGTCCCATGATTTCACACTCCTATCATTGCGACTTCGATGTGACATCATAGTGGATTCATTCCGGCTTCTTAAATGTATGTCAGACGTTGTTCCGATAGCGACTCCTCGACCTCGTGAGCGGCCCACGTGGCTCGACGTATCGGGTTGATCCGGACGTCGGCAAGTGCGAGGAGGAAGAGAGCGGGAGCGTGGACGATCCCACCGACGAGCTCGAATAGCGAGAGTTAGAAGCCGGGGAGCGTGGCGTTGAACTGGTCTTCCGATTCTGTTTCCAGCACCTCACCGGACAGTGGGTCAACAAAGTCCGTTGTGATCCCCAGCGCCCCGAACTCAAAGCGGGGCTTCTTCTTTTTCCTATCGTCGCCGCTATCAAGCTCTAACACCGGCATCGGCGTCCGCGGGCGCCCCGGTCGCCCTGGAGTCGGCGTGGCTGGTTTGAGGGGTTTCCCCGGCGTCGATCGCCCTGGGCCCGGCGTCCCACGACCGGGCGTCCCCGGTGTCTGCGGCGTCTTGGTATCGGTCCCGGTGTCCGTGTCTGTCCCAGTGTCCGTGTCCGATCCCGGCGTGATCCCGGTCTTGGGGCCTATACCAACGTCCGTATCGGTGTCGGTGTCCGTGCCCGTCCCGGTGTCCGTGTCTGATCCTGGCGTGGTCCCGGTCCCGGTGTCTGTGCCTTCTCGCACCGTATCGAACACCGCGTTGCCAATGCCGGACAGCGTGTCCGTTAGCGGCCCCCCAACGTCCGGGTCCATCATGCCCGGCACCGTCAGGTCCTCACTAGTCCCTGGCGGGCCGGGCTCCTCTTGCGTCACTTCGGACTGTTGCGCCTGGTCGAGCATTGAGAGCGCCCCGCCAGCCTCCGCTTGAAGGCCGTCAGGAGTACCGGCACGCATGCCGCCGTCGGGCGCATCGGCGTCCGGCGTCCGACGTGTGGAGCCGAACCCTTCCGGTGTAGCGGACGGGCCGCCAGCGCTGCCTGAGGGGCCGCCACCACCGCCGTCTCCAAACCCGGAGTTGGGGCGCCCATCATGCCCTGGATAAGCGCCGCCGCCCTGCTGTGGATCTGTTCTGCTCACATCCAGGTCCGAGCCGGTGATGGTCGTATCGCTGCTGCTCTCAGACCCATCACGTTGGCGCGATCGCCCGCGAGACTGTTGGAGCTGCCCGCGGTCATCGCTCAAAAACCGCTCTACATCCTGACGGAAGTTGCCAATGCGCCGGGAAGTGTCCGACTGCTGCGCCCAGTCGGGACGTGGCGCGTCCGCTCCTCCTCCTTTTCCTCCTCTTTTGCTCACTTTGGACGCTCTCGCCAGCCGCGACGCGCCGCCGGTAATCAGCGCCCCCGTGACGAACTCTGTTGCGTACCCCACAGGGTCGCCCGTCGCGGCTTCTTTCTCTGCTTGATAGACGACTTCCCCGCCGGTTTTGAGTGCCGTGCCCGTAGCGCCGGGATCTTCTGCTGCCTCGATCGGCGCGCTTGTCGCAACCTCGACCCCCGTTTCTGCCGTTTTCACGTGGCCGGGGACGTTTGCAATATCCACTACTGCGGCCCCCGCATGGCGCCCCACGTTCTCTAGGGTGCCTTGGTCGCCACCGTCCCCCTCACGAATGTTCGATGAGAGCGACGAGAACGGCTTCGCCCAGTCGCCAAGAACCTCCTCTTGCTGCTCGCCGAGAAGGCCGCCAGTTGTGAGGTCGTCCATCTGCTCTGCAGCGGACTGGTCCTCCCCTCCGCCAGCAAACTGCTCTTGCTGCGCGCGCTCAATCTGCTCCATGCCCGCCGACTCTTGATTGATGCCGGAGGGATCGTCATTAGACGGGCTTAGGTCTACTTGGAGTGGCCCCGAACCGTTACCGCCACTCGACGAGCTGGCAGGCGGCGACTGTTGATCCATCCCACCGCCGCCCGATCCGAGATTGTAGTCGTAGCCGCCCGCCCCACCGCTACCGTCTTGCATGCCCGAAAGTGCCCCCGCTGCGTCCCCCAGGGTGCCGGTACTCGCGCCCGCCACACTACCGACCGCGCTCCCGACGTCGCCGCCGATCTCCCGGGCGGTGTCTAGCGGGCCGCTTTGTCCGCTACTACGGCCTCCACTGCTGCTTCCGCCGCTGCTCCCTCCACTACTGCTTCCGCCGCTGCTCCCTCCACT
>NZ_JANHDP010000011.1 GCF_024494695.1 Natronoarchaeum rubrum | reverse complement strand
GTGTTGCCTCTCGCTCCATAAAACCTAACTCGATTCGGTCGATACTACCACTGAGGCGTGCGTTTTCGGGCATAGATCACTTTGAAAACGCTACGCCTCACCCTTCAATCCTTATCTGAACACCGCCGCTGTCCGCTAGGAGAGGGTCATGAGCGGCGTCGATCTCGACGAGGACGATCCCTTCGAGGAGCAGCGGGAGCAGGTCGAGAACCCGATGCGCCGGCTGTTCCGCGCGTACGGTGGGGACTACAAGTTCTCGGCGACCGTCGGGATCGTCGGCAGCGTGTTCGCCCGGCTGTTAGATCTCGTGCCGCCGATCCTGCTTGGGTTCGCGCTCGACGCCATCTTCGAACAGAACAAGCAGTTTTCCAGCATCTGGTTCGTGCCCGACAGCGTGATTCCGGCCGACCAGCAGGGCCAGTTGGTCCTCACCGTCGCGCTGATCGCGGGCGCGTTTTTCACCGCTGCGGGCTTTCACTGGGTGCGAAACTGGGGATTCAACGACTTCGCCCAGAACATCCAGCACGACGTCCGGACCGACACGTACGACAAGATGCAGCGGCTCAACATGGACTTCTTCGCCGACAAGCAGACCGGCGAGATGATGTCGATCCTCTCGAACGACGTCAACCGGTTGGAGCGATTTCTCAACGACGGGATGAACTCGATGTTCCGGCTGCTCGTGATGGTGCTGGGAATCGCGGGCGTCCTGTTTTACCTCAACTGGCAACTCGCGCTCGTCGCACTGCTCCCGGTCCCGCTGATCGGCCTCTTTACCTACAAGTTCATCCAGATCATCCAGCCCAAGTACAAGGAGGTCCGGTCGACGGTCGGTAACGTCAACTCCCGGCTGGAGAACAACCTCGGCGGCATCACGGTCATCAAGTCCTCGAACACCGAAACCTACGAGTCCGACCGCGTCGAGGACGTCTCGCAGGACTACTTCGACGCCAACTGGGACGCGATCGGCACCCGGATCAAGTTCTTCCCCGGCCTGCGGATCCTCGCGGGGATCGGCTTCGTCGCCACTTTCCTCGTCGGCGGGCTCTGGGTGCTCGCGGGCGAGGGCGGCGAGGCGCCGTGGATCTTCACGATCTCGCTGACGTCGGGCGAGTTCGTCACGTTCATCCTGCTCACCCAGCGGTTCATCTGGCCGATGGCCCAGTTCGGGCAGATCATCAACATGTACCAGCGCGCCAGAGCCTCCAGCGCCCGTATCTTCGGGCTGATGGACGAGCCGGCCCGCATCGCGGAGAATCCCGACGCCGAGGAACTGGTCGTCGAGGAAGGACGTGTCGAGTACGACGACGTGACGTTCGGCTACGACGAGAGCGAGACGATCGTCGAGGACGTCAGCTTCGACGTCGAGGGCGGCGAGACGCTCGCGCTCGTCGGGCCGACCGGCGCGGGCAAGTCGACGATCCTGAAGCTCCTGATGCGCCTGTACGACGTCGACGAGGGCGCGATCCGGATCGACGGCACCGACGTGCGCGACGTGACGCTGCCGAGTCTGCGCGAGTCGATCGGCTACGTCAGTCAGGACACGTTCCTGTTCTACGGCACCGTCGCCGAGAACATCACGTACGGCACGTTCGATGCCGACCGAGAGGCGGTGATCGAGGCCGCGAAGGCCGCCGAGGCCCACGAGTTCATCCAGAACCTGCCCGAAGGCTACGACACCGAGGTGGGCGAGCGCGGCGTCAAGCTCTCGGGCGGGCAGCGTCAGCGCATCTCGATCGCCCGCGCAGTGCTCCGGGACCCCGAGATTCTCGTGCTCGACGAGGCGACCAGCGACGTCGACACCGAGACGGAGATGCTGATCCAGCGCAGCCTCGACAAGCTCACCGAGGACCGGACCACGTTCTCGATCGCCCACCGGCTCTCGACGATCAAGGACGCCGACGAGATCGTCGTCCTCGAAGGGGGCGAGATCGTCGAGCGCGGGCGTCACGACGACCTGCTCGCCAACGGCGGGCTGTACGCCCACCTCTGGGGCGTTCAGGCCGGCGAGATCGACGAGTTGCCCGAGGAGTTCGTCCAGCGCGCGGCCCGACGGCAGGCCCGCACCGAAGTCGACGGCGACGACGACTGAACGCCGGGTGTTCGACCCACGGTGCGTTTCCCAGGGAGAAGTGAGACGAGTTCACTTCCCGGACACTATTTTGTACGATGCAACGTAGATGAACGCATGCCTTCGGTCTCGCTTCAGGAGTGGTCGTTCACTCGCCCTTACAACCGGGCCCCTCCCGAGCGGCCACCACCTTCCGAAGACGACTCCGAGATATCGTACGTGGAGTCCGAGAACCGGGTCGAAATAAGCGGAGTGGTCGTCGGCGGTGGGCAGGAGGTACTCCCGGCGATGGTCGATTTTAACCGCGGTTATCTAGAG
The DNA here is from genome assembly GCF_024494695.1 of Natronoarchaeum rubrum. The sequence goes on along the minus strand of NZ_JANHDP010000011.1, from coordinate 35,545 downwards.
ATCGAGGTCGCACCGCGCGAGCTCAACCGTCACTTCGTCCACGATATCATTCCCAACATTCCCTACGAAGTGGATGCGCAGTTCGCAGATGGGGTACCCCACGAAACGACGGTCCGGCATCTGAATGAAGACGGAGACGTTCGATTCGAAGTGACGAAGCGTCCTCCCGGAGAATAACCTCTCGGAAACCCCGATAGAGAGACAGTAGTCGGGAACTCGGGACTACTCCTCACCGTCGCCCGCGAGGTGACGCCGCCCCGGCCCGGCGACCCAGCGCGTCAGCGCGCGCGCCGCGTCGGGATCGGGGATCACGTGGTCGGCGTCGGTCTCCTCGCGCCCGACGGCGATCCCGACGCCGTCGTCGAGTTCTCGGAACGCGTCCTCGTCGGTGACGTCGTCGCCGACGTAGACGGCGAGCCAGTCGTCGCCCTCGGGAACGAGCCGGTCGCGAAGCCACTCCACGGCGGCGCCCTTGTCCCAATCCACGTCCGGTCGGATCTCGAAGATCTTCTTTCCGGACGTGATTCGCAGGTCGGCGTCGGCGTCGTCGACGGCCTCGCGGACGGCCTGCTCGACCGTTGGGACGGCGTCCTCGTCGGCGCTGCGGTAGTGGACCGTCGCGGTGACGCGCTTGTCCTCGACGCGGGGTCCCTCGATCCCTTCCAGACGTTCTGCGACGTCCGCGGCCACCGACCCGATGGCGTCGGCCGCGGACTCCGCGTCCGGGTGGACCTCGATCTCGGGCTCCGCATCACCTTCCTCTTCCGGCGGTTCCTGTAGCTCCAGCCCGTGATTGCCGGCGAAGTGGACGCCGGAGACGCCGGCGCGCTCTCGCAGGTCGGCCAGCGCGCGACCGCTGACCAGCCCGACGGCGACCCGGTCGGCGTCGCGGAGTTCGCCCAAGAGCTCGGGGACGCCGTCGAGCGGCGCCGCCGCGGCGGGGTCCTCGACGATGGGCGCGAGCGTCCCGTCGAAATCGAGAAGAAAGAGCAGTCCCTCGGCGGTGCGAAGCCGCGCTTCGAGATCCTCCAGCACCGGTGCGAGTTCGGGGGAGTCGGCCGGGTCCCGGTCGGAGTTCTCCATGGCGGTCAGGATTCGACGGTCGACTCCTGCTGGTTCCGGGAGCTCTCGATCCGCTCGGCGGTCCGGAACTGGCGCGCGATCCAGTCGAACACGTCGGCGTCGAGCACCTGCTCGCGGAGCGCGCGCATCCGCTCGGCGCGCTCGTCGTCGGGCATCGTCAGCGCCGCCTCGATCGCGTCGGCGACGCCCGGCGTGTCGGCGGGGTGGATCAGCAGCGCGTTCTCCCCGAGCTCGCCGCTCGACCCCGCGAGCTCCGAGAGCACCAGCACGCCGTCCTCGTCGAGCTGGGCGGCCGCGAACTCCTTCGAGACGAGGTTCATCCCGTCACGCAGCGACGTGACCAGGCAGATGTCGGCGCCGCGGTACAGCCCCGCCAGCTCCTCGCCCGAGAGCATCTCCGTGGTGTAGACGATCGGCTGCCAGTCGGTCGTTCCGAACCGTGCGTTGACGTCGGCGACCTTCGCCTCGACGCGCTCCTGGATCTTCCGGTAGGCTGGGATCCGGCTTCGGCTCTCGGCGCCCTTCTGGACGTAGGTGAGCTCGCCGCGCCACTCCGGACGCGTCTCCCAGAAGTGTTCCAGCGCTTCGAGGCGCTCGACGATCCCCTTGGTGTAGTCCAGCCGGTCGACGCCGACCGCGACCTGCTGGTCGCCGTCGATCCCGTGACCGCTGGTGAACGTCTCCCAGAACTCCTCGGCCTCGTCGGTGGCGGCGGCGTCGGCCTGGGACGCGGCGTCGATGCCGATGCCGAACGGCCGGACGTACGTGCGCCGGTCGCCGTGTCGGACGCTTCGCGTCTCGCGGTCGACGTCGAGATCGGTCAGCGCGTCGACGGTGTCGAGGAAGTGCTGGCAGTACGCCTCCGTGTGAAAGCCCAGCACGTCGTTCGCGAGCAGGCCGTCGAGGAGGTCGTCGGCCTGCGGGCACGCGCGGAACACGTCCCAGCCCGGCCACGGCAGGTGCCAGAACTGCATGATGAAGGCGTCGTCGAGGCGCTCGCGGGCCATCCGGGGCGCCAGCCCGAAGTGGTAGTCCTGGAACCACAGCACCGGAGTGTCGCCCTCGCTGGCCTCGACGGCGGCTTCGGCGAACAGCTCGTTGACCCGCCGGTAGCACTCCCAATCGCTCTGCGAGAACGTCGCTCGCGTCGTGTCCGAGTGCGAGAGCGGCCACAGCGCCTGGTTGCTGTAGCCGTAGTAGTAGCCGTCGACCTGATCCTCGTCGAGCCAGACCCGCCGCAGGTCGTAGCTCGGATCGTCGGGCGGCACGGCGACGACGTCGTCGTCGGCGACGACGCGGTCGGCCTCGCCGCTCCCCCACGCGACCCAGGTCCCCTCGACCGTCTGCATCACGGGGTCGAGCGCGGCGGTCAGCCCGCCGGCGGGCCGGTTGACGACGATCTCGTCGTCCTCGTACTCGTGACTGTAGGGCTGGCGGTTCGAGATCACGACCGGACTGCGTCCGTCCAGAAACGACGCCGCGGCCTCGGTGGCCGCCGTCTTCGAGTCGGCGTCGCCGCCGGGGTCGTCGTTTCCGTCCGATCCGCCGTCGGGGTCGCCGTTTTCGCCCTGCTCGTCGGGCGTCACGATCGGCCACCCCCGCGAGCGATCCGGGATGCTGGCGGCATCGGCCGCTGACTCCGAGACGCGCACGGCACCGTCCGCTCTCTGTTCCCCGCGCGTCGGCGACGCTTCGACCGTCCGTCCGGTCCGATCGGTGCGTTCGTCATGTCCCACTCCCCTCGCCGATTGAGTCGGTCGGGGGAAAAGCCGTCCCACCGTTCACGACCGTTCGGCCGTCACTGCACGCGATTAGCGGCCGCCTACCCGCGTTCGAGTCCGGACGCCGCTGGGATCGAGTGGCCGATAACTGCTGCTTACCGGCCTCGCCGTACGAGCGATCGTCAGAGCGACTCCTGATCGGAGCCGGTGTCCTGGCCCGGCGCACCCTCCTCTTGGCGGTCTTCCCCGGTCGCCGGCGGCGTCCGGTCGCTGTAGTTCTTGCGCCCGATCGCGTCGTCGCCGACCATGTTGAGCGCGGCCTGCTGGACATCGTTTTTCGAGTCGAACTCCTGGTCGCCCATCGGTTCGAGCAGCTCCGACAGCGTGGTACTTCCCCCCTCGTACGAGAGTTCGGCGTCGCCGTGGTCGTCGAGCAGTTCCTCGGTCGTCACCGGGTAGGACTTCTCGTCGAGTTCGTCGTCGAGGCCACCGAACTCGACGCCCATCTCGCGACTGTCGCCCCCGTCGGTGTCGGTGTCGTCTGACATTGGAATCTCCCAGTGGGAGTGACGCCGGGGCCACACAAACCCGTTGGCCCCACATATTTATCGCCGCCGCGCCAGGCTCCTGACGTGCACCTCAGCGAACGAACCTGGACGGACGCCGCCGACGCCGGGACGGATCTGGCGGTCCTGCCGGTCGGCAGCACCGAACAGCACGGCCCCCACGCCCCGCTGGGGACCGACGTCCTGACGGCCGAAGCGGTCGCGGAAGCCGGCGTCGAGCGCTACGACGGCGAGGTCGTCGTCGCGCCGGCGATCCCGGTCGGCGTCGCCGAGGAACACCGCCAGTTCCCCGGCACGCTGTGGGTCTCTGAGGAGACGTTTCGCTCGTACGTCCGCGAGACGGTCGACAGCCTCGCCGACCACGGCTGGGACCGGGTCGTGCTGGTCAACGGCCACGGCGGCAACGTCGACGCGCTCCGGGAGGTCGCGGGCCGGATCGTCCGCCGGGACGACGCCTACGCGGTGCCGTTCACCTGGTTCGATTCGGTCGGCGACCACGCCGCTGACATGGGCCACGGCGGCCCGCTGGAGACCGCGGTGCTGCGCGCCGTGGCGCCAGAACTCGTCCGCGAGGATCGGATCGACGAGGCGCGCGAGGGCGCCAGCGACGGCTGGGGCGAGTGGGTCAGCGGCGTCAACCTCGCCTTCGACTCGGCGGAGTTCTCGGAAAACGGCGTCGTCGGCGACCCCGACGAGGGGGACGCGGAACGCGGCGAAGAACTGCTGGACCTCGCGGCCGACGCGCTGGCGGCGCTGCTCGACGCGATCGAAACGCGGGACGTGAGTCGGCCCGACCGGCGCTGAGTCGGGGCGGCGTCGTCACTCCGCTTCGGCTTCCTCGGCGTCGGCGTCCGCATCGGCGTCGGCGTCCGCGTCGGCGTCGGCGTCCGCGTCGGCATCGGCGGCATCCTCGTCGTCGGTCGACTCGGCGGCCTCGTCGAGCGTTCCGCGGAGGTCGGGAATCGTCGCCGTGAGGTCGCCGACCTGCTCGTGGGCCTCCTCGATCGTCTCGATCGTCTCCTCGACTTCCTCGATGGACGCTTCGAGGTCGTCGGCGTCGTCGAACGCGTCGGCGCGCTGGCCCATCGTGAACCACTTCTTGGCGTCGCGTAGCTCGTCGGCGGCGTCCTCGACGTCGAGCGCCGAGCGCAGCCCGTTGAGCACGCCGAGCACGTTGTCGGCCTCGGCGTCCCAGACGGCCTCGCTGTCTGGGAGCGCGGCGCGGGCGTCGTCGAGCGACGCCTCGACGTCCTCGCGCATCTCGCTTGCGGCCTCGCCGAACAGTTCGTCGTCGTCGAGCGTCGACTGGCTCATACCACGTCCTTCGACCCGCCCATGGTTAAAAAGTCGCCCGAAAGTGAAAGTGAAATCTCCTCCGAGAGCGATCCAGAAACCGGTTCGGGCTTCCGTCGCGGGAACGATCCGAAACGAAGGTAGTGTCGTCGAACACTCGTCGTCCGGTCGGCGGCGTCGGCGCGCCGCGCTGCGACCCGCACCCCGGCGACGCGCTCGTCTACGCCTCTCCGAGCCGATAGGGATGATCCAGCGGGTCCGCGGCGACGGCGATCGCCCCGTGGATCGTCAGCGCGACGGCCAGGAGCCCGATGTTCCACCACGGCGAGTTGTACCAGATCAGGTCGAGCCCCCACGACTGCCGGATGAACGGCCAGAGCGGCTCGATCGGCGTGGAAAGGTCCGGCGCCGAGAGCATGTCCGCGAAGATGTGGCTCAGCCCGCCCACCGCGTACGCCACGGCCGCGAACACGAACGCGCTACGCTTGTCGAACCGTTCGCCGCGGGTCCAGCGCTCGAACGGCCCGGCGAACGCTGCGGCGGTGATGGCGCCGGCGACGACGCTCGCGCCGAGGACGGCGACGACCGTGTGCGTGATGCCGTGGTGGTGGATCGCCGCCGGGAACCACTGACTGAGAAACAGGTCGATGTCCGGGAGCAGCGCGGCCACGGCCGCGATCCCGATGAACGCCAGGCTGGCGCGGTCATTCCAGATGAACCATGCCGGAATCGCCCACAGCAACCCCATCGCCACGTGTCCCATAACGTCTACCATTGTAGGCGAACTCACAGCCGGCGACCGCAAAGCTCTGGGCCCTAAAAGCTTGATCGCCGGCGCTCGCGGCCGGCCGTCGAACGCACGGACACCGACGGGACACTTCCACCTACCGCCGCACTTCCTCGACGCGCATCAGCGGGTAGCCCTCTTCCATCGCCATGCTGGTGACGACCTCGGTGCCCTCGTAGTCCACGACGATCTCGACCTCCATGAACTCGCCCGTCAGCTCGGTGTAGCCGTGGTCGATCGCGGCGTCGAGACGGTCTTCGAGGATGTCGACGGACACATCGACGCAGTGGGGCTGGTTCTCGATCGACTCCTCGATGGCCCGTTCCAGACTCGCCGCGTTGTCGGGGCTGACCGGCGTCCCCGCGAACTGGTGGTACAGCGTGCCGAACTTGACCCCGGCCTCGAAACACGCTCGCTCGCCGATCGTCGGCGTCGTGTCTGCGTCGTCCATGTCAGCTCATCGGGGCCTGGCGTCCTAAATCGCATGGTACTTATCGCCCCTCGTCCACTGAGCGAGTGAATGGACGACCCCGTGCTGCTGACCGGCGCGAGCGGGCGCGTCGGACAGGCCATCCTGGGCGGGATCGCGGACGACTACGAGTGGCGACTCCTCGATCGCGAACCGCCGACCGGCGACCATCCCGGAGAGTACGTCGTCGCCGACGTCACCGACTACGACGCCGTTCGCGAGGCGATGGAGGGCGTCGGCGCGGTGATCCACCTCGCCGGCGACCCTCGTCCCGAGGCGCCGTGGTCGAGCGTGCTGGAGAACAACATCGACGGCGCCAAGACCGTCTACGAGGCCGCGGTCGACGCCGGCGTCGAGAAGTTCGTCTTCGCTTCCTCGAACCACGCCGTCGGCGCCTACGAGACCGACGAGCGGACGCCGGAGATGTACCGCGACCACCACGAGCTGCGCCTCGACGGTACCGAGCTCCCGCGCCCCACGAATCTCTACGGCGTCAGCAAGGCCGCTGGCGAGACGCTCGGCCGGTACTACCACGACGAGCACGGCCTCGACGTCGCCTGCGTCCGCATCGGCAATCTCACCGAGGGCCACCCGCCGATCGACTACGAGCGCGGCCAGGCGATGTGGCTCTCCTATCGGGATTGTGCCCACCTGTTCGACCGCTGTCTTCGGGCCGACTACGATTACGAGATCGTCTACGGCATCTCCGACAACGACCGCAAGTACTACTCGATCGATCGCGCGAAGGACGTGCTCGGCTACGAACCGCGAGACAACTCTGCGCACTTCGAGGGCGAGGAACGGGTCGCCGAGCCGGACGCCTGAGTTCGGCGTCCGGCGGCGTCGGTCGGCGTCCCGATGCGTTCTCGACTCGTCGACAACTTCTCGTAGCGACGCTCAGTCGAACAGCCCTTCGACGTCTTGTTCCCGTGAGCGCCGCCGATCGACGTGCTGACCGAGCCGCTGGTAGATGATCCCTCGATTTTCCGCGTCGCCGACGAAATCGAGCAGGAACGTGACGTACTTGCTGCCTTCGTCGCCCGCGTCGAGGTCCTCGCGGGCGTACCGGACGGCCCGCTCGACGACGGCTTCGTCGAACCCCTCGATCGCCTCGGCGAGCAGCGGCGCCGCGATCCAGACCGCGTCGACGTCGAGATCGGCGAGTTCGACGGCTCGCCCTTCGACGCGCAGTTTCGGCGGACGCCGTCGCTCGATCACTTCGGGATCCGCGGCGAGGGTCGCGAGGAACGATCGGGCCGTCCCGACGTTCACGTCGCGGTAGTCCTCGGAGAGGTCCGCGAGATACTCGCCCGCGCTCTCGGCCAGCCCGACCGCGCCCTCCCAGTTGCGCCCGCGAGCGTGGTGGACCGCGGCGGTGAACTGGATCAGCCCGTGCAGCAGGCGCTCGTCGTCGGTGCCGCGCTCGAGGTCGAGCCAGTACTCTTCCCAGGCGTCGTGAGCCGCGTGGTGGTAGCCGGCGTTGTACGCGGCGACGCCCGCGCGGAGTCGGGACTCCATCGTGCGGGCGTTCGGAGAGAAGACGGAAATAGTCAGGCGCTGCGGGCTTCCTTCGCCTTCGGACGCAGGTTCCCGTAGCCGCACTTCCGGCAGCGGTCGGCCTCGGCGGCGTTGCGCGCGTTACATCGCATGCAGATCATCTTGTTGAGCAGCCGGCCCTCCGCTTTTTCGAACGTAGCCATACCCGCCCGTTGGCCGCTCGCTCGTTTAAGCGTGGTGGTTTCCCGACCGGGCGGCGGCGCTCGGCGGTTCGGGGTGGCGCTCGACAGTCGCTCGGGACGCCGTCTGCCATCGTTCGAGGCAGCCGCCAGCCATCGTACGGAACGGCGCCGTCGCTACGTGCTCGTCGTAAAACCGCAGAAGAATGCGCTAACTAGTTAGAGACGGCCGGCCTTCTGGAGCTTCATCAGGTCCTCGGTGTCGAGGGTCTCGCCGTCCTTGAACCGCTCGTAGATCTCCTCGGCTTCCTGCTCGACTTCCTCTTTCTCCTGCTCGCGCTCGGACTTGCGCTCTTCTTCCTCTTCCTTGTCGAGTTCGCGCAGGCGCTTCTGGACGCGGACGAAGTCCTCGTGGTGGCGGTCGGCGGCCTCCTGGGCCTCCACGAACAGCTCGTGCATCTCGTCGGCGTCGTCGCGGATGTCGTCGGCCTCTCGATAGGCCTCGATCATCTGGTTGTGGTGCTCCTGAGCCTTGTCGGCGAGCTCGGTCACCTTCTGGTGGTGCTGGCTGGCCTCCGATCGCACTTCCTCGGCCTCCTCGACGAGATCGTCGAGCTCCTCGTTCTGGTCGAGTTTCTCCTTGCGGTTGGTGTACTCCTCGCGCTTCTCCTCGATCTTCTCGATGAGCTCGCGCTCGTCTTCGGTGCTGAGGACCTCGGTCTGCTGTTTAAATTCCAGCTCCTCGATCTCCTCTTCGAGCTCCTCGAGGTCCTTGCCCTCGTCGAGCTCCATGTCCGACTTCATGTCCTCGACCTTGTCGAACAGCTCGTTGGCCTCCGCGTTGAGCTCGTTGCGGCTCTCCTTGTGCTCCTGGACCTGCTCGTTGAGCTCGTCGCGCTGCTCGCGGTGTTCCTGGGCTTCGTCGACCTTCTCGCGTGTCTTCGCGTTCAGGTCGTCCCGCTTGGAGGCGCGCTCGGACGCCAGCTGGTTCAGCTCGTTTCGTCGGTCTCGCAGCTGCCCTGCGAGCTTGATGAGCTGTCCTTTCGATTTGTTCTCGAGGTCGTCTTCCGTGAGTTCGACGTTGTCCGCTTCGTCGAGTTCTTGTGCTTCTACCATTGTTAGTCAAGCCTCTGTGCCATACCCGCACCGGCGGGACAGCAGTAGCTCGCGACGTGTGACGACGGTTCGGTGATAAGATCCCCTGTCATTGGTCTGCGAGCGATGCTGCCTGAACGCCGGTGGCGTTCTGGTACCCGTTACTAACGCGCCTTGTAATTTAAAAGTACCGGTCGTCAACCCCGTGAAAACAGTTAGCAAGCGGCCTGACGGGGCGTGTAAGGGATTCCCAAGGGACCCAGAGACATATATAAACGTTCGACCGCGGACGCCGGCGCGTTCCGGGGATCGGCGTCCGGTACGCAGGAGCGTCTCGGACGAGCGCAGACGCCGTCGCCGGACATTTGACTCGCTCTGCGGAGTGGACTCGGCCGTAGGAGATTGATCCGCTCCGCTTCGGCGATCGGCTTCACTGCGTCGACCCGTCGGCGATCGACGCTACAGCCGGTAGGTGTTCGTAACGCGCTCGCCGTCGACCGCCACCTCGAGAACGACCTCGTCGGCGCCTCCGGGGATCTTCAGCCCACCGGCCGACTCGCTGTCGAGCGGGTCGACCGTCGTATCGAACGATCCGCTGCGGTCGCCGGCGGTCCACTCGACGGTCGCCTCGGCCGGATCTGCGGCGTCGTTGACCACCGTGACGCCGACGGCGCCCGGACTCGGTTCGGCGTCGAGCACGGCCTGCACGGGTTCGTAGGCGTCCGCGAGCGCCTCGTAAGCCGGCTTCTCGTGCCCGTCGGCGTCGAGGACGCCCATCCCGCCCGCCGGTCGAGCGTCCCGCAGCGCGAACGACGCGAGCACGTCGGCGTCCCGGCGACGCAGTCCTTCGCCGACGCGCTTGAGCGTTCGCGCCTGCTCGCGCTGGGTCGCCGCGGGATCGTCGGCGTCGAGGCGATCCGCGAGATCGGACGTCGGCTCCACGTCGTCCCGGTCGACGAGCGATCCGGCGCCGAACTCCGCGACCACGTCGCCCAGGCCGGGATATCTGTCGACCAGTCGGTCGACATCGTCGGCCCGGCCGTAGTCCCATCCCGGGTACAGCGTCGCGGCGTCGGCCCCGGTGCCCGGCGGGCCGGTGACGGGCACGACCGGGCGGTCGGTGTCGAACGACGCGGCGATCTCGTCGTCGATCGAGCGATCGTAGCTCGTCCGCCAGGCGCGCCAGCGCAGCCGCGAACGGGCGATTCTCCCGCTTCCGAGGGGTTGTTCGAAGGGAGCTTCCGGATCGTCGCGGACGCCGTAGATCCCCACGCTCGGGCTGGATCGACAGGTATCGACCAGCGCCTCGGCCAGCTCGGCGCCCCGCCCGGGATCGACGTCGGCGTCGCCGGTCAGGGGGAGGTCCTGCCAGACCAGCAGTCCGGCCTCGTCGCAGGCCTCGCGGAACGACGGCGAGGGGACGTGCGCGTGTGCGCGAACGAGATTCGCGTTCGCATCGGCGACGGCCGCGACGTCCGCCGCGGGATCGTCGCTCGGGAGAACGTTGATCCCGCGTGCCCGCGCTCGCTGCCCGTTGACCACGAGTCCGTCGTCGTCGAGGTCGACGGTGCAGAAGCCGGTCGTCGCCGAGCGCTCGGCGCCGTCCAGTTTCGCGGTTACCTCGTAACGGTGCTGTGAGCCCAGCCCGCGGGGCCACCAGAACTGCGGGTCCCGGACCTCGATCTGTCTGGTCACCGTCACGCGCTCGCCGGATGCAGCTTGCACGCGCGCCCGTTCCATCGCGGCGCCGCCGCGGAACCCCTTCGGACGCAGCGACAGCGTCGCGCGATCGTCGACAGCCTCGGCGGCGTCGACCGTCAACTCGGCGTCGATCGTCGCCCGCTCTTCGCCGAGCGTCGGCGTCACCGAGAGGTCGACGAGCGCGACGGGTCCGTGGGTTTCGATTCTGGCGTCCCACCAGATGCCCGGAACGCGATCGGTCTCTGGCAGCAGATCGGTCTCGTGGACGCCGCCGAAGCCGTCGGTCGGCCGCCGACACTCGACGATCACCTCGTTGTCCGCCGAGGGCTCGAACTCGAAGCGCGCGGGTTCGAAGTAGGTGTCGTGCTCGCCGAGCAACTCGCCGTCGTGCCAGACGCGCGCCCGCGCGTAGAGCCCTTCGAGGACGAGCGTCGCTCGGGTCGCCTCGCCCTCGCGCGGGTCGGGAAACGTCGTCCGGTAGGCGACGGCGTCGGCTCCCGCCAGCGCGTCCGCCCGCCCGGGAACCTCGACGGGTTGGGGATCCTCGACTGCCGGCGGCGCGTCGTCCTCGCTCGGTTCGACCGCGGCCCCCAGCCACTGGCCCAGCATCACTACCCACTCCACCGCACGGGACCGAAATAGGTCTTACTCTCGACAGTCCCGGGATCGCCGGCCGTCGGCGCGACGCGGCGTCGATTCGACTACTTTCACTTTCACTCCGGGGAAGGCGCAGTTTAAGGGTCGTATCGAACGCACCTCGAAGTATGCTCGAACGGCTCACAAGCACGTGCGAGGGCGAGGGGTGCGACCGGCGGCTCGACGACGACCACCTGATGCTCGCGATGGAGACCGAGCACGGCGTCCGCCGCGCCTACGAGTGCGACTGCGGCGCCGTGACGATCACGGTCGTCCAGAACCAGTAGGCTCGCGGCTCCCGCGGCGACGGCCCCCTCCGACCCTCGATCGCGACCGGAGATGCGTGCGCTCAAGTCGCCCGACCGAGAATCGCCGCCCATGAGAGAAGTGATCCGAGCGACGGGTCACCCGAACGTCCTCGCGGAACACACGAGCACGTTCGAGGTGACGACCGACGACTACCTGACACCGGCCGGCGACTGCATCCTCGCGATCGAGGCCGACCGCGCGCCCGCCGACTTCGACGCCGAGTTCGTGGAAGCGTGCCAGAACCGCGACGCCACCATCACCGCCGAGCTGGCGGTCGGCGACCGAACCGAACGAATCACCGGCAGCGGCCACCCCGATCTCTCCTTCGAGAGCGAGCGCAGCGCCGTCGGCCGGACGAGCGACCACGTCGACGAGCGCACCGTCATGATCGACGCCGACAGCCCCGCGCTCGGCGTCGACCGCGAGATCGTCGAAGCGCTGGCCGACGGCGCCGACGCGACGCTGACGCTGTCGGTCGAGTAAGTCGTTTGCCTGTCCGTCGAGTAAGCAGTCTTCCCGTCCGTCGAATAGGTCGTCCTACCCGGTCTTACGCGTCGGCGTCGACGTGTTTCTCCACCAACTCGACGTTCCGGCGGTTGGCCTTCCACGCCGTGTCGAACAGCGTCCCGAGGATCGGGATCATCCCGACCGTGGCGTCGAGTCCGATGTTGAACAGCATCCGACCGATCACGTGCTTCGGGACGCCGAGGTTGACCGCTTCGGCGACGATGTACCCGCCGACGACCGCCGTCGCCCAGTCACCGGCGATCGGCAGGATGCCGACGATCGGGTCGATGCCGAACCGAATGTCCGTTCCGGGGACTCGGAACGCGTCGTCGAGCAGCGTGCCGATGGCGTCGATGCGCTTGAGCGCCCCTTCCGCACCCCCCACGACCGCCTCCTCGAATTCTTCCTCGACTTCGTCGACCGTCACTCGGTGATTCATACCTGACGTTCGCCCTCGAACGGTTTAGGCTCGCGGGCGAGGTGGTTTGGCTCGCTGCTGCGCTGCGATTCGCTCGCGTAGCCTACTCCCCGATCCGTTCGCGCGCCGCGGCGACGACCAGCGGGAGGGTGATCGTGGCGTCGGCGTAGACGCTGGCGTTCCGGCCGGCTTTCTCGATCTTGCCCCACGAGCGGGCCTCCTCGAGCGTCGCGCCCGAGAGCCCGCCGGTCTGCTCGTCGTCCATCGTCAGCTGGACGGCGTAGTCGTACGAGTCGGGTGCGACCAGCATCGTCTGGAGGACGAAGTTCTTCGGGACGCCGCCGCCGACCACCATCGCGCCCGATTTCTCGGCCTCGAACGCGCGATCGGTCAGCGGCGTCATGTCGGCCAGCGCGTCGAGCGCGAAGTCGGTCGTCTGGGAGTACATCCACGCCTGCAGCCCCAGCACGGAGTCCTGGATCGCCGGACAGTAGATCGGTACGTCGTTCTCGTAGGCAGCGGCGGCGACGCCGGCGCCCTCCTCGATCCCCTCGCGCTCGTTGACCTCGGCGTTCGCCCGGCCGAGTTCCTCGGTGAGTCGCTGGATGCTGACGGTCTCCTCGACTTCGGAGAACACCTCCGAGCGCAGGTGGTCCTCGAACAGCGCGAAATGCTCTTGGGGAAGGTAGACGTTGTAGATCCGGTCGACGCCCTCGTCGCGCAGCTGCTCGTCGTGCTCGCGCATCGTCCCCTCGCCGTGGGTGCGCCCGTGGTGGTGTTTGCCGCCGATCGCCTCGATCGCGTCGTGGGTGAGGTTCGCCCCGGTCGTCACCAGCACGTCGATGTGCCCGTCCCGGATCAGGTCGGCGACGATCTTGCGCATCCCGGTCGGCACCATCGCGCCCGCCAGCCCGAAGAAGTTCGTCACGTCGTCGTCGCCGAGCATCTCCGCGTAGATGTCGACGGCCGCGTTGAGGTCGGCCGCGCCGATGCCCGCTTCGCCGTACTGGTCGACGAGCTCGCCGACCGACATCCCGCCGCGCACGTCGGCGTGCCCGATCGGGTCGTGGCCGAACTCCTCACGGGGGGGCTGTTCGTGCTCGTCAGCGTGCTCGTCGTGATTCTCGTGGTCCTCGTCGCTCATACGACTCTCTCGCGGTGCGAGCGATTTGAACGCGACGGTCCTACGATGGGTTGTTTCTGTAGAAGAATCTGGGGCTTTCGAGGCGGTGGTGTCGTTGCTGTTCTGACCTCCAGCTACTGCAGCACAGGTTTATACCACGGCGAGCGGCCAGAATCCCCATCCGCCACTCGCTAGCCGCGACGCAGGAGTAGGCCGGTGTGCGACGCACCGCGTCGCGGCGGGGCTGGTCGATGCCACGTCGATCCGCGGCCGGAAGCGTCGCCTGCTCGCCCCTCTTCCAGCCGTAACTCTCCTCAGAGCCCGGTCGGATGGCTGATGAACGTCGTCTCCAGACCCCACTCCCCGGCCAGTTCCTGCAGCGACCGGACGCCGAAGGTCTCCGTGGCGTAGTGGCCCGCCAGAAACACGTTGATCTCCAGCTCCCGGGCGAGGTGGTACGCCTTCTGTTTCCCCTCGCCGGTGATCAGCGCGTCCGCGCCGGCAGCGGCGGCGTCCTCCAGCCAGTCGACGCCGCTGCCGGTGACGATCGCGATGTCCTCGATCTCGTCGGGGCCGAACGTCATCGCGCGGACGTCCTCGCCGTCGGTGTCCAACTGCGAGAGCAGTCCGGTCGTCAGTTCGTCGGGCTCGAACGGCTCGTCGACCCGGCCGCGCTGACCGATGTACTCCCCGCCGACGGTGCCGAACGGCACTCGATCCACCAGTCCGAGCAGGTCGGCGATCCCCGCCGCGTTGCCGAGTTCCTGCTGGCCGTCCAGCGGCAGGTGCGAGACGTACAGCGCGAGGTCGTTCTCGATCAGCGGCGCGATTCGCCCGTACTCCGTGCCGGTCACGCGCTCGATCCCGCCCCACGAGAGGCCGTGGTGGACGACCAGCGCGTCCGCCTCGGCGTCGACGGCGTCCTCGATCGTCGCGCGACCGGCGTCGACGGCAAAGGCGACGCGCTCGACGTCGGCCGCTTCGGGGCCGACCTGCAACCCGTTCGCGCTGGCGTCGACCTCCGCGTAGGCGTCGGTGTCGAGCCGGTCGTCGTACCGCTCGACGAGTTCCGAGAGTTCCATGCCCGATGATTTGGCCACCGTCCGATTGTGCGTTGCGGTTCGTCGCACCCTATTCGAGCGCCGCCCGGCCGCTCGACGCCGTTCCCGCGGACGGACTCCGGCTGACGATCAGGGCGCCGCCGAGCAGGAACGCCGCACCCCAGGCCAGAAACGCCAGATCCCACAGCAGCGTCGGCCCGGGGCCGGCGGGGTTGACGTGGTGGATACCCAGCAGCTGGTGGTTGATCAGCCCTTCGAGGAGATTAAAGATTCCCCAGCCAGCGAGCAGCGACCCGCCCAGCAGGCGCCACGTCACGACGGCGTCCGGCCGCCGCGCCGCGCGGACCAGCAGCGCCAGCCCGATCGCCGTCGCGAGGTACGCGAGGACGTGAAAGAGCCCGTCGGCGAACACGTTCAACCGCAGATCGCCGGCGATCGCGGGGTTCGAGTGGTGGCTCAGCAGGTGGTGCCACTGGAGCAACTGGTGGAAGACGATGCCGTCGAAGAAGCCGCCGAACCCGAGGCCCAGCGCGACGCCGGCCGCGACGACGGGCCGTGCTTTGGCGCCGGTTACAGCCCGTGTCTCCGTCGAAGTGTTCTCCATAGGGTCGGATACCCCAGTCCGACCAAAAGCCGTTGACCCACGCTACGTTGGGACTACGCGTCGGCCGCGTGCGAGAACACGAACTCGCGGAGCAGCTTCCCGGCCAGCGTCGCGGCCTGGCCGTCGTCGCGGTCGTTCACCTCGACGACGTCGAAGCCGTCGGCGAGCGGCGCAACCGCCCGAACCACGTCGCGCAGCTCGCGGCTCTCTACTCCGAACGGCTCGGTCGTGCCCGTTCCGGGGGCGACCGACGGATCGGCGGCGTCGACGTCGACGCTGAGATACACCGACCGCTCGGCCAGTCGGTCCGGCGGCGACCACTCGCCGACGTCCTCCGGCGGCACGACGGTCACGTCGTCGCGCTCGGCGCGCTCCCACTCGGCTTCGCTCCCCGTTCGCGCGCCCAGCACGAACGCCTCGTCGGCGACGTCGAGCGCGTGGCGGGTGACGGTCGCGTGGCTCAGCTCGTTGCCGTCGTACGCCTCGCGGAGGTCGAGGTGGGCGTCTAGACAGACGAACGCGTCGGGATCGACCGCGCGGACGCCCGCGATCGAGACGGTGTGCTCGCCGCCCAGCACGAGCGGCACGGCGTCGTCCCAGACCGCGTCGGTGACGACCCCTTCGAGATAGTCGAGGTACTCGGCGGCGGCGTCCCACGCGCGGACGTCGCCCTGATCGTGCACGAAGAGGTCAGAGAAGTGCGCGTCCGTCCGTCGATCGTAGTCGTCGAAGGTCCGGGAGAACCGGCGGATGCGGTCCGGGCCGAACCTGGTGCCGGGCTGGAACGTCGTCGAGACGTCCAGCGGCGCCCCGACGACGACGTAGTTCGCGTCGTCGCGAGCGGCGCCGGCACCGGGAAACATCAGTCCTGCAGAATCTTGCGCTGCTCTTCCATCTCGAGGTACTCGATGTCGTCGTCGGGCGAGAGGTCGACGTCGCCGGGCGTCTTGATCGAGATCGTCTCGTACGTTTCGAGGTCCATCACTTGCGCGACGTCGGCGCTCTCGACGCTGACGACCTGGCCCTGTTTGCGGTTGATGATCGGGACCCAGATCTTCGCGTCCACAGGCTGCGAGAGACTACGCTTCTGGTCGTCGAAGACGCCCTTGCCCTCGATGCGGGCCTTGGCGCTGCCGTGCTTGCCCGGCTTGGCCGTGCTGTAGGCGGTGATCTTGCACGGTTCCTCGTCCATCATCACGTAGTTGCCTTCCTGAAGGTCTCGCACTTCCTTCTGCTCTTTCGCCATACCCGCGGTGTACTATCCGCGGGTGTATAAACGGTTTGGAAACGCGGAGCGTCGAATTCCGGACAGCTACGGCCGGCTTCGGTCGTTTACCGTTCGCGGAGCGGACCGCTGAAGTAGCTGTCGGACCAACGCTCGCGCATGTCCGAGGACCCCGAACCCGCAGAGAACATCAGCGGCGGCGCGGCCGGCGGCGGCGCGGCGTCGACGTTCGAACCGGGTGAGGCGACCACGCGCGCCGAAGCCGTCGTCGACCGGCTCGGCGAGTTGTACTGGCAGAAGGCCTACGGCGGGCGCGACGCCTTCGAGTGTCTCGTCCGGACGATCCTGAGCCAGAACACCAGCGACGTGGCGAGCCAGCCGGCCCACGACGCGCTGATGGAGCGGTACGCGTCGCCGGAAGACGCCACGGCGCAGGACGCCGACGGCGAGGCTGGTGACGCAAACGCCGAGCCGACGCCGGACGCCGATCTCGCCGCGGCGCTTTCGGCGGCCGACCGCGAGGAACTCGCGGCGACGATCCGGCCGGCCGGACTGTACAACCGGAAGTCGGAGGTGATCCAGACCGTGTCCGAGCGCGTGCTCGACGAGTACGGCTCGACGGCGGCGTTCGACGCCTTCGTTCGGGAAGAGGATCCCGCCGCAGTCCGCGACGCGCTGCTCGATTTTGGCGGCGTCGGTCCGAAAACGGCCGATTGTGTACTACTCTTCGCGGGCGGGCGCGAGGGCGTCTTTCCGGTCGACACGCACGTCCATCGGATCTACCGTCGCCTCGGCGTCGCGCCGCGCGAGGCCGACCACGAGGGCGTTCGGGAAGCGATCGAGCGCGACGTGCCGCCAGAAAAGTGCGGGTTCGGCCACACCGCGAGCATCCAGTTCGGGCGGGAGTACTGCTCGGCGCGCAAGCCCGCGTGTCTGGATGGCCTAGACGAGTGTCCGATGTCTGATCTGTGCGATCGGGTCGGCGTCGACGCCGACGCCGGGACTGTCGTCGATCCGGCCGAAACCGTCGAGAAGTAAATCGAGCCGCAGAACGTCAGTACGACTTCGCGAAGTACGCGACCTCGTGGGCCTCGTCCTCACAAACCGCACACTCGTCGGCCTCGGGCTCGACGTCCCGGTCGAGCGGGCACATCACGATCTCGGCGGCGATCTTCTCCTTGATCGCGGTCTCGCAGGCCTCGTCGCCGCACCACGGCGCCTTGACGTAGCCGCGGTGCTGGCCGATCGTCCCGAGAATTTCCTCGGCGCTGTCGGCCTCGCGCACGTTCTCTTCGAGGTTCTCCTCGGCGGCCTCGTAGAGCTTGTCGTACACGTCGTCGAAGTGTTCCTCGACCGTCTCGGCGATGTCCTCGCGGTCCTCGACGATCGACTCGCCGTCGGGGCGGTGGACGACCGTGATCTCCTCGTCCTCGACCTCGTGGGGACCGATCTCGAAGCGCACCGGGACGCCGTTGAGCTCGTGCTCGTTGAACTTGAACCCGGGGTTGCGCTCGTCGCGGTCGTCGAGGTCGACGCTGACGCCGGCGGCTTCGAGTTCGTCGGCGATCTCCTCGGCGTACTCCAGGACCTCGTCTTTGGTGTCTTCCTGCCAGATCGGGACGATCGCGACCTGCGTGGGCGCCACAGTAGGAGGAACGACGAGGCCCTGCTCGTCGCTGTGGGTCATGATCAGCGCGCCGAGCGAGCGCCACGACAGTCCCCACGAGGTGGTGTGAGCGACCGCCTCCTCTTCGTCCTCGTCGGTGTAGGTGATGTCGAACGCCTCGGCGAAGCTCGTCCCGAGGTAGTGGCTGGTCGCGCTCTGGACGGACTTGCCGTCGGGCATCAGTGCCTCGACGGTCGTCGTCGTGTGGGCGCCGGGGAACTTGTCGTGGGGCGGTTTGCGGCCGCGCATGACCGGGATCGCCAGCACGTCCTCGAACAGGCGCTCGTACTGGTCGAGCCGGAGCATCGTCTCGTCCCAGGCCTCGTCCTCGCTCTCGTGGGCGGTGTGGCCCTCCTGCCAGAGGAACTCCTTGGTGCGGAAGAACGGCTTCGTCTCGGTGGCCTCCCACCGGACGACGCTACACCACTGGTTGAGCCGTAGCGGCAGGTCGCGGTGGCTGCGCACCCAGTCGGCCATGAACGGCGCGATGATGCTCTCGCTGGTCGGGCGGACCGCGAGTCGCTCTTCGAGTTCGTCGTGACCGCCCTGGGTGACCCACGCCACTTCGGGGTCGAACCCCTCGACGATGTCTTTCTCCCGTTCGAGGAAGCTCTCGGGGATGAACATCGGGAAGTAGGCGTTGTCGACGCCCGTGTCCTTGAACCACCCGTCGAGGTTCTCCTGCAGTGCCTCCCAGAGCGCGTATCCCCGCGGCTTGGTGACGATGAACCCGCCCATCGGCGCGTAGTCCGCCAGATCAGCCTTCTGTACGACCTCCGCGTACCAGTCGCCCGTCGCGTACTCCTTGCTCTCCGTGATACCGAGTTCTTGCTCGCTCATGCTGTCCCGTTGTTCCACACGAGTCCGTCGGGGGTAATAGACGAACCGATACGGTCGGACGCAACGATCGATCGCGGCGGCGCGTTCGGGTCGTCGATGGTCCTGTCGACCACCGCTCGATCGGTCGAAAGAGTCAACCGCTCCCGATTCGTGTGGTAACGTATCATGGGTGCCGACGAGGAGGACCGGCGAGCGAGCGCGGAGGATCCGCTCGAGGACGTTCCCCAGGCAGCGCTCGCCGCGCTGACAGACGTTCGACGCCGGTACGTGCTCTACTACCTCCGGGAGCGCGACGGCGCCGATCTGGCGACGCTGGCGCGCGTCGTTTCGGGCTGGATCGGCGCCGAGAGCGACGCGGGACTGACGACCAGCGCGGATCACGATCGACTCGAACTCGAACTCCATCACAACCACCTGCCGACGCTCGACGACGCCGGCCTGCTCGACTACGACGCCGAGATGAACTACGCGATCGCCCGGCAGCTGCCGACGCCGCTTTCGGACCTGCTCGACAGGACCAGCGACCTCGAAGCGCGGGCGGGCAGCGAAGCCCCCGCGACCGTCGATCTCCCCGAGGAGTTGCCGCCGCTCAGAGCGCCCGGTCGGCTGGACTCTCTGGGCGAACTCGTCGAAGACGTCGAGCGGACCGCGACGACGATCACCGTATTCGCGCCCGATCCCCACGAGGAGCTGGTCGAGCAGTTCTCGACGCGGAACGTCGAGATCAGACACGAGTCCTTGCCCGCGGTCGCCGACGACGGGTTCGTGCTGGTCCAGCAGGACGGCGTCGCGCTGGGGTCGATCGGTCTCGACGTGCTTCGCGATGCCGATCGGGCGACGGTGGCGCCGCCGTGGGGCGAGCGCGGCGACAGCCCCGCGTACCGCCAGTTTCTGTCGCTGTTCCGGGAGACCGCCTTTAGTACGGACTCGCGGCGCGAGCTGCTGGCGACGACCCGTGAGATCGAGGATCGCGCCTGGCGGACGGGCGAGGGGCGGCTCAGGACCGGCTTCCAGTCGCTGTCGGCCTACCGCGACCAGCTGCCGGTCTACCGGCGCTTCGGCGCCGAGACCGACCTCGACGTCCACGTGTACGGCCGACCGGACTGGACGCCGCCGGCGACCGAGGGCGTCCGGCTTCACGAGGCGGAGGGAAGCGAGATCGGCCGCGTCTGGTTCGTCGTATTTCGGGACGACGGCGCCGGGACCGACCGGACCGCTGTGACTGCCTCCCCGGAGCGATCGAGCGCTCCTGCTGGCCACGGGTCGAACTCCTGTGCCCTGATCGCTGAGGAGCGCGAGCCCGACCGGTACTTCGGCTTCTGGACGTACGACGACGACCTCGTCGCCGAGATCGACGACTACCTCGCGACGACGTACGAGTAGGAGTTCGCGCCGTCACCGACTCCGGTAGTGCCCGGCGGCGTCGCGCGGCCGCACTCACCGATCGGCGCGCCGAACGGCGGCGTCGACCGCGAAGGGGCTCTCGTCCTCGGTCCAGTTCCAGCCGGGCAGGCGCGTCTGGAAGCCGGCGGCGAGCGCGGCGTCCAGATCGTCTGCGCCGGCGCCGCCGGTCTCGGGGTGGTGCGTGACATCGGCGTAGTGAAACGTCGCCTCGGCGAGCAGTCCGAACGGCTGGCCGCCGGCGATCGCGGCTGCCAGCTGTCTGCCGAGCAGTTCGTCGACGACGAACCCCGGATAATCGTCCTCGACGTCGAGGTCTCGCAGAAGCGCGACGAGCGCGGCGACGTTGACCGCGAGGTCGCCGTCGGCGAACACGGCGTCGACCTCGGCGCGGTACTGCTCGGCGGTGACGCCGTCGACGTCGGTGTCGAACGCCGCCGAGAGGCCGACGCGAACGTCGTTGAGCAGATCGACGGCCGCCTCGCGATTCCGGACCCACTCGTACTCCCGTTCGACGGCTGCGCGCGAAACGTGCATACGGAGCGATACGTGCCCGTTCCCTTACCCGTTATTGGGAAGACTTTTATAACGCGGAGTTAATACGGACGAACAAGCGGGTTCTCCCTGGAATCCTCCCGCACGGACCTGGACCATTTCCCGGTCGAAGCGAGATGAACCCTGATACCGAAGGATCAGTATGCGTACTCTCTGGCACGTAGACGTTGCGCGGCGGCGTCGTCGTGCGGCCGCTGTCGCCGTCGCGCCGGAGTCCCGGTGTTGTCGCTTCGGCGCCGTTCCGAGGGACCGCCCGACGGTCGTCCGTGCCATCCGACGGGGGGACACCACGCTACCGCGACGCTATGACCTATGAGTTCCGTTGACCAACAACTCGACGAGTTGCGTACAGAGATCACGAGCGAACTTCCCAGCGACATCTCCGTCTCCGAAGTAAAGTACGAGGGACCGGAGCTGGTCGTCTACACGCGCGATCCCAAGGAGTTCGCGCAGCAGGGCGATCTGATCCGCCAGCTGGCCAGCAAGCTCCGCAAGCGCATCACGGTCCGCCCGGACCCCGACGTGCTTTCGGAACCCCGCAAGGCCCGCGAGCAGATCCTCTCGGTCGTCCCCGAGGACGCCGGCGTCTCCGATCTGGATTTCCACAAGGACACCGGCGAGGTCGTCATCGAAGCCGAGAAACCCGGGATGGTGATCGGCCGCCACGGCTCGACGCTCCGGGAGATCACCAAGGAAGTCGGCTGGACGCCGGAGGTCGTTCGCACGCCGCCGATCGAGTCCTCGACGGTCTCGAACGTCCGGAACTTCCTCAAGCAGGAACGCGACGAGCGACGGGACGTCTTAGAGCGGGTCGGCCGACAGATCCACCGCGAGGAGATGTCCGACGAGGAGTACGTCCGCATCACGACGCTTGGCTGCTGTCGCGAGGTCGGACGGGCCGCCTTCATCCTCTCGACGCCCGAGACGCGCATCCTCATCGACTGCGGCGACAAGCCCGGCGCCGAAGGCGAAGTCCCGTATCTTCAGGTGCCCGAAGCGCTGGGCGCCGGCGCGTCGAATCTCGACGCCGTCGTGCTGACCCACGCCCACCTCGACCACTCCGCGCTGCTTCCCCTCCTGTTCAAGTACGGCTACGACGGGCCGATCTACACCACCGAACCCACGCGCGACCTGATGGGCCTGCTCCAGCTCGACTACCTCGACGTGGCCGCCAAGGAAGGTCGAACGCCGCCGTACGACTCCGAGATGGTCCGCGAGGCGATCAAGCACACCATCCCGCTGGAGTACGGCGACGTCACCGACATCGCGCCGGACGTCAAGCTCACGCTGCACAACGCCGGCCACATCCTCGGCTCGGCCGTCTGTCACTTCCACATCGGCGACGGCCTCTACAACGTCGCGTTCTCGGGCGACATCCACTACGACGATACGCGCCTGTTCAACGGCGCCGTCAACGACTTCCCGCGCGTGGAGACGCTCGTCCTCGAGTCCACCTACGGCGGCCGCAACGACTACCAGACCGATCAGGACGACGCCGAGCGCAACCTCAAGAAGGTCATCAAGGAGACCTACGAGAAGGACGGGAAAGTGCTGATCCCGGCGTTCGCCGTCGGGCGCTCCCAGGAGATGATGCTCGTCCTCGAAGAGGCGATGCGCTCGGGCGACATCCCCGAGATGCCGGTCCACCTCGACGGGATGATCTGGGAGGCGACCGCGATCCACACGACCTACCCCGAGTACCTGCGTGACGACCTCCGCGATCGGATCTTCCACGACGACGAGAACCCGTTCCTCGCCGACCAGTTCAACCACATCGACGGCGGCGAGGAGGAACGACAGGAGGTCGCCGACGGCGAGCCCTGCATCATCCTCTCGACCTCGGGGATGGTCACGGGCGGTCCGATCATGTCCTGGCTGCGTCACCTCGGCAGCGACCCGGATTCGACGCTCACCTTCGTCGGCTACCAGGCCCAGGGGACCCTGGGACGGCGGATCCAGAGCGGCTGGGACGAGATTCCGATCGACGACGACGACACCGGCCGCCAGTCGACGCTCTCGCTGAACATGGACGTCGAGACCGTCGACGGCTTCTCCGGCCACGCCGACCGGCAGGGCCTGGAGAACTTCGTCAAGACGATGAACCCGCGCCCGGAGAAGGTGCTGTGCGTCCACGGTGACGAGTCCTCCACGCAGGATCTCTCCTCGGCGCTGTACCACGACTACAACATGCGGACGTTCGCGCCGAAGAACCTCGAGACGTTCCGGTTCGTCTGATCCCGTCCGCACACGCACGGACGTACAGCACGGCCGTCTGACATTCGTTTTGTTGACCCTCCGGCCTGCGCTCCGTTCTCCATCCGAACTCGACACCGCCGAGTTTGGCCGCATCGACGTACGTACCGGTACATAGCCGTCCGTTCACCACATATAAACGGCTTATGTGCTGATTCCCGAAGCCCCGCACGATGGGACAGCGGTCAGTACGGGCGATGGCCGATCGGGGTATCGACACGCCGGAACGAGCGACGGCGGACGACTGGCAGCCGGAGCGAGCGTTCCGGCCCGCCGTCGAGCGGCGTCACCGCCGGATCGACGCCGACGAGTGGCGGAACGTCTACGTCGTCGGCGACGTCCACGGCTGCCGGACCGAGCTTGAGACGCTCGTCGAGCGGATCGACCCCGCCCCGGACGAACTGCTCGCGTTCGTGGGCGATCTCGTCCGCAAAGGACCCGACAGCGCGGGCGTCGTCGAGTACGTCCGCGACCTGCCGAACGCGGTGCCGGTGCTGGGCAACAACGAGGCGAAAGTGCTTCGCGGGGACGCCGACCCCGGGCTCGACGACGACCACGTCGACTACATCGACTCGCTGCCCGCGGTCCTCTCGTGGGGCGACAACGCGGTCGTCCACGGCGGCGTCGACCCCTCTCGCCCGCTGTTCGAGCACGACGTGAACGACTTCCTGACGACGCGGGCGCCGCTGGGCGACGGCTACGACGGACCGTTCTGGTTCGAGCAGTACGACCGGACGCCGCGGGTTTTCTTCGGCCACACCGTCCTCGACGCGCCGGTCGTCGGTGACGGCGCCATCGGTCTCGATACGGGCTGCGTGTACGGCGGCACTCTGACCGCCTACGACTGCGGCGCCGACGAGTTCGTCGGCGTGGAGGCTCGCGAAACCTACCAGAAACGGTCCGAGTCCAAGTTCGTCGATCCCGCGGCGTGCGACGTCGACGCCGGTGACCGATAGCATGGCCGAGAACCGGACGCAGGAAGAAGTCGAGGCGGGTGAAGACGACGCGGCGTCGACCGACGCCGCAGCGACGGCGTCCGACGGCGACGCCGAGCCGTCCGCCGATCACGAACGGACTGCGGATGCCGACTCGCGAACCGAGGACGCCGACTGCCGGACTGAAGACGCCGAACCACAGTCCGAGGATATCGACTCGCAGTCGGCCGACGAGGCGACGTACCGACCGGCATCCCACGACGTGACGGCCGATCTGTCCCTCCAGCCGATCGGCGACGCCGTCGAGATCGACGCCGACGACGAACCGACGGAGCCGGCTGAAGTCGACCTCGACGATCCGCGGTACTATCTCAACCGCGAACTGGGCGAACTCGCCTTCCAGCGGCGCGTCCTCCACGAGGTGCTGGACGATCGCAACCCGCTGTTAGAGCGGGTGAAGTTCCTCTCGATCGTCACGGAGAACCTCGACGAGTTCTTCCGCAAGCGGGTCGGCGGTCTCAAACAGCAGGTCGTCGCGGACATCACCGAGCGAACGCCGGACGGTCGGACGCCCCGCGAACAGTGGGACGACGTTCTCGAAACGAGCCGACCGCTGCTGGAACGCCAGTCGGAGTGTTTCCGAGAAGAGATCCGGCCCGCGCTGGCCGACGCGGGGATCGAAATCGTCGACGCCGAGGAGCTGTCGCCGGACGAGCGCGCGCGACTGCGGGAGTACTTCGAGCGATCGATCCTGCCCGCACTGACGCCGCTGACGTTCGATCCGGCCCACCCGTTCCCGTTCATCTCGAACCAGAGCCTCTCGCTGGCGGTGTTGACGCGCGAGTCGACCGACGGCGAGGTAACGTTCTCGCGGGTGAAGATCCCCCGCAATCAGCTGCGGTTCATCGACGTCGATAACACCGGCAACAGCGAGGCGAGCGACGACGAAGAGCGCCGGTTCGTTTTGCTCGAAGAGCTCGTCCGCAACAACCTCGATCTCCTCTTTCCGGACGTCGAGATCGTCGACGACGCGCTGTTCCGGGTGACGCGGAACGCCGAGGTCGGACGGGACGAGGAAGTCGCCGAAGATCTCCTCGAGATGGCCGAGGAGGTGATCGAGGAACGTCGCTTCGCCACGGTGGTCCGCCTGGAGATCGAGCGCGACGCTCCTTCGACGGTCGTCGACATCCTCCGCGAGCAGCTCGACCTCGACGAGCGCGAACTCTTCGAGATCGACGGCCCGCTCGATTTCAGGGACTTTCGGACGCTGACCGATCTCGACCGGCCCGATCTGTCGGTCGACCGCTGGACGCCCCAGTCCCACCCGCGCCTGGCCGAACCCGGGACCGACATCTTCGAGGAGATCCGCCGGGACGACGTGCTCGTCCACCACCCCTACCACTCCTTTACCGGCACCGTCCAGCAGTTCCTCGAAGCCGCCGCGGAAGACCCCGACGTGCTGGCGCTCAAGGCGTCGATCTACCGGACCGCCAGCGACTCGCAGGTGATCCAGACGCTGATCGACGCCGCGCGCAACGGCAAGCAGGTCGCCGTGATGGTCGAGCTCAAGGCCCGCTTCGACGAGAAGAACAACCTGGAGTGGGCCAAGCGGCTCGAAGAGGAGGGCATCCACGTCGCCTACGGCACCATCGGCTACAAAACTCACACGAAAACGTCGCTGGTCGTCCGCCGGGAGGACGACGGCGTCCGCCTGTACTCCCACGTCGGCACCGGCAACTACCACTCCGGCACCGCAAAGCAGTACGAAGATCTGGGTCTGCTCACCGCAGATCGGGACGTCGGCCACGACCTGGTGCGGCTGTTCAACTACTTCACCGGCCACGCTCGCCACGAGGAGTACCGAACGATGCTCGTCGCGCCGGGCAACATGCGTCGCCGGTTCACCGAGCTGATCCGTGCCGAGGCCGAAGCCGCTCGGTCGGGCGAGGACGCCCGGATCGTTGCCAAGATGAACCGGCTGGAGGACCCCGAGATCGTCCGCGAACTGTACGAGGCGTCGATGGCCGGCGTCGACATCGACCTGATCGTCCGGGACATCTGCCGGCTTCGGCCCGGTCTGGAGGGCGTCAGCGAGCGGATCGACGTCTACAGCGTCGTCGGCCGGTTCCTCGAACACTCGCGGATATTCCGGTTCGAGAACGGCGGCGATCCGGAGTTCTTCGTCGGGTCGGCCGACTGGATGACCCGCAATCTGGACAACCGCGTCGAGACGATCGTTCCGATCGAGGACGACGCGTTGCAGTCGGAACTGCAGGCGGTGCTCGATATCCTGCTCGAAGACAACCGCCGTCGCTGGGTGATGGGATCGGACGGGAGCTACGAGCAGCTCGCGCCGGACGACGAGCCGGTTCGGTCGACACACGAGCGACTGATGGAGCGTGCTCGGTCGGGGACCCACTGTGCGCGCCGGTCCGGGCGAAACCGATCAGAACAGTCCTGAGTGTAGGTTCAAATCGGCTCACCGACGATCGCGGAGAAGCTGTCGTCCGGGCGTTATTCCGGCTTCAGGCCTTCGTCCTGGACGCGCATGATCGCCTCGCCGTCGGCGAGGTTCGGCGCGTCGACCAGCTTGAACACGCGCTTGTCGCCCTTGGACTTGCGGATGTAGACGCGGAACGTCGAGGTGTGGCCGAGAATGTTCCCGCCGATCGGCTGGGTCGGGTCGCCGAAGAACGAGTCGGGGTTCGAGGCGACCTGGTTGGTCACCAGCACGGCGGTGTTGTTGAGGTCGCCCACGCGCATCAGGTCGTGGAGGTGCTTGTTGAGCTTCTGCTGGCGCTCGGCGAGTTCGCCACGGCCGACGTACTCGGCGCGGAAGTGGGCGGTCAGCGAGTCGACACAGAGCAGTCGAACGGGGAAGTCGTCCTCTTGGCTCTCGCTGGCGAGTTCCTTCGCCTTCTCGGCGAGCAGGATCTGGTGGTTACTGTTGAACGCCTTCGCGACGTGGATCTTGTCGAGGAAGCTCTCGAGGAGCACGTCCATCGCCTCGTCGTCGCCGGGCTCGCCCTCGATTTCCCGCTCTTCCATCACGTCGGCGAGGATCTCGTCGTCGAGCCCGCGGATCATGTCGTCGATCCGCTCGGGGCGGAACGTGTCCTCGCTGTCGACGAAGATCGCCGAGCCGTGCAGGCCGCCGTGTTCCTTCGGAAGCTGGACGTTGACCGCCAGCTGGTGGGTCACCTGGGACTTGCCGGCGCCGAACTCGCCGTACACTTCCGTGATCGACTGCGTCTCGATGCCGCCGCCCAGCAGGTCGTCGATCTCGGGGATGTTGAACTCGAGCTTGCCGATCTGCTCGCGTCGTTCGAGCACCTGCGCGCCGCTCTCGAACCCGCCGATGTCGGCGGCCTCGCGGGCGGCCTGAATGATGTCCGAGGCCGTGCTCTCGCCGACGTCGGCCGTGTTCGAGAGCTCGCCGGGGCTGGCGACCGCCAGGCCCTGATACGAGTCGAAGCCGTTGTCGCGAAGCTTCTCTGCGGTTGCCGGTCCGACGCCGGGGAGATCTTCGAGGTCTGCTTCTGCTGCCATACCCACCCGTTGCCCCCGATGGTACATAAATCTCCGTTAACACCGTAGTGAAAGTGAAACTGGCGCCGTCCCGGACGGGGTTCGTCGTCCGACCGCCCCTAAACCTGCGCCACGGCGTCGTGTCGTCGCGCCGGAAGGGTCGCTGCATCGGGTCAAAGTGATTAGGCGCTTTCCTTTGCAGGGGCGCCGTTCTACGTTAGTCGCGTGACCCGGACGTGCTGCCGGGGATTCCTCCGTTCGATTCGCACGCCGGAACACGACAGTATATATGTAAGGAGTTATCATGATAGGCTATCGATGTGGCAACATTCCTCTCGGTACCCCGGCGCCCCCCGTCGTGCGGGCTGTTCTCTCCCCTCGGGGGTGCCGACGATCTCCGACGACGTTGCCGCGTGTTTGGCGGACCGCGAGCGATCGACGGCGTCGAGCGACTGCGAAACCTCTCTCCATGAGTAAAAACGACGACAGCGTTAAACCGCACGACAGCACAGCTTCGGGAACCTTCGGCGACAGCGCCATCGACACGCACACCGCGTTCGGGGCCGACTCCTACCACCCCGGGCAGCCACGCGTCGTGACGGTCGGCGAGGCGCTCGTCGACCCTGCCTTCGTCGGTCGGATCTACGGGAGCGACCGCGACAACTACGCCAAGCGCGACCATCTCGGACCGCGGCTCCCGGTGCTTCGCGAGGACCCCGACGGGTACGCGCCCGAGGACTTCGAGTGGTCGATCGCCGAGCGACCCGAAGACAGCGACGCCGAGCTGTCGTTCTCCACGCCGACGATCGACACCCAGCCCCGCTACGACCACGGCCAGGACCACGTCACCGAGTTCGTCCCGGACGCGCCCGGGACGTACGTGCTCGAACTCGACGCACCCGACGGCGTCCACGAGCAGACCGTCTACGCGTTCCCCGAGCCGCCCGCGGGCGCCGAGCGCCCGCCCCGAGTCACACTCGACGCGCGCTACGACGCCGCCGAAGCCGAGTTCGTCGTCGAGGCCGACGCCGAGCTCGCGCCCGGCGCCGACGCCTCGACGGCCGCGCTGGAGGCGCTCTTTCTCGCCGACGACCGCGACGCGCTGGCGACCGAGGACGTGCAAGTCGATGGAACGACCGCTCGCGTGTCCGAGAGCGCCCTCGGCGGCGAGTCGGCCCGCATTCACGCCGCGGCGTACGACGGCCGGCTCGCCTCGGTCGTCGACACCGTCGAACTCTCGCCCGAGGGCGGCGTCGAGCTTCCCAATCGGCCGCCCGAGTGGATCGAGGACGGTGTCGTCTACGAGATTTTCACCCGATCCTTCGCCGGCGAGCGCGGCGAGACTGACTTCGACGTGCTCGCCGACGGCGTCGAGTACCTCGACTACCTCGGCGTCGACGCCGTCTGGCTGACGCCGATCGTCCCCTCGGCAAGCGCCGCCAAGGAAATTTCGGGCGGCGGCCCCCACGGCTACGACACGCTGGACTACTTCGGCGTCGCGCCCGACCTGGTGCCCGACGGACAGGACCCGATCGAGGCCTACCGATCGTTCGTCGAGGCGTGTCACGAGCGCGACATCAAGGTCGTGTTCGACTTCGTCGCGAACCACTGCGGTCGCGACCACGAGTTCTTCCAGGCCTCGATCGACGAGCAGCGCGACGGGCTGGCGCGCTGGCCCCGCGTCGACGCCTGGGACGCCGACTCGAAGTACTACGACTGGTTCGACCGGGTCCACGAGGCTCGCTACGACGGCGACGGACTGGTCGAGCCCGAGCCCCGCGTGACGGGCTTTTTCGACCTGCTCGACATGCCGAACTTCAACTTCGACAATCTGGCGGTCCGCGAGCACCTGCTCGCCGCGGCGGACTTCTGGTCGGGCGAGGTCGGCGTCGACGGGTTCCGCTGCGACATCGCGTGGGGCGTCCCCCACGACTTCTGGAAGGACGTCCGCGAGATCGTCCGCTCGAACGACGGCGAGTTCCTGATGCTCGACGAGTCGATCCCCCACGACGCCGGGTTCGCCGAAAACGAGTTCGACGTCCACTTCGACACCGTCGAGTACACCGGCGCCGCCCACGACATCGCCCGCGGCGAGGGGTCGGCGTTCGACCTGCTCGACGCCGTCGAGGCCCGCGCCGAGAAGGGGTTCCCCGACCACACCCTGCTGCTCAACGCCACCGAGAACCACGACGAGGCGCGCCTGCTCAACGAGGCGCTCCACGCCGATGTTCACGACGACCCCGCGCACGTCCAGCGGGCGATCTGGGCGGCCGGCGTCGCGCTGCCGGGCGTTCCCTTCGTCTACTCCGGGCAGGAGCGCCAGATCAGCAAGCACGGCGAGGGCCGCCACCGCGGCGAGGGCGACGACCGCGACGCCGACGTCCGCCCGGGCGGCAAGCAGCGCGCGCTGATGAACTGGGCCCACCAGGGCGATACGGTGCCCGAAGAGCACCTCCAGTTCTACCGCGACGTGATCGAGCTGTACCACGACGTCGACGCGCTCGGCCCCGACGCAGACCTCGAAGACGTCTGGTTCCGGTCGGACGATCACGTTCTCGCGTTCGGGCGGGACGCGACCGAACTGTCGGACCTCTCGGGGCCCGCACGTGCGGTGGTCGTGGTGAACTTCGAGAGTGCCGGTCCCGCGCACGTCGAACTGCCCTCGGTCGTCGACACGACCGACCGGTTCTCGGGGACCGATCTCGCGGTGAACGCCGACGGGGCGTCCGGCGATGACGCCGCTGCGACGAGCGACGATCTCACGACCGTCGCGGTCGACACGATCGCGGTCTTCGAGACGCCGACGTTCGACGCCGTCGGCGAGCCGATCGCGACCTGGCGGGGCGACACCGCACCCGGACTGGGTCCCGGCCACTACGAGTTCCCGCTCGCGGAGGACTTCGCACCGGGGAGCTTCGATCTGACGAACTTCGAGGTCCGCGAGTTCGCCGAGAGCTACCAGTTCGTCTTCGAGTTCGACGCGATCGAGAACCCCTGGAACCGCGATACCGGCTTCTCGGTGCAGCTCCCGCAGGTGTACATCCGCGATCCGGACGCCGACGGCGGGTCGGTGTACGCCCAGGCCGGCGTCAACGCCCGCTTCGAGGCCGAGTACCAGCACCGCGTGCTCGCCCGGCCGATGGGCGGCGTCTCCGTCGAGAGCGCCTACGGCGAGGTGCACGCGACCGGCGGCGTCGAGGTGCTGTCCGACCGCGACGCCGTGCTCGTCTGGGTCGGCAAGGACGCCCTGCCGGATCTCGACGACGCCGAACTGGTTCCGCTGGTGACCGCCTTCGACGAGACGCAGTTCGCTCACGTCCGGCCGGTGGAAGCCGAAGCCTCCCAGTGGGCGTTCGGCGGCGGCCGCGACGACGACCTCAATCCGAACGTGCTCGATCTCGTGACGCCCGACGGGCTGAGTCGCGCCGAGGCGCTCGCGTACGACGACAAAGAGCTCGCGACGATCCCGTTCCTCGACGTTTCGGAGTGACGGCTAGGAACCACTTATCGGTCGATTTTCTTCGTCGACGCAGCTAATTACACCTCGAAAGCCCCCGCTCGCTCGGTCCGGTGAGATCGTTCGAAAGGCGGCGCACTGCGCCGCCTTTCGTGCTGACGAGAGACGCCAAAGGCGTCTCTCGAACCACGACGCAAGCACCGCAGGCCGAAGGCCGAGGAGCGTGGTTCGAAAGAGCACGTTGTGCTCTTTCGTCATCCCGAAAATCTCTGATTTTCGGAGACAACGAGTCGTAACCGGTCGAGCGCGCCGGGGGCTTTCGAGGTGTTCACAGCGGTCCCAAAATCAGAAGAGTTCTCGCTGGTGCGTCAACCGGAACATCCGGTGAATGCCTCTCACTCTACTCCCAGGGATGCCGACCGCCCTCGCTGGGCCAGAGCGGGTACCAGTACTCCTTGTCGTCTTCTACCTCCAGTTCGCCGTCGAGCACGCTCGACAGCTTCAGTTCGAGTTGGTTGTCGCGCTCGTGGCTGGCGTCTGGCTTCGGCGCGAACGGGTAGAACGTCCCGCGACGGAACGAGTAGATCCAGTCGGCGGGCTGACCGCGCCCCTCGAACGCGAACACGGCCGCGAGCAGGCGCGAGCCGTACCCCTCATCGATGAACGTGTCCGATGCGAAGTTGAGGTTCGTCACGAGATCCTCGAAGTCGTCCTCGTCCTCGAAGACGACCCACCGATACCCGTGGTCGTCGTCGACAAAGCGGGAGACCGTTCCCGTTTCGGCCTCGCCGGCCGACAGGATCGCGCGGACGTCCGAGACGGTGCCGGCGAACTCGTGGCTGTCGACCTCGGCGAAACACAGCGCGGCGTGGCCGGTGGGCTCGTAGCCCAGGTCGGCCGACATCGTCAGGTAGGCGGTGCTCATCCCGAACAGGTCGTCGGGGTCGGCCCCGCTCGTGGCGTCGGATTCGGCGCGGGTCCCGAAGATGCTCCGGAGCCCGTCGAGCAGTCCCATACGGTAGTCGTGGGGCGTCGGGAACTACAACCCTTCCATCTCGCGCTCCAGCCGGTTGAGCTGATCGATGCGCTTCTCGGTCGGCGGGTGGGTGCTGAAGAGGCGCGCGATCGCCCCTTTCGAGATCGGGATGATGAAGAAGGCGTTCATCTCCGCCTCGTCACGCATGTCGTTGCTCGGGATCTTCTCCATCTCGCCGGAGATCTTCATCAGCGCCGACGCCAGCGCGGAGGGCTTGCCGGTGATGACGGCCGCGCCGCGGTCGGCGGCGTACTCGCGGTACCGCGAGAGCGCGCGGATCAGCACGTAGCTGATGATCCACACGACCAGCGAGACCAGAATCGCGACGATGATGCCGCCCCCGCCCTGACGCCGCTGCCCGCCGCCGCCGAAGAACGCGCCCCACCGGACGATCATGAAGGCGATCGTCGACAGGAACGACGCGATCGTCATCACCATCACGTCGCGGTTCTTGACGTGCGCGAGCTCGTGGGCCAGCACGCCCTCCAGTTCGTCCTGATTGAGCGTCTGCAGGAGTCCGGTCGTCACGCAAACGGCGGCGTTCTTCTGGTTCCGGCCGGTCGCGAACGCGTTCGGCACGCGGTCGTCGGCGACTGCGACGGTGGGCTTGGGCAGGTCGGCCTGCTGTGCGAGGCGCTGGACGGCGGCGTGGAGTTCGGGGTACTCCTCCTCGCTGACCGTCTTCGCGCCCATGCTCCGGAGCGCGAGCTTGTCGCTGAAGAAGTACTGGCCGAGCGAGAACGACCCGATGACCAGCCCCGCGATGAGCAGGCTCCCGCCGGAGTACGCCCACAGCGCGGCGAAGAACACGATGTACAGCGCGAACAGGAGGAACATCGTCACTCCCATCCGGGCGCGAAGTCCCCAGTCGGGTTGCCACTGCATGCTCCCTGCTAAGGGCCGGACAGCATAAAGTCGTCCGGATCGACCCGTCGCGTTCCGGTTTCTCGGGACTCGTCTTCGGCATCGACGCGGCGCCGCCGGCGTCCGACGCCGTTCGCCGACCGCCAGGGATTTGTCGACCGGTCCGAAACTTCGCAAAGATGACCCGTCGCCCGGTCGACCGCCGATCGTTTCTCACCCTGTGGCTGCTCGGCGTCGCCGGCGTCGCGGCGTCGGTGCCGTACCTGTTTCGCTCCGGCGTCCTCGATCCGGCCGCGCTCCCCGTCTCGCCGGCGCTGGCCGTCGGCGCCACGATCGGCCAGACCGCCGTCCTGCTCGCCGCGGCGACCTGGATCGGCCTGTCGCTCGGCCCGGCCGTCGGCCTCCGGACGCCGTTTCTCGACGCCCTGGTTGGCGCGCATCCGATGCCGGATCCGCGCCCGGTCGTCGCGCAGGCGCTCGGACTCGGCGCAGTGACCGGCGCGCTCGTCCTGGGGGTCGATCGTATCGTCTTTGCCGGTCGCGTCGCGATCGGGGCGGGCATCGCCGGCACGCCGCCCGAAATCCTCGGCATCGGCGTCCTCGCGGCGTTCGCCGGCGGCACGTACGAGGAGCTGCTCCTGCGGTTCGGCGCGATGACGCTCGTCGTCTGGGCGCTCTGGCGACTTCATCCGGGACCCGACGGAATGCCCCGTCCCTGGATGGTCTGGATCGGTGTGGTGCTCACCGCGGCGCTGTTCGCCGTCGGGCACCTGCCGGCGACTGCGCAACTCACTGCGCTCACGCCAGCGGTGATCGTTCGGGCGCTCGTCCTCAACGGGCTTCCCGGTGTGCTGTTCGGCTGGCTCTACTGGAAGGGCGGACTGGAAGCCGCGATGGTCGCCCACGTCGGCGCGGGACTGGTGTTGCACGTCGGCGGTGGACTCCTCTAATCAGTCGTCTCGTCGGCGGCGTAGACCTCCGTCCAAAGAAATGCGACGCCGATGGCACCGTAGGCGACTCCCAGGGCGGTCGGGATCCACATGTCCTGGACGGCGAACGACCACGCCTGAACGAGACCGAGCAGGACCATCGCTATGCCGATGACCGTTTTGAGTCGCCGACGTTCCATGTGTGGATCCAACATACGACTTGCAAGTATAGCTAACGGGCTACGTCTTCGACGGGTTCGAGGTCGATCTACTCGGTTCCGTAGTCGGCACCCAGTTCTTTGTTTACGCCGACCGGCCGCTCTAGGTCATCTACGCAACTACAATTGATAGAAATCTTCATATTTGTTGAATATGCCGAATGACTTGTGTATCAGTTTACTCCCGACGAGATCGACCAACAGCGCGCGCATCATCAGGCAGTAAAGCAGGGAGCAGACGACGTTGATGTGAAGCGAATCGGCAATCTGGGCGAGATTGCATTCGAGCAGTTTTGCCGTGAGTACCTACCTGCCGAGATGTGGGAGTGGGAGAACGAGGATGCGATGCGACGCTGTAACCCGGAAAGCTTCTCGGGACATGATTTCAAGGTCTTCGGGTACGAGATCGACGTGAAAACCTCCCGTGACGTGTCTGCCTTTCTCCCCGAAGCGCTCGTCGAGAACGATTCAGAGGACGATATCATAGTGATGGTCTGGCATCGAGACAACGAGGACAGTCTGATGCTGCTCGGTTGGGAGCACGTCGAAACGCTAAAATCGAAGGTTGCCACTGAAGAACAGTTTTCCGGGGAGTCGCCCGCTAAGTTGGAACATCTTGCGACCCGGCCGATGAACGACTTGCAGGACCTCGGACCCAACACGGCGAACATGAACCAGAAGCCAGAGAATCCGTTTCAGCCGGGAGATCGAGTCCGGAAGCGCGGTGACGAGGACTCATCCATTGGCGTCGTGGTCGAGGTGCTTCCGCCCGAGACGCAGGTCGAACTGTACGGACAGGAGCTCAACGGCGAAGCTGTTCGAGTTGCGTTCCCCAGCTCCTTGGACGAGGGAGCTGGTGACTGGCGAGATATCCCCGCAGCGCTATTGTCTTCCTACTGCGATGATCAGGGTATCAGCCTCTACACCTACAAGCACGAGAACCTAAAATTCGCGGAAAATCCCTACACTGTCGGCGACTACGTGATCAAGTCATCACACGACGATCCGGATCTCGCAGTTATCGTAAGTGTGGACGGGGATGAAGTTACTGTCGTCTACGAGGGGCCACGGGGCGATCAAGTCACACCAGCAAATCTTGAAGAACACTGCGAGTCAGAGGATCTATCGACGTATGAATATCCCTCTTCAAAACTGGAGTTCGCTGATTTGGACCGACGCTAGAAGGACCCAATGAACAAGTAGTGAGCGGTTAGTGAGGAGTGTAAGCAATGTCGCATATGCAGGACCTGTCACTGACCTCCCTTACAGCAGTGCGAAACAGCCATAGGACCGCATTAGCCGAGCGAAGTGAGGCAGTTCGACGATTCCGAACGAAGTGAGTCGGCTTTTTCGCCCGCGTTTTTGTGTCGAGTAGTGCGCGAAGCGCACCCGAAGCCAAAAAGGTAGAGTGGGACGTCGAGACACCCAACGGTATCCAGTGCTCACGTTTTTGCTTCGCGAAAAGTGGGACCGCCGAGCGCAGCGATTCTACTGTTACGCATGGTGTGCTGTTGTGCTATCATTCTGATTCCTCCGCGAGAAAGTCCCGACGCGACTGCATTCGCCGGATCGGGTCGGGATGATCGTAG
>NZ_JANHDP010000010.1 GCF_024494695.1 Natronoarchaeum rubrum | reverse complement strand
GTGGTTCTTGCCGTCGATTTTCTTCTGGCCGGCAGAGATGCTCCGCTGGTTGCCCATCTTACGGGAGAAGCCGCTCTGCGTATCCCATTCGGGCTCTTTGTCGATGTCGTCGGCGTAGGCCTGCGCGAGCTCGTGGAGGTCGGCTTTCTTGACCGTGTCCTCCTTGTTGCCGGTGACCATGAGACAGTGGTGGGTGAACCGGTCGAGCACGCCCCCGAACGCGTCGCAGATCTCCTTCTTGCCGTTGATCGAGCGCTCGCCGGTGAACTGCCCCTGATCCAGCAGCCGGTTCAGCCCCTCGAGCATCCAGTTGAGCATCCCGGACCGCTCGTCAGCCAGCTTGTCGAGGAGGTCCTTGTCCTGGTCCTCCGGCGGGACCGTGTTCGGGAAGCGGACGAACAGCAGCCGGTTGTAGAACGCCTCGTCAGCGTTCTCGACAGTGGGCACTTCGTTCGTGCTGAACATGAACTTCTGCGTGACGACGAAATTGAACTTGGTTTTGCCCTTGAACTCGGCGCTGATCTCGTCCTCGCCGCCGGTGAGTTCCTTGAACTTCTGGATGTTGCTCAGGCCGCTGGGGGTCACCTCGTTTCGGATGTTGACGATGTTGCCGAACAGCTGCGCAGCCCCCCAGCGCGTCTGGATCAGTTCGTGCAGGCTCTCCGCGGCGACGTTGTCGCCACCGATCACTTGCTTGATGGCCTTCAGCGCCGTGCCTTTACCGGAGTCAGTCGGGCCGACGAAGAACATCGCCTTCCCGAAGTCCTGCGAGTGATGCCAGAGAGTGTACCCGGCGTATTCCTGGAGCTTCTTGCGCTCGACCTCGGTGTCGATGCTCTCCTCGACGAACTCCTCCCAGCGCGGGCACTCCGCATCCGGATCGTGCTCAGTCGGGATCTTGGCGAGCGCGTAGTGGTCGGGTCTGACAGGCTCGACGTCGAGGTCGCGCAGGTCGAGCAATCCGCTCTCGGTGACGATCGTCCCATCGGGGGCCCCGAGCTCCTCTGGCTGCTTCGTCCGGTCCATCCGGACCTGCTCTTCCAGCTCAGCCGTGACGCGTTTCGAGAACGCCGAGTTAAGCCCCTGGCCGCCGATCTCACGGAGTCGTTGCCTTCCGTCGTCACGCCAGACGCCGTCGTTGTAGCTATACAACG
This sequence comes from Natronoarchaeum rubrum, assembly GCF_024494695.1. The sequence goes on along the minus strand of NZ_JANHDP010000010.1, from coordinate 42,417 downwards.
GGCCCTTGAACTGCGCGAGGACGTTGTCGTTGTCCGTCTTCTTCGCCAACTCCCAGACGTAGTGCGCCTTCTCGGGCGTCCGGATGTCTCGGATGCCGCCGGTGAGCTGCCCATCCTCGTCGTAGCCGAGAGTGTGGAGCGGGTCGTCGACCGCGAGCTTGATGACGTCATGTGGCGCCAACGACCAGTCGTCGCCGGGGCTCGTGGTCGTCTCGGGCGACGCCGTGTCGCTCGTTCCGCTGGTGGTCTTCGTCCCGCCATCCGACATGGCCTGCCGCGCCGCACTGGAGGCGTCCCAGCCGTGCTGGCTGGCGTGATACACGAGGGTCCCGATGTCGTAGTTGTAGTTGCCCGCGTCGCTGACGATCCGGTCGGCCTGCTTCTCGGCCTCGCTGTCCCACTTCGTCCCGCCGTTCGACCACTGCCTGAACAGCGCTTTGCCGCGAGATTCGCCGAAGTGGTTCGACAACGCCATCCCGATGTCCCGCCACGTCGAGTAGGAGACGTCGGGGTTGATCTCGTCCAGCGCCTCCTTCGCGAGATCTTCGTCCATCCACTCGTCGCGATCGCCAGGCTGGCCGGCGCTCGATCCGTCTGGCGCATCGTCCGGGTCGACGTCGGTCTCGTTGTCGAACGGATCCTCGCCGGTGATCGCCTTGTAGGCCTCGAGCAACCACTCGTCGACCCACTCGCCGTAGTCGACGACCTCCTCGCCGGAGTTCTTGAGCGTGTCACCCGTGAACGTCGAGAACTTGTTCGTCAGCGCCTCGACGCCCTCGTGCTCGTCATCGCTAAAGTGCTGGTCGGTCCACCACTCCGGCGGCTCGAAGCCGGCGATCGGGATGTGGATGCCTTCGCTCGACGGCGAGAACTCCATGTAGGCGTCACGGTCAAAGAACGGCTGCAGTGACGGCAGCCACTCTTTCGGCCGCCCCTCGTCGTTGACGCAGCCGTCCATGTCGATCACACCGTACAGCCCGCGGGCGTAGTCGTCGTTGTCGCTGGCGTTTACGTATCCGATCCCGGCATCGCTGACCATGCCGGCGCCGTCGACGACCTCGTCGAACGACATCCACTCGTCGGGGTCGGACCACGCAGCGCCGTAGTCGGCCGCCGGCGAGGCGAGTGGCTTGCGCGGCTTGTCCGCGGAGGCGTTCCAGTAGAGCCACTGATCACGCTGCGTGAGCTCGTCCGGGATGTTCTCAAACTGCTCACTCATCGCTCCCACCCCGCTGCTCTGCCTCTTTCACGACATCAAGCGTGGGCTCCTGTCGGTTGTAGACCGTTTCCGGGTCGTCTTCGACGCCCAGATCAGCGTAGAACTGGTCGTCGTACAGCATTTCGAGCTTCCGGTGGCAGGTCGGGCAGACGGTGACGAGGTTCTTGTCCCGGTCAGATCCGCCGTGTCGTTTCGGGACGATGTGGTGCTGGTCGAGCGCCTCCTGTTCACCGCAAAAGTAACATTCGTCACTCACGCGCCAAACACCCCGGAAACCGACACCGGCGGCTGGTATACGCTACTCCTGTCGTAACTGCTATTAAGCTGGCTTGCGAAGGTCATCGTACTGGTGCGGAAACGCCAGTCTGCGACCGTGTCGTCAGCACGGTCGGATTCTGGACTGGCGTTTGACTTGTTCTTAGTCGATACTCCGCGCTTCGGAACGCTGGTCCCTAAATCTTCGGACTGGATCATATCGAACCACCGACATCGTTCTCGACGTAGTGCGGCCCGTGCGAGTAGAGATACGCTCTCGTGGGGCCGTGTTCGTGCGTCTGGCCGTTGTAGACCGTCGCGACGTACTCGTCGCCGAAGTCCGGCCCGTCGCTGCCGACGATGAACACCACGAGGTACTCCTGGTTGTGGTGGTAGACGCGGACGCGCTTCGGCGGATCAGTGTGGAACGTCTCGACAACGGCCGGGTGCTGGATGTCCTCGCCGCGATCCCACGCCACCTCGGGCTCGACCGCGTCGTCGGGCAGGCGCTTCTCGTAGCGCCCGCGGGCGTGGCCCGTCATCGGCGGCAGCGTGGTGACACCGCCGCCGGTGTCGTACTTCGTGCTCATCGCCCCACCTCGTCGAGTGATTGCTGGTCTTCTGGCAGCTCCTCGTACTCCGCGAACGGCGTTTCGTCGGCGGGCTTCAGCAGCGCGATCGTCGGCATATCGCCCTCCGGTAGCTCCTCCTCGGCGCCGAACACTTCCTCGAACCACTCGCGATCGACGTCCGCCTCTTCGGTTCCGAACTCGATGACGAGATCGTCGCCGGCTTGCTTCCGCGATCGCGTTGATTTCATCCCCTGGAGTTCGCCGTCGACGACGCGGATCCACGGGCGCCCGCCGACGAAGATCGGGCGCAGGTCAGCGACGAGGTCGCCGTCGGCAGCCTCGAGGATGTCCCAGAGCCGCTGGCCGTTGGTGACCTCGTAGTGCGCGGCCGCGTCCCGCTCGAACTCTTCGCTCCAGCAGGCGTCGCAGTAGTATTCGAGGCGGCTGCGCCCGTCGAAGTTCTGGGCTTCGCGGTCCCAGAACCCCCAGCGGACGATCCGTGGCAGTCGGTCACCGCCGCCGATCTCCTCGCCGCACTCGTCACACTCGATCCGGTTGCGACGGGCGAGTGCTGTTCGTTTCACGACTGATCACCTGCCTGATCAGCATCGTCAAACCAGCCTTCTGGGTACAACGCTGTAACCTCCTGCATACCCATGATGATGGTCCCGATCATCCCGCCCGTCTCGCACAACGGGCAAGTGTCGTCATCAAGCGATTCGATCGGGATGTAGTGCGAACAGTGACGGCACTTGTAGCCACCGCCCATGCCTACGTACTCGTCGGCATATCCGAGAGTGCCGACAGTATCCATCCCTGCGACGAGTTCTTCTCGCACCCATCCGTCTGGAACCTCCTGCTCAGCACCGTCGCTCATGCCACCACCCCGATCGTGATCGCGGCGAGCAGTAGTAGTCCGACGGCCAGCATCAGCACGCCGGCGGCGACCGGCGTGATCTGGCCGCGGTCGGTGTCCTCCTGAGTCTCACACAGACGGTAGCGTGTGATCCGCCCATCGTCGGGATCCTGGACGTGTTTGACGATGCCCAGATCGGCCAGCTTCCGCAGCGCGCGCGAGATTTGCGCGTCCGAAAGCGGATGTGCTTCGTGACGAAGCTGGCGCTTGGACAGCGGTTCATCTGCAGCCTGGATCGCTTCGGCGACCTGAGCTTGATTCGTGATTCGGTCGAACGGCTCACGGTGCTCGTGACGGTCGGCGATCGTTGCGGCAAGCCCGTCGCTTGTGGAACTACTCATCGACGTAGACCTCGCGGAGTTCGTCGATGTGCTCCTGGAGGAGGTCGTCCTCGAGGAGCTGCCCGGTCTGGCCGCGAAGCCCGAGCTGCCAGAGTAGGTCCTTCGTTTGCTTCATCCTGGTTGAGGCCAAGCGCCTGTGGACGTTGAGCAGCGAGTCCTGACGCTCGACAGTGTTCAGCACCTCCGCGAGCGTCCGCGGGACCGGCGAGTCGGCGACGATGTCGCGGCCGTCGCGTGCGAGCCAGTCCGGGTGATCGAGATCTTCGCTGTCCTCGCTCGGCGTCTCGGGATCCTCGTTAAGGACGTGACTGGCCTCGACGAGCCGGCCGTACGCGGGGCCGACGTGCGGCGCCGGGCCGCCCTCGTAGACGTCGAACGTCCGCGCGGAGCCTGCCGGGTGGCCGGGTTCGAGCTCGACGCTGCGGGAGCGCCACACGTCGCCGGTCGGTGCCTGCCACTCATCTTCGTCGATCGCGGCGACCTCGAACGGCGACGCCCACTCGTACTGCTCGGCTTCGAGTTCGACGTGCTCGCCTTCGTGGACGGTCAGCAGCGCCTCGACCGGAGACTCCATCAGGCGTCACCTCCGGTCGGACCCACGTCGTCGGGATCCATCGCGAGCAGGTGGTCGCGCGTCGCCAGCGTGTCGGTACCCTTCGGCGGAGTGTGTTCGCCCGAACAGAACGAGCACTCCTTGATGCCGTCGGCGAGCACGTCAAGGCGCTTCTCGCGGTAGCCCTGCGACTGCTCCAGGCGGTGGCAGTCCTCGTCGGTGTGATACCGCCGGTTCGACGACGCCGCGCGTGGCGCCGCGATCACGAAGACGGTCTTGGCGTCAGTCATCGGCATCACCTGCAGATTTCGCCCCGGCGATCGTCGCGGTGATCACAACGCAAACGGCCAGCGAGGGCAGGTACCACCACTCGGGATCAGCGGGCAGTGTCCCCAGCACGTTCATGGCGCCGGCGACCGCCAGTCCCGTCACGAAGCCGAAGGTCCACTGCCAACCTCCCCACTCGATGACCAGGGTATCAGTCATCCTGATCACCCGACGCCCGTTTGTCGAGATGCTGGAGAGCCCGCTCGGCGATGTAGGTTATTCTCGTCGCGTGGTGCCGGTACCACGGCGACAGATCGTCGACCGGGACCGTATCGTGTCGGACCCAGATGGCGACCGGATACCCCCGTTCGCGCGCCCACATGACCTCCATCGGTGTCCCGATCGAGCGGACGCGCTCGTAGCCGACCAGGACGGCGTCGCTCTCGCGAAGTAGTCGCTTGTCCTCTTCGACGATCTCGTCAACACTGACGACGTTGCTGTCTGAACCGGATTCGCCGTCGACGACCGCGAGTTCGTCGGCTGGGACGTTGTACTTCCCGAGCGGGTTGCGAAACTCGTACTTGTCGCCGAAGACATCGATCATCTCGTCGCGCCATTCGGCGCCGCCGTCCTCGAGGCTCATCACGGGCCCGGCGAGGTAGATCGTCGTCTCACTCATCGCCATCACCCACGTCGTCGGGGAGATGTTCGTCTTCGTACGCGCCGCGTTCGAGCTCGTCGAGCGACGCCTCGCCGCGGGCGACCGCGCAGGCCGCACCGATCCCGGCGTAGCCGGCGGTGTCGCGCAGATGGTCGACGTCGAAGGTGCCGACCGAGTGGCGACTCATCTTCAGGAGCGCCATCATGAACGCGACGTCGGTGCCGGTGAGGCGCTCGTCGTCGTCGAGCGTGCCCTGGCCGCGCAGGAACCAGGTCCAGCCGGCGGCGATGTGCTGCTGGTTCTCGACTGCGTCGCCGTGGGTGTCGCGATCGTCGTTGATCAGGTCGGCCGTGTCCAGCAGCAGCGAGGCAGCCATCTCGTCGCCGGACGGCATCTTCCGGTTCGTCGGCTCGTCACTCATCGCTCTCACCCCGCAGTTCGGCGTAGGCGAGCAGTTCGCCGATCTCGTGCGGCAACTCCTCGCCGGCGTGCTCCAGTTCGCGCATACTGAGCAGCGAGTTGATCAGCTCGCGCTCGTACCACTCGCACTCGCGGACGTCGATCGGCTCGCCCGGCTCGGCGGTGGTGATCGTTTTGAGGGCTCGCCAGAACGCCGCCGAGGGGTCGGTCTCGTCGGTGTTCCGTGTGTCGACGTCTTCGGAGTTCCAGACGCCCTGGCCGCGCGTGTTCTGGTAGATCGGATACTCGGCGACGAACTCGTCGAACTCGTCGCTGGCGTACCGTTTCCAGAGGCCGACCGTGCCGACCGGGTCGCCCACCTCGAAGTGGTAGACACGGCGCGGCTCGCCGTCGAGAGACGGGAGGTACATCACTCGTCACCTCCGTCGCGGTCGATCGCGGCGTCGAGCGTGAGCTGTCCGTTCGGCGTGTCGCCGGTGAGGCTCTGCTGCGCGCTGTCGAAGGTGGCCTGGTTGGTGTTGCTCATGTCTGACACCTCAGTCGTTCTGGATCCGCGGGGCGAGCATATTCACGACCTCGACGCCGCCGTCGGCCAGCGAGTAGCGCAGCTTGATCGGCAGTTCGTCGCCGACCCGGAGCGACACTTTGGTGTCGCTGCCGATCGGGCCCTTCATGTCGCTGAGGTAGTCGAGGCTGAACAGCGAGCTACACTCGTCGCCCAGCTGGCCGGAGGGGAGGTCGTCGCGCTCGACGGTCACGTCGACGTCGTCGGTGTCGCCCTGGGCGCTGAAGACGAGCTTATCGTCGGCGACGCCGTCGACGCTGATGTGGTCCGAGCACAGGTCGGCGGCGCGGACGGCGCGATCGAGGTGATCGCCCTCGAAGACGTACGTCCCGCTCAGGTCGAGGTCGGGGATGTCGGGCTCCTGGCGGATCGAGTCGGGGTCGATCAGCGCGAGGGTGTACTCCAGGCCGCCGATCTCGATGTCGAGCTTGCGCGTTTCCTCGTTGAGTTCGAAGTGGACGACCTGGCCGGACTCGGCCATCGACAGGACGTCTTCGAGACGTTCGAGGTTGACGCCGAGGACGCCGCCGGTGGCCTCGTAGGACTCGAAGGCGCTGGCGTCGAGCTCCATGTCGACCATGCCGACGTTGGCGGCGTCGACGGCGCAGATGCCGATGCCGTCGTCGTTGAGTCGGATCTTGCACTCGTCGACGAGTGCGGAGACCGGCTCCAGCGCCTTGGCGAGCGTGTCGCCGGCGATAATGGCGGAGAACGCCATTAAACTCGCACCTCGGTTACTTCGACCGAACTACTAACTTTTAGGTCTGTGCTGCGCGTACCGTCGTGCGGGTCCATATTGTTGTGGCCCGTGAGGCTCTCGTGTGCCATGGAAGGTTGCGTGAGGGCCGCCGCCTGCGTGCTCGGGCTCGATTGGTACCCGTGACCGAGCACGCAGAGAGCGGTTAGTTGTCTGTGGTGTCGCTGCCGCCGGATTCGGCGTTGAGGCGTTGGCGGCACGCCTCGCGGATCCAGCCTGATATCGAATCGCCGTACTCCAGCCGATCCTTGATGTCTTTTTTCATATCCGGCGGCAAGGATGTCTTCGCCTGCTCGCTCCCCTGACTATCTGGCTGGCTACTCATGCGACATCACCACGTTTGGGTTGGTGGTACATAATGGTTGTGCCACTGTCCTATAGTCCCTCCTTACCATCTTACCACACGTCCCAACGACCCACATACTTATGAAGGCTGATTCCCATGTTCCCACCATGGAAAATAGACAAGACATCACGGTCCCGATGCCCGGCGCGATGAAGGAGGAGATCACGGAGGAGTTGGAGTACGGCGACACCATGGCTGAGTGGATCCGCGAAGCGATCCGGATGCGGCTCGACGCCGAGTCGGAGGAGAGCGTCGAGACTGACGGCGGTGAGCCTCTTCTTGCGGACTGATTCCGCTTTGTTTGCGGCGCTGATTGTGGATAGATCATAGACTGTTAGGTGTTGGTGTCTGGGTAGTAAAAGCGCCAGCCATCCCCGGAGTGAAAGTGAAACTGAAGCGCTGCTTACCTAATTCTCCTGACTGTGTCCCCTGTGGCGTGACCACATGGCTATTAGCCATACTTGCCGAATTATTGCCGAAATGGCATAAGTTTGACTTCCCAAATGGGACTGTAAGAACCCCTATCGGGAATTGTAAGTTCCCAATTGTCTTTATTCGGGAGAGAGCGGTATTGTTATGCGAGAATCGGGTGACGAGGAAACACAAATGCATCGGCAAATCGAGTGGCTCACTCGGGCCGATGTAACCATTCTCGAATTTTTACATGCTGCTCGCGACACGCGCGGCAACCCTGCGATCCAGTCGCCGGCGATCATCTCGGACAACACGGGCCTGTCGCGCAAGCACGTCGGCAACCGCTGTCGGCATCTCGCTGATCACGATCTCGTCGAGAAGGTCGAGCGCGGTCGCTATCGACTTGCAGACAAGGGAGAACGGTTGATGTCGGGTCGGATCCAGCCGCGGGACTTGAACAGAAACGTTTAGATGCCGTAAGCGTCGCCTACCGCCGAATCTCGGCGACAGTGTCGCAGGTGATCCACTGCTCGTCCAGGCTGTCGACGGCGAAGATTGTCAGCCCGTCGCCGTTGATGGCGGCTTCGTACTCCATCGCGTAATCGTCGGCCTCGGCGGCGCGGTCGACGAACGGCGCGAGCGGGTCGACGTCACTCATCACAACCACCCGCCTGATCTTCGCGCGCGTTTGCTCCCCGTTCCGGCTCGTCGAACTTCTCACGGTAGTGAGTGACGCAAAGGGGTCGGCCATCCTCTGCGCAGCGGTAGATTTTCTTGTAGCAGGCGGCGCGACTACATTCAGGCGCGCCTTTTAGCCCGACCGGCATCAGACACCCACCTCGGTTCGGAGCACGGCGGCGTCGCAATTGTCACAGTCTGCGTAGACTGCGTCGGACACGTCGAGGTTTCCGTGCTCGCACTCGGGGCAGGCGATGCGTCCAGTCCCATCACTCGGCATCTCGATCACCCGGCTGGAGCTCGCGGAGCTCGTCGCCAGTCTCGTGGAGGTTCTCGATCGTGTCGTTCAGCCGCTCGACGACGTCGTCGGGGTCGTCGCCCTTGACCTTGACTTTGATCCGGTCCTCGTCTCGCGTTCCAGAGCCGCGCTTCACCTGGGTTTCGACGCGGATCTTGTCCGCACTTTCCGAGATGTTCCGCTGGACGTGGTCCTCGTCGCTCATAGGTCCTGCACCCCCGTGCTCTCGCCGCCACCGAAGTCCGCCGGCTCGGAGCGCTTCGGCGTGTCTCGGAACTCGCCGGTGCGCTGTCTGTTTTCGATCTCCTCGGCGGCCTCGCGCAGCGCGTCACGCACGGCAGTGGGATGCACACCGGCGTCGATCGCGTCGAAGGCGTAGTCCGCGACGAAGTCCTCGACGTCAGATCCGCTGTCCGGCTCGTAGTTGACGCCGGGCGTGCGGCGCATCGACTCGTCGCTCATCTTACCGCACCTCCTCGACGTCGAACTGCTCGAGCTGGTGGATCGCGCCGACGCCGTGGCCGAGCTTGATCAGCGACGAGCGCATCGCCTCGCGGTCCTCGATCGCGAGGCCGACCAGGCGCTTGCCGGGCTTGTCGATCGTCGGGTCGTAGACGAGCACGCCGCCGTCGACCTCTTCGGTGTCGTAGCCGAACGTGGCGGGCGGCGTCGAGGCCGACATCGTTCTCGTGCCGCCCTCGCCGTCGGCCATCGCGACGCGGGGCTCGCCGGCGACGTGCTGGCCGAGCTGCGGATCGACGGCGTCGAAGTTGACCCAGCCGGGGATCGTGCGGCGGCCGGTCGCCATCCGGACGCGGCGGATGTGCTTGCAGGTGCTCGCGCGGAACTGGTGATCCTTGCAGCCGCAGTGCGCTTCGTCGCCGGCGAGGTCGACGACGTACGTCGAGCCGGACTCGGTGGTGACCTCGTACATCTCGTCGTCGTCGGCGACCGGGCCGACGTCCTCGAGGACGGTCATGCACTCGGTGAGAGCGCTGACGTCGCGGGCGTCAAGGTTGTCGTGCTGTGCGTCAATCGTACCCATTTTCTGGGTGGGGGTCGTAGCTGCCATCGTCCTGTATATGGGACACAGGTCGGGTGCTGGAACACCCGGCCGAGATCTGGTTTTGATCCCGGCCTCCCCGTGTCTACTACCCACTTGTGGCTATACCACTATAAAACTTGTGTGCGATCTACACCACGCACTCCGAACTACGTAGTCGTTACCCCAAAGTTGTAAGTACGACGGAAGCATATACGCGTGTGAGGTGATGAGTATACAGACACCAATGCTATCCCCGGACCAACTGAGCCCGTCCGACGAGGAGATCCTCGATGTCCTCCAGGGCGGCCGAGGTACAGCTCCGTACATCGCCGACGAGATCGACTCGTCGAACGGCCATGTCCGCAACCGACTGCGGCGGCTCGAAGAGCACGACCACGTGACGCGTGTGTACGAAGGACTCTACGAACTCAAGACCGACCCGCGCGAGGAGGGTGATCTGGATGCCTTCTGACGGGATGCGCTGCCACGAGTGCGAGCGCACGCACACGGACTGGGAGAAGGACGGCGAACACGCCGTCGATGACGGCACCCACGCCGGGATCGTCGAGCGCTGGAAGTGCGGCAAGTGCGGTGCGATCACGGAGGGCGGTCGCCGATGAACAAGAAGATCCGCAACATCGCCAGTACGGTGATGGTGCTCTGGCTGGGCTACAAGCTCGGCCAGCTCGTCCAGACGTGGTCGATGATCCGGATGCCGATCGACGAGTACCACGACGTTCGGATGGAGATCGAGAAGCGGCTCGAACGAATCGCGGAGTTACAATCACGAGATCATGACTGAAACAACTGAGACCGAGAGCGGCGGTGCTGAGCAGAATGAGACTATCGTCGATCCCGAAAACTTCGACGAGACGATTCGGATGGAATGCCCCGAATGCGGGTTGAGCGGTGATGTTCCTGACGAATGGAAGGGTCTCCAGATCGAGTGTAAAGAGTGCGACGAGCGGTTTACTGTCCGACCAACGGAGCCGGGCACTGACCAAATCGCAGAGAAATAGATCATGACTGCGCTAGACAGAGACCGTCGATCGGAGATCGCCCGCGAAGCACTCGACGTCGGTATGGACGACCCGTACTGGCTCTGCAACCTCAAGGGCCGGGTCAACACCGACGACATGCAGCGGACGGCAGAACAGCTCCGCGAGGACGCCGAACTGATCGAAACGGCCCAAGAGAAGATCGACGACCGAGAGTGGACTGCCGAAGAGGCCGCGCTGTACATCGCCGAGAACGCGAACCTTGGGGACTACGAGACGGACAGCTACCTGTACGACAGCATCCCGATCACGGAGGAATAGATGATGAGCAACGCAACCGCCGGAACGTTCGAGGGTTGGGACTGTCCGTGCGACGCCGACCAGCCGGACCCCGAGCGTCTGTACTGCGAGGACTGCATCGAGCGGATGGGCCGAGAGATGGCCGAGGAGCTCGCCGAACAGCACGACGAGACCGCGAACACCGCGAAGTAGACATACCATGCAACAGACAACCGACCGATCCTGTCCCAGTTGCGGCGGCGATCTCGTGCCATCGGAGGCGAGTGACGCGACCGCCGAATGCGAGCGGTGCGTCTACTTCGAGCGTCCAGAACTCGACGTCGTTCTGCCCCCGTGCTGGAAAGAGGATTCGGAGCCGGCCGCCCGTGGCGTCGATCAGTTGTTCGTCCACCTGGACGGGCCGGGCTTCATCGGCGTCGACGGGGACACCGCCGAGCTCGTTACGGCCGACCTCGCGAAGGGCGAGGAACCGGACCCGGTAGAACGGGACGCCACCGAGCAGAACGTCCGAGACCTTGCGCAATCGTACAACGACCAGTTTTACGGCGAAAACAACAGCGCGATCGAAAACACCCCGAAGTAACACATGAAGGTAGTCGACCGACGCGCACGGTTCGTGTGCAACGATTGCGGGCGCGATTGGGTCCAGTACACCCACGACGAGAAAGACGTCCCGTGCATCCGCTGCGAGAGCGATAACATCGAGGAGAGAACCGGAAACTAAGCCCTCGAGGATTCTTGCGGCGGTTTGCTCCTTTTGATGCTGCTCTCGATTACCCCAACTCAGTGATCGACCGGCCGCACCGCAGGACGGCGCCATGATGATCCGTTTCCGCCGACTCGTGTTAACCAACACTGCCGGGTGAGCGCACCAGTCTGTTGGTTAAGACCGAGCGGCGTCAGTACGATCCAGAGTGATATCACTCCGATGTCGCCGATAGCAGACTGATATCAGAACGACATCGTTCTGCGGTCGGCGTCTGACGTAGCTTTTTGAGGCCACTCTGCAATCACCGTGATATCACGTAGATACCATGGGACGCATCAAGGAGATCGCGGAGGCGACGGACGCGGAGCTCGACGAGTACCTGGCCGAGCAGGGCTGGGCCGATAACCCGTTCGCCGGCGAGGCCGGCCTTGACGAGTACGTCCTGCCGAGCGAGGAGGACATCGCCGACATCGCGGCGGCGATCCGCTCCTACACCGGGCCGGTGCTTGTCCACTCTCACTACTCGGGCGTCGGAAAGACAACGCTGCTGCGCGTGCTCCTGGCCGAGTACGCCGACGAGTACCAGACCGTCCACGTCGGCGAGCACAACGTGACGCCGTACGAGCTCGCGTCGATCGTCGCCGACGAGATCGGCGTCGGCAAGAGTTCGTCGACGAAGCTGACCGAGCAGAAGATTCGCGACGCCGACCTCGAGGAGCCGGTGCTGCTCGGCATCGACGAGTTCGGGCTGAACGATCCGGACACGCTCCACGTCATCCAGTTCTTGAACGACCTCGAAGACGTGAAGGTGATCCTGACCGGGATGACGTCGCAGTGGGAGGCGATCGGCCAGTTGGGCAGCGAGGGCCGGGCGTTCCAGCGCCGCGTCAGTTACCAGTTGCAGTTGTCGCCGCTCGATCGCCACCAGACCGCGGAGCTTGTCCAGCGCCGGCAGGCCACTGCGCTCGGCCTGGACCACGACGAGTACGCCGGCGTCGACGTCGCCCCGTTCACCGAGGCCGCGCTCGACGAGATCTACGAGCGGGCCCAGGGCGTCCCCGCGGTGATCACGGCGGCCTGCGCGGAGCTCGTCGGACTGGCCGCCTACCGCTACGCGAACGGCCTCGGCGCCGAGATCGACACGGACCTTGTCGACGCGGTCGAGTTCGCCGACCCGCTGGTCGAGGGCAAGGAGATCGCAGAATGATATCAGAACGACCTCGGAGCGACATCGCCCGATCGCAGATTGACTGCAGAACGAACCCAGAGTGATATCAGTATGACGCCACGCCGGAAGATCACGGACGAAGCCGAACAGCAGACGCAAGAGCAGGCCGACCGGGCCGAGGATCACGACGCCGGCGATCAGGAGGACGTCGAGCGCGAGCAGTTGACCCAGCGGATGCCGGAGGACCTCGTCGAGGACGTCGACGAGATCGCCGATCACCTCGGTATGAGCCGGAACGCGATGATCAACATGATGTGCCGCCGGAGTATCAGCGAGATGCGCGACGAACTCGGGTTTGGGTGAGTTGTATCTATGGATGCAAAGCTATAAGTGGGCTGCTGTTGTATCTATAGGTACAGAGGAAGACAGACCATGTCCGAACACACCACCACCGCCGACGACTACGACATCGACCCGAACGAGATCGACTACCAAATCAAGTGCCGCTGGAAGGACTCGACGAACAACCGGTCGAACTACCTCGCGCAGATCGAGGGGTCCGACATCTGGGTGGCGTGGCGCTCGTGGCAAACTGGCCCGAACGAGAGCGCCCACTCGATCAAGGGCATCGGGCGGCTGTCGCTGACCGGCATCGACCTCGACGCCAGCTCGATCGCCGAGTCGATCCGCGAGGGCGCCGAGCGCGATCAGCGAGACGACCGTGATGAGTGGGGCAAAACCGATCGGCGGCTTGAGGACCTGCGTGACGCCGCCGATGCCGTGGCGGCGAACTTAGTCGAAGAATGGCGCCGTGGCTGCGAGGAAGTCGTCGGCGACAACGTTTACGAGGGCGTCGCGGCCGTCGACGGGACGACCGCGTGGGCGAGCCACGTCGAGGAGGCACATTACCACGAGACCAAGTACGCGCTTGCTGACGCCAACGTCGACGAGGACGAGCACGGCCGCGTTCGCGACGTCGCCCGCTCGGCCCTCTCGGATGTCGTGCGCGAACGCCGCGATCAGCACCGCCGCCCGCACCTCGAATACGAGGCCCGGCTGGAGTTCGACGCCGAGGCGTGGGAACTGCGCGCGATCGAGCTCGAACAGCAGGGCGTCCTCAAGAATAAGCCGGAGCTGGCGAAGACGAAGGCGCTCCTCGAGGCCGGGCACGACTACCGCGAGATCGCCGACCGGCTCGACAAGTCGCCCAGCACTGTCTCGCGCCAGGTCGGCCAGATCGAGGAGTGGGAGAGCCGCTCGGAGTGGACGGTCGAGAACCACGCCTGACTCTCTGGCTCTGTCTTGGAATCGATATACCGAATAACGGTTTATAGAAGCTTCTACAGCGGAAACAGCGGGGCCGAGACGCCGGTTCGGGCGGCTCGAACCCGGGGTAAACGCCGCCTGATCAGGCCTCCAGACGCCGCGGATCGGCATCTCTGCCGGTCTGGTGCCAGAACTCAGGATTATTCAAGTAATTCGGTCAGATAGGCCGCGCGTAACATATTCATAGCAGAAAAAGAGAGCAGCCCTTCATAGACTTTTGGCGACGTCAGACGCGTCGCGAGAGTGACGAGAACCGCTCGTTGATCTCCGTGATCACGTCTTCGACCGGGCGCCGAGAGCCGCCCGTCGTCACGATCTCCTCGGGCGCACCCTCGACTTGTCGCGTCTGGATCGGGACGTCGATCGGGAACTCCTCGACGATCAGCGCATCTGTCACCGGCGGCAGGTCGGCGTCTGGCGGCCACGTCGCCGTCACCTCGTGGCGCGGTTCCTTGCCCGTCTCGACGATCCGCATCGCCGCCTGGCCGCACGCTCGATCGGTCGTCAGACCTGTGATGTCCTTGACCTCCGTGTTCGCGTCGGCGGGATCAACGTCGCTGAGGATGTACTCGCCGCGCGTCTGGAACTCGTAGTCCACACGGTAGGTCGCGTCGTCGACAAGGTCGCCGTCGGCGAGCGCCGTGATCGTGCCGTCGCGATGGGAGATCGTGTAGTCCTCGCCCTGTTCGTACGTCTCTTGGGTGTCGGGGTTATAGACGTCGACCGTGCCCTCAGAAAGGCGCTTGTGCTGCAGCGAGACCGGCGTCCCGTGGTCGGCGGTGATCTGCTCGCGCCGGACGGTCTGATTGCTGCCGTAGACGATCGCACGCTCGATCGGATCCCTGGTCGTGACCAGTTCGAAGTCCGCGAGCGATGCGTCGACGGTCGTGGTGCGCTGTTCGCGACGTGTCCACTCGACGTGGCCGCCATCGTCGTCCAGCTCGAACGCGAAGACGAAGTCGCCCAGCCGCTCGGCGAGCTCGCGCAGGACATCGACGAGCCGGGCGTCAAACGATCGATTTAGCACCAGCGGCATGTCGTCGAAGTAGCCCGTCAGCGTGAGCGACGAGACGCTCTGGCCCTCGTAGCCGTACCGCGGTGTGGCGCTCTGGGCGTTCTGGTCGAGCGGCCGGCGCGAGAGCGTCAACTCGGCCTGGATCGATCCAGTCCGCGAGTCGAAGTCCGCGGTGACCGTCTCGCTGTTCGACGCCGTGACCAGCGCGTCGTCGCCGTCGTTGGTAATGCCGACGGACTGCTCACCGTCGACGTGGTCGAACGCGGTCGTGAGCTCGCCGCCGGTCACGCTCTGGACTGTGGTGGCGCGATCGAGACGCGTCGGCTCGACTGGATAGAGCTCCGGGCCATCCAGGAACCCGCCCGGCTCGTGGACCTCCGTGTCCCACGTATACTCGTATCGCATGTCGGCGAGTGCGACGACGTCGATCCCGTACTCCGTGCCGCTGGACGTCGTGCCGCGGACGATGAGCGTCACCGTCTCGCCAGCCGGCAGGTCCGGGCCGTCGTACGGACTGCTACTGCGCGAATCACTGGCGGCGTCGAACCAGCCCCGCTGAACGCCCTCGCCGCCGGAAAAGCTGAACAGCGTGTACTCGGCCCCGCCCACGTCCAGGATGATATCACAGGCGTGCACGTCACTATCATTGACCTCGAGGAGCTGGACGCCGACGGCCTCGCTCGGGATCGTGTACTCGGGTGTGAAGTCCCACTCCAAGTAGTGGGTGCTCTGCCGGATTTGCTCGATGAATCCGCGGCTGTATTGGTCGCTATCATCCGCACCGCTGTCTTTTCGGTCGGCGTCTTCGGCCTCACTCACGAAGCACGATTGTTGCTGCTGCAGCTGGCCATCGACGATCTCGAGCGGTCGGGTGGAGAGATCCACCGACTGCGTCACGGCAGCCCAGTCGGCGTCCGTATCGACATCCTGAACGACGTCCTCCGTTTCGGTCGTCACCGGGACGTCGACGTGCGCCGCGTAGTCCGTCTCGCTGGCGATCAACTCCTCGGCGGCCACGTGGACGGGCTTGCTCTCGAACTCAGTCTCGACGCGCTCGCGGAGCTGTTCGCCACCACGCGTGACGAGTACCGTGCGCCCGGGGCGTTGCTCGACGTCCAAGAGGACCTCAGCAGGCTGGCGCTCACCGTCCAGCCACACACGTACGGGCGCCAGTTCGAACGCGTCAGCCTGCCATTTCGTGCTCTTGCTCACCGGGATGCGGATCCGCGGGAGGCCGTTGACACGCGGGACGACCTGCGCGCCGTCGTCGAGGATGCTTGGTGTGTGCGTCGCCCCCGACGGGTGGTCGATCTCGACGTACCAGCCTGACGCCGGAACGCGAGTGCTCGAGAGCTGGTCGATCCGGCCGTCGATTCCGTATGTGCCGCCGTCCTCGCCGCCGTACGTCGCGCCGGCGCGGCCGCCGTAGGTGAATCCGGTCATGGGTCTGTTGATTACTAAAAACGTGTCAGGTCGCGCAGGTCATCAGGCGCCAGAGTGGTAAGTACAGGTCAGCACGTCACACCCAGCTTCCGTTGACGTACCAGTATTTCGTGCTGTTCGTGGTGTCGTAGACCTTCACACCTTCTCGGCCGTTGCCGTTCCAATCGCCTCCAGAGGATGGGTCACCCGAGTTCCGCCCGACACCGTTGATGAGGGTACGTGTTCCTCCGTAGTTGAGAGATCCAGCACGCCCCCACCAGACGGTGTCCACTGGACTGCTACCGATCGCAAGATCACTGTTCGTGTTCGCCTGGGCAATGCCGAAGAGCACGTTCCGTGTCGCGGACCCAGTTACGTCAACACCGTCTCCTCCGTTACCGACTGCAGCGACATACAGTGTGTTATTGTCCGCGTTTGCAACGTTTTCAGCGATGCTAACGCCTGTCCCAGAACAGTTATTGGCCCGGATGCGGCCGGACATAGCGGCCCAGTCGGTAATGTCGATGCCAGCCCCAGCCGAATAGACGTCAACGTCCAAATTCGCACCGACTTGTTGAGTATCATACCCGAGGTTGACAGCAATCGTGCTTGCTTCTGTCTCGTAGTATCCTCGAAGCGTAAGGCCATCAAACTGATTGGCAACGTTCGGGAGCATCTTTACTGCGTTATCCCCTGCGCTAACGACGGTCCCCTCAATAGTCAGATTCTGAATTGGGTTACCACCGACACAGCGAACCCCGACACCACTCACCCGGCCGGACAGACCGGTTGCTGTGACGCCGTTCGAGTTGCCCAGGGCGGTACGTGACGTATATCTACTCCCGCTATCCCCACTGATATTGAGGACCTGATCAACAGATGCATCATCAGCTGCAGACACTCCTTCAACAACGGTCCGAGGAGCTTCGTTTAGGTCGATCACCGACTGCGAGAGGTTCTGGCCAGTCGTCGCTTCCAGAACCACGTCTGTGCAGCGAGCGTTTAGATCTATAGTTTCTTGGCCGTTGGCACCATGCGTCCCGATAAATTGGCCTGACTGAACGCCCTCGGCGATAATCGTCGCACCGTTTGAGTCAAGCGACCGAGAAGAGGCTCCGAAGGAGAAGGCGTGACGATTATCAACGAACAATATCCCTCCGTTCACATCGTGTAACTCGCCTGATTCTTGGATGTATCGTGGATTGTCTCCCCCGAAGAACACCACATTCTGCGGAGAAGGATGGTTTGTTGCGTTACCGTCAATGATGCCGCGATTGATGACAGAGACGTTATCGTAGCCGTTTGAATAGAGAACAAAGAGATGATCGGTGCCCTGGTCGTCAGTATGGAGTGTCGGAGAGGCGCTGTCTTCCACCTTGATTCGCGCCCCCTTTTCGATGACGACTGTGATATCACTCGTCCCGATCTCCAGCCGGTCGCTGACAAAATAGTCGGTATCGGCGTCAAAGACCACCGTCCCAGGCGTGCTCAGTTCCGAATTGATCTCTGACAGGCTCGCACCTTTGGGGATATGGCGAACGTTGTTTAGATCCTCTGTACTGACCTCCGAGAATGCCACCTCAGAGCTGACACGTCGGTCGCTGATATCGCCGGCTGTGATCTCGCTTGCGCCTGCTGGCACCCACACCTCCGCCAGCGGCACCGCCTCCGTCGCCGACAGGTCCGGCGGCTCGGGATGGTACGTATTCCGCCCCGTCTCGCCTCGAGGACGGGCCTCACCAGGCACGCCCTCCGCGACGGTCGGTGTACCAGCGCTGTCGATGTAGACGATGTCCTTTCGTGGGTGATCGGCGTCTGCCGTCGGGATCGTCACGGTCGTCGACGCGATCGACGCCGACGAGCCATCGATCAGCACAGCGCCGTTGGCGACCGCGACGTCCATCCCGGAGCCGGCGGTGACCTCGCATCCGCTCCCGTCGCTCAGGACGACGCCGTAGCCGTCCAGCAGCTTCGTCAGTGAGTTGATGTCCAGTGCTGCCGCGCCGTTCTCGTTTTTAACATCGAAAGTCATGTCGGGGTCAGTGTCGTCTGAAGTCGTTGGTTGACTGCTGTCGTTTCTCGTCCCGCTACAGCCCGCCAAGGAGGCAGAAGCGCCCAGCGCCGCGAGCATCTCGCGGCGAAGAACTGTCGGGCGGTCGTCCATATTCTGCCTGTCTGGCGGTTGGTAATAAGCATGGTGTCAAACGCGTGGTCGGCCCCTACCGGCGGACGTCATCCCGCGAGACCAGGCCCTTCGTCTCGCCCGTCGCGACCAGCGTCGACGCCGCGATCGGGTCGAGCCAGTCCACGATACCCGACGGGGTCGCTGGCCCATTGCCATCCTCGTCGATCTGTGGGTTGTCGAACAGCACGGCATCGGCGCCACGCGTGACGATTGCGTCCAGGGCGAACAGATCCGACCCGGCCGAGAACGTCAGCTGGGCCTCGGCGCGGACCATCCCGATCTCGACGACGTCGACGTCGAACAGCGACCAGGCCGAGTCGTTGGTGAGCGAGACGCTGGTCCAGGACGAGCTGCCGGCGTCCCACTCTTCGGCGGCGATCGTCTGACCCACCTCGTCGAGCTTGAGGCGGAGGGCGCCGGAGTCCAGAACGATCGCGTCGTCGAAGTCATGCTGTGGCCGAGTGACGACCATCCACCGACGTTCGCCGTTGGTATCGTACTTGCTCGCGAAGCCTCGCGTATCGTAGACGCGCTGGCCGACGCTGACCTCATCTGCGTAGTCGAGGTCGTAGATCAGCGTCGGGTTCGACGCTCCGACCGCGGCCTCGCCATCGGCGAGATTGTAGTCGTCGACCTCCCCGAACTGCGCGGTTCGCGCGGCGACCGCCGACGCCGGCGCGCGGTCGCGCGTCTCTTCGTTGAGCCACTGGACTTTGGTCGCGACCGCCGGCAGTGACACGACCGCCGCGGTGCTGTTGCCCCACTGCTCGTCGTGCTCAACCTGCGACTCCGAGGCCCGCAGCGCTCGCCAGTCGTCGCCCTTGGTCCCGGCCTCGCGGATCGTCCCGCCGACCTGCTGGACCTCCTCGGACCGCGTGTTCGCGCGTGCGAACGTCCCGTCCTCGAGGACGTAGTAGCCGTCCTCCGGCGCTTCGGCGTTCGGCGTACAGTAGACGACGGGCCCAAACTGCGGCGCCGCGAACAGTTCCTCGATCTCCGAGGCGACCATCTCCGCGTACGTCCCCTTGACCGTCGCTTCGAGTCGCCGCTGGCCGGGATCGAGCGACAGCGACTCCACACTTGACCCGCCGGAGAGGATCCCCAGCGCAGCGAGGTTGGTCGTCGACGACGACTCGCCAGGCCGTTGGCTGTCCGCTCCGATGCGGACGTGATGCAGGCGCTTGTCGGGCATGTTATCGATCCTCCTGGCCGCCGGAGCCGAGCGCTTGGTCGAGGCTGAGCGTCTCGACCCACGTCACGGAGCCCGAGTAGATGCTGGACTCCTCAGTCGAGTCGAACAAGGCGTTGGGGTTCTCCGGGACGACGTTCAGCGGGCCATACCGCGTCTCGGCGTCGCTGCTGTACTCGCTGACCTCCAGCACGGCCGGATTCTTGCTGTCGATCGTCGCCGTCTGCAAGTATCTGTCAAAAACCGCCATCTGGGCGTGGACGTCCTCGCCGGTCGCGTCCGCCGGCGTGCCGCCCTCGCCAGTGTTGCCCCACTGGTGGGGCGAGCCAGTGTAGCCGGCGAAGTCGATCGTGATCGCGTGGACGCCGCCGCCGATGTCCCAGCTCAACTCCTGGCGCAGCCCCTCGCCGTCGATGTCCTCGTCGCTCTGCTGGCCGAACCAGTCGAGCACCGTCGACGCGATCACCGGCGTGGTGCCCTCGCTCTGGAAAAACTCCTGTGTGCGCGTCTCGAACTCAACGAGGACGTTGCTCGGGAAGACGAACGTCCCCGTGACGGTCTCGCCGGCGATCTGGGCGTTCGAGATCGTCACCTGGGGTTTGACCCACGTCATCGGCGACCTCCTTGGAGCCCCTTTTCGAGCTTCTCGACCCGCTGTTTGAACTGCCGGAGATCGCGGTTGAGCTTGCGCTCGACCGACGAGAGGTCGGCGTTGATGTTCGCCGTGTAGTCGACCTTCGTGTCGCCACCCGACCGGTCGCGCGCCTGGTTGGAGGTACTGGCGTTGCCACTGCTTTTGTTGCTGTCCGACGACGGCATCGAAGAATCGTACCACTCAGCGATGTCTTCTTGGCTGGGCGCGCGACTGCCGTAGTCCGGGATGTCGACCGATGCCGCGTCGGCTTTCGCGTCTGCGATCTCACCGGCCGAAGGGCCGCTCTCAAAGCCGTCGACGTTGTTCGGTCCGGGGCGGTTCGTGTCTCGCCAGACGTCGCCTTGCTCCTCGGTCCGATCTGGGTCACCACGGGCAACCTCATTGGCGGTCGGGCTTTCGTTGTCGAAGACTTTGTCCGAGAGGTTGTAGTCGTCGACGAGGATCTTGCTGAGTTTTACGGTGCCCAAGAACGTCGCGAGCGTGGCACCTCCAACCGCGAGCGGAACAAGTAGCGATCCCATGCTGACAGTCCCCAGCAGCCCACCTAACGCCGTCCCACTCAACGACCCAGAAATAAGCGACCCGATCGAGACGCCGCCAGCGATGAACGCTCCTAACCCGACGCCGGTTTCGACGAGGTCCGGAAGCGGCACAGGGCCGGCGACGAGATCGCCAAGATTGTTGAGGGGGCTAATGATGTCTGACGCGGCGACATCGCCCTCGAGCAAGTTCTTGACTATGATCCCTCCGGTGACGAGCGTCCCCGCTCCGACGGCACCCTTGAGGAGCGCTGACGCAGACACTCTCGTCACCAGCGATGTCAGACTCGCAGGCGCAATTAGCGAGGCGATGCTCGTTCCAGAGAACAGCGTCGCGACGCTGCCAAGGGTGAGCAGGTCACCGACAGCGCTGCCGCCTCCTCCGCCACCGCCACCGGAGCGTTCGGTGGCGTCGAGGAGCTCGGAGAGCATCACGTTGCGCTCCTGGTCCAACTGGACCGTCTCTTCGAGCGTGTCAGCCCCTCCGAGCGAGCCGCCGGCGGCAGCCGCGGCGACACTCATACCGCCCTGCTGGCCGCCGCGTGGGCCATCCGTCTCCACGTTGATCGTCGTACTCAACTCGCGTTGGAGCTGCCGGCTCGCGCTCTGAAGCGACGAGTCGCTGAACGACAGCTGTGCCTCTGTGGAAAATTCTGTCATGGTTATCGTTGTCCGTCTGAAAAGGGCGCCTGCCGCCGCGTCGGCGGGCTATTCGTCGACGTCGGTCGCCGGCGCCGCGAAGTCGCCCGTTAGCGAGTCGTTCAGTGCAATCGCGCTGGCAAATACCAGCAGCAAACCGCCGAGCAGCGTGACGTAGAGACCGGATCCCGCACTGATCGTGGATTCGGCGAGTTGGCGCTGTGCTTCGGGGCCTTCATAGCCGAAGATCAGCGGATCGGCGATATAGACGGCCGCCATCGCAGAGACGAGGCCGCCGAGTGCGAGCATGAGTCCTTTGATCGCATCGCGCCACTCGGCAAACGCGATCACGACGATCGCGGCGAAGCCGAGGGCCAGCGTGACAATGCCATCGTGGTTGATGCCGGTTCTGGTGATCGTGGTGCCAGCGATCGACGCCTCGAGCCACGGCAGGAACGCCCCGACGACGATCGCAGCAGCCCCGACTAAGCCGAGTTGCTGTTCCGTCGATAGCTCATCAAGTCCCATGCCTTCAACTCGATTGTGAGATATGTTAAAACTACTGTCAAACGTCACTCGCTGACGCCGTACAGCCGCTGGGCGACGATCTCGATCAGCTCCAGATCGCGCACCGAGCACTGCCGTGCCTCACGGGGCGAGATGCCACAGACACCGGCGACGCCGATGAGCAGATCAGCGCGAGCGTCTACTGAGAGTTCTCGACGATCTCCTCGTAGAGCGCTCTGAAGCTCATCTCTCCGTTTCCCCCGACACCAGTCAGGGCGTCGATGCGGTCCCGAGCCCACTTGAGATAGGCGACCGGCAGCTGCGACACCGTGCCGATGCGCTCGTCGTCACCCATGCTGTCGTCGACGTAGGGCGCCTCGACCGTGCCCTTGGCGACCTGGTAGACGCGGACGGCGCCGCTGCCGCCGCCGTGCTCGCCGACGTCGTCCTCGAGGGCACCGAACTCGCCGCCAGTCAGGCCGCCGAACGTGACGGCGTCGACGTCGGCGTCCCACATGGGCGCGTACTCGGCGTCGTACGCCTCGTCACGGGCCCAGCGGACGCCCTCGAGATGCGCCCGCAGTTGCGGCCGCTCGTTCTCGAAGCGCTGCCGGATGTCGGCGTCGTCGACGTCGTCGAGGACGTCGTCCAGCTCGTCGAGTTTGTCTTCGAGGCGCTGCTCCTCCTCGTCGAAGTCATAGGTTTCAGTTCTGAGAGGCATGGGTTACGCGACGGTCACCCCGCCGTTGACGTTGAACGTCGTCGAGTCGGTTGTGTCCGTGTCGCCGTCCGTGATCAGGTCGTTCCACGAGTGCGTGTTCGGCTTGACCTTCGGCAGGTTGTACGCCGAGACGCTCGTGCCGTCGACGGCGACATCGAACGACGCCGAGACGCTGTTCATCCGGGCCGCCGTCTCGGTCGCATCGGCGCTGCCGTACGCGAGTTCGGTGCGGCTCGGGCCGGTGAGGATCGCGTCGACGGTCAGCTCGGTCTGGGGCCGCGCGAGGACGGCGTCGACCGCCGTGTGGCTGGCGCCCCACTGGAACCGGCTGATGTTGCTGATCGAGAGCTCGGCCGACTGCAGTTTCGTCACGGTCGTCCCGTCGATGTCGAGCGTGACGCCGTGGAACATCGCCGACGTGCCGTCACTGACCGAGTTGATCGACGACGGCGTGATCGACGTGTCGAGCTTCTCGTCAGCGTAGGCCATCGAGAGCGTGTACGAGACCGGTTCGCCCTGCTCGTAGCTGACCGAGTAGTCGAGCGGGACACAGCCGATCAGTTCGCGCTCGGCAGTCCCGTCGAGGTAGTTGATCCCGGCGAAGACGCGGCCGCTCGCCGCACGACCGGGCGTGAAGCCCGTGCCGCCGTCGTTGAAGACGAGATCCTCCACGTCGCCGTGGACATCCGAGGAGATCACGGCCTCGACAGCGAACGCGCCCTCGAGGTTGCCCGCGACCGACTCGACGTACTCGGCCTCGTCGGCTTCGGTCAGCTCTTGGAGCGCCCGGTCGAGTTCGAGCTCGGTGACGCTGGCGTCGCGCCCGAACTGCCAGTAGTCCGGGTTGCTGTCGGAGTCGCTGTCGACCAGCGAGCCCTTGAAGCTCTGCTCTTTGCCGAACGCGAGAGACGCCGCTCCCCCGCCCGTCATGCTGTTCCTCCGTTAGTGTCGTATCGAATCATGGTTGTATCACTCTCAGGGTAGGGATGCGTAGCCGATCAGCCGCACGTCCCAGTCGCGCCGGAAGTAATCCTTGTTGTCGTCGCTCAGGTCGGTCTCGTTCTCAACAACCAGCGTGTGGTACGCGACCGAGCCGATGTCGTCCGAGTCGACGTCGTTGACAGTCGGATAGGACCGCTCGATGTCGAGCGCGTGCTGGACGTACCGGACCAACTGCTCGAACTCCGCCGCTGAATCGACCTGGCCCCACTCGTCGGCGTGGAGTCCCTCGAGCCGGCAGGAGATCGTCGTCTCGACGCGCTTGTCGTATTCCGTTCCGATGGGCGAGGACTGGCGGTCAGCCAGCGACGCGCCGATCGCGTTCCACTCCTCCAGTTCAAGCGAGCGCTTTCGATCGTCGGTTTCGAGGATCTCCGGCTCGTCGCGGTTGATCCGCGCGAGGGTGCTGGGGAACGAGGACCCAGGCCAGTTGGACTTGATCGTCTGAAGGACCCACGTCACTTCGTCCTGAACCATCGGTTAGCTCACCTCCTGCCGGAGCCAGTTGAGGCCGGCCTGGACGAACCGCGACTCGGGTAGCCCCGAGACGCTGACCTCGTCCGTGAACACGCGCACGCCATCGCCCTCCTCGGGCCACCGCTCGCGAGCGTCCGCCGGCGGGTCCTCCCAGATAAACGAGAGGACAGGGTCGCCGTGGATCGTGTGATCGCTGGTGCCATTGTTCATAAAAACGGCCGCCGGGTGATCCCACGCCCAGGTCACGGTCAGCTCCGTGTCCGAGCGGGAGATCTCCGGCTGCTCGAACGAGTCGACGATCGCCTCGACGTCGTAGTCGGTCCGCGACGCGTACGAGCGGAGCGTCCCGTGCGAGATCCGCATCGCTTGGTAGACGAGCGGCCGAGACTCGCCGACGAGCCGGCGTTCGGCGTCGTCGAGCGCGGGTTCAGGGCCCGAGACGGAAAACGACGCCGCGGCTCTGGTGTCGCTGGCGCTCATAGGTAGGGCTCCAGCTTCTCCTCGGCCTGCCGTTCGAGCGCCTGGACTTTCGTCTCGATCGTCTGCAGGTTGGCGTTCTCGGGGATGCCGAGATTCGCCTCGTCGTCCGGCGCGAGCAGTTCGGCGGCCGTCCGCATCGCGACCGCTTCACGGATGGTCCGCGAGAGCCCTTCGGCGCCGTAGTCGTAGGTGACGCGCACGGCGCCGTCGTAGTGGCGCAGCGCCGGCAGCGAACTCACGCGGAGGTCGATGTAGGACGGGCTGGACGTCGTCCCTGGCTCGACGTAGAGCCGGTAGTCTTCGCCCTCCTGCTTGGTGCTGTCAGCGATCCAGTCCGTGTATGACCCGCCGGCGTCGCGGACCTCGAGCTTGGTGAGCGTGTCGACGTAGTGCTTGTCGAGCCGGATCCGAGTGTAGGGGCCGACCATCCGCAGCGGATAGCGGCCACGGTCGGCGTCGAACAGCGTCGAGTGCTGCGGGTGCGGCGTCGACGGGATGTCGCCCTCCTCGGGCCCATGCGTTCGCGGAGCGGTCGGGACGAGGTCCTGCGTGTCGCCAGTGACGCCGCCGGGCTCGTACCAGTGCCGGCTTGTCTTCGACCGCAGCCACGGCGTCTGGCTGGCGATCTTGTTAACGACCGCCTGGTTGGAGTCCTCGCCGAGCGCGCCGGTGAACCCAGTCTCTTGGAGCGTCCGGCGGACGTCGTCGACAGTACAGTAGCCAGTGGGCATGGGTTACTCCTCCTCGCCTTCGTCGTCGTTGTGGTACGGACACGGTAGTTCGCGTCCGCAGACCTCGTCGTTGCTCATCACGACATCACACCGCTCGCCAGCGACGAGGTCGTCAACCGAGGCGTCGTAGGCCGCAGCGAAGCGGCCGAGCCACGAGTGCGCGTCGTCGGGCACCGCGAACGTGCCGTCTTCGTCGACCGGGACGGCCTCGCCGTTGACGCCGACCGCCGCCGGCGGCGTGCCCGGCCCGTCACCGGCGCGTGGGTGCTCGACGCGCATGGCTCAGATCCCCTCGACCTTGAGCCGGACCTCGCCGACGTCCGTGCCGCTGGTGACGTCGGTCCCGTCGGCGACGGCGACGACTGCGAGCTGTTCGTTGATGTGGTCCCAGCGGACGAGATTCGTCGCGTCCTCCTGGCCGACGACGGAGATGCCGCCGGTGTGGTCGGTGTCGAGCCCGACCTCGGTGCTCGGATCGTAGGTTTCGGCGCCGGCGCTGTCGAGCGACGTGACGTCGATCGTGTGGAACACGACCGCCGTCGACCCGCCGCTCTCACGCTCGACGCTCTGAGTGCTGTGCGTCATGGGTCACCTCAGATGTCGTAGCCCTGCAGCCAGAGGCCGTGCTCGCCGTGGGCCTTGTCCACGAGGGTGCCGTACTCGAACATCGCGACCTTGTCCGCGAGGCCGGTGCGGCCCAGCGGGACGGTCGAGAAGGGCGCCAGCTGGCGGAACTGCATGGCGCGCTCGTCGATCAGGAAGACGTCGCCGACGTCAGAGTTCGCACCGACGCCGGTGAGGCCGGAGTAGCTCCGGATGTTGTCACAGGGCGTGATCTGGACGGTGCCCTGCTCGGTGCCGATCGCGAGGCCCTGCGGCCCGTACTCGACATCGGCGTCGTAGCCGTCGAGGCGGATGGTCGGCGTGACCTCGTCGTAGATCGCGTTGTAGAACTGCGGGCTGACGAGGTAGCGCGCGGCGTCCCACATCAGGCCGGTGTTGGTGACCTGCGTGGTGACCTCGTCGAGCATGTCCTCGAGGAACCCGCTCGACGTCGTCGACTTGTCGATCGAGTTGCCGGCGGCGTCGTAGATCGCCGCCATGCCCTCGTAGGCGTTCGAGTCCTCGATCGAGTTGTCGCCGGCGCTGACGCTCGGGTCGCCGTAGAAGATCTGCTTGGCCTTGAACAGCGCGTGCGCGATCGTGCGCTGGCCGAGCGTGGTCTCGCCCAGGTCCATGTAGCCCAGCGTGTCCTCGGCGCGCTGCGAGAAGTCGCTGATGCGGGCCTGGTCGAGGTAGATCTTCATGTCCTTGCTCTCCGTCGAGAGAGTGAAGTCGCCCTCCGAGAGCGAGGAGATGTCCCCGGCGGCGTCGGCCTCGGAGACCATCCCGATCGGCTCGTTCCGGTCGGAGATGACGTTGTACTTCGCCTCGAACCCGGCCTGGGCCTGCGACGTGATGACGCTCAGGACCGGCGCGGCGCTGCGCTGGACGTCGATCAGCTGCGGGTCGACCGCGACCGGCGAGGCGGCGCCGACGACCGTCTGGTCGATCGCCGCGCGCTCGCTCATGTCCTCGACGGCGCCGATGCGGTCGTCGTCGCTGAGGTCGTCGTAGCCGGTGCCGGCCGCGGCCGCCGCCGCGAACGGCGAGCGGTGGCCGAACTGGCTCTCGGCACGCGTCTCGGCGTCGGGATCGTCCTCGTGCTCGCGGTGGCTGTCGAGCAGCTTGTCCTGGAGATGACTGATCGGCACGCCGACGCGGCCGCGCTCGATCGGAACCTCGGGGAGGCCGAACGCACGCAGCAGCGTGTCGTAGATCGTCCGGGCGTTGTCTTCGGTGGGCGTTGCGAGTCGGGCCGCGATGTCGCGGTCAGTCTGCAGGTCGTCGTACGGGGTGTTGTCAGTTGCGCTCATGGTTTACAGGAGCTCCTTGGGATCGCTGGTGCGCTCGTCAGCCGGTTCGTCGTCGCGCTCGTCGTCATCGTCGCCGGGCGTCTCAGGCTCGGCGCCGTCGACGTCGTCGCGAAGGGTCTCGACCGCCTCGTCGGCGGTCATCTCCTCGCCGTCGATGGTGACGGTGCGCTCGTCGTCGGCGTCGGCGCTGTTCTCCTCGTCGTCTTCGTCCTCGTCGTCCTCGCCGTCGTCGCTCTCCTCCTCCTCCTCCTCCTCCTCGTCCTCATCGTCGTCCTCGTCGTCTTCGCGGAGGGAATCGGCGAGCGTGCGGAGGATCTCGGTCTGCTGCTCCGTCTGTTCGCGCATGAAGTCGCGGAACTGCTCCGCGTCGGCCGAACGGTCGGGGTCCTCGGCGTCGTCGTTGTTGCGCTTGAGCCAGCGATACCAGTCGCGGAACGACTCCGCAAACTCATCGGGGCCGTGGCGCTCTACAACGTCGCCAAGGGGTTCGTTCTCGCTCACCGCCCGCTCGAACGAGAAGCTCTGTTCGTCGTCAGTCGTGCCGGCGTCCCCGCCGGGGTCGTCGTCGTTGCTCATGCTGCTGCTGTCGCTGCGTGTGTCGGACCCCACCACCACGGCGCGGAAGTCCGCGACCAACTGCTCGGCCTGCTC
Source organism: Natronoarchaeum rubrum (assembly GCF_024494695.1). The sequence continues at coordinate 14,483 of NZ_JANHDP010000010.1, read as the reverse complement.
CTCGTCGAGGTCGTGGTCCGCGAGCACGTCGCGGGCCTGGGCGACCGCCGCGTCGTGGCTACTCGCCGAGGGGTCGCTCGGGATGCCGACCAGCGAGTTTTCGAGAAGGTCCGAGTCGCCGGGCAGGTCCCGGTCGCCCGTGTCGTCGCTCCAGCCCACCGATGCGGTCAGCGGGATGTCGCGCTCGACCTGGGACTTGATCCGGGCGAGGGCCTCCCGAAGGCCGCCCGTCGCCGACGGCATCGTTTCGGGGTCCATCAGGACGTTGTCGACAACGAGATCCGTCTCGCCGTCGTCGCGCTCGACGAGCTCGGGCTCGTCCAGATAGCCGACCTTGCCGGTCGAGCTGTAGCGCGAGCCCGCAACGTCCGGGTTTCGGCCGTGGTCGAGGAACGCGCCGACCGTGCCCTCGCGGATCTGCTCGGCCCAGCCCTCGAGCCGGCGGCGGTCGAACGCCTTGCCGTCGCGAGCCTCGGCCGTCGACGAGATCGGCATCCGGATCGTCATCACTCCGTCTTCGGGGTCGTCGACATCCCGGACCTCGACCCGGTCGGGGTCGGGGCTGTGGTAGGCGCGCTGTGCGACGTCGTCGTGGTCAGTCATGTCTGTCAGATCCTCGTGAAAAGCATTGCCGTGGTGATGGTGCCCTTTCGTCCCGCGCCCACGGCAGGGCGGGGTCATCGGGGAGTGTCGTTACCAGTCCTGCTCGGTGATGACCTCGACCGTCACATCGCCGGCGACCGAGGCGTTCGCGAGGAACACACAGACGTCGCGCGAGGAGATCTCCCGCTTCCGCGTCGCCGAGCCCGAGGACACCGTCGTCTTCGAGCCCGTCCCGCTGCTGTATCGGGATCCAAAGCCGAGTTGGTAGCCGCCCGGATCGGCGGCCGACGTGCTGACCGTTCCGGTCGCGTCGGGGATCTGGTCCACAGACGCGCTCGTCTCGACCACCGAGTTCGTCGGGTTCAACTCGACCGGCGCCGACCAGTCTGTTGGCTGCGATCCGCCGTCCGTCAGCGCGTTCTGCGGGTCAACCGCCATCGGCATCACGGTGACATCGCCATCGCCGCCGAACTCGGTGACGTCCGTATTCTTCACCTGGACGTTGACGATGTCGCGGTCTGGGTCGATCCGCAGGGCGGCGATCGGCACCCACGTCCCGGTCGCCGACACCGATGCCGTGAACGAGTACGTCTTCTCGCGGGTGATCGCCCCGACGTCGCCCAGCGTCCGCACGCCGACACTGCCGAGCTCCGCCTCGAGCGACCCGGCGCCGGCTTCCGCCTTTATGCTCAGTTGGACCTGCTTGTTGGCCGTCTGCGGGCCCTTGCCGTCGTCGACCGACGTCCGGGCGACAGTGTCGTTGCGCTGGGACGACTCGACGTCGTCGTACGTCCCGGTGTAGGTCTCGACGAACCGCGTGTTGCCGACGTTGTACCAGTTCGTCTCGCCCGCCAGGCGCTTCCAGACCGTGACGTCCTTCTCGAGTTCGACAACCGTCTCGTCGACAGTCGTCCCGTTTCGATACTCCGCCAGCCGGACCTCGTTGGCGTCGAGGCCGCTGTGCCAGTGCCAGAACCAGCCGTCTGCTGCCGGGCCTGGGAAGTCGTCGGCGCTGTTCGCGAGGTCCGCATCACCGTAGCCGAAGATCAACGCCTCGCCAGCCTGCAGTTGCTGGGAGAGTTGCAGGGCCGCCGACCACTCGACGACGTACTGGACGACGTAGCGGTACATCTCCGCCGTTTCCATCGTGACGACGTCGCCTGCCGACTGGGGCTTGAGGCGATGCCCGTCGACGACGTCCTCGTACTCAGCGACGGATCCGTACTGGAGCAGCTGCCGCTCGCCGTTGACGAACACGCGAAAGCGCTCGGGGTTGTAGGGATAGTGGCCCGCGAGGTCGGCCTCGTTGGTCGTCCCGAGCGACAATGGCCGGCCGAAGGCCTCGCGGCCCTCGTCCAGGTACTCCGTGAGCCGGCGGAGCGAGAAGCTGCCTCGAGCCATCTACTCGTCCTCGCTGGGCATGTCTTCGGCCTGATCCTCGGCCTGATCCTCCGGCGTGTCACCGCGGAGCGACCGCAGCTTGTGGTCGAGGACATCTTTCGGCAAGGCGCCGTAGTCGACCTCTTGGCCGTTTATCTCGACCGTCATGTCGCCCTCCGCAACGTCCCCGTCACCACGCCGCTGGTACCACTCCCGGCGCGTCAGCCCGCCCGCTTCGTACATCTTGAGCAGGCGCTCTTCACGCGCGCGCTCTTCGCGCGGGTCGCTGAACCGGAGCCGGATGTCGAACGGCCGGTCGAGTTGTCGGTAAACCTCAAACTGGTCGGCGATGTGCCCGAACGCTCTGGAAAACTCCTTTGCAAACGGGCCGGTGACGCGCTTGAAGACTCGCGAGGCCTCGACGTCTCCGTTGGCGCGGTTGACGTCTTCGATCATGCCGATCTCCGCTTTCCCGAGACCGAACGCCGCGAGGCAGAGCTGGAGGAACCACTTCTGCTCCTCAATCACGTTGAGGTTGATCGCCGTGCCGCCCATCTCGATCCACTGCGCAGCGCCCTCGCCGCCGATCACCTCGACCGAGCGCGGGTCGCCCGCTGCGGCCTGGATCTTGTCCTGGATCTTGCTGACCGAGTTGTCCGACGCGCCCATGATCTGGACGAAGCCGGCGGGGATCTCGTCGTCGTTATAAAACCGGTTGTGGTGCGACGTCGAGTTCGCGAGCAGCTCCAGCGTCTTCTTGACCTGCATCGCCGGCGACTGCGGGTAGACGCGGAACGACCGCCGCGAGCCGGGATAGCGCATCGCGACGATGTCGTCTTTGGTGAGCGGCGTCGGGCTGACGTTGCCCATGTTCATGTTGCCGGCGCCGCCGAACGCGCCTGCCGCCTGCCAGTACGCCGGATCCTTCGGGTTGCCGTTCTCGTCGTAGTTGTGTCGGACCGTCAGCGCGTCGACCGGCTTGAGCGCCGCTACCGGGATTGAGGCGTTCTCGGCCGGCAGCATATCCCAGTAGGCGTTGCCCGGGCCGACCATGTCGGCGACGGCCGCCGAGATCAGGTCGTCCAGCGTGTCGTCCATCAGGTGCGGGCCCTTGAGGACATCCCGAATAACATTCCAGAGATCAGCCGCGGGGCCAGTGAGGTCATCGTCGCCCTCGTTCTCAGCGGCGAGCTCGCCACCGAGTAGCTGGTCGACAATTCCGTTGGTGATAACCTCCATCGCCCACGTCTGCTGGATCTGTCGTGCCTCGTACGCCTCGCGGCCCCGCGGCCAGCCGTACTTTTTCTTGCCCGAGAGCCACGTGTCCTCGGTGGTCTGTTGCGTGTCCGAGTCCGCGATCGTGATGGACTCGGCGCCGATTGTCGTCTCGGAGTCACGCTCACCGTCGCTGTTGAGGCGATCCGCGTACTCTCGAGTTGCGTCGTCGAAGATACCCATGGTTGTCTAAAACTGTGTCACGAACCGCCGGGCCAGGTCGTTCTCAAGCCCGCGGCCCATCTGCGGGAAGTCGCCTTTCGTCAGCAGCTCGTACGGATAGCCGTACGCGATGTTCTCGTTGATGTACGAGCCCGCCGAGCCCGCGCTCGCGAGCCCGTCCCACTCCGACGCCGGGACGAACCGGTACGCGTAGATCGCGTCCGGGCCCGTCCGGTCGTAGCGGACGTAGAGGTCCTCCGTACCGAAGTCGTAGAGTGCCGAGTGGACGTTCGACGAGTTGAACGACTCCATATCCAGCGGCGCACGGATATCTGTCGGATCTCCACGCCCCGGCGCCTGGAACTGCGTCGGCTCCGGATGTGGGATGCCGCCGGGGTTCGTGCTCATCGAAAGCTACCTCGCTGCTGCTCGGCGATCTGGTGAATTGCCTGGCCGACGTCGCTCTCCTTGAACTCGCGTGACTCGGCGGTGATGTCCTCGCCGGCGGGCGTGTAGCCACCCTCGTCGAGCGATGCGGTCGCCGCCGGCACGTTGCCGAACGCGACCGCGCGCATCGCGAGCTCGATCGCGTCGAGGCGGTCGTCGTGGGCGCCGGTCGGGAACTGCAGCCACTCGTTCTGCTCGAAGCCACGCCAAGGCTGGTTGGTCGCGTCACCGTGGATCCGGAGAGTGCCGCTCTCGAAGTCAGCCGACAGGCTGTGGATCCGACCCTCCTTGCTACCGCTTGAGGAGACGTTCTCCGTCGGGATTGACGTCGTATCGCGGAGCCGCTGCCCCGGTCCGCGCCCAGCGTTCTGCTCGACCAGGAGCTTGTCGACGTCGTAGTCGGCCAGTTGGTCCTCCGTCCAGTCGACGATACCGGAGACGGAGAGACCACGCTTGCGCGGCAGCGCGTCGAGGTACGCCCGCTGGTTGCGCGGGTCGACGCCGACGACCGCCAGCGCCGTGTAGTCGCTATCCTGCTCGGCGGCCTTCTGCGGGTCCTCGACGAGCCCGATGTCCAGGCCGGCGACCCACCGAAGCGGGATCTCCTCGCCGTTCTCGTCAGTCGGCAGGCCGTCCTCGTAGATCAGCCAGTCCGTTTTGAACACCTCGCCGGCGAGTGCGTTGGGATCCTGCTGGTTCTCGCGCTGCCACACTGCCGTCGAGTCGTCGCCGTCGACGATGTCGTACAGCAGCGCCTCGGGCGGTTGGAACTCCGGCCAGAGGACGTCGACGTCGCGGTTCGGAAGGACGCCGTTGTTCGCGAGCGTCACGTCCGGCGGCAGGTCGGCGATCGAGTCGTAGATCTCGCCATCGTCACCGCGCACCTGCCAGTCGCGCGTCTCGACGACCGGCCAGTCGGCCTCGTGGATCGCCGTATACACTCCGACGTCCCACGTCGCCGAGTTCAGGATGTTCGTCTCGTAGATGTCTTGCGGGTGCTTGCGCGTCCCGATCACCGCCTGGACCGGCCCATTCGGGAGGACCGAGTCGTTGCTCGGCAGGTTGTCGACGTAGTCGCCGAAGTAGTTCCGGACGTTCCGCCGCTGCGTCTCCGTCCGCTGGTTGTCCCAGTCGGCGATGTCGTCGTAGATAACGGCATCGAAGTGCTTCCCCGTCAACTGGGACTCGAGGCCGTACGGCGAGATCGTCGCCTCCTTGTGGTCGTTCGACGCCGTCGTCAGCTGGGTGCGCGACGAGTCGGTCACCTCGATGTCGAACTGCGGCGCGTAGCGCTCGATGTACTCGACCGCCTTCTCCGTTCGCTCGGCGGCCAGCCCCTTCGTCTTCGAGATAACCGCCACGCGGACGTCCGGGTGCGAGAGCACCACCCACGTCGGAAACACGACGCCGGCGCCCTCGGTCTTGCCGTGGCCGCGGGGCATGAGCCGGGCGATCCGCGTCGGCGCGTGTGGAAAGTCCGGATCACACGCCCGCCAGAGAGAGTTGTAGAACTCCAGCAGGTGATCGCCCGGAGGGGTCGAGAAGTCGAACAGTCGAACACTCGCCACGGCGGGGTGTGCCAGCGGGTTGTGTTCGGCCAGCGCCGACGGGTCGATCTCCATGGTTATCCTTGGTACTTGATGATCTCGTCCGCATCAGTCCGCATCCTCTCTATCTGCGACGTGTACCAGCCGTCGAGGTCATCATCGTCGATCAGGTGAAGAGCCTCGTGAACGATCTCGATGAGATCGAGGTTGTCGCCGTGGAACTCCTGCTCGACGTCTGATGTGTGGTGTTCCTTGACGTGGTCTATTCGTGCCAGAAGTTGCTCGGTATCATCGCTTCCTACGAACTTCCAGCCGCACTCACATTCGTAGGTCATTCGTCGGTGTCGGTCTCCTGCGGGTCGACGTCGAACAGTTCGTCGAGGTGCTCTTTCTCGTCGGCCGACAGCGAGAGATCGAAGCCGTCGCCGGTGTGCTCGATCTCCTGCTCCTTCGTGTAGTCGTACGACCGCTCCAGGATGAACTCGGGGTCGGCGTCCTGTACCAGCTCGCGCTCGCCGACCGAGCGCTTCTGCTCGAGCCTCGCGCTGAACTCGTCGTACTCCCGGCGCCAGTCATCGAGCGTCGAGCGGCCGATGCCGGCGACGCGCGCGATCCCCTCGTAAGTCAGCCCCTCCTCGGCGGCGGCCATGATCTCGTCGTACAGCTCCGGGTTCTGCTCCAGTTTCGTCGGCCGGCCGCCACGGGCTCGCTCGACGTCGTCGTCCGTGTGGTGATGGCAACGACCATCCGACTTCGACGCCGGAAGCCCGCAGGGCTCCCCGTCGTCCTTCTCGTAGCCGCAGAGGTCAGTATCGTCAGTCATGGGTTAAAACACCAGCCAGATGAGGGCCGCCATGGCCCAGGCGTCGACCGCGAGGACCGCCGGGATCGCCGCCAAGCGGACCAGCCACCACGTCGGCGGGATGTACTCCCACTCGTTCGGCCGCTGGCGCTTCCAGCGGGTAGCCAGCCAGATCGCGTTACGCCAGGTCCCCGCGAGCGTGATCACCAGCAGCGTCAACAGCGTCAGCGCGTACGCGAGCGCCGTCAGCGTGGCGACCGGGTCGCGGTACAGTTCGATGAACGGATTCATCCGTCGTCCTCGTCGACGTCGTCCTCGGATTCGTCGGGCGGTGCATCTCGGACCTCGCCGTTCTCGAAAGTGAGTTCCTTCGCCATGGTTATCGCCAGTCTCGCAGGTCAGTCGGCTGATCGGCGGCCAGCCAAGCCGAGTCGTTATCGCTGTCGTACATCGCCAGCTTGCTCGGCGCGACGACGAACACACGGACGCCGTCGGCGTCGAACGTCCGCGCCGCGCTGGGGTCCTCCGCTCGCATCATGAGTTGTCCTCGCTCTGTTTGGCCTCCAGAAACCCCTGGACGAGTGCGGCGTAGTCGGCCGCCTCGGCACCGGCGTAGCCCGCCAGCGACGGCAGGCTGAACGCCGCGACGACGGTCGCGTCAGCGCCAAGGTAAAGAGCGTAGAGCGAAATAGCCGAGATGGCGACGATGACCAGGATGCTGCGGATGATCTTGAGCGTCTTCAGCATCTTGAGATCACCGTCGCCTTTTGCGACTTCGCGGTACTCCTCGACCAGGCCGTCGATGCAGTACCAAGGGCGGTGGCTCGAGGGCTGTTTCAAGCTCATGGTGCATCGTTTCCTCCGCTTTCACTCGACGCCGTCATCGTGAGATCAGAGCCCCGAGCAGTAGCCCGAGCGCCAGCCCGCCCAGCGCGTAGTGCGGTTCCTGCCGGATGTCCTCGACGATCTTCGCGCTCGACAGCTTCGGGCCGCGGTTCGCGCCGAACGCGATCGCGAGCAGTGCCGACACGTAGCGCATCTCGCCGATCGTCATCGCCACGACGCCGACGCCGAACCCGACGCCAGCGGCGTGCGTCTCCGCGTGGTACGAAAACCCGCCGTCACGGTCGTATGTGTCTTCGCTGGGAGCGCCGGCTTGCTTCGCCAGGCGCAGCAGCTTGCTGAGTACGGTTGGATCGTTCATGGGTCTGAAAGGTCACAGTTGCATGGCCGGTCGTTGCCATCCTGCCAGAGCGTACCGCACGCTGGGCAGGTCTGGAGCACGCTCGGCTCGCGAGTATGAGGTCTCATCGTTCGTAGTGGCGTGTGTCGATCGGCCAGATGCTGGTGATACCCTCATCTGACACGCCGTGGCAGTGCGCGATCTCCTGGGGCTGCGTCGCCGCGCCCTTGACGCCGAGCTTCTCGACGTAGTCGCCGCCCGGCTTCGGCGAGCCGGAGACGATAATCGGCGGGCCGTTCCACGGGATGTTGCCGCTGACGTGATGGTGGCCCATCCAGGCGACGTCGAACGAACCCCAGGAGCTGTTGATCGTATCCAAAAGCGTCGATAGCCACTCCTTGAGTCGGGCACTCGTCTCGGCCTGCGGCTTCCGATCCTGGCCGTGACGAAGGTGCCCGTGAAGCTTGCCGCCGCGGAGTTCGACCGGCGTGTACGGTCGCGCCTCGCCGATCTTCATCCGGACGTTATCGAGGCGGCCCCAGTGCTCCTGGCTCTTGTGTATGAAATTCCGGATCGCCTTGTAGACGAGGAGGTCCGCGTTGTTGTGCTTCGACGTCCCGTCCGCGCGGTTGACGCCGTGATTGCCGATCTGGCAGACGACGTTGACCGCGTCGAAGTGCTCGCTGAACGTGATGATCTGCTCGATCAGCGCCTGCTGGATAACGTCGGCCTGCTCGTCAAGCCACGCGTCGAGGTCCTCGAACTGCCCCTTGTAGATCGCCTCGTTCGTGACCATGTCGCCGCCGTAGAGCAGGTGCGCCGTGTCGTAGTCGGCGTTGTGCTTGCTCGCCAGACTGAGCGACTGCTCCGTGATGTACTCGACGACCGTCGGGATGTCCTCGGTCTCGTAGACCAGCTCGCCAGCGTAGTCGCGGACGACGTCGCCGGCGTGGAGGTCGGTCATGTGCGTCACCCAGTCCTCGTTGCCGGGCTCCGCAACCAGCGAGACGTCCGCCGGGTCGAGGCGCTTCCACTGCCGTTCGAGCGCGTTGTGTCGGACCTCCCACCAACGGTTTGCCTTCCGCGTCCGTGTGCCCTTGTGCTCAGACGACCGCAGCGTGTGGTCGCCCTCGATCTCGAACAGGCCCGCGTCCTCGTCGTGGCAGATCCGCCACCCCTGATCCTCGAGGTCGTCCAGGTGCGTCCGGACGACCGACTCGCGCTCGTCGAGATCGTCAGCCAGGTCGTCAAGCTCGACGCCCTGCTGAAGCTCCCGAACGATGTACTCCTCGCGGCCCGTCAGGTCGTCCGGGTCCGGCCCGTCGTCATCGTCCTCGCCATCGCCGACGCCGGCCTGGACGTCGCGATCGCCGGCCACGTTGCACCACTCGCCGTCGACCTTCTGGACGTCGACGCCGGCGCACTCGTTGAGCCGATCCTTCGCCGACTCCGCGGACGTCCCCGCGACGCCGACCTTGTCGCCCCACTCGGTGTAGGACTCAGCTGGTAGTGCATCCAGGTACTCCTCAAGCCGTTGGGTCAGGTCAGGCGTCTCCGACATGATCAGTCAGTAACTCCGTAAGCCGCGTCGTCCTCGGCGCCGTGCTCCGGATCGGTCAGCAGACGATCGAACGCGATCGCGGCGTCGATCCAGCCCGCCGCGTACTCCTCGCTCGCATCATCCAGGCGATCGTCGTCCAAGAGCTCCTCGCGAGCGCCCTCGACGTCGCCCGGCGTGATGTCGTCGCCGTCGTCCTCGAGGCAGTCCGAGTGCGCCGGCTCGCCGCCGACCGTGCGCCGTGGCGTGCCAGAGATCGGCGTCTGACAAACCGAGCAGATCACGATTGATCACCGCCCGGTTCCATTGAACGGTCGTCGATCACGTCGTGAGCGCAGGCGGCTGAACAGCAGAACCCGCCGGCATCGGGGCGGAGATGGTAGCCGATGTAGATGTACGGGCCGTCAGACACGTCCATCTCTGAGCCGCACCCGGGGCAAGTTCTGACGATCGCTTCCTGTTCAATATCGCCGTCAGACATGGCAGTCCTCCGATTTGTTGACGTAGTCGAGACGGTGCGATCCGCACTCGACACACGCGACGAGCGTCGGGTTCGGCTCCGTCGTCTCGCGGACGTGGCCGCAGGCCCGACACTTGACGTCAGTCATCGTCATCACACCAGTCGCAGAACAGGGCGACAGTCAGCGTCCGGCCGCAACTGTCACACTTCGAGGGGTCGTCGTCAGTCATCGAGGATCACCGCCTCCTCGAGCGCGTCGACGACGTCGGCGCCGTCGTCCATCGCGACGCCGAGGTGCTCCGCGTCGTAGTCGACGTCGTGCTTGCCCTCCTGGCGCAGCGTCTCGGCCGCGGCGGCCAGCTGCAGTACCAGGCGGCCGGCGGGCATCGACTCGCGGATCGCCGGCTCGTCGTCGCGGTGATCCGTCGCGCCGCACTCGCAGATCGTCCCCATCGCGACGCCGTCCTCGACGATCGCCCGGTCGCCCTCGGCGTCGACGTCCATCGAGATCTCGCCCGTCTCCGCGTGCTCGGTCCGGTACTGGTAGCCGACCAGGACGTCCGACGCGTTGCCCCAGTCCTCGTCATGCAGCGACGGCGGGATCACCAGCGTCCGCGCCGGCTTCGAGACCTCCTTGAGTTGCGCGAAGCACGTCCGGCAGAACCGGTGGTCGTGCTCGACGAGCTCGAAGATCTCGCCGGCGCGCTTCGCTCGCTTGTGCGCCCGGTGGCACTCGATCGAGCAGAACGAGCCGGCGACCGACGCCGACGCCCGGCGATCGCCGCCGCAGTAGGCGCACTCGTAGATCTGGACGTCGCCGTCGGGGTGTGTGGTTGTGCTCATGGCTATGGGTACCCGGCGCGCTGTGAACGCGCCCAGGTCGAGAATAGACGCCACGCTGGCGCTGTGGTGTTGTGGTAACGTAACATCTCCAGCTACTAAAAGCTATCCGCGTACGCGCGCGTGGGCACTGCCGAAAACTCGGCTCTCTCCGGCGGTAACGGAGTAACGGTTTGTCTCGGATTGGGGGCGTGTGTGCGCGTGTGCGTATGCGTGTGTGCCCGCCTGCGTTAGATATCAGAATAACCGTTACACCGTTACCCGCCCAACAAAACCACAAGACGGCGTCGGGAATCTACGGTAACGGGTGGGGGTTACGGGGCCGTTACGGCCGTTACAGGAGCATCTCAAGGGTTCTGCGGCGGAAATAGGAAAATAGCAGCGGTCAGACGCGGTAGTGACCGTCGACTGGTTCGTGGATGTCGCCGCGCTTGAGGCACTTGTCGAGCCACTGTTCGGCTCGGCTCTCCTTGGCGCCGCGATCGACGAGCGCCTCGAGGACCTCACTGTGGGGAACGCCTTCGCGGCCAGGTTGGTGATCGCGGACGTACTGGATGATGATCGGAGCGAGCGGCTCGTCCCGAATCGAGGTCTCGTCATCGTCGCCGCGCTCGTCATCGCTGTCGTCGCTGCTACCGTCACCGCCGATCGGGTTCGTACTGTCATAGCCAGGCCGGAGGTCGACCCCGTCGTAACTTCCCAGCCCGGTGTTCCGGGTGTCGTCAGACGTCCCGCTGGTGGCGATGATGTCCTTGTTGAACTGGTAGACGACCTCGGGCTTCACGCGAACGCCCTTGAACACCTTGTGGTTCTTGCCGTCGATTTTCTTCTGGCCGGCAGAGATGCTCCGCTGGTTGCCCATCTTACGGGAGAAGCCGCTCTGCGTATCCCATTCGGGCTCTTTGTCGATGTCGTCGGCGTAGGCCTGCGCGAGCTCGTGGAGGTCGGCTTTCTTGACCGTGTCCTCCTTGTTGCCGGTGACCATGAGACAGTGGTGGGTGAACCGGTCGAGCACGCCCCCGAACGCGTCGCAGATCTCCTTCTTGCCGTTGATCGAGCGCTCGCCGGTGAACTGCCCCTGATCCAGCAGCCGGTTCAGCCCCTCGAGCATCCAGTTGAGCATCCCGGACCGCTCGTCAGCCAGCTTGTCGAGGAGGTCCTTGTCCTGGTCCTCCGGCGGGACCGTGTTCGGGAAGCGGACGAACAGCAGCCGGTTGTAGAACGCCTCGTCAGCGTTCTCGACAGTGGGCACTTCGTTCGTGCTGAACATGAACTTCTGCGTGACGACGAAATTGAACTTGGTTTTGCCCTTGAACTCGGCGCTGATCTCGTCCTCGCCGCCGGTGAGTTCCTTGAACTTCTGGATGTTGCTCAGGCCGCTGGGGGTCACCTCGTTTCGGATGTTGACGATGTTGCCGAACAGCTGCGCAGCCCCCCAGCGCGTCTGGATCAGTTCGTGCAGGCTCTCCGCGGCGACGTTGTCGCCACCGATCACTTGCTTGATGGCCTTCAGCGCCGTGCCTTTACCGGAGTCAGTCGGGCCGACGAAGAACATCGCCTTCCCGAAGTCCTGCGAGTGATGCCAGAGAGTGTACCCGGCGTATTCCTGGAGCTTCTTGCGCTCGACCTCGGTGTCGATGCTCTCCTCGACGAACTCCTCCCAGCGCGGGCACTCCGCATCCGGATCGTGCTCAGTCGGGATCTTGGCGAGCGCGTAGTGGTCGGGTCTGACAGGCTCGACGTCGAGGTCGCGCAGGTCGAGCAATCCGCTCTCGGTGACGATCGTCCCATCGGGGGCCCCGAGCTCCTCTGGCTGCTTCGTCCGGTCCATCCGGACCTGCTCTTCCAGCTCAGCCGTGACGCGTTTCGAGAACGCCGAGTTAAGCCCCTGGCCGCCGATCTCACGGAGTCGTTGCCTTCCGTCGTCACGCCAGACGCCGTCGTTGTAGCTATACAACGGGCCCTTGAACTGCGCGAGGACGTTGTCGTTGTCCGTCTTCTTCGCCAACTCCCAGACGTAGTGCGCCTTCTCGGGCGTCCGGATGTCTCGGATGCCGCCGGTGAGCTGCCCATCCTCGTCGTAGCCGAGAGTGTGGAGCGGGTCGTCGACCGCGAGCTTGATGACGTCATGTGGCGCCAACGACCAGTCGTCGCCGGGGCTCGTGGTCGTCTCGGGCGACGCCGTGTCGCTCGTTCCGCTGGTGGTCTTCGTCCCGCCATCCGACATGGCCTGCCGCGCCGCACTGGAGGCGTCCCAGCCGTGCTGGCTGGCGTGATACACGAGGGTCCCGATGTCGTAGTTGTAGTTGCCCGCGTCGCTGACGATCCGGTCGGCCTGCTTCTCGGCCTCGCTGTCCCACTTCGTCCCGCCGTTCGACCACTGCCTGAACAGCGCTTTGCCGCGAGATTCGCCGAAGTGGTTCGACAACGCCATCCCGATGTCCCGCCACGTCGAGTAGGAGACGTCGGGGTTGATCTCGTCCAGCGCCTCCTTCGCGAGATCTTCGTCCATCCACTCGTCGCGATCGCCAGGCTGGCCGGCGCTCGATCCGTCTGGCGCATCGTCCGGGTCGACGTCGGTCTCGTTGTCGAACGGATCCTCGCCGGTGATCGCCTTGTAGGCCTCGAGCAACCACTCGTCGACCCACTCGCCGTAGTCGACGACCTCCTCGCCGGAGTTCTTGAGCGTGTCACCCGTGAACGTCGAGAACTTGTTCGTCAGCGCCTCGACGCCCTCGTGCTCGTCATCGCTAAAGTGCTGGTCGGTCCACCACTCCGGCGGCTCGAAGCCGGCGATCGGGATGTGGATGCCTTCGCTCGACGGCGAGAACTCCATGTAGGCGTCACGGTCAAAGAACGGCTGCAGTGACGGCAGCCACTCTTTCGGCCGCCCCTCGTCGTTGACGCAGCCGTCCATGTCGATCACACCGTACAGCCCGCGGGCGTAGTCGTCGTTGTCGCTGGCGTTTACGTATCCGATCCCGGCATCGCTGACCATGCCGGCGCCGTCGACGACCTCGTCGAACGACATCCACTCGTCGGGGTCGGACCACGCAGCGCCGTAGTCGGCCGCCGGCGAGGCGAGTGGCTTGCGCGGCTTGTCCGCGGAGGCGTTCCAGTAGAGCCACTGATCACGCTGCGTGAGCTCGTCCGGGATGTTCTCAAACTGCTCACTCATCGCTCCCACCCCGCTGCTCTGCCTCTTTCACGACATCAAGCGTGGGCTCCTGTCGGTTGTAGACCGTTTCCGGGTCGTCTTCGACGCCCAGATCAGCGTAGAACTGGTCGTCGTACAGCATTTCGAGCTTCCGGTGGCAGGTCGGGCAGACGGTGACGAGGTTCTTGTCCCGGTCAGATCCGCCGTGTCGTTTCGGGACGATGTGGTGCTGGTCGAGCGCCTCCTGTTCACCGCAAAAGTAACATTCGTCACTCACGCGCCAAACACCCCGGAAACCGACACCGGCGGCTGGTATACGCTACTCCTGTCGTAACTGCTATTAAGCTGGCTTGCGAAGGTCATCGTACTGGTGCGGAAACGCCAGTCTGCGACCGTGTCGTCAGCACGGTCGGATTCTGGACTGGCGTTTGACTTGTTCTTAGTCGATACTCCGCGCTTCGGAACGCTGGTCCCTAAATCTTCGGACTGGATCATATCGAACCACCGACATCGTTCTCGACGTAGTGCGGCCCGTGCGAGTAGAGATACGCTCTCGTGGGGCCGTGTTCGTGCGTCTGGCCGTTGTAGACCGTCGCGACGTACTCGTCGCCGAAGTCCGGCCCGTCGCTGCCGACGATGAACACCACGAGGTACTCCTGGTTGTGGTGGTAGACGCGGACGCGCTTCGGCGGATCAGTGTGGAACGTCTCGACAACGGCCGGGTGCTGGATGTCCTCGCCGCGATCCCACGCCACCTCGGGCTCGACCGCGTCGTCGGGCAGGCGCTTCTCGTAGCGCCCGCGGGCGTGGCCCGTCATCGGCGGCAGCGTGGTGACACCGCCGCCGGTGTCGTACTTCGTGCTCATCGCCCCACCTCGTCGAGTGATTGCTGGTCTTCTGGCAGCTCCTCGTACTCCGCGAACGGCGTTTCGTCGGCGGGCTTCAGCAGCGCGATCGTCGGCATATCGCCCTCCGGTAGCTCCTCCTCGGCGCCGAACACTTCCTCGAACCACTCGCGATCGACGTCCGCCTCTTCGGTTCCGAACTCGATGACGAGATCGTCGCCGGC